>NZ_CP086370.1:4800000-6852586 GCF_020865585.1 Pseudoduganella aquatica
GCGCTTGTTCCTGCGCACCACCCGCAGCACCACCCTCACCAGCGAGGGAGAATTATTTTACGAGTATTGCAGCCCCGGCGTGGAGCGCATCGTGCAGGCCGTGGAGGAGATGCGCGACCTGCGCTCGGGCGCGCCGCGCGGCCAGCTGCGCCTGTGCGCCACGGCCGGCTTCGGCCGCAAGGTGGTGGCGCCGCTGCTGAGCGGCTTCCGGGCGCTGTATCCCGACATTGCGGTGGATCTTGTATTGGACAGCAACCCCACCGACTTCATCGCCAAGCGCGTCGATGTGGCCTTCCGCAACGGCCGCGTGGACGACAGCCAGGTGGTGGCCAAGCAGCTCATCCCCATGCAGCTGCTGGTGTGCGCCTCGCCCGCCTACGCGCAGGAGTGCGGCCTGCCGGCCAGCGTGGAGGAGATCGCCGAACACCGCTGCATCACCTACCGGCTCGCCACCGGCCGCGTGGAGGAATGGGAATTCCGGGTGGGCGGCGTGGCGCGCACCCTGCTGCCCAAGGCCGCCTGCACCTTCAACGACGCCGACCTGGTGCTGCAGTCCGTGCTGAACGGCGAAGGCCTGGCGCAGCTGGCCGGCTACCAGGTGTGCGAGCTGCTGCGCAGCGGGCAGCTGGTGGCGGTGCTGCCGCAGTACGCGCCGGACGACCGCGGCCACTATCTCTGCTACCTGAACCGGCGCCACCTGCCCACCCGCACCCGCGTCTTCATCGACTACATCACCTTGCAGGTCCGCGCGCTGGACCTGTACTGCATCGGCAATTTCTCCCCGCCCTGATCCGCCCTGATTGGTGCCTGCCGCTCACCACTGTGCTGTCGTCCACGCGCCTACCGGCGCGCCCGGACGCGGCCTACACTGGCCTTGTACCGCGATCTCCGCAACCGGACAGCTCAGCCGCTCTGAGCGCAATAAGAGGAGCTTCATCATGAAAATCGTCGTCATTGGTGGCACCGGCCTGATAGGCAGCAAAACCATCAAGATCCTGCAGGAACGCGGCCACGAGGCCATCGCGGCCTCGCCCAATTCCGGCGTCAACACCGTCACCGGCGAGGGCCTGGCTGCGGTACTGGCCGGGGCCGACGTGGTGATCGACGTGGCCAACTCGCCGTCCTTCGCGGACGCCGACGTGCTGGCCTTCTTCACCGCCTCCGGCCGCAACCTGCTCAAGGCGGAAACCGAGGCGGGCGTGAAGCACCACATCGCCCTGTCCGTGGTGGGCACCGACCTGCTGGCCGAAAGCGGCTATTTCCGGGCTAAGATAGCGCAGGAAAAATTGATCAAGGAAGGCAAGGTGCCTTACACCATCGTGCACTCAACCCAGTTCTTCGAATTCCTCGGCGGGATAGCGCAATCCGGCGCGGACGGCAACACCGTGCGCCTGTCCCCTGCCCTGGTGCAGCCTATCTCGTCGGACGACGTGGCGCTGGCCATGGCCGATTACGCCACCGCCGCGCCGGTCAATGGCACGGTGGAAATCGCCGGTCCGGAAGCCTTCCCCCTGTCCGGGCTGGTGCAGCAGTACCTGGTGTCCATCGGCGATACGCGCAAGGTGGAAGCCGACGCCGGCGCGCGCTACTTCGGCGCGCTGCTGGGCGAGCGCACCCTGGTCCCGGCGGGCAAGGCGCGCCTGGGCACGGCCACCATACGGAACTGGCTGCAGAAGAAATGAAACCGCTCGCGCCCCCGCCGCTTTCACTGCTCGACAAGTATGTAGGGCAGGATATCAAGTCCCTCTATACAACGACGGTGCGGGTGACGGGGGGCGAGGCCGAACACGGGCGCGCCTCCGGCGTGGCCCGCTCGGACGACGGCAATCTCGAGCTGCAATTGCGCCTGCCGCCCGAACTGGGCGGCCCGGGCGGCGGCACCAATCCCGAACAGCTTTTTGCGGCCGGCTTTGCGGCCTGCTTTCATGGGGTCATCAGCCTGCTGTCGGCCAAGGCTGGCCTGAGCGCGGCCGGCACCTCGGTGGAGGCGTCGGTCTCGTTTGCGCGCGATCCGATGGATGGCATGTATCTGCTCACGTCCGCACTGCAGGTACGCCTGCCTGGCATGAAGCAGAGCACCGCCGAGGAACTGGTGCGCAACGCCGAACGCGTCTGCCCTTACGCCAAGATGGCGCGCGAAGGCCTGCTCAGCGTGGTCACGCTGGTGGACTGAAAGGCACGCCCAGCAGCCCCTGCTCCATCGCGCTCAGCACCACTTGCGTGCGGGTGGAGACGTCGAATTTGTGCATCAGCTGCTTCATATGGGTCTTCACCGTGCCCACGCCTATGCCCAGCAGGCGCACGCATTCCAGCAGCTCGCCGGCGTCGGCCTCCTGCAGCAGATAGCCGTGCACGCCGCTGTCGACCGCGTGCCGCACTTCTCCCGCCTTGCCTTGCGAACTCACCACCAGCAGCCGCATGGCGCGCGCCGACTGGGCCGGGGCCTGGCCGCAATCGCGCGCGGCGCGCAGGGCGGAGAAGTAATCGGCAATCACTACGCAGGCTTCGTCGGCGCATGGCCACTGTACCGGCGCGCTGACTTCCAGGTCCGGCTCGCCGGCCAGCATGGCGCCCAGCCCCGCGCGAACAATGGGTGAGCTGTGCATCAAGTAGACCTTGATGCGCTGGGCCACAGGACGGCTGGCGAATGGCAGTAGAGGGGCATTCATAGTGGGCTCCATGCGGCTGGCGGGAACGGCTGCGGAAGCCGCCCCGCGCCGCGCCAGGGGGTTTATTCGAGGTGGGCTTTGTCCAGGCCGAAGGCCTTGTCGTAAGAGCCGGGCACGAACTTGAAGGCGACGTTGATGCGGTTCCACGCATTGATGGCCATGACTTCGAAGGTCAGGTCGGACAGCTCTTTTTCGGACAGCTGCGTGCGCACGCGCTCATAGATATCGTCCGGCACGCCCTGCTCCGGCAGGCGGGTCAGCACTTCGGTCCATGCCAGCGCGGCGCGCTCGCGCGGAATGAAGAGTGTCGATTCGCGCCATGCGGCCAGGTGGTGCAGGCGCAGTGCGCGCTCGCCGTGGATGGTGGCCTGCTTGATGTGCATGTCCACGCAGAATCCGCAGCCGTTGATCTGGGATGCGCGGATGGCCACCAGGTCGAGGATGGATTCTTCAATCGCGCCCTGCTTGATGACGGTATTGAGTTCGACGAGTTTCTTGAACAGCTCGGGGGATTGCTCCTGGTAGTTGATACGCTGCGTCATGATGATCTCCTGGTTGGGTATTAGTCCGCTTGCGGAAGCTCGCGGCACAGAATCATTCTAGGAGCGCGCCAGCTGCTCCGGTAGACGCATGGAGGGCCTCACGCTGGTGAGCGCCAGGCACCAATACGCGCACGCAGCAAAACACGCGGCCAGCACTGGTGCACGGCGCTCACCAGCGTGCACCCCGGCGCGTATCTACCGGCGGCGGCGGCGCCGGCCTACACTGGCCCGCACCGTGCGCATCCGCGCACCCGCCACCAGGAGACCACCAGAAAATGAAGCCGCCAGCACCAACCGCGCCGCCCTTGTCGCTGCTCGACAAATACGTCGGCCAGGACATCCAGCCGCTCTACACCACCACAGTGACCGTGACCGGCGGCGAGGCTGGACACGGACGCGCCTCGGGTGTGGCGCGCTCGGACGACGGCAACCTGGAGCTGGCGCTGCGCCTGCCGCCCGAACTGGGCGGCCCGGGCGGCGGCACCAATCCGGAGCAGCTGTTCGCGGCGGGCTTTGCGGCCTGCTTCCACGGCGTGCTGTACCTGCTGGCGGCCAAGGCGGGACTCAGCGCCGCCGGCTGTTCCGTCGAGGTTGCGGTGTCGTTCGCGCGCGATCCGGTGGACGGCATGTATCTGCTCATGGCCAACGTGAAGATCCGCCTGCCCGGCCTGCGCCAGGGCACGGCGGAAGAACTGGTGCGCAACGCCGAACGCGTCTGCCCCTACGCCAAGATGGCGCGCGAGGGCTTGCTCAACGTGGTCACCGTCGTGGCCTAGCACGCTCAGACCACGCCCGCCACGTAGACCGGCCGGCGCACCGCGCCGCCGCGCAAGGCGCCGCGCGCGGGCGCGGGCGCGGAGATGGCCATGTCGATCACTCCTTCTTCCAGCTTCTCGTCCTGCAGGCGGAACAGGTCCACGCTGCGCGTGAGGCGCTGCGCCTGCTCGCCCAGCGACAGCGTGGCGGCAAGCGACTCCTCCACCAGCGATGCATTCTGCTGGGTGGCGCCGTCCAGTTCGGCCAGCGTGGCGTTGAGCTGCTGCAGTCCTATGCTCTGCTCGCGGCTGCCGGAGCTGATGTCGGCCACCAGCCCTGCCACGCGCTGCACGCCGCCGGTTACCGCGCCTATGGCGGAGCCGGCGCCGCGCACCACGCGGCTGCCCTCGCCTACCTGTTCGATGGACGCGGCGATCAGCTGCTTGATCTCCCTGGCCGATTGCGCGCTGCGCTGAGCCAGGCTGCGCACTTCGCCCGCCACCACGGCGAAGCCGCGTCCCTGTTCGCCCGCCCGCGCCGCTTCGACCGCAGCGTTCAGCGCCAGCAGATTGGTCTGGAAAGCGATGCCGTCCATCAGGCCCACGATGTCGCCGATACGGCGCGACGACGCGTCTATGCCTTCCATGGTGGCCAGCATGGCGCCCACCGCGCGCTCGGCCTGCTGCGCCTCGGCGGCGGTGCGCTCCATCAGGCCGTGCGCCTGCTCCGCCTTGTCGGCATTGTGGCCCACGGTGACGGTGAGCTGCTCCATCGTGGCGGCGGTTTCCTCCAGCGACGCGGCCTGGCGCTCGGTGCGGCTGGCCAGGTCGGCATTGCCGGCGCCAATTTGCGCGGAGGCCGCAGCCACCGTGTCCGCGCCGCCGCGCACCTGGCCCACCATCTGCTGCAAGCGGGCGCTCATGCCGTTCAGGGCGCGCAGCAGATCGCCGGTTTCGTCACGCCAGCAAGTTGCCGCCACGGCGCGCAGGTCGCCGCCCGCCACGCGCCGTGCGATGTCCACCGCTTGCTGCAAAGGCCGCGAGATCAGGCGCGCCACCCAGGCCGCCATCAGCATGCCCAGCACCACCGTGGCCGCGATCAGCGCGGTAATCATGCTGCGCGACTTGGCGTAGGCGCCGGCTGCGGAGGCCGCCGCCGCGTCGCTGCCCTGCTCTCCCGCCGCCACCAGGCGCCCCACCAGGTCCGTCGCCTCGAAATTATAGGTGCGCGATTCGCCGCGCAGCAGCGCCATGGCGCCTGCGTGGTTGCCTGCGCGGTCCAGCTGCACCACCTGGCGCACCGCCGCGGCGTAGGAATCCAGCGCGGAACGGAACTTGGCGAAGTCGGCCTGCTCGGCGCCGGACTTGGGCACCGCCGCGTACAGCGCCAGCGCCCGCCGCATCTCCGCCATTTCGCCGTTCATCTGCGCTTCGTAGTAGTCGAATTCCACCGGCTGGGTCGACAGCGCGTGCTGCAGCTCGTAGGTGCGGAAGCGCAGCAGGCTGGATTTCACCAGCAGCACGTTGCGCACCGCAGGCGCCCAGCGCTGCGTGATGTCGTTGTTGACGCTGTGCAGATGCCGCAATTGCAGGAAGCAAAACACGCCCAGCGCCACGGTCAGCGCCATCACGGCGGCCACGGCGGCCAGCAGTTTGTGAGCAATCTTCAGGTGATAGAACCAGTTCATTGTCGGTCTCCGGTGTGGGGATAGGTTCAGGCGGCGCGCAGCTGCACGCTGCCTTGCAGGAAATTCAATGCGGCGCGGGCGGGCAAGGGCCGGCTGTAGTGATAGCCCTGGATCTCGTCACACTGCCAGCTGTGCAGCAGCGCGCGCTGGGCTTCGGTCTCCACACCCTCCGCGATCACCGTCATGCCCAGGCTGTGGCCGAGGCCTATGGTGGCCTGCACGATGGCGCTCTGCTGCTTGACGGTGCCCATATTGCGCACGAAGGACTGGTCGATCTTGAGCTTGTCGATGGGGAAGCGGCTCAGGTAGGCCAGGCTGGAATAGCCGGTGCCGAAATCGTCGATCGACAGCCGCAGGCCCAGTGCGCGCAGGCGCTGCAGCAGCACGATGGCGCTTTCGGCGTTCTCCATCATCACCCCTTCCGTAATCTCCAGCTCTATGCTGGACGGGTCAATATGGGTGCTGGCCAGCAGCGCTTCGATATGCGCCAGGAAGCCCGGCGCGGCGAACTGGCGCGGCGAGATGTTCACCGCCACCACCAGCCGGCGGCCGCTGTCGGCCTGCCACTGGCTGAGCTGGCGGCACACTTCCTCCAGCACCCACTCGCCGATGGAGACGATCAGGCCCGACTCCTCGGCCAGCGGAATGAAGTGGGCCGGCGACACCAGCTCCTCGCCGCGGCGCCAGCGTATCAGGGCCTCGAAGCCTATCAGGCCGCCGTCGGACAGCGATTGCTGCGGCTGGTAGTGCAGCTCCAGTTCCTGGCGCTCCACCGCGCGGCGCAGCTGGGCTTCCAGGTCCAGCCGCAAGCCAGCCTGCGCGTTCAAGCTTTCCGAGTAATGCACCAGCGTGTCGCCGCCGGCTTGGCGCGCCGCCTGCAGCGCGGCGTCGGCGTTCCTCAGCAAAATCTCCGGCTCGGCGCCGTCCTGCGGGTAGCACACGGCGCCCAGGCTCAGCGTGGTGAACACTTCGTGGCCTTCGCACACGTAGGGCTGGCCCACTTCCGCCCGCAGCGCCGAGATGGCCGCGTCGAATTCGGGGCTGTCGAGACGGCCCTGGTAGAGGATAGCGAAGTTGGCGCCGTCCAGGCGATACACCTCGCCGCCGCGCGCCTCCGCGGCCTGGCGGATGCGGCTGGTCAGGCCGATGATCATGCGGTCGCCGAAGCCGTGGCCATAGCCGCCCACGATGCGCGAGAAGCGGTCTATGGTGCCCAGCACCACGGCGTGCGGCCGCACGGGCAGGCTGCGCAGGCGCGCTTCAAAGGAGCGGCGGTGGGCCAGTCCGGTCAGCGGATCGTGCCCGGCCTGGTGCACCAGCTGCTGCTCGACGCGGAAGCGGGCACGGACGTGGTACAGCAGGAAGGCGCCGGTGAGCAGCGCCACGATGTCGAACAGGTGGACCAGGCGCGTCATGCCGGAGCCGGACGAGCGTTCTATCAGCACAGATAAAGCCACGCTGGCGGTGATCAGGCACACCAGCAGCGCATACGCGGCCCAGCGCGAATGGCAGGCGCTCCATCGCAGCCGTGGCGCGGACGGAAGGCGCAACTGCGGCGCGGCGCCGGACGGAAGGCTGCTCGTAACGGTGTTCATGGCTGTGCTCATGGTTGTGCTCATGCTTTAGCTCCCTAGATGGTGGACGGGGCGGAGGAAGGGTTGGACTCGGCAACGCATAGCGCAACCCAGTGCATCAACTCGTCGCACTGGAATGGCTTGCTCAGGAAGGCGGCCGCGCCGCCCTGCTGCGCGCGCTGGCGCACTGCAGGCTCGGGGAAGGCGGTGAGCATAATCAGCGGCACGCCGCAGCCGTTGCGGCGCAGGTGCTCCAGCAGTTCCAGGCCGCTCATGCCAGGCATCTGCAGGTCGCTGATGATGCAGTTATAGTCGTGCTGGGCGCCGGCGGCCAGCAGGCTTTCGGCGCTATCGAATTCGGTGACGGTATAGCCGCTGGAGCGCAGCAGACTGCTGACGGCGCCGCGCACGGCGTCGTGGTCGTCGACGATGGCTACGCGGGCACTAAGGTTGGTACTGCTGGTGGTGGAACTGGACACGGCTTACTCCCTGAATCTGCATGGGAACAAGATACCGTGTGCGCCTTGGTAGCGGAATCATACAAGGGTATAGAGAGATTATCCTTTGCGTGCAGTGTCGATGCCCAGCGCCTCGGCCATGCGCACCAGGTCGGCAAAGGTGCGCGCCTGCATCTTGCGCATGGCGTTGCCGCGATGGATCTTGACCGTGATCTCGCTGGTGCCCACCTGGCCGGCGATCTGCTTGTTCATCAAGCCGCTGGCGGCCAGCGCCATGATCTCGCGCTCGCGCGGCGTGAGCGACTGGTAGCACGCCTGCAAGGCATGCTGCGCCTGGTTGTGCTGCCTGCGGCCACGGTCCACTTCCAGCGCAGAATTCACCGCATCGATCAGGTCCTGGTCGCGGAAGGGTTTGGCCAGGAAATCCAGCGCCCCGGCCTTCATGGCGCGCACCGACATGGGAATGTCGCCATGGCCGGTCATGAAGACCACCGGCAGGGACACGCCGTCGCGATTGAGTTCGGCCTGGAATTCCAGCCCGCTGATGCCTTGCAGGCGCACGTCCAGCAGCAAACAGCTGGCCGCCTCCTCGCGCTGGTGCGCCAGGAACTGCGGCACGGAACCGAAATCGAACACGCGCAGGCCGACGGAGCGCAGCAGGCTGGAAATGGCTGCGCGCAGCGGCGCGTCGTCGTCGACGATATACACGTTCATGCGGAACACTCCTCCGTGACGGGCAGCGAAAAGCACAGCATGGCGCCGCGCGGCGGCATGCCCGCCCAGATGCGGCCGCCGTGGGTTTCGATAATCGAGCGGCAGATCGGCAGGCCCATGCCCATGCCTTCCTCCTTGGTGCTGAAGAAGGCGTCGAACAGCTTGGGCAGGTGCTCAGGCGGAATGCCGGGGCCCGTGTCGGCCACGCTGCACACCACGCCGCCCTGCTCGTGGATGCGGGTCTGCAGCAGCAGCAAGGCCTCGCCGGGCGCGCAATGCTGCATGGCCTGCATGGCGTTCATCAACAAATTGATGAGCACCTGCTGCAGCTGCACGCGGTCGCCGCATACCTGCGGCAGGTCCGGCGCCAGGTCCAGGTTGAGCGAGACCTGGTGGCTGGCCAGCTCGCGCCGCACCAGGCGCGCCGCTTCCTGCGCCACCTCGTTCAGCGACAGCGGCAGGTGGCGCGGATCGCTGCGGCGCGCCAGCGCGCGGATACGGCGTATCACTTCGCTGGCGCGGCCCGCCTCCTCCAGCACGCTGCCGATGGCGGCGCGCGCTTCGTCCAAATCCGGCTCCGCGCGGTTCAGCCAGCGCAGGCTCGCACCTCCATTGGTGGTGATGGCCGCCAGCGGCTGGTTCACTTCGTGGGCAATGGACGCGGCCAGCTCGCCCAGCATGGTTACACGGGTGACATGGGCCAGCTGCGACTGCGAGCGATGCAGCGCTTCCTCGCGCGCGATCAGCGCATTGGTGGCGGCCTGCCAGCGCAGCGCCAGGTAGGCAACGATGCCGATGGCGGCCAGGCTGACCACCATGCGGCCGGAGGCGGGGCCGGAGAACATGGCCGCGTGCGAGAAGGCATAGGCCAGCACAGTAAGCCCCAGGCACACGGCGCTGGTGAGTATCACGCCGCGCCGGCGCCACACGCTGGCCGAGAGCAGCACCACCACCACGTACATGACGGCGATGGCCACATCCAGCGGCGTAAACGCGTCGACGGCGAATATGGCCAGCGTCAGGCCGACCAGCAACAGCGACAACAAGGGGCTGCCTTGAACCCTGACCATGCCCTGCCCTTCCCATGCGGAGTGATATCTTCTTATTATAATTCCACCGCCACGGGAATAATCTTAGACCAAAGTATAGTATCGGCCGGTTCGGCGCGGCCAAACAGGTAGCCCTGCAGCCCGTCGCAGCCGATCTGGCACAGCGCGTCCCGCTGCGCCGGGGTCTCCACGCCCTCGGCCACCACGCACAAGCCCATGCCGTGCGCCAGCGTGACGATGCTGCGCACGATGGTGGCCGCGTTCGGCGCGCGCAGCATGTCGCGCACGAAGGAGCGGTCTATCTTCAGCTGCTCGATGGGCAGCCGCTGCAGATAGCTGAGCGAGGAATAGCCGGTGCCGAAATCGTCCAGCGAGAAGCCCACGCCGCAGGCCTTCAGCCGCGCCATCTTGGCGATGATGTCGTCCACGTCGGCCAGCAGCATGCTTTCGGTCAGCTCCAGTTTCAGCAGGCGCGGATCGGCGCCGGTGCCGGCGACGATCTGCAGCACATGCTCGGCGAAGTCCGGCTGGCGGAACTGGCGCGCGCTGACATTGACCGCCACGGTGAGCCCGCGCGTGCAGGGCGACTCCTGCCACTGCACCAGCTGGCGGCAGGCGGTGGCCAGCACCCAGTCGCCGATATCGATAATCAGCCCGCTCTTTTCCGCCTGCGGAATGAATTCGGCCGGCGGCACCAGGCCGCGGCGCGGATGCCGCCACCGCAGCAGCGCTTCGGCGCCGGTGGGCCGCCCGTCCGCGTCCACCACCGGCTGGTAGTGCAATTCCAGCTCGGCGCGCGCCAGCGCAAAGCGCAGGTCCGATTCCAGCATGGCGGTGGCGTCCAGCGCCGCCTGCATCAGCGGATCGAAGAAGCGGAAGGTGGCGCGGCCCGCCGCCTTGGCCTCGTACATGGCCATGTCGGCCTGGCGCAGCAGGTCGCTGATGGTGTGGTTACCCGCGCCGAACAGCACCACGCCTATGCTGGGCGTGCTGCGCAGCTCGTGGCCGTCCAGCGGATAGCTCAGGCTCAGCGCGCTGACCACCTTCTGCGCCACCACCTCGGCATGGGCCGCCGCCTCCTGCGCGCTCGCGCCCAGCACTTCGAGCAGGATCACGAACTCGTCGCCGCCCAGCCGGGCCACGGTGTCACTGTCGCGCGTGACCTGCTGCAGGCGGAAGGCCACCATCTCGAGCAGGCGGTCGCCCATTTCGTGGCCCAGCGTGTCGTTGAGGGACTTGAAATTGTCCAGGTCCACGAACAGCACCGCGCCGTGGCAGGCGCCGCGCTCGGACTTGGCGATGGCGTGGCCCAGCCGGTCCAGCAACAGGCGCCGGTTGGGCAGCTTGGTCAGGCCGTCGTAGAACGCCAGGTGGGCGATTTCCGCCTCGGCCAGCTTGCGCGCGCTGATGTCCATGCGCGTGCCCACCATGCGCAGCGCCGTGCCGTCCGGCGCGCGCTCGCTCACCTTGCCCCGGCTTTGCAGCCAGATCCAGTGCCCGGCGCGGTGGCGCATGCGGTACTCGGCTTCGTAGGAACGGCTGCCGTCCTCCAGGTGGCCGGCCAGCGCGGCGTCCAGCGCCTCCCAGTCGTCCGGATGCACCAGGGCGCGCCAGTTGCCCGGCGCCGTGGGCAGCTCACCGGGCAGATAGCCCAGCATGGCGGCGGCGCGCGCGTCGCCGGTGCGCACGTCGCGCACCAGGTCCCAGTCCCACAGGCCCAGGTTGGCGCCGTTCAGCGCCAGCTCCACCCGCTCGGCGGCGGCGGCGCGCTCCTCCTCGCCCTCCAGCGCCAGCTGCTCCAGCGCCATGCGGCGGCGCTGGGCCAGCGCCAGCCCGCCCGCCCCCGCCACGCCCGTCAGCAGCCAGGCCATGCCGCTGATCCAGGCCAGGTTGTGCCAGCCCGCCTCTATCTTGTCCTGGCTGCGCGTCAGGCTCACGATCAGCGCCTTGTCCAGTCCCAGCTCGCGCAGCGCCATGGTGCGCTGGACCACCAGGCGGCGGTCGCCGCCCAGCACCGTCAGCGGCAAGGCGCTGTGCAGATGATAACGAAAAAAGAGATCGGCGGCGGCATCGGCGCGCATGGCCGCCGGGTTGGCCGGCACGTACAGGATGCGGCGCCCGCTGCCGTCGGTGATGGCGCTGCTCATATCGGGCGCGTACAGCGCCGAGCGCATCACCGCATCGAAATACTCGGGGTTGAGGATGGCGCTGACCGCGCCCGCATTGTGCCCCGCGCCGTCCACCATCGCCAGCGACAGCTTGATGTTGAACACGCCGGGCGTGTTTTCGTAGGGCTGCGACAGGTACAGTGTGTCCGGCGAGCGCATATGCGCCACCTGGCTGGTGTAGAGTTTGTCGTCCAGGCGGGCGTCGCGCAGGTCGTCATCCGACACCTGGATGCGGCCCTCGCGGTCCACCACCACCAGCGCCCGCACGCCCGGCATGGCGCGCTTGAGCGACTGCAGCAGCAGGCGGCGGCAGTCGCTGGCGCAGGTGCCCACGCTGCCCGGCGAGCCGAAGGCGGCGCGCGCGCTGTCGAGCGCATTGCGCACGCCCTCCAGCTGGTGCTGCAGATTCTCGTCGATGATCAGCGTCTGCATGCGCATGCGTTCGATGTCGGAGCCGAGCAGCAGGCGGCGCTCGGTCCAGATGAAATACACGGCCATCAGGCCGCTCATCAACAGCACCAGCGCCAGCACCAGCCACTCGGCGGTGGCGCGGCGCGGACGGCGGCGCCAACGGGCTAACAGTTCGACTGGCATGACTCCCTCCGGATCGGTACAAGCCGCAAAGCTGCGGGATGCTGACCACTATAGATAGCGGACGGCGGCCTGAAAATCAGACCTTGGTATGCCGCCTCATACCAAAGTGTGATGTTCACAATGCCGGGTAGTCGGTGTAGCCGCGCGCGCCGCCGCCGTAGAAGCTGAACGGATCGGGCTCGTTGTACGGGCCGTTGCGGGCAATGCGCGCCACCAGGTCGGGATTGGCGATGAACTGCCGGCCGAAGGCAACCATGTCCGCGCGCCCAAAGGCAACCAGGTGCTCGGCCTGCTCCGGCGACAGGCCAGCGTTGGCGATCACCACGCCGCCGTAATTGCTGCGGATAAGCTGCAGCAGCTGCGCCATGTCGCTGCTACCGCCCCAGGCGTTGGTGTCGGCGCCGTGCACGTAGCCAATACCGTAGCTGTCGAGCATGCGCAAAACGTAGGCGTAAGTCTCGGCGGCGTCCTCGTCGAGCGCATTGTTATACAGCGCAAAGGGCGAGATGCGCACTCCCACGCGCTCCGGCGGCACTGCCCGCAGCACCGCCTCGATCACCAGGCGCAGGAAGCGCGCGCGGTTTTCCACGCTGCCGCCGAATTCGTCGCTGCGCCGGTTGACATGGGGCGAGAGGAACTGCTGCGGCAGGTAGCCGTTGGCCGCGTGGATCTCCACGCCATCCAGGCCGGCCCGCAGCGCGTTGGCGGCGCCGGCGCCAAATTCGGCCACCGCCTCGTGGATCTCGGCCACGCTCATGGCGCGCGAAGGCGAAGCCGCCAGGCGCGTGTAATAGCCGTTGCGCAGCGCGCCATATACCTGCAGCATGCCCAGGTCGTCGTTGAAGCCGGACGGCGAGAGCGGCTGGCGGCCGTCGAGCAGCGCGTAGCTGCCCACGCGGCCGCCGTGCCACAGCTGCATGAAGATCTTCCCGCCCCGGCTATGCACAGCGGCGGCGACCTGCTTCCAGCCGGCCAGCTGCGCCTCTCTGTAGATGCCGGGGGCCAGCTCGAAGGCGGCCGAGTTGGGCGATACATTGGTGGCTTCGCTGATAATCAGCCCCGCCGTTGCGCGCTGCAGGTAATATTCTGCGTTGAGCGCCGTCGGCACGCCGCCGTCGCCTGCGCGGGAGCGGGTGACGGGGGCCATGGCGATGCGGCTGCTGAGGGGCAGGCCGCCCAGGGTCATGGTTTGCAGGATGTTTTTCATATTCGGCTCCGTGTAATTGAATGCAGCCACTGTAGCGGCGCCGGGACGCGCCGATAATCCGGGCGGGGCCGACAACACCATTGCGCTGCGCGCAAAGATGAAGGAACACTGATGGATCGTTTTGCGGAATTGAAGGCGTTTTGCCTGGTGGCGGCCAGCGGCGGGTTTTCGCCGGCGGCGCGCCAGCTGGGGGTGGCCGCGTCGTCGGTGACGCGGCTGGTCGATGCGCTGGAAAAGCGTGTCGGCACGGCGCTGCTGAACCGCTCCACGCGCAAGGTCACGCTGACCGACAGCGGCCAGCAGTACTACGCCAGCGCGCAGGCCATCCTGGCGCAGCTGGACCAGGCCGACGACGCGGCCGCAGCCCGCCACGGCCAGGCCGGCGGCTTGCTGCGGGTGTCGGCCCCGGTCACGTTCAGCACCATGTTTATCGCGCCGCTGCTGGGCGAGCTGGCACGCCGCCATCCCCGGCTGGAGCTCGACCTGCACCTGAGCGATGCGGTGAGCAATATGGTGGACGACAGCATCGACGTGGCGATCCGCATCGGCGCGGCGCAGCAGCAGCCCAACCTGATCGCGCGCCGCCTGAGCGGCCACCAGCGCGTCATTTGCGCCAGTCCGGCATATCTGGAACGGCACGGCACGCCGGAAGCGCCGGAGGATCTGCTGCGCCACAACTGCCTGCTGTTTTCCTACGGCGTAGCGCGGCGCGGCTGGCGCCTGCAATCCCAGCAGGCCGGCGCCGGCTTCACCGAACTGCCGGTACGCGGCACGCTCACCATCAATAATTCGGAAATGCTGCGCCGCGCCGCGCTCGACGGCGTGGGGATCGCCATGCTGCCGGACTGGCTGGTGCGCGGCGACCTGGCCGCCGGCACGCTGCAGCCCCTGCTGGGCGGCTACCAGGCCAATCCGGGCGAGATGGAAATCGGCCTTTACGCCATGTACGCCGCCAACCGGCGCGGCTCCCAGGCGATCAAGGCCTTTGTCGACCTGCTGGCCGAGCACCTGGCGCAGCCGCTGACCTGATCCTGGCGGCGGCTAGCGCACACCGCCCTGCAAGCGCAGCGGCTGGCGCGCCAGCCGGAAACGGCCCACCAGGGCGGCCAGCACGCCAGCCTGGTCGCTCAGGCTGCCCGCCGCCGCAGCGGCCTGCTCCACCAGCGCCGCGTTCTGCTGGGTCGCCGCGTCCATATCGGCAATGGCCGCGTGAACATGGCCGATGCCGGTGCTTTGCTCGCTGGACGCCTCGCCTATGCCGGCCAGCACCGTGCGCATGCGGGTGACGCTGGCCACCACCTCGTCCATCGTGCCGCCGGCGCGGGCGGCCTTGCCGCTGCCCTCGGCAATGCCGCGCACCGCGCCGTCGATCAGCGTCTTGATCTCGCGCGCGGCGGCCGCACTGCGCTGGGCCAGGCCGCGCACTTCGGCCGCCACCACCGCGAATCCCTTGCCCTGCTCCCCGGCCCGCGCCGCCTCCACCGCCGCGTTCAGCGCCAGCAGATTGGTCTGAAACGCGATGCCGTCGATCACGCCGGTGATGGCCTCGATGCGGCTGGCGCTGGCGTGGATGGCGTGCATGGTCTGCACCACCTCCGCCACTGCTTGCCCGCCACGGTGCGCCACATCGCCCGCCTCCCCCGCCAGCCGGTTGGCCTGCCGGACATGCTCGGCGTTCTGCGCCACGGTCTGCGTGAGCTGCTCCATCGATGCGGCGGTTTCCTCCAGCGAGCTGGCCTGGCTCTCCGTGCGCGCCGACAGATCCAGGTTGCCGGTGGCAATCTGCGAGGAGGCCGCGGCAATGGTGACGGCGCTGCCGCTGATGGCCCCTATCATGCCGGCCAGGTTCTGCTGCATGGTTTTCATTGCGTGCAGCAGACTGTCCTCGTCTCCCGGCGCGGTGGCGACGGCCATGCCGAGGTTGTTGGCCGCGATCTGCCGCGCCACCTCCACCGCATATTCAGGGCTGCCGCCCAGCGCCCTCTGCAAGCTGCGGTTGACCAGCACCACCACGGCAGCCAGCAGGGCGCACAGCAGCGCGGTCACCGCCAGCGCCCGATACAGCGAAGCGTGGAAGGCGGCGTCGATATCGTCCGTGTACACGCCCGCCACCAAAGCCCAGCCCCACGGCTGGTAACTCACTATCCGGCTCAACTTGGCGGACGGCGCGCTCTGACCGGGGCGCAGCCAAAGATAGGACAGATAGCCCTCGCCCTGGGCGGAAGCCGCCATGCTGGCCACTTCGCGGAATACGTAGCGGCCGGCCGGATCGCGGAAATCCAGCATGGACTTGCCGTCGTTGGCCGGGTTGCCCGGGTTTTGCACAGCGCTGCCGTCCAGCCCCAGGATGGCGACGTAGCCGTCCTGCCCATAGCGGATATGGCGCAGCACGCGCCTGGCCTCGGCCATCGCTTCCGCCTGGCTGATTTCTCCCGCCCTGGCCGCTGCGGCCAAGCCGCGCACGATAGACAGCGCGGCCTGATCCACATCGGCCAGGTTGGCCTTGCGCTCCTCATAGCGCAAGGTGCGGGTTTCAAAGGCGTGCAGCAGCGACAAGACGCAGATGCACAGCAGGCAGGCCGCCAGCGGCAGCCAGAGTTTCTGTTGAAAGGTTAGGCGTTTCATCACGGCGCTCCGGAGTGTGGGGATGGGAACCGACTGTAGCTGCGCCGCCTGCGCCGGGGAATACGCGCCGCGCGCCGAACATTTTTGCGCGCCGCGCAATGAAGTTGGAGTTGCATCTATCCCTTAGTCCAGATAGACGGGCAATCGTGCGCTGCCCAGAATGCAAGCTTGACCAACCTGCAAGGACTTGCCATGACCACTACCCGCACCATCAATACCGTCACCACCCGCGACGGCACGCTGATCAACTTCAAGGACTGGGGCCACGGCCCGGCCGTGGTGTTCAGCCACGGCTGGCCGCTGCAGGGCGACGCCTGGGAAGACCAGATGATGTTCCTGGCCGAACACGGCTACCGCGTGATCGCGCACGACCGCCGTGGCCACGGCCTGTCGAGCAAGCCGTGGCACGGCAACGACATGGACACCTACGCCGACGACCTGGCCACGCTGATCGACGCGCTGGACCTGACCGGTGCCACCCTGGTGGGCCACTCCACCGGCGGTGGCGAAGTGGCGCGCTATATCGGCCGCCACGGCACGGACCGCGTGGCGCGCGCGGTGCTGGTGGGCGCGGTCACGCCGCAAATGCTGGTCGGTCCGGCCAATCCGAACGGCGTGCCGATGGAAGTGTTCGACGGCATCCGCAGCGCGGTGCAGGCCGACCGCTCGCAGTTCTTCAAGGATCTAACCACCGCCTTCTACGGCTTCAACCGCGAAGGCGCCAAGGACTCGCCGGGCCTGCGCGACACCTTCTGGCTGCAAGGCATGCAGTGCAGCATCCGCAGCGCCTACGCCTGCATCAAGCAGTTCTCGGAAACCGACTTCACCGAAGACCTGAAAAAGATGACGGTGCCCACGCTGGTGATCCACGGCGACGACGACCAGATCGTGCCGATCGCCGCCACCGCGCGCCGCGCCGTGGAGCTGCTGCCGCAGGGTACGCTGAGCGTGTACGAAGGCGCGCCACACGGCCTGCCCGCCACGCACAAGGACAAGCTCAACGCCGAGCTGCTGGCCTTCCTGCGTTCCTGATCGGCCCCGCCATGGCTGCGACCACCACCCGATTCACGCTTCCGCTCATGGCCGCAGCCATGCTGCAGTTTGCGCCGCTGGCTCCGCCCGCCCAGGCGGGCGCGCCGCAAGTGCGCAGCCAGGCGCCCGGCTACTACCGCATGATGCTGGGCGACTTTGAAATCACCGTGCTGTCCGACGGCACGCACGCCTTCCCCATCGACACGGTGATGAACAACATCACCCCGGCGCAGATCGGGCGCGGGCTGGACGACGCCGGCCTGGCGCAGCCGCTGCAAGGCTCCATCAGCGCCTTCCTCATCAACACCGGCAGCCGCCTGATACTGGTCGACGCAGGCGCCGGCGCGCTGTACGGCGACTGCTGCGGCAAGCTGCTGGAGCACCTGCGCGCCGCAGGCTACAAGCCGGAGCAGGTGGACACCGTGCTGCTCACCCATCTGCACAAGGATCACGCCGGCGGCGTGATGCGCCAGGGCGCGGCGGCCTTTCCCAACGCCGTGCTGCGCATGGCGCAGGGCGAAGCGCACTACTGGCTGAGCGCATCGGCGCAGGCGGCCGCACCGGAATTCCTGCGCAGCTTCTTCGACAGCGCGCGCGCCGCCGTGGCGCCCTACCAGGCCGCAGGCCGCTTCCAGCCCTACGCCGCCTTCGGCCAGCTGGAACCGGGCGTGCGCGCCCTGCCCGCGCCGGGCCATACACCCGGGCACGCGGCCTATCTGGTGGAAAGCCGGGGACGGCAATTGCTGGTCTGGGGCGACATTGTGCACGTGGCCCCGCTGCAGTTCCCGCATCCGGAAGCCACCGTCAAGTACGACAGCGACGCCGCCGACGCGCAACGCCAGCGCCGGGCCTTGCTGGACATGGCCGCCAGCCAGCGCATGGTGGTGGGCGCCGCCCACATCGCCTTCCCCGGCCTGGGCCGCATCGGCGCACCAGGCGGCGCGAGCCCCGGCTACCGCTGGCTGCCCGTCAACTACGAAGGCGCACCCGGCGCGGACTGAGCGCGCCGCCGCTGCCTGAGGCCTGCCTGAGCCTTGTCAGGGCTGCGCCTTGCTGTTCAGCGTCACCTTGGCGCCCGCCAGGCCGTCGCTGGACGCGGTCACCGTGATCGCGCCGGCTTGCCCCGCCCTGGTCCGCACGATGGCCAGCGCCAGGCCATTGAAGGCCGCGCGCTCGGGCGACTGGAAGGACACCAGGCTGGTGGCGTCGCCATTGTCGGTGGCCACCAGCTCGCCCGGTCCGCTGACGGTGAAGCGCACCGCGTTGCTGCTGCGGGGGACCGGCCGGCCTTCCTTGTCGGTGATCGCCACCGTGACGAAGGACAGGTCTTTGCCGTCGGCCTGCAGCGCGCTGCGGTCCGCCGTCAGCGCCAGCCTGGCGGCCTTGCCCGCCGTCTGCACCGTATCCTCGGCCCAGGGCTTGCCCTGCTTGTACACGACCGCTTTCAGCGCGCCCGGCTGGTAAACCACGTCGTCCCAGCGCAGGCGGTAGTCGCGCGCGCCGCGCTGCTTGCGGCCCAGCGATTTCCCGTTCAGGAACAGCTCCGCCTCGTCGCCGGAGGTGTACAGGTGCACCGGCGTGACCTGCCCCACCCGCTCCGGCCAGTTCCAGTGCGGCAGCAGGTGCGCCATTGGCAGCTCCGGCCGCCAGCGCGCCTGGTACAGGTAGTAGCGGTCCTTCTTGAAGCCCGCCAGGTCCACGATGCCGAAGTATGAGCTGCGCGACGGCACTTTCACCTTGCTCAGCTCCGCCAGTTCCTTCTCGGCGCGCGCGCGGGCGGCCGGATCGGTGAAGTTCAGCGCGTTGGTGCTGTCCGCGTTGTAGGGCGTGGGCTCGCCCAGGTAATCGAAACCGGTCCAGACGAATTCGCCCGCCACGAAAGGATTGTCGTCCAGGCCCTTGAACTCCAGCTCCGGCGCGGAGGCCCAGCGCGGCGCAGACAGGTCGTAGCTGCTGACCTGGAAATTGGCCAGGCCTTTCGACTTGTCGTCGCTCACCGGGAAGAAGTATTCGCCGCGCGAGCTGACGGTGGACGCGGTCTCGCTGCCTATCACCGGGATGTGCGGGGCGCTCTTGTGGAAGGTCGGGTACTCCCACGGCTTGTAGTTGAAGCCCACCACGTCCACGGCGGTCTGGAAGCCGTTGTAGCCTGAGACCACGTGGTTGAATCCGGCCGTGGTCAGGCGCGTACGGTCCTCGCTGCGCACGATGTCCGCCAAGTGGGCCGCCATCTTCCAGCCCTCCGGTTCGCCCTGCTCGCGGATCTCGTTCCCTATGCTCCACATGATGATGCTGGGGTGGTTGCGGTCGCGCTTCACCATGGCGCGCAAGTCCTTCTCGTGCCATTCGTCGTACAGGCGGCCGTAGTCGTTCTTCTTCTTGCTCAGGCGCCAGGCGTCGAAGGCCTCCTCCACGATGAGGAAGCCCATGCGGTCGGCCAGCTCCAGCATTTCCGGCGCGGGCGGGTTGTGCGTGGTGCGGATGGCGTTCACGCCCATGTCGCGCAGGATCTCGAGCTGACGCTCCAGCGCGCGCACGTTCAGCGCGGCGCCCAGCGCCCCCAGGTCGTGGTGCATGCACACGCCCTGGATGGGCACATGCTCACCGTTCAGTATCAGCCCACGCCCGGCCTCGAAGGCCACCGTGCGCACGCCGAACGGCGTTTCCACTTCGTCCGTCACCTTGCCCTCGCCGGACACGGTGGTCACCGCCACGTAGCGCTGCGGCTTGGCGGGGCTCCAGAATTTGGGCTGCGCCAGCTGCAGCGACTGCGCCAGCAGGATCTGGCGCCCCGCGCCCACCTTGGTCAGCGCCGACGGGCTGCTTTGTGCCAGCGCCGGCCCGGTGCGGCGGCCCGCCGCATCCAGCGCGTAAATGGCGGTCGACACCTGCGCGGCGGTGGCGCCGCCGCTATTCTCCAGCGTCACCTGCACGTCCACCGTGGCCTCGCCGGCCTTGACGATGGGCGTGGTGACGAAGGTGCCGTTATGCGCCACGTGCAGCGGCGCGGCTTTCACCAGCCATACATTGCGGTAGATGCCGCCGCCCGGATACCAGCGCGAGGAATCGGGCGGATTGTCGATGCGCACCGCCAGCACATTTTCCGCGCCCGGCTTGAGGTGCTTGCTCAGGTCCACGCGGAAGGAGCTGTAGCCGTAAGGCCAGCCTCCCACCTGCTCGCCATTGAGCCATACCGTGGCGTGCGACATGGCGCCGTCGATGTCGAGATAGACTTGCCGGACCGCGTCGCCGGCGGGCGCGGTGAAGGTCTTGCGGTACCAGGCCACGCCCCACCACGGCAGCTTGCCGGTCTCGCCTTCGTATTCCTGCTTGAACGGGCCTTCGATGCCGAAGTCGTGCGGCAGGTCCAGCTTGCGCCAGGCCTTGTCGTCCAGCCCCGGCGCAGCGCCTGCCCCTGCGGCGCCGGCCGGCTCGCCTTTCATGAAACGCCAGTCGGCGTTGAAGGAGACACGGTCGGCGGCATGGGCGGACACGCTCATGCCCACGCCGGCGGCGAGCAGCAGATGGGGAATCAGGCGCATGGCAAGAAAAATGGATTGATCGGACAGCCAGTATCAACTTGAAAAGCTTTACCGATCAATACCAAAAAACGTATAGCAAAAGCGAAAAAAGGACTACCTCCCCGGACTCCCTGCTACGGCGCCGCTTCCACCGCCTTCAGGCTGAACACTTCCGCGCTGGACAGGATGTCGTTGGCGTCCAGGCCACCGAGCAGCATCAGGCGCTCGCCCGGCAGCAACGTGGCCGAATGGCTGAAGCGCTTGCGCAGCGCCACCTTGGCCGGGGTCCAGCGGTCGGCGGCGTAGTCGTACAGTTCCGCCGTAGGCAGCGCGCCGCTGGCGATCACGCCGCCTTCGGCCAGCACTCGGCCGCTCGGCAGCAGCGTGGCCGTGTGCAGGTGGCGCGCGGCGGCCATGCTCGCGGCGGGCGACCAGTGCTGCTGCGCGGCGTCGTACAGTTCCGCGCTGGCCAGCGAGCGGTTGGAGCCGAAGCCGCCGGTCACCAGCACTTTCCCGTTCGGCAGCAGGCTGGCCGTGTGCGACCAGCGCTGCTCGCGCAGCACGCCGCCCGGCGTCCAGCTGTTGCTGGCGGGGTCGTAGATTTCGCTGTCGGACAGGCCGCCGAACTCGCCCGCGCCTGCGCTCAGCAGCACCTTGCCGTTGGCCAGCAGCGTGGCCGCGTGCAGCTGGCGCGCGGTGCGCATGGGCGCGGCCTTGGTCCAGGTTTGCGACTGCGGGTCGTAGATGACGGCGGTGGCCAGCGCCATGGTGTCCTCGTATTCGTCGCCATCCGGGTAGCCGTGGCCGCCGGCGATGAAGACGCGGCCGTCGCGCAGCAGCGTGGCCGTGTGCGCGGCGCGCAGCGCTTCGCTCATGGGGCCGAGCGCGAACCAGGTGTTGGCGGCAGGGTCGTAGACTTCTGCGTTGTTGCGGAAGGTGGTGCGGTCCACGCCGCCGGTCACCAGCACGTTGCCGTTGGCGAGCAGCGTGGCGGTGTGCTGGGAGCGCGCCACCGTCATGGTCTCGGACTCGGTCCACTTGTTGGATTTCGGGTCGTAGATTTCGGTGTGCGTGGTGGCCGCGCCGTCGCGGCCTATGCCGCCGGCCACCAGCACGGTGCCGTCGCGCAGCACGGTGGCCGTGTGGCCCTGGCGCGCGATCAGCATGGGGGCGGCTTCGCCGTTGCGCGCTGCGGACGCTGCGATGGCGGCGGCAGGTGCAACGGCTGCTGCGGTGGCGGCGCCGAAAGACGGCGCGGCGGCCAGGCACAGCGCGGCGGTGCACAGCAGCGCGGCACGGCGCTGGAAAGTCTTGAGGATGGAGGTCATGGATGCGGGATGGACGGAGTCGGAAAAACGCCCGGCGCGAAGCCGGGCGTCCACTACATTACTGCTTGCGCTGGCGGCGCGCGGCGCCCAGCAGCGCCAGGCCGCTAATGAACAGCAGCAGCGCTTGCGGTTCCGGCACGGCGCTCACGGCGGCGCCGCCCAGGTCGGCAGCCAGTGCGTTGCCGAAGGCGTCGCCCAGCACCACGTCGCCCAGGGACAGCGCGGCATTGCCGGAGGCGATGGCGGTGAAGTACAGCGTGGCCAGCGTGAACGAGTCCTGTTGGAAGGCCAGGTCGGACAGCAGCGAGATTTCGGCCAGGTTGAACTTGCCGGCGCCGGTGCTGCCTGCGCTGACGTCCAGCGCTTCGACGGCCGACAGGTCGCCCAGCGTCGCGCCCAGGTTGTAGCCGGTCAGATTCAGGACGGCGGAGTCGAACAGCACGCTGAAGTCGAACGCGCCCACGTCCACGCCTGCGGCCAGGCCGGAAACGCGCACGTCGATGGCGACATTGCCGCCTACCGTCGCATTGCCTGCGGCAGGCGTGAAGCTCAGGGTGGTGGCCATGGCGGGCGCGCCGATGGCGCTGGCGGCCAGCAGGGCTGCGGTCAGCGCCTTGCGCGCCTGTTTGCGGATGATGTTGAACATGGTAGCTCCAGATGTAAGGGTTAGTTGGCGATGGCGCAGTTGGCGTTGTTGCAGATGCTGGCCAGCTTGCGGGCGTCCAGCGCGGTGATCTTGCCGTCGTTATCGAGGTCGGCGGCCGGCAGTTCGGACGCGTCGCGGTTGACCTTCTGCGTCAGCAGGGCCACGTCGCGGCTGTCCACCACGCCGTCGCCATTCAGGTCGCCGCTGATGGTTTGCGCCACGGCGAACTCGCCGCCGCGATTGACCACCGCCCATGCGGTGCGGGTGACGGGGTCCACGCCGTAGGTGCCCAGCGCATAGCCGGCTTTCCATGGGCCGACCACGTACTTGGCGCTGCCGCCCAGGTTGCGCGCGGCCACCGGCTCCCATGCGCTGCCGTTGAAGGGGCGCGCCACCAGCGCCAGCGGGCCGCGCGCGCTGGCGTCGTAGCTCAGCGACAGGGTGAATACGTCCGCCTCTTCGCTGCCGATGGCGTTTTCCATGCCCCACAGGGTCAACGCGTCGCTTTTCAGTTTGGCGGCGCCGTTGGCGTCGATGTCGGCGCGGCTGGACCAGCCGGTGTTCACGTCCTGGATCGCCACGCGGCCATCGTACAGAGTAGTGGAAACGGCGTTGGCGCCGTCCAGGATGGCCATCCTGGTGCCGCCCCAGTTGCCGCCGGCCGGCGCCGCGTCGGCGATGCTGGCGAAGCTGGCGCCCGGCTGCACGATGAACTCCTTGCCGTTCAGGCTATAGCCGTAGCTCTCGCGCTTGAAGAAGGTCAGCGCCGGGGTGCGGGTCAGGTCGCAGTCGCGGCCTGCGCCCAGCGAACCGCCGCAGCCGTTGTCGGACGCGTAGTGGTCCACCGTCAGGCGCGGGCCGTCCACGGTGAAGATGTAGTAGCCGATGCTGAACAGCTCCTGCGCAATCGGCATTTCCTGGCGGTTGGCGGCGTTGTAGGCCTGGTCTTTCGACGGCACCGACGGCACGTAGAACTTGTAGCTGTCCGACGAGTGGATGATGTTCTGCACGGTGGCGGTGCCGTCCGGGCTCTTGACAATGGAGCGGTGGTGCATATGGTCATGGCCGCCCAGGAAGTAGCGCACCTTGTTGCGCGCCATCGCGCCGATCAGCACATTGCGCTGCGCCGCATTGGCGGCGGGGTCCGCGCCCGTGAGCACGTCGGTGTGGTTCTGGCCTATCAGTTCCTTGTGGGCGAACACGAAGCCGTGGCTGTCGGCAGGCTTGCCGTCAAGCTGCTGGCCGATCCAGCCCAGCTGGTCCAGCGCGGCCGAGTTCACGGCGGGCGTGCTGCCGCTGGTGCGGGTGTACTGGTCCACGGCGATGAAGCGGGTGTTGCCGTAGTCGAAGGAGTAGGTCAGGCCGGTCAGGCCCGCCGGCGTGGCCGGGCTGGCGTGGTTGATGGCGCCGGCGACGTTGGAGCCCTGCCCTTGCGTCTGCGGGAAGTTGGTCTTGAAGCGGGCGGCGGCGGCGGCCGAAGGCTCGTGGTTGCCGCGCACGGGGTAGAAGCCGATGCGGTTGTTGTACAGGGTTTGCGCGGCCACGTTCCAGGTGTCCAGGCCGCCGGTGCTGCCGTTGTCGGTCAGGTCGCCCACCTGCACCACGAACTTCACTTGCTGCTCCACGAACTTGGGCAGGATCTGGTTGATGATGCCCAGTGCGACCGTGTTCGGGTTGTTGCCCGCGTCGTTGCTGGTCCACTGGGTGTCGGCCATCACGCCGAATTTGAACGGTTCGGCGTGGGCCAGCGCGGCGGCGGCCATGCCCATTGCGGCCAGCAGCAGATGGTGCTTCAGTTTGAAAGGGGTTTGCATAGTCGGCTTCCGTTGGGGGTTTGATGTCGCTGCGCGCGTCGCAGCTCAGCCGAGGATGGTAGATTGCAAGTGTGTCAACCTGATGTCATGGTTGACATGGAAAATAGGCCGAACGGCGTATGCGCGGTCAGGGCTGGACTTGCATCGCGTGCCGCAGCGGGACGGCCACGCCAATGTCATTGCCGTCGCTGCCCACGGCGCGCGCGGCGACGATCTGGATGTGCGCGGCCGGCGCGGCGGCGGCGGCGCGGAAGGTGATGGAGGCGAGCAGCCCCGGCTGGCCGATGCTTCTGCCGGCATCGCCGGAACCGGGTCCGGTACTGGCGCCGGCCGGATGCGCCGCTTCCAGCGTAATGGTTCCGCCAGGGTCCACCCGGCTGGCAAGGCTGGATTGCACTCCCCAGTAGCTTCCCGCCTCCACCCGCACCACTTCGAACGCTTGCCCGTCAAAGCTGATGGTGAGCGGCACGGCATCCACCTGGCGGTCGGAGCGCAGGAAAAGCTGCACGGTGAAGTTGCTGCCCACCCGCGAGCGCGGACGGATCTTCCAGTCAAGCAGCGTCCCTGCCGACTGCGCTGCGGGCGCCGCTGCGATTGACGCGGCTGCCGGCGCAGCGGCGGGCGGTGGCTGCAGGCGGGCGCGCTGCTGCTGCACGTCTGCCTCGTCCTTGTTCACCTCTATCAGCAGGGACGGCGTGCCGATGGCCACTGTGGGGGCATCGTCGGTCTCCTCGGCCAGCACCAGCAATGCGCGGCCCTCGCGCGGAGGGAGCATTGCCAGGCTGTTGGCGCGCAATGCGTAGTAGAGGACCGATTCCGGATCCGCGTCTTTCAGGAAGAGCGACATGCGGCGGTCGGTGCGCACGCCGTCGCCGAAGTCGAATACCAGCCCGCAAGAACGCGCCAGTTCGCCGAAAGCCTGCTGCAAAGTCACGTTGTACAGCTCCAGCGTCAGTGGCCTGGCCGCCGCTCCTGCCGCGCCGCACGGGGCGGCAGCAAGCGCCATCGACAAGGCGCAGGCCAGCGCCGCCATAGGCCGTGTGGCGCGCATCAAACTGCCTGCGCCGTCAAGGCCAGCGCAGCGGCGCGTGAAACCGCCTGAACGCGGTTCTGCACATTCAGTTTGCGGTAGATGTTGTAGACATGCTTCTTGACTGTATGCGCGCTGATGCCCAGCGCCAGCCCGATCTCCGCGTTGATCTTGCCCTCCTTCAGCCCGCGCAGTATCTCCAGCTCGCGCCCGGTGAGCGGGTCGGCCAGAGCACCAGCCTCCGGAAAGCTCGCCGGAGGCTGGTGCGCCGCCTGCCGCTGCCACGCCAGATGCATGCAAGGCAGCAGCAGCTCGATGAAATACCTGTGCCGCGCCCTGCCCTCGTCCGGCATCCCGAACAGCACAAACATGCTGGCGCCGCCTTGCAGCTCGCCCGAGCCGTGCAGCAGCAGCTCGCCTGCCACCAGACCTGAAATCTCGCGCCGCAGTTCCGTCAGCGCGGCGGACGTTTCCGCACCGCCCACCGCCCACGGCAAGCCATACTGGCTGCGGCAAATGGCAGCCAAGCGCGCCGCCAGTGCACGCAGGCGCTCCGCCTGCGCCGCATGCGCCATCTCGCCATGCAGGCAATGCGCGTCCAGCAGTTGCCCGCGCTCGCCCATGTGCAGGCAAACCATGGCCTGATGCGGCAGCAGCGTTTGCAGCAATCCCTGCGACCAGGAAGACCAGCCCGCGCGCGTGCGCACGGTGGCGGCACGCTCGATTATCCGTACCAGATATTCCAGCTCGCGCGCGGAAGGCGTAACGATATCGTCCATGGCGTCCCTGCGCTCAGCGCGCGACCGCCAGGCGGTAACCGTCGCCGCGCACCGTTTCTATCATGGCGTGGTGGCCGCTGGCCTGCAGGGCCAGGCGCAAGCGCCGCACCCGCGTATCGACCGCGCGCTCGCTGACGGTGCTGTCGTTGCCCCACACCTGCTCCAGCAAGGCAGCCCGCGTATGGGTGCGTTCCGGATGGCGCATGAAATGGCGCAGCAGGGAGAATTCAGCCGGCCCCAGTGCAAGGCCGCGCGCCCCCGCAGACACGCTTCGCGCAGCCAGGTCCAGCTGCAAGCCGTTCAGCGCCATGCCCGCTTTGCGCGGCAGTTGCACCTGCACGCGGGCACGCAGTTCAAGCGGGCTGAATGGCTTGGAAATATAGTCGTCCGCCCCGCACTCGAGGCCGAACACCACGTCCTGCGGCTGGCAGCGGGCAGTGAGCATAATGACCGGCAGCGCGCGCGTGCGCGCCTGCGAGCGCAGGCGGCGCAGCAGGTCTATGCCGGATTGTCCCGGCAAGCCCCAATCGAGCAGCAGCAGGTCCGGCGTGGCCTGCGCCAGCGCCAGCACGGCCGCCTCCGCGCTACCCGTGCAGCGCACTTCGTATCCGTTCAGCGAGGCTGCGATCAGCTCCTGGATAGCCGGCTCGTCCTCGACCACCATCACGCTGAAGCCCATGATCCCCGGTCCCTGTTATGTTTTTTGCAGCGGACCTTATTGGATCACAGGATTATTACATTGACATGACAGTCTACGCGCCCATCACGCCCTGGCCGCACACGCGGATGGTTTCGCCGCTGACGCCATAGGCGCCGGGGCTGCTCAGGAAAGCCACCAGCTCGGCCGCGTCCCGGGGCTGGCCGGCCTGCATCAGCGCGTTCAGGCGGCTGCCTATC
The DNA here is from genome assembly GCF_020865585.1 of Pseudoduganella aquatica. Lineage (NCBI taxonomy): Bacteria > Pseudomonadati > Pseudomonadota > Betaproteobacteria > Burkholderiales > Oxalobacteraceae > Pseudoduganella > Pseudoduganella aquatica. The sequence continues at coordinate 4,827,091 of NZ_CP086370.1, forward strand.
TCGCGCGTGAAGAACGGCAGCTTCGCGGTCATGGCGGTTTCGATAAAGCCCGGCGCAATCGCGTTGGCGCAGATGCCGCGCGCCGCCAGCAAGGGCGCCTGCGCCGCCGCGTAGCCTATCAGCGCGGCCTTGGTGGCGGCGTAATTGGTTTGGCCGAAATTCCCCGCCACGCCGCTGATGGACGACAGATACACAATACGTCCCTCGTCGCGCAGCAGCCCGCCCGACAGCAGCGCGGCGTCGATGGCCGTGATGGCGGCGAAGTTGATGTTCACCACAACATCCCAGTCCTGCGGCTTCATATTGGACAGTGTGCGGTCGCGCGTTACGCCCGCGTTGTGAACCAGGATATCCAGTCCGCCGCCCTGGCCGCGCAGGAAGTCCGCCAGCTGCACCGGGGCGTCCGGCGCGGTGATGTCCAGCGTGAGCGGAATGGCGCCGAACTGCGCGCAAGTGCTGCGCAGCTCCTCGGCGGTTGCCGCCACGTCCAGGCAGATCACGCGCGCGCCCTCTTGCGACAGGCGCTCCACGATGGCCTTGCCGATGCCGCGCGCGCTGCCGGTCACCAGCGCGGTCTTGCCCGCCATGGCCTGCGCCTGCGGCAAGGCGCGCGGCGCGGCCACGCGCGCGGTGACGCGCACCGCCTGCCCGGATACGTAAGTGGATTGTTTGCCGCAGAAGAAGCGCACCACGCCCGCCAGGCGGTCTTCCGCACCGGCGGCGACGTAGGCGGTGTTCACGCAGATGCCTTTGCGCCCCAGCTCCTTGCCCAGCGAGCGGCTGAAGCCTTCAATGCCGCGCGCCACGGCGGCCTGCACCGGGTCGCCGCCCGCGTCCGGCAACGGTGCGGCAATCAGCACGCGGCCATTGCGGGCGATGCGGCGCATGATGGGGTGGAAGGAGTCGTACAGTGCGCGGTAGTCGGCGGGGGAACGGCAGCCGGTGGCGTCCATCACCACGATGCCCGCCTGTTGGCGTTCATCCTCCGGTAGCGCCGCCGCCACGCTGGCGCCGGCTTCCTCCAAGGCGCTGCGCAAGGCCTGCGCCGCGTAGCCGCCGCCCGCTGCCAGCAGCAGCGCGGCCTGCCCCGAAAAGGGCTGCGCCTCGTAGCCGCCGGCGGCGCGCGCCAGCGTCACGGGTTTGGGCAGACCCAGCGCCCTGGCGAAAGGGGCCGCCAGGCGGTTGCCGTGCAATGTCTTCAGTATGTCGCTCATGCCGCTTATCCTTGCCGTATCTCGATAAGCGGCCATCTTAACCGAGCGGGTAAGCGCCGTCAGGCCCTTTGCAGCATGCCCGCCACAACGGGACGCCGCGCGCGGACAGCCTTGCCCGCGCCGCCGCCATCGTCCACGCCGTCGACGCGGAAAGCGCTCGCCACGTCGGCCAGCTTCTCGGCCTGCTCTTTCAGCGATTCGGACGCCGCCGCGGCTTCCTCCACCAGCGCCGCGTTCTGCTGCGTCACGTCGTCCAGTTCGGCCACGGCCACGTTGATCTGGCCAATGCCCATTTCCTGCTCGTGCCCTGCGGCGGCGATCTCGCCCATGATGTCGGCCACGCGGCGGATGCTGGAGACGATTTCCTCCATCGTGGCGCCAGCCTCGCCCACCTGCTGGCCGCCGCTGTCGACCTTGGCCACCGAGTCGCCGATCAGCGTCTTGATGTCCTTGGCCGCTTCGGCGCTGCGGTGCGCCAGGCTACGCACTTCGGAGGCGACGACGGCAAAGCCGCGTCCCTGCTCGCCCGCGCGGGCCGCTTCCACCGCCGCGTTCAGCGCCAGGATATTGGTCTGGAACGCAATGCCGTCGATCACGCCGATAATGTCCTGGATGCGGGTGGACGATTCGCGGATGGCGCCCATGGTGCCGATCACGCCGCCCACCAGCGCGCCGCCTTTGACCGCGATCTCCGATGCCGCTTGCGCCAACTGGTTGGACTGCCGCGCGCGCTCGGAGTTCTGTTGCACGGTGGCGGTCAGTTCTTCCAGCGAGGACGCGGTTTCCTCCAGGCTGGCCGCCTGCTGCTCGGTGCGGCGCGACAGGTCCAGGTTGCCCTCGGCGATTTCGTGGGTGGCGGTGGCGATGGACGCGGTGCCGTCGCGCACGCCGCGCACCAGAGCCGCCAGCTTGGCCTGCATGCCGGCCAGGCCGCGCATCAGCACCGACATCTCGTCATGGCCGTCCACCGAAATGCGGTTGGACAGGTCGCCGCCGGCGATGCTGTTGAAGTGGTTCACCGCTTCGTTGATCGGGCGCAGGATGGAGCGCAGCAGCGATACGCAGGCGATCAGCATCAGCAGCACGCCGCCGGCGATGGCGCCCAGCGTGAACCACAGGCGCTGGCGGTACATGGCCTGGCTGGCGTCGAACTGCTCCATATTGCTGCGCGCCTGGTAGTCGGTCAGTTTGGCCGCGCTCTCGGACAGGCTGGTAAACAAAGGCTGCATGGTCTTCATGGTGATGGCGTCGGCCTTGGCCGCGTCGCCCGCCTTGGCGGCTGCCACCAGCGGCTGGAAACCCTCGTCGATGAATTTGCGGCGGCGGCTGTCCATTTCATCCGACAGTACTTTCTCGTCCGCGCCTTGCGGCAGCGTCAGGTAGAGGCTCCAGGCCTTGTCCGAGTCGGCTACAAAGCTGGCCGCGCGCTGCAGGGTCTTCGCCGCATCCGGATCTTCCGGATGCATGGTCACGCGGTCCATGGCGAGCCGCGCGCGGCTCAGCGACAGCTGCGAATTGAGGATCGCGACTGCGGACGGCATGGTGTTGGTATTCACATCGCGCAGGCTGGCGTTGATGGTGTTCATGCCATGCAGGCCGCTCAGGCCAGTGCCCACGATGAGCAGGCCAAGCAGCGCCATGGTGGAAATGAGCCGCAAGCGAATGGTGGTCTTGGTAAACATGTTGATACTCCGTTTCAAGGCAGCTCCTTCATCGCGGCACAGCTTGGGCGGATGAGGTAATGCCTGTGTCAGATAATGCTGAAACGGAGTTTGGGTTTCGACATGCTATTTCTGTGTTGCATCTATTTTATCTGCACCCCTTGTCCTGGTCAAACGAATTAAGGGTATTTGCGGACGCTATAACTGTAGCTCCCGGGTCACAGCATAAACTGGGGCGCGGGCTTGCCCGCCTCCAGCTTCACCACGTCCGCCGGCACCGAGTCCGCCGGCTGGCCCGCCAGGTGGGCGAACACCCACTGCGCGCCCGCCTCCGGATACAGTTCCTGCGGCACAGCCAGGGGCTTGAAGCCCGCCAGCGACTGCAGCCATGCGGCGCGCCCGGTGGCGCCGTCCATGCCGTAGCGCGGGTGCACCACCTGCATGTCGGCCTTGAAGCGGCTGCTGCCGAAGACTTCGTAGCCGCCGCCCGGCGCGCGCAGCACGAAGGGCGACAGCCTGGTTTCGCGCGCAACCGCCTTGCCGTAGATACCTGGTTCGGCCTCCGGCTTGGAGTGGGCCATCATCACGGTCTGGTCGATGGTGAGCGGGTCCAGGCCCGTCATATGCTTGAGCTGCGCGGCCATCCATGCCGTACCGATGCCGTTGCCCACGCGCGGCATCTCGGCCAGGTGGCCGTAGCCCACATAGATAAAGACTTTGGCCGCCGCATCTTTGGCAAAGATGCGCTCGACCAGGTTGCGGGCCTCGCCGGATTCGCGGCGCTCGATCTGCTGCTCAAAAGTGTCGCTTGCCTGCTGGTCGAAAGGTTCGTACTGCACCATTTTCCAGCCGTCCGCCGCTGCGTCGCGCAAGAAATTGCCGAACACGGGCTCGCGCGAATAGTAGCCGTCGGACAGCGCAAGATAGCCCTTCTCAAACGGCGTGTTCTCAAACGTCTCGGCCGCCAGCCAAGTGTAGCCTGCCTTGCGCAGCTCGCGCGCCAGGCGCATGGCGAAGGCGCGGTGCATGGGAACATGGTGGGCCTCGTTCAGGATAACGATGCGGTGTTTGCGGGCTTCGCGCACAATCGCTTCCAGCGCATCCTCTGCCCGCGCCTCAGCAAGACGATCCAGATCGTCGCCGTAGCTGGTTTCCTTACGGCGGGCCAGCGCATCCGACTCGTCGAATGCCGCAATCGCGCCTTCGGTATCGCCAAGGAAGGAACGCTGCGCTGCCAGCCTTTGCAAGACGCCGCTCAGCGTGCTGCGCGCCTTGTCGCCCTCCTCCAGCGCCTGCGCGTGCCTGGCGATAACCTCGCGCGGCGCCCGCACTTTCAGTTCGGCTTTTTGCAAATCCACTTCCGGATCGGGATAGGCTAGCGCCGGATTACCCGCCGCCGCCAGTCCGCTCGCCATCGCCATTGCCAACGCCGCGCTTTTGAATACCATTCATCCCCCGGATTTTGTGATTAACTTAATATTTCTCAAAAGTATCACAACTCCGCCAGGCTGGCTATGGATCAAGGTGTGCGCTGCGGCCAGCGGGCGTAGTTTTCCAGCGCCTTGGCCGGGCCGTTGCCGAACCACGCGTAGCCGTTGCGGCGTTCCAGGCTGATGGCGTTGACGTCGTCGTGGATGCTGCGGTCACGGTCGCCGAAGATGGGCTTCATGGTGGCGATGTCGTAGTAGCGCGACCAGAGCGGGCCTGCGCCCGGCTTGGCCACCAGGCGCCGCCCGGTGGCGGCTTCCTTGCCGGTGAATTCCACGTCGCGCAGCGCCACGCGCTGCAGCCAGGCGGCGGCAGCGCGGACGGCGGCCACGGTGTCCGGAGCGGGGTTAGGCTGCAGCATCAGCAGGTTAAGCAGCGAGGCGCTTTCCGAGCTGGTGAGCGATGGCGGTTCGAAGTTGCGCGCGCCAACAGGGGCCAGCGTTACCGGGTCGTGCTGCTGGCACCAGCCGGTGCGCTGCCCCGCCACCACGATCTGCGCGGCCAGTATCATCCGGATCGCCTTGGCCGATGCGGCGCGCGCTTCGGCGGCGATGGCGGTGGGGACGAAGGCGTAATCGCCCTTCCCTGCGCCTATCTCGTCCAGCAGCGTCACCACGCTGCCCATGGCGTTGTCGTTGAAGGTGATGGCGTCATGGTAGCCGCCTTCCAGCGGGTAGTTCTGCGGATAGCCGCCGTTGGGGTACTGCGCGTTGAGCAGATAGCGCAGGCCTTTCAGGAAGGACTCGCGGTAGGCGCCGCTCTCCGCAGCGGGCGCTTGCGCCATCACCCGGGCGAGGAAGCGCAGCTCGGTGGTGGTGGCGTCGTTGTCTATGGTGCCGACGTAGCTCCAGGCTTCCCGCTGGACGGGCAGGCCCGGCGTGTGGTCGTCCGCGATGTAGTGCTGGCCGCGCTGGCGCGCTGGCGCGTTTCGGTCCACGTTCTTGCCCCAGCCGCCGGCGGGCGTCTGGAAGCTGACAATATTCATGGCCACCACACGCGCTTCCGCACCGCCATACCAGGCGGCGGGACGGCCCAGCGGCATACCGCCGTCGCGGCTGCTCGAATGCGGCGGGGGCGGCGCAATGGCCGCCGGGGCCAGGCCTTCGCGTTCAGCCGCCAGCGCGGCCTTGTCTGCGGCCATCAGCGCGCGCGAGCGGGCGATGTAGACCAGCCAAGCGCTCTGCTCTTGCCCCGCAAGGCTGGCAACGCTGGCTTCGGTCAGCGCTTCGGCAGGCTTCATGTGGCCGATGACTTCCGCATGGCTGACGGCTGGCAGCGCAAAGGCGGCAAGCAGCGCGGCGGCGACGGCAGTGGCAACGGCCGTAGCGGCGATGCTGCGCGGCACACGGGAGGCGTTCATTGGTCCACCCGCACGATGCGCAGCGCCATATAAGGCTTGCCCGGCAGCGCGATGCTGCGGCCATTTTTGTCCGCAAAAGTATAGTCGTCGCGTTTGACGATTTCAAAAGTACCGTTCACTGGCGTCACCTTCATATTCCATGTATCGATCACTTCGGCCCTGAACTTCATGCCGTCTTTCAGGCCGGTCTTGAACAGCACGAACGGCCAGCTCCTGGGTTTGCCCAGGCCGAAGTAGCCCAGGTAGTACTGCGCATGCTTGCCCGCGAACGGGTGGTTCTGCCATTTGTCTATCGGTTCCAGCCCCTCCGGCGGGCTCTCGCTCAGTATCTTGCGGAAGAAGGCCAGGCGCGGCGGGCTTTGCCCTTTCAGCACGCCGCCCTTGCCCAGCCATACCAGGCCGTTCGGGTCTTCATAGCTTTCGCTGTGGCCCACATAGGTGCCCGCGATGGCGCCTTCCCAGAAGCGCAGCACCATTTCCTCCGGCTTGAGCTGGCCCCAGCGGCGCGAGAAATTGCCTTCGTATTTCACTTCGTCGTACACCACCGGCTTGTTGTAGACGTCGCGGAACAGCACCGCGCGCTCGAAGTCCTCGGCGATGGCGCCGCTCTGCACGCTCACATGCGTGACCCAGGGCTTGGTGTGGTTGTAGAACACGAAGGCGTTGTGGATGGAGCGCAGGTGCTGGTAAGGGTCGCTGGCCTGCACGATCTGGAAGTAGCTGTCCCACTCCGCCATGCTCTTGGCCTTGAGGAAGTCGAACTCGTTCGCCATGGACCACCACACATTGCGGTAGGCGCCCAGCCGCGCCACCACGTAGCGCAGATAGCGTTCGTTCACGTCGGCCGGCAGGCTGTCGAAGCCCCAGTAGCCCTTGTCGTAAGGGTGGAACAGGATCAGGTCCGCTTCAATGCCCAGCTCGCGCAACTGGCCCACGCGCTGCTCGATATGGCGGAAGAACTCGGGATTGAAGCGCGTGAGATCCCAGCCCTTGGGCGGCTGGCCTGGGAAGGGAAAGCGCGGCGGCTGGTTCTTTACGTCCTGGTTGGGGAAGACCGCCATGCGCAGCTTGTTGAACGGCGCGCCGGCCAGCGTTGCCAGCGTCTGCTGCTCCAGCGCCTCGGTCTGGTGCGCCCAGGCGTAGCTGGTGGTGCCCACTTGCCAGAACGGCGTGCCGTCCTCGTAGGCGAAATGGTGGGTGTTCTTCACGCGCACCGGGCCGTGGTTGCCGGCCGACGGCGCCACGGCGGTGAGCGTGCCTTTGCGGCCGCTCAGTTCCGCGCGGTTGCTCTGCGTTTCGTATTCCCACTCGCCCGTCTCGGGCGGCATGAAGCGGATCTTGTACTGGCCGTCGCCGTCGTAGAAGCCCGCCACCGTCAGCGTGCGCGCACCCTGGCGGAAGGTGGCGGACAGCTCCACCTCCATGAAGGGGTTGCCCGCGCTGGGGCCGGACAGCGCAATCTCCGTGCTGCCCCAGCGTTCCACCACGGCGGACGCGGCGGCGCTCCACGGTGCGGCCAGGACGGCGCCCAGTGCGACGGCCGCAGCCACGGCGGTTTTAAGGAAGTATCGTTTACTCATCATGGCAACCTTTTGAATCCTTCTGCGCGCACCACCCAGCGGCCGTCCGCCGGGAAGCCGGGGGCGGCGCGGCCGGGTGCGCCTTCCCAGCCGCCCGCCATCATGGCCACGGCCGCCAGCAGCGCGCCGTTGCCTGGCAGGTAGACCGGCAAGCCCTTGTTGGGGTTGTGGCCCGCCTGCGTGTAGCCGTTGTTCGGGCCGTCCGTTTTCATCAGCACGTTAACCGCCTGCTCGGTCTCGCCCAGGCGGGCGGCGGTCATGGCGATCATGGGATAGTCCCAGCCCCAGATCTTGGTGGCCCAGTCCCAGTTCGCCAGCACCGCGTGCAGCGTGCTGCGCATGGTTTCGGGGTCCACGCCGTCGCCAGGCAGCTGGCCCAGCGCCATCAGGAAGGACGGGTGGTCGTGGCGGCTGTCCACGTTGTCCCAGGTGTCCGGATGCGATTCCACGGCCACGTATTTGCCGTCCTTCTGCGGCAGCGCGGACAAATGCGTGCGCTTGTGTTCCCAGTCCGGATTGCGCGGCAGGCCGGCGCGCTCGCGCCACTGCTGCGCCTTCTCCAGGCCCCAGGCCCAGTAGCTCAGCTCATAGGCCGGATTCATGCTGGTCGACTGGTCGTAGATTTCCTGCGCTATCCACAGCGGCGGGCCGAGCACGTAGCGCTGGCGGTCCTCCTGCCAGTGCAGCATGGACGCCATGGCCTGCGCGGTTTCGGACACCAGTTCGCCGTAGCGCGCCAGGGTGGCGGGCGTGGGGTCGGCGCGGTACAGCAGCTCGGCCAGGTGGATGGGGTGCGGCTGGTTCCAGACGATGAGCGGATTGCCGCCCGGGCTTTCGCGGCCGCCGGGGCCGGTCATCTTCATCCAGCGCGCGCCTTGCAGGCCGCGCTCGGCCGCCACCGCGCGCGCGGCGGGCAGCGTGCGCTGGAACCAGCCCAGCGTGCGCGCCGTGTAGTCGGGACGGCCCCAGAGTGCGAAGTGGGCCGTGTGCCACCACACCATTTCGGCATGGTGCTTGCCGAACCAGGTGGCGGTGGTCAGCCCGCTTTCCTGGGCTGGCAGCTCGTCGCCCAGCTGGATGGCGGCCAGGTATTGCGACAGCACCACGCGGCGCTCCAGCTCCTGCGCGCGCGGGTCCGTGCTGCCGGTGAAATCGACGGCGGCGCCGGACTGCCAGTAGCTGCGCCAGAAGGCGGCGCTGCGGGCAAAGATTTGCGAGGCGGTCGGCGCCGGGGCAAGCTTGCCCGCCGCTGGACGATCCGCAGACCTGTCCGCAATACGCTCTGCGCCCTGCGTGCCCGCGCTGAGCTGCACGAAGGTCAGCGTAAGGTCCATCACCTTGCCCGCTGCGGGCGTGATGTCGAAGCTGTGCGGGCCGCTGCGCTTGATGGACAGCGGCGCGGCGCCGGCCAGCGTCATGCTGTAGCGCGACGCGTCGCGGCTGTGCTCAACGGTGAGCGTGCGCGCCGTCTGCGCCAGCACGGCGGTCTTGTGCGCGTCGGGGTGCGACCAGTCCAGCGGCGAATTGTGCTTGGCCGCCGCCAGGTCGTAGCCCAGCGGCAGCGCGATGCGCACCACCACCCTGCCCTGCGCGAACAGCGGGGTTTCGATATGCAGCGCCAGCGTGTCGCTGTCCGGACTGGCGGTGCTGCGCACGCTGGCCGGCTGGCCGAGCAGCCGCACGCGGCTTTGCAGCTGGCCCTGCCACAGGTCCAGGCGCTGGTCCACGGACGCCACGTCGGCGGCGGCCAGCGGACGGGCGCCCTCGCCCGCCATCACGAAGCCTATCTGCGGCAGCGGCTGGGTATGCGGATTCTCGCGCAGCCACACGCCGGCCGGCGAGCCCGCGTTGGTTGGGTAGCCCAGCGTGCGGCCATGCGCAGTGAAGTTGCGGTTGGCGTCGGACAGCTTGTAGCCATTGGGGTTGGCGTTCTCATGCCAGGACCAGCGCGCCTGCGTTTCCAGCGGCGTGCCGCCGGCGCGGTAGTGTTCGGGCAGGGTTTGCAGGCCGGTGACGTCGGCCGTGAAACAGAAGCGGCCATTGCCCACGCTGAGCGGGGCCATGATGTCGATGGCGGATAAATGGGGAGAGTGGCGCGCGGCCAGCGCTTGCCGGTTGATGGGGGCAGCCGCATGGGCCGTCAATACGATGAACAGGGGAACAGCGGCGAAACAGCGAAGTGTCATGAACAAATCAGTCTCCCAACAACGATAAAAGCGCGGCTCCGCCAACAGCGGAGCCGCGCCCTTCAAACAAGCTTGTTAGAACTTGTATTCAACCGACAGGCGATACACGCGGCCCATCATGTCGGCCATGCTGGTCACGTAGCCACCGCCGTAGATGCTGTTGGAGGTGAGCGGCGGCCATTCCTTGGTCAGGTTGTTCACACCCAGGCTGATGGTGGTGTTCTTGAAGCCCTTGTAGCGCACGTTCAGGTTGTACTGGCTGTACGAATCCACCGTGGTCAGCGTGGAACCGGCGCGCGGCGTCAGGTCGGTCAAGCCGGTCTGGAAGCGCTGCGACAGCGTACCGCTCCAGTCGCCGGTGGTGTAGGTCACAGCCGCCGTGTACTTCCAGCGCGGATTCATCTGCGGCATGCCGGCCAGGCCGGAGTTCGGGCCTGCGCCACCGAAGCGGCCATCATTGGTGATGATGCCTACGTTCTGCAGCCATGGGCCGTCCTTCTCGCTCTGGAACTCATACTTGTGATACCAGGTGCCGTCGATCTTTGCATCGAAGTTGCCGATGCTGGTGGTCGGGAAGCGGTAGCTGGCCGATACGTCCGCGCCACGGATGCGGGTCTGGCCACGGTTGGCCTGGCTGGCAACGATGTGGTCGATCACGCCGTTCGAGCCGCGAATGATGTACTCGGCGTACTTGGTCGGGTTCTGCTGCACTTCGGCGATGGTCAGCGCGCCCAGCACGTCCTTCAGTTTCAGGCCCCAGTAGTCCACCGTCAGCGCCAGGTCCTTGATCGGCTCATACGCGCCGCCGAACGAGAAGCCGCGCGACTTCTCGGGCTTCAGGAAGGTGTTGTTCGGCGTTTTGGTCCAGTAGTTGGTGGTCACGTTGCAGACCTGGTCCGCAGTGTAGCCGGCCTTCGGCGTACCGGTGCCTGCAACCGTAGGCTGCGAGCTTGGGCACAGCACCGGGTCATCCATCACCTGGGTGCGCACTTCCGGTGTCGGATTCTGGATGTCCATGATGGACGGCGCGCGGAAACCGGTCGACAGGGAGGAGCGCAGCACCAGTTCCTTGATCGGCTGCCAGCGTGCGGCCAGCTTAGGATTGACGGTGGTTTGCTTCAGGTCGTCGTAGTGGTCGGCGCGCACTGCGCCGTTCAGCAGGAAGGTTGAAGTCAGCGGCGCATCGATCTCCATCACCAGCGAGGAGATGTCGCGCTTCAGCTTCTTGGCCACGCCTTGCGGGGTTTCGCCCACCAGGTCGGACTGCACCACGTTGCCTGCGGCGTCGATGTTGTAGCTGCCGTCGGCCTTCTTCAGCACATAATCCAGCGCTGCGTTGAAGGTGCGTGCCGAGTCGCGGCGCAGTTCGCCGGACACGGCCAGCGTCAGGTCACCGCCGCCCAATGGCATCAGCGCGCGCGACAGGGTCACGTCCACGCTCTTGTTGTAGGCTTTGTTCAGGCGGTAGGTGTAGTCGTTGGCCTGGATGTCGCGCAGGTATTGCGCGCCGGCTTCGTCCTGCAGGCCGAATGGATTCAGGATGCCCTTGTCGAAGCCTTCCTGCGCCTTGCTGTACAGGATGTAGCCTTCGCCCACGCGGGTGTCGCGCTCGGAGGCGCCGTAGTTCAGGCCTGCGCGGTAGTCCCAGCCCATGACTTCGCCCTCGGCCGACAGCACCAGGCGGTTGTTGGTCTGCTCGTCGTTGCGGTAGGCAGGTCCGAGTTCGGCAGGCCCCCACTGGAAGTAGATGGGGCGGTTGTTCAGGTTCAGATTGCTGACGGTGCCCGGCGTCTTGGTCGCGTCGATATACATGGTCGGCGTGTTGGCGCCGGTGTTGCTGCCCACCACCTGGATATTAGGCGTGATGCCTTTGCCAGGGTAGAAGCGGCTGGTGGACGGCAGCGAATACGTGGTGAACGGCTGCGTGGCGCCCGGCACCTGCATGCCGCGGAATTTCTGCACCGTGAAATTGCTGTGCAGGACGTCCAGGTCGATCTTGTGACCGCCGGACAGGTTCCAGCTGGCGCGCGCCGCCACGTTGGTGATCTCGCTGCCGTCGGTGATGGCGGTCCAGTACAGCGCATTGCGGGCACAACCCGGCGCGTAGGTCGGCGGCGTATTGGCGCTGGCGTTGCCCAGCGTTGGGCGCGCATAAGTGCCGTCGCCGCAGCCGGTGGCATAGGCCGGGTTGTAGTTCGAGTTGGCTGCACGGGTGAAGCCGAAGTTGGCGAACGGGCTGGCGTTGCGGGCGTCCGGCAGGATGCCCAGGCCCAGCGTGCGCAGGATCTCAGGGTCGTGCTGCTCCGGACGGTCAGCCTGGAACAGCGCCGATTTCTTCTGGTGGTCGACCGCGATGTAGGCGTTGTAGCCGTCCTTGTTCAGGTTACCGTAGCCGAAGATCGCGCCGATGGACTTGGTGTCGCCGCCGCCGCTCATTTCAGGCGTGGCGTATTCGGCCTTGATGGAGGCGCCCTCGTAGCCGCGCTTGGTCCAGTAGTTCTGCACGCCGCCGATGGCGTCCGCGCCGTAGATCGAAGCGGCGCCGCCGCTCAGGGTTTCAACGCGGTCCAGCGCCATGCGCGGCATCACGTTGACGGACACGTACTGGTCCTGCAGCGGCTCGTTGGCCAGGCGGCGGCCGTTCAGCAGCGACAGGGTGCGCATCGGGCCGAGGCCGCGCAAGTTGGTCACGGGGCCGGCGGCGCCCGAGTTGGTGCCCAGCGACAGCGACTGCGGCTGTTCCAGCACCAGGTCTTTCAGTTCGGTGTGGCCACGCGCGGCCAGTTCGGTGGCTTTGATGGTGGTCAGCGGGGTGGCGCCTTCGTCGGCGACGCGGCGGATCAGCGAGCCGGTAACGACCACGGCCTGCACTTGCTGCTCGCCGGACTGGGCGGTTTGGGCCTGCGCATGGCTGGCCATCTGCAGTACTGCCAGGCTGACGGCGGTTGCCAGCACGGCACGCTGGAGTTGCGGTTTTTGCTTCATGGGGGATCTCCTCCTCAAGGTGTCTAATCGAATTGGTTCGATCAATCTTTTTTTTGGTATAGCCAGATACTAAATTGGTTAGACCACTTTAACAAGGAAAACCGTACTCTTCAGGCAAGGGTGGCTACGACGTTGCTATTTGTCCACAAGGATGGCGGGTTACGCGGCTATGCCGCTAACCCGCCCTACGCCCCACGGCATGGGGTGCGTGGGGCCGAAATATCGTAGGGCGGGTTAGCGCGCAGCGCGTAACCCGCCAAGAGCCGCCTCAGGCCTTACCAGTGCGAATCGGCATAGGCACCGGACCATTGCGGTCCGGCATAGGCGCGCGGTCCGGCGGCGTCAGGCCGGTCACCATATCGGCAATACGCACCGATGCCCCGTTGACGAAACACCGGTTGGCGGCAATCCCCACCAGGCAGGAATACGTCCCCGCCCGCTCGTCGGACACGCGCTTGTACTTATCGGCCGGCGCATCGCCGAAGATCTCGGTGAGCATGACATCATCCCCGCCGCCATGCCCGCCCACGCCGGTCCAGGGCTCGATGTCGCGCGCCGCGCCGCGCAGCGGTATCACGCGGATCTGCACATTGTCGCTCCTGCTCTGCGTCTCGTTGGCGCCCGCCACCCCGGCCGATTCAACAATGCGGTGCTCCAGCCGCCCCTTGGTGCCGTTGAAGGCAATGTGATAGCCCTCCCACGCATCGTAGGCCGACAACGCGTACTTCAGCTGCACGCCGTTGTCATACCGGACCATGACGTTCATGGTGTCCTCGATATTGATCTCGGGGCGCCATACGCACTGGTCGCGGAAATAGCCGTCGTGCTTCTCGTTGTCCAGATAGAGTTCCTTCAGCCCTTGGTCCGCCGCCAGGTCGAAGTAGAAGGTGCACTTGGCCTTTTCGGTGCAGGTCAGGCAACGCTCATGCGCGCCCTCCAGGCCCAGTCGCTTGGCCATGACCGGCGTGTAGAACTGCCGCGAGCCGAAAGCGTGCACCAATTCCGGCTGCGCGCCCAGCCACCAGTTCACCAGGTCGAAATGGTGGGTAGCCTTGTGCACCATCAGGCCGCCGGAATTGGCCTTGTTGCTGTGCCAGCGGCGGAAGTAGTCCGCGCCGTGCTTGGTGTTGAGCAGCCAGGTGAAGTCAACCGACAGCACGTCGCCGATCTCGCCACTCATCAGGATGTCCTTCACCTGCGTGCGCGGCGGCGAATAGCGGTAATTGAAGGTGACGCGGATATGGCGGCCGCTGCGCTTCACGGCGTCCAGGATGCGCTGGGCTTTTTCCGCCGTGGTGGTCATCGGCTTTTCGGTGATGACGTCGCAGCCTGCATCGAGCGCGCGCACGATAAAGTCATCATGGCTGGCGTCGGTGGTGGTGACGATCACGAACTGCGGCTTGGTCTCGCGCACCATGCGCTCGAAGTCGTCCGGGCCGTAGGCCTTGGGCGCGCTGGCGCCGGTGGCGGTAATCTTCTTGACGGCCAGCGCGGCGCGGCCGGCGTTGCGGTCGCACACGGCCACGACTTCATTCCGGTCGCGGAACTTGCCGGTGATGGCGCCGGTGTACATGCGCGAGCGCGATCCCACGCCCACCACGGCGTAGCGCTTGCGCGGCTCGGCGGCAAATGCGCCGCCCGCCCCTCCCGCGCCGCCCGCCAGCAGCAAGCCGGCAGTGCCGGCCGCTTTCAATACAGTACGTCGATCGATTGGTCCCAGGCCTTTTTCGTCCATGCTGCGTGTCCCCTTAATGGTTTTTTGACTACATGACTTTACGGATTAATGCCGTAAATATGGTAGCCCCAGCAAGAGGTTGCGGCAAGACCAATTACAAAATTGGCTTGACCAATTCAATCATTGGCGTGATTGTTTTACTCGATGTACTCCGGCGCGGCGATACGCTTGCCCAGCATGAAGGCGTCCGCCACGATACGCAGCGGCGCAAAGTCCGCGTCCGAGGCGCCGCTGGCGATCAGCTCGTGGAAGTGCGCGTAGAGGCCCGGATACTCGCGTTCAGCCTCCTTCATCACCGGCTGGCCATCGATTTCCAGTATGGTGCCGCCCATACCCAGCGACAGCTTGCCGCCGTCCTCGGCCTCGGCAAAAATGCTCCAGGTCTGCAGGTTCTCCTGCAGGAAGTCGAAATCGGCGCGCACCGGCACGCCCTGCGCGGTCGCCATCTCCATCTCCACGGCGATGGGCGCGTCGCAGTTGACCGGGATGTGCAGGTCGGCCTTCTTCACGATCACCGCGTCGCCCACCACGGCGGTCAGGATGGACAGCGCGTTGATGCCCGGGTCGAACACGCCCATGCCGCCCGGCGCGAAGATCCAGGCCTGGCCCGGATGCCACTGGCGCACGTTTTCCTTCCAGACGATATGCATGCTCTTGAGCTTGCGCTGCGCGATCCACGCGCGCGTGAGGCTCACGGCCGGGGCAAAGCGCGAGTGCCAGCTGGCCAGCAGCGTCACGCCCTTTTCCGCCGCGAAGGAACGCAGCACCTCGGCCTCGCCCAAGGTGGCGCCGGGCGGCTTTTCCAGGAAGACGTGGCGGCCGGTGGCCAGCGCGTCCTTGGCAATGCGGTGCCGCACCTGGGGCGGCGTGCAGATGGCCAGCGCCTCGATCTCGGGATGGGCGGCCAGCATGGCCTCCATGCTAGGGTAAGCGGGGATGCCGTCCGGACGCGCATTGGGCGAGCAGCCGGCCACCAGCTCAAAGCCCGGATTGCCGCGCAGCGCGGGGATGTGCTGATCCACAGCGATTTTACCCAGTCCGACCAGGCCTATTTTGACCACTTTGTTCGCAGAAATTGCCATAACATAAATTTAAGGGTTGACTATCCTGCGAGATTAACTCCCTTCGCGGGGCGTCAGCTATGTATTTTCTCGCGCCAGCTATGAGAAATTTGGAGAAATGCCCTGCGAAGGGCTTATCCGTGCTGTTTCTGGGGGTTTTTTGGGCAAACTTAGGTGCAACAGTCTAAAATACGCATTTGGGTGAAAAAGGCCACAGCGCCAATACCAAGTACACCCACGAAAGTACGACCACCGACCGCAAACGAGGGAATGACATGGCAACACAAAAATCTAAAATCATCTACACGCTGACCGACGAAGCGCCGCTGCTGGCAACCTATTCCCTGCTGCCCATCATCAAGAAGTTCACCGCACCGGCCGGCGTCGACGTCGTCGCCAGCGACATTTCGGTCGCAGCGCGCGTGCTGGCAGAGTTCCCGGAATACCTGACCGACGAGCAAAAAGTACCGAACACCCTGGCCGAACTGGGCGCCCTGACCCAGCTGGCGGACACCAACATCATCAAACTGCCTAACATCAGCGCCTCGGTAGCGCAGCTGGTGGCTGCAGTGCGCGAACTGCAAGCACGCGGCTACAAGCTGCCGGACTACCCGGAAGACGCGAAGACCGACGAAGAAAAAGCACTGAAAGCCCGCTTTGGCAAGTGCATCGGCAGCTCGGTCAACCCGGTCCTGCGCGAAGGCAACTCGGACCGCCGCGCGCCGAAGGCTGTAAAAGAATTCGCACGCAAGAACCCGCACTCGATGGGCGAATGGAGCCAGGCATCGCGCACCCACGTGTCGCATATGCACCATGGCGACTTCTACCACGGCGAAAAGTCCATGACCCTGGACAAGCCGCGCGACGTGAAGATGGAACTGATCACCGCCTCCGGCAACACCATCGTGCTGAAACCGAAGGTCTCGCTGCAAGCCGGCGAAATCATCGACAGCATGTTCATGAGCAAAAAAGCGCTGCTGGAATTCTACGAGCGCGAACTGGAAGACGCGCGCAAGACCGGCGTGATGTTCTCGCTGCACGTGAAAGCGACCATGATGAAGGTGTCCCACCCCATCGTATTCGGCCACTGCGTGCGCATCTTCTACAAGGAAGCGTTCGCCAAGCACGCCAAGCTGTTCGACGAGATCGGCGTGAACGTGAACAACGGCATGGGCAACCTGTACGAGAAGATCGAAAAGCTGCCAGCGTCGCAGAAGGAAGAAATCCTGAAGGACCTGCACGCCTGCCACGCCAACCGTCCGGAACTGGCCATGGTCGATTCGGCCAAGGGCATCACCAACTTCCACTCGCCGAACGACATCATCGTCGACGCGTCGATGCCAGCCATGATCCGCATCGGCGGCAAAATGTGGGGCGCCGACGGCCGTCCGAAGGACGTCAAGGCTGTGATGCCGGAATCGACCTTCGCCCGCATCTACCAGGAAATGATCGGCTTCTGCAAATGGCATGGCAACTTCGATCCGAAGACCATGGGCACCGTGCCTAACGTGGGCCTGATGGCGCAGCAAGCCGAAGAATACGGCTCGCACGACAAGACCTTCGAAGTACCGGAAGGCGGCATCGCCAACATCACCGACCTGGCCACCGGCGAAGTGCTGCTGACCCAGACCGTGGAAGAAGGCGACATCTGGCGCATGTGCCAGGTGAAAGACGCACCGATCCGTGACTGGGTCAAGCTGGCCGTCACCCGCGCGCGCAACTCCGGCATGCCTGCCGTGTTCTGGCTGGACACCTACCGTCCGCACGAAAACGAAGTGATCAAGAAGGTACAGACCTACCTGAAAGACCACGACACCAAAGGCCTGGACATCCAGATCATGTCGCAAACCCGCGCCATGCGCTTCACCCTGGAACGCGCCTTCCGCGGCCTGGACACCATCTCGGTGACCGGCAACATCCTGCGCGACTACCTGACCGACCTGTTCCCTATCCTGGAACTGGGCACCTCGGCCAAGATGCTGTCCATCGTGCCACTGATGGCCGGCGGCGGCATGTACGAAACCGGCGCGGGCGGTTCGGCGCCTAAGCACGTCAAGCAGCTGGTGGAAGAAAACCACCTGCGCTGGGATTCGCTGGGCGAGTTCCTGGCGCTGGCGGTGTCGCTGGAAGACATGGGCATCAAGACCGGCAACGCGAAAGCCAAGCTGCTGGCCAAGACCCTGGACGAAGCCACCGGCAAGCTGCTGGACAACAACAAGTCGCCATCGAGCCGCACCGGCGAGCTGGACAACCGTGGCAGCCACTTCTACCTGTCGCTGTACTGGGCACAAGCCTTGGCCGCGCAGAACGACGACGCCGAACTGAAAGCCTACTTCACGCCGCTGGCGAAAGCCCTGGGCGAGAACGAAGCCAAGATCGTGGCAGAGCTGGCTGAAGTACAAGGCAAGGCCGTGGAAATCGGCGGCTACTACTACCCAGACCCAGCCAAGACCTCGGCTGTAATGCGTCCTAGCGCCACCTTCAACAGCGCGCTGGAAGCAATCTAAGCAGCGTAGCTCTGAGAAAGCCGCCCCCGGTGCAAGCTGGGGGCGGCTTTTTTTTGCGCCACGCCGTCACGCCGCCTGCTGCGCCTCGTGCCAGATCACGCCGTCGGCACGCACAGTCGTGCGGTTTAAAATCCGGCGAGCCGAGGCCGGCAATGGCGTCGCTTTGTGCGCAACGTGAAGGTTATCGGCGACGACAACATCGCCGGGCAGCCAGTGATGGCGATAGCTTGCGCCAGGCCGCGAGTAATGCCTGTCGACCGCTTCCATCACTGCCCTGGACTGCTCCGGGCTATAGCCCAGCACGCCAGCCGTCAGGCCCATGTTCAAGTACAGCGCGCGCTCCCCGGTCTTCGGGTGGCGCAACACCAGCGGATGCACCACGCCGTTGCGATGGGCCGTCCTCAGCGTATCGAACTCTTCCCTGATATCGGGCTGCAGCTCGGCGTAGGCTTGCTGCAGATCGGTAAACAGCGTATCGCCACCCTCTTCCGACTGCATCACCGAGTACCAGAAGCTGATGGGCGTGGGATTTTCGCGGAAGGAGCCGTCCGAATGCCAGTAGCGCCCCACTTCCACATGTCCGTCGGCGGGCTGGCTGGCCACACGGAAAATCTCGGGCCATGACGACAATTGACCACGCACCACGGGGAACACCTCCGGCTGGCCAAACAAATTGGTCGCCGCCACTTGCTCCTGGGGCGTCAATGACTGCCCGCGTATCACCAGCAGGCCGTACTCGAGCAGCGAGGCGCGCAGCAATGCGGCTGTACTGCTGTCGACCTGGCGAAGGTCCATGCCTTCGATGACGGCGCCAAAACCAATTTCCAAGGGTGTGACTTGCATATGTCCTCCTGTTTAAACACATGCATTCACTATAATCTCAGCGCCAGCTGATGATAATACGAACAAAATAACATTCACTTTTGCGTGGGCCGCAAAGCCGAGGATAGGTTTGCCCACCTAGAACTGCATCCGCAGCGCAGCTACGAACCAGGAGCCATTTTTCCTTTGTGTAGGACTTCGGATCAGTCCGCTTTCGCCATAGCAGTCGTTGCGGTTTTCCTATTATCGCGGCGTGGACTTCCCAAGACGGATTGCGTAGAAGGTGGAACAAGCACTTCCGATAAGGCTTAATACCATGATCGCCCCCCAAAACCTAAGGTTCTGCAAAGAACGCTCCCCGACATAAATGCTGCCCGCTTGGAGGATGCCCATTGCAGAATAAAGCGCAACCAGAAGCATTAGTGCTGTGGCCCACCAGCAGCAAATTCGTTTCGCGTTAAGAGTCATAGGTAACGTTCAAGTTGTGAGGGCGTTGTGAAATTTCCGATTGGGCGGCCGCTATTGGCCGGTTGCGGCGTTTCAACCTAAACGCGCATTCCCAGCCATATCACCGACTCGGTGGCACCAGAGATCGCCGTGCTCAGCATTCGTCCGAATATGCCTGATGTATGGCTGTGATTTGCTGCCGCATCATGATGTTCTTGTTCATCGTTCAGGATACTAGAAATTGCGGACACGGCCTCAAAATCCTCCGCCAGGAGCTCAGTTTGGTGACGTAGATGGCGAAGCACAGTTCGCTCAACGGCCAATGTTGTAAGTGATATTGCGTGTGCACCAAATAAACCCGTTCCGATGCCGAGAACATAGCCGCCCGCCGCACACAGCCAATAGCTCTTACAACGCTTTAACCCACGACGTTGGAGCTCTCTGCAGAAAGTAGTCCTGTGCTTCTCTTCATCCGCCTTGAAAGTCAAGAGTTCAGGCAATATCGACTTCGCAGTAAAACGTGCCATAAAAATCTGACCTGCATAAATGCTTACGGCCCCATGCTCTCCTGCATGGTTAACTTTCATTACTCGCCCAGCCAGCCCAGTAGCATTTATCAACGTTGAAAGTCCCGAAGTTGCATTAAAAAAATGACCGGCGGCATATGGCCGTTAGGCGCGTTTTTATCCACCGCTTGCAAGATCTAAAATGTAATCCGACGAGATTTCCGAGAACACGCCGCCGCCCGGAGTTTTTCAGCTCCCTTGTTGACGAAATTAGCTCGGTTGGTGGGCTGTCGCACTGAGTGAATCTAATGCTATAGGCATCGGTTCAAGCTAACTTACCCTTCAATTTATTAGAACAAGACATGAAGTATTAGTCATCGCCTAAAGTCTCCAATGCCTCGAAAACTCCTTCGCGACGTTGAGGGTCGCGGAGTTCTTTCGCCGCGAACACAGCCCCAATAAGCGATATGGCTCCAATTACAATGCACCAGAAAATTCCGACGCCTTCAACCAGACCAAAGTTAAAGGCACACAGTACAGCTGCGAGCATTGCGGCAAAGAACGTGAAAATTGCTCTCCAACACCTCTCAAATCGGATGAACTGGCGTTCGGTCATGCGCATGACCACCTCCTCTCTCATATTGGTCCGTCCGCTTGTGGCCGGACTCGGCCGTCGCTACTCAGGATAACATCTTGCTTAGGTGAAAAATACACGCATTGTCACTGGCAGGCCGCCGCCCCAAAGCAGTCTCGCATTAGCACGCCCCGCGTGTTGACCGCCTCTCCCTGGCTGGATCGTGCGGCCGGCAATAGCCAGCGTGACGCATGATGCCAGCGGCCCTGCCTTCCGCGTTAATAGTCACTGTCAGGACGAACTGCTCGCCCCAATGCGATTTGTAGTAGCTGGCCCTGGGCCAAGGTGGCGGCGCGAAATCAAGTGTAATGCGTGCCGCCGTGATTTCCTCAAGCTGAATGCAGGAGAGGTATGCCAGCTTTTCAAGAAGACGGCGGTAGCGCACCAATACAGGAGCAAATTCGGAAGAATACGGCTGCAGGGATGACGTCAACAGGTCGATTGACACCGTGGGCCTACAATGCTGCTCGGCCAGCAAACGCAGTTGGCCGATTGACCAGTAGCCATATAGATCATTGTTCCGGCTGGCGAACGAGTTGCACAACCCGTTGGCGATGTTTGTCAGGCGAGCCCTTCGAGGCATACGTCGGTCTCCACTTGTACTGCTATCTCGACAATTAGCTCGGGAACATGGGTTAGTTCTCTGCCGAGCCGCGATGGACCGCTTTTGGCCGGACTCGGCCGTTGGTGCACAGGGTAGCAGGTTGCCTACATGGAAAATTCACGAATTGTCACACAAGGCAGAAGTCGCCCCAATGCCGACAATCAGATTAGATACATTCTTATTCAACATCATCTTGCGTGGGGTAGTGCGAGACTGCCAGCCCCAGTCCTAGCTCAGCCACACGTTGCAAGAACGCGGACGAAAAAGAGCTGGTTTGAGTAACAAATTCTGGACGTGTCGCCACTGCAAAATCCAAGGTTGCCTTCGCAACATCTGCGGATAACGCAAGTATGGAAATTTCGTTATAATTCGTCGCCAGATAGAGTTCCGCATCGGCGATTTGACGTGCAACATCCTCAATTTCGGCATCACTAACATCGAAGTTGGCGCCCGAATCAGCATGGAACTGGCCCTTCAAAAATCGCTCTTCTCCTTTCCGCCAAGCAACGATTGGGATGAGATTTACACCTCGAAGCAGAACATCAATATCAAGATGTTCACCGGACACTCGCAACACGCAGGACATCGCTGACTCCATTTCATAAATGACCGGAAGTGGCCGTTTTCTGTCGTATCGTTGCTGACATTTACAGCTTCCATACCGTACGAAATTCGACAGGCTTCAGCGAGCACTCGTTCGTTGATTGGCTAAGGCAGTCACATCGCAACCGCCACTTGCTGCGACTTGCTTCACTTGACTGGAAAACGCACGGCCAAGTTGCATTACCGTCGGACCGCACGATGAAGAAAAAGTGCAGATGACCGCGCCCGCCAAAAGAACACCACCAAGAATAATGCCCGTAACAATTCTCATCATTTTGTACTTATCCGGTCGCCCTAACCAGAACATTGTCAGCGCAAAAGACACAAGGAAACAGGATAGCGCGAACCATTTAAAGTTAGAGTAGCGAATTTCCGCAGTAACCCAACCGCCAAAGCTCCGTAGCGTGGCAATGGCCCAAATCGGTAGCGTGGCCGAGATGACGAGGCACAGCCACCATCTATTCCGGGCAAGTAGGCGTAAGTGCATTGTGATTTTTTGCCGTTGCAAAACTTGATTGTCTGCATTAAGGATAACATTTTGCAAAACCACGAAAATACACCCTTTGTAACAGCAACCGGCCGCAAGCACGGTCTTATGGCGATGCCTTGGCTTTCCGCAGCTTAGCCGCCGGGTCTGCTCGGAGATTCCGTGCCATAAAGACGCCGATGCGGCGCTCGTAGTCTTCTGGGGAGAATGCATGCAGGTCAACGTGCCCGGCTCCGGGCACCAGCCATAACTCCTTGGGTTCGGCGGCGGTTTGGAACAGGCGCTGCGTTTCCGGCAGCGTCGTGAGCTGGTCCTCGCTTCCAGCCGCAATCAATAAGGGCGCCTTCAAGCTGCCGATATGATCTATAGGGCGCAGTTGCTCGCGACTGATACCCAGCCTTAGCGGCAATTGCATGAGCAGCAGTTCGGACAGCGGACCACCGGCAGCGCCGAAGCGCAATTTCAAACGGTCCACGACCGCTTCCTCAATCGTCGGGTACATCGATTCCAGCACCACGGCATCCAGCGGGCCGCAGTCCCGGCAAAGCACCAGGGAGGCGGCGCCAAGCGATACGCCGATCACGCCTATGCGCTGTCCTTGATTCCGCCGCCGCAGTTCGGCCAGCGCCGCGCGCACACCTTCGGCTTCCGTCAAGCCAAAGGTGACCGCGTCGGCCGTGCTGGCACCCTGGCCCGGCAGGTCAATGAGGAGGATGGAGTAGCCTTGCTGGTGCAGAAAGCGTGCGCGCTGCACCATCTGCCGCCTGTCGGCGCGGATGCCATGCAGGAGCAGGATGGCTCCGCGTCCTTCTCCCGCGAGGTAGGACGCGGCGACGGCCTGGCCTGGCCCCGCATGCAGCATGATGGCCTCTGCGTCAAGGGCCGGCAACGCCACCTCTTTTGGCGTAACGGCGATCAGCAAAGAACCCATTACCCAAACTGCGGCGGCGCACGCCAGCATGGCCAGCGTGATGAGGTAGATCACCGGGTGCCGCCGCAGATGCTCCGCCAACGCGTAAGAACGCCTCACGCAAACACCTGCCGGTAGCGGCCCTTGGCGTCCAGCGTGACGGTCCGCAGTTGCCCGCCATGGCGCAGCGCGGCCTTGGCACCGGGCTGGCCACGGATGCCCAGTTGCGTCAACCGTCCTGCGCGCCATTCGATGTCCAGCTCCATGCCGCCGCGCACGCGGACGCCGTTCAGCTTGCCGTCGGGCCAGGCTTTGGGCAGCGCTGGCAGCAGGCGGATTTCGCCGCCCCAGGACTGCACCAGCATCTCTAGTATCCCGGCCGTGCCGCCGAAGTTGCCGTCGATCTGGAACGGCGGGTGCGCGTCGAACATATTCGGATAGGTGCGGGACGGCCCCAGCAAGCCCAGCAGGATTGCGTGCGCGCGATCGCCCTCCCCCATGCGCGCCCACAGCGCCAGCCGCCATGCGGTGGCCCAGCCGGTGGACTTGTCGCCACGCGTGTTGAGCGTGGTCTTGGCGGCGGCCACCAGCTCCGGCGTGTCGCGCACATTGATCTGCTCGCTGGGATAGACGCCGTACAGGTGCGACACGTGCCGGTGCTTTTGCTCGGGCGCCTTGCCGTCCCAGTCATCCAGCCATTCCTGCAACTGGCCTTGCGCGCCGATGCGGTCCGCCGGCAGGCGCGCGCGCGCCACTGCCACGGTGGCGGCAAATTCGCTGTCCGCCTCCTTGAGCTGACTGTGCGCGGCCAGCGTCCACGCAAACAGGTCGCGCACAATCTGGCGGTCCATGGCGGGGCCGGCGCAGATCGCCACGCCCGGCTGGTGCGCGTTCTCCGGCGACATGGACGGCGACGTCACCAGGCCGCGCCCCTTCCCGTCTTCCACCAGCGTGTCGATGAAGAACAGCGCCGCGCCCTTGAGCAGCGGGTAGATGCGGCGCAGGTAGGCCTGGTCGGGCTGGTACTCGTAGTGGTCCCACAATGTCTTGCACAGCCAGGCGCCGCCGCAGGGCCACATGCCCCACTTGGGACCGTCGATGGGCGCGGCGGCGCGCCACAGGTCGGTGTTGTGATGCACCACCCAGCCGCGCGCGCCGTAGCCTTTGCGCGCGGCGACGGCGCCGGTTACGGCCAGGTCTTCTATCATGCGCAGCAGCGGTTCCACGCACTCGCCAAGGTTGGCCGCTTCCGCAGGCCAGTAGTTCATCTGCGTGTTGATGTTGATGGTGTACTTGGAACCCCAGGGCGGATTGTTGCCTTCGTTCCAGATGCCTTGCAGGTTCGCCGGCTGACTGCCCGCGCGTGAAGACGACAGCAGCAAATAGCGCGCGTACTGAACGTAAAGGGTGGCCAGGCCGGGATCGGCCCCGCTCTCGGCGGCGGCGATGCGCCGGTCGGTTAAACGCGGTGGCTGCACACTGTCCGCTGGTCCGCCCAGCCGGATGGACATGCGCGCGTACAGCGCTTGATGCGCCTTCATGTGCGCAGCCTTGAGCCGAGCATATGGCTGCAGCGCTGCGGCGCCGGTCTGCTTGCGCACTGCCGTCACCGGGTCGCCGCTCACGTCCGCATAGTTCACATAGCTGGTGCCCGCGCCCACCAGCAGCGTAATCTCCCGCGCGCCGCGCACTTGCAGCCGGTCGCCTGCGACGGCGATCTTGCCGTCCCCTACCGCCTGGATGCGCACGGCATACCGCAGCGCGGCCGCTACGCCTGCCGACGGCTGGTTGCGCCCCTGCACCAGCAGCGCGCCCGGCCCGTCCGCCGCTATCGATAGCGAGGCCGGGCGTTTGTCTTCGTTCAGCGTTTCCGTGTACTGGCTGGCGCCGGCATCGGCTGCGCGCAACAAGCCGTACTTCACGTCCGAGGGATGGCGGTAGCCCAGATCGAAGTTCAGTTTCGCGCCGCCGCTGGCCATCAGCCGTATCACCAGCACCTGGTCGGGGGCGCTGGCAAACACTTCACGCACGTGCGCGGCCTCACCGCTCGCAATGCGCGTGGTGGCAATGGCACTGGCCAGATCCAGGGAGCGGTCGTAGGTAGCGCTATCCTTGAGACCTATAAAATCCAGCAGCAGGTCCCCTGCGGCGCCGTAGGGCATCTGTTTCATCGGGATGCCGAACATGGCGGAGCCGGCTAGGTCCGAGGCTTCCTGGTAGCGCTCCTGCTCAATCAGCGCGCGCACTTTCGGCAAGGCTTCCAGCGAGGCGGGGTTATTGGGGTCGTAGGGACCGCCTGCGTACAGGGTGTCTTCATTGAGCTGGATGCGTTCCTGGGCAACGCGCCCAAAGACCATGGCGCCGAGGCGGCCATTCCCGACCGGCAGCGCTTCAACCCAGGGCGCTGCGGGCTTGTCGTACCACAAGCTCAAGCTCTCCCGGCCACCATGAATCTGTTCCACAACCTTCGCCTGAGCCAGCGCGGGGAAGACTGCGGCCAGCCCCGCCGACACCATGAAGCTCCTCCGCTTGCGGTTGAGGCCCGCAGTTGGCTTGCCTGCTTTCTTGTCCAATCGCTTCCCCTTATTCGGCTTTGAAGGTGTTGCCCGTTGCCGCCCAGTAGATGCCGCCATACAGGTGGTGGCGGAAAACCGGGTCGCCATAGCTTGCGGGCAGGTGGCCCAGGGCCGTGTAGAAGGAGCGGCCACCGTCGTATTGCTGATACCAGCTGATGGGGTGGAAGGTTCCCATGCCTTTAACCGGCTTGTAGGTGGACTCGTCCACTGAGAGCAGGTAGTGGAGCTGGTCCGACGTGGCGGGCTTGAAGGCGTACCACTCTTCCGTCACCAGGCTGCGCGGGGCGTAGCGGTCCATGCCGGGGAAGTTGCGGTCTTCGACCTTGAGTACGGCGCTCTGGTTGGCGGGGTGGTACTGGAACATATGGCCCACCAGCCTGGTGTACCACGGCCAGCCGTATTCGGTGTCCGCCGCGCTGTGCACGCCGACGTAGCCGCCGCCGGCCTTGATGTATTTCTCGAACGCCGCCTTTTGCGGCTGGTCCAGGATGTCGCCGCTGGTCAGCAGGAAGACCACGGCCTGGTACTTGGATAGTTCCTCGTCCTTGAAGACGCGCTTGGGGTCCTCGGTCCAGAACACCGAGAAGTCGTGCAGCTTGCCGAGTTCCTGGATGGCCGCCACGCCCGCCGGTATCGAATCATGATGCCAGCCGCCGGTCTTGGAGAACACCAGCACATTGAATTGCCCGGCTTGCGCGCAGCAGCAGCAGCACAGGGACAGAAGGAAGGCGAATAGCGTTTTCATCGGAGCCCGGCTGAGTGGTCGAGTTCCGCAACGTAATTCAGGATGATTTATTTGTCAACAGCTAGCTAGGGTCCAATCTTCGATCTTTCGAAACGCCTAACGCGCTCATCGGCACTTCTTGCAGCCTGCTGGCGATTGCAGCATTACCTCTGATCAGATAGCTGACCGAGTTGGTGTCCAGCATATACAGCGTCATTCACGCCACTCGTCAAAGGGATCACGCGGCGTTGCGTCCGTCCGACGGTCTTCCTCGCAAAGGAAATCGGAAGGCACTTCGGCCCCCTTGAGTGCAGCAAAAAAGCCATTCCAGTCGCCAGGACGGCGCGACAAGATCACGTCTCCGGTTTCCGGGTCTTTACGAATGAACACTTCTTTGGTGTCAAACCGAAATGCGTCGGGCAGGCGCACTGCTTGGCTGCGTCCGTTGATGAAAAGTTTGGCGACATGGCTCATGGCGGCTCCTCTGCATAGGCACCAGTATAGTCCTTTCCAAAACTGTCCCGCGCAGGCGTGCTAGGCGAAGCTGCCCATCAGCCAAAGCAGCGCGCTGAGCGTGCCGAACGACGCCACGGTGGCCAGCACCAGCGCGGCGGCGGCGCGTTCGGTGAAGCCGTAGGGCAGCGCCAGCAGGGGGTAGATGCTCATCATCGGCATGGCGGCCATCAGCACGGCGGCGTTGCGCAGTTCGGGCTCCAGCGGCGCAACGCCGAGCAACGGCAAGGCCGCCAGGGCCAGCGCCACCATCAGCGGATGCAGCAGCAGCTTGCCCGCCGCGATGGGCGCCACCTTCATGCTTACGCCGCGCAGCGGCAGGCCCACCAGCGTTCCGCCGATCACGAACACCGACAGTGCGCCGCTGGCCTGCGCGAACATGGTGACGCTGCGGCCCAGCGGCGCAGGCAGCTGCAGTTCCAGCAAAGACACGGCCAGCCCCGCCAGCAGCGCGATAATGAGCGGATTGCGTGCCAGCTGCTTGAGCGTGGCCTTGAATGCCGCAGCGCCTCCGGCAGCGCCCTCGGCGCCCGCCTTGCGCGCGCTGGTCTCGAGCAAGACCAGCAGCAGCGGCAGCAGCACCACGTTTTCCACCACCACGTTCAGCGCCAGCGCCGTAGTGGCCACGCCCGGCAGCGCCAGCAGCAGGATGGGGTAGCCGATGAAGGCACTGTTCGAGCTGCACATGCCCATGGCGTGCAGCAGCGCCTGCTGATGGCTCAGTCCGAAAGCCTTCCTCGCCAGCGCATAGGCGCCGCCCAGCATGGCCAGTCCGCCGGCGGTGTAGGCCAGCAGGTAGCCGGGAACGATGATGTCGGCGATATGGCGCTGGGCGATGGCGTTGAACACCAGCGCAGGCAGCGCCAGCTTGAGGACGAATTTGCCAAAGGCGAGCAGCTCCGCCTTGCCGAACACCCCGGCGCGCGTGGTGGCGTAGCCGAGGGCGATAATGATGTAGATGGGACTGACGATGGCGAGGATGGCAAGCATGCGGAGGGGCGGCGTCATTGGGCAACCCAGCATTATAATTGCACTCTCGTCGCGCACGCTCCCACGCTGCGCCCATAACAGATAGTCAGCAATGTCAAAACTAAAACAGCTCCCGCCCCTGGAGGCGTCCCGCGCCGTGCCGCCGGAAGGCGCCGCCGCCAGGAAACTGGCGCGCGAACAGAAGGACGCGCAAGTGCGCGGCGTGACCTCCATCCAGGCGATGCGGGACGCGATAAAGCGGTCCGCGCGCAGCCTGCCCCACATTACCGAAGTGCCGCGCCTGGGCGTGCTGAGCGCGGCGCAGTTCCGCGCCCGCGCCGCGCAAGGCCTGCCTTTCCTGATGACCGGCCTGGTGGGCAAATGGCCGCTGTGCGCCCTCTCCCCGTCCGCGCTGCGCGAGCGCTACAGCCACCTGCCGGTGCGTGCGCGCGTGGGCGACTACATCGGCACCGCCTTCGCGCCCGACCGCGCCATGCAGGACATGTCCATGCTGGAGTACCTGGAGCTGGCCGCAGACGGCAGCCACGCGCTGCCGCCCTACCTGGGCAACCTGGAGCTGCGCGAACTGAACAGCCTGTGCCACTGGCCCGCCTACTTCAGCAAGATGGGGCCGCCGCGCTTCTGGATAGGTCCGGCCGGCACCCGCACGCCGCTGCACTGCGACTATGACGACAACATCTTCGCGCAGATCTGGGGCAGCAAGCGCATCTTCCTGGCGCCGCCGCACCACGACGAATTCCTCTACCCCAGCGAGGCCAACGCCATCCTGTTCGGCTCGCCCTTCGACCCGGAAGCGCCGGATTTCGAGGCCTTCCCGCTGGCGCGCCAAGCCACCATGATAGAGCTGCTGGTCCAGCCCGGCGACATGCTGTATGTGCCGGCCGGCTGGTACCACCAAGTGAGCGCGCTGTCGTTTTCGCTGTCGTCCAACCGCTGGGCGCGCGGCGTGCCGTTCGCGCTGCACGGCGACGCGTCCCTGCTGCGCAGCGACTAGCTATCTCAAACTAGCTATCTCAAAAACACATAGCTCAACCGAGAAAAGGCATTCCTCGCCCGCGCCGCTCCGGCGGATGATATGCGGCACACATCCGCAACGGGGCGATCGTGAAATGTACACCTGAACTAGCCGGCTGGCTGTGCCAGTCGCAGACCGGCGCGTCGCTGCACGCGCGCCTGGCGGCGTCCAGCCACAGCGACGCCTGCCCGCTGTGCGGCGACCCGCTCTCGTCCACCAACGACGACCTGCCCTGCCTGCACTGGCTGGCCAACCCCTACAGCAAGCCGGCGCGCATGGCCGCCGTGTTCGCCAACTACGCCGTGGCCGACGTGGTGCGCTATATGCTCGTCTGGACCACCTCCGCCACCCGGCGCGATCCGGCCCGCCACCTGCACTGCAACATGGGCGGCAACAACGGCGACCACACCGTGGACATCCTGATCGGCTTCCGCAACCGCAGCTGGCGCTTCCTGCTCGACGACGCGCGCGGCGCCAGTTTCGAGTACGCCAGCGCCCGCACCGGCTTCGCCTTCCGCCTTCCCCTCACCCTGCAGCACGGCGACGCTGCTGCGCTGCAGCAGCTGGCCGAACTGGCCAAAATCGGCTGTACAGAAATACAACAGCATTGCTCGACTGTTTGAGCAATACGGCCTGCGGCCGGTGCGCGTAGACATTTTGCAAACTCCTTCCGTTACCTTCACGTTGCGGTAACCATAAAAATCAACAGGGAGACACGCATCATGTTACGAAAAGCAACCACTTCTGCCGTCCTGCTCGCTTTGCTGTCCATCGCCGGCAGCGCCGGCGCCGTCATCACCAGCCCCGGCAAGCAGATAGAAAACCTGAATCGCGGCGCCGTCGCCATCAAATCCCCGGCCGGCGTGTTCATCAGCTGGCGCCAGCTCGCCACCGACGCCGCCGGCACCACCTTCAACGTCTACAAGGGCGGCGTCAAGCTGAACGCCTCGCCGCTGAACGCGCTCAACTACACCGACGCGGCCGGCACCGCGGCGAGCAGCTATTCGGTGCGCGCCGTGGTCAACGGCGTGGAGCAGAACGGCTACGAAGCGGGCGCCACCTGGGCCAACCTGTACAAATCGCTGCCGGTGCAGGCGCCGCCGGCCGGCGTCACACCCACCGGCCAGGCCTACACCTACGAGATCAACGACGGCTCGGCCGCCGACCTGGACGGCGACGGCACCTACGAGATCATCATCAAGTGGCAGCCCACCAACGCGCAGGACAACTCCCTGTCCGGCTACACCGGCAACACCTACCTGGACGCCTACAAGCTCGACGGCACCCGCCTGTGGCGCATCGACCTGGGCAAGAACATCCGCGCCGGCGCCCACTACACCACCTTCCTGGCCTATGACTTCGACGGCGACGGCCAGGCCGAGGTCATGGCCAAGACCGCCGACGGCACCATCGACGGCCAGGGCGTGGTGATCGGCTCGGCCACGGCCGACCACCGCAACACCGCCGGCTACATCCTCACCGGTCCCGAGTTCCTCACCGTGTTCAACGGCCTGACCGGCGCGGCCATGAAGACCGTGAACTACCTGCCGGCGCGCGGCACCGTGTCCGCCTGGGGCGACAACTACGGCAACCGCGTGGACCGCTTCCTGGGCGGCGTGGCCAACCTGGACGGCAACCGCCCCAGCGCCATCTTCTCGCGCGGCTACTACACGCGCGCCGTGATCGCCGCCTGGGACTGGCGCGACGGCGCGCTGACCAGCCGCTGGGTGTTCGACACCGACATCGCCGGCGCGGCCGCGCGCGGCCAGGGTGCGCACTGGTTCGCCACCGGCGACGTGGACGGCGACGGCAAGGACGACATCGTCTACGGCGCGGCCACCATCGACAGCTACGGCCAGCTCAAATACGCCACCGGCCTGGGCCACGGCGACGCCCTGCACTTCGGCAAGCTCGACCCGAACCGTCCCGGCCAGCAGATCTACATGGTGCACGAGACCCCGGCCGTCTACGGCGCCACCGGCGCCGGCATGCACGACGCGGCCACCGGCGCGCTGATCTGGGGCGTGAGCGGCTCCAACGCCGACGTGGGACGCGGCGTGTGCTTCGACATCGACCCCAACTACGAAGGCGAAGAATGCTGGGCCACGCGCGGCGGCTTCCGCACCGCCACCGGCGCCCTCATCAACGCCACCGCGCCCACCGCCTACGTCAACTTCGCGGCCTGGTGGGACGGCGACCTGCTGCGCGAACCGATGGGCAGCACCTCGATCGACAAGTTCGACCCCGCCACCCGCACCGGCAGCAAGATCATCGACGCCGCCCTGAACGGCGCCGCCTCCAACAACGGCACCAAGGCTACCCCGGTGCTGACGGCAGACCTGTTCGGCGACTGGCGCGAGGAAGTCATCTGGCGCAACGCGGCCAACACGGAGCTGCAGATCTACAGCACCACCATCCCCACCGCCACCCGCATCACCACCCTGATGCACAACCCGCAGTACCGCACCCAGGTGGCGGGCCAGAACGCCGGCTACAACCAGCCGCCACACCCGAGCTTCTACCTGGGCGCCGGCGCCACCTCCTTCCCGCAGGACCCCGTGCATATCCCGTTCGACGGCACCGGCACCATCCAGGCCGAAACGGCCATCGTGGGCGGCGGCACGGCAGCCAAGACCGACCGCGCAGGCTACCGCGGCACGGCCTTCCTGACCTTCCCCACCACCGGCGGCAGCGCGGAATTCGGCCGCATCAACGGCGGCGCGGGCGGCAGCAAGACCATCACCATCCGCTACGCCAACGGCAACCCCACGCCGCGCACCGGCGTGCTGAAAGTGAACGGCGTCTCGCAGCCGGTCGCGTTCAAGCCCACCGGCGGCTGGACCACCTGGCTCACCATGACGGCCACGGTCAACCTCGCCGCCGGCAGCGACAACACGCTGCGCTTCGAATCCACCGGCCAAAGCCTGGCCAATATCGACGAACTGCTGGTTCCATAATCCGGAGATGAAATGAAAAAGCTTTACATGATGTTTGCCCTAGCCCTCAGCCTGTTCTCGCAATCGGCGCTCGCGGCCCATATCGGCTGGTACCAGCTGGACGCCACCTGGCGCGACGGCCAGTTCAGCGGCCAGTTCTACTACGACGCCGCGTCGCCCTTCGGCATCACGAAAGTCACCGGCACGCTGGTGGACCTGGCGCAGACCACCAACATCGACAAGGTGTGGAACCTGGAGAACCCCGACCCGCAGCCGTGGGTTTTCCTCGCCAACACCACGGCGGACCAGGGCGGCCAGAATGCCGGTTTCTACCTGACCCTGGTGGACCTGGGCGCCACCCTCGCGCTGGACACCACCGTCAGCAACAACCTGTACGACTGGAGCAATGACGCCTACTTCAACCTGGCGCAGCTGGACGAATCGCCGCTGCAGTCCTACGCCATCAACGCCATCCCGCTGCCGGGCACGGTGCTGCTGATGGGCGTGGGCCTGCTGGCGATGCGTGCGCCGCGCCGCCGCAAGCAGCAGTAAGCGGGACCGGGAGCGTGGCGGCGCCAGGCCGGAAAGGCGCCGCCACAAGTGTTATTATTTAATAACTATCTTGTCCAACCTCCCAAGGATTGAAGCATGCGATTCTACTTCCTCCATAACGACAAAATGCTGACCACGCCCGCCTCGCAAGGGGGCTGCGGCGTCACCGAACAGGAGATCCGCGAGATCACCGTGTGGCAGAACAATATGGATTACAAGTTCGAACTGCATCTGGAAAACCACGGCCCCTACGTCTACATCTTCCCGGACGGGCGCAAGCCGGGCCAGAAGAATATGCCGCGCTACAGTTTCGGCGGCGGCCGCGTCAGCACCTTCGACAGCGACGACTCGCTCACCGCCGGCATCCGCGCCGACGTGCGGGCGGTGGTCGACGGCAACCTGGCGCTGTTCGCGCGGATACACGAGCGCTTCTACGGCCAGGGCGGCGTGGCCAAGAAGATGGCGGACCGGGACGACGGCCCCAGGCACGCCTACTTTGTCTGCAACAACCCCGTTTGCAGCGGCAGGGCCCGGCCGGTGACAGTCGAATTTTCCAGCGCGGCGGCCATGCGGCGCGAAATCAAGGTGTCGCACTCCCACAATATCAACACCGCCGAATACCCCGTCATCCGCTGCCCCAAGACAACCTGCGGCTGGAGCATGGACCTGGTGGAGAAACTGGACGCACCCGATATCGGCGCGCCCAGCAAGGACACCATCCAGTTCGGCGCCTAGTCCCACTTCCTGTAGATGGCCTTCAGCTCGCCGCTCTGCTCCATCGCGGCGAGCACGCGCCGCAGGCGGTTGGCGGTGGCCGGCGCCACATGCTTGCCCAGCACGAAGTGAAACTCCGCGTGCAGCATCACGGTGGGCAGCACGCGCACCTTGTCCGTCACGCCGGCATGCGCCAGCATGCGGGCGATGCCCGGGCCGCGATGGAAATACAGCCGCGCGCGCCCGGCGATCAGCTTCTCCAGATTGAGCCTGGTCTCGGTGGTGCTGGAATCGACCACGATGCCGGGAATCGCCTGCAGCGTGGCGCTGGCGCCGAAGCCCCGGTTCACCAGCACCACCGACGCCGGGCGCAAGCTGCGCACATCCTCCCACGAGTTGACCACGACGGGATCATCCATCCGCGCCAGCAGGAAAAAATCGACCGGATACAGCGCCGGTTGCAGATAGGTGAATTTGCGCTCCCGCTCCGGCGTGCGCTGCAGCGCGCAGGCCGCATCCTGCAGCCCGGCAGACAGCTCGGTGGTGATGCGCACCAGCGGCATCCAGCGCTGTACGCCGACAAACTTCAGTCCCGGATCGGCGCGCTCCACGGCGCGCATGATGTCGATGCAGATGCCGGTGATCCGGCCGGAGGATTCATCGATCAGAAACTTCGGCTCCGTGCCCAGTTGCGACGCAACGCGCAGCTCCACGCTTTCCGCAGTGGCGGCAAGCGGCACGGAACAACAAAGCGCCAGCACAAAATGGCGGAACAGAGACAAGCGGAAAGACATGGCAGGATGATACACCAGCCAATTTTCAAGCCCAAAGGAGAACAGTACACATGCCGTTGAAAAGAATCCTCGCACTGGCTTGCATGGCCATCGCCCTGTCAGGCTGCGCAACGGCGCCGGCCCGGACCGGCGCCTTCGTCAAAGGCGCCGACATCGGCTGGCTGCAGCAAATGGAGGCCACGGGCTACAAGTTCCGCAACAAGGACGGCGCCGAACAAGACTGCCTGCAAATCCTGCAAGACTACGGCATCAACACCGTGCGGCTGCGCACCTGGGTCAACCCGTCCGACAGCAAAACCAGCGGCCACAATAGCAAGGACGAAACCGTCGCCATGGCGGTGCGCGCGCAGAAGCGCGGCATGCGGGTGATGATCAACTTCCACTACAGCGACTCCTGGGCCGACCCCGCCAAGCAGAAAAAGCCCGCCGCCTGGGAAGGCCACGACTTCCCGCGCCTGCTGCAAGACGTGTACAGCTACACCCACGACGTCATGAGCGCGCTCAAGCAGGCCGGCGTGACGCCCGAATGGGTCCAGGTCGGCAACGAAACGCCGGGCGGCATGATTTATCCCGAAGGCAGCACCGCCAACTGGCCGCAGCTGGCGCAGCTGATCAACCAGGGCTACGACGCCATCAAGGCCGTCAGTCCCTCGTCCAAGGTCATACTGCACCTGGACCAGGGCAACAACAGCGCGCGCTTCCGTGGCTGGTTCGACCAGGCCAGGGCCCACGGCGCCAGATACGACGTGATCGGTCTCTCCTACTACCCCTACTGGCTGCCCGGCAAGCCGGACTACACGCAATCCATCGGCGACCTGGGCGCCAACCTGGACGACATGGCGGCGCGCTACGGCAAGGAAGTCATGGTGGTCGAAGTCGGCGGCGAAGACACGCAGCCGCAGAACACCTACGACATGCTGGTGGCCGTGCAGCGCAAGATCAAAGCCGTCCCCGAAGGCAAAGGGCTGGGCATGATCTACTGGGAACCGCAAGGCGCCCGCAGCTGGAGCAAATACGCCCTCAGCGCCTGGGGCGACGACGGCCGCCCCACCAAAGCCATGGACGCCTTCCTCACCGACTAATCCCCCGGGGTCAGTTCTGTCATCGCGTCATAATGACGCGATGACAGAACTGACCCCGGGGTGGTGTAACGGCTAGGTTAACGTTATCATGCCCTCGGATTGATCATCTTGAGGAGAGCATTAATGCTGCATCGCTTACCACCGTTCCGCCCGGCCTGGCGGCGCAGCCTGCTGCTGGCCGCTGTGCTGCAGGCTTGCCAGGCGGTGACGCCGGCCCTGGCCGATGACTTCGACGATATGCGCGCCAAGTGGCTGCTGCGCGCGGCCGGCGGCGCGGCGGCCGATACAGCAGACCAGGAAATCGCCGCCCAGCTCAAGCTCGACGACGCCAACGCGCAACGCTATTGGTCGTCCATGCAGACCGCGCCCGACCGCGCCGCGCTCTGGCCCGACCTGGCCTCCACCACCGTGTCGGCCCACGTCACCAGCGCCTACCGCCGCCTCGCCGCCATGGCCGCCGTCTATGCCTCGCCCAAGTCCGCGCTGCACGGCAATGCCGCGCTGGGCGCCGCCGTGGTCGATGGCCTGGACTGGATGAGCAAAAACCGTTACGCCGCCGGCCGCCATGCCTACAACAACTGGTGGGACTGGCAGATCGGCGCGCCCATGGCGCTCAACGAGGCCGTGATGGCCATGCGCGGCCTGCTCGCGCCGGAGCAGCTGGCGCGCTGCCTGGCCGCCATCGATTTCCATGTGCCCGATCCGGCATGGCGCACCACGCCATCCGGCACTCTGTCGCGCACCGAGGAGACCGGCGCCAACCGCCTCGACAAGGCCTTCGTCGCCATCATGCGCGGCGTGAACGGCAAGCACGCCGCCAAGATCGCCCAGGGCCGCGACGCCATCAGCCACGCCCTCCCCTATGTGACCAGCGGCGACGGTTTCTATGCCGACGGCTCCTTCGTCCAGCACACGCATGTGTCCTACATCGGCGGCTACGGCGTGGTGCTCATGGCCGACATCGCCGCGCTGTACTACGTGCTCAACGGCTCGCCCTGGCAGCTGCAAGACGCGAACGCCGGTCTGCCCTTCGACTGGTCCATGCAGGCCTACCGCCCCTTCATCTACGACGGCGCCATGATGGACATGCAGCGCGGCCGCTCCATTTCGCGCGAGTTCTATTCCGACCACAGCGTGGGCCGCACGGTCACGGGCACGATGGCGGAACTGGCCGAAGTGCTGCCGCCCGCGCAAGGCGCGCTGCTGAAGGCCGTGCTGAAAGGCTGGCTGCAGCGCGACCGCACTTTCGGCGCGTCCTATTTCACGCCTGTGGCGACGGCGGTGCCCGGCATCTACGCCGGCCTGCCGGTCTATCAAATGGGGCTGCTGAAAGCGCTGCAGCGGGACGCCGCCGTGGCGCCGCAACCGGAAGCGGCGGAAACCCGCTACTACCCGGCCACCGACCGCGCCGTGCAGCGCCGTCCCGGCCACGCCTTCACGCTGGCCATGTTCTCGAAGCGCATCAGCTCCTTCGAATCCGGCAACGGCGAAAACCTGCGCGGCTGGTGGACCGGCGTGGGCACGCATTCCCTTTACAACGCGGACCAGACCCAGTACAGCGGCAGCTACTGGCCCACCGCCGATGCCTTGCGCATGCCCGGCACCACCACGGACCACAACGGCAGCGGCACGCCGGAGAAGTGGAAGCTGTACGCCAACGACAAGTCCGCCGTCGGCGGCGCGGAACTGGCGGGCCAGCACGCCGCCATCGGCATGGACTTCTCCACCAGGGCATGGAGCGACAGCGGCCTGCAGGGCAAGAAGGCCTGGTTCCTGTTCGGGGACCGGGTGGTGGCGGTCGGTTCGGGCATCTCCGCCACTTCCGCCAAGGCGGCGGTGGAGACCATCGTCGAGAACCGCAAGCTCAATGCGGGCGGCGACAATACGCTGACGGTCAACGGCGTGCGCCAGCCCGCAACGGCCGGCTGGTCGCACGCGCTGCCTAACACCAAATGGGCGCACCTGGCGGGCAGCGTGCCCGGCTCGGACATCGGCTATGTGTTCCCGGACGCGCCCACCGTGCAAGGCCTGCGCGAGGTCCGCACCGGCGCCTGGCGCGATATCAACGTCGAAGGCTCCACCCAGCCGGTCAGCGCCAGCTATCTGAGCCTGGCGCTACCGCACGGCGTCCGCCCAGCTGAGGGCGCCTACACCTTTATCCTGCTGCCCAACCGCAGCGCGTCCCAGGTGGCGGCGTTTGCGGCGGCCAATCCGGTGCGCGTGGCGGAGCGCTCCACCGGCGCCACCGCAGTGACCGACAGCGCGCTGGGCCTGACCGGCCTGGTATTCTGGGAGGATGCGGCCAAGACCGTGAAGGTGGCGGGCAAGCCCTACCTGGCCAGCGACCGCAAGGCCGCCGTGGTAGTGCAGCAGGACGCCGCAGGCCTGCAACTGGCCGTGGCCGATCCCACCCAGGAGAACACGGACGTGATCCACCTGGAGCTGCACCGCAGCGCGCGCGCCGTGCTGTCGCTTGACCCGGCCATCACGGTGCAGCAGCTGAGCCCCACCATCAAACTGACGGTGGCGGTGAAAGGTTCGGCAGGCAAGTCGTATCAGGCGCGCTTCGAACTGAAGCGGCCTTGAGGCTCGGCCGGGGCGCGTGCCCCGGCTCTGGTTTCAGCGCGGGCGGTAGCCGCGCTGGCGGAACTGGGTGGCGGTGAACCATTGCTCGATCAGGGCCGGTACATCGGCCTGCGCCACCGGCACGGCCGCCCCGCTTTCCGCACTCGCAGGATAGCCGTGGAAGCTGTTGCCGCTCCACGCATAGCGCGCGTGGCTGCCGGACTGCTGAAACGCGCGGTACAGGGCGCCGGTGCCGCTGGTGTCGATAAACTGGTTGCCGCGCAGTTCCAGCACGTCACGCGTGCCCTTGTCGTGGCTTTCCAGCAGCGGCGTGGCGCCATTGGTCACGATCAGGTTGCCGCTGACGATGGCGTTGTCCAGCCCCGCCACCAGGATGGCGCGCCGCTTGTCGTTCACGCTCAGGTTGCGCTCCACCACCACGTCCTCCGCCATGGCCTGCTGGCCCAGTCCGTCCTTGCCGCAAGCGCAGAACAGCATCAGTCCGCCCGCGTTGCCGTGGCTGTAGTTGGCGTAGACACGGGTGCCGCGCGTGCCCATGTCGGCATCGAAGGCCATGCCGTCGCCGGACTCGATCTCGGGCCGCAGCCGTACGCCGTGCACTTCGTTGTACTGGAACACCGCGCCGTCGGTGTTGATGGCCCACGCACCCGCGCTGTTGCCGGGTGAGCGCATCCAGATGTCGTACAGCAGATTGGCTTCCACCAGCGGCGCCACCGCCGTGCGCACCACGATGCCGTCGCCGCCGATGTCATGGATCTTGTTGTTGCGGAAGACCAGCCGCGTGGACGGGTAAAACTCGCTTGCGGCCTGCGCTGCGGTCTCCTGCAAATAGCCGGGATTGTTTTTGTAAGGCGGGAAGTCGCCGCAGGGAGCGCCGCGCGGACGGCACATCCATGCCGAACGGTTGGACAGGCCTATGCCGTCCACATGGTAGATCTCGCTGTTTTCAACCAGCACGTCGTCAAAGTTGGTCTTCTTCTGCCGGACGCCCCGGCCTTCGTTGTCGCGCGTGACTTCGAACAGCATGCCGCCGGTGGCTTTGTAGGCCAGCGCGCGGCCCGGTTCGTCCTTCAGGTAGCCGCGCACATGGTGGACCAGCACGTCGTTGACGCGGTAGTGGTGGCCGGTGCCGAAGTCTTCCAGCTGCACCAGCAGGCCGAGGCGCCCGGCTTCTTCCAGTCCGTCGTTGCTCAGTTCCAGGCCGCTGATTTCCCAGTGTTCCACATTGAACAGATGCAGCGCGGCGCGGTTGAACTGACCGTCATCTGCGGTGCATAGCGTATGGTAGGGGCTCACGCCATCGGGCTGCTTGCTGGCTTCGGTCAGCGCCTGCTGCGGATCGCGACGCGACGAAAGACAGCCCGCCGCGATCGCGGGACGCGGCAGCGCAGTGTCGCCGTAGCTGTCCACCACGATGGGTGCGCCGGGCGCGCCCGAACTGCCCGCCATGGGGCGGAAACTGCCGTGGCAGGTGGCGCCGCGCTTGAACAGGATGCGCGTGCCGGGCTGGAAGCGGATGGCGTTCAGCTGCGCGAGGCTGTTCAGCGGCTGCCGCAAGCTGCCAACGCCAGCAGCGGCGGCCGAACAATCGATATGCAGCACGGGCGGCGTCTCCGCTGCCTGCGCCTGCGCGCCCCACGCCGCCAGCATCAATGCAAGTGTCGCAAACTTCATTGGTGATCCCTCAAAGAGCGCCCCACCGGGAGGCGGGGCCATATTAACGTTATTTTCCGCTTTCCACGCTGACGGCAACCGGCTCCGCGACGCGCTGCGCGGCTTCCTTCACGTAGCGCTCCCACGCTTCCGGCGTGGGGAAATCGGCGTTCTTGCTCCAGCCCGCGCCGAGGTAGTAGACAAAGGGCTTGCCCGGCTGCGCCTTGCCCACCGCCAGATACTGGCCTTCGTGCGGGGTGTGGCGGCCTTCCAGCAGCACCGCGCAGGCAGCGTTGCCGTCCGCGCCGTGTGCCGGTTCCCAGTAGCTCATCCAGCCATTGCCCTGGCTGTAGCGCCCTTCCCCTTCGCGCTGCGCGATGCCGACGCCGATTTCCAGCGGCCCTTTGGCGGCGAAGCGGCTTTCCACGCGGCTGAAATTCGTGCCCGTGTCGATGGACACGCGGCGCAGCTCGGACACCTGGCGTCCGCCCGCATCCCACTGGTCATAGGTCAGCTCGAAGACGGCGCGCAGCGGGCCGTCCGCCAGCACTTTCCACTTGCTGAAGTTGGACGACGCCGGATGCAGCCGGCCGCCGTCGAACACGGCCAGGCCGCCGCAGCCGAGCGCCTTGCCAACTTTGTAGAAGTCCATGCCCTCGCCCCGGTCGGTGTGGTAGTCGCCGCTGGCGTACCATTTGTCCAGCACCAGCGCGCGGGTGCGCTTGGACCACACGTCCACGCCGGCGCTGACGAGCATCTCCTTGGGGTCGCGCATGATGGCCGGGCCGTAGACGCGGTGCGCGGTGCGGTCGTTCTCCCACGCGAAATCGTCCAGCCGCTCCGGCACAAAGCGGGCGTGGGCCTTGGCGTCCACCGGCGGCACGGCGGGCAGCGAGGCGCGCGGCAGCACAAGGTAGCGCCGCGTTTCTCCCGGCGCCAGCGTGGCCTGGAACAGCACGTTCTTGTCCAGGCGCTGGCTGGGCACGATGCGCGACGTGGCCGCGTCCAGCACGGCAAGCTCGCCCGCCGCCAGCGGCGCCTCCACCGATTCATCCGCCCGGTGCAGGCTGCCGCCGTTGCGCACCACGACCACGCTGGACGGTGCGCTGTCCAGCAGCCGCATGCGGTAGATCTCGCTGCCCGCCATCAGGAAGGCGCCCACGCCGTAGACGTCGGTGGAGTTGGGGTCGTAGGATTTCGGGTCCGCGCCTATGGGCTGCACGTGGGTCAGCTTGCCGTCCGCGTTGACGTTGGCCACCAGCGCATCCCAGGCCTTGATCGTGGCAGGGCCGAAGCGCGCGCGGTCCAGTATGCCCTGGTTGACGCCATAGGCCAGCGCGTAGGTGTACAAGCCGGTGCCGCTGCTTTCCT
This sequence comes from Pseudoduganella aquatica, assembly GCF_020865585.1. Classification (NCBI taxonomy): domain Bacteria; kingdom Pseudomonadati; phylum Pseudomonadota; class Betaproteobacteria; order Burkholderiales; family Oxalobacteraceae; genus Pseudoduganella; species Pseudoduganella aquatica. The sequence goes on from NZ_CP086370.1 coordinate 4,867,387, forward strand.
GCAGCGGGTAGCTGGCCGGGTCGAGCAGGCTGGCGCGCCAGGTGCCGTCGCTCTGCTGCAGCGTGAGCAGCTTGGCGGACATCTCGCTGAACTGCTGCACGAAGCGCGGACGGGATGGGTGATTCGCCGGCAGATATTGCAGCATGCGCACCAGGCCGCCCATTACCCAACCGTTGCCGCGTCCCCAGAACACCTTGCGGCCATTGGCTTCGCGCTTGCTGAAGTAGCGGCTGTCGCGGTAGTACAGGTGCTCCTCTTTATCGTACAGGTAGTCCGACGTGAGCCACCAGTTTTTCACCGCGAAGTCCAGGTAGCGCTGGTCGCCCGTGGCCGCATACAGGCGCGCCCACGCGGGCGGCCCCATGAACAGCGCGTCGCACCACGCCCAGCGGTGCAGCACGCCCGGCGTTTCCCAGTACAGGCTGCCCTCGCGCGGGTTGTCCAGCATGTAGTCGAACTGGGCGCGCATGGGCGCAATCATCTTCGGCTCGCGCGTCTGCAAATACAGCTCGGCGTAGGTCTGGCCGACCACATAGTCGTCCGCGTGGTACATGCTCGGACCCAGCTTCCAGCGGTTGCGCTCGCCCATGGCGATCATGGCGTCCCGGTAGCGGCGCTCGCCGGAGACGCCGGCCAGCGCCATCATGCCCGCGTCGCCCACCGCCTGCGTCCAGTCGTCCTCGGGATAGGTACTGGGATGGGCCAGTTGCCAGTCCGCCGCGCGCTGCATCACGTTCAATACGGCGGCCGGGCTGGCCGCCGTGGCTTGGTCGGCTGCGCCGCGCACGGCCGTTGCCGCTTGGGCATGCGGGGCGGCCAGGGGCGCAGCCGCCAGCAAGGCCAGGCACAGGGCTGTGGACAGCGTGCGCTGCCGGGGAACGGGGGATGCGGTTTGCGTCATGAATGCTCCTTTTTTGTATGGACGGGAAATATGGTGTGTTAACGTTACCCAAGCCTTTCTGCAAATGCAATTCAATTCGTGCCCCACTGTGGTGAGAATCTGTGGTTTTTCGCGCATGGATATGAAATTTTCTTGTTATGGATAAAAATGACTGATATCGTTATCACATCAACACAGCCTGATTCGCTGTGTTTTTTAGGACGACGACTGATAACGTTCTCATAAATAAGGGAAGCCAGGCGCCCTGCAACTGGCAAGCACATGTTAAATTTCGACCGAGGAGAGTACATGAACACGAATAAACAGCATCCAGCCGGCGCCAAAGCCAAATTCGCAGTGCGGCCTGTTGTAGCAGCCGTCGCCCTGGCCATGGCCAGCCTGTCCCACGCCCAGCAAGCAGCGCCTGCCGGCAAGGAAGAAGTGAAACTGGAAACGGTGGTCGTCACCGCCAACAAGCGCGCCCAGAACCTGCAGGACGTGCCGATGGCAATCACCGTCCTGAACGACGCCGTCCTGCAGCGCAACAACGTGAAAGACTTCGACGACCTGCCCGCCCTGTCGCCGGCCCTGAGCGTCTCCTACAGCACCCAGCCGGGCAACTTCAGCATCAATATGCGTGGCATCGGCACCTATTCGCTGGGCATCGGCGTGGAGTCGGACGTATCGGTCATCATCGACGACGTGCCTTACGCCATGCAGGCCAACGCCTTCAAAGATTTGGCCGACGTGAACCGCATCGAAGTGCTGAAAGGCCCGCAAAGCACGCTGTTCGGCAAAAGCTCGATTGCCGGCGCGGTCAATATCAGCACCAAGCCTATCGACAGCATCTGGAAAACCAAGGCCTCCACCCTGCTGACCAGCGACGGCGAATGGCGCGCCAGCACCTCGGTCTCCGGTGCCCTGAGCGACACCGTGCGCATGCGCCTGGCGGCGGGCAAGACCAGCTTCGGCGGCGTGGTGAAAAACCTCTACGACGGCGGCAAGCTGAACGGTTCGCGCGACACCAACCTGTCCGGCAAGCTGGAATGGACCCCGGACGACAACTGGACCGTGGTGTTCTCGCCGCGCGCCAGCAAATTCACCAAAGCCTGCTGCGTACAGCCGTTCAACTCCATGTCGAACTTCGCCGGCGCGGTGTACAACCTGAACAACGGCACCACCTACGCGGCCGGCGGCTACATGCCCGCCTCCCAGGTACTGAAAGGCATCGTGCCCGGCCCGGACAATGTCTCGGTGCGCAACGACTACCCCGCCGGCGGCAAGGCACGCGACGTGGGCGCCGGCCTCAAGGTCAGCTATGCCTTCGGCGAGGACAGCGTGCTGGCCAAGCACACGCTGACCTCCGTCACCTCCTGGTCGCACTACAAGATGAACGACTACCAGGATGGCGACGCCACCGACAGCGACGTCCTGGGCAAAGCGCTGATCAGCAACAAGCTGATCGGCGTGAGCGGCGGCCTGTACCAGTACGGCCTGTTCGACGTGAAAGCCAAGACGCAGGAACTGCGCATGACCTCGCCGGACAAGAGCAGCGTGCGCTACGTGGCCGGCCTGTGGTACGGCAAGAACGAACTGGCGCGCGAACTGACCCGCGCACCGGTCACCACCTACGTCACCGACTACGGCGCCACCGCCTACAACACCAACTACGCCATCTTCGGCCAGGGCAGCTTCGACCTGACGCCGCAGACCAGCGTGGTGGCAGGCCTGCGCTACAACAAGGAAGACACCGGCTACTCCTTCAGCCGCTACAACCCGCCGCCGGCCACCAGCCGCGTGTTGACCGAGTACTTCCACGGCGACGACACCGAGAAAAAAGCCACCGGCAAGATCGGCCTGGAACACCGCCTCGACCCGGCCACCATGGCCTACGCGACCTACTCCACCGGCCACAAAGGCAAGGCCTATGACCTGACCAGCTCCTTCAACGCGGCCATCGCCAAGACCCAGCCGGTGCCGGGCGAGGATGCCAAGAGCATCGAGGCCGGCGTGAAAATGAGCTTGCTGAACAACCGCATGTCGCTGGACCTGGCCGTGTTCCGCACCAACTTCACGGGCTTCCAGCAATCGGCCGGCTTCACCGACGCCGACGGCATTTTCCGCACCACGCTGCACAGCATCGGCGGCCTGCGCACCAGCGGCTTCGAGTCCGACCTGAACTGGCGCGTTTCGCGTGAACTGCTGCTCAATGGTTCCTTCGCCTACACCAAGGCCATCGTCACCAGCTTCGAGAACGGCCCTTGCTACAGCGTGCTCAATGCCGCCGGCACCGGCACCACTCCGGGCGGCAACTGCGCGGCCAATCCGAAGTACAACAACACCAACGTGGCCGACCTGGCTGGCAAAACCCTGCCCAACGCGCCGAAGTTCAAGCTGAACCTGGGCGGCCAGTACGACATCCTGACCGACCGCAGCTACAACGGCTTCGTCACCACGGCCTTCCGCTGGCAGAGCAAGACCCAGTTCAACCTGAACCAGGATCCGATGACCGAGCAAGGCGGCTACGGCATCGTCAACCTGGGCGCCGGCATCAAGGACAAGAAGGACGGCTTCAAGCTGAGCTTCATGGTCAACAACGTGTTCAACAAGTCCTACGCCACCGGCCTGGCCAACACCTGGGTGAACGGCACCTGGACCGCCAAGGCGCCGAATCCTGTGGCCATCGTCAACACCACCAGCTGGACGCCGGCCCGCGACTACCAGCGCTACTTCTCGGTCCGCGCCGACATGCAGTTCTGACACCAATACCGTTAGCCAGACAGCACAAGTAGGGCGGGTTAGCGAAGCGTAACCCGCCAAGCCGGCGGCGCAGCGGCATACGGCGGATTACGCTGCGCTAATCCGCCCTACTATGCCGCGACACAGTTATGATGTAATAGTTTCACTCTCCGGGAGAGTTTCTCCCGCTGGGCGTACCGGTTATCCGTGTACGCCCTTTTTTGATAAGGAGACCGCCGTGCCGCAACACCGCCGCCGCTTCCTGGGCCAAGCACTGGCCGCAGGCTTGATGGGAACCATGCCGCCGCTGCTGCGCCAGGCGCTGGCCGTGCCCGCGCACCGCGACAGCGGCACGCTGCAGGACGTGCAGCACGTGGTGATCCTGATGCAGGAGAACCGCTCCTTTGACCACTATTTCGGCACCCTGCCCGGCGTGCGCGGCTTCGGCGACCGCTTCACCATTCCGCTCGCAGGCGGCCGCACCGTCTGGCAGCAGCACAATGGCCGCCGCACCGTCATGCCCTACCACCTGGACCAGGAAGCCGGCAACGCCCAGTGCGCGCTGGACCTGCCCCACACCTGGCCGGACGCGCAAGCCGCCTGGAACGAGGGCCGCATGGGCTACTGGCCCCGCTCCAAGACCGACGCCTCCATGGCCTACTACACGCGCAAGGAGCTGCCCTTCCAGTTCGCGCTGGCCGAGGCCTTCACCTTGTGCGACGCCTACCACTGCTCGCTGCAGGGCGGCACCAATCCCAACCGCCTGTATATGCTGACCGGCACCAACGACCCCACCGGCGCCTGCGGCGGCCCCGCCATCGACAACCGCATGGAAGGCCTGGGACCGCCCGAACAGGGCTTCACCTGGACCACCTACGCCGAGCGCCTGGAACAGGCCGGCGTAAGCTGGAAGGTCTACCAGGACATGGAGGACAACTACGACTGCAATCTGCTGACCGTGTTCCGCAGCTTCCGCGAGGCGCACCAGAGCCGTCCCAACGCGCTGGCCGAAAAAGGCCTGAGCACCAATTTGCGCAACGCGACCTTGCAAGGCCTGAAGGACGACGTGCTGGCGGGGCGCCTGCCGCAGGTGAGCTGGATCGTCCCGCCGCGCCTGTACTGCGAGCATCCGGGGCCGTCCACGCCGGTTCAGGGCGGCGCCTACACGCAGATGGTGCTGGAAGCGCTGCTGGCCGATACCGCCGTGTGGAGCAAGACCGTGTTCCTGCAAATGTACGACGAGAACGACGCCTTCTTCGACCACGCCCCGCCGCCGGCCGCGCCCTCGCTCCAGCGCGACGGCAGCCGCGCCGGCAAATCCACCGTGGACTACACGGCCGAATGCCACTCGGTCAACTGGCTCTACGGCCTGGGGCCGCGCGTGCCCATGCTGGTGATCTCCCCCTGGAGCAAGGGCGGCTGGGTCAATTCCCAGGTGTTCGACCACACCTCCATCCTGCGCTTCCTCGAGACGCGCTTCGGCGTGCTTGAGCCCAACATCAGCCCGTGGCGGCGCGCCGTCTGCGGCGACCTGACCAGCTGCTTCGACTTCCGCGCGCCGGACGCCGCACCGCCTCCGCTGGAGTCCCGCAGCAAGGCCTGGGCCGACGCCTGGCGCCGCGAACAGCGCGCGCGCGGCGGCATCGAGGTGCCTGCGGAAAGCAGCCAGGGCGTGCCGCGCCAGCCTGCGGGCGAGCGCCCTTCGCGCGCCTTGCCTTACCGCCTGGAGCTGAAGTCCGCCATCGCCGAAGGCGCGCAGCGCGCCGTGGCGCTGCAGTTCATCAACAGCGGCACGGCGGGCGCGGTCTTCCACGTGTACGACAAGATGCACCTGGACCGCATTCCGCGCCGCTACACGGTGGAAGCGGGCAAATCGCTGCTGGACTTGTGGACGCCCGCGCCGGCCGACCAGGGCAAGTACGACTTATGGGTGCTGGGACCGAACGGTTTCCACCGCCAGTTGCAGGGCACCGTCGATGCGGACGCGCTGGAGATGGCGCTGGAAGCCTACGGCAACGGCCTGCGGCTAAGCTTGCGCAACGGCGGCGCGGCCGCGTGCGAGGTGGCGCTGCGCAAGCTGGCCTATGGCGCCGCGCCGGTGCAGCTGCGCACGCTCGATCCGGGCGAAAGCGTGCGCATCCTGCTGCCGCTGGAGGCGCAGCGCTACTGGTACGATTACAGCGTGCAGAGCGGCGGCTGGACGCGGCGCTTCGCGGGCCGGCTCGAGACCGGGCGCCACGGCGTCAGCGATCCTGAGATGGGGACGTGAAGTCCGCGCGCCGGAACAGCCGCAGCACGCCGTACCACAGGCCTGCTCCGGCCAGCGCCACCAGGCCGGCGGCGAGGAACATCAGGCGGAAGTCCCGGCCGCTCCAGTCCAGCGCGGCGCCCATGGCCAGCGTGAACACCATCGCCAGCAGCGCCGTCACGGACGCGGAAAACGCCGCCAGTTCGGAAAAGCGCGCGCGCGGCAGCAGCGACGGCAGCAGCGCGGCCGTGCCGGTGAGGAAGGCGCCGGCCAGCACGCCGTGCACCACGAACCAGATCAGGAAGGACGTGCGCCCCACCACCAGCAGCCAGGCGCCCAGCATGCACAGTGCATACAGCGTCAGCGCCGCGAAGCCCACCCGCAAAGGATGGACGCGGTCGGCCAGCCAGCCCAGCGGCAGCGCGAGCACGATGGAGATGCAATAGGTGAGCGCCACCGCGTGGCCGAAACTGCTGCGGTCCACGCCGAACTGGCTGATGGCGTTGTAGCTGTTGATATTCACCGGCAGCAAACTGGTGGTGGCCATGCCCAGCGCCGCGAACAGCAGCACGTAGAACCACGGCGCTTCGCCGCCGGGTGCGCGCAAGCGGCCCAGTCCCGGCGGCGCCGCCAGCGCGCTGGGCGGCGGAGATTCCGGTTCGCGCACGCAGGCGCACAGCAGGGCGAAGCCAGCCAGATAAACGCCAGCGATGGCCAGCATGACCTGGCGTGCCACCGATGGCAGGTCGTTGCCGAACACCACATAGAAAAAGGCCGCGCCGACCGCCAGGCTGACAATGCGGAACAGGCCGAAAAAGCGCCCCAGCATGGGCTTGGGCACGGTGTCGTTGACGAGGGCGATAAACAGGGCGTTGCTGGTGATGCTGAGCAGCTCGAACAGTGCCCAGAACACGCCCATGCAGGCGATCACCGTCTCGCGGCGGAATGCGGGGGCGATGCCGAACCAGGCCAGCAAGGCGTCCGCCAGCGCTTCGCTGTAGGCCAGCCCCACCAGGGCGCCGGACAGCAGCGGCGCGCCGCACAGCAAAAAGGGAATGCGCCGTCCGAGCCGGGTGCGCGTGCGGTCGCTCCAGGCGCCGACCAGGGGGCCGAACAGCAGCGACAGCATGGCGGGCAAGGCGCCGAACAGCACATTGAGCAGCACGGGATTCTGGCTGAACTCGCGCAGCTGGGCTTTCACCACTTCCTGCACCGCGCGCTCCTTGAGCGACCATGCCAGGTCGCCCATCAGGAGGAAGAAGTACAGCGGCAGCAGCGACACCAGGCCGGCAGCAAGCAGCGGCGGCGCTTGCCGCAAAAGGACTTTCTGGCCCACTCCACCTCCCCGCTTCCGGCGCTTCCGTGTTTTCACTATCCGCCGGACCTTCGGTACCGTGGCATGCTGATGACTTCTAGCATGCTAGCCGATTTGGACACTCAGCGGTAGCGGCCGGACGTGAAACTTACGGCGTTTTACACATCAAGATGCGGCGCAGTGTCTCGCCACAGCGTCAGCCCACAGCGTCACGCGGCGGCGTGCCGGGACTGCGCCGCCATGCCGCCGCTCCAATAGCTGCGCCAGCCGGCGTTGACACGCGCCAGCGCTTCCAGATAGTAGTAGTCGCCCCACAGATTGGCTTCGTCCACGCCGCGCCCTTCGGGGAAGCTGTACACGCCATGCAGCAGCAGGCCGCGGCCCGGACCGGGCGGCGCCGCGCAGCCGGCGGCCAGGCCTTGCAGCATATGCAGCGCCGTTTCGCGGTAATGCCGGCTGTGCGCGCCCGGCGGCAGCTGCTCGGCCAGTTCCAGCAGGCCGCACACGGCAATGGCGGAGGCGGAGCTGTCGCGCTGCTCGCCGCCGCGCCAGTCCAGCGCCAGATCCCATTGACATACGCCGTCTTCCGGCAGGTGCGCCAGCAAGTGGTCCGCCATGCGGCAGGCGGCGTCCAGCGCGCCCTGCTCCGGCGCGTGGCGGTGGTTCAGCGCCAGCCCGTAGACGCCCCAGGCCTGGCCGCGCGCCCAGCAGGAATCGCTGCCGTGGCCTTGCACGGTGCTGATGCGCAGCGCTTCGCCCGTGTGCAGGTCGATATGGCAGCTGTGCGCGCTGGAACCGTCCGGCCGCAGCAGCAGCGCCAGCGTGCGGGCCAGGTGGGAGCGCGCCGCGTCGCCGTAGCGCGCGTCGCCGGTCTGCGCGCTGGCCCAGTGCAGCAGGGGCAGATTCATCAGCGTGTCGATAATGATGCGGCCCTGGTCGCGCTGGTCGCTGCGGTCGCCTATCCGGCCCCAGGCCTGGATCACGCCGGCAGCAGGCAGGAAGCGCCGGGCAAGCACCTGCGCCGCGCCCAGCGCCAGTTCGCGGTGGCGCCCTTCGCCGGTAATGCCAAAGGCGGCCACCGACGGCCCGTACAGAAAGCCAAGATCGTGGTGGTCCAGGTCGGTGTGCAGCGCCACGCGGGAAGCAAAGCTCGGATGGTGGCTTTGCGCCCACTGCCTGAACACGCTGCGCCCGCTCAGTTCATGGGCCAGCCAACCCATGCCGGTCCAGAAGCCGGTGGTCCAGCCGACGTTGGCGCCTTCCGGGAAGCCGGGTGCCCGGCGCGGGCGGTACACGCCGTCCGTGGCCGTATCGTCGGGAAAATCGGCGCCGTAGCCCACGGCGTGGCGCTCCAGCTGGTCCAGCGCAGCTGCCTGCGCGTCCTGGAACAGCCGGGACTGGATTGCGTTGACAGGTGTGTTGATCACATTGCCACCATGATGAGATATCGTTATCATATTAGTTCACAAAAAAGCGGCCGTCCATACCGGCCGCTGCGCGTCCTCAGGCCTGTTTGCGCGCCCGCGCCCTGCTCTTGCGCGCAGGCGCTTCCGGACCCGGCCCGGTCGACGCGCGGATGACGAATTCGCTGGGGAATTCAATGCGCTGGCGCCGGCCCGGCTGGGACTGGATGCGGCGCATCAGCTCCTGCACGGCGGCCTGCGCCATTGGCGCGACCGGGTGGCGCAAGGTGGTCAGGCCCGGCTGCACCACGGCCGAACCGGCCATATCGTCGAAGCCGATCACCGACACGTCCTGAGGAATGCGCAGTTCCTTTTCGCGCAGCGCGCTCATGCAGCCCAGCGCCATGGCGTCGTTGGCGGCGAAGATGGCCGTCGGCGGTTCGGCCAGCGCCAGCAGCGTCCGCGCCGCATCCGCGCCGGACTGCTCGTTGAAGTCGCCCTGCACGATCAGCTCGGGGTCGCCTTCTATGCCTGCTTCCTGCAGCGCCGCGCGGTAGCCGCGCTCGCGCTCGTCGCTCTGGCCGGTGTAAGCGGTGCCGCGCACGAAGGCGATGCGGCGATGCCCCAGTTCGATCAGGTGCGCCACCGCGTCGCGCGCGCCGTTGACGTTGTCGCCGCGCACCACCGGCAAGGTGGTCTCATGCTTGCAGTAGTTAATCATGACGATGGGGCTGGTGCTCGCCTCCAGCGTGCGCAGGTAATCGTCGCTCATGCGCGGCAGCACGTAGATCAGGCCGTCCCACAAGCCGTGCAGCAGCTGGCTAAGGCGCTTGCCCTTGCCGTCGCCCAGGTCGCCCAGCGAGTTGTAGATGAACATGTCCATCTCGTACTTGCGCACTTCCTCGCTGATGGCGGTGACGAAACCGTTCACCACCGTGGAGGCGAGATCGTTGACGACCACACCGATCACATTGGTGCGGCCGCCCTTCATCATGCGCGCCAGCGCGTTCGGCGCGTAGCCCAGCTCCTGCGCGGCGGCTTGCACCTTGGCCCGGGTTTCCTCCGATGCATAGCCTTCGCCGCTCAGCGCGCGCGAGGCCGTCATCACTGAAACACCCGCTTTTTTGGCCACATCGACCAGGGTCACCGTCGATTTCTTCATTGCTGTCCTTTGGCTACTGATAACGATATCGGGCTTTTGGCCTCCACGTCGGTTATTTTACCGGATTTGCAGTAAATACCACAGCACGGGCCGCAGGACAGGCAGTTGCCACTGCGTCAGCGCGCTATTTCGCCGCGCCGCGCGTCTGCATGCGGTGCAGCTCGCTGCCCGCCATCAGGAAGGCGCCCACGCCGTACACATCGGTGGAGCTGGCGTCGAAGGCCTTGGGGTCTTCGCCGATAGGCTGCACGTGGGTTAGCTTGCCGTCCGCGTCCACATTGGCCACCAGCGCGTCCCAGGCCTTGGCCACCGCCGGTGCGAAACGCGCGCGGTCCAGTATGCCCTCGTTGACGCCGTAGGCCAGAGCGTAGGTGTACAGGCCGGTGCCGCTGGTTTCCTGCAGCGGATAGCTGGCCGGGTCCAGCAGGCTGGCGCGCCACATGCCGTCGCGCTGCTGCAGCGTCAGCAGCTTTTCGGACATCTCGGTGAACTGCTGCACGAAGCGGGCGCGCGACGGATGATTGGCCGGCACGTATTGCAGCATGCGCACCAGGCCGCCCATCACCCAGCCATTGCCCCGGCCCCAGAACATCTTGCGGCCATTGGCTTCGCGCTGCTTGAAGAAGCGGCTGTCGCGGTAGTACAGGTGCTCTTCCTTGTCATACAGATAGTCGGAGGTGCGCCACCAGTTCGCCACCGCGAAGTCCAGGTAGCGGTGCTCGCCGGTGGCGGCGGCCAGGCGCGCCCAGGCAGGCGGCCCCATGAACAGCGAGTCGCACCAGGCCCAGCGGTGCAGCACGCCGGGCGTGATCCAGTTCAGGCTGCCTTCGCGCGGGTGGGCCAGCATGTAGTCGAACTGCGCGCGCATCGGGGCGATCATTTTCGCGTCGCGCAGTTGCAGATACAGCTCGGCGTAGGTCTGGCCGACCGCGTAGTCGTCCGCGTGGTACATGCTTGGGCCGAGCTTCCATTCATTGCGCTGGCCCATGGAGACCATGGCGTCGCGGTAGCGGGTGTCGGTAGCGATGCCGGCCAGCGCCATCATGCCCGCGTCGCCCACGGCCTGGGTCCAGTCGTCCTCGGGATAGGTGCTGGGGTGGGCCAGCTGCCAGTCCGCCACGCGCTGCATGACCGCGAGGGTGGCGGCGGGCGTGACGGCACGCTGGGCCGCTGCGGCCGAGGCAGGCGCGGCGGCGGCTGCGTGCACCGCCGCCGGCGCGCCGGCCAGCAGCGCCAGGCCCAGGGTAGCGCCCAGCAGGCGGGCTGCGGACCGGGAAGGCAGGGTAGGTTTCATAGGGCGTCCTTTGTTGAGAGTTGGGAAGTGTTGAATCTGTTTTCCGCATCGCGGCAATGGTGCGTTAACGATACCACACACATTTCCGGCAATGCCAGCGTTTTTCTGCTGATTTCTTCGTTTGCACATTCGGACAACAAATTCGAAAGCGAAACTGGAAAATTCGATGGGTTAACGTTACCATCAATTCAATCAGTTTCACCATCGAACAGGAGAATGACCATGACACAAGCCCTCGATCTGGCCAGCCCGCAATGGGAAGCGCTGGGCGGACAACACACGGCGCGCGAGATTGCGCAACAGCCTGCGGTATGGCGCCAGCTGGCCGCCGCGCTGCTGAATGAAGAGAAAAGCGAAGCTGCCGGCATCTCCGCCGGCATTTCTGCAAGCGACCGCGCCCGCCTGCACGCGCTGCTGGCCGACCCGTCGGCGCAGGCCATCCTGACCGGCGCCGGCACCTCGTCCTTTATCGGCGAGCTGGCGGCGGACGGCCTCAACGGCGCCTGGCCGGCGCAAGTGCGCGCCGTCGCCACCACCAGCCTGCTGAGCCACCCTGCCCTGTACCTGGCGGCAGACAAGCCCCTGCTGCTGGTATCGTTCGCACGCAGCGGCAACAGCCCGGAAAGCCAGGCCGTGGTGGACGTGGTGCGCGCCAAGGCGCCGGGCGCCCTGTTCCTGCACATCACCTGCAACGCCGAAGGTGCGCTGGCCCGCGACGGCGACGGCCGCAGCGACACCATCACCCTGCTGCTGCCGCCCGCCACCTGCGACCGCAGCTTTGCCATGACCAGCAGCTTTACCACCATGCTGCTGGCCGCCCTGTCGCTGCTGGAACCGGCGCCGCTGGCGCAGGCCGCGCGCCGCATCGAGTCCCTGGCGGTACTGGCGGATCGCTGGCTCGATACCTTCGCGGCCGAGTGGCGCGAGCTTGGCAGCCTGCCGCTGTCGCGCATCGTCTACCTGGGCGGCGCCGCGCTGGAAGGCCTGGCGCAGGAAGCGGCGCTCAAGGTGCTGGAGCTGACCGCAGGCCAGGTGCTGGCCATGCCCAACACGCCGCTGGGCTTCCGCCACGGCCCCAAATCCATGCTGAACCGGGACACGCTGGTGGTGCTGTTCCACAGCCAGGACGCCCACGCCCGCCTGTATGAACACGATCTGCTGGCCGAGCTGCGGCGCGACCAGGTGGCGGGCCACGTGGCCGCCCTCGACGGCTCCGCGCTGGGCGCGCCGGAAGACCTGTCCGACGCCTGGCTGGCCGCCGCCTACGTGTTGCTGGCGCAGACGCTGGCGCTGCACCAGTCGGTGCGCCTCGGCCTCACTCCGGACAACCCCTTCCCCGACGGCACCGTGAACCGCGTGGTGCAAGGCGTGACGGTCTATGCCCATGAAGCCATCTGACCATCCATCTGCCGGCTACACCTACGGCATCGACATCGGCGGCACCAAGATGGAACTGGTGGCGTGCGATGCGGAGCTGAACGTGCGCCTGCGCCGCCGCGTGCCCACGCCCGGCGGCGACTACGACACCTTCGTGAACGCGCTGGTAGCCCTGGTGCAGAGCGCCGACAAGGAACTGGGCATGCGCGCGCCGGTGGGCCTGGGCGTGCCCGGCATCGTCGACGCGGCCAGCGGCAAGCACCTCAGCGCCAACGTGCCGTGCCTGACCGGACGCCAGCTGCTGCCCGTGCTGCAAGCCATGCTGGACCGCCCCATCGCCATGGGCAACGACTGCCAATGCTTCGCGCTGTCGGAAGCCCACGGCGGCGCGGCGCAAGGCTACGCCAGCATGTTCGGCGTCATCATCGGCACCGGCGCGGGCGCCGGCTATGTGCTGGACGGCCAGCTGGTACGCGGCCGCAACGGCATCGCGGGCGAATGGGGCCACTGGCCCATAGGCCCGGACCTGCTGCAGCGCTACGAACTGCCGGTCTGGAACTGCGCCTGCGGCAGCAAGGCCTGCCTTGAATGCTACGTGTCCGGCACCGGCATGCGCCGCCTGCACCGGCACGCCACCGGCGGCGATGGAGCGGACGCGGAAACGCTGCTCGCGCTGCGCAGCGCGGGCGACCCGGTGGCGCAGCGTGTGGTGGCGCAGCACCTGGATCTGCTGGGCGCGGCCATCGCCCGCATCGTGCTGGCGTACGACCCGCACGCCATCGTGCTGGGCGGCGGCCTCTCTCGCATGCCCCACTTGTACGCGGAGCTGGGGCAAGCCGCCGGCGCCCACCTGCTGCCCGGCCTTGCCGTGCCCCCCATCCTGCCGCCCGTCTTTGGCGACGCCGGCGGCGCGCGCGGCGCGGCCCTGCTGGCGCGCCAGCCCAACCTCATAGCAAAGGAAAACTGATGTCCCATCTCCAAAACCTGATCCGCGAGCACCGCGCAGGCGCCGCCGCCGGCATCGCCAGCGTTTGCTGCAGCAACGCCGAAGTGCTGCAAGCCGCGATCGCCGTCGCACTGGAACACGGCGGCCCGCTGCTGGTGGAATCGACCTCGAACCAGGTCGACCAGTTCGGCGGCTACACCGGCATGCGCCCGGCGGACTTTGTCGCCTACGTGCGCGAGCTGGCCCGCGCGATGGACTTCCCGGCAGACCGCCTGATCCTGGGCGGCGACCACCTCGGCCCCAACACCTGGCAGCACCTGCCGCCAGCCGAAGCCATGGCGCATGCGCGCGCGCTGATCGCAGCCTACGTCGAAGCCGGCTTTGAAAAAATCCACCTCGATTGCAGCATGGCCTGCGCGGGCGACCCGTTCCCGCTGCCCGACGAGCTGGTGGCGGCGCGCTCCGCCGAGCTGGCCGAAGTAGCCGAACGCGCAGCAGCCAGCGCGGGCCTGCCGCCGCCGGTCTACGTGGTCGGCACCGAAGTGCCGGTACCTGGCGGCGAAGCATCGCTGGAAGGCGGCATCCAGGTCACGCGCCCGCAAGCGGCGGCCGCCACGCTGGAAGCGCACCGCCGGGCCTTCGCTCAGCGCGGCCTGGAAGCGGCATGGCAGCGCGTGATTGCGCTGGTGGTGCAGCCCGGCGTGGACTTCGACCACAGCACAGTGCACCACTACGCGCCGGCAGAGGCGGTGGAACTGTCCGCCTTCATCCAGGACCATCCTGGCCTGGTGTACGAAGCCCACTCCACCGACTACCAGTCCGAGCACGCCCTGCACGCACTGGTGCGCGACCATTTCGCCATCCTCAAAGTGGGGCCGGCCGCCACCCATGCGCTGCGCGAGGCATGGTTCGCGCTGGCCGCCATCGAGGACGAACTGCTGCCCATCGAACAGCGCTCGCACTTCAAGGCCGTGCTGGAGCGCTGCATGCTGGAGCAGCCCGGCCACTGGACCAAACACTATCCGGGCACGCCCAGCCAGCAAGCCACGCTGCGCCGCTACGCGCTGTCCGACCGCAGCCGCTACTACTGGCCGGCGGAGCCGGTGCAGCAGGCGCTGGCCACGCTGAAAGCCAACCTGGACGCGCGCCCGCTGCCGCTGCCCCTGCTCAGCCAATACCTGCCGGAACAGGCGGAACTGGTGAACTCGGGGCAACTGGCCGCGCGCGCAGCGGACCTGGCGCGCCACAAAGTGGAACTGGTGCTGGCGCGTTATGCACGCGCGTGCCAGCGCAACGCGGCGGAAGCGCCATGCTGAACTTCGCCCCCGCAAGCGGCGCCGCGCCGCACTACCACGGCAACACCACGGCGGGCTGCGAGGAACGCCGCCAGCAGATCCTGCACGCCTTGCGCGAGCAGGACAGCGTGCGCGTGCAGCGCCTGGCCCAGCGCCTCGGCGTCACGCCGGTGACGATACGCCTGGACCTGCGGGCGCTGGCCGACGCCGGCCTGGTGCTGCGCCAGCACGGCGGCGCGCGCCTGGCGCATTCCGCCCCTCCAGAGGCGCCGCTGGCGGAAAAACGCCTGCAGCACCGCGAGCGCAAGCAGCGCATCGCCGCGCGCGCAGCGGCGCTGGTTGCGCCCGGCGACAAGCTCATACTCGACGCGGGCAGCAGCACCCTGCAACTGGCGCGCCTGCTGCCCGCGCGCGGCACGCTGACGGTGTTCACCAACAGCCTGCCCATCGCCACCGAGCTGGCCCACTCCAGCGACATCGACCTCATCGTCTCCGGCGGCGTGCTGCGCCACGCTTCCCAGTCGCTGCAAGGCAAACATGCCGAGGCCAGCCTGGATGGCTATGTGTTCGACAAGCTCTTCCTGGGCGCCGACGGCATCGACACCGCCTTCGGCCTGTCCACCCACGACGCCGCCGACGCCAGCCTGAACGCGCGCATGGCGGCCTGCGCGCGCCAGGTGATCGTGCTGGCCGACGCGTCCAAATTCGGCCGCATCTGCCTGAACCGCATTTGCGCGCTCAAGCAAGTGGACACCATCGTCACGGACGCCAGCCTGGCGCCCGCCCTGCGCGAGCAGCTGGCGGCGCAGGGCGTCACCGTCATCGTCGCGGAGGACGGGCATGGAAGCTGATATGCTGGAAGGCCGCATCCTCACTCCCAACGGCTGGATACACGGGCGCCTGCACCACGGGCGCGACATTGTCGCCATCGAAGCCGACCACACCGCGCTCGGCGACCGCTGGATACTGCCCGGCTTTATCGACCTGCACGTGCACGGCGCGGGCGGCGTGGACATCATGCAGGGCGGCGACGCCGCGCAGACCGTGGCCCGGCTGCACGCGCGCCACGGCACCACCACGCTGCTCGCCACCACCATGACCGCTCCGCCCGCGGCGATAGAGCACGCGCTGCGCGGCGCCGGCGCGGCCATGGCCAGCCCCGCCCCGGATACGGCCCACATCGCAGGCGTGCACCTGGAAGGCCCCTTCCTCAACATCGGCCGCCTGGGCGCGCAGCCGCCGCTGGTCAAGCAAGGCACGCTGGAACAGGTGCAAGCCTGGAACGCGCTGGCGCCCATCCGCGTGCTGACGCTGGCGCCGGAAGTGGAAGGCCACCTGCAGCTCATCCCCGAGCTGTGCGGCATGGGCATCCGCGTGCAGGCGGGCCACAGCGCCGGCAGCTATGAAGACGGCGTGGCCGCGCTCAAAGCCGGCCTGGCCGGATTCACCCACCTGTTCAACGGCATGACAGGCTTGAACCAGTACGCGCCCGGCATCGTCGGCGCGGCGCTGGCGCACGGCGAATACGCCGAAATCATCCCCGACCTGCATCACGCCAAGCCGGGCGCGATACACGCCGCCCTGCGCGCCATCCCGCGCCTGTACGCGGTGACGGACGCCACCTCCGCCACCGGCATGCCGGACGGCGCCTACATGCTGGGCAGCCAGCACGTGATGAAATGCGCGGGCTGCGTGCGCCTGGCCACCGGCGACTCGCTGGCCGGCAGCGCGCTCACCATGGACCAGGCGCTGCGCAACCTGGTCGGCATCGGCCTGACGCTGGCCGACGCCAGCGACCGCGTGTCGCGCTTCCCGGCCGACTATCTCGGCATGCAGGACCGTGGCCGCCTCGCCCCCGGCACGCGCGCCGACATCGTCGTGCTCGACGACGAATTGCAACTACGTTCCGTGCTCCTGCACGGACGCCCCCTGGACCTCCAACAAGGAAAACACCATGCGCCCGTCCCCGCCTGAGAAACAAGCGACACACGCAAGCCAAACCCGCTACCTGCTGGCCGTGGCCGGCCTTGGCGGCCTGCTGTACGGTATCGACGTCGGCATCATCGCCGGCGCCCTGCCCTATCTGGAATCGTCCGCCGCGCAGCTGTGGAAGCTGTCGGCGCAGCAGCTCGGCTTCGTGGTGGCCGCCGTGCTGCTCGGCTCCGTGCTGTCCTCGCTGGCCGCAGGCGCGCTGGCGGACGCCATCGGCCGCAAAGCGGGCATGCTGGTGGCTGGCCTGCTGTTCTCGGCCAGCATTCCCATGATCGCGCTGGCCGACGGCTATGTGCCGCTGCTGCTGGGCCGCCTGCTGCAAGGCGTCAGCGGGGGCCTGATCGGCGTGATCGTGCCGCTCTACCTGGCCGAATCGCTGCCCGCCGCCGTACGCGGGCGCGGCACGGCGCTGTTCCAGCTGCTGCTCACCATAGGCCTGGTGGCGGCGGCGCTGATCGGGCTGGCCGTGGCACAGCAGGTGGAAGCCGTCGCGCAGACCAATCCCGCCGGCCTGCCCGCCATGCAGGACGCCGCCTGGCGCCGCATCTTCTGGCTTAGCCTGGCGCCGGGACTGCTGTTCTGCGCGGGCGTGCTGGGCCTGAGCGAATCGCCGCGCTGGCTGCTGGGGCGCGGACGCCGCGAGCAAGCCCTCGCCGCGCTGCGCCGCACCCGCACGCACGACGATGCCGACGCCGAACTGGCCGCCATCAGCGCGGCCGCCGGCAACGACGGCGCCGCCGGTGCCGCCGCCTCGGCCGCAGCAGCCGCCGACCAGGGCAGCCTGCTGCAGCGCCGCTTTGTGCTGCCCTTCCTGCTGGCCTGCCTGATCCTGGCCTGCAACCAGGCCACCGGCATGAACTCCGTGCTGGCCTACTCCGTCAACATCCTCGAACAAGGCGGCCTGGCGGGCTCGCAAGCCAACTGGGGCGACGTCGCGCTGAAGCTGGCCAACGCGCTGGTGACCGTGGCCGCCGTGGTGCTGGTGGACCGCAAGGGGCGCCGCTTCCTGTTGATGCTGGGCTGCGGCGGCATTATCGCCTCCCTGTGCGCCGCCGGCGCCCTGTTCCTCGCCATGGACAACGGCAAAGCCGACGTGCGCGCCGCGCTGGCTCCGCTGGCCAGGAACGAAGCGCTCGCGCTGGACGCACCCGCACTGCGCGCACTGGCCGGCAGCGACGCCTACCAGCTCGAGATCGCTTACAGCTACGGCCCGCTGACGCAAGTGCGCACGCTGCGCCCAGGCCAGGCGCTGAACATCGCCCCGCCCACCGACATCGACGGCGACAGCGCGCTCGGCGCCGCCTTCCGCGCCGTTCACCTGAATCCCTTCCCCGACATGAGCCTGGCCCAGGGCGCGCCGCTGGTGATCGAGCGTGCCCGCCTGGGCGCGCCGCCCACTGCCGCGCAAGGCTGGCTGCTGCTGGCCTGCCTGCTGGCGTTTGTGTCCAGCTTCGCGGTCGGCCCCGGCGTGTGCGTGTGGCTGGCGCTGTCCGAGCTGATGCCGAACCGCATCCGTTCCAATGGCATGAGTGTGGCGCTGCTGCTCAACCAGCTGGTCTCGACCTCCATCGCCGCCGTGTTCCTGCCCACCGTGGGCCAGCACGGCTACGCGCCCATGTTCTTCGCCTGGGCGGGCTGCACAGTGGTGTACTTCCTGGCCGCCGCCTTCCTGCTGCCTGAAACGCGCGGCAAGACGCTGGAAGAAATCGGCCGTTATTTCGAAGGCCGCGCCGGAGCCAACGCCGCGCGGACGGAGCACGTTGCCACCTACCCCACCGGAGACGCATCATGAAAAAACTGTTCGCCCTGATTCCCTTGCTGGCCGCAATGCAGGCCAACGCCAGCGTGATGACGATTTCGCTCAACGACATCGGCACCTTCGCCGCGCTCAGAAACAGCAACACCGCCAGCAACTACGCGGGTACCGGCTACCTGGGCATGTACACCAACGCGTGGGGCCACGTGCTGGGCGTGGAACGCAGCAATTTGAGCCGCACCATCATGCAGGTCGATATTGGCGCACTGGCGGGCAAGAGCATTTCCAGCGCGGTGCTGTCGTTTGAACTCAAGGATGGAGAGACCGGCTCGCAGAACGGCACGCTGGTGGGCTTCGACGCCGACGCGAACGCAGGCAACCTGGCATATAGCTGGAACGCGCCCAGCACCAATTACGGATCTGTGGTGTCCACGCTGGCGGGCCGCGCGGTCAGCTACTTCGATGTCACCTCCCTGCTGGCGGCCAGCCTGGCAGCGCACGACAGCTGGTTCGGCATGCACCTGCGCGGCTCCACCGTGGCGCAATGGACGACGGCCAACAACGGCGCCTACGCGGCGGACCGCGCGGGCATGGTCCTGACCATTAATTATCTGGATGCGGTGACCGTGCCGGAGCCGGGCTCCTTGCTGCTGATGGGGGGCGGGCTGGCGGCGCTGTGCGCCTTGCGGCGCCGGCGGGTTACGCAGCTCCGCTGCTAACCCGCCCTACGAATGGGACGAATGGAGGACGAATGGCGGGCGAATGTCGGGCGAATGGTGAAGGTTTGGGCAACGTAGGGCGGGTTAGCGCGGCGCAGCCGCGCGTAACCCGCCGCGCCGGCGCCGCCTGCGGCCACAAAAAAAAAACCCATCCCGGCGAGACGCCGGAACGGGCAAAAGGTTGCTCGTGAATTTCTGTTATTGATACGTGACGACTAGCGTAGGACGGTAATTCGCGTTCCCATGCTCTTTCGTTCCATACTCCACCGACGAGGCGCTGCCGAAATTGGCGGCGCCCTCCAGCTTCATCGACAAGACCTTGCTGCCACCCATCACGCCGTTGGCCGCCGCCGTCACATCAATCTCGACCGGCGTATTCACCGCAGGCACCTCCCAGCTCCCCAGCAAGCCGCCATTGGCCGGCATGGTATTCCAGGTCACCGCGCCTTCAGTCCAGTTGTCCGTGCCGGTCTGGTACAGATTGTGCGTCACGCCCGCCATGCCCACCGACGTCGGCGTCAGTTTCAGCTTGGCGCTGGTGACCGTGCCGCTGATTGTGGACAGGTCAAACTTCAGCAGCGCTTTGCGCGTATAGCTCACCGTCTCCTGCTTGACCACCATGCTCGCCGTGGCGCCGTAGTTGGTGGTGGCGTAAGTGCCGTCGCGCAGATACGCATCCCCGGCAGGTCCCAGCGACGTCTTGTTCGTCAGCGCGAACTTGGCCTTGAAGGACTTGCCCAGCGAGCCATTGACGCTGACCGCCAGCTTGATCGTCGCCGCGCCCGGATTGAGGAAGCTGATGGCGTCATCCTTGCTCACCAGGTTGCCGCTGCGGTTCACTTCCAGGTTAATCAGGCCGGTATTGAGCTGGGTCGGATCGGCCACCGCCAGTTCCAGCTCGCCGCCCACCTGCCGCAGCGTGACCACCGAACGCTTGTCGCTGGTCAGATACGGCTGGCCCGCCACGTTGACGGTCTTGGACGAATCAAACCAGTACACCACGCCCGTCACGCCCTGCGCATTGTCCCGGACCGCCGTGGCGGTGGTGGAACGCTCGATCACGCTGATGGGATTGGCGGCGGCAAAGGCGGCGGTTTCCTCGGCGCTGCGGTTGGGCAGCAGGATATAGGTGTAGACCGCGTTCGTGGGATTGACACCGTGGTTCAGCGCCAGGCTCAGGAAGTTGTTGCTGACCGAGGCCGTGCCGCCGTCGTCATTGATCGCGCGCCACGTCCCGCTGCGGCTTTCCCTCAATGCGGCCACGGAAGGCAAGTCCGGGAAGACATAGCCGATATCGGAGCCGTAGGAGGTGTTGCCCGCCAAATGCGCCCACTTGGTGGCGGGCATGGCCTCGGACCAGGCCAGCGTGCCTGGCTTGGCGTTGGCCACGTCGTTGACGGTCAGCTGATTGTCGCCCGCCCCGTTCAGCAAACGGTTCTCCACGATGGTCTCCACCGGCACGCCGTCGGTGCTGGTGATGCCGGTGCCGACGGCCACAATGCGGTCGCCGAACATGAACCAGGCCTTCTTTCCCGACAAGGTGCTGGCCGTTGAATTGGTCATCGCGAACTCCATGGCGGCGGTGGCGAACTCGCGGTTCAGTTCCGCGCCGCCGATGGCGTTCTTGGGATTGCTGTAGTGCTTCCACGCCACCAGCGTGCCGCTGCTGCCGTCTGTCGTGGTGCCGGACAGGCGCCGCGGATTGACCGTGGGCCAGTAGTTGTTGGTGTACTGGGTCTGGTCCGCGTTATACAGCTGGGTCATGCCTGCGCCGGTCCACCAGCCGAACTTGTTTTCGCCGTTGCCGTATTCGAAAGCGCTGATACGCTTGGAGAACATCGACAAGGCGAAGGCATAGCCGTCGCGGCGCGACACGGCGCGGTCCGCCGACGGGAAGATGCGGGTTTCGTTCCCTTCCGGCGCGGACGGAATGCTCGGGTCATTCAGGATGGCCTTGATCAGCGCGATATCGAACACCGGCACGCCCGCGCCGGCCCAGGGCGTGAAATAGCTCTCGCCAAAGCTGCCGTCGCGCTCCACCCAGCCCTTGATCACGGACTTCAGCTGGAACGCCTGCGGCTCCGGCAGCACCTGCGCCAGCTCGGCCAGGGAGTTGATGGTGGAACGCCCGGTAAGATGGTCCGACGAGCCCTGGCGCGAAATGCTGCGGCCGCGCTGGTTGTCCATCATGGCGCCGTCGAAGATGAAAGGACGGTAGGCATTCATCGCCCAGTCAAAGGGATTGAGGTAGTTCGGGTCCGAGCTGATGGACCAGGCGGTATCGTTGAGCAGGTAATACAGCTTGCTGATATCGGCCAGCAGCACCGTGCCGTAAGCGCCAACATAAGGCGTGTTGGTGTGCTGGATAAAGCTGCCGTCGGTGTAATAGCCGTCTCCCTTGGAAACGTAGACCAGGGCGGCGGGTATGGCGTCGCGCCCCGCTGCGATCTTGCTGCCGTCCTTGCCGACTATGCCGCGCAGCACCGCGCCGAGCGCCTTGTCCAGCCGGTTGGCCGCCACTTCCTCAATGGCATTGGCGGCAATGGTGCCGTCCATGCTGGCGCGCTTGATCGGATTGGGCGTGTAATGGTCCATCGCGGCGACGACGGCGGCGATGCGCTCTGGCGTCAGCAGGCTGTAGTTCGCCATCATGAAGGTGTTCAGATTGGCCGGCGTGCCTATCTGCCAGTCCCACCAGTTGTCGTAGCCGGTGCCGGTGGCCGAGTAGCCATGCGCGATCAGCCAGTCCAGGCTCTCCAGCGTGGCCTGCAGCACCTCGACACTCTGGTAATAAGGCGAACTGGAAGACTTGTAGGCCGCCATGAGCGCGCTCAGGCGGGCCACGCTGGCCGTGACGTTGGCCGACACCGTGCCCAGCGGCAGATCCGGCCACAGCGCCGCGCGGTCCGGCGCCTGGTTCAAGGTGGTCCAGTAGCGCTCGTTGGCGCTGCTGCTGTTGGCCGCCTGCATGGCCACGTCGGGGTCATTGGCAGCCAGGGCCGGGGCGCTGGCGGAACGGTTCAGCCACTTGTTGCGCAGGTCGTCGTACACGTCGGCGCGGGCCGGGGCGGCGGTCAGGCCGGCATGCAGCAGCAAGGCCAGCAGCAAGCCGGGGCGCCGCGGGCGGAAAGCGAGATTCATGTGTTTCTCCAAAGTGTGCGCAACCAGGATTATTTTTATCAGTTAACGTTATCACTCAAATACCTGCAGGCGCAATCGAAATACCCGCGCGCCGTTTGCCGGCCACAACAAACCGCAGTTGCAATGCGATCATCAAAGTGATAACGTTAACTCACATCCTTGCGCCCAACTTTTCCAGGACACCCACATGACCGAAAAACGCCGCGACTTCATCAAACAACTGGCCGCCGCCAGCGGCGCCATGCTGGCGGCGCCGTCCCAGGCCGCCGCGCCGCGCAAGCCGGGCAAGAGCCGGCCGCCCAACCTGCTGCTGGTCTTCCCCGATGAAATGCGGGCGCAAGCGCAGCAATTCATGCAGGCCGATCCCGTGCTCACGCCCAATATCGACCGCTTCGCCCGCGAAGCGCGGGTGATGCGCGAGGCCGTCTCCAACTACCCGCTGTGCACGCCGGCGCGCGGCATGCTGATGACGGGCCAGTACGCCATCCGCAACGGCATGACCGGCAACTGCCACGACTACGGTGCCCTGGTCGGCATCGACCTGTCGCGGCATGCGCTGTGCTGGTCCGACATCCTCAAGGCCCAGGGCTACGCCACGGGCTACATCGGCAAATGGCACCTGGACGCGCCGCATGCGCCCTTCGTGGAAAGCTACAACAACCCGCCGCACGGCATGAAATGGAACGAATGGACGCCGCCCGAGCGCCGCCACGGCTTTGATTACTGGTACTCCTACGGCACCTACGACCGCCACCTGACGCCCATGTACTGGAGCAACGAGAGCACGCGCGACACGCCGCTGCATATCCGCCAATGGGGGCCGGAACACGAAGCCGACAAGGCCATCGGCTACCTGAAAAACGAAGGCGGCAAGCTGCGCGATCCCGCCAAGCCCTTCGCGCTGGTGGTGTCGATGAACCCGCCGCACAGCCCCTACGACCAGGTGCCGCAGCGCTACCTGGACCTGTACGCAGGCCAGAGCGCCAAAGAGCTGAACCGCAGCCCGGCGGTGAACTGGGACAAGGCCTACGCGGCGGGGGCCGGCCCGCGCCACGCGCAAGCGTATTTCGCCATGGTCAGCGGCGTGGACGAGCAGTTCGGCCGCATCATGAAAACGCTGGACGACTGCGGCCTGTGCGAGAACACGCTGGTGGTGTTCTTCTCCGACCACGGCTGCTGCCTGGGCGCGCATGGCGAGGTCAGCAAGAACAACTACTACGAAGAGTCGATGCGCATCCCGATGATGTTCCGCCTGCCCGGCGTGGTGCAGGCCGGCATGGACGACATGCTGATGTCGCTGCCGGACCTGTATCCCACCATGCTGGGCCTGCTGGGCCTGGAAGGCAAGATCCCGGCCACGGTGGAAGGCAGCGACCTGTCCCGGCGCATGCGCACCGGCAAAGGCGAAGGACCGGCGTCGCAGCTCTATATGTACATGCCCTACGGCGCCAACGCCTTCGGCAAGCGCGGCGTGCGCACCGCGCAATACACGCTGTCAATAGAGCGCCGGGACAAGAAGCCGCTGCAATACGTGCTGTTCGACCGCCAGGCCGACCCGCACCAGCTCAACAACATCGCCCCCGCCAACATGGCGCTGGTGCAGGATCTGGTCGAGCGCGAGCTGCAGCCCTGGCTCGAGCGCACCGGCGACCCATGGCGCCCCGCCCCGTTCGACACCAGCGGCCGCGCCAGCTAAAGCACGAGCTAACACACTCGCCTCACCCGGGGTCAGTTCTACAATCACGTCATACCTGCACCCGGGGTCAGTTCTACCATCACGTCATACCTGAAAGCATGACGTGATGGTAGAACTGACCCCGTAGGTGAAATGGCGCGATGGGAGAACTGACCCCCGGGGGGTTAGCGCAATTTTGCCAGTGACTGCTGGGAACGGATGATGTTGATCAGCGTGCGCAAGGCGGGGTGGTTGTGGCGGCGGCTGCTGTAGTACATGTGGAAGGGCTCGCTGCTGGCGGCGTAGCCGGCAAGCACCAGCTGCAGGCTGCCCTGTTCCAGTTCTTCCCGCACCCGCGCCTCCAGCACATAGGCCAGCCCCACGCCAGCCTTGGCCGCCGCGATGGTGCTGGCGGTGTCGCCTATCGTGATCAGGCCGGGCACCCGCACGTGGCGCCGCGCCCTGCCCCGCCCCAGCTCCCAGCGGTAGCTCGATTTGTCGCCCAGCAGCAGTTGCAGACAGGTGTGGCTGGCCAGGTCGTCCGGATGCATGGGCTGGCCGCGCGCTTGCAGGTAGGCGGGCGCGCCGGCCACGATCCAGCGCTGCGGCCGGCTCAAAGGCACGGCCACCATGTCCTCCGGCACGTAGTGGCCGTAGCGTATGCCCGCGTCGTAGCCTTCGGCGACGATGTCGATCGGCCTGTCCTCCACCACCACCGTGAGCCGCACATCCGGGCACTGCCGGGCGAATTCGGGGATGGCGGGCTGTATCAGCACGTGCGCCGCGTCGGCGAAGACGTTGATGCGCAGCTCGCCGAAGCGGCCCGCGCCCGGCGCGTCCAGCTCGGCCAGCGCCTGCCCTATGCGGTCGAAGCCTTCCTCCAGCCGCTGCGCCAGCTCCTGGCCCAGATTGGTCGGCGAGACGGCGCGGCTGGAGCGGTTGAGCAGCTTGGTGGCCAGCCGCTCTTCCAGCCGCCGCATGGCGTGGCTGGCGGCGGACGGCGTGAGCCCGAGCTGGATGGCGGCCGCCTTGAAGCTGCGGGTGCGCGTAATGGCGAGGAAGACCCGCAGATCCGCGAGGTCGACACGGTCCAATGTGGACATGGATGAATCTCCTTCATTGCTGCAATGAAGCAGTCTAATCCAAAATCGTATCACGCCGCCTGCGATCCGGGATATAACTGGGCTTTACACCATCAGGGATTCAAGCAATGAAACATCGCGTGTTGGGCAAGACGGGGAAAGAGGTATCGGAAATCGGCTTTGGCGCATGGGCCATCGGCGGCGCGTGGGGCGATGTGTCCGTGGCGGACGCGAAGCAGGCGCTGCACGCGTCGCTGGATGCGGGCACCACCTTTATCGACACGGCGGACGTGTATGGCGACGGCCGCTCGGAGCGCATCATCGCCGAGGTGCTGAAGGAGCGCGGCGGCCCCCGCCCCATGGTGGCCACCAAGGCCGGCCGCCGCCTGTCGCCGCACACCGCCGACGGCTACAACCGCGAGAACCTGACCGCCTTCGTGGAGCGCTCGCTGGCCAACCTGGACACCGACGCGCTGGACCTGCTGCAGCTGCACTGCCCGCCCACCGAGGTCTATTACCGTCCTGAGGTGTTCGGCGTGCTGGACGACCTGGTCGCGGCGGGCAAACTGCGCAGCTACGGCGTGTCGGTCGAGAAGGTGGAGGAGGGCCTGAAGGCGATGGAGTACGCCAACGTGGCCACGGTGCAGATTATCTTCAATATGTTCCGCCAGCGCCCGGCCGGCCTGTTCTTCGCGGAGGCGGCCAGGCGCGGCGTGGGCGTGATTGCCCGCGTGCCCCTGGCCTCCGGCCTGCTGACCGGCAAAATGAACCGCGACACCCTCTTCGCGGCGGACGACCACCGCGCCTTCAACCGCAACGGCGAAGCCTTCGACAAGGGCGAGACCTTCTCCGGCGTGCCCTACGGCCTGGCGCTGGAGGTGGTGGAGGACATCCGCAAGCTGCTGCCCGCCGGCGCCGCCATGACCCAGTTCGCGCTGAAATGGATCTTGATGGAGGACGCGGTCAGCACCGTCATCCCCGGCGCCAAGAACGGCGCCCAGGCCCAGGCCAACAGCGCCGCCAGCGCCGCGCCCGCCCTGCCGGCCGATGTGATTCAGGAAATCCGCAATCTCTACCGCTCCCGTATCGCCCCGCACGTGCACCACCTCTGGTGAGGTTTTGTTTGACTTTATAGAAAGTCTGTCGTTATCATGAAAACGTTTTCAAGAAATGTGAAAACGTTTTCAAAGACCAACTATAATTCATCAAAACAGCAGCAACGGAGACCAGCAATGCCACCAAACCGTCCATCGACCTCGCCGCTGCTATGGGTGCCCACCGGCTATTTCACCATGGCGCTGGCCTATGTGATGCTGACCAGCGTGAGCTCCATCATGTTCAAGAACCTGGGCATGGACAACGGCCAGGCGGCCGGCTATTCGAGCATGCTGATCTTCGCCTACACCATCAAGCCGCTGTTCGCGCCCTTCGTGGACATGTACCGCACCAAGAAGTTCTTCGTGCTGGCCACGCAGCTGCTGCTGGCCCTGGGCTTTGGCGCCATTGCGCTGGCCATGGCCATGCCGGGCGCGATGGCGCTGCTGGTGGCAATGTTCGTGCTGATGTCCTTCATCGGCGCCACGCAGGACATCGCCAGCGACGGCGTCTACGTCACCTCGCTGGATTCGCGCAGCCAGTCGCTGTACTGCGGCATCCAGAGCCTGTCCTGGAACGTCGGCCCCATCGTGGCCTCGGGCGGCCTGGTCTACCTGTCCGGCCGCCTGCACGCCGACGTGTTCGGCCATGATCCCAAGACCTTCGGCCCGGAGTGGATGGACGCCTGGCGCGTCATCTTCATCATCGTCGCCGTGCTGACGCTGGTGATGATGGCCTGGCATGTGCGCGTGATGCCGGACGGCGCGCGCGCACCGGACACGCCCTCCTCCGCCGCCGAAGCGCGCCGCATCCTGGTCGACGCTTTCCGCACCCTGTTCGCCAAGCCCGGCGTGTGGCTGATGATCGCCTTTGCCTTCCTGTTCCGCCTGAGCGTGGGCTTCCTGGAAAAGATCGGCCCCTTCTTCATGGTGGACCCGGTGGCCAAGGGCGGCCTGGGGCTGTCGAACGAGCAGCTGGGCATTATCTACGGCACCTACGGCCTGGCGGCCGTGCTGCTCGGCTCCCTGCTGGGCGGCTGGTTCGTGGCGCGGCGCGGCCTCAAGTCCACACTGTTCACGCTGTGCTGCGCCATCAACATCCCCAACGCCACCTTCCTGGTGATGAGCATCTACCAGCCGGACAGCCTGCTGGCCATCAGCGCCGGCGTGGTGATCGAGAAGTTCTTCTTCGGCTTCGGCGCGGTGGGCTTCATGATCTACCTGATGCAGCAGCTCGCCCCCGGCAAATACGCCACCACCCACTACGCCTTCGGCACCGGCCTGATGGGCTTGTGCGGCATGGTCACCGGCGTCCTGTCCGGCCACCTGCAGCAGATGATGGGCTACGTGCCTTACTTTATCTTTGTGATGGTGGCCACCATTCCTTCCTTTATCGTGTGCTGGAAGGCGCCCTTCCACCATGACGACGGCATGCAGGAGCCTGCCCAGGCAGCCAAGCCGGAACCGGACGGCGCGCCGAGCGGCTATTCGGCCTGAGCTCAGACAACAAGCAGCTTCTTGCCCTGCTCGCGCAAAATGGCCGCCACCCGCAGCGCCACCGGCGACAAATAAGCCTGGCGCCGGTGGCTCAGGCCGAAGCGGCGCTGCATCTGCAGCTCCGCCACGGCCACCTCGCGCACGCGCGCCCGGCCCACCACCAGGTTGAAGCGCGACACAAAGCCGAGCATTGAGGTCCGCTCCAGCACCGGCAGTATGGTGTTGAGCACGTTCGATTCAATCTGCACCTGCGGGCGCGGCAGGCCGTTGCGCTCGAAGGTCTGCTCCAGCCACTGGCGCGAGGCCACCGTGGCCGCCGGCAGCATCCATTTGTATTGCAGCAGCTCGGCCGGCGTGCGCGGCGCGTCGAAGATGGGATGGCGCTCGCTGGCCATCACCACCACCGTGTCCTCGGCAATCTGCTCGCACACCAGTTCCGCGTCGCCCTCCTGCATCGGCCCCACCGCCAGGTCGATCTCGCAGTCCCGCAGGCTGGCCACCAGGTTGTTGTTCATCGCCACCACCAGCTGCACCGTGATCTCCGGCGCCTGGGCCAGCAGTTGCTCGAACACGGCCGGCATCAGGTGCTCGGCCAGCGTGGGCAGGCAGCCAATGCGCACATTGCCGCGCAGGCCACCGGCGTAATCCTGCATCTCGCGCGCGGTCTCCTCCACCATGATGGCCATCTGCCGCGTGCGCTTCACCAGCACTTGGCCGGCGGCCGTCAGCCGCATGCCCCGGCCGTCCTTCTCGAACAGCCGGGCCCCCAGGTCGTCCTCCAGCCGGTCTATGCACTTGGTCAGCGCCGGCTGGGTCCGGTGCAGGCGCTCGGCCGCGCGCGCCAAGCTGCCTTCGGCGGCGATCACCTCGAAATACTTCATGTCCCGGAAGTCCACAACTCATTCCTCAAAGTTTAAAAATTCAAAAATTAAGTGAATATACATTATAGATTGTGCTACCTATACTCGGCTCACTGATTGCACAACACCACAACAAGGAGCACCCATGAGCCATTCCACCCCACCCGACGTGATCCGCGACATCGAACGCATCGACCCCGACCTGGTTGCGCGCGCCGCCATGTTCCCCTCGTCCATCCTGGCCGACGTGGCCGGCCGGCGCGGCGCCCTGAGCAGCCGCATCGCCCCGCTGGCGCCGTCCATGCGCCTGGCCGGCCCGGCCCTGACGATAGAAGTGCGTCCCGGCGACAACCTGATGATCCACGCCGCCATGGCCATGGCCAAACCGGGCGATGTGCTGGTAATCGACGGCAAGGGCGACGAGAGCTGCGCGCTGATGGGCGAAATCATGGTGTCGCAGTGCATGGCCATCGGCATTGCCGGCGTGGTGATTAACGGCGCCGTGCGCGATACCGAAGCAATCCGCGAGCTGGGCTTCCCCATGTATGCCATCGGCGCCAATCCGAACGGGCCGACCAAGCTGGTGCCGGGCCGTGTGAACTGGCCGGTGTCCGTGGGCGGCGTGACGGTGCAGCCGGGCGACCTGGTGGTGGCCGACGCCGACGGCGTGGTGGTGGTCGAACCGGCCAAGGTGCCGGCCATCCTGGAACTGGCGAAGAAGAAACTGGCGGACGAAACGGTGCGCCTGGAAGGCATCCGCAGCGGCGAGCAGCTGCGCCCGAACTGGCTGGACGGCGCGCTGCGCAAGGCCGGCGTGCTGGCCGAAGGGGAAACGCTGTGAACCACGCACGCGATACCATTCTGCGCGACACCATCCTGGTCACCGGCGCCGACCTGGCCGAGCAGGCGCTGGCCCTGCTGCCTTCGTTCGACATCGTGTACGCAGGCAGAACGCCGGACGAGGAACAGCTGCTGGACCTGAGCCGCCGCCACCAGCCGGCCGCCATTATCGTGCGCTACGGCCGCATCACCAGCCGCGTGATCGAGGCCAACAGCAAGCTGCGCGTGATCGCCAAGCACGGCGCCGGCCTGGACACCATAGACAGCGCGGCGGCCGCCCGGCGCGGCATCGCCGTCAAGGCTGCCGTGGGCGCCAATGCGCCCGCCGTGGCCGAGCACACCTGGGCCTTGATCCTGGCCTGCGCCAAGAACGTGGCCGGGCTGGACCAGCGCATGCGCGCCGGCCACTGGGACAAGCCCACCCACAAGAGCCTGGAACTGCGCGGCCGCACGCTGGGCCTGGTGGGCTTGGGCGCCATCGGCGCGCGCGTGGCCACCGTGGGCGCGGCGCTGGGCATGAAGGTCATCGCCCACGACCCGTATGCGACGACCGCGCCGGAAAGCGTGGCGCCGTTGCCGCTGGCCGAGGTGATCGCCGGAGCGGACGTGCTGTCGCTGCATTGCCCGCTCACGCCGGACAACGCCAATATGCTGAACGCGGCCACGCTGGCCACCATGCGTCCCGGCGCCATCGTGGTCAACACCGCGCGCGGCGGCCTGATCGACGAGCAGGCGCTGGCGGACGCCCTGCGCAGCGGCGCGCTGCTGGCGGCAGGGCTGGACAGTTTCCAGGTGGAGCCTTTCCGCGCGGACCACCCGTTTATCAGCATTCCCAACCTTGTCCTGTCGCCGCACATCGGCGGCGTGACCAGCGACGCCTATGTCGGCATGGGCGTGGCCGCCGCGCGCAACGTGTTGGCGGTACTGCAAGAACCAGCCTGACCGCAGCAAAACAAGCCCAAGCGCGCACCAAGACGCGCTTTAGGATTACAGTTACGGAGACGACTATGAACGCACTCGACAACAATACACGCATCGAAGCGGAAACCATCCGCAAGGTGACCTGGCGCCTGATCCCTTTCTTGATGGTGTGCTACCTGCTCGCCTTTATCGACCGGGGCAATATCGGCATGGCCGCGCTGCAGATGAACCACGACCTCGGCATCACGCCGCGTGTGTTCGGCTTTGCAGGCAGCCTGTTTTTCATTTCCTACTTCCTGTTCGAAGTGCCCAGCAACCTGGCGCTGCAGAAATTCGGCGCCCGCAAGTGGATCGCCCGCATCATGATCACCTGGGGCATCGTCACCGCCTGCACCGCCATGGTCCAGGGCCAGGCCTCGCTGTTCGCCATGCGCTTCCTGCTGGGCGCGGCCGAAGCGGGCTTCTTCCCCGGCGTGCTGCTCTACCTCACCTACTGGTTCCCGGCCGCCTACCGGGCGCGCATCATCGCCATTTTCATGGTGGCGGTGCCGATGGCCAGCTTTGTCGGCTCGCCGCTGTCGGCCCTGCTGCTGCAGGCGGACGGCATGCTGGGGCTGCGCGGCTGGCACTGGCTGTTCATCCTGGAAGGCGTGCCCACCGTGGCCATGGGCGTGGTCTGCCTGTTCTTCCTGACCGACCGCCCGCAGCAGGCCCGCTGGCTGACTGAAGAGCAGCGCAACTGGCTGGCCGGACGGCTGGAGCAGGAACGCAACGCCAAGAAAGGCGGCGCCAAGCCCACGGTCTGGCAGCTGTTCCGCAGCAAGGAAGTGCTGGGCATGGCCCTCATCTGCGCCACCGCCTCGTCGGCCGGCTCGGTGCTGGGCATCTGGCAGCCGCAACTGATCAAATCGTTCGGCCTGACCGTCATGCAGACCGGCCTGGTCAACGCCATCCCCTACGTGATCGCCTCGGTGGCCATGGTCTGGTGGGGCCGCCATTCGGACAAGAAGCGCGAACGCCGCTGGCACACCGCCATTCCGCTGGCCCTGATCGCCGCCGGCATGCTGTGCACGCTGCTGAC
This sequence comes from Pseudoduganella aquatica, assembly GCF_020865585.1. Taxonomy (NCBI): domain Bacteria; kingdom Pseudomonadati; phylum Pseudomonadota; class Betaproteobacteria; order Burkholderiales; family Oxalobacteraceae; genus Pseudoduganella; species Pseudoduganella aquatica. The sequence continues at coordinate 4,898,704 of NZ_CP086370.1, forward strand.
CACGTCGCTGGCCACCACCATCGCGCTGCTGTCCTGCGTACTGATCGGCGCCTACTCCTTCAAGGGGCCGTTCTGGGCACTCAGTTCCAGCTGGCTCGCGCCGTCCTCCGCAGCGGCAGGCCTGGCCACCATCAACGCGGTGTCCAACCTGATCGGAGGCGGGCTGATGGTCAACGTCTACGGCTGGATCAAGGAGGAAACCGGCAGCCATGCGCTGGCCCTGATGCCCATCGCGGCGCTGGCCGTGGCCAGCATCCTCACCCTGCTCTCGCTGAGCAACAGCGCCCGCCAGACGGCGCGCAACGCAGCGGCCAACGCCACGGCTTAACAGCCCGGCAGCCGCCTCCCCTCGCAGCGTCCCGCACCGCCCCTGGCGGAGGGACGCTGCCGCCTCGCCACATCACGAAAAAAATCGGAGACAACCATGATCAAGCCCACCCTGCTGGCCTTGGCGCTGGCCGCCGTGCTGCCGCACGCCGCCGCCCAATCCAGCGTGCAGTTCTACGGCGCCATCGACGCCGGACTGCGCTACCAGACCAATGTGGACGAGGCCGGCAACAGCCTGCTGTCCATGGGGTCCGGCAACTACTATTCGAACCGGCTTGGCTTCCGCGCCCTGGAAGACCTGGGCGGCGGCCTGAGCGCGCGCGTCCTGCTGGAGAGCGGCTTTGTCAGCAAGACCGGCGCGCTGGACAACACCAAGAACGTGCTGTTCAACCGCACCGCCGCAGTCGGCCTGGGCGGAAAATGGGGCTATGTGGATCTGGGGCGGCAATACACCATAGGCTTCCGCACCGAACTGTTCCTCGATCCCTTCAACCACCACTACACCGGCCTGGTGCCGCTGTCCTCGGGCGCGGGCACGACGCTGCCGGCGGCGGCGGTGGCGGCCGGGCTGAGCGCCTCGTCCTCGTCGGGCACGCGCTTCAACAACGACATCCAGTACAGCGGCACTTTCGGCGGCCTGACCGTGCGCGCCGAGTACGCGCCGCGGGAAGTGGAAGGTGATGCGCGCAAAGGCACAGCGCGCGCGGCCGGCTTCAGCTACACCGGCGGCACGCTGCTGGCGGCGGGCGCCTACACCCGCAAGCAGACGCCGGCCGGATTCGAGAACGAAGCCCACATCGTCGGCGGCGGCGCCAAGCTGCAAAACGTGACCGTCAAGGCCGGCCTGTCGCGCGAACGGCAGGACGGCGCAGCTGGGGTTGCATACCGCAACATGACGGCCTTTGGCGGGGTCAGCTACCTGATCAATCCCTTCGTGGAAATCACGGGCGCGCTGTACCGCTCCCGCTACGCAGCGGGCAACAACAGCGGCACGCGCACGCTGTCCCTGCTTGGCGCGAGCTACACGCTCTCCACGCGCACCAACCTGTACGCGGAGATCGACGTCAACAGCTATCGCGGCGCGCTGCTTCCGGCCTCAAAGCAAACCCGCCAGCACGGCGTGTCGGCCGGCGTGATGCACCGGTTCTGAGGGGCGGCTCAAAGTCCGCTCAGCCGAAGGTGAAGGCGTAGGCTTCCGCGCCCTTGTCCAGGAAGCGGATTTCAAACCGGCGCTGGCGCACCTTGCCGCTCTGGCGGACCAGCTGGTACAGGCGGGTGGCGCTGACCACGCCGTTGCCGTCGGCGTCGATGTCGGCGCCGTGGTCGGCGCCCGGCGGCTGGCCGTCCAGCGTGACCTTGATGCGCACGCTGGCGCCCGGCTTGCCCGCGCCCAGCACCAGGTGCAGGTCGCGCGCGCTGAAGCGGTGCGCCACGGCGGCATCGGCCTGCCCCGCCACCGCGCTCTCGGCGCCCACCGTCCACTGGCCGGACAGCCCCCACTCGTTGAGTTGCAGCGCGCCCACGGAATACTGCTGCAAACGGTCCTGGCGCACACGCTCCGGCGAGCGGAAGTTCTCCGCCTGCCGGTAGCCGATGTAAGCTTCGCCGGAGCCGACGTTGTCCAGGTCCGGCTGCATCTGCTCGGCCGGCGTGGCTGGATTCACCAGGCCGCTGTCGACCGCCGGCTTGCCGCTGGCCTCGGCCAGCAGCGACTGGATGGCGCGCTCCATCTTGTCGTAATTGCCTTCGCCGAACTGCTTGTAGCGGATCTTGCCGTTGGCGTCCACCAGGTAGTAGGCCGGCCAGTAGCGGTTGCCCCAGGCCTGCCAGATGCTCTGCTTGCTGTCCACGGCGATGGGGAAGTCGATCTGGAAGCGGCCCACGGCGGCGTTCACATTGGTCAGGTCCTGCTCGAACTTGAATTCCGGCGTATGCACGCCGACCACGGCCAGGCCCTGGTCTTTGTATTTGCTGGCCCAGGCGCGCGCATAGGGCACGGTGCGGATGCAGTTGATGCAGGAATAGGTCCAGAAATCCACCAGCACCACTTTGCCGCGCAGCTGCTTGGACGTCAGCGGGGCCGAATTGAGCCAGGTCACGGCGCCGTCGAAACCGGGCGCGGTGCCCTCCACCGGCAGCTTGCCGCTCAGCGGCCCGGCGGGCGCCGTCGCCGCACTGCCGGCCGCCGCCAACAGGATGGCCGCCACGCCGCCGGCCAGGGCCAAAGAGATCCGTTTCATCTGCATGCCTCGCTATGGAAATTGTCGATACCTGCGATTAGACCGCACGGCTGTATCCGGCGCATGTCGGGAAACGCTCTCCATGTGTCCGGGAGGCCGCCGGACATATTGAGATACAAAGCCGCGCTAGGCGGAGGGGCCGGCCCGTTCGCGGTGGTATTTGTCCAGGATGTCGCTGACCTTCTTGGCGGTGTAGGGCTTGACAATGAAGCCGCGCGCGCCGCCGGCGATGGCCGCCATCACGTTCGACAGTTCGCTGTTGCCGCTGACGACCACGCAATAGCACTGCGGGCGCAGCGTGCGCGCCAGCGCGATGACCTCCAGGCCGCCGAAGCCGGGCATGTTCAGGTCGATAAAGGCCAGGCCGATAGGCACGTCGTCGCGGCCCAGCATGTCGACGGCCTGCTGGCCGTCGGCGGCCAGCAGGAACTGGCGAAAGCCGTGGTCGCGCAGTACCGAGGTCAGCAGCGAGCGCATGGCAGGCTCGTCGTCGGCGATCAGGACCGTGCCCGCTTCATTCAAGCTCATGGTGTTCTCCTTCCGTGCGCAGCCGGCGCACCGCTTCCAGTTGTTCAATCTTCTGCAGCGCTTCCAGCGCGCGCGGCGCGGCGCCGTTCAGTGCGGCCGACTCGATCTCGGCGGCCAGGCTGCCCACCTCGGCAAAGCCGAACGAGGCAGCCGAGCCCTTGAGCATATGGGCCAGGCGCTCGGCCTCGTCCAGCCGCGCCGCGTCCAGCGCCGCCCGCAACGCGTCCAGCCGTCCCGGCAAGGCCTGACCGTAGGCCAGCCGCAGCGGTCCCAGGCTGGGGATGTTGGCGAAGTCGGTGGGCGCCGAGCCCGGCCGCGCGGCCAGCGCCTGTTCCAGCGCCTGGCCCAGCAGGCCGAAATCGATAGGCTTGGCCACATGGCCGCTGAAGCCGGTGGCGTGGTAGCGCGCCAGGTCTTCCGGCAGCACATTGGCGCTCAGCGCCAGGATGGGGCCGCCGTAGCCGGCCGCCCGCAGCACGGCGGTCGCCTCCAGGCCGCCCAGCACCGGCATCTGCACGTCCATCAGGATCACGTCGTAGGAGGCCTGCAGCGCGGCCTCGACCGCCTCCTTGCCGTTCTCGGTCATGGTGTAGCGCAGGCCGCAGCGGGCCAGGTAGGCGGCCACCAGCTTGCGGTTGTCGGGACCGTCCTCGGCCACCAGCACATGGCCGGCCAGGCGGCTTTCGCCCGGGGGCGGCGCGGTGGGCTGCGCCGCCGGCGCCTGCTCCAGCCAGGCCGACTGCGGCGCCACTGCAGCCGGCACGCTGACCGTGAAGCGCGAACCGCGCCCCGGCTCGCTCTCCACGCCGACCTCGCCGCCCATGGATGTGGCCAGCTGGCGCACCAGGTGCAGCCCCAGGCCGGTGCCGCCGTAGCGGCGCGCGGTCGACGCGTCGGCCTGCGAGAAAGGCAGGAACAGCGCCGCCTGCTGCTCGGCCGACATGCCGATGCCGGTGTCCGACACCACGCAGCGCAGGCGCTGGCCGGCCGCGTCGTAGTCCAGCGCCAGCGTTACGCTGCCCAGCTCGGTGAACTTGACGGCGTTGCCGCACAGGTTGAACAGGATCTGGCGCCAGCGCGTGGGGTCGCCCATCACCAGGGTGGGCAGCGGATAGGCCACCTCGCAGGCGAAGGCCACGCCCTTGCTGTGCGCCTGGGGGCGCATGGCGGCGCTGACGCCGGCGACGCAGTCGTAGGGCGAGAACGGCAGCAGTTCCAGCTGCAGGCGCCCGGCCTCGACCTTGGAAATGTCCAGGATGTCGTTGAGGATGGCCAGCAGGTGCTGGCCGTTGCGGGCAATGATCTGGCCGGCGTCGCGCGCGTCGCTCAAGTGCGGCGCGCTCTCCATCAGCTCGGCAAAGCCGATGATGGCGGTCAGCGGGGTGCGGATTTCATGGCTCATCAGGGCCAGGAAGTCCGACTTGGCGCGGCTGGCCGCCTCGGCGTCGGCCTGCAGGCGCGCCATCAGCGCCATGTCGCGCTCGCGGCGGCGCACCGCGCGCAGCAGGAAGGCAAAGGCCATGCCCACGGCCAGCACGCCGCCGCCGCCCATCATGGCCAGCTTGAGCGCGTACTGGCGCCACTGGCCGAGAAACATATCGTCGGTCACGGTGACGTTGACGATCAAAGGGTATTTGTCCACCAGCCGGGGCGCGCCCATGCGCAGCACCGGCTGGCCTCCGGCAGCCAGGCGCGGCTGCGCCGTCACCAGCACGCCATGGCTGCGCCCCATGGTCTCGATCACGGTGTAGCTCGAGCCGCTGCGGTTGACCTTGCCCATCATCTCGTCCACGTGGGGCCAGCGCGCCAGCAGCGTGAAGTCGCGCCGGTACAGCGTAATGCTGGCGTCCTTTCCCAGGCTGATCTTGCGGTAGAAGTCGCTGATGAAGGCGCTGGAAAAGCCCACCAGCGCCACCCCGATGAACTCGCCGTGCCGGCCGTTGAGGCGCTTGCTCAGGTAAAAGGTCCAGGCGCCGTTGCCCTTGTTGCGCACCGGCGCGCTGATGAACACGCCGGCCTGGTTCGAGCTGCGCTGGGCCTGGAAATAATCGCGGTCGGCCAGGTTGATGGGCGGCGCAGGATGGGAACGCGTGAAATTGATCACGTCGCCGTTCGCGGCGATGATGGTGGCCACGTCCACCTGCGGCACGGCGCGCTTCTTGTCGCGCATGCTGGCGTACACGGCCGCCGTTCCCATGCGCTCGCGCAGTTCGGCCGCGCTGCCCGCCTCGGCCGCCTGCACCGTTTCGGCGATGCTCTCGAGGATCAGGTAGGCGGCGGTCACCTCCTGCGAGGTCTGCTCGGCCAGCACCAGCGACAGATTGCTCAGGTGCTGGCGCCATTCGTCGATGGCCTGCTGGCGCGCCATCCAGATCAGCGCGGCGCAGCCGGCCAGCATCGCGCCGATCAGCACGCAGGCCGAGGCGATGACGATGCGGCTGGCGCGGCGCCGGTTCGGCATGGGCGGCTCAGCCCGCCGGCGCGGCGTCGCCGGCCCAGATCCGCTCCAGGTCCGCGAAGGCCCACTGCTCGCGCGGCTCGCGGCCGCTGATGCCGTCCTTGGCCGCAGCCGAGGACAGGTCCAGCCGCACCGGCTCGATGCGCTCCTGGCTGCGCAGCGAGTAGAAGGCCTTGACCACCGGCTTGGTCAGCGTGGCCGGATTCTGCTCGACCACGATGGCCAGCCGCTGCGACTGCAGCCGCACCAGCGTGCCCACCGGATAGATGCCCAGCAGTTTGACGAAGGCCGCCAGCACCTTGGGGTCGAAATGGCCCTTCCACTCGAGCATGCGGGCCACCGACTCGGCCGGGTCCCAGCCCGCCTTGTAGGGCCGGTTGGAGGTGATGGCGTCGTACACGTCGCACACCGCGCCCATGCGCGCCAGCAGCGAAATGGCCTCGCCCTGCAGGCGGTCCGGATAGCCGCCGCCGCCGAATTTCTCGTGGTGGTGCAGGCACACGTCGGCCACGGCCGGACTGACGTTGCCGCACTCCATCAGCAAGTCATAGCCCTGGCGCGGATGGTTGCGCACCTCTTCGAACTCCAGGTCGGTCAGCTTGCCCGGCTTGTTCAGGATGTCGAGCGGGGTGCCGGATTTGCCCAGGTCGTGCAGCAGCCCGGCCAGGCCGGCCTCGCGGCAAGCCGCCTCGCCGAAGCCGAGCGCCTGGCCCAGGCCGACCATCAGCGCGCACACAGCCACCGAATGCATATAGGTGTAGTCGTCCTTGCTTTTCAGGCGGGCCAGGCTGATCAGCGCGGCCGGGTTGGCCAGCACCGACTGCGCCAGCTCGTCGACCAGGCCGGCGGCCTGCCCCAGGTCGACCGCGTTGCCCAGGCGGGCCTCGCGGAACATCGATTCGGTCGCGTCGCGCGCCTTGGCGCACAGCGCGGCCGCCTGCAGCAGTTCGCGCTCGAACTCGGTCGCCGGCGCTGCCGGGACTGCCGGGGCGGGCGCCGGGGCGGCGGCCGGCGCGGGCGCGACGTCCTCGCCCTTGTCGAGGTCTATCCAGCAGGTGGCGATGCCGCTGGCCAGCACCGCGTCGAGCTTGGCCTGGTCCGCCAGCAGGAAGCGGCTGCGCCAGAAAGGGCTGGCTAGCCAGGAGCTGTCAAAAGCATGTAAGAACATGCCCAGCCGAAGCTCGGCAACCCGGATCTGCTTCAAATTTTTTGCCATTGGACAAGTATTTTTCTGCAAGCACTGCTATGACGATGGCAGCCCGGGGCGCCCGGCCCCGAAACTGGATTTCCTGCGGTAATCATAGCAGCTAGCAGGCCGGCTCAGCGGCCCGCCGGCCGCGCGCCGTCAAAATTCTTCCCGGTCGGCAACGCTGCCCGCGCCGCCGCGCCCGCACGGGCTATAAAATTGATCCACATCAATTTTCAGCGCGGTTCAGGGCACCAGCACGGCAGCGCCGTCCACGGCGCCGGCGCGCAGCGCCGCCAGCGCCGCGTTGGCCTGCGCCAGCGGAAACGCGCTGGCGTGGGTGCGCAGCGGATAGTCCGCCGCCAGCCGCAGGAAGGCCTCGCCGTCGGCGCGGGTCAGGTTGGCCACCGAGCGCAGCACGCGCTCGCCCCACAGCAGGGCGTAGGGAAAGGACGGCACGTCGCTCATATGGATGCCGGCGCACACCACCACCCCGCCCTTGCGCACCGCGGCCAGCGCCTGCGGCACCAGCGCGCCGACCGGGGCGAACAGGATGGCGGCGTCCAGCGGCGCAGGGGCGCGCTGGTCGCTGCCGCCGGCCCAGCTCGCGCCCAGCGCAAGCGCGAAGCGCTGCGACGGCAGGTCGCCGGGGCGGGTGTAGGCATACACCTCGCGGCACTGGTGGCGCGCGATCTGGCACAGCAGATGGGCCGCTGCGCCGAAGCCGTACAGGCCGATGCGCTGCGCCGGGCCGGCCATGGCATAGGCGCGATAACCGATCAGGCCGGCGCACAGCAGCGGCGCCGCGTGCACGTCGTCGTAGCCTGCTGGCAAGCGAAAGACATAGCGCGCGTCGGCCACCATGTACTCGGCATAGCCGCCGTTCAGATCGTAGCCGGTGAAGCGCGCCTGCCCGCACAGGTTCTCCTGCTGCCGGACGCAGTAGGCGCAGAGGCCGCAACTGCCGCCCAGCCAAGCCACCCCCACCCGTTCGCCCAGCGCGTAGCCGGACACGCCGGCGCCGCAGCGCAGCACCCGCCCCACCACTTCGTGGCCGGGGATGAGCGGCGCCCGGTGCGGCGCCAGTTCGCCGTCGGCGATATGCAGATCGGTGCGGCATACGCCGCAGGCGCCCACCCGCAGCAGCAGTTGCTGCGCTTGCGGCGCCGGCAGCGGCACCCGGGCGGCGCGCAGCGGCTGGCCGGGCCGGTCCAGCAGCATGGCCAGCATGGTCCCGTCCGGGGCCGGCAGATCGGGCAGGGGTGCGCTCATGCGGCCTCCTTGCCCGGCTAGCTGGACGGCGTGGAGGCCAGCTGCACGGCAATGGCCAGCACCGTATCCATGGTGGCCAGGTGCGCTTCGAACCACAGCGGCAGCAGCGACACGGCGTGGCGCGCCGCCGCCACGTCGTCCGGATGCAGGCCGTGCAGCGTGGCCAGCACGCGCGCGTGCTGCTCGCGGTGCGCCGGCAGGCCCGGGTAGCCGATCGCCTCCATCAACGCCTCCTCCGCGCGGAAGTCCTGCTCCAGGCAGTCGACCAGCAAGGCCAGGCCCGCACCGAATGCCTCGTCCGGCTGCGCCAGCAGGTGCGCGATCTGCCCGATCAGGGCCTGGTGGGCCAGATCGACCGACGGTATGCCCACCGCCATGTGCGGCGCCCATGCGATCTGCTCCATAGTGTGCCCTCCTGTTGCTTGCGCCGCCGCGCGGCGCGCAAGCTTACAATAGTCCACCCGCCCGGCCGGCGCAGCGCGCGGGTTTGATAAAAATCAAAAAACCGGCGAATTGTCTTTCCGCCGCTATTCATTGCGCAGCGCCGCAATCGGGTCCATGGCGGCGGCGCGCCGCGCCGGCACATAGCCGAACAGCACCCCCACGCCGGCCGAGAAGGCGAAGGACAGCAGGTTGATGCGGGGGTTGAACAGATAGGGCAGCTGCATGGCGGCGGCCAGCAGCGCGCCGGCCGCCGCCGCCAGCGCCACTCCGATCAGCCCGCCCAGCGTGGCCAGTACCACGGCTTCGATCAGGAACTGCAGCAGCACGTCGCGTTCGCGCGCGCCGATGGCCAGCCGCAAGCCGATCTCGCGGGTGCGCTCGGTGACGCTGACGAGCATGATGTTCATGATGCCGATGCCACCGACCAGCAGGCTGACCGAGGCCACCGCGCCGAGCAGGGTGGTCATCACCCGCGCCGCGCCGGACATGGTGTCGGCCAGCTGGCGCGTGTCGACGATGTTGAAATTGTCCTCGTCGCCGGCGGCCAGTTTGCGCCGCTCGCGCAGCAGCTGGCGCAGGCGCGCCTGCAGCGCCGCGCCGTCGCTGTCCTCCTGCATCGAGATCAGCAGCGTGTTCACGCGCTGGTTGCCGGTGACCCGGCGCTGCAGGGTGCGCAGCGGCAGCAGCACCACGTCGTCCTGGTCGTTGCCGGACGCGCCCTGCCCCTTGGCCGCCAGCAGCGCCACCACCACGCAGGAGAAGCGCTTGATGCGCAGCCGCTCGCCCAGCGGGTCGCGTCCCGGCAGCAGCGCGCGCGCCACCGTGGCGCCCAGCGCGCAGACGGCGGCGCCGGCGCGCTGCTCGCCGTCGTCGAAGGGCCGCCCGGCCGCCAGCGTCCAGTTTGCCGCGCGCAGCCAGCCGGCGCTGCCGCCGGCCACGCTGGTGCTCCAGTTGCGCCCCTGCGCCACCACGGCGGCGCCGGCGCGCGCCTCGGCCGCCACCGCCCGGATGCCGCCGATCTGCGCGGCTATCGCATCGGCGTCGGCTTCGCGGAACGCCGGCGCGCCGCCGCCCGGCCCCACGCGCTGGCCGGGGCGCACCATCAGCAGGTTGCTGCCCAGGCTGGCGATCTGGTCGTGCACGGCCCGCGTGGCGCCGTTGCCCAGCGTGACCATGGTGATCACCGCCGCCACCCCGATCACCACCCCCAGCATGGTCAGGCTGGAGCGCAGCAGCGTGCGGCGGATCGCGCGCAGCGCCAGCAGGACGGCGTTGCTCAGCATGGCGCCGCCGCCGCGGCGCTGTCGCTGTCGACGCGCCCGTCGCGGAAGCGGATCAGGCGGCCCGCGTAGCGCGCCATGTCCGGTTCATGCGTCACCATCAGCACCGTGATGCCGGCGTCCCGGTTGAGCCGGCACAGCAGTTCCATGATTTCGCCGCTGCGCTGGCTGTCCAGATTGCCGGTCGGCTCGTCGGCCAGCAGCAGCGACGGCCGGGTGACCACGGCGCGCGCAATGGCCACGCGCTGCTGCTGGCCGCCGGACAGCTCGGCCGGCGTGTGGGCCTCCCAGCCGGCCAGGCCGACCTCGGCCAGCGCCTGCGCGGCCAGCGCATGGCGGCGCGCGGCGCGCTCGCCCCGGTACAGCAGGGGCAGCTCCACGTTCTCCTGCGCCGAGGTGCGCGCCAGCAGATTGAAGCCCTGGAACACGAAGCCGATAGCCTGGCGGCGCAGCCCGGCGCGCTGGTCGCGCGTGAGCGCGCCGGTGTCGCACTGGCGGAACAGGTACCGGCCCGAGGTGGGCGTGTCCAGGCAGCCCAGGATGTTCATGGCGGTCGACTTGCCCGAGCCGCTCGGTCCCATGATGGCGACGAACTCGCCCGGGGCGACGTCGAAGCTGACGCGGTCCAGCGCCAACAGCGCCGCCGCGCCGCGCCCGTAGCGGCGCGACACCGCGCGCAGGCTGATCAGCGGCGGCCCGGGCGCCGCGCCGGCGGCCGCGTTCATGGCCGCGCTCATGGCCGCGCGAGCTGGTCGATGATGACCGGCGTGCCCGCGCGCAGCGCCGGGCCGGCAAGCTCGGTCTGGCGCCCGTCGCTGATGCCCAGCGTCACGGCCACGGCGCGCGGCGCGCCGCTCTCGAGCACCCACACGGTGCGCTGGGCGGGTCCGGCGCCGGCCACGCCGGCACGGCGCGGCGCCCGCGCCGGCGCGCGCGGCATCAGGCTGGCCACCAGCCCTTCCGGCTCGGCGGGCGCGCCCGCGGGCGCGTAGCGCAGCGCGCTGTTCGGTATCAGCAGCACCTGCGCGCGCGCGGCCACGCGGATGGCGGCGCTGGCCGTCATCCCCGGCCGCAGGCTCAGGTCCGCGTTGTCCACGTCCAGGTAGGCGGCGTAGGTGACCACGTTGTCGGTGCTGGTCGAGCCGAACGCCACCCGCGCGATGCTGGCCGGGTAGGCGCGCTCCGGATAGCTGCTGACGGTGAAGCTGGCGCTTTGCCCGGCGCGCACCGCCCCCACGTCGGCCTCGTCGATGCTGACCAGCAAGCGCAGCCGGCGCAAGTCTTCGGCCAGGGTGAACAGCGTCACCGCCTGCAGCGAGGCGGCCACCGCGTTGCCGGGGTCGACGCTGCGGCTGAGCACCACGCCGTCGATGGGCGAGCGGATCGCGGCCCGCGCCAGGTTGGTGTTGTCCGTCGCCAGCGCGGCCTGCGCGCTCTGCACCGCCGCCGCCGCGCCCAGCCGGGCCGCCTCGGCGCGCGCCAGGGCGGCCCGCCCTGCATCGAGCTCGGCCTGGGACGGCACCTGGCCGCCCGACAGGCGGGCCACCTCCTGCAGCCGCGCCAGCGCGCTGCGCGCCTCGGCCCAGGTGGCCTCGCCCTGCGCCACGCCCGCCCTGGCCGCCGCCAGCGCGGCGCGCGAGCGCACGATCTGGTCCTGCAGCTTGGCCGTGTCCAGCTCGACGAGCACCTGGCCGCGCCGCACCCTGTCGTTGATGTCGACCAGCACCCGCGCCACCGTGCCGGAGAGCTCGCTGCCGATGTTGACCGCCCGGGTCGGCTGCAGGGTGCCGTTGGCCGTCACGCTCATGGTGACGCTGCCGCGCCGCACCGGCACCGTGACGTACAGCGGCGCCGCGCCGGCCCGGGAATACACTTGCCAGGCGTACCAGCCGGCGCCCGCCAGCGCCGCCGCCAGCGCCGCCGTTCCCCATCGCGCCGGGCGGCGCCACCAGGGACGGCGCTCCGCTTCGGCATCCGGCGGCGCGGCGGCGCCGTTCATGGCAGGGCCTTCGCGTCGACGGCGCCGGGCGCGCCTGCGGCCGGCCCCTGCGCCGGCCGCCAGCCGCCGCCCAGCGCCTGGTACAGGCGCGCCGTCTCGACGCCGGCGGCGCTGCTGGCGGCGGCCAGGCCATCCTGCGCGGCGTACAGCGCGCGCTGCGTCTCGAGCACGGTCTGGTAGTCGGCCAGGCCGCTGGCGTAGCGCTGGCGCGCCAGCAGCGCGGCATTGGCCGCTGCGCCGACGGCTTGGCGCAGGTGGCCGATGCGGCGGCGCTCGCCCGCCAGCGCCGCCAGCGCGTCCTCCACCTCGCGCAGCGCGGTCAGCACGGCGGCCAGGTAGTCCGCCTGCGCCTGCGCCTGGGCCAGCGCGCCGCGCGCCAGATCGCTGCGCGCCCGGGCCGCCCCGCCGTCGAACGCGCTGCCCGCCAGGCTGGCCAACAGGGTGCGCAGCAGCGCGGCGCCGCTGCCGCCCGCGCCCAATCCGTTCAGTCCCAGCGTGCCTTCCAGCCTGAGCACGGGATAGCGCGCGGCGTCGGCCTGCCCGGCGCGCGCCCGCGCGGCGGCCAGCAGCAGCTCGGCGGCGCGCACGTCCGGGCGCTGGCGCAGCGCCTCGGCCGGCGGGGCCGGCGCCACATCCTCGCCGGCCTCGGGCAGGGCCTGCGGCGGCGCCAACTCGGCCCCCAGCGCGGCCGGCGCCAGGCCGCACAGCAGCGCCAGGCCGTGGCCCAGCTGCGCCACGCTGGCGTCGAAAGCGGCGACCTGGGCCGCCGCCTGCGCGCTCGCGCTCACCGCCTGCTGCTCTTCTAGCGAGGTCAGCAAACCGGCCTGCACGCGCCAGTCGGTGAGCCGGCGCGTGCTGTCCTGGCTGTCCAGATTGGCCTGTGCAATGGCGCGCCGCGCCTGCGCACCGCGCAGTTCGATATAGTTGCGCACCACCTCGGCCGCCACGGCCAGGCGCGCGGCGTCCATCGACGCCACGCTGGCCTCGAACTGGGCCTGGCCCGCCGCCAGCGCGTGGCGCGCGCCGCCGGACACATCGGGCTGCCAGCCGGCGGTCACACCGGCATCGGCGCTGCTGCCGCCGGCGCGGCCGGACTGGCTGTGCTGCGCCTGGACCGTCGCGTTCAGCGTTGCCGCCAGCGCGGCCGCGGCCGCGTCGCGCCCGGCGCGCGCCTGCAGCAGCGCCGCGCGCGACGCGGCGATGCCGGCGTTCGCTTCCAGCGCGCGCGCGACCAGCCGTTCCAGCAGCGGGTCGCGGTAGCGGCGCCACCACGCGGCCAGTTCCGCGCCGGCGCCGCCCCGCGCGCCGCCCGAGGACCAGGCCGGCGGCGGCGCATAGGGCGCGCTCGCCGGCGGCAGCGGCGCCGGCCGCCAGCCGACGCAGCCGGACAGCCCCAGCAGCGCGGCGCACCATGCGGCGCGCACGCTCATGACACCGGGATGGGACGGTCCTGCGCGGCGCGCGCGCACTCCCGGGCCAGCGCGCCCCCGGACTGGCGTTTCCCATCCATAGCGGCTTCCATATTCGCAACCTCCCATGTGCAGAGCCGCGCCGGCGCCGGCGGCCTGTCACGGTTGTACGCCGCAGCGCGCGGCGGGGGCTTGATGCGCGTCAAAGGTGCGCCGGATACGGCCCGGTGCCGATCGCGGGCAGGATTGATCCAGATCAAAGCGCGTGGCGGCGGCGCGGGACGACAATGGGCGCCTGGGGCAAGAAAGCGGAGGACACCATGAGCGGTACCGAGGCGGCGCCGGCCCATCCCATGCTGCGGCTCACCGTCAATGGCCGGGCTGTCGAGGTGGCCGACGGCGCGACCTATCTGGATGCCGCCCGGGCCGCCGGCGTGCACATCCCCACGCTGTGCTACCACCCGCGCCTGCCCGCGCACGCGGTGTGCCGCATGTGCCTGGTCGAGGTGGCCGGCCGGCCCGATCCGCAGCCGGCCTGCGTGGCCAGGGCGGGCGCGGGCGATGTGGTCGAGACCGGGTCCGCCGCCCTGCACCGCTTTCGCGCCATGGACGCGCAATGGCTGCTGGCGCGCCACCCGAACGACTGCATGCGCTGCGAAGTCAACGGCGCCTGCCAATTGCAGAACCTGATCAGCGAAAACCAGTGGCAGGAACGCTGGGACCGGCTCGCGCGCGGCTCGGCCGCCCATCCGGAACACCGGCTGAGCGACCACACCTCGCCCAGCATCTGGCGCGACCTGGCCAAATGCATCGAATGCGGCCTGTGCGCGGACGCGTGCGGCGCCGCCGGCCAGCAGCAGTACGTGATCGGCTTCGCGCAGCGCGGCGCGGCGCGCCTGCCGGTGACGGTGTTCGACCAGCCGCTGGCCCACACCGGCTGCATCTCCTGCGGCCAGTGCACGCAGGCGTGCCCGGTCGGCGCGCTGGTGGAGACGCCGCACTGGCACGCCGTGCTGCAGGTGCTCGACGAGCACCGCCGCGTGTCGGCGGTACAGGTGGCGCCGGCCACGCGGATCGCCATCGGCGAGGAGTTCGGCATGGAGGCCGGCACGGTGAGCACGGGGAAAATGATCAGCGCCCTGCGCCGGCTCGGCTTCGACTACGTGTTCGACAGCAATTTCGGCGCCGACCTGACCGTCATGGAGGAAGCCAGCGAACTGCTGGCGCGCCTGGCGGACCCGGCGCAGCCGGCGGGCCGGCTGCCGCTGATGACCTCCTGCTGTCCGGGCTGGGTCAACTGGGTCGAGCTCAACCGCCCCGACCTGCTGCCGCACCTGAGCACCACCAAGTCGCCCCAGCAAATGCACGGCGCGCTGACCAAGCGCGGCGCGTTCGCGCGCAGCCTCGGGGCCGATTTTGCCGACGGCAAGGCGGAGCCCTACGTGGTCAGCGTGATGCCGTGCACGGCCAAGAAGGACGAGGCGCTGCGTCCCGGCATGGCCGGCGACATCGACCACGTGCTCACCACGCGCGAGCTGGCCCGGATGATCAAGGCGCGCGGCATCGCCTTCCACGCGCTGCCGGAAGACGGCCGCTTCGACCAGCCGCTGGGGCGCAGCACCGGCGCGGCGCAGCTGTTCGCCGCCTCGGGCGGCGTGATGGAGGCGATGGCGCGCACCGCCGCCCACCGCCTCGGCGCGGCCGGCGCCCAGCCGCTGGAATGGCAGCCGGTGCGCGGCGCCGGCGAGGGCGTCAAGACGGCGCAGCTGGCCGGGGTCGGCCGGATCGCCGTCTGCAACGGCATCGCCGCCGCGCAGCGCCTGCTGGCGGGCGAGGCGTGGCGGCGCGACTTCGTCGCCATCGAAGTCATGGCCTGCGTGGGCGGCTGCCTGGGCGGCGGCGGCGAACCGAAATCGATGGACCCGCAAGTGCTGGAGAAGCGCATGCAGGCGGTGTACCGCATCGACCGCCAGGCGCCGCAGCGCCGTTCGGATGAGAATCCCGATGTGCAGGCCCTGTATGCGGCCGAACTGGGGGCGCCCAACTCGGCCCGCGCGCGGGCGCTGCTGCACACCAGCTATGCCGCGCGCCACTCGCGGCGGCTGCTGCTGATGCGCTTTCTCGACTGCGTCGACCGGCGCGACGGCGCCGGCGCCGCCGCCCTGCTCCACCCCGACGCGCTGTGGCGCACCGGGGCGGCCTACGGCGACATCCGCGGCGCCGCCGCCATCGAGGCGCTGATCGAGACCGGCCTGCCGGCGCGCCGGCAGGGGCCGGCTTTCGCGCGCCACCGCATGGCCTCGGCCGCCGGCGCCGGCGACCTGGGCGTGATCACGCCGGCCGGCGAGCGCTGCCGCTTCGAGCTGGCGGCCGCCTTCCTGCCGCGCGACGGCCAGGCCGAGATGGTGATACGGACCCTGGCGCGCGTGCCGGAACCGCCGGCCCCGGCCGGCGGCGCCGGCTGAGGAAGCGGCGCATGCCCGGCCCCCGCCAGCCGGCGCCGCCCGCGCCGCTGCCCTTCTGGCGCATGCCGCAGGCCGCGCTGCTGGACCGGCTGGACAGCACGGCCGGCGGCCTGGGCGCGGCGGCGGCGGCGGCGCGCCTGGCGCGCTACGGCCCCAACCTGGTGCGCGCGCCGCAGCAGGCGGCGCTGCTATGGCGCTTTGCCGGCAAGCTCGCCAATCCGCTGGTGTTCATCCTGGTGCTGGCCGGCGCGCTGTCGGCGCTGACCGGGGACGCGGCCAGCTCGGCCATCGTCGGCGCCGTGGTCGTCCTCAGCGTGACGCTCGACGTGGTGCAGGAATACCGCGCCGGGGCGGCGGCGGAGCGGCTGCGGCAGTCGGTGGCGGTGCGCGCGCGGGTGCTGCGCGACGGCGAGCCGGCCGAGGCGCCGCTGGCCGAGCTGGTGCCGGGCGACGTGGTGCTGCTGGCCGCGGGCGACCTGGTGCCGTGCGACGGCCGGGTGCTCGAGGCCAGGGACTGCTACGTCAACCAGGCCCTGCTGACCGGCGAGTCCTACCCGGTCGAAAAGGCCGCGTGCGAGCAGAGCGGCGGCGACGACGTGCTGGCCGCCGGCAACGCCGTGCTGCTCGGCACCTCGGTCATCAGCGGCAGCGCCAGGGTGCTGGTGTGCCGCACCGGCCAGGCCACCGCGCTGGGCGAGGTGGCGCGCCTGCTGCAGGCGCACGAACCGCCCACCGACTTCGAGCGCGGCACGCACCGCTTCGGACTGCTGATCCTGCGCATGACGGTGTCGCTGGTGCTGTTCGTGCTGCTGGTCAACGTGCTGCTGCAGCGCCCCCTGCTCGAGTCCTTCCTGTTTGCCGTCGCGCTGGCGGTCGGCCTGACGCCGGAGCTGCTGCCCATGGTGGTGTCGGTGACGCTGGCGCGCGGCGCCCTGCGCATGGCGGCCGCCAGGGTGGTGGTCAAGCGCCTGGCGGCCATCCAGAGCCTGGGCAGCATGGATGTGCTGTGCACCGACAAGACCGGCACCCTGACCGAAGCCCGCATCCGGCTCGAGCAGCACCTGGACCCGGCCGGCCAGGACAGCGCGCGGGTGCTGGAACTGGCCTACCTGAACAGCCATTTCGAGACCGGGCTGCGCAGCCCGCTCGACGACGCCATCCTGGCCCACGGCGGGGCCGGCGCGGCGGGCTGGCGCAAGATCGCGGAATGCCCGTTCGACTTCGAGCGCCGGCGCGTCTCGGTGCTGATCGACAACGGCGCCACGCGCTTGCTGGTGGTCAAGGGCGCGCCGGAGGACATCCTGCGCCTGTCGGCGCGCCACGGCCCGGACGCGGCCGGCGCCGTGCAGGCGCTCGACACGGCCGCGCGGGCCGCCATCGCCGCACGCTGCGAGGCGCTGGGCCGGGACGGCATGCGGGTGCTGGGCATCGCCTGGCGGGAAGTGGCGGCCGAGCACGGCGACGCCGTCGTCGGCGACGAGACGGCGCTGGTGTTCGCCGGCTTCGCCACCTTCCTTGACCCGCCCAAACTGAGCGCCCGGCCCGCGCTGGCGGCGCTGGCGGCGGCCGGGGTGGCGCTCAAGACCGTCACCGGCGACAACGAGCTGGTGGCGCGCCACCTGTTCGGCCAGCTGGGCCTGCCGGTGCGCGGCGTGCTGAGCGGGGCCGAGATCGACGGCATGGACGAACTCGCGCTGGCGGCGCGCGCCGAGCGCGCCAACCTGTTCTGCCGCGTCACGCCGGCCCAGAAGAGCCGCATCCTGCTCGCGCTGAAGCGGCGCGGCCACGTCGTCGGCTATCTCGGCGACGGCATCAACGACGCGCCCGCGCTGCGCGCGGCCGACGTGGGCGTATCGGTGGACGGCGCGGCGGACGTGGCGCGCGAGGCGGCCGACATGATACTGCTGGAACACGACCTGGGCGTGCTGCACGCCGCCGTGCTGGAGGGGCGGCGCACCTTCGGCAACATCATGAAGTACATCATGATGGGCACCAGCTCCAATTTCGGCAATATGTTCAGCATGGCCGCCGCCTCGCTGCTGCTGCCCTTCCTGCCCATGCTGCCGGTGCAGATCCTGCTCAACAACCTGTTGTACGACCTGTCGGAGCTGCCGCTTCCGCTCGACCGGGTGGACCCGGAGTACCTGGCGCGCCCGCAGCCATGGGACATGGTTTTGGTGCGCGACTTCATGCTGGCCATGGGCTCGGTCAGTTCGGTATTCGACCTGCTCACCTTCTACGTCATGCTGGCCGTGTTCGACGCCGGCGCGGCGCTGTTCCAGACCGGCTGGTTCATCGAGTCCATGGCGACGCAGGTGCTGGTGATCTTCCTGATCCGCACCCGCCGCAGCCCGCTCCGGAGCCGCCCGCATCCGGCGCTGGCGCTGGCGGCGCTGGCGGTGCTGGCCGTGGCCGTGGGCCTGCCCTACACCGCGCTGGGCGCGGCGCTGGGCTTCGTGGCGCCGCCGGCCGGCTTCTTCCTGGTCCTGGCCGGCATGCTGGCGGCCTACCTGGTGGCGGTGGAGGCGGTCAAGCAGTGCTTCTTCCGGCGCCGCCGCGCCGGGGAACCCCGGCGCGGGCGCACGGTCCAACCAGCACGGGCCAGCGGCCCGCCACCCAACCAGGAGCTGCCATGAAACTTTGCCTGATCGTGTACTACTCCCGCTCCGGCGTCACTGCCAAGGTCGCCAGCGCGCTGGCCCAAGCCTGCGGCGCCGACCTGGAGCGGATCGAAGACCTGCGCCCGCGAAGCGGCGCGGCCGGCTACCTGCGCTCGGCCTGGGAGGCGCTGCGCGGCCGGCCCGCGCAGATCGCGCCGCCACGGCACCGGCCGGGCGACTACCACGTCGTTGTACTGGGCACGCCGGTGTGGGCCGGGCATATGAGCGCGCCCATACGCAGCTACATCGCGCAGCAGCGCGGCCAGTTCCGCCAGCTCGGCCTGTTCTGCACCATGGGCGGCAGCGGCGGCCCCGGCGTGCTGGCGGCCATGGCCGCCCTGTGCGGCAAGCCGGCGGCCGCCACCCTGTGCCTGCGCCAGCGCGACGTGCTGAACGGAATGGACCAGGCGGCGCTGGCCGGCTTCGCCCGCTCGCTGGGCCTGGGCACCCATCCCGCCCCCGCCGGCCAGGCCTGACGCGGCCGGCGCTAGATGGCCAGCGCGGTGTTGATGGTGATGTGGTTTTCCACCGCCGTCACGCCGGGTGCCTTCCACGCGGCGCGCTCGGCGTCATCGCGCTCGGCCCAGGTGCGCACGCTGCCGCTCAGCTTGACCTTGCTGCCGCTGGCCTCGATGGTGATCCGGCCGGCGTCGATGTTCGCGCTGCGCTGGAAGGCCAGCACGATCTTCTGGCGCACCTCGCCGGCCGAGGCGGTCGGCTTGATCGTGACCTGGTTGCGCAGGCTGCGCACGCCGCGCACATGGCGCACCGCCGCCTCGGCGCGCTCGCGCTGATAGTTCCACTCGACCTGGCCCTCCAGCCTGAGCACGCCATCCTCGACGATCACCTTGATCCCCTCCGACGAGACGGGCAGCTGGGCCTTCAGCGCCGCCACCGCGTCGTGCGCGATATCGGGATCGGGCCGCACCGAACTGCCCAGGCGCACCTCGATGTCGTTGGCCACGCCGGCCACCCCGGCCACGCGCTTGGCCGCGCGTTCGGCATGCACCTTGTCGCCAAAGCCGCGCACAAAGCCGGTCAGCGTGACGACGTGGTCCTTGACCGTGACCCCCACATCGGCCGCGTCAATGTCAGGTTCCCATTCCAGTTCGTTTTCCACCCTCTTCTTCACTTCACTATCGCTTACCATGGCTGCCTCCTGTCGTTTATGCCAGTGCCCATGTGGCCCTGGATCTCCGAGTCTAGGACCGGCGCCCGCAGGCGCGTTTGATTTATGTCAATCCTGCGCGCGAGGCAAGCAGGCTGCGGGGCCGGTCCTTGCCGGCCCGCTATTTCACACTGGTGGACGCCGTCGCCAGGGCCTGCTGCAGCGGCTGCGACTGCGTGTTGGCCACGCCGCCGTCGGCCACGTCCTTGGGCGACAGCGTCCGGCCGTAGTAGGCGTTGGTCAGGCTCTGGTTGAAACGGATGTCGCTCACGCCCACCGCCAGCAGGTCGCCGAACAGGCCCTTGGTGCCGCTCCATGCCACCACGTCGCCGGTGCCGGCGGTGCCCTGCGCCAGCTTGGACCAGTTCACCACGGTTATGCCGGCCTCGGCGCTGAGCGCGAAATTGTTTTTCTGCATGAACTCATTGACGGCCTTGTCGTTATTGAGCACCAGGGCGACCGGGCCGCCTTCGACGCCGGCCTGCAGCCCGACGGTCAGGCCGCCCAGGTCGTAGAATGCGGGTCCGCTCCAGCTGCCGTCGGCACGCCGTACCAGCAGCAGGCCGCCGCCGCCGTGGGCGCCCACGGCCAGCGCGGCCCGCCCGTAGGAAGGCACGATCAGCACGCCTTTGGCCCGCTGCAGCAGCTGCTTCATGCGCGGTTCCGCTTCCAGCTGGCGCACCACCGCCAATGCGTCGCCGACGCGCTGGACAGCGCTTTGGGCCGGCTTGGCAGCCAGGTCGCCCGACGCGCTCTGGCTGCCGTCGGCTTGCGCCCAGGCGCAGCCGACCGCCAGCGTGGCGGTCAGGCCCGCCATTACCACCTGCACTATCCTGCCTTTGACTGCCTTACGTTGTAAGCACATGACGTTCCCCTTTAGATAAGATCGCTTGGATTCGCGCGCAAGCCGCGCCCCGTCATGCTAGCCCCGCCCCGCCGCAGCGCCTGTTGATCCGCGTCAAAGTGCGGCGGGAATCCGCTGCCGCCAGCCCATCAACCTGCCCGGATCGGATACGTACCGATGACAGACTGGCGCTGGGAGTGGCACGCCGCAGCGGCGCGCCGACGTGCCGGCAGCCTGAAATCGATCTGCGCGAAATGTTTGGTGAAAGCGGGTTGGCCCCCCTGCCTGCGCCGCAGAACAACATCCTGCTATGAGGAAGGCCGTGCCGGCCTGCCGCTGAAATCTCCCCCCTGACAGCAAGCGCGAGATCAGTTAGAGTTCTGCATGATGTGCCAGCCTGCAAGCGTGGCTCAGAGACACGCCTCTTGTTTCACACTGCGGGATGATCAGCTTATGCAAGCAACTGTTCAAAGCGAAGAGTTCATCAGATTGAACTTTCCCAGGCTGGCCGCTGCGCTGGAATATATGCCCGTCGGCGTGACGATAGTGGACAGCGACCTGACCATCCGCTTCTGGAATCCCGCTTTTTGCCAGGCCCAGGGCTTTCCGCTTGAAGTGATGCACCCCGGCGTGACCATGGCCGACGTGTTCCGCTTTATTGCCTCGCGCGGCGACTATGGACCGGGCGATATCGAGGAACTGGTGGCGGCGCGCGTGGCGCTGTGCCTGAAGTTCGAGCCGCACAATTTCACCCGCACCAGCGTGGACGGCGTGGTGCTGAATATTATCGGCCGCCCCATCTACGGCGCGGACGGCGCCGTCAGCGGCTTCGTCACCATTTACCACGATGTGACATCCGAGCGGCGCTACGAGGAACAGCTCGAGGCCAAAAACAAGGAGCTGCTGCAGGCCAAGCAGCTCGCCGAGGCGGCCAGCACGGCCAAGGGCCAGTTCCTGTCCAATATGAGCCACGAGATCCGCACGCCGCTGAACTGCGTGATCGGCATGGCTTATCTGGCCTTGAAAACCGAACTGGACCCGCGCCAGCGCGACTATCTGGAAAAAATCCGCTTCGCCGGCGAACATGTGCTGGGCATTATCGACGACATACTCGACATCTCAAAAATCGAGGCCGGCAAGATGGAACTGCAGCATGCCGACTTTTCACTGGGCCAGGTGCTGCAAACGCTGACGGCGGTGGTGGCGCCGAAGGCGGCCACGCGCGGCCTGGAGCTGGTGTTCGACCTGGACCCCGCCTTGCCGCCGGTGCTGGTGGGCGATCCGCTGCGGCTGAAACAGGTGCTCATCAACTACGCCAGCAACGCCATCAAATTCAGCGAACAAGGCAGGATCACCTTGCGCGCGCGCAAGGTGGCCGACGGCGCCGACGAGTGCCTGGTGCGGTTTGAAGTGAGCGACCAGGGCATAGGCATGTCCAAGGCGGAGATGGCCAAGTTGTTTGTCTCCTTCCAGCAGGCCGACACGTCGACCACGCGGGAATACGGCGGCACCGGCCTCGGGCTGGCAATCTGCAAGGAACTGGCGGAGCTGATGGGCGGCAGCGTGGGCGTGGACAGCCAGCCCGGCGCCGGCAGCACGTTCTGGTTCACCGCCCGGCTCGGCATATCGTCGCAGACCCTGCCCACGCTGATCAGCCAGGTCAGCGATGCCGCCAGCGCGCTGCTGGCCTATTCCCGCGCGCCGGCCCTGGCGGCCACGGCGGCGCTGCAGACGGCCCGCATCCTGCTGGTCGAGGACAATATCTTCAACCAGCAAATAGCGCAGGAAATGCTGGAGGAAGCGGGAGCAGCCGTGGGCCTGGCCGGCAACGGCGCCGCCGCGCTGGAGCTGCTGCACAACACCGATTTCGACTGCGTGCTGATGGACTTGCAGATGCCGGTGATGGATGGGCTGGAGGCGACCCGCCGCATCCGCGCCACGCCGCAACTGCACCATATCCCGGTGCTGGCCATGACGGCCACGGCCACCACCGAGGCGCGGCTACGCTGTCTCGACGCCGGCATGAACGACTTCATTCCCAAGCCGGTGCAGCCTGCGCTGCTGTATCAAACCATCGCCAAATGGCTGCCGCAGCGCGCGCAGCAGCAAGCGCCGTTGCCGGCGCCCCTGCCGACAGCCGCCGCAGCCACCTACGGCGGCGACCCGGACGTGATCGACCTGTCGGTACTGGCCACGCTGCTGGACTGCGACACGGACAAGGTAGGCAAATTCGCCGTCAAATTCCTGCACAGTTCACAGGAAGGCCTACGCGATATGGAGGCGGCGCTGGCACGCAGCGACGTGCAGGCCGTGCGCGAATTGGGCCATCGCATCAAATCGGCAGCCCGCAGTGTGGGCGCGTTCGGCATGGGCGACTTGTGCGAGGAACTGGAGCAGCTCGCGCCGCAAGAAGCGGCCAGCGAGCTGGTGGATGCCCGTGCCATCCTGGAGCGGCTGCAAGCCGTGCTGCGGCAGGTGGAGGAGCACATCATGCACATCACGGCCGTGCCGCCTGGCGCGGCTTGAGAACCACCTCCAGCTTCTCGAGCTGAATCCTGTTCCCTGCGGATGGCGTTCCGGTGAACTGGAAACCGAATCCGCCCAGTGTGCTGGCGGCGCTTGCCACATGGGCCTGGAAGTGTATCTCCTTCGGCAAGGAAAAGCCGGCCTGCGCACTGGTCTGCGGCGATGCCGTGAGCACATCCGCCGACAGCGCATCGCCGGCCAGTTTGAACACGGCCCGCGCACCCGGCATAAAGACCGAGCTTTCAACGTAGGCGCCCGGGAAGATCCGCCTTGCGCCATTGACGTATTCCATCATCGACACCCGCACCGAATTCCCCGACGACGGAATCGGCTTGCCGCCGTTTAAAGGGTCGGCCGACAAACGCTGGAAGCGCAGCGCATAGCCGGTCTGCGTGGCCGGGTCCCATTTGATGTAGACCTCGAAATACTGGCCGGTCGCGCTGCCGAAGCCCTGCCCTGCGGCCTTCTCCGGCGTGAGGTCCACCGTCAGGGTCATGTCGGCGTAGGCGCCTTGAGGCTGGTAGAGCAAGCGGGCGCCCTGCGTGGCGGTCCGCAGGCCCGCAACGCCCACGGCTCCGTCCCGGTCGCCCACGGCGTAGAGCCACGGCGCTGCGCCGGACGGCGCCCACGCCTGCTCGATATCGGATGGCTTGATGGCGTCGGCATACCAGGCATCGGGCTGGTTCAGCGCATGGCCGGTCCAGCTGATATTGGCGAAGTTGGTGGAAATGACGGACGGCTGCGCGACGTCCCCAGCGGCGACAGCAGCTGCGCTGGCCACCTGGACCGGACTGGCGGCAGCCGGGCTGAACTCGTACTTGGGAATAATCACGGCGGTGAGGTAGTGGCCGATATCGCCGGCGGACAGCTGGTAGTGTTTGTAGGGCTTGCCCAGCGTCGAGACCGCCACCTGGACCGCCTTGTCGCCCGGGGCGCGGCCCCTGAACCAGGTGACGGACGAGCCGTCGGCAAATTCCGGATGGTCGTAGACGATTTGCAGGGCGGCGGTGTTGTTGCCTATGGCGATAGACGGCGTGCCCACGACCAGCGGAGCAGCGACGGCCTCCGGATAAATACGCAGCGTGGCCTGCGCCACCAGGCCGTTCGGCAAGCTGGCCTTGACGGCCGAGTCAATAATCTTTCCGCTCACGTTAGGCTTGGCGTTCAGGTGCAGCTTGCCGTTGTTCGATGCGGCGGGGCTGAACAGCGACGCGTCGTACTGGTAGCGGACCGATGCATCGCCGTATGCGGCTGCGGGCACAAAGCCCGGCGTAATGACAGTCTCATTGGCTGCGGTGCTGGCCGCCAGCGTGAACTTGTATGCGGTATCGTTTCTCGCCGCCTGCTTCGACGGGTTCCAGCCGTCAGCGCCCTTGAGCAGGTTGTAGACGTTGTACTCCTCGCCGATCTTGAAGATTTTCAGCGACTCATTCGTCAGCGTTTGGGCCACGTCCGGAAACCTGGGATCGAAAACGACGGGCGTGCCGTCGGCGTACCGGTTGTTGTGGACGTAGTGCTTGACGTCCGGCCGCTGGATGTTCTCCCAGCGGATTTCCTCCTTGGGCCCATTAAATTGGTTGTCGATCATGACCCAGCCGCCGCCGCTTTTCGACCACCAGAAGACCGGGCTGTCGTTGTGGAAGTTGAAGGTGGAATGCAGGAAGGCGGCAAGGACCGATGAGCCGCCGTAGGACGGGTGGCTGCCATAAAAGTCGAATGTGCAGTGATCGTAGACGTTGATGCCGCCGCCGGCGATGGCGTCGTCGGTCAGCTGGAAATGGGAGTTCTTGAAATAGGCCCTGCGCGGACCGATGGCGGTCAGGTTCAGGAAGCTGATAAAGCGCACGTTTTCGAAATACATCCGGTCCAGGGACGGGACGCCGGCTGCCGCCGTGATCGTCTGCGCCTGCACGCGCGCATCGGTACGCCGCGCCACATTCTGCGACGGGTCGCGCGGGAAGACCAGGTCGACCGTGGCGTAGTTGGCCACCGTCAGGTTGTATGCGGAAAAATGCGTGCCGATGCCGATCACATTCCAGTTGCCCTCGGCGCCCATGGTCTGGCCCCGGTTGCCGGCGATGCGCACATCATCGGCGTTGGAGGTCAGCCCTTTGAAGGTCAAGCCGGACTGGGGGAATGAAATGCCGATCAAGCCCGGGTGCGCCGGCGTGTTGGCGACGGCGGGATCCTTGTAGTCGTCGGTCCAGTAAACACCGGGCGCAAAGTTGACGGTGGCGCCGTCCGGAATATTGGCGGCTTGCAGTTCCTGCAGCGTCCTGAAGGTAAAGGGCGTTCGCCGCGCTTCGTCGAGGTAGGCGTCCACGACGACATTGGAGGCGGAAAGGTCGAGGAATTTTGCCTTGAGCACGACGTCGGACCGCACCGCCTGGTGCGCGAAGTCCCACATGTGGCCCTCTCCCTCGCCGGTGACGAACCAGCCGGCAAAGTAGGCGCTGCCCTTGCGTGGCCGTTCCGGCGCTTTCAGCAGCGCGCCATCGCCAAGCTGGACGCTGGAGGCGGCCGCACCCTCCACATGATAGGAGACCGTGTAGACGGCTGGCGGCGCAGCGCTGGCCCAGCCGCCGCAAGCTGCGAGGGCGAAAAGTAAAACCGCCATCAGCAGCGGGGCGAGAGCATTCGCCCTTGCATAATTTGTGGCGATATACATTTCCGTATCCTTTCTCGAAGTGGCCTTGGCCCTGGCCGTGAAATGACAAAATCACGCAACATCGGGCGCTACGGCATGCGGTATTATGCCTACTGAAAGTAGACGGCGCCCAAGCGCCGCGGCTTCCTGCCCAAACGCGTGCCTGGGCCGGCATAAACAAGGAGACTCAATCGCAATGGCAACACTCGTTCGCGCAGCCGTGTTAACCAACTATCTGGAAGTAGCCCAGCACCTGGGCATCAACACCCAGGCCGAGCTGTCCGCAGTGGGGCTGACCAGGAGCATGCTGCAGGACCCCGACCAGTCCATTCCCGTCCTCAGCGCGGTGCAATTGCTTGAACATTCGGCCGCCAGCAGCGGCTGCCAGACCCTGGGCCTTCGCATGGCCGAATCGCGCCAGTTCTCCGACCTGGGCGCGGTCGCCCTGCTGCTGACCCACCAGGCCACCCTGCGCGACGTCCTGCAGATGACGGTGCAGTACCGCCACCTGCTGAACCGCGCGCTGGCCATCTTTATCGAGGAGGCGGGCGAGCTGGTCATCATCCGCGAAGAGGTGGTCACCGACACGCCCACACCGTGCCGCCAGGCCACCGAGCTGGCCCTGGGCGTGATGGCGCGCCTGTGCGCCAGCCTGCTGGGGGCGGCATGGCGCCCGGTCAGCGTCAACTTCACGCACGATGCGCCGCAGGACCAGCGCATCCACCGCCGCGTGTTTGGCTGCGACATCCATTTCGGCGCCGAGTTCAACGGCATCGCCTGTCCGGCCGCCGCCTTCGACGCGCCCAATCCCAAGGCCGATCCGGCCATGGCGCGCTACGCGCAGCGCTTCATCGACACGCTGCCCGGCGCGCACGAGTCGTCGCTGGTGTTCGAGGTGCGCAAGGCGATCTACCTGCTGCTGCCCATGGGCCGCGCCACCATCGAGCAGATCGCGCAGGCGCTGGGGATGAATGTGCGCACGCTGCAGCGCCGCCTGGAAGACGACGGCGTCAACTTCAGCGATCTGATCAACGGCGTGCGGCGCGACCTGGTGCAGCGCTATATGAACAATCCCAGCTATTCGCTGGCGCGCATCGGCGATCTGCTGGGCTATTCGCTGGCCAGCAGCTTCAGCCGCTGGTTCGCCACCCAGTTCGGCGACACGCCGGCCAACTGGCGCGCCGTGCACGGCAAGCCCTTGCAGCCGCCGCAATAAATGGGCAGGCGCCGCCCTGCCTACATCCCCCAGCGCAGCAGCACCATCACCAGCGCCGCCAGGAAGGCGGTCTCGCCCACCATCAGCAGCACCGGCTTGAGGCCGACGCTGGCCAGCTCCTTCAACTGGGTCTTCATGCCCAGCGCGCTGATGGCGATGACCAGCGACCAGCGCGACAAGTCATTGCCCAGCTGCTGCACGGCCGGCGGTATCCAGCCGGTGCTGTTGACGCAGGCAAGCACGAAGAAGGCCACCGCAAAGCCGGGCAGCAGCGGCGGGCGGACGCCGCCTGCCCCGGCCCCTGCGCCCTGGGCGCGCGCCACCAGCGCCGCGCACAGGATGACCGGCACCAGCATGGCCACCCGCATCAGCTTGACCACGGTGGCCGCGTCGCCGGTTTCGCGCGACATGCTGTAGCCGGCCCCCACCACCTGCGCCACGTCGTGGATGGTCCCGCCCAGGAACACACCGGCCTGCAGCGGCGTCAGCTCGAACAGGCGGCAGATCATGGGATACAAGATCATGGCCAGCGTGGACAGCGCGGACACGCCGATCACCGTAAACAGCGTGGCCTTCTCCTTCTGTGGATGGGCCGGCAGCGAGGCGGCCAGCGCCAGCGCGGCCGAGGCGCCGCAGATGGCGGTGGCGCCGCCGGTCAGCAAGCCGAACAGCTTGTTGAAGCCCAGCAGCCTGGCCGCCAGCACCGACAGCAGGATCGTCACGCACACCACCACGACCACCAGCGCCACCGGCTTCCAGCCCAGCGCGGCAATCTGCGCCAGCGTGATGCGCAGGCCCAGCAGGGCCACGCCCGCCCGCAGCACAGTGCGCGCGGTGAATTCAATACCGGGCTTGCACTGCCCCTCGGCGGCCAGGAAGTTCAGCGCGATGCCCAGCAGCAGCGCGAACAGCATCACGGGCGCGCCGTAGTGCTCGGACAGGAAGCTGGCGGCGGCGGCCACCATGGCGGCGGTGAGGAAGCCCGGCCCGAGCGTGCGCAGGCGCTCGCGCCAGAGCGGCGCGGCGGCGGTAATCAGAGTGTTCATGTCAGGTCTCTTGGTCGGGCAGGTCGAGGTAGACCCGGCCCTCTTCTATGTGGATGGGATAAACCGGCACGCGCACCGAGGGCACGTTGGCCAGGCAGCCGCTGGCCAGGTCGAAACGCAGGCCGTGCGCGGGGCATTGCAGCAGGCGCCCCTCCAGTTTTCCGCCGGCCAGCGAGGCGCCCTGGTGCGGGCAGCGGTCGTCGATGGCGTGGTAACGGCCGTCGACCTGGAACAGCGCCACGCAGGCCGCGCCGGCGTGCAGCAGCGAGCGGCCGCCGGGCGGCGGCAAACGCTCCTGCGGCACCTCGACGCGGCGCGTCACAGCGCCGCCCGCATCGCGTCCAGCAATTGCGGTGCGGCGCGGGCGCCGCTGCCGATGTCGCGGCCGTTCAGCGTGTAGTACGGCACGCCCGCCGCCGGGCTGCCCTGGTAGGGAATGGCGGCGCCCCGCAAGGCCGGCGCCAGCTGCTGCGGGCTGTAGCCGCAGGCAACCGCGTGCGCCATCAGCGTGGCCTCGCGGCCCAGGTCGTCGCCGCGCTCGAAGTAGCCGGTGAGCAGGCTCTCCAGCAGGCTGTCGCACTGCGCGGCGTCGCCCAGTCCGGCGGCCAGCTGCAGCAGGCGGTGCGCGTCGGCCGTGTTGGGCATGGTGTGCAGCGCGGCGAAATTGATGCGCGCGCCGGCCGCTTCGGCTGCCGCCCGCACCATGGCCTGGCGCTGCGCCAGCGCTGCCTCGCCACCCAGGCGGCGCAGATAAAACTCGTGGAAAGGCAGGCCGTCCGCCGGGACCTGCGGCAGCAGCTGCACGCCAAGCCAGTCGCACTCGACCTCCACGTCCGGCGCCTCGGCGCGCAGCATGGCGATGGCCTGGCGCAGCTGGCGCAGGCCAATCAGGCACCACGGGCAGACGAAGTCGAAGCCCATGGCGATACGCAAACGGCGCGTCATGCGGCCTCCCCGGCCGCGCCCGGCGCGGCGGCGGCGGCCTGCGCGGCGGCCGCGTCGCGCGCGGCGCGGTCCACGTCGGCGCTGTAGTGGCGCAGCATGCTCCAGAACACGGCGGCGGCGGCCAGGCTGGCCAGCGGCACCAGGCGGAAGGCCACGTCCAGGCCCAGGCGGTCGGCCAGCACCCCGGTCAGATAAGGGCCGGGGGCCAGGCCCAGCAGGTTGTTGACCAGCGTGAGCGTGGCGAAAGCGGTGCCGTGCACCGAGCGGTGGGTCAGATTGGCCACCATGGCGCCGGCCGGCCCGGTGGTGCCGGCCGCCAGGAACATGCCCGCCGCCACCAGCGCCAGCTGGACCGCACCCGGCGCCAGCGCGAAGCCCAGCGACAGCAGGCCGCAGCTTGCCAGGCAGTAGGCCATGGCCAGCTTGATCTTCATCGGCGGCGCGTTGCGGCACAGGCGGTCGCTCAGCATGCCGCACAAGATCATGCCGGCGCCGCTGGCCAGCACCACCACCGCCGCCACGGCGCCCGCCCGGCCGGCGTCCATGGCGTAATAGCGGTTCATAAAGCTGGGCATCCAGACGATGAAGGCGCCGCCGACAAACAGCTGCAAGCCGCTGCCCACATAAGCTGCGCGCACCGACCAGCTGCCGCACAGGCTGGACAGCGGCATGCGCACGGCGCCGCCCGCGCCGGCCTGCCCTTGCGGCGCAATGCGCTTCTCGCGCACCACCACCGGGTACAGCAGCGCCAGCATCAGCCCGAACAGCGCCATGCCGCCAAAGGCCCAGCGCCAGCCCAGGTGGGCCGCGATGGAGCCGCCCAGCGCCATGCCCAGCACCGAGCCGAACATGCCGCCCGCCATGAAGGCGCCGGTCAGCGTGGCGCGCATATGCTTGGGGAACACCGACAGCACCACGGCGATGCCCACGCTGCCATAGGCCGCCTCGCCCACGCCCACCAGGAAGCGCGCGGCGAACATCTGGCCGTAGTTTTGCGCCAGGCCGCAGCCCAGCGTGGCCAGGCTCCACAGCACGGCCATCAGGGCCAGGCTGCGCACCCTGCCCCAACGGTCGGCCAGCAGCGACAGCGGGAAGGTGAGCAGGCCCACCATCAGCGCCACCACGCCGGAGAGCATGCCGAGCCGGGCGTCGCTCAGCGCCCATTCCGCCTTCAGCAGCGGGAACACGGCGTTGAGCACCTGGCGCGACATATAGTCCGAAATCAGCAAGCCGAACGACAGCGCAAACACGATCCACGCGTAGCCGCGCGGGACGGCGGGATCGTCGGCAGGGCCGCCGTCTTCAATGGGAGGGGCGAGAGCCACGGCGTTCTCCTCAGGTGCGCAGCGGCACGTTCTTCTGGCCAGGCAGCCGGTTCGGCGCCATGCCGTTCATGCGCAGGGTCTCCTCCGCGTCCTTGTACTGCACGCCAATGCGGTAGATGGCGCGCGCTTCCTTGCCGCTGGCAATGTCGCGGCCCAGCTCATTCGCCACGCGCACGCACTGCTCGATCTGCTGCACCGACGTCATGCGCTGGCCCAGCTGGCCGATCAGCGTGTCCTCGGTGCCGCAGCGCGGGTGGAAGCCCATGGCCATGGCCATCATATTAAACGGCAGCACGTTCTTCAGCAGCGACTCCGCCGTGATGCAAGCGCCTTCCGGCGCGCGGCGGATGAAGTCCATGAAGTTGAACGGGTTCGGGCCGTCGAAGCCGCCGCCTATGCCTATCCAGGTCAGGTTCAGCGGGCCGGTGTAGACGCCCTTGCGCACCAGGCGGTCCAGCGTTTCCAGCGCGTGCATGCCGGTCAGCTGGAAGTGCGGCTGGATGCCGGACGCCTGCAGGCGCTTGAGGTGCTCGGCCACCCAGGCCGGACCGGCCGGCACCGTCATCTCGCTGTAGGCCGCGTGCATCATGGGCGAAGCCAGCGACGTGCCCTGCAGGTATTCCGGATACAGCAGCTCCATGATGTTCATCTGCGTGGTGTTGATGGCCACGGTCACCTGGTCCGGCTTGGGGTCCAGCTCGGCCAGCATGTGGCGGGTGTCGTCGGACAGCCACTTGGCGGCCTGGCCGTCATCCTCCGGCGCGAAGGAGATCGAGCCGCCGACCTGGATGATCATGTCCGGCACGCGGGCGCGCACGCCGGCAATCAGCTCGTTGAACTTGGACAGGCGCTTGCTGCCCTTGCCATCCAGCTCGCGCACGTGCAGGTGCAGCACGGTGGCGCCGGCGTTGTAGCAGTCGACGGCCTTCTGGATCTGCTCCTCCATCGTCACCGGGATATCTTCCGGGAAGTCCTCCGGCGCCCATTCCGGGCCGTATGGCGCGGTGGTGATGACTACTTTGTCCTGGTTCTCGGGGTGCAGGGAATCGTCGAGGAATTGCATGCAGTGCTCCTGTATAGTTTTTAGTAAGGGATGTCGCCGATGATGCCGGCCCGTTCCATCTTGCGGTGGCAGGCCGGGTAGTCCATCACGGCGTAGTGCTGGGTTGAACGGTTGTCCCAGATCGCCACGCTGTCCGGCCGCCAGCGCCAGCGCACCTGGAACTCGGGGATCTGCGCCTGGCGTATCAGGTAGTTCAGCAGTTCGCTGGCGCCGGGGCTGGCGTCCTGGCCGAAGCGCACCCGCGCCGGCGTGTGGTAGTTGGTGAAATGGGTGGCGAAGGCGTTCACGAACAGGATCTTCTCGCCGGTCTCCGGATGGATGCGCACCACCGGGTGCTCGGCGTCCGGGAACTGCGCCTTCAGCGCCAGCCGCTTCTCGATGGGCATGGCGGCGCCGAAGCTGGCCTCGATGCTGTGGCGCGCGCGCAGGCCCTCAATTTTGGCCTTCACGTCCTCGGGCAGCTTGTCGTAGGCCAGCACCATATTGGCCCACATGGTGTCGCCGCCCACCGGCGGGCATTCCACGCAGCGCAGCACCGCGCCGAACTGCGGCGCGGCGCGCCAGGTGGCGTCCGCGTGCCAGGCGTTCTCGTAGCGGTCCGCCGGCTGGTCCGGTGTCTTGTAGATGCGCACCAGGCCGGGGTGGTCCGGGTCGCTGCCGGCCACCGGATGGTCTTCCAGCTCGCCGAAGCGGCGCGCGAAGGCCACGTGCTCGGCGCGCGTGAGGTCCTGGCCGCGCAGGAACAGCACGCGGTGGGACAGCAGGGCGCTGCGGATGGCGGCGAACAGGCCGTCGTCATGGATGGCGTCGGCCAGCTTCACATCCAGCAGTTCGGCGCCCAGTGCGCAAGTCAGTTGCTCGATACGCATGGCCGCTCCCTAGATGACGAAGATGGACGAGCCGGTGGTCTTGCGCGCTTCCAGGTCGCGGTGCGCCTGGGCCGCCTGCTCCAGCGTGTAGTGCTGGTTGATGCCGATGCGGATGCGGCCGCTGCCCACGTGCTCGAACACTTCGGCCGCCAGCGCCGCCTTCTCGGCCGGGTCGGCGATGAAGTCGGCCAGAGCGGGACGGGTCAGCATCAGCGAACCCTTCATGGCCAGCAGCACCGGATCGAAGGGCGGCACGCCGCCGGAGGCGGTGCCCACGCACACCATCAGGCCGCGCTTGCGCAGCGAATCGAGCGAGGACATGAAGGTGTTCTTGCCCACGCTGTCGAACACCACGTCCACGCCGCGCCCGCCGGTCAGCTCGCGCACGCGCGGAGCCACGTCCTCGCTGCTGTAGTTGATCACGTGGTCGCAGCCGTGGGCGCGCGCGATCCCGGCTTTTTCCGGCGTGGACACGGTGCCGATCACGGTCAGGCCCAGCAGCTTGGCCCATTGCGACACGATCAGCCCCACCCCGCCGGCGGCCGCGTGCAGCAGAATGCTGTCGCCGGGCTGGAAGGCGTGCAGGCGGCGCAGCAGGTAGGCCGATGTCAGGCCGCGCATGGTCATGGCGGCGGCGGTCTCGAAGGCGATGGTCTCGGGCAGCTTGATCAGCGCGGCGGCGGCAATCACGCGCTCGGTGCTGTAGGCGCCCAGCGTGTTCAGGAAGCCGGTGTAGGTGACGCGGTCGCCCAGCGCGTAGCCGCTCACGCCCTCGCCCACCTCCACCACCACGCCGGAAGCCTCGACGCCAATGCCGTTCGGCAGCGCGATCGGGTAGGTGCCGTTGCGGAAGTAGGTGTCGGCGTAGTTGATGCCGACGGCCACATGGCGCACCCGCACCTGGCCCGCACCCGGCGCGCCCACATCGACGTCCTCCAGGTACAGCACTTCGGGTCCGCCTACGGTGTTGAATCGCACTGCTTTTGCCATCATCTCGCTCCTTGTTCTATTGGGTATTGCATTCCGCCCAGCTTGAAAATCAGTATAGCGCCGCGTTTGCGCGCCCCACCTCCCCTGCAGCGACAGCGCATTGTCATTTCGCGACAAGGCCGCAGCGCAGCCGTTCGATCAGCGGCAGCGCGCTGGGCCAGGGACCGTAGCCCGCCGCCGGGTTCAGGTGCCCCACCTCGCCCAGCTCCACCAGCTCGCTGCCCCAGCCTGCGGCCAGGCGGCGGCTGGCCGCCATGCCGCACAGGTAGTCGTCGCTGCTGGCGGCGAGTATGCTGGGAAAGGGCAACGGCCCTTCCGGCAGCGGGCTCCAGCCCTGCGCGCGCAGCTGCTCCGGCTGGGGATAGTTGGCGGGCCATTCGCCCGCGCGCAGGTCCGGCGGCGCGGCCAGCAGCGCGCCGGCCACGCGGCGGCTGGCGGGCGTGCCCAGCGCGGCCCAGTGCGCCACCATCAGCACGCCGGCGCTGTGCGCGACCAGTATCACCGGCCCGGCTATGGCCGCCATCGCGCCCTCGATGGCGGCCACGCGGGCCGCGCAGCTCAAGCCGTTCTCGTTCATGGGCGGAATCGTGCGCGCCCCCGGCACTTCGGCCGCCAGCAGCGATTGCCAGTGCTGCGGCGCCTCGCCGCGCAGGCCGGGGACGATCAGCAGCGTGGCTTTGCCTGTCGATTGCATGGCGCTCCCCTTCAGGCCTGCACGGGCAGGCGGTAGTCCTTCAGCAGCTCGCGCAAGCGCACCTTCTGCAGCTTGCCGGTGGCCGTGTGCGGCAGCGAGTCTACAAAGACCACGTCGTCCGGCACCCACCACTTGGCCACCTGCCCCGCCAGATGGGCCAGCAGCGCCTCGCGCGTGACGGCCGCGCCGGGCTTGCGCACCACCACCAGCAGCGGGCGCTCCTGCCAGGTGGGATGGGCCACGCCGATCACGGCCGCCTCGGCCACGGCCGCGTGGCCCATGGCCGCGTTCTCCAGGTCGATGGACGAGATCCATTCGCCGCCGGACTTGATCACGTCCTTGGCGCGGTCGGTAACGTGCATATAGCCGTCGGCGTCGATGGTGGCGACGTCGCCGGTGTCGAAATAACCTTCCTCGTCGATCACCTTCCCGGCGTTGTTGTAATAGCCCGCCGCCACCCAGTGGCCGCGCACCTTCAGGCGGCCGGCTGCCTTGCCATCGTGCGGCAGGCGCAGGCCGTCGTCATCGACGATTTTCAGCGTCACGCCGAACACGGCACGGCCCTGCTTTTGCTGCAGGCGCAGGCGCTCCTGCGGCGCCAGGCCGGCGTGCTTGGGCTGCAGGTGGCACACGGTGCCCAGCGGCGACAACTCGGTCATGCCCCAGGCATGGATCACCCGCGCACCGAAGTCCTGCTCGAAGCGCTCGATCATGGACTGGGACGCCGCCGCGCCGCCGATCACACAGCGCTGCAGGCAGAGGTCCTGCCGAGGTAGCAGTTTTTGCTGCTCGACATAGCCGAACAGCATCTGCCACACGGTAGGCACGCCCAGCGCCAGCGTAACCCGCTCGCTGCGCATGATCTGGTACACGCTGTGGCCGTCCAGCGCCGCGCCGGGCAGCACCAGGCGCGCGCCGCACAGGGCGCCCGCGTAAGGCATGCCCCACGCGTTCACGTGGAACATGGGCACCACCACCAGCGCCGTGTCGGCGCCGGACAGGCCCAGGCCGTCCACGCTGCACACCGCCATGGCGTGCAGCACGGTGGAGCGGTGCGAGTACAGCACGCCCTTGGGATTGCCGGTGGTGCCGGAGGTGTAGCACAGCGAGGCCGCGCTGGCCTCGTCCAGCACCGGCCATTCGTATTCGTCGCTCTCGGCGGCCAGCAGGTCTTCGTAGCACAGCACGCCGGCCGGGCCGCGTTCCAGTATCTCCGCGCGCGCGGCCATGGCCACGAAGTGCTTCACGCCCGGCATGGATGGCGCGAGCGCCTCGACCAGCGGCGCGAAGCTGGTGTCGTAGAACAGGACCTGGTCTTCGGCGTGGTTGGCGATATAGGTGATCTGCTCGGCGAACAGGCGCGGATTAATGGTGTGCAGCACCGCCCCCATGCCGGACACGGCGTAGTAAAGCTCCATGTGGCGGTAGCCGTTCCAGGCCAGCGTGGCCACGCGCATGCCGGGGCGCACGCCCAGGCGCGCGAGCGCGTTGGCCAGCCGGCGCGCGCGCTGCGCCACGCTGGCGTAGGTGCTGCGCTGCAGGCTGCCGTCCGGCTGGCGCGAGATGATTTCCTGTTCCGGATGGCTGTGGCAGGCGTGCTCGATCAGCGACGAGACCAGCAGCGGTTGGTGTTGCATCATGCCTAGCATTGTGTACTCCTGAAAAGTGGTTCTTGTTTGGAACCGTGCGCCTCCTGCAGAAGGCACAGGCGCACGGAGGCGGCGAACCAGCGGCCGCCGCCCTTGCCCGGTACGCCGCGCCGGTTCAGCGCGGCGGCGATGGCGTTGAAGGAGGCGCCCGCCGCGCGCAGCTCGCGCATGCTGGCGCGCACGGCGGCCGGCAGCGCGCGCGCCGGCGTCAGGCGCGCCGCCATCAGCGCACCTTGCGCAGCAGGAAGTGCGACAGGGCCGGCACCAGCACCAGCGCGCCAACCATGTTCAGCGCGAACATGAAGGTGAGCAGGATGCCCATGTCGGCCTGGAACTTGATCGGCGACCAGGCCCAGCACACCACGCCGGCGGCCAGCGTGACGCCCACCAGGGCCACCACCTTGCCGGTGAACTGCAGCGCGTGGCGGTAGGCCTGCTCCAGGCTTTCGCCGGCGCGCTGGCGGCCCAGCTGGACCGACACCAGGTAGAGCGCGTAGTCCACGCCTATGCCCACGCCCAGTGCGATCACCGGCAAGGTGGCCACTTTCACGCCCATGCCCAGCGCCACCATCAGCGCTTCGCACAGGATGGAGGTGAGCACCAGCGGCAGCACGGCCACCAGCACGGCGCGCCAGTTGCGGAAGGTGATGAAGCACAGCGCGATCACGGCGGCGTACACGTACAGCAGCATCTTGTGGTTGGCTTCCCTGACCACGATGTTGGTCGCCGCTTCGATGCCGGCGCTGCCGGCGGCCAGCAGGAACTGGCGGTCCGGCGTGCTGTGCTCCTTCGAGAAGCTGTCCGCCGCCTGCACCACGCGCTCCAGCGTTTCGGCCTTATGGTCGGCCAGGTAGGCGATCACCGGCATCAGCGTGCAGTCGCGGTCGAACAGCTCGGGATTGTTGACCGAGGCCTGCTGGCCGCCGTAGTTGAGCATGTCCTGGTTGCGCGCGATGGTCAGCCATTTCGGATTGCCTTCCGAAGTGCCGGCCGTCACCTGGCGCACCGCGTCGGCCAGCGACACGGTGGCCTGCACGCCCGGCACCTGCTGCAGCCGCCAGGCCAGGCGGTCGGCTTCGACCAGGGTTTCGTATTTCAGGCAGCCGTCCTTGGGCGTTTTCACCATCACCGCGAACTGGTCCGACGAGAGCGAATAGTGGCCGGTGATGTAGGCGTTGTCGCGGTTGTAGCGCGAGTCCGCGCGCAGCTCAGGCGCGCCCGGATCGAGGTCGCCTATCTTCAGCTGCAGGCTGACGGCGAAACCGGCAACGGCCAGCAGCAGGGCCGCGCCCACGGCGATGGCGGCGCGGCTCGGCTCGGTGAAGCGCGCCAGCGCGCGCCACAGTCCCGACGGTTCGCCCGCGCCTTCGGCCTCGTGCGCCACGCAGCGCCTGGCCGCCGCCGGCGACACGCCGACATAGGACAGCAGCACCGGCAGCAGCAGCAAATTGGTGAAGATCAGCACCGCCACGCCGATGGACGCGGTCAGCGCCAGGTCGCGGATCACGGGGATATCGATGGTCATCAGCACCGCGAAGCCGACGGCGTCGGCCAGCAGGGCCGTCAGGCCCGCGAGAAACAGGCGGCGGAAGGTGTAGCGCGCCGCCACCAGCAAATGGGTGCCGCGCCCCACGTCCTGCATGATGCCGTTCATCTTCTGCGCGCCGTGCGACACACCGATGGCGAACACCAGGAAAGGCACCAGGATGGAGAACGGGTCGAGCGCGTAGCCCAGCGCGGCCACCAGGCCGAGCTGCCAGGCCACCGCCACCAGCGAGCAGGCCACCACCAGCGCGGTGGAGCGCACGCAGCGCGTGTAGGCATAGATGATGGCGGTGGCCACCAGCGCGGCGGCGGCAAAGTAGGCCAGCACCTGCAGCATGCCGGCCAGCAGTTCGGCCACCAGCTTGGCGAAGCCGGTGACGTGCATGGAGACCGGATAGGCGCCGCCCTGGCGCGCGTGCACGATGCGCTCGATGGCGCCGGCCAGCTGCGCGTAGTCGATGGCCTTGCCGGTGGCCGGGTCCCTGGCCAGCAGCGGCACGAAGATCATGGCGGACTTGTAGTCCTTGCCCACCAGGCTGCCGACGATGCCGGAGCGCGCCAGGTTGATCTTGAGCTGTTCGACGCCGGCCGGCGAGCCGTCGTAGTTGTCCGGCATGACGGGGCCGCCGCGGAAGCCCTCCTCCGTCACCTCGTTCCAGCGCACGCTGGGGGTCCACATGGACTTCATCCAGGCGCGGTCCACGCCCGGGGTGAGGAAGAGCTCGTCGTTGATCTGCTTGAGCTGCTCCAGGTAGCGCGGCTCGAAGATGTCGCCCTGCGGATTTTCCACCACCACCCGCAGCGCGTTGCCCAGGCCGCGCAGCGCGGCCTGGTTCTGCAAGTAGTTCTGGATGTAGGGCTGGCCCTGCGGCAGCATTTTCTCGAAGCTGGCGTTGAGCGTCAGCCGGGTGGCGGCCAGGTGGGCCAGCACCAGCGTGGCCAGCAGGCACAGCGCCACCATGGCCAGGCGATGGTTGAACACCAGGCGCTCCAGCAGGCTGCCGGAACGCTGGTCGAACTGCTCCAGCGAGCGCACCACGGGCATGGCGTCGAGATTGGGGGTATGCATATCCATGTCTTTTCCTTACTTCCTGGTCAAGGGCTGCACGCGCAGGCCGCGCGGGCCGCCGATCAGCAGGCGGCCGGCCAGCGGCAGCGCCGCCGCCGCCGGGCCGGGCTGCACGCCGGGCTGGGGCGAGAAGCGCGCGCCGTCCGCGCTGCGCAGCAGCTGGCCGGACTGGCTCACCAGCAGCAGGCTGCCGTCGTCCAGCACCTCGCCGGCCGCCAGCGCGGTCTGGGTGCCGGTCTCGGCGCGCGTCCAGCTGGCGCCGCCGTCCGTGCTCAGCAGCGCGGTGCCGCGCAGGCCGAACACCAGCAAGCGCCTGGCGTCGCCGGCCAGGCCGAAGAAACTGCCCTGGTAGGGCGTGGGCAGCGCGGTGAAGCGCGCGGCGCCGGCGGCGCGCTTGAGCACCAGGCCCTGCTCGCCGACGATGTACAGGTCCGGTCCGACCGCGCGGATGGCGTTCAGGTGCAGGCCGTTCGGGTTGTCCAGCAGGTCCTCGGCATGGCGCCAGCTGCGGCCGCCGTCCTCGCTGCGCAGGGCCAGGCCGAAGGCGCCCACCGCCAGGCCGTGGCCGGCGGCGTCGAACCAGACGTCGAGCAGCGGCTTGTCGCCCGCCTGCGGGTCGCGCCGGCCGTCGAACTGGCGCTCCCAGGTGGCGCCGCCGTCGGCGCTGTGCAGGATGGCGCCGTCATGGCCCACCGCCCAGCCTTCGCGCGGGCCGCTGAAGCGCACCGCCGCCAGGTCCACCGACAGCGGCACGGCGGCCTGGCGCCAGCTGCCGCCCTGGTCGTCGGAATACAGCACGTGGCCGCGCTGGCCGGCCGCCACCACGCGGGTGCCCGCCAGGGCCAGGCCATTGACCAGCGCGCGGCTGGCCAGCGGCGAGGCCAGCGCGGGAGTGTCGAGCGGATCGGCAAAGCCGGCCCGGGCCGCATGGGGCGCCAGCAGCCAGGCGGCGCAGGCCAGGGCGGCGGCGCGGTAGAGATGTGTCATAGGAACTCGCAAAAAAAGACCGCCGGCGCGCAGGCCGGGCGGTCAAGAGAGAACGGCAAACTTGCCTAGCGCACGCCGGCGCCGGACAGCGCTTCGGACGACCACTGGGACGGCTTCAGCGGGTCGATGTACTTCAGGCCGCCGTAGGCGCCGGACATGCCCGACAGGTTGTAGGCGCCGCTGACGAAGTCGTAGATCACGTGATTGCCGTTGTAGGTCGCCTGCGCGTCGTAGGCGTACACCATGTGGTCGAAGGACGAGCGGTACAGCTGGCCCCGCGCGTCGTACTGGTCGGCCGCCAGCGCCACCCAGCTGTCCTCGTCCACGTAGAACACGCGCTTGCCGTAGATGTGGCGCTTGCCCGGCTTCAGCGTCGCTTCCACCACCCACACGCGGTGCAGTTCCCAGCGCAGGAAGTCCGGGTTGATGTGGCCGGCCTTGACCACCTCGGACGCCACCTTGGCGCCGAACAGCTTGTAGTTGTTGTACGGCACCAGCATCTCCTTCTTGCCGATCAGCTTGAAGTCGAAGCGGTCCAGCGCGCCGTTGAAGATCCAGGCGTCGTCGTAGGTGGCGATGCCGGCCGTGCCCGGGTTGGGCGTGTCGTAGGCCACGTCCGGCGCCAGCTTGACGCGGCGCTGGCCCGGCAGGTATTGCCACACCTTGCGCGGCTGCACCACGGGATTGACGGCGTCGAAGGCCATCAGCCCTTCGCCGGCGCGGCGGGCCGGGGCGTTGTAGATCACGCGGGTGCGGAAGAACACGTCGCCCTGCTTGGCCGCTTCCGTGTTTTTCGCGTCGGCCAGCGGGAACTCCGAGGTGATCTCGCCCGCCGTGGCCAGGCTGGGCACACCGGAGGCGTCCACGTTCCACGATTCATACTTGGTGGTCAGGGCCTGGCCCTGGTAGCGCAGCAGGTGGTTCCACATGACTTCGTAGCCGGACTTCGGGATCGGGAAAGGCACGCCGTTGAGCGCGTTTTCCACGCCCACGCCGCCGTCGGCCGCCTTGGCGCCAAGGGCGTTTTTGGCCGTGTTCTCCAGCACCGCCTTGGGCAGCGCCACCGGGCGGTGGCTGGGGTAGACGTCGACGCGGAAGGTGGGGAAGCGCTTCAGCAGCTCCCTGGTGCCGGCGGTCAGCTTGTCGTCCATGCCGGCCAGGTTCTTGCCGGTGATGACCAGGCGCGGCGTGTCGGCAGCGTAGGGGTCGGGTCGGACGCCGCTGCCCTTCACGTAGCCGGCCGGCGGCGCGCCCAGGCCGCCGGTGTATTCGGGGATGGTGCCTTCCTTGTTGCCGGCCTTCTCGGCGCCCACGGCGGTCAGCGTGGTGCCCAGCAGCTTGGCTTCGTCGGCCGGGACGGCGGCGCGCGCGGCGCCGCCGGCGCCCAGGCCTGCCGCCAGCGCGGCGGCCAGGATAGTGTATTTAAACTTCAGCATGATGTGCGTCCTGTCAGAAAGTGGTCTTGAAGGTGGCGGCGAGGAAGCCACGGTCCTTGAGCAGCGCAGAGGCGCCGCCGAAGGAGGAAACAGCGCCGTTGGCGTCCAGCGCCAGCGGGCCGAAGAAGCTGACGTACTTCACGTCGAAGCGGTACTTCTGGCGGATGTCGAAGGCCACGCCGGCGCTGTAGGTGCCGGCGCCCTTGTTGCCGCCCACCTGCACCGCCGAGTTGCCCGACATGCCGCGCGACCAGGCCAGCGGCGCGGACACGTCCACGCCCGGCAAGGCCTGGAACCAGGTCGGGGTGAAGGTGGCCTGCAGGCCGAAGAAGTCCTTGGTCACCTTGTCGACGCCGGTGTAGTTGTCGCGGCCCTTGAAGAAAGCCGCGCCCTGGGTCACCTTGTCGAGGCGGTTCCAGGTCATTTCCACGGCCCAGGCGGCCGCGTCCGACAGCGGCGTGCGCGCCACCGCGCCCAGCAGGTTGACCACGCCGTGGTAGGTGTTGCCGCGCGCGCCGCTGACCTGGCCGGCTTGCGGCAGGTCGGCAGCCGTCACCACCAGCACGGGATTGAGCTTGCCGTTCAGCGCGGCCAGGATGGCGGCGTTGGTGCCGGCCGGCATCAGCAGCGCCGGGGTGCCGTTCAGCGGCATGTTGCGGCGGTAGGACAGGTCGGCGCCCACCGACACGCCGGCCACGCTCTTGGCGAGCGACAGGCCCAGCAGGTCGATATGGTCGGCGTATTCCAGCTGGTAGGAGCTGTTCGTGCCCAGCGTGGCGGGATAGAACAGGCACAGATTGCCCGCCACGGCCGCGCCCGGGATGGCCGCCTTGCACAGGCCGGCGCCGGTGGGGCCGAACAGCGCGGTGGGCAGCCCGGCCAGGCGCAGATTGGCCTGCGGCAGCAGGTCCGAGGTGCGGCGCAGGTAGAGGCCGGCGGTGCCGTCCAGCCAGTCCGGGCTCCAGCGCGCGGCCAGGCCGAAGTCGCCGCGCTTGGGCGCCTTGCTGTCGGCGGCCTTGAGCGCGCCGGGCAGGCCCAGCGCCGACAGGTTGAACGTTTCCGCGCCCTGGAAGGCGTAGTCGTAGAAACCGAGGAAGGAGCCGGACTCGGGCAGGCGGGCCGGCTTGGTGTCCAGGAAGTACTGCGCCGTCAGGCCCAGTGCCGGCGTGGGCGACATCTGCACCGACAGCGCCGAGCGCGGCATGAACAGTTCCTTGGCGTCCGAGCCGGGCACCGAATAGGCTTTCAGCAGGTCGACCGGCGACTGGCCGTAGTTGGCGCCGTGGATGGGCGTGAACAGGCTCTCGCCCCAGTACAGGGTGTGGCGGCCCAGCTTGACGTTGACCGGCATGTCGGCCACGTCGAAGCTGGTGAACAGGAAGGCGTCCAGCAGCTCGCCCGAGCCCTTGTGGTAGCGCTTGGTGTGCTCGGACAGGCCGACGGCGGGCTTGCCTGCCTCCAGGTGGTTGGAGGTGGCGGGGTTGGTGTTGTCCAGCTTGCTGTAAGCGCGGTCGTACCACGCGGCGGCGGTCACGCGCAGACCGCTCTTCTGCTGGAACACCACGTCCAGCTCGGTGAGCCAGTCCACGCGCTCGGAGACCGGGCCGCGGTTGAAGTTGCGGTCGCCGTCGTCGAAGTTGACCGACTTCAGCAGCGCGGCGTTCTGATGCTTGAGGCGCTGGCCGTAGTTGAACTTGATGGTGTTGTCGAAGCGGACCGCCAGGTCGGGGTTGCCGGTCTCGATCTCGGCGGCGTGGGCCACGCCGACCGCACACAGGGCTGCGGCCATGGCGCGCAGGACGGGACGGGCGCCGGCGGCGCGGGGCCGGGCGGGTACTGGGGTGTGCATGAAGCGTCTCCTCATTATTTTTACGCTGGCGGTACCGGCCGGGCTTGTGTCGCCCGGTCCGGGCCAGCGATGAGGAATCATAGATTTTTAGCGCCGCGCCGCCGTAGCCAATTCGTGACGGCCACTACGCATTTCACGACAATGCATCATCCGCGCCACGCGCTCAGCAGCGCTCGAAGATGGCGGCGATGCCCTGCCCGCCTCCCACGCACATGGTCACCAGCGCGTAGCGCCCGCCGATGCGCTGCAGTTCGTGGATGGCCTTGGTGGCGATGAAGGCGCCCGAGCAGCCCACCGGGTGGCCGAGCGCGATGGCGCCGCCGTTCGGATTGGTTTTGGCCGGGTCCAGCTCCAGGCCGCGCTGCACCGCCAGCGCCTGCGCGGCGAAGGCCTCGTTCGATTCGATCACGTCCATCTGCCGCAGCGTCAGCCCGGCCTTGGCCAGCGCCTGGCGCACCGCCGGTATCGGCCCTTCGCCCATGACCATGTTCGGCACCCCGGCCAGCGCGTAGCCCGCCAGGCGCGCCAGCGGCGCCTGCGCGTGGCGCGCGGCCGCCCCGTCCCCGGCCAGCACCAGGAAGGCCGCGCCGTCGTTGATACCGGAGGCGTTGCCGGCGGTGACCGTGCCGCCCGGCAGGAAGGCCGGCTGCATGCGCGCCAGGCTCTCCAGCGTGGCGCCCGGCTTGGGGTGCTCGTCGGTGTCGAAACTGACCGTGCCCTGGCGCGTCACGCGCGTGACAGGCACGATCTGCGTAGCGAAGCGCCCTTCGGCCTGGGCCAGCGCGGCGCGGCGCTGCGACTCGAGCGCAAAGGCGTCCTGCTGCGCGCGCGTGATGCCCCATTTTTCGGCCAGGTTCTCGGCCGTGACACCCATATGGCCGACGCCGAAGGGGTCGGTCAGCACCGCCACCATCATGTCCACCGCCGCGCTGTCGCCCATGCGCGCGCCGCTGCGCAGCGCCGGCAGCATATAGCCGCCGCGCGACATCACCTCCACGCCGCCGCCGATGCCATACTCGAAATCGCCCAGCGCGATGCCCTGGGCCGCCGTCAGCACCGCCTGCAGGCCGGACGCGCACAGGCGGTTCAGCTGCATGGCCACCGAACTCATCGGCATGCCGGCGTTGACCGAGGCCAGCCGCGACACATAGGCGTACTGGGCATTGGTGGGAATGCAGGTGCCGACCACGGCGTTGCCGACCGCCGCCGGCTCGACGCCGGCGCGCGCGATGGCCTCGCGCATCACGATGGCGGCCAGGTCGGCCGGCTCCATGCCGGACAGCGCGCCGCCGAAGGCGCCGATGGCCGAGCGCGCGGCGCTAAGTACGTAGACTTCCTTGTTCATATTTTCTCCCGGGATGACGGCCCGCCCGCAGGATGCGGCGCCAGGCCCAAGCCGGCAGTCTTCGGCCGCCGCGCCCGCCTTGTCAACCGCGCGGCGCGGCCGGGCGGGTTCTTGTCATGCATTGGATAGGCACTGTCATCCAATGCGCAGCGGCGTCGCGCGGACCGTTTCAAACTACCCAATTATTTTCCCGAGGGAATGGCAAAGACCGCGCGATGACAGTTTCCCTTCTACGGAGCAAAGGTCCCGACGCAAGCAGCTGCAGTCGGCAGCGCAGGCGCCTGTTGATGTGCCCGCTGCTGTGGGCCGCCGGGAACGCGTTCCCGGCCGTAGCGCAAACGCCGCCGGCCACATTGGTGCTGGCCATGCCGGTCACCACCTACCGCTCCATCCAGGGTCCGTGGCTGGTATCCATCTACCGGGAGGCTTTTGCCCAGCTTGGCCTGCGGATGGAAGTGCGGCCCCTGCCGGCCAATCGCGCCAGCGTCATGGCCAGTGCCGGGCTGGTCGACGGCGACCTGCACCGCGGCCACTCCTACGGCGCGCTGCACCCCGAGCTGGTGCGTGTGGAGCAGGCGCACTTCGCCGCCGCGTTCGCCGTGTACTCAAGGCTGCCCGGGCTAAGGCTGGCCCCTGGCTGGGACGGCTT
Organism: Pseudoduganella aquatica; assembly: GCF_020865585.1. Lineage (NCBI taxonomy): Bacteria > Pseudomonadati > Pseudomonadota > Betaproteobacteria > Burkholderiales > Oxalobacteraceae > Pseudoduganella > Pseudoduganella aquatica. The sequence continues at coordinate 4,942,834 of NZ_CP086370.1, forward strand.
GTCCCATACCCGGCTGCGCGTGGAGCATGTGCTGGGCAGCGTCACGTCGACCAGGGAGTTGACGCAGCGCGTTCCGGTCACCCTGCTGTCCACCGTGACCGATGCGCAACTGGGCCTGCGCAAGCTGGTGCTGGACCGCGCCGACCTGCTGGTGGCGCTGGACCAGATTGTCGATCCCCTGCTGGGGCTGGAAGACTATCGGCGCGGCGGCATCCGCAAGGTTGCCGTGCTGGGCCAGGCGGACGGCTATCTGTATTTGCACAAACAGCATGCGGCGCTTGCGCCCAGGCTGGCGCAGGTGCTGGCGCGGATGAAGCGCACCGGCCGCATCGCGCAGCTGGAAAAGCAGGCGCGCCTGAACTGGGTGCCGCCGCAGTCCAGGGCGGAGCCGCCGGACAGCGACGAAACACGCGGCTGACGCCGCCCGCCCGGCCAACTCGTCAGAATTCTTCCCAGTCGTTCGCAGCCGCCTTCGCGGCAAGCGCCGGCGCCGATGCCCGTTGCGTTGCGGCAGGCCGGCGCGCCGGCGCGAGCCGCACCGCCGCCGTTGCAGGCGCCGGCGCGGACCGCAGCGGCGCAGGCGCGGCGCCGGGCGCCAGCGTGAACACGGCCACCGTCTGCACCAGGTCCTGCGCCTGGTTTTTCAGGCTGGCGGCCGCCGCCGCCATTTGCTCGACCAGGGCGGCGTTTTGCTGCGTGTTTTCGTCCATTTGCGTGACCGCTTCGCCGACCTGGCTGACGCCCTGGCTCTGCTCCACGCTGGCCGAGCTGATCTCGGCCATGATGTCGGCCACCCGCTTGATCTGCAGCACGATCTGCTGCATCGTGCTGCCGGCGCTGTCGGCCAGCGCACTGCCCTGCCCCACGCGCTCGACACTGGCGGTGATCAGGCGCTTGATCTCCTTGGCCGCCTCGGCGCTGCGGCCGGCCAGGCTGCGCACCTCGCTGGCCACGACGGCAAAGCCGCGCCCCTGCTCGCCGGCGCGGGCCGCCTCGACCGCCGCGTTGAGCGCCAGGATATTGGTCTGGAAGGCGATGCCGTCGATGACGCTGATGATGTCGGCGATCTGGGTGCTGGCCGCGCTGATCTGCTTCATGGTGTCGACCACCTGGCCCACCACCTCGCCGCCGGTGGCCGCCACCGCCGAGGCGCTCTGCGCCAGCTGGTTGGCCTGGCGGGCATTGTCCGCATTCTGCTTGACGGTCGAACTGAGTTCCTCCATCGAGGCCGCGGTTTCCTCCAGCGCGCTGGCCTGGGCCTCGGTGCGGCCGCTCAGGTCCAGATTGCCCTGCGCAATCTCGGCCGACGCCGCCGACACGCCGTCCGAGCCCTTGCGCACCTGCGCCACCACCTTCACCAACCCGGCCTGCATGGCGCTCAGCGCGCCCAGCAGGCTGGCCACTTCAGCCGGACCATGCACCTGCACGGCGGACGACAGGTCGCCGCCGGCCATCGCGTCGGACAGGCTCACGGCCTGGCTCAGCGAGGCGGAGATCACACTGTAGACGTACCACAGCACGCCAGTCATGCTGACCAGCAGCAGCACGGCCAGCGACACCAGCACGTAGAACCACTTTTGCTTGACGGCCTCGGCGCGGTCGATATCGGCCTTGGTGCGCTAGGATTGATGACCTTGCAGCATTAATCGGCGCCACGGGGGGGGGGAGTGACGGACGTCCAGACCTACAAGCTGTACTCCCGCGTCGCGCGGCTGGGCAGTTTTTCCGCCGCCGCCCGCGAATGCGGGCTGGCGCAATCCCAGGTCTCGCGCATGATCGCCGAGCTGGAAGCGGGCCTGGGCGCCCGCCTGCTGGCACGCACAACGCGCGCCGTCGTGCCCACCGAGGCCGGCATGGAATTCCTCTCCCGCATAGAAACCATCCTGGCCTCCATCGAGGACGCAGAAAACAGCATCCGCGAAACCGGCGAGCTGCGCGGCACGCTCCGCATCGCCATGCCCTCCACGCTGGCGATACGCGTGGTGCTGCCGCGCATGGCGGCGTTCACGGAGCGCCATCCCAAACTGCAGATTGAAGTGATGCTGGATGATAAGCGCCAGGACATGGTGCGGGAGGCGGTGGACGTCGGCATCCGCGTCGGCATCCTGCCCGACATGTCGGGCACCGCCCGCCTGATCGGCACCATGCAGCGCGTGGTGGCCGCCGCGCCGGCCTATCTGGAACGCTACGGCACGCCGCTCGTGCCGCAGGACATCCTCCGCCACCGCATCGTGGGCGGCCCGGCGGGTTCGCACGCCACCTCCTGGCAGTTCGAGCGCGATGGCAAACAGGAATCGGTCGACCTGCTGCCGCAGATCTCGGTCAACGACACGGCCGGCGCCCTGGCCACAGCAACGGCGGGCCTGGGCATCATCTCCACCACGTCCTGGGCCTGCCGCATGGACGTGGGCAGCGGCGCGCTGGTGCGCCTGCTGCCGGACTGGAAGATGGCGGACCTGCCGGTGCATGCCTACTTCCCCATGGGCCGGGCCACGCGCATGGCCGCGCGCGCCTTCGTCGAGTTCATCGAGGCGGCATTCGTCCGCGACGGGATGGCACCCTTATAGGTCCCACTGATGCTGTTCCAGCATAAGTGTTAGCCTAAAACAGCGGCTACCGCGCCTGGCCGGGGTGGGCAATACTTCCTGCTCATCCCACGCCAAGGAAAACACCATGGACTTCATTACCACCCTGACCCGGCGCAACGCCGAATTCGCCGCCACCGCCTTCTCGGCCGGCCTGAAAATCCTGCCGTCGCAACGCACGCTGATACTGGGCTGCGTCGATCCGCGCGTCGATCCGATGGAAGTGCTGAAACTGGCGCCGGGCGAAGCGGCCATCATCCGCAACGTCGGCGGACGCGTCAATCCGGCGCTGCTGGAAACCATGGACATCCTGCGCACGGTGTCCAGGGCGGGCGGCGCAGCGATAGGCGAAGGCTGGAATTTCATCGTGCTGCACCACACGAAATGCGGCATCGCGGGCTGCTACCACCACGCGCCCGCCTTGCTGGCGCAGCACATGGGCGTGGCCGAAGGGGAAGCCCTGGATGCGCTGGCGGTCACCGATCCCTACGCCTCCGTCGCCATCGACGTCGCTGCGCTGAGGACCAATCCCGGCTTTGCGGATGGCATCAGCATCACCGGCATGGTCTACGACGTGGACACCGGCTTGGTGGAAACCGTGGTGCCCGCCGCGTGATCGTCCGCGCCGGGGCTGCGCTGCCTGCCCCCTGGGCAGTACTCAGGCCTTGCGGTCGACAATGACGTAATGCTTTCTGACCGGCTCGACCACTTCGAACACGCCCCTGAAGCCGGCGGGGATGACCAGCGCGTCGCCTGGTCCAGCCTCGGCGGCCTTCCCTTGCTCATCGATGACGCGGCAGCGGCCTTCGAGCACGTAAAAATATTCGTCCTTATTCGGCCCGAAAGCGATGCGCCAGCTGCCGCGCTCGCACGCCCATATACCGGCGCTGACTTCGCCGCTGGCATTGCTGTAGTGGTTCCAGGTGGTGCGCTGGGGATTGCCTTCGAGCCGGCGCTCTTCGCGCGGGTGGTCGTACTCCGGTGCGGGCGATTGGAGGCGGAATTCGGTAATGGTTGGTGTCATCGGCGGCACATATGCAAAAGGACAGCCACATCGGCTGCCCTTCATCATACTGGAACGGATCACCTTGTGATGGCTACTTGCCGCTAGCGGCCAGCGTGGCGGGGATAATCCGGATAGGCCTGCTGCGGCGGCCGGGCGGGCTCAGGCGCGCGGTCAGGCGCGGAAGGCTTGGCCGGTGGCGGCGCCTGGTGCGGTTCTGCAGCGATAACGCTGCGCGGCACGGCCGCCACGGATGGTGCTGCCACGGCGGGCGCCGTTGTGTCCGGGACGGACGGCTGCCGCTGCCAGGCAACGGCAAGCCCTCCCCCCAGCAGCGCCGCCCCCGTCATGCCCAGGCCGAGCAGCAAAGCGCGGCGCCGCCGCGTCATTCGAAAATATGCAGCCACAGATCGTTGCCCTGTCCGTTGTCGTTAATCGCCTGTTCGAAAGCGGCTTTGGGGTATTTCTGATTTTTCCCGGAGACCGAGGTATCGTACTGCCCCCGCACCAGCAGCCATTTGCCATACGGATCATGCACGGTGTAGTTGACCCCATCGTAGCCGGTCACGACCATGATGTGGCCCGAATTGGTAAACCAGCCATGCACGATGGTGGGCTTGCCCTGGCTGGCGCGCTGGCGCAGCTGGTCGAACGTGCCGGCCACGGTGCCGTAGTCGCGCAGCGCGCTGCCCTTTTCGGCCGCCAGCACATTGAACACCTCCGCCAGCGTGGGCACCGTTTGCCGCGCACCGAAGCGGCTGTTCAGATAATCGGGCGTGCGCTGCCCCAGGCTGGCGGCACTGGTGATGCCGAAGAAGTCGGTGATCATGGCCATCGACGTCACGCTGCAGGTGCCGCCGGGATTGCTGGCGTTGGCCAGCTGCGACCAGTAAGGAACCACGGGCGCCGGCACCGGCGTCCCCGGCGTGCCCAGATAGTCCGTGATCTTGTTGTTGCCCGCTCCGCATTTGGCCTCGGTGAACGCATTGCGGTTCCAGTCGATCTGCGCCCAGTCGCTCCAGATGGCGGTCGGCGTGCCGCCGCCCGGAATGCGCCAGATCGACGCGTTCGGCCCCGACACCTGCATGAACGCTTCCAGCTGCGCGCCGGTGATGGTGTCCGTTTCAGTGGACACGATATTCCACAGCGGCTTGGCTGCGCCCAGCGCCCGGTATTCGCAGTTGGTGGCTTCGATCCATTTCTTCGGATCGGCCATATAGCTGCTTCCCCACACTTCCAGGTAGGTTTGCGGCATGTGGAAGTCGACGTATTTGTCGATCAGGTCCACACGCATGCCGTGGTACTGCGGATTGCCCCAGCTGGTCGCCCCTATCGGGAAGCTGCTGGCGGCGCCCGCGATATGGCCTGCCGCGCGGGCTTGGTCGCGCGCGGTCTGGAAGGCCTGGAACAGCGTCTCGAGCATGCTGGTTTGGCCGTCGAACTCCACTTCCACGTCGCTGAGAAAACCCACGTAGCCGTACTTGGCGGCCTGGTACAGCGCGTCGGCCTGCGCTGCGGCGCTGCCGGGCCGGTTGTAGGCCCAGGCCCATGGTTCGATGCCCCGGGCCCGGTAGATGTCCGTGGTCGCCTTCATGCACGCGTCCGGGAACAGGGAGCAGGCCGAACTGCCGTCGGCTATCTTGATGTAGACGCGCTTGACGCCCTGCGCCTTCAGCTGGTCGGCAATTTGCGTATGCGTCTTGCCCAGGCCGTCGGCATAGAATAGCCAGGCGCCGTACTTGTTGCCCGCTGCGGGCTGCGGTTGCGGCGCGGCTTTCACGCGCAGATAAAATTCCGCTTCCCAGCGGTTCAGATAACAGGCCGCCCCGCCGCCCAGCGATTCGCACACCGCCACTTCCTCCGCAGTAAAGTTGCCGTGCACATTATTCGGCACGCCGCTTCCCTGCTCATAGCAATGGCCGCCATAAGTAGGCGAGCGCACCGCGCCCACCGGACAGCTGCCCGAGCCCCGGATGGCCAGCGCGAACGGCGCCGACCAGCGCGGTATATTCACGGTCCTGCCGTTGACCAGGTAGGGATAGGTCGCCGAGCAGGACGCGCCGGCGCCGGCGTTGACGCAGCCCTCCACCATCTTGGCGGTATAAGGGCCGAAGCTGTTGGTCGATGTGACGCATGCCGTCGCCGCCGCGTCAAAAACGGCGCCGTCGGGACAGAGCGCGTGGGCGCTGGACAGTCCCAGCATCAGGACCGCGCCGGCAAACAGGGATCGAAAATTGAACATATTTCCTCTCGGTTGGTAGGCCGCTGGCTTATGGCGGCAGGACGTGTTTGTGCAAAGCCGACAGAACAGCCTCCTCCTGGCGCGACAGCGCGGAATACGCGCCCTGCGTGCTGAAGGGGTCGCTTGCGGTGCCGCCTATCAGCACCACCATGCCGCTGCGCCGTTGGAAGTCGACGGCGAACACGGACAGCAAGCCCCATGCTTCCCCCAGATGACCGGAGGCCGGGTAGCCGCCGCCACGCCGCAGGCTGCTGCCCGCGCCTGCCGCGCCGTCGAAATGCTGCGTGCCCAAGCCCCAATGGGTGAACAGGCCGTGGTGGGTATCGCCGTTTGCGCCAGCGGGCTCGTAGCGCCACTCCGACGCGAACATGGCCGCCATGCTCGCGGGCGACAGGAAGGGCGTGCCTTTGTGGCGGCCGCCGTCCAGCAGCATCAGCAAGATGGCGCCCAGGCCGTCGGCCGAAATACGCAGGCCGCCAGTGGGACTGAACAGCGTGCCATTGCGGCCGGGAAGGTAGTGGGCCAAGCCGGCCGGGGCCTGCGGCTTGGCGCGGCGGTAGTCGTCCGCCTGCGCGTGCCAGGGGCCGCCGGCTTGCCATGGCGCGCCTTCAGCCCCGCGCTTGCGGTACAGCGCGGCCAGATTGTCCAGGTCCGCCTGCGGCAGCGCGGCCACGTTGAAGCCGCCGCGCAATCCGAGCGGCGCCATCACCAGGCGCTGCATCAGCAGGTCGAAACGTTCGCCGGTCGCTGCCTCCATGACCGTGCCGACGACGCCCCAATTCAGATTGCTATAACTGAAATAGCGTCCCGGCGCATGCCGCGCATCCCAGGCGGCGGCGTTGCCAGCCAGGGCGCCTTGCAAGGCGACGTCCGCAGGCCAGCTGTAGCCGCCTTCGTCGCGCAGCGAGGATGTATGCGTGAGCAGCATGCGCAGCGTGATGGGGCGATCCGGGTAGGCCGGATTGCGCAAGGGGAAACCCAGATAGTCGCTGGCATCGCGGTCCAGCGCGAGCCGTCCCTCGTCCACCAGCCGCATCACACCCAGCGTGGTGACGAATTTCGATACCGAGGCAATGCGGTATAGCGTTGCGGACGTGACAGGCCGGTTCTGCGCCGCGTCCTCCGGAGGCAGATGGCGGCTGCCGAAACCGCCCCGGTAGGCCACCCGGCCGTCGCGCACGGCCAGCACGGACAAGCTGGCCATGCCGAGCTGCGGATCGGCGGCGAGGGCTGCCAGCTCCCGGTCCAGCGCGGCATGGGCGGCGGCGGGCAGCGCCGGCGGCGGCGAGGCCGCACAGCCGGCCAGCGCCGCCGCCAGCAGCAGGCGCACCGTAAAGACAGAGGTCAGGTGTGGCATGGCCGGGCGCTTAGTTGAGCTGCCAGGACAGATTCAGCCCTATGGTGCGCGGCTGGGCATTGATGGGCCGCGCGCCGGTGATTCCGATAGGCTGCGAGGACACCTGGGCGTCGCTATTGGCTAGATTGCGCACCCACAAGCTAAGGTCCCAGTTGTCTTTGCTGAGCGCAGCGCTGGCGTTGAACAGCGAATACGAGGGGAACACGGCGGCGGGCACGCCATTGGTATCCCGGTTGGTCAGCACGCTGCCCACGTAGCGGCCGCTGAGGGAGGTGCTGAAAAAGGCGCCGTTGTCAAAGTACGTGCTATAGCGCACCCCGGCATTGTGCTTCCACTTTGCGCCGCCGCCGAGCTTGTCGCCGGCAAACCAGGTGGTGCAGCCGGCGCCGCTGGTGTTTTGATACAGGCAATGGGTCTTGGTCTCGTCGAACTGGCCCCGGTTGGTCGCCGCCGCGTAGCTGAGGCTCCAGCTGGCGTTCAGCTTCAGGCGGCTGCTGAATTCAAAGCCCTGCGTGTGCGCGTCCGGACCGTTCGCCGTGCCATTGATGGGGAAGCCGTTTTCCACGTCCTGGCTGCGGTAGGTCTGGGTGTTGTGCCAGTCGATGCGGTAGAGATCGGTCTCGATGTAGAGCCGTCGTCCGAACAGATAGCCTTTCAGGCCGATCTCCTTGTTCAGCGTGGAATCGGGCGCGTATTCGTTGCCCGCCTTGGTGATCTTGCTGGCGCCGAAGTCGCGGAAGCCGTTGACGCCGCCGCGCCGGTAGCCTTGCGACGCCGTGCCGTACGCCAGCAGATTGTCCGAGAACTGGTAGGACGCGTTGAACTTGAAGTAGGACTTGCCGCTCGCGCTGGTGGTGTTGGTTTTGTCGCTGTCGACCAGGTCGTAGGTGTAGTCCTTGATGAAGGAGCGCGCGGTGTCGTCGTACTTGAACAGGCGCCCGCCCGCAGTCAGCAGCCATTGCGGCGCCGGCTTGTAGCCCAGCTCGCCGAACAGGGCCGATTCCGAGTATTTGCTGGCCAGGTTTTCGCCGTAGCCCTCGTCCACGCGCCCGCCTTTGCGCGCGCGGTCGATGCCGTTGTAGGCGTCCAGCCCTTCCATCATTTCCGAGAACTTCAGGCTGCGGCTGGTGCGCGTGTAGAACAGGCCGGCAATCCAGCTGAGCGGACTGTCACCGGTCGACGCCAGCCGCGTCTCATGGCTCAAGCCGGTGTAGTGGTTGTCGAACGTCATATAGGCCGAGCGCCCGCTGCTGATCTTGGCGCCGGAATCGCCCAGCAGATAGTAGAAGACATGGCCCTTGTCCGTGTAGTCCGCCTGGCCATTGCGGCTGTCGCTGAAATAGGAGGTCGACGAATGGACTCTCGCAAAGCCCAGCTCCAGGTCCAGGTCGGCCGAATCGAGTTTGAAATGGCGGTCCGAGAATTCTTCGTAGCGCGACAGGATGGAGTGGTCGTTGACGGCATAGGGCGTCTTGAAGGGATCGCTGTACAGCGGGCAGGCGTCGGCGCCCTTCGGGCCGCAGCGTTCGCCGTAGCGGTCGTCATTCCAGATGGCGAGCTTCTCCGCAGCGGTGGCGGCGTTGGCGATGCCCAGCGGCAGCAGGCTGACGCCGCTGGTGCCATGGGCAAACTGATGCTGCTGCGTATGCGCAAACGTCAGCGACGCGTCGCGGTGCAGCTTCCACAGCAAGGCGAACCTGCCGCCCGTGACCTTTTGCCAGTCGTCGTCCTCGTAGACGTTGCGCTTGGGGTCGGGCTTGCTCGTCCAGGTGCCGGCGCCGTTGTTGACGTTCCACGGCGGATTCGAAATCCGGTCGGTGTAGCCTTTTTCATCGAGGCGCGCCAGCGATCCGCGCAGCGCGAACCGCTCCCCCATCGGCAGGTTGAAAACGATGTCGCTGTCATTGCTCACGCCGCCATTCCGGGTCTGATAGAAACTGGTGTTGAGCTTCAGTTCGGTCTTGTCCAGCCTGGGCTGGTTGGTGATGTAGCGCACCGTGCCGCCCAGGCTGCCGCTGCCGTACAGGGTGCCCTGCGGCCCCAGCAAGGTCTCGACGCGGGCGATGTCCTTGATGCGGTAGCCCATGAAAGGCAGCGCTGTGTCGTCCAGGTAGTAGGCCAGCGTGGAGCGGACGAACTGCTCGATGTTGTTGGCGTTGACCGGCGACACATTGAGTCCGCGCACGGTCACCGAGTCGGTGAAGCGGGCGCCGTTGCCCGGTGCGCTGATGCTGACATTTTCCGAGATCAGCCGCTTGGCGTCGGTGATATTTTCGGCGCGCAAGGTGTCCTCGGAGATGGCCGTCACGTTGTACGGCACTTTCGAGGCCAGCTCGGAACGTTTGGAGGCGGTCACGATCACCTGCGTGATTTCCTCGTCCTTTTTTTCAAGCCGCGCCTCTTTGCTGGCTTGCTCCGACACTGCCGCCTGCTGCGCAAGCGCGGCCGGCGCATAAGTGGACATCAGTGCGGCCGACACGGCTGCGGCTATGGTGCGTTGATTCATGGTGGGATGCTCTCAGGTGGGGTTATGCGGACTGGCGGCGGTGGATCTGGCCGCACAGATAGGTGTGAATCAGCGTGGCGGCGGCGATGCTGGTCAATTCGGCATGGTCATAGGCAGGCGCAACCTCCACGCAGTCCATGCCCACCCAGTTCAGGCCGGCAAGCTCTTCGATAATGGTCATGACCTGGGACGTGCTCAGTCCGCCGGCTTCGGGCGTGCCGGTGCCCGGCGCAAAAGCGGGGTCCAGGCAGTCGATATCGAGCGTCAGGTAAGCCGGCGGGTTGCCGGCGCGCGCCATGCGCGCCCGGACGTCGTCCAGCAGCGGCGCCAGCCGGGCGGTGTTGTCCAGTCCGCGCAGTTCGCGCGCGGTCCATACCCTGCCCCCCTGGTCGGCAACATACGCGCGCGCGCTGCGCTCGCCGGCCGAGCGGATGCCGATCTGCACCGTGGCGTCGGCGCGCACCAGGTTCTCCTGTATCGCCTCGGCCATCCAGGTGCCGTGTCCGGACGGTTCGCCGAAGTGGCTGGTCCAGGTGTCGCAGTGCGCATCGAAGTGGAGCACCGCCAAGGGCACGCCATGCCGTTCGCGCAGCGCGCGCAAAATCGGCAACGTGACCGAGTGGTCTCCACCTAGCCATACCATGTGCCGCGATTGGACCATTTCATGCAGATGCGGCATCAAGGCCGCCCGCATTTCGCCCAGGCTGGTGTTGGGCAAGGCCAGGTCGCCGGCGTCGGCCAGCCAGCCGAGCGGCGAGGTGTCGAAGTGCGGGTGGATGGCGTCGCACAGCATGCGCGACGCCGACCGGATTGCCTGCGGACCGAAGCGGGCGCCGGGGCGGTTGGTGACCGCGCCGTCGTAGGGGATGCCGGCAATGCCGAAGGGCATGGCGGGCGCATAACCCAGCTGCGGACAGTGCAAAAAAGTGGCTTGGCTAAGGTAGGCGAAGTCGTGGCTGGACATGGGCTGTTTTTTTGTAAAGATATTGGTCTATATTTGGTACACTTTGAGAAGTAGCCAGCAGGCCACCAAATCATGTTAGCCCTCCGACGGAGTTTCAGGAATGACAAGCACAGCAAGTTCAGTTGCGGCCAGCCGCAAGCACGAGGAGGCGGTGTCGCAATTCATAGGCGGCGTGTCCGATGCGGATATCCGGCTGCTCAGGGTGTTCTGCGTGGTGGTGGCGTGCGGCGGGCTCTCGGCCGCGACGAACGAATTGGTGGCCGACTTGTCGGCGGTCAGCCGCTGCATCAAGGACCTGGAGGACAAAGTGGGCGTGCGGCTGTGCAACCGCGGGCGGTCCGGCTTTTCGCTGACGCCGCATGGCGCGGCGGTGCACACGGCGGCACAGGAATTGTTTTGCGCGCTGAACGCCTTCCGCGAGAACGTCAACACCCTGCGCGCCGATCCCGTCGGAGAACTGAAGCTTGGCGTCATGGACGCCTTGCTGTCCGATCCACAATTCCGCCTGCCTTCCGCGCTGCGGCGCTATCGCGCCAAGGCGCCGCGCGTGCATATCAATCTAACGGTGTGCAAGCCGGCCGATATCGAGCGCCAGGTGATGGCCGCAGCGCTCGATGCGGGCATCGTCGCGTCGGCCGAGCGGCTGCCTGGACTGGACTACCTGCCCCTGTATCAGGAGACGAGCAGCCTGTACTGCTCGGCCCACCACCCGCTCTACCACCGCTGCGACCAGCACATCGGCGCAGGCGAGCAGCCCGGACTCGACCTGGTCGTTGATCCCTACACGGACAGCCTTCCCGTACTCAACTCGTCGGCCGTCTTCCGCAGGGCGGCCAAGGCGGACAGCCTGGAAGCGGTGGCCTTGCTGGTGAGCAGCGGCGACTACGTCGGCTTCCTCCCCGACCACTTCGCTTCGATGCTGTCGGGTTCAGTCGCCTACCGCCCCATCCGGCCGGACCTGTTCAGCTATCAGCAGGGAATCGACCTGGTATGGCGCAGCGGCCCGATGAATCCCTTTGTGCAAAGCCTGTTGGCGGAGCTGCGCGCGCTCGGCAATACGCTGTGACGGCAGCCAATCCGGCGCTATTCGACTCAGATGAAAGGCCAGTGCAGGATGCGCTTGGCGTGCAGCACGGTGCGCGTGCCGACATAGGTGATGGCGAAGCCGAAGGCGAGGATGCTGAGCGAGCTGCCCATGAAGGCCAGGAATAGCCCGCTGACGGTCGCTGCGGCGACCAGCACCATCAGCCACAGCTCGATGCTGAGGAAGAAGGCGGATGCGGCGCGCCACACGCGCAGCGTGAGGGCGATGGCTTCTTTGATGTTCTTGACGTCGTGTCCCATGGTCTTTTTCACTATGTTGAAAAGTCGACCCGGAAATGAAAAATCGCCGGCTAGCGGCGATTTCTTCATTGATTCTGGAGGCGAGGATCGGAGTCGAACCGACCTAGACGGCTTTGCAGGCCGCTGCATAACCGCTTTGCTACCTCGCCGAGGAAGACTTGTCTGAAACGGCAGCCGGTTAAGCTCTGCCATTCGAATTCTGGAGCGGGAGAAGAGTCTCGAACTCTCGACCTCAACCTTGGCAAGGTTGCGCTCTACCAACTGAGCTACTCCCGCATTGGAGTGTATTACTGACAAAACCGTGGAGCGGGAGAAGAGTCTCGAACTCTCGACCTCAACCTTGGCAAGGTTGCGCTCTACCAACTGAGCTACTCCCGCATTGGAGTTTTGATACCATCTTGTAAAACCTGGAGCGGGAGAAGAGTCTCGAACTCTCGACCTCAACCTTGGCAAGGTTGCGCTCTACCAACTGAGCTACTCCCGCATGGAGTCTTACATTTTTGCTGCCCTAAACACCCCAGTTTGCCGACTGGAGCGGGAGAAGAGTCTCGAACTCTCGACCTCAACCTTGGCAAGGTTGCGCTCTACCAACTGAGCTACTCCCGCGTTAGGAACCGCATTATCGCAGAAACATTCTCGCACTGCAAACTGGAGCGGGAGAAGAGTCTCGAACTCTCGACCTCAACCTTGGCAAGGTTGCGCTCTACCAACTGAGCTACTCCCGCTTCGCTTTTTGCTGCGCGTTGTTATCAACAACAGGCCAGCATTATAGACCATGGGAGCGCACTGTCAAGAGTGAAAACTTGCAAAGCTAAATGATTTATTTCGATTCCAGCATGCCGCTCTTTTCCTTGATCAGCGGCCAGGCCTTCTGCAGGTAGTACAGCATGGACCACACCGTCAGCACGGCAGCCACCCACAGCAGCTTCTCGCCCCAGAAATGCGTGTCCACTGCGCCGAACAGGATGTCGTGGAACAGCAGCATGGGAATGGCGGTCATCTGAGCGGCGGTCTTGATCTTGCCGATGGAGTTCACCGCCACCGATTTGGACGCGCCGATCTGCGCCATCCACTCGCGCAGCGCCGAGATGGTGATCTCGCGGCCGATGATGATGAAGGCGATGATGGCGTTGCAGCGGTCCAGCTGCACCAGCACCAGCAAGGCGCCGGCCACCATCAGCTTGTCGGCCACGGGGTCGAGGAAGGCGCCGAAGGCCGAGGTCTGGTTCCAGCGACGGGCCAGGAAGCCGTCGAACCAGTCGGTGATGGCGGCCACGATGAACACCAGCGTGGCGCCCAGGTTGCGGTCGCTCACCGGCAGCCAGGCGGGCGGCAGATAGTACACGCCCACCACCAGCGGAATGAGCGCTACGCGCAACCAGGTCAGTAAAATCGGGATATTGAAAGGCATAGTGACTGCGGCTCTGAGGCTAGTTAATTTTTATCAACGCGCCGCTAGTCTACCTTGCCGCCGTGCTTAGCACCAGCGAACGCACGCCCTTAGTGCAGCTGTTTGTAGATTTCTTCCGCCAAGGCGCTGGAAATGCCGTCAACCGACATCAAATCCTCCACACTGGCGTTGACCACGCCGCGCAGGCCGCCAAAGCGCGCCAGCAGTTTCTGGCGCCGCTTCACGCCTATGCCTTCGATTTCCTCCAGACGCGAGGTCTGGCGCGTCTTGGCGCGCTTGGCGCGCATGCCGGTGATGGCGAAGCGGTGCGCCTCGTCGCGGATCTGCGCCACCAGCATCAGCGCGGCCGATTCCTTGCCCAGCTCCTGCGCCGCGCGCCCGTCCACGAACACCAGCGTCTCCAGGCCCACGCGCCGCCCTTCCCCCTTGGCCACGCCGACGATCAGGCTGATGTCCAGCCCCAGCTCGGAGAACACCTGGCGCGCCATCTCGACCTGGCCCTTGCCGCCGTCGATCAGCACCACGTCCGGCATCACGCCGTCGCCGTTGGCCACCTTCTCGTAGCGGCGCATGAGCACCTGGCGCATGGCGGCGTAATCGTCGCCCGGCGTGATGTCGTTGATGTTGTAGCGGCGGTATTCGCCGTTCTGCATCTGGTGGTGGTGGAACACCACGCAGGATGCTTGCGTGGCTTCGCCCTGGGTGTGCGAGATGTCGAAGCACTCCACGCGCAGCGCGTCCAGGTCGTCCGACTCCAGCGTGAGCGCTTCGGCCAGCGCGCGCGTGCGCGCCTGCTGCGAGCCCTGCTCGGACAGCAGCCGCGCCAGCGAGATCTCGGCGCCCTTCTGCGCCAGTTCCAGCCACTGCCGGCGCTGGCCCTGCGGCTGGAAGATCAGGTTGATGCGGTGGCCGCACTGCTCCTGCAGCGCCAGCATCAGCTCCGGCTGGTCGTATTCGATATTCAGTATCAGCGTGCCGGGGATGAATTTCTCGGTGTAGTGCTGCACCAGGAAGGCGCTCAGCACCTCCACTTCCGGCGCCGCTTCGGCGATGGCCGCCGCGTCGCCGAAGTGGCTGGGGAAATAGGCGCGGTCGCCCAGGTGGCGCCCGCCGCGCACCATGGCCAGGTTGACGCAGGCGCGGCCGCCCTGCACGATCACGGCGATGATGTCCACGTCGGCGTCGCCGGTGGTCTCCATGCTCTGCTGGTGCAGCACCTTGGCCAGCGACTGGATCTGGTTGCGCACCGAGGCGGCCTGCTCGAATTTGAGCTCGGCCGCGTAGCCGTGCATCTTCTTCTCCAGGTCTTCCATCACTTCGCTGGTGCGCCCGCGCAGGAAGCGCGCGGCGTTTTCCACGTCCACCTTGTAGTCTTCCGGCGCGATCAGGTCCACGCAGGGCGCGCTGCAGCGGCCGATCTGGTGCAGCAGGCAGGGGCGCGTGCGGTTGGCGTACACGCTGTCCTCGCAGGTGCGCAGCAGGAAGACCTTCTGCAGTATCTGCATGGACTCCTTCACCGCCCACGAGTTCGGGAAGGGGCCGAAATACTGGTTCTTCTTGTCCACCGAACCACGGTAGTAGACCATGCGCGGCACGGCGTCGCCGGTGATCTTCAGGTAGGGATAGGACTTGTCGTCGCGGAACAGGATGTTGAAGCGCGGCTGCAGGGCCTTGATCAGATTGTTCTCAAGGATGAGCGCTTCGGCTTCGCTGTGCGTGACGGTGGTTTCCAGGCGCGCGATGCGCTCGACCATCATGGCGATGCGCGGGCTGGACAGGTTCTTCTGGAAGTAGCTCGACACGCGCTTCTTCAGGTCGCGCGCCTTGCCCACGTAGAGCACGTTGTCGTTGGCGTCGAAATAGCGGTACACGCCCGGCAGGCCGGGCAGCTTGGCGACGGTGGCCAGCACCTGCTCGCGCGGATCGGGCGCGGGCGCGGGCGGCGTATCGGGCGTAACGGAATTGTCGGGCGTCGTTGCGTCTGTCATTGCTCTACTTCTGTTCTGGCGCCTGCTCCACGACCACGAAGGCGACGGCGTAATCCACCTCGTCGCTCACCGTCACGTGCGAAAACAGGCGGTGCTGCTGCATGTATTCGGCCAGCGTGCCGCTGCACACCATCACCGGCTTGCCGCTGCCTTCGTTGAGCAGCTGCGCGTTGTGCAAGGTCATGGGCGCGGCCACGCCGGTGCCGATGGCTTTGCCGAAGGCTTCCTTGGCGGCGAAGCGCGTGGCCACAAAGCGCTGCGCGCGCACCGGGCTGACGGCTTTGCGCGCGCGGTAGATCTCCAGCTCCTCCGGCCCCAGCACCTTGTCGGCAAAGCGCTCGCTGCGCGCGAGCGCGTCGGCGATGCGGCCGATCTGGCAGATGTCGGTGCCGATGCCGAAGATCATTTTGCGCTGAACCGTGCCGCCGTCGCGGCGACACGCGTCGAGGTCATGATGGCCTTCATTTCGCGCACGGCGTTTTCCCAGCCGACGAAGACGGCGTGGGCCACGACGGCGTGGCCGATGTTCAGTTCCGCGATGTCCGGAATGGCGGCGATGGCCTGCACATTGGTGTAGTGCAGGCCGTGGCCCGCGTTCACCTTCAGGCCGCGTTGCACGCCGAACAGCGTGCCGGCCTTGATGCGTTCCAGTTCGGCGGCCTGCTCGGCGCCTTCGGTGTCGGCATAGCGGCCGGTGTGCAGTTCAATCACGGGCGCGCCGGCTTCGGCGGCGGCGGCGATCTGCTGCTCGTCGGCGTCGATGAACAGGGACACGCGTATGCCTTCGGCCTGCAGCTGCTTCACCGCCGCCTGCACGTCGCTGAAGTGGCCCACCACATCGAGGCCGCCTTCGGTGGTGACTTCGGTGCGCTTCTCGGGCACCAGGCACACGTCGGCCGGCTTGATCATGCAGGCGAAGTCCAGCATCTCTTTGGTGACGGCCGCTTCCAGGTTCATGCGCGTGATCAGCTGCGGCGCCAGCGCGATGACGTCGGCGTCCTTGATGTGGCGGCGGTCTTCGCGCAGGTGCAGGGTGATGCAGTCGGCGCCGGCCTGCTCGGCCAGCAGCGCGGCGCGGATCGGGTCCGGATAGGTGGTGCCGCGCGCGTTGCGCAGCGTGGCCACGTGGTCGATGTTGATGCCCAGGTCGATGACGGGGCCGGACGGGTACAGGAAGCTCATATATTCTCTATAGCGGCAGGGTTAAAGCTGCAATAAGTCTATCAGTATCTGGCGCGTGTTCAGCGGCGCGCCGCCCAGGTGATGCGCGAGCAGAAAGCGCATCAGTTGTTTGCTTTGCGCCTGCGTGGCGGCGTCTTGGTAATCTTCGCACTCCATGTCCAGCAGCGTCTTGCCGGACACGCGCGGCGCGATGTCGTCCGCGCGTTCAGGGCGCGGGCCGCGCTCGGGGTCCACTACGTAGACCACGTCCGCTTGCACGCGCGTGCGGGTGGCGGTGCAGCGCGTGAGGTCCGCCGCCACGCCGGTTTCTTTCAGCAGCGCGCGTTCGAACTTGCGCAGCACGATGGGCGCGGGCTCATTATGCGCCAGCTGGTTCAGCGTGGCGACATAGTGGTCGAACAGGGCGGGATGGGCGTCGTCGCGCGCGAGCAGCTTGACCAGCAGCTCGTTCAGGTAGAAGCCGCACAGCAGCGCGGTCTTTTCGAGCGGCAGCATGCCGCCCACCCACTCGGCGCCGGTCAGGGTGCGCAGTTCGTTCTTGCCGACGAAGCCGGCGGACAGGGGCTGGAAGGTTTGCAGCACGCCACGCAGCTGCGAGTGCGGGCGCTTGGCGCCCTTGGCGATCACGGCGACGCGGCCGAAGTCGCGCGTCAGCATGTCGATGATGAGGCTGGTTTCTTTGTAGGGATAGCTGTGCAGCACGAAGGCCGGCTGGTCCGACACGCGGGTGCCCACCGTGCGCTCGCGCGACGGCGCGCGCGCACGCTTGACGGGTTCAGCTACGGCGGCGTCGGACATCGCGCTGATGGGATTACTCGTAGCCGTAGGCGCGCAGTCCGGCTTCGTTGTCGGCCCAGCCCGACTTCACTTTGACCCAGATTTCCAGGTACACGGGGCCGCCGAACAGCTTTTCCATGTCCAGGCGGGCTTGCGAGGACACCTCTTTCAGGCGCGCGCCCTTGTTGCCGATGATCATGGACTTGTGCGTGTCGCGCTCGACCAGGATGGCGGCGAAGATGCGGCGCAGATTGCCTTCCTGCTCGAACTTCTCGATCAGCACGGTGCTGGTGTAAGGCAGCTCGTCGCCCACGAAGCGGAACAGCTTTTCGCGCACGATTTCCGAGGCCAGGAATTTCTCGCTGCGGTCGGTGATGTCGTCCGGCCCGAAGATCGGGTCGTTCTCCGGCAGCAGGCGCTTGATCTCGTTCTGCAGGCCGTCCAGCTGGAAGCGCAGCTTGGCCGACACCGGCACCACGGCCGCGAAGTCGTGCTTGGCGGCCACCTGCTGCGCGAACGGCAGCAGCACGGCCTTGTCCTTGGCGCGGTCGGCTTTGTTGATCACCAGGATCACCGGCACGGTCTTGGGCAGCAGGTCCAGCACTTGCTGGTCGGCCGGGCCGAAGTTGTTGGCCTCGATCACGTACAGGATCACGTCCGACGAGTCCAGCGTGTTGGTGACGGTCTTGTTCAGCGTCTTGTTCAGCGCGTTCGAGTGGCGGGTCTGGAAGCCCGGCGTGTCGATGTAGATGAACTGCGCGTCGTCCAGGGTCTGGATGCCGGTGATGCGGTGGCGCGTGGTTTGCGCCTTGCGCGAGGTGATGCTGACCTTGGCGCCGATGAGCATATTCATCAGCGTGGACTTGCCCACGTTGGGGCGGCCGACAATGGCGATATAGCCGCAGCGGAAGCCGGCAGGCGTTTCCGCGCCTGCGGCCGGAATGGTTGGGGTGTTCATGGTGTTACCTTGTTCAATGTTTGGCGAGCTTGCCATCGCCAGCGGCTTTGCCCTTGGGGCCGTTCTGCTCGTGACTCTGCTCCTGCGCCGCGTCGCCCTGGATGGTGGCGATGCCGGCCAGTTTCAGCTGTGCGCCGCGCTGGCGCGGCTTGCGGCTGGCGGCCGGCGTTTTCTGCAACGCCTGCTCGGCCACTTCCAGCGCCAGCTTGGCCGCCGCCTGTTCGCCGGCGCGGCGGCTGCCGCCACGGCCGTAGACCTGGATGCCCAGCTTGGGCACCAGGCATTCAATTTCGAATTCCTGGCTGTGCGCGGCGCCGTGGGTGGCTACCACATTGTACAGCGGCAGCGAGATCTTCTTGGCTTGCAGGAATTCCTGCAGCAGGGTCTTGGCGTCCTTGCCCAGCGTCTGCGGGTCGACCGAGTCCAGGATGGGGATGTAGAAGGCGCGTATCACCTTGGCGGCGGCGTCGAAGCTGGTGTCGAGGAAGATGGCGCCCAGCAGCGCTTCCAGGGTGTCGGCCAGGATGGACGGACGGCGGAAGCCGCCCGATTTCAGTTCGCCTTCGCCCAGGCGCAGGAAGTTGGACAGCTCCAGCTTCTGCGCAATCTCGTACAGCGACTGCTGCTTGACCAGGTTGGCGCGCAGGCGCGACAGGTCGCCCTCGTCGATGCCGCTGTAGCGCTCGTACAAAATCGAGGCCACCACGCAGTTCAGGATGGAGTCGCCCAGGAATTCCAGCCGTTCGTTATGCAAACTGCTATGGCTGCGGTGCGTCAAGGCTTGCTGCAACAGGCCAGCATCCTGGAACGTGTACCCCAACCGTGTTTGCAATAACTGTAAATTCATAGACTCTCGTGTTTATTTGCCGTCGGCGTCGGGTTTCGCTGGCGCGCCGCCCGTTTTCGACGTGGTGCCGGCGTATTCCAGCAACAGGCTGGCCGGTCCGACCAGGGGGATTTTCTTGTCGTAAGCGAAGCTCACTTCCAGGCCGCCCTCTTCGCGGCTGATGACCAGGTCGCGCGCGGTGATGGAACTGATGTAGCCCACTTCGGCGCTTTTGCTGAACGATTCCTGGATCTGCTGCGGCGTGCTGCCGGCGGCCTTGGCCTTGACGATGGCGGCCGAGATGGCGCGGTATTCCGAGTAGGTGGGCACAACCTGCATGGCCAGCAGGCCGATGCCCGCCAGCACGGCGATGGCAAAGATCAGGCCGACCAGCGAAATACCGCGTTGTTTTTGCAAACCTTGCATCTCTACCCCTCGTCGTTTATTGAATGCTGCCGATGCGCTTGAGCGGATTGCTCAGGTTCATCCATACGAAGAAAGCCTTGCCAACGATGTTCTTGTCCGGCACAAAGCCCCAGTAACGGCTGTCCAGGCTGTTGTCGCGGTTGTCGCCCATCATGAAGTAGTTGCCAGCTGGCACTACACAGGTAAAGCCTTCCGAACGGTAGCTGCACGCTTCGCTGTGCGGGAAATCCATCACCTGCGGCACGTTCACCGACGGCGCGCCTTCGGTGGCGATGATGCGGTGCTCGACGCCGCTCAGGTTTTCCTTGGCCTGCTTGGAGTACTGCAGGCTGTCCTCGTTCAGGTAGTCGTCCAGCGGCGCGTACGCGATGGCCTTGCCGTTCACCGTCAACTTCTTGTTTTCATAGGTGATTTTATCACCCGGCACGCCGATCACCCGTTTGATGTAGTCCTGGCTCATGTCGCGCGGATACTTGAACACCATCACGTCGCCGCGCTGAGGGTCGTTCAGCTCGATGACTTTTTTGTTAATGATGGGCAGGCGCACGCCGTAGGTGAACTTGTTCACCAGGATCAGGTCGCCCACCAGCAGGGTCGGCACCATGGACGAGGACGGGATCTTGAACGGCTCGTACAGGAAGGAGCGCAGGAAGAACACCAGCGCGATCACCGGGAAGAAACTGCCCGAGTACTCGATCCAGGTAGGCTGGCGCAGCTGCGCCGCTTCGATGCCGGCGCGGTTGGCCGCGTTGTCGACCTTGATGCCGTCGGCGGTCAGCTTGGCCGTGCGGGCGTCGTACTCGGCCAGCGCGCGGTCCGCCGCGGCGCGGCGCTGCTTGGCCAGGTAGAACACGTCCAGAAACCAGATCACTCCCGTTACCACCATCAGGATAAACAGGATCAAGGCGAAATTGCTCAGCACAGCTTGCAGGTTCATTTATCGTCCACTTGTAAGATTGCCAGGAATGCTTCTTGTGGAATCTCCACCGAGCCCACCTGCTTCATGCGTTTTTTACCGGCTTTCTGCTTCTCCAGCAGCTTCTTCTTGCGGCTGATGTCGCCGCCGTAGCACTTGGCCAGCACGTTCTTGCGCAGCGCCTTCACGTTTTCACGCGAGATCACGTTCACGCCGATGGCGGCCTGGATGGCCACGTCGAACATCTGGCGCGGTATCAGTTCGCGCATCTTGGCGGCCACCTGGCGGCCGCGGTAGGCGCTGTTCGAGCGGTGGACGATGATGGCCAGCGCGTCGACCTTCTCGCCGTTGATCAGCATGTCGACCTTGACCACGTCGGAGGTGCGGTATTCCTTGAACTCGTAGTCCATGGAAGCGTAGCCGCGCGAGGTGGATTTCAGCTTGTCGAAGAAGTCCAGCACAATCTCGCCCATCGGCATTTCGTACACCAGCTTGACCTGGCGGCCGTGGTAGCTCATGTCCATCTGCACGCCGCGCTTGCCGATGCACAGCGTGATCACCGAGCCGACGTACTCTTGCGGCATGTACAGGTTGACCGTGACGATGGGCTCGCGGATCTCGTTGATCTTGGTCGTTTCCGGCATGCGAGACGGGTTGTCCACCTTGACGATGCTGTTATCGCGCATCACCACTTCGTACACCACGGTGGGCGCGGTGGTGATCAGGTCCTGGTCGAACTCGCGCTCCAGGCGCTCCTGCACGATTTCCATGTGCAGCAGGCCCAGGAAGCCGCAGCGGAAGCCGAAGCCCAGCGCCTGCGATACTTCGGGCTCGTACATCAGCGCTGCGTCGTTCAGCTTCAGTTTTTCCAGCGCGTCGCGCAGGGCGTCGTACTGGTTGGCTTCCACCGGGAACAGGCCAGCGAACACCTGCGGCTGCACTTCCTTGAAGCCGGGCAGCGGCGCGGGCGCCGGGCGGTTGGCCAGGGTGATGGTGTCGCCCACTTTGGCGGCCTTCAGCTCCTTGATGCCGGCGATGATGAAGCCCACCTGGCCGGCCGACAGCTGCGGCAGCGACAGCGAACGCGGCGCGAACACGCCCACGTCCTCCACCAGCTGCAGCGAGTCGGTGGCCATCAGCTTGATGCGGTCCTTCGGCTTCAGCGTGCCGTTGACCACGCGCACCAGCATCACCACGCCCACGTAGGCGTCGTACCAGGAGTCGACGATCAGGGCCTGCAGCGGCGCGTCCGGGTCGCCTTTCGGCGGCGGCACTTTGGCGATAATGGATTCGAGCACGTCGTCCACGCCCATGCCGGTCTTGGCCGAACAGTGCACCGCGTCGCCCGCCTCGATGCCGATCACGTCTTCGATCTCGGCGATGGCGCTCGGCGGGTCGGCGTTCGGCAAGTCGATCTTGTTCAGCACCGGCACCACTTCCACGCCCAGGTCGAGCGCGGTGTAGCAGTTGGCCACGGTCTGGGCTTCCACGCCTTGCGAGGCGTCCACCACCAGCAGCGCGCCTTCGCAGGCCGACAGGGAACGGCTGACTTCATAGGAGAAGTCGACGTGGCCGGGGGTGTCGATCAGGTTCAGGTTGTAGATTTTGCCGTCGCGCGCCTTGTACTGCAGCGCTGCGGTCTGGGCCTTGATGGTGATGCCGCGCTCGCGCTCCAGATCCATCGAATCGAGCACTTGCGACTCCATCTCGCGCTCGGACAAGCCGCCGCACAATTGAATGATGCGGTCGGCCAGGGTCGATTTACCGTGGTCGATGTGGGCGATGATGGAGAAATTGCGTATGTTGTTCATTAAACAAATCTAAAAGCGTGTAGGGACGTGGCGAGTAGCGCTCCAGGCGGGACGATGGCCCCTGGCGAGCGCTTTTTATTACTATCACAGCAAGGAAACAAGAGCTTCCAAACCCGGCATTTTACCGGATTTCAGAGGGGAAAGCCCGGTTTTATGCCAAAGCGGTTTTCACCGCGCTTTCGTCGAGGAAGTAGTGGCACAGTTCCGGCTGGTTCAAATCGGCGTACAGGACGGGCACCAGCTCGTCAAAACGGGCCACCAGGGCCTCGTCGGCGTCCACATCGATGACCTCGACGGTGAAGGGGCGTTCGGGGGTCTGCAGGGCGTTGAGGGCGTCCAGCATGTCCTGGCACAGGTGGCAGTAGGAGCGGGAGTAGAGGGTAAAGTGCATCGGTCTCGGGCGGAGCCGGCGGGTTACGTGCTGCGCACTGACCCGCCCTACGCGCCTCGTGAAGACCGTAGGGCGGGTTAGGCGCAGCCGTAACCCGCCAAGCGCCGCTATTACTTCGCGCTTGGGCGCAGGGAAATGAACTGCGCCACCTCGCCGCGCCGCACCAGCACCACGTGGGCGCGCTTGACGTCGAGCTTGGCCACCACGGCGTTGAACTGCTTGGCGTCCTTGATCTCCACATTGTTAATCTGCAGCAGCACGTCGCCTTCGCGCAGCCCGGCGTTGGCGGCGGCGCCTTCGGTTGCCTCCACCATCACGCCGCCCTCCACCGCCAGCTCCTTCTTCTGCGCGGCGGTCAGGTCGGCCACCTTGAAGCCCAGCGCGTTGGCGGGCTCCTCGGCCTTTTTCTTCTTCTCGGCCGGGCTGGCCTTGGCGGCGGTCTTGTCCGCCTCCAGCTCCACCACGGTGACAGGGATGTCCACCTGCTGGCCCTTGCGCCACACGGTCACCACGGCCTTGCTGCCCAGCGCCGTGCCGCCCACCATGCGCGGCAGGTCGGTGGAGCGGCTGATGGCCGCGCCGTTGAATTTCAGGATGATGTCGCCGGCCTTGATGCCGCCCTTGTCGGCCGGACCGCCCGGCTCCACCATGGTCACCTCGGCGCCCTGCGCTTCCTTCAGGCCCAGCGACTCGGCCACTTCCTTGCTCAGCTGGCCGATCTGCACGCCGATGCGTCCGCGCGTGACCTTGCCGGATTTCTTCAGCTGGTCCGCCACGCGCATGGCTTCGTCGATGGGCACGGCAAAGGAAATGCCGTTGTAGCCGCCGGACAGGGTGGCGATCTGGGAATTGATGCCGATTACCTCGCCGCGCATATTGATCAGCGGGCCGCCGGAATTGCCGGGATTCACCGCCACATCGCTCTGGATCAGGGCCAGGTAGTCGCCGGTGTCGCGCGACTTGGCGGAAATAATGCCGGCGGTAACCGTGTTTTCCAGGTTGAACGGCGAGCCGATGGCCACCACCCATTCGCCCACGCGGATCTTGCCGGAGTCGCCTATGGTCAGGTAGGGCAGCTTGCTGCCTTCGATTTTCAGCACCGCCACGTCGGTGCGGGCGTCCGCGCCCAGCACCTTGGCCTTGAATTCGCGCTTGTCGGTCAGCGTGACGTAGACCTCGTCGGCGCCGTCGACCACGTGGGCGTTGGTCAGCACATAGCCGTCCGCCGTGGTGATGAAGCCGGAACCGACGCCGCGCTGCACTTCCTGGTCATCCTGCTGCGGGGCGCCGCGGCGGCCGCGCGGGGTCTGGCCGGGCTGGCGCGGCGTGGGCACGGCGCCGCCGAAGAAGCGGCGCAGGAATTCCTGCATTTCCTCTTCGCCGGGCTGGCCGTTGCGGCCCTGGCTCAGCTTGAGGCGCTCGGTGGTGCGGATGTTGACCACGGCCGGGCCGACTTTTTCAACCATGTCGGCAAAGTCGGGCAAACCCGCCACCACCGGCCCGGCGGCCTGCGCCACGGGCGCCAGGCCGGCCACGGCCGGGGCAAACAGGACAGCTGCGCTCAGCGCCAGCGCGGATACGGTTTTACTACCTGCAGGGAAATTGTTTTTCATGGAGGTCATCATGCGTGTGGGTTCAGCGGATATTCAGTCAATATAAGCGAAAACGGCCGTTGCCGCTCGCACAAGATATTGCGAACGGCAAGGTTTTTCAAGAGGGGACGCTTAGACCGCCGTGTCCGGCACTGTGGCGGCCAGGGCCGGCGATGCGGCCGGCGCCTGGGGGGATGCCGGCGCCGATGCCGGGGTGGAAGCGGCGGCCGGGGCGGCGGCGGGCGCAGGTGCCGGCGGGGACGCGGGCGCGGCGCGGCCGGGCGCCGGCGCGACTTCGACGTCGAGCCGGGCCGCCAGGCGCGCGCTGAAACCATCGCCCAGCTCGGCGCCGCTGGCGTCGCTGCGCAGCACGTCGCCGATCAGCTGGTAGGCCTGCCAGGCCGCCCTGCCCTCGGGCTCGGTCAGCGCGGCCAGCGCCAGCTCGGCCTCGTGGGCCGCCAGCGCGCCGTCGGCCATGGCGGAAATGAGTTCGTGCAGTGGTTTCAGCGTTTCCATCGGCGTTCCCGTTTGCTTACCAGCGTTTGTCCAGCGGCATGTCCAACAGCGGTTTGAGCCGCTCGGCAATCACGTCGCGCGCGCGGAAGATGCGGCTGCGCACGGTGCCGATCGGGCAGGACATGATGTCCGCGATCTCCTCGTAGCTCAGCCCCTCGATTTCGCGCAGTACGATGGCCGTGCGCAAATCCAGCGGCAGCGCGTCCATCGCCGCGTTCACGGTACGCGCGATCTGCTGGCTGGCCAGCACCGACTCGGGCGTGTTGATGTCGCGCAGCTGCTCGCCGCTGTCGAAGGATTCAGCCTGCTCGGCGTCGTTCTCGGTGGAGGTCGGCGTGCGGCGGCTCTGGCTGGCCAGGAAGTTCTTGGCGGTGTTGATGCCAATGCGGTACAGCCAGGTATAAAAGGCCGAGTCGCCCCGAAAACGCCGGATGGCGCGGTACGCTTTAATGAACGTCTCCTGGACCACATCTTCCGCCTCCGCAGGATCGTGCACGATGCGCGAAACCAGCCTCATCAGCCTACGCTGATACTTAGCCACCAGCAAGTCGAATGCCTGCCGCTCGCCCGCCTGGACTCGTTCGACCAGCAACTGATCGCTCTCGCGCTCTGTCATTGCAGCTGTTCCCCGGTATTCTGCAGCGCGCCAGCTCTTACTGCTATAGAACAAGCGCGCGGCAAGAAGTTCAAAGTTTTTTTGCCGCGCAGGCCCGGCACGCCAGGGCCAGCGCCCTGAACTGCCCGGCCGCCACGCTGTCGGGCAGCACCAGCAGCACCGTGACCGCGCCGCTGTCCTGGCGCAGCCGCAGCAACAGCAGCCACGGCCAGCAGGCCGATCCCGCCTGCAAGGCCACCGCCGCTGGCGCCGTGCCATCCGCTGACAGCAGGTATACCGCCAGCCGGATTTGCCCAATACCGGAAATATCAAGCCGATGCGTTTTGGTCCCGCGCAGCGCGCAATACAAGGCCCAAAGGCTTGCCGCAACGCAAGAAATGGCGATATGGGGAGGCTGGAAGCAGGCCACGGCCAGCGTGCACGCGGCGAAGCCCGCCTGCAGCAGGCGCAGGCAGAAAGAAGGACGCACGACAGCAGTTACCGCAATCGACATGACGCGTTAAGCCTGGGGGTGCCAACTATGGGAGGGGTACAGCAGAAGCGCCGGCGGAGCCGGGCGACAGGTGCCGGCGGGCGCCGGCACCGTCTCAGCGCTCACTCCGGTTCGACCGGAGCGAGGCTAAAAAGTTCAAACTTTTCCGAACACGAGGCTACCGTTGGTGCCGCCGAATCCGAACGAGTTCTTCACCGCATACTGGATCTTCATATCGCGCGCCACGTTGGCGCAGAAGTCCAGGTCGCACGCAGGGTCCTGGTTGAAGATGTTGATGGTAGGCGGCACCACCTGATGGTGGATGGCCAATACCGTAAACACCGCTTCCAGGCCGCCGGCGCCGCCCAGCAAGTGGCCGGTCATCGACTTGGTCGAGGACACCACCATCTGCTTGGCGTGGTCGCCGAAGGTGCGCTTGATGCCAACCACTTCGGCCTGGTCGCCCAATGGGGTCGAGGTGCCGTGGGCATTGACGTACTGCACCTGATCCGGGTTGAGGCCGGAGTTCTTCAGGGCGGCAATCACTGCCTTGCTGCCGCCGCTGCCATCTTCCAGCGGCGACGTCATGTGGTAAGCATCGGCGGTCATGCCAAAGCCATGCACTTCTGCATAGATCTTGGCGCCGCGCGCTTTTGCGTGTTCGTACTCTTCCAGCACCATGACGCCGGCGCCCTCGCCCAGCACGAAGCCGTCGCGGTCGCGGTCCCACGGCCGCGAAGCGGTCGCAGGGTCGTCATTGCGGGTGGACAGGGCGCGGGCCGAGGCGAAACCGCCCATGCCCAGCGGCGACACGGTCGATTCCGCGCCGCCCGCCACCATCACATCTGCGTCGCCGTACTCGATCAGGCGAGCAGCGGCGCCGATGCTGTGCAGGCCGGTGGTGCAGGCCGTGACGATCGCCAGGTTGGGACCGCGCATGCCGTACTTGATCGACAGGTTGCCCGAGATCATGTTGATAATCGAAGCAGGCACGAAGAAAGGCGAGATGCGGCGCGGACCGCGCTTGTCGTAGTCTTCCTTCTGCTCTTCTATCATCGGCAAGCCGCCGATGCCGGAACCGATGATCACGCCGATACGGTCGGCGTTTTCCTCGGTGACGACGATGCCGGAATCCTGCACCGCCTGAATGCCGGCCGCCATGCCAAAGTGGATGAAAGTATCCATATGGCGCGCTTCCTTACCGGGGATGTAATCCTCGATATTGAAGCCCTTTACCTCACCGGCGAAGTGGGTAGTGAATGGCTGCGCATCAAACTTGGTGATGTTGGCAATCCCGGACTTGCCCTCAGTGACGGCGCTCCACGCTTCGGCAATGCTATTGCCGACGGGGGACACGCAGCCGAGGCCGGTGACCACTACACGACGGTTTTTAGAACTCAAGCGATTCTCCTGGAGTCGATCGGGGCAGGCTTAGGCCTTGACGTGCGCGGTTGCGTAGTCGATCGCCTGCTGCACGGTGGTGATCTTTTCAGCTTGTTCGTCAGGGATTTCCATTTCGAACTCGTCTTCCAGAGCCATCACCAGTTCAACGGTGTCCAGGGAGTCAGCACCCAAGTCGTCCACGAAAGACGATTCGGTTTTGATGTCTGCTTCTGCGACGCCCAGTTGCTCAGCGACGATTTTCTTAACGCGTTGTTCGATATCCGACATGTTATGGCTCCAATGTGTTTGTTACGGAAAGCGCGCATTTTATCAGGTTTGCGCGCTGAAAAACTAATTTCGGCACCTGCTGCTATTTGTGCCGAAATCACTGCTAAAAGACAGTGAAAACGCGGCTAAATTCCGCGTTTTCGCCATCAATTCATATACATCCCGCCGTTCACGTGCAGGGTGGTGCCGGTGATGTAGGCGGCCTGCGGCGAAGCGAGGAAAGCGGTGGCTGCCGCGATGTCTTCCGGCTTGCCCAGCCGGGCCAGCGGGATCTGCGTCAGCAGTGCGGCGTGCTGCTCATCGCCCAGCGCCTTGGTCATATCGGTGTCGATAAAACCGGGGGCGATGCAGTTGACGGTGATGTTGCGGCTGCCGATCTCGCGCGCCAGGGCGCGGCTCATGCCTTCCACGCCGGCCTTGGCCGCCGCATAATTCATTTGACCCGGGTTGCCGGACGATGCCACCACCGAGGTGATGTTAATAATACGCCCACTTTTGGCTTTCATCATCCCGCGCAGCACGGCGCGCGACAAACGGCCCACGGAACTGAGGTTGGTGGCGATGACGCTGTCCCATTCCTCGTCCTTCATGCGCATGGCCAGGTTGTCCTGGGTAATGCCGGCGTTGTTGACCAGGATGGCGACCGCGCCCCAGGTCTTGGTGATTTCGTCGATCACTTCGGCGCAGCGCGCCGCATCGGTCACGTCCAGCACCAGGCCTTTACCTTTCACACTCTCCGCTTCCGGAGCGATCTCGGCCAGGTAGGCCGAAATGGCTTCGGCGCCCGCTTCCGTGGTGGCGGTGCCGATCACGCGCGCGCCCTGCTTGGCCAGCTCGGTGGCGATGGCCTTGCCGATGCCGCGCGATGCGCCCGTTACCAGCGCAACTTGATTTGCCAGATTCATGTTCTTCCTTATTATTTGAAGGTGCTCAGTACGCGGTCCAGCGATGCCTGGTCGGTGATGGCGTCGCCCACCAGCACAGGATCGATGCGCTTGGCCAGGCCCATCAGCACCTTGCCGGGGCCGCACTCGACCACTTGCGTAATGCCGTCGGCGGCCACTTTCTGCATGGTTTCCACCCAGCGCACCGGGCTCGCGGCCTGGCGCACCAGCGCGTCCTTGATACTGGCCGGGTCGTTCAGCACGGCCACGTCCACATTGTTGATCAGGGCGATCTGCGGCGCCGAGAAGTTCAGGCCGGCCATGCACTCGCGCAGGCGGTCCGAAGCGGGCTTGAGCAGCGAGGAGTGGAACGGCGCCGACACCGGCAGCTTCATGGCGCGCTTGGCGCCCTTGGCCTTGGCGATTTCGCAGGCGCGTTCAACGGCGGCGGTGTGGCCGGCGATGACCACTTGCGCAGGCGCGTTGAAGTTGACCGGCTCCACTACTTCCGCAGCATTCTCGGCGGCGGCTTCGGCGCAGGCGGCGCGCACGTCGTCGTCCGACAGGCCCAGCACCACGGCCATGGTGCCCTGGCCTACCGGCACGGCTTCCTGCATGGCTTGCGCGCGGAAGCGCACCAGCGGCACCGCGTCCTTGAAGGAGATCACGCCCGCAGCGACCAGCGCCGAGTATTCACCCAGGCTGTGGCCAGCCACCACCGACGGCACCGGGCCGCCGGCGGCGATCCAGGCGCGGTACACGGCCACGGCCGCCGTCAGCATGACGGGCTGGGTGTTGGTGGTCAGGTCGAGTTCTTCCTTCGGGCCTTCGGCCATCAGCTTGCCCAGGTCGAAGCCCAGCGCGTCCGACGCCTCGGCGATGGTCTGGGCCACCACCGGGTTGCCGGCGAAGCCGTCCATCATGGCGATGGCTTGCGAGCCCTGGCCCGGGAATACAAATGCAAATTTATTCATATTTGTCTCTTATTTATTAAGCAGATGCCTATTCTGGGGTCAGACCCGGCGGGTCCGGCCCCGGATTTAGAACACTAATTCTAAAACGGGCCGTATTTTACATTACATCCGCGCCAGGACAGCACCCCAGGTGAAACCACCGCCCACGCCTTCCATCATGACGTTGTGGCCTTTCTTGATGCGGCCGTCGCGCACCGCCTGGTCCAGCGCCAGCGGGATCGATGCCGCCGAGGTGTTGCCGTGCTGGTCCACCGTGACGATCATCTTGTCCAGCGGCAGGCCCAGCTTCTTGGCGGTGCCGTTCATGATGCGGATATTGGCCTGGTGCGGCACCAGCCAGTCGATCTGGTCCGACGTCATGCCGGCGTGTTCCAGCGCTTCGTGCGCCACCTTCTCCAGCACGCTGACGGCCAGCTTGAATACCGCAGGGCCGTCCATGTACAGGTAGGAGCTGCCCGCCACCGCGCCGCCGGCCAGGCTGCCCGGGATGCTCAGGATGTCCGAATGGCGGCCGTCCGCGTGCAGCTTGGTGGCCAGGATGCCCGGCTCGTCCGAACCGGTCATGACGATGGCGCCGGCGCCGTCGCCGAACAGCACGCAGGTGGTGCGGTCTTCGAAATTCAGGATGCGGGAGAATACTTCGGCGCCGATCACCAGCACGTTCTTGTGCACGCCGGCGCGGATGAAGGCGTCGGCGGTGGAGACGGCGTAGACGAAGCCGCTGCACACGGCCTGCACGTCCACGGCGGCGCCGTTGGTGGTCTGGCCCAGCTTGCGCTGCACGATGCAGGCGGTGCTGGGGAAGCTGCCGAAGAAGTCCGGCGTGGAGCTGGCGACGATGATCAGGTCGATATCGTCGATGCCCATGCCGGCCATTTCCAGCGCGTGGCGGGCCGCATGCACGGCCAGGTCGGACGACGCCTGCTCGGGCTCCGCGTAGTGACGAGCGGAGATGCCACTGCGGCTGGAAATCCACTCGTCGGACGTCTCTATCCCCTTGGCGGCCAGCTGGGCCGCCAAGTCTGCGTTGGTCACTCGTTTTTCAGGCAGATAGCTGCCGGTGCCAATAATTTTGCTATACAAAGTCATGCGTTTCCATCCACTTTCAGGTGACGGAGCTGGGCTCCTGTGTAGTCTCCGTGCTACGTGGCATCAGCTCGGCGATCATGGTCGACAACTGCGCCTGCACATCATTTTTTGCAGCATCATACGCTCGCCGGATCGCCCATTCAAATGAATATGCGTCGGCGCCGCCGTGGCTTTTGAAAACCAGGCCGCGCAGGCCCAGCAGACTGGCGCCATTGTAGCGGGATGGATTGAGGCGGCTCTTGATGGCCTTCAGGGCGCTGCTGGCAATCAGCGCGCCCAGCATGGTGAAGATATTGCGCTTGAATTCGGAGGTCAGCACGTCCTTGAAGAAGCGCGCCACGCCTTCCACCGATTTCAGGGTGACGTTGCCGACAAAGCCGTCGCATACCACCAGGTCGGTGGTGCCCTTGAAGATGTCGTTGCCTTCCACGTTGCCGTAGAAGTTGAGCGCGCCGCGCTCGTGGTCGGCCTGCAGCAGCTTGCTGGTCAGCTTGACCACTTCATTGCCCTTGATGTCCTCGGTGCCCACGTTGAGCAGGCCGATGGTGGGCCGGGCGATGCCTTCCATGGCATGGACCAGCACCGAGCCCATGATGGCGAACTGGTGCAAATGGTGCGGTTCGCAGTCGACATTCGCGCCCAGGTCCAGCATATAGGTGGGGCCGCCCTTCTGGTTGGGCATGATGGAGCAGATGGCGGGACGGTCGACGCCGGCCATGGTCTTGAGCACATAGCGCGACACGGCCATCAGGGCGCCGGTGTTGCCGGCCGAGACGGCGGCCTGGGCCTTGCCGTCCTTGACCTGCTCGACCGCCACGCGCATCGAGGAATCCTTCTTGCGGCGCAGGGCGACCTCCAGCGGGTCGTCCATGGCGACCTGCTCGGAGGCGTGGTGTATGGAAATGCGGGGGTGCGCGTCGGCGTGGTGCTTCTTGAGCTCCGCGCGGATGGCGTCTTCCAGGCCAACCAGGATCAGCTCGGCTTGCGCCTCACGCTTCAGAAAGGATATGGCGGCAGGAATGGTGACAGACAGGCCGTGATCTCCGCCCATGCAGTCGATAGATATTTTGATTGTCATTGTGGGACAAATGCGCGCCTGAGTGTATCAGGGCTGCAGAGATGCAAGTTTGACAGGCTGGCTCAGCCGCCGAGGAAAAGAAAAAAGCGGCGCCACGTCAGTAAATACCACGTCGCACCGCTCTTATTCTGGTAAAAACGTCGATTACTCGTCGTTTTTGGTCTTCAGCACTTTACGGCCACGGTAGAAACCGTTAGGGCTGATGTGGTGACGCAGGTGCGTTTCACCGGTGGTTGGCTCGATGCCCAGTTGCGGTGCAACCAGGAAATCGTGCGAACGGTGCATACCGCGCTTGGATGGGGACTTCTTGTTCTGCTGAACTGCCATGATGACTCCTAATACATAAGTTCTAAAATTCTAACACATTCGACCTGCAAATACATGCGAATCGAGTATCCCAGCGGCAAAATTTGCCAACGCCGATCAAACGACCGGCCCTACTAACTACACAATGCCAATACTCGCAATACTCGACTGCCTGCACGCGCTTTGACACGTTCCTTACTTACTGCTTATTCGGTATAACGGGTTTTACTTATTTCTTGAGGTCTTTCAGACCTTCAAACGGCGACTTCTTCTCGGACTGCAGAGAGTCGAGCAGCGCCGTATCCGGACATACATCGTGTTTCGGCGTGTGCGGCAGAGCCAGCAGCGCCTCATCTTCCACCAGGTACATCAGGTCCATGTCGCGGGTGCCCACGATCACGTCCACCGTTTCATCATCGACGATCTGTTCGATCTCGTCGGCTTGCTCGTCGTCCTTGCCCAGCATCAGCAGCGTCGAGGACGCCAAGTGGTGGGCATAGGGCTGCATGCAGCGCTGGCAAACCAGCTGCACCGTGCCGTCCACCGTCAAGCGCATCTGCGGGAAGCCGTGCTTGCTGGTACCGCCCGCGACCTGCCAGGTGACAGAGCCGGACGCATCCGCGCATTCCTTGGCCAGGCGGGCCATTTCAGCAACCGGCGTTACGCCGCTGCGGCTTCCGTTGCTGCGGCAAAAGTCAAACGCGTCAATCACACTCATGGCCTGCATTCCCCGGAAAACCTGCGATAATAGCAGGGTTTTCACCAAGCCGTCAAAAGCTTTCACGCAAACCGCTGCCGCAAAGGCGCTTGCGGCAGCGCTGAACCACGGCGCACAGAGCATATAACAATTTCCCGCACAGGGCCAGTAAACCAGATGCCTACCGAACAGATTTCTTCCGCGCCCCGCCTCATCCTCGCTTCCAGCTCCGCCTACCGCAAGGAACTGTTATCCCGCCTGCAACTGCCATTCGACGTGGCCGTGCCGGACATCGATGAAAGCCCCCTGCCCGGCGAAACGCCGAGCGCCACCGCGCTGCGCCTGGCGCGCGAAAAAGCCGCCGCCGTGGCCGCGAAGCACCCCGGCTGCCTGGTGATAGGCTCCGACCAGGTGGCCACGCTGGACGACGAGCAAATCGGCAAGCCGGGCAGCCACGCCGCCGCGCTGGCGCAATTGCAGAAAATGCGCGGCCGCGAAGTGGTGTTCCACACCGCGCTTTGCCTGTGGGATGGCCGCAACAGCCAGTCCTATATAGAAGACATCCAGACCGTCGTAAAGTTCCGCGACCTGCCCGACCACGAGCTGGACGCTTACCTGCGCATCGAGCAGCCCTACGACTGCGCGGGCAGCGCCAAGAATGAAGCGCTGGGCATCGCCATCCTGGAGCGCATCGACAGCAGCGACCCGACCGCGCTGACCGGCCTGCCGCTGATCGCGCTGACCGGCATGCTGCGCCGGGCCGGCGTATCCTTTTTCCACATCCAATAAGAAGCTACAACATGCCAGGCACCCTCTTCCTGATCCCCAACACCCTCGGCGAGACCGAGGCGCTGTCCCACGTCATCCCCGAACACGTGCAGGCCACCACCGCCGCGCTCGGCTACTTTGTGGCCGAGAACGCCAAGACCGCGCGCGCCTTCCTGAAGCTGGTGGGGGCGCAGCATCCGCTGTCGCGCCCGCTGCAGGAAATCAGGATCAGCGAACTGAACGTGAACACGCCGCAGCAGGCGCTGCTGGGCCTGCTGGAGCCGCTGCTGGCCGGGCAGGACGCCGGCCTGGTGTCGGAAGCGGGCGTGCCCGCCGTGGCCGACCCCGGCGCCGACCTGGTGCGCCTGGCGCACCAGCACGGTATTCCGGTGCGGCCGCTGGTGGGGCCGTCGTCCATTTTGCTGTCCGTCATGGCGAGCGGACTGAACGGCCAAAGCTTCGCCTTCAACGGCTACCTGCCCACGGACGCGGCGCAGCGCGCCAAGCGCATCAAGGAACTGGAAACGCGCTCGCGCAGCGAGAAGCAGACCCAGCTGTTCATCGAGACGCCCTACCGCAACGCGGCCATGCTGGAAGCGCTGGTGGCCAGCTGCGCCGGCGGCACGCTGATGTGCGTGGCCACCGACATCAGCCTGCCGTCCGAAACCATCCGCACCATGACGGGCGCGCAATGGAAAGGCCTGCTCGCGGCGGGCAAGGCGCCGGACTTCCACAAAAAACCCACCGTGTTCCTGATCCTGGGCCAATAAGGGCGCTGCCGGTAACAAATAGTGACAATCCGTGAATTTTGGCGCGTGCCCCTGCTGCTAAGCTAGAGGCCTTTCCACAAAGCACGGAGCGCCATGAAGCTATCGGACATCGTTGCGCGGCTCGTCACCGGATGGTGCATCGTCTTGCTGCTGTACGGCCTGCTCACCTTTCCGGACGCGCCATTCAAGCCATGCCAGGACGGCCCCTATTGCGGCAAGGGCCACGTCACCCATACCGAAGAGGAATACCAGGCGTTTTCCCGCTGGCAGACGCTGCTGTTCGTATCCTGGCCATTCGGCCTCCTCGTCGCGTTCACGCGCAAGAAAAAATCGTCCGCCGCGCCGCCCTATGAAAATTCGACCTACAACTGAAGCAGACTGGGAAACGCTGAAAGCCATCCGCCTCGCGGCCCTGCTGGACGCCCCCACCGCATTCGGCGTGAGCCACGCCAGCGCCGCCGCCTACACGGACGCGCAATGGCAGGAACGCGCCTCGGGCCGCAACGGCACCGAGTTCCTGCTCGCCTTCGACGCGGAGACCGGCAACGCCATCGGCATGGCGGCCCGCGCCGTCAGCGCGCAGCAGGAATGCAATCTGATCGGCATGTGGGTCCAGCCCGCCTATCGGGGCACGCCGGCCGCCGCCGCGCTGGTGCAAGCCGTGCAGGCCGGCGCCGTGGCGGACGGCCACCAGCGCGTGGTGCTCGACGTGTCGCCGGAGAATGCGCGCGCCTCGGCCTTCTACCGCAAGCTGGGCTTTGCCTTCCTGCCGGTCTGGGAGCCGCTGGCCAGCTTCCCCGAGATCACGGTGCAGAAAATGGAGTGGCTGGCGTGACGGCTGTCCGCCCGCACCTGTCCCGGATCGCCCTGCCGGCCTTGATGGCAGCTCTGCTGGCCGCCGCCGTGCCGGCCAGCGCGGAACGCCTGCTCGACGAGGCCAGCATACAGATCAAGGGGGAAGCCCGCCGCTACTACCGGCTGCACGACACCGGCGCGCCGCCCGGTTCGCCCGCCATCGTGCTGGTAAGCGGCTCCGGCTGCAACGACTACAGCGGGCGCTTTGCCAAGTACTTCAAGAACTACCCCAGCACCCTGAATCTGTATTTCCTGGAAAAGCCGCATATCGCGAAAGGCGACAGCGGCGAACCCGGCAGTTGCTCCGAGGCCTACAACCGCGCCGACACCCTGGACCGCCGCGTGGCGGACACGTTGGAGTTCATCGCGCAGGAACCGAGCCTGCAAGCGGCCAAAGAGCGCTCGCTGGCCATACTGGGCTTTTCGGAGGGCGGCCAGGTTGCACCCATGGTCGCCGCGCGCAGCAGGAAAATCGGCTGGCTGGCGGTCATCGGCGCCGGCGGCATGAAGCAGGCCGACGGCTTCCTGGCCTTCGCCGACCGCGGCGTGGCGCCGTATGCGGACTTCACCAGAAAGCGGCTGGAAGCGGAGTTCGCCGCCATCGCCGCCGAGCCGGATTCTTTAAGCAAGGAATTCTTCGGCCACCCTTACAGTTACTGGAGTTCGCATCTGTTCCATGATCCGCTGGCCGAATACGCGCAGCTCGACATTCCCATGGTCGTCGCCATGGGCGAGCAAGACGATGCCGAACCGGTGGAATCGGGACGGCTGCTGAAGACCTATTTTGCGCAGCGGCCCGCCAGGGATTTCCAGTTCGTCGAATACAGGAACGCCGGCCACAGCCTGAAGGCGGGCGACAAGTCGAATATTGAAGATTTCATCGCCGCACTGGCGCAGTGGTTCAAAGGGGAGCGCAAGGCCTACGCCCGATAAGGCGCTGTCAGTGTATGCCGCTGGTGTAGCTGTTGACCCACTCGAAGGCCGCGACCTGGATGGCGTACAGTTCGGCCGGCGACAGATGCATGTCGCTGAGCATGCGGCCCAGCACGGCGGGATCGCCGTCCTGCAGGTGTTCGATGTGCTCGATCAGCGTGAGCAGGCGGCCGTAGTCGCCGTGCCGCGTCAGCAAGGCGCCGCGCACCTCGTCCAGCACGTTCACGCTGTCCAGTATTTCACTCATCTGCACTGAGAACAGCGTATCCATCAGCGACATCACGCCCACCGTGAAGCCGATGTCGGCGCTGGTGCGCTGACCGGGACGCAGGTGCTCCACCATCAGTTCCAGCGTCTTGCCGCGCGTGGTGGCCATTTGCAGCAGGGGCGAGTCGAACTCGGGCTTCTGCCCGGTGCGCACGTAGAGCAGTATCTGCAGCCAGCGCTGCAGCTGGCGGCGGCCCAGCACGATCAGCGCGTGGCCCACCGAATTGATGCGGAAGCGCGCGCCCACGGCAGGCGTGTTCACCAGGCGCAGCAGGTTGAGCGTGATCAGCGGGTCGTGCTTGACGCTGTGTTCGATCTCGCGCTGGTCGGCGTCCGAATTGAGCAGGTTCAGCAGGTTGAGGATGGAGAGCTGGGACGGCGTGATCTTCTTGCCGCTCAAAATCACCGGGCGGGCGAAATAATAGCCCTGGAAATATTCAAAGCCGAGATCCATGCATTGATGGAACTCTTCTATCGTCTCGACCTTTTCGGCCAGCAGCTTCTGGCTGGAGTTGCGCATGGACCCGGCCAGCGCACTCAGGCGGGCGGGCTCCATGTGGTGCACGTCGACCTTGATTACATCCATCATCGGCTGCAGCGTGCTGACGTCCTCGGACTCGGCCACCACATCGTCCAGCGCGAAGCGGAAGCCGGCTTCCTTCAGCTCGCGCACGCGTTCGACCACGGCGGGCGTGGCCTGCACGGTTTCCAGGATTTCGAGGATGACTTTGTCATTCGGGAGGAAGCGGATGAAGTCGCTCATCAGGCCGACCGTGTCGACGTTGACGAAGGCCATCTGGTCGCCCACCACATGCCCCATGCCCAGCTCGGAAGCGTGGGCAATCACGGAGGCGGTGGCGGAAGCGTCGTCCGTGACGTCGGCCCGGTCCGTGTCCGCGTTGCGGAACAACAGCTCATAGGCAACCAGGCGCTGGCTGCGGTTGAGTATGGGCTGGCGCGCCAGGTAAAAATGGTTGGCGAGCGCAGGCGCAATCTGTAGCGGCGAAGCGATGGTCATGGGCTGCCCCAATCTGCGTTGTTATGCTAAGACTATACCCATTGATAGAGTCTTGCCAACATTTATTAACGCAAACTAAGGGCGGCGCGGCTTGGTGTTGCGTGGAGCGCCAGTACGCGGGCCATCGGTGCCCAGTTTGGCGACCGGCTTGGCGCCGGCCGGACGGGTGTAGCTGGCGCCGGGCGAACCGGGACGTCCCGTACCTGTACCTGCGCCAGGCGTGCCGGGACGCGACGAAGTGCGCAGGCTGCCGCGCGGCGCAGGCGCGTTATTGCCGCGCAAGCTGCCGCCGGGGCCGATGGCGCGTGGCGAGACCGGCGCGCGCAAGCCACCGCGCGGATTGTTCTCGGCCTGCTGCAGCGAAGCGGCGCGCGGGGCGGTGGCGGCGTTGCCCGTTTCCAGCACAAAGCTGGCGCCTGTGTCCTCGCCCAGCACTTCCACCAGGTAGGGCATCACTTCCTTGAGCGTGGCCTCCAGCGTGAACGGCGGGTTGACGATGAACATGCCGCTGCTGTGCAGGCCGCCGAAGCCGTCCGGACCGGGGGTGCGGATGGTCAGCATCACGTTCAGCCATTCGGTGCCCTTGATGTGCTTCATGCGCTCGGCGAAGTTGCGCGCTTCGATGCGCTGCAGGATGGGATACCAGATCGCGTAAGTGCCGGCCGGGAAACGCTTGGTGGCGTCGTTCAGCATGTCCACCACCTTGCGGTAGTCCTGCTTGTCCTCGTAGGGCGGGTCGCACAACACCACGCCGCGGCGCGACGGCGGCGGCAGCAGGCCCTTCAATTCGTGGAAGCCATCGCCGCGCGTCACCAGCACGCGCTTGCCGCGCACGGAGGAGCGGATGCCCTGCGCCGCCTTGTGCTCGTCGAGCTTGCGGAAGTTGTCGGTCAGGATCTTGGAGTCGGCCGGGTGCAACTCGTACAGGCGCAGGCGGTCCTGTTCGCGCGCCACCTGGTCGGCGCAGTACGGCGAGCCGGGGTAGTAGCGCATCTTGCCGCTCGGGTTCATGGCCTTGATCAGGTCCACATATTCGGCCAGCGCCGGCGGCAGATCGGTGCGCTCCCACAGCGGGCCGATGCCGGTTTCGTACTCGGCGTTCTTGGAGGCGAAATTGCCGTCCAGCGCATACACGCCCGCGCCGGCATGGGTGTCGATGTAGCTGTAAGCGGTGTCCTTCTGATTCATATACTGAAGCAGCTGGACCAGCACGAAATGCTTGAGCACATCGGCGTGATTGCCGGCGTGGAAGGCGTGGCGGTAACTGAACATGGTGGGGAATTCCTTAAAGATGGATGCTGCAAGGGTGCATTATACCTAATGCGTTCCCCACCTGCCTTTGCAAGAAGATACTCCCAAGACATCTAACTTTCCCAATTGGAATGTAAGTTATCTTAAGAAAATTCAATGAGACTAATGGAAAGAGTCTGCTAATCTAAAGGTACTTTAAAAACCACAGCAGCCTGGCGCCGCGTGGAACCGGATGATGTCGACGCTGAAAGCGGTATCCGGTTGTTACGGCGTGGGGCTAGGCCCGTTTCGCCGCTTGTCCGGACAAGCGGTGCAAACGAATCGGCCGCACCGTTGCCTCAACGCGTGCGGCCATTTTCTTTTATGGCCGGGCAAGTCCCGGCTTGCACAGGCGCTTAGGCCAGTTGTTGCTGGGAGACGAGGATGCCGTCGGCGTCGGCGTAGATCCAGTCGCCGGGGCGGACGGCGACGCCGCTGATGTGGACGCGCACATCGCGCGCGCCGGCGCCGGCTTTGGCGCTTTTCTGCGGATGGGCGCCCAGCGCGCGCACGCCGACCGCGCAGGCGTTGATTTCATCGGTGTCTCGGATGCAGCCGTACACCACGATGCCGGCCCAGCCATTGTCCTGCGCCAGCAGGCCCAGCTGCCCGCCCACCAGCGCGCGCCGCAGGCTGCCGCCGCCATCGACCACCAGCACGCCGCCGTTGCCCGGCGTCTCCAGCGTGCTGCGCACCAGCGCGTTGTCCTCGAATACCTTGAGCGTGGTGGCGGGGCCGCTGAATTTCCTGTGCTGTCCAAAGTGCTGGTACACGGGCGGCAGCACGGCGAGCACGCCGCTCTCGAGCAGGTCCGCATGGTCATCGCACAGGTCGGTGGTGGCAAAGCTCATGGAATCTCCGGCTTGAAGTTGGCAATCAGCGACGATTCTAAGCCTTTTGCAAACGCAGCGCGCGGGTATTGCTGCCCACGCCCACCGCCGTGGCGATCGCCATGGCCTGGAAGCCGCCTATCAGCACAAACACCCAGGATGGCTGATGCGCGTCCATCAGCGCGCCGAACACCAGCGGGCCGACCGACAGGCCGCTGTCCAGTCCCGAATACACCACGCCGAACACGCGGCCGGTGGCATTGGGCGGCGCGGCGGCGCGTATCAGCAGGTCGCGCGACGGCCCGGCGATGCCGGAGGCGAAACCGATGGCGCCCATCAGCACCACCGCCATCCACGCGGGCACCACGGCCAGCGCCAGCAGCACGGCCAGCGCGGCGGCCGCGCCGAAGGCGACGGTGATGGTGCGGTCATGGTTGGTATTGCGCGCGCCCAGGAAGCCGCCCAGCGCCATCCCCGCCGCCGACGCCGCCATGTAGGCGGTGTAGGCGGAGGTGGCCCAACCCAGCGACATGCCGTACAGCGACACCAGCGCAGTGGAGGCGAAGCTCTGGATGCCGGCCAGCGCCAGCGCGGTGATGAAGAAGAAGGCGAAGCACATCCACACCGACCTCAGGCCCAGGAAGGCCAGCGAGCCGCCTGCCGCCTGCCCCGGCGCGGCGGGCGCAATGGGGTCGGGCCGCAGCGCGTGGCGGTTCAGGAACAGCACCAGCAGCACGATGAAGGGCAGCGCGGCGGCGCACAGCAGCGCGGTGCGCCAGCCCGACAGGGTGGTGACGAAGGTCATGAAGAGGGGCGACAGCGCCCAGCCGATATTGCCGCTGATGCCGTGCACCGAGAAACCGTGCGCCAGCCGCGCCTTGGACACGCGCTGGTTCAGCAGCGTGTAGTCGGCCGGGTGGAACACGCTGTTGCCCACGCCGGCCAGCATGGCGCCGGCCAGCAGCATGGCGTAGTTGGGCGCGGCGGCCAGCGCCAGCGCGGACACGCCCAGCAGCGCAATGCCGGAGCACAGCACGGCGCGCGCGCCGAAGCGGTCGACCACGAAGCCGGCCAGCGCCTGGCCGATGCCGGAGACGACGAAGAACACCGTCATCAGCAGGCCCAGCTCGGCATACGACAGATTGAATTCGGGCTTGAGCCACGGGAACAGCGCGGCCAGGATCAGGTGGTAAAAGTGGGAGGTGCCGTGCGCGAAGCCGACCAGGCCTATCACGCGCGCGTCCTGCCGCAAGCTAGCGGTGCTCATGCTGACTCCAGGGTTGTGTGTGAATTCCAGTGTAGCAATCCGGCGGCGGCTGATTTAAGATAGGCTGACATCTTTTGTCGCGATTCTGCCAAGGCGTGCCATGCTTATCCCCATCGTCACCCATACCAACCATTATCATCCCCGCAACGAGCCCAGCGCGGCGCGCCCGGTCACGCTGCGCGCGCGCGACCTGGAGGCGGACGAATTCATGGCGCCGCACAGCCATGAATGGGGCCAGGTGACGTATGCGCTGGAGGGCGTGGTGCGGGTAACGGCCAACAACAGCAGCTGGATCGTGCCGCCGCTGCGGGCGATCTGGATCGCGCCGCACGTGGAGCACGCGGTGACGGTGCTGGAAAAGGCGCGCCTGCGGCCACTGTGCGTGCTGGCCGAACGGGCGCCGTTCGCGGGCACGGAGTGCCAGGTGCTGGAGGTGTCCAGTTTGCTGCGCGAACTGATCGTGGCGCTGGAGCACCTGGATCTGGACCTGGCCACGCCGCGCGAGCCGCTGCTGGCGGAGCTGATACTGGACGAGCTGGGGCGCTCGGCCACGCGTCCCATCCGCGTGCCGATGCCGGAGGATAAGCGGTTGAAGGTGCTGTGCGCCGCGCTGATGGAAGACCCGGGCGCGCCGCAGACGCTGGAACACTGGGCGCGGCAGGTGGGCGCGTCCGAGCGCACGCTGGCGCGCCTGTTCGAGCGCGAGCTGGGGCTGACGTTTGGCCAGTGGCGGCAGCAGGTCAGGCTGGCCCACGCGGCGCCGCTGATCGCGCGCGGACTGCCGCTGGCCCAGGTGGCGGAGCAGCTGGGCTATGCCAGCCAGTCGGCGTTTTCGGCGATGTTCAAGAAGACGTTCGGGACGACGCCGTCGGCGTTTTTTTCTTAGTTGGGCCGCGCGAGTTCATCGAGCAGGGCGCGCGCGGTTTGCAGGTCGCGCGTGGCGTGGCCTTCGGTGTAGCGGCTGTAGATGCCTTCGAGCTGGGCGCGCGCTTCCTGGCGCCGGCCTTGCGCGCTGCGCAGGTGCGCCAGGCTGGTGGCGGCGCGCAGCTCCCAGGCCAGCGCGCCCTGCTCCGCAGCGATGGCCAGCGCAAGCGTGAAAAGCTGCCCGGCCTGCTCCACGGCTCCGGCGCGGAACAAGGCCTCGCCCTGGCAGCGCATCACTTCGGCGCGGCTCCAGCCTGCGCAGCCGGCCTCCGCGCGCGCGATCGCCCGCGCCGTCAGCAGGCGCGGATGCAGCGTGGCCAGCACGTCCACCTGCAGATTGCCGCAGTGCCGGTCCTGCTGCAGCACGAACACTTCCTTTTCCCCTGGCGGCTGTCCGTGCAGCAGGCGCTGCGCCATGGCGTAGCCTTCGCCCCAGAAATGCCATTGCGGCAGCGCGCAGCGCTGGGCGTGGTCCAGCATCAAGCCGGTGCAGCGCTGGCCTTCCGCTTCGTCGCCGCACCAGGTGAAGATGGTGCACCCGGCCAGCACCGCAAAGCACAGTGAAATGCCGTGGCCCGCCTGCAGGCCGGTCTCCACGCAGGCGCGCGCGACTTCCATCGCTTGCTCGGGCTGGCCTTGCAGCCACAGCACGCGGCTGTGGATGGCCATGGTGGAGATGTGCTGGTCCAGCTGGAAGCCGCGCCCGTGGGACAGGCGCGCGCGGTCCAGCGGGTGCCGGGCCACGAATTCAATATGGCGGCGCGCGCGGTCCTGGTGGCCGAGGTAGTGCATGGTGCGCGCCAGCATGCGGGCGTGCGCCAGTTGATGGAGCTCGCCGCCGGCGCCGGCCGCCGCCACGCCGAAGCGTTCCGCGTAGCCCAGCGCCAGCTGGTAGTCGCCGTTGAAGATGGCGTCGATGTAGCAGCCCCACAGCGCGCCCATGCGGCTGGCGTTGTCGCCGGTCTGCTGCGCCAGCTCGAGCGCGCGCGCGAACGCCTGCGTGCGCGCGGCGTTGTCGGCCTGGTCGCCGGTGTGCAGCAGCGCGTGGCCCAGGGCCAGCGCCAGCGGCATTTCCAGCTGCGGCGCCAGCGCGTCCGCGCCCGCCTGCCGCGCCAGTTCCAGCGCCTGCTGCAAGCGGCTGCGGTATTCGTCCATCAGCGACAGCTGATACCACAGCGGGCCTGACAGGGCACATAGCTCCAGGCCCAGTGCAAGGTCGCCTTCCGCACCGTCCGCGTTCAAGGTCCAGTCCAGCACGGCGCGCACGTGGTCGATGCTGCGGCCGTAAGTAGCCAGCCAGGCCTGCAAGGGCTGGCGCTCCAGCTCTGCTTGCGCCGGCCGCAGGAAGTCGCGGCAACGCTGTGCGTAGCGCCGCGCCACCACGGCCAGTTCGCCGCTGGCGCGCAGCTTGTCCAGCGCGTAGGCGCGCGTGGTGCCGAGCAGGCGGAATTGCGCCGCGCCGCCGTCTGCGCTCAGCAGCGACTTGGCGGCCAGGTTGGCGATGCAGTCGAGTACCTCCTCCGCGCTGATGCCGCCGCTTTGCGCCACATCCGCCGCGCAGTCGAGCGTGAACGGCGCGCGGAAAATGGCGCAGCGGCGCAGCACGGCCTGCTCGGCTGCGCCCAGCATGTCGTAGCTCCAGTCCAGCGTGGCGCGCAGCGTCTGGTGGCGCGGCAAGGCGGTGCGGCGGCCGCGCTTGAGCACAGTGAAGC
This sequence comes from Pseudoduganella aquatica, assembly GCF_020865585.1. Lineage (NCBI taxonomy): Bacteria > Pseudomonadati > Pseudomonadota > Betaproteobacteria > Burkholderiales > Oxalobacteraceae > Pseudoduganella > Pseudoduganella aquatica. The sequence continues at coordinate 4,986,050 of NZ_CP086370.1, forward strand.
AATCCTCCAGGCGCGCAGCCAGGCCGTGCACGCCGAAGAACTCGGCCCGCCCCGCCGCCAGCTCGATGGCCAGCGGTATGCCGTCCAGCCGGCGGCAGATGTCGGCCACGGCGGCGGCGTTGTCCTCATGCAGGCGGAAGCTGTCCATGCAGGCCGTGGCGCGTTCGACGAACAACTGCACCGCAGGCGTGGCCGCCAGCAGCGCCAGCGCCGCCGTGCCGTGGCCGGACGGCACGGGCGGCAGCGCCAGCGGCGGCAGGCGGTGCACCCATTCGGCATCCGCCCGCAGCGGCTCACGGCTGGTGGCCAGCATGTGCACGCGCGGCGCCTGGCGCAGCAGGCGCTCGGCCAGGGCGGCCACGCTGTCGATCAGGTGCTCGCAATTGTCGAGCACCAGCAGCACGTGCATGGCGTGCAAGTGCGCCACCAGCGTAGATAGCGGATCGCTGGACATGGCGGGCATGCCCAGCGCCAAAGCCAGTGCGCTGGTCACTTGCGCGCCGCCGGTCAGCGGCGCCAGGTCGACCAGGATGGCGCCATGCGCAAAGCCGGGCGCCAGCGCTTCGGCGGCGGCCAGCGCCACGGTGGTCTTGCCGATGCCGCCCGGCCCCGCCAGGGTGATCAGGCGGCGCTGCGGCACCTGCACGGCCAGATGCCGCAGCGTGTCGTCGCGGCCGATGATGCGGAATGGGGATATAGAGGCCGGCGCCGGATGCGCGACTGGCTGTGGCTCCGGCTGCGGCCCGGCCTGCACGCCGGGCGGATGCGCCGGCCGCTCCGCCGCCCCGCCTGCATCCTGCGCAACGCGCCGCACCGGCGCCACAAAGCTGTAGCCGCGCCCGACCACGTTCTCCACGTACTGGCTGCCGCTGGCATCGCGCAGCGCCCGGCGCAGCGCGCCGATATGCACCCGCAGATTGCCTTCCTCGACGCAGGTGCTGGGCCACACGCGGGCGATCAGCTCGTCCTTGCTGAGCACTTCGCCGGGCCGTTCCAGCAGCGCCAGCAGCAAATCAAAAGCGCGCCCGCTCAGGCGTACCGGCTGCCCGCCCTCAAAAAGCGCGCGTTCGGACGGCACCAGGCGATAGGCGCCAAACAGGATGGCTGTGTGGTTGGAGGTCATTCAATCGTCGGTATGGCCGGCGCCTATCCCTTATGGATATTTAACGCCAATTTACAAGAATTTATTAACTGCTGCACGGAATAGTTTTTACAATATTCGAGCGCCACAGACCTTCAAAGGCATGCCCTAGTGAACAACCCGAACACCTCCGCCGTCCCGCTGCCGCAGTTCGCCTGGACCAGCCTGGACACGGCAGCACGCCGCGCCGAAGAAGCCGCCGAGGCGCTGCGCCACAGCAGTGTGGAGGAGCGCTGCCGCCTGCTGGAGCTGATCTCACTGCACGTGGGCAGCGCGCGCGAGGCCGTGGCCGCCAGCGCCGCCGCCGAACTGGGCGCCAGCCCATCCGCTATTGCCATAGAACATGATGCACTGCTACAACAACTGCGTGCCTGCAGCGCGGTGCTGCGCCGCCATCACTGGCTGGGGGCGGCCATAGAAACCGCGCCGCCCGGCCAGCGCGTGCAGAATATCGCGCTGGGGCCGGTGGCGGTGCTGGGCACCGGCACGGACTGCGCCGCCCCGGTGTATGCGGCCGCTGCGGCAGACGCGCTGTCCGCCCTGGCTGCCGGCTGCCCGGTCCTGGTGCGCGGCAGCGCCAGCCATCCGCGCACCTGCGCGCTGCTGGCCGAAGCCATTGCCACGGCGGTGCGGGCCAGCGGTTTGCCGCAAGGCGTGTACAGCCTGGTGGCGCCCAGCGCCGCCAGCGCCGGCGCGCTGCTCTGCCATCCCGACATCAAGGCCGCCACGTTCTCCGGCAACCGCGCCGAAGGCATGGCGCTGATGCGGCGCAGCCTGGACCGCAGCGAGCCCGTGCCAGTGCTGCTGGAGACGGCCGGCAGCAATCCCGTCTTCATCCTGCCGCATGCGCTCAATGCGCGCGCCGAGCACCTGGGCCAGCAGTTGCTGAAGCACTTCAGCCCTTGCACCGGGCACCGCCAGTTCAAGCCGGGCATGGTGGTGGCGATAGAGGGCGACGGCTATATCGATTTGCGGGAGACCATTATCGACGGCATACAGGCCCTGCCGCCGGTGGCGCTGGCCGGCGGTGCGCGGCAGGATCATGCCGGCACGGTCGAACGGCTGCTGCGCAGCGGGCACGTGGACTTGCTGGCCGAGGGCAAGGGCGACGATGAGGGCGAGGCGCGGAACCTGCCGCTGGCGCGGGCCGTATTCGCCGAGGCGGAGGCTTGCAGCCTGCTGGCCGCGCCGGTGCTGGCGGAAGACCGTCCCGGTCCGGCCGGGCTGCTGCTGCGCTGCGCCTGCCCCGACGAACTGATGGCGGTGGCCGCGCGCCTGGGTCCCCAGCTGGTGGCGAGCCTGCACATGGACAGCGGCGACACCGCCCTGGCCGCGCGCCTGATGCCGCAGCTCGAACGCATGGCGCGCCATGTGAATGTGAACAGCTTCACCTCCATGCCGGTGTTCAGCGGCGCCACCGCCGCGCAGGCGATGGCGCGCTTTCTGCGTCCCGTGTTTTATCTTGATGTTCCATCCAGCCTGCTGCCCGCCGCGCTGCAGGACGCCAACCCGCTGCATCTGTGGCGCCAGGTTGACGGCGAAATGCGGCACTGACCTTCGCGAGCATGCCATGCACTATGACGAAAAAGTAGGAATCGCCAAAATCCGCATCCACCAGGAGCGCGCCCATGTGACGGCGGTACTGGGCTCCTTCGTGTCTGCCGACAAACTGCTGCGCAGCTGGGCCACCGGGCCGCAGGATTATTTCGAGTGCGATTTTGAGATTGAATACCTGGACGGCTACCGCGTCAGCGGACGCTATCCGATGTGGCAAAAGTGCACCACGCGCCAGTCGCTGGGCGCCTACGTGCGGCGCACGATAGAGCAGCTGGAAGCGGACCGGCTGCGCTTCGCGATGGCCGACAGCGGCCTGCCCCGGCGTGAGCCGAGGCGTTTCCTGGACCGGTATGAGGTGGAGGATTTTGGGGAGCGGGAGGCTGGCTGATTGGCGGGTTACGCGGGGCGGAGCCCCGCTAACCCGCCCTACGCGGCTTATGCGGCGGCGGCTTCGGCTTCGAAGACCAGCGCGCCGTTGCGTTCGTCCACGCGGATGGTGTCTTTCGGGCCGAAGCGGCCTTCCAGTATCAAACGCGACAGCGGATTTTCGATCTGCTGCTGGATGGCGCGCTTGAGCGGCCGCGCGCCATACACCGGATCGTAGCCCGCCTCTGCGATCTTCTGCAGCGCCGCGTCGCTCACCGCCAGCTCCATGTCCATGCGCGCCAGGCGCTGCTCCAGGATATGCAGCTGGATCTTGGCGATGGAGCCGATATTCTTCTCGTCCAGGCCGTGGAACACCACGATCTCGTCGATACGGTTGATGAACTCGGGACGGAAGTGCGAGCGCACCTCGGCCATCACCGACAGCTTCACCAGCGCAGGATCGGAATCCTCCATGGACTGGATCTTCTGCGAACCGAGATTCGACGTCATGATGATGACGGTGTTCTTGAAGTCCACCGTGCGCCCCTGGCCGTCGGTCATGCGGCCGTCGTCCAGCACTTGCAGCAGCACGTTGAACACGTCGTGGTGCGCCTTCTCCACCTCGTCCAGCAGGATCACGCTGTAAGGCTTGCGGCGCACCGCTTCGGTCAGGTAGCCGCCCTCGTCGTAGCCCACGTAGCCGGGCGGCGCGCCGATCAGGCGGGCCACCGAGTGCTTCTCCATGAATTCGCTCATGTCCAGGCGGATCAGCGACTCCTCGGTGTCGAACAGGAAGGACGCCAGCGCCTTGGTCAGCTCGGTCTTGCCCACGCCGGTCGGCCCCAGGAACATGAAGGAGCCGTATGGACGGTTGGGATCGGCCAGGCCCGCGCGCGAACGGCGGATGGCGTCCGCCACCGCGTTGATGGCCTCGTCCTGGCCCACCACGCGCTCGTGCAGCTTCTCTTCAATGTGCAGCAGCTTCTCGCGCTCGCCCGTCATCATGCGCGACACGGGAATGCCGGTTGCGCGCGACACCACTTCGGCGATTTCCTCCGCGCCCACCTGGGTGCGCAGCAGCTTGGGCTTGTCCGCGCTGTCCGGCGCCGCGCCCGCGTTCTCTGCCTGCTTGAGCTGCGACTCCAGCTCCGGCAGCTTGCCGTACTGGAGTTCGGACACGCGCTGCCAGTTGGAGGCGCGCGTGGCTTCCTCCATCTGCTGCTTGATGCGCTCGATCTCCTCCTTGATGTGCGTGGTGCCCTGCACATTGGCCTTCTCGGCCTTCAGGATTTCCTCGAAGTCGTTGTACTCGCGCTGCAGCTTGAGGATTTCCTCGTCGATCAGGTCCAGGCGGCGGCGCGAGGCCTCGTCCTTTTCCTTCTTCACGGCTTCCTTCTCGATCTTCAGCTGGATCAGGCGGCGTTCCAGCTTGTCCATGACTTCCGGCTTGGAGTCGATCTCGATCTTGATCTTGGAGGCCGCCTCGTCGATCAGGTCAATCGCCTTGTCGGGCAGGAAGCGGTCCGTGATGTAGCGGTGCGACAGTTCGGCCGCCGCGATAATGGCGGCGTCGGTGATGGCGACCTTGTGGTGCAGCTCGTACTTGTCCTGCAGGCCGCGCAGGATGGCGATGGTGGCTTCCACGGTCGGCTCGTCCACCAGGATTTTCTGGAAGCGGCGCTCCAGCGCGGCGTCTTTTTCGATGTATTTGCGGTACTCGTCCAGCGTGGTCGCGCCCACGCAGTGCAGCTCGCCGCGCGCCAGCGCAGGCTTGAGCATATTGCCCGCGTCCATGGCGCCTTCGGCCTTGCCCGCGCCCACCATGGTGTGCAGCTCGTCGATGAAGACGATGGTCTGGCCTTCGTCCATGGCCAGTTCCTTCAGCACGGATTTCAGGCGTTCCTCGAACTCGCCACGGTATTTGGCGCCCGCCAGCAGGGCCGCCATGTCCAGCGACAGCACGCGCTTGCCGCGCAGCGAATCCGGCACTTCATTGTTGACGATGCGCTGCGCCAGGCCTTCGACGATGGCGGTCTTGCCCACGCCCGGTTCGCCGATCAGCACAGGGTTGTTCTTGGTGCGGCGCTGCAGCACCTGGATGGCGCGGCGGATTTCATCATCGCGGCCGATCACCGGGTCCAGCTTGCCGGCGCGGGCGCGCTCGGTCAGGTCCAGCGTGTATTTTTTCAGGGCCTCGCGCTGGCCTTCGGCCTCCTGCGAATCCACCTTGCCGCCGCCGCGCACGGTGTCGATGGCCGCTTCCAGCGCCTTGCGGGTCAGGCCGCTCTCGCGCGCCAGCTTGCCGGCGTCCGACTTGTCGTCCGCCAGCGCCAGCAGGATCATTTCGCTGGACACGAACTGGTCGCCGCGCTTCTGCGCTTCCTTGTCGGCCAGGTTGAGCACGCCCATCAGCTCGCGGCTGACCTGCACGTCGCCGCTGGTGCCGGACACCTTGGGCAGGCGCTCCAGCGAGGATTTCAGCGCATTGGTCAGACCATTGACGTTGACGCCGGCGCGCTGCAGCAGCGAACGCGCGCTGCCGTCGTCCTGGTTGACCAGGGCGACCAGCAGGTGTACTGGTTCAATATAGGGATTGTCGTTACCCACGGCCAAGCTTTGCGCGTCGGCCAGGGCTTCCTGAAGTTTGGTAGTGAGTTTGTCTTGCCGCATGTCGAATGCTCCTGAATTGGTCTACTGTGCAAATTGGGTTGCGCAAGCGGTTTTCAAGGCGAGCATTCTGATCTACATCAAGAAACCGTCCATTTCTTCAAGGCGGCGTCGTCACTGACGCGGGCGTCGACCCAGCGGGCGCCCTCGGGGGTTTGCTCTTTTTTCCAGAACGGCGCTTCGGTCTTGAGGAAATCAATGATGAACTCGCAAGCGGCAAAGGCCTCGCCGCGATGGGCGGAGGTGACCGCCACCAGCACGATCTGCTCGGTGGGCTTGAGCGGGCCGATGCGGTGGATTACCAGCGCGCCGTAGATGGGCCAGCGCGCCTTGGCCTGCTCGATAATGGCTTCGATCGACTGCTCCGTCATGCCCGGATAGTGCTCGAGTTCCATTTCCGCCACGTCCGCGCCTTCATTCAGGTCGCGCACGGTGCCCACAAAGGTGACGATGCCGCCCACTTTGGCGTTTCCGGCGCGCAGCTGCGCCACTTCGGCGGCAACATCGAAGTCCTCCGCCTGCACCCGTACCTGCGTCATTTAGCCTCCGCGCCTATGCGGCGGAACAGCTGTTCAATGCGGGTGGCGGTGCGGGCGTCCGCCAGCGCGGGCATGGCGCACAGCTGGAGGAACTGGGCCGCCTGCGTCATCGGCTTCTGGCCGGACTTGAGCGACGATTGCAGCACTTCGACCTGCATTTTCAGGCGTTCGCGCGCAAACTCGGCGCCGCCGTCCACGCCGGCCACAATCTCCAGGCGCAGCACTTCCTGCAGCAGCTTGGCGCGGGAGGCCTCCAGCTGGCCGGCGTAGGCGCTGCGCTTGCCCTCCTCCGCCGACGCGGCCAGCGCGGAAGCAAAGCGGGTGTGCAGCGCGCGCTCATATTCATTGGCCAGGGCGGGCAAGGCTTTCCAGCGCTCGTCCCAGCCGGCGGCATCGACGCCGTTTGCGCCGGCCAGCTCGGCCTCCAGCGCCTGGGCCAGGCGCAGCTTGTCGCGCAGCGCGTTGGCCTGGGCGGCGCCGGCGCGTTTGCGGATGGCGTCGCCCTGTGCTTGCACGGCGGCGACGGCGGCCTTGTAGCGCGCTTCGATCTTCGGCTCGCTGGCGCGCGGCACCTGGCCGGACGCGTGCCAGGCGCTGGCTGCGTCGCGCAGGGCCTTGGTGATGGCGGCCTGCTGGGCCTTGTCGTCGCCGCTGAAGGTGGCTTGCTCCAGCTGCGCGCAGATTGCCTCGCGGGCGTGCAGATGGGCGCGGCGCTCATGGTCGGCGGCGTGGGCGGATTCCTTGCGGGCGGCAAAAATGGCGTCGCAGGCGGCGCGGAAGCGCTGCCACAGCGCCTGCTCCTGCTTGCGCTCCAGCGGCAGCGCCTTGGCGTGCTCCTGCCAGCGTTCCTGCAGGATGCGCAGCGTGTCCAGCGTGTGGCGGTCGGACGGATTCAGCTTGGCGGTTTCCTCGATCAGCTGCTCGCGGCACGCCACTTCGATGCTGCGCTGGTTCTCCAGCGGGGCCAGCATGGCGTCCATGGCCCTGCCGAAAGCGGTGTCCAGCTTTTTCTTTTCCTTGCGGTCAATGGCCCCCAAACGGCCCCAGGCCTGGCGGAAACGCTGCGATGCGGCGGCCAGCGCCTTGAAGTCGGGTTCGCCGGCGGCGGACTTGGCCTGCAGCGCCTCGACCTCGGCGATCAGCGCCTGGCCCTTGGCGGCGTTGGTGTGGCGTTCGTCGGCCAGGTGCTTGAAGTGGGCGGCGGCGGGCGCGTAGGCGGCGGTGCAGGCGGTGTCGAAACGCTCCCACAAGCCTTTCGGCGCCGCGCCGGAAACCACGTCCAGCGCTTTCCAGCGCTCGCGCATGCTGCCCACTTTCTTGGCCAGCTCGGCCATGGCCAATTGCTGGCCTTTCAGGTCTTCCACGGCTTTGACCAGTTCCTCGCGCGAAACGTTACCGCCCCAGCGCGCCCAGTCGCCCAGGCGCTTCAGGTCGGCGCGCACGTGGGCCAGGCGGTCGGCCTGGGCCGTGCTCAGGCGGCCGGTCTTGGTCTCCTTCAGCGCCTTGTCATGATCGTTGGCAATGTGCAGCTGGCCTTCGGCCAGCGCTGCTTCCATGGCGTCCAGCGTGGCCATGAAACGTTTGTTGGCTTCGCGGGCGGCTTCCTGCGCGGCGGGCGACAGGTCGCGCGGTTTGGCGTGGCGCTGTTCGGCCGGCTTGGCTGAGCCGTTGGCGGCGCCAGCGGCGGCGTGCGGCTTTGCGCCGGGCTCGCCTGCAGCCTCGGCAGGATCGCTGCCGGCCGCGTTGGCATGGGCGGCGCCGTTGGCAGCATTGACGCCGGCAACAGCCTGCAAAGCGCTTGCGTCATCGGCGGCGGCCGCTGCGGCGCCGGCTTCGGCTTCGGCGCCGGCCTGCGCCGCGCTGCGGGCCGCCTGTGCGGCCAGCTTGGCGCGCGCCTCGCTCATGGCGGTCTCAAAATCGCCCAGCAGATTGCGCGGCAAAGCGCCTTTTTCGGACGCGGCCACATGTTTGGCGTGTTCCTCGGCCAGCGCATCGAGTTCGGCGGCGTCCGCTTGGCCCGCCGCCACGCGGCGCACGGCGGCCAGCGCATCGAGCGCGGCGCGCTGCAAATTGACCTGGTCTTCCAGGCGCTGCCCCAGCGCGCCGCGCACGCCGTTGAATTCCTCCGCCAGCGCCGGGGTGGCGGCGATCACCTTCCACAAGCGGTCCAGCTCGGCAACCTGGTTGGGCGTGAGTTTTTCGTCGGCCAGCAGCTTGCGCGCGTTGGCGATGGCAGCTTCGGCCTGGCGCTGCTCGGCCTGCTGGTGGCGGATCGCGTCCAGGCGCGACTGCATCAGCTTGGCCACGCGGCGGTCGGTGTTGCGCATGGCCTGCTGCACCTGCTCCAGTGCAGGCTGCGACACCACGTGCGCGGCCGCGGCCAGCCGCACGTCGGCAAATTCACTCTGCAAGATCAGTTCGACGGCGGCAGCCTCGTCCTCGGCCAGCGCCTTGGCGCGCTCGGCCTGCGCGGCGCGGCGCGATGCGGTCTGCTCAGCTTGCACGGACGCAGCCACGGCGGCGGAAGCCTGCCCGGCGTCGGCCGGCTGGCCGTTGGGTGCATCGCCGGGGCGCTTGAAGAGGAATTCGAACATGATGGGCTATCGCTGTATCAAAACCACCATGATAGCAAAGGAACGCCAAATTCTTTGCCCCCTATTTATTTGCTAGTCCGCCAGCGCGCGGCTGAGCGGCCGCTGGCGGCGCGGACGCACCAGTTCGGACACGGCGATGTTCGGATCCAGCTCCTCGTCCGGCAGCACCACGGGCAGCACAGCCAGCGCCGGCAGCAGCGCGTCGTCCATCACGTCCTGCCCGCTTTGCCGGCCCTGCGCGGCGCGCGGCCTGGCCGCCGGCGTCTGCACCAGGTGCAGCTGGCCGCCCTTGCAGCGGCGCGCTTCGGCGACGTTGGCGTCGTGCAGCAGGAACTGGTTGGCGATGGCGAACCAGGCCTCGCCGCCTATGGCCGTGCGCGCCACGGCGAACAGTTCCTTCTCCTCCTTGTCCAGGCGCTGCAGCAGCGACTCGCAGAAGGCGTCGATGCCGGAGCAGATTTCCTGCACGCGCTGCTCCGACTCGTCTTTCGACTCGGAAACCTGCTGCTGCAAGGAACGGATCACGCCCAGCGCCACGTCGTTCAGGCGGTTGAGCTCCTCCAGCAGCTGGTTGGCCTGCTCGGTGGCCTGGCGGATGGCCGGGATCAGATACATCTCAATCTTGCGCCAATGGCAAGCCTGGTACAGGCGGTTCAGCGATTCGCACGCGAACTCGAGCTGCGACAAGGTCAGGCTGTTCTGGCGCAGCAGGGTGGACTGCACGTATTTTTGGAACGAAAGCAAACTGACGCGGATGTTGGCTTGCTCGACGGACAGAGCAACCAAGGTGTAGGTGGCCGTTAACATTCTTACTCCAAGCTGAAATCACACAATGCGACGAGGCGGAAGTAAAAGTGTAAATAAACGCGACGACCGGGACTTTGATCTAGCACAAACTGTCCCGTTATTAGAGCTTGGTGATGCGGTTTGCCTCCAAGCGCAGCTTAGGCGAATCGCTATGCTTGCAGCTTGAGCAGCAAATTGGCCATCCCTGGTTCCGGCGACGGACTGACCGTGCCGCCGAAGCGCCGGACCAGCTGCTGGACACCGCCATTTTCAGACAACGCTTCGCCGACTATCGCCGCAGTGCCTCGGCTGCGGAAATATTCGACCAGCTTTTGAAACAGAATAGCGCCAAGCCCCTTTCCCTTCAAGTCCGAACGCACCAAAATAGCGAATTCGGCATGCTGATTGTCGGGGTCTGCAACAGCCCTTACTACCCCTAGTGTTTCGGGCCGGCCCCCACTACCGACGCGCGTGGCGATAAAGGCCATGGCGCGGTCATAGTCGATTTGCGTGAGCCGCGCCAGCTGCGCCGGCTGCAGTTCGCGCATGGCGGAAAAGAAGCGCAGGCGCACATCGTCCGGATCTATCCTGGCAAAAAATTCGACATGCTGCGGCGCATCCTCGGGCCGGATCGGGCGCAGCGTCAGCGGCCCTCCCTGCCACTGCACTTCCTGCTCCAGCTCCTGCGGATAGGCGCGGATGGCAAGACGGTAGCTGGCGCGCGGCGCGCCCAGCGTGATGCGCGCGCCCAGCGCCAGCACGCCGCCGTCCCCGCCCCCGTTCGCGTCCCGCCCGGCCAGCAGCGGATCTATGCTCAGGCTGGCCAGTTCGCAGGTGTCTGCCACCAGGTCGGACACCTGTATCAGCGTGTGGCAGACCGCATCGCCGCCGTCGCCCAGGCCGGAACGTTCAAGCAAATCGCGCGCCAGCACCATGTTGAGCGGCGGCAGGCCGATCACGCGGGCATCCGCTCGGGCGCGCGCGCCGGCCGGGCCGCCGCGCGACAAGCTGATCACCGGACCGAACGAGGGATCGTCATGCACGCCGATGGCAAGCTCGTCGCTATGCGGCGGCGGCGCGCTGCCCTGCTCCGCCATGCGGATGCCGTAGGCGCCCAGCACGGCGCGGGTTTCCTCTGGCTCCAGCACCTGGCGCCCCTCGGCCATGGCGGCGGCGATGACGGCGCGCGCGGCGGCGCGTTCCGGCTTGCTACCCGGCGGAAACTGGCCGGGCACTTCCATCAGCAATTCCTGGTTGCGGCGGTATTGCGCCATCTGCATAAAGCCGCGCACCGCCTGCTCCGGCGTGTCGTAGCTCGGCAGGCCGGCCTCGGCGAACACGCGGCGCGCGCCCGCCACCGAAGCGCCGCCCAGCCAGCAAGACAGCACGTTCTTGCCCGAGCCGCGCGCCAGCGGCGCCAGCAGCGCGGCGATGCGGCTGGCGTCCACCCCGGTGGCGGGCGCATGGATCAGCAGCACGGCGTCCACCTGCGGCTCGCGCAGCAGCGCCTCGAAGGCCGCCACGTACTGCTCGGGCGTGGCCGCGCCGCCCAGCTGGAACGGATTTTGCGGCGCGGACGCCCCGTGCGCGGCCACCTCGGGCTGGGCCGCGCGCAGCAGCTTGACGGTCTCGGGCGACAGCGGCGCCAGCTTGCCGTCCGCATAGGCCAGCGCGTCGGTGGCGATGGTGCCCAGGGCGCCGCCGTTGGCCACGATGGCCAGCCGCTCGCCGCGCAATGCGCGCGCATGCGCCAGCGTTTCGGCCGCGTCGAACAGGTCTTCGGTGGAATGCACGCGCAGCATGCCGGCGCGGCGGAAGGCGGCGTCGTAGACCGGGTCGCTGGCGTCGCGTCCCGCCTTGAGCACGATCACCGGCTTGGCGCGCGCGGCCAGGCGGGCCGCCGACATGAATTTGCGCGCGCAGGCCAGGTTTTCCATGTAGACCAGGATGGCCGCCGTGTCGCTGTCGTCAGCCAGGAAGTCGAGCAGGTCGCCCAGGTCGATGTCGGCGCGCTCGCCCAGCGAGGCGAACTTGGAAAAGCCGATGCCGTGCAGCCGCGCCCAGTCCAGCACCGCCGCCATCAGCGCGTCCGACTGCGACACGAAGGCGATCTTGCCGGCCTTGGCGCCGCCTTCGGCCAGGCTGGCGTTCAGGCCGCTGTGCGGCGCCAGCAGGCCCACCCCGCCCGGCCCCAGGATGCGCAGCAGGTGCGGCTTGGCCGCCTCCAGCATGGCCTGGCGCGCGCTCTTGCCGCCGCTGCGGGTCTCGTCCAGCCCCTTGCTGAGCACCACGGCGGCGCGTGTGCCGCGTGCGCCCAGCTCGGCGATCAGGCCCGGCACCGTGGCCGGCGGGGTGCAGATGATGGCCAGGTCCGGCGCATTGGGCAGGGCCGACACCTTGCTGTAGCAGCGCACGCCCAGCAGTTCGTCGTACTTGGGATTGACCGGCCACAGCGCGCCCGCGTAGCCGCCCTCGGCCATATTGGTGAGCACGATGGCGCCCAGGCTGCCCGGCCGCAGCGAAGCGCCTATCACGGCCACCGAGCCGGGGTCGAACAGACTGTTGAAATTCCTGATGCTCATCGGCCGTCCTTTCAGCCCGCGCGCCCGTCCGGGCTCACCAGCGCGAGGTATGGTCTTCGGTCACGCCCACCAGCTGCGTCACCATGCGTTTCGGCTGGTCCGCGCTGCTGCGCACCCAGCCGGTAAAAGTGCCTATGGGCTGCACATAGCGGCTGGCCGCCACCACCAGGTTTTTGTCCTGGCGGCGCGCGCCTTCCGGCGTGAAAAACAGCTCCAGCAGGTCGTCCTCGGTGAAGATATGCCAGCGCGCCAGCGGGTCGGCCTGGTCGTAGATGAAATGGGCCGGCCCCAGCGCGTGCACCTGGCCGTCCAGCCACAGCGCATTCTCGTGGCCGCCGAAATAGCCGGCCTGCAAATTGAAACCCAGTTCCAGATTATGCGCCGACGCCCAGCGCCAGGCCGTGTTGCGCGCCAGCAGGCCGTTGGAATAGTCGAAACTGGCCACGCCGCCGGCCAGATCGTACTCTCCGCGCCACAGTTTCACCTCGCCCGACAGCGGCATGCCGGCCGACTTCTGCGTGGCGTGCACCGAGCCGTTCTTGACCGGGCCGCTGGCCAGCAGCGGCGGCGCGCTGGCGGGACCGAATTCGGCGTCTATCACCAGGTAGGGGCAGTCCAGCTCCAGCTTGTAGCGGCCCGCGTCCAGCGCTTCGATATTGATGTAAGTCTGCTTCACCTTGAAGGTGCTGCGGCCGCCGGCGTGCGCCGCCACCCGGGCCGCCGTGAGCGGCAGGCCGTCCTGCGAAAAATTGGCCAGCATGTCGCCGTCGTCGCGGTCGAAGGCGTAGGCGAAGCAGGTGCCTATCCAGCCCAGGTCCACAATGGCCACGGCGCAGAACACCTGCTCGGTGGACAGCGCCACGTAGTGCCAGCGCTTGTGGTGGAAGCCGCGCCACAAGGCGTTGCGCGCGTGCGGGGCCGCCAGCGCGCTCCAGTCGAATCCCCCGGCCATGCCGGCATAGCGGCCAAACAGGGGCTGGCCGTCGGCGCCGATCAGGCTGGCGGGTGCGGCGGGCAGGGTCATGCAGTCTCCAATGCGGTCTTCATCATGCTATCCGGTCGCTATCCAGTTCGGCCTGCAGCACGGCGGCAAATTCCGCCGGCTCGGCGCTTTGCACCCGCAACTGCGGGCAGCCGTGCCAGTTGGCGCAGCGCCGCAAGGCGGCCGCCACGTCGCGCACAAAGCGCTCGCTGGCGCGCGTGCCCGGCTCCAGGGCCACGGACTTCAGTTCGAACACGCCCTCGCGCCGGTGCGCCTTGGCGTCCACCCGCCCCACCAGCGCGCCGCGGCGCAGGATGGGCAGGGTGAAATAGCCGTAGCGGCGCTTATCGGCCGGCGTGTAGCATTCAAGGCGATAGTCGAAATCAAACAATTCCAGGGCGCGGCGGCGGTCCCACACCACCGGATCGAACGGGGACAGGATGACGGTCGCCGTGGCCGACAGCCCGCCGTCCGCCGCGCTGGCGGCCAGCGCCGCATGGTCCGGGTGGATGTAGACCGGCTCGTCCCAGCCCTGCACGCGGGCGCGCAGCAGCGCGCCTTCGGCCACCAGCGTTTCCGGGTCCAGGCGCGGCGGCCTGGTGCGGAAGTAGTCGGCGATCCAGGACGCCTTGGCCAGCCCCAGCGCCTTCACCGTTTTCAGCACGAAGGTGCGGCGCGTTTCGTCCATGGCGGGCATGCGGCTGTCGTCCCATCCCGGCAGCGAGCGTTCCAGCACGCGCTCGGCCAGGTCGTACACGCGCTGGAAGTTGTGGCGCCGCGCTATCATCAGCTGGCCGGCCGTGAACAGCACCTCCAGCGAGCGCTTTTCCGGCTTCCATTCCCACCAGCCGCCGCCCTTGCCGTCGGTGCGCTCGAAGTCCGAGGAGCGCGCCGGGCCGTTGGCGCGGATGTGGGCCAGCACCGCGTCCACGTCGGCGCGCCGCTCGGCCATCCAGGTCTCGGAATACTTCCAGCCCATGGAGCCGGGGTCTATCATGCGGTGGCGGTACAGGCCGTAGTCCTCCACCGGCACGAAGCAGGCCTCGTGGGCCCAGTACTCGAACAGCGCGCCCTCGGCCAGCAGTTCCTCCAGCCAGGGCTGCGGATAGTCGCCCAGGCGGCTCCACAGCACCAGGAAGGGACTGCGCGCGACCACGTGGATGGTGTCGATCTGCAGCACGCCCATCTGCCGTATCGCCTCCAGCACGTCGGCTTTGCGCGCTTTTCTGCGGCGCGGCTGCAACAGCCCCTGCGCCGCCAGATGCAGGGCGCGCGCCGCCGCCAGGCTGAGTGTCAATTCGGTCAAAAGCGTGGCCCTTCCATGGTTAAACGCAGCCCGCCATTCTAAAAGAAAACGCGCTTTCCATTGGCGTTTTATCACTTTTCCCTGCCCGGCGGATTTATTTTGGTTTTGCCTGGACCCCAAGCGCCGAATTTGCGTGCAAAATATCCCCCAATGGAGACTGCGTTACCCCAAAAGCCCCAAGGCGACCAATTGATAAGATCAGATAACCCAGTCCGGCGCTTCCTGCGCAAAACCTACCGGGCAGTTTTGCTGCCTGCGTTTGCCCTTGGGCTGCTGCTGTCCATGTGGGGCGCCGTGGCTTACCAGGTGCGGCAGGAGTACCACAGCGCGCGCCACGAGGCCGTGCTGCATAGCCAGACGCTGGCCCGCACCCTGGCCGAACACACCAGCCACCTGCTGCGCCAGACCGAGCACGCCACCCAGCTGTTCAAACTCAAATACGAAGAAACCGGCGGCACGCTGCGCCTGCCCGAGTTCACCCGCAAGGGCGGCCTGCTCGATTCGCTCATGCCCTCGCGCCTGGAACTGCCCATCGCCCTCTACCTCCCCGACGGCAAGCTGCTGGAAAGCCGCAACGGCTTCTTCAGCCCGGACATCAGCGCCGACCCGATGTTCAAGATACTGGGGCTGGCCCTGGACGACGCGGCGCTCGCCTCCAACCCCATGGTCGAGCCCAAGACCAAGAAGTGGCAGATCCAGATTGCGCGGCGCCTGAACGACGCCAAGGGCCAGTTTGCCGGCGTCATCATGCTGATGGTGGACCCGGCCTACTTCGTGGAGGATTACGACCGCCTGCACGTGGAGCCCAACGGCTTGGTGATGCTGACCAGCCGCGACACCGGCCTGGCCATCGGCCGCATCGAGGAACACCTGTACATCAGCGACGCCATCGACTTCACCACCACCAGCACCGACGCCTACGGCAGCGCCGACGAGCTGACCCTGAAGCAGCCGCTGGATGGCGTGGAGCGCATCTATAGCTACCGCGACATGCCGCGCTACTCGCTGACGGCGGTGGTGGGCAACACGGTCAGTTCGTCCATGGTGCGCTTCGAGAACCAGCGCCGCATCTACTTTGTGCTGGCCACGCTGGCCTCGGTGCTGGTGTGCGCCTTCGCCGCGCTGCTGATGCAGCAAAGCCGGCGCCTGCGCCGCAGCATGCTGGCGGCCACCGAGGCCCAGCAGAAGCTGCGCGCGGCGGCCGACGCCAGCCTGGACGCGGTGTTCCTGCTGAAAGCCTGCCGCTCGCACGCGCGCGGCGAGGTGGTGGACTTCACGCTGGTCGACGTGAACGAGCGCGGCGCGCGCATGCTGGAGCTGCCGCGCGACACGCTGCTGGGCCAGCGCATCGGCGAACTGGTGCCGAACTGGCGCAAGGAAGGCTTCCTGGACCGCTACCGCGCGGTGATGGAAACCGGCCAGCCGCTGGAGGAGGAATTCGAGACCCGCAACCTGCCCGGCGAGCCGCGCTGGCTGCGCCACCAGATCGTGGCCATCGACGACGGCGTGACCGTCACCACCCGCAACATCACCTCGCGCAAGCGCGACGAACTGAAAATGCGCCAGAACCAGGCCGAACTCCAGGCCGTCAACGACGCCTCGCCGCTGGGCCTGATCCGCGCGGACGCCAACGGACATTGTACTTATGTCAACCGCACTTTCGAAGCCATCACCGGGCTGACGCGCGAGCAGGCCCTGGGAGACGCCTGGATGGTGGGCGTGCATCCGAATGACCGCGAGGTGCTGAGCGCCGCCATCCGCCACCTGCGCGACACGCTGCAGCCCTTCCAGGACACGCTGCGCTGCGTGCACCCGGACGGCAAAGTGGTGTGGACGTCGATGAAGGTGGCGCCCATCATCATCGACGGCCGCATCGACGGCTTTGTCGGCACGCTGGACGACATCACGCTGATGCGCAAGTCCGTCATGGCGCTGCGCGAGAGCGAAGCGCGCCTGCGCACCATCACCGACACCCTGCCCGCCATGATCGCCTATGTGGACGAGGACGAAGTCTACCGCTTCAACAACCTGGCCTACGAGCGCGAATTCAGCCAGTCCGGCGTCGGCATGGTGGGCCGCACCATCCGCGAAACGGTGGGCGAAGAGCGCTACCAGTATCTGCAGCCCTACGTGCAGCGCGCGCTGGCGGGCGAAACGCTGTCCTTCGAGGAGGACGACGAAAGCCACAGCATCGTGCGCAGCTTCGAGGTGATCTACATTCCGCAGTTCGACGAAGGCGGCTACAGCGTGGTGGGCTTCCACGTCATGCGGCAGGACATCACGGCGCAAAAGCGCGAGAAGCAGCGCCTGCTCAAGCTGTCGCAGATCGACGCGCTCACCGGGCTGACCAACCGCGCCGGCTTCCTGCAGGAGCTCAACAACGCCATGGCCGCCAGCCGCGACAACAACACCATGATGGCGGTGATGTATATGGACATCGACCGCTTCAAGCCGGTCAACGACACCTACGGCCACAGCGTGGGCGACTCGCTGCTGAAGGTGTTCTCGGCGCGCCTGACGCACGCCATGCGCGCCAGCGACACCATTGCGCGGCTGGGCGGCGACGAGTTCACCATCATCGTCGAGCGCCTGGCGCGCACCGAGGACGCGGAGAACCTGGCGGCCAAGATCGTCACCACCATGCAGGCGCCGTTCGAGCTGGACGCGGCCACCGTGTCGGTCTCCACCAGCATAGGGCTGACCTTCTACCAGGGCGAGGAAGTCACCCCGGCCGAGCTGCTGAACCGGGCCGACATGCTGCTGTACCAGGCCAAGCAGGCCGGCCGCAACACCTACCGCGCCGCGCCCGTGCTGTCGGCGCTGCCCGCGCTGCACGCCACCCCGAATGCAGCCTGAACGTCCGCAGTTAGATCCGCCGCAACTCGCAAGGGCCGAGTTTAGGCTATATTGAGCGCTTTTCGGCCCTACCTATCCCCTATCCAGGCAATCCATGCGTCTGCTGCACACCTCCGACTGGCATCTGGGCCAGTCGCTCCACAATTTTGAACGCGGCTACGAGCACCAGTGCTTCCTCGACTGGCTGCTCGACACCATCGTCGCCGAGCAGGCCGACGCGCTGCTGATCGCGGGCGATGTGTTCGACAACGCCAACCCCTCGTCCGCCGCCCAGCGCCAGCTGTACCGCTTCCTGCAGCAGGCCAGGGCGCGCGCGCCGCAGCTCGACCTCATCGTCATCGCCGGCAACCACGACTCGCCGGGCCGCCTGGAGGCCCCCGGCCCGCTGCTCGAAGCGCACGGCACGCAGGTGATCGGCAACGTGCCGCGCGGCGCGGACGGCCAGATCGACGTGGAACGCCTGGTGCTGCCGCTGACCGGCAAGAGCGGCGCGGTGGAGGCCTGGTGCCTGGCCGTGCCTTTCCTGCGCCCCGGCGACGTGCCGTGCCAGCCGGTGCTTGAACAAGACGGCCAGCCCGCCGCCGATCCCTACCTGGCCGGCATCGCCCTGCTCTACCAGCAAGCCTACGAAGTGGCGCAGTCGCGTCTCCAGCCCGGCCAGTCCATCGTCGCCATGGGGCACTGCCACATGGTGGATGGGCAGATGTCGAACGACTCCGAGCGCCGCATCGTCATCGGCGGCACCGAGATGCTGCCAACCGGGATCTTCGACCCGTCCATCGCCTACGCCGCGCTGGGCCACCTGCACCTGGCGCAAGCGGTGGGCAAACAGGAACGCATACGCTACTGCGGCAGCCCCATTCCGCTGTCCTTCGCCGAAACCGGCTACCGCCACCAGATCCTGCGCGTGGACATCGGCGCCGCCGGCGCGCCCTGCGAAGTAAGCGCCATCCCCGTGCCGCGCGCGGTGGAACTGATGCGCGTGCCCGCCAAACCCGTCCCGCTGGAACAGGTGCTGGAAGCGCTGGCCGCCCTGCCCGGCGAAACCACCTTGCCGCCCGAAGCCTGGCCTTTCCTGGAAGTGCGCGTGCTGCTGGACGCGCCGCAGCCCGGCATGCGCGCGCGCGTGGAAGCCGCGCTGGAAGGCAAGCCCTTCCGCCTGGCGAAAATCGAAACCTCCACGCCCAGCCGCGCACCCTCGCTCGACGACGCCGCGCTGACGCTGGACCAGCTGGACAAGCTGCAGCCGGACGACATCTTCAAGCGCCTCTACCTCCAGCGTTTCGGCAACGAAGCGCCGGCGGACCAGTTGAGTGCCTTTGCCGAGCTTATGCTGCCCGGCGCCTGAACCAAGAATATCTATGCGCATCCTCAGAATCGGCGGTAAAAACCTGGCCTCGCTGGCCGGAGAATTCAGTGTGGACTTTGAACAGGAGCCGCTGGCCTCGGCCGGCCTGTTCGCCATCAGCGGCCCCACCGGGGCGGGCAAAAGCACCCTGCTCGACGCGCTGTGCCTGGCCTTGTACGACGCCACGCCGCGCCTGCTCAAAGCCCTGGGCCGCAGCATGCTGCCGGACGTGGGCGCCGAAACCGTGACCACCCAGGACACGCGCAACCTGCTGCGCCGGGGCGTGGCCGACGGCTACGCGGAAGTCGATTTCGTCGGCAGCGACAACCACCGCTACCGCGCGCGCTGGAGCGTGCGCCGCTCGCGCAACAAGGCCGAGGGCGCGCTGCAGCCGACGGCAATGAGTTTGCTGCAACTGCCGGACCTGCTGCCGGTGGGCGGCACCAAGACCGAAGTGAAAGCCGAAATCGAGAAGCGCATCGGCCTGTCGTTCGAGCAGTTCACGCGCGCCGTGCTGCTGGCGCAAAACGAGTTCGCCACCTTCCTGAAAGCGGACGACAACGAGCGCGGCGAGCTGCTGGAGACGCTGACCGGCAGCGCCGTCTACAGCGAAATCTCCATGCGCGCCTTCGAGCGCGCCAAGCTGGAACAGGCGGCGCTGCAGCGCCTGACCGGCCGCCTGGCGGACCAGAAGCCGCTCAGCGGCGAGGAACGCGCCACGCTGGAAGCACAAAGCACGCAGGCGGACGCCGTGGTGGCGCAATTCGACGCGCAAAAAGCGGTGCTGGAACAGGAACTGCGCTGGCACCAGCAGGCGCAAAGGCTGGAACAAAGCGAGCTGCAAGCGCAGCAAGCCTTGCAGGAGCGCCTGGCCGATGTGGAAGCGGCCGCGCCGCGCCGCGCCGCGCTGGAGCAGCTGGACGCCGTGCAGCCTGCGCGCCCGCTCGCCGCCGACATCACCCGCATCGAAGGCGAGATCGAGGCCGCACAAGCGGCGCTGGCGGCGCGCAAGCTGGAATCCGAACAGGCGCTGCAAGCGCAAGCCCATGCGGCAGCCGTGCTGCTGCAAGCCGAAGCGGCGGTGGGCGAAGCTGAAGCGGCGCAACGCGGCGCCGGCCCCAAGCTGGACCTGGCCAAGGCGCTGGACGCGCGCATCGAAGCCATGCTGCCCGCCCACCGGCATGCAAGCGCCGCGCTGGAAGCCGCCAGCCAGGCCGACAAGCAGGCCCGCAGCGCCTTGCAGAACAAGCAAACCGAGCACCGCCAGCTCAGCGCCGCGCAGGAGCAAGGCGCAGCATGGCTGGCGCGCCACCAGCAATGGCAGGCGCTGGCCGAGTCATGGCAGAAGTGGGACGTGCTGTTCGTGCAGGCCGGGCAAGCCGCCTCGCAGGCCGAAAAGCACAGCTACGCGCTGGCGGCGGTGCAGCGGCAAGCCAGCCACCACCGCGAAGAAGCGGCGCGCGCCACGGCGGGCCTGGACGGCGCCGCCGAACGCCTGCAAGCGCTGGAAGCGCAGCGCCAGCAAGCCATCGCCGCGCTGGCGGCGTTTGACGCGGAGGCCATGCACGGCCGCCGCCGCGCACTGGAACAGCGGCGCGACCTGCTGGCCACCGGCGAAAAAGCATGGTCCGAGCTGGACGCGCGCCAGCAGCGCAAGGCGCAACTCGACGGCGACGCCGCGCAGCAGCAGCGCAGCAAGGCAGCGGCGGAACAGCATCTGGCCGAGGCGCAGCAGCAGCACGCTATCCT
Source organism: Pseudoduganella aquatica (assembly GCF_020865585.1). Classification (NCBI taxonomy): domain Bacteria; kingdom Pseudomonadati; phylum Pseudomonadota; class Betaproteobacteria; order Burkholderiales; family Oxalobacteraceae; genus Pseudoduganella; species Pseudoduganella aquatica. Next base: position 5,006,523 of record NZ_CP086370.1, read on the forward strand.
GATGGCGACCTTCGGCCAGGCCGAGCGCTCACTGAAACTGGCCGAAGCCGCGTGCGCGGAAAGCGTGGAAACGCTGCGCGCCACACTGCAGGACGACCTGCCCTGCCCGGTCTGCGGCGCGGAAGAACACCCCTACCGCCACGACGACGGCGCCCTGGCCGCCATGCACGCCAGCCTGCAAGCGGAGGTAACGCATTGCCGCGAGCAGCTGCAAAAGAACATCGAACAACAAACCTACCAGCGCACCACCGCGCAAAACAGCGTCGAGCGGCTGGCGTTGCTGGCCACCGAACAGCACGCGCTGGAAGAAGCCCTGGCCCGCGCCCGCGCCGCCTGGAGCGCCCACCCGCTGGCGGCTGAAGCCGAAGCCGCTGCAGGCGCCGAAGCTGCAGCCTGGTTCTCCACCGAGCTGTCCAACGCGCGCGACGCGCTGCAGCTGATCGGCGAGCAGGAACTGGCCCAGCGCCGGGCCAGCGCCGCGCGCGACGCCGCGCAGCAAGCCTGCGACACCGCCACCGCCGAACACGCCCGCCAGCAAGCAGCCGCAGCCGCCGCGCATACCGCCCTGGCGCAGTCGACCGCCGAATACCAGGCACTGGAAGACAAGCGCATCGAAGTGGCGCTGCAACTGAGCGGCCTGCTGGACGAACTGGACGCGGCTTTCAACAGCACCGAGCTGCCGAACGAAGGCTGGAAGGACGAATGGAAGTCCGGCCCCGCGCGCTTCTACGAGGCGCGGCGCGCCGAGGCCCGCCAATGGCAAACCCAGCGCACCCAGCTTGACGAACGCGCACACGCCTTCGCCGCGCTGGACGCTGAACTGCACGCCCTGGCCGCCGCCCAGGCCAAGACCGGCCACGACGCCGACACCGCCCGCGCCGCCTTCAGCACCGCCGACGCCGGCCTGCAAGCCATGCAGGAACAGCGCATGGACCTCTGGGGCGGCAAGGAAGTGCGCGACGTGGAACTGCTGCTGCAAGCGGCAATCGACACCGCGCGCGCACGCCACGCAGCCCAGCAGCAAGCGGGCCAGCAGGCAGCGCAGCAGCACGCGCGCGCCGAAGAAGCCATCGCCCAGTCGGCCGCCCGACTGGACGCCCTGCACGCCGCCGCCGAAGCCGCCGCCGCCCGCCTCGCCGCCTGGCTGGACAGTTTCAACCACCAGCAGGCCGCGCCCGAGACCGGAACCATAGACCTCGCCGAACTGGCCGACAGCGCCATCACGCTGGAAGAGCTGCTCGCCCTGCTCTTCCGCCCGGCGGACGCCATCCGCATTGAACGCCAGGCGCTGCAAGCACTCGCCCAGGCAGCGGCCAACGCCGCCACCGTGCTGAAGGAACGCCAGCTCCAGCGCCAGCAGCATCTGGAAAGCGCCCCGGCGCAAGCGGACGGCGCCACCCGCACCATGGAAACGCTGGCGCAAGCGCTGGACCAGCTATCGGCCGAACGCAAGCTGGCCTACGACCAGGCCGCCGCGCACCGTCTCGGCATCGCGCAGGACGACGACAAGCGCCAGCGCGCGCACGCCATGCTGGGGGACATTGAACGGCAGGAAGCCATCGAACAGCGCTGGGCGCGCCTGAGCGAACTGATCGGCTCAGCCGACGGCAAGAAGTTCCGCAACTACGCCCAGCAATTCACGCTGGACGTGCTGCTGGGCTACGCCAACGCCCACCTGGGCCATCTGGCGCGCCGCTACCAGCTCGAACGCATCAACCACAACAGCGGCCCCTCGCTCGGCCTGCTGGTGCGCGACCAGGACATGGGCGGCGAAATGCGCTCGGTGCACTCGCTGTCCGGCGGCGAATCCTTCCTGGTTTCGCTGGCGCTCGCGCTGGGACTCGCCTCGCTGTCGTCGAACCGGGTGCGGGTGGAATCGCTGTTCATCGACGAAGGCTTCGGCAGCCTGGACGCCGAGACCCTGCGCGTCGCCATGGACGCGCTGGACGGGCTGCAGGCGATGGGGCGCAAGGTCGGCGTGATCTCCCACGTGCAGGAAATGACGGAGCGGATTTCCACCCGCATCCTGGTGCAGCCCTCGGCGGGCGGCAAGAGCGTGGTCTCGGTGCTGGCGTCCTAACGCACGGGCAGCTCGCCGCGCTCGACTTTCACCATGTCCCAGCCCAGCTCGCGCCGCACCTGCTGCGGGTCGGGCGGCGGGCGGCGCTCCTCGATCTTGTTACGCATCCACTGTCGCACGGCTTCCTTCGTAGGATGTTTCTTCTGTTCCACAGCTAGCCTCTTTAAGCAACGGTTCGGATAAGCGTTCAACGCGGCCCTGACCATTCAGTTGACCGCCCAGCGCCGAATACAACACTTTGTTACGCTTTTTGCTAAGATGGAATGGCCATGAGCATCAGCGCCATCTCCTCCGTTTCCAGTGCGGCCGCGCCCGCCAGCGCGCAGGCCAGGGTACAGCTGTCGCCCGAACAGCTGGCGCAGATAGCCAAGCTCAAGCAGCGCGACACGGAAGTGCGCCAGCATGAACTGGCCCATTTGTCGGCCGCCGGCGGCCTGGCCACCTCCGGCCCCAGCTACACCTACCAGCGCGGCGCCAACGGCGTGAACTACGCGGTGGGCGGCGAAGTGAACATTGACACCTCGCCCGGCTCCACCCCGCAGGAAACCGTGGCCCGCGCCCGCACCATCCAGGCCGCCGCGCTGGCGCCGGCAGAACCATCGTCCCAGGACCGCGCCGTGGCCGCCCGCGCCCAGCAGCTGGAACAGCAGGCGCGCGCCGAACTGGAGCGGGCCTACGCGCCAGGCGGGCCGGAGCGGGCGGCGGGCGGCGCCGTCGACGTCTACGCTTAATGCTAGAATCCTCCCTTTTTTCCGCGAGCCTCCCATGCTGAAAGCCCCCCGCACGCTGACGTTTAAATGCGTGAAATGCAACAAATCGGTACAAGTGTTCCTGCAGAAAGTATCGGCCTGCTCCCACATCCAGCCTTACCAGGGCATCTGCCAGTGCGGCGAGGTAAAACGCCACGCCACCGGCCAAAAAGACGCCGTGCAATCGTACCTGGCCTCGCCGGACGGCAGCTGGTCGCACCACCATTGAGCACGGCGGCGCTAAAGAATTCGGGTTTTATGCCGTTAGAACAGGAAACCCGTTAATAGGTGCCGCGATGTCCACTATCTCTCCCCTGAGCTCACGCCAGCTCCAGCCCGCCAGCCTGTCTCTTGCTAACCAGCAAACAGACAGCAAGAACTTGCGCGTTGGCAATTCCTCCCTGCTGGAGAAGGCGCAGAATGATTTAGTGTCCCTGTCCAAGAACGGCATCGACCTGCAGCAGCGCGTCGATTCCCTGGGCAATTCCACGGTGGATCTGGCGCAAAACCTGCTCGGCAGCTTCGCCCAGCAGCTGTTTGGCGACAGCGCCAAGGGCGCCACCGTCTCGTTTGACTCGGTCAGCCTGGAATCCTCGTCCAGCTTTGCGGCGGGCGTGCAGCAAAGCCAGGGCGCGGGCGGCAGCAGCAAGTCGGCCGCGTTCAGCCTGACGGAGAGTTCGCACTTCCTCGGCAAAGGCACCATCACCACCGCCGACGGCAGCACTTTCGATTTCGAAGTGGAAGTCCAGTACGACTACGCGCTGCAAGCCAGCGCCAGCCAGAGCACCGCCGCCGATGGCGCAGCCGATGCAGCCAAAGCGGCGCGCTCGGCAGCCGATCCGCTGCCGGCCGTGGAGTTCCCGGACATCAAGTTCCCCGGCAGCCTGCAAGACCTGTTCCGCCTGTTCGACAAACCGCTCAAGAGCGACGTGGTACAGGAAGACAAGAAGCAGCCTGGCGAGCAGCAAAAACTGGGCACGCTGTCGCTGCGCCTGCTCAACCTGGTCAACAGCACCGAGCAGCTCGACACCTACGGCCCGCAAACCGGCAAGTCCAAAGCCGTCGCCCACGCTTACGGCACGCAGGAAACGCCGGCCAATGTGCTGGCCAAGGCGCCGGGCAGCGTGCCTGAGGCTGCCGCAGCCGCAGCGGCCTCCGCAGCCGAAGCCGCGCCTGCCGCACCTGTCATTCCAGCGGCGGAAACCGAACCGCAGCAAGCCGCCGCCTGATCCTCCGCGCCGGCAGCGCCGGCGCGCCGCGTATAATAGCCGCTGATACAGAACCGCCGCCCCAGCGCGGCGGTTCTGCCGTTTACCTACAAGATTGAAGATTCCATGACCGCAGCCACTCCCGAAGCACAATACATCCACTGGACCGAAAACGGCACGGACCACTCGGCCCTCTGGCGCTCCGAGAGCGGCATGGCGCCGCCCAAGCGCATCGTCATCGCCGACGACACCACCAACGCCGACACGGCCTACCGCCTGGCCTGCGAAGGCACGGCGCTGCTGTGGAAGGGCGACTTCCAGAACGCGCGCCAGCTGCTGCAAGCGCTGGCCCGCCGCGCCGACCACAAGGGCAGCAAAGGCAAAAAAGCCAAGGCGCCCAAAGTGCCGGCCACGCCCACCGAAGCCTTCCACCTGCACCGCCAGGCGCAATCGCAGCGCGGCCGCACGCTGGCCATGCTGCTGGTGCCGTTCGAGGCCGACTACAGCATCCCGCTGCGCCGCGCGCCGGACGTGAAACTGGCCTGCAACGAAGCCTACGGCCGTGGCGAGCATCCCTTCGCCATGTCGCTGCGCGAACTGCTGGGCGTGATCGGCGCGCACGAATGGCGCCGCAACGGCGTGGAGATTCCCGCGCTCGGCGAACGCATCCACCCGCACTACGGCGTGTTCTCGCCGGTGCGCGGCGAATATGTGGCGCTGGTGAACGAAGCGCCGCTGCCGAAAAACGCCAAGCTGGCGTTCGACATCGGCGTGGGCACCGGCGTGCTGTCGGCCGTGCTGGCGCGGCGCGGCATTGAGCGCGTGGTGGCCACCGACCAGGACCAGCGCGCCCTCAGCTGCGCGCGCGAAAACCTGCACAACCTGGACCTGAGCCGCCAGGTGGATCTGGTGAAAACCAATCTCTTCCCCGAAGGCCGCGCGCCGCTGGTGGTGTGCAACCCGCCGTGGGTGCCGGCCCGCCCCAGCTCGCCGATCGAACACGCCGTGTACGACCCGGACAGCGCCATGCTGCGCGGCTTCCTCGGCGGCCTGAAAGAGCACCTGACGCCGGGCGGCGAAGGCTGGCTGATCCTGTCCGACCTGGCCGAGCACCTGGGCCTGCGTCCGCGCGAGCAGCTGATGGAGTGGATCGCCACCGCCGGCCTGAAGGTGCTGGAGCGCCACGACGTGCGTCCAACCCATGCCCGCGCCGCCGACGCCGCCGACCCGCTGCACGCAGCCCGCGCCGCCGAGGTCACCTCGCTGTGGCGCCTGGCCGCTGCGTAAGGGCCAGAAAATTCATTTATAAAATTCACCCTTGCGGAATGAAACAGGCTTGTATATAATTCGGGCCTCAGACGCGGGGTGGAGCAGTCTGGCAGCTCGTCGGGCTCATAACCCGAAGGTCACAGGTTCAAATCCTGTCCCCGCAACCAGACATAGCAAGCCGTTGATTCTTAACAGGAATCAGCGGCTTTTTGCTTTTCCGGGGGCGCATCTTGACGCCACCCTATGCGCATCCAGCCCGCCGGGCAGCATGGACGCAATATTCCACGACACGGCGCACTTCAACACCGCCGAGTTGCATTACCATGACGGATTCGAGTCTCAAAACACGCAATCACACCGGAAGCGACACAATGGAAATCGACTGGGCGCACTTCACCCCTTGGACCAGCCTGGCTGGCGGCGTACTGATCGGACTGGCCGCCGCACTGTTCGTGCTGTTCAACGGGCGCATCGCCGGCATCAGCGGCATCTTGGGCGGGCTGCTGTCCTGGCCCAAGGGCGATACCACGTGGCGGCTGGCTTTCCTGGCCGGCCTGGTCGCCGCGCCGCTGGCCTACGGCTTGGCGCTTCCCCTGCCCGAGGTACAAAGCGACGCCGGCACCGCCGTGCTGGTCGTGGCCGGCCTGCTGGTGGGCGTGGGCACGCGCTACGGCGCGGGCTGCACCAGCGGCCATGGCGTGTGCGGGCTGTCGCGCCTGTCGCCGCGCTCGCTGGTGGCCACCCTGGCCTTCATGGGCGCCGGCTTCGGCACCGTGTTCGTGCTGCGCCACCTGCTGGCCTGAGGAGGACACCATGCGCATCGTGAATATTTTGATGGCCCTGCTCGTGGGCCTGCTGTTCGGCATCGGCCTGATCGTTTCCGGCATGACCAATCCTGCCAAGGTGACCGGCTTCCTGGACCTGGCGGGCCGCTGGGACCCTTCGCTGGCCTTCGTCATGGGCGGCGCAATCGGCGTGGGCCTGGTGGCGTTCCGCCTGGCGGGCAAGCGCAGCAAGTCGCTGCTGGACCAGCCCATGCGCCTGCCCACCGCCAGCATGATAGACCGCAGGCTGGTCATCGGCAGCCTGGCGTTCGGCGTCGGCTGGGGCCTGGCGGGATATTGCCCCGGCCCGGCCCTGGCTTCGCTGGCCAGCGGCGGCGCCAAGCCGCTGATCTTCACCGCAGCCATGCTGGCGGGGATGGCCATCTTTGAACTGGTGGAACGCAAACGCGGCTGAGGCGAAGCGGCCTAATGTAACAAGCCGTTTTACAAAACTGCCAACGGCTTTTCCCCTCTGCGGTGATAAACTTTGCCGCTTGAAAATCTTTCATGAGGAGCCGCGCGTGAGCGACAACAACAATCTTCCAGCCAATCCGTCGCGCCGACGCATTTTCCAGGCCGCCGCAGCCACCGGCATCGCCAGCACCGTGCCCGGCATCACCGGCGCCGCGCCGGCCAAGAAACCGGCCGCCGGCTCGCTGGACGCCAAGCTGAAGGCGCACGTGAAGAACGTGGTTGTCATCTACTTGGAGAACCGCAGCTTCAACAACCTGTTCGCCGACTTCCCCGGCCTCGCCTCGCCAATGCCCACCACGCTGTCGGCCGACCAGGTCCAGAAAGACTACAACGGCAGCGTGCTGCCGCAACTGCCCATGATCTGGGGCGGCATGGTGCCGAACTCGCAAACCATAGGCGGCAAGACCTATGAAATCAAGGAAGAACAGATCAAGGGCCTGCCGAACGCACCATTCAAGCTGACCACGCCGGACGGCAAGCCGCTGCCGGAATCGGTCATCACGCGCGACCTGTGGCACCTGTTCTACCAGAACCAGATGCAGATCAACGGCGGCAAGAACGACGGCTTTGTTGCCTGGGGCAACACCGGCGGCATGGTGATGGGCTACTACGGCGAAACGTCCAAAAACCTGGGCCTGTACCAGCTGGCGCGCCAGTACACGCTGTGCGACAACTTCTTCATGGCGGCCTTCGGCGGCTCCTATATGAACCACCAGTTCCTGATCACCGGCCGTCCAGCCGAGTTCAAGAACGCCGAGAACAGCGCGGCCAAGAAGAAGATCGCCGTGCTGGCCGACGGCCCCACCGGCGCGCGCCTGGCCGTGGCGCCGGACAGCCCGGCCTCGGCCCTGGAAGGCAAGCCCAAGTATGTGAACGACGGCGCCATCACGCCGGACGGCTACATCGTCAACACCATGGCCCCGCCCTACCAGCCCAGCTGGATCAAGCCGGTCCCCGGCGGCGACCAGAACCTGGCCAATCCGGACGAGGCCTACTACCAGCCGCCGCAAAGCTACGACACCATCGGCGACCTGCTGTCGCGCAAGGGCGTGAGCTGGGCCTGGTACGGCGGCGCGTGGCAGGCGGCGCTGGACACCAATGGCGGCGGCCCCAAGCCCAACTTCCAGTATCACCACCAGCCCTTCAACTACTTCACGCAGTTCGCGCCCGGCACCGCCGCGCGCGCCGAGCACCTGCGCGACGGCGGCCTGGGCGACAGCCCCATGTCCAACAAATTCCTGGCCGACGCGGTGGCGGGCAAGCTGCCTGCCGTCACCTTCTACAAGCCGCAGGGCAACCTGAACCTGCACGCCGGCTACTCGGACATCGAATCGGGCGACCAGCACATCACCAATATCATCTCCCACCTGCAGAAGTCGCCGCAGTGGAAGGACATGGTGGTGGTCATCACCTTCGACGAGAACGGCGGCTGGTGGGACCACGTGGCGCCGCCCAAGGGCGACCGCTGGGGTCCGGGCTCGCGCATTCCGGCCATCGTGGTGTCGCCTTACGCCAAGAAGGGCGCGGTCGACCACACCTTCTACGACACCACCTCCATCATGCGCTTCCTCACCCGCCTGCACGGCCTGCCGCTGCTGGAAGGCCTGAAGACGCGCAACGAGGCCTTCGCCGCGCGCGGCGCCACCCCGCCGGGCGACCTGACCGGCGCGCTGAGCTTCCGTTGAGTTTCCGCTAGGCCATCATACCCACCACGGCGGCATGGCTTTGTGCTACACTGCGTGCCGCTTTAAATATTTGAGCCCGACTGCTGCAGCCGGGCTTTTGTTTTTGAGATGAGAGACAAAAAAGACAACGCGACTTTCGACCTGCCCGGCTTTGCGCCGGCTGCGCCGATGGAGCCCGAGCCCAAGCGCCCGCCTCCACCGCGCACGCGTCGTGCCGCCTTGAAACAGGAACAGCTCGAACTGCTGGAGGCGACCGACACGAGCGGCCTGCCGGTCTGGCAGCGCGAAGAGGGCCTGGACGTGACCGGTTTGCCGGTGTGGCGTCAGAGCTAAGACCGTCTCCCAACGAGCCCGTCCGCCTGAGCGGACACCGCCTGCGCACCTGCTAGACTGTGCGCACTTCCCCACTTTTTTACCGGGTCCGCCACCATGAGTTCTGAATCCTTCCACAGCCTGCCGCTGACGCCCGCCTTCCTGGCCAATCTCGACATCCTCGGCTACACCCAGATGACGCCCATCCAGGCGCAGAGCCTGCCGTCGGTGCTGGAGGGACGCGACCTGATCGCCCAGGCCAAGACCGGCAGCGGCAAGACCGCCGCCTTCGGCATCGGCATGCTGAGCAAGATCAACCCGGCGTGGTTCGCCACCCAGGGCCTGGTGATGTGCCCGACCCGCGAGCTGGCCGACCAGGTGGCCAACGAGCTGCGCCGCCTGGCGCGCGGCGTGGGCAATGTGAAGATTCTGGTGCTGACCGGCGGCTCGCCGATGCGTCCGCAGATCGCCTCGCTGGAACACGGCGCCCACATCGTGGTCGGCACGCCCGGCCGCATCCGCGACCACCTGAGCCGCCAGACGCTGGAACTGGGCATGGTCAACACCCTGGTGCTGGACGAAGCGGACCGCATGACCGATATGGGCTTTTACGACGAGATCGCCGGCATCGTGTCGGCCTGCCCGAAGCGCCGCCAGACGCTGCTGTTCTCGGCCACCTACCCGGACGACATCCGCGTGGCCACCGAAGCCTTCCTGGCCGACCCGGTGGAAGTGACGGTGCAGGCGCAGCACGACAACAGCAAGATCGAGCAGCGCTTCTATGAAGTGGGCTTTGACGACCGCGACGCGGCCGTGAGCAAGCTGCTCAAGCACTACCAGCCGGCCTCGGCCATCGCCTTCTGCAACACCAAGGTGCACTGCCGCGAGCTGGTGGAGTCGCTGCGCAAGGACGGCTTCACGGCGCTGGCCCTGTACGGCGAACTGGAGCAGCGCGAGCGCGACGAGATCCTGGTGCTGTTCGCCAACCGCAGCGCCACCGTGCTGGTGGCTACCGACGTGGCCGCGCGCGGCCTGGACATCGCCAACCTGGAAGCGGTGATCAACGTCGACGTGTCCAAGGACACCGAAGTGCACATCCACCGCATCGGCCGCACCGGCCGCGTGGAACAGCAAGGCCTGGCGCTGTCGCTGTGCGCACCGAACGAAAAGAAGTGGGTCAAGCTGATCGAGGAATACCAGGGCAAGGCCGTGGAATGGCACTCGCTCAAGGACCTGCCGAACGACGAATACGCGCAAGGCGATCCGGCACCCTTCCTGACCCTGTGCATTATGGCGGGCAAGAAGGACAAGCTGCGTCCGGGCGACGTGCTGGGCGCGCTGACCGGCGACGCCGGCCTGGCCAAGGAACAAGTGGGCAAGATCAACGTGTTCGAATTCCAGACCTATGTGGCGCTGGACCGCCGCGTGGCCTACGACGCGTTCGACCGCCTGTCCAAGGGCAGCCGCGAAGGCGCCGACTTCGGCAGCTTCAAGGGCCGCAACTTCAAGATGCGCTTCATCGAAGTGTAACCGCCGTGCGGCGTCTTCTGATACAGTTGGTTTAATCACCACTGCATCAGGAGAGCTGCATGAGAATCGGACTGGCTGGCATCATGGTCGACGACCAGAACAAGGCGCTGGCCTTCTACACGGGCGTGCTGGGCTTCACCGTCAAGAACGACATCCCGATGGGGAGCTTCCGCTGGCTCACCGTGACCTCGCCGGAAGGCGCCGAGGGCGTGGAGCTGGTGCTGGAGCCGATAGGCTTCCCGCCCGCGCACGCCTACCAGAGCGCGCTCTACGAAGCGGGCATCCCCGCCACCGCCTTCCTGACCGACGACATCCAGTCCGAATACACGCGCCTGAAGGAGCTGGGAGTGGTGTTCCGTGGCGAGCCCACCAATATGGGGCCGATCACCGGCGTGCTGTTCGAAGACACCTGCGGCAACCTGATCAACCTGGTGCAGCCTTCGTAGCCGCCCATCTTCCTCGCCGCGCTGAAATCTGGACTAAAGTACATCTACGTACATACTTTGTGGGGACGCCATGAAGACGACCAAACTCTTCCGAAACGGCAATTCGCAGGCCGTGCGCATCCCATCGGAACTGGCCTACGAGCGCACGGATATGGAGTTGGAAATAGAGCGGGTGGGCGAAGAGTTGCGTATCCGCCCAGCCCGTAGGCCGCTCACTGGTGTGCTGAAGAAGTTTGCACGGTTTGGCCCGGATTTCATGTCTGAAGGACGAGGCGATCAAGAGCAGGCCGAGCGGGAACCAATCTGATGCCGCTCTACATGCTGGATACCAATATGTGTATCTATCTCATGAAGAATCAGCCAGCACAGGTCTCGGAACGATTTTCTCAATGCTATGTCGGCGACGTCGTGATGTCCGCGATTACTTATGCCGAGTTGGAATATGGTGTTGAGATTTCAGCCAACAGCATGCGAGAACGACGAAATCTTGCAGCGCTGGTTGAAGACATTCCTGTTGCGGCTTTCAATATGGCCGCAGCAAAAGCCTATGGCCCAGTTCGAGCCGCGGCCAGAGAGAGGAAAAGGGATCAGCTCGACAAACTGATTGCAGCGCATGCAATCGCGCTCGATGTCATCCTCGTCACCAACAACGAGAAAGACTTTGCCAGATACCCAAGTTTGAAAATGGAGAACTGGTTGCGTATCTGACATTCGGCATTAGTCCGAGCAGATTGGTGCCTTGTGCTACAGCCAAGTTAAGGTTTGACCAGACTGGAGCCGGCCATGAAGCCAAATCCATCCACAGCCAGCTGCATATCCGTTTGCCCGGCGCTTCCCGCGTACAAGGACTCCGCAGTGCCCCAGCTGCTCGCCAGATGGGCGGGCAACCCGGCGGCCGCTTGGACGGATGGGTGCCACAAAGCGGCGAAGATAAAAACGATAAGGGTCTTGCGCATAGGGTGGTGTTCCGTATTAGTCATGGTCCGGTTTTGATATGCGTCTACAATGGCCCGAACACTTACTAAGGCTAATCATGGTTAAGTTTGCCCAAGCAGGCGAAAAGTTCAACGCGGCAACACATTTGGCGGGAGCGCTGCTGGCTGCCGGCGGGTCGGTTTATCTGCTGGGACAGGTGCAGAGTGGTCCCTGGCAGAGCGTGGTCAGCATCGGCGTGTACTGTTTCAGCTTGGTGCTGCTGTACGCCTGCTCAACCGTCTACCATGCCAGCATGGGCCGCGTGAAGGCCTTGTGGCAGAAGTTCGACCATTGCGCGATCTACGTCCTGATTGCGGGCACCTACACCCCATTCTGCAGCCTGGCGCTGGACAGCCAGCTCGGCTGGGCTTTGCTGGCAGCCGTCTGGCTGCTGGCGTTCGTCGGCATCGTGCAAGAGTTGCGGAAAAGCGAGAACCGCTGGCTGTCGGTGGTGATTTATCTGACCATGGGCTGGTCGGCGGTGCTGATGGTGCTCCCTTTGCGCGCTTCACTGGGCAATGACGGCTTTGCCTACGTGCTGGCGGGCGGCCTGTTCTACACGGTCGGCATCATCTTTTACGTGATCGACACGCGAATGCGCCACGCGCACGGCATTTGGCACCTTTTCGTGCTGCTGGGCAGCGCCCTGCACTACCTGGCCATCGCGCAGTTCGTGCTGCCGGACAGCGCGTAGGGCGGGTTAGCGAGCCGGAGGCTCTCGTAACCCGCCAATTGGCATGCTGAGCATGGCGGGTTACGTCGGCTGGCGCCTCCTAACCCGCCCTACGTTTGCCTGAGCCTTGCGGCTAGACGCCGAACAGGTCGTGCGCATCCAGGATGGCGTAGATGATGGCGGGTTTTTTCTTGAGGCAGCGGCGCACCGCAGCGGGGATGGCTTCGCGGGTTTTGCGGCACAGGCCGGGGCGCATGCTCAGTTCGATCTGCAGGCCCATCACGGTGCGCACTTCGTTCTCGCCCGGGGCGATCTTCAGCGCCACGCCGAGATTCTCTTGCAGGCGCAGGCCGATGCGCTGCAGGTCTTCGTAGCTTTCAGCGGCTTCGATGCGCTGGATCAGCCGCTTTTCGTCTTCCTTGGTCAGCCGCAGCACGGCCAGCGCGGCCATGTCCGCCGCTGCGTCCTCGAGCAGCTGCTCGCGCTTGCAGTCGCAGGCGCCGGGCGGGCATTCTTTGCGGATCGGGAAGTCGATTTGCAGCATGGGTTCCATCGCGGCCGGCGGACGCCCTGGATGGCGCCCGCTTAAATTCTACCGCGATTTCCCCCGCGTGCCGCGCTATTTCGCCAGCACCTTGCGGATGGTGGCGGCCAGCTCCTCGGCCATGAATTTGGCCACGTAGGCGTCCGCGCCGACGGTCTTGACGTGCTCCTCGTTGGTGGTGCCCGACAGCGAGGAATGGATGACCACCGGCAGCGCCGCGTAGCGCGAGGTCTGCTTGATGTTGCGCGTCAGGGTGAAGCCGTCCATTTCCGGCATTTCCAGGTCGGTCAGCACCAGGGCGATCTTGTCGTACACGGTCTTGCCTTCGGCTTCGGCGGCGGCCGCGATCTGACCCAGCTTGTCCCACGCTTCCTTGCCGGACTTGGTCATGATGAAGGGCGCGCCCATGGCTTCCAGGCCTTTCTCGATCAGCGTGCGCGCCACCACCGAGTCGTCCGCCGCCAGTATCATGGTGCCCGGACGCAGGTTCAGGTTGGGGCCTATGGTTTCCGGGTCCACATCGGGACGGTCGGTCGGATTCATATTGCGCAGGATGGTTTCCACATCCAGCACTTGCGCCAGGCGCGAGCCATTGGCGCCGTCCAGGCGGGCGATGCTGGTGACCATGCCGCCCACGGCGGTCGATTCGGCCGACAGCACCTGGCCCCAGTCCAGGCGCACGATGTCTTCCACCGATTCCACCGCGAAGGCCTGCGTGGTGCGGGCGAACTCGGTGACCAGCATGATGTTCAGGCCGGTCTTGGGCGTACAGCCGCAGATGGCCGGCAGGTCCAGCACCTGGATGATCTGGCCGCGCAGGTTGACCACGCCCAGCATGTGGGGCTGCGAGCCGGCCACCGCCGTGATGGGCGGCATGGCGACGATCTCGCGGATCTTGAACACATTGATGCCGAACAGCTCGTTGCGGTCGCCGCTGGCGTCGCCGCCCAGGCGGAACAGCAGCAGCTCGAACTTGTTGGTGCCGGTCAGGTTGCTGCGTTCGTCGACTTCCTGTTGTACGGAATGCATTTTAGTGTCCTCGCCTTCATCGTTGATGGTGCGACTCTACCCGCGCCCGCCCGGCCCGTAACTTGTCCTTTAGGCCAATAACGCGCAGAAGCGCGCCATGTCCACATTGCCGCCGCTGATGATAACGCCCACGCGCTTGCCCTTGAGCTGCTCGCGCATGGCGCGCGCTGCGGCGAATCCGAGACAGCCGGTGGGTTCCACCACGATCTTCATGCGCGCGGCGAAGAAGCGCATTTCCTCCACCAGCTGGGCGTCGCTGACGGTGAGCACGTCGTCCACGTCGCGGCGGATGATGTCGAAGGTGTAGTTGCCCAGGTGCTGGGTCTGGGCGCCGTCGGCGATGGTTTGCGGCGTGTCGATGTGGACGATGGCGCCGCTGCGGAACGATTGCTGGCCGTCGTTGCCGGCCTCCGGCTCCACGCCGTAGATTTTGCAGTCCGGCGACAGCGCGCGCGCCGCCAGCGCGGAGCCGGACAGCAGGCCGCCGCCGCCCAGGCAGACGAACAGCGCGTCGAGCGGGCCGACTTCGTCGAACAGCTCCTTGGCCGCCGTGCCCTGGCCGGCGATGACGTCCGGGTGGTCATACGGCGGAATCAGCGTCAGGCCGCCCTCCTCGGCCAGCCTGCGGCCGATGGCTTCACGGTCCTCGGTGTAGCGGTCGTACAGCACCACCTTGCCGCCGTAGCCCTTGGTGGCGGCAACCTTGGCGGCCGGCGCGTCCTGGGGCATGACGATGGTGGCGGGTATGCCGAGCAGGCGCGCGGACAGGGCGATGGCCTGCGCGTGGTTGCCGGACGAGAAAGCCACCACGCCGGCCTTGCGCTGCGCCGCGTCGAAGCGCGACAGCGCGTTGAAGGCGCCGCGGAACTTGAAGGCGCCCATGCGCTGCATGTTCTCGGCCTTGAAGAAGATTTGCGCGCCCAGTTCCTCGTCGGCGGTGCGCGAGCGCAGCACCGGGGTGCGGTGGGCATGGCCTTCGATGCGCTGCGCGGCGGCGGCGACGTCGTCGTAGGTAGGCAGGACTTGCATGATTTCCTTTTCAGAGTTTGGTGAACTTGTTACCAGGGCCAGGCTACGCTGCTGCCCACGCCCCTGGCCAGCGCGCGCTCGTAGATCAGGCGCGCCACGGTGAGGTCCTGCAGCGCGATGCCGGTCATGTCGAACACGGTGATGTCTTCCGGCTTGCGGTGCGCCTGCAGCTGGCCAGACAGCAGTTCGCCCAGCTGGTGGCAGGGCAGCTCGGGCGCCCATTGCATTTCGCCGATCTGGCGCGCCTGGATATGGTCGTCGACGAACAGGCGCGCTTGCTGCAGCAGGCCTTCGGGCAGTTCGCGCTTGCCCAGCGTGTCCGCGCCGACGCAGTTGAAGTGGGTGCCGGGACGCACGGCGTCCAGGTTGAACAGCGGCCCGCGCCCGGGCGTGGCGGTGATGACGATGTCGGCCAGCGCCACGGCGGCGTTGCGGTCGGCCGCCATGGCGATGCTGCAGCGCTCGGAGAACTGGCGCTCGAAGGCCGGATCCGGCTCGCCGCTGGAGCTGACGTAGTCGACCTGGTGCAGCGAGGGCAGCAGCTCCAGCGCGTAGCGCAGCTGGATGCGGGCCTGCACGCCGGTGCCGAACACGCACAGGCGGGCGCTGTCGGCGCGCGCCAGCTGTATCAGCCCCAGGCCGCCGGCCGCGCCGGTGCGCATGGTGGTGACGCCGTTGCCGTCGATGATGCACAGCGGGCGGCCGGTGTCCGGGTCGACCAGCACGATGGTGGCCTGGTGCGGCTCGCCGCCCTTCTCCCGGTTGCCGGGCCAGAAGCCGGACGACTTGAAGCCGAGCAGGTTCTGTCCCGCCACGTTGCCGGACTTGATGCCCCACACGCCTTCCGGCAGGCGCTCGCGCAACAGCGGGAACACGCGGCCCTCTTCCTGCTGGTGCAGCACGAAGGCCTCGCGGGTGGCGTCCAGCACGTCGCGGTAGTTCATCAGGGACTCGCCCTGCACGCTGTCGATCAACAGCAGTCTCGCGTTATTTGGCATAGCTGTACACCGTCGCTCTCGAAATGCCCAGATGCTGGGCGATGATTTCCATGGCGCGCCGCACTTCCAGGCAGCCCGCCTCCCGCAGTTCCTCGATCAGTGCGCGCCGCTCGCCGGCCTTGAGCGTGCGCGGAGTGCTGGACAGGCGCGCCGCGTAGTCGTCGATGCGGCGCCGGATGCCGTCGGCGCCGGCCGGGTCCAGCGATTCCTGCGGCGCCGTGCCGGCGCCGATGCGGCTGAACTGGCCGAACATGGCTTGCAGGCCGTGGAACATCGTCAGGTCCACATTGATGCACAGCGCGGCGACGTACTGCCCGCTGGAGTCCTTCACGCCGATGGAGGTGCTCTTGGCCTGGCGCCCGTCGGCGAAACTGTTGGCGTAGTTTGCCACGATGGCGGGATAGGCGGCGTCCCCGATGCGGGCCAGGCCCAGCTCCGTGGCCGGGCCGCCGACATCGCGGCCGGACAGCTTGTTGTGGATGGCGGCAATGGCGTGCGCCGGGTCGAGCAGGTCGTGCACCACCACTTCGCAGAACGGGGCCAGGGTCTGACCCAGGCCTTCGGCCACGTTCTTGAGCTGGTCCAGCAGGAGCTGCTGTTCGGCGGTACGGACTATCTTCTGTTTTCGCATTTGGACAGAATATCCAGAATTGGACATTCCGTCAAATTGGCGTTTTCTATCGCGGCTGCGGCGACACGCTGGCGGGGAACTGCGGCGCGCGGCGGTGGCGGGTGGCCTGCTCATAGGCGTAGGCCATGCCGATCAGCTTGGCTTCGGTATAGCTGCCGCCCACGAAGGACAGGCCCACCGGCAGGCCGTGCACATAGCCGGCCGGCACGGTCACGTGC
Source organism: Pseudoduganella aquatica (assembly GCF_020865585.1). Lineage (NCBI taxonomy): Bacteria > Pseudomonadati > Pseudomonadota > Betaproteobacteria > Burkholderiales > Oxalobacteraceae > Pseudoduganella > Pseudoduganella aquatica. The sequence continues at coordinate 5,023,197 of NZ_CP086370.1, forward strand.
GGATAGCCCGCCACGGCGGCGGGCGAGGAGAAGCTGGCGTTGTAATGGTCGCCGTTGATGAAGTCCGTCAGCCACGCCGGACCGTCGGTGGGCGCCACCAGCGCGTCCAGACGGTGTTCGCGCATGACCTGGTCTATGCCTTCGGCGCGCGAGTAGCGCTGGTTGTTGGCCAGTGCGTCGAGGTAGGCCTGCTCGTCCAGGCCGCCCTTGGCGGCGGCGCGCTCCAGGTATTCCTGGCCGAAGTATGGCATTTCCTTGTCCGCGTGCTTGCGGTTGAACTCCACCAGCTCGGCCATATTGCGCACCGGCGCGTTGGGCGCGTATTCCTTCAGGTAGGCCGCCAGGTCGGACTTGAATTCGTACAGCAGCACGTCGGTTTCGGTGCCGTCGTACTTGTTCACGTTGGGCACTTCCACGTCCACCAGCTGCGCGCCCTGGGCCTGCAGCACTTGCAGCGCCTTGGCCATTTCGGCGTCCACGTCCGGGTTCTTGCCGAAGAAGTTGCGCGCCACACCCAGGCGCTTGCCTTGCAGGCTGGCGCGGTCCAACGCGGCGGCGTAGTCGGCCGCCTGGCTGCCGGCGGTGGCGGCGTCGGCCGGGTCCGCGCCGGCCATGGCGGCCAGCATATGCGCGGCGTCCGTGACGCTGCGGGCCATGGGGCCGGCCGTGTCCTGCGAATGGGCGATGGGAATGATGCCGCTGCGGCTGAGCAGGCCCAGCGTGGGCTTGATGCCGACCAGGCCGCAGATCGACGCGGGCGAAACGATGGAGCCGTCGGTCTCGGTGCCCACCGCCAGCGTGGCCAGGCCGGCCGCGATGGCGGCGCCGGAGCCGGAGCTCGAGCCGCTGCAATTGCGGTCCAGCGAATACGGGTTGCGCGTGAGGCCGCCGCGCGCGCTCCAGCCGCTCACCGAATGCGTGGAGCGCATATTGGCCCACTCGCTCAGATTGGTCTTGCCGATGATGACGGCGCCGGCCGCGCGCAGCCGGGCCACCACGTGGGCGTCACGCGCTGCGCGCACGCCGGCCAGCGCCAGCGAACCGGCGGTGGTGCTCATGCGGTCGGCGGTGGCGATATTGTCCTTCAGAAGTACGGGGATGCCGTGCAGCGGCCCGCGCAGACGGCGCAGCAGGCGTTCGCGGTCCATTTCGCGGGCGATCTTCAGCGCTTCCGGGTTGATCTCGATAATGGCGTTGATGCGCGGGCCGGCCTTGTCGATATTGCGGATGCGGGCCAGGTATTGCGACGTGAGCGAGTGCGAGGTCAGCTTGTTGGCCGCCATCAGCTCCTGCTGCAGCTGCACGCCGCCGTCCAGAACGGCGCCCGGTCCGGCCTTGGCCGCCGCGTCCGTGCTGGCTGCCATGCCGGCCGCGCCTGCGGCCAAACCCATGCGAACAAATCCCCTACGATCCATACCCAGCTCCGTGAGTGCGCGTACCAAGAGTAGTAAAGCGAAAGTGTAACTGCAGTAACCCACTAGCATAGCAGCGGAAATATTTCCGAGCTACTAATTTGATTATCTTTTTGAAAGGAATAGCAAACTCTCGGTCAAGGAAAAAATATCCGGGTGGAACTGTGCGGGGGCGCTCGGCTTGTCTGATGCACAATTTGTAGGCCATACCCCTACAACCACTATTCACAAAAATCCGACTATCATGCTGCCAAACACATCTAGCACGGTGCAAACCGACATCAGCGCCCCCGATATCGGCGCCCGCATTTCCGCCAACGGCCGTTACGTGGCGTTCTCCTCCAACCAGTCGCTGCTGCCGAGCGACACCAGCCTGAATGACGGCGACATCTATCTGCGCGATCTGCAGACCGGCACGCTGACCCTGGTATCCACGCTGGCGGGCGTAAAGACCAATGCCTCGCTGGCCGGGGACGCCGGCGCCGTGAGCTTCCAGAATACCGTGGGCGGGAACGCCAATATCATGGTCAAGTTCATGGCCAGCGGCGCGCTAATCAACGCCTCCACCACCGCCACCGGCGCCCAGGCCAACGGCTCGAGCTACAACGCGGTGCTGTCGGGCAGCGGGCTGTACGTGGGCTTTATCAGCAAAGCCACCAACCTGGTCGCAAGCGACACCAACGGCACCGATGACATGTTCGTCAAGAACACGCAAACCGGCGTGGTGGTGAACGCCTCCACCACCGCCGCCGGCGTGCAGGCCAACGCGCCCAGCGCCGACACCGCCCTGTCGTCCAACGGCCGCACGGCGGTGTTCACCACCTTTGCCACCAACCTGGCGGCCGGCGACGACAGCTACGCGGACATCTACGCCAAGAACCTGGACAGCGGCGCCCTCACCCGCGTGTCCACCAGTTCCAGCGGCGCGGGCGCCAACGGCAACAGCGACAACGCCTCGGTGTCGGCGGACGGCCGCTACGTGGTGTTCACCAGCCAGGCCAGCAACCTGGTGGCGGGCGACACCAACGCGCACCGCGACGTGTTCCGCAAGGACCTGGCCACTGGCGTGACGCTGCGCGTGTCGACCGGCGCCGACGGCCAGCAGGGCCTGGGCGACTCCAGCAACGCCAGCGTGTCCAACGACGGCCGCTACGTGCTGTTCGAGAGCACCTCGGACTTCACGCCGGGCGACGGCGACGGCCGCGCGGACATCTTTATCAAGGATATCGAAACCGGCGCGCTGACGCGCTTGTCCAGCGGCGGCGACGCCAACCACTACAACTACGCCAGCAGCGCGGCGCTGGCCAGCAGCAGCCTGGACGCGGTGTTCGTCAACTACCAGATGATCGCCAACACCACGGCCGACGCGCGCACCATCACGCACACCACCGTGGGCGCCGGCTTTGGCAGCCTGGCGGGCGCCATCGTCACCGGCACCGCCAGCCCGGAGAGCATCATCGGCAACCAGGGCAACGACCGCATCAGCGGCCTGGGCGGCAACGACGTGATCGACGGCGGCGGCGGCATCGACACGGCTGTCTACACCGGCGCGCGCGCCGGCTACGGCATCACCATCACCGCCACCGGCGCCCTGGTCAGCAACCCGCAGGGCAGCGACGGCTCGGACGTGCTGGGCAACGTGGAGCGCCTGCACTTCGCCAACGCCGACGTGGCGCTGGACATCGAGGGCAATGCGGGCCAGGCCTACCGCCTGTACCAGGCGGTGTTCGACCGCGTGCCGGATCTGCCGGGCCTGGGCTACTGGATCGCGGTGCGCGACGGCGGCGCGTCCATGGACCTGATCGCCAAGAACTTCATGTCGTCCAACGAAGGCCTGGCGCTGTACGGCGCGGCGCCGACCAATGCCGAGGCGGTGACGCGCTTCTACGCCAACACCCTGCACCGCGCACCCGACGAGGCAGGCTTCGCCTACTGGATGAACGTGCTCGACAACCATTTGGCGTCCCAGGCGAACGTGCTGGTGCAGTTCTCGGACAGCCCGGAGAACCATGCCCAGGTGATAGGCGCGATCCAGAACGGCATCGACTTCGTTCCCTTCGCGTAAAAAAAAAAGCCAGGTTCCGCGGAACCTGGCTTTTCCTTGCAGCGAGCGCGCCGCCAAGTCCGGGACTTAGTTGCGTACTACGCGCTTGTATTCGTTGGTACGGGTGTCGATTTCGATCACGTCGTCCTGGGATACGAACAGCGGCACCATCACGATGTGCTGCTTGGATTCGATCGCGTTTTCGATCTTGGCTTCTTTCAGGACGTTGCCCGAAGTGTTGCCCTTCACTGCAGGCTCCGAGTAGGCAACCAGACGAGCGATGGTGGTTGGCAGTTCTACCGAGATGGCTTTGCCGTCGTAGAACACTGCTTCGCATTCCATACCGTCTTTCAGGTAGTTCAGTGCGTCGCCCAGGTTTTCTTCTTCGATCTCGTACTGGTTGTACTCTTGATCCATGAAGACGTACAGCGGGTCGGCGAAGTAGGAGTAGGTCACTGGCTTCTTGTCCAGAACCACCACGTCGAATTTGTCGTCGCCGCGGAATACGTTTTCCAGGGGAGCGTTCGTCAGAAGATTCTTCATCTTCCATTTGTAGGTGAAGCCCGTGCGGCTCGAACCGTTGACATCAGAACGCAGAACGATGAAAGGCTTGGCGTCAACCATGATGATGTTGCCAACACGAATTTCTTTTGCGGGTTTCATAGCGAGTGTACGTATAAAGTGGGTTGCGTGAAAATCATCTGTCGCCTGCTGGCTTCTAACGCCGTAAGCTCTAGTTTGATCGAGTAATAATACCGAGTAAAAATACCTGATAGAGTAACCGGGCAGTATACCTGATTTTTCTTGCGCCGCCTACTTGAGCGACGCAGCAAAACGCAGCAGGTTTGTTGCCAGGTCGCCATGTGCGGCGATCTGCTCCCGCCACACGGCGGCGCGCGCGGCGGTGGCCGGCAGCGCGGCATGCAGCGCGGACCACAGCGCCGGCCAGTCCGGCGCCACATCGCCGTCCGCGCCGGGCGGCGCCGCGCCGTTCCAGCGCAGCGAAAACGCGTCCAGCGCGCCGTCCGCCGCATAACGCGCCAGGAAGGCGCCCAGTTTCTTGTGGTGCAGGTTCTCGTCCTGCGGGTAGATATGCCACACGAAGGGCTTTCCCGCCCATTGCGCGCGCACCACGGAGTCTTCGCCGCGCACAAAATTGAGGTCGCAGGCCCACAGCAGCTGGTCGTAATCCTGCTGCGGCACAAAGGGCAGCACGCGCACGGTGAGCGCCCCGCTGCTGCGTGCGGCGCCGGCCCTGGCCTCGGCGCCCAGGAAGGCTTGCACCGCGTCCGCCGCCACGCCTTCCGGCACCAGGCACAGCACCGGCTCGCCGCCCTGCGCCCAGGCGCTGAACAGCTCGGCCACCGGCGCGTGCGGATAGCAGAACAGCGACACCTTGAGCGCGGCCATGTCCGCCTGCGCCACGCCGAAGCGCGCCAGGAAGGCGGCCTGGGCGGCGGGGTCGGACGCGAAGGCCAGCCGTTGCGCTTCCAGCGCGGACTCGCGCAGCAGGCCGCCGGTTTTCGCGGTGAAGCCGGGGAAGAAGAAATGTTTCGTCAACGGCAAGCGCGGATGGGACGAGGGCAAGGTGTGGCAGCCCTCCACCCATTCCTCCGCCGTCAGTCCTTCCAGGTTCAGCCACACCGGGCGCGGTTCGCACTGCGCCATGGCGGCGATATAGCCGGGCGGGATGTCGCAGCCGAAAAATTCGATGACGATGTCGGCGATGTCGGCCGGCGCGAATTCGCCGTCCTGCCCATCCCAGTGGCGCACGGCCACGCCCGCAATCCGCTGCCGCGCCGCGCCGGGATCCACCTCGGGGCAGATGCGCTGGAAGGTGCGCATATCGTCCACCCACAGCGTGACGGCAATGCCGTGCTCGCTTTGCAGCTGGCGCGCCAGGCGCCAGCAGATGCCGATGTCGCCGTAGTTGTCGACGACTTTGCAGAACAGGGCTAAGGTGGCCATGGCGGCGGGATGGTTTTCGGTAGGCATATGTGGAAAAAAAGCCGCGCAAGGCGGCTTTTTTCTGTTTGGCGTCCCCACGGGGATTCGAACCCCGGTACTCACCGTGAAAGGGTGATGTCCTAGGCCTCTAGACGATGGGGACAGAAATCTGTCGTGACCTATTCTATCGCAGCGTGATCTTAAAAAATCAAAAGCCCCGGCGCACCAGGGCTGCATCTGCACACTTGTTTTGACTTGGCGTCCCCACGGGGATTCGAACCCCGGTACTCACCGTGAAAGGGTGATGTCCTAGGCCTCTAGACGATGGGGACGTCGTAAAAGCGTGGGCGAATTGTAGCACGGTAAAAGCTGGAAAATCAAGGCAAGTCCCGGCGCAAAACCCGTGCAGCTTCAGCCGAAATGCGTCATGCGGGTGAAGAAGGTGTAGTCGCCCTCCACCATCATCAGCCACACCAGAACCAGCAGCGCGGTGGGCGGAATCACGATGGTGTAGATCAGCGCCAGGCGCTCCCATTTCAGGTGCATGAAATAGGCCACGATAAGGCTGGCCTTGGCGGCCATCAGCACCAGGATCAGGGTCCAGCGCAGATAGCCTTGCACGTGGAAAAAATCGACCGCATACGAGAAGGCGCTGAGAATAAAGAGCAGGCCCCATATCTTGAAGTAAATGCCGATCGGGTGCTGCGCGGAAGCGGTGGACATGGCCCCTCCTACCACAAGTAAAACAGCGCAAAGATGAAGACCCAGACCAGGTCCACGAAGTGCCAGTACAGGCCGGCGATTTCAACAATGTCGTATTTGCCACCCTGCCCGCCATGGCCGCGTTCGTAATGCCCGCGCTGCACGCGGCGCGCCACGATAAGCAGGTAGATCACGCCGGCCGACACGTGCAGGCCGTGGAAGCCGGTGATCATGAAGAAGCAGGAGCCGAACTGGGCCGCGCCCATGGGGTTGGCCCAGGGCCGCACGCCTTCATGGATCAGCTTGCTCCATTCGAAGGCCTGCATGCAGACAAACATGGCGCCGAACACGGCGGTGGCCAGCATCAGCCGCGCGCTGATGGCGCGCTCGCCCCGGTAGGCATAGTTGACGGCCATGGCCATGGTGCCGCTGCTGGTGATCAGCACGAAGGTCATGATGGCGATCAGTATCAGCGGCAGGGTCGTGCCCGCGATGGTCAGCGCGAACACCTCGCTGGGATTGGGCCAGGCCGCCGTGGCCGACAGGCGCACCGTCATGTAGCCGGTGAGGAAGCTGCCGAAGATAAAGGTGTCGCTGAGCAGGAAGATCCACATCATCAGCTTGCCCCAGGGGACATGGTAGGCCACCTTGTCGCCCGAGAAGTCGCTGACCAAGCCCTGCACGCCACCACTGCCGGACGCATCCATGATTCACCTCGCTTGCGGCGGCCGGATGCCGACGCTTTCACACACCACCTGCACGAAATCCGGCGTGACCAGGAACATCAGCGCGAACAGCGCCAGCCACAGCAGCAACAAAAAATGCCAGTAGCGCGCGCACAGCGCAGCGCTGGCAGCGAACGCCGCCTGCGCCCGCGCACCCGGCGTGCCCGGCGCGCGCCGCGCGCTGCGCCGCGCAGCAGCACCCGCCAGCGCAGCCGCCACCAGGCCGCCGCCCACGTGCAGTCCATGCAGCCCGGTCAGCAGATAGAAGAAGCTGCTGGCCGGGTTGCCGTTGACGGTAAAGCGCATATCCGTCATGGCCTGCCAGGCCCACAGCTGCACCGCCAGGAAGGCCAGCGACAGGCCGCACGCCAGCAGCGCCGCGCGCACGCCGGGTCCCGCAGCGGATGCGGCGCGGGGGGCGTTGCCGTCCGCATGCCGCGCGACGCGCGCTTTCCCATGCGGCGCTGGAGAGCCAGCACTGCCGTGCTGAGCACAGCTGCCACGGCACGTAGCGCAGCGGCTGCCAATCGCCATCGCGCGCATCACGTAGGCAAGCTGAACAGCATGAACAGCGACGTCACCACGCCATGAACACCAGGCCCACCTTGCGCGCGTCAGGCACGCCCAGCGCAAGCTGCACGGCCTGAGCCGACTGCATGCGCCCCGGGCTCATGCCGCACCTCGCGGGCAGGGATGCCCATGCCCCGGCACGCCCCGCCTGCGGCGCACCGGGCGGGTGACGCATGCAGCTCGTCATCCGGCCCCGTTCTGCGGAATGTAGTCGCTCTCGCGGTCTGCTGGCCGTAGTCATACGCGCCGCGGTACACCACCGGCAGCTGCGGCCCCAGTTGCCATGCACGGGCGGGGTTTGCGGCGTCAGCCATTCAGGCTGGCGGCGCGCCACGGATTGCCGTCGGCCACCTTGCCCCTGAAGGTGCTGTAAGCATATTGAAAATGAACAGCAGCTGCGCCACGCCCACCACCAGCGGGCGATGGTGATGAACTCATTCATCAGCTGCGCCGACGGCGGAATGAACTGGTAGTTTTCATAGGCATAGTAGCGGCGCGGCATGCCCAGCACGCCGAGGTAATGCATGGGGAAGAAAATGGCATACGCGCCCAGGAAAGTAATCCAGAAATGCAGCTTGCCCAGCGCGTCGTTGTACATGCGTCCGCTGATCTTGGGATACCAGTGGTAAATGCCGCCAAACACCGCCAGCACAGGCGAAACGCCCATCACCATGTGGAAATGCGCGACCACAAAATACGTGTTCGACAGCGGAATATCCACGCTCACATTGCCCAGGAACAGCCCGGTCACGCACCCAGCACGAAGGTGCTGATAAAGCCCAGCGCAAACAGCATGGGCACGGTCAGATGTATGTCGCCGCGCCACAGCGTGAGCGTCCAGTTGTAGACCTTGAGCGCGGTAGGGACGGCGATAATCAGCGTGGTGGTGGCGAAGAAGAAACCGAACAGCGGATGCATGCCGCTCACATACATATGATGCGCCCACACGACAAAGCTGAGCCCGCCAATAATGACGATGGCCCACACCATCATGCGGTAGCCGAAGATGCATTTGCGCGCATGCACACTGACCAGGTCGGAAATAATGCCGAAGGCCGGCAAGGCCACGATGTAGACCTCGGGGTGGCCGAAGAACCAGAACAGGTGCTGGAACAGCAGCGGATTGCCGCCCTGGTGGTTCAGGTGCTGGCCCATGGAGACGATGGCGGGCATGAAGAAGCTGCTGCCCAGCGTTTTGTCGAACAGCATCATCACGCCGCTGACGAACAGCGCCGGGAAGGCCAGCAGCGCCAGGATGGTGGCCACGAAGATGCCCCAGACGGTGAGCGGCATGCGCATCAGCGTCATGCCGCGCGTGCGCGCCTGCAGCACCGTGGTGACGTAGTTCAGGCCGCCCATGGTGGCCGCTGCGATGAACACACCAGCGAAATCAGCATGACGATGATGCCCACTCCACGCCCGGCGTGCCCTGCAGGATGGCTTGCGGCGGATACAGCGTCCAGCCCGCGCCGGTGGGGCCGCCGGGCACGAAGAAGCTGCCTATCAGTATCACCACGGACAGCAGGTAGAACCAGTAGCTGAGCATGTTCAGGAAGGGGAACACCATGTCGCGCGCGCCCACCATCAGCGGGATCAGGTAGTTGCCGAAGCCGCCCAGGAACAGCGCGGTCAGCAGATACACCACCATGATCATGCCGTGCATGGTGATGAACTGGTAGTAGCGCGACGCGTCGATAAAGGCGAACTTGCCGGGGTAGCCCAGCTGCAGCCGCATCAGGTCCGACAGCACCAGCCCGATCAGGCCGACCACGATGGCCGTCAGCGCATACTGCACCGCGATCACCTTGTGGTCCTGGCTCCACACGTACTTCGTGACCCAGCTCTGGGGGCCATGGTCATGCCCGTCTCCAGACTCATGCTCGTCGTGTCCGCTTCCGTATGCCATCGCCAGCTCCCGCGTCACTTCACCGTCTTGATGTAGTCCACCATCGCCGACAGCTCCGCCTCCGTGAACGGCTGCTGCGGCATGATAGGTGGGAAGCCGCGCACGATGCTCGCCTTGGGATCGGCGATGGACTGCTTCAGATAGGCATCGTCCGCCACAGCGGTCTTGCCGCTGTCCAGTGTTTCGGTCTTGCCGTACAAACCTTTCCAGCTCGGCCCCACGCCGGGGCTGCCGTCCACGCTGTGGCACGCCGTGCAGCCGCGCGCCTGCGCCAGCAGCTTGCCCTGCGCGGCCGTGTCGCCGGCGGCGCCGGCAGCAGCGGCGGCGCCCGCTCCGGCCGAACCCGCCCCGGCGCCTTCCGCGCCCGCCGCGCCGGCGCCTGCCGCCGCGGCCGCAACGCCTGCGCCGCCTGCCGCGCCCGCACGCATCCTGGCCGCAAAGGTAGGCTGCGCCGCCAGCCAGGCCGCGTAGGCCGCCTCCTCCTCCACCACCACATAGCCGCGCATATTGGCGTGGCCGATGCCGCACAGCTGCGCGCACATCACCTCGAAGCGCCCGGTGCGGGTGGGCGTGAACCAGAACGAAGTCACCATGCCCGGCACCATATTCATGCGGGTGCGGAACTGCGGCACATAGAAATCGTGCAGCACATCCTGCGAGCGCAGCAGCACCTTGACCGGCCGGTTGAGGGGAATGTGGATTTCCTGCGTGTCGACCAGCACGTCGTCCTGGCCGTTCGGGTCCTTGGCGCTCACGCCGAAGGGGTTTTCAGGGCTGATGTGGCTCACGTCGGTCTGTCCCATGCGGCCGTCCTTGCCGGGCAGCCGGTAGTGCCATTGCCACTGCTGTCCCATGACCTCGAACTGCATGGCGTCGGCCGGCGCAGTGATCAGCTTGGCGTACACGTCCAGCCCCGGCGCCAGCATCACGACGATGCCCACCGTGGTCACGCCGATCAGCCACCACTCCAGCTTCTTGCTGCCATGCTCGGCGGACGCGCGCACGCCGTCGCGGTGACGGAACTTGATCACCGCGTAGGCCACGAACAAATTGATAATGACGAAGATGGCGGCCGTGATGCCCAGCGTCAGCATGAGCGCGTCGTCCATTGCCTGCCAGTTCGACGCCAGCGGCGTAAGCCACCACGGACTCCACAAGTGGAACGCAAGCGTACCCACCACAATGAGGATCAAAGCCAGTGCCAAAGCCATAAGCCGCCCCCCGTTTGCGAAATGCTTGTCAAATGCTTCGCTTCAAGCCATGCCCAGCAACATGCTCAAGGAACCACGCAACAACGGTGTGTCTTACGGCTTTTCCATCATGCGGTAAATATAGGCGGCCGACATGCCGAACAGCGCATGGCAAATGGCCGTGGCCCAGCCGCGCATTTCAGCAAACCACGAGAACGCGCCGGACATGCCATAGAAGTTCAGCACATACAGCACCAGCCCGAACACGGCGCCGGCCAGCAGCACCATGCCGGTGCTGGAGTCGAGCTGGAAGGGCGCGATGATCGCCGCCAGCATGATGCCGAAGGCGATGCCGAGGATGTAGTGCACGGCCAGCGCCGCCACCAGGATGCCAAGCGCATAGCCGGTGGTTTGCAGCGCGTCCCAGCCGAGCACCATGGCGGCGACCATATGCGTCACCTGCCACGGGTCGCGCCCGCCGGCGATGGCGGCCCAGGCCACTTCCAATACCATGAGGATACCGCCGGCGCCGAAGCCGGCTACCGCTGCGGCCGCCCAGTCAGGCTGGCGCGCCACCCAGCGGTGCGAGTGCAAATGGAGTTCCATGTCCGTCTCCCTGATTTGATAGGCAGCTACGGTGGCCACCCTCGTCCAGTGTAGAACAGATTCGCCAACATGCAATCTCGTTAAGTTTGCGCGCAAATGCAAAAAAAGCCGCACGCGGCAGCTTGATTGTCGAACAACTTGTGATGTTTGCCAGAACTGGCGTCCCCACGGGGATTCGAACCCCGGTACTCACCGTGAAAGGGTGATGTCCTAGGCCTCTAGACGATGGGGACCTGGGAACTTCCGATATATTCCTGCGCTGTTGGTGGAGGTAAGCGGGATCGAACCGCTGACCTCTTGCATGCCATGCAAGCGCTCTCCCAGCTGAGCTATACCCCCGGGCGCAGAAACAATGTACTACCTGTGCAACAACTACGTGGCGTCCCCACGGGGATTCGAACCCCGGTACTCACCGTGAAAGGGTGATGTCCTAGGCCTCTAGACGATGGGGACCCTGGACTTTCAGATATGCTCTGCGCTGTTGGTGGAGGTAAGCGGGATCGAACCGCTGACCTCTTGCATGCCATGCAAGCGCTCTCCCAGCTGAGCTATACCCCCGGGCGCAGAAACAATTACTACTGTTGCCATTGCTGGCGTCCCCACGGGGATTCGAACCCCGGTACTCACCGTGAAAGGGTGATGTCCTAGGCCTCTAGACGATGGGGACCTTGGAACTGCCGTTACAACTTTCCGTGCTTGGTGGAGGTAAGCGGGATCGAACCGCTGACCTCTTGCATGCCATGCAAGCGCTCTCCCAGCTGAGCTATACCCCCTCTGGCACAGATTGTCACTACCTACTGCTTACCAGCCTTGGCGAAGCTGGCGTCCCCACGGGGATTCGAACCCCGGTACTCACCGTGAAAGGGTGATGTCCTAGGCCTCTAGACGATGGGGACCTTGGAACTACCGTACTGCTATCTCTGCAAACTGGTGGAGGTAAGCGGGATCGAACCGCTGACCTCTTGCATGCCATGCAAGCGCTCTCCCAGCTGAGCTATACCCCCGTTTGCGCGAGAGACAAGAGTATAGCAGAGGCTCCGTATTATGCAAATACCCTTTTGCAACTTTGCCCCTGCTTCAAGAAATAAATTACAGGAACTTCGACATGCGCGCCACAACCGTGTCGCGGCCGAAGATTTCCAGCACCGCGTCGATGGCCGGGGTTTGCAGCTGGCCGGTCACGAGCAGGCGCAGCGGCATGGCGATCTGCGGCATCTTCAGGCCGTGCGCGGCCAGCACTTCCTTGATCATGGCGGCCAGCGCCGCCTTGTTCCACTCCACGGTCTTGCAGCGCTCGGCGAACTCGGCCAGCGCCGGCTTCACCGCATCGGTCACGTGCTGGGCCAGCAGCGCGGCCTCCGGCTGCGGCTCGCGGTAGAACAGCATGGCGGCGTCGGCCAGTTCGTTGACCGTATTGGTGCGCTCTTTCAGCAAGCCCAGCACCACCGGCAGCGCCGGCGCGCCTTCCAGCACGGCGCCGTTGGCCAGCATGCGCGGCTGGGCCAGCTCGGCCAGGCGCGCATTGTCGGCCTGCTTAATATAGTGGTTGTTCAGCCAGTTCAGTTTTTCGATATTGAACTGCGCCGCCGAGTTGCTCAGGTGCGTGCCGTCGAACCACGCGCACAGCTGCTCCATCGAGAACACTTCCTCGTCGCCGTGGCTCCAGCCCAGGCGCGCCAGGTAGTTCAGGATCGCTTCCGGCAGATAGCCTTCGGCCGGGTATTGCATGACGTTGACGGCGTCCTTGCGCTTGGACATCTTGGCGCCGTCCGAGCCCAGTATCATCGGCAGGTGGCCGTACTGCGGCAGCGCCGCGCCGATGGCGCGCAGGATGTTGATCTGGCGCGGGGTGTTGTTGACGTGGTCGTCGCCACGCAGGACGTGGGTGATTTCCATGTCCAGGTCGTCGATGGCGACGCAGAAGTTATAAGTAGGCGTGCCGTCCGGACGCGCGATCACCAGGTCGTCCAGCTCTTTATTACCGATGGTGATGGTGCCTTTGACGAAATCGTTCCACGTCACTTCGCCGTCCAGCGGGTTCTTGAAGCGCACCACCGGCTTGCGGCCTTCCGGAATCGCAGGCAGGATCTTGCCTTCCTCCGGGCGCCAGGTGCCGTCGTAGCGCGGTTTTTCGCCGGCTGCGGTGGCCTTGTCGCGCATCGCCTGCACTTCTTCCGGCGACGAGTAGCAGTGGTAGGCGGTGCCGGCCGCCAGCATCTGGCCCACCACTTCGCGGTAGCGGTCCATGCGCTGCATCTGGTAGAACGGGCCTTCGTCGTGGTTCAGGCCCAGCCAGGCCATGCCTTCGATAATGGCCTGCACCGCCTCCGGGGTCGAACGCTCCAGGTCGGTGTCCTCGATGCGCAGCACGAAGGTACCGCCGAAGTGGCGCGCATAGGCCCAGGAATACAGCGCGGTACGGGCGCCGCCCAGGTGCAAGTAGCCGGTCGGGCTGGGGGCGAAACGGGTACGGACGGGAGTTGCAGGTGTGGTGGTCATTTCTGAATGAATGCGAATTGATTAGACGGGTATTTTAACCCGGCAAAGCCTATATACTCGAACCACACCAATAACAAAGGACGCCGCCTTGAACTCACATGCCCGCACACACGCCCGCCTGTACACCGCCATCGCACTGCTGAGCGCCCTGCCCGCCTATGCCGCAGACGCCGGACTGGAACAGCGCATCGCCAGCATAGAACAGGGCCTGCTGCCCGCCATTACCCTGGAAGGCGCCGCGCCCGCCAAGCGCAAGCTGGCCGATGAAATGGCGCGGCTGGGCGTGCCGGGCGTGAGCATTGCCGTGATCCACGGCGGCGAGGTTGAATGGGCCAAGGCCTATGGCGCCGTCACGCCGGGTGGTGCGCCGGTGACCACGTCCACGCTGTTCCAGGCGGCCTCCATCAGCAAGCCGGTGGCCGCCATGGGCGCGCTGAAGCTGGTGGAGGAAGGCAAGCTGGAGCTGGACCGCGACGTCAACAGCTACACCACGCTGTGGAAGCTGCCCAAGGACGCCGACAACAGCGCCGTCACGCTGCGCCAGTTGCTGTCGCACACGGCGGGCACCACGGTGCACGGCTTCCCCGGCTACGCGGCCGGCGCGCCGGTGCCGACGCTGGTGCAGATACTGAACGGCGCCAAGCCCGCCAACACCGGCGGCGTGCATGTGAACGCGCGGCCGGGCAGCCGCTGGCGCTATTCCGGCGGCGGCTACCAGGTGGCGCAGTACGTCATGGTGGAGCGCAGCAAAACGCCGTTCACCGAACTGATGCAGGAAAAAGTATTGAAGCCGCTGGGCATGGCCGACAGCACTTTCGCCCAGCCCTTGCCGCCGCAGCTGCTGGCGCGCGCGGCCCTGCCGCACCAGCGCAGCGGCAAGCCGGTGGCGGGGGGCCGCACACCTATCCGGAGCAGGCCGCGGCGGGCCTGTGGACCACGCCGTCGGACCTGGCCAAGTTCGCCATTGAAACGCGGCGCGCGGCTGCTGGCCAGTCCAACGCCGTGCTGTCCCAGGCCATGACGCATTTGATGCTGACGCCGGTCATGCAGGACTACGGGCTGGGCCTGGGTATCTCCGGCGACGGGCAGTCGCAAAGCTTCGGCCACGGCGGCTCCAACGAGGGCTACCGCGCGCGCATGGCGGCGTACACGGAGCGCGGCGACGGCATTGTGGTGATGACCAACGGCGACGGCGGTTCGGAACTGGCCGATGAGCTGGTGCGCGCAGTCGCGGCGGAATACGGCTGGCCGACCATGGGGAGCAAGGTGCGCCGCAATGTGCCGCTGAAGGAGGAGGCGCTGGCGTCCCTGCCGGGCAAATATGTGATTCCGGGCGCGGGGGATTTCACCATCCGGCGCACGGGCGGCGGGCTGGTCGTCGAACTGCAGGAAGGCGCAAGCGAAACGCTGCTGGCGGCGCCCAGCGGCAGCTATTTCGTGCAGTCGAGCGAGGCGGAGCTGGTGTTCACCGGCAAGGACGGCGGGCGCTTCACGCAAGGCTCGTTTGACATGCCTTTTACCCGCGCCAAGGAGTAGCGCCGCAGCGGCGGGTTCACGTGGGGCCACGCAGCTTGCGCGTATGGCATGTAGGGCGGGTTAGGCGCGGGGCGCCGTAACCCGCCATCATCCGGCACCTTATTTGACGGTAACCGAAATAGTCTTGCTCCCATCCGGTCCATAGGACTGGTGCGCGCCGTTGGCGAACTGCATGGTCAGCTTGTACTTGCCGGGCGGCAGCGTCACTTCCGCTTCGGTCTGGCCTTTGCCGAAATGGAGGTGCTTTTCATCGAAAGGCACGGACTCGCCCGCCTTGATGCTGCCGCCGTTGATGATGAGGTGATGGTGGCCGGTATTGGCCGCCATCTCCCCCGCCGGCTTGACTTCCATGCCGCTGACGGCGAACTTCACCTTGAACGGACTGCTGACCACCGCGCCGTCCGCCGGCTCGGCGAACGATACCGTTTGCGCCGCAGCGCCCAGGCTGATGCCGCCCAATACCAGCGCCGCGATGGCGCGCTTCACGTTTGCGTACATGTCATCTCCCGTCGAGTGAACTACTGCTTGCCGAGGATCGGCCCTGCGTATTTCATCACCAGCCCTTTCGGCCCCACCGCCCAGCCCACTGCAGGCGAAGCGAAACCGACCGTATTCATGGGCGTATCGTCCAGCACCGTCCAGCTCCTGCCGCCGTCCTTGCTGTAGCCGGAACCGGCGAGGCCCGCCGCGACGAAGGAATCCGCCGCGCCGCGCACCGGCATCACCGCCGACATATAGCCGGCGGGCAGGATGGGCGCCGCCGTCCACGTCGCGCCGCCGTCTTCTGTGCGGGCGCCGTTCACTGCAGCCATGTTGACTTCCTTATAGTCGCCTCCCGCCGCGATGCCCACGCGGCCGTCGCGGAAGCCCACGGAAAAGATGCCGCGCGCCGCCGCGCCCGCCGGAATCGGCACGGCCGACGCGCGCCAGGTGCGGCCACGGTCGGACGAATGGAACACGCGCGCGTTCTGCGCGCCGCCGGTCGAGAACCAGGCGTCGCTGCTGCCCGCCACGGTCAAACAGGTGCCGCTGGCGGCAAACGCGCCTTCGGCCGGCTGCGCCGCCAGCCCTTGCGGGTCGGACACGGGCTGCCAGGTGGCGCCGCCGTCCGACGTCAGCAGCACCTGGAAGGCGCCCTTGACCGGGTCGCCGAACATAATGCCGTTCTTCGCATCCCAGAAGGCAATCGCGTCCCAGAAGCCCTGCTCGTCAGGATTGGTCAGCTGCAGCTGCCAGCTCGCGCCGCCGTTCGTGGTGCGGTAGATGCGCGACGCGGCGCCCGGGCCGGCGCTCATGATCACGGCGGTGTTGGCGTCCACGGCGTGGATGTCGCGGAAGTCCAGCTTCTCGGCGTCCGGCACCTGCATGGCAGTCCAGCTGGCGCCGTCCACCGTGCGCAGCACCGTGCCCTTGGCGCCGCTGGCCCAGGCCACCGTCTCGCTGACCACGGACAAGCCGCGCAGCTCGACGGAAACGCCGCTGGCCTGCGGCATCCAACCCGGCGCCGCCTGCGCCTGCGCCTGCGCCGCGATCAGCGCCGCAGCCGCCAGCGCGCCCAGTCCCGCCGCGCGCTTAATCATTCTTGATGACGATGCTAGGGAACTTGCTGGTCATGTCCTTGGCCCTTTCAGCCACTTTTACCGCCACTTTGCGGGCAATTTCCTTGTAGATGGCGGCAACAGGACCATCCGGCTCGGCCACCACGGTAGGCTTGCCGGAGTCGGTCTGCTCGCGGATCGCCATGGTCAGCGGCAGCGAGCCCAGGTATTCGGCGCCGAAGTCGGCGCACATCTTGGCGCCGCCGCCTTGACCGAAGATATGCTCCTGATGGCCGCAGTTCGAGCAGATATGCGTGCTCATGTTCTCCACCACGCCCAGAATAGGGATGCCCACCTTCTCGAACATCTTCAAACCCTTGCGCGCGTCCAGCAGCGCGATATCCTGCGGCGTGGTAACGATGACGGCGCCGGTGACCGGCACTTTCTGCGACAAGGTCAGCTGGATGTCGCCGGTGCCGGGCGGCATGTCCACGATCAGGTAATCCAGGTCGCGCCAGTTGGTCTGCTCCAGCAGCTGCTGCAAGGCCTGGGTCACCATCGGGCCGCGCCACACCATGGGCTCGTCCGGATCGATCATGAAGCCGATCGACGACACCTGCACGCCGTGGTTTTCCAGCGGCTCCATGGTCTTGCCGTCCTTGCTTTCCGGACGGCCGCTGATGCCCAGCATCATGGGCTGCGAAGGGCCGTAGATATCCGCATCCAGCACGCCGACCGACGCGCCTTCGGCCGCCAGGGCCAGGGCCAGGTTGACCGCCGTGGTCGATTTACCAACACCGCCCTTGCCCGAGGCCACGGCGATAATATTTTTCACATTCGGCATCAGCTTCAGGCCGCGCTGCACCGTATGCGAAATAATCTTGCTGTATACATTGGCGGACACCTTGCCCGCGCCCGGCAGCGCCTGCACGGCGCCCTCCACGCTGGCGCGGATGGCGGCCAGCTGGCTCTTGGCCGGATAGCCCAGCTCGATGTCGAAGCTGACGTCGGCGCCGTCCACCTTGAGGTTGCGCAGCTCTTTCGAGGCGCAGTAGTCCTTGCCCGTGTTCGGGTCTGTAATTTTAGACAATGCCGCTTTAACGTCTTCTACCGTGATGCTCATGTGAATCTCCGTAAGTGATCCCGCAGTCTAGCGCAAAATAGACAGAAAAACAGCGCGCCGCCGCCATGCCGGGCAACATGCGCTGCGCACGGGCCGCCAGCGCTGGTAAAATGCTCTTTTTCCCACCAACAAAGTGCATCAATCATGACCCGCAAGCTGTTCGTCACTACTGCCCTGCCCTACGCAAACGCTGCCTTCCACATCGGCCATATGATGGAGTACATCCAGGCCGACATCTGGGTCCGTTTCCAGCGAATGCAGCGCGACGGCGACGGCCAGCGCGAAGTGCACTTTGTGGGCGCCGACGACACCCACGGCACGCCTATCATGATCGCCGCCGAGAAGGAAGGCATCACGCCGCAGGAGTTCGTGGCCAAGATCGCTGCCGGCCGCGCCCAGTACCTGGACGGCTTCCATATCGCCTTCGACAACTGGTATTCGACCGACTCGCCGGAAAACGTGGAGCTGTCGCAGGGCATCTACCGCAAGCTGCGCGACACCGGCCTGATCGCCACCAAGATCGTGGACCGCTTCTTCGACCCGGTCAAAGGCATGTTCCTGGCCGACCGCAACATCAAGGGCGAGTGCCCGAAATGCGGCGCCAAGGACCAGTACGGCGACAACTGCGAAGTCTGCGGCGCCGCCTACCAGCCTACCGAGCTGGTGAACCCGTTCTCGGTCTTCACCAATGCCACCCCTATCCTGAAGCCATCGGAGCAGTACTTCTTCAAACTGTCGGACCCGCGCTGCTTCGAGTTCCTGCGCGACTGGCTCAACACCCCCGGCCGCTTGCAGCCGGAGATGGTGAACAAAGTGAGCGAATGGCTGGGAGAAGCCGGCGAGAAGCTGGCGGATTGGGACATTTCGCGTGACGCGCCCTACTTCGGCATCCCGATTCCCGACGCGCCGGGCAAGTTCTTCTACGTCTGGCTGGACGCGCCGGTCGGCTACCTGGCCAGCCTGAAGAACTACTGCGACAAGAAGGGCATGGACTTCAACGCCCTGCTGAACGACCCGGGCACCGAGCAGATCCACTTCATCGGCAAGGACATCGTCTCCTTCCACCTGCTGTTCTGGCCGGCGATGCTGAAATTCGCCGACCATCCGGTGATCGAGAAGCTGAAAGTGAACGTACACGGCCACCTGACCGTGAACAATGAAAAAATGTCCAAGTCGCGCGGCACCGGCATTTCGCCGCTGCGCTACCTGAACCTGGGCATGAACCCGGAATGGCTGCGCTACTACATCGCCTTCAAGCTGAACTCCAAGGTGGAGGACCTGGACTTCACCGGCGACGACTTCGTGGCCCGCGTGAACAGCGACCTGATTGGCAAATACGTCAACATTGCCAGCCGCTGCGCCGGCTTCATCAACAAGAAGTTCGACGGCAAGCTGGCCACCAGCCTGTCCGACAGCGCCATGGGCTGGATCAAGCGCGCCTTGCTGAACGCCGAAGGCGCGGAACGCCAGGCCAGCATCGCCGCCAACTTCGAAAACCGCGAATTCGGCAAGGCGCTGCGCGAAATCATGGAAATCGCCGACGTCACCAACCAGTACGTGGACGAGAACAAGCCGTGGGCGCTGGCCAAGGACGAGGCCAAAACGGCCGAACTGCATGAAGTGTGCACCACCGCGCTGATCCTGTTCCGCCAGCTGACCATTCTGCTGTCGCCGGTGCTGCCGGGCGTGGCCGCCAGCGTGGCGCAGTTCCTGAACGACGACAAGCTGGTCTGGGCGGACACCGAGCTGGCCACCGGCGCAGCCTTCCAGCCTATGCTGGGCCGCACCATCGGCGCCTACAACCACCTGATGACGCGCGTGGACGCCAAGATGATCGAAGACCTGTTCGACGCGCAGAACCAGATCGCCGCCGCCGGCGCAGCCCCTGTGGCCGCCGCCAAACCGGCCAAGGCGCTGAAAGCGCCGCCGCTGGAACCGCTGGTCGCCAAAGAAGGCGTGGAAGCGCTGGCGCCGGAAATTTCGATTGATGACTTTGCAAAGATCGACCTGCGCATTGCGAAAATCGTCCATTGCGAACACGTTGAAGGTTCGGATAAATTGCTGCGCCTGACACTGGACGCCGGCGAAAACCGCCACCGCAATGTATTCTCCGGCATTAAATCGATGTATAAGCCGGAAGACCTGATCGGTAAATTGACCGTGCTGGTGGCCAACCTGGCGCCGCGTAAAATGAAGTTCGGCATTTCGGAAGGCATGGTCATGGCGGCTTCGGCGCAAGACGAAAACACCAATCCAGGCATTTATATCCTGAACCCATGGCCGGGCGCTGAACCTGGCATGCGCATTCGCTAAATCAATATGAACATCGTAGTACGTGAAGCAACGGATGACGATGCCAAGTTAATTGCCGAGCTCACGCGCGCTGCGTGGGCCGGCAAGGTGAACGTCACTTCCAGTGGCCACCGTGAAACCGCCGTTCTCGTTTCGCAGCATTTGCGTGACGGCGGCGGTTTTATTTTATTGGCGGACGACATTCCTATCGGCTCCATGCGCTGGCTGCCGCTGGAAACCGAATCGCATATCTGGGAAATATTAAGAATGGGCGTATTGCCAGCCTACCGGGGCAGCAATATATCCCAGCATTTACTGGAAGCCGTCATACACCTCGGCCTTGAAACCGGCGTGGACGAATTGCGCCTGGCCGTGCGCGCCGACCAGCCCAAGCTGATCGACTTCTATACGGCATTTGAATTCGAATTGGCGGAGGAACTGGAATATACCCACGCCAATCCGCTGGAACCAGCGCCCTTTGTCATGCGGCGCCTGCTGAAACACTAATCCCCACTCTCGGCTTCATCGGTTCAATCGGCTTGTCCTTGCAGGCCGCCAGCATCAAGGCGGCTGCGATTATCAAGGTCAGGCTGCGCATGGCGTTCTCCCCTCGTTTCCGTCCTTACAGCATAGCAGCTAGTGCTTTGCCGTGTCGCTTGCCTTGAAAATGCGCCAAGTTCTGGCTTGAACGTGCCAGAAACGAGTCATGTCCGCCTGGAAGAAACGACGATGCCGCCCACAATCAACAGGAAAGCGGCGCCGTGATACAGGTGCGGCGCCTCGCCCAGGAAAGCGGACGACATAATCGCCGCGAACAGCGGCGTGAGATTGCTGAAGAAAGCCGCCACACTCGGTCCCGCACGCTGCACGCCCGCTCCCCAGCAGCGGAACGCAATGACCGCCGGGCCTATCGCCACATAAGCCAGCGCAGCCGCGAGCATCCAGCTCCATTGAATATGGGCGTCGGTAATCGCCCATTCGCCAGCCGCGAACAAACCGGACCAGATAACCCCGAATCCCACCTGCGCCAATAAGAAACTGGCCCATTGCGAGCGTATTTCCGCAGGCTCGATGGGCCGCGTCAGCATCCAGCTATAAATGGACCAGGCCATGGTGGCGAATATCATGAATATATCGCCGGCCACCAGGCGCAATTCCAGCAAATGCCGGAACTCGCCGCGCGCCAATACCAGCAATACGCCGGCAATCGATAATGCCGCGCCCATCATTTGCTGGCGAGATACTTTGGCGCCAAAAAACATCCAGCCGGTGAGCATCATCCACACCGGCATACCCGCCGCCACCAGGGTGACATTAATCGGCGTGGAGCTTTTTAGTGCCAGATATTGCAAGGCGTTATACATGCCTATACCCAGCAGGCCCAATAAAGCGAAACGCCGCCAATTGGGCCATAAACCGCTGCCGCGCCGGAATACCGGCCCGGCCAGCGGCAGCAATATTAAAAAGGCGATGGCCCAACGCAGAAAGTTCAGGGTAATCGGCGGCACCATCTCGTGAACAAGACGGCCGACAATGGCATTGCCGGCCCATAAAAGCGGGGCCAGCGTAAGGAGGAATATGGTGTAGGGAGTCATAGGGAGCGATTCTACTTGCATCTCTGACATCCCGCCGGGGCAGCAAGAGAAGTTCCCGCCGGGGCCTGCGGCGCGGTAAAATAGCCGTTGCTTCTTTTACGAATTCTCACAATATGAAACTCTCCAAACAGCACAGCATGTACGAGTCGGACCACACCCTGTTCATCAAGCAGCTGAAAGAAAAGAATCCGGGCATCGAGCAAGGCCAGCGCGAAGGCCGCGCCCTGCTGTGGGACAAAGACACGACGCCGCTGTCCGAACAGGAACGCGTGCGCGCTTCGACCGTGAAGCAGCAGGCCTACGTCTACCAGAACAAACTGTAAGCATGCGTTGAACGGCACAGCATGTCGCCGACGGATGAGGTAGCAAGTGTCGCACCCGCTGAGAGCGGCGCCGAGGCCATAGTGGACGGCGCCGCGTTGGCGCGCCTGTACGGCGAGCCGATGCTGAAAATGCCCAACGACCTCTACATTCCGCCGGACGCGCTGGAAATCTTCCTCGAGGCGTTCGAGGGCCCGCTGGACTTGCTGCTGTACCTGATCCGCAAGCAGAATTTCAATATTCTCGATATTCCGATGGCGCAGGTCACCCTGCAATATCTGAAGTATGTGGACCAGATCCGGCTATCCAACCTGGAGCTGGCGGCGGAGTACCTGCTGATGGCGGCCATGCTGATCGAGATCAAGTCGCGCATGCTGCTGCCGCAGCGGCATTCCGAGCTGGAAGTGGAAGCGGGCGACCCGCGCGCCGAACTGGTGCGCCGCCTGCTGGAATACGAGCAGATCAAGCTGGCGGCCTACGACCTCAACGCCGTGCCGCAAGTGGGCCGCGACTTTGTGCGCACCCAGGTGTATATCGAACAAAGCCTGGCGCCGGCCTGGCCGGACGTGTGCGCCGCCGACCTGCAGGAAGCCTGGCAAGGGCTGCTCAAGCGGGCCAAGCTGGTGCAGCACCACAAGATCAGCCGCGAGGAGCTGTCCGTGCGCGAGCACATGACCGGCATCCTGCGGCGCCTGCAGTCGCAGCGCTTTATCGAGTTTGCCGACCTGTTCGACGTGGCCGGCGGCCCGCCCGTGCTGGTGGTCAACTTCGTGGCCCTGCTGGAGCTGGCCAAAGAGACGCTGATAGAAATTACCCAGGCCGAACCGTTCGCGCCTATCTATGTAAGGCTGGCGTATTCGCTGGCCTGAACAACAAGAGAAAACCCATGAAAATCATTTCCGACATAGAAGAACTGCGCGACCACCTGAGCGGCCAGCTGCGCACCGCGTTTGTGCCCACCATGGGCAATCTGCACGAAGGCCACCTGTCCCTGATGCGCCTGGCGCGCAAGCACGGCGACCCGGTGGTGGCGTCCATCTTCGTCAACCGCCTGCAGTTCGGCCCGAACGAAGACTTTGAGAAATATCCGCGCACCTTCCAGGCCGACGTGGAGAAGCTGGAGAAGGAAGGCGTGTACGTGCTGTTTGCGCCGACCGAGAAGGATATGTACCCGGAGCCGCAGGAATACCGCGTGCAGCCGCCGGACGGCCTGGGCAACACGCTGGAGGGCGAATTCCGTCCCGGCTTCTTCACCGGCGTCAGCACGGTGGTGATGAAGCTGTTCTCCTGCGTGCGTCCGCGCGTGGCCGTGTTCGGCAAGAAGGACTACCAGCAGTTGATGATCATCCGTAACATGAGCCGCCAGTTCGCCCTGCCCACCGAGATCATCGCCGCCGAGACTTACCGCGCGGACGACGGCCTGGCCCTGTCCTCGCGCAATATGTATTTGTCGCCGGCGGAGCGCGCCGAAGCGCCCGCGCTGTACCAGAGCCTGAACTTCGTCGCCAATGAAATGCGCGCCGGCCACCTGGACATCTTCCAGCTGGAACACAAGGCCATGGAAGAGCTGGCCAAGCGCGGCTGGCAGCCGGACTACATCTCCATCCGCAAACGCAACGACCTGCAGCCGCCCGCGGCGGGCGATCTGGCGCAGGGCACGCCGCTGGTGGTGCTGGCCGCCGCCAAGCTGGGCACCACCCGCCTGATCGACAATCTGGAAATCTAAACCGGCACTGTCGCCAAAACAACGGTGGCGGTCCCGGGCGGCCGCCACCGTGCTAAGCTATTCTTTCCGAGCTGCATCCCCCCCATTGCGAGACGCCCACATGCGGTTTGCACACCCCACCCTGCTGTTAAGCGGCCCGCTGCTGGCTGCCCTCCTTCCCATCTCCGCCGGCGCGCAGACCGGGACCGTTCAAATCTACGGCATGGCCGACGTGTATCTGGGCCGCTCCGCCACCAGCGGCGTGGCCGCGCGCGGCAACGTCGTCAACGCCGGCGGCATGACCACCTCGTACTGGGGTATAGGCGGACTGGAGAGCCTGGGCGGCGGCGAATCGGCCACCTTCGCCATCGAGGGTTTCATGCGCCCCGACACCGGCGAACAAGGCCGCACCACGGGCGAAGGCCTGTTCACGCGCGCGGCCTATGTCGGGCTGAACGCAGGCTGGGGCGCGGCCAAGATCGGCCGCATACCGAACCCGCTGTTCCAGACCACGGCGGCGTTCAATCCCTATGGCTTTTCAACGCGGCTGTCGCCGCTGATGACCCAGATGTGGATCGTGCCCTACGGCAGTTCGTCGGCCGGGGATTCGGGCTGGAGCAATGCGGTGCATTACACCTCGCCGGTGGTGAACGGCTTCAATTTTGTCGGGCAATATGGGCTGGGTGAGCATGCAGCCAACAGCCCGGGCAACAACAAGGTGGCGGTGCTGAAGTACACCAGCGCCAGCCTGACTGCGGCCGTGGCGGCGCAGGATATCGGCAACGGCGTGGGCATCACCACGGCGGCGCCCAGCCAGCGCACCTATTTCGCGGGCGCGGCGTATGACTTCAAGGTGGTGAAGGCTTATGCCACTTATGCGCGCAACAGCCAGGAAGGCAGCGGACGCACCACGCGCACCGCGCATTTGGGGCTGTCCGTGCCGCAGGGCGCGGGACGGTGGATGCTGGCCTGGGCGCGGGCGAATGAGCGCGCCTTCGTCAAGGCACCCTTCCGGCGCGATACGGCGGCGGCGGGATATGATTACAACCTGTCTTTACGCACCGATGTGTACGCGTCGTATCTGTACGATAAGCTGAGCACGGCGGCGGATGGGAATACCTTTGCACTGGGCATACGGCACCGGTTCTAGGCGGAGCCTGGCGGGTTACGCTGCGCTAACCCGCCCTACGGTGTGAGCGGTGTAAGCGGTGGAACGATGGCCCTGGCTGTGCGTAGGGCGGGTTAGGCGCAGCCGTAACCCGCCGGATCAGCCGGCGATGCTCTGGGTCCAGGCCAGCGCCGACAGGTGGGCCTTGTTGACCTCGGCCGGCGTCAGGCTCAGCGCGCCTGCCAGCGAAGACACCAGGTTGCTGTTCAGCTCGCACGCCTCGGCCAATGCCAGGTACTGCCCGTATTTGCCCGAGCGCGACAGCAAGGCCGCCACCACGTCGTCCGACAGCTGGATGCTGGCCAGCACCTCCTCCATCGGTATGCCCAGCAAGCGGTCCAGCAGCGAGAACATGCCCGCCACGAAGATGTTCTCCGCGTCCGCCTTGCCCAGCGCCTTCACGCCCAGCAGCTCGGCCAGGCGGCCGCGCACCACGGCCGTCTCCAGCAGCACCGGCGAGTAGCCGCTGGTGCTGGCGGTGGCCAGCAGCAGCGTCAGCCAGCGGTACAGCGGCGCGTAGCCCAGCAGAGTAATGGCCTGGCGCAGCGAGGCGATCTCGCGCCCCGCGCCGAAGCCGGCGGAATTAATGTAGCGCAGCAGCTTGTAGGACAGTGCGGCGTCGCGCTTGAGCACGTCTTCCAGCTGCTTGATGTCGGCGTTCGCGTTCACCATCTGCATCAGCTGCATGATGATGGTCTGCGCCGGGTTCATGCCCTTGGTGTCCGAGCCGGGGCGTGGCGTCAGGTGCAGCTTGCCGACGAAGGCGTCCAGGCCCAGCGCGGCGCAGGCGTCGAAGTCCGCCCAGGTGCTGACGGGGCGCCCCACCATGCGCAGATTGGACGCTTTCAGCGCGGCGTAGGCGCGCGCCTGCGCGGCCACGTCGGCGCCGGTGAACTTCACCTCCACGTAGGAGGCGATGGTGCCCAAACGGCTGCCCACGCGGGCCAGGTCGGCGTCGCGCAGCAGGATGCCCACGCCGCCGGCGCGCAGCGCCTGCACCGCCGACAAGGTATCCGCATTGGCCAGCGCCACCGCCTTCAGCGACAGCACGGTGTGCTCGGGCGGCAGGTTGTGCAGCGCGTCGGTCGACAGCATGCCCGGCACGGCTTCCAGGAACAGCGTCTTGTCGCGCAGCAGCCAGCCGTCCTCCTCGCTGTTGACCTCGGCCGCCACAAAGGCCACCAGGTCTTCCAGCGCGGCCTGGGTGGGCAGCGCCACGTGTCCCGCGCCGCCCTGCCACGTCAGTTCGTACCCGACCACGCGCTGCTTGGGGTCCAGCAGCGGTTCACGAACAAGGTAATTGGTTTGATGCATGTTGTGGTCGCTAAAAGTCAAAAAGGCCGGCGCATGCGCCAGCCCATGCCCTTCGGGCCTGCCCCGGCGATCAGGCGCCGAGTTTTTCGAAGATCTTGTTCAGCTTTTCGTCCAGCGTGGCGGCCGTGAATGGCTTGACCACGTAGCCATTGGCGCCAGCCTGGGCGGCGGCGATGATGTTTTCCTTCTTCGCTTCAGCCGTGACCATCAGCACCGGCAGCTTGGCCAGCGCGGGATCGGCACGGATGTTTTGCAGCATGGTCAGGCCGTCCATATTCGGCATGTTCCAGTCGGACACCACGAAGTCGAACTGCTCCGCGCGCAGCTTGGCCAGTGCCATGACACCGTCTTCTGCCTCGTCCACATTGGCGTAACCCAGTTCCTTCAACAGATTCCGGACGATACGGCGCATCGTCGAAAAATCGTCTACTACTAAAAATTTCATCTTTGGATCAGCCATGAATTACTCCGTTGATTCTCTTACGCGGTTGTTAATAGTGTCTATAAGCACGAGCTATTTGTAGCATAGCATTTTCGTTGCTCTAAGGCGAACAAAGTAGCAGTAATACGTCATCCAGCACATGAAACGTGACGTTTCGTTCGTCACACGCGCAACGCGCGCATGCCATGCGTTGCCAGGTAGCCAAGCACCATGCCGGGCAGCGCCTGCAGCGGCGCCACTTCATGGGTGCCGCCGACCGCGATCGCTTCCCTCGGCATGCCAAACACGACGCAGCTGGCTTCGTCCTGCGCAAAATTATACGCCCCGGCGTTCTTCATCTCCAACATTCCTGCGGCGCCGTCCTTGCCCATGCCGGTCAGGATCACGCCGACCGCATTTTTACCGGCGAACTGGGCCGCCGAACGGAACAGCACGTCCACCGACGGGCGGTGGCGGTTCACCGGTTCGCCCTGGTCGATCTTGGTCATGTAGTTGGCGCCGGAACGCGCCAGCGTCAGGTGCGAGTGGCCGGGCGCGATATAGGCGTGGCCGGGCAGCACGCGCTCGTTGCCTTGGGATTCGATGACGGCGATCTTGCACAGCGAGTCCAGGCGCTTGGCGAAGGACTTGGTGAAGCCCTCCGGCATA
Organism: Pseudoduganella aquatica; assembly: GCF_020865585.1. Taxonomy (NCBI): domain Bacteria; kingdom Pseudomonadati; phylum Pseudomonadota; class Betaproteobacteria; order Burkholderiales; family Oxalobacteraceae; genus Pseudoduganella; species Pseudoduganella aquatica. Next base: position 5,050,480 of record NZ_CP086370.1, read on the forward strand.
TGCTGGGTGATCAGGATGCCGGGGCAGTCGGACGGCATCTGCATCAGGAATTCGCGGATGGCTTCGGTGCCGCCGGTGGAGGCGCCGATGATGATCAGTTTTTCAGAGGACATGAGCGGGTTGCGCAGCTGCGGCAGCGCGGTCTGGCCGGCGGCGCCGGCCTGCGGGATGGTACGGGCGCGCACGCGCGCCTTGGACGCGGCGCGGATCTTGTCGGCGATCAGGTCGGTGTACTCGCGCATGCCGCTCTGGATGGAAATCTTGGGCTTGGTGACGAAGTCGACCGCGCCGAGCTCCAGCGCGCGCATGGTGATCTCGGAGCCGCGCTCGGTCAGCGAGGACACCATCACCACCGGCATGGGGCGCAGGCGCATCAGCTTTTCCAGGAAGTCGAGGCCGTCCATTTTCGGCATCTCCACGTCCAGCGTCAGCACGTCCGGGTTGGTCTGCTTGATCAGTTCGCGCGCCACCAGCGGGTCCGGCGCCACGCCCACCACTTCCATGTCGGGCTGGTTGTTGATGATTTCGGTCATCACGCTGCGGATCAGCGCGGAATCGTCTACGATCAGGACTTTGATCTTCATGATAAAACTTTCGTATTAAGTCAGAACAGCTCGATCTCGCCGGCCACCGGCTGCTTCTTCAGGCGGCTGGCGTATTCGATCTCGCGTTTCGCCAAGGTGTCGTTGTGCGACTGCATCAGCTTCTTGACCAGCACCTTGCCGGTGCGCGGAAAAAAATACACCTTGCGCGGGTAGATGTCGTTCAAGTCCTCGGCCACGATGCGGATTTTCTCGTTGCGCAAAAAGGTCTGCACGAAGGCGGCGTTGCGCTCGCCCACGTTGATGGCGGTGAAGCCCTTGAGCACCGCGCCGCCGCCGAACACCTTGGCCTCCAGGTTGTCGCGCCGCGCGCCCGCCTTCAGCAGGTCGTTGATCAGGATCTCCATGGCGTAGGTGCCGTAGCGGGCCGAGGCCGAAATCGGGCTGTTCGGATCGCTGCCGCCGTCCGGCAGCATGAAGTGGTTCATGCCGCCCAGGCCGCTCACACGGTCGCGGATGCAGGCCGAGACGCAGGAACCCAGCACGGTGACGATCAGCATGTCCTTGGCGGTGAAATAGTATTCACCCGGCAGGATTTTGGCGGCGTCGCAGTCAAAGGTCCGGTCGTAGTAGACGTTGGTGGCAAATTGTTCTAAATCCATGGCGCGCCCTTAGGGTTTCTATCTTTTGTCCAGCTCGTACACGGTCTTGCCGCGCAACTTCAGCGAGTCGGACACATAGAGGAAATTCTCGGAGTGGCCGGCGAACAGCAGCGCGTCCGGCTTCATCAGGGGGACGAAGCGGGACAGTATTTTACGCTGAGTCGCCTTGTCGAAGTAAATCATCACGTTGCGGCAGAAGATCACGTCGAAGGGGCCGGTCACCGGCCACTGGTCGCCCAGCAGGTTGAGCTGCTTGAAGGTGATCATATTGCGCAGCTCGGGACGCACCCGCACCATGCCCTCCTTGTCGCCCTTCCCCTTCAGGAAAAAGCGGCGCTGGCGCTCGGGCGACATCTTGTCCAGCCGGTCCATGGTGTAGACGCCGTTGGCGCCGGCCGCCAGCACATTGGTGTCGATGTCGGTGGCGATAATGGTGGCCGGCGGCGTGAGCGTGTTGAACGCTTCGCACAAGGTCATGGCGATGGAGTACGGCTCCTCGCCGGTGGAGGCGGCTGAACACCAGATGGTCAGGTCGCGCTTGTTCTTCACATGCTCGGCCAGCAGCGGGAAGTGGTGCGCCTCGCGGAAAAAGGACGTCAGGTTGGTGGTCAGGGCGTTGGTGAAGGATTCCCACTCGTCGCCCAGCCGCCCCGCCTCCAGATCGTCCAGGTATTTCATGAAGGACGAGATGCCGGTGGCGCGCAAACGGCGCGCCAGGCGGCTGTACACCATCTCCTGCTTGCTGTCGGCCAGCGAAATGCCGGCCCGCTTGTAGATCAGGCCCCGGACCCGCTCGAAGTCCTTGGAGTTGAAGTCAAACTCTTTGACGGTGTCTTTAGATTGCGGCATTTGTAAACCCTTAAAACGAACTGCCTGGAACAATGCCTGCTAGGGCGCCCTGCTTAGAACTCTTCCCAATCGTCGCCAGGCGCGGCCGAGGCCAGCTTCTTGGCGGGCTTGGGCGCTGCCACCACGGCGGTGCGCGCTGCCGGCTTGGGTGCGGCCGGCTTGGGTGCAACGAACTTCGGCTTGGGCGCGGCGGCGCGCGGCGCATGCATCGCGTCGCTCGAGAGCTTGAAGATGCTGACCGCGTGCGCCAGGTTCTGCGCCTGCTCCTGCATGCTCTCGGCCGCCGCGGCGGCTTCCTCCACTAGGGCCGCATTCTGCTGCGTCATCTCGTCCATCTGCGTGATGGCCTGGTTCACTTCCTCGATGCCGTTGCTCTGTTCCTGCGTGGCGGCGGTGATTTCGCCCATGATATCAGCCACCTGCTTGATCGAGGTGACAATCAGCTCCATGGTCTGGCCGGCTTCGTCCACCAGGCGGCTGCCCGCATCGACCTTGTCGACCGAATCGCCGATCAGTTCCTTGATCTCCTTGGCCGCGCCGGCCGAACGCTGCGCCAGGTTGCGCACCTCGGAGGCCACCACCGCGAAGCCGCGTCCCTGCTCGCCCGCGCGCGCCGCCTCGACGGCCGCGTTCAGCGCCAGGATGTTGGTCTGGAAGGCGATGCCGTCGATCACACCGATAATATCGACGATCTTGCTGGACGAAGCCTTGATCGAGCCCATGGTTTCCACCACTTGCGACACCACCGAACCGCCCTTCACCGCCACCGACGAAGCCGAGACGGCCAGCTGGTTGGCCTGGCGCGCATTGTCCGCGTTCTGCTTCACGGTGGAGGTCAGTTCCTCCATCGACGACGCGGTTTCCTCCAGCGAGCTGGCCTGCGACTCGGTGCGCGAGGACAGGTCGGCATTGCCGGAGGCGATTTCCTGCGAGGCCACGGTAATGGTCTCGGTGCTGGTGCGCACGTCGGACACGGTGCGCACCAGGCTGTCGTTCATATCCTTGAGCGCCTGCAGCAGCTCGCTGGTCTCGTCCTGGCCTTCCACCGTCACTTGCGAGGTCAGTTCGCCGCCGGCCACTTTCTGCGCCACGGTCACCGCGCCTTGCAGCGGGCCGGTGATGGAGGTGGTGATCAGGATGGCGCCGAACACGCCGATGGCCACGGCCACGCCGCCCATCACGAACAGCATCACCATCAGCTGGGTGTCGGCCGAGACCGAGCCTTCCAGCACATTGGTGGCGGCCTTCTGCTGCATGTCCACCAGGCCGTTCAGGGCCGCCAGCGTCTGCTGGTTCAGCGGGTCGATGCGGCTGGCGATCACTTTCGCCGCGCCTTCGCTGTTAAACGCCAGCACCTGGCCGATGGCTTCCTTGAAGGCCGCGTCCACGTCCTTGTCCAGCGCGGCGATATCGCTCAGCGCTTTCTTTTCCGCGTCGTTCAGGCCCAGGCTTTGCAGTTTTTCGCGCGCCGCGTCGTAGCGCTTGCGCTGCTCCTTGACCTTGTTTTCCTCCTTCTGCATCAGGCTCACGTCCGACTGCAGGCCGATATTGCGCATGGCGATGCCGGTTTCCAGCATGGCGCTTTTCATGGTGGCCGCCTGCAGCGTCTTGGCCGTGGTCAGTTCCAGTCCGGTGCGCAGCTGGCCCTTGTTGCGGTAGTTCAGCACGTTCGTCAGCAGCACCATCGCGACCAGGATCAGCAAAATGCTGCCGAAGCCCAGCCGCAGGCGGGTACCAATTTTAAAGTCGCGTAAGTTCATCTCTATCTCCCTGTTTTTTTATTGCGCGGCGGCGCTGCCTCTCCGGGCGTTCACCGCCGCCGCTGCTGCTGCGAGGTCTTACGCAGCCAGCTTGTCGATCAGGCCCATCTCGGGGCTGGACATCAGCTTGTCGATGTCGACCAGGATCAGCATGCGCTCGTCGATGGTGCCCAGGCCTATCATGTACTCGGTGCTGAAGGCGGTACCCATTTCCGGCGCCGGCTTGACCTGCTCCGGCATCAGCGTGGTCACGTCGGACACGCTGTCGACCACCATGCCGACCACGCGGCCGTTGATGTTGAGGATGATGACCACGGTGAACTGGTCATACACCGGCTCGCCCAGGTTGAACTTGATGCGCATGTCCACCACCGGAATGATGATGCCGCGCAGGTTGATCACGCCCTTGATGAATTCCGGCGCGTTGGCGATGCGGGTCACCGCCTCGTAGCCGCGGATCTCCTGCACCTTCAGGATATCGATGCCGTACTCCTCTTTGCCGAGGGTGAAGGCGAGGAATTCGCGGCCGGCGATATCGTGGTTGCCGGCGTTCTGGATTGCGTCTGACATGATGGATTCCTTCTGGCTAAGTTACTTACTGATGTACTGACTTAGTGTATTGGTTTATTTACGAAAAAATGGATTCGTCCGCGAGTTGGCGCGACGAGCGTATCAACGCCGCCACATCCAGGATCAGCGACACGCCGCCGTCACCCAGTATGGTGGCGCCCGAGATGCCGGCCACCTTGCGGTAGTTCGACTCCAGGTTCTTCACCACCACCTGCTGCTGCCCCACCAGGTCGTCGATGAACAGGGCCGCCTTGCGCCCTTCCGTCTCCAGTATCACCACCAGGCCTTCGGCCGGGTCGGTGAAGCGCGGGGTGATCTCGAACATCTGGTACAGCGGGATCAACGGCAGGTACTCGCCGCGCACTTTGATCACCTTGCCCTTGCCGGAGATTTCCTTCACGTCCTCCGGCGCCGGCTGCATCGACTCGATGACGAAGCCCAGCGGCAGGATGTAGATCTCCTCGCCCACCTTGATCGACATGCCGTCCAGGATCGCCAGCGTGAGCGGCAGCGAAATCGAGATGGTGGTGCCGAAGCCCTTGGCCGAACGGATGTCCACGGTGCCGCCCATGGCGGTGATATTGCGCTTGACCACGTCCATGCCCACGCCGCGGCCGGACACGTCGGTCACCTGCTCGGCGGTGGAAAAGCCCGGCGCGAAGATCAGCTGCCACACTTCGGCGTCGCTCATGGTGTCGGTCACCGGCAGGCCGGAGGACTTGGCCTTGGCCAGGATCTTCTCGCGGTTCAAGCCGCCGCCGTCGTCCGACACTTCGATGATGATATTGCCGCCCTGGTGGCTGGCCGACAGGAACAGGCGCCCCGCGTCGGTCTTGCCGGCCGCGCGCCGCACCTCGGGCATTTCAATGCCGTGGTCGATGGAGTTGCGCACCAGGTGGGTCAGCGGATCGACGATGCGCTCGATCAGGCCCTTGTCCAATTCCGTGGCCGCGCCGTTGGTGATGAAGTCCACCTTCTTGCCCAGCTTGGCCGCCAGGTCGCGCACCATGCGCGGGAAGCGCGAGAACACGAAGTCCATCGGCATCATGCGGATCGACATCACCGCTTCCTGCAGGTCGCGCGTGTTGCGCGTGAGCTGGCTCACGCTGTTGAGCAGGCGCTCGTGCACCATGGGGTCCAGCGTGTCCACGCGCTGCTCTATCATGGCCTGCGTGATCACCAGCTCGCCCACCAGGTTGATCAGCTGGTCGACCTTCTCGATCGACACGCGGATCGACGACGATTCGGCGCCGGCGTGGGCGGCCGGCTTGTCGACCTCCTTCTTCACCACGGCGGCCTTCTTCTCCTCCTCGGCCGGCGTGGGCACGGGTTCGTCCTTGATGCCGGCCTTGGCGCGGATGGCCTCCACCGGCTCGAAGAAGCCGTAGCCGCGCGCGTCGTCCGCGCCGGCGGCCGCGTCGGCGCGGATCTGCTCCAGCGGCTGGAAGAAGCCGTAGCCCTGGCCGGCGGCAGCGGCGGCGGCAGGCTTGGCCGGCTCGGGGTCGAAGAAGCCGTAGCCCTGGTCGTTCTCGACGCGGGAGCGCTCGGCGCTCTCCAGCGCGTGCTGCTCCGGCGTGAGCGCGGGCAGCTCGGAAATCTTCATGTCATCCGGATTGAGGATGAAGGAGCAGATCGAAATAATGTCGTCCAGGCTCTCGTGCGTGGTCACCACCAGCGCGGTGCGGCCGCCGTCGAGCGGCGTGGTCGTGACGGCGCCCAGCAGGCCCACCTCGGCCGACAGCGCGTTGATCTCGCGCTGCTCCATCTGCGGCAGGTCCAGCCGGTAGCGGCGCCCGCCGCTATGGTCCACGGCGTCCTCCTGCGGCGCGCTGTGGAAGGACGGCGCCACGTGCGACAGCGCGGCCACCACGTCCTGCGACAGCGATTGCAGCATCATGCGCACGTCCGCGACGGCGTCCTGGTCCACGGCCGAACCGAGGCGGTGGCCGTCCAGCTGCATCTTGAGGATGTCCTTGGCCGCCAGGAAGGCGTCCACGTGCTCCGAGGTCAGCGCCATCTCGCCCTTGCGGATGCGGTCCAGCAGCGTCTCCAGGATGTGGGTCACTTCCGTCATGTCATTCAGGCCGAACGTGCCGGCGCCGCCCTTGACGGAATGGGCGGTGCGGAAGATCGCGTTCAGGTCTTCTTCGGTGGGCGCGGCGATATCCACCGCCAGCAGCAGCCGTTCCATTTCAGCCAGCAGCTCCTCGGCCTCGTCGAAAAAGACCTGGTAGAACTGGCTAATGTCGATGGTCATGGCGAGACTCCATCAAGTACTAAACACATGGCAGCCCCTTAGCCAATAACTTTTTTGACAACCTCGATAAGCCGCTGCGGATCGAAAGGCTTGACCAGCCAGCCATTGGCGCCGGCGGCGCGGCCTTTCGCCTTCATCTCGTCGGACGATTCGGTGGTCAGCATCAAAATTGGCGTCTTCTGGTAGGTCGGCAGCTCGCGCAGCAGCTTGATCAGCTGCAGGCCGTCCATGCGCGGCATGTTCTGGTCGGTCAGCACCAGGTCCACCGCCTGCTGCTTGGCTTTTTCCAGGCCGTCCTGGCCGTCGACCGCTTCCACCACCTGGTAGCCCGCCGCCTTCAGACTGAAGGCCACCATCTGGCGCAGGGAGCTGGAATCGTCAACTGCAAGTATTGTTTTAGCCATTATATTTTCTCGCTATTTCAAAGGTGTTAATTCAAGGAGCGGCGCGGGCTTAGAACAGCTCGATGTCGCCGCTTTCCAGGTGTTTTTGGCTTACCGCCTTGCGCAGCACGCTGCGCAGCTCCAGGCTCTGGATCGCCAGCGCCATGCTGACCTTGCCCAGCAGGTCCACGATCTCCTCGCTGCCGCTGTCGGGCACCATCTCGGCGCCGTGCGCGCCCAGCGTGCCGAGGAACTCGCGCAAGCCGGTCACGCGCTTGAGCGTGCGGTCGATCAGCTGGCTGGTCATGTCCTGGAACTGCATGCTGGTGACGGCCGCGTTCACATAGGTGCCCACCTGCTCGGACAGCGCCGACAGTTCGGCCTTCTGTTCGGGCGAGGGCGAGCCGCCGTCCAGCAGCAGATTAATGGCGGCCTGTTGCGCCGTCACCGTTTCATGGATGGCCATGAAATTGCGCGACAGCTTCTCGATGGCCTCCTCCAGCAGCAAGTTGGTCTGGATCAGGTCCGTCTCGACTTCCGTCAGGTGGCGCTTCCCGTGGTCCGACACGCCCGACAGCAGGCGCTTTACATGGGAACCCAGGATTTTTTTTCTCGTCATATTCAGTCTCGTTCTCAATACCCGCCGTGGTGCGGCGTTGCTACTTCTTCGTTGCTGCTTTGGGTTGCTACTTTTTGCCGGCGGCCGGCGCGGGCGCCGCCGCGGCGGCCGCAGCTGCATTGGTGGCGTCGGTGTCGGTGCCGACGTCAAGCTTGGCGCCGTCGCGCGACACCGCGTCCTCGGTCTTCTTGTTCATCACCACGATGCTGATGCGGCGGTTGATGGGGTTGAAGGGGTCGAGCCGGTCCAGGTGCACCGCCGAGGCCAGGCCCACCACGCGCAGGATCTTGGTGTCGGCCATGCCGCCGGCGATCAGCGCGCGGCGCGAGGCGTTGGCGCGGTCGGCCGACAGTTCCCAGTTGCTGTAGCCGGCGTCGGTGAAGTACGGCGTGGAGTCGGTGTGGCCGGACAGGCCTATCTTGTTGGGCACGTCGTTCAGCACCACGCCGATCTCCTGCAGGATTTCCTTGGTGTAGGGCTGCAGCTGGGCGCTGGCCAGCGCGAACATGGGCCGGTTCTGCTCGTCGACGATCTGGATGCGCAGGCCTTCGCTGGTGAAGTCCAGCAGCAGCTGCTTCTTGTACTTGGCCAGCAGCGGATTGCTCTCGATCTTGGCCTCGATCTTTTCCTTCAGCTTTTGCAGGCGCTCGGTTTCCTGGCGCTCCAGCTCGGCCTTGGCTGCGGTCAGGTTGAAGGTCTTCTTGCTGACGGTGGGGTCGTCGGCCAGCTTGACCTGGCCTTCCTTGCGGGTCAGGTCCTTGCCGCCGCCGGGGATGACGGACGAGCTGTCGCCGCTGCCCGAGCCGCCCTGCATGGCCACCTTGAGCGGGGTCTTGAAGTACTCGGAAATGCCGTTCAGGTCGCCCTTGGTGGTCGAACCCAGCAGCCACATCAGCAGGAAGAAAGCCATCATCGCCGTCACGAAGTCGGCATACGCGATCTTCCACGCGCCGCCATGGTGCGCATGGCCGCCCTTCTTGATGCGTTTGACTACTATCGGCCGCAAGCCCTCGTCAGCCATGGAGTTTCCTTAGTGTTTCCATAATTCAATAATAATACTGATAATACGCCATGCCGGGGCTTATTTGGTCTTGGATTTTTTGATGTGATCCTCTAGTTCGGAGAAAGTAGGACGCTCGGTCGAGTACAGCACTTTGCGGCCGAACTCGATGGCCAGCGCCGGCGCGTAGCCGTTCAGGCTGGCCAGCAGTGTCACTTTCACGCACTGGAACATCTTGGTTTCTTCTTCCAGCTTCTGCTCGTGCAGCGAGGCCAGCGGGCTGACGAAGCCGTAGGCCAGCAAGATACCCAGGGAGGTGCCGACCAGCGCCTTGGCAATCAGCAGGCCCAGCTCGGACGGCGGAATGCCCACCGATTCCATGGTGTGCACCACCCCCATCACGCAGGCCACGATGCCGAACGCCGGCATGCCGTCGCCCAGCTTGGCGAGCGCGCCGGCCGGCACCATGCCCTCGTGGTGGTGGGTGTCGATCTCGTTGTCCATCAGGTTTTCGATCTGGAAGGCGTCCATATTGCCGGACACCATCAGCCGCAGGTAGTCGGTCATGAACTCGACTATGTGGTGGTCTTCCAGCACCGACGGGTATTTGCTGAACAGCGGGCTGTCGCTGGGCGAGTCGATGTCGCCTTCGATCGACATCAAGCCCTCTTTGCGCACCTTGGACAACACGTCGAACATCAGCGACATCAGCTCCATGTACAGGTCTTTGGTGTGGCGCGAACCGCGCAGCAGCTTGGGTACCGCCGCCAGCGTGGCCTTGATGGCCTTGCTGTTGTTGCCCACAAAAAAAGCGCCGATTGCGGCGCCGCCGATCTGCAGCAATTCCACGGGCTGGAACAGCGAGGCCAGGTGGCCGCCCGCTGCGGCAAAACCGCCGAACACGCAACCGAGGACGACAAAATATCCAAGTATGACTAACAAGAGTGCCAGCTCCGAAAAAAGATAGAAAAACGCTAAATTAACAGGTAGAACTACAATAGCGTGAGACAGGGGGAGCGGGCAAGCAAAAGACGCGTTAAAAGCGCCAGACGTAGAGCGCGGGGCCGTGCTCTGTGGTAACTATGGTCTTGACGGGCGGACGGGCGTGGATCTCGAATTCATAACTGATGAGCAAGCTGCCGGGCCGCATTTCCACCTCGGCCTTGGCCCACAGCCCGCTCATGGCGGCCGGCGACAGATAGGCGAACACCATGTCGTAGTCGCCGAAATCGAGCAGTTCGTAGTCGCCGCGCACAAAGCTGGCGCGGCTGCCGGCCAGCGCGGCGCGCAGGCGCGAGTACAGCCAGGGCAGCGGCGCCAGTTCGATGCCGGTCACCTGCGCGTCCGGCCGCGCGCGCGCCAGGTGCAGCGCCATGCCGCCCATGCCGCTGCCGATGTCGATCAGGCGCAGGCCGGGCTGCGGCGGCAACTCGGCCACCACCGCCGCCCACACGGCCGGGCCGGACGGATACAGCGGCACCTGGGTGCGGTAGGTGGACCAGAACAGGCCCATCAGCACGATGAACACTATTAAATAGAAAGCCGGCGGCAGCGCCAGCATGCTCGCGCCCAGCAGCGCCAGCGGGAACAGCAGCTGGATCAGGCGCCACCACTGGGCCAGGCCGTAATGCACGGTCAGCAAGGCGGCGATCAGGCCCTGCACCACGGCCACGTCCGCCAGGCCGGGCTTCAGGCCCAGCGTGGCCAGCAGATAGGTGACGGCCAGCGTGAGCGGGTAGGCGCCGGCCTGGATCAGGGCGGCGCGCAGGGCCGGGACGCGCGCAAGCCGGCGCAGGTGCATCATGCCCTGCCCCGGCTTGCGAGGAAGATGGAGACTGGATGGTTCAAGCGGCGAGCGCGTCTTCTTTGGCTTTTTTGGTCTTGCCGGCGCGCGAAGGCATGTGGCACAGGCCGCAGACATAGCCACCGTGCAGGTCCATGGTGTTGACCACGAACTTGCCCTGGCACTTGCCGCAAGGGGCCAGCTTCAGCATGTCGCTATTAAAGAAGCGCACCAGGGTCCAGGCGCGGGTCAGCGACAGCACCGCTTCCTGGCCGGGTTCGGGCGGCATTTGTTCGAGGTAGAGCTGGTAAGCCTTCATCACGGCCTGGATGCCGGTGGCGCCGGCGTGCAGCACCAGGAAGCTGTGGATGTTGATGAACAGCGAGGAATGGATATTCGGCTGCCAGGTGAGGAACCAGTCGGTGGAGAAAGGCAGCATGCCCTTGGGCGGCGACACGCCGCGCAGCTCCTTGTACAGCTTGAGCAGGCGTTCGCGCGACAGCGACACTTCCGATTCCAGCAACTGCAGGCGGGCGCCCAGGTTGATCAGCTCGATGGCCAGCTGGATTTCCTGCGCTTCGGTGACGACGCTTTTCTTGCTCATGGTGTGCTCCTGGGGACCTGGCTGGGCTTAAAGACGGATCTTAAGCGATTTCTTCTGCTGGCTGGCCGGCCATCAGGATGGCGGCGTGCGACTGGGCCAGCGAACGGTCTTTATTGTAGTTGGTCAGCATGCCCAGGATGGCGCCGTCGTCGAAGCGGAAGCGGGCCAGCATCATGTTGCCGCCTGCCAGTTTCAGGATCTGGGCGTTGCTCATGCCTTCGATCAGTTCGGCGATGTCGGCGGAGATGCCGAGGCGGAAGATGGCGGTCACTTTGTCAGCGCGGATCATCTGCTGAGCCAGCATCAAGTAGCTCAGGTTTGCATCGCGGATCTCAGCCATCATGTCGTTCGCAGTCATTTCCATCTCCTCGTTTGCACTCGTTAGTAACGCATTTGCGTTTCCGTTGAGATACATTCTGCTGGAGCGGACACAGCAAGAAAAGCGGACGGTGGCTGTATTTGGAGTCGGGAAATGGCGAACGCACCCTGTCAGCGTTTGTCTGACAAACGCAGGGCGGTCATAGTGCAACGCCAGTGCTGGCGCGGGTTTCAGGCATTCTTGCTTGCAAGACAGAACCTTGTTTTCAGGCAAAAAATAGAGGGGTAATATGACTCTTTTTTGCTACATCTAAACCGGTAACGGCAGGGTTTTCAGGAACTTTAGGGTCAAAACCAAAAATTTTTAAAAAATTTTGAAGTTTTTCGCCCGCCTTTTTGGCCTGCTGGAGGCGCTTTGCGGCGCATCTTAAACAGGGTAACGGCAGCGATTTTGGGAACTTTAGGGTTTTTTTGAATTTTTTTTGAAAATCTTCAAAAAAATTCCGGAGCGGCCTGGCGGCCTCAAAAGTTGCTACACTTCGCCTTCCTGTATATACATTAAGCTTCAAGTATCCCATGACCACACGCAACGATTGCCTGACCCGCGACGCGCAAGACCCGCTCGCCTCCCTGCGCAGCCAGTTCGACCTGCCCTCCGGCGTGATCTACCTGGACGGCAACTCCCTGGGCGCCCGGCCGAAAGCGGCGCTGGCCCGCGCCCAGGACGTGATTAGCCGCGAATGGGGTAAAGACCTGATCACCAGCTGGAACACCGCCGGCTGGTTCGACCTGCCCAAGCGCCTGGGAAACCGCCTGGCGCCGCTGATCGGCGCGGGTGGGGATGAAGTAGTTGTCACCGACACCACATCGCTGAACCTGTTCAAGGCGCTGGCCGCCGCCGTCCACCTGCAGGCGCAGACGCCCAAGAGCGCCGCCCGCCGCGTCATCCTCACCGAGCGCAGCAACTTCCCGACCGATATCTATATGGCGCAGGGTCTGTCCAACTGGCTGGAGCGCGGCTACACCGTCAAGCTGGTGGACAGCGTGGAAGAGATTCCGGCCGCCATCGACGCCGACACGGCAGTGCTGATGCTCACCCATGTGAACTACCGCACCGGCTACCAGCACGACATGGCGGCCCTGACCGCCCTCGCGCACGCGCGCGGCGCGGTGGCGGTGTGGGACCTGGCGCACTCGGCCGGCGCGGTGCCGGTGGACCTGAACGGCGCCAACGCCGACTTCGCGGTCGGCTGCACCTATAAATACCTGAACGGCGGCCCCGGCGCGCCGGCCTTCATCTGGGTGCCGAAGAAGCACCAGGCCACCTTCACGCACCCATTGTCCGGCTGGTGGGGCCACGCCGCCCCCTTCGCCATGGCGCCCGGCTTCGCGCCCACCGACGGCATAGGCCGCGCCCTGTGCGGCACCCAGCCCATCGTCTCGCTGGCCATGGTGGAATGCGGCCTGGACGTGTTCGGCCAGACCAGCATGGCCGCCATCCGCGCCAAATCGCTGGCGCTGACCGACTTGTTCATCGAACTGGTGGAGGCGCGCTGCGGCGGCCATCCGCTGGGCCTGGTCACGCCGCGCGAGCACGCGCAGCGCGGCAGCCAGGTCAGCTTCACGCACCCGCACGGCTACGCCGTCATGAGCGCCCTGATCGCGCGCGGCGTGATCGGCGACTACCGCGAACCGGAAATCATGCGCTTCGGCTTCACGCCGCTGTACACCAGCTACGCCGACGTGTGGGACGCGGTCGAGATCCTGAAGCAGATACTGGACAATAAAGAGTACGACGTCGCCGCCGAACGCGGCGCGGTGACCTGAGAAAGCAGCCATGAGCGACAACAAAGACATTCCCAGCGGCTGCCCCATGCACGCCCCCGCAGCAGCCGCACCCTCCGGCGAAGCAGGCGGTGCAGGCAACGCACAGTGGCACGGCGCCCAGATGGACTTCAGCAAGTCCATGAGCTACGGCGACTACCTGGGCCTGGACCGCATCCTCACGGCCCAGCACCCGCTCTCGCCCGAGCACAATGAAATGCTGTTCATCGTGCAGCACCAGACCAGCGAACTGTGGATGAAGCTGATGCTGCATGAAATGCACGCCGTCTGCGCCAATCTGCAGGCGGGCGAGCTGTCGCCCGCGTTCAAGATGCTGGCCCGCGTGGCCCGCATCATGGACCAGCTGGTGCACGCCTGGGACGTGCTGGCCACCATGACGCCGCCCGAATACACGGCCATCCGGCCCTACCTGGGCGCCTCGTCGGGCTTCCAGTCCTTCCAGTACCGCGAGATCGAATTCATCCTGGGCAACAAGAATGCCGCCCTGCTCAGCGTGCACACCACCGCGCCGGAAAACCACGCCGTGCTGGAGCAGGCGCTGCGCGCGCCCTCCGTGTACGACCACGCCGTCCAGCTGCTGGCCCGCAACGGCCTGCACATCGCCCCCGAGCGCCTGGCGCGCGACCCCAGCCTGCCCACGGAAGCCGACGAGTCGGTCAAGGAAGCCTGGCTGGCCGTCTACCGCGACCCGGCCAAATACTGGGCACTCTACGAGCTGGCCGAAAAGCTGGTGGACCTGGAGACCGCGTTCCGCTTCTGGCGCTTCCGCCACGTCACCACGGTCGAGCGCATCATCGGCTTCAAGACCGGCACCGGCGGCACCGCCGGCGTGAGCTACCTGCGCAAGATGCTGGACGTGGTGCTGTTCCCCGAGCTGTTCTCCCTGCGCACCGCCCTGTAATTCCGCATTCCATGCAATACTGGCGTAATTGCCAACTTTTGCATGGAGATGTCATGGATTTCGCAGTACTCACCCTGGCCGGCCTCTGGAATTCGGGGGCGCAGCACTGGCAGACGCACTGGGAAGCCAGGCACGGCTGGCAGCGCGTGCCGCACCGCGACTACGAGACGCCGGACCGGGATGAATGGGTGGCGGAACTGGATGCGGCCATCGCGCTGTGCGAGCGGCCGCCGGTGCTGGCGGCGCACAGCCTGTCCTGCTCGCTGGTGACGCGCTGGGCCGCTTCCGGCTCCCGGCACCGGATCGCCGGCGCCTTCCTGGTCGCGCCCAGCGATACCGACGCGCCCTCCTATCCCGATTGCACCACCGGCTTCCAGCCCATGCAGCTGGCGCGCCTGCCCTTCCCCAGCATCGTGGTCTCCAGCAGCGACGACGTGTACGTGAGCGACGCGCGCGCGCGCCAGTTCGCCGAGGCCTGGGGCAGCCGCTTTGTCTCCATCGGCCCCGCCGGCCATATCAACGGCGACGCGGGCTACGGGCCGTGGCCGGAAGGTGAAGCCCTGCTGCTGGAGCTTTGCGAGCAAACCCAGCGCTAAGCCGGACGGGCTGATACCGCAGAGCATTGGAATATTGCAATCTTTACATTATTTGGCGTGCGGCCTATAGTTAAGAAGCTGGTTTACCCCACTCTCAACGAAAGGTAGCGCGATGAAAACAATAATCAGCCTGGCAATTTGCACCTTGACGCTGGCGGCTGCGGCCGCCAGCGCAGCGCCCGTCAGCTATGGCGGCACACTGAGCGGCGCGGCCGAATCGCCGCCCGTGCCATCGCCGGCGACCGGTTCCACGCTGGTCGTCTTCGACATCGCGGCGCACACGCTGACGGTGAACATGAACTTCAGCGGCCTGCTCGGCACCACCACCGCCGCCCACATCCACTGCTGCACCATGGTTCCGGGCATCGGCAATGCCGGCGTGGCGACGGAAACGCCCACGTTCAACGGCTTCCCGCTGGGCGTGAGCAGCGGCAGCTATTCGATGATCTACGACACCACGCTGGCGTCCAGCTGGAGCCCGGGTTTCCTGGCCAACAACGGCGGCACCACGGCGGGCGCGGAGGCGGCGTTCGGCGCGGGGCTGGCCAGCGGCTCCGCCTACCTCAACATCCACAGCAATCTGTACTCGGCCGGCGAGATCCGCGCCTTCCTGGCGCCGGTGCCGGAGCCGGGAACCTGGGCCATGCTATTGCTGGGCATACCGGCAGTGCTCGGGCTGCGCCGGCGGGTTACGCCTGGCGGCTAACCCGCCCTACATGGTTTGACGGCATTTGTCGCGTAGGGCGGGTTAGGCCGGAGGCCGTAACCCGCCAACTCAGCGAAAAAAAACCGGCCCCCTCGCGGGTGGCCGGCTTTTTACCAGGCGGGGCGGCTTACTTGGCCGCGCCGCTCAGCAGCATTTCGTTCAGGCGCTTGACGAAGGTGGCCGGGTCAGCCAGCGAACCGCCTTCGGCCAGCAGCGCCTGGTCGAACAGGATGTGCGACCAGTCCGCGAACTGGGTGCTGTCCGCGTTTTCGTACTTCAGGCGCGTCACCAGCGGGTGGTTCGGGTTGATCTCGAGGATGGGCTTGGACTCGGGCGCAGCCTGGCCCGCCGCCTTCAGCATGCGCAGCAGGTTGCCGGACAGCTCGTGCTCGTCCGCCACCAGGCAGGCCGGCGAATCGGTCAGGCGGAAGGTCACGCGCACTTCCTTGGCCTTGTCGGCCAGCGCGGCCTTCATCTTCTCGGTCAGTTCCTTGTACGAGGTTTCCGTTTCCTCGTGCTCCTTCTTCTCGGCTTCGTCTTCCAGCGAGCCCAGGTCCAGGCCGCCCTTGGCCACCGACACCAGCTCCTTGCCTTCGAACTCGGTCAGGAAGGACAGCATCCACTCGTCCACGCGGTCCGTCATCAGCAGCACTTCCACGCCCTTCTTGCGGAAGATTTCCAGGTGCGGGCTGTTCTTGGCGGCCTTGTAGCTGTCGGCCGTCGCGTAGTAGATCTTGTCCTGGCCTTCCTTCATGCGCGCCACGTAGTCGGCCAGCGACACGGTCTGCTCGTCGCTGTCGGCGTTGGTGGAAGCGAAGCGCAGCAGCTTGGCCAGGCGGTCCTTGTTGGCCGCGTCCTCGCCCACGCCTTCTTTCAGCACCTGGCCGAATTCGGTCCAGAAGGTGGCGTACTTGTCTTTCTTTTCCTGTTCGTCGGCGTTGGCCAGTTCTTCCAGCATGCCGATCACGCGCTTGGTCGAGCCGTCGCGTATCACCTTCACGTCGCGCGATTCCTGCAGGATTTCACGCGACACGTTCAGCGGCAGGTCGGCCGAGTCGATCACGCCTTTGACAAAGCGCAGGTAGGTCGGCATCAGCTGCTCGGCGTCGTCCATGATGAACACGCGCTTGACGTACAGCTTGATGCCGCCGCGCTTGTTGCGGTCCCACAGGTCGAACGGGGCCTTGGCCGGGATGTACAGCAGCTGCGTGTATTCGCTGCGGCCTTCCACGCGGTTGTGCGTGTGGGTCAGCGGCGCGGCGAAGTCGTGCGACACGTGCTTGTAGAATTCTTCGTACTGCTCCGGCGTGATGTCGGACTTGGCACGCGCCCACAGCGCGCTGGCCTGGTTCACGGTTTCCAGTTCGTCCTTGACGACGGTTTCCTTCTTCTCTTCGTCCCACTCTTCCTTGGCCATGACGATGGGCAGGGAGATGTGGTCCGAGTACTTGCGGATGATGGATTTGATCTTCCACGACGACAGCAGCTCGTCCTCGCCTTCGCGCAGGTGCAGGATGATGTCGGTGCCGCGCGAGGGCTTTTCGATCTGCTCGATCGAGTAGTCGCCCTCGCCGGCCGATTCCCAGCGCACGCCGTGCGCCGCGTCCAGGCCCGCGCGGCGGGTTTCAACGGTGATCTTGTCGGCCACGATGAAGCCGGAGTAGAAGCCCACGCCGAACTGGCCGATCAGGGCCGCGTCGGCCTGCTGGTCGCCGGACAGCTTGCCGAAGAACTCCTTGGTGCCGGACTTGGCGATGGTGCCCAGGTGCGAAATGGCTTCATCGCGGCTCATGCCGATGCCGTTGTCCGAAATGGTGATGGTGCGCGCCGCCTTGTCGAAGCTGACCTTGATTTTCAGTTCGTGATCGTTGCCGTACAGGGCGTCGTTGTTGATCGCCTCAAAACGCAGCTTGTCGGACGCGTCGGACGCGTTCGAGATCAGTTCACGCAGGAAGATCTCCTTGTTGGAGTACAGGGAGTGGATCATCAGCTGCAGCAGCTGTTTTACTTCCGCTTGAAAACCCAGTGTTTGCTTTTCGGTGTCAGCCATTTTTACCTCAATAGTCTTCGATTAATCAGGGTGTTGGGTGTTGCACAGGTTCCCGGTAATTGGGGATACCGCCCTCAATTTCAAGAGCAGCGCATTCTACCCGGTTGCGGCCGGCCGCCTTGGCGGCGTACAGCGCCGCGTCGGCGCGGCGCAACAGGTCGTCGAAGCCGGCGTCGCCCGGCGCGCGCACTGCCACGCCGATGGAAACGGTGATGGCCAGCTTCAGCTCCCCCGCCATGAAGGGCTGCGCGGCCACGGCCTGGCGCAGGCGTTCGCCTGCGGCGCGCGCGCCGGCCGCGTCCACCGCCTCGAACAGCACCACGAACTCCTCGCCGCCCTGGCGCGCCGGCAGCTCGGTCTCGCGGCAGGCCGCTTCCAGCCGCTCGGCCACCTGCTTGAGCGCCACGTCGCCGATGGCGTGGCCGTAACGGTCGTTGACCTGCTTGAAATGGTCGATATCGACCAAGGCCACGCCCATGCCTGGCCGGGCCTCGCTGAAACCGCCGCCGGCCGCAAAGCGGCGCTCGCCGGTGTCAGCCAGGGTGCGGCGGTTCGCCAGGCCGGTCAGGTAGTCGGTGGAGGCGGCGCGCTCCCACTGGCGGCGGATGCGCTCGGAGCACATCAGCAGGAAGGCCGTGGTGCCGATCACGGGGATGGCCGCCACCACCAGCGGCGAGGCGACATTGATCCAGTAAGCACCGTCGGACACCCGGTAGCCGGGCGGCACGCCGGCGATCAGGAAGTAGGCCAGGCGCAGCAGCATGAACACCATCACGCCGACGAACAGGCCGGTCATCACGCGGCGGCTGCTGGCGCGGGCGCGCCGCTTCTGCGAATGCAAGTGCCACACGCAGGCGCCAAGGATGAACAGCCAGGTCAGCGTCAGCACCGCGACGCGGGCCGCCATATCCGGCTGCACCAGGTTGTACCAGAACACGCCGCCGCCGCCGGCGATGGCGGGCAGCCAGATCCAGGGACTGTCCGGAGCGCCGTAGAACTGGCGCAGCGCGCGCCAGTAGCCGGTGAAGCCCAGTACGAACAGGGCGTTCCCCAGCGGCAGCATCACTGCGCGCGGCGCCAGGTCCTGCACCAGGAACAGCAGGCAGCCGCAGGCGTGCACCAGGGTGGAGACGCGCCAGCTGACGGCGCTGGGGCGCAGCGAATGCGGCAGGTCGCCATGCATCAGCCCGAGCACGCCGCCATTCGCCAGCATCATCAGCGCTGCAATCAGATATACGGTTTTAGGATCCATTCAGCTGCTTGGGACGCGGTAGCGCGCCGTTCCGGCAATGACAAGACAGCAATTTTACCCTTTCAACTCCCGCTCGAGGAAGCGCCAAACGGCCGGGTCCTGCATGGCGGCCAGGTTCAGGCGCATGCGGGTGGACGGCAGCTGGCTGGGCGAGAACAGGCTGCCCGGCGCCAGCAGCAGGTTTTCCGCCATGGCGTGGGCGGTCAGCACATTGGTGTCGCGGCCCGCGTCGGCCCAGACGAACATGCCGGCCGGCGCCGCCACGTCCACCTTCAGGCCCACGCGCTCCATCTGGCGGTAGGTGCGCCCGCGCAGCGCGTCCAGCCGTGCGCGGATGCGGTCCACATGCTTGCGGTACAGGCCTTCGGACAGGATTTTGTACACCACGCGCTCGCCGATCTCGCCGGTGGTCAGCGTGGACAGCATCTTGCGGTCGGCCAGGCGCTGCGCCCATTCCGGCTTGGTGGCGATAAAGCCCACCCGCAGATTGGCCGCCATGGTCTTGGAGAAGCCGCCCAGGTAGATCACGCGGTTGAGCTGGTCCAGCGCGGCCAGGCGCGTGGCCGGCTGCACCGCGCTGCCGGGATGCAGATCGCAATAAATGTCGTCCTCCACCACGGTGAAGCCGTGTTCCTCGGCCAGGCGCAGCACCTGGAAAGCCTTGGCGGCGGACAGCGAGGTCGAGCTGGGGTTGTGCAGCACCGAGTTGATGACGTACAGGCGCGGCTTGTGCAGCGCGGCCAGCTGCGCCAGCTGGGCCAGGTCCGGCCCGTCCGCCAGGCGCGGGATACCCACCACCTTGGCGCCCAGCGCGGCGAAGGAGCCGAACATCAGGAACCAGGCCGGGTCGTCGACAAAGATGGTGTCGCCGGGCAGCGTGAACTCGCGCGCCACCAGGTCCAGCGCCTGCGTCACGCCCGCCGTGGTGACGATCTGCTCCGGCGCGGCGGCAATCTCCAGCTCGCCCAGCTTGTGCTGCAGCTGCTGGCGCAGCGGCAGAAAGCCCTGCGGCACGCCGTAGTTGACCAGCTGCGCCGGGTTCTGGCGGCTGATGGCGCGCAGCGCGTTGGCGATGCTGGCGCCGTCCAGCCATTCGGACGGCAGCACGCCCGCGCCGGGCATCTGCTGGTGCGGCACCTGGCGGAACATATTGCGCACCAGCCAGACCACATCCAGCTGGCTGGCGTCGCCGTCCGCCGGGGACGACAGCGTGGACAGCGCCGCGCCCGCAGGCGAGGAGCGCTCGCCCGCGTTCATCGGCGAGCGCTCGCGCACATAGAAACCGGCGCCGCGGCGCGACTCCAGGTAGCCGCGCGCCACCAGCTTGTCGTAGCCCGCCACCACCGTGAACGGACTCACGCCGTGCGCGGTGGCGAACTGGCGGATGGAAGGCATGCGCGCGCCGCTGCGCAGCAGCTTGTCGTCGATGCGCGCGGCCACCGAGCGCACGATCTGGTCGATCAGCGATTCGCCGGACTCGCGGGACAGCAGCGCCAGCAGCGGAACCGGCTTGGCGCGCACGGGGGCGTCCTGCAGGGTTGTATTGGTCATATCGCCATCACAGTATGTGAATTATGTGGGAAAGTGTATTGGCACTGTACTGGTGTTCTCACATAGGATACACCCATCCCTTTTTGAAAGCGAACCATGACTACGCAGATCGCCACCGTCCCGCGCCTGTCCGACGAAACACGGGGCATGCTGCTCGGCCTGGCCGGCGTGGCCATCTTCAGCCTGACGCTGCCCTTCACCCGCATGGCGGTGGCGGCGTTCGAGCCGTCCTTCGTGGCGCTGGGCCGCGCGCTGGTGGCGGCGCTGCTGGCGGGACTGTGGCTGCTGTGGCAGCGCGCGCCGCTGCCGCCGCGCGCCGCGCTGCCGCAGCTGGCCGTGGTGTCGCTGGGCTGCGTGATCGGCTTTCCGTGGCTGACCTCGATCGCCATGCGCACCCTGCCCGCCTCGCACGGCGCGGTGCTGGTGGGCGTGCTGCCGCTGGCCACGGCCCTGTTTTCCGCCCTGCGCGGCTATGAAAAACCCTCGCGCGGCTTCTGGCTCATGGCCGTGCTCGGCTCCTCCCTGGTCGCCGGCTTCGCGCTGCAGCAGAGCGGCGGCAGCCTGCACGCGGCCGATCTGGCCGTGTTCGCCGCCGTGCTGCTGGCCGCCATGGGCTACGCCGAAGGCGGCCGCCTGTCCAGAACCATGGGCGGCCAGCAGGTCATCAGCTGGGCGCTGCTGCTGTCCGTGCCGCTGGTGCTGCCGGTGGTGCTGTGGGAATGCCGCGGCAGCTGGGACGCCATGCTGCACGCCGGCGCCCGCGCCTGGGGCGGCTTCGCCTACGTTTCCGTGTTCTCCATGTTCATCGGATTCTTCTTCTGGTACCGCGGCATGGCGCTGGGCGGCGTGGCCCGCGTGGGGCAGGTGCAGCTGGTGCAGCCCTTCCTGTCCATCGTCGGCGCGGCGCTGGTTTTGGGCGAAACTATAGAATTGAGCAATATTCTGTTTGCTTTGGCCGTTATTTCCGTCGTTGCTATGGGCCGCAAAATGCAGATCAGCAGCGAGAAAGACGTACAATAACGGTCTTAGCGCACTACCCTTGCAACCCTTTTTCTGGAATACCAAACATGTCCGTCTACGAAAAACTCAAATCGCTCGATATCACCCTGGCCCCACCGGCAGCTCCTGTCGCGGCCTACGTTATGTACGTGCAAACCGGCAACCTGGTATTCATCTCCGGCCATATCGCCAAAAAAGCCGACGGCAACCCATGGGTAGGCCAGCTGGGCAAGAACATCACCACCGAGGAAGGCCAGCAGGCGGCCCGCTCCATCGCCATCGACCTGATGGGCACGCTGCAAGCGGCCTGCGGCGGCGACCTGGGCCGCGTCAAGCGCATCGTCAAACTGATGAGCCTGGTGAACTCCACCCCCGACTTCACCGAACAGCACCTGGTCACCAACGGCGCCTCCGAGCTGCTGGGCGAAGTGTTCGGCGACGCCGGCAAGCATGCGCGCTCCGCCTTCGGCGTGGCGCAGATTCCGCGCGGCTCGTGCGTTGAAATTGAACTGATCGCCGAGATCGCCTAATTGACAGATACGGGCGGCGCCCACCCGGCGCCGCTCTTTCACGGCCGCCACAAGCGCGCTTGTTCATCGGCCGGACCCAGTCCGCCGACTTCCTCTGAGAGCAATCGTATGAAAATCGAAAACCCCCATCCCTTCCCGTGGCAGTTCGCCGAGCGCGCCAGCCAGATGCAAAGCTCCTTCATCCGCGAGATCCTGAAGGTGACCCAGCAGCCCGAGATCATCTCCTTCGCCGGCGGCCTGCCTTCGCCCGCCACCTTCCCGGTGGAACGCATGCAGGCGGCTTTCGACAAGGTACTGCGCGACAACGGTAAAGTGGCCCTGCAATACGGCCCGACCGACGGCTACCTGCCGCTGCGCCAATGGATCGCCGATTCGCTGTCGACCAACGGCGCCAAGATCGTGCCGGAACAAGTGCTGATGACCTCCGGCTCGCAGCAAGCGCTGGACCTGCTGGGCAAAGTGCTGATCGACGAAGGCAGCAAAGTGCTGGTGGAAACCCCGTCCTACCTGGGCGCGCTGCAGGCGTTCTCGGTCTACCGCCCCAACTTCGTCTCGGTCGCCACCGACGAGGACGGCCTGGTGCCGTCGTCGCTGAACGACGTGGCCGCCGGCGCGCGCCTGCTGTACGCGCTGCCCAACTTCCAGAACCCGACCGGCCGCAGCCTGTCCATCGCGCGCCGCCAGGAACTGGTGGAAACCTGCGCCCGCCTGGGCGTGCCGCTGGTGGAAGACGACCCTTACGGCTCGCTGAGCTACAAGGGCGAACCGGCGCCGAAGATGGTGGCCATGAACCCGGACGGCGTGATCTACATGGGCTCCTTCTCCAAGGTGCTGACCCCCGGCATCCGCCTGGGCTACGTGGTCGCCCCGCTGGCGCTGGTGCGCCGCCTGGAACTGGCCAAGCAGGCCGCCGACCTGCACACCTCGCAGCTGACGCAGATGGTGGTGCACGAAGTGATCAAGGACGGCTTCCTGGACCAGCACATCCCCACCATCCGCACCCTGTACGGCGACCAGTGCCAGTGCATGCTGGACGCCATGGCCGAACACTTCCCGGCCAGCGCCACCTGGACCAAGCCTGAAGGCGGCATGTTCATCTGGGTCAAGCTGCCGAAACAGATCAACGCCATGGAACTGCTGGACGAAGCCATCAAGCAAAAAGTCGCCTTCGTGCCCGGCGCGCCGTTCTACGCCAACGAGCCGGAGACCAACACCCTGCGCCTGTCCTTCGTGACCGTGCCGCCGGAACGCATCCGCGCCGGCGTGGCCATCCTGGGCAAACTGATCGCAGAACGCCTGTAATTCCGCAGCACCGCGTGGGCGCATCCGCCGCCCACGCCTCCCCTCCCCGGCGTCTGTTGCCCCATAACAACATGGACCGCCTTGCGCCACATCAAAAATACCAAAAGTTACTTAGTTTCGTAGCAGCAATAACAACATTCCCGAAAATAAGGGACGATCGCACTATTTTCCTCGTAGGCGACTCATGTTTTTTTACAATTTGAATTGGCAAAGCGGTATGATTTAGACAGATAGTTACCCTCGACCAGGCGATAAGTAATGACCAAAGGCGGTTCCAGTTACTCCCCTCGTCGCGACGCAGCGATCCTGATCGTCGACGACGCACCGGCCAATCTGAGCGTATTGCGCAAGATGATGGTCGAGCAGGGCTACCAGACATTCGTCGCCACCTCCGGCGAGCGGGCGGTGCAGATCGCCCGGCGGGTGCATCCCGACTTGATCCTGCTGGACGTGGTCATGCCCGGCATAGACGGCCTGGAAACCTGCCGCCAGCTGAAAGCCAATCCCCTGACCGCAGGCATCCCCATCATCTTCATGAGCGCCAAGAACGAGGCGGAAGACGTGGTGGCCGGCTTCGACACCGGCGGCGTGGACTACATCGGCAAACCGCTGCGCATGGCCGAAGTTTGCGCGCGCGTGCGCACCCAGCTGCAAATCCGCATGAACAGCGAAACGCAGCAGGAGCAGGCCGAGCGGCTGCGCACCATCGTCAACTCCATGGCCGAAGGCCTGCTCATCATCGAGCCGGACGGCCGCATCCAGTTTACCAACCCGGCCTGCGACCAGTACCTGGGCTACGCGCCCAACGAGCTGGCCAGCAAGACCATCTTCGACCTGCTCAACCCGCTGGTGGCGCAGGAATACCTGGACTACTTCGGGCGCTACGCCGCCAATCCCGAGACGGCGCACAGCCACGGCACGCGCGAAGTCATCATCCGGCACAAGTTCGGCACCTCGGTGTGCATGGACCTGACCTTGACGCCGATGTTCATGCGCCAGCCGCTGTTCATCGGCCTGCTGCACGACATCACGCACCACAAGATGTCGGAAGACGCGCTGCAGCGCGCCGCGATGGTGGACCCGCTGACCAAGATCGCCAACCGGCGCCACTTCGACGGCTTCCTGGAAAAGGAATGGCAGCGCGCCATGCGCAGCGGCTCGCCGCTGTCGCTGGTGGTGCTGGACGTGGACCACTTCAAGCTCTACAACGACAGCCTGGGCCACGCGGCCGGCGACGTCTGCCTGCAGCAGGTGGCGCAAGCGATCAACGCGCACGCCCTGCGCGCCACCGACCTGGCGGCGCGCTACGGCGGGGAGGAATTCGTGCTGCTGTTCGCCGAGACCGACGCCGACTCCGCGCTGGCGCTGGCCGAATCGATACGCTGCCACGTCGAAGCGCTGCAGCTGCCGCACCCGCGCTCGATCACCTCGCCGTGGATCACGCTCAGCGTCGGCGTGGCCACCATCTACCCGCACCAGATGGAAAACACCGAAGCCCTGTTCGTCGCCGCCGACCGCGCCATGTACACCGCCAAGGAAAGCGGCCGCAACCAGGTCCAGTCCAGCAAGAGCGCCAGCCCCTCCACCGCCAGCGAAGCCCTGAAAACCGCCGCCCTCTAGCGTGCCCCACCCCGGGGTCAGTTCTGTCATCGCGTCACGGCCTCATCCATAACAGTACGTAACAGCCAAGCTCATGGAGCGATGACAGAACTGACCCCGGGTGACACGGGTGACAAGTCCCGCTGATTCGCGCTGGCGAGCGCTGGATGGACGGCTTAGGTGCGGTAGCTGGCGTCGAGCTTGTCGAGCTTGCGTATCAGCGCGGGCCAGGCGAAGGCGCCGCCCAGGCCGCTGGTCTGCACGCGCATGGCTTCGGCCACGCCTTGCACGATCTGCGGATGCACTTGCACCAGTTCGCCGCCGGCCTGCGCCGCCAGCTGGATCTGGCAGGTGGATTCGAAGATGTACATGGCGAGGAAGGCGTCGGCGATGCTGCCGCCGCAGGTGAGCAGGCCGTG
Organism: Pseudoduganella aquatica; assembly: GCF_020865585.1. Classification (NCBI taxonomy): domain Bacteria; kingdom Pseudomonadati; phylum Pseudomonadota; class Betaproteobacteria; order Burkholderiales; family Oxalobacteraceae; genus Pseudoduganella; species Pseudoduganella aquatica. The sequence continues at coordinate 5,075,577 of NZ_CP086370.1, forward strand.
GTTGCGCAGCATGAGGAAGTTGGCGCGGCCCAGGTCGTCCTGCAGGCGCGGCTTTTCTTCGTCGCGGAAGGCCACGCCTTCGTAGTCGTGGTAAGCCAGCGAGGCCAGCACGAAGGTCGATTGCTGCGAGATCGGCAGCACGCCGCATTTCTGCGCGCTCACCGCCACGCCGGCCCGCGTGTGGGTGTGGATCACGCACTGCGCGTCCTCGCGCGCGGCGTGCACCGCGCTGTGGATGACGAAGCCGGCCGGGTTCACCGGGAAGGCACTGTCGATCAGCTTGTTGCAGTCCTGGTCCACTTTCACCAGCGAGGACGCGGTGATCTCGTCGAACATCAGCCCGTAGGGATTGATCAGGAAGTGGTGCTCGGGACCGGGAATGCGGGCGCTGATGTGGGTGAACACCAGGTCGCTCCAGCCATGCAGGGCCACCAGCCGGTAGCAGGCGGCGAGGTCGACCCGCAGCTGCCACTCTTCCGGGCTGACGAGGTGTTGTACGGATGGGATGTTCATGGGAGTCTCCTGTGTAGTTTTAATCTAGTATCGCGGCGCGCTGGACTTGAGACTGTCAATTTCCTTACAATTGCCGCATGCCTTCCGCCATCCTGCTCGCCAATCCCTGGTACGCCGCCCTGCCCGCCGACGTGCGCGCGGCCATGCTGGACGGCGCTGAGCCGGTCAGGCTGCGGCGCGGCGAGATGCTGTTCCGCCAGGGCGACGCGCCCGGCGGCCTGTATGCGGTGCTGCGCGGTTCGCTGAAGGTGTCCACGCTGCGCGAGGACGGGCGCGAGGCCATCCTGGGCGTGATCGAACCGGGCACCTGGTTCGGCGAGATTTCGCTGATCGACAGCCTGCCGCGCACGCACGACGCCACGGCCATCGGCGCGTCCGAGCTGCTGGTGCTGCCGCACGAGGCTTTCCATGCGCTGATGGAGCGCCCGGTGTTCGCGCGCGCCGTGGCCTCGCTGCTGGCCACGCGGCTGCGCATGATGTACAGCATGATGGAGGACGCCACGCTGCGCAGCACCCGCGCCCGCGTGGTGCGCCGCCTGCTGCTGCTGGCGCGCGGCGACGCGGCCATGGCGAGCGCGGTGCGGCCGCGCATACCGGTGTCGCAGGAGGCGCTGGCCATGATGCTGGGCATTTCGCGCCAGACCTTGTCCAAGGAACTGAAGCAGCTGGAGGCGCTGGGCGCCATCCACATCGGCTACCGGTGCATAGAACTGTTGTCCGGGACGGCGCTGCGGGATGCCGCTTAAGCAAGCTCGACTTTGTTAACAGATTCTGTGGATAAGCATGTTAACAAGCCGGACAACGGCCGCCTAAGTGGCTGTTTAAAAAGAGAAAAGTTATCCCGCACATTTTTTCAGCAGCGGGAGTTATTCACAGGCGAGGCACGGGCACTACGGCGCTTCTGGGTAGCCGGTAATGTCGGCGATCTCCGCGTACATGGGCTGCAAGCGCTTGTACATTTTCAGGTAGACGCGCTGGTAGAGCTGCTCATACGTCTTGCGGCTGGCCTCCGACGGCTGGAACACGCGGCCTGGCCGCGTCATGGCCCGGATGGCGGCGGCGAAGTCCGCATGCAGGCCCAGGCCCGCCGCCGCGCAGATGGCGGCGCCCAGGCCGGAGGTTTCATACAGGTGGGCGCGCGCGGCGGGCAGGCCGAAGATGTCGGCCGAGAGCTGCATGGCCGCGTCGCTTTGCGAGCCGCCGCCGGCGATGCGCAGTTCCGTCACCCGCACGCCGCTGCGTTTCTGTATCCGCTCCGTGCCTTCGCGCAGCGCGTAGGCCAGGCCTTCCAGTATCGCCCGGTACATATGGGCGCGCGTGTGCACGTCGCCAAAACCTATCATCGCGCCCTTCGCTTCCGGACCGGGCACCTTGATGCCCGGACTCCAGTAGGGCTGCAGCATCAGGCCCATGGAGCCGGGCGGCACGGCGTTCACCAGCTTGTCGAACTGGGCCTCGGGCGAGGTGCCTTTTTCGGTGGCGGTGGCCTGCTCCAGGTGGCCGAACTGCTCCTTGAACCAGTTCACCATCCAGTAGCCGCGGAAGATCTGCACTTCGGTGCTGTAGGCGCCCGGCACCGCCGAAGGGTATGGCGGAATGAAGGGCGTGACTTCGATGTACTTGCTGTTGGTGGTGTTGATGGTGGCCGTGGTGCCGAAACTGAGGCAGCCTATGTGCGGCTCCAGGCAGCCCGCCCCTATCACTTCGCAGGCCTTGTCGGCGGCGGCGGCCACCAGCGGCGTGCCTTGCGGGATGCCGGTGGCCTGCGCCGCTTCGGCCGTGATGGCGCCGATCACCGTGCCGGGCTGCACCAGTTCGGGCAGCATCTCGGGACGCACGGCCAGCGCCTGCCATTTCCAGTCGCGCGCGCCGGCCCAGCGGTGCTTCTTGTAGTCGAACGGCAGGTAGGCCACCTGCGAGCCGGTCGAGTCCACGTAGCTGCCGCACAGGCGATGGTTCAGATAGCCGGACAGCAGCAGCACCTTGTGCGTCCTGGCCCAGATGTCAGGCTGGTGGGCGGCGATCCAGTTCACTTCGGCCTCGCGGCGGAAGTAGTTGATGGTGCCTTCCACGCGCGCCAGCTTGAAGGCGGCCTTCCACAAGGGGCCGATGGGCGGCACGGTGCTAGTGCGGCGCTGGTCCAGCCAGGTGATGGCGGGCCGCAGCGGCTTGCCGTCCTTGTCCACGTTGATGACGGTGCCGCGCTGCGTGGTGACGGCCACGCCTTTGACCTCCTCGCGGCGGATGCCCGAATCTTCCCACAGCCGCTGGCAGGCGATGCAGACCGCGTTCCAGTAGCCTTCCGCCTTGTGCTCGGCCCAGCCGGGGTGGTCGGAGTAATAGGGCTGGAGGTGGACCTGGGTCTTGGCGGCGAGGTTGCCCGCCAGGTCGAACAGCAAGGCGCGCACGCTTTGGGTGCCGTTGTCGATGGAGAGGATGTAAGGTCCGGGCATGTTATGCGGGCAAGCTGTAATGAGTGTTCAATAATGCCAGATAGGCGGCCTGTTCGGCATCCCAGCGGGCGTCGTCCCAGCCCAATTCGGGCTGGCAGATGGCGCGCGCGCGCGGCAGGATGGCGGCGCCGCCGGCCCTGAGCTGCAGGCCGATACGCAGGCGGCGCAGCAGCAGGTCTTCCAGGCGCTGCACGGATTCGTGCCGCGCGGCCCAGCGCAGCTGCGCCCAGATACTGGCGGTGCCCGGGATCAGATCGAGTTCGCCCTCGTGCGCGCAGCCGATCAGCGCCTGCGCGCTGGCGCCGTAGCGGCCTTGCAGGCGTTCGGCCTGGCCGGCGGGCAGGCCTTGTCCGCGACGGAGCGCAGCGGTGGACGCGAAAATGGACTGCGGCGCAAGGTCCGCGTGCCAGCCGGGCAGCATGGGTGCGGCGGCGCGCAGCGCGTCCAGCGCGATCACGCGGAAGGTGGTGAGCTTGCCTCCGGTGACCGTGAGCAGGCCGTCTTCCAGCCAGAGCGCATGCTCGCGGGTTTCCTTGGACGGGTCTGCCTGGCCGCTGTCGATCACGGGGCGCACGCCGGCATAGGTGGCGAGGATGTCGCTTTCCTGCAGGTCCAGTTCCGGGAACTGGCTGCGCAGCGCGGCCATCAGGTAGTCCACTTCGCCGCGCGTGATGGCGGCTTCGAAGTTCATGTCTTCGCTGTGGTCCACGTCCGTAGTGCCGGCCAGGGTGACACCCTCCCAGGGGAAGGCGAATACGGGGCGGCCGTCGGCCGGGTGCATCAGGCTGACGGCTTGCGCCAGCGGCAGGCGCCATGCGGGCAGCACCAGGTGGCTGCCGCGCAGCGGACGCAATCGTTTGCCGCCGCTGGCGCGCAGCGCGTCCGCCCAGGCGCCGGTGGCGCTGACGACGACACGCGCGCGCACTTCATGCGCCGCGCCGGTGGGCGCGTCGAGCAGGCGCGCGCCGCATACTTTGCCGTCTGCGCTGCGCAGCAGGCTTTGCACGCACAGATAGTTGAACGCTGTTCCGCCCAGCGACTGGGCTTCCTGCACCACGCGCATGACAAGGCGGGCGTCATCCGTCTTGGCGTCGCTGTAGCACATGCCGCCGCGCAGGCCTTCGGTGCTGATGTGCGGGGCGATGGCCAGGAATTCGGCGCGCGGGTAGTAGTGGCGGGCGCGCTGGCCTGCCATGTAATCGTAGATGGCCAGCCCGGCGAGAAACGCGCGGCGGCCGGGCTTGCGGCCTTCGTAGTCGCCGAAGGCAAAGCTTTGCGGCTCCACCAGTCCGGCCGCTTCGCGCAGCAGGCTTTCGCGCTCGTGCACGGACTCGCGGGTGAGCGAGAATTTGCCTTCCTTCAGATAGCGCAAGCCGCCGTGCACCAGCTTGGACGAGCGGCTGGACGTGCCCCATGCAAAGTCGCGCTGCTCCACCAGCAGCGCTTTCAGGCCGCGCCGCGAGGCTTCCAGCAGGATGCCCGCGCCGGTGATGCCGCCGCCGATAATCAGCAAGTCCCAGTCGCGCGCAAGCAGTTCGGCAAGCGCCGCGCGCCCGCCGGGCTGCCAGTGCGGCGCCGGCGTTGTCTCGCTCGCGGCCGCGCTCATGGCTTCGCCGCCGGCAGCAGCTTGCCGGGGTTCATCATGCCCTGCGGGTCGAAGTGGCGGAAGATCGCCTCCATGGCAGCGATGCCCGCCGCGCCTTTTTCCGCCGCCAGGTAAGGCGCATGGTCGCTGCCCACGCCGTGCTGGTGGCTGATGGTGCCGCCGCTGTTCACGATCGCCAGGCTGACCGCCTGCTTGAGTGAGCGCCAGCGCGCCATGTCCTCCTCGTAGTCGCCCGCCAGCCGGTACACAAACGTGGTGTACACGCTGGCGCCCTGCGCGTACAGGTGCGACAGGTGGGTATAGGCGTGCACTTGCTCGCCATGCTGCGCAAGCGCCTTGGCGGCGGCGGCTTCCACCGCATGCATGGTGGGCTCCACCAGCGGCCAGTCCACCGCCGTCTCCACCGTGTCGATCACATAGCCGTGCTCCCATGCCGCGTTGCGCAGGTAGACGTTGCGGAAGCGGTTCTGCTTCCACTTGTCGCCCATCTTGCGGCCCACATGCACGCCGCCGTGACCGCGCGCCAAACGCAGCGCGGCGGCTATGGCGGCCTTGGCCTGCGGCCTGGCGCCGCTGGCGCCCAGCATCAGCATGCACTTGCCGTCCTTGCAGCCGCGCAGCGACAGCCAGCCTTCCAGCAGTCCTATCAGCTTCTTGTGGCCGGCCAGCGCCAGCATGGTGGTGGTCTCCAGTGCGTTCGACAAGCGCAGCATGGACAAGCCGAGTTTTGCCTGCGCCAGCTCGCGCACCGCCGTCTCCGCGCTCGCCCAGTCAGGGAAGAACACGGCATGGAAAGCTTCGTACGCGGGCAGCGGCGACACGCGCACCACCGCTTCGGTCAGGATGCCGATACGGCCTTCCGATCCCAGCACAATCTCGCGCAGGTCCGTGCCTGCCGCCGACGCGGGGAAGGTGGGAACTTCCAGCCGGCCCACCGGCGTTTCCACCGTGCCGCCGGCGAACATCTGCTCTATGCGCCCGTAGCGCAGCGACTGCTGGCCCGAGGAGCGCGTGACGATCCAGCCGCCCAGCGTGGAGTACTCGAAGGACTGCGGATAGTGGCCCAGCGTGTAGCCGTGCGCGCGCAGCTGCGCTTCGAGGTCCGGACCGTACACGCCCGCGCCGAAGGTGGCCAGCTGCGAGACGCGGTCCAGATGCGCCATGCGGCACAGGCGCGTGAGGTTCACGGCCAGCGTGGCCTGCCCGCCCTCGCCCGCCGTCAGATGGCCTGCCACGCTGGTGCCGCCGCCGTGCGGCACAACGGCCGCGCCGTAGCGCTGCGCGTAGTCCAGCAGCTCGCGCACGTCTTCCGCGCTTTCCGGAAAGGCCACGCCATCGGGCGCGGCGCCGATGCGGCCATAGCGCAGCTTAAGCCAGTCCGGCAGGCTTTGCCCAAGCGCGTTGCGCAGGCGGACCGGCGCGCTGGTCTCTATCAGCCGGTGGTAGGGCAGGCGCGGCGGCGCCAGGGCATTGCAGGCTTGCTCGAACGTGGCGTCCTCCCTGCCCTTGCCCGCGCCTATGCGCTGGGCCAGGAAGGCTAGCGCGTCGGCCTCCAGCGCAAAGTTCACCGCGTCATCGCCCCAGCCGTTCCAACGTCTCATGTTTTTTTCTCCGCTTGCTATACTGGCGCACCTGGCCAAATGATGACTAGAGAATAAGACTAAACCCGCCTCAGGTATTGCGCTTTCATGACACACGCCTTGTTCGATTATGCCAAGCACGGCCGCGTAGCTGGCTCCTCTCTGCAGCCGCTGCTGGAGGCTGCGGCGGCGCGCGGCGTGGCTGCGCAGGCGCTGGAGCAGGCGGCCGGCCTGGCGGCGGGCGCGCTGGAGCCGCTGCCGGATTCCCTGCCGGCCGCAGACTATGTGCGCCTGCTGGACACCGCCGCCGCGCTGGCGGACGATCCGCATTTCGGGCTGCACGTGGGCGAGCGCGTCAAGCTGGGCACCTACAGCGTGTACGGGCTGATCCTGCTGAGCTGCCGCGATTTCGGCCACGCTTTCGAGCAGACCATACGCTATGAGCAGCTGGCGCACGACCTGGGCCGCTCCAGCCTGGAGGTCGAAGGTGGCCTGGCGCGCTACACCTGGCATAGCCGCTTTCCGGGCGCCACGCGGCATTTGGCGGACAGTGTATTTGCGGGCATCCGCGTGTTCGGGAACTGGCTGGCGGGCGCACCGCTACCGCCGGCGCGGCTGGAGCTGATGCATGACGGCGGCGGCACAGCGCTGCATGGCGAATATTTGCGCGTGTTTGGTGAGCTGCCGCAGTTCGGCGCGCCGGCTCATGTGGCGAGCTTTGATGCGCAGCTGCTGGCGTGGCCGGTGCCGAATGCGGATGTGGGCATGTATCCGGTGCTGCGGCAGCACGCGGAGCAGTTGCTGCTGCAGCGCGCGCAGGCCGATGCGGGCATCGCGGCGCAGGTGCGGGAGGCGATCGTGCGCGGCCTGCCGCAGGGGCAGGCGCGGCTGGCGCCGGTGGCGCAGGAGCTGGGGCTGTCGCCGCGCACCTTGCAGCGCAAGCTGAGCGATGCGGGCGTGAATTTTCAGCAGGTGCTGGACCAGACGCGCTTCGCGCTGGCCAGGGAGTACTTGCGGCAGCCGGGGCTGGGCTTGGTGGATATTGCGTTTTTGCTGGGGTATCAGGAGCAGAGCGCTTTCAATCACGCCTTCAGGGAATGGGCGGGGGTGAATCCGGGGGCTTGGCGGGTTACGGCGCAGAGCGCCTAACCCGCCCTACGCGGTTCGACGCCAAGCGGCATTTTTCAGGTTTCCGCGCCGCGCACGCGGACGAAGGGGCCGAGGCAGGCGTCCATGCTGGCTTGCAAGCACATGAGGAACATATTGCCGGAATGGTGGAACAGGATGAAGCTCGATACCGCCTGCCCTACTTCGGCCACTTGCCCGGAACAATCTTTCTTGCCGTTGTCTTTGACGATCTTGTCGGAGGTCTTGTAGAAGCCGTTCTTGTCGGGCTGGTCGTCGATGAGGAATTCGGTTTCGGCCACTTCGGACGCGCTGGTGATCAGCGCCGTGCCGTCGGCGCGCATGCGGTAGATTTCCTGGCAGGAGCCGTCCGGCAGCACGAAGCGCCAGGTGCCGACGATGGGGTGGTTGTCGCGCACGGGGCCGGCGTTGCCGGGCGCCGCGCAGCATAGGGCGCAGGCCACTATCATCAGGCGTACAAGCCGGCTCAGGATATACATGGCGAACCTCCGCGTTTGGCGTTGGATGCGCCCAGTATATCCCGGCCCGGCAAAGCGCGTTTTACTTCTCCGCCACCGCCTTCATGCTGGCCAGGCCTTTTTCAAAATCCGGACCTACCATTTTGTCCATGCTGACGAACACGCCCATCAGCTTGGTGATGAAGGCGCTGGGGCCGGACATGGTCCACACCACGGTGGTGCTGTCGCCCTTGGGTTCCAGCGCGAACACGGTGGTGTTGTGCGACTCGAACGGTTTCAGGAAGTCGAGCTTGATGTCGATCTTGCTTGGCGCAGCGGCGCCGGTGATCTCCATGCGGCCTGCGCCCACCTGGTCGTTGCCTTCCCAGCCGTACACGGCGCCCACGCCGGTGGGGGCGCCGCTGAAGGTGCGCACCATTTTCGGGTCCAGGTGCTCCCACGGCGACCAGGTGCTCCAGTTGTGGAAGTCGCTGATCATGGGGTAAATCTTGTCCGGCGCGGCTTTGATGGTGATGCTGCGCGTGACGGTGAAGCTGTTGGGCTGCGCCAGGGCCAGGCCGAGGATGATGACGATGATGGCGGTAATGGCGATGGCGATTTTCTTGAGCATGGGGTCTCCTGCTGTCATGGTTTTTATAGGCCGGCTGTTGCCGAATGCGCAAGCCTAGCATGGTTTTTTGGCTACGTTGTCAAAAAAATGCGGCTCGGCCGTTCACGCGCCGCGTGCGCGCAACAGCAGCGGCAAGGCGCTCGGCGTCATCGTGAAGGTGAAGCATTCCTCCACCGGCGGCGCGCCTTCCCGCAGCGTGAAATCGAAGTTATGCAGGATCATGGACATGGCCATTTTGATCTCAGCCATCGCCAGGTAGCGCCCGGGGCAGAAGCGTGGCCCGCCGCCAAAGGGGAATATCTTGCGCGCCGGGTCGGAGACGGAGGCGGCGGAATCCGCGCCGCCTTCGGCGCCGGCCAGCCAGCGCTCGGGCAGGAAGGCGTCCGGCTCGGCAAAGCCGCCGTCGCGTTCCGCCGCCTGGCGCAGCAACAGGAAGACCACCGTACCGGGCGGAATCTGCACGCCGCCTATCAGCGTTTCCACATTGCTCTCGGCAGCCATGAAGGGCGCCACCGGCTTCAGCCGCATGGCCTCCTGCGTGGCCGCGTCCAGGTAGGCCATGCGCTCGAGCAGATGGGGGTCGCGCGCCACGGTGTCCGTGCCGAGCAGGCTGTCCGCCTCCGCTGCGGCGCGGGCCACGGCGGCGGGCGACTGCGGCAGCAGGTTGAGCAGCCAGGCCACCGTGTTGGAGGTGGTGTCCTCGCCGGCGAACACCATGGTGATGGCGTTGCCGATCACGGCGCTGTCGGTGAAGCCGGAGCCGGCTTCGTCGCGCGCGGCCACCAGCGCTTCCAGCATATTGGAAGGCTTGGCCCGCAAGGCGGGATCGGCCTCCATGCGCGCGCGGGTCTGCGCGATGAAGCCCTCAATGGCGCTGTGGATGCGCGCGGCGGCGGCGTCTGCCTCGCGGTCCACCGGCAGCTTGAACAGCTTCCAGTATTCCACCGGCGTGACCAGGCGGCGCGCCACGCGCTTGAAGATGAATTCGATATCGCGCTGCAGCGGGTTGTCCTCGTGCTCGAGCGTGTTGATGTCCTGCCCCATGGCCAGGCCTATGGTCACGTCCAGCGTGTAGGCTTTCAGGTCGCGCAGCACGTCCACAGCGCGACCGGCGGCGAGCGCGGCCTTCCAGCGCAGGCACAGGCGCTCGGTCATCATGGCCAGCGTGGGAAAGAAGCGGTGCACCACTTCCGGCGTCAACGCGCGCATGGCCAGCTTGCGCTGGCGGCGCCACTCCTCGCCCTCGGCGGTGAACAGGCCGCGCGTGCCGGCCTCTTCCAGCATGCGCGCGGTTCGCGTGGAGCGGCGGAAGGTGTCCGGCCGGTCGCGCAGGATGCTGGCGATCAGGCCGCGGTCCGCCACCACCACGAAGCTGCGGCGCACCATGGTGAAACGGTAGATGGGACCGAACTCGCGCGCCCAGTCCTCCATATTGCGGTGGAAGCGGCCAGGCTGGATCTGGCGCAAGTTACCCAGCAGCGGCAGGCCTTTGGGGCCGGGCAGATCCGCGACGCAGCGCATCTCCGCCGTGCCTGCCGTGTTTGCAGTGTCAGCCATCTCTCATCCTGGGGTGGGCAGATTATCTGTTATATTTTACGCCACGTTTTGCATGAGGGAGTGCCTATGTTGTCGCATGTTTTTGTGGGAGTGACGGAGTTCGGACGCGCGCATGCGTTCTACGCGGCGCTGCTGGCCGAGCTGGGGCTGGTGCAGAAATTCAGGGATGACAGCCGGCCGTGGGCGGGCTGGATGGCGGCAGATGCGCCGCGCCCGCTGTTCTTGATCGGCAAGCCGTTTGAAGGCGAGGCCGTTTGCGGCAACGGCCAGATGGTGGCGCTGCTGGCGCCGTCGCGCGCTGCGGTGGAACGCGCCCACGCCGCTGCGCTGGCGCACGGCGGCAGCTGCGCGGGGCAGCCCGGCTTGCGGCCGGAATACCACGCCAACTACTACGGCGCCTATGTGCGCGACCCGGATGGCAATAAACTGTGCGTCTGCTGCCATCACGAGGAATGAAGATCCGGCCTAGGCCAGCGCTTCCTTGGCAGCTTCTTCCGGCGTCAGGCCGTCATAGAACTGGTCGGTGAACCATTCGATCTGTTCCTCGATGTGTTCCTGCGCCTGTTCCACGGTGGCGCCACCCTGCACCAGAAAGCCCTCCACTTCTATGCACCAGTGAATCAGCGCCAGGGTTTCTTCGTCCAGCTCTTCTTTTTTCTTTGCCATGCTTGCTACACCTTCACTGTTACGGTATTGAATGCCAGCCTACAGTGTAGCAGCATGGAGCGCGCTTACTTCGCTTCCGGGTACAGCACCATCTGCAGATAGTTCTCCATATTGAAGTAGCGTTTGGCCGCAGCCTGCAGGTCCGACGGCTTGATGGCCGCCACGCGCTGCTCGTACTTCAGGATGCTGTTGGCCGGATCGGTGCCGTTCACGGCCGCGCCCTGCAGGCGGCTCAGCCAGTAGCCGTTCTCGCGCAGCGCCTTGCGGTAGCTGGTGTTCCAGTTCTCCTTCACCTTGGCCAGGTCGGCCGGGTCCGGGCCTTCGTCCTGCATCTTGCGTATCAATTCCATGGTGGCGGCGATCACCTTGCCGGTGTTCTGCGGCGCGCATGGCAGCGAAGTCTGGATCTGGTAGGAGCCATACGGACGCTTGCTCAGGCCGCCGCCGATCTGGCCGCCGTAGATCACGCCCATTTTCTCGCGCAGGGTTTCAATCAGCTTGATGTTGAGCACTTCCAGCATGGCCTGCATCTGCATCTGCGCTTCTTCCGTGTACTTCGCTTCGCCGGTGAACACCAGCGCCACGGTGCTCTTTTGCTCCGAGCCCTTGTACACCTCCTGCTTGACCACGCCCTTCACGGGACGGATGCCCGGATCCTTGTAGTCGGCCACGATGGCCGGCGCCGGCAGGCTGGCCAGGTAGGTGGCGATCAGCGGCTTGATCCTGGCCACGTCGAAACTTCCCACCAGGTAGAAGGTGAAACCCTTGGCGCTGGCGAAGCGTTCCTTGTAGATCTCCATCACGCGGTCGAGCTGAATCTGGTCGAAGTCCTCCACGCGCGGCGCGCGCGGCGCCAGCGGATGATTGTTGTACAGCGTGGCGGTCAGCGTGTCGCCGAACACCGCTTCCGGCGTCAGCAGCGCATTGCGCGCCAGCTCGCGCTGCTTGCCGATAAAGGACGCGTACAGCGCCTCGTCCTTGCGCGGCTGCGTGAATTCCAGGTGCGCCAGCTGCAGCATGGTTTCCACGTCGTTGCTGCCGGAGCTGCCGCGCAGGCCTTCGGACAGGGTGGCAATGCTGGCGCCGGAGACGGCGGTCTTCCCGGCCAGGATCTTCTGCATGTCGGTGGGCGTATAGCCAAGCAGGCCCATTTGCGCCACGATGGTGCTGGCGTAGCGGGCGTTGAACATGTCCTTGGCATCGTACAGCGACTGCCCGCCGAAGCGGTGCGCGCCCATCAGCACCTGGTCGTTCTTGAAGTCGGTGGGCTTGAGCACGACCTTCACGCCGTTGCCCAGCGTGAGCTCGGTCAGGCCCAGCGCCTTGTTGACGGTCTCCTTGACGATGGTTCCGGCCTTGGGCGGCTTGGCCATCAGGCTGGTGGCGTACACCTTCTCCGCCTGCGCCTGCACCGCCACCATCTCGGCCGCGTTGACGGCGGCCAGCAGCTCCTCGCCTTTCGGCGCCGGCTGGTCGGACTTCTCATTGCCCATGTAGACCACCAGCTTGTGCTGGTCGGCCGGCAGCAGCTTGCGCGCGGCGGCGTTCACTTCATCCAGCGTAATGCCCGGCACCAGCTCGGTGGTGTAGGCATACTCGTTGGCGATGCCGGGCATGGATTCGTTCACCAGGAAGTTGCGCGAGTACTCGGCCGCGAAGGTGGCCGATTCGGACTTGTCGCGCTCGTTGTACACGCGTTCCACCTGGCGCAGCATGCCCTTCTTGATGCGCTCCAGTTCCGACGCGGTAAAGCCGAACTGGCGCGCGCGCTCGCTCTCCTGCACCAGCGCGCTGATGGCCGGCTGCGGACCGCCCTTGCCCAGCACGGCCAGCGCGCTGAAGGACTGGTAGCCGTGCGCCACCTTGCCCATCGCGCCGCCGCCCTGGATAAAGGGCGGTTCGGCCTGCTGCGTCAGCTCGTTCATGCGCTGGCCCAGCATGGACATCACCATGCCCTCCACCAGCTTCTGGCGATAACCGGCAAAGTCGGTGTGCTCCTTGTACGGCTCGATGGCGTAGCGGATGTAGAGCATATTGGCCGGCGACTCCTTGTCCAGGAACACCAGCGATTCGGAATAGGCGCGCGACTGGATGGGCGCGTAGGCGCGCGGGCGCGGCTGCTCGGGATTTTTCAGCTGGCCGAAATGGCTCTGCACCAGCTTTTCCGCTTCCGCAGGCTCGATATCGCCCACCACGATCACGGCCATCAGGTCCGGGCGGTACCAGTCGCGGTAGAAGCGCTTGATGGCTTCCGGCTTGAAGTTCTTCAGCGTGTCTTCCAGCCCGATAGGCAGCCGCTCGGCGTAGCGCGAGCCGTTGAACAGCTTGGGCATGAGCACCTTGTTCATGCGGTCGCCCAGGCCCTTCCCGATGCGCATCTCCTCCAGCACGATGCCGCGTTCGCTGTCGATGTCGGCCTCGTTCAGCGACAGGCCGCCGGCCCAGTCCTGCAGCACCTTGAAGCCGGTCTCGATGTTCTCCTTCTTCGCGGTGGGGATGGGCAGCATGTAGACGGTTTCGTCGAAGCTGGTGTAGGCGTTCAGGTCGGCGCCGAACTTCACGCCTATCGACTGCAGATAGGAGACCAGCTCGTGGCGCTTGAAATTGGTGGAGCCGTTGAAAGCCATGTGTTCGGTGAAGTGCGCCAGGCCGCGCTGGTCGTCATCCTCCAGGATGGAACCGGCTTTCACCACCAGGCGCAGCTCCAGCTTCTGCTCCGGCTTGGCGTTCTTCTTGATGTAGTAGGTCAGGCCGTTGGCCAGCTTGCCGACCTTGACTTCCGGCGCCATCGGCAGTTGGGCCGACAGGTTGATTTCGGCCTGGGCCATCAGCGCGCAGCTGAGCAGCACGGCGGCGGACAGGACTCGCATAGTCATCACACTCATGGTATTTCCGCTTTCCTTACTTGGTTTCCGGGTGCAGAACCGCTTGCACGTAATTGTCGAACTTGATGTAGCGCTTGGCCACCTCCCGCAGGCTTTCCGGCGTGATCGCCGCGATGCGCTGCTCGTCGCGCAGCAGGATGGCGGGATCGCTGCCGTTGGCATACGCGCCCTGCAGGCCGTTGAGCCAGAAGCCGTTGTCCTGCAAGGCCCTGCGGTAGGACAAAATCCAGTTGGTCTTTACCTTGGCCAGGTCCGCCGGGTCCGGCCCCTGCTCCTGCATCTTCTTCAGCAAGTCCATGGTGGCGGCGATCACCTTGGGCACGCTGCCGGATGCACATGGCAGATTGGCGCTGAAGGCAACCTGGCCGTAGGGCTGCTTGCTCAATTTGCCGGTGAAGCTGCCGGTGTAGAGCAGCCCCTTCTCGTCGCGCAGCACGTCGACCAGCTTGATGTTGAGTACTTCGGCCAGCGCGCGCACGCGCATCGCCTCGTCCTCCGAATACGGCGCCTCGCTGGTGAAGCGCAGGTTGATCCGGCTTGATTTCTCGGAGCCACGGTAGATGTCGGTCTTGATCAAGCCTGTCGCCGGGCGCACGCCACGGTCGCGGAAAGCGGTGGGAATGTCGGCCACAGGCAGGCTGCCCAGGTAGGTGGCCAGCAGCGGCTTGAGCTTGTCCACCTCGAAGCTGCCCACCAGCACAAACGTGAAGTCCTTGGCGCTGGAAAAACGCTCCCGGTAGATCTCGGCCACGCGGTCCAGTTTGAGCTTGTCGTAGTCCGCCGGCTGCATCAGGCGCGGCAGCAGCGGATGGTCGTTATACATGGCGCCGGTGATCTTGTCGCCGAACACCGCATCGGACGTGGCGGCCCTGGCCGTCGCCAGTTCGCGCTGCTTGGCGATGTAGGAGGCGAACAGGTTCTCGTCCTTGCGCGGGCGGGTGAAACGCAGGTGCACCAGCTGCAGCATGGTTTCCACTTCCGCCGTGCCGGCGCTGGCGTTCACATTTTCATACAGCTCGCTGATGTTCACGGCCGCCTGCACGGATTTGCCCGCCAGGACTTTGCCCAGTTCCAGCGGCGCGTAATCCATCAATCCCATACCCGCGACAATGCTGCTGGCCAGGCGCGCGCTGTGCAGGTCGGCGGCGTCGTACAGCGACTGGCCGCCGGGGCGGAAGCCGCCCATCAGCACTTGCTGGGTCTTGAAGCTGGTCGGCTTGAGGACCACGCGCACGCCGTTGCTCAAGCTTAGCTCGGTGATACCCAGCGCCTGGTTCACGCTTTCCTTGACGATGCTGCCCGGCTTGGGCAGCGTGTCCATCAGGCTGGCGCCGTAGACTTTTTCCACCAGCGGCGGCAGCGGCGTTGCCTCGGCCGCTGCGGCTGCGGCCAGCAGCGCGTCGCGCGACGGTGCCCGCACTTCTCCGCGATCGCTGCCGCCGTAGACCGCCAGCTTGGGCTGGCCCGACGGCAGCGCCTTGGCCGCAGCGCCGTTCACCTCCTCCAGCGTGACGGCGGGCAGCAGCTCTTTCAGGAATTCATACTCATAGGCCGGCCCGGGCAAGGCTTCGCCCAGCAGGAAGGAGCGTATCAGCGGCACGGCCACGCTGGCCGAGTTGATGGTGTCGCGTTCCCGGTAGCGCACTTCCGCCGCGCTCATCAAACTCTTGCGGGCACGCTCCAGTTCCGCCGCCGTGAAACCATGGCGGCGCGCGCGTTCGTTCTCCTGTATCAGCGCGGTCACCGCCGGCTGGGCGCCGCCCTTGCCCAGCACCGCATTCGACTGGAACATGCGGTAGCCGGGGGCTATCGTACTGCGCGCGCTGCTGCCCTGGATGAAGGGGGGATTGGCGCTTTGCGCCAGTTCCGCCAGCCGCAGCGACAGCATGGACGTGTACAGCCGCTCGATAAGCTGCGCGCGGTAGCCGGCCATGGTGTTGTCCGGACGGTGGGGCTCGGCCGGATAGGTGATCGTCACCGTATTGCTGGGGGCTTCATTGTAGCGCTGCACCAGGGCGTCGTTGGCGGCATAGGGCGGAATCTCGGCGTAGATGCGGGGGCGCGGCGCGGCCGGTCCGGCCATCTTGCCGAAGTGCTTGTTCACCAGCTGTTCCGCTTCGGCCGGATCGATATCACCCACCACGATCACGGCCATCAGGTCCGGCCTGTACCAGTCGCGGTAAAAGCGTTTGACCGCCTCCGGCGCGAAGGCGTGCAGCGACTCGACGGTGCCGCTGGGCAGCCGGTCGCCATAACGTTCGTTGTTGAAGCGCTTGGCGTACAAGTCCTTGGTGTTCCTGGTGCCGCCGCGCAGGCGCAGCTCCTCCAGCACGATGGCGCGCTCGCTTTCAATGTCCGCGTCGTTGAGCACCAGGCCGTGCGCCCAGTCCTCCAGCACCTGGAAACCCTTGTCCAGGTCTTCTTTTTTACCGAGGGGCAGCGGGAGGATGTAAACCGTTTCGTCAAAGCCGGTGTAGGCGTTCAGGTCCGCGCCGAATTTCACGCCGATGGACTGCAGATAGGAGACCAGTTCGTGGCGCTTGAAATGGTTGGAACCGTTGAAGGCCATGTGCTCGGTGACGTGGGCCAGGCCGCGCTGGTCGTCGTCTTCCAGCATCGAACCGGCTTTCACCACCAGGCGCAGCTCCAGCCGCTTCTCCGGCTTGGCGTTCTGCTTGATGTAGTAGGTAAAGCCATTGGCCAGCTTGCCAACCTTGATGTCGCGCGCCATCGGCAGGGGCGCGGCAGGATCGATTTCGGCCAGTGCGGGCAGCGCGGAGACCAGCAGGATAACAGCGGCGGCCGCTGCGGCGCGCAATTTCATAATAGCCATGCTTAGCAGGATGATATTAAATAAGTTGCCACAATACACGAAGTCTGCGCGATTGGGCTACAATCGCTGCGTCTCATTGTAGAGGCATTAACCAATACGTCTTCGGGGCGGGGTGAAATTCCCCACCGGCGGTAAAACCGGCAACGGTCAAGCCCGCGAGCGCTTGCTCACGCAAGGTCAGCAGATCTGGTGCAATTCCAGGGCCGACGGTCATAGTCCGGATGAAAGAAGATGTGCGCTGCAACGCGGCTTCCCTATCGAGCGATCGAGACGGGCAGCCGCGCGTCGTCGCTTGCCCTGATGCGTTTTTCGCCAACTTATGCGAGGAGCGTTTCACCCATGCTAGTCAATCAAGAAGTCAACCCATACACCCTCTCCAGTCCAGATCTCGAAGGCCGCATCCAGTCCGCGCTGGCGGCCATGCGCGCGGGCGTGCCCGTCATCCTGCTGGACGATTTCGACCGTGAAAACGAAGCGGACCTGATCGTGGCGGCCGACAAGCTCACCGTGGAAACCATGGCGCTGATGATAAGGGAGTGCAGCGGCATCGTCTGCCTGTGCCTGACCGCGGACAAGGTGCGGGAACTGGAGCTGCCGCCCATGGCGCCGGACAACGGCAGCCGCTACGGCACGCCGTTCACGGTATCGATCGAAGCGCGCCACGGCGTGACCACGGGCGTGTCCGCCGCCGACCGCGTGACCACCATCCGCGCCGCCACGGCGGCGGGCGCCAGGCCGGCGGACGTGGTGCGGCCCGGCCATGTCTTCCCGCTGCGCGCCACGCCGGGGGGCGTACTGGCGCGCAAAGGCCACACCGAAGGCTCGGTGGACCTGGCCATCATGGCGGGCCTGAACCCGTCGGCCGTGCTGTGCGAGCTGATGAACCCGGACGGCACCATGATGCGCGGCGCGGACATCGAACGCTTCGCCGAATTGCACGGCATGCCCATTCTGACCATCGCCGAGATGATCGAGTGGCGCACCAGGCAAGGCTGATCCACGGCCAACCCTGCCTTTGCGAATTTTAGCGCGGGAGGTGCACTTGGCGGTGCACCAGCGTGGCGGCGGCGGCAAACGCCAGCGCCGCCACGCCGAACGCCACCGGCAGGCGCGCGCTCCAGGCGGGCAGCGCGTGGATCACAGTGCCCATCAGCGCCACGCCCACCAGCGCGCCTATCTGCCGGTTGGCGTTCAGCGCGGCGGCGGCGCTGTTGGAATACGCCTTGCCCGCCACCTGCATCACGGTCGCCGTCATGGCCGGTATCGCCACGCCGACCGCCACGTTCATCAGCACGATCACCGCCAGCATCAGCGCCATCGGCATGGCCGGCAGCCACCAGGCCAGCGCCAGCAGCACCGCGCCCATGGCAGCACCCACGGCCAACCCTCCCAGCAGCGGCAAGCGCAAACCCACCCGCGCCGAAATGCGCCCGGAGGAGAAATTCCCTATCGTGAACGCCGCCATCATGGGCAGCAGCGTGTAGCCGGTGTGCAGCGCGTCGGCGCCGCGCGCCTGTACGTAAAGGCTGAGCAGGAACAACTGGCCGAAGGCCGCCATATTGATCAGGAAGCCGGTGGCGTTGGCCGCCGTGAAGCTGCCGTTGGCCAGCAAGGCGCGCGGCAGGATGGGATGTTCTATGCGCCGTTCGCGCCGCACCAGCAGCGCGGCAGCGGCCAGCGTGGCCGCCATGCCCGCCAGCAGCGGCGCCGAGGTCCAGCCCAGCACCGGGCCTTCGATCAGCACAAAACTCAGCGCTGCCAGCGCCAGCACGCCCAGCCCGTGGCTGATGAAGGACAGCGGCCGTGGCTGCGGCTGCACCACGGGGATCAGCCGGTACGCCAGCGCCATACCCAGCAAGCCCAATGGCACGTTCACCCAGAACACGCTGCGCCAGCCGAATTCGTGCACCAGTATGCCGCCCACCAGCGGGCCGATGGCGGACGATGCGCCCACCATGGCCGACCACGTACCCACCATGCGCGCGCGCACCTTGTCGTCCTCGAAGGTGTGGGTCAGCAGGCTGAGGGAATTGGGCAGGAACAGCGCGGCGCCCGCTCCCTGCAGCAGCCGCGCTGCCGTCAGGGCGCCGCCGCCGGGCGCAACCGCGCACAGGATGGAGCCGAACAGGAATACCGCCAGGCCGGTGATATAGGCGCGGCGCGCGCCCATGCTGTCCCCCAGCGCGCCGCCCGCCAGCAGCAAGGCGGCAAAGGTCAGCGTGTAGCCGTCCACCACCCACACCAGGCCGGATACCGGCACCGCCAGGTCGCGCGCAATGTCGGACAGCGCCGTATTCACGGCCGTGAGGTCCACCATCGCCATCACAAAACCGATGGCCAGGGTAAGCAACGTCAGCGTGCCTGCGGGCTGTATGGCCGCTTGCGCCTGGGGCATGGGGGATGCTGCCCTGCTTGAATAATTCGTCATGATGCACTCCATTTACAGATTCTCCCGCATCGTAGGCCGCTTGCATGATGCAGTAAACACGCATAACATCAGCACTCCAATGCAAAAATGCATTCACTGACATCATGGACTGGGACAACGCACGCATCTTCCTCGCCATCCACCGCGCCGGCACGCTGCGCGGCGCGGCTGCGCAGCTCGACATCGACCAGGCCACGGTGGGCAGGCGCCTGGCCGCCATGGAGAAGTCGCTCAACGCCAGGCTGTTCCTGCGCACGCCCGGCGGCTATGTGGCCACGCCGGCCGGCGACCTGGCCGCCAGCGCCGCCGAGCAGATGGAAACCGCCGCCGACCGCCTGCAGCGCGAAATGCAGGGCATAGACAATCGCCTGTCCGGCACCATCCGCGTGGCGACCTCGGACACCATGGCGGCGCACTTCGTGGTGGAAGCCATGCAGCGCCTGCACCAGCGCCACCCGGACATCCGCATTGTGCTCACCGCCGCCACCCAGCTCTCCAGCCTGACGCGGCGCGAAGCCGACCTGGCCATCCGCACCGTGCGGCCGGACAGCCCGGACCTGATCTCGCGCCACCTCACGCGCCGCACGCTGGGCCTGTACGCCTCCAAGGCCTACCTGAAAAAACACGGCATGCCCACGCCGGGCAACGCGCTGGCCGGGCACGACATCGTGATCTACCAGCACAGCGTAGCGCCGCGCCATGCGGAGAAGCTGTGCGGCGAGCCGGTGGCCAACGCGCGCGTGGCGATGGAGGTGAACACCGGCCTGGTGCTGCACGAAGCCGTGAAGGCCGGCCTGGGCATAGGCGAACTGGCCACCCACATTGCCGCCACCACGCCGGAGCTGGTGCGCATCTGGCCCGAGCGCGAGCAAAGCTACGAGGTCTACCTGGTGATGCACAGCGATTTGAACCGCACCGCCCGCGTGCGCGCGGCGGCGGACGCGATTATCGAATCGTTCCCCTCCAAATAGCGCCGAATGCTAAGATGGCAAGATGACTACACAGGCATCTTTGCTGGCCCTGCTGCGCGACATGCAGCGCTGGGCCACGGACTGGATCGCGAGCTGGTGGCAGCTGCTGCACTTCAGCGTGCTGGTGGCCGCGCTCGCGCTCACACCGTCCAGCTATAACGCGCGCCACCGTCCTGCCCTGGCGCGCCAGTTGGTGCTCGGCAGCGCGCCCCACCTGCCCTGGTTCACGCTGCTGTCCGCGCTGATCAGCCTGGTCATCATCCGCATCGTGGTGGTGACGTCGCAGAGCTACGGCCTGTCGCGCTACGCGCTCGAGATGGTGGTGCGAGTGCTGGTGCTGGAGCTGATCCCGCTCATCGCGGCGCTGTTCGTGGCCTTGCGCAGCACCCTGCCGGCCGGCGTGGAATTGGCGCAGATGCGCACGGCGGCCAGCGGCAGGAACGCGCTGAACGGCATGGCCGGCCTGCGCGATGAATTCTTTCCGCGCGCGGTGGCGGGCGTGTTCTCGGTATGGCTGCTGGGCGCCGTGAGCTGCGTGCTCACGCTGGTGCTGGCCTATCTCGCCATCTACGGCTTCACGCCGTATGCGCTGCAAGGCTACACCCGCGTGGTGGGCCAGATCTTCAACCCCGCCGTCGCGCTGATCCTGGTGCTCAAGATTTTCTTCTTCAGCCTGGCCGTGGGCCTGATCCCGCTGGCCTCGTCCTTCCATATCGGCTCGCGCCGGCTGCGCCATGTGCACGGCCTGTCGGACATGGTGCGCATGTTCTCCGTGCTGCTGCTGATCGAAGCCGCCTCCCTGGTGGGCAACTACTACTGAACCCCGAACCATCATGACCGAACCCACACCGGCTCCAGAAGCCTCCCCCGTCCGCAACGCCGAGCTGAAAGCAGCCCTGCTGCTGATACTCATGTTTGTGCTGGTGGCGGGCACCGCCGTCTACCTGCTGTACGCGCGCGGCGCGTTCGAAGCCACGCAGCGGCTGGTGCTGACCGCAGACGATTCGGAAGGCGTGAGCGTGGGCATGGACGTGACCTTTGCGGGCTTCCCGGTTGGCCGCGTACAGCGCATAGAACTGGGCAAGGACGCCAAGGCGCGCGTGCTGATCGACATCCCGACCAAGGACGCGCACTGGCTGCGCACCAGCAGCATCTTCACGCTGGAGCGCGGCCTGGTGGGCGGCGCCAAGCTGCGCGCCTTCAGCGGCATCCCTGCCGACCCGCCACTGCCGGACGGCGCGGAACGCGAAATGCTGGTGGGCGACGTGGCGGCCGAGATCCCGCGCCTGCTGAACGCGGCCAAGGAGCTGCTGCAGAACGTGACCAACCTCACCGCAGCCGATTCGGCGCTGGGCGCCAGCCTGGAAAACGTGCGCGGCGTGACGGAACGGCTGAACGGCCCGGGCGGGGCGATGGGCTTGATCGCGGGCGAGGACAAGAAGGCGCAGGAGCTGCTGCGGAACGCCAATTCGCTGATCGTCAAGGCCGACCGGCTGGTGGGCAATGCGGATGCGCGCGTTTTCGGCAAGGATGGCGTGATGACCGACACGCAAGCGGCCGTGGTGCAGATGAACGGCCTGCTGTCGGACGCGCGCGCCAGCCTGAAGAAGCTCGACGCGGTGCTGGCCGAGGCGCAGGCGGTGGGCGCGAACGCGCGCGTCGCCACGCAGGACCTGGGCGCGCTGCGCGCCGACGTGGACGCCAACCTGCGCAAGATCGAGCAGCTGGTCAATGAAATCAACCGCAAATGGCCGTTCAAGCGCGATACGGAGATCAAGCTGCCATGAAGAAGACGACTACAGCGCGCCTGCGCGCCGCCGCCATTGCCTCGGCCACCTTGCTGCTGGCGGCCTGCGGCAGCGCGCCGCCGGTGCCGGACTGGAAAATGAACGCGCACGGTTCGCTGGAACGCGCCGAGTCGGCCTACCTGAGCGGCAAGGACAGCGTGGAGGAAAGCGAGTTCGCGCGCGTGCGCAGCCAGATCGCCAGCACCGGGGATATTGAGCTGGCCGCGCGGGTTGAGCTGGCGCGCTGCGCTACGCGGTTGGCGTCACTGGTGCTGGAGGAATGCGCCGGCTTCCAGAAGTATGCGCATGATGCGTCGGGGGCGGATATCGAGTACGCGGCCTATCTTGCGGGGCGCCTGGCGCCGTCCGATGCGGCACGCTTGCCGGAACAGCACCGCGCCGTGGCCGGCGCAGCGGACGACGCGGCGGCTGGCGCGGCGGTGGTGGCGATCAAGGATCCCCTGTCACGGCTGGTGGCAGCGGGAGCGGTGTTCCGCGCCAACCGCGCAACGCCGCAGGTGATAGCGGCGGCGGTGGATACCGCGTCGGAACAGGGATGGCGGCGGCCGCTGCTGGCCTGGCTCAATGTGCAGGCCATGCGCGCCGAAAAGGCCGGAGACGCGGCCGAAGCAGCGCGGCTGCGCAGGCGCATCGCCCTCGCCTCCGAATAAATTGCCGGCGGCGCCCGGCGGGGACTACTCCGAAGCAGCCGCTGCCGCCGCTTCGCGCAACTTGTCCTTCTTGCTCTTGCGCTTGCCCTTGATGCCGCCGTTGACGGTGTCGGTGGCCGGATGCGGCACGGGCGCCGCCTCGACCGGTTCAAAACCTTCCACCTGCTCGCGCGGCACGCGTATGCCCAGCCTGTTTTCGATCAGCCGGAAATGCGCCTCCGTATCCGCGCTCACGAAGCTCACCGCAACGCCGCTCTTGCCCGCGCGGCCGGTGCGGCCGATCCGGTGCGTGTACTCCGCCGGCGCGCGCGGCAAATCAAAGTTCACCACCACCGGCAGCTCCGCGATATCAATCCCGCGCGCCGCCACGTCCGTGGCCACCAGCACCTGCAAGCGTGCGTTCTTGAAGTCCGCCAGCACCTCCGTGCGCGCGCCCTGGCTGAAATCGCCGTGGAAGGCTTCGGCGCGGATGCCGTTGCGGCGCAGTTTCTCCGACACGTGTTCGGAGGCGTACTTGGTCGCCACGAACACCAGCACCCGGCTCCACTTGTTCTCCTTGATCAGATGCTTGAGCAGCACCTGGCGGCGCACCGCGTCCACCTCGATGGCGCGCTGCGCGATATCCGGCTCGTGCTGCGGCGCGGACGCCGCCTCCACCCGCACAGGATTCCGCAGCAGGTGGTGCGCCAGCGTCTGCACCGCGCTCGGGAAGGTGGCCGAGAAAAACAGGTTCTGGCGGCGCGCAGGCAGCAGCGCCAGGATGCGGCCTATCTCCTCGGTAAAGCCCATGTCCAGCAGGCGGTCCGCCTCGTCCAGCACCAGCGTGGCGGTGGAAGAAATATCCAGCGCGTTGTGCTCGATCAGGTCCAGCAGGCGGCCCGGCGTGGCCACCACGATGTCCGCGCCGCCGCGCAGCGCCATCATCTGCGGGTTGATGGACACGCCGCCAAACACGATGGACACCTTCAACGGCACCGGCAGATGCTGCACCAGCACGCGGATCGCCTCGCCCACCTGGGCCGCCAGCTCGCGCGTGGGCACCAGCACCAGGCCGTGCAGGCCGCGCGCGCCGTCCTTGCCGCCAGGCGCGTTCCGCTTCGCCAGCAGCGCATTCAGCATCGGCAGCGCGAAAGCGGCGGTCTTGCCGGAGCCGGTCTGCGCGGAACCCAGCACGTCTTCGCCGCGCAGGGCGGCGGGAATGGCGGCGGACTGGATGGCGGTCGGCTCGGTGTAGCCAATTTCAGTGACGGCGTTGAGCAGCGAAGGCGCGAGGCCTAGCGAGGAAAAGGACATGTATACCTGGAGTGAATGGCGTGGAGAACCGGACAGTATACGCCATCCGCTGCGGCACGCGCCAATTTGCCGGTTGCCGCGAACTTGTATTCATGGGAATATTACCAAGTTAAAAACACTTACCCGCACCTTCAATGATCAACTGGGACGCCCACATTTGCCTGCCGCAGCATCCGCAAGCCGACTTCGCGCCGGTGGCGCAGCTGCGCTCCGCAGGCGTCAATTACGTGTCGCTGAACGTGGGCGCCGACATGAATCCGGTCTCGCAGGTGATGTCCGTCATCGCCGGCTACCGCGCCACCATTGCCTCCGAACCGGAGCGCTATGTGCTGGTGTCCACCGTGGACGACATCATCCAGGCCGCCGCCGACGGCAAGATGGCCATCTCCTTCGACCTGGAAGGCTCCATGCCGCTGCTGGACCAGCCGGACATGGTGGCGCTGTACGCGCAGCTGGGCGTGCGCCAGATCCACTTCGCCTACAACCGCAACAACAGCGTGGCCGGCGGCTGCCACGACACGGCCTACGGCCTCACGCAGCTGGGCCACCGCATGGTGCAGGCGGTGAACGACGCGGGCGTGCTGATGGACTGCGCGCACACGGGCTTGCGCAGCACGCTGGACATCATGGCCGCCTCGTCCAAGCCGGTGATCTTCAGCCACGCCAACGCCTACGGCCTGGTGCCGCACGGCCGCAACGTGACCGACGAGCAGATACTCGCCTGCGCCGGCACCGGCGGCGTGGTGTGCGTGTCCGGCCTGTCCTGGTTCCTCGGCAGCGCCAGCCCAGGCGCGGCGGACGTGGCGCGCCACGTGGCCTACATCGCCGAACTGGCCGGTGTGGCGCACGTGGGCATAGGGACCGATATCTGCTTCCAGCAAAAGGATCTGGACGACACGCCGCCCGGCGGCTTCGATCCCTCGCACTGGTGGCCCGCCTCCGCCGGCTACCGCGCCGACTCGCCGCCCACCTTCACGCCACCCAGCGTATGGCGCACCATCGCGCCGGAGCTGCGCAAACTGGGCATGTCCGTCAGCGAAATCGAAATGGTCATGGGCCGCAACATGATGCGCGTGGCGCAGCAGGTGTGGAGCGGCCCGGCCGACCAGCCTGAATGACGCGCCCGCACGCCTGCACACCCGCTGCGCTGGCCGGGCTCGCGCTTGTACCGGCGCTTCTGCTCGGCCATGCGCCTCCTGCGCTTGCTGCGCCCGCCAAGCCCGCGCCGCCGTCCATACCTGTGTGCGACGCGCAAGGAAAACCGCCGGACAAACGGGACAAGGACCACCTCGGCTACGTATCGCAACTGGCTGTCTATCTGGCGAACGGCAAGGACAATGCCGGCTCCGCGTCGCCGGAACTGCGGCGCATTCCCATGGGCGTGGAACTACTGCTTCTGTGTCGTTCCGGCAGCAGCGTGCTTGTCCAGGCACGCACTGAAGACGGGCCGCAGGGTTGGGTGAAAAACGGACAATTTGAATCCGCCCGGCCGCAAGCCGGCCGGCTGCTCGCGGAGCTGGCTGCGCTGCCTGCGGACGACGTCAGACGGCGGCGCGGCCTGGCAGAGCGTGCGCTCGAACTGGAACCGCTCAACCCCGCCACGCACCACGCCATGATCCAGGTGCTGGAAGCCGGGGGCGACAAACGTGCGCTCGCCGCCGCGCGCGCCAGGCTGGACGCCATGGCCAGCGGCGCGGTGGTGCGCCAGCAGGGCGAGCCGCAACTGATCTTCATCAGTACCACTGAAGGCGTGAAGATGTTCGCCATGCTACGCAATGGGAAGCTGCTGGGAATGCCCGGCAGCGGATCGGACGAGCCGCTACCCGGTAAGCTGCTGGACATGGCCTTTCAGCCCGGCCGCATTTTGCATGTGCATGCGGGCGGCGTCTCGCGAAAAATCCAGGTAACGGGCATGGCCCAGAGCTATTGCGACGCGCAGACTGCGGCGGTCCGCCCGTTTGACGGCGGCGAGACCCAGGGTATCGCCACCAACTACCCATTGCGCCCCAGCCCGGCGTACGAGGTACCCGTCCCTGCCGCCTATGGAACGATGAACACCATCATCGCCAACATCCTGCGCCGCAACGGCGTCCATCCCGCCTACCGCGAACGCATGCTGCTGCGCCCGTCGAAGGGCCGAAATGCACTGGAAGGCTTTGCGGCAGTACCGGTACGCGGCGGCGCCAACCCTTTGCTGATTGCCAGCGTGTCCGTGGAAGACAATGATTCCGGCCCCAGCTACTCGCTGACCGTCATCGCGGAAGCCGACAAGACCGGCAAGTATAGGCTGGCGTACGAAGACTTCAATATCGGCAGCGGCGGCGGCGAAGCCGGCATGTATGCCGACACTTTCAACTACAACGCGGACCTGGACGGCGACGGCATAGACGAATTGATCCTGTCGAGCAGAGGCTATGAATGGGGAAGTTATTTCGTGATCCAGAAAGTGGCAGGAAAATGGAGCAAGACGGTTCACGGGGCGTCGTACGGATGCTGAGCCGCCTGCGCATACTCGGCATGTGCGGTGCGCTCGCCCTGCATGGCGCGCTGCAGGCGGCGCCGCTGAAGCGGCCACGCCCTCCCGATGAAAACGGCGCCATCTTCGCAAAGCAGGGCTCCACGCTGATGCCGCTGGCGCGGCTGGCAAACCGCCACATTGTCGACTTCAACGCGCCCGGCAATGTCGAGCAGCAGCAAAGCTATCTGAATCAGCACTACTTCAACGAGAGCCAGACCCTCTACGTGCTGGCCGGCGAAAAAACCACCACCGGCAGCATGGGGCCGGCGGGAGAATTCGACCGCGACGATACCGTGGCAAACTGCCCGGTAACGTGGGGCGTCGCCAACCATGAAGGCGAGCTGCCGTTCGCCACCCTGGCCACAAATTACTTCGCCCTGAGCGCCGACCCGACCGCGCCTCGCCCGGCCGACTACGCAGTGCTGGACGAGCTGGCGACGCCTGTGCTGCGCGCGGCAGGCATCTCTTCCACGGAGATCGCCCGCGCGCTGGCGCAAATGCGCAGCGAGAACGAGAGCCTGCAAACAGCCGTCGCCCTGCCCCTGCTTGGCAGCAGCAAGCCGCTGCTGCTTGCCAACCTGGGCGGCGACGACGGCCCCAAACATACTTACACGCTGACGCTGATCGCCGAGCCGGACCAGAGCGGCAAATATGGCATGGTGTTCCACCGTCTGAACCAGATGGCGCGCGCCAAGAAAGTGCTGTTCGCCAGCGCCTTCATGAGCAACGCCGATCTCGACGGCGACGGCCAGGACGAAATCGCCATCACCGACTACACCGGGGACAGCTCCAGCTTCCGTCTTTTGCAGCGCGTCTCAGGCACGTGGAAGCTGGTGGCCACTGCGCCCGGGCCGCACTGCATGTCCATCCGCCGCAATTGAAGCGGCAGCGGCTCACTGCCCGCTCAGCGCGCGCATCTCCGCGTACAGGTTGGACTTGCCTTCGAAGCCGATGCCCGGCAGATTGGGCATGGTGATGTAGCCGTTGTCCACGCTCACGCCGTCCGGGAAGCCGCCGAAGGGCTGGAACAAATCCGGATAAGACTCGTTGCCGCCCAGGCCCAGGCCCGCCGCGATATTCAGCGACATCTGGTGCCCGCCGTGCGGAATGCAGCGCGTGCGCGACCAGCCGTGTTCGTGCAGCATGTCCAGCGTGCGCAGATATTCCACCAGGCCGTAGCTCAGCGCGCAGTCGAACTGCAGCCAGTCGCGGTCCGGGCGCATGCCGCCGTAGCGGATCAGGTTGCGCGCATCCTGCATCGAGAACAGGTTCTCGCCGGTGGCCATGGGCTTGTCGTAGTAGCTGCGCAGCGTGGCCTGCAGCTCGAAGTCCAGCGGGTCGCCCGCTTCCTCGTACCAGAACAGGTCGTACTGCTTGAGTGCCTTCGCGTAGGCGATGGCGGTGTCCAGGTCGAAGCGGCCGTTGGCGTCCACCGCCAGCTTCTGGCCGTCGCCCAGCACGCTCAGGATGGAGTCGATGCGGCGCAGGTCTTCGTCCAGCGAGGCGCCGCCGATCTTCTTCTTCACCACCGTGTAGCCGCGGTCGATATAGCTGCGCATCTCGTCCTTCAGCGCGTCGTGGCTTTGGCCGGGATAGTAGTAGCCGCCCGCCGCGTACACAAACACCTTCTTGTCCGGCGTGCCGTTGCCGTAGCGCTCGGCCAGCAGCTGGTACAAGGGCTTGTTGGCGATCTTGGCCACCGCGTCCCAGATCGCCATGTCGATGGTGCCGATGGCCACGGAGCGCTCGCCGTGGCCGCCCGGCTTTTCGTTGGTGTACATGCAGTTCCAGATCTTGTGCGGATCGAGGTTGCTGCCGTCGTCGCTGACCAGCGTGGCCGGATCGGCCTCCAGGATGCGCGGGATGAAGCGCTCGCGCATCAGCATGCCCTGGCCGTAGCGGCCGTTGGAGTTGAAGCCGTAGCCGACTACCGGCTTGCCGTCGCGGACCACGTCCGTGACCACGGCCACCAGGCTCAAGGTCATTTTGCTGAAGTCGATGTAGGCGTTGCGGATCGGGGAGCTGATGGGCAGGGTCTTTTCGAGGATGCTGACGATTTTCATGCTAAGTCTCCTGGTTGGGAATGACACCAGCATAGCCTTAAACAGCGGCGCTATAATTCATCACTATTTACATGATTATTTACTTAAAGTGAAAAGCGACACGTCCGAACTGGGTTTTTTCGTGCTGCTGGCCAAGCTGGGCAGCCTGTCGGCCACGGCGCGCGAGCTGGCCATCACGCCGCCGGCCGCCACCAAGCGGTTGATGCTGATGGAGCAGCGCCTCGGCGTGCGGCTGGTGAACCGCACCACGCGCCGCGTCAGCCTGACCAGCGAGGGCGAGACCTATCTGGCGCAGGCCACGCAGATCCTGGCCGACATCCGTGCCATGGAGGAGTCGGTGTCCAGCAGCCGCGCCGCGCCGAAAGGCCTGCTGCGCGTGAACGCCACGCTGGGCTTCGGCCGCACCGCCATCGCGCCGCTGGTGTCCGCCTTTGCGCAGGCGTATCCGGAGGTGGACGTGCAACTGCAGCTGACGGACCGCGCCATCAACCTGGTGGAGGAAGCATATGACCTCGGCATCCGCTTCGGCGAGCTGCCCGACACGCGGCTGAGCGCGCGCAAGATCATGTCCAACCGGCGCTTCCTGTGCGCCTCGCCGGCCTATCTGAAGCGAGCCGGCGCGCCCGCCGCGCCGCAGGACCTGGCGCAGCACCGCTGCATCCTGCACCGCCAGAACGACGACGCCTACGCCACCTGGCGCCTGAGCAAAGGCCGCAAGACCGAATCGGTGAAGGTGCGCGGCGGGCTGTCCAGCAACGACGGCGACGTGGTGCTGGGCTGGGCGCTGGACGGCCACGGCATCCTGCTGCGCTCCGAGTGGGACCTGGCCAAATACCTGGACAGCGGCCGCCTGCAAGTGGTGCTGCCCGACTACGCCCTGCCCTCGGCCGACCTGTACGCCTACTACCCCAGCCGCCAGCACCAGCCCGCCAAACTGCGCGCCTTCATCGACTTCCTGGCCGCCCAGTTCAAAAGCTGACTACATGCCCGTGTCGCCATACGGACCGGCGATGACGACCACGTAGCCGTCGGGGTCGCGCAGCCAGATTTCGCGGTGGGAGGCGTTGGTGTTTTCACGCGGGCCGTCCAGCACCACGGCGGCGATGGAGGCGGCGCGCTCCACCGCTTCGTCGAAGTCTTCGGTGTGGAACCACAGCAGCACGCCGTTGCCGTAGGGCCGCTTCTCCGGGTCGCCCATGTGGGCATGGCCGTGCGCCTCCCAGCGGTGCAGCTGCAGGATAAGGCGCTCGCCGAACATCAGTTGTTCGTAGTCCTTGCCGCCGTGGGCGCTGCGCGCGCCAAGCACGGTTTGATACCAGCGGCTGCTGGCTTCCACGTCGCTCACCGCGATCAGGGGTTGCGCTTGCATGGCGTGTCTCCTCCAGGATAGTGCGGTCAATATCAGCCCGCGTAGGCGCGCTGTAGCGCGGCGATGTCGAGCTTTTTCATTTGCATCATGGCGGCCATGACGCGCTCGGTTTTGGCGGAGCCATGCTCCCGTATCATTTCCATCATCACGCGCGGCACCACCTGCCAGGACAAGCCGAATTTATCCTTCAGCCAGCCGCACTGCTGCGCGGCCGGGTCGCCGCCCTCGCCCAGGTGCAGCCAGTAGCGGTCCACTTCCTGCTGGCTCTCGCACATCACCTGGAACGAAATGGCTTCACTGAACTTGAACATCGGACCGCCGTTCATGGCGGTGAATTCCGTGCCGTTGAGCGAGAACGACACCGTCAGCACGGACCCGGGCTGGCGGCCGTGGATATCCTTGCCGGCCTCGGTGTAGTGCGTAATCTGCGTGATTTTGGAATTATCGAAGATGCCAATATAGAAGTTGGCGGCGTCTTCCGCCTGCGAGTCAAACCACAGGCAAGGTACGATTTGCTGGATGCTGGCCATATTGCCTCCTCAGGTAGCGGGGCTATCCATATTACGCCTATGCGCGGCGGCGGTGCGCACGGCCGGCGCGCACCGGTTCAGCGTATCAATGCGGCAGCGGTTCTGGGGTTGCGCTGCAGAGTTTCGTGCGTTCCAGCCTGGTTGGGTTGGCCACGATGCGCTGGCCACCCACTTCCAGGTCCATCATGGGCTTGGCCACCGCCCGGACTTCGCCCGCCTTGAGCTTGGCCAGCAAGGGTGCGCAGCCGGCCAGGGCGTATGGCAGGCTGCCGACCTGCTCCCACTTGCCGCCCTGCTCGCCCAGCACCGCCGAGCTGTCGGACAGTTCCGTGCCCACCACCACGACCTCGGGCTTGCCGTCGCCGGTCAGGTCCAGCAAAAAGGCGTCGCAATGCGCGCCCTGCTCGCGCAGGCAGCGCGGCGCGAGGGCGCCGTGCAGGTTGCGCGCGGTCCAGCTGCGCAGCGGGAAGCCGTCCGGCAGGCGGCTGCCTTGCGGCCACACGGCCAGGTTGGTGCTGATGTCGACCGCCACCGCCATCTCGGCCGGGGCGCGCCAGCTGCGGTAATCCGTGGCCAGCGCGGCGGCGGCGCCTGCGCGCTTTTGCGGCCCGTCCGGACCGCCGGCCAGCTTGAGGCTTTCCAGCGCGGCGCGGCCATAGCGCGCGCCTTCGAATCTCAGGTATTCATAGTCGAACTTGTCCGCCTTCACTGCGCCGCTTTCCAGGCGCGCCATCTGGCTATTGACCGAGATGCGGGCCGGATCGGCCAGCGGCGTGAACAGGGCGAACAGCACGGCCAGCACCAGGCAAGCAGCGCCCACATTGGTCGTGGCCAGGGTGGGCAGCCAGGCGTCCCGCCGCCAGGCGCCGAAGGCGTAGCCGACGGCGTAGCCGACGGCGTAGAACGTGCCCACCAGCAGGCAGGCGGCCGCGATGATGCGGTCCGAACTCCAGCCGTAGTCGCCCACCCGCAGCGCCAGCGCATACACGGCGATCGCCATCACCGGCAACAGCAGCATGGCGCCAACGCGCGCGGCCAGGCGCACCAAGGGCGCCACGCTGCGCTCCACCTCGCCGTTCTGGTACGCGGCGTTGATGAGCACTACCAGCATGGCGTCCGCGCCCAGCAGCACGGCGGTGGCGTGGCCGGTTTTCCACAGCGCGTCCAGCCCCGTGAACGGCAGCGTGCACAAGAAGCCGCCCAGCAGCAGCACGGTCACCGGCAGCAGCCAGGACATGAGCACCAGCAGCAGCGTGCGGATGCCGCGCACGATGGCGGGCCGCACGTCGGTAATGTGCATGGCGCAGGCGAACGCGAAGCACATTACCGGCGCAATGAACCAGGCTTTGCCAAGCAGCGTGTGCAGGAAGCTCAGCTTGACGAGCATGAACAGTTCGGAGCCCAGCGCCAGCATGGCCCAGGTGGCGCCTACAAACATGGCGGAAAACGCGCACTGGATGAACAGCTTCCAGGCGGTTTCAAAATACGTGGCGTAGCTGGCCAGCCAGCGCTCATCCTGCGCGCCCGCCTTGACCATGGAATGCGCAATAAAGCAGAACGCCGCGCTGAAAACCGATACCAGCGCCGACGGCAAGCGCACCTGCCCTTCCGGCCCGGCGTAGCCCGGCGCGCCCGCGTTGCGCCACGCGTCATGCAGCGCGAAGGCGACGACGGCGAGCGCGGCCAGCGCCAGCCAGGCCGCCAGCTTGCGGCCCTGGAGGTGACCCAGGCCCGAAATCAGCAGGACCGGCAGCAGCACGCAGGCCATCAGCAGCGGCAAGAACAGCAAGGGGGAGGTGGCGGGCCAGGCCTTGCTGACGACGGCCAGATGGAGCAGGTACACGCCCAGCCCCTGCAGCAAGCCGGCCGCGATGCGCGCATAGCCGGTGCTGAGGTTGGTGGACGATTCCAGTACGGTTTGCGCGGTGTCGGCTTGCATGCTGGCGTTTCGCTGTATAAGGAACGGCCATTATTGCATGATGTTGTCTTTTAATAAACCAGCCGCAGCGCTGCGCCGCACAATGCCGCGCCGCTGGCGCTATAATGGCTGGTTCCGATTTCCGCTCTTTGGTCCGCCTGTGAATCCACATCTCGATAAGCTGCAACCATATCCGTTCGAAAAGCTGCGCCAGCTGTTTGCCCAGGTGAAGCCGAACCCCGACTATTCCGCCATCAGCCTGGGCATGGGCGAGCCGAAACACCCCACGCCGCCGTTTATCCAGCAGGCGCTGGTGGACAATATCAGCGGCCTGGCCACCTACCCCACGACCATCGGCTCGGAAGCGCTGCGCGGCGCCATCTGCGGCTGGCTGGAGCGCCGCTACGGACTGCCCGCGCTGAACCCGGCCACCCAGGTGCTGCCGGTGAACGGCTCGCGCGAGGCGCTGTTCGCGCTGGCGCAGACCGTGATCGACCCGGCCGCCAAGGCGCTGGTGGTGTCGCCCAACCCGTTCTACCAGATCTATGAAGGCGCGGCCTACCTGGCCGGCGCCGAGCCGTATTTCGTCAACTCCGACCCTGCCCGCAACTTCGGCTGCGACTACGACAGCATTCCCGCCTCGGTGTGGGAGCGCGTGCAGCTGCTGTTCCTGTGCTCGCCCGGCAATCCTACCGGCGCCGTGCTGTCGCTGACGGACTGGGAAAACCTGTTCGCCCTGTCCGAGCGCTACAACTTCGTGATCGCCGCCGACGAGTGCTACTCCGAGATCTACCACGGCGACGAAGCGCCCCTGGGCGCGCTGCAAGCGGCCCACATGCTGGGCCTGTCCACCGTGGAGCGCCCTTACGCGCGCCTGGTGGTGTTCTCCAGCCTCTCCAAGCGCTCCAACGTGCCGGGCATGCGCTCGGGCTTCGTGGCCGGCGACGCCGAAGTGCTGAAAAAATTCCTGTTGTACCGCACCTACCACGGCGGAGCCATGAGCCCTTCCGTGCAGGCTGCGTCGGTGGCGGCCTGGAACGACGAGACCCACGTCGAAGCCAACCGCACCCAGTACCGCGCCAAGTTCGCCGCCATCACCCCGCTGCTGCAGCAGGTGATGGACGTGGCGCTGCCGGACGCCGGCTTCTATCTGTGGGCCGACGTCAGCCGCACCGGCCTGTCGGACACCGAGTTCGCCCAGCGCCTGTACGCCGAATATAATGTCACCGTACTGCCCGGCAGCTACCTGGCGCGCGAAGCGCACGGCATCAACCCGGGCCGCAACCGCATCCGCATGGCGCTGGTCGCCGAGACCGAAGAAGGCCTGGAAGCGGCGCGCCGCATCGTTCAATTCTGCACCAACCTGTCTAAATAAAAGAGAAGCATCATGACCCAACAACTGCAAAACATCATCGAACAAGCCTGGGACAACCGCGCCGAGATCAACCCAGCCAACGGCAGCGCCGAACTGCGCGACGCCGTCTCGCACGTGCTGGCAGGCCTGGACAACGGCTCCCTGCGCGTGGCGCAAAAAGACACCGGCACCTGGGTGGTGAACCAGTGGATCAAGAAGGCCGTGCTGCTGTCGTTCCGCCTGGAGAACAACGTGGTGCTGCCGTCCGACGGCACCATGCAGTTCTACGACAAGGTACCGACCAAGTTCGCCAACTACACCGAAGCCGACTTCCAGGCCGGCGGTTTCCGCGTGGTGCCGCCGGCCGTTGCGCGCCGCGGCTCCTTCATCGCCAAGAACGTGGTGCTGATGCCTTCCTACGTCAACATCGGCGCTTACGTCGATGAAGGCGCGATGGTCGACACCTGGGCCACCGTGGGTTCCTGCGCGCAGATCGGCAAGAACGTCCACCTGTCCGGCGGCGTGGGCATCGGCGGCGTGCTGGAGCCGATGCAGGCCAATCCGACCATCATCGAAGACAACTGCTTCATCGGCGCGCGTTCGGAGATCGTGGAAGGCGTGATCGTGGAAGAGAACTCGGTGATCTCGATGGGCGTGTACATCGGCCAGTCGACCAAGATCTACGACCGCGCCACCGGCGAAGTAACCTACGGCCGCATCCCTTCGGGCTCGGTGGTGGTATCGGGCTCGCTGCCTTCGGACGACGGCAAGTACAGCCTGTACTGCGCGGTGATCGTCAAGCGCGTCGACGCGCAGACCCGCTCCAAGACCGGCATCAACGAACTGCTGCGCGGTATCTGATGCCATGGCGGGTTACGCTTCGCTAACCCGCCCTACGCAATGTCTACCAATGTAGGGCGGGTTAGGCGCAAGGCGCCGTAACCCGCCACAGGGAGAGCACCATGGCAATGGACCGCCTGTTCCAGCTGATGAAGGAAAAAAACGCGTCGGACATGTTCTTCGCGGTCAATTCGCCGGTACACATCAAGATCAACGGCAACCTGATTCCGATCAACCAGCAGAAGCTGGAGCCGGAAAACATCCACGCGCTGCTGGCCGAAATCTGCTCGCCCGAGCAGATGGCGGAACTGGAGCGCGAGAATGAGCTGAACATGGGCTATTCGGTGCCCAACCTGGGACGCTTCCGCCTGTCGGCCTTCCGCCAGCGCGGCAGCATCTCGGCCGTGTTCCGCTTTGTGCCGGCCAATATCCCGGTGCTGGCGGAGCTGGCCCTGCCGCCCATCCTGGCGGACCTGATCATGGAAAAGCGCGGCCTGCTGCTGCTGGTGGGCGCCACCGGTTCGGGCAAGTCCACCACCATCGCCTCCATGCTGGACCACCGCAACGAACTGCGCTCGGGTCACATCCTCACGCTCGAAGATCCCATCGAGTATCTGTTCAAGAACAAGAAATCCATCGTCAACCAGCGCGAGATCGGCAGCGACGCCAAGGACTTCTACACCGCGCTGCGCAACTCCATGCGGCAGGCGCCGGACTGCATCCTGATCGGCGAGATCCGCGACCGCGAAACCATGGCCGCCGCGCTGGCCTACGCGCAGTCGGGCCACCTGGTGCTGGCCACGCTGCACGCCAACAACAGCTACAACGCGCTGAACCGCATCATCAGCTTCTACCCGATCGAGAACCGCGCGGCGCTGCTGCAGGACTTGTCGTCGACGGTGAAAGCCATTGTCTCGCAGCGCCTGATACGCTCGGTCAGCGGCGGTACGCGCACGGCGGCAGTGGAGGTGATGCTGAACACCCGCCACATCGCGGACCTGATCGAAAAAGGCGAAATCAGCCAGATCAAGGAAGCGCTGGAAAAGAGCCTGTCGTCCGGCTCGCAATCGTTCGAGATGGCCTTGTTCCAGCTGGTGCAGCAAGGCCTGATCAGCCAGGAAGAAGCACTCGCCAACGCCGACTCGGCCACCAACCTGCTCTGGCTGCTCAACAACGGCCCGGACAGCAAGCACGAAGAACCGGAGCAAAAGGCGCCGGTAGCGGAGACCTCCTTCACCGAGTTCACCCTCAACACCTGACCCACCGCAACGCACGCCCGCCCCAGCCGCCGTAAACTTGGAATTTACCTCTGGCTGGAGGTCCCATGTCACCAGATCAGCTCGCCTTCTATTCCGGCTGGGCATCGATTCTCGGCTTGGCCGTCTCGCTCGCGTCCCTCGCCTACGTGCGCAGCATCAAAGCGAATATAATCAAATTTCAGCGCAAGCAGCGGGTTCGCGGACTGCTGGATGAGCTAGAGGATATATGCAGCAGCAAGGCGCCGTGGCAGCCCGAAGATCAAGCCAAACTTCACGCGCTCCAGCGAAATTTGCCTAGCCCATGGATGACCTTTGGCGCCAAAAAGCGGCTGCTTATAGACATTTTCCGCATGACAGCAGATGCAGGAAAGCCAGCGCTACTGGAAGCATTTAAAGACTTACGAGCCTACTTGGAGGAATGATGACTCCAACAGAAGCACTGTTCAACGAGATTCTCGCCCTTACCAAAACCGGCCAGCTGAG
The DNA here is from genome assembly GCF_020865585.1 of Pseudoduganella aquatica. Taxonomy (NCBI): domain Bacteria; kingdom Pseudomonadati; phylum Pseudomonadota; class Betaproteobacteria; order Burkholderiales; family Oxalobacteraceae; genus Pseudoduganella; species Pseudoduganella aquatica. Next base: position 5,111,368 of record NZ_CP086370.1, read on the forward strand.
GTGGCACCAGATCAGCAGATCTGCTCACAGCGACGCAATGCTGCATCCAGAACGAGTGTGCGAACAATTTGAAGCGCTTTGGCCTCGTCAGGGAGAAACCTGGATTTTGCTGTTTATCGAAAAGAAGCACAGAGAAAGGCTGCACCCGCTTTTCGGCATGTCAGACGTGCATGAGTATGAGTTGCTCGTTCTTGAAGACGGGCAGCGTCTGCGGAAGTTAGATAAATGGACGTTAAGCTGGGGGCATCTGTGCTCACTCGCCGCCACGATCAGACACAGTGGCAGCGTTCGCGAAACCGGAGCGATTTCAGCAAACTCCTAGTCCTGTGGGTACAATTGCGGACCCCACGTTAGCGCTAACCCGACCCGCACTCATGAACAACTCAGCAGCACACCGACTCTCCACCCGCCTTGGATTTTTAACCGCTGGCATCACCATGGCCGCCTGGGCGCCGCTGGTGCCGTATGCGAAGGAGCGCCTGCACCTGGAGGCTTCGCAGCTCGGCATGCTGCTGCTGTGCCTCGGCATCGGCTCGCTGCTCGCCATGCCCGTCACGGGCACGCTGACGTCGCGCTTTGGCTGCCGTCCGGTGGTGCTGGTGTCCGGCGCGCTGGTGTGCGCGGTGCTGCCCTTCCTCGCCGTCGCCCCCACGCCGCTGCTGCTGGGCGTGACCCTGTTCCTGTTCGGCGCCACCATCGGCACGCTGGACGTGGCCATCAATGTGCAGGCGGTGCAGGTGGAGAAGGAAAGCGGACGCGCGCTGATGTCCGGCTTCCACGGCATGTTCAGCGTGGGCGGCATCGCCGGCGCGGGCGGCATGGCGCTGCTGCTGTGGGCTGGCATGGATACGCTGATGGCCGCCGTGCTGACCGCCGCCGTCGCCGCAGCGGTCCTGGCCGTGGCGGCGCCCAAGCTGCTGCCCGCCGATCCGGCCGCGCACGCGGACGCGGACGGCGCAGAGGACAAGCGCCTGTTCGTGGCGCCGCGCGGCGCGGTCGTGGTCATAGGCCTGCTGTGCTTCGCCTGCTTCATGGCCGAAGGCGCGGTGCTGGACTGGAGCGCGCTGCTGCTCACCACCGGCGTCGGCGCCAGTGCGGACCAGGGCGGCCTCGGATACGCCGCCTTCGCGGTCGCGATGACGCTGGGCCGCTTCAGCGGCGACAAGATCGTGGCGCGCTTCGGCGGCCAGCGCGTGCTGCTGGCGGGCGGTCTGTGCGCCGCCGCAGGCTTCTTCACCGCCGTGCTGGCGCCCTCGCCCGCCGCCGCGCTGCTCGGCTTCGTGCTGGTGGGGCTGGGTGCGTCCAACATCGTGCCCATCCTGTTCACGGCGGCGGGCCGCCAGCAGGACATGCCGGCCGGCCTGGCCGTGGGCGCCATCACCACCATAGGCTACGCCGGCATCCTGGCCGGCCCCGCGCTGATCGGCTTCATCGCCCACGCCTCCAGCCTGCAGATGGCCTTCGCCGGCCTGGGCTGCGCCATGCTGCTGGTGGCCGCCAGCTCGCGCTCGCGCATCGCGGCATGAACCGGGCTGCCGCCACCTGAGCGCCGGCGAGGGAACGCCCGGGGCCGGACGCCAGTCACGCTATAATGCTGCACTTCGGCCGCCGCCCGGCGCGGCCACGCTCCTGAACATACGCATCCCATGATTACTCTCTACGGCATCCCCAACTGCGACACGGTGAAGAAGGCCCGCGTCTGGCTGGCTGACCAGCAGTACGAATTCAACTTCCACGACTTTAAAAAGCAGGGCCTCGACGCGCAGACCGTCAACGGCTGGCTGCAGACGCTGGGCTGGGAAATCCTGGTCAACAAGAAGGGCACCACCTGGCGCGGCCTGCCGGACGAGCGCAAGGCCGCCGTCACCGACGCCGCCAGCGCCACCGCGCTGATGCTGGAGTTCCCGTCCGTGATCAAGCGCCCGGTGCTGCAAGGCGCGGACGAGGCCTGCCACGTCGGCTTCTCGCCGGACGCCTACCGCCAGATCTTCGCCAAATGACCGCCTCCGCCCCACATTCCCGTACCCTCGCCCTGACCGAGAAGCTGCTCGGCCGCGCCTCCGTCACGCCGGAAGACAAAGGCTGCCAGGACCAGCTGATCGCGCTGCTGGAGCCACTCGGCTTCAAGTGCGAGACCATCGTCTCGGGCGAGGTCACCAATCTGTGGGCGCGGCGCGGTACGGCCAGCCCGGTGCTGGTGTTCGCCGGCCACACCGACGTGGTGCCCACCGGCCCGGTCGAGCAGTGGAGCTCCGAGCCCTTCTACCCCACCCACCGCGACGGCAAGCTGTATGGACGCGGCGCGGCCGACATGAAGACCTCCATCGCCGCCTTCGTGGTGGCCTGCGAGGAGTTCGTGGCCGCCAATGCGGACCACAAGGGCTCGATCGCCTTCCTGATCACCAGCGACGAGGAAGGCCCGGCCACCGACGGCACCGTGGTGGTGGTGGAAAAACTGAAGGCGCGCGGCGAGAGCATCGACTACTGCATCGTCGGCGAGCCGACCTCGGACAAGACCCTGGGCGACATGATCAAGAACGGCCGCCGAGGCTCGCTGTCCGGCCACCTCGCCATCAAGGGCATCCAGGGCCACATCGCCTACCCGCAGCTGGCGCGCAATCCCATCCACCAGGCCGCGCCAGCGCTGGCGGACCTGGTGGCAGAGGTCTGGGACCATGGCAACGAGTACTACCTGCCCACGTCCTGGCAGATGTCCAACATCAAGGCAGGCACCGGCGCCAACAACGTCATTCCCGGCGTGCTGGAGATCGACTTCAACTTCCGCTTCTCCACCGCCAGCACGCACGAGGAGCTGCGCGCGCGCGTGCACGCCATCCTCGACAAGCATGGCCTGGAATACGAGCTGAAATGGACCCTGAGCGGCCTGCCCTTCCTCACCCCGCGCGGCACGCTGAGCACCGCGCTGAGCGACGCGATCCGCGCCGAAACCGGCATTGAGACCGAGCTGTCGACCACCGGCGGCACCTCGGACGGCCGCTTTATCGCGCAGATCTGCCCCCAGGTGATAGAATTCGGCCCTCCCAACGCCAGCATCCACAAGATCGACGAGCACATCGAACTGCGCTACATCGATCCGCTGAAGAATATCTACCGCCGTACCCTTGAGAACCTGCTGCGCTGAGCGCGGCCGCTCCCTTTGCGAGAATAATCATGACCACCTCCCTGTTCACCACCCCGCGCGACCTGCTGCGCTACGCCGTCACCCGCTTCAACACCGCCAAGCTGTTCTTCGGCCACGGCAGCGTGGAAGCGCTGGACGAAGCGGCCTACCTGATCCTGCACACGCTCAAGCTGCCGCTGGACAAGCTGGACCCGTTCCTGGACGCGCGCCTGCTGCCGCAGGAGATCGACGCCGTGCTGGCGGTGATCGAGCGCCGCGCCACCGACCGCGTGCCGGCCGCCTACATCACCAAGGAAGCGTGGCTGGGTCCTTACAGCTTCTTCGTGGACGAGCGCGCGCTGGTGCCGCGTTCCTTCATCGCGGAGCTGATCCCCGACTACTTCTCGCCGTGGATGGTCGATCCTGAAGCCACCACCAACGTGCTGGAACTGTGCACGGGCTCCGGCTGCCTGGCCATCATGCTGGCCGAAGCGTTCCCGAACGCGCACGTGGACGCGGTGGACATCTCGAAGGACGCGCTGGACGTGGCCCGCATCAACGTGGACACCTACAAGCTGCAGGACCGCCTGACGCTGATCGAGTCCGACCTGTACACCAATGTGCCGAACAAGAAGTATGACCTGATCATCACCAACCCGCCGTATGTGAACTCCGGTTCGATGGCCAAGCTGCCGCCGGAATACCTGGCCGAACCGCAGATCGCCCTGGAAGGCGGCGCGGACGGCATGGACCTGGTGCGCAAGATCGTGGCCGGCGCCGCCGAGCGCCTGACCGACGAAGGCCTGCTGATCGTTGAAATCGGCAACGAGCGCGAATTCGCCGAGAAGGCCTTCGGCGACCTGGGCCTGACCTGGCTCACCACCAGCGCCGGCGACGACATGGTATTCCTGCTGACCGCAGACCAGCTGAAGCTGTAACCTCATCCAAGAAGAACAACAATGATCCGCTTTATTCAAGTAAGCCTGATGCGCGGCGTAAAGCCGCTGCTGGAACAGGTTGATGTCACCCTCAATCCCGGCGACAAGATCGGCCTGATCGGCGCGAACGGCGCCGGCAAATCCAGCCTGTTCGCGATGATGCGCGGCGAGCTGCATCCGGACCAGGGCGAAATCGACTTCCCGGCCAAATGGCGCGTGGCTTACGTTGCGCAGGAAACCCCGCCGCTGGAACGCTGCGCCCTCGATTACGCCATCGACGGCGACGTGAACCTGCGCAAGCTGGAAGCGGAACTGGCGCGCCTGGAATCGGAACCGGAATCGTCCGAAAACGGCATCGCCATCGGCGAAGTCTATAGCGCGCTGGCCGACGCCGACGCCTACACCGTGCAGTCGCGCGGCGAACAGCTGCTGCTGGGCCTGGGCTTCACGCTGGACCAGATGCAGCTGCCCGTGGCCAGCTTCTCCGGCGGCTGGCGCATGCGCCTGAACCTGGCGCAGGCGCTGATGTGCCCTTCCGACCTGCTGCTGCTCGATGAACCGACCAACCACCTGGACCTGGACGCCATCATCTGGCTGGAAGACTGGCTGAAACGCTATGCCGGCACGCTGATCATCATCTCCCACGACCGCGACTTCCTGGATGAAGTGGTGAACGTGGTGGTGCACATCGACGAGCGCAAGCTGAAGCGCTACTCGGGCAACTACTCGTCCTTCGAACGCCAGCGCGCAGCGCAGATGATACTGGCCGCCGGCGCGCTGGAAAAGCAGCAGCGCAAGCGCGCCCACCTGGAGTCGTTCGTGAACCGCTTCAAGGCGCAGGCCTCCAAGGCCCGCCAGGCGCAGAGCCGCATGAAGGCGCTGGCCAAGATGGAAGAACTGGCGCCGCTGCGCGCAGCCGCCGAGTTCTCCTTCGAGTTCCGCGAGCCGCTGAGCGCACCGAATCCGCTGCTGGTGATGGAAGACGTGGATGCGGGCTACAAGATGGAGGACGAGAAGACCGGCGACATCACCACCAAGAGCATCGTCCACGGCATCAATTTCTCTCTGCAGATCGGCCAGCGCATCGGCCTGCTGGGCGTGAACGGCGCGGGTAAGTCCACGCTGATCAAGACCATCGCGGGCGAGCTGTCGCCGCTGACCGGCGACGCCACCATGGGCAAGGGCCTGAACATCGGCTACTTCGCCCAGCACCAGGTGGAGATGCTGCGGCACGACGAATCGCCGCTGTGGCACCTGGCCAAGATCGCGCCTACCGTGCGCGAGCAGGAGCTGCGCAACTTCCTGGGCGGCTTCAACTTCCCCGGCACCATGGTCACCAGCTCGATCGCGCCGTTCTCCGGCGGCGAGAAGGCCCGCCTGGCGCTGGCGCTGATCGTGTGGCAGCGCCCCAATCTGCTGCTGCTCGATGAACCGACCAATCACCTGGACCTGGAAACGCGCGAAGCGCTGACCGAGGCGCTGGCGCAGTTCGAGGGCACGCTGGTGGTGGTATCGCACGATAGGCATCTGCTGCGCGCGACCACCGACCAGTTCATCATCGTGGCCGACGGCAAGCTGCAGCCTTTCGACGGCGACCTGGACGACTACAAGGACTGGCTGTTCCAGACCAAGCTGGGCAAGGGCACCGACGTGCTGCCGGCTGCGGGCAAGGGCAACAAGACCGACTTCCCGGTGGCTTCGCCGGTGGCGCCGTCCGCCGCGCCCGCGGTCAACAGCAAGGACCAGAAGCGCCTGGACGCCGAACAGCGCCAGAAGCTGTCCGCGCAGCGCAAGCCGATCGAGAACAAGATCAAGCGCCTGGAAGAGCAGATCGCCAAGCGCAATGCGCAGAAGGCGGAAGTGGATGCGGCCCTGGGCGACAGCGCCATCTACGACGCGGCCAACAAGGCCAAGCTGAAAACGCTGCTGACCGACCAGGCCTTCTACACCAAGGATCTGGGCCAGCTGGAAGGCGAATGGCTGGAGCTGCAGGAACAGCTGGAAGCGCTGGCCTGAGGCTTGGCGGGCTAGCGTGCAACGCGTAACCCGCCGAAGTTCACGCGCCGTATCGACATCAGCTTGTCTATATCGACCACGATCAGGCGCCTGCCCGCCTGCGTGGTCCCCACCCCGAGCAGGTAATCCACCTCCCTGGCCATCCCCGGCATCGGCTGAATGCAGGCCTCGTCCAGCGTGACCACGTCGGTCACGCCATCGGTCACCATGCCCATCACACAGTCCGTCAGCTTGAGGATAATCACGTCCGTGCGCGGATCGTGCACCGGCGGACGCGGGCCGAAGGCGATGCGCATGTCCACGATGGGCATGATCACGCCGCGCGACAAGGCCACTCCGCTGATGATCTCGCCGTCCGCCGAAAAGCGCTCCAGCTCCGTCAGCGGGCGCAATTCCTGCACATTGCCGTAGTCCAGCGCATATTCCAATCCGCCCAAGCGAAAGCTCAGGTACTGGCGCAGCCCGGTATCGGCAGCGCCCTGCAAGGTAGAGGAATGCATGATGACCCTTTCACGGTGGATAACGCGTTCACCATCCTACCCGGCACGGACCATGCAAGTGTTGATTGGAGTCAACGTTTTCGGCGCAACATTGGCTGATTGCAAATGAGAGCCAACCCGCTACAATGGGACGCGCTCCCCATTCCGATTTCAAGGCTCTCTATGTTCCAGTGGCTCAAGCGTTTAATCGGCGGCGCCGGGCCGCGCAGCGCACCGCCTGCGCCCGCACCGGCCACCCCGGATCCGATCGTGCCGGCAGCTCAGCCGCCCGCCGCACCGGCGCCTGCCTCCGCGCAGGCCACCGCAGCCCCCTCGCCTGCCCCGGCCGCGCCCTCCTTCGAACAAAAGGACCAGCTCAACACCCGCTACAACCGCTGGCTGTTCGGCGCCCTGCACGAGGACACGCTGGAAACCAGCGACGCCGAACAACGCATCCTGCACACGCTGACGGGCATCGCCAGCTCGCCCACCTCCGGCGCGGAGCTGATGCGCCGCATGCCCGGCCTGATTCCGCAGCTGCTGCAAAGCCTGCGCAGCGAACATTTCTCCGGCGCCGACATCGCCCGCAAGATCTCCAACGACGTGGTGCTGGTGGCGGCCGTGATACGGCTGGCCAACGGCGCCATGCTGCCCGGCGCGCCGCCCATCAGCAGCGTGGAGCACGCCGTCATCGTGATCGGCCAGGAAGGCCTGCGCCAGCTCATCACCACGGTGGCGTTCAAGCCCATCATCGACCTCAATTCCGGCCACTACACCAAGCTGCTGGCGCCGCGCATCTGGGCGCAGTCCGAGCGCTGCGCCAGCGCCAACCGGGCGCTGGCCGAGCAGCTCGGCGTGCCGCCGTTCGAGGCCTTCCTGGCGGGCCTGGTGCAAAACGCGGGCCTGCTCGCGTCGCTGCGCCTGATGGACCAAACGGCCGGCGGCGCCACGGACCTGGGCCGCCCCATGTTCTGCGCCCAGCTGCTGCGCAGCGCGCGCCAGGTGTCCGCCGGCATCGCGCAGGAGTGGCACTTCCCGCCCGCCATTACGCAGGCCATACGCGAACTGGACACGCTGCAGAAGGGCGCGCAGCTGTCGCCCATGGGCCGCCTGCTGGCACTGGGCGACCATCAAAGTAAAATCGCCATCCTCTCCGAATACGAAAACACGCCATGACGCCATCCGATCCATCGCTGCCGCTGGCCGGCATCCGGGTACTCGACCTGACGCGCCTGCTGCCCGGCCCCGCCGCCACCATGCAGCTGGCCGACCTGGGCGCGGAAATCATCAAGATAGAAGACCCGGGACCGGGCGACTATGCCCGCCTCATGGGGCCGGTGCGCAAGGAAGTGTCGCAGTTCTTCGTGGCCGTCAACCGGGGCAAGTCCTTCCTGCGGCTGGACCTGAAGGACGCCGCCCAGCGCGAACAGCTGCTGGCCATGGTGGCGCAGGCGGACGTGCTGGTGGAAAGCTTCCGCCCCGGCGTGATGGACAAGCTGGGCCTGGGCTGGGAGGTGCTGCGCGCGCGCAATCCCAAGCTGGTGATGTGCGCCATTTCCGGCTACGGCCAGGACGGCCCCTACGCCATGCTGGCCGGGCACGACATCAACTACATCGGCTACGCCGGCATGCTGGACCAGAACGCCGGCCCGGACGGCCGCCCCACCCTGCCTAACCTGCAGGTGGGCGACCTGCTCGGCGGCGCGCAGGCCGCGCTGCAAGGCATACTGGCCGCGCTGGTGGCGGTGAAGATGGGCGGCATGGGCCGCTTTGTGGACGTGTCGATGACGGACGCGGTATTCGCCAACAACATCATGCCGCTGGTGGCCGTCAACAACGGCGGCGACGCCGCGCCCGGGCGCGACCTGCTGACCGGCGGCGTACCGTGCTACAACGTCTACCGCACCAGCGACGGCCGCTACATGGCGGTGGGCGCGCTGGAGCTGAAGTTCTGGCAGGGCTGCTGCGACGTGCTGCAGCGCCCGGACCTGAAGGCGCGCCACTGGCAGCTGGGGCAGCAGGTGGCGGGCGAGGACGCGCTGGCGGTGCAGGCGGAGCTGGACGCCATTTTTGCGCAGCGCACGCAGGCCGAGTGGACGGAGGCGTTTGCGGGCAGCGACTGCTGCGTGTCGCCCATACTGCGCACCAGCGAGGCGCTGGCGCATCCGCTGTTCCTGGCGCGCGGCACGGCGGCGCGCGCCGCGCACGCCACCGAGGGCGAGTACTGGGCGGCGGGCTGTCCGCTCAAGTTCAAGACATGAACATCGATCCCAACGAGGTGGAGTTCAGCGCGATCCGCGCGCAGGGACCGGGCGGGCAAAACGTCAACAAGGTGTCGAACGCGGTGCATGCGCGTTTTGATATCGGCGCTTCGTCGCTGCCGGAGGCGATCAAGGAGCGCTTGCTCGCGCTGAGGGATACGCGCATCACCAAGGAGGGCGTGGTGGTGCTCAAGGCGCAGCAGGCGCGCAGCCTGGAGGCGAACAAGGAGGAGGCGCTGCGGCGCTTGCAGGAGCTGGTCGACAGCGTGGCGGTGCTGGCCAAGCCGCGCCGCGCCACGCGGCCCACGCGCAGCTCGCAGCGCAAACGGCTGGATGGGAAGACCAAGGATGCCGCAGTCAAGAAGCTGCGTGGAAAAGTGGAGATGTGAGGCCGCAGGCGGCGCTCGGCGGGTTACGGCTACGCCTAACCCGCCCTACGGGGCGATGGTTGATTGGCATGTAGGGCGGGTTAGCGAAGCGTAACCCGCCATTCACACCGGCGGCAGCGACGGCGAGTTGGCGGCCCAATCCACCGTGCCGCTGCTGCCGCTGAAGATGGCCGCCACGCCCGATGTGCTGCCCCGCAGCCGGGTCTTGATTTCCTTGGGCGGGCGGTCGTAGGCCGCGCCGAGGTCCGGGTTGAACTTCATCTCGCGCACGATGGTGTCGCCGGCCACTTCCTGCACCGTGCAGCGCCCGTGCCCGATCACGGTCTCGCGCTGCTTGCGCACCAGCGCGGCCTGTTCCAGCGCCACCGTCTCCTGCGCCTTGGCCTCCTTCACGCTGAGCGACAGCTTGCCCACAGCGCGCAGCGACGGGCCCACCGACACAGCCATCTTCTGGAACAGCGCCAGCTGATCCGGCGTCAGCGTGACTTCCTGCTTGCGCACGCGCGTGGCCAGCGTGAGGTAGTTGCGCAGCTCCGGCTCGCCCGCAATCGCATCCAGCTCCGCCTTGAAGCGCTGCGCCTGCGCGCCAAAGCGGCCCGCGCGTTCGGTATGTTCAGCTATGGCCAGGTCGTATTTGGTGGTCACCGGCACCAGCGGGAACAGCAGCATCTCGGTCTGCCGGCGCGGCCCGGCGCGGCCCACTTCCATGCGGCGCGCGGCGATGGCGCAGCCTGCGGCGCTTTTGATCAGCACTTCGTCTGCGATGATCTCGCAGTTGCTCGCTTCGCCTATCACCACCCGCGTGCCGGAGATAATGCAGCTCTCGGCCCGCCCCAGCACCACCTCTCCCAGCTTGGTCTGGATCACCGATCCGGAGGCCACGCCCTTCACCACGATATTGCCGCCCGCGTTGACGGTGCTGCCGCCCACCAGGTTGCGCTGCAGCGCGATATTGCCGCCGCGCGAAACAATGTTGCCGAACACGTCCCCATGGATGGTGATGTTGCCGCCTTCGACCACGCGCTGTTCCTGCACTTCGCCGAATTCCTCGTACTCGCCTGTCAGCTGCAGGTTGCCGGTGGTGCGCACGCTCACGCCTTCGCGGCTGATGATCTTGGGGCCGATGGAAATCTTCTTGCTGCCGTCGATGCTGATAAAGCCTTCCAGCGCCGACACCAGGTATTCCACCCCGCCCGACTGTTCCAGCAGCGTGCCGGCGCCGGCCACGCTGCTCAACTCCACGTCGCGCGGTTCGGCCGGCTCCAGCGGTATGCCGGACAGCTCGTAGCCGCGCAGGCCCGGCGAGCGCGGCACCTTGCGCAGCAGCTTGACGTTGGGCTGCACCTGCGGGAAGCGGTTCTGGAAGGTGTGCAGGTCGAAGCGGCCGTTGGCCATCTCGCGCGGCGCATTGCTGCGGTGGATGCTTTGCGATACCTCGACGATGGCGGCGTCGCGCCCCGGCGTGGGATTGAGCTTGCGCGCGGCGATCAGGCGCACCACCCGCCCGGTGGCGATGGTGGCCTTGACGGCCGGCGCGTCGATGCCGAAGCGGATGCCCTTGACCCACATGTCGGCCACGAATTCGTCGAAGTTCAGGCGCGCCGGCTGCGGCGGCAGGTCCGGCACGGTGAAGAACACCGGCTCGAAGTAGTACTCCGCTTCGCCGTCGACGATGCGCACCGATTTATACAGTTCGCGCCGCTGCGCGTGGAAGGGCTCCACCCGGTCGGCAAAGCGTATCAGCGGCTGGTCCTTGAGGTTTTGCGGCAGCTCGGGGCCAACGCCGTACAGCATGCGGATAAACACGGCGTAGTCCAGCTCCGCGAAATACGCGCCCGCCAGGAAGAACTGGTTCACGCCGGCCTGGCAAGCCGCCCCCGTGGCGCCACCCTTGAAGTAGACGCCATCCGAGCGCTTGACGATGGCCGGCGGCAGCTCGCCTTCCGCTGCTGGCTCCGCGGCCGGAGCGTCGTTCTGCACCTGCATCTCCTTAGTCCGGCTCGGCGCTGTAGGTCCAGTCCAGCGACCCGAGCGAGTCGGAGAACAAGCTCTCGTAGCCCACATGCGGTCCGCGCAGGAAGGCCTTGCCGTCCTTGGGCGCCATCTGGCTGGCCGGCGGCGCGCCTTCTTTCAGCGGCATGCTGCGCACCAGCGTCTCGCCCGAGACCATCTCGATCTTGCAGGCGGCCAGGCCGTTCGCGGCCAGCTTCTGCTTGCGCAGCTCGTCGATCTGCGCGCGCCGCACCAGCTGCTGCGATTCGGCCGCCTTCATCTTCTGTAGCAGGTGGCCCACCGTCTTGAGCTGCGGCTCCACTGCGGCGGCCATCTTCTTGAGCTGCGGGGCCTGCTCCGGCGTCAGCGTCAGCTCGCCCTTGCGCATCTGCGCGGTCAGGGTCATGTAGCCGCGCACCTGCGGGATGGAGGTGATCTGCTCCGCTTCCTCCTTGAACTGCTGGCGCAGGTGTTCCAGCGCGTCGATCTTGGCGTTCAGCTCCGCGATCTCGCCGTTGATCGGCCCCATGTCCGGCACCTGCACCAGCACCAGCATTTCGCTCTGCTTGCGCGGGCCGGCGCTTTCAATCACGACGGAGCGCGCGGCCACGGCGCAGCCTTCCGCCAGGCCTATCTTCACTTCGTCGGCCAGGATCTCGCAGTTCGACGCTTCCTCGATAATGACGCGGGTGCCGACAATAACGCAGCTCTCGGCCCGTCCCGCGATCTTGATTTCGCCGTCGCGCGTGTGCAGCGTGGAGCCGGAGGCGACGCCCTTGACGCGGATGTCGCCCTTGACGTTGTAGGCGCTGCCGCCCACCAGGTTGGCGCCGAGCACGATGGTGCCGCCGGTGGAGTTGATGTGGCCGAACACATTGCCGCGTATGGTGATGTCGCTGCCATCCACCGCGCGCATTTCCTGCACGTCGCCGAACTCCTCGAAGGCGCCGGCCAGCGCCAGGTTGCCCGTGGTGCGCCCGCTCACGCCTTCGCGGCTGACGATTTTGTCGCGCACGGCGATCTTGCCGCTCTTGGTGTCCACATCGAGGAAACCGTCCTCCACCGCCACCAGGAATTCACCTTCCGGCGTGCGTTCGATTTCGGTGCCCTCGCCCACCCAGCGGCGGAAGTCCAGGTCGCCCGGCGGCTGCGGCAGCAGCGCCGTGCCGCCCATTTCCAGGCCCTGCGCGCCGGTCTCGCCCGGCACCTTCTTCAGCAGGCGCATGCCCTTGCGGATTTGCGGGAAGCGGTTCTGGAAACTGTGCAGGTCCACGCGCCCGTCCGCCTTTTCGCGCGGCGCGTCGCTGCGGCGCAAATCCTGCGACACCTCGATCACGTGCGCGTCGATGCTCTTGCCCGGCTCCAGGCGACGCGCCACCGTGCTGCGGTCTCCACGCGCGGCGGCGATGGCGGCCTTCACGTTATTGGCGTCGATGCCGAAGCGGATACCCTTGACCCACATGTCGGCCACGAATTCGTCGAAGTCCAGCTTGACGGGCCGCTCAGGAATAACGGTGCCGTCCGGCAGAACCATCTCCTCAATGAACAGCGGCTCGAACACGTACTCGGCGATCTCCTTGCCCATTTTGACGGCGCGGTACAGCGCGCGGCGCTGGGGATCGAACATGCGCACCACGTCGGCGATGCGTATCAGCGCTTCGCCCGGCGGACCGGGCGGCAGCGGCGGGCCGATATTGAACAGGGCCTTGATGAAGACGGCGTAGTCCAGCCCGGAGAGGAAGGCGCCGGCCTGGAAAATCTGGTTGATCGCCACCACGAACACCGGCCCTTGCAAGGAGGCGTCCAGATACACGCCGTCCGGGCGCTGGATAACGCCATGGGGCAGTGCTGAAGCGGCTTGATCTGCTTTGTCTACCACAAACTTCCTCCCGACATACGGCAAATGCCGGCGCCATGGGGAACACGGCTGCCGGCATTCTTGCAAGTAACCAATGTTACACGCAAGCCAAGAATAACAGGGAATTTTCGGTGCAGTGATGCGTCTATGCTACGCCTGTGCGTAACATTGCGCCAGATCAACGGCGCGGTGGTATCGCGTAGACTTCGGCGCCGGCTTCGTTGATCTGGCGGCGCAAGTCGCGGCGCTCGTCGGCCGTCATGCGTCCCACACGGCGCGTCGCCTCAGCGTTGTTGGTGCTATCCTGCAGGATACGGCGATGCGCTTCTTCGCGCTGGCCGAAACCGCGCTCGTCGCGCTCCCGGCTTTGATCACGGTTCTGGCCTTCGCCGCGCGCGCGCTCTTCCTTGCGTTGGGGAGGATTGTTTTCAGGGCCGGAAGCCCAGGCGGGCAACACCGAACCCAGCAGCGTACAGGCGGCCAGCGCTCCCACGGAAGCGCGGACCAGCCTGGACGCCAGGGACGCCGCCTTCAGTTTGTCGGGATGCTTGTTCATGGAATTCCTCTGTAGCTTTACTGCCATGGCAACCAGTGTATGGACATTTCTCCCAGGAGGTAAGACCAATTGGGTAAAGTTTGTAACAGTTTGTAATGGGTTGGCAATGACATTTGCCTACGGCGAATATGACGTTACCATAGCAACATAATTAAGACAATTCTGACAGCATGACAACTATGACTTCGACCGAAAACAGCAACACCTCGAACAGCGGCGCGAACAGCGGCGGCCACCAGGCCAAGATCATGGTGGTGGACGACGACGTCCGCCTGCGCGACCTGCTGCGCCGCTACCTGACGGAGCAAGGCTTCAACGTCTTCACGGCGGAAAACGCCACGGCGATGAACAAGCTGTGGCTGCGCGAGCGCTACGACCTGCTGGTGCTCGACCTGATGCTGCCGGGCGAGGACGGCCTGTCGATCTGCCGCCGCCTGCGCGGCGCCGGGGACCAGACGCCCATCATCATGCTGACCGCAAAAGGCGAGGACGTGGACCGCATCGTCGGCCTGGAAATGGGCGCGGACGACTACCTGCCCAAGCCCTTCAACCCGCGCGAACTGGTGGCCCGCATCGGCGCCGTGCTGCGCCGCAAGCAGCCCGACGAAATTCCGGGCGCGCCGTCCGAAACCCCGCAGACCTTCGAGTTCGGCCAGTTCGTGCTGGACCTGGGCACGCGCACGCTGAAAAAGAGCGGCGAGACCGTGCCGCTGACCACCGGCGAGTTCTCGGTGCTCAAGGTATTTGCGCGCCATGCGCGCCAGCCGCTCTCGCGCGAGAAGCTGATGGAACTGGCGCGCGGCCGCGAGTACGAAGTGTTCGACCGCAGCCTGGACGTGCAGATTTCGCGCCTGCGCAAGCTGATCGAACCCGACCCTTCCAGCCCGCTGTACATCCAGACCGTGTGGGGCCTGGGCTATGTCTTCATTCCGGAGGGCCAGCCACGCTAGCCCGCGCCCGGTAGCGCCGCATGAAATTGCTACGCCCCTTCCAACTGGCCTCGCTCAAGAGCGGGCTGTTCTGGCGCACCTTTCTGCTGATGGGCGTGCTCACCACGCTCAGCATCTCGGCCTGGGTAGGCCTGGTGAGCATGCTGCAGCGCGAGCCGCAGGTGCAGCAGATCTCGGCCCAGGTCATCTCGGTCGTCACCATCACCCACGCCGCCCTCACCCACTCGGCGCCGGAACTGCGGCGCGAACTGCTGTTCGAGCTGGTGTCCAACGAGGGCATCCGCGTGTTCACGCTGGAGGACGACGACGACGTGGAGCCGCCGCCCGCCAATGCCCTGATGCCCGATATCGAAGCGCTGGTGAAAGCCAAGCTGGGCGCCGACACGCGCTTTTCGCGCAGCGTGAACGGCATGCCCGGCTTCTGGGTCAGCTTCAACATCGGCGAGGACCGCTACTGGCTGATGCTGGAGCGCGAACGCATCCACGGCATGTCCGGGGTGCAGTGGCTGGGCTGGGCCAGCGTGGTGTCGGTCGCCTCGCTGCTGGGCGCGGCGCTGATCTCCGGCCTGATCAACCGCCCGCTGGCGCGCCTGACCGTGGCCACGCGCGAGCTGGCCGAAGGCCGCCGTCCGGACAAGCTGCCGGAAAAAGGCCCGGCCGAAATCATCCAGGCCAACCGCAGTTTCAACCAGATGGTGGAGGACCTGCAGCAGGTGGAGTCCGACCGCGCCGTGATCCTGGCCGGCATTTCGCACGACCTGCGCACGCCGCTGGCGCGCATGCAGCTGGAAGTGGAGATGGCCAAGCTGTCGGACGAGGCGCGCGAGGGCATCCAGTCCGACATCGCGCAGATGGACGCCATCATCGGCCAGTTCCTGGACTACGCCAAGCCGACCGAATCGTCCACCTTCACCACGGTGGACATGACGGCGCTGCTGGCCGAGACCGCGCACGAGGCCGGGCGCATGCCGGATGTGCGCATCCACACCGACATCACCGACAACGCCACCGTGCTGGGCAACCCGACGGACCTGAAGCGGGTGCTGAACAACCTGGTGGAAAACGCGCGCCGCTACGGCAAGACGCCGGGCGCCGACTACACCGAGATCGACATCAAGTGCAGCGTGAAGGGCATGCACACCTTCAAGCGCGTGACGATAGAAGTGCAGGACCACGGCCCCGGCGTGCCGGACGAGCAGATCCAGTCCCTGCTCAAGCCCTTCACGCGCCTGGACAGCGCGCGCGGCCAGGCCAACGGCGCCGGCCTGGGACTGGCCATCGTCGACCGCGTGCTGCTGCGCCACGGCGCCGAGCTGCAGGTGCGCAACCGCGAAGGCGGCGGCCTGCTGTTCCAGATCACGATGAAAGTGATGGCCTAAAAACGGCGAGTAGATATAATTCGGCATGCAAGAAAATATCCTCCCCCGCCCATCGCAGCCCGCCGCGTCGCTGTCCACTTTATCCAGCCGGGTACTCGGCCTGGCCAACCTGGGCCTGGCGGTGATCGACTCCAAACACCGCATCGTGCTGTGGAACCAGTGGATGGCCAGCCATTCCGGCCTGTCCGCCAGCCGCGTGCAGGGCAGCGAGCTGTTTGAGCTGTTCGAGGACTTGCGCGGCCAGCGCATCGAGCAGGCCATCCACAGCGCGCTGCAAAACGGCACCGCCGCCAGCCTGCCGCACGGCCTGAACCGCGCGCCCTTCCCGCTCTACCCCGCCGGCACCTGGGGCGGCGAGCGCATGGAGCAGGCGGTGTCGGTCACGCCGTTCACCGAGGGCAAGGAAAAATACTGCCTGATCGAAGTGAGCAACGTGAGCAGCACCATGGGCCGCGAACGCCAGCTGCGGGTGCAGGCCGAGGCGCTGCGCGCGCAATCCTATGTGGACGGCCTGACCGGCATCGCCAACCGCCGCCACTTCGACGTGGCGCTCAGCCGCGAACTGAAACGCGCCAGCCGCAACGACGCGCCGCTGTCGCTGCTATTGATGGACATCGATTCCTTCAAAGCCTATAACGACCACTTCGGCCACCAGCAGGGCGACGCCTGTTTGACCCTGGTGGCGGAAGCCTTCGCGGCCACCCTGCAGCGCCCGGCCGACCTGGCGGCGCGCTACGGCGGCGAGGAATTCGCGGCGGTGCTGCCGGACACCGATCTGGCGCAGGCGCAGATCGTGGCCGAAGCCATCCGCGCGCGCGTGGCCGCGCTCGACGTGCCGCACGCGCCGGCGGCCGTGCACCCCAACGTCACGCTCAGCATCGGCGTGGCCACCTTCGACAAGACGCAGCTGAACGACGCGGCCGCCATGCTGGGCGCGGCCGACCGCGCGCTCTACGTGGCCAAGAAGGCCGGCCGCAACTGCGTCATCGTCGGCACGCCGCCGGATCAGCCCTCGCCGCCGGCGGCGTAAGCTTCGCCTGTTGCAGTCATGTCCGGGAATGGCGAACAGGTTTGCGCTGGCGCGCGCCAGTTTGTCGGGCGTGTCGGCCATGCTGTGCGTGCCCACCGCATGCGTCAGGCGCAGTTGCGCCACGGTGGGCACCTGGATGGCGAACATGCCGCTCCCATCCACCAGCGCGCGCGTGGCGGCGGTCTTGTCCAGCACCACCGTCAGCTTGGGCGGCGAGAAATCCAGCGCGCAGGCCCACGCTGCGGCCATCACGTTGTCCACGCCGCCATGGCGCGCGGACACCAGCACGGTCGGGCCGTGGTTGATCAGGCGGTAGGCTTTTTCCAGCGCCACCTGGGCGATATGCTTATCCAACTTCACTCCTTTCAAACCAGGCGGTCCGACGCCACCACATGGACGCCGGGCGCGGCCCGCCGATCAGCCCCGGACGCACATGCGTCAGCGGCGCGAACAGCTTGGGATGCGGCGGCAAAGGCTGGCGCGACGGCCAGCTGCAAGATCAGGCCGAGGCCCACTTCCCTTCGTACACGGGATGGCCTTCGTCGATATGCAGCGTGATGCGGACCGGCAGCTTGCCGCTGAGCGGCGCGAAGTGGGCGTCCACCTGCGCCAGCAGCGCCTTGCCCACCCGCTCCACCAGCGCCGCGTTGCGGCCCGGCGTGATGCGCAGGTTCAGGTAGACGAAAACCTTGTCCGCCGCGCCGTCCGCCACCGCGTGGTGCGGCGCCGGGTAGGCCAGCACGCGCGTGCCGTTCAGCGGGAAGACGGCATGGCCGCCGTCGTCTTCCATCTGCACCAGGGTGCGCGCCAGGCGCGTGCACAGCAACTGCATGTCGCTGTGCGCGTCCAGCGTGCCGCAATAGTCTATGTGTAAGTGGGGCATAGGAAAACGTTTAATGAGTTAAGGGAAAAAATTCAGTTCCGGTTGGCGGTGGATGCGCGCAGTATCAGCTGCGGCTCGATCCGCGTCAGGCGGTCGGTTGGCGTACCGTCGATGGTGGCCAGCAGCTTTTCCATCGCCGCCACGCCCATGCGTTCACTCTGCAGGTCCACCGTGGTGAGCGCAGGCGAGGTGTAATTACCGAACTGGATATTGTCGAAGCCGGCCACCGAAATATCCGCCGGCAGGCGGAAGCCCAGCGTCTGCGCGGCCTTCATGAAACCCAGCGCCATCAGGTCGTTGTAGCAGATCAGCGCTTCGGGATGCTCGGCGCCCAGCATGATGGAGGAGCACATGCGCTCCCCTTCGATGGCGGACGGCGCGCTGCCGTCGTACACGCACAGCTCCAGGCCATGCGCGGCCAGGCATTCCTTGATGCCGCCCATGCGCTCCTCGTCGCGGCGCGACTTGGAAAAGCCCAGGTAGGCTATGCGGCGGTGGCCCTGCGTGATCAGGTGGCGCGTCAGCATATAGGCGCCGCGATGGTCGTCGCTGGCCACGGTGGGCAGCTCGAGCTGGCTCAGCCGGCCGAAGAACACCAGCGGGCGGTCCATTTCCGTCAGCCAGCCGATGTCTTTTTCCTGCATGCGCGAGAACACGATCATGCCGTCCACGCGGCGGCTCAGCGCCTCCAGCAGGGGGCGCTCGCGTTCCGGGTTTTCTTCGGTATCCACCAGCAGCACGGTATAGCCGTGCGCCTGCGCCACGCGGTTGGCGCCCTTGACGATGCTGGTGAAGTGCGGATTCGTAATGTCCAGTATCGACAGGCCCACGGTCTTGGTGCGGCCGGTGATCATGGACTGCGCCAGCGGATTCGACCGGTATCCCAGTTCCGCGATCACGCGCTTGATGGTGTCCTCCACCGGCGGCGAAAAGCGCTGCGCGCCGTTGACGAATTTGGACACCGTTGCGGTCGATACGCCTGCGGCTGCGGCCACATCGCGGATGGTGGGGACACTTTTCTTCATGTGGCGTTTAGTCGCATAACGGAGCAGTACAAGGATGCCGATCTTACCATGCGCTATGGGCAATTGACGTTGCCGGGAAATCCGCTATACTCAAGTTAAACGTTTAACTTACTCTTCTTTTTCCATGTTTTTTACTTAACGGACAACCATGAACCAAGCATCCAGCACCAAACCCTTCAAACGCCTGCTGCTCACCGGCGCCGGCGGCGGCCTCGGCACCATGCTGCGCGACCGCATCAAGCCCTGGGCGGACGTGGTGCGCCTGAGCGATATCGGCGATCTTGGCCCCGCGCGCGAAGGCGAAGAAATCGTCCGCTGCGACCTGGCCGACCGCGCCGCCGTGCTTGGAATGATGGAGGGCGTGGACGCGGTGCTGCACTTCGGCGGCATTTCGGTGGAGGACAAGTTCGAGCCCATCATGAACGCCAACATCCTCGGCCTGCACCATCTGTACGAAGCGGTGCACAAGTGCGGCGTGAAGCGCGTCATCTACGCCAGCTCCAGCCACGTGGTGGGCTTCTACCCCACCACCGAACTGGTGGACGCCAGCATGCCGCTGCGCCCGGACGGCTTCTATGGCCTGAGCAAATGCTTCGGCGAGGCGCTGTCGCGCTACTACTACGACCGCTTCGGCACCGAGACCGTTTGCCTGCGCATCGGTTCCTCCTTCCCCGAGCCGCGCAACCCGCGCATGATGGTGACCTACCTGGGCTATGACGACCTGGTGGAGCTGATACGCTGCGCGCTGTTCACGCCGCGCGTGGGCCACACCATCACCTTCGGCGCATCGGACAACGACATCCGCTGGTGGGACAACCGCCACGCCGGCCATATCGGCTACAAGCCCAAGCAAAGCTCGCGCGTCTTCGCGCACAACTTCCCGGACACCGGCGAGCGCCCCGCCCCGGACGACCTGCCCACCATCTACCAGGGCGGACCTTTCGTCACCAACGGCCCGCAGTACTAAACACCGTCAAATAAAAAAAAGGCCAGGCCGGAATATCCGGCCTGGCCTTTTTAACGTGCCGCGTTTTTAGAACTTCACGTCGAGGCGGACCGACACGAAGCGGAACGCATCACGCGCAGGAACCCAGGTCGAAATGCCGGTGTTGGTCACCGTCGATACCGGAGCCGACGTGGCGCCACGGAAGGTCGGCGCGCCCGAGAAGCCGGTGGTGGCGTAGTGCTTGTCGAAGACGTTGTTGACCAGGAAGCTGATCTTGTAGCGGCTTTGCTTGTCGCGCACGCCGAAGCCGAGGTCGGTGATGCTGTACTTCGGCACGTAGAAGCCCGGATCCTGGGTAATCACCGTCATCATGTCGCTCTGGTACTTGTAGTTCCCGGTGAAGAAGGCGTCGAACGGCATTGACGCCAGGCGCCAGTCATACTGGCCGCTCAGCGCAACCCGCACCTTCGGCGACGACTGCATGCGCGCGCCGGCCAGGTTCTGCACACCCACCGTCGAACCCGGGGTGATCGGGAAGCAGCTGGCGTTGCGGCCGATGATGGAACCGTTGGCCGCATACTTGGCGCCGGGACTGGCCGCCACGTTCAGGCCGTCGTTGTAGCACGGGCCGCCGGCCCAGTTGCGCACGGTGGCGTCGGTGTAGGCCACGGCCGCGTTGACGCTCAGGTCGCGCGTGACCAGCGCATTCACGTCCAGTTCCAGGCCCTTGGTCGCGACTTCCGGCACGCTGCTGATCTGGGTCAAGATGACGGTGCTCTCCGGCAGCGTGTAGGTCGAGGACGACTGGTAGTTGAAGAAGCGGGTCTGGAAGGCGGTCGCGTTGACCGTCATGCGGTTCTGGAACAGATTGGCCTTCACGCCCACTTCCATGGTGCGCGAGGTTTCGGAACGCACCGGGTCCGCGCTCGAGGTGTTGATGGTGCTGAGCAGGCCGTAGGCCAGGCCTTTGTAGCCGGTGGCTGCGGTGGCGTAGGCCATCCAGTCGTTGTTGATCTGCTTGGACAGGCTCAGTTTCCCGGTCAGCTTGTTTTCCTTGTTGCCCAGGCTTTCAAAGTAGTCCACGCCACGCGCGCCGGCCACGAAGGTTTCCGGAGTGACGGTGGTGTTGTAGTTGCGGCCGAAGTGGTAGCCCGAGGTTTCGGTGTTGTAGCGCGCGCCGGCCAGCAGCGTGTAGGTGGGCAGGAAGTCCCACGACGCCTGGCCGAACACCGCCTTGTTGATGTTGTAGACGTCGGTGTTGTACACCACCGGGCTGGTGATGGAGGAACCGTTGCAGGTGGCCAGGCGGCAGTCGCCGCGCTTGAAGAAGCGGTCGGTCTCGTTCTTGGCGTACCACAGGCCTGCCACGTAGCGCAGCGTGCCGGCGTCCGGCGAAACATAGCGCAGCTCCTGGGTGCGCGACTTGATGTCGTAGGTGCCGCCCTGGTCGTTGGGCACCGCGTACTTGGTCGATCCCGGCAGCGCCACGGTGGGCACGTCCACGAAGTCCTGGTCGCGGAAGTCGTCCGACTTGTAGTGCGAGAAGGAGGTGATGGACACCAGCGAGGCGCCGTTATCCAGCTCGTAGGCCACGCGCAGGCCCACGCTGCGGTCGGTGGAGTTCATGCCGGTGGGGCCGTCGCGGCGCACGTCCACGTTGTTCGGGCCCGGCGTAATGCCGGCCAGCGCCACCGAGGCGGGAATGGCGTTCAGCGTGCTGGCATTGGCCGGGGTGGCCGCGCCGGACGGAATCAGGTACAGCGGGTTGACCGGGTTGGCGCCGGCCAGGCCCACGGCCACCGGGCCGTTGGGCGAATTCACCACCAGGCCGCGCAGCGCGTTGGCGCCCTTGGTGTTTTCCTGGGCGTTGAAGTTCGGCGACAGCGTCACGTCGAGGTTGCGCAGCGGGTGCCACGCGAGCTTGGCCATCAGCGTTTTGCCGCCGGCGCCATTGAGCTTGCCGCCCGTGGTCAGGTTGTTGATATTGCCTTCGTAGCGCGTGCGGCTGGCCGCGATGCGCACGCCCAGCGTGTCGCTGATTTCGCCGCCGTAGGAGACGGCGTAGCGCCACTCGTCGTCGTCGGTCAGGTAGAAGCTGGCCTTGCCCGCCAGCGGCCCGGAGATGGGCTTGGTGACGATGTTGACCGCGCCCGCCACGGCGGACTTGCCGAACAGCGTGCTTTGCGGACCTTTGAGCACTTCGATGCGCTGCACGTCCGCCAGGTCCTTGAAGGCCTGGAACTGCTGGGCGATGGGGATGTCGTCGACGATGACGGCCACGTCGGCCTCGATGCCGATGGTGACCGTGGCGGTGCCGATGCCGCGCATATTGATGGTGTTGTTGGCGCTGGTCGAGCCGGCGGTGACGGTCAGCGCCGGCGTGTTGGCCACCAGGTCTTCTATCTCGCGGATATTGGTGCGCTCGATAATGGCCTCGTTGACGACCGAAATCGCACTGGGCACGCTTTCCAGTTTTTCCACGCGCTTGTTGGCGGTTACCACCACGCGCTCCAGCCCCTCGCTCGGGGCGGCGGCCTGCTGCGCATGCGCAGGCAGGCCGGCCAGCATGGCAAGCGCCACGGCCGATGCGATTGGTGTCAGGCGCATGCCGAGCCCCGGCATGCTTGTGTTCTGGTGTTTCATTGGATCTCCTCCGTTGTAGTTGTTTTGGTCATTCAGGTAATACGGTCTAGCGATACTTCATCACCCACTTGATCACGAGCGGGCGTTCAAACTGGAAGGCTGGCGTCGCGCAACTCACCACGCTGCGCATGGGGCCATTCGGCGACTGGTAATCCGGATTGCCGGCGGCGGGCGCAACCCGGCACGCCTCCAGGCCGCTGACCTCGAAGCTGGTCACGCTGCCTTCGCCAAAGCTCACCTTGCGGCCCTGGATGCTGGCGGCGCCGGAGAAGGACGCGAAGTCCAGCGTCAGCGAGCGCACCGGCACGGCGCCGCGCGGCGTGTAGGTGTCGGTGCGGGTGATGGCGCCCGGCGCAAAGGTGTACTCGGTGCGCAGCGCAATGCGGCCGTCCTTGGCGGGCGCGTTGGCGCCCACTTTATCCAGCTCGTCCTGGCGGTAGCTGACGCTCCAGGTCTTGCCCTGCTGCGCGCTGCGGATGTCCTTCAGGTAGGCCGCGCCTATCAGCTCGGAGCCGTCCTCCAGCGTGAACTTGGGCAGCAGCTGCGGGTGGGCCGCGCCGCTGTCGGCCACGCCGGCCACCACGTCGCCGGCAAACGGCAGTGGGTAGTAAGGGCTGTTGTCGTGCTGGCTGGCGCCGCCGTTCACCATCAGCAGGCTGAAGACGTGGCCACGGTCGCGGTAGACGCCGAGCGCCCGGTCATACTCGCCGGCGGCGAAGCGGGTCAGGCTGAAGCGCGGCTGCGTCTTGTCCAGCCACGCCGCCAGGCCCGGATTGACCGGCTTGTCCTTGAAGCCGGTCTGGTTCCAGAACGCGTTCGTGAAAATGAGCTGGTGCAGCAGCGAGAAGTTCTCGCCCAGGATGCGATGCTTGCCGCGATAGGTGTCGGTGCGGCGGCCCTTGCCCCACATGTCGACCGACTTCATTTGCGGGTCGTACCAGAAGCTGTTGTAGCGCGCCGCCACGCGCGAGGAGTAGGCGTAGGCGTAGGTTTTTTCTTCCGCCGTCAGCACGTCCAGGTAGGCCGCCACCGACAGGATCTCCAGCATCGCGGTCTCGCCATACGGCCCCAGGCTGCGGCCGAAGGTGAAGCCGGTGCCGTCGGCCTTGAGCAGATTGAGCGTCAGCGTGGCGGCCTTGCGCAGCTTGTCCTTGAGCTGCGGCGTGACTTCCAGCCCGGTTTCCAGATAGCGTTCGCAGATCTCGGCAATCAGCAGGATGCTGTAGCGGTCGAAGCGCCCTTCCCCGCTGGTCTCGTCGGAGAAGCCGTAGGCGCCGGAATAGGCGTCGTAGTGCTGCAGCATTTTCTCCATCAGCACCTTGCCTGCGCTGTCATCCTCCCAGCCCAGCAGCATGCGCAGCCGCGCCACGCTGAAGGCCACGCCGAAGTAATTGGTCGGCAGCTTGATCAGCTCAAAGCCGGGCTGCGTGACGAAGGTGCGCCAGTCCAGCTGCACGCGCAGCTTCTCCAGCGTTTCCGGGCTGACGGCGCCCTCCAGCAGGCCCGCTTTTTTCAGGCTGACCAGCGCGGACAGGTAGTAGTAGATGCCCCAGGTGTGGTTGTCCATGCCCACCGTCATGTCGGCGATGCTGCGGTATTCGCGCAGGCGCGCTTCCAGCGTGGGGTCGTCCTTGTCCTTGTTGAGCAAAACATAGGACAATCCGATGGCGATTTTCCCGGGCAGGAATTTGTCCTTGCTGGTAAAGGGCTTCTGGCCGTCGATGACGGTGTTCTCCTTCTCCGCCGCCAGCTTGGAGAAGAAGTAGTCCAGCTGCGGATACAGCTGCTGCTGGACGGTGCTGTTCATCGGCGACTCGGGCGCGCTGGCCGGAGCGGCGGCGCACAACGCCGGCACTGCCAGCAGCAGGCTTGCCAGGGGGCGTATCAGGGTGGTCATGCGGTCTCTTTTATAATGGTGGGAAAACGTTTAACTGGATCATATGGCAATTTCGAATTGCGGTAAATGTTTGCGCGGTTTTTTTGCCAAGGGTGTTGCAAAAGCATCTGATAGACGCATACCAGCAGGCGTCCGGCGCTGCCCGATGCCATAATCAGCGTCGCGCAAACCGCAGTCGGGCGCGGAAGGTAATCGTTTAACTTCACAGGGAACAGATTGATGCACAAGCCGTTCTTGCCTCTTGTCCAGCGCTGCGCGGGCGCCTGCCTGGCGGTGTACGCCGCCGGCGCATCCGCCGGCGGCACCATGTGCCTGAACCCTGCTCCGGGCCAGGACAGCTACCGCCATATCGAGAGCGTGCTGGGCGCCGGCGCGGTCGAGTCGCCCAGCGACGACGCTTACACGCCGCCGCGTCCGCACATACTGGTGATGCCGGACGACGGCGTGACCGGTCCGCACTACGCCATCCAGGCGATTGAGCCCACCGACTACAACCTGGACCGCGTTGCCATGGAAGCCGGCGGCGACCGCTCGCGCACCGAGATCAAGCTGGCGCCGTCCAAAGGGCCGCACGAGGTGTTCAAGGCGCGCGAGGGCGACACCTTCACCTACGCCTGGCGCTTCCGCATCGCCGAGGACATGCGCTTCGCGTCCAGCTTCACCCACATCCACCAGATCAAGGCCAACGGCGGCCGCTACGCCGAGCCGCCCCTGATCACTTTCACGCCGCTGGCAAACGGCAAAATGGAAGTGCGCCATGTGGCGGACCAGCTGACGGAATCGAAACAGACCGTGCTGGGCGCAATGCCGCTGGCCGGCAACCAAGGCAAGTGGCTGGTGGCGACGGAGACCATCACCTACTCCAACACGCGCGGCCGCTACCAGCTGGCGATACGCGACATGGAAGGGGTGCAGCAGCTAGCCATCGACCAGGGCGGCCTGCAGATGTGGCGCAGCGGCGCGGACCACATGCGGCCCAAGTGGGGCATCTACCGCAAGCACAGCCCGCAGCTGAACCAGCACCGCGCCGATAAGGTCTACTTCAGCAATATGTGCATCACGCGCGAGGAAGCCGCCGGCGTGCTACGCTAGGCGCATGCCAGAAATAAGCCGTTCAAACCTGAAACTCGTACTGGGCGCAGCCGCCGCCGCAATTGCCGCAGCCGCAGCGGTATGGGGCCTGGGCGACTGGCGCCCGGCGCGCGGCGTGGCCACGCAAGCGCACAGCGAAGCACAGCCGGCGGCACGCGGCGCGCCAGGCTGGTTCAGCGCCGTCGGCGGTCCGCCCGCCAGCACGGCAGGCAGCAGCGCCCCCGAGCCCCTGGCGCGGCAGGTGGACGCATTGATCGCCACCGGCAAGCCGGAAGACGCCTACCAGGCCCACAACCTGATCGGCGACTGCATCACTTTCCAGAAGCTCGGCGTGATTCCGTATTTTCATTTCCCGGAGCAGCGCGAGATGTCCGAGGCGGAGAAGCAAGCCGAGGCCAAGGTCTGCGCCAGCCTGACGGAACAGATGAAGCGTTCGCGCATCGACTATCTGACGCTGGCCGCCAGGGCCGGCGTGCAGGGAGCGAGCAGCCGCTTCCTGATGGAAGGCCCGTTCGGGGACCCCAGCGCGCTGCAAACGCGGCCGGACGATCCCCTGGTGCTGCAATGGAAGCAGCAGGCCATGGAGCAGTTGAACCGCGAAGCCGCGCAGGGCGATTTGAGCAGTTTGAATACGCTGTGGACCAGCCACATGACCGGCACGCCCGCCGTCCCCAAAGATGCGCGCCTGGCCTACACCTACAACGCTGCAATGGAACGCATCTTCCGCATGCAGGCGCCGGACGCCAATGGCGGCCCCTACGACTCCCAGTTGTTTTCCTTCCTCAAGGAGGGGCTGACGCCGGAGCAGATCGCCGCTGCGGACGCGGAGGCCGGCCGCATCGCGGAAAACTTCCGCAAGCGTTTCGAGGCGCGCAAACTGGGCGAAGCGGCAGCCGCCGTCAACGGCCGGCAGTAAAGCGGAAGCCGGTCACCGAACGGAAAACCGCGCCGGGACGCAGCACAGTGCTCGGAAAATGCGGCTGGTTGGGCGCATCCGGCAAGCCTTGCGTCTCGAATGCGAAGCCGTCGTAGCGCGCGTAGGAACGCCCTTCGCTGCCCGCTTCCGTGCCGTCGAAACCGTTGCCGCTGTTGAACAGCACCGACGGTTCCGTGCTGCGGATTTCCATGCGGCGGCCACTTTCCAGTTCGTCCACCACCGCCACCAGGCCGTAGGCGCCCTGCTTCTTCGTAAACAGCAGCGCGTGGTCAAATCCCGGCGGTGTGCCCAGCAGCGCGGAGGACGCGCCGCCGGCCAGCCACTGCATCACACCGGCCTGCCGCCGGAAGTCCAGCGGCGTGCCCGCCACGCTGGCCAGCTCCCCGGTAGGCACCTTCTTCTCGTCGGTGACGGCATAGCGGTCGGCGGCGATACGGAAGCGGTGCGAGGCCATGCCCGCGCTGCCCGCCCCGGCCAGGTTGAAGTAGGCGTGGTTGGTCAGGTTCAGCACGGTGGGCGCATCGGCCGTGGCGGCGTACTCGATGCGGAACTCGTCGCTGCGCCGCATCAGCCGGTAGGTCACGCTGATTTCCAGGCGGCCGGGGAAGCCCTGGTCGCCATCCTCGCTCACCAGCCGGTAGATGGAGCCGATGGAGGCGGCGTCGGCGAAGTCCTGCCGCTGCCACAGGCGCTTTTCGTAGCCGTTCGGCTCGCCGTGAATGGCGATGCCCTTCGCATTGGCGGGTAGCTGCACGGTGCGCCCGTCCAGCGTGTAGCGCGCGCCGCCGATGCGGCCCGCGTAGCGCCCTATCACCGAAGCGAAGCGCCGCTTGGTGCGCACATAGGCATCAAGATCCGGAAGGCTGAGTATGACGTTGCGGCGCTCGCCGCCCTTGCCGGCCACGTCGGCCGACACCAGCGTGGCGCCGTAGTCGATATAGGACAGGCGCATGCCGCTGTCGTTTTCCAGCGTCACACGCTGCACCGCCTGGCCGCCGGCCAGAATGCCAAACGGCTGCACCGAGATACCGGTGCAGCCGCCCTGCCCCGCCGCCGCCAGCAATACCGCCAGCAGAACGGGACGCATCGGATTGTGCATCACAGGTCCGTGATTTCCTTGTGCTTGGGCACCAGGGCCTTCATCACGGTCCACGCCGCCAGGTAGGCCAGTGCGCAGAAGGTGAACATGATCATGTAGCCGGTCTGGATCTGGCCCAGCGCGCCGTAGTAGTCGAACAGCCAGCCGCCCATTTTGGACACGGCCACGCCGCCCAGGCCGCCGGCCATGCCGCCGATGCCGACCACCGAGGCCACCGACTTCTGCGGGAACATGTCGGACACGGTGGTGAAGATGTTGGCCGACCATGCCTGGTGCGCCGAGGCGCCCACGCCGATCAGCAGCACCGGCACCCAGAAGCTGATGTAGCCCAGCGGCTGCGCCAGCAGCACCACCAGCGGGAACAGCGCAATCACCAGCATGGCTTTCATGCGGCCGTCGTAGGCGTGCATGCCCTTGTTCATGAAGTAGGCCGGGAACCAGCCGCCGCCGATACTGCCCACCATGGTCATGCTGTACAGCACGGCCAGCGGCACGACGATGGCCTCCTTGCCCATGCCGTACTGCACCGACAAGTATTTAGGCAGCCAGAACAGGAAGAACCACCACACGCCGTCGGTCATGAATTTGCCGAACACGAAGGCCCAGGTCTGGCGGTAGCCCAGCAGCTTGAACCAGGAAGTCTTGCCGACCGGCGCAGCAGGCGCGGCAGGCGCGGCAGCCACGGCGTCGCTGCGGATGTAGGCCAGTTCGCCGGCCGACAGGCGGCGCTGCTGGTCCGGTGCGTCGTAGAAGAACTGCCACGCCAGCATCCACAGGAAGCCGACCGCGCCGATGACGATAAAGGCCGACTGCCAGCCCCAGTTGATGGCGATCCAGGGCACGGTCAGCGGCGCCAGGATGGCGCCCACGTTGGCGCCGGAGTTGAAGATGCCGGTGGCGAAGGAGCGTTCCTTGCGCGGGAAGTACTCGGCCGTGGTCTTGATGGCCGCCGGGAAGTTGCCCGCCTCGCCGACCGCCAGCACCGCGCGCGACAGCATGAAGCCGGCGATCGATACCGGAATGGCCGCGAAGCCGAAGGCGCCCAGCACCTTGGCGATGCCCTCGCCCATCGGCACCGAGTAGGCGTGCATGATGGCGCCTATCGACCAGATGACGATGGCCAGGATGTAGGCCTGCTTGGTGCCGATCTTGTCCACCACGCGGCCGGCGAACAGCATGGCGATGGCGTACACGAACTGGAATACGGCGGTGATGTTGGCGTAGTCGCTATTGGACCAGCCGAATTCCTTGGACAGGTCGGGCGCCAGCAGGCTGAGTACCTGGCGGTCCAGATAGTTGACGGTGGTGGCGAAGAACAGCAGCGCGCAGATGGTCCACCGGTATTTGCCAACAACTTGCTGGCTGACAGGTTCACTCAGGTTCATAAGGAATCACTTATTCTGGTTGTACGTTCCGGTCCCTGTCTCGACAGGACCGCTAAGTTGTATGTCATCGTACAACCTTGAGGTGCGACAGGCAAGGAAAAAATCAGACAAAAATATATATTTATAAGGTGTCGATCTGGCGTTTCCCCGGCCGTCGTGTGAGTATGGGCGCCGCAGTTGCGTTCATATTCCATCAACTTATCAAGGAGATTACCATGAGCAATGTCGCCCCCATCCCACAAGGTTTCCAGACCGTAACACCGCACCTGGTCTGCGAAGGCGCCGCCGACGCAATTGAGTTCTATAAAAAGGCCTTCAACGCCGTGGAAATGGCGCGCATGCCCGGCCCCGGCGGCAAGCTCATGCACGCCCAGGTGAAGATAGGCACCGCCATGGTGATGCTGGTGGACGACTTCCCCGACTGGGGCAGCGTCGGCCCGAAAGCGCTGAAAGGCTCGCCCGTGGTGCTGCATATGTATGTGGAAGACGTGGACGCGGTCTACAACCAGGCCGTGGCCGCCGGCGGCACCGCCAAGATGCCGCCGGCCGACATGTTCTGGGGCGACCGCTACGGCATGGTGGTGGATCCGTTCGGCCACACCTGGTCCATCGCCACCCACAAGCGCGACATGACGCCGGAGGAAATGCAAGCCGAGATGCAGAAGTCCATGTCCGAAAACTGCCCCGGCTCGGAAGCCTGAAAGGAAGCGCCATGCGATTCATGATTATTGTGAAGGCCAGCGCCGAGTCCGAAGCCGGCAAGATGCCCAGCCAGGAACTGCTGACCGCCATGGGCAAGTTCAACGAGGAGCTGGTCAACGCCGGCGTGCTGCTGGCGGGCGAAGGCCTGCACCCGAGTTCGCGCGGCGTGCGCGTGCATTTCTCGGGCAAGAACCGCACCGTCATCGACGGCCCGTTTTCCGAAACCAAGGAGCTGATTGCGGGCTTCTGGCTGGTTCAGGTAAAGTCGCTGGAAGAAGCGATTGAATGGGTGAAGCGCTGCCCCAACCCGATGGAAAGCGATTCCGATATCGAGATCCGCCAGGTGTTCGAAATGGACGATTTCGGCGCCGAATTCACGCCCGAGCTGCGCGAGCAGGAACAGCGCGTGATGGCCAAGGCGGCGGAACTGCAGAAGCAGCAATAACACAGCGTTAACACGCACAGGAGCCCGCGATGCAATTCATGATCTTGCGCAGGAGCGACACGGTGTCGGAGACGGCCGGCTTTCCGTCGGCTGAACTGGTGCACGCCGTGCCGTCCGCGCAATGGCTGCATCCCAGCGCCAGCGGCCTGCGCATGACGCGCAGCGCCGGCCAGTGGCGCGTGAGCGGCGAAGGCCCGTTCGACGCGCGCGAACTGGTGGCGGGCTACACCTTTGTCGAGGCGGCCAGCCGCGAGGAAGCGGCGCAGCTGGCCAGCCAGTGGCCGCTGGCCGACGCCGAGGGCCAGGCCGAGCTGGAGGTGCGGCAGGCCGGCTGCCCGGGCGGCTGCGTGGGCTTCGGCATGGGCGCGCTGCCGCAAGGTGCACCGGCGGACCTGCAGCCTGCCGCGCTCAAGCCCGGCTGCAAGCCCTACGCCGTACTGCTGCGCTCGGACGCGGGCAGCGAGGCGGACCTGGAGCCGCCCGCCGCCGTCATCGACACCATGAACCGCGCCAATCAGGCCGGCATCCGCGCCGGCATCGCGCTGGCGGGCGAAGGGCTGCGCGCCTCGTCCAAGGGGGTGCGCGTGAAGTTCAGCGGCGGCAAGGCTTCCATCATCGACGGGCCGTATGCGGAAGTGAAGGAGCTGATCGCGGGCTACTGGCTGGTGCAGGCCGAGTCCATCGAAGGCGCGATGGAATGGGTGAGGAACTATCCCTACCCGCATCCGCCGGACATGGACGTGGTGGTGGAACTGCGCGGCGTGCACCTGGGCTCATGAACCAGCAGGGCATACACCGCGCCATAGAAGCAGTCTGGCGCATCGAGTCCGCCAAGATCATCGCCGTGCTGGCGCGCATGCTGCGCGACGTCGGCCAGGCCGAGGAAATCGCGCAGGACGCGCTGGTGAGCGCGCTGGAGCGCTGGCCGGACAGCGGCACGCCGGACAATCCTGCGGGCTGGCTGATGACCGTGGCAAAAAACCGCGCCCTCGACCTGCTCCGCCACCGCAAGCTAACGCAGGACAAGGAAACCGAACTCACCTACGAAATCGAAGGCCTGCTGCAGGACGCCGCGCCCGACCTGGAACGCGCGCTGGACGACAACATCGGCGACGACCTGCTGCGGCTGGTGTTTGTGGCCTGCCACCCGGTGCTGTCCACCGAAGGCCGCGTGGCGCTCACGCTGCGCCTGCTGGGCGGTCTCACCACCGAGGAAATCGCGCGCGCCTTCTTCGTGCCGGAAGCGACCGTGGCGCAGCGCATCGTGCGCGCCAAGCGCACCCTGGCCGAAGCCAAGGTGCCGTTTGAAGCGCCGCGCGGGCGCGAGCTGGTGAAGCGGCTGGCGTCGGTGCTGCAAGTGATCTACCTGATTTACAACGAAGGCTATTCCGCCAGCGCCGGCGCGGACTGGATGCGCCCGGCGCTATGCGAGGAAGCGCTGCGGCTGGGGCGCGTGCTGGCCGAGCTGGCGCCGCAGGAGCCCGAGGTGCACGGCCTGGTGGCGCTGATGGAAATCCAGTCCTCGCGCGCCCGCGCCCGCACCGACGCGCGCGGCGCCCCGGTGCTGCTGCTCGAGCAGGACCGCTCGCGCTGGGACCAGCTGCTGATACGGCGCGGCCTGGCCGCGCTGGCGCGCGCCGAGCAGATCGGCCAGGGCCTGGGGCCTTACGCGCTGCAAGCGGCGATTGCCGCCTGCCACGCCCGCGCGCGCCGCGCCGAGGACACGGACTGGGGCCGCATCGCCGCGCTATACGACGGCCTGGCGCAGCTGGCGCCCTCGCCCGTGGTGGAACTGAACCGCGCGGTGGCGCTGTCCATGGCCTTCGGGCCGGAGACCGGCCTGGAAGTGGCGGATGCGCTGCTGGACGAACCGGCGCTGAGAAACTACCACCTGCTGCCCAGCGTGCGCGGCGACTTCCTGTTCAAGCTGGGCCGCAAAGCCGAAGCCCGCGCCGAATTCGAGCGCGCGGCAGCCATGACGCAAAACGAGCGCGAACGCGACCTCCTCCTCACCCGCGCGGCCGCGTGCGCTGAACTGCCGGCGCCTTAGCCGCGCGCCCGGCGTCGCCCCGGTCATTTTTTTTGGTCGAGATCAAAAGTCCGATAATATTTTTCAACGATTTCATTGATTGCGCCGCGACTCTGCAATCGTTGCACCGCAATCTTAATGGCAGAGACAGTTTCAGCCGTGGCCGTCTTCTTTGAAAAATGCAGTTCAAATTTTCTCGTCCCGAGCATCAACGGCTTGCCGAGCCGCTCCTTGGATATCCCCAGGATATGCGCGTTGTAGTAGATGCCGACGGATGATCCGATTCCCGCGTCAATTCTTCCCGCCATCAACATTTTCAACATTTGAGAATAGCCGGCGAGCGGATATTTTATAATGTCGTCACGCTCGTCAAACGCTTCGTCGAATCGACCGCTTCTGGGGACCCCGACGAATTTGCCCCGCAAGTCGCTAAGCGAGGTCAACTTCAGCGCAGGCCTGCCCACCACAATGGTCGGCAGGCTAAGCACCTCGGCCACCTGCAAGGCTGCCGCGCTCAATTCAGGGTTGGTATACCTCAGTACAACATCCGCGTCGCCACTGGCGATCATCGCGACTGTGCGTGGGTAGGGAACGATTCTATTGACATGAGGCAGTCCCGCTTCCTGCGCAATCAGGTTGCCGATTTCATACATCATGCCCGAGGCTTGGCCATCCCCGCCATAGAAACCAAAAGGCGCCGACTCGATGGTGACAATACGCAATTCCTTTGCCTGGGAACTGTGTCCTGATAAGCCGATCGCGAGTAACAAGCCGCCGAATATGCCGCAACACCGCCGTTTAAGCTGAGAAATACACCGGGGACGCAATGTTTTCAATTTTCACTCTATCCGGATTTTCAGTCCATCAAAGCCAAGCAGCGCAGCCACTACCAGCAGCGCGGCGACCGGCCCCGCATAGGGCTGCAGAAGCGACGCCAGGATAGGCGCGACTAAAATCAGGTGCTTGACTCCCCAACTGTACAGCATCCCGGCGCGCTGGATGTATCCCGCGCCAAGCGCATGCCAGCGCTTCCTCGCATGTGAGCCGACCGGCATCGCGCATATAAAGCCGCAATGGTTATAGAAGCGCACGGCCATCACCGATGAGACCAGCGACGCAAACAGGAGCGCCAACAGGACCAGGCCGAGCAGCAAGCGCGGGCTGAACCCGGCCAGCGCCATCTTGTCACCAAGGCTTTCGTGCAAAGACGGCAGGGCCAAGGTTACCGTCCCCATCAGGCCAAGCGCGGCGATTGACGAGGTCATCGTCGCCGACATCATCGCGTTCCGCACAGCCTGCACCGCCAGGATCTCCGTTCCCTTCTCGGCCGCTACCGCCTCAAACCATTCGCGTCGCAAGATGGCGTGCGCCGTCTTGGCCATCCGCTGCGGGGAACGCCTCTGCCGCACGGCCAACGCCACCTCGTACGACAAGAGGATGGCGACGGTCGCCACCGCAGCCAGCCAGGCCGGGGAGATCAGCATAGCCTCCTACGCTCCCTGCGATGCGCGGGCACTTTTTCGCCGCTCCAGAAGCTCGAAAATGCCCATGCCGGCGACCATGGAGACGACGAACAGAAGCGCTTTGGGACTGCCCGTTCCCAGCGACGCCAGCGCCGGCCCCGGACAAAAGCCCGCTATCCCCCAGCCGATACCAAACAAGGCGCTACCGGCCACCAATCGACGGTCGACAACGCGGCTCGCCGGCATGCGCAAGCGCTCGCCCAAGAATGAAGTCGTCCTGCGCCGGGCAAGGGCGAACGACACCAAGCCGATTGCAATGGCGCCTCCCATCACGAATGCCAGCGAAGGATCCCATTGGCCGGCCAGATCGAGGAATCCCAAGACCTTGGCTGGATTGGCCATGCCGGAAACAATCAGTCCGACGCCGAAGGTCAGGCCGGCAAGCAGAGAGGTAAATATCAGCATGGTGTGTCCTTACATACTCAATACATGACGGGCCAGGAAGACGGTGATGAATCCCGCCGCCATAAAGATGCCGGTCGCCACCGCCGAGCGGAGCGACAAGCGGGACAAGCCGCACACGCCATGTCCGCTGGTACACCCCGAGCCATAGCGCGTCCCTATCCCGACGAGCAGGCCAGCGATGACCAGGGCGCCGTATCCGGCATCGATGTGCACTTCCGGCAGCGAGGCGAACCACGAATAGGCCATGGGGGCGGCGACAATGCCGGCCACGAAGGCCAGCCGCCAGGCTAGTTCGCCCCTCCCTGCCGGCGCCAGCAGGCCGCCGACGATGCCACTGATGCCCGCTATGCGGCCGTTCAAGAGCAGCAGCATGGCCGCCGCCGCGCCTATCAGCGCCCCGCCGGCCAGGGCGGCATACGGCGTGAAATGATTCCAATCGATACTCATTGCTACTCCTTGGGACAGTAGAGACGATACAGCACCGCCAGGATTTCCAGCAAGTCCGGCGAGGCGACGCTATAGAAAATCTTCTTGCCCTCGCGGCGCGGGACTATCACGCCCTCGTTGCGCAATACCCCGAGTTGCTGGGAGAGCGTAGGCTGGCGGATTCCCAGCACCTCCTCCAGTTCGCTGACGCACATCTCCCCTTGGGAAAGCTGGCAGAGCAATAAAAGCCGCTCCTCATTCGCAAGCAATTTAAGCGCCCCAACCGCTCGATCCGCTCCCACACGCAGCGCATTGACATCAATCATTTGTTTTTTTTGCATAAGCAGAGGCCGTGTTTTCTTACGATTGACACATAATATCTTTCAACATAATATGAGTCAATATATTGTTTTAGAGAGGAAGCGGCATGCCGAACGCGACCATGACAACGCGCGGGTTCTTTGACCCGAATACCTGGACCATTTCCTACGTAGTGTGGGACCCCGCCACGCGATGCGCGGCGATAATCGACCCGGTCCTGGACTATGACTTCAAGTCCGGGCACACCGCGACCGCCTCGGCGGACGATATCCTGGCCTACATCAGCGTACACAACTTGACGGTGGAGTGGATATTGGAGACCCATGCGCATGCGGACCACCTCTCCGCAGCCCGCTACCTGCAGGCGCAGGCCGGCGGCCGCATTGCCATCGGCGAGAACATCCGGACCGTCCAGGCGACGTTCAAGAAGCTGTACAACCTCGAGCGCGGCTTCCTTCCCGACGGAAGCCAGTTTGACCACCTGTTCCGGGACGGCGAGACCTTCAAGATTGGAAGCATCGAGGTCACCGCCATGCTGGTTCCGGGCCACACGCCGGCCGACATGGCGTATCTCATGGACGGCGCGGTGTTTGTAGGCGACACGCTCTTTATGCCCGACGTTGGGAGCGCCAGGGCGGACTTCCCCGGCGGCTGCGCACGCCAGCTGTATGCATCGATGCGCCGCATTCTCGCGCTTCCAGCGGACACCGTCCTGTACGTCTGCCACGACTACCCGCCATCGAGCAGGCCGGCACAGTGGCAGACGACCGTCGCCAATCAACGCGCGCGCAACATCCATGTGCGGGACGGCGTCACGGAAGCCGAATTCGTGAAAATGCGCACCGCGCGCGACGCCACCTTGGAGGTGCCGACCCTTATCCTGCCAGCCATGCAAGTCAATATTCGCGCGGGAGCCATGCCCCCTGCCGATGACAATGGCATCGCCTACTTGCGGATCCCGATTAATGCATTGCCCGTGGCCGGAATGGATCAGTAGGAACTGCTGAGCAGCGGGATACGCAAGAGCATCATCAAAATACGCTAGAATTGTTGCGGATGAAAAATATCGCGGCGTGATTCAGCCCGCGTTCAGTTGTTTTGCAAACCGCTCGACGCCGGCAAAGATGGGGCCTGCGACCCGCTCCGGAAATCCCGATGGCAAGCGCTCAGCGACCGCCGCGACCGCACCGTCTATCCGCGCCAGCAATCTTTCGATCACATCTTCCGCATCGGCACGCAGGAAGCACCGGGCTGCGACACTGTTGAAGTGCCGCCTCTGTATCTCCGAAAAACGGTAGTGCTTGTTCTTACCCAATATGGCCATAGCCAGCTTGGCTCTGTGCAGAGAATATTGATTCGCGCAGCCACCCTCAATTGGCCAAATCGACATGACGTCGTAAAGCGGAGTGAGCGTGTAGCGGCCACCTGGCAACAAGTGGATGCTGAAGTTCTTGGCATGGCCGTCCGGCGCAGCCATCAGCCAGAACAGCACTTGGCTGGTCAGCAGCGTCGTCAAGTCTTCCTCCGCACGCTCCGAGCCGCGCAGCACCGCGGCCAAATCGGATAGACCGGGGCCGCCGTCACTTTCGTACTTCAAATGCGGCGGCACGCCAAGTGCTTGACAGAAGTCTTCCTGAGGCAGGCGCATGATCCATTTTCCAGATGGGTGCAATCTCCGGTCGAAGCGCTCGACACCGAGCACCTTTTGGCTGCCAAAATTCAGGATGG
Organism: Pseudoduganella aquatica; assembly: GCF_020865585.1. NCBI lineage: Bacteria > Pseudomonadati > Pseudomonadota > Betaproteobacteria > Burkholderiales > Oxalobacteraceae > Pseudoduganella > Pseudoduganella aquatica. The sequence goes on from NZ_CP086370.1 coordinate 5,147,823, forward strand.
CGGTCTTGACGACCGGCAAACCGAATTCCGCCAGCAGGTTCATGCACAGCCATTCGTTTTCCACCGACGCGGTCAAGTCGGCTTTGCGCTGGCCGACCAGCCCCAGCGGCAATTTGAGTATGTGGGTGGTGGGCGTGGAACCGTGTGGCAGCATCCAGTTGCCCTTATGCCATAGGAGCGCGGTCTTTTCCTGCGCGCCCGCAAGCGAGATACGCAGGTCGCCGAGGGAATCGCCATGCCCTCCCGGTCCCGACTGCGTGAGCTGAATGAGGTGGCGCTCGACGTCCTCCTCGGACATCGGAGTACCGTCGATACGCTGGAGCCCGTCAGGTATCTCGCCCTCTTTCAACAGCTGCACCGCGCCAACGCAATCTCTGCCGATTTCCTGCAGCAAATCAAACGCTTCGATGGACGCCAGCTTGTAATGCGAGGCCAAGCGATGACGGATAAGTGCGCTATCAGGCAGCAGGTTGTCGAAGAAGTTGCGCACGACATCACCCCGCAAGGGCTGATCGCCGGTGTATGGCAACGACAGCGACAACGGCCGCCCGACGTCCGACTCCCGCCACGCCTTATCGTAAAGAAATTGTGTTTCGCCACGGGTGGGGATAGTCCAGCTTCCTACTCGCTCGCCATTGCACCAGACCGACAGCGACCGAGAGTGCGATTTGCGGCCCATGGCTTACCAGTCCGGCCTGGCTATCCCACGTTCTGGGCTGGCGCTGTTCTTCGGCTGCACCAGCACCTCGTGATTCAATGCCGCGAGCAGCGCCAGCAACTGTTCGACATTGATGGATCCCGGGTCCAGTTCCATCGCAGAAATACGGCTTTGGCTAATGCCCAGGCGTTGCGCCAGCTCGGTCTGCGAAAGCCCTGCGGATTTTCGAGCCGACTGAAGCAACGGCCCCAGCTGTTTGGAGAGCGATAGGATTTGCTTCATGATGTCACGTGTGACGTCTAGCTGCGTAAGGAGTATTTGCAGACTACGCTCAATACAAATATTCGTCAAATACCTGCTATACAGGTAGCTGATGTTCCTGGCATATGCATTGGGCACGCGGGCTAGGGGCGGACCGTCTAGTCGTCGAGAACCTGAATTGAGGATACGAGCGCGCGCCCTCGGCGCGCGAAGCTGGCCGCGCAGCGGCCAGCAGATGGGCGATTCGGAGAGGGCCGGGCTGGTAGGCCCGGCCCTTCGAATCTCACCGCTTCCGTCCGAAAACGACAAAACCGCCCAGTGGGCGGTTTTGTCGTTTTCTTGGCGGAAGCGGTGAGATTCGAACTCACGAACGGCTCACACCGTCGGCAGTTTTCAAGACTGCTGCCTTCAACCACTCGGCCACGCTTCCTAGCGAGCAGCATTATACAGGCTTAGCGCCCGTCCGCCAGCCAGTCTTCCCTCAAGGCCTTCTCAAATTCGCTGGCGGGCAATGGTTTGGAGAACAGGTAGCCTTGCACTTCGTCGCAGCCGCTGTCTTTCAGGAAGGCTAGCTGCTCTACCGTCTCCACCCCTTCGGCTATCACTTTGTGGTTGAGCTGCTGGGCAATGCTGATGATGGTGCTGGCTATCGCGCAGTCGCTGGCGTCGCTCGGGATGCCGGTGGTGAAGGAGCGGTCTATCTTCAGGGTGTCGATCGGGAAGCGCTTCAGGTACGACAAACTGGAGTAGCCGGTGCCGAAGTCGTCCAGCGACAGCGTCACGCCCAAGGCCGTGATGCGGTCCATGATGCCGATCACGCGGTCGATGTTGTGCATCAGCGTGCTTTCGGTGATTTCCAGCTCCAGCCAGCACGGCTCCAGCCCGTAGCGCTCCAGCGTCTCTTTCACCCGGCCCGGCAAGGCGGAGGTGAATTCGCGCGCGGAGACGTTGACCGCCAGGCGGATCGGCGGCAGGCCGGCGTCTTTCCAGGTTTGCGCTTGCGCGCAGGCCGCTTCGAGCACCCATTCGCCCACTTGCACCACCAGGCCGGTGGCTTCGGCCAGCGGGATGAATTCGGCCGGCGGCACCAGACCGCGCTCGGGGTGGCGCCAGCGCACCAGCGCTTCGGCGCCGATGATCTTGCTGTCGGCGATGGAGAACTTGGGCTGGTAGTGCAGCTCGAGCTGGCCGCTGCCCAGCGCCTGGCGCAGCCCGGTTTCGATGCGCATGCGCTCCTGCATGCCCTGGTTCATGTCGCGGCTGTAGAAGGCGACGTGCTCGGCGTCGGAATCGCCGCCCTGCTTGGCGCGGTACATGGCGATGTCGGCCAGCCGCAGCAGGGTTTCGGCGTCGCTGCCGTCCTGCGGGTAGACGCTGATGCCGATGCTGGCGCCCACGCGCAAGTCGTGCCCTTCGACCAGGAAGGGTTCGTTCAGCGCGGCCAGCAGCTTGTGCGCCACGCGGCTCGCTTCGTAGTGCTGGCCAATGTCGAACAGGCCAACGGCAAATTCGTCGCCGCCCAGCCGCGCCACCAGGTCCTGGTCGCGCAGCACCAAGCGGAAGCGCGCGGCGGCTTCTTTCAGCAGGGCGTCGCCGATGCGCCGGCCCAGGGTGTCGTTGATGAGCTTGAAGCGGTTCAGGTCGATGAATAGCACGCAGCCGTGCAGCTTGCTGCGCTGGGCCACGGTCAGCGCCTGGTCCACCAGCTTGGTCAGCAGGGTGCGGTTGGGCAGGCCGGTCAGCGCGTCGTAGTAGGCCAGGTGGTGGATGCGTTCTTCGGCCAGCTTGCGCTCGGTGATGTCGGTCAGGTAGGCGATCATGCCGGTGGGCTTGCCGTCCATGTCGTGCAGCGTGGACAGCGACAGGCTGGCCCAGAACACTTCGCCGGATTTTTTCTTGCGCCGCACTTCCATCAGGCGGCCGCCGTGCTCCAGGAAGGGGTCGCTGAAGCCCATGTCTTCGTCGTCGTACAGGAACAGGATGTTGCGCCCCACCGCTTCCACCGGGGTGTAGCCGAACAACCGCTCGGCGCCCTTGTTCCAGCTGGTGATGAAGCCGTTCATGTCCATCGTCAGCACGGATTCGTGGATCTGGTCGAGGATCTGGGACTGGTGCTGCAGCTGCGCTTCCACCTGCACGTAGGCGTGCGTGCTGCGCTGGGCGATGCAGTGCACTTGCAACACGCTGGCGGCCAGCGCGGCCAGGCTGGCCAGGTGCTGGCGCTCGGTGTCGCTGTAGCTGCCGCGGCCGGCCAGCTCGAAGCGGCCGAAGTATTGCTTGTCGAAGCGCACTTCCTGCACCAGGCTGTCCACGTAGGCGGGGTCGGCGTCCTGCCCTTCCGTACCGGCGGGCAGGTAGCGGCCGCGCGGGGCGTGCACCACGCCGCAGGCGATGCGGCCCAGCTCTTCCGCCAGGGCTGCACCGCGCAAGCGCAGTACGGCGTCGCACAGTGCCGCGCTGCTGCCCAGGAAGTCGGATACCGGGTGGGCCAGCATGGCTAGAGGTTCCTGCTCACCTGGATGGCCCAGTGGCAGGCTTGCAGCAGGCTGCGCCAGTTGGCCTCGTTGTCGATGCCGGCGTCGCGCAGGGCGCTGCTGTCGGGCATGTCCTGCTCCACCAGGGTGAGCATGTCGCCCATGGGGCCGGCGCGGTCCAGCAGGGCCATGACCACGTCCAGGTCCAGGCTGAGGGCGCTGACGATTTCCGTCATCGGCATGTCCAGCAGCACGTCGAGCAGCGAGAACACGCCGGCCACGAAGGCCATGTCCTGCTGGTCGCGGTCGCCGCCGCGCAATTTGGCCAGCGCCTCCATGCGCGCCGCGCGCACCGCCGCCAGCGGCAGCAGCGCGTTGGCGCCGCCGTCGTCCTGCTGGCGCGCGTACAGCAGCAATTGCAGCCAGCGCTGCAACTGGCGCCGGCCCAGCACATTGATGGCCTGGCCGAAGCTGTGGATGGGCGACTTGGGCGCGAAAGCGGCCGAATTCACCACTTTTAACAGATGATAGGCCAGGGCCGGGTCTTGCTTGAGCAGGATTTCCAGTTCGCGCGAGTCGGCGTCGCGCGCCAGCAGGCCGAGCAGCGCCAGCAGGCGCTTGCGCGAGGTGCCGTCCGCCGTGCTGCTTTCGCGCTGCGGATGGCGCACGTAGTCGCCGCTGAACAGGGTAAAGCCGGCTGCGCTGCATTCGGCCAGGCGGGCCGGCGTGTCGACCTGCAGCGCCAGGTGCGGGCCGGCCATGGTGAGCATGGTCAGTTCGCTGGGCAGGGCCTCGCGGCAGTTGAAGGCCAGGCTGCGGATGGCGCATTTGCCGGCGTTAACGCCCACTTCGCCGTCCACCATCAGGCGGTAGCCGGCCTCGGCCAGCTGCTTGCACTTGGCCTGCATGGCGGGCTCGCCGCAGTCCTGCGCGGGCACGCGCAAGATGGTGCGGGCCGGCTGCAGGAAGGCCAGCTGGCTCACGTCATATTGCTGCAGGCCGGCAATGGTGACGATGTAGTCCAGCGGCGCCAGCGCGGCGTCCATGTCGGGATAGCCGAACACGGTTTGCAGCGTGGTCAGCTGGCTTTCGTCGGGGACGGCGGAAATTTGGAATGACAGGGCCACCCACTCGTTTTGAGCGTTGGACACCGCTGTAAGACCCACCAGAGGAAATGGGCTTGTTTCAGACAAAGACATCAGTATCTCGGTGTGGGTAGTGCTTGCAATGGTAGAGCAAATATTGATTCAAGGCAATTCTTTGAACGACAAATAACAACAGTTCACATGTCCCAGGCTCCGGGAGCAGGAATATAGCAGAAATTGCTGATTGGACAGGTTCCGCGCGCTAGAGTGCGCGCTCAAAATGTGACATTGTTGCACCCGCCCGACGGCCAAAAAATAAGGGTTGCCAGCCGGCCCGGCGGTGTGCGCTAGGGCGTGCCGTTGGCAAACTGGACGGCGTAGCGTATCAGCTCGGCCTGGCCTTCTATATTGAGCTTGCGCTTGATGTTGAGGCGGTGGGTTTCCACGGTGCGCACCGACAGGTCCAGGTCGCGCGCGATCTGCTTGTTGGACTGGCCGTTGGCGATGTGCAGCAGCACCTCGTGCTCGCGCGAGGTGAGCTGGGCGTCCTGGTTCTGAGGCTTGGCCAACTGGCGGGCCAGCGCGGCGCTGTAGTAGATGCCGCCGGACATCACGGTCTCGATGGCCACCACGATGTCCTTGCCGGGCGCGTCCTTGAGCACGTAGCCGCGCGCGCCGGCCTGGATGGCTTGCGACACGTATTCCAGCTTGTCGTGCATGGACAGGATGAGCACGGCGATGTCCGGGAACTGCTCGCGGAACTGCGCGGTGGCTTCGATGCCGTTGCCGCCGCGCATGTTTATATCCATCAACACCAGGTCTACGGCACAGTGACGCGCCTGCTCCAGCGCTTCCTGCGCCCCGCCCGCCTCGGCCACCACGGCGAATTGCGGCACGGCTTCCAGGCGGGCGCGCAGGCCGTCGCGCACCAGGGGGTGGTCGTCCACCAGCAGGATTTTGATCGTCATGGCGTCAGCTTTCGTTGGAAACATGGGCCAGCAGCACGGTGCCGGCCGGTGAAGATGAAATGGAGAACTCGCCGCCTATGGCCTCCATGCGCTCCATCATATTGCGCAGGCCGATGCCGCGCTTGGGGTGGACGGCGATACTGTCGGCGTCAAAGCCGTGGCCGTCGTCGCTGATGCGCAGGGTGACGGCGCGGTCGGCGCCCGTCAGGCTGATCTCGATATGACCGGCGCCGGCGTGGCGCTCGATATTGGTCAGCGCTTCCTGGGCGATGCGGAACAGCACCGTGTTGGCCACCTCGGGCAGGTCGTCGGTGCTGCCCTCGGCGCTGAAGACGATGGGCACGGCGCTGCTAAGGCGGAACTCCTCGGCCAGGTGGCTGAGCGCGGCGGCCAGGCCCAGGTCATCCAGCAGCGCCGGGCGCAGATTGTGGGAGATGCGGCGCACCTCGCCCAGCACGTTGTTGAGCTGTTCGGCGGCGTGCTCGAACACGCCCTGCGCGGCGCCGCACTGGTCCGGGCGGGCCTGGACGTTGCCCAGGCGGATGATGCCGGCCTCGATCTGCAGCTTGATCGACACCAGCCACTGCGAGATGCCGTCATGCAGGTCGCGCGACAGGCGCGCCCTCTCCTCCTCCTGCGACTCCACCACGCGCTGCGCCAGCGCCTTGAGCTTGGCGTCGGCCACGCGCAGCTCGCTGATGTTGAGCGCCACCCCGGCGCCCGCCACCACCAGCGCGGCGGCGATGGCGATGCCGGTAATCCACAGCATGGTGCTCTGGATATTGGCGCGCTGCTGGGTGTCCACCTTGGCCAGCGCGCGGTCCACGTCGTCCAGGTAGATGCCGGTGCCCATCATCCAGCCCCAGTCCTTCAGCAGCACCACGTAGCCCAGCTTGGGCGCGGGCTGGTGGCTGGACGGCTTGACCCAGTAGTAGCGCTCGTAGCCGCCGCCGGACTGGGCGCGCTTCAGCAGGCGCTGGATGGTGGGCGTGCCGTTCTGGTCCTTGAGCTCCCACAGGTTCTGCCCCACCAGCTCGGGCTGGCGCGGGTGCATCAGGGCGTTGCCCTGCAGGTCGTAGATGAAGAAATAGCCGTCGTCGCCAAAGCTGAGCGACTGCAGGATGCGCTTGGCCTCGTCCATGGCGGCCTGGTCCTTGCGGCCGGATTGGTAGAGGCGCTGGATGGAATGCGTGGCCAGGGTGACGTAGTGCTCCAGCTCGGCCTCCTTGCTGGCCAGGTAGGCCTGCTGGATGGTGTCGCGCTGCTGCTGGGCCAGCACGTTGGCCTGGTGGCGCACGGCCAGCGCCATGGCGCACAGCGCCAGGATCAGCGGGGTGATGGCCAGGAAGATGACTTTTTGGCGCAGCTTCATGTGGGAGCTTCCGGGTGAGGATGGCGCGCATTGTACGTCGCTGGCGCGCGCCTGCGTTCAGTAGTAGTACGTAGTCTATCTGCGTAGTGCTGCGCTTGTGGCAGATATTTGCTTGGTGAATACTGGGCATAAGCTGGAAGCCGCCATTTGTCGCGGTTCATGGCGGCTCATGGCGGGTTACGGCGTCCCGCCTAACCCGCCCTACGAAAAATATAGCTTTCTCTTGGAGGAATACCATGCAAGCAATGCTACGCAAGGCAGGCTGGGCGGCGTTGTCGCTGGCCGGCGCGGGCGCCCTGGGCGTGATCGCGCTCAAGCGCGGCGAAGCCATCAGCGCCATCTGGATCGTCATCGCGGCGGTCTGCGTCTACCTGATCGCCTACCGCTTCTACAGCCTGTTCATCGCCAAAGAGGTGATGGGCCTGGACAAGAACCGCATGACCCCGGCCTACAAGTTCAACGACGGCCTGGACCACGTTCCCACCAATAAATACGTGCTGTTCGGCCACCACTTCGCCGCCATCGCCGGCGCCGGTCCCCTGGTCGGCCCCGTGCTGGCCGCGCAGATGGGCTACCTGCCCGGCATGCTGTGGATCCTGGCCGGCGTGGTGTTCGCCGGCGCCGTGCAGGACTTCATGGTGCTGTTCATCTCCATGCGCCGCGACGGCCGCTCGCTGGGCGACCTGATCAAGTCCGAACTGGGTCCGATCCCGGGCAATATCGCGCTGCTGGGCACTTTCATGATCATGGTCATCATCCTGGCGGTGCTGGCGCTGATCGTGGTCAAGGCGCTGACCGGCTCGCCGTGGGGCAGCTTCACCGTCATGGCCACCATTCCCATCGCGCTGTTCATGGGCGTGTATTCGCGCTATATCCGCGTGGGCCGCATCGGCGAAGTGTCGATTATCGGCTTCGTGCTGCTGATGCTGGCCATCGTCGGCGGCCAGTACGTGCAGGAAAACCCGGCCCTGTCGCCGATGTTCAACTACACCGGCACCGAGCTGACCTGGATGCTGATCGGCTACGGCTTCATCGCCTCCGTGCTGCCGGTCTGGCTGCTGCTGGCGCCGCGCGACTACCTGTCCACCTTCCTCAAGATCGGCACCATCGTCGGCCTGGCGCTGGGCATCGTGATCGTGGCGCCCATGCTGCAAATGCCATCGGTGACCAAGTTTATCGACGGCACCGGCCCTGTGTGGTCGGGCAATCTGTTCCCCTTCCTGTTCATCACCATCGCCTGCGGCGCCGTGTCCGGCTTCCACGCGCTGATTTCCTCGGGCACCACGCCGAAGATGATCGAAAACGAAGCGCATGCCCGCTTTATCGGCTACGGCGCCATGCTGATGGAATCCTTCGTCGCCATCATGGCGCTGGTGGCCGCGTCCACCATTGATCCGGGCATCTACTTCGCCATGAACGCGCCGGCCGCGCTGCTGGGCACCACGCCGGAAGCGGCCGCCGCCGTCATCTCCGGCTGGGGCTTCCACATCACGCCGGACGTGCTGGTGCAGACCGCCAAGGACGTGGGCGAGCACTCCATCATCTCGCGCGCCGGCGGCGCGCCGACGCTGGCGGTGGGCATGGCCCACATCCTGTCGAACGTGATCGGCGGCAAGGCCATGATGGCCTTCTGGTACCACTTCGCCATCCTGTTCGAAGCGCTGTTCATCCTGACCGCCGTGGACGCGGGCACCCGCGCCGGCCGCTACATGCTGCAGGACCTGCTGGGCGCCATGGTGCCGTCGATGAAGGACTCCAAGAACATGGTCGCCGGCCTGCTGGCCACCGCGCTGTGCGTGGCGGCCTGGGGCTACTTCCTGTACCAGGGCGTGGTCGACCCGCTGGGCGGCATCAACACGCTGTGGCCGCTGTTCGGCATCGCCAACCAGATGCTGGCCGGCATTGCGCTGATCCTGGCCACCTGCGTGCTGTTCAAGATGAAGCGCGCCCGCTTCGCCTGGGTCACCATGGTGCCCACCGTCTGGCTGCTGCTGTGCACGCTGACCGCCGGCTGGCAGAAGATTTTCGACGCCAATCCCAAGATCGGCTTCCTGGCCCACGCCGCCAAGTACTCGGCCGCGATCGCCGAAGACAAGGTGCTGGCCCCGGCCAAGTCCATGGCGCAGATGCAGCAGATCGTCTTCAACGACTATCTGGACGCCTCGCTGGCCGGCTTCTTCATGGTGGTGGTGCTGAGCGTGCTGATCTTCGGTGTGCGCACCGCGCTGATCGCCCGCGCCAACGCCAAGCCGACCGTGCAGGAAAGCCCGATGCAAATCATGCCTGCGGTGCAATAATGCTACAGGAACTGGTCCAGGCCGGCCGCTACCTCGGGCAAAGCATGCGCCTGATGGTCGGTCTGCCCGAATACGACACCTACGTGGCCCATCATGAAAAGACCCACCCGGATCAGCCCATGATGAGCTACGAGGAGTTCTTCCGCGAGCGCCAGGAAGCGCGCTACGGCGGCGCCGGCAAGCGCGGCGGCTGCTGCTAAGCTTTCTCCACACCAAAAAGGGGTCAGGGTTAATTATTTAATTAACCCTGACCCTGCTTTAAGGAAGTTAGACGCATATCAAGATGCTGGATTTCCTGGCAGTTATATTTTTCCTAACGGAAATTGCCAGGATCGGCATATGTTCAGCTTCGAACGCTCCGGCCTGGGCCGGAAACTCACTTTGATCAGCGCCATGTCGACCGGCTGCGCTTTGCTGCTGGCGTTTGCGGTGTTTGCCGGCACGCATGTGATGAGCCAGCTGGAGCAGGAGCGCCGCCAGCTGTTCGCGCTGGCCGGCACGCTGGCGGCCGGCAGCGAGATTGCGCTGCTGTATGTGGACCCGGCGCAGGGCGACCAGGTGCTGGCGCTGGCCGCGTTCGACGGCCGCGATGATATTCGTCAAGTGGCGCTGTTTGACCGCGACGGCAAGCTGCTGTCGCGCAGCGCGCCGGGCCGGGACAGCCCGCCGCCGCCGGATTTGACGCCGCGCGCGCTGGCGGAGCTGGGCAAGGCGGGCGCGTCCGAGCTGTGCGGGCCGCCCTGGGCGCCGGGGCTGCGCCAGTTCCGCGCCGTGCATTTTCAGCAGGACCAGGTGGGCGCCGTGATGGTGGAGGCCGGCCTGCCGCGCATGTGGCGCGGCGTGCTGCAGAATCTGCTGGCGGGGGCGGCGGCGGCGCTGCTGTCCTTCTTTACCGCGCTGTTCCTGGCGCGCCGCTTCCGCGACAATATCGCCGAGCCTATCGCCAGCCTGATCGCGGCGGCGCGGCAGACGGCGGACGGCCAGCCGGGCGCGCCGGTGCTGCACGCGCGCAGCGACGAGCTGGGCGCGCTGATCGACAGCTTTAACGACATGCTGGTGCAGATCGCCAGCCGCGACGCCAAGCTGGCGCAGTACCGCGACCAGCTCGAGCGCCAGGTGGGCGTGCGCACCGAGCAGCTGGAGAAGGCCAAGAACGCGGCCGAGGCGGCCAGCCGGGCGAAAAGCAATTTCCTGGCGACCATGAGCCACGAGATCCGCACGCCCATGAACGGCGTGCTGGGCATGACCGAGCTGCTGCTGGCCTCGCCGCTCAGCCCGCAGCAGCGCCACTACACCAGCATGGTCAAGCGTTCCGGCGAGCATTTGCTGTTCATCATTAACGACATCCTGGACTTCTCCAAGATCGAGGCGGGCAAGCTGACGGTGGAATATATCCACTTCAATTTCCGCGAGCTGCTGGACGATATCGACAACGTCTTTTCGCCGCAGGCGCAGGCCAAGCGCATTGTGCTGGAGTTCGCCATTGCCAACGATATCCCGGTGGCCATCTGCGGCGATCCGAACCGGCTGCGCCAGGTGCTGTTCAATCTGCTGGGCAACGCCATCAAGTTCACCGAGACCGGCAAGATCACGGTCAAGGTCGATGTCACGGCGGAGGACGCGCAAACCGTGGGCCTGCGCTTCGAGGTGCAGGACACCGGCATCGGCGTATCGCGCGAGGCGCGCGCGCGCATCTTCGACTCCTTTTCGCAGGCCGACGGTTCCACCACGCGCAAGCACGGCGGCACCGGCCTGGGGCTGGCGATCTCCAAGCAACTGGTGGAGCTGATGGGCGGCACTATCGGCATAGACCATGCTTTAGCGCAAGGTTCGATCTTCTGGTTCACCGTACAGTTCGACAAGCGCCGCGTCGAGCCGGAGGACGCGGCGCTCAATCCGAACGCCACTTTGGGGATGCGTGCCGTGATCGTCGATCAACATAGCGACAGCCGCCTGCTGCTGGAGCGCCAGCTGGCGCGCTGGCAAATGCACTGCGACAGCGCCGCCAGCGCGGACGCGGCGCTGCGCATGCTGCACGAGGCCGCCGCGCGCGGCCAGCCCTACGACGTGGCGCTGATCAATATGGACCAGCGCATGGGCAGCGGCCTGATGCTGGCGGCCGATATCAAGGCCGATCCGGCCATTGCGCCCGTGCGCGTACTGCTGCTGAGCGACGAGCGCAACGCGGCGGACACCCGCCAGCGGCGCGAGGCGGGCGTGGCCTTCCAGCTGATCAAGCCGCCACGCGCCTGCGATTTGTACGACTGCATCGTGACGCCGGTGCGCGCCGGCGACGGGGCACGCCAGCCGCCCCCCGCGTCGGTCCCTGCGCCGCTGGCACCGGCCGGCGCATTCGCATCGGCCTCCCCCTACGCCGCAGCACACGCGGCGCCGGCAGGCCCGGCCACGCCAGGAGCCCCTTCCAGCGGCGCCAAGCCGCGCTCCCGCCAGCGCAACAAGGTGCTGCTGGCCGAGGACAATCCGGTCAACGTGGAGGTGGCATCGGCCATGCTGCAAGGCCTGGGCCTGGAGGTCAGCCTGGCGGCCAACGGCGCCGAGGCGCTGGACGCGGTGCGCGACAACCACTTCGACCTGGTGCTGATGGACTGCCAGATGCCGGTGATGGACGGCATGGCGGCCACGGCCGAAATCCGCCGCCACGAGCAGCAGCGCGGCGCCGCGCAGCATTTGCCGGTGGTGGCCATCACGGCCAACGCCATGCCGGGCGACCGCGAAAACTGCCTGGCGGCCGGCATGGACGACTATCTGAGCAAGCCCTTCACCCAGCAAGGCCTGGGCGACACGCTGGCGCACTGGATCACGCTGCCGCTGGCGGCCAGCATGGCGCGCGATGCCGACGCCGGCGCCGACATCGACGCCTACCCCGATCCGGTCGGCGCGCCCGACGCCCCCCTGCTGCCGGACCTGCCGGCCGTCATCAACCAGCAAGCGCTGGACAATATCCGCGCGCTGCGCCCCGGCCAGGGCGGCGCCCTGCTCCAGCGCGTGCTGCAGGCCTTCCTGGCCGACACGCCGCGCCACCTGGCGGCGCTGCGCTCGGCCTTGCACAGCCCGGCCGCCGCCAGCGCTCCCGACACCGTGCGCCGCACCGCGCACAGCCTGAAATCGGGCAGCGCCAACGTCGGGGCGGACGCCCTGGCCGCGCTGTGCAGGGAACTGGAACAACTGGCCAGCGCCGGCCTTCCCGATGGCGCCCTCCCCCTGCTGGCCTGCATGGAGCGGGAATTCGACGCAGTGCGGCTCTCGCTCCGCGCCATCCTAGAGAAGGAAGCATGACATGGCAGTGCACCCATCCCCCAAACGCGGCACCGTGCTGGTGGCCGACGACGATCCCGTCATGCGCCTGCTGATGCTGGAAATGCTGGCCCAGGTGGGCCTGGACGCGGTGGAGGCCGAGGACGGTCCCGCCGCCATCGCCAGCTTCCAGCGCCAGCCGCCCGACCTGGTGCTGCTGGACGTGGACATGCCGAATATGGACGGTTTCGAAGTCTGCAGCGCCATCCGCGCGCTGGAGACGCATGCGGCGGCCGCCACCGTGCCCATCATTATGGTCACCGGCGGCGACGACCTGGAAGCGGTGACCCACGCCTATGAAGCGGGCGCCACCGATTTCGTGTCCAAGCCGATCAACTGGCCCATCCTCGGCCACCGCGTGCTGTACGTGCTGCGCGCCAGCGACGCCATCGCCCGGCTGCGGGTGGCGGACGCGCACAACCGCGCCGTGCTGGCCGCCATCCCCGACACGTTTTTCCGCCTGAACCGCGACGGCGTCTACCTCGACTATGAACAGGGCCACGAGGCCAACAGCGCCTTCCCGCAGGAGCACTGCGTGGGCCGCCACGTGAGCGAGGTGCTGCCGGAGCATATCGCGGGCCAGCTGCTGGAGCAGACCCAGGCGGTGCTGGCCACCCAGCACATCCGCTCCTTCGACTATGAATTGCAGCAAGGCCAGCAGCAGCGCCATTTCGAGGCGCGCCTGGTCAGCACCGGCGCCGGCGACGTGCTGGGCCTGGTGCGCGACATCAGCGAACGCAAGCGCGCCGAGGAGCAGATCCGCCGCCTGGCCTATTGCGACAGCCTGACCGGCATTCCCAACCGGCAGGCCTTCCTGGAATTGCTGGAGCGCGAGCTGGCCCATTCGCGCCAGGCCGGCAAGAAGTTCGCCGTGCTGTTCATGGACCTGGACGCCTTCAAGCGCATCAACGACACGCTGGGCCACAACGTCGGCGACCTGCTGCTGCAAACCGTGTCCGAGCGCCTGCGCGAGACCATACGCCCGAGCGACGTGGTGAGCCACAGCCATCTGGCCCGCCTGGGCGGCGACGAATTCACCATATTGATCCCCGACCTGGAGCGGGTGGAAAACGCGCTGGCCGTGGCGCAGCGGGTGAAGGACGCCATGCGGCGCCCCTTCCAGCTGGACGGCAACGAAATCTTCGTCACCGCCAGCATCGGCATTTCGCTGTACCCGGCCGACGGCGAGGACAGTGAGTCGCTGCTCAAGTATGCGGACACGGCCATGTACCACGCCAAGAACTGCGGCAAGAACAACGCCAAGCTCTACAGTTCCTCGCTGACCATGCAGATCATGAGCCATGTGAAACTGGAGGTGGGCCTGCGCAAGGCGCTGCAGAACAACGAGCTGTACCTGCTGTACCAGCCGCAGATCGACGTGTCCAGCGCGCAGATCGTGGGCGTGGAGGCGCTGGTGCGCTGGCGCCATCCCGAGCACGGCATTATTCCGCCCAACGACTTCATTCCGCTGGCCGAGGAAACCGGGCTGATCGTGCCGATAGGCGAATGGGTGCTGCGCACCGCGTGCACCCAGGCCAAGGCCTGGCAGCAGACTTGCCGGCGCGCCATCCGCATGGCGGTGAATTTGTCGGCGCGCCAGTTCAAGGACGAGAACCTGACGCAAATCGTGCTGTCCGCGCTGGGCGACACCGGCCTGGAGCCGCGCCTGCTGGAGCTGGAGCTGACCGAAGGCACGCTGATGGACGACGCGCGCGCCACCATGATCATGCTGGAGCAGCTGCGCGGCATCGGCGTGCTGCTGTCGATCGACGACTTCGGCACCGGCTATTCGTCCATGAGCTATCTGAAGCGCTTCGACGTGCGCGCGCTGAAAATCGACAAGAGCTTTATCGTCGGCCTGCCGCAGGACAGCGAAAACGCCGCCATCACGCGCGCCATCATCGCCATGGCGCACGGGCTGAAGATGATCGTGGTGGCCGAGGGCGTGGAAACCGGCGAGCAGCTCCTGCTGCTGGAACAGTACGGCTGCGACATGGCCCAGGGCTATTTCCTCGGCCGCCCCGCGCCGCAGGACGCCATCACCCGGATGCTGGCCGCGCAGCGCGCCCCGGCCTCGCCCGCGCCGCCATGAAGCGTCAGCTTCTTTGACAGTTCTGGCGGAATTAAGCGGGCGCGCCGCATAAGTACTTGATCTGGATCAGACTGCGCCGCGCTGGCACCGAATATGCTGTGATAGAAGCATACTCGGGAGATCATCATGGCAATCTGGCCAAGCGCAATGCAGGTGGTGCTGGGGCTGCCCATCGTCGAAAACCTGGGCGGCGAACTGGTCGTCATTCCTGAAATTATCAACGCGGGCGGCGCCGCGATCCACCATTTGATGTGCCACGACATTACGCTGGGCTGCGCCCGCCGCCTGGGGCCGCCGCACGGCTATCCGGTGGTGCTGGGCGACCTCGAGCGCAGCGGCGTGGCGCGCATCCGGGCCACCTTCGCCGGCGTGGGCATGCTGGCCGGCGCGCAGTATCTGCTCACGCTGCGCGGCAGCTACACGGTCGACGGCATCAGCTTCCCGCTGGCGCTCACCCGCTATGTGCAGCTGCCGGCGCCAACGGCGGACGCGCCGCGCCGCCTGCGCGCGCGGGTGGCCAGCGCGGTCTGCACCGACTTCTGGAACTACGAACTGATCAATGAGGAAGACGCGGGCAGCGGGCTGGACATCGTCAGCTTTACGCTCGGCATGGCCGCGCCCATTACGGTGACGGGCATTCCGCTGGGCTGGACCATGGAAACCGACTCGCTCAGCTTTGTGCGCTGGTCGGTGCTGGCGCAGGACCAGGGCGCGGCCGGCCGCATCGCGCCCGGGCGCTCGGCCAGCGGCTTCCAGCTGATGAGCCCGCACACCCGCTCGGAGGCCACGCTCAGCACGCTGGCCGCCTGGGACCAGGCGGCCCACGGCCCCGGGCCGGTGGTGGAGGATTACGCGGTGGTGCCCTACCGCTACGGCATGTAGAAGCTGGCGCGCCCGGCTACAGCACGCCGTCGCCGCGCAGCGCGGCGATGTCCGCGTCGCTGTAGCCCAGCGTGCGCAGCACTTCCTCGTTGTGCTGGCCCAGCGCGGGGCCGAGCCAGTTGGTATGGCCCGGCGTTTCGGACAGCTTGGGCGAGATGGCCGGCAGCTTGACCGGCGTGCCGTCGGCGAACTGGTGCTGCTCGAACATGCCGCGCGCGAGGAACTGCGGGTCGCTCATCATGTCGCGCACCGAGTAGATTTTCCCGGCCGGCACGTCGGCCGCCTTCAGCACGGCCAGCGCCTCGTCTATGGTGCGGGTGGCGCACCAGGCCTGGATGGCGCCGTCGATCTCCTCCGTGCGCTGCACGCGGCCGTCGTTGCGCTCGAGCTGCGGGTCGCCCGCCATGTCGATGCGGCCCATGGCCAGCATCAGGCGCTTGAAAATGGCGTCGCCGTTGCCGGCAATGACGATATTCTCGCCGTCCCCGGTGGTGTAGGTGTTGGACGGCACGATGCCGGGCAGCGAACCGCCGGTGCGCTCGCGCACCACGCCGGCGTGGTCGTACTCCGGCACCAGCGATTCCATCAGGTTGAACACCGACTCGTACAGCGCCACGTCCACCATCTGGCCCTGGCCCGCGTCGCGGCCGCCGGTGGCGTCGCGGTGGCGCAGCGCCATCATGGCGCCGATCACGCCGTGCAGCGCGGCCACCGAATCGCCGATGGACACGCCCACCCGCACCGGCGGCCGGTCCGCGTGGCCGGACACGTAGCGCAGCCCGCCCATCGATTCGCCGATGGCGCCGAAGCCGGGCAAGTCCTTCATCGGCCCGGTCTGCCCGAAGCCGGACAGGCGCACCATGATGAGCGAGGGCTTGAGCGCCTTCAGCTGCTCGTAGCCCAGCTCCCACTTCTCCAGCACGCCGGGGCGGTAGTTCTCGATGATGATGTCCGCTTCCAGCGCCAGCTGCCGCGCAATGGCGCGGGCGCGCGCGTCCTTCATATTCAGGGTGATGCTTTTCTTGTTGCGCGACTGCACCGACCACCACAGCGACGTGCCGTCCTTCAGCACCCGCCATTTGCGGATGGGGTCGCCCTCGCCGGGCGCCTCCACCTTGATCACTTCGGCGCCGAATTCGGCCAGCATGCGGGCGCAGAACGGCCCCGCGATCAGGGTGCCCAGTTCAAGGACTTTGACGCCCTTCAATGGGCCGGAGGTGGGTTTGGGTGCCGGAGTATTTTCCACTAGGTTGCGCGCCTGTCTAGCATGGCGCGCGCGATGGTGCCCGCGTCCACATATTCAAGCTCGCCGCCGACCGGCACGCCGCGCGCCAGACGGCTCACCTTCAGGCCGCGCGCCTTCAGCATCTCGCTGATGTAGTGCGCGGTGGCTTCGCCTTCGTTGGTGAAATTGGTGGCCAGCACCACCTCGCCGACCACGCCGTCCTGCGCGCGCTCGACCAGCTTTTCCAGATGGATATCCTTGGGACCGATGCCGTCCAGCGGCGACAGCCGGCCCATCAGCACGAAGTACAGTCCCTTGTAGGTCAGGGTCTGCTCTATCATCATCTGGTCGGCCGGGGTTTCGACCACGCACAGCATCTTGCGGTCGCGCTGCTCGTCGCGGCAGGTGCCGCAGACTTCGTCCTCGGTAAAGGTATTGCACAGCGCGCAGTGGTGCACGGCCTCCACCGCCTGGTACAGCGCGCGCGACAGCATGGCCGCGCCGTCGCGGTCGTGCTGCAGCAAATGGTAGGCCATGCGCTGCGCCGATTTCGGCCCCACGCCGGGCAGGCGGCGCAAGGCCTCCGTCAACAATTCCAGCGATTTCGACATGGCGTGGTTTCTCAGCCTTGCTGGAAGGCGCTCAGGATATCGGCCGTCATGGTCGGCACGAATTCGGTGATGGCGTAGCTGGCGGCGCCGGCCTCGTTGAAGGGATCGAGCTCGATCACCGCTTCAATGTCGGCGCGGCTGTCGGCCGTGGCGATGATGATGCCGCCGGTGCGCGGCACCATGCGGCCGGACATGAGGAACATGCCGTTGTCATACTGCTCGCGCAGGTACTCGCGGTGCGCGGCCAGCAGGGCGTCGATCTCCTCGGCCGGCTTCAAATACGTGAGCGAGATGATAAACATGTTTAGAAAGGCATCTTGAAGCCGGCCGGCAGGTTCATGCCGGAGGTCAGGCCGGCCATTTTCTCGGCGGAGGTGGCTTCGGCCTTGCGCACGGCGTCGTTGAAGGCGGCGGCGACCAGGTCTTCCAGCATGTCCTTGTCGTCGGCCAGCAGCGACGGGTCGATGGAGACGCGCTTGACGTCGTTCTTGCAGGTCATGACGATTTTCACCAGGCCGGCGCCGGACTGGCCTTCCACCTCGATCGAACCCAGCGCTTCCTGGGCTTTTTTCATATTGTCCTGCATTGCTTGCGCCTGTTTCATCAGGCCGGCCAGTTGGTTTTTCATCATGATGGTGTTCTCCGTATCGGGTGAGTATAAATTAATGCGCGGGCGGCGCCGGCGGCGGCACGATGGAACCCGGCACCACGAAGGCGCCGAACTCGCGGATCATGCTTTGGATGAACGGGTCGTTCGCCACGGTCTCCTCGGCGGCGCGCTGGACTGCGGCGCGGTGGGCCTGCGCTTCGGCGCTGGCGGTGTACCAGGTCGGGCCGAGTTCGGTTTCCACGCGCACCGGGCGGGCGAAACGCTCGGTCAGCGCCGCTGCCAGCTTCTCCACATTGGGTGCGGTGCGCCAGGTTTCAATCGGCACCCGCAGATGGAAGACGGCGCTGTGGCTGCCGTCCGGCGCGCAGGCGATCAGCTCGGCCTGCGTGGCCAGCTGCTGGGCCACGCCGCGCAGCGGCAAGCGGGCCGACAGCGCGGGCCAGTTGCCGTCCCAGTCCAGCTCGGGAACCGGGGTGACCACGTAGGCGTGCGGCGCCTTGGCCGGCGCCGGTGCGGGACGCGGCGCGAAGGTCGGCTGCTGGGCGGGCTGGTTGTAGTCCTGCGGGGCGGCGTCGGCCTGGCCGTCGGCCGGCATGGCGCTGTCGTCGGAGAATTCGGTGACCCAGGGCGGCAGATCGTCTTCCGGAGCGGCCTGGCGCGGCGCGGCTGGCGGAACCGGGCGTGGCGCCGGCTGCATCTGCTGGGCAGGTGCTTCCATTACGGCTGCGCCCATGGCTGGACGGCCGTCATCCCAGGGCGCGGCAGCGGGCGCGGGGCGGGCAGATGCGGCGGGCGCGTCGTCCCAAGGCGCGGAAGGCGGCGGGGCCGGGACCGGGCGGGCAGACGCTGGCGGTGCAGGTGCATCTTCCCATGGCGCTGGCGGACGGACAGGCGCCGGCGCAGCTTCGCGCAGCGGTGCGGCAACGGCCTGGGCCGAGGCTTGGGTCTGCACCGGGGGCTGGGCTTGAGGCTGGATCTGTGCCGGCGTCTGCTCCGGAGCGGACGCTGCGGGCACTGGCGGCGTCAAGGCCGGACGACTGCTGACAGGCTTCTGGCCGGACGCAGCGCGGGCTGCCTCAAGCGCGGCCTGAATCGCCGCACGCGCCGGGCTGAGCGGCGCGGCGGATGCAGGCGCGCGCGCGGGCGCAGATGCTGGCTGGCCAGGCGCGGCCGGTGCCGGAGCGTGCTGGGCTGGCGCGGACGCCATCGGCATGGGTGCCGGGGCCGATGCCTGCGGAGCCGGCGCCGTCGGCGCAGGCACAGGGGCTTGCTGGACTGGGGCGGGCGATGCATACGCCGCAGCCTGTGCCGGCGCAGCCATCTGCACCGGCGCCGGCACAGCCGCTTGAGCGGACTGGGCAGCATCGGCGCGCGCCATGGCGGCGGCGCCGGCCACGACCGACGGCGGCGGCACGGACAAATGGCTGGCGGCGGACACCGACGCGGCGCGCGCAGGCATGCCGCCCTGCTGCGCGCCGGCGGCCGCGCCGCCCACGTTCAAACCGGCCGCAGCCGCAGCGGCACGGGCAGCGCCCGGACCGCGCGCTACCGCAGGCGCGGCGGCCGGCACGCCTTCAGCGCCGCCGGCGCCGGGGCGAAAGGCCAGCATGCGCAGCAGGGTCATCGAGAACCCGGCGTACTCATCCGGCGCCAGGCCCAGTTCATTGCGGCCATGCACGGCAATCTGGTAATACAGCTGCACTTCCTCGGCGTCGAAGGCCGAGGCCAGGCGCACGATGTCGGCGTACTCGGGCAGATCGGACGGCACCGCCGCCGGCACCGTCTGCGCCAGCGCGATCCGGTGCAGCAAGGTGCCCAGATCCTGCAAGGCGCCGTTGTAGGACAGGCTGCGCGAAGCCATCTCGTCGGCCACGGCCAGCAAGTCCGCGCCGTCCTGGTTGGCCAGCGCGTCGAGCAGGCGGATCAGATAGGACTGGTCCAGCGCGCCCAGCATGCCCTGCACCGCGTCCAGCGTCACTTCGCCCGCCGCGTAGGCGATGGCCTGGTCGGTCAGCGAAAGCGCGTCGCGCATGGAGCCGTGCGCGCCCTGCGCCAGCAAACGCAGCGCCGGCTGTTCAAAGCTGATGCCCTCCTGGCCCAGGATATTGTCCAGGTGGCTGATGATATGGCCCGGCGGCATCTGTTTCAGATTGAACTGCAGGCAGCGCGACAGCACGGTGACCGGGATTTTTTGCGGATCGGTGGTCGCCAGGATGAACTTCACGTGCTCCGGCGGCTCCTCCAGCGTCTTCAGCATGGAGTTGAAGGCGTGGTTGGTCAGCATGTGCACCTCGTCGATCATATAGACCTTGAAGCGCGCATTCGACGGCGCGTACACCGCCTGCTCCAGCAACTGCGCCATCTCGTCGACGCCGCGGTTGGACGCTGCATCCATCTCTATATAGTCGACAAAGCGGCCGCTATCGATGGCGGTGCAGGCTTCGCAGACGCCGCACGGGGTGGCGGTGATGCCGCCGCTGCCGTCCGGGCCGATGCAATTGAGCGATTTGGCCAGGATGCGCGATAGCGTGGTCTTGCCGACGCCCCGCGTGCCGGTAAAGAGATAAGCATGATGCAGGCGGCCACTGTGCAGCGCGTGCGTCAGCGCGCGCACGACGTGCTCTTGGCCGACGAGCGTTTCAAAGTTCCGGGGACGGTATTTGCGGGCGAGGACTTGATAGGACATGGCAGCGATTTTACCGTAGATAGCCGGTGCTGCGGTCAACATTAGACGTTGTACATGACATCGCTTACACTCTTGCTTTCCATTTAACAATTGAGAAAATGAAAAAACTGGCTTTAACCCTGCTGTGCGCCCTGCCCCTGCTGGCCCACGCCGAAGACCGCGAATGGGCGCCGTACAAGAAAATCGTGGAAACGGTGAAGCTGGATAAATTCTACAGCCTGCCGGCCGCCGAGCGGGACAAGCTGAAAGTGTACGCCCGCTTCACGCCGGCCAACAAAGCCATCGCCCCGGGCAGCCTGAAGCTGACGGTGGTGCACGCCGGCGGCAAATCCCCGCTGGTGCTGGACGAGCTGGGCCGCACGGTGCTGGTGCCGAACGAGAAATGGATGGCCGAGGACGCCAAGATCTGGACCAACCAGCCCAAGGGCGAGAAGGCCAGCGTCGGTTTCGACATCGTGGCGGTGCTGCCGGAGGCGGCGCAATGGAACTACGCCACGGTGATGGGCAGCGTGCCGCAGTCCAACGCCGCCATCGACAAGGTGGCCGGTGCGCTGAGCCTGCTGGCGCCGACGATGAAGGTGGTGATCTTCAAGTTCCACAAGCCGGCCTACCTGGTGGTGCAGGCCAAGGGCGGCGAGAAGCGCTACGTCACCGACGGCAGGCAGCAGATCCGGCTCAAGCTGGACAAGGCGCTGCTGGCGGAAAACCCGCTGGTGACGGTGAGCGAACAGCCGTTCGAGGCGGAAGTGGACGGCGAATAAGGGACGAAAAAAAAGCTGCATCAGCAGCTTTTTGATCTAAAGAGGCGAGCCTGATCTGCGGCACTTGCGGTGAATAGCTGTGGCTGCTTCGTTCCCGACCTGACCAGGTTGGCCATGCCGCAATGCGCAGGGGCCCGCCGACGGCAATTATACCCGCTCCCGGCGAATCTGCCTAATCCCCCAACCGAGCTGAGCCGCACGTCCTACATTCGGGGTCTGACCCCGGGTGTAGGACGTGCGGCTGAGGCTGCTTATAGGAAGCGTCCGAAACGTTAGGATTACTTGCCGGGGGCTTATAGGCCGAGTTCTTGCCAGATCTGGTCGACGCGGGTTTTGACTTCGGGCGCCATGACGATGGCGGTGCCCCATTCGCGCGTGGTTTCGCCCGGCCATTTGTTGGTGGCGTCGATGCCCATCTTGCTGCCCAGGCCGCTCACCGGGGAGGCGAAGTCCAGGTAGTCGATCGGCGTGTGGTCCACCAGCGTGGTGTCGCGCGTGGGGTCGACGCGCGTGGTGATGGCCCAGATGACTTCGTTCCAGTCGCGGATGTTGACGTCTTCGTCCACCACCACAATGAACTTGGTGTACATGAACTGGCGCAGGAAGCTCCATACGCCCAGCATCACGCGCTTGGCGTGGCCGGCGTACTGCTTGCGGATCTGCACCACCGCCATGCGGTAGCTGCAGCCTTCTGCCGGCAGATGGAAGTCGGTGATTTCACTGAACTGCTTTTGCAGCAGCGGCACGAAGACTTCGTTCAGCGCCAGGCCCAGCATGGCCGGCTCGTCCGGCGGCTTGCCCGTGTAAGTGGAGTGGTAGATGGGGTCGCGCCGCATGGTGATGCGGTCGATGGTGAACACCGGGAAGCTGTCCTGCTCATTATAGTAGCCGGTGTGGTCGCCGTACGGCCCTTCCAGCGCATGCTCGTAGCCGCTCGGGTGGTTCTCGTCCGGGTAGATATGCCCTTCCAGCACGATCTCGGCCGAGGCCGGCACGCGCAGCTCGCTGCCGATGGCTTTCACCAACTCGGTGCGGCTGCCGCGCAGCAGGCCGGCGAACTGGTATTCGGACAAGGTGTCCGGCACCGGCGTCACCGCGCCCAGGATGGTGGCCGGGTCGGCGCCCAGCGCCACCGCGATCGGATAGGGCTTGCCCTTGGTCTGGATGGCGTGCTCGCGGAAGTCCAGCGCGCCGCCCCGGTGCGCCAGCCAGCGCATGATGACCTTGTTGCGCCCCAGTACCTGCTGGCGGTAGATGCCCAGGTTCTGGCGCTTCTTGTTCGGCCCCTTGGTGATCACCAGGCCCCAGGTGATCAGCGGCGCCACGTCGCCCGGCCAGCAGTGCTGGATGGGCAGGCGCGACAGGTCGACGTCGCTGCCTTCCCAGACGACGTCCTGGCAGGGCGCGCCCTTCATTTCCTTCGGCGACATGTCCCACACGGCTTTCACCAGCGAGCCCAGTTCCATCAAATCCTTGAAGCCCTTGGGCGGCTCCGGCTCTTTCAGGCGCGCCAGCACGTGGCCGATCTTGCGCAGCTCGCTGGTGTCCTGGGCGCCCATGCCGAGCGCCACGCGGCGCTGGGTGCCGAACAGATTGCCCAGCACCGGCATGCTGTGGCCGGTGGGATTCTGGAACAGCAGCGCCGGCCCGCCGGCCCGCAAAACGCGGTCGCACACCTCGGTCATCTCTAAATGGGGGGAAACTGCCGTCAAAACAGGCTTAAGCTCGCCCATTTTTTGCAGTTGGGCAATAAAATCTCGCAAATCAGAATATTTCATACTTTTTTACTTTTTTTTCGCTCCAGACGCGCTGGACGAGGTTTTTAAGTCAAGTGGTTGATTTTATTGGTTTTTGCTAGTTTGCAAGGCAAATATCTAGATTCAAAAGTTATAAAGAACGACCGTGTTAGTATTGACGTGATATAAAACGGCTTCTACAATTTGCCCTACTTGAAGAGGACATGGCCTGTTAGCCAACTTTTATCGCTAACGACCAGTCGCTCATTCATTCACGGAGTCGGGGCTCCACATGACATTTTAAGGAGTGTTTTCAAAAGGCGTCTGCCTTACCCCCGAAAAAAGTTGTATTGCGACTGTTTACACATACGCCTCCAGCATACGCTCCAGGTAGTAACAGCTCAGGCAAGCAATGATGGCGTTCGGCGCGCACCCACGGTGCGGCTACGGACGAATGATATTTCTGATGCACGGCATTGGCACATCGATACGACTGCGTTTTTCGACGCGGCGGGGGTGCGCTCGTTACGGACATTTCAGGGGAGTTCTGAATGACTAATCGTTTCATCTCGGTAGCCGATGCTACCCGTCAGTTGGCGCGTGGCGCTACTGGCCTGGCAAGCTCGCGCGTCAGCGTGCGCAGCGTGCTGACTACCGCGCAACACACTTTGACCGTTTTTGGCGTGAGCGCCTTGGTCATGATCGCCGTCCTGTACGCCCGTCCCGACCTGGCCCATGCCCTGAGCAAGAGCCTGGCGCAAGAACCTGCCGCCGTGGCCGCCGTCACGGCCCCGCCGCTGCACGAACTGATGGAAGCGCCTGCCGGCGGCTATGCGGCCGCCGACGCGCCGCTGACGGCCGAGGAAAAGGCCATCATGGGCACCCGCAAGCAGCAGGAATGGGTAACCTCCTGGCTGTCCAAGCGCTACCGCGTGGCGGGCGACGCCACCAATATGCTGGTCTCCACCGCCTACCTGACCGCGCGCGAGATCAAGCTGGACCCGCTGCTGATCCTGGCCGTGATGGCCATCGAGTCGGGCCTGAATCCCTTCGCGGAGAGCCCTATGGGCGCGCAGGGCCTGATGCAGGTGATGTCCAAGGTGCACCATGAGAAGTTCCAGGAGATGGGCGGCGTGCAGGCTGCGCTGAACCCGGTGGCCAATATCCGCGTCGGCTCGCTGATCCTGAAGGATTATGTGACCCGCGGCGGCTCCGTCGAAGCCGGCCTGAAGACCTATGTGGGCGCGGCGGCCTTTGAAACCGATTATGGCTACGGCAACAAGGTGCTCAACGAGTACCAGCTGCTGAAGCGCGTTTCCGCGGGCAAGAAGGTGCCTACGACCAATCCGGTGATCGCGGCAGCCCCTGCCACCACCAAGCAGGTGGAAAGCGCCGTCGCGGCCAATGCCGTGGCCAAACTGCCGGACGCCCAGCTGGCCGGCCTGTAAGCCTGCTCCAGACGTAAAAAAAGCCGCAGATTGCGGCTTTTTTTACGTCCTTGCATCTCAACGCTTTTTGTCGTTCTCGACTTCTTCCGGGCGCATTTTGCCGGCCAGCTTGTCCAGCACGCCGTTCACGTATTTGTGGCCGTCGATGCCGCCGAAGGATTTGGTCAGCTCCACCGCTTCGTTGATGACGACGCGGTATGGGATTTCCAGGTTGTTCTTCAGCTCGAAGGCGCCGATCAGCAGCACGGCGTGCTCGATGGGCGACAGCTCGGCCACGCCACGGTCCACCAGCGTGGCGAAGGTCTCGCGCAGCGCTTCGGATTCCTTGATGGTGCCGTACAGCAGCGTGGTGAAGTGCTCGGCGTCGGCCTTGTCGAAGCCGTGCGCGGCGCGGATGTGGTTGACGACGGTTTTCGCGTCTTCATTGTTCAGCAGCCACTGGTACAGGCCCTGCAGCGCGAACTCGCGCGCGCGGTGGCGCGGCGTGCGGTTCTTGCTCGGGTTGGCGTGCGTAGATTTGTCGGTCATGATTTCCTGCCTGTTCTTATAAGTACTGATTATTCTTCTTCGTCGTAGCCGCCGTCTTGCTGGAGTTCTTCCAGCGCGATCGACAGATTGGCCATTTCCACGGCCACGCGGGCGGCGTCCGCGCCTTTGACGGCCATGCGCACTTCGGCTTGCTCGTCGTTTTCGGTGGTCAGCACGGCGTTGGCGATAGGGATGCCGAAGTCCAGGCCGATGCGGGTGATGCCCGCGCCCGATTCATTCGACACCAGTTCGAAGTGGTAGGTTTCGCCACGGATGACGGCGCCCAGCGCGATCAGCGCGTCGAACTGCTGCGATTCGGCCAGCTTTTGCAGCACGAAGGGGATTTCCAGCGCGCCGGGCACGGTCACGTGCAGCACGTCTTCGTCGGCAACGCCCAGGTGCTTGAGCTCGGCCAGACAGGCCGACAGCAGGCCGTGGCAGACGTCTTCGTTGAAACGCGCTTGAACGATACCGACGCGCAAGCCGTCGCCGGACAGATTGGTTTCGTAGCTTCCTACGGTCATGGCATGCCTCTTTTCTGTATGTGTATATTAATGAGTGTTGTGGACGGGCTTACGCGGCCGGCTTGGCAACGTAGCCCGTGACTTCGAGGTCGAAACCTGCCATGGAAGGCATTTTACGCGGGCTGGCCAGCAACTTCATCTGGCGCACGCCAACCGCGCGCAGGATTTGCGCGCCGATGCCGTAGTCGCGCAGGCCCATGCTGGCGGCGCGGCCCTGCGGCTTGGCGTCCTTGGCCAGCGCGCTGAACTGGCTGAACAGCTGGTCGGCCGTTTCTTCGCAGTTAAGCAGCACGATCACGCCCTGCTCGGCCGCCTGCACCGCCTGCATGGACGAGGAGATGTTCCACGAGTGCGTGGTCGCTTCCGATTCCAGCAGGTCCAGGATGGACACCGGCTGGTGCACGCGCACCAGCGATTCCTTGCCGGCGGCCATGTCGCCATGCACCAGCGCCAGGTGGGCCGAGCCGGTCGGCGTGTCGCGGAAGGCGATCATGCGGAAGTCGCCGTAGGCGGTCTTCAGCGGACGCTCGGCCACGCGCTCGACGATGCATTCGTTCTGGCTGCGGTAGTGGATCAGGTCGGCGATGGTGCCGATCTTCAGGCCGTGCTCCTGGGCGAACTCCAGCAGGTCCGGCAGGCGCGCCATGGTGCCGTCGTCCTTGACGATCTCGCAGATCACCGAGGCCGGGGTCAGGCCCGCCATGGCGGTCAGGTCGCAGCCCGCTTCGGTATGGCCGGCGCGCATCAGCACGCCGCCCTTCTGGGCTTTCAGCGGGAAGATGTGGCCCGGCTGCACGATGTCCATCGGCACGGCGTTCTTGGCCACGGCCACCTGGATGGTCTTGGCGCGGTCGGCCGCCGAGATGCCGGTGGTCACGCCTTCGGCCGCTTCGATCGACACCGTGAAGTTGGTGCCGAAGGAGGTGCCGTTGCGGGCCGTCATCATGGACAGGTCGAGCTGCTTGCAGCGTTCCTCGGTCAGGGTCAGGCAGACCAGGCCGCGCGCGTGCTTGATCATGAAATTGATCGCTTCCGGCGTGACGAAGTCGGCCGCGAGCACCAGGTCGCCTTCGTTTTCCCGGTCTTCTTCGTCGACCAGGATCACCATGCGGCCAGCGCGCAACTCGGCGACGATTTCTTCGGTGCTGGAGATAGACATTTCAATTCCTTCGGTTCAGGTTTCTTTAACCCTCTATTTTAAAGGATTTGGAGAAACTAATCTGGAACTCCGCCTCGAACGCCCCGGAAAGTCCCGAAGTTAAGCAAATGATAGCGCTACACACGCTTGCGCTTTTCGGGTAAGGTAATGCGTCCACCACTTACCGAATTGCCATCGTGACCGCACACAAGACCGACCTCGCGCCCCGCCTGCTCTGGCAACTGGGCGCCGAACTGGGCGAAGGCCCGCTGTGGCTGCCTGAACAGCAGCGCCTGTATTTCGTCAACCTGAAGGGCAGCACGCTGCACGCGCTGGACGCGGACGGCGGCCGGCACGCCTGGCGGCTGCCTGAATATATCTGCTGGATCGTGCCGCGCCGCGACGGCGACGGCTTTATGGCCGGCCTGCGCGACGGCGTGGTGCGCCTGTGGCTGGAGCCGGAACTGCGCGTGGAATACCTGATGCGCCCCACCGAGGGCAAGCCCGGCGTGCGCCTGAACGACGCCAAGGCCGACCCGCAGGGCCGCCTGTGGTTCGGCAGCATGAACGCGGCCGACGTGCACAGCCCGGACGGGCAGCTATTCCGCCTGGCCACGGACGGCGAACTGAGCGTGGCGCAGGACGGCGTCCATATCTGCAACGGACCGGCCTTCAGCCTGGACGGCAGCGTGATGTACCACAGCGACAGCCTGCTGGGCCGCACTTACGCCTACAGCGTGGGCGCCGACGGCAGCCTGGGACCGGCCCGCCTGTGGCGCCAGTTCGGCGAAGGCGAAGGCTCGCCGGACGGCATGACGGTCGATGCAGAAGGCTGCGTGTGGATCGCGCAATGGGGCGGCAGCCGGGTGTGCCGCTACAGCGCGGACGGCGAACTGCTGGCCACCATCGCCATGCCGGTGTCGCAACCGGCCTCCGTGGCGTTTGGCGGGCCGGACCTGAAGACGCTGTACATCACCACCGCTTTTGAAGGCATGAGCGAGGCCCAGCGCGCCGCCGAGCCGCTGGCCGGTTCGCTGTTCAGCGTGCAATTGGATGTGGGCGGCCTGCCGCCGGCGCGCTACGGCTGAACCCAGCGCCTCTCCCCTGCGCGCCCTCTCCCTTAAGTGAGCGGCGCGCTTCAAGCAATCGGCATACGATAGCTGCTCCCCTTGCAACGCAAACAAAGGAGCAGCGATGAAAACTAACGGATCGGCCGTCTGGTCGGGCGGCATCAAGGATGGCAAAGGCGCCATCAGCACCCAGAGCGGCGCCATGAAGGACTACCCTTACGGCTTCGCCAGCCGCTTCGAGGGCAAGCCGGGCACCAACCCGGAAGAATTGATCGGCGCCGCGCACGCGGGCTGCTTCACCATGGCGCTGTCACTGATCCTGGGCGAAGCGGGGCTGACTGCGGAGAAAATGGAAACCAAGGCCGAGGTCACGCTGGACAAGGTAGCCGACGGCTTCTCCATCACGGCCGTGCACCTGACCTTGCAGGCAAAGATCCCGGGCGCCGACAAGGCCACCTTTGACGAACTGACCGCCAAGGCCAAGGCCGGCTGCCCGGTGTCCAAGCTGCTGAACGCCAGCATTACGCTGGACGCGACGCTGCTCTGACTTACTTGCCGACCGACAGCATGCGCTCGACGTAGCGGGCGATCAGGTCAATCTCCAGATTGACCTTGCCGCCCACCGTCAGATGCTTGAGCGTGGTCACGGAAATGGTGTGCGGGATCAGGTTGATGGAGAACTGGCACACCAGCGCGTCGCCGCTGCCGATATCGTGCACGCGGTTGACGGTCAGCGACACGCCATTGACCACCACCGAACCCTTGAAGGCCAGGAATTTGGCCAGCTCGCGCGGCGCCTCGATCACCAGCTCCCAGGACTCGCCCACCGGCTCGAATTTGCGCACCACGCCCAGGCCGTCGACGTGGCCGGACACCAGGTGGCCGCCCAGGCGCTCGGACAGGGTCAGCGCTTTTTCCAGGTTGACTTCGGACGTGCCGTCCAGACCCACCGTGCAGTTCAGGCTTTCGCGCGAGACGTCCACCTTGAAGGTGGTGGCGGTCTTTTCGATGACGGTCATGCAGGCGCCGTTCAGGGCGATGGAGTCGCCCAGGGCGACGTCGGCCAGCGGCAGGCCGCCGGCGTCGATTTCCAGGCGCACGCCTGCGTCATGGCCGCCTTCCAGCGGCTGGACCGAAGTGATTTTGCCGACTGCGGCAACAATTCCAGTAAACATGGTGCTATCTCATTGTGAAGTGAATCTGGCAAGGATACGCAAATCCGCGCCGGTCTGCTGAACCTGGTGGAATTTCAGGCTCTTGCGCCCGCTCAGTTCCGTCAGCGCGGGCAAGGCGAACATGCCCTGGGCGTCGCCCAGCAGCATGGGCGCCAGGTAGACCAGCAGTTCGTCCACGCAGCCCTCGCGTATCAGTGAACCGTTCAGCTTGCCGCCAGCTTCGATGTGCAGCTCGTTGATCTGGCGGCGGCCCAGTTCGCGCATCAGTTCCGGCAGGTCGACCTTGCCGTGCGGGTTGGGCAGCGTGATGATCTCGGCGCCCACGGCGCGCAGCGCGGCCTCCTTTTCCGGATGGCTGACGGCGGCCACAATCCAGGTTCCGCCGCCTTCGAGCACGCGCGCCGAGGGGCTGATGTCCAGGCGGCTGTCCACCACGATGCGGCGCGGCTGGCGCGGCGTGTCCACCGAGCGCACCGTCAGCTGCGGATCGTCCGCTTTCACGGTGCCGATGCCGGTCAGGATGGCGCAGGCGCGGGCGCGCCAGGCGTGGCCGTCGGCACGCGCTTCGGGGCCGGTGATCCACTGGCTGGCGCCATTGTGCAGTGCCGTCATGCCGTCCAGGCTGGCGGCGGTTTTCATGCGCACCCAGGGCAGGCCGCGCGTCATGCGCGAGAAAAATCCGATGTTCAGCTCGTAGGCCTGCTCGGCCAGCAAGCCGCTGGAGACCTCGATGCCGGCCGCCGCCAGCTTGGCCAGGCCCTGGCCGGCCACCAGCGGATTGGGGTCTTCCATCGCCGCCACCACGCGGCCCAGGCCGGCGCGCACCAGCGCGTCCGAACAGGGCGGCGTGCGGCCATGGTGGTTGCACGGCTCCAGCGTGACGTAGGCGGTGGCGCCGCGCACATCATGGCCGCGCGCCTGCGCGTCCTTCATGGCCTGGATTTCGGCGTGGTCCTGCCCGGCGGGCTGGGTCACGCCGGCGCCGATCACGCGGCCGTCCCGCACGATCACGCAGCCTATGCGCGGATTGGGCGAGGTGGTGTACAGCCCCTTGGCGGCCCATTCCAGGGCCAGCTTCATGCCTTCGGTGTCGTTGTTGATGTCCACAGGATCGCTTACTCGGTTTGTTTAGTCTGCGCTGGTGCAGAGCGCCGGCTGCGCGACGGGATCGCACACCCTAACCCGGCCCAGCATATTGATCTTGACGAGGCGCTTGTGCTGGCCGGCCTCCAGCGTCAGCGTGCCCCAGCGCGCCGCCTGGCTGTTGCCCGCCTGGCAGCTGCGCCCAGCAGCATTATAGGCAAGATAAGCCGGTCCCGTGCCGGAAGTGAATTGCGCGCCGAGATGTATGCCGTCCGCCATGGGCTGCTGGACAGCGTAGCGTTCCTCGCCGGGATCCGGACGGCGGTTGCCGTTGCGGTCGGCGAAGACGGTCCAGCCCCGCTCCCACGCATCGCCGCTGGCGTCGTGCGGCGCCATCAGCACCACGCCGCCGCGCGCGATGGCCAGTGAACGAGTCAGGGCGATGGCGCCCTGCACATCGTTCAGGGCTGCGCGCAACAGCTGCTTTTGCAGCAGGGATTGCAGGCTGGGCGCGGCGGCGCCGGCCAGAATGGCTGCCAGCGCCAGCGCGACCAGCAATTCGATCAGCGTAAGGCCCGCCGTGGCGCGGCTCAGCGCCAGCAGCGCACGCCCTGCCCGCTTGCCAGCCGCAGCCCGGCGCTGGTCAGTATCAATTTTCCGCATTCCCTGTCCTCGTAGTGCGCATCCACCTTGGCCGTGCCCGGCGTGGCAATCAGCTGCACGCAGCTCGAGATCGCTTCATCGTCGCAGGCCTTTGCTTCGATCTCATATGCGCTTCCGGCGGCGCTGGCGCCGGACCACCATTTGAATTCGCGCTCGGCGGGATCGTTGGAGCCGGACGAGAAGGCAATGTAGCTGTTGTGGGCGCTGAAGTAGCGCTCCTGCTGCTGCATCAGCAGCAGCAAGGCAGCCTGCCCTTCCACGCGCTTGCTGCGGATCACGAACTGGCTGTAGGAAGGATAGGAGAACGCGGCCAGCACCACGGCAATCACCAGCACGACCAAGGCCTCCAGCATGGTCCAGCCCCGGCAGCGCCGGGCGCAAATGGCGTTCATGGACTTCACGGCTGCTCCCTGTCCCGCCGTTGCGGCGTCCGCCCCTGTGCTGCCTGATACAGCTCGCGCCAGTTGGCCAGCTCTCGCCAGCCCAGCCTGCCGGCAGCAAGCACCGCCTTGGCCCGCGCCGACGGCAGCGCACCAGCTTCCCTGGCGCCCGCATTGACGGCGGCGATGCGCTTGCTGACCAGCATCCGGCCGCCAGCCTGGCGCACCGCCTGCGCCGCCTCGGTCACGATCACAGCCGCCGGCCCGGGCAGAAAGTCCGCGACCAGGGTGCCGGCCGCCTCTCCGGAGAGCGGTACACCGGCGCTGTCCGGCGCCAGCCCGCTCAGCACATCGAGCGCGTAGCTGCGGCTGGCGATGGACGCGCAGGCGCTGGCGCCGGTCAAGACCGTGTTGAAGAAAATCTGTCCATCGGCTAACGCAGCGCCGCCGACGCTGCGCTCTCCCCTTCCTGCGCCATTGAAGTCGACATACCAGCCATGCGCACCGCCGGCGCCGCCGTAAGTGAAGCTGCGCCCGCGCAGCGCCAGCACTGCGGCATCCGGCGCGCCCTCCAGTTCGCGCTGGGCCAGATCGCCACGTCCCAGGGGCCAGTCCGCGCGCGTTCCGCCTCGGCCGTTCACGCTGTCGTCCAGCACCGCGTAGAAGGATTGCTGGCCATAACGGGCCGGATCGCGGTCTGCCGCCTCCAGCAATTTCCCGGTCCCGAACAGGATCAGATAGCCACCGCCGGGAGCATTGGCAACACGGGGCTGCATCGTGATGGGCTGCCGCACGCGCCGAGCGTCGCGCGCGACAAACACAGGGCCTTCCGCCGCATCCCGCCACGGCTCGCCGCCCGTAAAACTGAAACGCCACAGATTGCCCTGCAAATCCCCGGCGTAGGCATAAAGCACGGCGCCGTCGCCGTCCAGCACCAGCGCCGGCGCGCTCAGGGCATTGGCGCGGCCGGGCTCCCCGCCCGGCGCTTGCAGGCGATAGTAGTTCCGGTTCAGCCGCCATGCCTCGCCTGCCGGCTTGTCCAGCGCCAGCAGGAACAAGGCGCTGGCATTGGCCGGGTCGGCATTGCCGTCGCTGGCCTGGCTGTTGACGCCGCTGCTCACGAGCGCAAAATAGCGGTAGGCATTGGCACCGCTGCGCAGACGCAAGCGCGCAATCTGCGGCAGGGACGTGACATTGCCCATCGCCGCGTCATCGCGGTCGGTGAACTCCCACAGCGCGCCGCCGATCTGGGGGAAGGCGGACGGATTCGTGACGTCCAGCGCGAATACGCCCTGCGCGCCGGCCCCCATGGCGGATACCAGCACCGTCCGCCAGTTCCCGTCCAGCTGCGCTTCGGCCACGCTGGCCGGGCCGTCGACATAAGCGCCATGCACATAGTTGCGGTCGGGCAGGCGGCTAAGCAGGGAGAACAAGGCCTCCGGCACGTAGGCAAACAGCTCGGCCCCGCTCACCGCATCGAAGGCATGCAGCATGCCGTCGTTGGCGCCCAGGTAGGCCGCTGTGGTGCGCGCCTGCATGCTGTCGTAAAAAGCGCGGTAGCCGTCGCCATTGCCTGCGGCGGACGGTGGCCCGGCGTACACCGGGATGCCGTTGACGGCGTCGCCAAGTATGCTGGCGCGGCGGCGGAACAAGCGCCCTTCTTCGCTGCGGTCCCCGCGCAGCCAGTCCAGGCGCTTTTCGCCTTTGCGGTCGGACACTGGACGGGCGGGCGGCGGCGGGCGGTTCAGGGCGGTGCGTTGCGCGGCGGACAGCGCGTCCCACTCGAAGGCTATCGTCACCCGCCTGCCCTGCTCCAGCCTGGAGGTGTAGATGCGGCGGCTTCGGTCCGGCTCGGGCAAGGCGTCCAGCAAAGCAGCGGCGTCCCACAGAGGGGCCGAAATCTGCGGCGCGCCGGATGCGTCCACGCTCACGGCCGAGCGCGTGAACACCCCGCTCCAGCTGCCGGGCCGCGCGCCTGCCTGGAACACCGCCATACCGGAAGGCGTGGACGCCACCGCTGCGGCGCCGCGCAGCAAGTCCGGATGCGGCACGCAACTGGCGCCCAGCGGCTCGGTGCTCAGCTCCACCAGCGGCTGCACAGCGGCAGCTTGCGCGGCGGCCAGCACTGCAGCCAATACTGTGCACACTGCACGCGCCATTCGCCGGCTGGCGCCGAGCCAACGCGCACAGCGGTCCGTCCATGGCAGTTTCATGGCGTCCCTCCCTCGTCTGCTTTGCGATAGCTTCCTTGCAGCACGGCCTCGGTGGATTCGCGCGCACCAAAACCGATGGCGGTGACGCGGTACAGGTACTGCGTGCTTCCGGCATCTGCGCCAGGCGGGTGGTAAGGCATGCGCTCGATGATGTAGCGCGGGCGCCGGAATGGCAGCAGACCTTGGCCAGTCTCCATCAGCGCGCCGGTGAACCGTCCAAACGGCACGGAGCGCGAGGCGGCGCCGTCGTCGCCGATGTCGACGCTCTCCCACACCGGCACATCGCCATCCGCAGGCGCGCACAGTCCAAGCCCGGGGTTGTCGGCGCCCATGCCGCAGCCTTGCACAAAGCCCAGGCCGCTGCCCGGAGCCAGCAGCGCGGCACGCGCCGGCGTGCTGGCGGCGCCGCCGTTAATCTCCTTTTCCGCGTCGGCCAGCGCATCCTCCGCTGCTTGCAATGCCACGTAGCGGTCGCGTTCGGCCCGCGCCGCCTTCTCGCCCAGCATGGCCATGCGGGCGGCGGATGCGCCCAGCAGCAGCACGGCAATCAGCATCAGCAACGTGAGGAGCAGAGCAATCCCTTGCTCCGCGAGCATGGGGACCGCGCTGATTTGCCGGATGGCGGCCATCACCCGCCCCCGGCGTTACGCAGCGCGATCGATGTTTCGAACACGCGCCGAACGCGCTGGCGTTCGCCATCGGGCAGCAACTGCTCATCTATGTGCACGCCACGGTCGCCATCGGCCATGCTGCCGGTGTACGCGCCGCCGAGCAGGTCGTACTTCAGCGGCACGGCGCCAACGCGGGAGTAAGCATCGCCATGCAGCAACAAGGCCGCTTTGATGCTGGCCACACGCTTCCACCACGTTTTACGGTTGAAGTCCTGTGCGCGTGCAGCGGCGGTAGCGCCCTCCAGCACCAGATCTCCATCCATTAAGTTGATGGCGCTCGCGCTCAGGTAGCGGTTGGGAATGCCGTCCGCCGGCGTGTCGGTGTCGATTCCGTATAGCACCTGGAAACTGTCCACGCCGCGGACGATGGCGTCGGCGCCCCAACTGTGCGCGCTTTTATATTTGCACCGCAGTTCGGCGACACCGTCGCTACCCTTCGCAACGTAGAAAATACTCCAGCCGCGCTGCGCTTCGCTGCCCGCCGCCGCAATGCCAAAGCCGGCGCAATTCAGCACGGAGCCGTCCGCCTCGGGCGAGCCGGAGCCGGCATAGCGCAAGGCCAGCACATCGCTGCCATTCACGGTTGCGGGCAGCGGATCCTCAATGCCGTTGCTGTTGCGGGAAATACTGGCGTCATCCAGTCCGCTGATGTTGGCGCTGCTTTCCGGCGTGGTTGCCGGCGGCACGCTAGCATCATCCCAGTTCACAAACGCGGCTTGCCGCACGGACTGGCTGATGATGGACAGCGCGTAGCGGCCGCTGTCATTGAGCCGGGCGCTTTCAGTGTGAAACGCATAATTGGCGCTGGCATTCACCAGCAGCGCGCTGGCCACCAACGTCACCAGCGAGCCCACCGCGATCGCGATCACCATCTCAACCAGGCCGAGACCGCGCTCGCGGCTGCGGCCTGCATCACCATTGCAGACGGCCTTTTTCATGGCGCCACTCCCGCCAGCACCAGCGCCACACCGGGCGCATAATCGCCGTCCACATCGCTGGCCGCCGTACCGTCCGGATTCTTGCCGCGCCAGCCAACCTTGACGACTACCGGCGCCGCAGGGCCGCCCGCGCAGGGCCAACGCAGCCGGCCACTGCTCCACATGCCCGTGTCTCGGCAGATGCGCACCCGGCCGCCGGGCAGTTGCAAAGCGATTTGCCGCTTCAAATCATACATATCCGCCTGCGCCATGGCGGCGCTGTCGCACGGTCCGGCCCAGCACTGGCGGCCGGGCGCGGCGGGAACCGGCTCGGCATGCGCGTCATAGTCCAGAGAGAGATAGGCGGTGGCGATCTGGCCCGGATTGGCGCGCAAGCGTTCGGCCATGGCGAAGGCCATTTGCGCTGCATTGCTCAGCAATTGCGATTCGTAGCGCACACGCAGCGCCACCAGCTGCATGCCGGCGGCTCCCAGCACGCCGACGGCCAGCACCACCACCGCCACCAGCACTTCGATCAGCGCGAAGCCGTGAATCCGCCGTTGCGATGCCATACGCCACCTCCGCACAAGCCGCTTGAGAGACACCCTGATTGCAAGTTAGCAGCCCATGCGCAAGCCGCTTTGACGCAGATCAAAGCTCATATAACTCAGCCTTAAAATCCCACTAGCGATTGCCTATCGTCATTGCAAGCAGGAATGAAGTGTGCCAGCGCCAACCTTCGGCAGCGGCCTTGCGCCAGATCGAAACGCGTCAGCACACCGAGGGCTAGACTGCTGTTCGGCTGCACGCTGGAATTGAGGTTCCGCACCACTAAACTACAGGATCTTGCCGAGCATACCGGCGCATTGTTGGAGCATCACACCCCCTTCGCCTTGCTTACCGCCGCTCATCTGCTGACTCAGGAAACGCATGGACTGCCCGAGCAACGGCTTGCTGCAAAATGGAAGCTGACACGATTGCTGCTGGCGCGTGACTGGGACCATCAACGTATCGTAAACTTATTCCACGTCATCGACTGGATCATGCTCCTGCCCACCGAGCTGGAAGCCCAGCTCTGGCAGGACATGGCCCAAATTCAAGGGAGACCCACCATGGAAAATTACATTCCGCGCGGCGCCAGAATCGTGATGCGGCGCGAGTTGGCTGAGGCGAAGGTCAAAGCTGCGCTAGAAGGAAGGCAAGAAGGGATGCTGCAAGGGAGGCAGGAAGGAAGGCAGGAAGGAAGGCAGGAGGGAATACAGCAAGGCCAAGCCGCCCT
Source organism: Pseudoduganella aquatica (assembly GCF_020865585.1). Taxonomy (NCBI): domain Bacteria; kingdom Pseudomonadati; phylum Pseudomonadota; class Betaproteobacteria; order Burkholderiales; family Oxalobacteraceae; genus Pseudoduganella; species Pseudoduganella aquatica. The sequence goes on from NZ_CP086370.1 coordinate 5,183,945, forward strand.
GCTCGCCCTGCAGCTAAGCCAGCGTTTCGGCACCCTGCCAGACGACATCACCTCCATGCTGTCCACAGCCAGCCTGAGCCAGCTGCAAGACTGGGCCAAAGCGGTCATCGACGCGCCCACGCTGGACCAGATCTTCGCCCGCCATTGAGGCGAACTAGGTTTTCGGCGCCTGACCGACTTCTTCGATGGCGTCCTGGAACTCGGCGAGGTCCTCGAAATTCTTGTAGACGGAAGCGAAGCGGATGTAGGCCACCTTGTCCAGCCGCTTCAGCTCCTGCATCACCAGCTCGCCGATATAGTGCGTATCGACTTCGCGCTTGCCGCTGGTGAGCAGTTTTTCTTCGATCGCCTGCACCGCCATGTCCAGCGAGGCAGCCGCCACGGGCCGCTTGCGCAAGGCCAGCGTCAGGGAGCCGCGCAACTTGGCCGCAGCGTACTCCGTGCGGCTGCCGTTCTTTTTGACCACGAACGGCATCACGAGTTCAATGCGCTCGTATGTCGTGAAGCGCTTGTCGCACTTGCCGCAGCGGCGGCGGCGGCGGATCGCGTCCCCCTCCTCCGACACGCGGGTGTCAAGGACGTGGATTTCTTCATGCTGACAGAACGGACATTTCATCTGGCGCCGGGCTTTCGAATATTAAAAGAGCGCCGGACCAACACGGTCACGGCGCCCTGATGTTACCAAGACAATGTTTAAGCGTAAACCGGATGCGCGTCAGCCAGCACCTTCACGGCCGCTTTCACGCGCTCGATGGTGGCGGCGTCATGCGGATTGTCCAGCACGTCGGCGATCAGGTTGCCCACTTGTTCCGCTTCGGCTTCCTTGAAACCGCGGGTGGTCATGGCCGGCGAACCCAGGCGGATGCCCGAGGTCACGAACGGTTTCTGCGGGTCGTTCGGGATGCCGTTCTTGTTGCAGGTGATGTGCGCCTGGCCCAGGATGGCTTCCGCTTCCTTGCCGGTCAGGTTCTTGGCGCGCAGGTCGACCAGGAACACGTGCGACTCGGTGCCGCCCGACACGATGCGCAGGCCGCGCTTGATCAGCGTCTTGGCCAGCACGTCGGCGTTCTTCACCACTTGCTGCTGGTATTCCTTGAACGCTGGCTGCAGCGCTTCCTGGAAGGCCACGGCCTTGCCGGCGATCACGTGCATCAGCGGGCCGCCCTGGATGCCTGGGAAGATGGCCGAGTTGATGATCTTCTCGTGCTCGGCCTTCATCAGGATGATGCCGCCGCGCGGGCCGCGCAGCGATTTGTGCGTGGTCGAGGTGACGAAGTCGGCGTGCGGCACAGGGTTAGGGTACAGGCCGGCGGCGATCAGGCCGGCGTAGTGGGCCATGTCCACCATGAAGTAGGCGCCCACGGCTTTCGCCACGGCGGCGAAACGCTCGAAGTCGATTTTCTTGGAGAAGGCGGACGCGCCGGCGATGATCAGCTTGGGCTTGTGTTCCTTGGCCAGCGCTTCCATGGCGGCGTAGTCGATGTCCTCTTCCGGCGTCAGGCCGTAGGAAACCACATTGAACCATTTGCCGGACATATTCAGCGCCATGCCGTGGGTCAGGTGGCCGCCTTCTGCCAGCGACATGCCCATGATGGTGTCGCCCGGCTTCAGCACGGCGAAGAACACGCCCTGGTTGGCTTGCGAGCCCGAGTTCGGCTGCACGTTGGCCGCTTCCGCGCCGAACAGTTTCTTCACGCGGTCGATCGCCAGCTGCTCGACCACGTCCACGTATTCGCAGCCGCCGTAGTAGCGCTTGCCCGGGTAGCCTTCGGCGTATTTATTGGTCAGCTGGGAGCCCTGGGCTTCCATCACCGCTGGCGAAGTGTAGTTCTCCGAAGCGATCAGCTCGATATGGTCGTGCTGGCGGGTGTTTTCCTTCTGGATCGCGGCGAACAGGTCTGGATCGACGGAGGACAGGGTGTGATCTTTTGCAAACATGAAAAAACTCCAAGTGAGAGAGTAAATCTGGCAGGTGGATCGAATGAGGAACGCCAATAAGCGAGGAGCAGCCTCTTCGTGCTTTCCATCGGTGGCTGCCCAGGCGAACGGCTGTTGATTTGAAATCTCACGTTCCCCGGTGGATGCCCACCTTTCGCCGATAGATCGCGCAAGCGCAGACCCGGCTTTTCGCCAGTCACGTGAGACGTAATGGAAGCCAGATTGTACTATCAACTCAGGCAATTACGCTACACTTGCCCTACTCCACCATGTCATCTATTAGTAAGGAAGCAATATGATCGTCTTCATCACCGGCGCCAGCGCCGGTTTCGGCGCCGCCATGGCCCGCGTGTTCACCGCCAACGGCCACAAAGCCATCATCGCCGCCCGCCGCATCGACCGCCTGCAGGCCCTGGCTGCCGAACTGGGAGACCAAGTCCTGCCTATCGCGCTGGACGTGACCGACAAGGCCGCCATCCGCGCCGCGCTGGACGGCCTGCCGGCCGCATGGCGCCAGATCGACGTGCTGGTCAACAATGCAGGCCTGGCCCTGGGCGTCAAGCCGGCCCACGAATCCTCGCTGGACGACTGGGAAACCATGATAGACACCAATTGCAAAGGCCTGGTCACCATGACCCACGCCGTGCTGCCCGCCATGGTGGCGCGCGGCGCCGGCACGATTATCAACATCGGCTCCACCGCCGGCGCCTATCCTTATCCGGGCGGCAATGTGTACGGCGCCACCAAGGCCTTCGTCGAGCAGTTCACCCTCAACCTGCGCGCCGACCTGGTGGGCACCGGCGTGCGCGCCACCAATCTGGCGCCCGGCCTGTGCGGCGGCACCGAGTTCTCCAATGTGCGCATGAAGGGCGACGACGCGGCCGCCGCCAAGGTCTACGAGGGCACGGTGCCGCTGGCGCCGCAGGACATCGCCAACACCGCCTACTGGATCGCCACGCTGCCGCCGCACATGAATGTGAACCAGATTGAACTGATGCCGACTTGTCAGGGTTTCTCCCCTTTCACGATCAAACGGGGATAAAATCCATCTTTTCGCCGAAAAAAACGTAAGCGAGTGTTACAAGAGGGCCAAACTCGCTTGCAAAATCGCGTAGAATGTTGCCCAATCTCATTAGTAGTCAGAACAACATGCCTTCAGAGTTTACCTGGAATGTCCGTGTCTATTACGAAGACACCGATGCCGGCGGCATTGTCTATTACGCAAATTACCTCAAATTCTTCGAACGCGCGCGGACCGAATGGCTGCGCGCCATCGGCGTTGACCAGCACGCCCTGCTGCAGCAGCACGACGCCATGTTCGTCGTGAAAAGCGTCGCTGCCGAGTATCATGCGCCAGCTAAACTCGACGATGTACTAAAATTAACCTTAAGTATCGAAAAACTGGGCCGCGCCTCGCTGCAATTTGTGCAGCAAGCCTGGAACGGCGATCAGTTGCTTAACACGGCGCGCGTGAAAGTTGGTTGCGTCGATTCCGCGCTGCGCCCGCGCGCGGTGCCCGATGTGGTAGCGGCACGCATGCGCGGCGCCGTGTCATCCCCAAACTCAGACTGAAACAATGAACGTCACTCAAGACCTCTCCTTCATCGCCCTGATTTCCAACGCGCACCTGATCGTTCAGCTGATCATGGCGCTGCTGCTCGGCATTTCCCTCACCAGCTGGACCTATATCTTCCGCAAGATGTTCGCCGTGCGCGCCGCGCGCCGCCAGACCATCGACTTCGAGAAAACCTTCTGGGCCGGCGGCAACCTGCACGCGCTGCACCAGAGCGCCGGCAGCAACCGTGAACAGAGCGGCGCGCTGGCGCGCATCTTCGAAGCGGGCATGGGCGAATTCATCAAGGGCAAGGCCGCGCACGCGGCCAGCCGCGAGCTGGACGCCGGCGCCGTGCTGGACGGCGCCCGCCGCGCCATGCGCGCCGCCTTCCAGCGCGAAATGGACGCGCTCGAATCGCACCTGGCCTTCCTGGCCTCGGTCGGCTCGGTCTCGCCCTACATCGGCCTGCTGGGCACCGTCTGGGGCATCATGAACGCCTTCCGCGGCCTGGCCAATGTGCAGCAAGCCACGCTGGCCGCCGTCGCGCCCGGTATTGCCGAAGCGCTGATCGCCACCGCCATCGGCCTGTTCGCCGCCATCCCCGCCGTGGTCGCCTACAACCGCTTCTCGCACGATATCGACCGCCTGGCCATCCGCTTCGAGAGCTTCGTGGAAGAGTTCTCCAACATCCTGCAGCGCCAGTCGCGCTAACCGGGGAGCATAACCATGGCATCTTCCTTCTCCAGCGGCATGCGCGGCAGCCGAGGCGGCCGCAAGCTGAAGTCCGAAATCAACGTCGTACCTTACATCGACGTGATGCTGGTGCTGCTCATTATTTTCATGGTCATGCCCTCGTCCAACAACCCGTCGCAGGTGGACCTGCCGCAGGCCGAGCGCTCCACCCGCCCGCCGGACGACTATATCCAGATCATTATCAAGCCCAACGGCGCGCTGTCGATCGGCGTGCAGGGCAAGAACGCGGACGCGCCGGAGACCGAGCCCAACCGCGACGCCCTGGTGCGCAAGCTGCGCAAGCTGCATGAGGCGCACCCTGAGTATCCGGTGATGATCGCCGGCGACAAGGAAAGCAAGTACGACGACGTGATCCAGCTGATTTCGGAATCGAAAAAGATGGGCATCAGCCGCGTTGGCCTGGCCACGAAGTAAAGTATGACGATGAAACACGCCACCGCAGGCGGCCCGTACCGGGTGCCGAAACGCGACGACCGCTGGAGCTCGATCGGCCTGGCCGCTGCCATGCACGCGGGCCTGCTGTTCTTCCTGTGGGTGGGCGTGGCATGGCAGAACAACGAGCCGGTGGCGGTGGAAGCGGAAGTGTGGGACATGAGCACCCAGACCGCCGCCCCGCCGGCGCCGCAGCCGCCGGAAGCGAAACCTGAGCCCGAGCCGGAACCGGAGCCCGCGCCCACGCCGCCGCCCAAGGTGGTAGCGCCACCAGTGGAAGCGCCGCCGCCGGCCGTCGACCCCGAGATTGCGCTGCAAAAGCGCAAGGCCAAGGAAAAGGCCGAGAAGGAACGCGTTGAAGAAGAGAAGGCAAAAAAAGTAGCCGAACAAAAGGCCAAGGAACTCGAACAGAAGAAGCTCGACGAGAAGAAGAAACTCGACGAGAAGAAAAAGCTGGAAGAGCAGAAACTGGCCGAGGAAAAGGCCAAGCTGGATCAGGCCAAGGAAGACAAGAAAGCCGCCGAAAAGGCAGCCAAGGCCAAAGCGGAAGCAGAGCAGAAAAAGCTGGATAAACAGCGTGCGGCGGAAATGGCGCGCATCACGGGCGCCGTTGGCGCAGGCACCACCGGCACGGCCGCGAAAGCGACCGCGCCGCGCCTGGACAGCGGCTACGTGGCAGCCATTACCGCCAAGATCAAGAGCAACATCGCGTATGCCGGCAGCGACGTCGCCGGCAACCCGCGCGCCGAGTTCAAGATCGAGCAACTGCCAACTGGGGAAATTATTTCGGTCCGGAAGATCAAGAGTAGCGGCATTCCCGCCTACGACCTGGCGGTGGAAGCAGCCATCGCCAAGTCCTCGCCTTTGCCGAAGAAGAAAGACGGCACGGTCGAACGCGAGATTACCGCAGGATTCAACATGAAAGATTTGCCTTGAGAACCAATATGAAAAAAATGACTAGCCTGACCAATGCACTCGCCGCCGCCAGCCTGCTGGCCAGCCTGAACGCCTACGCGCAGCTGAAGGTGGAAATCTCCGGTGTCGGCAGCAACCAGATCCCGGTCGCCGTGGCCGCCTTTGCCGACGAAGGCGTGGCGCCTGCCCAGGTGTCGGCCGTCATCAAGGCCGACCTGGAACGCAGCGGCATGTTCAAGATCATCGACGCCGGCGTGATCAACAACCCGAACGACGTCGACTACAGCCAATGGAAATCGCGCGGCGCCAACGCCATCGTGGTCGGCACCGTCAGCAAGCTGGCCAACGGCGGCTTCGACGTGCGCTACAAGCTGCACGACACCATCAAGGCCACCAAGCTGTCACAGATGGACCAGACCACCTCGGTCAACGAAGTGCGCCTGTCGGCCCACAAGATCGCCGACGACGTCTACGAAAAACTGACCGGCGTGCGCGGCGCCTTCGCCACCCGCGTCGCCTACGTCACCCAGCAGGGCCGCCAGTACCGCCTGGTGGTGGCGGACTCGGACGGCGAGAACGAACTGCCGGCGCTGATCTCGAACGAGCCCATCATTTCGCCGTCCTGGTCGCCGGACGGCAACAAGGTGGCCTACGTCTCCTTCGAGCAGAAAAAACCCGTGGTCTACGTGCAGAACCTGGTGACGCGCGCGCGCACCGTGGTGGCCAATGAAAAAGGCAGCAACTCGGCGCCGTCGTGGTCGCCGGACGGCAGCAAGGTGGCCGTGGCCCTGTCCAAGACCGGCAACACCCAGATCTTCATCGCCAACGCCGACGGCAGCGGCATCCGCCGCATCTCGAACAGCTCCGGCATCGACACCGAGCCGCAGTTCTCGGCCGACGGCCAGTACATCTACTTCACCAGCGACCGCAGCGGCGGCCCGCAGATCTACCGCATGAGCGCCAACGGCGGCGAAGCCAAGCGCGTCACCTTCAGCGGCAGCTACAACATCAGCCCGCGTATTTCCTCGGACGGAAACACGCTGGCTTACATCTCCCGGCGCGACGGCGGCAACTTCCAGCTCTTTGTACTGGATCTCGCCTCCGGCCAGGAACAACGCCTGTCCGACACCACCAGCGACGAATCGCCTAGCTTCGCCCCGAACGGCAAGTACCTGTTGTACGCGACCGTTTCGGGCGGCCGCAAATCGCTGGCTGTGGTGTCGGTCGACGGCCGCGTAAAGCAACGCTTGACGATTCAAGCGGGCAATATCAAGGAGCCCACCTGGGGTCCTTTCATGAAGTAAAAAGCAGTCCTTTCATCAACGACCAGGAGAACTAACCATGCGTAACGTTAAAAGCGTAGCCTTCATCCTCAGCACCGCAGCCCTGCTGTCGGCTTGCTCGACCCCAGTAAAAGTGGCAGAACCAGCACCAGTGGTGGAAAAGCCAGTTGAAGCGGCCAAGCCAGTTGCCGACACCCGCCCAGTTGCCCCAGTACAAACCGCTTCGATCGACCCGCTGGACGATCCTAAAGGCGTGCTGGCTCAGCGTTCCGTGTACTTCGACTTCGACAGCTACGTTGTGCGTGAAGACGGCAAGCCAGTGGTGCAGAATCACTCCGGCTACCTGACCAAGAACGCCAAGCGCTCGATCCTGATCCAAGGCAACACCGACGAACGCGGCGGCGCAGAATACAACCTGGCCCTGGGCCAGAAGCGCGCTGAAGCCGTCCGTAAAGCCATGACCGCCCTGGGCGTGCCAGAAGGCCAGATCGAAGCCGTATCGCTGGGCAAAGAAAAGCCAAAAGCCGAAGGCCACACGGAAGAAGCATGGGCGCAAAACCGCCGTGCCGATATCGTCTACAAGTAATTCTGTAGTCTTAGTATGGCAACACACGGGGCGGCGCGCAGTTTATACTGCGCCCTGCCCCGTTTCTATTTTGAAAGCGCAATGCACATGACGACACTGACCAAATTCCGCCTGCGTTCCGCCACCGCCGCCGCCCTGCTGGCCGCCGCCACCTTCCTGCCGCTGCACGCCAGCGCCGCCCTGTTCGACGACGACGAAGCCCGCAAAGCCATCCTCGACCTGCGCGCCAAGGTGGAAGCCATGCGCGCCGAGCTGAACGGCCGCATCGACTCCAAGGCCGACAAGTCCATCGCGCTGGACATCAACAACCAGCACGAGCAGACCATGAGCGAAATCGCCAAGTTGCGCGGCTCGCTGGAAGTGCTGGCCAACGAACTGGCCAACACGCAAAAGCGCCAGAAAGATTTCTACGTCGACCTCGACGCCCGCCTGCGCAAGCTCGAGCCGCGCCAGGTGACCATCGACGGCAAGACCGCCGCCGTGGACCCGGCCGAGCAAAAAGCCTACGACGCGGCCATGCTGCTGTTCAAGGCCGGCGACTTCAAGACCGCCACCGTGGCGCTGGCCGAATTCGTGCGCCAGTACCCGGAATCGGGCTACGCGGCCAACGCGCAGTACTACCTGGGCACCACCTACTACGCGCAGAAGGACTGCAAGGCCGCCATCCTGGCGCAGCAAGTGGTGGTGAAAGCCTACCCGGACAGCCCGCGCGCGCCGGAAGCCATGCTCAACATCGCCAGCTGCCAGACCGAGCTGAAAGCGGTCGCCAACGCCAAGAAGACGCTGACCGAGCTGCTGAGCAAGTACCCGGACAGCGAGTCCGCCGCCACGGCCCGCGAACGCCTGAAAGCCAAATAAGCGGCCTGCGGCGACAGTTGATGCTCAAGAGCATTTGACAGGACGGCGGGACACCCCTATAATCTTGCTTCTTTCGGGGGTCGTTAGCTCAGCTGGTAGAGCAGCGGACTTTTAATCCGTTGGTCGCAGGTTCGAATCCCGCACGGCCTACCACTCGAAAGAAGCTAAGGTTTCATTACCTTGGGTCGTTAGCTCAGCTGGTAGAGCAGCGGACTTTTAATCCGTTGGTCGCAGGTTCGAATCCCGCACGGCCTACCAAGAATAATCAAGGAAGCCCACGAATTTACGTTCGTGGGCTTTTTTGTTTCTGGTCGCTCTCTGGTCGCTTACGCTGCAACCTCTACCGCGTGACAGTATCGACAGAGGCCTGATACTGCGTTCTGCACTCTAACACGCCCGATAGGCAAATTCAGCTTCCATACGCCGCTATTTCGCTGCAGCATAAGCGAAAGCTCCCCCCGCAGACCTAAGCACTGCGGCCAGTTCATCAGAGGCCTTCCAGTGCAGAACTACCAGCATCAAACAATCTTGCGCCGAATCAAATCCCGTGGTTCCCGGACCCAGTACGCTCATCAAACACCATCGACAGGGAGCCCAACATGCAGCGGTCCAACGAAGAAACATTCGAAAATACGATCAAGTCACTGGAAGCGACAGCAGCCAGCGCAGGGATGCACCTGGAAATTGACTCCGCTGCACGCAGCATTTACGCGCGCGAGATTAAGGCGATGTCGGACAACCTGCGCAGGCAAGTAGCCAGAGGCCAGTTGACTTGGGTACAAGCGGCAGAACAGGCCCAAAATACGAGGAACGTCGTCATGCAGCTAACCAGATCCCGCACCACTCCCGTCGCCCGGGCTTTCGCCGAGCACTACAAGGCAGAGGGTCGCGGACTAAACGCACTCGTCGCAAAAAAGACCACGCAGTTGTTTGGGGGAAATGCTGTCTTCTCAAATCTCTCGCCGGCAAAGCAGAGCCGCGTATTTGCGGAAATCGTGGCCTCCTCCGGGAGGTCTCAACCTTCCATCACCCGCAATATGATGCGCTTGTCATACCTGGGTCGTGGCGTCATTCTGCTGTCATTGGCAATATCGACATACAACGTGCTCACCGCTCGCAATAGAACTACCGCGATCAAGCGCGAACTGGCGACCACCACTGCGGGAATTGGCGGAAGTATCGCCGCTGGCGCCCTCGCGGGTTTGGCGTGCGGTCCTGGGGCGCCTGTATGTGTAACAATAGGTGCGTTTGTCGGAGGTGCTCTGGCAGCCTTCGGCGCTGGCTTCATATGGTAGAGCAAGCTCGTGAGACTACTTTCGAACTCGGAATTCGCAGCACGGCTGGTATCACACAACACGGATACCGCGCTGGCGTCTTCCGAACTGCTGGTTGACGGCAAACCCACCGGGGTGGTCGTCGACGGCGCCATACTGGAAGCAGCTGTCGATTGGCAAGACTGTCGAATCGCCTTCTTCACCGATGACATTCCGTTTGAAGACATGCTGCGAATTTATATGTTCGACGCCAATTTGGCGTTGCTCGATGCGGCTGTGCTTGGCGGTATGTATTCCACCGGCGCCTTTACTGACCTGCATCTCCAACCTCCAAATACGCTAGCGTTTCGCTTCTTCGCCGGCACCGTTTGGCGCGCGGTGCTGCTCGCCGAACGGGAATTTGCCCTTCCCTTCCTTTCCGACCCGCGTGGCGTGAGCCGAACGTTCAAATTCTTCCGGCACTTCCGGATTGAAGGCGAGCCGCTGCCCGAAAGTCTGCCTGGCGCGTCCGACAGCGCAGAAACGGCACGCAGGCAGCCTACCGCATCGGCATCGCACCGCGCTTCGCGAAAATCGTGAGCCTACACGGCTACGGTGAGATATAAGAGCACTTTCATCGAAGATTTACATCATTCATTACTTTCGGCGAAATAGTCTCTTGCACTCACGCAGCTAGTGCATTGCGAAATATCTCCGCAAAATGAGAGTCAACAAACAACCTGTTACCGGGATGAGTGATGACCAGCGTGCGTAACGTCCCCAGTGCTTCGATTTTCAAGTGCGCAGCGCTGTGCGGCTTATTGCTGCTCGCCGCCAGCGCCGCTCGCAGCGAACCACGGGTTTATATTGATCGTGTTGCGCCCCTCGCCTACAGCGTGAACGGCGTGCAGCAAGGTCTGCTCCATGACTTGATGTCCGAAATGGCGCGCCGCGCACAATACACTGGCGCGATTACGCCCATGCCCTTGCTGCGTCAGCGCTTCCTGATCAGCAGCCATGACGATGCGATAGGCACCATTTGGCGCATGGCGGACAATGAAGACAAATACCGGTGGTGGTGCAAGCTGTTCGAATTCAGCTTCGTCATGGTGGCGGCGCCGGGCAGCAGCGCCGACATTTCATCGATTGAGGCGGCCAAGGACTTGCGCGTGGGCGTTATCCTCGGCTCGCCTGCCGAGGATATGGCCCGCCGCAGCGGCTTCCGCAATATCCAAACCGCCAACAACGCTGCGGCCAACCTGGGCAAACTGGAACTGGGACGCATCGACATCTGGATCGCCGCGCCGCTGGTGCTCAAGGCCACGGAAGCGGAACTTGGCCGCTCACTGGCGACGCTGCGCATTGGCAAGCCAGTCGGGAAAATCGGGCTGTACCTGGCCAGCTCGCACAACTTCGACGCCCGGCAAGGAGAGAAATGGAAGGCGGCGTTTGGCTCCATGCAAAAAGACGGTAGCTACGCGCAAATCATGAAGAAATATCGCGTGCCCTTCGACGAAACCGAGCATCACGCAGCAAAGCGTTAGTCCTCAGCGTTAAATATTTCGGGCTTGCAGCAAACGGACCCGGCGTTGCGTCCTCTACCTGTACAATCCCCCGATTGCTTCCTATTGATTCAACGACCCCGAAAGCGCAATGGACATTCAAAAGAGGAATAACGTGCGCGTCAGTGGTAGCGGCGACGTCACGATGGTGTTCGCGCACGGTTTTGGCTGCGACCAGAATATGTGGCGCCTTCTTGTGCCGCACTTCGAGCAGCGCTTTCGCGTCGTGACATTCGACCTCGTTGGCAGCGGCGGATCCGATCTGTCGGCTTACGACGAAAGCAAATATGGCGTCTTGCACGGCTACGCGGCTGACCTGCTGGAGATATTGGACCAGTACGCCTCGGGACCGGTCATCTTTGTCGGCCACTCCGTCAGTGCCATGATCGGCCTGCTGGCCACCATCGAAGCGCCGCAGCGCTTCCTGGCCCAGCTCATGATTGGTCCCTCGCCGTGCTATGTGAACGATGGCGACTACGTCGGCGGCTTCGAACGGGAAGACATCGATGACCTGCTGGCCACCGTCGAAAGCAATTATTTGGGCTGGTCGAGCGCCATGGCGCCGGCGATCATGGGTGCGCCGGAACAGCCGGAACTGGGCGCCGAATTGACGAACAGCTTCTGCCGCACCGATCCCGCCATTGCCAAACACTTCGCCCGCGTCACTTTCCTGTCCGACCATCGCGCCGACCTGCCAAAGTCGGCGGTGCCGGCACTGATAGTCCAGTGCAGCGACGACCTGATCGCCCCGCTGGCGGTAGGCGAATACATGCATCGTGTCCTGCCACGCAGCACCTTGTCCGTGATCGACAATGTCGGCCACTGTCCACACTTGAGCTCGCCGAGCGCCAGCAGCGCGGCCATGGAAAGCTTCCTCGCATCCTTGGCACGCTAGAGGTGGAACGTCCTCACCTCACTGACGAGCGACTTTACGACAGAGCGGCGTGCGGACTGCTGCTGACCGACGAGAATGGGCTGATATGCCGCTGCAATCAAACGTTCTGCGGCTGGGTGGGCTTGCCGGAAAACGAGCTGGTGGGTAAACGCCGCATCCAGGACATGTTCACGATGGGCGGCAAGGTATTTCATCAAACCCATTTGCTGCCACTGCTGCAAATGCAAGGGTCGGTCGCTGAAGTACAGATCGACATCCGCCATGCCGATAAATCGGTGCTGCCTACCCTGATCAATATCTTCCGGCGCAAGGAAGGCGATCGCATTGTCGATGAGCTTGCCGTCTTCATTGCCACTGACCGGCGGGCGTATGAGCGGGAGTTGCTGCATGCGCGGCGCCACGCCGAGGCGTCGCTGCTCGCGCTGGAGGAAACGCAGAAGGCGCTGCAGGAAAATCGGGATGAGCTTGGGCGCGCCAATGCTGAACTGGCGCGCGCGGATCGCCAGAAAGATGAATTCCTCGCCACGCTCGCGCACGAACTGCGCAATCCGCTGGCGCCACTGCGCAACGTGCTGGAAATCTTCAAGCTCAAGCCACTCGACGATCCTCAGCTGCTCAGGGCACGAGCAGTGTTCGAGCGCCAGATGCAGCAGATGTCGCACCTGGTCGACGACCTGATGGACATTTCGCGCATTACGCAAGGACGGGTCGAGCTGCGGCGCGAGCGCATCAATATTGCTGAGCTGATGCGCCAGGCGGCTGAAGCTTCGCAGGCGCTGATCGATGCCGGCGCGCACCGGCTGTACATGACGCTGCCGGACCATCCCTTGCTGGTGGATGCGGATCCCACGCGCTTGACACAGATCATGACCAACTTGCTCAACAATGCCGCCAAATACACGCCGGAGGGCGGATCCATCTGGTTCGACGCGGCGGAAGAAAATGGCCAGGCGGCCGTCCGTGTCCGCGACTCCGGCATCGGTATCGCGGCCTATCATCTGGCCAATGTGTTCACCATGTTTTCGCAGCTTGAGCCCGCACTTGCGCGCTCCCAGGGAGGACTTGGTATCGGGCTGGCCCTGGTCAAGGGATTGGTCACACTGCATGGCGGCACGATCGATGTTTTCAGCGAGGGAGTAGGCTGCGGCAGCGAGTTCGTTTTACGCTTGCCGCTGGCTGCGGAAATCCTGAACAACCCCACCGGTTCAGCGCAAAATGCTGCAAGCACCCCGCAGTCCGTTTCTCCGACCGACAAGGCAAAGCGCATACTGGTGGTTGACGATAACCGCGACGCCGCCGATTTGCTGGGCATGGCCCTCACCATGCAGGGATTCTCCGTTACGCAGTATTACGACGGTTCCTCGGCGCTGTCGGCCGGCCCGGCATTTCAACCGGACGTGGTCATCCTCGACATCGGACTGCCGGGGATGGATGGCTACACAGTTGCGCGCCACATTCGTTCACAGCCATGGGGAGAACAAACCTTGCTGATCGCTGCCACCGGATGGGGGCAGCAGCGCGATATGGAAGCCACAACGGCTGCAGGATTCGACGCGCATATGGTCAAGCCGCTCGATTTTACCGAACTGGGGGAAGTGATCAACAAAGGCCGCACCCCGCACTGAAATCCGGCCGTTGCGGGATATTCCACAGATCGCACGGCTTAGCGTTTTTCACTGCCCTCCTCCACCTTACACACTACGAAAGAAACACCATGAAAAAAACCGGAATGGCAAAAAGCGACGCCAAAAAGCTGATGGGCAAAATGACCGCGCCCGGCGCTGCCGAATTCGGCAAAGTTGCTGAAGTGGTCGACCGCCGCGAGCAGCGCCGCCGCGACCAGGCGCTGGGCCTGGTGCCGTTCGCCACCAAACTGAACGCCGACCTGGTGGCTCAGCTCAACGCCTTGGCCACTGAGCAGGGCAGCGATGTCGGCACCGTCGTGACAGCCCTGCTGCAAAAGGGCATGGCGAGCTAAGCCGCCAATCTCGGCTAGCCGCGCCAGCAAGCCAGCCTTCGGGTTGGCTCTTTTTTCGGGCAGCAAAAAACTCACTGACTGTGAGCACACGCTGCACCGGTTTTGTGCGATGATCCATTTTGGCCTGACCAATTAGCAATGTTTGCATATTGGTCCAACCAGTTCACAATGGAACCAACGTCATGCGTCTAGCAGCCGTCTTATTGTCTTGTTCATTGTCCTTGCCAGCTCTCGGCGCGCCCTGCACCAGCGAGCTGGGCAATCCCTTCCTGCGCCACTGCCAGGACTGGGCCAGGGGCGTTGAACAGCAGCGCAAGGCGGACCTGGGCAATGGCAGCTACCTGAACCCCATCATGGCCGGCGACCACCCCGATCCCAGCGTGCTCAAGGACGGCGACGACTATTACATGACCTTCTCCTCGTTCGAGGCCTACCCCGGCCTGACGATCTGGCATTCGCGCGACCTGGTGAACTGGGAACCGATAGGCAGCGCGCTGAAGCAATACGTGGGCAGCGTCTGGGCGCCCGAGCTGACCAGGCACAACGGCCGCTACTACCTCTACATTCCGGCCAAACTGCCCGGCAACAACAATATCTATGTCATCCACGCCGACAATATACGCGGCCCCTGGTCGGAGCCCGTGGCGCTGAACAATGCCCGCATCGACCCCGGCCACATCGTCGGCGAGGACGGCAAGCGCTACCTGTTCCTGTCGCACGGCGACCGCGTCCAGCTGTCCGACGACGGCCTGAAAATCGCCGGGCCGGTGCAGCACGTCTACGACGGCTGGAAATACCCGGAAGAGTGGGACGTGGAAGGCTACGCCCAGGAAGGCCCGAAGATGACGCGCCACGGCGAGTACTTCTACATGACGCTGGCCCTGGGCGGCACCGCCGGTCCGCCCACCGGCCACATGGTGGTGTCGGCGCGCTCCAGGTCCATCCACGGGCCTTGGGAGAACTCGCCCTACAACCCCATCATCCGCACCGAATCGGCGGCGGAAAAATGGTGGTCCAAGGGGCACGCAACGCTGGTCGAAGGGCCGGGCAAGTCCGGCTGGTACATGATGTACCACGGCTACGAGAACGGCTTCCACGCCCTCGGCCGCCAGGCCTTGCTGGCACCTATCGAATGGACCAGCGACGGCTGGTTCAAGGCCGCCGCCTTTGACGCCGGCAAGCCCATCCCCAAACCCGCAGGCGGCAGCGCGCTCCCGCACGGCATGGCGCTGTCGGACGATTTCAGCAGCAATAAATTCGGCCTGCAATGGAGCTTCTTCCGTGGCGGCGTGGACGAAAACAAGCGCGTGCGCTACCGCGACGGCCTGCTGGAACTGGACGCGAAAGGCGGCTCGCCAGCCGACAGCTCGCCGCTCACCTTCCTTGCCGGCGACCAGGCTTACCAGTTCGAGGTGGACATCGATTTCGACCCCGGCGCGCAGGCGGGCGCCCTGCTGTTCTACAACGACAAGCTGTACGCCGGCGTCGGCGTGAACAAGGACGGCTTCATCCTGCACCGCTACGGCATGGACCAGCCGCGCGGCGGCAAGCCGGCCGGCATGGCCAACAAGCTGCGCATGCGCGTCACCAACGACCGCCACATCCTGACCATCCACACCAGCACCGACCAGGGCAAGACCTGGCACAAATACGGCGTGCAGATGGAAGTGTCCGGCTACAACCACAACACCGCTTACGGCTTCATGAGCCTGCGTCCCGCCATCTACGCCGCCGGGAAGGGCAAAGTCCGTTTCACCAACCTCGTCTACCGTGCCCTGCCTTGAACTGGAGAACCATGAAGCTGCCCGCCATCCGTAAGATCGCCCTCGCCCTTGCCATGGGCGCCTGCTCCCTGACCGCCCATCCCTCCGCCTCGGCAAGCGGCATGGACCGGGCCGCGATAGACGTGCGCGGCTGGGCCGCCGACACCAAGGGCGGCGCCGGCGGCGCTATCGTGCGCGTGACCAATCTGAACGCCGGCGGCGAAGGCTCCCTGGCCGCCGCGCTGGCCACCGACGGCGCCCGCATCATCGTGTTCGAAGTGGGCGGCGTGATCGACCTGCAAGGCGCCAGCCTGAACATCCGCAAGCCCCACGTCACGGTGGCCGGCCAGACCGCGCCCCATCCCGGCATTACGCTGATCCGGGGCGGCCTGTCGGTCTCGGCGAGCGACGTGATCGTGCAGCACATCGCCGTGCGCCCCGGCGAAAACGGCAAGCCGAAAAAGAGCGGCTGGGAGGTCGACGGCCTGTCCACCAGCGGCGCCAGCAACGTCATCGTCGACCATTGCAGCTTCAGCTGGGCCACCGACGAAAACCTGTCCGCCTCCGGCGCGCGCTTCAACGGCAAGACGCCGGAAGACTGGCCGAACGGCACCTCGCACCGCGTCACCTACAGCCACAACATCATCGCCGAAGGCCTGCGCAATTCCGCCCACGGCAAGGGTGAACATTCCAAAGGCACGCTGATCCACGACAACGCCGAGCAGATCCTCCTGTACGGCAATCTGTATTCGTCCAACGTCGAACGCAACCCGCTGGTGAAGGGCGGCGCCAAGGTCGCCGTGGTCAACAACCTGATCCACAACCCGGGCAAGCGCGCGGTTCACTACAATCTGATCGCCCACGAGTGGGGCGAGCGCGCGCCGCGCACCGGCGCCGTGACGATGGTGGGCAACGTGCTGCGCGGCGGGCCGGACACCAGCCCCAAGACGCCGCTGTTCAGCCTGGGCGGCTCGGGCGACGTCAGCCTGTTCATGCAGGACAATATTGCCGTTGATGCCAACGGCGAGCCGCTGCCCATGATGGGCCGCTACACCGCCGACACCGCCCGGGTGATCCAGGCGGACCAGCCCTACCTGCCGCCCGGCCTGGCGCCGCTGCCGGCCCAGGGCCTGGAAAGCGTGATCTACGCCAGCGCCGGCATGCGCTCTTGGCAGCGCGACGCCATCGACTTCAAAATCCTGTCCGACGTGGCCGAAGGGCGCGGCAACATTGTCGACAGCGAAGCGCAGTCGTCCGGCTATCCGGCCTACGCGCCCACACGCAAAGCCTTCGTGGCGGACGATTGGAATCTGGCGGACATGTCGCCCAAGGCCGGCTGGCAGTCGCTGGCGGTCAAGCGCCCCTGAGTGTCGGCAGGCAGCCACAGCCCTCTCGTTTCCGTACAGAAAATTGTGCTACGATGGCTGCATTGCCTCACCAGAATTCCGTCGTTTCCCGACTTCTGTCACGACACGGCAGCGCCTGCGCTGCCTTTCTCCATCCGGCCCCACCCTCGCCGAGCTAATACCTTAGTTCAGTACTGCGCACCGGCGCAGGAAGGGAAGCCATGAAAACCGCACATTTACGCATTGGTACCAAGCTGGCCCTGGCCTTTACCATCCAGATCGCCCTGCTGGCGGCCACCGCCGCCTACGGCCTGAACCGCATGGACCTGATGCAGGCCAACCTCGACGAGATCACCCGCGTCAACCAGCGCGAGGCAGCCCTGGCGTCGGCCATGCAGATGGCCCTGGCCGAGCGCATGGTCGCGCTGCGCAATGCCGTCCTGCTGAGCAAGGACAACGACATCAGCGCCGAAATCCGCCAGATTGACCTGGCCGACAAGGCGTATTCAACGGAGCAGGCCGCCCTGAAGAATATGCTGGCGGAGTCGTCCGCCAGCGAGGATGAGCTGCAGGCGCTGCGCGATGCCGACAACGCGGCCAGCGCCTCGGAAACGCTAATCGAAGACATCATCAGCGCCGCCCAGCAGCACGCCAGCAGCAAAGCCACCACGCTCATCGTCACGCAGTTGGCGCCGATACAGGCGCGCTGGAACGCGGCGCTGTCCCGGCTGGCGCAAATCCAGACCCAGCAGAACGAAATGGTGGTGGCCGCCAGCAAAGAGGCGGCCACGCACGCGCGGCTGATGTTGGGCGCACTGGCCGGCCTGTCGGTGCTGGGCGGCATACTGCTGGCCTGGGCCATCACGCGCAGCATCGCCCGCCCCATCTCGGTCCTGCTGGGCAGCGTCATGAGCGACGCCGCACGCTGGCGCAGCGAAGACGCCTCGCTCCCGGGAAAAGGCCTGGGTCCATAAGACCCGGCAGCGGCGGGATGCGCCCGCCCCAGTCCCTGCGCGCAAGCTAGGCTTGGGCTCCTGCCAGCGCCACCGCATCTGCGCCCGCAGCAAAGCGCAGCCGGCCGGACGTATCATTCGCAGCGCGCCAGACCTGCTGCGCCACATCCCCCTCCGTGGTGACAGCGGCCGGCTGCGTGAACGCGGCGAAAACGCTCTGCGCATACGGCGCGTAGGCTTCCGGTATCAATCCCTCCAGGCGCGCGCCGGTGTTCGCGGTGAATGCGGTGCTGGGGCCATAGCCCGGCTGCACCAGCTTGACTTGCAGGCCAAAGCCTTCCAGCTCAAACGCCAGCGACGCGGTAAAGCCTTCCACCGCCATCTTGCTGGCGGTGTAGGCCGCCACCAGCGGCATGGGCGCCAGTACGGCGCTGGAAGTCACATTCACCACCACGCCCGACCGGCGGGTGCGGAACTGCGGCAGCACGGCCTGCGTCATCGCCATCGTGCCAAAGGTATTGGTGTCGAACACCTCGCGCACCGTAGCCATCGGCGTGGCCTCGAATGCGCCGAACAAGCCGATGCCCGCGTTGTTCACCAGCACATCGATCGGCCCGCTCGCTTCAAGCGCCGCAGCAATGCTGTCGGCGCTGGTAACGTCCAGCGCCAGCACCCGCATGCGTTCGCTGCGCGGCAGCAAGTCCTCGCGCGGCGTGCGCATGGTGGCGATAACGTTCCAGCCCTGGGCGTGGAAATGGCGCGCGGTTTCCAGGCCATAGCCCGAGGAGCATCCGGTAATCAGTACGGTTTTCATGGTGTGTATTTCAGTGTGGGTTGGGACAGCCATAACGATAGCGGAGCGCCGCAGGACGAACTACAATAAAGAGTCCACATTTCATTTGCTAGCGTCCAGCGATGAGCGATCCCCTGTCCCAACTCATTTCCCTGTTACAGCCGCGCGCGGTGCTGTCGAAAGGCATCAGCGGCGCTGGCGCGTGGGCGGTGCGTTATGCGGCATTCGGCCAACCGGGTTTTTGCGCGGTGCTGGAAGGGAGCTGCCTGCTCGCTGTCGACGGCCAGGACACCGTCACACTGGAAGCAGGAGACTTTGTGCTACTACCGGAAACGCCAGGCTTCACCATGTCCGGCTTCGAACCCGCGTTGCCCGTGCAAATCGAACCCGCCGCGGCCGATGCAGCCGACACGGCGCAGCCCGACATGCGCCACGGCACGCAGGACGGCGCGCCCGATGTGCGCCTGCTGGGCGGCGCCTTCGCCTTCGATTCGCCGGATGCGGCCTTGCTGGTGTCCCTGCTGCCGCCGCTGGTGCATGTGCGCGGTGTGGAACGGCTGGCGGTGCTGGTGCGGCTGGTGCGCGAGGAGTCCGAGGCGGACCGGCCGGGCCGCAGCGTGGTGCTGACACGCTTTGTGGAAGTGCTGCTGATCGAAGCGCTGCGGCTGGCCTCCACAGCGCAAGCACCGCCCGGACTGCTGCGCGGACTGGCCGACGACAGGCTGGCGGCGGCCATGCGCTCCATGCACGGCGAGCCCTCGCGCGCATGGACGATGGCGCAGCTGGCGAAAGCCGCCGCGCTGTCGCGCTCGGCCTTTTTCGAACGCTTCTCACAGGCGGTGGGGCTGCCGCCCATGGAATATCTGCTGGCCTGGCGCATGGCGCTGGCCAAGGACATGCTGCGCCGGCAGGACCTGCGCCTGGCCACGGTTGCCGAGCGCGTCGGCTACAGCTCGGCCAGCACCTTCAGCACGGCGTTCAGCCGCCACGTGGGCCTGGCGCCCAGCCGGTTCGCCCGATTGTATCGCTCTGTGTCCACACGGCGCGCAGACACAAAATCCGTCCCCCCCGCCGCAAACCGGACAAACGGCAGCTACACCAGCGGCGTCTAATGGAATCCCCAGCCCACAACGAAGGAATCATGATGCCAAGCTTACTGAAACACCTGGCAGCGGCGGCCGCCGTCATCGCAGGCGCGTCGCTCTGCACCATGGCCGGAGCGCAAACCGCTTCCGAAGCGGGCCGTCCCGCCGCCGTGATTCCGCTCGCATCCGAGCCGGCGCCCAAGCTGATCGCTTACGCGCCGCTGCCGGACGCGCTGGCCCGGGGCGTGGTCATCATCCAGCACCGCACCGAGAACCTGCGCGTGCTGCCGGTGTTCGGCAAGGAAGCGGTGGCCGTATCGCCCCACCTCGGCCACATCCACGTCACGGTGGACGACTGGAAAGGCACCTGGGCGCACACCAGCACCGATCCCCTGATCCTGGTCGGCCTCACGCCCGGCCCGCACAAGGTGCTGCTCGAGATTGCGGACCCCAGCCACAAAATCCTCGGCAGCCAGACCGTCAGCTTCACCGTGCCGCCGAAGCAAGGCCCCAGCGAGCACGCGCATTAATCCCCTTGTTCATGCAACGATCAGGCCCATCTCCCTCAGCACGGCGGCGGCCTGCGCGTGGGAGATGACGGCGCCGCGGAACATTTTGGCGTCGTTCAGTTTCAGGCCGCCGATCTCCGCGCTGCGCAGGTCGGCGTTGTCGAAGCGGGACAGCTTGAGGATGGCGTCGCGCAGGCTGCCGCCTTCAAAGACGGCGTCGCGGAAGTCGCAGCCGGACAGGTCGGCGTCCGAGAAGTCCAGGTTCTTCAGTTCGGCCTTGCGGAAAGAGAAGCCGCGCAGGTCGGCGCCCACCAGCAAGCAATCCTCGAACGACGCGCCGAGATGGGACACTTCCTCGAAGGACGCGCCGGTCAGCTTGCAGCCGCGATAGCTGGCCGAGGCCAGCTTGGCCCTGCGCCACTTCGTGTTGTTCAGGTCGCAGCCCTGGAATTGCGCGTCCACCAGGTCGGCCGCCTCGAAGTCGGCCCCGCCGGCGCGGCAGCGCAGCCATTTGGAATGCGACAGCTTGCAGGCATACAGCACCGCCTCGCCGAACGCGCAACGCTCAAAGGTGCAGGATTGCAGGTCCAGGCGCGACAGGTCCGCATCGCTGAAGTCGCAGTTGGAGAAATGGCGGACGGAGAGCGCCAGGTGCTGTTCCAGCTCCTCGCGGCTCAGGCTGGCATCGGATATCGTGGTGGCAGGGGCGTGCAGATTCATAAGGCGTTCTGGTCGGACGGCAAGATGGAGCGGCCGAGTATGCGCGCCTCACGCAAAATTAACCAGTCTAGCCAGAACGCCGGATTTCTGAACAAATCCGGCTTGCGCCGCCTTAGACGTCCGGCAAAGAACCAAGCAACAACTCGGGGATACTCTCGGCAAAGGCTGGGGCCATATGCATCTTCTTCAAGCAGGACGCCAAGTAGCCAGAATCGCTCACCAGCTAGATAGCTTGGCTGTAGGCAGTATCGATGCTTTGGCCGTATGGCACACGTGCCTTGGCCCAAGCCTCGTCGGGGATCGCTCCCCAGTGCTGAATAAGCATTGCCAAATCAATGGCATCGCGGCTCAGCGCGGAAAGATCGCCATGCCGGTCAGCGTTGGCAAGCAACTTTTCAGCGTACATATCCTCACGCGCCAGCGTCGGAACACCAAGCAAGAGATCCATGCTGCCGCTAATATTGATTCGGCCCTCGCTAACAATCTCAAATTTTATCGGCACGCCATCAACCCGAACAAAGGTTAGAATCCCATAGCGGTCTGCGCGTACTTCACGCGCCAATTCCACAGGCCCGGCAAGAATGGTCCCCAGAGAGGTATTGCTGATCGTATTGCGCAAGGCTCGATATCCATCAATCGAGCTGCACAGGAAGTCAACATCCGCCGATTCCCTGTACTCGCCCAAAGACAGGGTGATAGCCGTTCCGCCACCGAAATAGCAATCGGACTGGGCAAGGAACTCTGCGTCCAGGCAGGCGAGGAATTTGGCGACACGTTGGTGATGAGGCCGGTCAAACATGCAAGATGCCATGGCCGTATTCGCGAATCAGCCACTCAACGACGGCGCGCTCGCGAGCAGGCATGGCAGCTTCGTCAACAAAACGCCAGTTCCTTTCGTAGAGATCGAACGCCTCCTCTCCGGTGATCGCATCATGTGGATTGCGGTTCCATGCGATCAGTCGGAGCTGGGGCAAATCCCCAATGACAAAGGTGTCAGCTGCGGCTTTCATTGACCAATTATGCACCATGCAATGAGTGTTTTCAAACGAACCCTTCTCATCAGTCCGCTGGGGTCGGCAGCCGCGTCTAGCGCTTCTTCAGGATGGAGCCCAGCACGCCACGGATGATCTCGCGGCCCACTTGCGAACCTATGCTGCGGGCGGCCGATTTCACCATCGCTTGCACGGCAGTGTCGCGCTTGCCGGATTTGCCGAACAGGCCGCCCAGCACGTCGCCGAAGATGGAGCTGTCGTCGGCCGGGGCTGGCTGAGCCTGGGGCTGGGACTGCGGCTGATATTGCGGCGGCGCATTGCCGCGTCCGGCGGCGGCCGGGCGGTCGTCGCCCGCGCGCGCCGTGCTGGCCAAGCGGCTGTTCAGCTGTTCGTAGGCCGACTCCCGGTCCACCGTTTTTTCGTAGACGCCCGCCACCACGGAACCGTCGATGGCGGCCTTGCGCTCGGCGGCGTCGATGGGGCCAAGCTGGCTGGCCGGTGGCAGGATGAAGGCGCGCTGCACGATCTGCGGCGTGCCCTTCTCGTCCAGGAAGGACACCAGCGCCTCGCCCACGCCCAGTTCGGTAATCACCTGCGCCACGTCCAGCGCGGGATTCGGGCGGAAGGTCTCGGCGGCGGCCTTCACCGCCTTCTGGTCGCGCGGCGTGTAGGCGCGCAGCGCGTGCTGCACGCGGTTGCCAAGCTGGCCCAGCACCGTGTCCGGAATGTCGAGCGGGTTCTGCGTGATGAAGAACACCCCCACGCCCTTGGAGCGTATCAGCCGCACCACCTGCTCTATCTTCTGCAGCAGCGCCTTGGGCGCCTCGGCGAACAGCAGGTGCGCCTCGTCGAAGAAGAACACCAGCTTGGGCTTGTCCAGGTCGCCCACTTCCGGCAGCTGCTCGAACAGCTCGGACAGCATCCACAGCAGGAACACCGCGTACAGGCGCGGCGCATTCATCAGCTTGTCCGCGCACAGGATGTTGACCACGCCCTTGCCGGCCGCATCGGTTTGCAGCAGGTCGTCGATATTGAGCATGGGCTCGCCGAAGAACTGGTCGCCGCCCTGCTCCTCGATGGCGATCAGCCCGCGCTGGATCGCGCCTATGCTGGCGGCGCTGATGTTGCCGTAGCTGGTCTTGTAATCGGCCGCGTTGTCGCCCACGTGCTGCAGCATGGCGCGCAGGTCCTTGGTGTCGAGCAGCAGCAGGCCGTTGTCGTCGGCAATGCGGAACACCAGCTGCAGCACGCCTTCCTGGGTGTCGTTCAGGTTCAGCATGCGCGCCAGCAGCAGCGGCCCCAGGTCGGACACGGTGGCGCGCACCGGATGGCCCTGCTGGCCGAACACATCCCAGAACGTCACCGGGCAGCCTGCCCACTGCGGCGCGTCCAGCTTCAGCGCCGCCAGCCGCTTGCCCATCTTCTCGCTCAGCGCGCCGGGCTTGGCGATGCCGGACAGGTCGCCCTTCACGTCCGCCATGAACACCGGCACCCCGATGTCGGACAGCGACTGCGCCATCTTTTGCAGCGTGACCGTCTTGCCGGTGCCGGTGGCGCCGGTGATGCAGCCGTGGCGGTTCACCAGGCTGGACAGCATTTCCAGCCCCAGCTGGTCATTCTTCGCAAGCAAAAGGGACGTCGGCATGATCATTCTCGCAAGTGATTGGAATAACTATCATACCGCCCCGCCGTGACAATTGAATAGTTTTGCGCTTTACGCAAGAGGCTAATATCCACATGGAAACTTTTTCCATTCGCAAACCTCATCTGCCCATCCTATGACCGACAACGTTTACGCCCCGCCCAAAGCCGAACTTAGCCCTATTCACGACAGCACCGCCGGCCATCCGTTTTACGTGGTTTCGCAGCGCAAGTTCCTGATCCTGTTTTTCGCCACCGTCGGCATTTACCAGCTGTTCTGGCATTTCAAGAACTGGAACCAGTATCGCCGCGCCAGCGCAGACAGCGTGTGGCCGGTGCCGCGCGCCATTTTCTCGGTCTTTTTTGTGCATGCGCTGCTGCGCAAGGTAGCGTCCCGCGCCGAAGACCTGGGCGCGGCGCCATGGAATTACCGCAGCACCGCCTGGCAGCTGGTTGTGCTGCTGCTGGCAAGCGCGGTGCTGGAGCAGCTGATCAAGTCCAGCGTAGGCAGCACTATCGCAGGCCTGTGCTCGCTGCTGATCCTTGCACCGATGAGCTTTTGCTACCTGGCCGCCCAGGAACACATCAACGCAGCCTGCGGCGATGCCCAGGGCCAGGGCAACGACCAGCTCACCACCGCCAACATCGTCTGGTGCGTGATAGGCGCGGTGCTGTGGCTGTTCACGCTGATCGGCGTGTTCGGCAGATCCTACCTGGAACAAACCTGACCGCTCACGCGCACACGCGGTTGCGGCCCTCATTCTTGGCACGGTAGAGCGCCGTGTCCGCCTCAAGGATGAAGCCGTTGATCGACTTGCCTTCCGCAGGAACGCACACCGTCACGCCCAGGCTCAGCGTCACCACCGGGCTGACCGGCGAGGCGGGATGGCTGATGGCCAGCGCCTCGCAGGCGGCGCGCAGTTCTTCGGCGACGGCCAGCGCGGCCGCCTGCGCCATCCCCGGCATCAGCAGCACGAATTCCTCGCCGCCGTAGCGCGCGGCCAGATCGCCCGCGCGCCGGGCCTGGCTGGCGAACACGGCCGCCACGGCCGCCAGGCAGCGGTCGCCTTCCTGGTGGCCCAGCGCATCGTTATAGGATTTGAAGCTGTCGATGTCGGCGATCACCAGCGCCAGCGGCGCGTTGTTGCGGCCGGCGCGGTTCCACTCGTCGTTCAGCACCTCGTCGAAGCGGCGCCGGTTCGCCAGCCCGGTCAGCGCATCGACAAAGGACAGGCGCGACAAATGCTCGTTGGCCTGCTTCAGCGCCTCGGTCTTCTCGGCCACCAGGCGCTGCATTTCCGCGTGGCGGATGCGCAGATGGCGCACGCGCAGACGGAACAGCAGATACACGCCGGCCGCCAGGGCACTCAGCATCAGCCCCGCGAACCAGAACGTCTCGTAGAAGAAGGGCTGCACCGTAATGGCCAGCACAGGGCCGCCCTCGCTCCAGCTCTTGCCGTCTATGCTGGCGGCGACGCGCAAGCGGTAGCTGCCGTGCGCCAGCGCAGGGAACGACACTTCCCGGTTCTCGCCGGCGTCGATCCAGCGCGGCGCCAGTCCCTCCATCTGGTAGCGGAAGCGCGCCCGCTCGGCGTTGAGCAGCGTCTCGGCGCGGTACTGGATGGCCAGCGTGACTGGCCCCGGCGGCAGGGCCAGCTGCGCCGCCAGCGGCTGAACGGCGCCGTTCACCGTCACGCGTTCCAGGCGCACGGCGGGCGGCTGGCCGCTTTCCGGCAGATGGCGCGGATCCACCAGCACCAGTCCCTTGGCCGACGGCAGCAGCAGGTTGCCCGCGCCATCCATGGCGCTGGTCGGCTGCAGCCCGCCCGCAAACGTGGTGCTGCGCAGGGAATCGCCGGGGCCGAAACCGGCCGAACTCACCCTGGCCAGCCGCCCTTCCGCAAACGCATCCAGCTCGCTGCGCGCCACGCGGTGGAAGCCGCGGTTGCCGCTGATCCAGAAATAGCCCTGGCCGTCCTCCAGTATGCTCAGGCAGGTGCCGTCCCACAGGCCGTCGGCGGGGCGGATGCTGCTCAGTTGCTGGCCGCGCATACGATTCAGGCCGTCGCCATTGCTGCCTATCCACAGGGTGCCGGCCTTGTCCTCGTACAGCGACATGATCCAGTTCGACAGCAGGCCGTCGGCCGCCGTCAGTGTCTTGAAGACGCCGTCGCGGTAGCGCGCCAGGCCTTCGCCGGTGGTGCCGAACCACAAGTTGCCGTCCTTGTCCTGCAGGATGGACGACACGCCGCCGGACGGCGCGCCCGGCGTGCGCAGCGGCGCAAAGACCTTGCCGTCCAGCCGCGCGATGCCGGACTGGGTGCCGGCCCAGACCACGCCCTGCCGGTCCTGGTACAGCACCCGCACTTCCGAACTGGGCATGCCCTGCGCCGTGCCGTACACGGTGACCTTGCCTTGCAGCAGGCGCGCGGCGCCGCCGGTGTAGCTGCCTATCCACAGCGCGCCGTCGCGGTCTTCCATCAGGCTGGAGATTTCCTCGCTGGGCAGGCCGTCCTTCTTGCCCAGCACGGTGATGCCGGCCGCGTCGACGCGGTTCAGGCCGCCGCCGGCGGTGGCCAGCCAGGTCACGCCGTTGCGCCCGTGCAGCACCGAGCGCACATTGTCATGCGACAGCCCTTCCGGCACGCCCAGCACGCCGAAAGCGCGGTCGCGCAGCCGCACCAGGCCGCTGACCCAGGTGCCGACCCACACGCTGCCCTCGTGGTCGGTATGGATGGACCAGATATGGTCGCCCGCCAGGCCGCCGCCGCTGGCGATGGCGCTGAAATGCTCGCCCACCATGCGCACCACGCCGCTGCCCCAGGTGCCTATCCATAGCGTGCCGTGCTGGTCGCGCGTGATGCCTGTCAGCTGGTCGGTGGGTAGGCCGTCGGCCACGGTGTACACCTTGATCTTGCCGTCCTTCACGCGCGCCAGCCCGCCGCCCGCCGTGGCGGCCCACACGCCGCCGGCCGGGTCGGCCAGCACCGAGCGCACTTGCAGATGGGGGAAGCCGCTGGCCGGGTTCAGCACCGTGAAGCGCCCGCCCGAGAACGACACCAGGCCGCCGCCCGAACTGGCGATCCACAGCACGCCGTCGCGGTCAAAGGCCAGCGCGCGCAGGCGGTCGGTGGGCAGGCCGTCGGCCTCGCGGTAATACCTGGTCACGCCTTTGGCCCAGCGCACCAGCCCATTGCTGGTGGCGGCCCACACGGCGCCGTCCGGCGCCTGGGCAAACGCCCACACGCGCTGGTCGCCGAGTTGCCCGGCGGAAAACATGGGTTTGAACTTGCCGTCGCGGTAGATGGCCGCGCCCTTGTTGTGTCCTATCCACAGATTTTTCTGCGCGTCCTGCATCAGGCCCAGCACCGGCTGGGACGCCAAGTCGGCGAATTCGGAGGCATCGAAGGTGGTGAAGCGGGCGCCGTCGAAGCGGGCCAGCCCGCCCAGCGTGCCCACCCACAGATAGCCGTCGCTGGTATGGGCCAGCGCCGACACGGCGTTCTGCGGCAAGCCCTGCTCTATCTGCCAGCCGTCCAGGCGGAACTGGCTGAGTGCCTTGTCCGGCGCGGACGGCATCAGCACGGCCGGCAGCGTGGCGGGCACCACCGCCGGCTGCGCCGCCACGGCGGCGCCGGCCAGCCCTGCGCCCAGCAGCGCCACCATGTAAATCCATGCCAATAAGAAACGCAAACCAACTCCTTTGTCGATTGCGCAAGATCATACCGTACCGTGGCTGCGGAGACAAAAACAATGCCAGGGTGCATTGCCGCACGGCTACAGGTAGAATGGGAAGTATCAATGCCGGAGATACTGAAAGTGAAAGAATGATGGTGGGCCGCCACTCCCTCGGCCGTACTGTGCTGGCGATGTGGTTATTGCTGCCGCTGCTGCTGGGAACGCTGCCCGCGCAGGCGGACGAGGCCGCGCGCCTGAGCATCGTCACCGGCGACCTGCCGCCCTACGCCATCGAAGGCCAGCCTCAGCACCCCGGCCTGCACGTGGAAGTGGTGGAGCAATTGCTCAAGCGCACCGGCAACCCGGTCAAGGTATCGTTCTACCCCTGGGCGCGCGCCATCGCGCTGGCCCAGCATGGGCCGCACACGGCCATCCTGCCGCTGACCCGCACACCGGAACGCGAAGCGCAGTACACCTGGCTGGTGAAGCTGGACACCCAGCATTTCGTCTTTATCAACCGCCAAGGCGACAAGCCCATTACCACGCTGGAGCAGGCCCGCAAGCTGCGCATCGTGGTGCTGCGCGGCTCACCCAACCTGGCGCAGCTGCTCGGCCGCCAGTTCAACGAAGCGCAGATCGTGCAGGCTACCAAGCTCGAGGACATGGTGCGCATGGTCGAGCGCGGCATCGTCGACGCGCTGTACGGCGGCAACGTCATCAATATGGAAAAGATACGCGCGACCGGCCGCAATCCCGCCAGCTTCCAGACCGGCATGCTGGTGGAATCGGCCGACATGTGGCTGGCCGGCGGCAAGGACTTCGGCGAGCATGAAGCGGGCGCGTGGCGATTGGCCTACGAGGCCATGGCCAAGGACGGCGCCCTGCTCCGCATCTACCGCAGCTACGGGCTGCCCATGCCCCAGGCCAGCGCGCCCTAGGTTTAGCGCACCGTCGCCGAGATCACTTTCGCCTGGCTCAGCGTGCCGTCCGCCATGCGCTGCGCGGGCACCCGCATCAGCACTTCGCCGCCGGCGTCGCCGTCCGGCTTCAGTTCCAGCGTCACCTTCAGGCTACGGTCCACCGCAACGAAGGAATTGGGCGAAGCGGCAACCAGCTTGCGCGGGCCTTGCTGATCGATTTCGGCGTACAAAGCCGTACCGGCGATGCCGTACTGGCGCAGGTGCAGCATCTGGCCATTGGACAGCGTGTAGCTGCCACGGAAGGCGCCGCTCTGGTCACGGTCCATATGCAGCGGCAGGGCTGGCAGTTCTATCTTCAGCGCACGGCCGGGAACCTGCACCGACTCGTCGGTTTGCATGTTTTGGGCAACGGCGGCCAGCGACGCTGCCCCCAGCAGCACTGCCAGAATAATTTTTTTCATGATGAGGCCCATCCTTAGTATTCGTTCGGTTCGAAAAAGGTTGCAAGGCCAGCCAACACTTGTTTTGTGGCCGGTTCAAACACTGTATGCAATGCGTGCAAACCAGACAACGGACTTGGGATAAACGGCATTTTCGCGGGGATGAAATGCAGTTAAGCGGGCATGGTTTGCTCAGCGGCCTCAGCGTCAACAATCACAAAGATGATCCGGCGGACGGCCACAGCTGAAGCGCCTGCCGCTATCATCTGGTGCATATCCACTGCTGGGGTTGCAATGAAAAGTTTTGTGCGCCGCGCGCTCGCCGCAGCCATGCTGGCGCAGGCCGCCGGGCTTGCCGCCGGGGCCGGTCCCTCCGCCACCGGAGGGCTGCGGCCCAACCTGGAGGGCCGCGTGCAGCAGGCGCTGCGTTATCGGCCGGACGGACAAGACTTCGTCATCGACAACGGCGCCGAGTTCTTCAACCGCTCGCTTTATGGCGGCAACACAGCCTTCCGCGCCGACGGCGGCGACAAGCCCGAGTTCCTGCTCTACCTGCCCGGCCGTGGCGGCAACCTGCGCCTGGCCGTGCGCACCGCCGCCGGCGCGGTGTGGCTGCACCAGGCCGCCGCCATCACCACGCGCTACCGGCCCGGCGAACTGCGCTACGAGATCCGCGACCCTGCCTTCGGCCCCAGCGGCGTCGTCAGCATCGTGGCGCTGGCCTATGCGCGCACTGAGGGACTGATCGTGCGCACCGAAGCCCAAGGACTGGGCGCAGGGGCCGAACTGGTATGGGCCTACGGCGGCGTGAACGGCGCGCGCGGCGTGCGCGACGGCGACATCGGCACCGAGAAGGTTCCCATCAGCGAATACTTCCAGTTCCAACCCGAACACGCCAGCGGCAACCGCATCACGCTGGACGGCGACGGCTACACCCTGGCCAGCCGCGCCGGCCTTATCGCAGGCGTGGCGCCGGCCGGCAGCACGCTGCGCATAGCCGACGGCGCGCAGTGGAACGACCTGCCCGCGCTGCTTGCACCACAATCCGCCGAAGCGGCTGCGGAAAAAACTGCCTCGCCCATCGTCCTTGGCCGCGTGCCGCTGCAAAACGACGCGCCCTTGCTGCTGTCCCTGCAACGCCTGCCCGGCGGTGCGCCCGCGCAGGACCTCGACCAGTACAAGGCCGTCACCGCAGGCAAGCCCGCCGCCGCGCCGAAAAAAATCATCCCGCTCGACCCGCAATATGCGCGCAGCCAGCTGCCCGCGCT
This sequence comes from Pseudoduganella aquatica, assembly GCF_020865585.1. NCBI lineage: Bacteria > Pseudomonadati > Pseudomonadota > Betaproteobacteria > Burkholderiales > Oxalobacteraceae > Pseudoduganella > Pseudoduganella aquatica. The sequence goes on from NZ_CP086370.1 coordinate 5,214,061, forward strand.
GTTCGCCGAAACGCAGCAGCACTTCGCCGCGCTGCGCCGCACGGTCAGCATCGATACGCCCGACCCTTATCTGAACGCCGCCGTGGGCGCGCTCAACGTCGCCGCCGACGCGCTGTGGGACGAAGCCGACCAGGCCATCATGCACGGCGCCATCGCCTGGCGCACCAAGCTGCTCGGCTGGCGCGGCCCGTATGCGCTGGATGTGCTGGGCTGGCACGCCCGCGCGCGCAGCAACCTGGGCGCGTGGACGCCGCGCCAGAACACGCAGCCCATCCCGGACCGGCTGCCCGGCGCGGACACCGTTTCCAACCTGGCGCGCAACGAGGCCGGCCTGCATTCCAACGGCGACCTGTCCAACTCGCACTACGACATGAATATGGTCTTCATGGACGCGCTGTTCCGGCATCTGCTGTGGACAGGCGACGTGGAGTACGCGCGCAGCGCATGGCCCGTGATAGAAAGCCACCTGGCCTGGGAGCGCCGCCTGTTCCGGCGCGAATTCGGCCCCGCCAAGCTGCCGCTGTACGAAGGCTACGCCAACATCTGGGCCAGCGACGACCTGTACTACAACGGCGGCGGCGCCAGCCACGCATCGGCCTACAATGTGTACGCCAACCGCAGCGCGGCACGCATCGCCCGCCTGCTGGGCAAGGACGCGCAGCCCTATGAGCGCGAAGCGGAGCTGATAGCGCAAGCCATGCGCGCCCACCTGTGGATGCCGGAGGAAGGCGCTTTCGCCGAATACAAAGACCTGCTGGGCGCGCAGCTGCTGCACCCCAGCTACGGCCTGTGGAGCTTCTATCACACCATCGATTCCGGCGTGCCCACGCCGCAGGAGGCGCAGCGCATGGCCGCCGCGCTCAAGCGGCGCCTGAAGCCCATCCCGGTCAGCGGGCCGGGCGTGCCCGCCGACGCGGCCTACCATGTGCTGCCCACCAGCGACTGGATGCCCTACTCCTGGTCCATCAACAACGTGGTGATGGGCGAGAACCTGCATACTGCACTGGCGCTGTGGCAGGCCGGCAGCGCCGGCGAGGCCTTCCTGCTGGCGAAAAGCGCCCTGCTGGCCAGCATGTATATGGGCATCTCGCCCGGAAACGTGGGCAGCATGAACTACCTGGACGCGTACCGCCGCGAATCGCAGCGCGACTTCGCCGACGGCGCGGGCGTCATGTCGCGCGCCATGGTGGAAGGCCTGTTCGGCGTGGCGCCGGACGCGCTGGCCGGCACGCTCACCGTGCGTCCTGGCTTCCCCGCGTCATGGAACCATGCGCGCCTTGCGCATCCAGACCTGGGGCTGGACTTCACCCGCAGCGGCAAGGCCGAACGCTGGACGGTCACGCAGTCCGCGCAGCGCTTCCGCACCGTCACGCTGCGCATTCCGCAAGCCTACCAGCGCGTGCAGCGCGTCACCGTCAACGGCGCACCCGCAGCGTGGCGGCGCGATCCCGCATCCGTGGGCCAGGCCGCGCTGCTGATCGAAGCGCCCATGGCGCGCGAGACGGCCATCGCCATCGAATGGGCGGGCGCAAGGACCGTGGCAGCGGCTACGGCCAACGCTGCGGCCGCAGGCGCGCCGCGCGCCGCCGCGCTGCCGCCCGCAACGGACTGGAATACCGACAAGCGCGGCGCAACACTGGAAACCGTCAGCCTTGCGCCCTATTTCAACGACAAGGTGCAGGACATCTTCGCGCCCGGCAAATACCAGTCCCCGCGCTCGCCCCATGTTTCGCTGTCGCTGCCGGCGCAAGGCATAGGCGCATGGGCCGGCCACGTCAACGCCACGGCGGAGATTGACGACAGCGGCCTGCGCGCGGTGGCCGCAGCCAACGGCGGCTTGCTGCGCATGCCCAACGGCGTGCCCTTCGCCACACCGGCCGGCGGGCAGGCGCGCAACATCGTCTTCACCTCGCAGTGGGACAACTATCCAAAATCAGTGGAGATCCCGCTGGCGGGCAAGGCGCGGCAGGCCTGGCTGCTGATGGCCGGCTCCACCAACTTCATGCAGAGCCGCATCGACAACGGCGAAGTGCTGGTGCATTACGCGGACGGCACCACCGCGCGGCTGGCGCTGCACAACCCGGTCAACTGGTGGCCCATCGAGCAGGACTACTTTATCGACGACTACCAGTTCAGCCGCCCGCAGCCCGTACCGCCGCGCGTGGACCTGAAGACCGGCGCGGTGCGCCTGCAAAGCAGCGGCGGCGTGGTGCCCGGCGGCGCGGCGACGGCGCTCGCCATCGCGCTCGATCCGAAGAAACCCTTGCGCAGCCTGACCCTGCGCACGCTCAGCAACGACAGCGTGATCGGCCTGATGAGCGTGACGCTGGAACGTCCATAAACAGAAGTCAGCGCCAGCGCTTGGGATGGCGCTTTCGGCTGACGGCGTTCTGGTCCTGCAGCACGGAGTCCACGCGTTCGGAAGCGCGGCGCGACAACTCCTGCGCCAGTTCGATGTCCGGGAAGAACTCGGGCAAGCGGTAGCCCAGCCAGGCGTAGGCGGAATACAGGCGGCAGGTATCCTCCACCTCCTGCAGCGACAGATAGGAAAGCGCAAAGTCGTCCGCCTTCAGCCGCGTGGGCTTGGCGCGCGACAGCGACAAGGCCCAGTGCTCCCAGGCGCGCTGCAAGGACATCACCTTGCTCGACACCGGCACCAGCGACAGCGTGAACTTGTCCGCCACCGACAGCGGCAGGCTGTCCAGCCATTCGGCGCGGCTGGTCTGGTCTTCCGTAATGCGCGGATAGAAGAAGCCGTCCGGCACGTCGATATTGTGCACGAAGCGCTTGAGCAGCTTGGCCAGCGAGGTCTCGCTGGTGACCGAGGCGATGCGGTGCAAATGCTCCAGCGTGGGCGCCACCGAGAAGCCGCTGGTGTTCAGCGGCGCCAGCTTCTCCTTCAGCAGCGAGCGCATCACCTGGTGCGTATCGTCGTCAAAGCCCGCCACCAGGCCTTCCTCGTGGATGCCGTAGCGCCCCGCCCTGCCCGCGATCTGGCGCGCCAGCGCGGCCGGGATTTCCTCTTCCTCGTAGCCGTTGTACTTCACGCTGGTGGTCATCACTATGCGCGAGATCGGCATGTTCAGGCCCATGGCGATGGCATCCGTGCCTACCACCACGTCGGCCTGCCCTTCGCGGAAGCGCTGCGCCTGCGCGCGCCGCACCTCGGGCGACAGGTTGCCGTACACGGTGGCCACCGACAGCCCGGCTTCGGTCACCATGTCGCGCCACATCAGCACTTCGCGGCGCGAGAAGGCGATCACCGCGTCGCCCTTGCGCAGGTTGCGCACCTTGCGCACCGAGGTGGCCTCCATCGACAGCGGCGCCTTGCGTTTCAGGATATGCACTTCCAATGGACACTCCAGCCGCTCGGCCAGCGCCTCGATGGCGCGGCGCGCTTCCGGTGCGCCCACCAGGTACACGGTCCGCGCCGGCGCGCCGCACACGGCGGCGGTCCAGGCGGCGCCACGGTCGCGGTCCGCCAGCATCTGGATCTCGTCGATCACGGCCACGTCCACCGGCGTGCGCGTATCCAGCATTTCCACCGTGCTCGCCACGTGGGTTGCCCCTTCGGCCAGGCGGCGCTCCTCGCCCGTCACCAGGCTCACAGCCAGCGGCTTGCCGTGCTGCTTGAACTCCTGCAGGCGCTCGTAGTTCTCCAGCGCCAGCAAGCGCAGCGGCGCCAGGTAGATGCCGCTCGGCGCCTTTGCCAGCGCCTCGATGGCGCGGTGCGTCTTGCCCGAATTGGTCGGCCCCAGCAGCGCGACAAAGCGGCGCGGCAGGCGGCGCGCCACCTCGAAGGAATCCGGGTATTCGGCCAGGTTGATGCTCTGCTTGGTACGCTCGGCGTAGCGCTCCTCGGTCTGGCGCTCGATGGCGTGGTCCAGGCGCTGGCGGATGCGGTCGAACACCTCGCCGGCCATCAGGGATGTCTGCAAGTCGTCCAGCGTGTGCAGGAAGCTCATCGCGTCGAAATCGTAGTCCTCGGCTGCGGCGGCGATTTCGTGCACAAAGCCGGTCGCCTGTTCATGCAGGTCGTGGATCGCCTTGTCGCCGCTGCGTTCGCGCAGCAGCGCGCTGCGCGCCTCGGTGTCCATCTTGCGCCACTTGGACGGCTTGGCCAGTACGCCCTGCGCGGGCACCAGCTGGTAAGGCACGGTCAGGCCCTCGGCCTTCACCTCGCCGGCGATGCGCAGGAACACCCGCCCCTCCATCTTCACCAGGCTCACGCCCCGTGCGGGCAAGCCCAGTTGCTGGCACAGGAGATCGTCGTCGCCCAGGTCGTGTTCTTCGGTGGTGCTGGTCATATCGTGTCGCTAGGTTGAGTTGAGGGCGAGTATAGCAAGCCTGTACAATCGCACCATGCCGCAGACCATTACCACCGCCGTCCATCACGAATTGATCATCAAAAAGAGCCGCTTCATCGCCTGCGTGCAGCCGATGGCGGACCGCGCATCGGCGCAAAAAGTGGTGGCGGAGTTATGGGCGCAACATCCGGGCGCGGCCCACGTCTGCTGGGCGCTGCTGGCAGGCGGCCAGTCCGCCGCCGTGGACGACGGCGAACCCAGCGGCACCGCCGGCCGCCCCATGCTGGACGTGCTGCGCCACCAGGACCTGGAAGGCGTGCAAGCCACCGTGGTGCGCTACTTCGGCGGCGTGAAACTGGGCGCGGGCGGCCTGGTGCGCGCCTACACCGACAGCGTGGCGCAAGCGTTGCTGGGGGCGGAGAAGATCGCCATCGTCAAACTGCGCGCGCTGCGCTGCGAGGTGCCGTATGCGCTGGAAGGGCTGATGCGGCGCGAAATCGAACTGGCCGAGGCACGGCTGGACGGCGTGCAGCACGCGGACCTGGTGCGCTTCGACTTCAGCCTGCCGGACAGCGCCGCCGTGGCGCTGACGGCGCGCCTGGCCGAAACCGGAGGCGGCCGCATCGCCTGGCTGGACGTGCCGGAAGAAAGCGAAGAATAAAAACCGCGCTTGCAGAAACGCGCAAGCCGCCCTATAATGCTGCCTCTTTCGGGTCGTTAGCTCAGCTGGTAGAGCAGCGGACTTTTAATCCGTTGGTCGCAGGTTCGAATCCCGCACGGCCTACCACGAATACTCAAGGAAGCCCACGAATTTCGGTTCGTGGGCTTTTTTGTTTCCGGCCGCTTCGCAAAACATCCGACTCAAAAACGGAATAGACCTTGCTGTGACGCAGTATCGGCCTGCTATCTCTTTGATCCTCCGCACAGAATATTTCTCACCATCAAGTAACAATAGGCCTCGTCCTATTGCTTACCCAGGAGAGAACCATGGCAATCGATGTATACCTGCAAATCGACGGCATCAACGGCGAATCGAACGACGACAAACACCGCAGCTGGATTGAATGCACCTCAGTCCACTGGGGCATTGCGCAACCCAAGAGCGCAACCGCATCCACAGGCGGTGGTCATACGGCAGAGCGCTGTGAACATTCAGAAATCAGCTTAACCAAGCTAGCGGACCTTTCCTCTCCGCTACTGCTGCAGACGTGCTCGGCAGGAAAAACCATTCCTAAGGCCAAGCTCGAATTCATGCGTGCGGATGGACAGGGTGAACGGATCAAGTATTTCGAGATCGACCTCGAAGACGTCCTGATCGGCCATGTCACGCCAGGCATCGAGGAAGGCGAAATCCTTACTGAGCACGTCGGCCTGAAGTTCTCCAGGGTGAACTGGAAATACGTGCAGCAGCGAATAGGCGGCGGCATCGCTGGCAATACCGTAGGCGGCTGGGATCTCTCGAGTAACCGAATCGCCTGAATCATCTCCCGTTCCACCAGTTCGACCACATCCCCACGCATGGAGACTGAAATGGCATACGTCTATTCAAAAGTGTCTGATTTGGAAGGAAAAGCAAAAGTAGGGACAACTCAATGCGTTGCACTAGTTCAGTTCTACGGTGGAGCCCCTAACCATAGAGGCTGGAAAGCCGGTGCGGCCGTCATGAACAACAAGGATATCCAACCCGGCACAGCCATCGCCACGTTCGTCAACGGCCATTATCTTAGCCACTCTAAGGGCAACCACGCGGCACTCTTCCTTCGGCACGGCATCAAGGGAATCTGGGTAATGGACCAATGGAAAGATGACCGTCCCGCCGACCAGAACAACAAACCGACAATTTCCTCTCGCTTCATCCCCTCCAGAGGCCTCAAGCAACGCAAAAGTGGGGCATGGCCAAATGCCAGCAATAATGCCGACGCCTACAGCGTTATTGAGATGAGGTGAGATATGGCTCACTATCACCTCTACCTCGCTGCGGCGCTCGGCACTTCAGTAACGCTGATGGCTTCAGCCGCTACGCAGCACTTGATCGAATGCCCACCGGAGATACCTCAAGACTCTGTGTACATCACTAATCCTCCCACCGGCTGGACCCCGTTCGCCCGAACCAGCCTGCGCCTGAGTTACGCCGAGCCCATGTTCGGTCCGCCAGCCGCAAAAGGATTTCTCAAGCCAAGCCGTTCGACGGCGTCAGGCGATGTTTGGGAGGAGCTTGAAGGCATGATCGAGGGCGGAAAGTGGATCGCTTGCCGCTATGGCGAACGCGGCGAGGTCATTCTCGCCAAGCGCATAGCTGACAACACTTTGGCATGCACAGTTGTTTCCAAAAAAGACAAGCAAGGCGTTAAGCGTCTGGAGATAAGCTGCATTTGGTAAGTCCTGCGCCCAAATTCCCACATCGGTTCAACACTTAATGGTCTTGCGCTTCTTGCCCAGCGTGCCGCGCTGCCGGACTTTGTCGATGTAATCCACCGCCGGCGGCACTTTGCAGGCGGTGTCGCCCATGTCGACGGTGACGGCGCCGAGCGCCCTGCCCACTTGCTCGGCCAGCGCGGTCAACGGGGCCACGTAGCAGCCCACGGCAATCACGAAACCATTCATTACGTAGCGCACACGGTTCGGCTGCCGGTGGATGGTTTCCTGCACACGCAGCAGCAGATACCTGAGCTCCTCCAGGTCCAGCTTGCCGTCGTCGGTGATCGCCACCAGCCCACTCAGGGTGGCCCAGCCGGCGGTGGCGATTTTTTCTTCGCCGGAGTCTATCCAGGCCAGCGCCAGTTCGCGCCCGTGTAGGCTTTCGCTCGCCACCCAGGCCACGGTGTATTCGCTGGTGGCCAGGCAGCTGGAGGTGTCCGCCCAGTGCTGCAGGTCGGCGCGGCTCATGGCGCGGTCGTCGGCGATCAGGCCGGCCAGGTAGCGCGCGTCGTAGATGCCGCTGTCGTACAGCTCCAGCGCCAGCTGGTAGTCCTTCTTGATTTTCTTCTGGAAGACTTTCAAATCCTCGATCTTCACGCCCAGCAGCGGTTCCGGCACGCCATGCTTGAACATCACGTTTTTATAGGAATCGCGGCCCAAGGGCCTGAGTTGTTCGATGATCTCGTCGGCAGTCACGCGGCTCTCCCTGTATTAGTTTCGCCGCCCCAGCGCGGCGTAGATATGGAGCACGGCAATTCTACTCGCGCTGATCAAATCCCCAGAAAATCGGATGGCGACATCACTCGAATTCCGCGATAAGGATTCAGCATCAAAAGGTCGCTGTCACCGCTGACTATCGCGGCCGCTCCGGCATCGATTGCCAAAGCAAGGAACCTGTTGTCCTTGGGGTCTCGACAGTCGGAAACAATTGTAGAGACGTTCAAGAACTCGCTGGCTCTGGCTACGACAAGAAGGAATTCGTGGCGGCTCAAGTCTGGGAAATATCGATCAAATTTCTTCCGGCAAATAACTTCAGTGAACTCAGCCCACGTTTGATCGGAGTGGACAAGCTGAAAGTGCTCGACAGCATGCAACAGTGCTTTCCGGCTAACCGAGACCGGAAGGATCGCCGCACTGACAAGTACATTGGTATCGAAAACGATACGACGCAAATCACTCTGCGTCATTAATCAATTTACTTATGTCTGCTTCCGTCAAGCCGTCTATTTCCGCCTGGGCTCCCATGCGAGACAGCACATCAGCGAGGGCATCGGAAGCTTCCTTGCCTTGCAGAGGAGCCAATTCCCGTACCGCCTTCATGTACTGAAAGAGGGAGTCGCTGGAGTCTCCGTTCGAAGATATTACGATGGAGACCGGACGACCTCGCCTGGTAATGAGGACAGGTTCCCGTTGAGAAGTGTCGATCATTTCGCCGAAGTGGTTTTGCGCTTCGAGGGATGTCATGGTTCGCATGTCCAGATCCTTGGCAGCAAATAGGCTCATTATAGCGGGATCACCCGCGAGCCCCGGCACCTAGCCAAGCAAAATGTTAGCATTCCTGCTCGGCCATGGCTACAAAGGGACGATATGCACTATGTACTGTTCTACGACTACGCAGCAGACTATATGGAGCGCCGGGGGCAGTTCCGGGATGCGCACTTGAAGCTGGCGTGGGAGCCGCATGCGCGCGGCGAGCTTCAGCTGGCCGGCGTGCTGGCCGACGCGCCCGCCTACCCGGCCTGAACCGCCCGGCCCCGGCGCAGCGCCAGCAGCAGGATCAGGCCGCCCGCCAGCATCAGCACGTAGGCGGCAGGTTCCGGCACGGCGCTCAGGTAGAGTACCACCCGCGTGTCCTCGTCAAAGGACAGCCCCTGCCAATTGACATAGGCCACGTTCCCGCTGAAGGTCACGTTGGCCGGCGAGAAGCCCGCCATATTGGTTTCCCGTCCCAGCGCCGCAAAGGGATGAAATCCATGGTCCAGGTCGGTCAGGGCGAAACCGTTGAAGGCGCCGCCCAGCCACATGGCGCGGGTGTTGAAGTTGCTGGCGATAACTTGCGTGTCGGTAATGGTGAGGTCGAACACGCCTGCCACATTGCGGAACAGCGCACCGTCGCCGTCCACCAGCTGGGCCGCGTAGCTGCGTGTGGGCGTGTCGAGGTCAGGGTAAAAATATTGCAGCGCCACGCGGTCCCCCACCGTGCCGGCGGATGCGCCGGCGCCGCAGGCCAGCAACAGCATGCACAGCGCGCGTTTCAGTAAAATCAACATGGCCAGCCTCCCGATACAAGCTCAACCTGCATGCTATGCGAACCCGGCCGCAGGCGGCGCTATCTTGCCTTAAGGCCATACCTCTGCTACCGTTGCGGCGCTGCACAAAAATTGAATGCTAGTTAAACAAGACCCCGGATTTTCCATGCCGCACCTGCCTGCCCTGTCGAGCCAAGAGATTGCCTCGGTCCTGAAAGCCCTGCCCGACCCGGCCTTCCTGCTCACCCGCAGCGGCCGCTACGCGGCCATTTTCGGCGGGGCGGACGTGCGTTATTACGACGAGATCGGCTTTCTCGCGGGTAGAACCATGGCCGAGTTGCTGGTGCCGGCCAAGGCCGAGTGGTTTGTGGGCGAAATCCACAAGGCGCTGGCCACGCGCAGCCTGCACGTGGTCGAATACGGCCTGGACAGCGGCGACATCCTGTACAAGGGCAACCGGCCGCCGCTGAAAGCCAGCTGGTTCGAGGGCCGCGCGCAGGCGCTCGAATTCCAGGTGGACGGCGAGGACGCGGTGCTGTGGGTGGCCAGCAATATCACCGCGCGCCACCAGCTGGAAGCCCAGCTGCGCCTGCACAGCGAGATCGACGAGCTGTCCGGCCTGTACAACCGGCGCAAGCTGATGGGATCGCTGACCGAACATTATCAAGTGTTCGCACGCTACGGCACCCCGACCACGCTGCTGATCTTCGACATCGACCACTTTAAAAATATCAACGACCAGTTCGGCCATCTGTTCGGCGACAAGGCCATCCGCGCCGCCGCCGACGTCTGCCGCGACGAGCTGCGCAGCACCGACTTCCCGGCCCGCCTCGGCGGCGACGAATTCGTGGTGCTCATGCCGCACACCAACCGCGACCAGGCCGCCCCCATCGCCGAAAGGCTGCGCCTGCGCGTGGCGGAGGCCTTGCTGCGCCTGGGCGCGGTGGGCGGCGGCGCCACCATCAGCGGCGGCCTGAGCGAGTTCCTTGCGGGCGACGCCCACGCCGAGGACGTGCTCAAGCGTGCGGACGACGCACTGTACCGCGCCAAGCGCGGCGGCCGCAACCGCATTGCTAGCGTATAGTGGCTACAAACCTATAAGACTGCAGAACAGGAGCACGCCATGAAATGGGAAGGCAACCGCGAGAGCGACAACGTTGAAGACCGGCGCGGCGATGGCGGCGGCGGCGGTGGCGGCTTTGGCCTGGGCGGCCGCTCCATCGGCATCGGCACCGTGGTGCTGGCGCTCATCGGCTCGTATGTGTTCGGCGTGAATCCGCTCACGATGCTCAGCCTGCTCAGCGGCGGTGGCGGCGGTCCGGCCCAGGTGCAGCAGCAGGCGCCGTCGCACACGCCTCCCGCGTCCGACCGGCAAAGCAAGTTCGTCAGGGTGGTGCTGGCCGACACGGAGGACGTGTGGACCGAGCTGTTCCGCGCCAAGGGCGGCAGCTACGTCAAGCCCAGGCTGATCCTGTTCAGCGGCAGCACCGATACCGCCTGCGGCACCGGCCAGTCCGCCACCGGCCCCTTCTACTGCCCCGGCGACCAGCAAGTGTATATCGACCTGAGCTTCTACCGGCTGATGCAGGAACGCTTCCACGTCAACGGCGAGTTCGCGCAAGCCTATGTGATCGCGCACGAAGTGGGCCACCACGTGCAGCACGTGACCGGCATTTCGGACAAGGTGGACCAGCAGCGCCGCCGCGCTTCCGAGCGGCAGGCCAATGCGCTGTCGGTGCGGCTGGAATTGCAGGCCGACTGCTTCGCCGGCGTGTGGGCCTTCCACGCCAACCGCTCACGCAGCATACTGGAGCAGGGCGACGTGGAAACGGCGCTGAGCGCCGCCACCGCCATCGGCGACGACGCGCTGCAGCGCCAGTCCCAGGGCCGCGTGGTGCCGGACTCCTTCACGCACGGCAGCTCGGAGCAGCGCGTGCGCTGGTTCAAGCGCGGCCTGGAAAGCGGCGACACCGGCCGCTGCAACACCTTCGACGCCCAGCAGCAGCTGTAAGCCACCCGGGCGCCGCCGCGCGCCCTTGTTAGCGGAAGGCCACCCGCATCAGCGTATCCTGCGCAGGCATGCCGGCTATGCTGCGGCCAGGCACCACCATCAGCAGCTCGCCGCCGATGCCGCTGCCGATGCCCGTATCCAGGTCGATGCGCACTTTCAGTTTCTGGTCCAGCGCCACAAAGGTATTGTGCGCCACGGCCACCACTTGGTGCTCGTCCATGTCGCCCACCTGGGCGTACATGCGGCTGCCTTTTTTCGTCAGCGTCAGCACCTGCCCGTTCGACAAGTCATAGCCGCCTTTGTAGCTGCCGAATTCCATATCTGTCAGGTACACGCGCTGCGTGGGCGCCTCGATCGCCGAGATTGTCTGCGCCGGCGCCGGGATGGTCACCGTTTCGCTCTGCTGCGCTACCGCGCCCACGCATGCTGCGCCCATCAATGCCGCCAATAGTAATTTTTTCATGATATGCACCATCCCTGGATAACTGGATTAAGGTTCGCGCCGGCCTGTGTGCACCGGTCGAACCCATTGTAGGCAGGCATGCTGGTGCTGGCGTCATCCGACTGAATGAGGCGGCAGCAAAGTCGCCGTGGAACCGTGGATCAGCGCGATCAGTTCGCCCTGCCGCCGCGTGGACGTCTTGCCGTAGACCCGGTGCAAATGGGTCTTCACGGTGTTCACGCTCACGCTGCTGGCCGCCGCAATGTCCTCCAGCGAAGCGCCCGCCGCCAGCGCGCAGCTGACCGCCGCCTCGGCCGGCGTCAGCTCGAACAGCTGCTGCAGTACGGCGGCCGATGCGGTCACCGCCTCCGGATCGCGCGCCATGACGATGGCGCAGGCGCGCCCGCCGGCGGCGCCGCCCGCCAGCATGAACGGCGCCACGGACAGCGTCAGCGGCAGGCGGCCGCCGCGCGGCAGGCACAGCGACTGCGTGCCCTGCGCCGGCCCGCCCAGGTTGTCCGGCTCCAGGCAGCGCACCGCGCGCCGCACCATGTGCGCCAGCGTTTGCGCGCCGCGCGAGGCGGTCTGCGCCAGCCGCGCGCCGCGCAGCTGCAGCGGCGACTCGGCGCCGAACAGCAAGCCGGCAGCGCCGTTCGCGTACAGCACCGTCAGGCCGCTGTCCAGCAGCACCACCGCCGTGGCCAGCGCGTCCAGCGCGGCCACGCTGCAATGCTCCGCCAGGTCGTTATGGGCCAGGCGGCTGCGCAATTTCAGCGCGCGTTCCAGGTGGGGCTTCAGCACACCCATCCAGCCGTTGTCCTCGCTGGCGACGGCGGCCACGGCGCCGGCGCTGGCCTGCAGCATTGCTGCGGCGCTGCCGGCGCCATTGGCGCCATTGGCCCCGATGGCGGCGGCGATATCCTCGCACAGGGCGGGCCAATGTTCTTCGTGCAGGGCCGCTTCATACAAACGGCCGATCAAGTCATATTGCAAAGCCAGTTCTTTTTCTTGCATGGTGCCTCCTACTACTGCTTCCGCACCTAGCAGCTTAGGACGCAGCACCTGAAATTTCCACGACAAAGGTAACAATCGGTATTTTTATCGATGATGGCGGCGCTGCCAGTTACACTGGAAACGTATATGTCACAATAGCTGTATCGCTTTTTCACCGTCCCGCCATGCCACAAGCCGCCACCCCTTCCGCCCTCGCCTTCTCCGCGCTGCGTCCGCGCCTGTTCTCGATCGCCTACCGCATGCTGGGCGTGCGCGCCGACGCAGAGGACGTGGTGCAGGACGCCTGGCTGCGCTGGGACGGCAGCGACCAGGCCGCGCTGCAATCGCCCGAGGCCTGGCTGGTCACCATCGTCACCCGGCTTGCGCTCGACCGCCTGCGCGTGGCCAAGGCCGAGCGCGAATCCTATGCCGGCTGGTGGCTGCCGGAACCGCTGGTGGAAATGGACGAGCGCACACCGGAAACACAGGCGGAAATGGCCGGCGAACTGGGCGTAGCCTTCATGTGGGTGCTGGAACGCCTGTCGCCGGACGAGCGCGCCGCCTTCCTGCTGCGCCAAGTGTTCGACTACGACTACGGCGAAGTGGCGGCGCTGCTGGGCAAAAGCGAAGCGGCCTGCCGCCAGATGGTGCACCGGGCGCAAGAGCGCGTGCAGCAGGACAAGAAGCGTTATGGGGTAAACAACGAAGCACACCGCAGCCTGCTGGGCAAATTCCTGGACGCGGCGCACACCGGGCAGGCCGCCGCCATCCAGGCGCTGCTGGCGGCAAATGTGGAGCTGGTGAGCGACGGCGGCGGCAAAGTGCCGTCCTTCCCGCGCATTATCCACGGCATGGGCGCCGTGACGCGCCTGTTCTGCCGCACGCTGGACAAGTATCCAGGCCAGGTGGAATACCGCACCGCCATGCTGAACGGCGAGCCGGGCTTCCTGCGCTACATCGGCGGCAAGCTGGAATCGGCGCAGGCCATCCTGGTGGTGGACGGTCTTATCGCCGGCATCTACGCGGTGCGCAATCCGGACAAGCTGACCGGCGTGCCGCAGACCATCTAAGCAGGCCGGCCTGGTAGCTCAGGCCAGCACGCAGCGGTTGCGGCCGTCCGCCTTGGCGCGGTACAGCGCCTGGTCGGCCGCGTGCATCAGCGCCGCCGCGCCGCCTGCGCCCTCCTTGGCGCCGTCCACCGCAGCTCCTTGCGCCGGCACGATGGACGCCACGCCCACGCTGGCCGTCACCCGGCCGAAGGATGACAGCGCGTGCGGCAGCGCCAGCGCCTCCACGGCCAGCCGCAGGCCGTCCGCCATGCGCAGCGCTTCCTCGGGCGACACGCCGGGCGCGATAAAGACGAACTCCTCGCCGCCGTAGCGCGCCACCAGGTCGCCCGCGCGGTGCAGGCCACCCGCCAGCGCCTGCGCCACGCGGCGCAGGGTGTCGTCACCGGCGGCGTGGCCGTAGTGGTCGTTATAGGGCTTGAAGAAATCCACATCGAACATGGCCACCGCCAGCGGCTCGCCGCGCCGCGCCGCGCGCCGCCACTCGCGCGCCAGCGCGTCGTCGAAGCTGCGCCGGTTGGCAATGCCGGTCAGCGCGTCCGTGGCCGACAGCGCCGCCAGCTTCTGGTTGGACTCCTGCAGCGCGCGGGTACGTTCGGCCACGATGCTTTCCAGCCGGGTGGCGCGCGAGGTCAGGCTGCGCACGCGCCAGCGGTACAGCAGCGCCAGCAGCGACACGGCCGCCACGGCAGCCGCCGCGCGGAACCACCAGGTTTGCCACAGCGGCGGCGTAATGGTGATCGGCAGCGTCACCTCGGCCTTGCTCTCCACGCCTTTGTTGTTGCTGCCCATCAGGCGGAAGCGGTAGCTGCCCGGGTTCAGATTGGTGTAGGTGGCGGCGGGACGGCTGGCGTCGGCCTGCACCCAGTCCTGGTCGAAGCCCTCCAGCTTGTAGCGGTAGCCGTTGCGTTTGGGCTCGGCGTAATGCAGCGCCGCGAACTCGATGGTGAGCACGTCCGCGTTCCACGGCAAGGTGAGCGACTGCGGCGCCGTCAGGCTGCCTTCCAGCGTCACGCCCGGCGGCGCCGCGCCCGGCCGGAGCGGCTTGTTGAACAGGCTGATGCCGGTAATGGCCAGTTGCGGCGGGCGCGATACGCTGCTGTGTATCGCAGGGTTGACGCTGGTGATGCCGCTGGTGCTGCCGAAATACAGCCTGCCGTCGCTGCCGCGCACCGACGCGTCCAGGTAGAAGCCCTCGGTCAGGCCGTCCTCCACCGAGTAGTTGGTCACGTTCTCGCTCAGCGGCTCCAGCTTGGACATGCCGGCAACAGTCGTCACCCACAGCATGCCGGCACGGTCGGACTGTATCGCTTCCACCATTTGCGTGCCCACGCTGCCTTTGTGGCTGTAGCGCTTCACCTCCAGCTTGCCGTCGCGGATGCGGATGCGGTTCAGGCCGCGCGCGGTGCCCACCCAGATGGCGCCGCTGGCGTCCTCGTGCAGGCAGCTGATGCGGTCGCTGCTCAGCGTGTCGGCGCGCGCCGGGTCGCTGCGCACGCGGGTGAACTTGCCGGTTTCCGGGTCGCGCACGTCCAGCCCGCCACGGAAGAATTCCCCGGTCCAGACCCGGCCCGCGCTGTCCTCCATCAAGGTGGTCACGCCGTCCACGCTGCGGCTGCCGGGGTCGGCCGGGTCATGCGCGTGCACGGTGTGCGCGCCGCTGGCAATATCGTAGCGCACCAGGCCGGCGCTGGTGCCCAGCCACAGCAGGCCGCCGCGCCCGGGCGCGATGCGGTTGATGAAGTCGATGGCGCCGCTGCCGAAATGGATGGCCTGGAAGGGGCCGTCCAGCTTGTCCAGCCGGTTCAGGCCGCGCGAGGTGCCCGCCCACAGCGGACCGCCCGGCTGCTGGTACAGGCTGTAGATGACGTTGTTGCTCAGTGTGCCGGGCCGCTTCGCATCGGCCGCGTAGTGGCGCAGCAGCTTGCGCTCGGCGGGATCGAACAGCACCAGGCCGTCGTCCACGCCCAGCCACAGCCTGCCCTGCGGCGCCGCGCCCAGGCTGCGCACGAAATTGCTGGCCTTGAACACGTCCGGCGCCACGTCGCGCGGCACGATGCGCTCAAAGCCGTGGTAGCCCAGGTTGGCGCGGCTCACGCCGTCGGTGAAGCTGCCCACCCACAGCGTGCCTGTGCGGTCGTGCATGGTCAGGTTGATGGCGTTGGTGGACAGGCTGTGGCTGTCCTCGGCGCGCCGCTGGTAGACCTGGAAGTCCCCGGTTTCGCGGTCCCAGCGCCACACGCCGGCGGTGCGGGTGCTGATCCACAGGTCGCCGCTCAGGTCCTCGTCCATATGGGTCACGCGGCCGGTCTGCTGCGGCAGGCGGCGCCGCGTTTGCCACGGTTCGCCGGCCTTCCAGACCACCAGGCCGTCGTCCGTGCCTATCCACAGCTTGCCGGCGCTGTCCGCGTGCAGCGAGCGCACGTCGTTGCCCTTCACGCTGGGCGCGGCCTCGTCGTCCACGCGGTAGTGCACAAAGCTCTCGCTGCCCGGCGCCAGGTAGTCCAGGCCGCCCGGCCAGGTGCCGGCCCAGACGCCGCCCTTGGCGTCCATGGCCAGCGCGTTGATGTCGTTGTGCGCCAGGCTGTCCGGCCGCGCCGGGTCGTGCTGGTAGATCTTGAAACGGCCCGTTTTCGGGTCGAAGCGCTGCAAGCCGCCCCAGGTGGCCAGCCACATGCCGCCGGCACCGTCGCTGATAATGCGGCGCACGATGCGGTAGTTCTTCGGCCCCGAGTCCGGCACGTAGCGGATAAAGCCGTTGGTGGCCGGGTCGTAGCGCACCAGGCCCTCGTCGGTGCCGGCCCAGATGCGGCCCTGCTCGTCGTTGTACAGCGCGGCGATGCGCCCGCCCGGCAGGCTGCGCGGGTCGAGCGGGTCATTCTGGTAGTGTACCGACTGGCGGCCGTCGTAGCGGAACAAGCCGCCCTCGATGGTGCCTATCCACACGAAACCCTGCCGGTCCTGCAGCATGGAGACGATGGACTGCGCGTCGGAGCCCAGCGTGTCGATGCGCTTGAAAGCCAGCGCCTGCGGCGCGGCGGCGGCAGGTGGCGGGCCGGCGGCGGCCAGCAGGAAGGCAAGAAGGGTCGGCGCGAGTTTCATGGTCGCAGCCAGTATAAGCACAGAGCTTTCAGTCAAGCAACAGCCCGACATATAAATATCGCCATCCGCCCACGGCGTTGAATTTTCGTTATACTTTCCTCAAGTAAAGCAAATCCGGCCGCAATGAACGTTCATCATCCGTCCCCGTCACCGGCGCAAGAACCGCGCGCCAGCGCCCGCAAGCTGCTGCAGCGCGCGCTGCGGCCGCGCAACGCCACGCTGCGCTGGGCCGCGCTGGCGGTCGGCATGGCGGCGGCGTGCGTGCTGGCGCAGCGCCAGCTGGTGTTCCAGCAGCACCGCAGCGAACTGGCCGCCGCCACCACCGAACTGGCCGCCCGCGTGCAGGGCGAAAGCAGCGAGAACAAGGTCATCGGCGGGGCTATCCTGATGGGCCTGGTCGAATCCAGCATCAAGCAGTTGCTGAACGGCGAACTGGCCTTCGACTCCAACGAGATCCACGCCGACTTCGCCGCCATCATCGACCAGTACGGCGCCGACAACGTCTTCGTGGTCTCCGGCGACGGCACCACGCTGGCCTATCTGAACCGGGAAGGCAAGGCCACCGGCCTGGGGCGCAACCTGGCGTTCCGCCCCTACGTGCGGCGCGCGCTGGCAGGCCAGGCCACGGTCTACCCCGCCATCGGCGGCACCTCGCACGAGCGCGGCCTGTATTTCGCCGCCCCTGTCCACGGCGGCAACAGCCGCGACACCCCCATCACCGGTGCCTACGCCGTCAAGATGCCGGTGGCCGACATCGACCGCCTGCTCGACAGCACCGACGACCCGGTGCTGCTGCTGTCGCCCGACGGCGTGGTCTTCGCCAGCAACCGCGCGCCCTGGCTGCTCAAGCTGGCCGGGCAAGTGAGCGTGGAGCGGCGCGAGGAGCTGGTGCGCGGCAAGCAGTTCGGCGCCCTGTTCGACGACGACGGCCCCGAGCACCTGCCCTTCAACCTGGACAGCGGCGCGGTATGGCTGAACGGCTCCTTCCACGCGGTCGCCTCGGCGCAGCTGAACTGGCCGGACGACAGCGGCGGCCACTGGCGCGTGCTGCGCCTGCAGGACCGCAACGCCTGGCTGCCGCTGTGGCGCGACCTGGCCGCAGCCGCCGCGGCGCTGCTGGCCATGTGGCTGCTGGCACTGGTGGTCACCGGCCGCCAGCGCCAGCAGGAAACCACCCGCCGGCTGCGCTTCGAGAACGAGAAGCGCATGCGTGAAATCACCAACAACCTGCCGGTGGCCGTGTACCAGTTCCGCGTGGGTCTGGACGGCAAGCCCGTGTTCAACTTCATGAGCCCGGCCATTACCGCCATCACCGGACTGCAGGCCAACGACGTGCTGGCCAATGGCAGCGTGCTGTTCTCGCTGCTGGACCCGGACAGCCGGGACGGCGCGGGCGGACTGCTGTCGCAAGTGTCCGAAGCGGCGCTGCACCAGTTGCCGCTGCACCGCCGGCTGGCCTTTGGCGGCGGCCACGCGGGCGGCGGCAACGGCCATCTGGGCACGCGCTGGGTGGAGCTGCACTGCAGCTGCGCGCGCCAGCCGGACGGCCAGGACGTATGGAACGGCTACCTGGCCGACGTCACCGCCGAACACATTGCGGCGCAGGCGCTGGGCGCGGCCAAGCAGGCGGCGGAAGACGCCACGCGCAGCAAGTCCATGTTCCTGGCCAATATGAGCCACGAGATCCGCACGCCGATGAACGCCATCATCGGCATGAGCCACCTGGCGCTGAAAACCGGTCTCACGCCACGCCAGCACGACTATGTGCAGAAGATCCAGCGCGCCGGCCAGCATCTGCTGGGCATCATCAACGACATCCTGGACTTCTCCAAGATCGAGGCCGACAAGCTGCAGGTGGAGCACACGCCCTTCGAGCTGGGCCAGGTGCTGGAGAACGTCAGCACGGTCATCGCGGACAAGATAGCCGCCAAAGGCCTGGAGCTGGTGTTCGACGTCGCCAGCGACGTGCCGGACAGCCTGGTGGGCGACCCGCTGCGCCTGGGCCAGATCCTCATCAACTACGCCAACAACGCCGTCAAGTTCACCGAGCGCGGCGAGGTGGACATCATCGTGCGCGTGCAGGCCAGCTCCGCCGGCAAGGTGCTGCTGCGCTTCGCCGTGCGCGACACCGGCATAGGCCTCACGCAGCAGCAGATGGCGCAGCTGTTCCAGAGCTTCCAGCAGGCCGACTCCTCCACCACCCGCAAGTACGGCGGCACCGGCCTGGGCCTGGCAATCTCCAAGAAACTGGCGGAGCTGATGGGCGGCGCGGTGGGCGTGGAGAGCGAGCATGGCAAGGGCTCCACCTTCTGGTTCACCGCCAGCCTGGCGATAGGCGCCGGCGAGCGCCGCCTGCTGCTGCCGCATCCGGACCTGCGCGGGCGCCGCATCCTGGTGGTGGACGACAACGACAGCGCGCGCGCCGTACTGACGGGCATACTGGAGTCGATGCGCTTCGCCGCCAGCGCCGTGGCCTCGGGCGCGGAAGCGCTGGAGCGGGTGCGCGCCACGGCCGGCACGCCGGAAGCGTTCGACGTGGTGCTGCTGGACTGGCAGATGCCCGGCATGAACGGCCCGGAAACCGCCGCCGCGCTGCAGGCGCTGGCACGCGAACTGCAACTGGAACGCCCGCCGCGCCTGGCCATGGTGACCGCTTTCGGCCGAGAGGAAGTGATGGCGCAGGCGCGCGCCGCCGGCATCGAGGACGTGCTGATCAAGCCGGTCAACGCCTCGGTGCTGCTGAACACCCTGATACGCCTGCTCGGCGGCGAGTACGAAAACGCTGCGGACAACGCAAGCCTGGTGGGACTGCCGCTGCTGCAGTCCACCGCCGAGGCGCTGAGCACCATCGCCGGCGCGCGCGTGCTGCTGGCGGAGGACAATGAACTGAACCAGCAGGTGGCCACCGAACTGCTGCTCGACGCCGGGCTGCTGGTGGACGTGGCCGGCAACGGACTGGCGGTGCTGGACATGGTGCGCAAGGAGCGCTACGACATCGTGCTGATGGATATGCAGATGCCGGAAATGGACGGCATCGAAGCCACCCGCAGGCTGCGCGCCATGCCCGAGCTGGACGCACTGCCCGTCGTCGCCATGACGGCCAACGCCATGCAAAGCGACCGCGCACAGTGCCTGGAGGCCGGCATGGTCGATTTCGTCAGCAAGCCTATCGAGCCGGACGAACTGTGGCGCGCCCTGCTGCGCTGGATACCGCCGCGCCATGCGGCAGGCAATGAAGCGGTGGGAGCGGGGGCAGCAGCAGCGGCGGCCGAAGACGACTGCGGCCTGCCCGCCGCCATTCCCGGGCTGGACATGCAGGCCGGCCTGCGCCGCGTGCTGGGCAAGCGGCCACGCTACCTGGCCATGCTGCGCGGCTTTGTCGCCAACCAGTCCGGCGCGGACGCGCGCATCGCCGCCGCCATTGCCGTGGGCGACAACGGCGACGCTGAACGCCTGGCCCACACCCTCAAAGGCCTGGCCGGCAATATCGGCGCGGACGCCCTGCAGCAAGCCGCTGCGGCGCTGGAGCACGCCATCAACGCGGGCGGCGCCACCGGCGAACTGCAAGCCGCACTGGCGCAGGAGCTGGCAGTCCAACTGGCCGCCATCGCCGCCGCCCTGCCCCCGGAATCGGGCGCCGCAACAGATGCAGCAAATGCAGCGGGTACGCCGCCCGCCATCGACACCGCCCTGCGCGACGACGTCCACGCCCAGCTGGTCCGCCTGCTGGCCGACGACGACGCCCAGGCCGAACGCGTACTGCTAGAACACCAGGCGCTGCTCGCCAGCGCCTACCCCCACCACATCCGCCGCCTTCAGCAAGCTATCGGCCAGTTCGACTTTGAAACGGCGCTGGCCGTTCTTGAGGAAGTGCAACCATGACCCAATCTACCGGTTTCCCGCGCAAACCCGTCATCCTCGTGGTGGACGACACCCCCGACAATCTCTCGCTGATGAGCGGCCTGCTGTCGGGCGACTACACCGTCAAGGTGGCCCCGAACGGCGCCAAGGCGCTGAAGATTGCGCACGGCGACACCCAGCCCGACCTGATCCTGCTCGACATCATGATGCCGGAAATGGACGGCTACGAAGTCTGCCGCCAGCTCAAGGCCGACCCGCTCACCGCCGCCATCCCCATCATCTTCCTGACAGCGAAATCCGAAACCCGGGACGAGCAGCTCGGCTTCAAGCTGGGCGCGGTGGACTACATCACCAAACCTATCAGCCCGCCCATCGTGCTGGCGCGCGTGCGCACCCACCTGACGCTGAAAGCCTCGTCCGACTTCCTGCGCGACAAAAACGCCTACCTGGAGCAGGAAGTGGAGCGCCGCACCGGTGAAGTGCGCGCGCTGCAGGACGTCACCATCCTCACCATGGCCTCGCTGGCAGAGACGCGCGACAACGACACCGGCAACCACATCCTGCGCACGCAGTGGTACGTGAAGCTGCTGGCCGACCACCTGCGCCACCACCCGCGCTTTGCCGCCGAACTCACACCCGCCTACATCGACGTGCTGTTCAAGTCCGCGCCGCTGCACGACATCGGCAAGGTCGGCATACCGGACCGCATCCTGCTCAAGCCCGGCCGCTTCGAGCCGGACGAATGGGAAATCATGAAGACCCACTGCGCGCTGGGGCGCAACGCCATCGTACACGCCGAACACCGCCTGGGCGTGGACGTGCCCTTCCTCAGCTGCGCCAAGGAGATCGCCTACTCGCACCAGGAAAAGTGGGACGGCAGCGGCTATCCAGAAGGCCTGGCCGGCGACGCCATCCCCTTGTCCGCCAGGCTGATGGCGGTGGCCGACGTGTACGATGCGCTGATCTCGCGCCGCGTCTACAAGGAAGCGATGCCGCACGCGCAGGCCGTGGCGCTGATGCGGGAAGGACGCGGCAGCCACTTCGACCCCGACATCCTGGACGCCTTCGTGGCCTTGGAAGCCGAATGCAAAGCCATCGCCGACCGCTACATCGACAGCGATGAAGACCTGAAGCCACGCACGCAATGAACCTCGAAAAATTCAACTTCCTGGTGGTGGACGACGTCCCCGCCATGTGCCAGATCACGGCCAACCAGCTGCGCGCGCTGGGCGCGCTCGACGTGCAGACCGCCAGCAACGGCGCGGACGCCTTGCGCCTGCTGCAAAGCCGCCCCATCGACCTGGTGCTGTCGGACTGGAACATGCCGCTGATGGACGGCCTGGAACTGCTGCGCCATATCCGCGCCGACGAAAAGCTGGCCGGCATCCCCATGGTGATGGTCACGGCGGAAGCGGACCGCGACCGCATTGCGCAAGCCATTACCAGCGGCGTGTCCGACCTGCTGGTCAAGCCCTACACGCGCCAGCGCCTGGAAGACAAGATCGCCGGTGCGCTCAGCCGCCGCGTGCGCGTGCCCGGCGCAGCACCAGCCGCAGCCTCCGCCGCCGCAGCGGCGCGTCCGCAAAGCCAGGCGGCCGCCCCGCAGCCCACCCTGCTGGTGGTGGACGACACGCCGGAAAACCTGCGCCTGATCGCAGACCTGTTCGAAGGCCAGTACCGCGTGCGCGTGGCGCACAACGGCCCCAAGGCGCTGGCCATGTGCAGCTCGGACAACCCGCCCGACCTGGTGCTGCTGGACGTGATGATGCCCGGCATGGACGGCTTCGAAGTGGCGCAGCGCATGCGCGAGCATCCGGGCAGCGCACACATCCCCATCATCTTCGTCACCGCGCTGACCGACGAGGCGGCGCGGCGGCGCGGCCTGACCCTGGGCGCGGTCGATTTCGTCAGCAAACCGGTGGACCCGGACGTGCTGCAGCTGCGCGTCAACAACTTCATGCGCTACATCGCCGTGCACCTGCAGCGCCAGGCCGAATACGACGCGCTGCTGGAAACGGCCCGCCTGCGGGAAGACGTGGAACGCATGCTGCGGCACGACATCAAAGGCCCGCTGGCCGGCGTGCTCGGGCTGGCGCAGCAACTGGCGCAGCAGCTCGCCAACCCGTCCGCCGCCCAAACCGCTGCGGACCACGCGCAGCAAGCCCAGCTCATCGCCGCCACGGCGCAGCAGGCGCTGGACACCGTCAAGCTCTCGGCCGACCTGTTCATGATAGAAACCGGCACCTTCCAGCTGGTGGCCGAGCCGCTGGACCTGTCCGCAGCGCTGCACAAGGTGGCGCACGCCGTGCGCGCCGCCTGCGCAGGCAGCAACGTCGCCATTACCGTGGACGCCCCCGCCGGCGCCGGCCACGCGCTGGGCGACGCCACGCTGTGCCAGGCCATTTTGCACAACCTGGTGAAGAACGCCTGCGAAGCCGCCGCCGCCGTGCCGGGCGGCCAGGTGGCCATCAAGCTGCACGACGGCGGCCCGCTGGTGGTCACGATAGACAACAGCGGCGCCGTGCCCGCCGCCATGCGCGAGCGCTTCTTCGAGCGCTACGCCTCCTTCGGCAAGCAAGGCGGCAGCGGCATCGGCACCTACTCGGCCCGCTTGCTGGCCGAAGCGCAAGGCGGCAGCCTCGCCATGAGCACGGACGACGGCCGGAACAGCACCACCCTGACGGTAACGCTGCCGCGCGCAGTAGCCCCCGCCTGACCGAAGCGGTTCGGCAAAGCCACTGCCCGGATCCGGGCAGTGCTGCCCCGAGGCGGGCAATCCGCGACGGCAGCGCGCCCCCGCGCAGCCCCATGCTGCGCATGCAAGCCCTTGATTCCACGGCGGATTCTCCGCCGCCCCGTCCTTGGCACGGCCTTTGCAATGGAAGCTGCATTCTTTTGCTGAACGCCGCCACATGGACACTGCCCTCGCCCCCGACATCATCCGCCGCCGCCGGCGCCGCACGCTGGCTGCAGCCGCCGCCGCGCTGGCACTGGCCTGCGCCGCCGCGTGGGGCATCAACCGTGCGGCCGGTCCCAGCGTGAGCCTGAGCGATATCGCCGTGGCCGAGATCCGGCGCGGCAGCATCGCCAACACCGTCAGCGCGGCCGGCGTGGTGGTGCCGGAACACGAGGAACTGGTGCCCAGCCCCATCCAGAGCCGCGTGGCCAAGGTGCACGCCAAGCTGGGGCAGCAGGTGGCGGCCGGCGAACTGCTGCTGGAACTGGACGACCGCAACGTGCGCCTGGCGCTGGACGGCATCCGCGAGCAGATTGCGCAGCAGGACAACCGCATCCTCGGGCTGACGCTGGACATGGACCAGAAGCGCAAGCAGTACGCCAGCGCCATCGAGCTGCTGGAGCTGGACCTGCAAAGCACGCGCGCCAAGCGCGAACGCTACGCCACGCTGCGCGCCGTGGGCGCCGTCTCCGGCGAGGACATGCTGACGGCGGAACTGAACGTGCAGCGCACCGAGGTGCAGCTGCGCCAGCAGAAGGAACTGATAGAGGACAACCGCCGCAGCACCGCCAGCGGCGTCGAAGGCGCGCGGCTGCAGAAGTCCATCCTGCAAAAGCAGCTGGACCAGCAGCGGATCCTGCTGGCGCAGACCCAGGTGTGCGCACCCTTCGCCGGCATGCTGACCTCCCTCGCCGCCGAGGAAGGCGCCGCCGTCGCCGTGGGCCAGCTGGTGGCCAAGGTGTCCGACCTGGGCAACTACCGCGTGGAGGCCACGCTGTCCGACTTCCACACCCGTTTGCTCAGCCCCGGCCAGGCCGTGCGCGTGGAACAGGGCAAGCAGGTGCTGGCGGGCCGCGTGCACACCATCCTGCCCGAGATCCAGAACGGCACCGTCAAGCTGCTGGTGGCGCTGGAGCAGCCCAGCCACGCCCTGCTGCGCAACAAGCTGCGCGTGGACGTGAACATCGTCACCGAACAAAAAACCAACGTACTGGTGGCCGACAGCGGCCCGGCCTTCAACGGCAAGGGACGGCAGGCCGTGTTCGTGCTGCGCGGGGGCACGGCGCACAAGGCCATGCTCGACATCGGCGCCAGCGACGGCAAGGCGGTGGAGATCGCCGGCGGCGCGCAGGCGGGCGAGCGCGTCATCATTTCCGACGTCAGCCGCTACAAGGAACTCGACAGCATACGCATTCAACAATAAGGGAAAAACCATGATACAGCTGGAAAAAGTAAGCAAGACCTACCAGACCGACAAGGTGGAAACGCTGGCGCTGAAGGATATCGACCTACACGTGAAGGAGGCCGAATTCGTCTGCATCATGGGACCTAGCGGCTGCGGCAAGAGCACCCTGCTCAACCTGATCGGCCTGCTGGACCGCCCCGGCGCGGGCGCCATCCGCGTGGGCGGCGCGCCGGTGAAATCCTACCGCGACAAGGACGTGGCCACGCTGCGCAACCGCACCTTCGGCTTCATCTTCCAGAACTTCCACCTGATAAGCGACCTGCGCGTGATCGACAACGTGGAACTGCCCCTGCTCTACCGCGCCAACATCACGGCGGCCGAGCGCAAGCGCCTGGCGCGCGAGGCGCTGGAAAAGGTGGGTCTGGGCGCGCGCATGGAACACTACCCCAACCAGCTCTCCGGCGGACAGCAGCAGCGCGTGGCGATCGCGCGCGCCATCGTGGGCCGTCCGCAGGTGCTGCTGGCCGACGAACCGACCGGCAACCTCGATAGCAAAATGGGCGCGGAGGTGATGGACATCCTGCTCAAGCTGAACGCCGAAGGCACCACCGTGGTGATGGTGACGCACGACGAAACGGAAGCGCGCCGCGCCAACCGCATCGTGCGCGTGTTCGACGGCCAGCTGGTCGCGTAAGGAGGCCGCATGCTGCGCAACTATCTGCTCACGGCCTTCAAGGTCTTCATGCGGCGCAAGCTGTTCACCGCCATCAACCTGGCCTGCATCATGCTCACGCTGGTGGTGCTGCTGGTGGTGACGGCGCTGCTGCAAAACGCTTTCCAGCCCAGCGGCGTGGAAGGCCGCAGCAACCGCTACCTGCAGGTGCACATGCTGGAGTCTCGCCTCGCGGGCGAACACAAGGTGCGCCGCAGCCCGCTGGGCTACAAGCTGATCGAAAAATACCTGAAGCCGATGAAGACCGCCCAGCTGGTGGCCGCCGTCACCGGCCCGGAGGATGTTTCGGTCTACCAGGGCGACCGCGTCAGCCAGCTGCTGCTGCGCCGCGCCGACGCCGAATACTGGCAGATCCTGGACTTCAAGGTGCTGGCCGGCCGCGTGCTGAACGCGGACGATATGGCGCAAGGCCGCATGGCGGCGGTCATCAACGAATCGAGCGCGCGCAAGCTGTTCCCGGGTACCGCCGCCGTGGGCCAAAAGATCAACGCCGGCGGCCAGGTGTTCGAGGTGGTGGGGGTGGTGGAGGACGCGCTGCAACTGAACGCACTATCCGACATCTGGGCGCCCATCACCACCTTCCCTTCCAGCGAATACCGCACGCAGATGTCTGGCGAGTTCACCGCCCTGCTGCTGGGCCGCACCGAAGCCGACCTGCCGCTGATCCAGCAGGAAGTGGAACGCATCGCCCGCAGCGTGCAGTTCGACGACCCGCGCGAGTGGAACTCGGCCCGCTTCTGGGCCGACACCAAGCTGGGACTGTTCTCGCGCATGGTGACGCAAAGCGAAGGCGCCGACTCCGGCTCGGCCATGGTGCTGGCGGTCATCAGCGTGCTGATGCTGCTGTTCATGCTGCTGCCCGCGCTGAACCTGGTGAACCTCAACATGGGCCGCATCATGGAGCGCAGCAGCGAGATCGGCGTGCGCAAGGCCTTCGGCGCCACCAGCGCCCAGCTGGCCGGCCAGCTGCTGCTGGAGAACGTGCTGCTGTGCCTTGCAGGCGGCGCGCTTAGCCTGCTGTGCACCTGGGGCGTGCTGGCGTGGCTGGAAGCGTCCGCCCTCATCCCCTACTTGAAAGTGCAATTGAACTTCACCGTGTTTGCCTACGGCCTGCTGGTCACCATCGTGTTCGGGCTGCTGTCCGGCGTGGCGCCGGCCTGGAAAATGTCCCGCCTCGATCCTGTCCACGCCCTGAAGGGAGCCGCCTGATGCTGCGCCACCTGCTTAAACTGATCTGGAAGCGCAAATCGCGCAACCTGATGCTGACGCTGGAAATCCTGCTGGCCTTCGTGCTGGTGTTCGCCATCGCCGCCTTCGCCGCGCGCAGCTGGCAGCTCTACCGCATGCCGCTGGGCTTCCAGCACGCCACCGTATGGGCGGTCACCATCCAGACCGGCAAGGACGAGGCGCAGAAGGACGACGAGCCGCTGCGCGGCCAGTTCCGGCGTGTGCTGGAAGCCATGCCGGAAGTGGAACAGGCGGCCTTCACCACCTTCGCGCCCTTCCAGAACTCGGACATGCGCAGCACCTTCCAGGTGCCGGGCGGCCCCACCATGCCCGCCTCCTTCATTGAGGCGAGCGACGAGGCCTTCTCCGTGCTGGGCATGTCGCTCGAAGCGGGCGACTGGTACTCGGCGGCGGACGATGGCGCCGCCGCTGGCGCGGTGGTGATCAACCGCCGCTTCGCCGAGGCGCTGTTCCCGGGGCCGGACGCCGTGCGCGCGGCAGTAGGCAAGACCTTCATCACCAGCACCAGCAGCTCGGCCGAGCCGGAGCGCTACCGCGTGCGCGGCGTGGTGGAGGACTACCGGCGCGGCGGCGAGTTCGGCACGCCGTCCAATTTCATGTTCCTGCGCTACAGCCCGAGCGGCACCGTGCATGGCCTGCGCACCATCCTGCTGCGCCTGAAGCCGGATACGCCGCGCGCCTTCGAGGCTGCCTTGCAGCGCCAGCTCAAGGGCGTGCGCGGCAACTGGTCGTACACGGTGGCGCCGCTGAGCGACCTGCGCGCCAGCAAGCACAAGATGGACATGGCGCCGCTGATGGTGCTGTCGGTGGTGGCGGCCTTCCTGCTGCTGATGGTGGCCTTCGGCCTGTTCGGCGTGCTGTGGCAGAACACCACGCGGCGCATCCCCGAAATCGGCCTGCGCCGCGCCGTGGGCGCCAGCGCGGGCGACATCTGCCGCCAGATCATCGCCGAACAGTTCCTGCTCAGCAGCGTGGCCATGCTGGCCGGCCTGGCGCTGCTGGTGCAGCTGCCGCTCACCGGCGCGCTGGGCGCCAGCCTGAACTGGCCGGTGTTTTTTGTGGCCGCTGCGCTGGCGATGCTGATTATCTATCTGCTATCCTTGCTTTGCTCGCTATACCCCGGCTGGCGCGCCAGCCGCCTGAGCCCCACCGACGCACTGCATTACGAATAGAACGATATCAATGGAATCATCACGCAAGCCCCGCATCCTCATCATCGACGACGACAGCGCCGTGCTGGTCTCCCTGGCCCTGCTGCTCAAGCAGTCCGGCCTGGACCCGCACAGCTGCGACGACCCGCGCCAGGCACTGGCGCTGCTGGCCGCCGAACCGTTTGACCTGGTGCTGCAGGACATGAACTTCTCGCTGCAGACCAGCGGCGAGGAAGGCCTGGCGCTGCTGGGCCGCATCCGCCAGCAGCACCCCGCAATGCCGGTGCTGCTGATGACGGCCTGGGGCTCGATTGCGCTGGCGGTGAAAGGCATGCAGGCCGGCGCGGCCAACTTCTTCACCAAGCCGTGGGACAACGCGCAGCTGGTGGAGCTGATACGCGCCACGCTGGAGCTGGGACAGCGCAATGCCGCAAGCGATGCAGCAGCGGATGCGGCGGGCGATGCGGGTTATGCGGGCGCGCAGCCCGCCCTCACGCGCGCCGCGCTGGACCGCCAGTTCGACTTTAGCGGCATCATCGGCGAGCACCCTGCCCTGCTCAAGCTGCTGGCCACTGTGGGCCAGGTGGCGGCCACGCGCGCGCCGGTGCTGATCCTGGGCGAAAGCGGCTGCGGCAAGGAGCTCATTGCCGACGCCATCCACCGCAACAGCCCGCGCGCCGCGCAGGCGCCGGTGAAGATCAATATGGGCGCCATCACGCCCTCGCTGTTCGAGAGCGAAATGTTCGGCCACGTGCGCGGCGCCTTCACCGACGCCAAGGCCGACCGCAAGGGCCACGTGGCGGCGGCGCACGGCAGCACGCTGTTCATGGACGAAATCGGCGAGCTGGACCGGGCCGGCCAGGTGAAGCTGTTGCGCGTGCTGCAGGACCAGAGCTACCTGCCCGTGGGCGCCAGCCGCAGCGAGCAGGCGGACATGCGCGTGGTCTCCGCCACCAACCGCGAACTGGCGGAACAGGTGGCGTCCGGCGAGTTCCGCGAAGACCTGTACTACCGGCTCAACCTCATCACGCTGCGCTTGCCGCCGCTGCGCGAACGCCGCAGCGACATTGCGCTGCTGGCGCGCCATATCACGGCCGAGGTGGCGGCCAGCTACGGCCTGGCCGACGTCAGCCTGGCGCAGTCCGCGCTGGACTGGCTGGGCGCGCAGCCCTGGCCCGGCAATATCCGCCAGCTGAAGCAGACGCTGGAGCGCACCATGCTGTTGTCCGGCAAGCGCATGCTGGCGCAGGCGGACTTCGTGGACGCCGAACAGCGCGACGCCGCCGCCGCGCGCGGCTCGGGCCTGGACGTGGACGGCATGACGCTGGAACAGGTCGAACGCCACATGATAGAAAAGGCGATGGAGCAGCACCAGGGCAATATCTCGCGCGTATCCAAGACGCTGGGACTGAGCCGCAACGCCCTGTACCGCCGGCTCGAACGCCACGGCATGGGCAGCGCGCCGGGCGACGCGGACGGCGGAAGCGCAGGCGCGGGAACATGATGGGCTTGCGGCGCCGCCTGCAGCTCTACCTCGCCACCCTGCACCTGCTGCTGTTGGCCCTGGTGCTGCTGCACTACCGCGCGCAGCCGCTGGTCTTTATCGGCCTGGAGGCCGCGCTGCTGGCCAGCTGGGCGCTGGGTTTGCGCCTGATACGCCAGGCGCTCGAGCCGCTGGCCTACACCCAGCGCTTCCAGGGCCTGCTGCAAGACCAGGACTACGCCGCGCGCCTGCGCAGCTCCGCCAGCACGGAACAGGGCGAGCTGGGCGAACTGCTCAAGCTGTTCAACGGCATGCTGGACGCGCTCTACCAGGAGCGCCTGCGCGTGGGCGAACAGCAAGGCTTCCTCGACCGCCTGCTGGAAGCCACGCCCAGCGCGGTGGTGGTGTACGACTTCGACGGCCGCATCAGCCTGGCCAACGCCAGCGCCAGCGCCCTGCTCGGCCTCAACGCGCCCGAAGGCAGCACGCTGCGCAGCCACAGCCTGCTGGAGCAGCTGGACGCGCTGCCGCTGGGCGAAAGCCGCTTGTTGAGCGACCAGGACGGCCGCCGCTACCGGGGCCAGCGCGGCCAGTTCTACGACCGTGGCTTCGCGCGCCACTTCCTGCTGATAGACGAACTGACGGCCGAGCTGGCGGACTCCGAACACGCCACCTATGAAAAAATGATACGCGTGCTGGGCCACGAGGTGAACAACACCGTGGCCGCCACCGCGTCCGTGCTGGAATCGCTGCTGTACTACCGCAGCCAGCTGGCCGAGCGCGACGCGGAGGACTTCAGCACCGCCATCGTGGCGGTCAAGAAACGCAATGTGCGGCTGGGCGAGTTCATCGAGCGCTTTACCCGCGTGGTGAAGATGCCGGCGCCCGAGCTGCGCCCCGCCGCGATCGGCGCCATCCTGGACGACATCGTGGGCCTGTACCGCGAGCCCTGCCGCAGCCGTGGCATAACGCTGGCGTGGACGCGCCGCGACGAGGTGCCGCTGCTGCCCATGGACAGCCAGCTCATGGAGCAAGCCCTGCTCAACCTCGTCAAGAACGCCATGGAGGCGGTGGAAGCGGCCATGCAGGAACAGGGCCTGCAAAGCGGCCACGTCCACCTGTCGCTTACGGCGGCC
Source organism: Pseudoduganella aquatica (assembly GCF_020865585.1). NCBI lineage: Bacteria > Pseudomonadati > Pseudomonadota > Betaproteobacteria > Burkholderiales > Oxalobacteraceae > Pseudoduganella > Pseudoduganella aquatica. The sequence continues at coordinate 5,244,404 of NZ_CP086370.1, forward strand.
GGCGATGGACGCGGCGCGCGCCTGAGCATCGCCGACTCGGGCGACCGCCTGGGCGGCGTGCCGGCCAGCCAGCTGTTCACGCCCTTCTTCACCACCAAGAAAGGCGGCCAGGGCATAGGCCTGCTGTTCGCGCGCGAAGTGCTGAACCGGCACGGCTACGCGCACAAGCTGGCCTCCACCGGCGCGGGCGAAACCAGTTTCGATATCTGGCTTGCGCCTGCCTGAAGCATTTTTCCAACAAAAAACAGATATGGAAATACGCAAATATTCCATAGGGCAACCGGCCCCTGCCGCACAAGCCTCGGGATTTCCCATTAAAATGGCCCGGCTTATTGTTTTTCCTTATAAGGCCGGCCCATGGCAATCAATGTAATCCTCAACCTGGCGGTGACGCTCGCGCTGCTCGCCTTCATGATTACCCAGCAGCGCAAGAACGCCAGCTTCACCGTGCGCGTATTCAGCGGCCTCGGCCTGGGCGTGCTGCTGGGCGCCGGCCTGCAAGCCATCTACGGCGCGGCCAGCCCGGAGCTGAAAACCACCACCGACTACCTGGACATTATCGGCACCGGCTACGTGAAGCTGCTGCAGATGATTATCATGCCGCTGATTATGGTGTCCATCATCGGCGCCATACTCAAGCTCAGGAACGCGTCCTCGCTGGGCAAGATCAGTGCGCTGACCATAGGCACGCTGATCGCCACCACCATCGTGGCGGCCGGCATCGGCATCCTGATGGCCAAGGTGTACGGCCTGAGCGCGGTCGGCATCACCGCCAACGCGGCCGAAGCGGCGCGCGGTGCCTATCTGCAAGGCAAGCTGGGCGATGCGCAGGCCATCAACCTGCCCGGCATGCTCATCAGCTTTATTCCCGCCAATCCCTTCCTCGACCTGACCGGCGGGCGCAAGACCTCCACCATCGCGGTGGTGATCTTCTCCATCTTTATCGGCATCTCGGCCATCGGCATCCACGACAAGAAGCCGGAGCTGTTCGCCTCCTTCGACCACTTCATCAAGGTGGCGCACGCCATCGTCATGCGCATGGTCACGCTGGTGCTGCGCCTGACACCCTACGGCGTGTACGCGCTGATGGCGGTCCTGGTGGCCAGCTCCAGCTATGCCGACATCCTCAAGCTGATCAGCTTCGTGCTGGCCTCGTACAGTGCGCTCATCCTCATGTTCTGCGTGCACCTGGCGCTGGTGTCGGCGGCCGGCCTGCATCCGCTGCGCTATGTGCAGAAGATCTTCCCGCTGCTGGCCTTCGCCTTCACCTCGCGCAGCAGCGCCGGCGCCATTCCCATGAGCGTGCAGACGCAAACGCGCCGCCTCGGCACCTCCGAAGGCATCGCCAACTTTGCGGCCTCGTTCGGCGCCACCATAGGCCAGAACGGCTGCGCCGGCATCTACCCGGCCATGCTGGCGGTGATGATCGCCCCCACCGTGGGCGTGGATCCGTTCACGGCCGCCTTTATCGCGCCGCTGCTGGCCATTATCGCCATCGGCTCGGTGGGCGTGGCCGGCGTGGGCGGCGGCGCCACCTTCGCGGCGCTGATCGTGCTGTCCTCCATGAACCTGCCGGTGGCGCTGGCGGGCTTGCTCATTTCCATCGAACCGCTGATCGACATGGGCCGCACCGCGCTCAACGTCAGCGGCTCCGTCACGGCCGGCGCCCTCACCAGCCGCGTGCTGGGCGAAACCGATATGGCCGTGTTCAACAGCAACGCCGAACTGGGCGAGGAAGCCGACGCCGGGCAGGACAGCAAAGCCGCCTAAGCACGCTTGCGCCGCGCTTTTGTAAATTCGTCTAGCATGGGCTGCACGACGTTACGGGAGCGGCCGGCATGGAACAAAAGTGGCCCCAGCAGATCTGGCTGGTGCGGCATGGACAGAGCGCAGGCAATGTGGCGCGCGAAGCCGCCGAAGCGGCCTCGCAGTTCCTGATCGACATAGCCCACCGGGATGTCGACGTGCCGCTGTCCGAACTGGGCCAGCGCCAGTCGCGCGCACTGGCGGCCTGGTTCGGCGCCCTGCCCGCCGATCAGCAGCCCGAGGTGGTGCTGCACTCCCCCTATGTGCGCGCCAGCGGCACCGCCGCCGCCGTGATTGAACAGCTGGGCCGCGCGCGCCTGACCGTGATCGCCGACGAGCGCCTGCGCGAAAAAGAGTTCGGCATACTGGACCGGCTCACGCCGCTGGGCATTGCCGACAAATTCCCCGAACTGGCCGAGCAACGCCGGCACGTGGGCAAATTCTATTTCCGTCCGCCGGGCGGCGAAAGCTGGTGCGACGTCATCCTGCGCCTGCGCAGCGTGCTCGACACCATCACGCGCGAGTACCGGGGCGAACGCGTGCTCATCGTCGGCCACCAGGTCATTGTGAACTGCTTCCGCTACCTGCTGGAACGCATGGACGAGGCCGAGATCCTGGCGGTGGACCGCGATGCGGACGTGCCCAACTGCGGCGTGACCTCCTATCTGTTCGACCCGGCGGCGGGCAAGCACGGCAAGCTGGTGCTGCAGGCGGCCAACTTCGTGGCGCCGCTGGAAGACAGCGGCACGCCGGTGACGGCCAAGCCGGACATGCCGGCCGCGCCCAAGTCCTGAGCGCCGCAGAGCCATACCGGGAGCCAGCATGCCCAGCAGCCACCGCGACGCCATCGACATCAGCCTGCGCACGCTGCGCGAATGGCCGCTGCCCATGCCCACTTTCGACAGCGACAAGGAAGTGCGCGGCCACATGCTGATCGTGGCCGGCTCGCGCGAGATGCCGGGCGCCGCCCTGCTGGCGGGCACGGCGGCGCTGCGCGCCGGCGCGGGCAAGCTCACGCTGGCCACCGCCGCCGGCACGGCGGCCCACGTGGCCGCAGCCCTGCCCGAGGCGCGCGTGATCGCGCTGGCGGAAACGGCCGGCGGCGGCTTCTCCATCGAAGCGGCGCGCAAGCTGGGGGAACCGGCGCACCGGGCGGACGCGGTGCTGATCGGCCCCGGCATGCAGGACGAGACGGCCAGCGCCGAGCTGGTGCGGGCGCTGCTGCCGCGCTGCGCGGGCCGCAAGGTGATACTGGACGCCGGCGCCATGGAACTGCTGCGCCCGCCCGCCGAACCGCACTTGCTGGCCGAGCCGGTGGAGAGCGAACACTTCCGTTTCAGCGAGCCGGTGCTGCTGACGCCGCACGCGGGGGAGCTGGCCCATCTGTGCGGCCTGTCGCGGCAAGCGGTGCAGGCCGAGCCGCACAGCGTGGCGCAGCGCTGCGCGGCGCGCTGGAACGCGGTAGTGGCGCTGAAGGGGCCGCTGACGGTGATCGCCGCGCCGGACGGGCAGCTGTGGGAACACATGGGCGGCAATATCGGCCTGGCCATTTCCGGCTCGGGCGACGCGCTGGCCGGCATCATCGCCGGGCTGGCGGCGCGCGGCTGCGTGCTGGAGCAGGCGGCGGCCTGGGGCGTGGCGCTGCACGCGGCGGCCGGCGAGCAACTGGCGCTGCGCTACGGCATTCTGGGCTATCTGGCGCGGGAAATCTCGGCGGAAGTGCCGGCGCTGCTGCGCACGCTGGCGCCGGCGTAAAACAAGCTGGAACCTTTGTGCCGCATACGTATCAAAGCAATGGGACTTACTCTGGCGAGCATTCGTAAAAACACTTTACTCACCGTGAAAGGAAACACCATGAAAGCTTCAAGCACCGCGCTGCTGCTGAGCGCGATCCTCGCCGCCGGCACGCTGGCTGGTTGCAAAAACCGCACCACAGACACCGGCACGAGCACAGGCACCACGGACAGCGCCACGACGCCGGCCACGACGCCGCCGCCGGCAGCACCTGCGACCACGCCTGCACCTGACACCACCATGCCTGCGCCCACCACGCCAACCGACCCGAACGCCACGCCGCCCGCCACCACCCAGCCGCCCAGCAGCGGCACGTCGGGGACGACGGGCGCCACGGGCAGCGGCAGCAAGGAAACGCCGCCGGCGAAACAGCAATAAAGGGGAGCTTGCGCGGCTGCGCATGGCGGGTTACGCGGCTGCGCCGCTAACCCGCCCTACGATATCGATACAAGTGTAGGGCGGGTTAGCGGGGCGCAGCCCCGCTAACCCGCCGTGCTGGCGGACCAGCTTAGAACTGGTAGTTGTACGCCACACCCAGCAATTGCAAATGGGTCTGGTACGTGCCGCGCGTGGTTTCACCGTTGCCGGTGCAGCCTGCGGTCAGCGGCGAGCAGTTGTTGCGGTAGTTGGTGTTGGCGTCCTTGAAGTCCAGGAAGCTGTACGCCAGGTCGATCGACGAACGCGGCGACAGCTTGTAGTTGGCGCCAACCGAGAACTGCTTGCGGTCGCTGTCCGGCAGCGCCGGGTGGCGCAGCTCGTCGCTGTTCACCGGGGTCTGGTCGTAGGCCACGCCGCCGCGCAGGGTCAGCTTGTCGTCGTACTTGTAGTTGGCGCCCAGCGATACGCGCACGCTGTTCTTCCACTGCTGGCGGATCACTTCGTCGCCCTCGTCCGTGCCCGGGAACTGGATGTGCAGGTCGCCCATGCGGTCATGGCGGGTCCAGGTGACGTCGCCCATGGCGGCCCAGCGCGCGTTGATCTGGTGGAAGCCGTTCACCGACAGCGTTTCCGGCGTGCGCAGCGCCACCAGGGCGGCCGAGTTCACCTTGCGCGAGCTGGCGGCCAGCACCTTGTTCACTACCGCGTCCGTGGTCACGTTGGAGAAGTCCCACACGGTCGAGCCTTTCAGCTTGTGCGAGATCGACGAACGGTAGGCGATGCCGAAGCGGGTGTCCTTGTCCAGCTGGAACATATAGCCCAGGTTGAAGCCAAAGCCCCAGTCCTTGCCGTCGTTCTCGCCACGGCCGTCCTTGACCGCAGCCAGCGCGGCGGGGTTGCCGCCCAGCGCCATGATCTGCTTGACCAGTGCAGCGCTGTTCGGGGTGCCCGCCAGCGCGGCCACGGTGCCCGGCACGTCCACGGCCTGGCCCAGCTCGGCCTTCATGTACTCTGCCGTCAGGCCGAAACCGAAGGAGTGCTGCTCATTCAGCTTGAACGAGGCCGACGGGTTGAGCGCGATGGCTTCCAGCTTGATATTGGTCAGCGCGTAGCGGCCGGTCCAGTTGTCGCCGTAGTTCAGCTTGGTGCCGTATGGCACGAACATGCCCAGGCCGGCGCTCCACTGGCTGTTGATCTGCCTGGTGTAGTACAGCGACGGGGCGACGACCACGTCCGGCGCGTAGCCGTCGGTGGCGGTGCCGCCGCTGCTGGTGCCGGTGAAACGCTTGGAGCCGGTGTCGCTGTAGGTCGAATGCGGCACCACGGCGGTGGCGCCGGCGCTGAAGTTCTGGCCTTGCAGGCGGCTCATGCCGGCCGGGTTGTAGTACAGCGCGCTCGCGTCGTCGGCTTCGGCGGCGTTGGCGTCGGCCGTGCCTTGCGCGGCCACGCTCTGGGAACCAAAGCGGTAGCCGGATGCCATGGCGGAGGTGGACAGGGCGGCCAGGGCGGCGGCCACGATCAGGGTCAGGTGTTTAGATTTCAATGTGAGTCTCTGCTTTTTGCTATGTAGTTGCTGGTCATATCCCGGCAGCGGCCAGCCGGCGCCGGGCGGGGGCGTAGCATACTACATTTGTGAAGCAACAATAAGGCGCGCCAATAGAAAAGGGACCCGCTCGGGGTCCCTTTTCCGGAGAAGCCAAGGCCTTATGCGGCCGGTTTCAGGCTGGGGCCGCCACGGCCCGTCAGCTTGAGCACCACCCATTTCAGCAGCCGGTAGACCAGGCGGATGAAGGTCAGGGTCAGCAGCGCTTCCACGAAGGTCACCAGGAAGGCCACCAGCGTAGGCCAGCGCAGTGCGCGGCGGCCGTACTTGGCCACGGCGCGGTCGCGCGCGATCTCGATGCTGTCGTAGAAGGTTGGCACCACCAGCAGCGTCAGGATGGTCGAGGTGATGGTGCCGCCGATAATGGCGACCGCCAGCGGACGGTAGAACTCGCCGCCCTCTCCCAGGCCCAGCGCGACCGGGAACATGCCCGCGATCAGCGCGAAGGTGGTCATCAGGATGGGGCGCAGGCGCATGCGGCCGGCGTGCATCAGCGCGTCTTCGCGGCCGTAGCCCTCTTCCTCGCGCTTGCGGGCCGCATCCAGCAGCAGGATGGCGTTCTTGGCCACCAGGCCCATCAGCATGATGATGCCGATAAAGCTCATCAGGTTCAGCGTGCCCTTGGTGAGCAGCAGCGCCAGCACCACGCCGATCAGCGACAGCGGCAGCGACAGCATCACGGCGATAGGCGCGGTGAAGGAGCCGAACTGCATCACCAGGATCAGATACATCAGGCCGATACCCGCGACCAGCGCGATGGTCATTTCCGTGAACAGCTCTTTCTGGTCCTTGCCGGCGCCGCCCAGCGACAGGCCGTAGCCTGGCGGGAAGTCGATTTCCTTGGCCAGCTTCATGGCGTCGGTGGTCACTTCGCCCACCGAGCGGCCCTGCGCATTGGCCGACACCGAAATCAGGCGCTTGCCGTCCTTGTGGGTAATGGTGGCCGGGCCTTTGCCCATGGTGACGCGGGCGATCTGGTCCAGCGGCACCATCTGGGCCGTGCCGGTGACGGCGATCGGCAGGCGCTCGATGTTCTCGGAGCCGGTGCGGTCTTCAGGATGCAGGCGCACCGCCACGTCGCGCGACTCGCCGGTCGGATCGACCCAGTCGCCCACTTCGATGCCGGCGAACGCCACCCGCAGCGCTTGCGCCGCGTCGCCCGCCGAAATGCCCATGGAGTTGGCTAGGCCGCGGTCCAGCTCGATCTGCAGCTCGTCCTTCGGATCCTGTTCGGACAGGCCCACGTCCACCGCGCCAGGCACCTGGCGCAGCTTGTCCATATAGGCGCTGGTGATGGCCATCAGCTTGCGGGTGTCCGCGCCGGTGAACTCCACCTGGATGGGCTTGCGGTTGCCGTTGCTCAAATCGTCCAGCACCACGAACTCGGCGCCCACCAGGCCGCTCAGCTTGGTGCGCAGCTCGGCTGCCGCCTCGGCGGCGGAACGCTTGCGCTCCTTTTTCTTGCCCAGGTCCACATACACGCGGCCGCCGCTCAGGTTGATATAGGCATTGGTCTTCGGATTCTCAGGCAGGCTGCGCGCGATTTCCGCCGCTTTTTCCAATTTCAGGCGCGAGTAGTCCAGGCTGCTCGAAGACGGCGTGCGCACGTCGATCATGATGGTGCCGTAGTCCGACTGCGGCAGGAAGCTCGAGCCGCCGAACTTGGCGTGCAGCACGATGGCGCCGACAAAGGTCAGCAGCGCGATCGCGGTCATCCAGCGGCGGTGGTGCAGCGCCCAGCCGATCACTTTGCCGTAACGGTCGGCCTGGTGGTCGAACCAGTCGTTGAAGCGGGCCAGCACCTTGCTCAGGCCCTTCTTCGGCGCGGTGTGGTGGTCGGGCGGGTCGCCCCAGAAGGCCGACAGCATGGGGTCCAGCGTGAAGGAGATGAACAGCGACACCATCACCGAGCAGGTCACGGTCAGCGCGAACGGACGGAACCATTCGCCCGACACGCCCGGCATCACCGCCACCGGAATGAACACGGCCATGATGGAGAAGGTGGTGGCCGCCACGGCCAGGCCGATCTCGGCCGTGCCTTCCAGCGCGGCCTTGCGGCGGTCGGAGCCCATCTGCATGTGGCGCACGATGTTTTCCCGCACCACGATGGCGTCGTCGATCAGCACGCCGATCGCCAGCGACAGGCCGAGCAGCGTCATGAAGTTCAGCGTGAAGCCGCACAGCCAGACCGCGATAAAGGCCGCGATCACGGAGGTGGGCAGCGACAGCGCGGTGATCAGCGTCGAGCGCCAGGAGTTCAGGAAGGCGTAGACCACGAAAATGGTCAGCACGGCGCCGAACACCAGCGATTCGATCACGTTGTTCAGATTGCTTTCGGACTCTTCGCCACCGTCCTGCGTGACTTCGATTTCCGTGCCCTGCGGCAGTTCCTTGTTGACGGTCTTGACCATCTCGCGGATCGCGTTGGCCACCTTGACGGTGGACGCGTCGCGCGAGCGGGTGACCGAGATGCCCACATTGGGCTTGCCGGAACGCTGGCTGACGTTGTTGATTTCCGCGAAGCCGTCTTCAATGGTAGCGAGCTGGCCCAGGCGGATGATCTCGTCGCCGCGGCGCTTGACCACCACGGCCTGGAAGTCTTCCGGACGCTCGATGCGGCCGACCAGGCGGATGCTCTTCTCGTCCAGCGAGCCGCGCACCTTGCCCACCGGCGCATTGGTGTTCTGCATGCGCAGCGCATTGGTGACGTCGCCCACCGACACATTGTATTCACGCAACTTCTCGGCGCGCAGCAGCACGCTCAGCTCGCGCCGCAGCGAACCGTTGACAGTCACGGTGGACACGCCGTCGATGGCGCGGAAGCGGTCCGCCAGCTGGTCTTCGGCCAGGCGCGAAATCACGGCATGGCTTTGGGTCTTGGACGACACCGACATCTGCATGATGGGCTCGGCCGACAGGTCCAGCCGCTGCACCACCGGCTCGCGCATCTCGGTCGGCAGCTTGTAGCGCACCGAGGCGATGGAGTTGCGGATCTCGTCGGTCGCTTCGATCAGGTTCTTGCTGAAGGTAAACTTCATCTGGATGCGCGCCTGGCCTTCGGACGCGGTGCTGACCGTTTCCGTCACGCCGGTGATGCTTTGCAGCGATTTTTCCAGGCGGTTGATAATCTCGCGCTCCACCGTCTCGGGCGAGGCGCCCGGGTACGGCACGGTGACGAAGATCATCGGCACTTCCACGTCCGGACGCTGGTTGACGCGCAGCTTGGACAGGGCCATCAGGCCCACGCACATCAGCGCGATAATGATCACGATGGTGGCAATGGGCCGCTTGATACTGAAATCGGATAAGAACATGGATTAGTTTCCTTTGTTGCCAGCCGCAGGCGTCGAAGCCGAGGCGACCGCTTTCGGCGCCGACAGCTCCACTTTCTGGCCATCCTTGAAGTTCGAGCCCGGCGTGCGCATCACCACGTCGCCGCTGGCCAGGCCGGATTTGACCTGCCAGTTGCCGCTGCGATCGTCGCGCACGCCCAGCGTGACCGGGGTTTTCACCAGGGTCCGGTCCTTGACGCGCCAGGTGTAGCTGTTGTCGCCGTTCAGCACCAGGGCCGAGCTTGGCATCATCAGGGTGGAGGTCGATTCAGCTTCAACGCGGCCTTCGGCGTACAGGCCGGCCACGCGCGACTGCGATTTCTCGGCGAAGTCCACCAGCACTTCCACCTGGCGGGTGACCGGATTGGCGGCCGGATCGACGCGCTTAACCTTGCCGTTGAAGCTCTGGCCCGGATAGCCGTTAATGCGGAACACCACCGTCTGGCCCACTTTCACCACGCCGATCTTGTCGGCCGAGACCAGGCCTTCGAAGCGCATCGAGGTCGGATCGATCACCTTGATCAGCTCCTTGCCGATCTGGGCCGTGTCGCCGTTCGACACCTTGCGCTCGCTGACGATGCCGTCGAACGGCGCGCGCACCTCGGTGCGGTGCAGCTGCTGGCGGGCGGTGACGGTGCGCGTCTTGGCCGCTGCCAGGTCGCTCTGGGCGTTGTTGCGGCGGATTTCAGCATCCTCCAGCGCCTGGGCCGAGGTCATGCCGGAAGCGCGCAGGGTTTTCTGGCGTTCCAGCATGCGGGTGGCCTGCTCCAGCGACTGGGTGGACGCGCGCATCGCCTCGTCGGCCGAATTCAGGCCGTCGCGGATCGAGGTGTCGTCCAGGCGCACCAGCAGATCGCCCTTTTTCACGGCTTCGCCGTTTTCCTTCATTACCTGGAGCACAATCGCGCTCACCTCGGCGCGCAGGTCCGCCTTGCGCTCAGGCTGCACCGAACCGGTGATGACCGGGCCGGACGCCAGCGCGTTGGTTTCCACCGTCACCAGGTCTTCAGGCGCCGCGATCAGCGAGGCAGGCGCCTTCTTGTCGCCAGCCTTGGCGGTGGCCGAGGCGCTGGCGTCTTTTTCAGGTTCCTTGCCAGGCTTGCCGCAGGCGACCAAGGCTGAAGCGACGGCGAGCGCCAAGATGGTTTTGCGCAACATAAAGTGTCTCCGAGTATAAAGGATGCTGAATTTACAAAACTACAAGCTGCGCAGTATCAGATAACGGCGCTGCCAGGTCAATCAGTGAAAGACGGAACGCCGGAATACGCGACTGAAATGCAAATAACGGGGGCGAACTGCAAAAAACGGCCGATATGGCCTGGTGGATCATTAACGGCTGAACAAGGCAAACATCAGGTGCCCCATGGCGATGCCGGTGGCGATGCCGCCGCCGATTTCCACCAGGGTGTGGCCCATGCGCTCGCGCAGCCAGGTGTGGGCGCCGTCGTCCTTGGCGATGCGGTTGATGGCCCTGGCCTGCCGTCCCACGTGCTGGCGCAGGCTGTTCGCATCGATCATGACGATAAAGCACAGCGTGACGGCCACGCCGAAGGCCGGATGGCCCATGCCCTCGCGCAGCGCGATCAGGGTCGCCATCGCCGTCACCACCGAGCTGTGATTGCTCGGAAAGCCGCCATTGCCGACCAGGTTGAAGGCCCAGCGCCGGTTGCGCGCGCTGCTGATCAAGAATTTGATCGGTCCGACAGCGGCCCAGGTGATGACGGGAGTAAGCAGATAAGCGAGATCCATTGAAAATTCCTTTATGGCAATCCGACCATTATCGCAGAATGGACGTGGCCGACGGAAGCAAACCAGCTAAAATCGGCACGCCAACATTGCAAAGGAACCACATGAAACACTTCAGAATATCCATCCTGGTCAGCATCGTGCTGATGGCGCTGGCCGGCTGGTGGGGGTATAGCCGGGGCGGCGCGAGCGGCATGCTGACCGCGCTATGGATTACCGCCGTGCTGGGCGTGATGGAAGTCTCGCTCTCCTTCGACAACGCGGTGGTCAACGCGGCCGTGCTCAAGGACTGGAACGCGTTCTGGCAAAAGCTCTTCCTCACGGTGGGCATCATCGTCGCCGTGTTCGGCATGCGGCTGCTGTTCCCGCTGCTGATCGTCTCCTTCGCCACCGGCCTGGGCCTGGGCGATGTGTGGACCATGGCGCTGGACACCCCGGACGACTATTCGCGCTACCTGACCGGCGTGCACGCCGAGGTGGCGGCCTTCGGCGGCGCCTTCCTGCTGCTGGTCTTCCTCAACTTCCTGTTCGACGAGGAAAAAGAGCTGCACTGGCTGGGCTGGATCGAGGAAAAGCTGGGCGCGCTGGGCACCAGCGGCCTGGCCATCCTGCTGGCCCTGCTGGGCATACTGGCCTGCGTGGGGCTGGTGCCGGAAGCGAAGAAGTTCAGCGTGCTGACCTCGGGCGTGATCGGGGTGGCCGTGTATGTGGCGGTGGACTGGATCAGCAGCCTGCTGGAAGACGAGGAACACGACCCGTCCACCGGCGTGGCGCTGGCCAAGGGCGGCATAGGCGGCTTTATGTATTTGGAAGTGCTGGATGCCTCGTTCAGCTTCGACGGCGTGATCGGCGCCTTCGCCATCACCTCGGACGTGGTCATCATCATGCTCGGGCTGGCCATCGGCGCCATGTTCGTTCGCTCCATGACGGTCTATCTGGTGCACAAGGGCACGCTGGACGAGTTCGTGTTCCTGGAACACGGCGCGCACTACGCCATCGGCATCCTGGCGCTGATCATGCTGGCCAGCGTGAAATACCATATCCCGGAATGGTTCACGGGGCTGTCCGGGGTGGCGTTTATCGTGGTGTCGCTGTGGTCGTCGGTGCGATACCGCCGCCGCATGGCCGGGGAATGATAAGATCGCAAGATTGCCACCACATCAGCAAAACACATGATTACTTCATCCCGCATCAAACTCATCCTGGTCGCGCTCGTGCTGGGCGCCGGACTGCTGTTCGCCGCCTACGTGTGGATTACGCTCAGCGTGTCCTACTCGGAAGGCGAGCGGGCCGGCTATTTGCAGAAGTTCTCCAAGCGCGGCTGGGTCTGCAAGACCTGGGAAGGCGAGCTGCTGCTGACGTCCATGCCGGGCGCCATCCCTGAAAAGTTCCAGTTCAGCGTGCGCGATCCGGAACTGGCCAAGCGGATGTCCGAAGCCACCGGCAAGCGCGTCCTGCTCAGCTACGCCCAGCACAAGGGCGTGCCGACTTCCTGCTTCGGCGAAACCGAGTACTACGCGGAAAAGCTGCAAGTTCCCGCGCAATAAAAAAGGCGGGTTACGCCGTCCCGGCTAACCCGCCCTACGATTCCCCCGCAATGTGACACAGCGTAGGGCGGGTTAGCGCGCAGCGCGTAACCCGCCGAACATCACCGGCCGCGCCACACAGCGCCGGCCGTATCCTTCAAGCGGCCGATCACGTCGCGCGCCATGGTTTCGGACTGCTCGTGCTCGGCGCGGGCGCGGGCTGCGGCCAGCGTGGCGGCGAATGCGTTCTCTTCCACCAGCGCGGTCTGCACCACTTCCGCCGCCACTTTTTCCTCAATCGCATTCAGCGCGTTCTGCGCGGCGTGCTGGCGGCGGGTTTCCAGCTCCAGCGCCTTGTGCTTGGCGGCCGTCATGGCCTGCGTGGTGTCGGCCACCTTGCGCTGCATCGCTGCATGCGCCTGCGCGGCTTCGACCAGCGCTTTCTGTTCATCCGCCTTGTCCTGCACCGCCTTGGCGGCAGCCTGCACGGCCAGTTCATGCTGGCGCGCCAGCTCGGCCAGCTCCTGCTCCGCATCCGCCTGCGCGCGCAGCGCCGCAGTGGCGGCCTTCTCCGACTCCAGGCGGCTTTCGATCGCCTTGGCGGCGCGCTGCTCGGCCGCATTGGCCAGGCGCTGCTGCGTCAGCTTCTGCTCGATCAGCGCCAGCGACTGGCGCTCGGTCTCGACGAATTCCTGTTCAGCCTTCAGCAGCTCGGCAGCCTTGGCCGCTTTTTCCTGCTCCACCGCAGCGCGCTCCACGTGCACGGAGCTCAGCTCCACCGCCAGGCGGGCCTGCGCGGTGATGGCCTGCGCGGCGGCGGCCTTCTGCTCCGCTTCCACGGCGGTCTGCTCGGCCATCAGCTGCATGGCGGCGGCTTCCTTGCCGGCGGCGGCGGCCAGGCTCTCGTCGGCGGCTTGCTGCTGGCGCAGCGCTTCAGCCTGCTGCTGTTCGGCGGCCGCGCGCACCTGGGCGGCGGCGGCGGCGGTTTCTTCCGCTTCCAGGCGCTGCTTCAGCGCGGCAATGGCCTGCTGCTCGGCGGAGGCGCGGTGCTGTTCGGCGGCCAGCAGGTCGGCCGCGCGGGCGGCGTTTTCCTCGGCCAGGGCGGTGGCGGTCTGCTGCGCGTCCACATGGGCGGTCAGCGTGGCCACTTCCGCCTGCTCGGCGGCGTTCTGGGCTGCGGCCAGCTCCACGGCGGCGCGCGACAGCGAGGCGCGTTCATTGGCCAGCTGCGCGGCGCGCTGCTGCTCCAGGCTGTCGGCGCGGGCGGCTTCGGCGGCGGCCTGCTCGGCGATCTGGCGCAGGCGGGCCTGCTCCAGCGCCTGCGATTCGGCCTCCACCTTGGCCAGCGTTTCCATCTCGGCCTGCTGTTCGGCTTCGAAGCGGACCAGCGCCACGGCGCGCAGCTGGCGGTCCACTTCGATGCGCGCTTCGGTGGCGCTGATGATGCTGGCGTCCGCGTCGCGGCGGGCCTGGGCGCTGGCGGCGGCCACCGCTTCCAGGCGCTCGCGCTGAATAGCGGCGTCGCGGATTTCTTTTTCGGTCTGCAGGCGCAGGTGCAGCGACTGCGCGGCGCTGCGTTCGGATTCGGCCTTGGCCAGGGCGATGGCTTCGCGCTCCTGCTCCAGGTGGGCCAGCGCGCGGGCTTCTTCCAGCGCGCGCGCTTCGGCGGCGGCGCGGTTGAAGGCGGCTTCCAGCGCGATCTGGTCGGCGCGCTCGCGCTGCACGGTCAGTTCCAGCGCTTCGGCTTCGGCGGTGGCCAGCGCATCGGCGGTCTGGCGGGCGCCGTGGGCATGGCGCTCGCGCTCGCGGGCCAGCGTGGCCAGGCGGGCGTCGGCGGAAGCAATGCCCACCATTTCTTCGCGGGCGGCCTGCACGGCGGCCAGGCGCTCGGCGGCCTGCTTGCGGGCCTGTTCGGTTTGCACGGTCAGCTCGTCGGCGGCGCGCGCGGCCTGCTCGGCCAGTTCGGATTCGGTGGCGATCTGTTCGGAGGCGCGCTTGCGGCTTTCCTCTTCGGCGCGGGCGCGCTGTTCAGCGGCCAGGCGGATCTGGGTGTCGGCCTCGGCACGGGCGCGCAGTTCGGCGGTTTCCATCTTGACCGCTTCCAGGCGCGCCACGCTGGCTTGGGCGGCGGCGCGCAGGCTTTCCAGGCGTTCGCGGTTGGCGGCAATGGCTTCCTCGGCCACTTGCGCGCTTTGCTGGGCGGCGGCGGCGGCGGCGGCGTCGATGGCGGCGCGGTCGTCGGCCAGGGCGCGGGCACGGGCTTCGGCGTGGGCGCGGCTCTCGGCGGCGCAATTGGCCTTCGCTTCGGCCTCCACCCTGGCAATGGCTTCCTTGATGGCGTTCATGTCCATGGCGCCGCGCGGTGCAGGCTCAGCGGACTCTTGCAGGAGCGGAACGGGAACATCGAGGGCCGGAATGACTGGTTCGAAGGACTGTGCCGGTTGTGCTTGCATGAGATTTCTCGCTTAATCTTGCGCCCCGGCACCCGCCGGGACTTCTGAATAAGCATTATCAAACAGGCTGCCCGCCGGCCGAACCCCAAGCAGAGCGGGAAAAACCCGTTATTTCATCACATGGCGGGGCGGCCTGGCACGGTCGAACGGCGGCGCAGCCATTCGTCCAGGCCGATACTGCCCAGGCGCGCCTCGCCCAGCGGCACCAGCGAGAGCTCCTCCACGCGGCCGCCGAAGTAGCGCGCCTCCGGGTCGCCGACAACCTGGCGCGGGTCTTGCACTGCTTTCAGGTAGCGGGCGATGAACTGGCTGAGCGGCGCGCGTTCCGGGCCGGCGATGTCAACCGTGCCGTTGCGCGGCGCGCACTGCGCCAGATCGGCCACTATGGCGGCCACGTCGTCCGCCGCGATCGGCTGGAACCGGCCGGGCGCCAGCTTGACGGCCGCCCCGTCAGCGCCCGCGTCGGCGATGCCGCCCAGGAATTCCATAAACTGCGTGGCGCGCACCACGGTGTAGGGTATGCCGGAGGCCATGATGACCCGCTCCTGCGCCGCCTTGGCCAGGAAATAGCCGTTGTCCGGCATGCGGTCGGTGCCGGCGATGGACAACGCCACGTGGTGCTGCACGCCGGCCTCCGCTTCGGCCGCCAGCAGCTGGCGGCTGGTGACCTGGAAGAAGTCCAGCACCGCGGCCGGCTCCCACGACGGCGCGTTGGCCACGTCGATCACCACCTGTGCGCCGGCCATGGCCTCGCGCAGTCCTTCGCCGGTGTAGCTGTTGATGCCGTTGGACGGCGAAGCGGCAATGGCCTCGTGGCCTGCCTGGCGCAGGATGGCGACGGTTTTCGAGCCAATCAGGCCGGTGCCACCGATAACGACGATTTTCATAGTGTGCCTTTCAATGAGGTTGGATGCTGTCCAGGGTGCTCCCTTGCTTATTAGACGAGGCAAGGAAACGGTTTGTGACAGGCACACAGAATTTTTTGAAAACGGTGGGCTGGCCGCGACCTGTGGGGGCACGGCCAGTGCAAGCCCGGCGCCGCCCTTGCTAGACCGGCAACGGCGCCTCGTCCATCAGCGCGATCTGCTCGCGCAGCTCCAGGATGCGGTCCTGCCAGTAGCGCTGGGTGTTAAACCAGGGGAAGGCGACCGGGAAGGCCGGATCGTCCCAGCGGCGCGCGATCCAGGCCGAGTAGTGGATCAGGCGCAGCGTGCGCAACGCTTCCACCAGGTGCATTTCGCGGCTGTCGAAGTCGCAGAAATCCTCGTAGCCGGCCAGGATGTCGCCCATCTGGCGCACCTGCTCGTGGCGCTCGCCGGACAGCATCATCCACAAGTCCTGGATGGCCGGACCCATGCGGCTGTCGTCGAAGTCCACAAAATGCGGGCCGGCGTCGGTCCACAGCACGTTGCCGCCATGGCAATCGCCGTGCAGGCGCAGCGTGGCCACGTCCCCTGCCCTGTCATAGCAGCGCCGCACGCCGTCCAGCGCCTGCTCGGACACACTGCTCCAGGCCGCCAGCAGCTCGGGCGGGATGAAGTTGTTGGCCAGCAGATAATCGCGCGGCTCCGCGCCGAAGGTGGCCGGATCGATCGCCGGGCGCTCCTTGTAGGCCGCCAGCTTGCCCGCCTCGTGGATGCGGGCGATAAAGCGCCCGGTCCACTCCAGCACCGCCGGGTCGCCGAGTTCCGGCGCGCGGCCGCCGTGGCGCGGGAACACCGAGAAGCGGTAGCCCTGGTATTCATGCAAGGTCTTGCCGTTCACGGCCAGCGCCGGCACCACCGGGATCTCGCGCTCCGCCAGTTCGGCCACAAAAGCGTGCTCTTCCAGGATGGCGGCGTCGCTCCAGCGGCCCGGGCGGTAGAACTTGGCCACCAGCGGCTGGCTGTCCTCTATGCCCACTTGGTAGACCCGGTTTTCATAGCTGTTCAGCGCCAGCAGGCGGCCGTCGCCATACAGGCCGATGCTGTCGAGCGCGTCGAGCACGCAGTCTGGGCCGAGGGCGGCGTAGGGATGGACGGAGTCTGGATTATCGGTAGTCATGGCCGCCATTGTAAGCGCCGCAGCATTCTTCCGCCCGTAACATTGCGCCGCAGCGTATACTGGCGGCTTCAAACAAGAAGGATTAAGCATATGCAACTCGATCAGCCTCTGAGCGAAAAAGAATTCGACGAATTGGACAACTTCCTGCTGTCGGACCGCAGCCCGGAAGACTCCATGACCATGGATCACCTGCACGGCTACCTGACGGCCATCGCCATCGGTCCCGAGCCCATCATGCCCAACGAGTGGCTGTCGCGCGTCTGGGGCCCGGACGGCAAGGACGCGCCCAAGTTCAAGAACGCCAAGGAAGAAGAGCGCATCGTCAACCTCATCATGCGCTTCATGAACGAAGTGCTGGTGACGTTCGAAGTGGCGCCGAAAGAATTCGAACCGCTGTTCGTCGAGCACGAAGTCGAAGGCCAGACCCTGATCGACGCCGAAGCCTGGTGCTGGGGCTTCTGGGAAGGCATGGAACTGCGTCCGGGCTCGTGGGATGCGATCTGGGATTCGGAAGTGGGCGACCTGATGCGTCCGATCTACCTGCTGGGCGCGGACGAGATCGAAGAAGACGAGCTGCCGCTGGTGGAAGATCCGGTCAAGGCGCACAAGCTGGGCCAGGAGCTGGAAGCCAACCTGCCGGCCATCCACAAGTTCTGGGTGCCGCGCCGCAAAGCGCCGGTGGCCACGCTGGTGCGCGACGAGCCCAAGGTCGGCCGCAACGACGACTGCCCTTGCGGCAGCGGCAAGAAGTACAAGAAGTGCCACGGCGCGGAAAACGGCGCCGAGTAATTCCCCGCGCGCCACTGCGGCGCGCTGACATTTTTTGCCACTCCGTCCACTGGACTGACAATTTTTGTCGCCCGGCATGATGGAGGCGGCCAAAAATTGTCACATCGACGTGACATTTTGCATGGCACGCGACTTGCTGATTGGAAATAAGCATCCAACAACAAGGAGAATTCCATGCAGCGATTACTATGCCGGGGCTGGGCGGCGGCCTGCCTGATCAGCCTGGCTGCCAGCAGCTGGGCCGCCACCGCCACCCTGGAAAACACGGCCAAGGGCGAAGTCGCCCTGGGCAGCACAGTCTGGTTCGTGGGCAAAGTCGATGGCGTCGGCAAGTTCATGAACTTCACCGTGAACGGCATCGCCGGCGGCAATGCCACATTCGGCACGCTCAATTCCCAGAACGGCGAATACAAGGCGCCCGCCGCCATGCCGGCCAACCGCGTCATCACCATCACCGGCACCACCGCCACGGCGGACAAGCTGAGCGCCACCACCACGCTGACGCTCAAAACCGGCGCCACGGCGCCCAAGCCGACACCCACGCCCGCCCCAACGCCCACCCCCACGCCGGTTCCGCCCCTGGGCGCCCAGCCCGCCATCGACCCGGCCACCGTGGCCGCCGCGCGCCTGCTCGAGCAAGCCACCTTCGGCCCCACTGCGGCGGACATCGCCAAAGTCAAATCCCTGGGCCAGGCCGCCTGGCTGGCCCAGCAGTTCGTCCTGCCGGCCAGCGCCATCCCGGCGACCGAAGACATGAACGTGCTGCGCGCCACCTGGTTCAACAATATGGCGGGCGGCCAGGACCAGCTGCGCCAGCGCATGATTTTCGCGCTGTCCCAGCTGTTCGTGGTTTCCGCCGACAAAAACCCCTACGCCAACGAAATGCAGCCCTGGCTGGCCACCCTGTCGGCCAACGCCTTCGGCAACTTCAACACCCTGCTGCGCGAAATGACGCTCAACCCGTCCATGGGCAAATACCTGGACCTGGCCAACAGCAAGACGCCCGCGCCGAACGAAAACTACGCGCGCGAAGTGATGCAGCTGTTCACCATCGGTCCGGTCATGCTGAACCAGGACGGCAGCGTGCAGACCGACCGCTACGGCGACCCCATCCCCAGCTACAACCAGGAGCGCATCGCCGACATCTCGCGCGCCCTGAGCGGCTGGACCTACACCGGCGCCAGCACCACCGGCGCCAACTGGGAAAAGTTCAGCGGCCCGCTGGAGCCGCGCGACCGCCTGCACGACAAGGGCAGCAAGACGCTGCTGCAAGGCACCGTACTGCCGGCCGGCCGCAGCACCGTGCAGGACTTCGACGCCGTGATGGAGAACCTGTTCACCCACCCCAACCTGCCGCCCTTCATCGCCACGCGGCTGATCCGCGCCTTCACCACCAGCAACCCCAGCCCCGCCTACATCGAACGCGTAGCCAATGTGTTCGCCGGCGGCCCGACCGGACGCGGCGACCTGAAAGCCACGCTGACCGCCGTGCTGACCGACGCCGAAGCGCGCCAGGATACCCCCGGCGCCAGCCAGGGCAAGCTGAAAGACCCCGTGCTGCATTCACTGAGCCTGTTCCACGCGCTGGACGCCACCGTGGTCAACCCCAACAACGCCTTCTGGGAATACTCGCAGCTGGGCCAGAAGCTGCTGAACGCGCCCAGCGTGTTCAACTTCTACTCGCCGATGACCGGCCTGCCCGGCACGCCGGGCCAGTTCGGCCCCGAGTTCCAGGTCTACGCCCCGGCGCTGGCCGTGGCGCGCGCCAACTTCCTGTACCGCTTCCTGTCCGGCGAATACAAGGGCATGGTCGCCATCGACATCGCCCCCTACGTCGGCGTGGCGGGCGACGTGACCGCGCTGATGAACCTGGTGGACGCCAAGCTGCTGCAAGGGCGCATGTCGCCGGCCGCGCGCAGCGCCATCGCCGGCTCCGTCAGCGCCACCACCGACAAGACCCAGCGCGCCCTGACCGCGCTCTACCTGACCGCCATCACTGCCGAATTCGCAGTTCAGCAATAAGCGAGGACATCACCATGAACAATAACAACCTGTCACGCCGTGGCTTCCTCGGACTCGGCGCGCAAGCCGGCATGCTGGGCGCCCTGTCCACCCTGGGCCTGCTGAGCGCACGGCCCGCCCAGGCCGCCGTCGGCGACTACAAGGCGCTGGTGTGCTTGTATATGTTCGGCGGCAACGACGGCAACAATATGATCGTGCCGCTGGACTCCGTTCGCTACGGCAAATACAACGCGATACGCGGCAGCCACGGCCTGGCTCTGTCGGTCGCCAGCAAGACCCTGGTGTCCGAGCGCAGCGCCCGCCTGCAGGCGGTGGCGGACACGGTGGAGCAGCCGTTCGCCTTCCACTACGGCATGCCCGAACTGGACGCGCTGTACGGCCAGGGCCAGGTGGCCGCCGTGCTCAACGTGGGCAGCCTGCGCCAGCCGCTGAGCAAGGCGCAATACCAGTCCGGCGTGGCGGTGCCGCCGCAGCTGTTCTCGCACCCGGACCAGCAGTTGCAGAACCAGGCCGGCACGCCATCGCTGGCCGGCACCGGATGGGGCGGCCGCCTGGTCGACCTGCTCGGCACGGGCGGCGACCTGGACGCGGTGGCGCTGGGCGGCGGCGGCCTGTTCATCGAAGGCGCCAAGACGCACGGCAACCTCATCCCCGCCAATGGCCAGCTCAACCTGGCCGGCATGAATTTCTGGCCGCAAGCCGAGGCGGACAAGCGCCGCGCCGCGCTGACGGCGCTGCTGTCGGCCAACAACCCGAACATGATGGCGGCCACCGCCAACCGCACCCTGCTCAACGGCATGGAACTGGTGTCCGACCTGAAAGCGGCCACCGGCGGCGGCGCGCTGGCCACCACCTTCCCCGGCTACGGTCTGGCGCAGCAGCTCAAGACCGTGGCGCAGCTGATCCGCCTGCGCGCCACGCAGGGGCCGGGCCGGCAGGTCTATTTCGTGTCGCAAGGCGGTTTCGACACGCACGGTGGCCAGGCCTACCAGCAGTTCAGCATGCTGCGCCAGGTATCGCAGTCGCTGGCGGCGTTCCAGCTCGCGCTGGGCGAGATCGGCGCGCAGCAGCAGGTGACGACGTTCACTTTGTCCGACTTCGGCCGCAGCCTGCAGCCCAACAGCGGCGGCACCGACCACGGCTGGGGCAACCACCACCTGATCGTCGGCGGCGCAGTCAAGGGCGGCCTGTACGGCCAGTTCCCCGACTTCACGCTGGGCGGCAAGGACGACGCCACCGGGCGCGGCGTATGGATCCCGCAAATCTCCAACCAGCAATACGGCGCCACCCTGGGCCGCTGGTTCGGCGCCGACGACGCCATGCTCGAAACGCAAGTGTTCAAAAACGAGCTCGCCAACTTCGCCCTGAAAGACCTCGGCTTCATGGGTTGACACCAGGGTGGACTCGCCCCTCCCTGATTTGGGAGGGAGCTTGTGGTATGTCAATACATCGGGATCGCTTCATCTTTATAACTGTCAGCTCCAATTCCCTAAGGAGCTGACATGTCTTATCAACTCAATCCTGCATTAGACGCAATCCAAGATCCAGGCAAGTTTGCGAATGCTGCCGGCAATACCGAATGCGTGGAATTCGTCCGTCAGGCCTGCGGTGCACCACGCACCAGCACCTGGAGAAAGGGAGTCAACGTCCTCTTGGCGACACCCGGAACCATTCCATCAGGTACGGCAATAGCAACGTTTGACGACAACGGAAAATATCCTACAGATACCAAAGGAAAACATGCGGCTGTGTATCTGGGGCATGGCCCGGGAGGCATACGTGTACTCGATCAGTGGAACAGAAAAGGACGAGTAAGCGAACGGACCATTTTCAATAAAAAACTCGCGACTCATCGCGTGGACAGCGCCAAATTCTACTTTGTCATCGAATAGAGCGGCTCATGAAATACCTCCTCTCGCTTGGCGTCTTCACAGCAATGCTCCGCCCCTGCCTGGCATTCGCCACACCTATCCCACTCGACTGCCCGCATGCCTTGGTCGTGGATCAGACAGTCACAAGTCCACACGAAGGTTGGGAGGCCCTGCAAGATGCCGGTCTCGCACAGCCTTCACTCACCAATATCGCAGTCTACACAGGCCATCCGTCACGCCTCGGGAGCCTCATTCCCGTCAGCCGCCGTATAGGCCGTAAGGAAGTGCATACTTGGCAGCTACCGGATGACCCGGAGCGCTACTGGATAGCCTGTGTGTACGACAATTCCCGCATCCTTTTGATCAAGCCGCTTCCAAAGGAGACGCATCGATGTACGCAAACCGATAAGCTGTTGTCCAATGGCCGGCGCAATGGCATCGAGTCTTTCGTTTGCGAGTAGTGCGCGCCACGGGCGGCGCGGGAAGGCATACAATTAATCAGGAGCGACTTCCAGCGGGCTAGCCATGGGGCATGACGACTATCAGCAGCGCAAGCAGCAGTGGCTTGCGCGTATCGATGGCTTTTATGGCCAGGTACAGCTGTGGCTGGCGCGCTATGCGGAGAAAGGCCAGGTGAAGTATGACCTGCACGCGCTGGTGCTGACCGAGGAGATGCTAGGCACGTACACCACCCGCACCCTGGGCATCAGCCTGGGGCGCCAGCATGTGCTGCTGCGCACTGTCGGCGTGATGCTCGACAGCAGCGGC
This sequence comes from Pseudoduganella aquatica, assembly GCF_020865585.1. Taxonomy (NCBI): domain Bacteria; kingdom Pseudomonadati; phylum Pseudomonadota; class Betaproteobacteria; order Burkholderiales; family Oxalobacteraceae; genus Pseudoduganella; species Pseudoduganella aquatica. Next base: position 5,266,535 of record NZ_CP086370.1, read on the forward strand.
GGCCGCATGGACCTGGAGGGGCATCGCGGCATCGTGCGCTTTGTGCTGCCCGACCTTGCCGCCGACTGGAAAATCGCCACCAAGGCGGGCGAATACCCCGCTCTTGAAGAATTCAACGAGGATAACTTCTTCGAGGCGCTGCTGGAGGTCTCCAGCGACTGAGCGCCGTGACCTCCCGCCTCGGCATTACAGCTTGATGAAGTGCTCGCGGTAGTACTTCAGTTCCTCGATGGACTCGACGATGTCGGCCAGCGCGGTGTGCTTCTGGTGCTTCTTGAAGCCGCCGACGATCTCCGGCTTCCAGCGCTTGCACAGCTCTTTCAGCGTGGATACGTCGATATTGCGGTAGTGGAAGAACGCCTCCAGCTTGGGCATGTACTTCACCATGAAGCGGCGGTCCTGGCCGATGGTGTTGCCGCACATCGGCGCTTTGCCGGCGGGAACCCACTTCTTCAGGAAGGCGATCAGCTCGGCTTCGGCGAACGCTTCGGTGATGGTGGACGCCTTCACGCGCTCGGTCAGACCGGAACGGCCGTGGGTGCCCTTGTTCCAGTTGTCCATCTTGTCCAGCGTTTCATCGGTCTGATGGATGGCAAACACCGGGCCTTCGGCCAGGAAATTCAGATGCATGTCGGTGACGATGATGGCCACTTCGATAATGCGGTCGGTTTCCGGCTCCAGGCCCGTCATTTCCATGTCCACCCACACCAGATTGGTCTCATTAGGACGCTCTTGCGGAGTAGTAGTTGGGATTTCGGTCGCTTGTGACATAATTCTCTCTTGGCCTAAACAATCCGCCATTTTCTCACAGGCATAGAATGTATTCACACGCGTTTTCGATTTTGTTCGTTTCTTTCCTCGTCCTGACACTGGCCGCGCGCTTCTGGCTGGCCTCGCGCCATATCCGCCACGTGCTGGCCCACCGCAACGCCGTGCCGCCCGAATTCGCCGAAAAAATCCCCCTCGCCGCCCACCAGAAGGCGGCCGACTACACCATCGCCCGCACCAAGTTCGGCATGCTGGGCGTGGCGGTCAACGCCGCCGTGCTGGTCTGCTTCACGCTGCTGGGCGGCCTGCAGTGGCTGTCGGTGGAAGTGTACAAGCTGGCCGGCCCCGGCATGGCTTACCAGATCGGCCTGCTGGTGGCTTATGCCGCCATTTCCGGCCTGATCGACCTGCCCTTCGACTACTACAAGCAGTTCGGCCTGGAGCAGCGTTTCGGTTTTAACAAGATGAGCCGCGGCCTGTTCTTTGCCGACATGGTCAAGGGCATCGCGCTGGGCGCCGTCATCGGCCTGCCGCTGGTGTGGGTGGTGCTCACGCTGATGGAAAAAAGCGGCGGCCTGTGGTGGCTGTACGCCTGGTGCGTGTGGAGCGGCTTCCAGCTGCTGATGATGGTGCTGTTCCCCACCGTGATCGCGCCGCTGTTCAACAAGTTCACCCCGCTGGCGGACGAGTCGCTGAAGTCGCGCATCGAGGGCCTGATGCAGCGCGTCGGCTTCGCCTCCAAGGGCCTGTTCGTGATGGACGGTTCCAAGCGCAGCGCGCACGGCAACGCCTATTTCTCCGGCTTTGGCGCCAACAAGCGCATCGTGTTCTTCGACACCTTGCTGTCGCGCCTGGCGCCGCAGGAAATCGAGGCGGTGCTGGCGCACGAGCTGGGGCACTTCAAGCTCAAGCACATCATCAAGCGCATCGCCATGATGTTCGCCATCTCGCTGGCCTTTTTGGCGCTGCTGGGCTGGCTGAAGAACCAGCTGTGGTTCTACACCGGCCTGGGCGTGGACCCGCTGCTGCTGGCCGGCGAGAGCAACAACGCCATGGCGCTGCTGCTGTTCGCACTGGCGCTGCCGGTGTTCACCTTCCTGCTCGGCCCGCTCACCTCGCTCAGCTCGCGCAAGCACGAGTTCGAGGCGGACGCCTTCGCCGCCAAGCACACCGACGCGCGCGACCTGGTGTCGGCGCTGGTGAAAATGTACGAGGACAACGCCTCCACCCTGACGCCCGACCCGCTGCACTCGGCGTTCTACGATTCCCACCCGCCGGCCAGCGTGCGCATCCGCCAGCTGAACCTGGCGGCCCAGTGAGGACACCATCATGACCACCATCGCCAACGCCCAGGACCTGCTCGCGCTGCACAGCGCCCCCGCCAAGGATGCGCTGGACGCGGCCGAGGCCCAGCGCCTGGCCGCCCTGCTGCCGCAGTGGCGCCTGGAAAACGGCAAGCTGCTGCGCGAGTTCCGCTTCGCCGACTATTATGAAACGCTGGCCTTCGTCAACGCGCTGGCCTATATCACGCACGCCGAAGACCACCACCCGGAACTGACTGTGACCTATAACCGCTGCATCGCCCGCTACGACACCCACTCCGTGAACCAGGGCCAGGGCGGCCTGTCGCTCAACGACTTCATCTGCGCCGCCAAGGCGGACGCACTGGCGGAGCGCGCATGAAGCAATCGACCAAGGCGCATGCCAGCAAGCCCGGCCAGATGACCGGCGTGATCATCGCCGCCCACGGCCGCCATTACCTGGCCGAGGTGAACGGCGAGCGCGTGCAATGCGTTACGCGCGGCAAGAAGACCAATGTGGCCGTGGGCGATATCGTCAAGCTGACGGCCACCTCGGCCGACCAGGCCGTCATCGACGAGATCACCGAGCGCAAGACGCTGCTGTACCGCTCGGACCAGTACAAGTCCAAGCTGCTGGCCGCCAATGTGAGCCAGCTGTTCATCGTGGTGGCCACCGAGCCCGGCTACACCGACGACCTGGTCTCGCGCGCCACCGTGGCGGCCGAGGCGGCCGGCATTGAAATCCACCTGATACTGAACAAGGTGGACGTGACCGAATCGCTGGAGCGCACCCGCGAGCGCCTGAAGATGTATTCCAAGCTGGGCTACCCCGTGCACGAGGTATCGGCCAAGGGCAATCCCGAGCATGCGGTGGCCACCCTGCAGCCTTTACTGAAAGGCAACTCGTCCATCCTGATCGGCCAGTCCGGCATGGGCAAGTCCTCGCTGATCAACCTGCTGGTGCCGGGCGCCGACATCGCCGTGCGCGAAATTTCGGCCGCGCTGGACACCGGCAAGCACACCACCACCTTCACCCGCCTGTACAGCATGCCCGACCTGGGGCCGGACACGTCCATCATCGACTCGCCCGGCTTCCAGGAATTCGGCCTCTACCACCTGAGCGAAGGCATGCTGGAGCGCGCCTTCCGCGACTTCAAGCCCTATCTGGGCGGTTGCAAGTACTACAACTGCCGCCACCTGATCGAGCCGCAATGCCCGGTGCTGGACGCGGTCAAGGCGGGCGAAATCGCCAAGCTGCGGCACGAGCTGTACGGCCAGCTGCTGCACGAATCGGCGCAAACCCTGTACTAAAAAAACAATTTACTTGGCAGTTACCTAAAAAGTCGATTGCGCCTTTCGATGCTCTGGAGCATGATTAGCGGGTAGTGGCAAATCAGGGGCAAGACCATGGACATGTTCGCAGGCGAGGATGACGTTGCGCATTGGGAGGTAGCACTACTGCCCCTGCGCGGCGTTGCGCGCCTGCCTGTCCTGCTGCCGCTGGCCTGGCATCTGCGCCAGCGCGACAGCGCACGCGCCGATGCCCTGGCCGCGGAAGCGCTGGCCCTGCTGCCAGAAACCACCCTCGACGCCCCCGCCCGTACCGCCCTGGCCGCCCGCATGCACCTGGCGCAAGCCGAAGTGCTGTGGCTGCGCGGCGCGCTGGACGCGGCGGAAACGGCGGCCCACCTGGCTTTCGAACAGCTGTGCGCGCTGGACGAACACGCCGGCTGCGCGGACGCGCACTGGCTGCAGGCCTGGATCGCCATCGACCGGGGCGACCACGAACGGCGCGACGCCGAACTGGCGCTGGCCATGGCCGCCGCCGAAAAGGCGCAAGACCGCCAGCGCCAGCGCATCATCGAGGCCGCCACCGCGCGCTGGGCCATCCTGCGCGACCCGCACAGCGCGGCCGGCTGGAACACGCACCTGGCGCCGGAACCGGAGCCGCTGGCCTGCCCTGCCGCCTATGCCGCCTGGCGCCACGACTACCTGGGCGTGGCGGCCACCCTGTCTAGCGATTTCGGCAGCGCCGCCAGCCACTACATCCGCAGCTATGAAAGCGCGCTGGCCACCGGGCAGCTGCGCGCGGCCATCACCTCGGCCACCAATATCGGCGAGGACTTCACCAATCTGAACGACCACCACGCCGCGCTGGAATGGATGCAGTGCGCGCTGGACCTGGCGCGCCCCACCGGCTGGCCGCGCAGCGTGGGCGCCTGCCTGATGCACACGGCCGACACCATGCGCCGCCTGGGCCGGCTGGACGCGGCGGAGGAACTGCTGCACGAGGCGCTGATCATCCTGGCCCCGCTGTCGGGCGCGCGCAGCTACGCCATCGCCCTGCAATACCTGGGCGACCTGTCGCTGGACCGGGGCGACTACGCCGCCGCGCTGGACGCCTTCGTCCGCCTGGAGGGCCGCGCCGACGCGCTGCAGCAGGCGGACTTCCAGACCGTGGCGCGGCGCGGCCAGGCGCACGCGCTGTCCGGCCTGGAGCGGCCGCAGGAGGCGCTGCGCGCCGCGCAGGAAGCGGTGCGCCTGGCCGGCGAACAGCGCAACGCGCACCACCAGATCACCGCGCTGCGCGTGCTGTCGCTGCTGCACAGCCGCCACGCGCTGCCCAGCCCGCAGGGCATGACCGAACTCAACGCCACGCTGCACTATCTGCACCAGGCCCTCGCGCTGGCCTCCACCATCGCCGGGTACACCGTGCCGGGCGACCTGCTGGACGCGCTGGCGCGCGAATACGCCTGCGCCGGCAGCTACCAGCAGGCCTACCAGATGGCGGTGGCCGCCAGCGCGGCGCGCGACAAGACGCACAGCCAGGAAGCCACCAACCGCGCCGTGGCCATGCAGGTGCACCACCAGACCGAGCACGCGCGCGCCGAGGGCCTGCACCACCGCGAACTGGCCGCGTCCGAAGCGCGCCGCGCGGAAGTGCTGCAGCAGACCAGCGCCATGCTGGAGCGCCTGTCCGCCATCGGCCGCGACATCACCATCCACCTGGACGCGGCGGCCGTGTTCCAGGCGCTGGACCGGCACGTTGGGGCGCTGCTGGACGCGCACACCTTCGCCATCTACCTGTACGACGCGGCGGCCCAATCGCTCACGCGCGCCTTCGGCGTGGAAGGCGGCCGCGCGCTGCCCACCAATGTGATCCCGCTGTCCCACCCGCATTCCTTCTCGGTGCGCAGCCTGAACGAGCGGCGCGAAGTGTACGTGGAAGACCTGGCCAAAACGGCCAACAGCTTCGTCATCCCCGGCACCTGCCCCAACCACAGCGCGCTGTACGTGCCGCTGCTGGTGGGAGAGCGCGCGCTGGGCGTGATGACGGTGCAGTCGCTGGCCGTGAACGCCTTCGGTGAACGCGAACGGCTGATCTTCCGCACCCTGTGCGCGTATGGCGCCATCGCGCTGGACAACGCGCAAGCCTACCGCCAGCTGCAGGACGCGCAGACCCAGCTGGTGTCGCAGGAAAAGCTGGCCGCGCTGGGTTCGCTGATGGCGGGCGTGGCGCACGAGCTGAACACGCCCATCGGCAACAGCCTGCTGATCGCCAGCACCTTGCAGCAGAAGACCGCCGAGATCGAGCAGCAGCTGAACGGCCCCGGCCTGCGCCGTTCGGAACTGGCCGCCTACGTGGCCGACGCGCAGAAGGCGTCCGAACTGGTGATGCGCGGTCTCACCAGCGCGGCCGACCTGGTGAACAGCTTCAAGCAGGTGGCGGTGGACCGCACCACCGAGCAGCGCCGCATGTTCAACCTGCAGCAGGTGGTGCACGAAGTGGTGGCCACCATGATGAACCGCATCCGCAACGCCAACCACAGCATCGAATACGACATACCGGACGCGCTGGCCATGGACAGCTACCCCGGCCCCTTCGGCCAGGTGCTGGCCAACTTCATCAACAACGCGCTGCTGCACGCCTTTGAAGGGCGCTCGCATGGCCGCATGCGGCTCAGCGCCGGCACGCCGTTTGAAGGCCGCGCGCTGGTGGTGTTCAGCGACAACGGCGGCGGCATCCCGGCCGAGAACCAGTCGCGCATTTTCGACCCCTTCTTCACCACCAAGCTGGGCCAGGGTGGCAGCGGCCTGGGGCTGTCGATCAGCTACAACATCGTCACCTCGCTGCTGGGCGGCCAGATCAGCGTGAACAGCAGCCCGGCCGGCACCAGCTTCACGCTGGACCTGCCGCTGACGGCGCCGCTGCCGGACGACACCGGGCCGGTGGCCATTTACCACTGACGCCGCGCAGGCGGGCTTGGCAAACAAACCACAGTGCTTGCGTTGACTATTGCATAATTTTCCGCGCCAACGTAGGATTGGCCTGACCACTGCGATGCGCCCACCGGCGCGAGCGGCGGTTCCAACCTGAGCAAACTCGGCTCCCCGCCCTCTTTGCAAAGGCAGCAGGTACGCAAGGTGCCTGCATCAGCGTGGCGGTCCGCTCGCATAGACAAGCGGCCGCAATGCTGGAAGTTTTCCCTACCCTCCCGTTTCTTTTGCTATTGCCCCAGGCAAGGCGCAGTCACGCGGGTACGGACCGTACATACTTATAAACGGAGACCAACCTTGAAATCTACCCTGTTCGCTGCCGGCATCCTGCTGGCCTCGTCGGCGCACGCCGCCACCATCAACGCCGCCAGCCTGACCGGCCCCAGCACCCCGCTGCAAACCGCCCAATACGGCGTGCGCAACTACTCGGCCCCGGTGCTGGTGGACGGCCTGCACGACCCGGCCAGCTATATGGCCGCGCCCGCGCTGCCGGTCTGGCAATTCGCCAGCGGCGACCCCACCGGCGGCGTGCTCACCTTCGAGCGCCAGACCGCCCCCGCCACCGGCTGGCACAGCTGGTCGCGCAAAGGCAAAGTGCTGGTGACCGGCGGCAGCGCCGCCACCGCCAACCGCGTCTACACCGTGTACAACGGCCAGCAGCTGGTGGCCGCCATCAACGAGGCCGGCAACGACGCCAAGATCATCCGCGTGATCGGCCATATCGACCTGCGCTGGAGCGAGAACAACACCGTGTTCCGCGAGTACACCAGCTACGCCGACCAGAAATACGGCGGCTCCATCAGCATTCCGTCCAACACCACGCTGGTGGGCATCAACGACGCCCAGGGCCGGCCGGCGCGCATCACCGGCACTGCGCTGCTGATAGGCGGCGAACTGGCGCTCACGCCCGGCGGCAGCGAGGAGACCGACTTCAAGAACTGGATCGCCGCCGGCAAGGACGGCGACGACTATCCGACCTGGACCCGCAACGTCATCGTGCGCAACCTCGTCATCGACACGCCGTGGGACGTCAACCCGGAAGACTCGGCCAATGCCTATGCGGACGGCGTGACCGTCTCGCGCGCGCAGAACATCTACCTGGACCACATCACCATGAGCGACGGCGACACGCCCGAGTCCATGGCCACCGGCACCTTCAAGACCCGCCACGACGGCGCGCTCGACGTGGTGCGCGGCAGCGACTACGTGACCATCTCCAACAGCGTGTTCAACAAGCACCACAAGACCACGCTGGTGGGCAACGGCGATTCCGGCCGCGCCTGGAGCGACGAAGGCCGCCTGCACGTGACCTTCAGCGGCAACTGGTGGGACGGCGCCACCACCCGTTTGCCGCTGAACCGCTACGGCCAGGTGCACCTGTTCAACAACCTGATCACCGGCAGCGTGTCCACCACCAACGCCGACATCAAGTTCGCCAGCGGCACCGACGCGCGCTACCGCTCCAATATGCTGCTGGAGAATAACTACTACAACATCACCGGCCTGAAACTGAGCGAGTTCTGCGGCAAGGCCATCAAGGGCAAGGACTTTATCGGCTTCCGCTCGTCCGGCCACATCTTCACCAGCGACAAGGCCGGCACCAACGCGGTGGACGGCCAGTGCGGCTACGCCCTGCCCGCCGCCGCCAACCTGTGGACGCCGCCGTATCTGTACGCGCTGCAAACGGCCACCTCCACCCTCACCGCCGTGCCCGCCGCTGCCGGCGCCGGCAAACTGAAATAAGGAGCAGCCATGCGATTCCAACATTGGGCAGGCAAGCTGGCAATGATGCTGGCACTCATCTCAGGTACGGCGCAGGCCACCGTGGTGGTCAACACCGGCACCCCGTCGAACGCCGTGGGCGCGGGCTGGGCCTTCAACAGCGGCCACTCCTACGCCGGCCAGTTCTCGCTGCTGGAGGCCATGACCATAGACAGCATCCAGGGCTACTTCAGCACGGACGCGGGCACGGTGGGCATCAGCCTGTTCAGCAGCGTGGAGGACGGCGACGGCGGCTTCATCCCCGGCAGCGCGCTGCGCACGGCCAGCATCGCCACGGCGGCCGGTGCACTGGCCTGGACCGGCGCTTCGGCGCTGGACTGGGCCGTGGGACCTGGCGCCTACTGGGTGGTGTTCAGCCCCAGCTACAGCAGCGCCAGCCAGGCCAGCATGCCCGGCTGGGCCGCCCAGCCGCTGAACCGCTACGCGCTGCAGCAAGGCGGCCAGTGGTATGACGCGGCCGACCTGGAACTGGGTATGGGCCTGCGCGTGAACGCCAGCGCCGCGGCGGCCGCCGCCAGCGTGCCCGAGCCGGGCAGCATCGCGCTGTTCACCCTGGGCCTGGTCGCCGCCGGCGCGCTGCGCCGCCGCAAGCAGGACTGACGCCCCGCAGGGCATGCCGCGCGCCAGCACCTTGAGGCTGCGCGCGGCATCCTGCCATGGCCAAAAGGCGTCTGTGCAGCTGACGTGTCGCGCCGTACCCGCCGCCATCCGGCCCGCAGCCGGCCAGTTAAGCCAGCCACATCGCTATAGCCGGAATTTAGCCGTATAATGTTTTGCTAAGCTGGCGTTTCCGGCACCCCCGCCCCTGCCAGCCCAACAAATCGTTGTCACTATGTCTACCCAAAAACCGATTCGGCACTACCTGCAGTTTTCCGACTTGTCGTTGGATGAATACGAATACGTGATCGAACGCGCCCACGTCATCAAGCGCAAATTCAAGAACTACGAGATCTACCACCCGCTGGTCGACCGCACGCTGGTGATGGTGTTCGACAAGAACTCCACTCGCACCCGCCTCTCCTTCGAGGCCGGCATGCACCAGCTGGGCGGCGCCGCCATCTACCTGAACACGCGCGATTCCCAGCTGGGCCGCGGCGAACCGGTGGAAGACGCAGGCCAGGTCATGTCGCGCATGTGCGACGTGCTGATGGTGCGCACCTTCGGCCAGGACATCATCGAGCGTTTCGCCGCCCATTCGCGCGTGCCGGTGATTAACGGCCTGACCAACGAGCACCACCCCTGCCAGGTGTTCGCCGACATCTTCACCTACTACGAGCATCGCGGCTCCATCGCCGGCAAGACCGTGGCCTGGGTCGGCGACGCCAACAACATGCTGTACTCCTGGCTGCAGGCGGCCGAGGTATTCGGCTTCCACGTCAACGTGTCCACGCCCAAGGGCTACGACATGGACATGTCGCTGGTCTCCACCGACCGCTACACCTTCTTCGCCAATCCGTCCGACGCCTGCGAAGGCGCGGACCTGGTCAACACCGACGTGTGGACCAGCATGGGCTACGAGGACGAGAACGCGGCCCGCCTGAAGGCCTTCGACGGCTGGATCGTCGACTCGGCCAAGATGGCGCGCGCCAAGCCGGACGCGCTGTTCATGCACTGCCTGCCGGCGCACCGCGGCGAAGAAGTGTCGGCCGACGTGATCGACGGCCCGCAGTCCGTGGTGTGGGACGAAGCCGAGAACCGCCTGCATATCCAGAAGGCGCTGATCGAGTACCTGCTGCTGGGCCGCCTGGACGGCAAGTAAGCGGCAACAACGAATTCTAATTTTGACCAAGAATGGAACGACCATGAGCGACATCAAAAAAGTAGTCCTCGCCTACTCGGGCGGCCTGGACACCTCCGTGATCCTGAAGTGGCTGCAGGATAACTACCAGTGCGAAATCGTCACCTTCACGGCCGACCTGGGCCAGGGCGAGGAACTGGAACCGGCGCGCGCCAAGGCGCTGAAGTTCGGCATCAAGCCTGAGAACATCTACATCGACGACGTGCGCGAAGAATTCGTGCGCGACTTCGTGTTCCCCATGTTCCGCGCCAACACCGTGTACGAAGGCGAATACCTGCTGGGCACTTCGATCGCGCGTCCGCTGATCGCCAAGCGCCTGATCGAGATCGCCAACGAGACTGGCGCCGACGCCATCTCGCACGGCGCCACCGGCAAGGGCAACGACCAGGTGCGCTTCGAACTGGGCGCCTACGCGCTGAAGCCAGGCGTCAAAGTGATCGCCCCGTGGCGCGAGTGGGACCTGCTGTCGCGTGAAAAACTGCTGAAGTACGCGGAAGACGCCGGCATCGCCATCGACATGAAGCACAAGAACGGCGGCGCGCCGTACTCGATGGACGCCAACCTGCTGCACATCTCCTTCGAAGGCCGCCACCTGGAAAACCCAAGCGCCGAAGCCGAGGAATCGATGTGGCGCTGGAGCGTGAGCCCGGAAGCGGCTCCCGACCAGCCCGAGTACCTGGACATCGAATACGAAAAGGGCGACATCGTGGCCCTGAACGGCGTGCGCATGTCGCCTGCCACCGTGCTGACGGAACTGAACCGCCTGGGCGGCAAGCACGGCATCGGCCGCCTGGACCTGGTGGAAAACCGCTACGTCGGCATGAAGTCGCGCGGCTGCTACGAAACCCCGGGCGGCACCATCATGCTCAAGGCCCACCGCGCCATTGAATCCATCACGCTGGACCGCGAAGTGGCCCACCTGAAGGACGACCTGATGCCGCGCTACGCATCCATGATCTACAACGGCTACTGGTGGGCGCCCGAGCGCGTCGCGATCCAGACCCTGATCGACCACACCCAGGCCACCGTGAACGGCTGGGTACGCGTCAAGCTGTACAAGGGCAATGTGATCGTGGTGTCGCGCGATTCGAAGACCGACTCGCTGTTCGACATGAACATCGCGACCTTCGACGAAGACGGCGGCGCCTACAACCAGGCCGACGCCGGCGGCTTCATCAAGCTGAACGCGCTGCGCATGCGCATCGCCGCCAACGCCCGCCTGAAGCGCGGCCAGTAATACCGCAACGCCGTACAGCGTTACAACACGCTGTACCAGAATTAACGGGCCGCCTTGTGCGGCCCGTTGTGCTTTCTCCGGCTGCAATGCTACATTGCCATATCGACAGCGGAGAACATACATGAACGACTTGCGCATCAAAACCAAGCTGGCCGGCGGCCTTGCCGCCATCGTCGCAGTGCTGTTGATACTACTGGGGCTATCCTACCGCCAGTTCAACCAGCTCTCCGAGGCCAACGCGTGGGACCGCCACACGCTGGAAGTGCTGCTGGAGGCCGACCAGATCGCCAACGCGGTGCTGCAGGTCCAGAATTCCACGCGCGGCTTCATGCTGACCGGGAACGAGAGCCTGGTGCAGGTCATACCACAAGAGGAAGAATCCATGCGCCGCCACGTTGCGCGCGCCCTCGCGCTGACCGGCGACAATCCAGTTCAGCAGGAGCGCCTGAAAAAGCTCGGCCCCATGGCCGAGGACTGGGTGCAGAACATCATCCATCCCCTGCTCGACAAGCGGCGCGAATTGAACAAGCAGGCCGGCGTGTCGCAGCAGGTGGCGACGGCGGCGGACGTGCTCAATGGCTCCAAGATCATCGCCGACGTGCGCAAGCTGCTGGCCGACATGAGCGCAGACGAAAACCGCCTGCTGGCGCAGCGTTCCACCGAGGCGCGCGAGCTGCAGCAAGCCCAAAACTGGCTGCTGGGCGGCGGCGGCGCGCTGGTGGTGCTGCTGGCCGTCGCCGTCGCCTGGCTGCTTCTGCGCGCCCTGCTCACGCCCCTGAACCTGCTGATGCAGGCCGCAGGCCGCATCGCGTCCGGCGAGCAGTCGGCCCGGGTGGACGTGATCTCGAACGATGAACTGGGCCAGGTCGGCACGGAATTCAACCGCATGGCGCAAGCCATCCAGGACAGCCAGGCCAGGGAGCTGGCCGACACCAATCTGCTCAAGTCCAAGGTGGACTCGCTGCTGGCCGTGGTGAGCAAGGCCGCCTCCGGCGACCTGACCGGCAGGGTTACCGTGACCGGCAGCGACGCCATCGGCCAGTTGGCGCACGGTTTGGCCACCATGTTCGACAACCTGCGCACGCTGCTCAACAACGTGCAGAAAGCCGGCATCCAGGTCACCACCTCGGCCACCCAGATCGCCGCCTCGGCCAAGGAGCAGGAAGCCACCGGCGTGGAGCAGGCCCAGACCAGCGTTGAGGTGCTCAGCACCACCAAGGAAATCTCGGCCAACACCTCGCAACTGCTCAAGACCATGGAAAACGCCACCGCCGTGGCGGACTACACCACCAGCGCCACCGCCGAAGCGCAGGACAATCTCAAGCGCATGGACGAAACCATGCAGCACATGGTCTCGGCCACCGATTCCATCAGCGCCAAGCTGGCCGCCCTGTCCGAGAAGGCCAGCAATATCAACAGCGTGCTGACCACCATCACCAAGGTGGCCGACCAGACCAACATCCTGTCGCTGAACGCGGCCATCGAGGCCGAGAAGGCCGGCGAGGCGGGACGCGGCTTCTCGGTGGTGGCCACCGAGATCCGCCGCCTGGCGGACCAGACCTCGGTATCGACCTGGGACATCGAGCAGATGCTCAAGGAGATGCAGTCGGCCGTGTCGGCCAGCGTGATGGGCATGGACAAATTCTCCGAGGAGGTGCGCCGCAGCGTGGGCGAGGTGCGCCAGGTGACGGACCAGCTCTCCGGTGTGATGGACCAGGTGCAGAAGCTGTCGCCGCAGTTCGACGCCGTGCTGCAGGGCATGCAGTCGCAGGCCGTGGGCGCGCAGCAGATCAGCGAGACCATGATGCAGCTGAACGACGCCACCCAGCAAAGCGTGGAATCGCTGCGCAGCACCAGCGAGGCGGTGCAGCAGCTGCAATACGCGGCCGACGGGCTGCAAAGCAGCGTCTCCTCGTTCGCGGTCAATCTCTAGCATATAGATAGCCTATAATTCCGCAGCCCCCACTGCGGAAGACCAGATTGAACAAGACCAGTATTTCCAGGACCAGTATCAAGCGCAAGCTTCAGCTTGGCCTGAGCGCCATCATCGCCATCATCTTGCTGCTGCTCGGCGGCGCCTATTACAACCTCGCGCGGCTGTCGCACGCCAGTGAGCTGGACAACCACACCATGGAAGTGCTGCTGCGGATCGACCAGGTTACGCAAGCCATCCAGACCATCCAGATCCAGGCGCGCGGCTTCCTGCTGAACGGCAGCGACACCAGCTACACGCTGCCGCAAACCGGCATGGCCGGCATCCACGAACACATTGCCGAAGTGGCGGCGCTCACCCGCAACAATCCGGACCAGCAGCAGCGCATGCAGCAGCTGGACCGGCTGGTGCGGCAATGGATCGCCACCGCCATCGAGCCGCTGGTGGCCAAGCGGCGCGAACTGGGCAGCGCGGACGCCACCGCCAAACAGCCGGAAGTGGGCAACAGCCGCGCCACGGTGGCGGCCATCCGCGAACTGATCGCCGCCGCCACCGCCGAGGAACAGCGCCTGAAAACCGAACGCGCGGCGCGCACCGAGTCGCTGCAGCACACGCTGGCGCTGCTGCTGGCCGGGGGCGGCGCGCTGTGCGTTGCGCTGGCGGCGGCCGTGGGCTGGCAGCTCACCCGCACGCTGATGGCGCCGGTGAACGCCTTGTCGCAGGCGGTGGGCCGCATCGCGGCGGGCGAGCAGTCGGCGCGCGCGGAAGTGGTCTCCGGCGATGAGCTGGGCCAGGTCACGCTGGAATTCAACCGCATGGCGCAGGCCATCGAAGACAACACGGCGCGCGAGCTGGCGGACACGCGCCTGCTCAAGTCGAAAGTGGACTCCCTGCTGGAAGTGGTCTCGAAGGCCGCCGCCGGCGACCTGACCGCCGCCATCACCGTCGGCGGCGACGACGCCATCGGCCGCCTGGGCCACGGCCTGGAAGCCATGCTGGGCGATCTGCGCACCCTGCTGGGCAATGTGCAGAAGGCCGGCATCATGGTCACCACGTCCGCCACCGAAATCGCGGCCGCTTCGCGCCAGCAGGAAGCCACCGGCGTGGAACAGGCCCAGACCAGCGTGGAAGTGCTCAGCACCACCAAGGAAATCTCGTCCAACACCACGCAGCTGCTGCAAGCGATGGAAAACGCCACCGCCGTGGCGGACTACACCACCAGCGCCACCGCCGAAGCGCAGGACAATCTCAAGCGCATGGACGACACCATGCAGCACATGGTCTCCGCCACGGACTCGATCAGCGCCAAGCTGGCCGCCCTGTCCGAGAAGGCCAGCAATATCAACAGCGTGCTGACCACCATCACCAAGGTGGCCGACCAGACCAACATCCTGTCGCTGAACGCGGCCATCGAGGCCGAGAAGGCCGGCGAGGCGGGACGCGGCTTCTCGGTGGTGGCCACCGAGATCCGCCGCCTGGCGGACCAGACCTCGGTGTCGACCTGGGACATCGAGCAGATGCTCAAGGAGATGCAGTCGGCGGTGTCGGCCAGCGTGATGGGGATGGACAAATTCTCCGAGGAGGTGCGCCGCAGCGTGGGCGAGGTGCGCCAGGTGACGGACCAGCTTTCGGGCGTGATGGACCAGGTGCAGAAGCTGTCGCCGCAGTTCGACGCCGTGCTGCAAGGCATGCAGTCGCAAGCCGTGGGCGCGCAGCAGATCACCGAGACCATGATGCAGCTGAACGACGCCACCCAGCAAAGCGTGACCTCGCTGCGCTCCACCAGCGAGGCGGTGCTGCAGCTGCAATACGCGGCTGGCGACCTGCAAGCGAGTGTGAGCCGCTTCGACGTCGCGGCCCGGCCGGCGCAGGCGGCGTGACCGCTTCACCACAGTTTCCCTGCCATCCGCAAGCCGGGCATGGCAGAATGACACATTGCTACCGAACCATGGAACAGACATGCTCAAAGACCTGAGTATCAAGAA
Source organism: Pseudoduganella aquatica (assembly GCF_020865585.1). NCBI lineage: Bacteria > Pseudomonadati > Pseudomonadota > Betaproteobacteria > Burkholderiales > Oxalobacteraceae > Pseudoduganella > Pseudoduganella aquatica. Next base: position 5,281,617 of record NZ_CP086370.1, read on the forward strand.
GAAACTGTATTCCGGCTTTGCCGCCATACTGGCCATCATCGTGGCCCTGCTCCTGGTGGCGTACAACAATTTTTCCCGCCTGTCCGAGGCCAATGGCTGGGACAGGCACACGATGGAAGTGCTGCTGGCCATCGACGCCGTCAGCAACGACATTCTGGAAGCGCAGAATGAAACGCGCGGCTACTACCTGACCGGTGACGCGGCGCGGCTCGAGCGCGTTAAAAGGGAGCTGGCCGACCTGCCCACCGCCATGCAAAAACTGCAGGCGCTTATCGCCGACAATCCGGTCCAGTTCGAGCGCCTGAAAAAAGTGCGCGCCCTGCTCGACACCTGGGTCAAGGACGTGGTGGAGGTGCAGCTCATACGCCGCCAGGAACTGGGCGACACGCCCGGCGCGGCGGACGCCATCGGCCGCGCGCCGCAGTCACAGCTCAAGCAAGGCAGTCCGGTGATCAGCGCCGTGCACAAGGAACTGGCCGAGGCTGCCGCCGAGGAAAACCGCCTGCTGGCGGCGCGCACGCAAAACTCCGCCGACCTGCAGCGCTCCATGGTGCTGGTACTGTCGGCGGGCGGCGCCGCCTGTATTGCGCTGGGCGTGGCAATCGCCTGGATGCTGTCGAACGCCCTGCTCTCGCCGCTCAACAGCCTGACCCAGGCGGTCGGCCGCATCGCCGCCGGCGAACAGTCGGCGCGCGCGACGGTCATCTCCGGCGACGAACTGGGCCAGGTCAGCACGGAATTCAACCGCATGGCGCAGGCCATCCAGGACAACCAGGCCAGGGAGCTGGCCGACACCAATCTGCTCAAGTCCAAGGTGGACTCGCTGCTGGAAGTGGTGAGCAAGGCCGCCTCGGGCGACCTGACCGCCCAGGTGACGGTGGGCGGCACCGACGCCATCGGCCAGCTGGGCCACGGCCTGTCGAAGATGTTCGACAATCTGCGCGTCCTGCTCAACAACATTCAGAAGGCAGGCATCCAGGTCACCACCTCGGCCACCGAAATCGCCGCCTCGGCCAAGCAGCAGGAAGCCACCGGCGTGGAGCAGGCCCAGACCAGCGTTGAGGTGCTCAGCACCACCAAGGAAATCTCCGCCAATACCTCGCAGCTGCTCAAGACCATGGAGGGCGCCACCGTCGTGGCGGACTACACCACCAGCGCCACCGCCGAAGCGCAGGACAATCTCAAGCGCATGGACGAAACCATGCAGCACATGGTCTCGGCCACCGACTCGATCAGCGCCAAGCTGGCCGCCCTGTCCGAGAAGGCCAGCAATATCAACAGCGTGCTGACCACCATCACCAAGGTGGCCGACCAGACCAACATCCTGTCGCTGAACGCGGCCATCGAAGCCGAGAAGGCCGGCGAGGCGGGGCGCGGCTTCTCGGTGGTGGCCACCGAGATCCGCCGCCTGGCGGACCAGACCTCGGTATCGACCTGGGACATCGAGCAGATGCTCAAGGAAATGCAGTCGGCCGTGTCGGCCAGCGTGATGGGCATGGACAAATTCTCCGAGGAGGTGCGCCGCAGCGTGGGCGAGGTGCGCCAGGTGACGGACCAGCTATCGGGCGTGATGGACCAGGTGCAGAAACTGGCGCCGCAGTTCGACGCCGTGCTGCAAGGCATGCAGTCGCAGGCCGTGGGCGCGCAGCAGATCACCGAGACCATGATGCAGCTGAACGACGCCACCCAGCAAACCGTGGAATCGCTCAGGGCCACCAGCGAAGCGGTGCACCAGCTGCAGTACGCGGCCGGCGACCTGCAGGCCAGCGTGGCCACCTTCGCCGTCGCGGTCTGAGGCGGCCCCAATGAAACTGCTGGTATTCCACATCGGCCAGGACCGCTACGGGCTGCGCCTGGGCGCGGTGCAGCGCGTGCTGCCGCTGATGGAACTCAAGCGCCTGCCGCTGGCGCCGCAGGCCGTGGCCGGGCTGATGAATCTGCACGGCCTCGCGGTGCCGGTGATCGACCTGGCCCGCCTGGGCGGCGGCGCCGCCAGCGCTGAACACGTCGACACCCGCATCGTGGTGGTGGACTATGTCAGCCCCGAAGGCGGCGTGCACGCGCTTGGCCTGCTGGCCGAACGGGTGCTGGGCGTGCAGGAGCTGGACGAACACGCGCTGGCCGGCAGCGGCGTGCAGGCCGCGCCCTTCCTGGGCCAGGTGGCGGGCGACGGCGCCGGCATGGTGCAGCTGGTCGAGCTGGCCCGTTTGCTGCCGCCCGATCTGCGCGCAACGCTGTTCCAGGCACAGTCAGGGGACGCCGCGCCATGAGCGCCCAAGCCATGCTGCGCCGGGTGACCGGCCTGACCGTCTCCAAGGCGGCGGCCGACCGCGCCATCCGCGAGCGCATGGCGCTGACCGGAGAAGTCAACCGCGAAGAGTACCTGGCCAAGCTGTGCCCGGACGAGCTGACCGAACTGGTTGAACTGGTGGTGGTGCCGGAGTCGTGGCTGTTCCGCGACCCGCAGGCTTTTCATGTGGCGGTGGAGTTCGTGCAAGCGCGCATGGCGCGCCAGGGTGCGCCGCTGCGCCCGGTGCGCATCCTGTCCATTCCCTGCGCCGGCGGCGAGGAGCCCTACTCCATGGCCATGGCCTTGTGCGACGCGGGCGTGCCGCGCAGCGCCTTCAGTATCGACGCTTATGACCTGAGCCCCGGCTGCGTGGCGCGCGCGCGCAGCGGCGTATATGGCCGCAACGCCTTCCGCGCGCAGGACCTGGCCTTCCGCGACCGCTTCTTCACCAGCCTGGGCAAGGAAGAGTACCTGATAGACGAAGCCATACGCGCGCAGGTGCGCTTCAACCAGGGCAACCTGCTGGAACTCGATCCGGGCGGACGCCTGTACGACATTATTTTCTGCCGCAACCTGCTGATCTACTTCGACAAGCCGACCACCAAGGCCGCCATCGAACGCCTGTCCGCGCTGCTCTCGGACGACGGCATCCTGTTCGCGGGCTACGCCGAAGTGCCATCGTTCACGCAGCACGGCTTCACGCCGCTGCAGCACCGGCAAGCCTTCGGCCTGAAAAAGGATACCCAGCCCGCGCCCACGGCCGTGCCCGCGCCGCCGCGCCTCCCCATGTCTCTGCGTGCGCCACCGCCCGCACGGCCGGCATTCGAAGTCGAACGGCGCAAGGCCAGCCGCACTGCGGCGCCCGCCGCAGCTCCCGCTCCCGCGCGCGCGCCGGCCGGAACGCCAGCCAGCACACCAGGCAAGGCCGCCGCCGGCGCGCCCTCCCCGGCCGAGCTGCTGGCGCAGGCGCGCAAGCTGGCTGACCGCGGCGAGAACAAGGACGCCGCCGCAGCCTGCCACGCCGTGCTGGCGCGCGCGCCCGAAACCGCCGAAGCCTACTTCATCCTCGGCATGCTGAGCGAGCACGCCGGACAGGCCGCGCAAGCGGAAGAACACTGGCGCCGCTGCATCTACCTGCGGCCCGACCATTACGAAGCCTTATGCCACCTGGCCCTGCTGGCCGAGCAGTCCGGCAATAGCAGCGGCGCCGCCACGCTCAAGGCGCGCGCGGCCCGCATCTACCAGCGCCAGCAAAACGCCGGCACCGCGAGAGCTGAACCATGACCACCACCGCCGCACCAACCATCCAGGGCATCCACGACTGCTGGAACCGCATCGGCGTCTCCGGCGACCATAGCTGCGAGAAGCTGCAGCAATTCGTCCACTGCCGCAACTGCGACGTCTACGCCGGCGCCGCCCAGCGCAACCTGCAGCGCCCCGTGGACGCCGCCTACAAGGAAGAATGGGCCGCCCATTTCCGCAAGCCGGCGGACGACGGCGCGCAGCTCGACAGCTCCTGCCTGGTGTTCCGCATCGGCCGCGAATGGCTGTCGCTGCCCACTTCCGCCTTCCTGTCGGTGGCGCCGCAAGCCAAGCCGCATCGCCTGCCGCACCGCAATGCGCGCGGCTTGGCCGGTGTGGTCAATGTGGGCGGCAAGCTCTATCCCTGCATCGCGCTGGGCGCGCTGCTCGACATCGACGAGGCGGAAACCGAGGTCCGTACCGGCCGCCACACCTTCGCCCGCCTGCTGCTGGTGCAGTGGGAAGGCCAGCCTTATGCGCTGCCCGTGGCGGACCTGCACGGCCTGCTGCGCTACGCGGCGGCCAGCGTGCAGGCGCCCGCCGCCACCATCAACAAAGGTCTGTCGCGCTACCTGACCGGCGTGGTCAGCCACGACGGCATGCAGATCGGCTGCCTTGACGCCGGCCTGCTCGGCTACCAGCTGGCGAGGACACTGCGATGAGCCAAGACCATAACGGCGATCTGAGCCAGTTCTCCATGCAGGAGCTGTTCCGCATGGAGGCGGACGCGCAGACCGTGATCCTGACCGACGGCCTGCTGGCCATGGAACGCCACGGCGGCGACGCCGGCGCGGTGGAAGCGATGATGCGCGCGGCGCACTCGATCAAGGGCGCGGCCGCCATTGTCGGCCTGGACGTGGTGGTGCAGCTGGCCCACGGCATGGAGGACGCCTTCGTCGCCGCCCAGAACGGCAAGCTGAAACTCACGCCCAACCGCGTGGACGTGCTGCTGGCCGGCGTGGACCTGATACTGCAGGTCTCGCGCCTGGACGACAACGGCGTGACGCCCTGGCTGGCCGCCAACGGGTCGCTGATCCAACAGACCATGGACAGCATCGGCACCATCGCCTTCCTGTCGGAGCCGCTGGACAGCTACAGCCCGCCACCGCCGCAGTCCCAGCCTGCCGCCGCCGCAGTCCCCGCGCCCGCCATTCCGACGCCGGCCGACGTGGCCGCCCTGCTGGCCGAGCCGGAGGAAGCCGTCGCCGTGCCCGGCGCGCGCGGCATGGCGCCGATGAAGTCCGCGCAGAACTTCGACCGCCTGCTGTCGCTAGCCAGCGAATCGCGCATCAACGCGCACCAGATGCATCCCTTCCTGCAGGCCATGCAGCGCTTCAAGCGCAACCAGGCCAGCCTGTTCACGGTGATCGAGCAGCTGCACGAAGCGGTGTCCGGCACAGCCGACGCCAGCCTGAAAGAGAAATCCCTGCTGGCCCTGCAAAAGGCCCAGCCGCTCAAGCAGTTCGTGTTGGAGCAGATCACCGACTTCGAAAACTGGGAGCGGCGCCTGCTCACGGTGTCGCAAAACATGGTGGACGAAGTGCTGGCGCTGCGCATGCGCCCCTTCCGCGACGGCGTGCAGCACTTCCCGCGCATGGTGCGCGACCTGGCGCGCAGCCTGGGCAAGGACGTCCAGCTGCGCATCGACGGCGAAGACACGCTGGTCGACCGCGACATCCTCGCCAAGATCGAAAGCCCGCTCAACCACATGCTGCGCAACGCCATCGACCACGGCATGGAACCGCCCGCCGAGCGCGTGGCGCTGGGCAAACCGGCCTGCGGCTCCATCGTACTCGAAGCACGCCACCGCGCAGGCATGCTCAGCATCGAGATCAGCGACGACGGGCGCGGCGTGGACCTGGAAAAAATCCGCCGCACCGTGGTCGAGCGCAAGATGGCCAGCGCCGCCATGGCCGCCGCCATGTCGCAGGCCGAGCTGCTTGAATTCCTGTTCCTGCCCGCCTTCAGCCTGAAGGAAAACACCACCGAGATTTCCGGGCGCGGCGTGGGCCTGGACATCGTGCACGACGTCATGCGCCAGCAGAACGGCACCGTGCGGCTGGAGTCCGAACAGGGCGTTGGCTTCCGCAGCTATATCACGCTGCCGCTGACGCAATCCATCGTGCGCGCGCTGGTGGTCGACATCAAGGGCGAGGCCTACGCCGTCCCCATCGTCAAGGTCGAGCGCGTGATCAAGGTGGCGCAGGCCGACATCCACACGCTGGAAAACAAGCAGTTCTTCGAGCACGGCGGCGAGCACCTGGGACTGGTGTCGGCGGCCCAGGTGCTGGAGCTGGGCGACAGCAGCGCCACCGGCGCCGAGCTGCCCGTGGTGCTGATCGGCAACGGCACGCGCCGCTACGCCATGGTGGTGGACGCGATACGCGGCGAGCAAAGCCTGGCGGTGCAAGCCATCGACCCCATCTTCGGCAAGATGCGCGACATTTCCGCCGCCGCCCTGCTCGACGACGGCGAACCGGTGCTGATACTTGACGTGCCCGACCTGCTGCTGTCCATCGACAAGCTGCTGCACGAGGGCGGCCTGCACCAGCTGGCGCGCGGCGCCGGCGGCGAGAAGCGCCGCATGAAGCGTATCCTGGTGGTGGACGACTCGCTCACCGTGCGCGAAATGGAGCGCAAGCTGCTGGTCGGACGCGGCTTCGACGTGGACATCGCTATCGACGGCATCGACGGCTGGAACGTGGTGCGCAGCGGCGAATACGACCTGGTCATCACCGACGTCGACATGCCGCGCATGGACGGCATCGAGCTGGTCAACCTGATCAAGAAAGACCTGCACCTGCACAAGCTGCCCGTCATGATCGTCTCCTACAAGGACCGGCCGGAAGACCGGGCGCGCGGCATGGCCGCCGGAGCGGACTACTATCTGACCAAGGGCAGCTTCCACGACGAGACCCTGCTGGACGCGGTGGCCGACCTGATAGGGGATGCGCACAAATGAAAATCGCCATAGCCAACGACGTCGCCATGGCGGCCGAAGCGCTGCGCCGCGTGGTGGCCAGCACCAGCGAGCACCAGGTGCTGTGGATCGCCCGCACCGGCAGCGAGGCCGTGCGCATGTGCGCCGAGAACCGGCCCGACCTGGTGCTGATGGACCTGAACATGCCGGAACTGGACGGCGTGGAAGCCACCCGCCAGATCATGGAACAAAGCCCCTGCGCCATCCTGGTGGTGACCGGGCGCCCGCAGGACAACGTCAACCAGGTGTTCCGCGCGCTGGGCGCCGGCGCGCTCGACGTGACCGCCACCCCCATGCTGCAGGGGAAGGCCGACGGCGCGGTGGAACTGCTGGCCAAGATCAAGACCATGGACAAGCTGATACGCCACAGCGGCGGCAGCCAGGCCATGCTGCCGCGCAGCGCCAGCGCGCCCGAACGCCGGGAAGCGAAAACCACCAAGCTGGTGGCGATAGGCGCGTCCACCGGCGGGCCGCTGGCCGTGTCCAAGATCCTGGCCGGCTGGCTGCCGCCGCCCGGCTGCGCCATCGTGGTGGTGCAGCACATCGACGAAAACTTCGCCGAGCACTTCGCCAAGTGGCTGGGCGAACAGCTGGAGATGCCGGTGCGCGCCATCGAGCACGGCGACGAGCTGGCGCCCGGCACCGTCCTTATCGCCAAGAGCAACGATCACCTGGTGCTGGATAAAGACTACCGCTTGGGGTACGATGCCACACCGAAGGACTATGCCTACCGGCCTTCGGTCGACGTGTTTTTCCGCTGCGTGGCGCAGCATTGGCGCGGCGACGCGGTGGGCGTGCTGCTGACCGGCATGGGCCGCGACGGCGCCGAAGGCCTGCTGGAAATGCGCCGCGCGGGCCACACCACCATCGCGCAGGACCAGGCCAGCAGCGCGGTGTACGGCATGCCGCGCGCGGCGGCCGAGCTGGATGCGGCACAGTTGATACTGCCGTTAGATAAAATAGGCCCCATGCTGCGCAATACCACCGGCAGCCGGGGCTAGCAACCAAGAGAGCGTCAATGTCCGAAAGCTTTTCCGTTCCAGCCGAACTGGAACCGGCCCTCACCGTCTTCAAGGTGCGCGTGCTGCTGGTCGATGACCAGCTGATTATCGTCGAGGCGGTGCGCCGCATGCTGAGCGACCAGCAGGACATCGAATTCCACTACGTGACCGACGCCACGCTGGCGCAACAGACCGCCGGCCAGCTGCAGCCCACCGTGATCCTGCAAGACCTGGTGATGCCGTCGGTGGACGGCTTTGCGCTGATCCAGGCCTACCGCGAGGACGAACTGGTGCGCAACGTGCCGGTGATCGTGCTGTCGGCCAAGGACGACCCGAAACTGAAAGCCCACAGCTTTGCCGTGGGCGCCAACGACTACATGGTCAAGCTGCCGGACAAGCTGGAGCTGCTGGCGCGCGTGCGCTACCACTCGAACGCGCACATCAGCCGCCTGCAGCGCGACCAGGCCTTCCGCTTCCTGCGCGAGAGCCAGAAGAACCTGGCCGACGCCAATATCGAGCTGCAAAAGCTGGCCGCGCTGGACGGGCTGACCGGCATCGCCAACCGGCGCCGCTTCGACGAATACATGGCGGTGGAATGGCAGCGCGGCCAGCGCGAGCGCCAGCCGCTGTCGCTGCTACTGTGCGACGTGGACTTCTTCAAGATCTACAACGACACCTTCGGCCACCTGAGCGGCGACCTGTGCCTGAAGAAGACGGCCGCCGTGCTGACCGAGCATTTGAAGCGCCCGGCCGACCTGGCGGCGCGCTACGGCGGCGAGGAATTCGCCATCGTCCTGCCGGACACCATGCTGGAAGGGGCGCTCAAGCTGGCCAACTCCTGCGTGCAGCACCTGGAAAAGCTGGCCATCGAGAATCCGCAAGCGGCGCCGTTCGGCGTGGTGACCATGTCGATCGGCGTGGCCAGCGTGGTGCCCTCGCCGCACTCCAGCATCGAGCGGCTGATCGAAAGCGCCGACCAGGCGCTCTACGCCGCCAAGAAAGCCGGGCGCAACCGCGTCGTGTCGGCGTGAAGTTCGGCGGGTTACGGCGCTGCGCGCCTAACCCGCCCTACGCAATCTCACCAATCCCGGAATATCGGCGTCATCGTAGGGCGGGTTAGCGCAGCGTAACCCGCCAAAGCTCAGACAAACACCGGCTCCGGCTCCAGGCGCACGCCGAAGCGCGCCTCCACGTCCGCCTGTATCGCCTGCGCCAGGCGCTGCACGTCGGCGCCGCTGGCGCCGCCCCGGTTCACCAGCACCAGCGCCTGCTTCTCATACACGCCCGCCGCGCCCAGGCTGCGGCCCTTCCAGCCGCACTGGTCGATCAGCCAGCCGGCCGCCAGCTTTTCGCTGCCGTCGGCCTGGCGGTGGTGCACCAGCGCCGGAAACTGCTCCAGCAGCCGTTCGCACTGCGCGCCGCTGACCACCGGATTCTTGAAAAAACTGCCCGCATTGCCGATATCGGCCGGGTCCGGCAGCTTGCGGCGCCGCACGGCGATCACCGCGTCGGCCACCTGCTGCGCGCTGGGCGCGTCCACGCCCTGCTCCGCCAGCGCCTGCGCCAGCTCGGCGTAGCGCAGATTGGCCTGCCAGGCGCGCGGCAGCGCGAAGGTCACGTCCACGATAATCAGCCCGCGCTGCGCCTCCTGCTTGAACACGCTGTCGCGGTAGCCGAAGCGGCAGTGGGCCGCGCTCATTTCCAGCAGCGCGCCGCTGGCCGGATCGTAGGCGGTCAGGCTGTGGAAAAAATCCTTGGTTTCGGCGCCGTAAGCGCCGATGTTCTGGATGGGCGCGGCGCCCACCGTGCCGGGGATCAGCGACAGGTTTTCCAGCCCGTCCAGCCCGTGCGACAGGGTCCACTGCACGAACTGGTGCCAGTTCTCGCCGGCCGCCGCGCGCACATGGTGGTGCGTGGCCGTGCCCTCAAGTACCTTGCGGCCCTGGATGGCGATATGCAGCACCAGGCCGGGAAAGTCGCCCGTCAGCAGCAGATTGCTGCCGCCGCCGAGCACCAGGCGCGGCAGCGCGGCCAGCGCCGGGTCGGCCAGCGCGGCCTGCAGCTGCTGCGCCGACGCCACCCGCAAATAGTTCGCCGCCTTGGCGTCTATGCCGAAAGTGTTAAGCGAACGGAGGGAGTAGTCGTGGCTGAGGGCTAGGTTCGAGTGCATAGGCGTGTAAGTATTTTGGGGGATTATAGTGTGAAAGTGGGAAAATCGCGTCAAAAACGACCGAGCGTTCGGTCCGTTGTCCGTTAAAATGGCACATCTTTTTACGAGGCGCCGCAGCACGCGCCCACCGCACTAACTAAAGGAAAGTAACATGCCGTCGTTTGATGTAGTCTCCGAAGCCGATATGATCGAAGTGCGCAACGCCGTCGATCAGGCAAAGAAAGAAATCACCACCCGTTTCGACTTCAAGGGCAGCAGCGCCAATGTCGAACAAAAGGAGGCCGAACTGACCGCCTACGCCGATTCGGACTTCCAGCTGACCCAGGTCAAGGACGTGCTGATCAACAAGCTGGGCAAGCGCAACGTGGACGTGCGCTTCCTGGACGAAGGCAAGATCGAGAAAATCGGCGGCGACAAGGTCAAGCAGGTCATCAAGATCAAGAACGGCCTGGAAACCGAAGCGGCCAAGAAAATCACCCGCATTATCAAGGACAGCAAGATGAAGGTGCAAGCCAGCATCCAGGGCGAGTCCGTGCGCGTCACCGGCGCCAAGCGCGACGACCTGCAAGCCGCCATGGCCATGCTGCGCAAGGAAGTCAAAGACACCCCGCTGGAATTCAACAACTTCCGCGACTAAGCGGACCAGCCATCAATACCGATCCGGTGCGCATGCCGCACCCTGCCGCGGGCCGCTCCGGCCCTGCGGCGCCACGTAGTTAAGGACTGCAGATGAAACGAGTAGACGACTTCCGCCTGCGCTTCGGCGACAAGGAATACGTACCCATCATGATAGGCGGCATGGGGGTGGACATTTCCACGTCCGAGCTGGCGCTGGAGGCGGCGCGCCTGGGCGGCATCGGCCATATTTCGGACGCCATGGTGGAAGACGTGTCGGACCGCAAGTTCGACACCACCTTCGTCAAGGACAAGACCAAGCTCTACAAGTACAACATCTTCAATATGGACAAGGCCGTGGTGCAGTTCGACCTCGAACGCCTGGCCGACGCGCAGCGCCGCCACATCGGCGCCACCATGGCGGCGAAGAAAGGCCCCGGCCTGATCTTCGTGAACTGCATGGAAAAGCTGACCATGAACGGCCCGAAGGAAACCCTGCGCACCCGCCTGAACGCGGCGCTGGACGCGGGCATCGACGGCATCACCCTGTCGGCCGGCCTGCACTTCGGCTCCTTCGCGCTGATGGCGGACAATCGGCGCTTCCGCGAGGCCAAGCTGGGCATCATCGTGTCCTCGGTGCGCGCGCTGCAGATCTTCCTGCGCAAGAACGCCAAGCTGGACCGCGCACCCGACTACGTGATCGTGGAAGGCCCGCTGGCCGGCGGCCACCTGGGCTTCGGCATGGACGACTGGAAAAACTATGACCTGCACACCATCGTGGCCGAGGTGCTGGAGTACCTGAAGGGCGAGAACCTGGCCATCCCCGTCATCGCGGCGGGCGGCGTGTTCACCGGCGGCGACGCCGTGTCCTTCCTGGAAGTGGGCGCGGCCGGCGTACAGGTGGCCACGCGCTTCACGGTGACCAAGGAATGCGGCCTGCCGGACAAGGTCAAGCAGGAGTACTACAAGGCCAGTGAGGAAGACATCATCGTCAATGGCGTGTCGCCGACCGGCTACCCGATGCGCATGCTGAAGAACACGCCCGCCATCGGCGCCGGCATCCGTCCCGGCTGCGAGTCCTACGGCTACCTGCTGGACGCCACCGGCAACTGCTCCTACATCAATGCCTACAACCGCGAAGTCAACGCCAACGGCGGCAGCGACAAGGGCATTTCGGTGATGGACAAGACCTGCTTGTGCACCCACATGCGCAACTTCAACTGCTGGACCTGCGGCCACTACACCTACCGCCTGAAGGACACCACGCACAAGAAGGAAGACGGCAGCTACCAGCTGCTCACCGCCGAGCACGTCTTCAAGGATTACCAGTTCAGCACGGGCAACGAAGTGGCCCTGCCGGAAAAAGAAGCATAAAAAAAGGCGCCCCAGGCGCCTTTTCCGCACCTGGGGTCAGACCCGTGAGGTCTGACCCCAGCCCTTTAGAACTAGCCTTCGTGCGTAATACGCGCAATCAGCGCGCCCAGCACATCTTCCGAACGTTCATTGTCCACCTGGCAGGTGCCGGCGTTCTCATGCCCGCCGCCGCCGTATTCCAGCATCAGCGCGCCGATATTGGTCTTGGACGTGCGGTTCAGGATCGACTTGCCGGTGGCAAATACCGTGTTCTGGTTCTTCAGGCCCCACAGCACATGGATGGAGATATTGGTCTCCGGATACATGGCGTAGATGATGAAGCGGTTGCCCGCGTAGATGGTTTCCTCGTTGCGCAGGTCCAGCACCACCAGGTTTTTATGGATGGTGGAGCAGCGCTTGATCTGGTCCTTGCACTTTTCGCTGTGCTCGAAGTACAGGTCCTTGCGTTCCTTCACGTCCGGCAATTCCATGATCTGTTCGATCGTATGGTTTTTGCAATAGTCGATCAGGTCCATCATCAGGTTGTAGTTCGAGATGCGGAATTCGCGGAAGCGGCCCAGGCCGGTGCGGGCGTCCATCAGGAAATTGAGCAGGTCCCAGCCTTCCGGATTGAGCACTTCCTCGCGGTTGAACTGGGCCGAATCGCCCTTGTCCACCGCCGCCATCATGCCCTCCCACGAGGCCGGGAAGGCTTTCAGGCCGCCGTAGTAGTCATACACCACGCGCGCGGCAGACGGCGCGTCCGGGTGGATGATGTGGTTGCTGCGTTCGCCGGTGTTGCGGATGGTTTCGGACAGGTGGTGGTCGAAAGCCAGATGGGCCCCGGCCACATAGGGCAGATTGGTCGTGATGTCCTTGTCACTGATCGCAATTTTGCCGTCCTGCATGTCCTTGGGGTGGACAAACAGGATATCGTCGATCATGTCCAGGTGTTTCAAGAGCACAGCGCACACCAGGCCGTCAAAGTCGCTGCGGGTTACGAGGCGAAATTTTTTTGCTTCAGCTGACATGGGATACCTTTTTCGTAGAGTGACATTCACCAGCGCATCCTATGGGAAAAGATGCAATGATGAATAATACAACTCAACTCCCCGGCTTGCCCAGCACTTATGCGGGGGCCTGGCCGGAGGCGGTATTTTCTGTCTCGGCTGCGCCGCGCCGTGCCGCGCGCAGGGCTTTGTTCGCGGCCAGCAAGGCGGCCAGCACCGCGCATGCTACCCACATCGACCACAGCGTATGGGTGAGGAAGTGGGCGCCGCGCATCTGTTGCATCCAGCCCACGGCAGCGCCGAAGGCCAGCGCGGACAGCGCCACGTCGGCCGCCTTGCGCGGATTGTGCGGCAGCCAGAACACGGCCAGCCCCACCAGCCACAAAGCGCTGGACGCATGCCCGCCCGGCAGGCAATGGCCCGCCTCCACCCAGCCCGGTATGTGCTCGAGCAGCCTGTAATACGGCTGGTAGCCGCCGTAGCGCTCCAGGTCCCAGGGGCAATGCGAGCGGCTGGCGCGTTTCAGCAGGGAAGTGATGAGCGGGATCAGGATCACGCACAGCGACATCAGCCGCACGCGCAGGCGCCACCAGTCCGGCAGCGCCCGGCGGCGGCGCGCCAGGCGCCACAGATCCCAGGCGCAGGCCGCCAGCGGCAGCGCGCCCAGCACGGTCAGCAGGGTTTTCAGCGTGCCGTGGCCAAAGGCCTCGGTCAGCCAGACGTGCTGCCAGGGGAATTCGTGCACATGGAAGTCGAACATCAGGTCGGCCAGCCACAGGTCGATGTCGCCCATGCCGATCAGCAGTATCAGCGCCGCCGATGCGGCCAGCAGCCAGGCTGCGCGCCGCAGTACGTGCCAGCCGACGAGGGTCTTATCCATGGGTGCAGGCGTTGAACATGTCAAGCGCGGGGTTGTAGACGGCCGTGCTCACGTCCAGCATGCCCAGCACGGAGTGGAACACATTGTCGTGCGAGAAGGGCTGGCTGGCGCGGGCGGCCAGGCAGCGGCGGTCGATCTTGAAGCGGTCCGCGTAGGCGTCGGAGAACCACATCATCATCGGAATGCGGCGCTGCTCAGGCGGCGAAATAATGTAGGGCGCGCCGTGCAGATACATATTCTTCTCGCCCAGCGATTCGCCGTGGTCTGAGAAATACACCATGCCGGTATCGACGCCGTCCACCGCGTTGCTCTGCTGCAGCAGCTTGATCAGCTTGTCCAGGAAGTAGTCGGTGTACAGGATGGTGTTGTCGTAGGCGGCGGTAATCTGCTCCTGGGTGCATTTCTCCAGTTCATTGGTATTGCACACCGGGCCAAACTTGCCGAAGCTGGCCGGGTAGCGCTTGGCATAGGCCGGACCATGGCTGCCCTTCTGGTGCAGCACGATGACCAGGTCCTTGCCCGGCTTGCGTATCAGTTCGGGCAAGCGCTCCAGCAGCTTCTCGTCGTAGCATTCTTCGCTATTGCACAGCGGATCGCCCGCCACCGGCTCCGACCAGTCCTCGTACTCCACCCGCGCGCAAGTGCCCTTGCAGCCGGAGTTATTGTCGCGCCACAGCACGTCGAAGCCGGCGTGCTTGAGCACGTCGAGCAGGCCTTCCTGGCCCTGCGCCTTGGTGTCGGAATAGTTCTCGCGGCCCAGCGCGGAGAACACGCAGGGCACGGAAACGGCGGTGGCCGTGCCGCAGGAGGACACATTGTTGAAGTTAATCAGGCCGGCCTGCTGCGACAGCTGCGGGTTGGTATTGCGCCCATATCGGTTGAGCGAGAAATTCATGGCGCGCGCGGTCTCGCCCACCACCAGCACGGTGACGGTGCGGCGCGCCTGGCCGGCCCAGGTCACGCCCTTGGCCGCGTCGCGGCCCAGCGGCGCCACCACCTGTGGCTTGGCCCACTTCTGCTTCAGGTAGCCGTTGGTGGCCTGGATGTAGTTGGTCGGCGTGAGCAGGAAGCGCAGTTCGCGGTGTTCGCGTATGGCCGGCGCATAGGTCTTGAAGAACAGCATCAGGATGCCGGCTGCCAGCAGCAGCGAGCCGGTCACGATGCCGGCGCTGGTGAGCAGGTGGCGTCCGCGCGGCGCGAAGGTCAGCTTGGTACGCGCCACCAGCACGGCGGGCAGCACGCCCAGCAGGCCTATGGTCAGCAGCATTTTCAGGCTGAACAGCTCGCCCGCTTCGCGCACATCGGTCTCCACCACGTTCTGTATCATGGCCTTGTCGATCTGCGTGCCGTACTGGTTCATGAAGTAGGTGGCGGCCGACGTGGCCAGCAGCAGCGCAATGACTACCGGCTTGATGACCAAGCGGAAATTGACCAGGCTCAGGCAGGCATTGAACACCAGTACCAGCAGCAGGAAGGTGGCCGCCAACAGCGGCAGATTGGCGACGCTGAAGCCGCCGGTGGCCAGCAGGAAGCGTTGCCAGAAACTGTAGTTATAGGCGGCCACCAGGAAAAAGGACGCGGCCAGCGTGAATACGGGCGCACTCAGGCGCGGGGCAAATTTAACAGTCACTCGGTTTCCAGGCAGATTGGCAATAGCACGCTGCCACTATAGCCAGCGGCCGGTCAAGGCCGCGTCAACCGCGCGTTAGGAAACCGTTAAATCGCCTTAATTTGAGCCTGCGGGAGTGAAGCGGATGATAAAGATGCTGCCGCCGCCGGGACGATCCTCCAGCGCCAGGCTGGCGCCCAGATAACTGCAAATGCGGCGCACCAGGGCCAGCCCCAGCCCTGTGCCGGACGAACCGCCCGCGCCTGAACCGAGCACCGCGCCGTGCGCCTGCCCTTCCAGCGCGGCGCGCACAGCGGCGGGCAAGCCCGGCCCCGTGTCTTCCACGCTGACGCTGTTGCGTCCCATGCGCACCGTCACCGTGCCGCTGTCGGTGTACTGGCAGGCGTTGCGCACCAGGTTGCCTATCGCGCTCATGCACAGCTCGCGCGGCGCACGCACCGTAAAGTCCTCGCCGCCGGCAAACTCCAGCCGCACCGGCCGAGCCGCCACCAGGTGCTGGTGGCGTTCCGTCTCGCCGCGCGCCACCTGGCCGACATCGACCAGGGCCAGCGCGTCGAGCTGCGGCGCGCGCGCCAGCAGCAGCAGCACCGTCACGCACTCGGCGGCTTCCTGCGCCGCGCGGTAGATGCGCGCCGCCGGCGCGTAGCTGGCGCTGCCCTTCCCTTGCGCCATCAGCACTTCCGCTGCGCCCATGATGACGGTGAGCGGACTGCGCAATTCGTGGCTCACGTCACCGGTGAAGAAGCGCTCACGCTCCAGCACGTCGCGCAGCTGCGCGGTATGGGCGGCGTAGGCGCGCGCCAGTATGCCCAGCTCGTCGCGGCGCCCTTCCAGCGACACATTGGGCTGGTCGGAACTCACCGCCTCAGCCATATCCATAATCGGCGTGACCAGGCGGCGCGCCACATAGCCGCCCAGGAAATAGGAGAACAGCAGGAAACCCAGGAAGCCGATGGCGAACAGGGAATACACCGCCAGCTCCACTTTTTCGTAGTCGCTTTCATGATCGACCGCCACGTACTCGCCCAGGGCGTCGTGCCCGGCCAGGATATGCAGGCCCACGCCGTCCACGGTTTTTTCCTGCACGCCGGGCGGCAGGCCGCGCAGCGACGTTGGAATATCCGCGCCGCGGTGGAAGCTCAGTCCGGCCGGCATTTCCACCGGCAGCATGCCTGCCGCGCGCGGCGCGGCCCAGGCCGCCACCTGGCGCAGGCGGTTATCGACCAGGTGCTCCTCTATGCCCTCCACCGCGAACGCGGCGATCAGCGCAAAAAACAGCACGAAGCCGAAGGCGTAGGTGGTGTAGGCAACGACGATGCGCCGCCGCAGGGAATTAAACGGTTTCATCGTGGCTGACCAGTTTGTAGCCTATGCCGGGCACGGTGCGCAGCATGGCGAAGGGATAGGGTTTGTCCAGCGCTTGGCGCAGCGCGTGCAAATGGGTGCGCAGCGCGTCGCTGTCGGGCCGGTCCTCGCCCCAGACTTCCTGCTCCAGCGTTTCGCGCGGCACCAGGCGCGGCGCTTCGCGCATCAGGCAACGCAGCAGCACGTAGCCGGTCTTGGTCAGCACCAGCGGGCGGCCGGCGCGCGTGGCGGTATAGGTGCTGGTATCGAAAGTCAGGTCGCCCACGCGCAGCACGGGCGCCGCCGCATGGCTGCCCTTGGCGCGCCGCACCAGCGCCTTCAGGCGCACGTCCAGCTCCACCAGGGAGAAGGGCTTGACCAGGTAATCATCGGCGCCGGCATCGAAGCCGACCACCTTGTCGGCCAGGGTGTCGCGCGCGGTCAGCATCAGCACGGGCGTGGGGTCGTTCAGTTCGCCGCGCAGCTTCTGGCACAGCTCCACACCATTCAAGCCCGGCAGCATCACGTCCAGCACCACCGCGTCGTAGCGGTTCTGCGAGGCCAGGCCCAGCCCGGCGTAACCGTTGACGGCGGAGTCCAGCACATAGCCCTTGGGCTCAAAGAATTCGTAAAGGTTGGCGACAATGTCGGGATTGTCTTCGATGATGAGCAGGCGCATGCGGTATTTTACTTCCAAATGCGAAAAACCCCGCCAGGATCACCTGACGGGGTTTTTCTTTATAACTAGCCTGACGATAACCTACTTTCACACTGGTTGCAGCACTATCATCGGCGCAAAATCGTTTCACGGTCCTGTTCGGGATGGGAAGGGGTGGGACCGATTTGCTATGGTCATCAGGCTTTGACTTGTAAGCTTTGCAGCGCTAGGGCGCCACAACAGCTTTAAAACTTGGAAGAATTCAGATTTATTATGTAGCGATTGCGTATCAACATACGCACAACATGCGCACTTCTCGCCTATAACCATCAATGTTATAGGGACAAGCCTTACGGGCAATTAGTACTGGTTAGCTTAATGCATTACTGCACTTCCACACCCAGCCTATCAACGTCCTGGTCTCGAACGACCCTTCAAGGAGCTTAAAGCTCCGGGAAATCTCATCTCAAGGCAAGTTTCCCGCTTAGATGCTTTCAGCGGTTATCTCTTCCGAACTTAGCTACCCGGCAATGCCACTGGCGTGACAACCGGTACACCAGAGGTTCGTCCACTCCGGTCCTCTCGTACTAGGAGCAGCCCCCTTCAAATTTCCAACGCCCACGGCAGATAGGGACCAAACTGTCTCACGACGTTTTAAACCCAGCTCACGTACCACTTTAAATGGCGAACAGCCATACCCTTGGGACCGGCTACAGCCCCAGGATGTGATGAGCCGACATCGAGGTGCCAAACTCCCCCGTCGATATGAACTCTTGGGAGGAATCAGCCTGTTATCCCCAGAGTACCTTTTATCCGTTGAGCGATGGCCCTTCCATACAGAACCACCGGATCACTATGTCCTACTTTCGTACCTGCTCGACTTGTCGGTCTCGCAGTTAAGCACGCTTATGCCATTGCACTATCATCACGATGTCCGACCGTAATTAGCGTACCTTCGAACTCCTCCGTTACACTTTAGGAGGAGACCGCCCCAGTCAAACTGCCTACCATGCACTGTCCCCGATCCGGATTACGGACCAAGGTTAGAACCTCAAACAAACCAGGGTGGTATTTCAAGGTTGGCTCCACGAGAACTGGCGTCCCCGCTTCAAAGCCTCCCACCTATCCTACACAGATTGGTTCAAAGTCCAATGCAAAGCTACAGTAAAGGTTCATGGGGTCTTTCCGTCTAGCCGCGGGTAGATTGCATCATCACAAACACTTCAACTTCGCTGAGTCTCGGGAGGAGACAGTGTGGCCATCGTTACGCCATTCGTGCAGGTCGGAACTTACCCGACAAGGAATTTCGCTACCTTAGGACCGTTATAGTTACGGCCGCCGTTTACTGGGACTTCAATCAAGAGCTTGCACCCCATCATTTAATCTTCCAGCACCGGGCAGGCGTCACACCCTATACGTCCACTTTCGTGTTTGCAGAGTGCTGTGTTTTTATTAAACAGTCGCAGCCACCAGTTTATTGCAACCCTTTCGCCCTACTGAAGTAAATCAGCCAAGCTACCGGGGCGTACCTTTTCCCGAAGTTACGGTACCAATTTGCCGAGTTCCTTCTCCCGAGTTCTCTCAAGCGCCTTAGAATACTCATCTCGCCCACCTGTGTCGGTTTGCGGTACGGTCTCGTATGACTGAAGCTTAGAGGCTTTTCTTGGAACCACTTCCGATTGCTACGTGAACAAGTTCACTCGTCCCACTCCCTTGAATTACGCGCCCGGATTTGCCTAAGCGCCTTCTATGAAGCAGAAACTGACTATTCCAACAGTCAGACAACCTTCCGCGATCCGTCCCCCCATCGCATCATACGACGGTGCAGGAATATTAACCTGCTTCCCATCAGCTACGCATCTCTGCCTCGCCTTAGGGGCCGACTCACCCTGCTCCGATGAACGTTGAACAGGAAACCTTGGGCTTACGGCGTGGGGGCTTTTCACCCCCATTATCGCTACTCATGTCAGCATTCGCACTTCTGATACCTCCAGCATCCTTTACAAGACACCTTCGCAGGCTTACAGAACGCTCTCCTACCATATCCTTGCGGATATCCGCAGCTTCGGTGACTGGCTTAGCCCCGTTACATCTTCCGCGCAGGACGACTCGATCAGTGAGCTATTACGCTTTCTTTAAATGATGGCTGCTTCTAAGCCAACATCCTGACTGTTTTAGCCTTCCCACTTCGTTTTCCACTTAGCCAATCTTTGGGACCTTAGCTGGCGGTCTGGGTTGTTTCCCTCTTGACGCCGGACGTTAGCACCCGACGTCTGTCTCCCAAGCTCGCACTCATCGGTATTCGGAGTTTGCAATGGTTTGGTAAGTCGCGATGACCCCCTAGCCATAACAGTGCTCTACCCCCGATGGTGATACTTGAGGCACTACCTAAATAGTTTTCGGAGAGAACCAGCTATTTCCAAGTTTGTTTAGCCTTTCACCCCTACCCACAGCTCATCCCCTAATTTTTCAACATTAGTGGGTTCGGTCCTCCAGTGCGTGTTACCGCACCTTCAACCTGGCCATGGGTAGATCACTTGGTTTCGGGTCTACACCCAGCGACTGGCGCCCTGTTCGGACTCGATTTCTCTACGGCTCCCCAATCTGGTTAACCTTGCCACTGAATGTAAGTCGCTGACCCATTATACAAAAGGTACGCAGTCACGGAACAAGTCCGCTCCTACTGTTTGTATGCACACGGTTTCAGGATCTATTTCACTCCCCTCCCGGGGTTCTTTTCGCCTTTCCCTCACGGTACTGGTTCACTATCGGTCGATTACGAGTATTTAGCCTTGGAGGATGGTCCCCCCATATTCAGACAGGATTTCTCGTGTCCCGCCCTACTTGTCGCATACTTAGTTCCACACATCGCATTTCGTGTACGGGGCTATCACCCGCTATGGCCGCCATTTCCAGAGCGTTCCACTATGCGTCATGCTAAATCATGCAGGCTCATCCCATTTCGCTCGCCACTACTTTGGGAATCTCGGTTGATTTATTTTCCTGCAGCTACTTAGATGTTTCAGTTCGCCGCGTTCGCTTTGCATGCCTATGTATTCAGCATGCAATGACCTATAAGGCCGGGTTTCCCCATTCGGAAATCCTCGGATCAAAGCTTGTTTGTCAGCTCCCCGAGGCTTATCGCAGACTTCTACGTCCTTCATCGCCTGTAATCGCCAAGGCATCCACCATGTGCACTTATTCACTTGTCCCTATAACATTGATTCCTTGCGACTAACAAAGAATCGTCATAAAGCAAGAAGTACTACGTTGTTGCGTTTGTTGATACATACAATCACTACCCTCGTTCAATCTTGCGATCAAACGAAAATAATAAATCTTTACTTCTTCCAAATTTTTAAAGAACGAAACAATCGATAAGTGTGAGCGCTTGGCGTGGTGCCTACTCTAGAAAGGAGGTGATCCAGCCGCACCTTCCGATACGGCTACCTTGTTACGACTTCACCCCAGTCACGAATCCTACCGTGGTAAGCGCCCTCCTTGCGGTTAAGCTACCTACTTCTGGTAAAACCCGCTCCCATGGTGTGACGGGCGGTGTGTACAAGACCCGGGAACGTATTCACCGCGACATGCTGATCCGCGATTACTAGCGATTCCAACTTCATGCAGTCGAGTTGCAGACTACAATCCGGACTACGATACACTTTCTGGGATTAGCTCCCCCTCGCGGGTTGGCGGCCCTCTGTATGTACCATTGTATGACGTGTGAAGCCCTACCCATAAGGGCCATGAGGACTTGACGTCATCCCCACCTTCCTCCGGTTTGTCACCGGCAGTCTCATTAGAGTGCCCTTTCGTAGCAACTAATGACAAGGGTTGCGCTCGTTGCGGGACTTAACCCAACATCTCACGACACGAGCTGACGACAGCCATGCAGCACCTGTGTGAAGGTTCTCTTTCGAGCACTCCCCAATCTCTCGGGGATTCCTTCCATGTCAAGGGTAGGTAAGGTTTTTCGCGTTGCATCGAATTAATCCACATCATCCACCGCTTGTGCGGGTCCCCGTCAATTCCTTTGAGTTTTAATCTTGCGACCGTACTCCCCAGGCGGTCTACTTCACGCGTTAGCTGCGTTACCAAGTCAATTAAGACCCGACAACTAGTAGACATCGTTTAGGGCGTGGACTACCAGGGTATCTAATCCTGTTTGCTCCCCACGCTTTCGTGCATGAGCGTCAATCTTGACCCAGGGGGCTGCCTTCGCCATCGGTGTTCCTCCACATCTCTACGCATTTCACTGCTACACGTGGAATTCTACCCCCCTCTGCCAGATTCTAGCCTTGCAGTCTCCATCGCCATTCCCAGGTTGAGCCCGGGGATTTCACGACAGACTTACAAAACCGCCTGCGCACGCTTTACGCCCAGTAATTCCGATTAACGCTTGCACCCTACGTATTACCGCGGCTGCTGGCACGTAGTTAGCCGGTGCTTATTCTTCAGGTACCGTCATTAGCTCCGGATATTAGCCGAAACCGTTTCTTCCCTGACAAAAGAGCTTTACAACCCGAAGGCCTTCTTCACTCACGCGGCATTGCTGGATCAGGCTTGCGCCCATTGTCCAAAATTCCCCACTGCTGCCTCCCGTAGGAGTCTGGACCGTGTCTCAGTTCCAGTGTGGCTGGTCGTCCTCTCAGACCAGCTACTGATCGATGCCTTGGTAGGCCTTTACCCTACCAACTAGCTAATCAGATATCGGCCGCTCCAGGAGCACAAGGCCTTGCGGTCCCCTGCTTTCATCCGTAGATCGTATGCGGTATTAGCGTAACTTTCGCTACGTTATCCCCCACTCTTGGGTACGTTCCGATATATTACTCACCCGTTCGCCACTCGTCAGCGGAGCAAGCTCCCTGTTACCGTTCGACTTGCATGTGTAAAGCATGCCGCCAGCGTTCAATCTGAGCCAGGATCAAACTCTTCAGTTCAATCTCTGTTTAACGTCGTTGCCGACGTGGTCGCTCTTCAAAATAACTGACGATTCCTTCTTTCGAAGGTCACGTTTGTTTTTCGTTGAGCGTTTAAATAATTTGAGTTTCGCAGCTTGCGCTGCGGGCCTCATCATCAAACGCCCACACTTATCGATTGTAAATTTTTAAAGAATTCTGCGTTGTTGCTGAAGCGTTTTGTTCAGCAGCAGAGAGATGAGATTATGAGGCGTTTCGTTCAAACCGTCAACCCCTCATTTTCCTACTCTTCCTACGCTGCGTATGTTCAGCAGCGCGGGGACAGAACTATAGCAAAGGCCGGGCCACTTCACAAGACGATTGTGTAATATTTCAAGCCAGCGCCGTTCGGCGTCGCCGACCCGGTCTGCACCAGGGCAAGGCGCTTGCCGCTGGACGAGTGAAAAATCTTGATGCCGTAGCTCTGCAGGCCATCGATCAGCGGGAAATCTATCGTGGCATCGGAGAAGAACAGCGGACCCGTGAACCGGCGGTAGCTCGAGGGGTAGCCGGCCGATCCGCCTGCGATCACCAGGGTTTCATCCTTCGCCGCCGAGTTGCTCAGGCAGCGCACCGGCGTGGAGAAGGTGCCCGCGTACTTGAGATTGCTGGTGTAGAAGTAGTTGCCGCTGGCGGAAAACAACACGTCCTCATTTTCCGACAGGAACAGCGGCGTACTCATATTGTAGTCGCCGTGGTAAGGCGAATCACCCATGGCGATCACGCCGTTGGTGGCCGGGTCTATGGTGAAATAACTGATGTCCGCCGGCGACAGCCCTTGCGACATCAGGAAGACCTTGTTCTTGGTGGACGCATACACGCCGTACTGCGTACCGTAGAACATGCCCATGTAGACGGTTTCCGGCAAGGTCATCTCCGCGCCGGTGCGGGCATTGAAATAGACCACCGACGGCCTCACCCACTGCCCGCCGGTCTGGCCGATGAAATAGGCTACCGCCGCGTTGGTTATCAACGCCTCGGTATGTGAGCCGCCTGTTGCGAAGGACTTGAGCAGCAAGCCGTGTTCAAGGTCAACCAGGCTGGCCACGCTTTCATGCAGCACGATGGCCAGCTTGCCGTTGGGACTCAGGCTGAAATTCTTGACCGCCGCCGGCAGACTGACGGTCAGCGTGGTTTCGGCCAAAGGATCGGCTATCTTCAGGACATTCGGATTCGTGGCGGAGATGACCAGCTTGTCCAGCCCCTTGCTGTAGCGCACTTCCAGCGGCGCATAGCTCAGCGCCGGCGGGAATGCCGAGAGCGTGGCCGAGGCAGTGCTGCTGCTCACGCCGTCGCTGACGGCCAGAGTCACGGTATAGCTGCCGGAGCGGTCAGGCGTGAACGACGGCAGCGCCGTATCGGCATTGCGCAGGACTGCGGCGCTGCCTGCGGGACGTTCGACCACCGTCCATGCGTAGCTGAGCGTGCTGCCCGCGCCCGCCAGGCTTTCGGTGCCGTCCAGCGTCAAGGCTGCGCCCGTCGCGCCGCTACGGCTGGCGCCGGCGTTGGCGACGGTCACATAGGCGGCGCCGTCCACCCGGTAGGCAATGCCATTGCTGAGCGTGGCAAACATGCCGGCCTGGTTCTCCGGACTGTCGCTGAACGCGGCCAGTACTTCGGCCACGCTGGTGCCGCGATTCAATATATTGACCCAATATTGGACGCCGGCGGTTTCGCCATCGCGGTTGAGGATGTTGCGATAAAGGCGGGTAACGATCTCATTATTGGTGGGATTGACGCCGTAGAGCGACTTGAACTCGGTCGAGCCCGCGAAGCCGTTGGAGATGGTCAGCAGCGAAGCGCCCTGATCCATCTTCTGTATCCAGTAGCTCAAGCCCCGCACGTCCGGCGTGCGCTTGAACGCGGCGCGGTACAAGCGGTAGACCTTGCCGGCGTTGCCGTCCACGTCCATGGCCAGCGTGTAATCGGAGAACTGGACCCTGGCGTCGGCGGCCACGCGGGTGACGCGCGCCGTCGCGATATGCGTGAGATCCACCGAACCGGCGACGCGCTCCACTTTATAGTCGGAGCGCAGGCCCGGCATCGCGATGGGAGCAGCCGCTGCTGCAGGCGGTCCGGCCATGGACTGGCGCTGGCCTGCAGACTCCCCAGTCTGGACGTCCGAACCCGCGCCGCACCCGGCCAGCGCAGCCGCCAACACGGCAAGCGTCAATATGCGTTGAATTGCCAACTTGGCGGCTCCTATCTTACAGAATCCGCCATCTTATCAACTTTTCAATCCCGCGTGAACGGTATTAATCTGGACCTGCTCCGCGCAGCACGGCCAGCACGTCGTAGCAAGCGCCCATGGTGTGGTAGTCGGTTTTGCCGGCGGGGCTTTTCTCGTCGCTGTATTTGCGGTTGCGCACGTCCAGGATGCGGTACCAGGCACCGTGCTTGTGGTCCACAAAGTGCTCCCACGAATAGGCCCACAGCCGCTGGTACCAGTCCCAGTAGCGGCCGTCGCCGGTACCGTCGGCCAGGCGGGCCGCGGCGGCCAGCGATTCGGCCTGCACCCAGAAGTATTTATCGTCGTCGCACACCTTGCCTTCCGGCGCAAAGCCGTAGGCCAGGCCGCCGTTTTCAGCGTCCCAGGAATGCTCAACTGCGCGCTCGAACAGGCGGCAGGCGACAGGCTTGAGCCAGGCCGCGCCGCTGTAGCGGTCCAGCAGCATCAGCAGCTTGGCCCATTCGGTCTGGTGGCCGGGCTGGAAGCCCCAGGGACGGAACAGATGCTTGGGATCGTCCAGGTTGTATTTCCAGTCCACCTGCCAGTCGGTGTCGTAGTGCTCCCATACCAGGCCGCCAGCAAGCTCGGCCTGCTCCACCGTCATGCGTTGCGCCAGCAGCAGCGCGCGTTCCAGGAAACGCGCGCCGCCGGTGGCTTCATAGGCGGCGATCATGGCTTCGCACATATGCATATTGGCGTTCTGGCCGCGATACGGACCGAACACCCAGTCGGCGCTGGCTTCGTCGCGATACAGGCGGGCCTGCGCATCCCAGTAGCGCAGTTCCAGCAGGTCCCAGGTCTCGTCTATCCACGGTGCGGCTTCGGTGATACCGGCCTTGAGCGCGGTGGAATAGGCCAGCAGCACGAAGGCGACGCCGTAGCACTGGTTGCTGCGGTCCTCGGGCACGCCGTTGCGTATGGTCCAGGCGTAGCCGCCGCTTTCATGGTTGCGGTGGACTTCGCGCAGATAGCGCAGGCCCCAACGCGCGGCGTCCAGATATTCCGGCTGCTGGAATTCGCGCGCGGCCATCGCGTAGTTGAACACGAAGCGCGTGCTGCTCACCAGGTGGCGGTGCTCGCTGTCGTAGACCGTGCCGTCGTCACGGAAGTAATGGAAGAAACCGCCGGCCGGATCGATGGCGCGCGGGTGATAGAAGGCCATGGTGTGCGCAATGTGCTGGCGCAGGAAAGCGACGGAACGGAAATCGGGAACGGTGCTCATGCGGCTAACTCCAGGTAAGGTTGCAGGTCGGCGCGGCGCGGCATGGCGGCGAAAGCGCCGCGCCGCGTCACCGCCAATGCGCCGCAGGCGGCGGCAAAACGCAGGGCCGGCTCGCGCACGGCGGCGTCGTGGAAGAAGGACTCCAGCGCGGACGGCTTGACACCCTGCTCCACCAGGCCAGCCAGCAAGCCGGCCACAAAAGCGTCGCCCGCGCCGGTGGTGTCCACAGCACGGACTTCGGGAACGGCTGCCTTGCCGCTGGCGGCGCGGGTGTGCCAGGCCAGCGGCTGCGGGCCGTCGGTCACCACCAGCACGCGCACGCGGCCTTGCCACAAGCGCTCGCGCACCGCATCGGCGCTCCCTTCGGAAAGCGCCAGGTATTCAAGTTCCTCGCTGCTCAGTTTCACCAGGTCGGCCAGGGCCAGCGCCTGCCACAGGCGCGGCAGCGGATCCTCGCCGCGCTGCCACAGGGCCGGGCGCAGATTCAGGTCGAAACTGACAACCGCGCCGGCCGTGGCTGCGCGGCGCATGCCGGCCAGCGTGGCCTCGGCAATGGGCGCCTCGGTCAGGCTGTTGGAGCAGGCGTGGAAGGCTGCCAGGCCGTGGAAACAGCCATCCTGGAAATCGGATTCGGTGAACAGCAGGTCGGCCGCTGGCGGACGATAGAAATTGAAGCTGCGCTCTCCGCTGCGGTCCAGCGATACAAAGGCCAGCGCCGTGTTGGCGCGGCTGGTGCGGGCGATGTAGCGCGTGTCGACGCCGGCGGCGCGCAGGCTCTCGTGCAGAAAATCGCCGAACATGTCTTCGCTCAGCATGCCAGCGAAAGCGGACTGCATGTCCAGCGCGGCCAGCGCCACCGCCACGTTGGCGGGCGCACCGCCCGCGTTGCGCAGGAAGGGTACGGCCTCGCCAGGCGCGGCAGGCGGCACGGACAGGAAATCGATCAGCGCTTCGCCGAAACAAACTATCTTACTCATGGTGTTCCTGGATCAGTGTGGGATAAATTGGGGACGGGCCGCGCCGGCGGCGCTTTCCACGCCGTCCAGGCGCGAGCCGCGATAACCGTAGTAGGCAACAAAGGCGTAGCACAGCAGCGGCAGCACGAAGGACAGCTGCACGCCGATGCGGTCGGCCAGCACGCCTTGCAGCAGCGGCACAATGGCGCCGCCGACGATGGCCATGATCTGCAGGCTGGAGGCCTTGCCGGTCAGGACGCCCATGCCGCCTATGCCCAGCGTGAAGATATTCGGGAACATCACGGAGTTGAACAGGCCGATGGCCACCACGGCCAGCACGGCCACGTAGCCGTGGCTGAACATGCCGGCCAGCAGCAGCAGGCTCGCGGCGACGGCGCAGCCTCCCAGCACCGTGCGCGGATTGGCCTTGGTCAGCAGCGCGGCGCCGGCGAAGCGGCCCAGCATGGCGCCGCCCCAGTACAGCGACACGTACACGGCGGCCGTGGCCACCGTCATATTGCCGATATGAGGCAGCGAAATGTAGTTGATCAGGAAGCTGCCGATCGCCACTTCCGCGCCCACGTAGAGGAAGATGGCCAGCACACCCAGGCGCATATGGCGGTGGCGCAGCGCGGCACCGAAGGTCAGGCTGTCGGCCTCCTCGCTCTCGGCAGCGGCCGGATAGAACATCAGCGCGCCGATGCCGGCAATGGCGAGGCCCAGGAAGATGCCGGTGCGGTAGCCGTAGTGCGCCACCACTTATCACAGCGAGGGCGACGCGTGGGCTGGCTGGTTTGGAACGCATGGATAGAAGCCTTTTGTCAGGGCTGGACGGGGAAACAACTCTTTTTAGCTAAAATTTAGATCGATCTAAATATAGTTTAGGCAAAATCCAGTGTCAAGTAATTAGCAAGAATCAGAGGGGTGGGCTGCTGCTCAGACGCACCGCCAGACGCACCGGCTCAACAATGGCGGCGGTGGCCTGGGCGGGTTCGGCGATGCGCTCCAGCAGGCGGCGCGCGGCCTGCCGGCCCAGCTCGCGCGGATCGGTGGCGACCGTGGTGAGGGGCGGCACGCTGACGGCGGCTTCGGGAATATCATCGAAACCAGTGACGGCGAAGTCGCGCCCCGCCTGGCGGCCACAGCCTGCCAGGCCCAGCATGAGTCCGAGCGCGACGGCGTCGTTGTAAGCCACGGCGGCGGTAGGCGCCGGGTCGTTGGCAAACAGCGCGGCCACCTGGCGCGCGGCCTCCAGCCGGGTTGGCGCGGTCTCGATCAGCCAGTGCGACTCGGGCGCGATGCCGGCCGCCGCCATCGCTTCCGCATAGCCCAGCCGGCGCTGGCGGCAGGAGCTCGAGACCTGGAAGCCGCCATAGAAGGCAATCCGGCGATGGCCCTGGGCCAGCAGATGCTCGGTCGCCATGCGCGCGCCGGCCTGGTTATCCATGGACAGGAAATCCCAGCCGCAGCCGACCATGTCGCGGTTGAACAGCAGCATCGGCGTGCCGCTGCCGACCGCGCCGGCCACGCCGCCTGCCTCGCTGCCTTCGGCGGGAGACAGGATGATGCCGGCCGGACGATGCTCCATCAGCGACGACAGTACAGCCTGCTGCCGCGCCACCGATTCCGACGTGCTGCCCAGCAGCATCGCATAGCCCGCCTCGCCCAGCGCCTCGTCCACGCCGGCGGCAAACTCCGCAAAGAAAGGATTGGAAAGATCGTTGATCACCAGGGCCACTATCGAGGAACGCCCCTGCCGCAGATTGGCGGCGCCGCGATTGTAGACATAGCCCTGGCGCTTGAATTCCGCCTCCACCTTGGCGCGCGTGTCGGCATGCACCAGCGGGCTGTTGCGCACCACCAGGGAGACGGTGGCGCGGGATACACCGCAGCCTTCAGCGATATCGGCCAGCGTGACGCGGGAAGCGGAGACGGTTTTAGAGGACATGGGTGGCATCATAAACGCAAAAAACCCCCACCGGATCACCGGAGGGGGTTTTGCTTATAACTAGCCTGACGATAACCTACTTTCACACTGGTTGCAGCACTATCATCGGCGCAAAATCGTTTCACGGTCCTGTTCGGGATGGGAAGGGGTGGGACCGATTTGCTATGGTCATCAGGCTTTGACTTGTAAGCTTTGCAGCGCTAAGGCGCCGCAACAGCTTTAAAACTTGGAAGAATTCAGATTTATTAGTAGCGATTGCGTATCAACATACGCACAACATGCGCACTTCTCGCCTATAACCAATCAATGTTATAGGGACAAGCCTTACGGGCAATTAGTACTGGTTAGCTTAATGCATTACTGCACTTCCACACCCAGCCTATCAACGTCCTGGTCTCGAACGACCCTTCAAGGAGCTTAAAGCTCCGGGAAATCTCATCTCAAGGCAAGTTTCCCGCTTAGATGCTTTCAGCGGTTATCTCTTCCGAACTTAGCTACCCGGCAATGCCACTGGCGTGACAACCGGTACACCAGAGGTTCGTCCACTCCGGTCCTCTCGTACTAGGAGCAGCCCCCTTCAAATTTCCAACGCCCACGGCAGATAGGGACCAAACTGTCTCACGACGTTTTAAACCCAGCTCACGTACCACTTTAAATGGCGAACAGCCATACCCTTGGGACCGGCTACAGCCCCAGGATGTGATGAGCCGACATCGAGGTGCCAAACTCCCCCGTCGATATGAACTCTTGGGAGGAATCAGCCTGTTATCCCCAGAGTACCTTTTATCCGTTGAGCGATGGCCCTTCCATACAGAACCACCGGATCACTATGTCCTACTTTCGTACCTGCTCGACTTGTCGGTCTCGCAGTTAAGCACGCTTATGCCATTGCACTATCATCACGATGTCCGACCGTAATTAGCGTACCTTCGAACTCCTCCGTTACACTTTAGGAGGAGACCGCCCCAGTCAAACTGCCTACCATGCACTGTCCCCGATCCGGATTACGGACCAAGGTTAGAACCTCAAACAAACCAGGGTGGTATTTCAAGGTTGGCTCCACGAGAACTGGCGTCCCCGCTTCAAAGCCTCCCACCTATCCTACACAGATTGGTTCAAAGTCCAATGCAAAGCTACAGTAAAGGTTCATGGGGTCTTTCCGTCTAGCCGCGGGTAGATTGCATCATCACAAACACTTCAACTTCGCTGAGTCTCGGGAGGAGACAGTGTGGCCATCGTTACGCCATTCGTGCAGGTCGGAACTTACCCGACAAGGAATTTCGCTACCTTAGGACCGTTATAGTTACGGCCGCCGTTTACTGGGACTTCAATCAAGAGCTTGCACCCCATCATTTAATCTTCCAGCACCGGGCAGGCGTCACACCCTATACGTCCACTTTCGTGTTTGCAGAGTGCTGTGTTTTTATTAAACAGTCGCAGCCACCAGTTTATTGCAACCCTTTCGCCCTACTGAAGTAAATCAGCCAAGCTACCGGGGCGTACCTTTTCCCGAAGTTACGGTACCAATTTGCCGAGTTCCTTCTCCCGAGTTCTCTCAAGCGCCTTAGAATACTCATCTCGCCCACCTGTGTCGGTTTGCGGTACGGTCTCGTATGACTGAAGCTTAGAGGCTTTTCTTGGAACCACTTCCGATTGCTACGTGAACAAGTTCACTCGTCCCACTCCCTTGAATTACGCGCCCGGATTTGCCTAAGCGCCTTCTATGAAGCAGAAACTGACTATTCCAACAGTCAGACAACCTTCCGCGATCCGTCCCCCCATCGCATCATACGACGGTGCAGGAATATTAACCTGCTTCCCATCAGCTACGCATCTCTGCCTCGCCTTAGGGGCCGACTCACCCTGCTCCGATGAACGTTGAACAGGAAACCTTGGGCTTACGGCGTGGGGGCTTTTCACCCCCATTATCGCTACTCATGTCAGCATTCGCACTTCTGATACCTCCAGCATCCTTTACAAGACACCTTCGCAGGCTTACAGAACGCTCTCCTACCATATGCATAAATGCATATCCGCAGCTTCGGTGACTGGCTTAGCCCCGTTACATCTTCCGCGCAGGACGACTCGATCAGTGAGCTATTACGCTTTCTTTAAATGATGGCTGCTTCTAAGCCAACATCCTGACTGTTTTAGCCTTCCCACTTCGTTTTCCACTTAGCCAATCTTTGGGACCTTAGCTGGCGGTCTGGGTTGTTTCCCTCTTGACGCCGGACGTTAGCACCCGACGTCTGTCTCCCAAGCTCGCACTCATCGGTATTCGGAGTTTGCAATGGTTTGGTAAGTCGCGATGACCCCCTAGCCATAACAGTGCTCTACCCCCGATGGTGATACTTGAGGCACTACCTAAATAGTTTTCGGAGAGAACCAGCTATTTCCAAGTTTGTTTAGCCTTTCACCCCTACCCACAGCTCATCCCCTAATTTTTCAACATTAGTGGGTTCGGTCCTCCAGTGCGTGTTACCGCACCTTCAACCTGGCCATGGGTAGATCACTTGGTTTCGGGTCTACACCCAGCGACTGGCGCCCTGTTCGGACTCGATTTCTCTACGGCTCCCCAATCTGGTTAACCTTGCCACTGAATGTAAGTCGCTGACCCATTATACAAAAGGTACGCAGTCACGGAACAAGTCCGCTCCTACTGTTTGTATGCACACGGTTTCAGGATCTATTTCACTCCCCTCCCGGGGTTCTTTTCGCCTTTCCCTCACGGTACTGGTTCACTATCGGTCGATTACGAGTATTTAGCCTTGGAGGATGGTCCCCCCATATTCAGACAGGATTTCTCGTGTCCCGCCCTACTTGTCGCATACTTAGTTCCACACGTCGCATTTCGTGTACGGGGCTATCACCCGCTATGGCCCACATTTCCAGGTGGTTCCACTATGCGTCATGCTAAATCATGCAGGCTCATCCCATTTCGCTCGCCACTACTTTGGGAATCTCGGTTGATTTATTTTCCTGCAGCTACTTAGATGTTTCAGTTCGCCGCGTTCGCTTTGCATGCCTATGTATTCAGCATGCAATGACCTATAAGGCCGGGTTTCCCCATTCGGAAATCCTCGGATCAAAGCTTGTTTGTCAGCTCCCCGAGGCTTATCGCAGACTTCTACGTCCTTCATCGCCTGTAATCGCCAAGGCATCCACCATGTGCACTTATTCACTTGTCCCTATAACATTGATTCCTTGCGACTAACAAAGAACCGTTACAAAGCAAGAAGTACTACGTTATTGCGTTTGTTGATACATACAATCACTACCCTCGTTCAATCTTGCGATCAAACGAAAATAATAAATCTTTACTTCTTCCAAATTTTTAAAGAACGAAACAATCGATAAGTGTGAGCGCTTGGCGTGGTGCCTACTCTAGAAAGGAGGTGATCCAGCCGCACCTTCCGATACGGCTACCTTGTTACGACTTCACCCCAGTCACGAATCCTACCGTGGTAAGCGCCCTCCTTGCGGTTAAGCTACCTACTTCTGGTAAAACCCGCTCCCATGGTGTGACGGGCGGTGTGTACAAGACCCGGGAACGTATTCACCGCGACATGCTGATCCGCGATTACTAGCGATTCCAACTTCATGCAGTCGAGTTGCAGACTACAATCCGGACTACGATACACTTTCTGGGATTAGCTCCCCCTCGCGGGTTGGCGGCCCTCTGTATGTACCATTGTATGACGTGTGAAGCCCTACCCATAAGGGCCATGAGGACTTGACGTCATCCCCACCTTCCTCCGGTTTGTCACCGGCAGTCTCATTAGAGTGCCCTTTCGTAGCAACTAATGACAAGGGTTGCGCTCGTTGCGGGACTTAACCCAACATCTCACGACACGAGCTGACGACAGCCATGCAGCACCTGTGTGAAGGTTCTCTTTCGAGCACTCCCCAATCTCTCGGGGATTCCTTCCATGTCAAGGGTAGGTAAGGTTTTTCGCGTTGCATCGAATTAATCCACATCATCCACCGCTTGTGCGGGTCCCCGTCAATTCCTTTGAGTTTTAATCTTGCGACCGTACTCCCCAGGCGGTCTACTTCACGCGTTAGCTGCGTTACCAAGTCAATTAAGACCCGACAACTAGTAGACATCGTTTAGGGCGTGGACTACCAGGGTATCTAATCCTGTTTGCTCCCCACGCTTTCGTGCATGAGCGTCAATCTTGACCCAGGGGGCTGCCTTCGCCATCGGTGTTCCTCCACATCTCTACGCATTTCACTGCTACACGTGGAATTCTACCCCCCTCTGCCAGATTCTAGCCTTGCAGTCTCCATCGCCATTCCCAGGTTGAGCCCGGGGATTTCACGACAGACTTACAAAACCGCCTGCGCACGCTTTACGCCCAGTAATTCCGATTAACGCTTGCACCCTACGTATTACCGCGGCTGCTGGCACGTAGTTAGCCGGTGCTTATTCTTCAGGTACCGTCATTAGCTCCGGATATTAGCCGAAACCGTTTCTTCCCTGACAAAAGAGCTTTACAACCCGAAGGCCTTCTTCACTCACGCGGCATTGCTGGATCAGGCTTGCGCCCATTGTCCAAAATTCCCCACTGCTGCCTCCCGTAGGAGTCTGGACCGTGTCTCAGTTCCAGTGTGGCTGGTCGTCCTCTCAGACCAGCTACTGATCGATGCCTTGGTAGGCCTTTACCCTACCAACTAGCTAATCAGATATCGGCCGCTCCAGGAGCACAAGGCCTTGCGGTCCCCTGCTTTCATCCTTAGATCGTATGCGGTATTAGCGTAACTTTCGCTACGTTATCCCCCACTCTTGGGTACGTTCCGATATATTACTCACCCGTTCGCCACTCGTCAGCGGAGCAAGCTCCCTGTTACCGTTCGACTTGCATGTGTAAAGCATGCCGCCAGCGTTCAATCTGAGCCAGGATCAAACTCTTCAGTTCAATCTCTGTTTAAAGTCATTGCTGACTTGGTCGCCCTTCAAAATAACTGACGATTCCTTCTTTCGAAGGTCACGTTTGTTTTTCGTTGAGCGTTTAAATAATTTGAGTTTCGCAGCTTGCGCTGCGGGCCTCATCATCAAACGCCCACACTTATCGATTGTAAATTTTTAAAGAATTCTGCGTTGTTGCTGAAGCGTTTTGTTCAGCAGCAGAGAGATGAGATTATGAGGCGTTTCGTTTAAACCGTCAACCCCTCATTTTCCTACTCCCCTGCGCTGCGTATGCTCAGCAGCGCGGGGACAGAACTATAACCGAACCCCGCCCCGCGCGCAAGGGCCGCCGCCCGGGCAGTCCCTATTCCCTTCCAGACGCCGTTTTATGCAGACTGTCGCAAGCCCGTGGCGGATCGCGGCCGTATTGCGTACAGTTGCACCATTCATGAAATTGAAAGCATTACATGTTTCCTCAACCCAAAGTACAAGACACGCTGAAGACCATACTGGCCTGGCTGCACAAAGGTTTCGATACGACCGCAACCTGGGTCACCCAGCTGTCGTGGTGGAAGTTCTTCCTGTTTGCGGCACTGGCCCTGATCGCCGGATCCATTCTGCAGGACGAGCTGTTCTCCTCGCGGCCGGACGAGGAGTATGTAGTGACCAAGGAGCGCAAGCGCGCCCGTCCCGGCAGCGACACTAATATATTGATCGACGACAGCGGCATCCACTTCAATCCGCGCGGCGGCAAGATCCGCAAGGACGCGCCGCCCAGCAACACGGATGAAGCCGAAGCCGCAGCGCCAGCCCTGCCCGAACCAGCTGCACCGGCGGCGCCAGCCGAGGCGCCTGCAGCCCCCGCCGCCCCTGCCGCGCCCGCAGCACCGGCCGTAGCCGGCAAAGCAGACAGCGCCGGCCGCGCCGGCCGGGCTGCGCGCGCCCCCGCTGCGCCGGCCGCCCCCTCCCTCCCCGGCGAGGAAGTCCATATCGAACTGCCGCCGCAAATCGGCGAAGAACTGTCCAATGCCATTGAAGAAGCCGTGGACGACGCGGCCGAACAGAAGGTGTCGCGCTACCACAAGCAGGCATCGACCTGGTTCAAGAGCTTCGTGTCGCTGCTGGTGCTGGCCCTGTTCGCCACCAAGGCGCTGATGGGCGGCAAAAAACGCGCCGAGGCGCAAACCCAGTCCGCCAATGCCGCAGCAGAGCGCGAATCCATGCAGCGCCAGCTGAGCGAAGCAAAGATGCAGATGATGCAGGCCCAGGTCGAGCCGCACTTCCTGTTCAACACCCTGGCCTCGGTTGAGCACCTGATTGAAACCGACCCGCCGCGCGCGTCGGCCATGCAGCGCAGCCTGATTAAATACCTGCGCGCCGTCCTGCCCCAAATGCGCGACAGCAATCTGATCACCAACCTGGGCCGCGAGGCCGACATGGTGGCGGCCTATCTTGCGCTGCTGAAGATGCGCATGGAAGAGCGCCTGATCATCGACTTCGACGTGCCTGACGGCCTGCGCACCGCCGCCTTCCCGCCCATGATGCTGCAATCGATGGTGGAGAACGCCATCAAGCACGGCCTGGAAGGGAAGCCCGAGGGCGGCACGCTGCAAGTGCGCGCCGAGGTGGCGCACAACAAGCTGCGCGTGATTGTGGCCGACGACGGCCTGGGCTTCGGCGCCAAGCCCAGCGACGGCACCGGCCTGGGCCTGAGCAACATCCGCGAACGCCTGAAGCTGCTGCACGGCAGCCAGGGGGCGCTGAACATCGAGCCCAATCAGCCCAGCGGCGTAATCGCCACGATAGAAGTGCCTTACGCGCTGGCCGCCAAATAGGCTGCGCCAGTAATCGATTGCGCACGCCGCCGATTCGTTGAATAATTAGTACTCACTTTTAACATGA
Organism: Pseudoduganella aquatica; assembly: GCF_020865585.1. NCBI lineage: Bacteria > Pseudomonadati > Pseudomonadota > Betaproteobacteria > Burkholderiales > Oxalobacteraceae > Pseudoduganella > Pseudoduganella aquatica. The sequence continues at coordinate 5,316,978 of NZ_CP086370.1, forward strand.
TTATTAAAAATGCCAACAGCAATTCTTGCCGATGATGAAAGACTGATGCGCGACCAGCTGCGCATGCGCCTGGGCCAGGTATGGCCGGAACTCGACATCATCGGCGAAGCGAAGAATGGCGAAGAAGCGATTGAGCTGGTGGACCAGCTCAAGCCCGACTTCGCCTTCCTGGATATCCGCATGCCGGGCAAGACCGGCATGGAAGCGGCCGCCGCCATCGGCAACAAGAGCAATGTGGTGTTCGTGACCGCCTACGACGTGCACGCGGTGGAGGCCTTCGAGCGCGGCGCAGTGGACTACGTGCTGAAACCAGCCGAACCCGAGCGCCTGCAAATTACCGTGGAGCGCCTGAAGCACCGTCTGAGCGCGCCGTCCGGCGCCGGCGGTGCGGACGTGAACGCCAGCGTGACGGCCATGCTGTCGCAGCTGGCCGAAAAGATCGCGGCGCCGAAAAAGACCTATCTGCAATGGATACAGGCCAGCATCGGCCAGGACTTGCGCATGATACCGGTGGAGGAAATCCTGTTCTTCCGCTCGGACGAAAAATACACCTGCGTGCAGACCGCCAAGTACGAGGCGCTGATACGCAAGCCGGTGCGCGACCTGGCCGACGAGCTCGATCCCGACCTGTTCTGGCAAATCCACCGCGCCACCCTGGTCAACGTGAACGCCATCGAAGGCGTGACCCGCGACATCCGGGGCCGCCATCTGGTGCTGATCAAGGACCGCTCCGACAAGCTGGAAGTCTCGCGCAGCTTCCTGCACTTGTTCAAGCAGATGTAATCCACGCCGCCCTGCGCCAGATCAAAGTCCGGCGTGGCGGCTGCCCTATTGTGTGAGCGTGGGGCCGGCTCTCCGGCGCCCCGGTCACCGAGGGGCGCACATGAATACTCCCGACAAACCCGCACCGCCGCAGTCCAAGCCCGCAGGCCACGGCACGCGCCGCGACGGCCAGGCGGCCGGCCGGCGCGCCACCGACAGCGCCAGCTCCTACGAGCAGCTGCGCGAACTATCCGCCGCCCTGCAAGCCATACGCGAAGAAGAGCGCACCCACATCGCGCGCGAGCTGCACGACGATCTGGGCCAGCTGCTGGCCACGCTGCGCGTCGACCTGAGCCTGTTGCAGCAGCAAGGCCCCGCCACCCCGCAGGCGGTGCGCCAGATGCGCTCGATGGACAAGCTGCTGCAGCGCGCCATCACCTCGCTGCGCCGCATCGCCGCCGATCTGCGGCCGCACGCGCTCGACGAGGGCGGCCTGTACTATGCACTGCAAACGCTGCGCCAGGAATTTACCCAGCGCCACGGCATTGCCTGCCAGCTCGACGCGCACGAGCAGGAACTGGTGCTGGACGACCGCTACAGTACCGCCGTGTTCCGCATCGTGCAGGAATCGCTGACCAATGTGTCGCGCCACGCCGGCGCCGACCATGTGTGGATCACGCTGCAACGGCAGGACGACCGGCTGGACCTGACCATAGAAGACAACGGGCGCGGCATCTCCTCAGCCGATCTTAACAAGGCGCACTCCTTTGGCCTGCTGGGCATGCGCGAGCGCGTGTGGGCGCTGGACGGCGCCATCGACATCCAGGGCCGCGACAGCAGCGGCGACGGCGGCACCCGCATCGTGATCGAGCTGCCGCTGCCCGGCAATTAAAAAGGCGCCCCGCAGGGCGCCCTTTCATGCCAGCAAGACCAGCTTAGAACGAGTGGCGGATGCCCACGTTGAAGGCTTTGTCGCCAGTACCGGCTTCGTTGTTGTTGCCAACGGTGTAGCCGGCGCCGTTCTTGTTCTTGATCTTGGCGTAAGCAACGTAGGTGCTGGTACGCTTCGACAGCGGGTAGATGTAGCCCAGGGCCCACTGGGTGGCGTCCTGGTTGTTGACGGTCTTGTCATCCTTGCTGGTGTAGGAAGCCAGCACATTGCCTGGGCCTGCAGGTACGGAAACGCCGATCAGGATGTTGCGCGCGTCGGTGCTTGGCTTCGGTGCGGTCTTGTAGCCGAAAGCGTTGGCGACCGGGATAGGCGAGCTGTTCAGGCCCTTGTCGGTGGCGTAGGCGAAGAAGGCTTTGACCACGGTGAAGTCATAGTTCACGGCCAGCAGGGTGTTCTTGGCTTCGTCCTGCTTCTTGGCAGGGGTGGTGCCGACGGCGGCGGTGTCCTGGTTGCGGTTGTTGTACACCAGGCGCGCGTTCAGCGGGCCTTGGGCGTAGTTCAGGCCGAAACCGATCTGGCGGCCGGCGGTGCTGTCGCCAGCCTGTTCGCCCAGCGCGTACAGCAGCTCGCCCGAGAAACCGTTCACGACTGGCGACGCGTACACCATGGCGTTGCTGACGCGGGTGTTGGCGCCGGCGGTGGCGAACAGGTTCTTGATCGAACCGGCGTAGCCCGCGCCGAATGGGTCGGCGACCTGGCTCATGGCGTTGTACAGCATGGTGTACTGGCGGCCCAGGGTGAAGGAACCCAGTTCCTTGCTCTTCAGGCCAACGTAGGCCTGGCGGTTGAACAGGGTGCTGGTGCTGTTGTCGAGCGCGCCGTCGTCCACCTTGATGCCGCTTTCCAGGGCGAACACAGCCGACAGGCCGTTGCCCAGGTCTTCCACGCCGCGGAAGCCGAGGCGCGACTGGCCGCCGATGCCGCTGGTGACTTTGGTCACGCTACCGGCCACGCCGCCGCTTTCTTTCACCAGGCCCGCGTCCACCAGACCGTAGATGGTCACGTTGGATTGCGCTTGTGCGCTTGCCGAGAAGGCGCCGATTACCAGTGCTGCCAGAGTAAGTTTTTTCACTTGTTGATCCATTGTTTGTTGAGGAAAGCGTCGCTTGAAACTTGACGGGACGAATCTTGCCTAACAAATGCTTCAACAATATGACATCAACAATTGTTGTTCTTTCCCAACAAACGCCAAAAAACAAAGGGGTCAGGGTTAATTACATAGTCCGCATGTGAACCGCGTAATCAACCCTGACCCCATTTTGTTGGGCGGCGGGGTTACTTCAGGCGGCAGGTGGCGAGCCAGTAGTGTTCCAGGCGTTCGACGCGCACTTCCTTGGCGGCGATCGAAAGGCGCTTGCGCAGCCAGCTGTCGGACGGGTAGCTTTGCGCCACGTCGTAGCGCTCGCCCTTGGTGTCGGTGAGGATGTGGAAGGTGTTGCCGTCCAGGTCGGTGCGCGCGATGGGGGCGCTGTAGCCGTCGACGTAGTTGCTGTCGAGTAGCACCAGCAGCACGTCCTTGCCCAGCTTGGCGCGCAGATGGGCCAGGTATTTGTCCTGCGCCGAACGCGGCACTTGCGACCACCAGCCGGCGGCGAAGCAGGCCGTGAACTGGCCGGGGGCGATGTCTTCCGGCAGCTTGAAGGCGTCCGCTTCGGTGAACTGCACGAAATCCTCGTCCAGGCCGCGCTCGCGCGCCGCCGCCAGCATCTGCGGGCTGTTGTCGATGGCGCGCACCGAGTCGGCCACGTCCGAAATCACCTCGGTCCAGTAGCCGCTGCCGCAGGCCAGTTCCAGCACTTTATGGCCGCGCAGCAGCTCGGACAGCGCTTCGTGCAGTTCTTCCAGGTCTTCTTCCACCTCGGGACGCTCGTATTGCAGGTCGTAGGTGGCGGCGACGGCCGCGTAGTATTGTTCTTGGGTCTTCATAGTCAGTTTACAACTCGTAAGTGTCTTTTTCACCGTTCATGGCCTGCTCGATCAACTTGCGGTTGAGCGTGGGGGCCAGCAGTTCGATGAAGGTATAGATATAGCTGCGCAAATAGGCGCCCTGCTTGACCGCCACGCGCGACACGTTCATGCCGAACAGGTGGCCGGCCGGGATGGCGCGCAGGCTGCGGTCGCGCTCGGGATCGAAGGCCATGCCGGCAATAATGCCTATGCCCATGCCCAGCTCGACGTAGGTCTTGATCACGTCCGCGTCGATGGCTTCCAGCAGCACGTCCGGCTTCAGGCCGCGCAGCGAGAACGCGTGGTCGATCTTGCTGCGGCCGGCGAAGGCGCCATCATAGGTGATGAGCGGGAATGCGGCAATCTCCTCCAGCGTGACGGACTTCGATTTCAGCAGCGGATGGTCGGGCGGCACCACCACCACATGCTCCCATTGGTAGCACGGCAAGGTGATCAGATTGTCAACTCCGGCGATCGATTCGGTGGCGATCGCCAGGTCGGCCTGGTCGCGCTGCACCATCTCGGCGATCTGGCGCGGATTGCCTTGCAATAATGACAAGCGCACCTTGGGGAACTTCAGCATAAAAGCCTGCACCACCTTGGGCAACGTGTAGCGCGCCTGGGTGTGGGTGGTGGCGATGGTGAAGCTGCCGCTGTCCTGCGCCGCGTACTCCTTGCCGATGCGCTTGAGGCTGTCGATCTCCTGCATGATCAGTTCGACCGAGGACAGCACCAGCCGGCCCGGCTCGGTCAGGCCCCGGATGCGCTTGCCGTGCCGCGTGAAAATGTCCACCCCGAGCTCTTCCTCCAGTTCGATAATGGCCTTGGACACCCCGGGCTGGGAGGTGAACAAGGCCTTGGCGGCGTCGGTCAGGTTGTAGTTCTGGCGTACTGCTTCTCGGACGAAACGCAATTGATGAAGATTCATTGTTGTTCTCAGGGTCGGTCTAACCGTATTTTACGCTCATGCTTATACCCAATACGTATATAAGCAAATAAAGACTAAGTCGTTTGGAATAAAGATGAAGTTTATTACCATTAGCGCCAGTTTGGGATACTTTGAAAGAGCCAGCCCCGCCGGCAAGCGATTTTTTTAGGAATGATATGTATCAATACGATCAATACGACCACCTCATCGTCCGCGAACGCATCGCGCAGTACCGCGACCAGGTGCGCCGCCGTCTGGCCGATGAGCTGACCGAAGCGGAATTCCTGCCCCTGCGTTTGCAGAATGGCCTGTACTACCAGCGCCATGCCTATATGCTGCGCATCGCCGTGCCGTATGGCATGCTGGCCAGCAAGCAGATGCGCATGTTCGCCCACATCGCGCGCAAGTACGACCGGGGCTACGGCCACTTCACCACCCGCCAGAACATCCAGTTCAACTGGATCGAGCTGGAACAGTCGCCCGACATCCTGACCGACCTGGCGTCGGTGGAAATGCACGCCATCCAGACCTCGGGCAACTGCATCCGCAACACCACCACCGACGAATTCGCCGGCGTGGCGGCGGACGAGATCATCGATCCGCGCCCCTACTGCGAGATCCTGCGCCAGTGGTCCACCTTCCACCCTGAATTCATCGCCCTGCCGCGCAAGTTCAAGGTTGCCGTCAACGGCGCCGTGGAAGACCGCGCCGCCATCGCCGTGCACGACATCGGCCTGACCGTGGTGTACAACGAGCAGAACGAAATCGGCTTCAAGGTCATGGTCGGCGGCGGCATGGGCCGCACCCCCATCCTGGGCAGCGTGATCCGCGAGTTCCTGCCGCGCGAACACCTGCTGACCTATGTGGAAGCCATCATGCGCGTCTACAACCTGCACGGCCGCCGCGACAACAAGTACAAGGCCCGCATCAAGATCCTGCTGAAAGCCATCGGCGCGGAAGAATTCGCGCGCCAGGTGGAAGCCGAGTGGGAAGACCTGAAGAACAGCGAAGAAACGCTGACGCTGGAGGAAATGGAGCGCGTGATCGCCTACTTCCAGCCTCACCCGTACAAGCAGCTGGAAGCGATCGACCCGCTGGCCGCGCAGGCGGACAACAAGGCCTTCGCCAACTGGCTCAAGCGCAATGTCAAGCCGCACAAGCAGCCGGGCTACGCTTCCGTGGTGCTGTCGCTGAAGAAAACCGGCGTGCCGCCGGGCGACGCCACCGCCGAGCAGATGGACTTCATGGCCGACCTGTCGGACCGCTACAGCTTCGGCGAACTGCGCGTGACGCACGAGCAGAACATCGTGCTGGCGGACGTGGAACAGACCCAGTTGTTCGCGCTGTGGCAGGAAGCCAAGGCGCACGGACTGGCCACGCCCAACATCGGCCTGCTGAACGACATGATCTGCTGCCCGGGCGGCGACTTCTGCGCCCTGGCCAACGCCAAGTCGATCCCGATCGCTTCGGCCATCGCCGAGCGCTTCGACAGCCTGGACTTCCAGCATGACATCGGCGACATCGAACTGAATATCTCGGGCTGCATCAACGCCTGCGGCCACCACCACGTCGGCAACATCGGCATCCTGGGCGTGGACAAGGACGGCAGCGAATGGTACCAGGTGTCGATCGGCGGCGCGCAGGGCAACCACTCGGCCATCGGCAAGATCATCGGACCGTCGTTCTCCGCGCTGCAAATGCCGGAAGTGATCGGCCGCCTGCTGCAAGTGTATGTGCGCGAACGCGTGGAAGGCGAACGCTTCGTCGACACCACGCAGCGCATCGGCGTTGCGCCGTTCAAGGAATTTGTATACGCCACGCCTATCGTCGATGCGGGCCGCCTGGTTGGAGAAGATGAATATGTCTGAACAAAAGCTGATTATCAAAGGCCGTGAAGTTGTCGGCGACGACTGGACCGTACTGCGCGCCGCAGGCGAAGCGCCTAGCGCCGAAGACGTGGCCGCGCTGGCCCTCCCGGCCGGCAAGGTGATCGTGCCGCTGGCCACCTGGCTGGCGCAGGCCGAGGCACTGGCCGCGCGCCGCGCCGCCGGCGAGATCGGCGTGTGGTTCGGCCCGGACGAGCGTCCTGAAACGCTGAAAGGCCAGCTGGACGCCTTCGCCTTGGTGGCGGTGGACTTCCCCAAATTCACCGACGGCCGCGGCTACTCCATCGCCTACAACCTGCGCACCCGCCTGGCCTACGCCGGCGAGCTGCGCGCCATCGGCGACGTGCTGCGCGACCAGCTGTTCTCCATGCAGCGCGTGGGCTTCAACGCCTACGACGTGCGCGCCGACCGCAGCATCCACGATGCGCTCAAGGGCCTGTCGGACTTCTCGGAGACCTACCAGGCGTCCGTGGACCAGAAGGTGCCGCTGTTCCGCCGCGCCGTCCGCGCCGCGCCGTCGGCCAATGTAGCCAACGGCGGCGACGCCGGCTACGGCATCTGAATCGGAGCGCCAGCCATGAGCGAGCTCAATGCCCTGATCCAGTCCACGCAGCAGACGCTGGAGCGCATCGCGCGTGATTTCACGCCAGCGGTGTTCGCCTCCAGCCTGGCCGCCGAAGACATGGTGCTGACCGACCTGATTTTGAAGGCCAAGCTGCCTATCGCCATCTTCTCGCTGGAGACCGGCCGCCTGCACGCGGAAACCCTGGCCATGCTGGACAAGGTGAAGGAAAACTACGGCTACGAGATCGCGCTGTACCGCCCGCAGCCCGAGGCGGTGGAGGCCTACGTGGCGCAGAACGGCCTGAACGCCTTCTACGACAGCGTGGACATGCGCAAGGAGTGCTGCCGCATCCGCAAGGTGGAGCCGCTGGGCCGCGCCCTGGCCGGCAACAAGGCCTGGGTCACCGGCCAGCGCCGCGCGCAGGCCGCCACCCGCACCTCGCTGATGGTGGAGGAAGACGATCCGGCGCACTTCATGACCAAGTTCAATCCGCTGGCCGACTGGTCCGAGCAGGACGTGTGGGACTACCTGCGCGGCAACGGCGTGCCGTACAACGCCTTGCACGACAAGGGTTTCCCCTCGATAGGCTGCGAGCCCTGCACGCGCGCCATCGAGCCGGGCGAGGATGTGCGCGCCGGCCGCTGGTGGTGGGAGAACCCGGAGTCGAAGGAATGCGGCCTGCACGTGGTAGACGGCAAGCTGATACGCATCAAACCCGTGGCCGCGTGAATGCCGGCGGGTTACGCGCTCCGCGCTAACCCGCCCTACTCACCGGACACCGCTGCACCGTAGGGCGGGTTAGCGCTTGCGCGTAACCCGCCAAGCACCAACAGACACAATAGAATAGGCAAAGCCATGAACACTGTAGTTGACCGTTACGCCTCGACGATAGGCCTGAGCGCCGTGAACGCGCGCCACCTCGACACGCTGGAGTCGGAAGCCATCCACATCCTGCGCGAAGTGGCAGCCGAGTGCAGCAACCCTGCCCTGCTGTTCTCCGGCGGCAAGGACTCCGTGGTGCTGCTGCGCCTGGCCGAAAAGGCTTTCCGTCCCGGCAAATTCCCCTTCCCGCTGGTGCACATCGACACCGGGCACAACTTCCAGGAAGTGATCGACTTCCGCGACCAGCGCGTGGCCGAACTGGGCGAACGCCTGATCGTGGGCTCGGTGGAAGACTCGATCAAGAAGGGCACGGTGCGCCTGCGTAATCCGCAGACCGACTCGCGCAATGCCGCGCAGGCGGTCACGCTGCTGGAAACCATCGCCGAACACGGCTTCGACGCCTGCATCGGCGGCGCCCGCCGCGACGAAGAGAAGGCCCGCGCGAAAGAGCGCATCTTCTCCTTCCGCGACGAATTCGGCCAATGGGATCCGAAGGCGCAGCGCCCGGAACTGTGGGACCTGTATAACACCCGCGTCCATCCAGGCGAAAACATGCGCGTGTTCCCGATCTCGAACTGGACCGAACTCGATGTGTGGCAGTACATCGCCCGCGAAAAACTGGCGCTGCCGCCGATCTACTTCGCGCACGAGCGCCAGGTGATCCCGCGCAACGGCCTGCTGGTGCCGCTGACCGATTTGACCCCGGCGCGCGAAGGCGAAGCGGTGGAAACCCAAGTGGTGCGCTTCCGCACCGTGGGCGACATCTCCTGCACCTGCCCCGTGTCCTCGGACGCGGAAACGGTGGAAGCGATCATCGCCGAAACGGCCATCACCCAGATCACTGAACGCGGCGCTACCCGGATGGACGACCAGACCTCCGAAGCCTCCATGGAAAAACGCAAGAAAGCAGGTTACTTCTGATGAACGCACGCATAGACAACACCGACAACCAGGCCAGCCTGCTGCGCTTTATCACCGCCGGCTCCGTGGACGACGGCAAGAGCACGCTGATCGGCCGCCTGCTGTTCGACAGCAAAGGCATCTTCGCCGACCAGCTGGCCGCCGTGTCGCGCGCCAAGAACAAGCGCACCGTGGGCGACACCATCGACCTGTCGCTGCTGACGGACGGCCTGGAAGCGGAACGCGAGCAAGGCATCACCATCGACGTGGCCTACCGCTACTTCGCCACGCCCAAGCGCAAATTCATCATCGCCGACACCCCGGGCCACGAGCAGTACACCCGCAACATGGTCACCGGCGCCTCCACCGCCGACGCCGTCATCATCCTGATCGACGTGTCGAAAGTGAAGCTGCGCGAAGACGGCGGCGTGGACTTGCTGATCCAGACCAAGCGCCACTCCACCATCGCCCACCTGCTGCAGATCGAGCACGTGGTGGTGGCCGTGAACAAGATGGACCTGGTGAACTACGACCAGGCGATCTATGACCGCATCATCAAGGCCTACCAGGAATTCGCGCAGTCCCTGGGCCTGAAAGACATCACGCCTATCCCGCTGTCGGCCCTGAGCGGCGACAACGTGGTGGACGCGGGCGAGAACATGCCCTGGTATAAGGGCCCGACGCTGATCGAGCTGCTGGAATCGCTGTCGGTGTACGACGAAGCCCACCACGCGCCGTTCCGCTTCCCGGTGCAGCTGGTGGCGCGCCACAACGGCCACGAAGCGAACGACTTCCGCGGCTACATGGGCCGCATCGAAGCGGGCAATGTGAAGGTGGGCGACAAGCTGGTGGTGCAGCCTTCGGGCCAGGCCGCCACGGTGAAAGACATCCTGACGCTGGAAGGCTCGCACCAGTCGGCGTCGGCCGGCCAATCGGTCACGCTGCTGCTGAACGAATACCTGGACATCTCGCGCGGCGACCTGCTCGCCAGCAGCGAGCAGCCTGCCACGCTGCTGAAGACCCTGAGCGCGGACGTGTGCTGGCTGTCGGAAGACGCGCTGGACCTGCGCCGCAAGTACTGGATCAAGCACGGCACCAAGCAGACCGCCGCCAAGATCACCAAGATCGAGTCGCTGCTGGACATCAACACCCAGGAACGCAGCAGCGCGGAAGTGCTGAAGCTGAACGACGTGGCGCGCATTGCGCTGACCGTGCAGCAGCCGCTGGCGGCCGACGACTATACCGACAGCCGCGCGACGGGCGCTTTCATCCTGATCGATGAAGTCACCCACCAGACCGTGGCGGCCGGCATGATACGCCTGGCCTGATCGATGTCCGCGCCTGTTACTAGCTACGGCAAGGTCTACCTGATAGGCGCAGGTCCCGGCGCGCAGGATCTCATCACCCTGCGCGGCGCGCGCCTGCTGCAGCAGGCGGACGTGGTGCTGCACGATGCGCTGGTAACGCCGGAGATGCTGGAACTGTGCCCGCAGGCCGAGAAGATTTCGGTCGGCAAGCGCTCGGGCCAGCGCTCCACCGCGCAGCAGGCCATCAACGCGCAGCTGGTGGAATGCGCCAGCCGCTACGCGCTGGTGGTGCGCCTCAAGGGCGGCGATCCCATGCTGTTCGGCCGCGCCGACGAGGAGCTGCGCGCGCTGGAGGAAGCGGGAATTGAAGTGGAAGTGGTGCCCGGCATTACCACCGCCGTGGCGGCGGCGGCGGCCACCAAGCAGCCGCTGACCAAGCGCGGCGTGTCACGCAGCGTGGCCTTCTTCACCTCCAGCACCGCGCCCGAACACCCGGCCGACGTGGACATGCCCGACAGCGACACGCTGGTGCAGTACATGGGCGGACGCGAAGCCATCATCACCGCGCAGCGCCTGCTGGAGCAAGGGCGCTTGCCGGAGACGCCGGTGGTCGTGATTGAAAACGTCAGCCGCGCCGACCAGCGCATCCTGCGCCTCACGCTGGACACGCTGGCGCACGGACTGGAGCCGACGCACGGACCGGTGCTCGTCATGCTCGGCCACGCCATGGCCCGCCGTCCGCATCAAGCCGCCGACTGAGCACGGCGGGTTACGGCGTTCCGCCTAACCCGCCCTACGCATTGCGGCTCGCCCCGTTGCCCCTTGCGTAGGGCGGGTTAGGCGCTCGCGCCGTAACCCGCCAGCGCCGCCGCGATTGCCATTTCAATAATTACCGCCGTAGAATAGCTGCTTCGACTCACGGAGCACCACATGCGCAAATTCGCCCCCTTGCTGCTGGCCCTCAGCGCCAGCACCGCCTACGCCCAATCGTCCGACGCGCCGCTGCCCTCCCTGCCCTACACGCCAGGCCTGGACGTGACGGCCATGGACAAGACCGTGGACCCGTGCGAAGACTTCTACCAGTACAGCTGCGGCGGCTGGATGAAGAACAACCCCATCCCCGCCGACCAGAGCGCGTGGAGCGTGTACGGCAAGGCCGCGCAGGACAACCAGCGCTTCCTGTGGGGCATCCTGGCCACGCTGGCCGCCCAGCCGGCGCAGGACGGCGTCCGCACCGCCTCCCAGCAAAAAATAGGCGACTACTTCGCCGCCTGCATGGACGAGAAAACCGTCAATGAACGCGGCGCGGCGCCGCTGCAGGAATACCTGGCGCTGATCGCCGGCATGGCGTCCAAGCAGGACCTGCCGCGCGTGCTGGCCAAGCTGCACACCAGCATTGCCAACAGCATGCTGTTCGGCTTCTCGTCCAACCAGGACCTGGGCGACTCCACCCAGGTGATCGCCTTCGCCACCACCGCCGACGCCGGCCTGCCCGACCGCGACTACTACCTGAAGAACGACGCCAAATCGAAGAAGATGCGGGCAGACTACGCCGCCCATATCGCCCGCTCGCTGGAACTGGCGGGCGACACGCCGCAGGCGGCCAAACGGGCCGCCGCCGCCATCCTGAAATTCGAAACCGTGCTGGCCCAAGCCTCGCTGTCCCGCGTGGACCAGCGCGACCCCTACAAACTGTTCCACAAGACCGACCTCAAAGGCCTGCAGTCCATGACGCCGGCCTTCAGCTGGAAGGACTATCTGCAAGCGGTGGGCATGGAAGGCGTGAACAGCTTCAACGCCACCGAGCCGGCCTACCTGCGCGCGCTGAACAAGAGTCTGAAGCAGCTGAGCCTGGACGACATCAAGACCTATCTGCGCTGGCACACCACGCGCGCGATGGCGCCCTTCCTGTCACAGGACTTTGTGGCCGAGAACTTCGCCTTCTATCACAAGACCCTGCTGGGCACGCCCGAGCAGAAGCCGCGCTGGAAGCGCTGCGTGCAGCTGGTGGACCAGCAGCTGGGCGAGGCGCTGGGCCAGGAGTTCGTCAGCCGCGCCTTCAGCCCGGAGCTGAAGGAAAAGACGCTGCACATGACGCGCCAGATCGAGGCCGCCATGGAGCAGGACATCAACGCGCTGACCTGGATGAGCGAGCCCACCAAGGAAAAGGCGCGCGAGAAGCTGCACGCGGTGGCCAACAAGATCGGCTACCCGGATAACTGGCGCGACTACAGCGCCTACAGCGTCTCGCGCGGCGACTTTGCGGGCAACGTGGTGCGCGGCACCGCCTTCGAAGTACGGCGCCAGCTCGACAAGATAGGCAAGCCGCTGGACCGCTCGGAATGGGGCATGACGCCGCCCACCGTGAACGCCTATTACAACCCGCAGATGAACGACATTAACTTCCCTGCGGGCGTGCTGCAGCCGCCACTGTTCGATTCCAAAATGGACGATGCGCCCAACTACGGCAACACAGGCGGCACCATAGGCCATGAGCTGATACACGGCTTCGACGACGAAGGCCGCCAGTTCGACGCCAAGGGCAACCTGAAGGACTGGTGGGGCAAGCAGGACGCCAAGGCCTTCACGCAGCGCGCGCAGTGCATCGTGGACCAGTACGCGCAGTACACCATCGTGGACGACATCAAGATCAACAGCAAGCTGACGCTGGGCGAGGACGCGGCCGACCTGGGCGGCCTGGTGCTGGCCTGGATGGCGTGGAAAACCGAAATCGCCGGCAAGGTGCTGGAAAACCGCGACGGCCTGACGCCCGAACAGCGCTTCTTCGTCGGTACGGCGCAATGGACCTGCGAGAACGAGCGCCCCGAGCGGCTGCGCGTGAATGCGCTCACCAATCCGCATTCGCCGGGCAAATACCGCATCAACGGCCTGGTGGTCAATATGCCGGAATTCGCCAAGGCCTTCTCCTGCAAACCCGGCCAGGCCATGGTCAAGCCCAAGGAGAAGCTCTGCCGGGTCTGGTGAAGCATCAGGCTGCGCCTGTTAGAATATCGCCTTCGATTTCCAAGGAGGTGATATGCAGCAGCCGAATGAAGTATTTGAACGCGCCCGCGAAGCCCGTCTCGCAGGCCGTTACCAGGACGCGCTGAAGGACCACCTCTGGCTGCATGACCATGCGCTGGAGGTGTCGCCGGATTGGCGCGGCGTGCGCCTGTCCTTCGCCCTGCGCGACTGGATCTACCTGGCCGACGCCTTCCCGCCGGCCCTGGCGGCCCTGAAAAGCATCCGCGACCGCGAATCGTCGCGCATGCTGCTGGGCGCCGCCACCGTGGAGCGCTTCCGCGAAGTGGCCGCCATCAACGAGGCGCTGCGCGAAGTGGGCGCCACCCATGCGCTGTTCCTGAAACTCGATGAAGTCGACTCCGCCCTGGCTGAACAATGCGCCGAACTGGCCATGACCGCGCTGGTGAAGTGCAACGACTTCCAGCTGGCGCGCCGATTCCTGCCTTCGCCGTCCGGCCGCATCGAGGCGCTGGCCGCGCGCCTGAACGACGGCGCCGACGCGCTGGCCAACCAGCCGGCATCGGCCGCGCCCACGCTGCTGGCCTATGTGCTGAACTATGCGAAGGAGGTGCGCCTGGTGCTGGCCGTGCTGAACGGCCTGGAAGAAGACGGCGAAGCGGACAATATGCAGAAACTGGCGCTGGACGCGATCCGTTCGGACGGCCTGCGCGCCATTATCCAGCGCGAGCTTGAGCAGCCCGGCTCCACGCTGGCGGCCATGGCCGCCCAGTCCGAAGCCGAAGGCGAGGAGTAAGGCCTAGCCGCCCGGCGGCGCGCCGGCGACCGTGCCAATGCAGTAATCGGCAATGGCGTTCAGCACAGCCGGGTTTTCCCCCACCGCTTCGGCCACGCTGAAGCGGATCGCCGGGTAGGCGGCGCGCAGCTCATCGAGCATCAGCGGCAGATCGCGCAGCACATGGCCGCCCTGGCCGAGAAACACCGGCACCACCGCCACTTCCGCCACCCCGGCGGCGGCCAGCTCGGCCACCCGCTCCGGCAGGCGCGGCGACATCAATTCCAGGAAGGCCAGCGACACGTCCACGTCCGCCAAACGGGCTTGCGTGATGCCGCGCAGGCGCTCGAACGGCTCCGCCCAGCTGGCGGCGCGGGCGCCGTGCGCAAACAGGATGAGTGCTTTTTTGTTCATGGCTGTATCCATCAGTGACGCTCCACCCACCACAGCGCACCCATGGCCAGCAGCAGATACAGCACGCTGGGGGCCGCCGCCGTGAGGAAGGGAGGCCAGGTGCTCAGCATGCCCACGTGCGAGAACAGGGTGTTCACCAGCAGGAAGCTCACGCCTATCATGATGCCGACGAAGACTTTCAGGCTCACACCGCCGCTGCGCGCGTGCAGGTAGGCGAACGGCAGCGCAAGCGCCATCAGCACGAACACGGCCAGCGGATCGATCAGCTTCTTCCAGAACGCGACCTTGAACACCTTGGTTTCCTGCTTGTTCTCCTGCAGGTGGCGGGTGTAGACCACCAGTTCATTGGCCGTCATGCGTCCTGGATCGCTGCGCGACACGGTCAGGATTTTCGGCGTGATCTCGGACACCAGGTCGCGCGATTCCAGCTTCACCACCTCGATCCGGCTGGTTTCCTGCGCAAAGTGGTTCTGCACCGTGGCCGCCGCGCCAGCCACCAGCAGGGCCGGATTGCTGAAACGGCTCTCGGTCACGTCATATAGCCGCCAGACGCTCTTGCCCTGGAAGTTGGCGCGCTTGGCCTGGATCAGCGCGCGCAGGCGGAAGCTGTTGTCGAATTCGTAGAGCTTCACGTCCAGCAGCTGGCCGTCCGGCCGCGCTTCGCGCACATTGAAAAAGCGCGAGCCCAGCACTTCGCCGGTCAGGCCGTCGCTCTTGATGATGTCCTTCGTCCACAGGCCTGAGCGGAACTCGGCCGACACCGTGGCGCCCTGCGCCGTCAGGCGCACCTTGTCCGCCAGCGGCGAAGTGCGCGGCACGATCAGCTCGCCGACGATAAAAGTCACCGCCACGATCACCAGGCCTATCTTGAACAGCATGCCGATCGCCATGCGGGTGGACATGCCGGCCGCGCGCATGATGGTGAATTCGGACGACGAGGCGAATTGCGCCATGGTGTAGATGGTGCCGATCAGCGTGGCCACCGGCAGCACGCGATAGATCTGCTCCGGCACCATGATGACCACGTACAGCAGCGCGTGCTGCAGGCTGTAGCCGTTCTTGCCCACGGACGGCAGCTCGCCGGTCAGGTCCAGGAAGGCCAGCAGGGCGAGCAGCGCGAGCAGCACAAAGGCCACCGCCTGCGCGATCGAGGAGGCGAAATAGCGTTGCAGGATACTCATTTGACGGATGCTTCCCTGGCCGGCTGCTTGCCGCGCTTGATGGCGGCCCACAGCACGAGCGGATGATAACGATGGTTCACGTTCTGGCGCCAGATGAACAGCAGCGCCACCAGCACGGCCAGGCCCACGTGCAGCGGCCACCACGACAGCGCGAATTTCAGGCGGCCCTGGCGCACGCTCGCTTCGAGCACCTTCACCAGGTTGATGTAGCTGAAGAAGACCAGCACGGCCACGATCAGGTTGGTCGAACTGCCCGCGCGCGGATTGACGAAGCCGAGCGGTATGGCCAGCAGCGGCAGCAGCAGGCCGGTGATCGGCAGCGCAACGCGCCACAGGATTTCGCCGTGGATAATGGGGCCGGTGCCCTTGAACAGTTCCGCGCTCGGCATGGCGTCCACGCCTTGCGGACCGCCCAGCTCCTGCGACTTGCTGGCCACGCGCATGCTGTAGCGTTCAAACTCCATGGTCTGCACGTCGGCGCTGCCGGGCGTGCCCTGGTAGCGGCGGCCGTTCTTCAGCACCAGGAAGCGGTCGCCCTCGGGCGTGGTGGTGACCACGCCTTCCTTGGCCACCACGGTGGCCGTGCCTTTTTCGTCGACGGTGTTGACGAAGACGTTGTGCACCACGGCGCTCTGGCCGGACACGCCCTCAACAAAGAAGATGCGGTTGGCCGAGGCCGACTCGCGGAACTGGCCGGGCGAGACCTGCTGCAGGTCTTCGCGCTTCTGGAAACGCTCGGCGTACTCGCCGCTTTTCTGCTTGGCCCAGGGCGTGGCGTAGAAACTGAGCACCCCGATCAGCAGCACGATGGGCAGGATAAAGGTCAGCACGGGGCGCAGCCAGCGCGCCAGACTCAGGCCGGAGGCGAACCACACCACCATCTCGGAATCGCGGTAGCTGCGGGTCACCACCATCAGCACAGAAATAAAGCTGGTGAGTATCAGGACAGTTGGCAGATAATTCAGGGCTGCGAACGCAATCAGCGCGACCACGTCGCTCGATGCGACCTTGCCGCCCGCGGCTCTGCCGAGGATGGTGATCAGGGTCCAGGTGACGATAAGGGAGAACAGCACCGTGAAGGTTGCCCCGGCGGCACTGGCCAGCTCGCGCTGAAGGGCACGTTGAAAAATCATTCGAAGTTTATAATTCGGTCGTCAAGTTAAGTAAGAACCAAGCCTACACGGAGAAATCTAATGGACTTTAGCATAAAAGCATTCGACGCAAAAAACACCATTGCGTCCGCCAAAACCGGCTGCATCGCCGTCGCGGTATTCGAAAACAAGAAGCTGTCGCCAGCCGCCAAGGCCCTCGACAGCGCCGGCGAAATCACGGCTGCGCTGAAGTCCGGCGACATCACCGGCAAAGCGGGCACCTCGCTGCTGCTGCGCGGCCTGAAAGGCGCCGCCGCCGAACGCGTGCTGCTGGTCGGCCTGGGCGCCGATGAAGCGGCCGGCGAGAAAAGCTTCGCCTCCGGCGTGCAAGCTGCGATCAAGGTGTTTTCCACCCTGGGCGCGGCGGACGCCATTATCGCACTACCAATGGAAGAAGTGAAAGAGCGCGACGCGGCGTGGGCCATCCGCACCGTGGTGCAGGCCGGCCGCGAGAGCATCTACCGCACCGACAGCCAGAAAAGCAAGAAAGACCCGGCCCCTGCCGGCGTGAAGAAAGTGGCGCTGGCCGTGGCCAACAACGCCGCCAACAAGCTGGCGCTGTCGCAAGCGGTCGCCATCGCCAACGGCATGGAACTGACCAAGGACCTGGGCAACCTGTCGGCCAACGTCTGCACCCCGACCTACCTGGCCAACACCGCCAAGAAGCTGGCCAAGGACTTCGGCTTCGACGTCGAGATCCTGGACCGCAAGCAGCTCGAAGCGCTGAAGATGGGCAGCTTCCTGTCCGTGACCAACGGCAGCGAGCAGCCGCCCAAGTTCATCGTGCTGAAGCACAAAGGCGGCAAGGCCAAGGACGCGCCGGTGGTACTGGTCGGTAAAGGCATCACCTTCGACACCGGCGGCATTTCGATCAAGGCCGGTCCCGGCATGGACGAGATGAAGTACGACATGTGCGGCGCAGCCTCGGTACTGGGCACCTTCCGCGCCATCGGCGAAATGGGCCTGAAATCGAACGTGATCGGCGTGATCGCCGCCTGCGAGAACATGCCTTCCGGCCGCGCCACCAAGCCGGGCGACATCGTCAGCTCCATGAACGGCCTGACCATCGAGATCCTGAACACCGACGCCGAAGGCCGCCTGGTGCTGTGCGACGCCCTGACCTACGCCGAGCGCTTCAACCCGGCCGCCGTGATCGACATCGCCACCCTGACCGGCGCCTGCATCGTGGCCCTGGGCCACCACAACAGCGGCCTGTTCACGCGCGACGACGACGCCCACAACGCGCTGGCGGCCGAGCTGCTGGCAGCGGGCAAGGC
This sequence comes from Pseudoduganella aquatica, assembly GCF_020865585.1. NCBI lineage: Bacteria > Pseudomonadati > Pseudomonadota > Betaproteobacteria > Burkholderiales > Oxalobacteraceae > Pseudoduganella > Pseudoduganella aquatica. The sequence goes on from NZ_CP086370.1 coordinate 5,334,887, forward strand.
CACCGGCGACACCGCCTGGCGCCTGCCGATCGGCGAACAGTACAACGAGCAGCTGAAGTCCAACTTCGCCGACCTGGCCAACATCGGCTCGCCGGGCGGCGCGTCGTGCACGGCGGCCGCCTTCCTGGAGAACTTCACCCGCAAGTACAACTGGGCCCACCTGGACATCGCCGGCACCGCCTGGAAGTCGGGCGGCGCCAAGGGCGCCACCGGCCGTCCGGTGCCGCTGCTGACGAACTTCCTGATCAACAGGGTATAAATAACAAACGGGCCGCAAGGCCCGTTTTTTTTGCTCAGTACACCGCGCGTCCCGCATCCGGCGGCGCGCGCCCGTCTCCCGCATCGAAACGCTTCATCTCCACCGTCAGCACGGCGGGATAGTCGAATCCCTGCCCCGTGTTGCGGTCGACCACGATGCCCACGCCTGCCGTCAGGGCCACATTGCCCCACAGCGTACCGTTTTCCCTGGAATTGATTTTCTCGAAAGCCCAGGCGGCGCGCTCCAGGCGGCAGTCCACCCGCAGCTGGCCGGAGCTCTTGCGGATTTCCACGCGCGCAGGCGTGGTGACAAACCATTTGCCCGCGTCGTTGTACAGGATGCAGCCCACGCCCGCCACTTCGCGGTGGTCGAGCACGGTCTGCACCAGCACTTGCTGGGTCGGGGATTCGGTCAGAGTGCCGCAGCCGGCCACCAACGTCAGGGCGGCAGCAGCGGCAAACAAGGCTGGGCGGGACATATGAGTCCTTTAGGCAAGGCGGCAACTATCCGGGGCGGCGCCGTCAGGCGCTGCCCGCTGCAAGCCGTATCGGCGGCTGTTAGCGCTCGATGGCCTTGCTGTCCATTGCACGCTCGATGGCTTGCGGTTTGGCAGGCTGCTTCAGGCTCTGTATCACCTGGAGTATGTCTTCCATGCCCGATTCGCCATTCAGCCGTGAAAACGCGTCCAGTACCTCATTGAGCACCTGGTTGCGAACCACAGCGTCGTCCTGGCTCAAGGCCGGCGCGCGCTGCAGGCCCGGCGAACGCGCAGCGGCGGCTTTCTCGGCGGCAGCTGCTTCCTTCTGCGCTGCCGTCTTTCGCCCCGCCGGCGTTTTGCCGTGCTCCAGCGCCGCCTGCCAAATCACCCAGCGGCGTTGCGTTTCGAATACCAGGTATTCTTCTGGCTTGTCTTCGCGGCGGCGCACAATGTGGCCATCGCGTTGCGCCCATGCTTCAAATGCAGATCGCATTTCAGTCCTTTACAAATGCTTCGCGCATATCTCACTGTTTAAACAACAACTATTTCCCAATAGTACCATTTATTGATGCGTTCCAACGATATTCTAACTTTTTTTGCATCAAAAGTGTTGCTGTGTGGAAAATTCAGTGTCATCCCGAGTTCTTTAAGTATATTTCTGTTTTCGGCAGCCGTTTATGGAATATTAGTACCAATTTGATAACAATGAAGCACTATCGGCAATTATTTTTCAGATTGTTACATTTTGCAAACAGCTTGCCTATCAATAGTTCCATTTCCGGTACGGTTTCCGGCCGGCTTTTTTGCCAGGCTATATGATGCAGCTTTGTAAGATTTCCGCCAACACAATAGAAAAAGCCCGCTAGGACGCTAGCGGGCTTGGACTTACTTCGCGCTGAAAAATTCCACCCGCCGGTCCTCAAGCAGGGGCAGGATGCGCCCCGCCACCAGGTTTTGGTAGTGGGCGGACTGCTTGTGGGCGTCGAGCGCGGCCTCGTCGCGGTAGCGCTCGAACAGCAGCAGGCTGTTCGGCGCGTCCACGCCCTGGTACACCTCGTAGCCCAGGCAGCCCGGCTCGCCCAGCGACAGCGGACGCAATTCGGCAACGATGGCGAGCACTTCGCTGAAAGCGCCCTCCTTCACCTGCCAGCGGGCGGCGACGGTGATGTGGCCGGCCGCGCTCATTGCTGCGCTCCGTTCAGCGCGGCGACGATGGCTTGCGCCAGCGGCGCGCCCGAGGCCGGATTCTGGCCGGTCAGCAAGCGCCCGTCGACCACCACCTTCTCCTGCCACACTGCCGCCGCCGAGTACGCGGCGCCTTCTTCACGCAGCGCATCCTCCAGCTTGAAGGGCACGTCGGCCTCGGCGTAGCCCGCTTCCTCCTCGTTCGAGAAGGAAGTCAGCTGGCGGCCGCGCAGCAGCGGCGTGCCATCCGCCAGCGTCACACCCAGCAAGGCGGCGGGGCCGTGGCAGACGGCGGCCACGATCTTGCCCGCATCCCAGGCACGCGCCACGGCGCGCTTCACGTCCGGGTCGGTGGCGATGTCCGCCATGGGACCCAGGCCGCCGGGGAAGAAGATGGCGTCGTAGTTGGCCACATCGACTTCGGACAGCTTGCGGCTGTGCGCCATGCGGCGCATGGCCGGGCTGCCGAGGAAGGCGCGCTGCGCCGGATCGTTCTCGTCGTAGCCGTCATGCGGAGGGGTGCCGCCCAGCGGCGACGCGTATTCCACCGCAACACCCGCATGCTCGAATACTTCCACCGGGTGGGCGACTTCAGGGAAGAAATATCCCGTAGCGCGTTTGTTCGGGCCGATTTCAGCGGCATTTGTCAAAATAAACAGTACATGTTTCACACTCATGGCAATCTCCTTCAGTCTGCAAGAAATCCCAGTGTTCCGGGGCATGAGCTAACTATAGGAGCGCGCAAGGATATCGGGTAGATACTGCCAGCATGACTCAATGTCAAACAATTTGATACAATCTTTGAAATGAAAGACCACTCCCCCATACTCGACGAGCTGCGCGCCATGGCGGTGTTTGCGACCGTGGTGCGCAGCGGCAGCTTCGCCGCCGGCGCCCGCGCGCTGGGGCTGACCCGCGCCGTCGTCAGCCACCACATTCGCGCGCTGGAAGCCAAGCTGGGCGTGCCGCTGGCCCAGCGCAGCACGCGCAGCTTCAGCCTCACGCCGGCCGGCGAAGCCTTCCGCGTGCATTGCGAACGCCTGCTCGACGAGGCGCAGGACGGCATACGCGGCATGGAGCTGCTGCGCGCCGAACCGCGCGGCGAGGTCCGCATCACCTGCTCCCACCACTTCGGCAACAAGCGCATCCTGCCGGCGCTGCTCGAGTTCCGGCGGCGCTATCCGGCCATCCGCCTGCACGTGGCCATGAGCGACGCCAATGTGGATCTGGTGCAGCACGGCATAGAGCTGGCCGTGCGCGCCGGGCCGCTGGCCGATTCCGCGCTCATCGCGCGCCGCCTGCTGCGCGAACAGACCATGCTGTGCGCCTCGCCCGCCTACCTGCGCCGCCACCGCGCGCCAGCCACCGTGGCCGAGCTGGGATCACACCGCTGGATCGCCTACCCGCCCAGCCAGCGCAGCCTGGCCGCGCGCGCCGGCGGGCAGGAGATCCTGATCCCCATCCGGGGCGACGTGGTGACCGACAGCGCGGCGGCGCGGCTGGCTTTCGTGCTGGCCGGCGAAGGCATGGCGCGCCTGCCCGCCTACGACGCGGCCGCGCTGATCGCGTCGGGCGAGTTGGTGCATGTGCTGCCGGAAGTGGAGACCGCGCCGCTGGAAATCTACCTGGTCCACGCCCAGCGCATCGGCCCCAGCGCCCAGCTGCTGCGGGACTTCCTGCTCGATGCGGAACGCGGCGAGGCATTCGGTTAGAATGCGTGAAAACTTGATTTACGAAGAAAGACAAACGCCATGAAACTCGCAACCTGGAACGTCAACTCGCTGAACGTCCGCCTGCCCCACGTGCTCAAATGGCTGGAGGAAAATCCGGTCGATGTGCTGTGCATCCAAGAGACCAAGCTGACCGACGATAAGTTCCCTACCGCCGCCATCGAGGCGGCCGGCTACCACGTGGTGTTCAGCGGCCAGAAGACCTACAACGGCGTGGCCATCCTGTCCAAGCAGCCGATGACGGACGTAGTGGTCAACAATCCGCATTACGAGGACGCGCAGCAGCGCATCCTGGCCGTCACCACGGCCGGCGTGCGCGTGGTGTGCGCCTATGTGCCGAACGGCCAGGCGGTGGGCACGGACAAGTATGAATACAAGCTGGGCTGGCTGGCGTCGTTCCGCCACTGGCTGGAACTGGAAGCGGCGCAGCACCCCAACCTGGCCGTGCTGGGCGACTACAACATCGCGCCGGACGACCGCGACGTGCATGATCCGGTGGCGTGGGCCGGACAGGTGCTGTGCTCGGAGCCGGAGCGCGCCGCGCTGCAGGCGCTGTTCGCGCTGGGCCTGACGGATTCCTTCCGCCTGTTCGAACAGGCCGAGAAGACCTTCAGCTGGTGGGATTACCGCATGCTGGGCTTCCAGAAGAACAAGGGCGTGCGCATCGACCATGTGCTGCTGTCGCCGCCGCTGGCCGCGCGCTGCACGGCTTGCGTGGTGGACCGTGCGCCGCGCAAGTGGGAACAGCCTTCGGACCACGCGCCGGTGATCGCCACGCTCAGCGATTAAACCGTTTTCCGGTCCAGCATGTGCTGGGCGTTGGCGTGGGGGACCGGCTGCGAGAACAGATAGCCTTGCGCATAGCGGCAGCCCTGGCGCTGCAGCAGGGCGAACTGCCCTTCCGTTTCCACGCCTTCAGCCACCACCGGCATCTGCAGGCTGTCCGATAGCGCGATGATGGCCGCCACGATGGCGCGGTCCTCCGCGCTCTCCTCCAGCTCCTTGATGAAGGCGCGGTCGATCTTGATCTTCCTGACCGGGAAGCGCTTCAGGTAAGCCAGGCTGGAATAGCCGGTGCCGAAATCGTCGATCGACAGCCGGATGCCCATGGCGTTGATCTGCCCCAGGATTTCCATGGTGTGCTCGCCGTGCTGCATCAGCGCCGTCTCGGTGATTTCAAACTCGATCATGGACGGGTCTATGCCGGTTTCGTCCAGGATGCGGCGGATCGATTCCACCAGGCCGCGGTGCATGAACTGGCGCGGCGACAAATTCACGGCCAGCGGCACCGGCTGCAGGCCCATCCTGAGCCACTCCATGCTCTGCTCGCAGGCGCTGCGCATCACCCACTCGCCTATCGGCACGATCATGCCGTTCTCTTCGATCAGCGGGATAAAGCTGTCCGGCATCACCAGCCCCTGGCCGGGACGGCGCCAGCGCAGCAGCACCTCCATGGCGTGCACGCGGCGCGTGGCGATGTCCATGATGGGCTGGAAATGCAGTTCGAACTGGCCCAGCGACAGCGCGCTGCGCAGGCTGTTTTCCAGCTCGAAGCGCTGCGCCGCCGACACGTTCATCTTCGGCGTGAAGAACTGGTAGTTGTTGCGGCCGGACGCCTTGGCGTGGTACATGGCGCCGTCGGCGTGGCGCATCAGCGTTTCCACGTCCTCGCCGTCGTCCGGGTAGACGCAGATGCCGATGGACGGCGTGATGTGCAGCATGCGCCCTTCCAGCGGGAAAGGCACAGCCAGCGATTCGATGATTTTCTCGGCCACCCGGCTCGCTTCTTCGATCGAGCGTATGCCCGGCACCAGCACCACGAATTCATCGCCGCCCAGGCGGGCCACGGTGTCGCTGGCGCGCACGGCGCGGCACAGGCGGCTGGCCACTTCCTTGAGCAGCTGGTCGCCGGTCAGGTGGCCCAGCGAGTCGTTGATGGTCTTGAAGCGGTCCAGGTCCAGGAACATCACAGCCAGGCGCCGCTCGGAGCGCTGCGCGGAGAGCATGGCGCGGTCCAGGCGGTCGGCCAGCAGCGCGCGGTTGGGCAGGCCGGTCAGGGTGTCGTGGTAGGCCATGTGGTGCACGCGCGCCTCGGCCTGGCGCCGTTCGACGATCTCGCCTTGCAGCTGGGCGTTGGCGCCGGCCAGTTCGGCGGTGCGTTCCAGCACCCGCACTTCCAGTTCGTCGCGCGCCTGGCGCACCGCTTCGGCGTCGGCGCGGCGCGCGGTGATGTCGTCCACCAGCCATACCGAGCGGCCGTGCGGCTGCGCCATGTCGAAGGGCCGGCCGGACAGGCGCGCCCAGAAGCGGCTGCCGTCCTTGCGCACCAGCTGGTATTCGGAGGTGTTGACGTGGCCGGAGAGGAAGTCGCGCGCGGTCTGCTTGCGCGCCATGTCCCAGGACTCGATGTCGGCGTAGAAGGCCTGCACGCTCAGGTTGTTCATTTCGCCCGGCGCGTAGCCGAACAGTTCTTCCATCTTGGTGTTGCAGCGCAGGTTGTAGCCGCCCTCGCACACCGAGATGCCCAGCACCGCGCTGTCCAGTATCGCCTGGTTTTCCAGCAGCGCGTTGCGCAGCGATTCCTCGGCCAGCTTCTGTTCGGTGCGGTCTTCGGCGATCCAGATGGTGCCCTGGCTGGGGTCGTCCGGATTCACCACGTAGGCGATCAGCTGGGCCCAGAAGGTGGTGTTGTCCTTGCGCCGCATTTCCACTTCGGTCTGGAAGGGCTTGCCCACCATGAGGAAGGGCGTGGCGGCCGCGCCCAGGCGCTCGTAGGCGGCCTGCGACGGATACAGCGACATGCCGGTCAGGCCCAGGCCCTCGTCGCCTTCGTAGCGGAACATCTCCGCAAAGCCGCGGTTGTAGCGCGTGATGATGCGGTTCTTGGTGAACAGGATGCTGATCGACGCGTTCGTCATGATGGCTTCGACTTCCATCTGCGTCTGGCGCGACTGCGTAATGTCTTCCATGATCCAGATGGTGCCGCCATCGCTGCGCTCGTGGCTGATGGCCTGTGCCCGCACGCGGCACCACAGCAGGCTGCCGTCCTTGCGCTTGAACTGGAATTCCTTCTTCTCGAAGGGCTGGCCGCTGCCCAGCAAGGGGCCGGCCTCCATGCCGAATTCGGCGTAGGCCTGCGGCGAGGGGAATACTTCCACCGCCGGGCGTCCGTACATTTCCTCGCGCGTGTAGCCGAACATTTCGGCCATGCGCGGATTGCAGTTCAACAGGGTCTGCGCCTTGGTGAACAGGATGCCGACCGAGGCATTGTCGAGAATGGCGTTCTGCTCCATCAGCAGCTGGCGCATGCTTTCCTCGGCTGCGCGCTGCTCGCTGATGTCCTCCACGATCCAGACCGTGCCCTCGGCGATGTCGGACGGGTCGAGCGAACGGCCATACAGGCGGCCCCAGAACAGCGTGCCGTCCTTGCGGCGCAGCTGGATTTCGGTCTTGTAGGACTGCCCCTGCGTCAGCAAGGGGCGCGACTGATCGGCCACGCCCTGGCGGATTTCGTCGCTGCCGTACAGGATATTGCCGCTGGCGCCTTCCAACTCGTCGCGCGCATAGCCGAACATTTCGGCCGCGCGGATATTGCACTCGATGATGGAGCCCGACTTGCCGAAGATGATGCCGACCGCCGCGTTTTCCAGGATGGCCTGCTGTTCCAGCAAGGTCTTGCGCAGCGCGCGCTGGTCGCGCTGGAAGCCGCTGGTGTCGTGGAACACCACGATGGCGCCGGCCGCCGGGCCTTCGCCGGGCAGGGGCTTGAGCGTGGCCTGCACCGGGATGTACTGGCCGGTGGCGTGGGCCAGGCAGCTGTCCCATTGCCGCGCCGCCTTGGCGTCGGCGCTGTCCGCAGCGCCAGCGCCGGCCTTGCCGCCCATGGCGGCGTCCAGCCGCGCCATGCTGTCGCTGCGCGCGTGGCGCGCGAACACGTCAGCCACCGGACGGCCACGGGCGGCGAAGCCCAGCAGTTCGTCCAGTTCCGGGCTGGAGGCGAGCACCAGCCCGTCGCCGCCGCATGCGCACGCTGGCAGGCCGATCAGCTGCAAGGCTTCGGCCACGGAATCCGGATGGGGTGGAACACGACTCATGTACACCTGGGCACCTTTTAGTAACGTGCCGGTCTCCTGTGGCAGCGTAGTTGGCAGATCATAAACCACAACGTGCGGGTCCGCCACCGCGCACGCCGACAGCGGCCTCTAAAAGCGGCTATGCCCGCGTATAGCGGGCATAGTTACAACAAAGCAAGGACAGTGACAGGCTAGAAAGCGTCGCCCGGCACCCGGACCCAGCCCTCCATCAGCACCCGCGCGCTGCGGCTCATGATGGCCTTGGTGACGCTCCATTCGCCGTCCACCCGGGCCGCCTCGGCACCCACCCGCAGCGTGCCGGACGGATGGCCGAAGCGCACCGCGCTGCGTGCTCCGCCGCCGGCGGCCAGGTTGACCAGCGTGCCCGGCACCGCCGCCGCCGTGCCGATGGCCACCGCAGCGGTGCCCATCATGGCGTGGTGCAGCTTGCCCATCGAGAGCGCGCGCACCAGCAGGTCGATGTCGCCCGCCGCGACCTGCTTGCCGCTGGACGAGGTGTAGCCGGCCGGCGGCGCCACGAAGGCCACCTTGGGGGTGTGCTGCCGCTGCGCCGCTTCGTCGATATGCTTGATCAGGCCCATGCGCAGCGCGCCGTGCGCGCGTATGGTTTCAAAGCGGGCCAGCGCCTTGGCGTCGCCATTGATGGCGTCCTGCAGCTCGGTGCCGGTGTAGCCGATGTCTTCCGCGTTGACGAAGATGGTGGGAATGCCGGCGTTGATCATCGTGGCCTTGAAGGTGCCCACGCCGGGCACCTCCAGCTCGTCGACCAGGTTCCCGGTCGGGAACATCGAGCCTCCGGCGCCCTCCTCGTCCGCCGCCGGGTCCATGAATTCGAGCTGCACTTCGGCGGCCGGGAAGGTCACGCCGTCCAGTTCGAAGTCGCCGGTTTCCTGCACTTCGCCATTGGACATGGGGATGTGGGCGATGATGGTCTTGGCGATGTTGGCCTGCCAGATGCGCACCACGGCCACGCCGTCGCGCGGCACGCGGTCCGCGTCCACCAGGCCGCCGCTGATGGCGAAAGCGCCAACGGCGGCGGACAGGTTGCCGCAGTTGCCGCTCCAGTCCACGAAGGCCTTGTCGATAGCGACCTGGCCGAAGAGGTAGTCCACGTCATGCTCCGCCCTGGCGGACTTGGACAGGATGACCGTCTTGCTGGTGCTGGAGGTGGCGCCGCCCATGCCGTCGATCTGCTTGCCGTAAGGGTCCGGGCTGCCGATCACGCGCAGCAGCAAGGCGTCGCGCGCCTTGCCCGGCACTTGCGCGGCCGCCGGCAAGTCCTGCAGCCGGAAGAACACGCCCTTGCTGGTGCCGCCGCGCATATAGGTGGCGGGGATTTTGATTTGAGTTTGGTGTGCCATATTTTTTGGTCCTGGTGAAATGGCGGCTTACGGCCTTCGGCCTAACCCGCCCTACGTGATACCGGAACGCCTCCGGGATTTCGTAGGGCGGGTTAGCGCGAAGCGCTTAACCCGCCAGCACTTATGCGGCCTTTGCGGATTCGAGGAAGTCCTGCGCGAAGCGCTGCAGCACGCCGCCCGCTTCGTAGATCGAAACTTCCTCGGCGGTGTCCAGGCGGCAGATGACGGGAACGTTGAGCTGCTCGCCGTTCCTGCGCGTGATCACCAGCGTCAGCGTGGCGCGCGGGGTGCGCTCGCCTAGCACGTCGTAGGTCTCGGTGCCGTCTATGCCCAGGGTCAGGCGGTTCACGCCCGGCATGAACTCCAGCGGCAGCACGCCCATGCCCACCAGGTTGGTGCGGTGGATGCGCTCGAAGCCTTCGGCCGCGATGGCTTCCACGCCGGCCAGGCGCACGCCCTTGGCGGCCCAGTCGCGCGAGGAACCCTGGCCGTAGTCCGCACCGGCGATGATGATCAGCGGCTGCTTGCGCTCCATATAGGTCTCGATGGCTTCCCACATGCGCGTGACCTTGCCTTCCGGCTCAACACGCGCCAGCGAACCGGCTTTCACCTTGCCGTCTTCCAGCACCATCTCGTTCTTCAGCGTGGGGTTGGCGAAGGTGGCGCGCTGCGCGGTCAGGTGGTCGCCGCGGTGGGTGGCGTAGGAGTTGAAGTCCTCCTCCGGCAAGCCCATTTTGTGCAGGTACTCGCCGGCCGCGCTGTCCATCATGATGGCGTTCGATGGCGACAGGTGGTCGGTGGTGATGTTGTCGCCCAGGACGGCCAGCGGACGCATGCCCGACAGCGTGCGCGCGCCGGCCAGCGCGCCTTCCCAGTACGGCGGACGGCGGATGTAGGTGGTCTGCGGGCGCCAGTCGTAAAGCGGGCTCACTTTGATGCCGTCGTCTTCCTGCTTGGCGAACATGGGAATGTAGACCTTGTGGAAGTGCTCCGGCTTCACGCTGGCAGCAACCAGCGCGTCGATATCCTCGTCGCTAGGCCAGATGTCGGCCAGGCGGATCTCCTTGCCGTCCGCGCTCACGCCCAGCACGTCCTTCTCGATATCGAAACGGATGGTGCCCGCGATGGCGTAGGCCACCACCAGCGGAGGCGAGGCCAGGAAGGCCTGCTTGGCGTAAGGGTGGATGCGGCCGTCGAAGTTGCGGTTGCCGGACAGGACGGCGGTGGCGTACAGGTCGCGGTCGATCACTTCCTTCTGGATCACCGGGTCCAGCGCGCCGGACATGCCGTTGCACGTGGTGCAGGCGTAAGCCACCACGCCGAAGCCCAGCTGCTCCAGCTCGGGCATCAGGTGCGCTTCTTCCAGGTACAGGGTCACGGCCTTGGAGCCTGGCGCCAGCGAGCTTTTCACCCACGGCTTGCGGGTCAGCCCCAGCTTGTTTGCGTTGCGCGCCAGCAGGCCGGCGGCGATCATATTGCGCGGGTTGTTGGTGTTGGTGCAGCTGGTGATGGCGGCGATGATGACGGCGCCGTCGGGCATCAGGCCAGGTTCGTTTTCCACCACGCCCGAGATGCCGCGCGCGGCCAGCTCGGAGGTCGGCACGCGCTTGTGCGGATTGGACGGGCCGGCAATGTTGCGCACCACGGTCGAGAGGTCGAAGCGGATCACGCGTTCATATTCGGCGTGCTTCAGCTCATCTGCCCACAGGCCGGTTTCCTTGGCATATACCTCCACCAGGTCCACCAGCGCGGCGTCGCGGCCGGTGAGCTTGAGGTACTTGATGGTCTGCTCGTCGATGTAGAACATGGCGGCGGTGGAGCCGAATTCCGGCGCCATGTTGGAGATGGTGGCGCGGTCGCCCAGCGTGAGGTGCGAAGCGCCCTCGCCGAAGAACTCCAGGTAGGACGACACCACTTTTTCCTTGCGCAGGAATTCGGTCAGCGCCAGCACCGTGTCGGTGGCGGTGATGCCGGGCTGCGGCTTGCCGGTCAGCTCCACGCCGATAATGTCCGGCAAACGCATCCACGATGCGCGGCCCAGCATCACGCTTTCCGCTTCCAGGCCGCCCACGCCGATGGCGATCACGCCCAGCGCGTCCACCATCGGCGTGTGCGAGTCGGTGCCCACCAGCGTATCCGGATAGGCCACGCCGTTCTGCACCTGCACCACCGGCGACATGCGCTCAAGGTTGATCTGGTGCAGGATGCCGTTACCCGGCGGGATCACGTCGACGTTCTTGAACGCCTTCTTGGTCCAGTTGATGAAGTCGAAGCGGTCTTCGTTGCGGCGGTCTTCAATGGCGCGGTTCTTGTCGAAGGCGTCCGGATCAAAGCCGCCGCATTCCACCGCCAGCGAGTGGTCCACCACCAGTTGGGTCGGCACCACGGGATTGACCAGCGCAGGGTCGCCGCCTTGCAGGGCGATGGCGTCGCGCAGGCCGGCCAGGTCCACCAGCGCGGTCTGGCCCAGGATGTCGTGGCAGACCACGCGCGCAGGGAACCATGGGAAGTCCAGGTCGCGCTTGCGCTCGATGAGCTGGGACAGCGAGGCGTTCAGCGTGGCGGGCTCGCAGCGGCGCACCAGGTTTTCGGCCAGCACGCGCGAGGTGTAGGGCAGCTTGTCGTATGCGCCCGGCTGGATCGCGTCGACTGCGGCGCGCGCGTCGAAGAAATCGAGCTTGGTGCCCGGAAGGGCTTTGCGGTGTAGCGTATTCATTATTTGCGGTCCTTGATCGGCATGAACTTCAGGTCGTCCGGGCCGACGTAATTTGCGCTCGGGCGGATGATCTTGTTGTCGATGCGCTGTTCGATAATGTGGGCAGCCCAGCCGGAGGTGCGCGAGATGACGAACAGCGGCGTGAACATGGCGGTCGGCACGCCCATCATGTGGTAGGACACGGCCGAGAACCAGTCCAGGTTGGGGAACATCTTCTTGATTTCCCACATGACCGATTCCAGGCGCTCGGCGATGTCGAACATCTTGGTGGAACCGGCTTCCTCGGACAGCTTGCGCGCCACTTCCTTGATGACCACGTTGCGAGGGTCGGAGATAGTGTACACAGGATGGCCGAAGCCGATCACCACTTCCTTGTTTTCCACGCGCTTGCGGATGTCCGCTTCAGCTTCGTCGGCGTTCTCGTAGCGCTTCTGGATCTCGAAGGCGAATTCGTTGGCGCCGCCGTGTTTCGGGCCGCGCAACGCGCCGATGGCGCCGGTGATGGCGGAATGGATGTCCGAACCCGTGCCGGCGATGACGCGGCTGGTGAAGGTCGATGCATTGAACTCGTGCTCCGCATACAGGATCAGCGACACGTGCATGGCTTTCACCCACGATTCGCAAGGCTTCTCGCCATGCAGCAGGTGCAGGAAGTGGCCGCCGATGGAGTCGTCGTCGGTTTCCACTTCAATGCGCTTGCCGTTATGGCTGTAGTGGTACCAGTACAGCAGCATGGAGCCGAAGGAAGCCATCAGGCGGTCGGCGATGTCGCGCGCGCCCGGCACATTGTGGTCGTCCTTCTCCGGCAGCACGCAGCCCAGCACGGATACGCCGGTGCGCATCACGTCCATCGGGTGGGCCGACGCGGGCAGCGCTTCCAGCGCCGACTTCACGGCTTGCGGCAGGCCGCGCAGCGATTTCAGCTTGGTCTTGTAGGCGTTCAGTTCCGACTGGGTCGGCAGCTTGCCGTGCACCAGCAGGAAGGCGATTTCTTCGAACTCGCTGGTGGTGGCCACGTCCAGGATGTCGTAGCCGCGGTAGTGCAGGTCGTTGCCGGTCTTGCCGACGGAGCACAGTGCGGTATTGCCGGCGGTGACGCCGGACAGGGCGACGGATTTCTTGGGCTTGAAGGTTGGGGCTTGTTCGGTCATTTTGGGGTCTCCTTGAATGCTTGGCGGGTTACGGCCTGCGGCCTAACCCGCCCTACGATAATTTGCGCTGATGACGTAGGGCGGGTTAGGCGCAGCGCGCCGTAACCCGCCGGACGCGGATTATTTCTTTTGCGCGGCGAACAGCGCGTCGAGCTTCTGCTCGAAGTCGTGGTAGTTGATGCGGTCGTACAGTTCGGCGCGGGTCTGCATGGTGTCGAGCACGTTCTGCTGCGTGCCGTCGCGGCGGATGGCGCCGTAGACGTTTTCAGCGGCCTTGTTCATGGCGCGGAAAGCGGACAGCGGATACAGCACCAGGCCCACGTCGGCGGTGCGCAGCTCGTCCACGGTGAACAGCGGGGTGGAACCGAATTCGGTGATATTGGCCAGGATGGGCACGCCCACCGCCTTGGCGAACTGCTTGTACATGTCCAGCGAGATCATCGCTTCCGGGAAGATCATGTCGGCGCCGGCTTCCACGCAGGCCACGGCGCGTTCGATGGCGGCGTCCAGCCCTTCCACGGCCAGCGCGTCGGTGCGCGCCATGATGACGAAGTTTTCGTCGGTACGGGCGTCCACCGCGGCCTTGATGCGGTCCACCATTTCAGCCTTGGTGACGATCTCCTTGCCCGGACGATGGCCGCAGCGCTTGGCGCCCACCTGGTCTTCGATGTGCATGGCGGCGGCGCCGAACTTGATCATGGACTTGACGGTGCGCGCCACGTTGAAGGCGGAGGCGCCGAAGCCGGTGTCCACGTCCACCAGCAGCGGCAGGTCGCACACGTCGGTAATGCGGCGCACGTCGGTCAGCACGTCGTCCAGGCTGGAGATGCCCAGGTCGGGCAGGCCCAGCGAGCCGGCCGCGACGCCGCCGCCGGACAGGTAGATGGCCTTGAATCCGGCGCGCTTCGCCAGCAGGGCGTGGTTGGCGTTGATGGCGCCGACGACCTGCAGCGGGGATTCTTCCTGGACGGCTTTGCGGAACGCGGCGCCTGCGGAGTATTGGCTCATGTGATGCCCTTTCAAGTTAGGTTGCAGCCACTATTGCAAGCGCCGTGCCAGCCGGTGAAACATAGCAAAATCAAGCACTTGGCACTATGGTGCTGCTGTTCGCGCGTTTCATTTTGAAACACTGAAACATTAAGTTGCGAAACGTGGCCTATAATTGAAACATGCGCCCATCCGCCCCGCCCCCCTTCGACCCGGCCGACAAACCCGTCATCTGGACGGTGGCCGTATCGCGCCTGTCCGAACTCTTCCGCGACATCACGCTCGAATACGACAACCTGGCCACCATCGAGCCGATCAACCTGGGCTTCGACGAGGCGGCGCGCCACATCCGCGAGCGCATGGCCACCGAGCGCTGCGACGCGGTGATCGCGGCCGGCTCCAACGCTGCCTATCTGAAGGGCCGCCTGTCGGTGCCGGTGGTGATCGCCAAGGCGAGCGGCTTCGACGTGATGCAGGCGCTGGCGCGGGCGCGGCGCGTGTCCGAGCGCATCGCCGTCGTCACCTACCAGGAGAAGATGCCCGAGCTGTCCGAATTCGCCGCCACCTTCGGCTTCGGCGTGGAGCAGCGCACCTACGCCACCGAGGAGGACGCGCGGGCGCAGATCAACGAGCTGAAAGCCTCCGGCGTGCGCGCCATCGTCGGCGCCGGGCTGATTACCGACCTGGCCGAAGAAGCCGGGCTGACGGCGGTGTTCGTCTACTCCGCCGCATCGATACGGCGCGCCTTCGACGACGCGCTGGAGATGGCGCGCCTGACCCAGCTCGAATCGAACCGCGCGCGCAGCCGCCTGGGCGTGGTGGCGGACACGCTGCGCGCGCGGCACGGCCTGAACGATTTGCGCGGCGATTCGGCCGCCATGGAGAAGATGCGGCAGGCCGTGGTGCTGTACGCGAAGTCGCCAGCCACGGTGCTGATCCAGGGCGAGACCGGCTGCGGCAAGGAGCTGGTGGCGCAGGCAATCCACCGCGAGGCGCCGCGCAGCCTGGGCGCCAGCCGGCCATTTGTGGCGGTCAACTGCGGCGCCATCGCCGAATCGCTGCTCGAGTCCGAGCTGTTCGGACACGAGGAAGGCGCGTTCACCGGCGCGCGGCGCGGGGGGCACGCCGGCCTGTTCGAAGCGGCCAACCGTGGCACGCTGTTCCTGGACGAGATAGGCGAAATGCCCCTGGCGCTGCAAACGCGCTTGCTGCGGGTGCTGGAGGAACGGGAAGTGGTGCGGGTGGGCGGCACGCGGCCGGTCGCCATCAATGTGCGCATCATCAGCGCCACGCACTGCGACCTGGAGCAGCGCGTGCGCGAGGGACGCTTCCGGGCCGACCTGTTCTACCGGCTGGCGGTGCTGCGCCTGGCGCTGCCGCCGCTGCGCGAGCGGCGCGAGGATATCGTGCCGCTGGCCGAGTGGTCGCTGAAGAATGCGCTGGCGGCGCTGGGCGCGCGGCCGCACCCCAACCTGCATGCCGAGATCAACGCCTGCGCCCCGCTACTGCTGGGCTACGGCTGGCCCGGCAATGTGCGCGAGCTGCGCAACCTGACCGAGCGGCTGGCGCTGTTCCTGGCAGCCGAGCCGCTGCAGGCGCTCACGCCGGGCTTTGTGCTTGGCGTGGCGCCGGAGCTGCAAAGCAGCGCCAGCATGGTTGCAGTGCAGGGAACGCTGCCTGCCGCATCGATGGCGGCCGCCGCGCAGGACGGCGCCAGCGGCCGGGAAAGCGCCAGCGCCGTGCTGGCGCGCTTCGGCGGCCGCCGCGACGCCGCTGCGGATTACCTGGGCATCAGCCGCACCACGCTGTGGCGCCGCTTGCGCGGCGAACAGGGTGGTTAGCACGCTTGTCCGGCGGGTTACGCTCCGCTAACCCGCCCTACGATGGACGCGAGATTCGTCGCTGCGTAGGGCGGGTTAGCGCAAAGCGCGTAACCCGCCAAACTGCGCGCCCCCTGCCCAGCGCCACCGCTACAATCGGCTGATCGGGGGAGCGCTATGGATCAGGTGGAAAAGGAGTCGCTGAAAGAGCAAATGGGCCGGGTGATCGAGGAGGCGCGCATGGTGCTGCCCGGCGTGCAGGCCCTGTTCGGCTTCCAGACCATCGCCGTCTTCAACGAGCCGTTCAAGCAGCTGCCCATGCTGGTGCAGGACTGCCACGTCGCCGCACTGGCGCTGGTGGTGGTGGCGATCGCCCTCGTCATGATGCCGGCCGCCTACCATCGCCAGGCCGAACCTTTCCATATTTCGCAGCGCGCCATCGCACTGTCGTCGCGCTGCATCTGCTATGCGCTGGCGCCCTTGGCGGCAGCCATCTCGCTCGACGTGTTCGTGGTGCTGCAAATGGTGACAGGCGACACCACCCTCGCCGCATGCGGCGGGGGCGGCGCCTTTGCGCTGCTGATTACCATGTGGTTCGGCTACCCGCAGCTGATGCGGCGCAAACTCGGCCGCACCGGCTGATTACTTGCTCTTGTCCGGGAAGGCCGGACGCACAGGCCGCACCGGCGGATTCTTCGCCAGTTCCGCCTTGATCACCTCGATCGCCTTCTCCAGCTGCGGGTCGCGGCCCGCGATCACTTCGGCCGGCGTCTGCTCCACTTCGATGTCCGGCGCCACGCCCTCGTTCTCCACGCCCCAGCCGCCGTCGCGCGTCCAGAACGCCAGGTTGGGCGCCGTGATCGTGCCGCCGTCCATCAGCACCGGGAAGCCGAGGATGCCCACCAGGCCGCCCCAGGTGCGCTTGCCGATCAGCGGCCCCATTTGGTTTTTGCGGAACATCCACGGCAGCAGGTCGCCGCCGGAACCGGCCGTCTCGTCGATCAGCATGGCGCGCGGGCCCTGGATGGAGGCGGACGGCGTCTTCATGTCCGCGCCGTAGCGCATGGTCCACCAGGCGATCTCTTTTTTCTGCAGGATCTCGATGTAGTAGTCCGCCACGCTGCCGCCGCCGTTGAAGCGCTCGTCGATGATGACGGCATCCTTGTCGGCCTGCGGGAAGAAGTAGCGCTTGAAGTAGGTGTGGCCCAGGCCCGCCGTGTTGGGCACGTAGACATAGGCCACGCGGCCGTTGGTGGCGGCGTTGACTTTGCGGATATTCCCCTCCACCCAGTCGCGGTTGCGCAGCGCGTCCTCGCTGGGCACGGGAACCACGGTGATGGTGCGCGACTTGCTGCCGTCCGCGTTGGGACCGACGGTAATGTCGATGGCCTTGTTGGCGGTGTTTTCAAACGCGCTGTACAGATTGGTGGGCGGCAGCAGCGGACGGCTTTCCACCGCCAGCAGGTACTCTCCCGCCTTCACGTTCAGGCCCGGTTCGGTAAGCGGCGCGCGCAGCGAGGGATTCCAGTTCAGGCCACCGTACACTTTCTTGAAGCGGTAATGGCCATTGGCGATCTCGTAGTCCGCGCCCAGCAGGCCGCCCGGCACGGCGCGGCTTTCGATAAAGTTGTCGCCCCCGCCGCCGCGATGGTGGCCCACCGCCAGTTCGCTGCACATCCACTGTATCAGCCGGTTCAGGTCAGCGCGGCTGGACAAGTCGGGCAGGAAAGCGGCGTATTTGGCGCGCATCTTGTTCCAGTCCACGCCGTGCATGCCGGGGTCGTAGAAGAAGTCGCGGTTGATGCGCCAGGCTTCGTTGAAGATTTGCGTCCACTCGGCGCGCGGCTCGGCTTTCACTTCGATGCTGTCGACCTTGATGCGGCCTTCGCCCGGCGGCAGCAGCTTGCCGGTGGCCGAACCCATGGCCCAGTTGTCCTTGAACACGTAGAGCAGCTTCTTGCCGTCGGCGGAAATGTCGTAGCCGTCCGATTCCGCCACCAGGGTCTCGGTTTTCCTGTCCTTCAGGTCGAAACGCTGAATGGCCTTCTTGCCGTCCGCGTCGCGCACGAAGAAGATCTGCCCGGCGGCGCCCACATCCAGGTCGGAGATTTTCGCAGCGGGGACGGGCAGGTCGATGATGCGGGTGTCGATGCCGTCGAAGTCTATGCTGATGGGAGCGACCACGGCCAGCGCCACATTCGGGTCGTCGCGGCCGGTCTTGGGGTCGATCTTGGGATCGGCCTTGGCTGCTTCGGCCGCCTCGGGTTCGGCCTTGGCGGTCTTGGCGGCGTCCTTCTTCTCCGGTTCTTTCGCAGCCGGTGCGCCCTTCTCCTCGTCGCTTTCCTTGATCAGCGGCGAAGGCAGGTCGCGCCGCAGCACCGCCATCCAGATGGTGCGCGTGACCTGGTTGTCCTCGTTCTGCTGCGAGAACCAGTTGTTGCTCGGGCCGGCGTTGGTGGAGGCGAAGAAGTACAGATACTTGCCGCTCTTGTCGAACACGGGATTGGCCACGTCCGACAGGCCATCCGTCACCGCATGCGATTTGTTCTGCTCCAGCGAGTAGATGTAGACGCTGCGCGTGTAGCTCATCGAATTGAGCGCGTAGGCGATCCAGCGCGAGTCCGGCGCCCACGCGGCGCGCAGCGTTTTGTTCACGCCATACAGCGGCTCGGAGGCCACCTTCTTCGTCGTGCCGGTGGCGATGTCCAGCACGTACAGGGTCCAGGCGTTGTCGGTGTAGGCGATCTTCTTGCAGTCGGGCGACCATACCAGGTTGTCGTAGTAGCCTGCGCCGGTGAGCTTGAGTTTCTTGGGCGCGCCTTTGCCGTCCTGGGCGCGGATGTGCAGTTCGTATTCGCCGGATTCGTCCGAAATATAGGCCACCGAGCGGCCGTCCGGCGACCAGGCCGGGTTGCGCTCGTGCGCGGAAGAGGTCTGCGTGAGGTTGCGCACATCGCCCTTGTCGGCGGGGATGGTGACGATCTCGCCCCGGAACTCGTAGGCCACGCGCGCGCCGGACGGCGAAATGGACGCGTTGCGGATGTAGCGCGCGCCGCGCACCCAGCGCTCGCGAGTCAGGCCCAGGTCCGTGCTCACACCCACGGTGAGCTTGCGGGCTTGCGCATTGGCCTGGTTGCCGAGGCCCAGCGTGTGCAGATAGCCGGCCTGCTCGTACACCAGCGTGTTGCCCGACGCGGAGATATTCAGCACCGGGAAGTCGCGGTGGTTGGTGATCTGGCGCACGGCCTTGGTTTTCAGGTCGTAGGCGTGCAGGTTGAATTCGCCGCTGCGGTCCGAGCGGAAGTAGACGGTGTCGCCTATCCAGACCGGGTCCACGTCGTTGGCGTGCGTGGCAGGCTGCGGGATTTTCTCCACCGACTTGTCGCCGAAGCTGTACAGCCACAGGACGGAGTTGGTGCCGCCGCGATAGCGTTTCCATTGCAGGAAGGCTGGAGAGAATGGGTTGTATGCCACGCGCTTGCCATCCGGCGAGTAGGCGGCGCGCGCCGCGTTCGGAATTTCCAGTTCGGTCTCCACGCCGCCGGTCACAGGCACGGTGAACAATTTGCGGAAGCGGTTGTTGAAGGCCGCGCGCGGCGACGTGAACAGCACCGATTTGCCGTCGGGCGCAAAGCCTTGCACGATGTCCTGGCCGGGATGGTAGGTCAAACGCTTGGGCACGCCGCCTTCCACCGGCAGCACATACACGTCCGCATTGCCGTCCAGCTGTGCGGTGTAAGCCACCAGTTTGCCGTCCGGCGAAAACACCGGGTTGGATTTCTCGCCCAGGTCCGAAGTCATGCGGCGCGGCGCGCTGCCGTCCAGATTCGCCAGCCACAGGTCGCCCGCGTACATAAAGGCGATGTGGCGCGCAGAGACTGCGGGCTCGCTCAGCATGCGCGTGTCGCTGGTGTTCGGCAGCGCGGCGGCGGTTTGGGAGATCAGCATGGCGCAGGCGGCGGCCAGCGGGGCAAGGGGGGACTTCAGGCGTGGTAGTTTCAAATCTGGCTCGCTCGGTGAGGGGATCATGGCAATACCTGGTTGGCAAATATACACCAGCTTGCGGCGCCGTTCATCCTCAATTTTTGCCGTTCATCCAAAGGCGGTGGCCGGGCAGGCGGCGCACCGATAGCATGGTTTTCATCGCAACCCCCCCAGGAGCCACACCATGTTCAAACGCCTGATCTGCAGCATCCTGCTCGCCGGCGCATTCAGCGCAGCCGCAGCCGCCCCTTCCGCCTTCAACGTCAAGGTAACGGGCGCCGGCGCGCCAGTCATCCTGATTCCTGGCCTGGCCTCCCCCGGCGAAGTCTGGGACGGCACTGTGCAGCGCTTCTGCGCCAGCCGCCAGTGCCATGTGCTGACGCTGGCCGGCTTCGCGGGCGCGCCCGCCATTGACGCGCCGCTGCTGCCGGCGGTGGAGCAGCAGCTGTCCGCCTACATCAGCGAAAACAAACTGGCGCGCCCGCTGCTGATCGGCCACAGCATGGGGGGCTTCCTGGCGCTGAAGATGGCGGCCGACCATCCGGCGCAGGTGGGCCGCGTGGTGGTGGTGGACGCCCTGCCCGCGCTGGGCGCCACCCAGCTGCCGAACGTGACTTCCGAGCAGCTGGAGGCCATGGCGGCGCAGATGCGCGACCGCCTGCTCGGCACCGACCCGGCCTCCTTCGCCGCGCAGCAGCGCCGCACCGCCGGCACATTGGTCAGCGGTGAAGCGGATGCCGAACGCGTGGCCGGCTGGAGCCTGCAGTCGGACCGCAAGACCATGGCCACCTCGATTTATCAGATGCTGTCGCAAGACTTGCGGCAGGAACTGGCGCGCATCCAGGCGCCCACGCTGGTGCTGGGCAGCTGGGCCGCGTACAAGAGCTTCCTGCCACGCAGCGCGGTGGAAGCCATGTTCAAAAGCCAGTACCAGCAACTGCCGGGCGTGCAGGTCGAACTGGCCGACACGGCGCGCCATTTCATCATGTACGACGATCCTGATTGGATGTATGCTCGCATCGACCAATTTCTGAAATAAGCGCAATGGACCATTCCACCCGCCCCTGGCTCGCCCGCCTGCATTGGTACTGGATACTGCAGCTAGGCGGCTGGTTCGGCATCCTGATGTTCATGCTGGCCATGTACCGCTCCGCGCTGCAGCTGGACGGCGTGGCGCTCACCACGGTGTGGACCGCCGCCAGCGGCCTTCTGCTGTCGCATGGATGGCGCAGTCTGTTCAAGCGCAAGGGCTGGCACACGCCGCGCTTGCGCTGGCAGATGTGGGCCGTGCCGGCACTGGCGCTGCCGCCGCTGCAGGCCGCCAGCGTGGTGCTGGGCCTGGTGCTGCTGCAGGACGCGCGGTTCGACAGCTTCGGCTTCCTGCCGATGGCGCTCATCTTCTGGACGCTGGTGTTCGCCAGCTGGACCGGCTTCTATCTGATGGTGAAAGCCATCGGCCGCGCGGCGCGCTTCGAAGCGGAGGCGCTGCGGCTGGAGATAAGCGCCAAGGACGCGGAGCTACGCGCCTTGCAGGCGCAGGTCAATCCGCATTTCTTCTTCAATAGCCTGAACAGCGTGCGCGGCCTGATCTACGAGGACCACGACGCGGCGGCGCAGATGATAGACCAGCTGGCGAGCCTGATGCGCTATGCGCTGCAGTCCGGACAGAGCAGCACGGTGCCGCTGGCGGCGGAGCTGGAGGCGGTGCAAGCCTACCTGGCGATCGAGCAGATCCGCTTCGAGGAGCGGCTGCGCGCCAGCCTGCATATCGAGGCGGGTACGGAGACGGTGCAGGTGCCGCCGATGGCGCTGCAAACGCTGGTGGAAAACGCGGTGAAATATGGCGTGGAGAGCAGCGTCACAGGCAGCGACATCACCATCAGCGCGCGGCGCGATGCAGGCGGCGTGCGCATCGAGATTGCCAACACGGGCGCGCTGCGGCAGTTCAGCAGCTCCACGCAAGTGGGACTGAACAATGCGCGCAAGCGGCTCAAGCTGGCGGTGGGACCGGAGGCCAGCCTGGAGCTGGCGGAAACCGGCGGCTGGGTGCGCGCCACGCTGACCTTGCCGGAGGCTGCCTGATGCGCGTGCTGCTGGTGGACGACGAGCGCCTGGCGCGCGCCGAGCTGCGGCGCCTGCTGGCGGCGCACCCGGACATGGAGATCGTCGGCGAGGCGGCCAGCGCGGCGGATGCGCTGACGCAGATCGCCGCCCTGCAGCCGGACCTGCTGCTGCTCGACGTGCAAATGCCGGGCGGCAGCGGCTTTGATCTGCTGGCCTCGCTCGACAGCGTGCCGGACGTGATCTTCACCACCGCCTTTGACCACTACGCGCTGCAGGCTTTTGAAGTGAACGCGCTGGATTATCTGCAGAAGCCGATCCAGCCCGTGCGCATGGCTGCGGCACTGGCCCGCGCGGCGCAGCGGCGCCAGCCTGCCACTGGCGCCCTGCCCCGCCCAGCGCCGCAAAAACTCTTCATCAAGGACGGCGAACGCTGCTGGTTCATCGGCCTGCATGACATCCGCCTGTTCGAGTCCGAAGGGAATTACACACGGGTGTACTTCGGCAGCCAGCAGCCGCTGATGCTGCGCACGCTGAAGGAGCTGGAGGAAAAGCTCGACCCGCAGCGCTTCTTCCGCGCCAGCCGCCGCCACATCGTCAACCTGGACCTGGTGCGCAGCGTGGCGCCCAACGATGCAGGCGGCCTGGATCTGGCGCTGCAAGACGGCCCGGCGGTGGAAGTCTCGCGCCGCCGGGCCGCGCAATTCAGAACCCTTGCCGACTTATGACCCCTCTTGTTCTGATACCCGGCTATATGCTGGACGAAACCCTGTGGGATGAGGTGCTGCCGCTGTTGGACGCGGACTATCCCATTATCCACGGCAGTCTGCGCGAAGGCGGCACGGTGGAGGAAATGGCGCGCCATGTGCTGGACGCGTGTCCGCCGCGCTTTGTGCTGGCTGGATTCTCCATGGGCGGCTACATTGCGCGGGAAATGGCGCGGCTGGCGCCGCAGCGCGTGGCGTCGCTGATCTTGATCGCGACGTCAGCGCGCCCGGACTCGCAGGCAACGCGTGAGCAGCGCGCGAAGGCGGCACTGGCGACGCCGCCGGGGCCGTTCAGGGGGCTGAGCAAGGGCGCCATCGTCACTTCGCTGCATCCTGGCCTGGCGGGCAACGCCGGGCTGATTGCGCGCGTGCGCGCCATGGGCGAGCGGCTGGGGCGGGATGTGTTTTTGCGCCAGTCGCTGCTGGAGCGCGGCGATCTGGAACGGCTGGGGGAGATTGCATGCCCTACCTTGGTGGTCGCTGCGGCGCAGGACCAGTTGCGTTCGCCGGACCAGGCGGTGGAGCTGCGCGACGGCATCCCGGGTGCGGTGCTGGAGGTGGTTGAGGACTCGGGGCATTTGATACCGCTGGAACAGCCGGGGCCGCTGGCGGCGCTGATGCGGCGGGTTACGCGCTCGCGCTAACCCGCCCTACGAAATAAAAAACCCGCCTCGGAGGCGGGTTTGGTTTTTACTCGACTTCCACCGTTTCGGGCGGCTGGCTGGGCGCCGCGTCCGACTCGGGGAACTCCAGCTTGACCTGGTCTTTCTCGTCCAGATCCACCGTCACGCGGCCACCGGACACCAGGCGGCCGAACAGCAGCTCGTCGGCCAGCGCCTTGCGTATCATGTCCTGGATCAGGCGCGACATAGGGCGCGCGCCCATCAGCGGGTCGAAGCCTTTCTTGCCGAGGAACTTGCGCAGCGCCTCGGTGAACACGGCTTCCACTTTCTTCTCGTGCAGCTGCTCTTCCAGCTGCATCAGGAACTTGTCCACCACGCGCAGGATGATTTCCTCGTCCAGCGCGCGGAAGCTGATGGTGGCGTCGATACGGTTGCGGAACTCAGGCGTGAACATGCGCTTGATGTCGGCCATCTCGTCGCCCGCCTGCTTGGTGGTGGTGAAGCCGATCGACGTCTTCTGCAGGCTCTCGGCGCCCGCGTTCGTGGTCATGATGATGATCACGTTGCGGAAGTCGGCCTTGCGTCCGTTGTTGTCGGTCAGCGTGCCATGGTCCATCACCTGCAGCAGGATGTTGAAGATGTCCGGATGCGCTTTCTCGATCTCGTCCAGCAGCAGCACCGCGTGCGGCTTCTTGGTGATCGCTTCGGTCAGCAGGCCGCCCTGGTCGAAACCAACGTAGCCCGGCGGCGCGCCGATCAGGCGCGACACGGCGTGGCGCTCCATGTATTCGGACATGTCGAAGCGGATCAGCTCAATGCCCAGGATGAAGGCGAGCTGCTTGGCCACCTCGGTCTTGCCCACGCCGGTGGGACCGGAGAACAGGAAGGAGCCGATCGGCTTGTCGGTCTTGCCCAGGCCGGCGCGCGCCATCTTGATGGCGGACGACAGCGCGTCGATGGCAGGATCCTGGCCGAACACCACGTTGCGCAGGTCGCGGTCGATGGTTTGCAGCTTGCTGCGGTCGTCCTGGTTGACGGTCTGCGGCGGGATGCGCGCGATCTTGGAGATGATCTCCTCGATCTCGGTCTTGCCGATGGTTTTCTTCTGCTTGGACTTCGGCAGGATGCGCTGCGCTGCGCCGGCTTCGTCGATCACGTCGATGGCCTTGTCCGGCAGGTGGCGGTCGTTGATGAAGCGGGCCGCCAGTTCGGCTGCGGTGGACAGCGCGGACGCGGAGTACTTCACGCCGTGGTGTTCCTCGAAGCGCGACTTCAGGCCGCGCAGGATCTGCACGGTCTGTTCGACGGTAGGCTCGTTCACGTCCACTTTCTGGAAGCGGCGGCTCAGCGCGTGGTCCTTCTCGAACACGCCACGGAATTCCGTGTAGGTGGTCGCGCCCACGCATTTCAGCTGGCCGTTGGCCAAGGCTGGTTTCAGCAGGTTGGACGCGTCCAGCGTGCCGCCCGAGGCCGACCCCGCACCAATGATGGTGTGGATCTCGTCGATGAACAGGATGCCGTTCGGGTTATCCTTGAGCTGCTTGAGCACGGCCTTCAGGCGCTGCTCGAAGTCGCCGCGGTACTTGGTGCCGGCCAGCAGCGCGCCCATGTCCAGCGAGTAGACCACGGCGTTCTGCAGGATTTCCGGCACGTCGTTCTGCGTGATGCGGTAAGCCAGGCCTTCGGCGATGGCGGTCTTGCCCACGCCGGCTTCGCCCACCAGCAGCGGATTGTTCTTGCGGCGGCGGCACAGGATCTGGATCACGCGGTCCACTTCCTCTTCGCGGCCGATCAGCGGATCGATCTTGCCGTCGGCGGCGGCCTTGTTCAGGTTCTGCGTGAACTGGTCGAGCGGGCTTTCCTTCTGCTGGCCCTCGGCGCCCGGGGCACCCTCTTCCACGCCTTCGGAGGCCTTGGCGGCGTCCGACTGCTGGTCCTTGCGCACGCCGTGCGAAATGAAGTTGACCACGTCCAGGCGGGTCACGCCCTGCTGATGCAGGTAGTAGACCGCGTGCGAATCCTTCTCGCCGAAGATGGCCACCAGCACGTTGGCGCCGGTGACTTCCTTCTTGCCGTTGGAAGCGGACTGCACGTGCATGATGGCGCGCTGGATCACCCGCTGGAAGCCCAGCGTCGGCTGGGTATCCACTTCGCCCGTGCCAGGCACGGTCGGCGTGTTGTCGCCGATGAAGTTGGTCAGGGTTTTGCGCAAATCCTCGATGTTGACGGCGCACGCACGCAGCACTTCGGCCGCAGACGGGTTGTCCAGCAACGCCAGCAGCAGATGCTCTACCGTGATGAATTCATGCCGTGCCTGCCGTGCTTCGACAAACGCCATGTGCAAACTTACTTCCAGTTCCTGCGCAATCATACTTCCTCCATCACACACTGCAGGGGGTGGCCTGCCTTGCGTGCATGCGTTAATACAAACTCCACTTTGGTACTCGCGATATCCTTCGAGAAGACGCCGCACACGCCCTTGCCGTAGCGGTGCACGCTGAGCATGATCTGGGTGGCCGTCTCACGGTCCTTGTTGAAGTACTCCTGAATCACGGCCACGACAAATTCCATCGGGGTGTAGTCGTCATTCAGCAACGCCACCTGGTACAGGGGAGGCGGTTTTAGCGTCTGCCGTTCCAGCAGCTGTTCGGTGTCATGCTTGGTTGCCATACGCTTATATTCTAATGCTTTCGGTGTTGTTGCAACGTGCTTTATGGAGGTAAATCCACATGTATTCCATCTTACGCGTTTTCCCGACTTGGCGCAGATGGCGGCCACCGCCGAAAAATCAAGAGTTGCTTTTTTGTTGAGCAATGTTGCTGTTGCAAGAAAAATACCAACAGCGCGCCGAAAGCGCTTGACATTAAAAATTGTTCCGCCAACAATGCCATATCGACTTGTGCAGAAATGTACATGTTGATAAGAAGTGAGGCGTCGAGGAGGGGGCAGGAAGCTTCTTGCTTTTATGGCTCGTGTGATTCGTTTTTATTGAAAGTTTTTTTTATGGCAACTGGTACCGTTAAGTGGTTCAATGACTCCAAAGGCTTTGGCTTCATCACTCCTGATGATGGCGGCGAGGATTTGTTCGCACACTTCTCCGCGATCAACATGAACGGCTTCAAGACCCTGAAAGAAGGTCAAAAAGTTCAGTTCGAAGTCACCCAAGGCCCTAAAGGCAAGCAAGCTTCCAACATCCAGTCGACCTAAGCGTTAGCTGTCCGGAAGTGAGAAACCCCGCAATCGTGGGGTTTTTTTTCGTTCCTGCCCTGCGTACAACCCGGCGCGGCGTTGCTGACGTGCCTATGCCGATCAAAAGACGGTCGTCGGAAATGGGCAGTGCGTCGGCTCGGCCTCCCCGCAGCCGGCGTAGCGCAACGACCGGAACTCTATTCGGTGATCGAATGAACATCACCTGCCGATTGCTTATGACGGCAGCAATGGCTGCGGCGGCGGAACAAGGGTTTGCGCAACAGGTCTCTTGCCCGGCCAGTGCACCCGCGAAATGGGGAATTCCAGCAAGCCGCCTGGAGTCTGTTCGCGTTCTATCTTTCCCGGCGGGCCAGGCGGCAGACGCGACAAGCAGCCTTCCGATCATGGCGCCATCCGATGAGCGCAAATCGAACGCGAAGATCCACCAGACTTGGCCAGTCAATGCGGATGCGCCATCCTACAGGTATCAAGTGGATTGCTTGTACGCCCGTACTGAGCGTTACCTGAGGCTGGACGTCCCTCCTCCAGCGAAGCTATGCACGGCGACAGACGAGTTACGCACTGGAAAATTCAGCTTCCAGTGCAAATAACCTCAGTCACCCTCGCCGCCAAGCACAGGCTGGCTGGAGTCGGGTTCACTTTGCACGGCGGCGGCGGATCAGGCCGGCCAGGCCCAGGCCGGTCAGCAGCAAGGCTGCGCTGGCCGGTTCCGGCACGGTGGTCGCCAGCACGCTCACGTTGTCGATGAACAGCGTCGAATCGCTTGCGTTGGACAGGTTGATGCCATTGAAGCTCAGCGTGTGCGTGCCGCCCGTCAGGCCTGCAATGTTAAAAGTGTACGAGGTCCATTCCGATCCCACCGGCTGCAGCGTCGGCGCCAGCGCCTTGCCGTCCAGCTTGACGTTCACGCTTTCGTAGTTGCCGCCGCGCTGCGACAACTGGAAGCTCACCTGGAAGCTGCTGGCGGACGAACTGAACGCTTGCGACAGGATGGGATCGGCCCAGTGCAAAGGGCTATAGTTCTGCAGGAAGGCCACCGTGCCCTGGCTCGCCATGCTGTCCCACGCGTGGTCGATGATGCCGCTGCCGTTGCTGAAGGTCCAGCCGGGGGCCGATACCACAGTCTGCGTAAAACCATTGGCGTACAGCGCGCTGCCATAGGCAACGTTGGAGTTGGAGAAGCTGCCGTTCTGTATCAGGTTGGCGTGGGCGCTGGTGGCGAAAGCACTGGCGAAGGCCAGGAACAACACGGAACGGAACATGGGAGCCTTGTATTTGGGAAATTGATTTTTCCCATTATACATTTAAATTACATAATTGAAACTAAATTGCCTGTTTATTAAGCGCCGCTATTCACTAGCCGGTTGAAAGCCAGCATGGCGTCGCCGATGCGCTTGCTTTCCTTGTCGGTGAACACGCACTCCCCGCAGGCGCCGCAAAAGTCCCCCGTGACGGCCGGGATCACGGTCGATTTGCCTTCGTAGGTGTAAGGCATATCCTTGGTCTGGTGCACCAGGGCGCCCTCGCCGCAAAATGGACACTGCATGTGGATTCCTTTGTTGTCTGAGAGCATCAGCATACACCAATGAAAAAGGCCCCGCACTGGCGAACAGTGCGGGGCCATGCAAACCAGCGTGGCAGCGATGCCGCACTGGCTTGCAAATTACATGTTATCGATCATCACATCGCCGAACCCTGAGCACGAGACTTGGGTTGCGCCTTCCATCAGGCGCGCGAAGTCGTAGGTGACTTTCTTCGAGGCGATGGATTTTTCGGTGGACGAGATGATCAGGTCGGCCGCTTCGGTCCAGCCCATGTGGCGCAGCATCATTTCGGCCGACAGGATCAGCGAACCCGGGTTCACGTAATCCTTGCCGGCGTACTTGGGCGCGGTGCCGTGGGTGGCTTCGAACATGGCCACCGAGTCCGACAGGTTGGCGCCCGGCGCGATGCCGATGCCGCCCACTTGCGCGGCCAGCGCGTCGGAGATGTAGTCGCCGTTCAGGTTCAGCGTGGCGATCACGCTGTATTCCGCCGGGCGCAGCAGGATCTGCTGCAGGAAGGCGTCGGCGATCGAGTCCTTGATGGTGATCTCGCGGCCGGTCTTCGGATTCTTGAACTTGCACCACGGGCCACCGTCGATCAGCTGGGCGCCGAATTCCTTCTGCGCCAGCGCGTAGGCCCAGTCGCGGAAGCCGCCTTCGGTGTACTTCATGATGTTGCCCTTGTGGACTATGGTCACGGAGGGCTTGTCATTGTCGATGGCGTACTGGATGGCCTTGCGCACCAGGCGCTCGGTGCCCTCGATCGATACCGGCTTGATGCCGATGCCCGAGGTTTCCGGGAAGCGGATCTTCTTCACGCCCATTTCCTTGACCAGGAAATCGATCAGCTTTTTCACGCCTTCCGAACCCTGCTGGTATTCAATACCGGCGTAGATGTCTTCCGAGTTCTCGCGGAAGATCACCATGTCGGTCTTCTCCGGCTCGCGCACCGGCGACGGCACGCCCTTGAAGTAGCGCACCGGGCGCAGGCAGACGTACAGGTCCAGCTCCTGGCGCAGCGCCACGTTGAGCGAGCGGATGCCGCCGCCCACCGGCGTGGTCAGCGGGCCCTTGATGGAGACCACATAGTCCTTCAGCACCTGCAGCGTTTCTTCCGGCAGCCACACGTCCGGGCCGTACACGGTGGTCGACTTCTCGCCCGCGTAGATCTCCATCCAGCTGATCTTGCGCTTGCCGCCGTAGGCCTTGGCCACGGCCGCGTCCACCACCTTGATCATGACCGGGCTGATGTCCACGCCGGTACCGTCGCCTTCAATGTAAGGAATGATGGGGCAGTCAGGCACGTTCAGGGAAAAATCGGCGTTGACGGTGATCTTCTGGCCGTCAGCGGGAACTTTGATATGTTGAAACATCGTGATCTCCGGGTGGTGTGGTCGAGTCTTCTATAAGACATAAGACGTGTGTTTCACATTATGCACCAGTATTTTGCCGGGCGCCACGGTACAATTCGTCTATGCCGCTCATCTTATTCAATAAGCCCTTCCAGGTATTGTGCCAGTTTTCGCCGCAGGACGGCCGCGAAACGCTGGCCGACCATGTCAAGATCCCCAATGTTTATCCGGCCGGCCGGCTGGACGCCGACAGCGAAGGCCTGCTGCTGCTCACCGACGACGGCAAGCTGCAGCACGAGATCGCCCACCCGGACCGCAAGGAGGCCAAGGTCTACCTGGTGCAGGTGGAAGGCGTGCCGGACGCGGACGCGCTGGCGCGCCTGCAGGCGCCGCTCGACCTGGGCGACTTCACCACCAAGCCCTGCCAGGCGGTGCGCATTGCCGAGCCGGGCTGGCTGTGGCCGCGCAATCCGCCCATCCGCAGCCGCGCCGACGCGCCCACGGCCTGGCTGGCCATCACCCTGCAGGAAGGCAAGAACCGCCAGGTGCGGCGCATGACGGCGGCCATCGGCCACCCCACGCTGCGCCTGGTGCGCAGCGCCATCGGCGGCATCTCGCTGGCCAGCCATCCGCTGATGCCGGGCGAGTGGATGGAAGTGTCGCCCAAGGATCTGCGGCCGCGCTGAGGCTGCCCATGCTGCACCTGCGGCACCGGCGTCACACCCTGAAAAGCCGCCCTTCTTAATGCAGCGCAACAAAAATAGTTGCGCGATTTGATGTGCCGTATGTCAACTGGCGATTTTTCTATGCGTTAAGGAAACAGATTCGTGAAGCAAATTCATTTGAATCCCGTGTTTTCCACCAACCGCTAAAGGAAATCGCCATGTCCAAACTTATCGCCGCTCTGGTTGCATCCCTGTTCGCCGCATCCGCTTTTGCCGCAGCTCCCGCAGCCCCCGCTTCGGCGTCGGCATCGGCCATGGCGTCCGCTCCTGCAGCTTCGGCATCTGCATCGGCCTCCGCTTCCGCGCCCAAAGCGAAAAAACACAAAAAAGCATCGGCTTCGGCTGCCGCTTCGGCCGCCTCCGCAGCATCGGCCGCATCCAAGTAATGCGCCGCGCCTGCGGGCGCGCAACGTACAAAAACCCGCTATGGCTTGCGCCATGCGGGTTTTTGCATCCTGCTCAACTACGCGGCGGCGCAAGCGCCGCCAGCGGAATTAGGCTGCCAGTGCTTTCAGGGCAGCGGCCAGACGGCTCTTATGGCGAGCTGCCTTGTTTTTGTGGATGATCTTCTTGTCGGCGATGCTGTCGATGGTCGACACGGATGCCTGGAAGATTGCGGTAGCAGCAGCTTTGTCGCCGCCCTGGATCGCTTTACGCACTGCCTTGATAGCGGTGCGCAGGGTCGAACGCTGCGACGAGTTGTGAGCGTTTTGCTTGACTGCTTGACGAGCGCGTTTGCGCGCTTGTGCGGTATTTGCCATGGTAGTTCCTAATCGTTGTCAAAGTTCGTTTGCAAACAATAGCGTTTGCCAAACAGGTGTTTGTTCAGTCTGTCTGCCTAACCATGTAAGCCAAGGGACGCTGGCAAAACATTAGTGTCTGCGATACTGAAATCTGTACAGCCTTAAATTATAGCGGGCTTTTGGCGGTAGAGCAATTCCCAAAACGCCGCGCGCGCCGCAAATTGCTCTTTTTGCAGCGAATTCACGGCGATTTCACGGTCCCTTCATGCTGTGCGGCGGATGCGCCCGCTATAATCGCCGCCCATGAACCTGCTCAAAACCCTCGCTGCCATCTCCAGCATGACGATGCTGTCCCGCGTGACCGGCCTGCTGCGCGAAAGCCTGTTCGCGCGCGCCTTTGGCGCCGGCGCCTACACGGACGCCTTCGTCGTCGCCTTCCGCATTCCCAACCTGCTGCGCCGGCTGTTTGCCGAAGGCGCGTTCTCGCAGGCCTTCGTGCCGATACTGGCCGAGTACAAGAACCAGCACGGCCAGGAAGCCAGCAAGGAGCTGGCCGACCATGTGGCCACCACCTTGGTGTGGGCCACGGTGCTGGTCAGCGCGATCGGTATTATAGGCGCCCCGCTGTTCGTCTACCTGATCGCCACCGGCCTGCGCGCCACGCCGGAAGCCTTCGACGCCTCGGTCTGGATGACGCGGCTGATGTTCCCCTATATCGCCTTCATGTCCTTCGTGGCGCTGGCCGGCGGCATATTGAACACCTGGCGCCAGTTCAAAATCCCCGCCGTCACGCCGGTGCTGCTGAACCTGAGCTTTATCGCCGCCTCGCTGTTCCTGGCGCCCTATTTAAAGCAGCCCATCTACGCCATGGCCATCGCCGTGTTCGTGGGCGGCATTTTGCAGGTGGCGATCCAGGTCCCGGCGCTGATACGCATCGGCATGCTGCCGCGCCTGTATCTGAACCCCTTGGTGGGCCTGCGCGACGGCGGCGTGCGCCGCGTGCTGAAGAAGATGGGGCCGGCCGTGTTCGCCGTGTCGGCTGCGCAGATCAGCCTGATGATCAACACCAGCATCGCCTCGCGCCTGGCCGAGGGCAGCATCTCCTGGCTGTCCTATGCCGACCGCCTGATGGAATTCCCCACCGCCATGCTGGGCGTGGCGCTGGGCACCATATTGCTGCCGAGCCTGGCCAAGGCCAATGCGGACGCCGACCACGAGGAGTATTCAGACCTGCTGGACTGGGGCCTGCGCCTGACCTTCCTGCTGGCGCTGCCGGCGGCGGTGGGCATGGCCGCGCTGGCGGTGCCGCTGATCAGCACCCTGTTCCACTACGGTAAATTCACCGCCGAAGCGGCCACCATGTCGGCCCAGCCCCTGGTGGCCTATAGCGCCGGCCTGATCGGCATCATCCTCGTGAAAACGCTGGCGCCGGCGTTTTACGCCAAGCAAGATATCCGCACGCCGGTGAAAATCGCGGTCGGCGTGCTGATCGCCACGCAGCTGATGAACCTGTTGTTTGTTCCCTACATCGCCGTGGCGGGACTGGCGCTTTCAATCGGACTCGGGGCCTGCATCAACGCGGCATTCCTGTACCGGGGCCTGCGCCAGCGCGGCGTCTATCAGCCGAAAGCTGGCTGGGGGAAATTCTATTTGAAACTCTTGGTAGCGGTGGGGCTGATGGGCGCGGCCGCATGGTTCGGTGCAGCAAAAGTCGACTGGCTGGCAATGGGCCACCATCCATTCTTGCGTGCTGGAACATTATTTCTGATAATAACTATTTGCGCGGCAATTTATTTCCTCGCATTATATGCAATGGGCTTCCGCTTCCGCGACTTCAAGCGCCGCGCAAAGTAATTCCAAAAAACAAAACCCGCTCGCGAGCGGGTTTTTTAATGCTGGTTCCCGCCTCAGGCGTCAGAGTCTTGTTTACGGCGAGCCAGGAAAGCCAGGATACCCAGGCCGCCGATCAGCATGCCGTAGGTGGCTGGTTCCGGTACCGCCGTCACGCTCACTTCGCCGCTGTATTTCGCGCCCGCAGCACCCGTGCCGAACAAGCTCAGCACGAATGGAGCGGCGCCGCTGTGTTCAACGCCGAAGAAGCGCAGCTTGCCATCGCTGAAGACGCTGCCGGTGGTGCCGTTCAGGTTCGACAGGGTGCCGTCGAAGGTCAGGTTTTGGCCGCTGATCGTCACGACGATCTCGTACAGGCCTGGTGCCAGGCCGCCAAAAGTGATTACGTCGGAGCCGCCGGACAGTACATCATCGACCGGGGATTTGACGGATTGGAAGAAGTTGTTTGCCAGCGGGTTATCATCCAGAATGACCAGTTGATCCGCCGCCGAGGCGCCCAGGGAAGCTGCGGCTAATAAGCTCGCAACAATAAGTTTCAATTTCATAGGTTATCCTTAAAAAGTTGATTTTATTGGTTGATGAGCTAACCAAAGAGTTCGGGACTGCGAAAACCAATATAGCATAAACACGGCAAAACCATTGTTCTTTTGATTATATTTAATTTCCGTCAATAAAGAAATTTATGCAAGTATATTTACTATGTTGCACAGCAATATTTCAGTAAATAAAAAGCCCGGTCTGCGTGGGCATCCGGGCTGGTGTTTTATCGCTGCTGTTCGGGCGGCGGATCGGGATCCGGCTTGGTGTCGTCTGGCCGCGGCGGCGGCTCGGCGGGCTCGGCCGGCTCGGCCGGCGGTTCCGGCGCCGGTTCAGCCGGCATGGACGGCGGGGCGCCCGGCTCCGCACCGGCAGGCGGCGTGGCGCCGGGCAGCGGCGGCGTACCGGGCTGCCCCGGCTGCGGCGGCTTGGCCCCGGGCTGGCCCGGCAGCGGCTGCGCATCCCCTGCGCTGACAAATTTCCAGTCCGAGATACGCTGCTTGCCTTCAAAACCCTGGAAGCGGGCCGGGAAATTGCCAATCTTGACCGGTTTGGCGGTGGACAGGCTGTACACCGCCACCACGCCGGTGGTGCCCGCCACATAGCTGATGCCCCACTCCGCCTTGCCCGTCATGGGATCGACAAAGATTTTGCGCAGGTGGCGCCGCACGGCGGGGAAACGCGGATCCAGCAGCAGCTCCTTCAGCGAGGGCGGCTGGGTGGGCTGGCCGGGCGGCGTGGCCTTGGCGTAGCTTTGCAGCGCGTCGCTGAACTGGGCGCCTATATTGAGCAGCTCGCGCTCGGCGGCACTGCGCTGCATCACCGCGCCCAGCTTGACCGTGCTGGCGCACACCAGGGCCATGATGGCCAGCATGATGACCAGGCTGATGTAGGTAAAGCCCGAGCTGAAGCCGGCGCCGCGCCGGGGCGGCCTACCAGTCCGCGTAGGG
This sequence comes from Pseudoduganella aquatica, assembly GCF_020865585.1. Taxonomy (NCBI): domain Bacteria; kingdom Pseudomonadati; phylum Pseudomonadota; class Betaproteobacteria; order Burkholderiales; family Oxalobacteraceae; genus Pseudoduganella; species Pseudoduganella aquatica. The sequence goes on from NZ_CP086370.1 coordinate 5,369,015, forward strand.
TTTGCCGTGGCGGTCATTGCCGGGCGCTCCGCTTTTCAGGTCCGACACGCCGCCCTTGGTGCCATCTTCCGGCGCCACCAGTATCCAGGTGGTGCTGCTTTCGGTGATGGGGTCGATAGGCGCGGCGCGCAGGTATTTTTTCTCCACCAGCTGCTCGAGCGTGTCCGGATAGCGGCCCGTATCGCCGTAGTACTGGTCGATGGTGGCGCGGGTGTTGCGCAGGTTGTCGGCCAGGATGGTTTCCTTGGCGCTGTCCACGCTGGGGAAATAACGCGGCACGGCCAGCGTGAGCAGCAGCGCGATAATGCCCAGCACCACGAGCAGCTCGATCAGCGTGAATCCTTGTCTGGCTTTGTTCATGTTTACCATTTTCGGTAGGCCACGCCGTTCAAGCCGGTCTTTTCGGAGAGGGAGTAGACATCGTACACGTCCTCCCCTTCGCGCGGCTGGTCGGCGTCGCTGGCGTAGCTGCGCTTGCCCCAGGTCTGCGCATCGGACGCCTCCGGTTCGGCGCTGAAGGGGTCGCGCGGAATGCGGCGCAGGAAGTAGATCTTGCTGCGCTTGGGGTTCTTCTGGTCCTGCACGCCCTCCACCAGCAGTTCCAGGTTCTTGGGGTAGCCGGTGCTGATGGTGCTCTTGGCCACCCGGCCATCATCGTAAGCCTGCTTGTAGGCGTCGATGGCCTGGCGGATCTCGTTCAGCGAACGGCGCAGCTCCTGTTCGTTGCGGCGCTGGATGGTCACCTGCGCCACCGGCACCACCAGCGTGCCGAGCAGGCCCAGGATGGCCAGCGTCACCAGCAGTTCGATCAGCGTGAAGCCGCGGCGCCGCAGATTCATTTTGCTGGCGGCTGCGCCGGGGCAGCTGGCTCGGGCTGCGCCACGCTGGACGCGGGGCCGGGCTGCGACGTGGATAGCGGCACGCCGGCCGGCGCGGCAGGCTGCGCCACTGGCGGCTGGCCGGGAGCGGGAATGGCCATCGGCTGCGCGCCCTGCGCCGGCAGCTGCGGCGCGGCCGGAACCACCGGCGCGGCGGGCGCGCTGGGAGCGCCTAGCGGCAGCGCCACCGGCGTGCGCACGGCGGGGTCCGGACGGCGGCGGAAGTTGCCCTCGGTGCCGGCCGAGAATTCGGCGTTGGCCGCCTCGGGGCGCTGCACGTTGCGGATCAGGTGCGGGGTGATGGACAGCACGATCTCGGTCTTCTGCTTGTCGTCCGTGGTGCTGCCGAACAGGCGGCCGAGGATGGGCACGTCGCCGAACAGCGGCACTTTGCTGCCGTTGCTGCGGTCCTCGTTGTTGATCAGGCCCGCCAGCACCTGGTTCTCGCCGTCCTTCAGCTGCAGCATGGTGCTGGCCTGGCGCGTGCCGATCTGGTAGGCCTTGGTGCCGGACTTGGTCTCCACCTGGCTGACCAGGTTGCTGACCTCCAGCGACACGCGGATCGCCACTTCGTTGTTCAGGTAAATGGTCGGCTCGGCGTTCAGCGTCAAACCCACGTCCACATAGCTGACCGACTCGCTGGCAAAGCCGCCGGTGCCGGGCGAAATGGTGGTGGTGATGACCGGCACCTTGTCGCCGATCAGGATCTTGGCCTTTTCCTTGTTGCGCACGCGGATGCGCGGATTGGCCAGCAGGTTGCTGTCGCCGTCGGTCTTGTTGGCCTTGCCGGTCACGTTGAGCGCGGACACGCCTATGCTGCGCTGGTTCAGGTGGTTCAGGTCATTAATCGTCAGCACCGTGCCGCCGGACGAAATCAGCGGGCCGAGGGTAACGCTGGTCGGCCAGGCCACGCCCAGCTCCATCAGGCGCGTGCGCTTCACTTCCAGGATTTCCACTTCCAGCATCACCTCCGGCTCGGCCACGTCCTGCAGCGCCACCAGGCGCTCGGCCAGGCGGATCGCCTCGGCGTTGTCGCGCACGATCAGCAGGTTCAGTTTTTCATCCACCACCACGTCGCGCGATTTGAGGATGGTCTTGAGCGTGTTGGCCACCGACTTGGCCTCCGCATTGGCCAGGAAGAAGGTCTTCACCACCATCTCCTGGTATTCCTTCAGCTTGGCCGCCACGTTGGGGTAGATCAAAATGGTGTTGCCGTCCAGGACCTGCTGCTCGAGCTGGTTGGTCATCAGCAGATAGTAGACCGCCGCTTCCACGGTGCTGTTCTTCAGGAAAATGGAGGCTTTCTGGTCGGTCTTCACGTCCTTGTCGAAGACGAAGTTCAGGCCGGAGCGGCGCGCGATAATCTCGAACACCTGCTTGAGCGGCGCGTCGCGGAACTCGATGCTGATGGGCTGCTTGAACGCTTTCGACAGGCCCGCTTCGGCCGTGGGCTGGGCGCTCTTGTCGTTCACGTCGCGCAGCATCAGGCGCGCCTCCTCGTAGGCCGGTTTTTCCGCCAGCACCGCGTTGAGCTTCTGCCGCGCGCCGTCGTAGTCCTTTTTGGCGGCCAGTTCGCCGGCGGAGGCCACCATTTTTTCCAGCCGCTCGGCCGTTTCCACCGCGCGCAGCCCGGCGCGTGCGCGCTCGTTCATGGGGTCGATGGCCAGCACGCGCTGGTAGGCTTGCTGCGCCGGGGCGCGGCGGCCGTCGGCCAGGTCGCGCTCGGCCTGGTCCAGATAGCGCACGGCGGTGCGGTCGCGCGTGAGCAGGTAGGCGGAGCGGAATTGCGCGTTGTTGGGCGCTTGCGTGATGGCTTCCTGGAATTTGGCCAGGCCCTCTTCCGGCTTGTTCTGTTCGACCAGGGTGCGGCCGTCGCGGTAGGCCATCTCGCCTGCGCAACCGGCCAGCGCCAGCGCCACCAGCGTGGCCATGGCCGTGGTTTTCAACTTGCGGTGGGATGTGCGGGCCATTAGTCGGGAACTCCAATATTGAGCTGCTGGGATTGATTCAGCGGCAGATAGGTAAGCTTGAGCATGGGCGGCGCGACGGCGTCGACGCGGTAGACGCCGTCGATCACCATTTGCGCGCGTACCACATAAGTTTTTTCGCCGCGCGCCAGGAATACCTCCCAGGCCCCTTCGCTGGCGGCCTTGCCGATGTAGGTGAACGGCAGCGGCGGCGCTTGCGGCGGCGGAGGGGGCGGCGGGGCTTGCGGCGGCGGCGGCGGCGGGGTCCAGTTCTGGCTGCCGAACACGGCGCCGGCTCCGCCAAAACTGCCCTCGCCGGATTCGCCTATCAGTTCGCCGCGCGGCAGCAGGCGCAGAATCTGCACCTCCGCCGCTGCGGGTTTGGCGTCATTGGCGGCAGGCGCGGGGGCGGCGGGCGCCGTGGCTGGCAGAGCCGGCGCGGCGGTCCGGGCCGCGGCAGGCTGCGGGCGGCGGTCCACGGCTTCGGCAACGCCGCTGCCGGCCGGGGTCTTGTCGCCAAAAACCACCAGCGCGGCGGCGCCGGCCAGCGCCACTGCCATCAGCAAATGGCGCGGCTTCATGGCTGCTCCAGCATGGCGCCGTCCTTCAGGTAGAGCGTGAAGCGCACGCGCGCTTCCACCTGCGCGTCGCCGATGTTCTCGCGGCGGAAGCCGATGTCGTCCAGCGCGGCGAAGGGCAGCTCGCGCAAGGCGCCCAGGGCGAACTGCCAGATCGCCTGGTAGCTGCCCTTCACCGGCAGCGTGATCTGGTAGCTGCTGACGCGGCTGGCCTTGTCGTAGCCCGGTTTGTATTCGCCCTGGTTCAGGCTCAGGCCCGCTTTCGCCGCCAGCGCGAACAGCACTTTCACGTGCTGCTCCGCGTAGCGCTTTTCTCCCAGCGTTTCGTGGAACAGCGCCAGGTTTTCATTGGCGGACGGCGGCGGCGCGGCCACCGCCAGCGTGGCCGGCACCGGCAAGGGACGGGCCAGCGCCAGCTTCTGCTCCGCGCCGCGCGGCAGCAGCCAGGCCCACGCCGCGGCGCCCGCCACACACAGCACGGCGGCCACGCAGGCGCCCGCTCCCGCGCGCGCAGCGGCCAGGCGCGCCCGCAGCAGCAAGACGCTGAGCGTGGCTTGCGCCGTTCCCGGCTGCCCGGGCTGCATCTTGGCGGCGCCCGGCTTCATCGCGCTCCCCACTGGGCTTCCACCTGGAAGCGGACCGGCCGGTTCGGATCGAGGTCGTTGATCTCGTGCCGCACCAGCGCAGCGCTCACGAAGAACTCCTGCTGCTTGAGCTGTTCTATGTAGGCGATCATATCGTCCGGATTCTTGGCTTCGGCGCTGATCTTCAGCACTTGCTTGTTCGGGTCGGGCTCCAGCGCCAGCAAGGCAATCGTGGCCGGCGTGGCTTCGCCCACGGCTTCCTGCATGTCGCGCCACGGCAGGTTCAGCTGCAACACGGCCGCGTTGATGGCCTTGGCCTGGGCTTCCGGTATCTGCACCTTGGCGGCCAGCGCGGCGCCTCCCTGCTGCCCCTGGCGCTGCTGTTTCTGCTGCTGTTGTTGCAGCTGCTGCGCCTGGCGCCGCTGCTGCCGCTCCAGCTCGCCCAGCTGCTCGGCGCGGGCGCGCTGCTGCTGCGCCATCTGGTAGCCGTACGCGGCTGCGCCCACGCACAGCGCCAGCCCCAGCGCGCACCCGGCCAGCGCGGCGGGATGGGCGCGGTACAGCGCGCGGCGCCAGCCGGCCGGCGCGAAGTCGATGCGCATTTTCCTCATGCCGCCAGCCCTCCCGCCGCCAGCACGCTGGCCAGCGACCACTTTTCTTCGCCGGGCAAGGCCGCGCCCAGCACGGTGCACGGGATCTGGTCCGCGTTGGCGGCCGGCTTGGCCAGCAGCGGCGGCACCTGGCCGCACAGCTGCAGCAGCTGCGGCGCTTCCAGTCCGGCCAGCAGCGCTTCGCGTTTCAGCGTTTGCGCCAGCCAGTACTGGTCGGCGCCGCGCGGCACCGGCAGCGCGCGGATGGCGTTCAGGCGCTTGCCGTCCAGGACGGCCAGCGTCAGCAGATTGTCGTGCACCTGGCCGAACCAGGCGCCCGTCTTCACGGCGCCCTGCCAGCGGTTCCACGCGGTGACGAAATGCGGCTGCACTTCCACCACGGCCAGTCCGTGTTCGGCGGCGGCCTGCTCCAGCGTGGCCAGCAAAGGCTGCGGCATGGCGGCGGCAAAGAAAGGCTGGCGCGCGTCCCAGTCCGCCACGATCTTCCAGTTGGCGGCAGGTTCACCGTACAGGCCGTGGAAACGCAGCGCGGCGGCCGCCTCCAGGTCGGCCAGGCGCGCCGCCTGCGCGGGCGGCGTGACCTGCCATACGCGCGCCAGTTCATCGGCCAGCACAAAGCTGGCGGGCCAGCCCTGCACGTCCTGCCCTGCCAGCAGCTCGCGCAGCGCAACGCCGATCGCGTGGTGGGCGTGCAGCGCGCCCACGCCTTCGGGCGAGAACGGCTGTTCGGCCAGCAGCTCTGCCTTGGGACCGAACCAGCGGCTCACCTTCAGCAAGCTCACGGCGAAGCCCGACACGCCGATGCGCAGCGCCTGTCCCGGCAATCTGTCGAGGAACTTAGGCATGCAGCGTCACCCGCTTGATTTCGGACAGCGTGGTGCCGCCGCGCTTGACCAGTTCCAGCGCGGCCAGGCGCAGGCTGCGCGTGCCGTTTGCGTAGGCGGCGGCCTTGATCTGGCGGATCGGTTTCTTGTCCACGATCAGTTCCCGTATTTCGTCGTTCAGCGTGAGGATTTCCGCGATCGAGCGGCGTCCCTTGTAGCCGGTGCCCCGGCAGTCGCCGCAGCCCTTGCCTTCCATGAAGCGGTAGTCGAACACGTCGGCGCGGGTCAGATTGACGCTGGCCAGCTCCTGCTCCGTGGGCGTGTATTCGGCCGCGCAGTGCGGGCAGTTGATGCGCACCAGGCGCTGCGCCCAGATGCCGTTCAGCGCGGACACGAAGGCGTAAGGATCGATGCCCATGTGGGTGAAGCGGCCGAACACGTCGAACACATTGTTGGCGTGCACGGTGGTGAGCACCAGGTGGCCGGTCAGCGCGGACTGCACGGCGATTTCCGCCGTCTCGCGGTCGCGGATTTCGCCCACCATGATTTTGTCCGGATCGTGGCGCAGGATGGAGCGCAGGCCCTTGGCGAAGGTCAGCCCCTTCTTCTCGTTGACCGGAATCTGCAGGATGCCGGGCAGCTGGTACTCCACCGGGTCTTCGATGGTGATGATTTTTTCGCGGCCGTTGTGGATCTCGGTGAGCGCGGCGTACAGCGTGGTGGTTTTGCCCGAGCCCGTGGGACCGGTCACCAGCAGCATGCCGTAGGCTTCCTGCGCCAGCACGCGCAGCGTGGCCAGCGAGGGCGCGTCGAAGCCCAGCGCTTCCAGCGTGAGCGAGCCGTAGGCTTCTATCATGGCGCGCTTGTCGAGGATACGTATCACCGCGTCCTCGCCGTGGATGCTGGGCATGATGGAAACGCGCAGGTCGATCTCGCGCCCGCCCGACTCCACGCGGAAGCTGCCGTCCTGCGGAATGCGGCGCTCGGAGATGTCCAGTTCGGCCAGCACCTTCAGGCGCGAGATGATCTGCTCGGCCACCTCGATGCCGTTCACCGCCGTGGCGTGGTCGAGCACGCCGTCCACGCGGTATTTCACGGCCAGGCCGCCGGCGGTGCTCTCCAGGTGGATGTCGGACGCGCCGGCCTTGAGCGCGTCGTACAGTGTGGAGTTCACCAGGCGCACGGCGGGGCTGGCCGCCTCGGACACGGAGGCGAAGGACAGCACGGCGGCGGTCTTGCCGTCGCGGCGGCCGTCGCTGGCGCCGGGCAGCAGGCTGTCCACCGCGCGCGCCGATTCCTCCTGCTTGGACAGATAGGCCTGGATGTCCGCTTGCAGCGCCAGCCGGGTGTGCAGCGGCGCATGCGGCGTGGCCCGCGCCTGCGTGCCCAGCCAGGTTTGCAGGTCCAGGTCGAAGGGGTCGGCGATGACGCCCACCAGCATGCCGTCCTGCGCGCGCAGCAGCACGCAGCGGCGCGCCATGGCCTGCGACAGCGGCAGCAGGTCGAAGGCCGGCGTGTAGCCCAGCATGTCCACCGTTTCCAGCACGGCCAGGCCGAAGGGCTGGGCCAGCGCCCGCACCGCCAGGCGCGGCTCGATGCCGGTCAGCGCCTCCAGCTCCTCGACCAGGCTGCGCTTGCTCAGCGCGGCGCGCGCGCGGGCGCGCACCAGCATGGCATGGTCGATGGCGGCAAAGTCAGGCATCACGACATATCTCCAGCGAGGTCGAAAATCGGCATGTAGAGCAGCACCACGATGGCGCCCACCACCAGGCCGATGCAAGCCATCAGCAGCGGCTCGAAGGTGCGGGTGAAGCGGTCTATCCAGCGGCTGATTTCGCCGTCGTAGAAAGCCGCCGACTGGGTCAGCATGGGGCCCATGTCGCCGGTGCGTTCGCCCACGCGCAGCATGCGCAGCGAGATCGGCGTGGTCAGGCCGTTGGCTTCAAACGCGGACGACAGCGGCAGGCCGGACTCCACATGCGCGCGCGCCGCCTGCAAGCCCTGCCTGACCATGGGCGACACCATGCCCTGCACCGTGTCGATGGCGTGCAGGATGGTGATGCCGCCTTCGCTCAGCATGCCCAGCGTGAGGTAGAGCCGCGACAGTTCGTAGATGCGCACCCGCTCGCCGATGCCCGGCAAGCGCGACATCAGCCGCAGCAGGCCGCCGTTGGCCATCAGGCGGCGCAGGCCGAACACCAGGCTGGCCAGCGCCAGCGCCACGCCGCCCAGCAAGGCGGTGGTGTGGGCGGAAGCGAACTGGCCCCAGCCCAGCATCATCTGCGACATCCACGGCAGGTTGCGGCCAGCGCCCTGGTAGACCTCGGCGAAGCGCGGCACCACATAGGAAATCAAGAACAGGCTGACGCCGCCGCCCACCAGCAGCAGGATGGACGGATAGATGGCGGCGCTGACGATCTTGGCGCGCACGGTGTCGATGCGCTGCTGGTAGTCGATGAAGCGCGACAGCGCGCGCGGCAGGTCGCTGGTGCCTTCGGCGGCCTTGACGATGCCCACGTACAGCGGAGGGAACAGTTCCGGCTGCTCGGCCAGCACGGCCGAAAAGCGCTGCCCTTCGCGCAGGCCGCCCAGCAGGCGTTCCAGCACGCCGCGCGTGGCGGGGCTGGCTTCCTTTTCCAGCAGCGCCTCCAGCGCCTCCACCACGCCCAGGCCGGCCGTGAGCAGCGCCAGCAATTCCTGGCTGAACAGCACCAGCGACAGGGACTTGCCCCGGCCCTTGCCCACCGGCAGGCCGAGGCCGCCGCGCACCGGCGCGATGGCGCTGACGAACAGGCCGCGCGCCTCCACCTGGCGGCGCGCGTCCGCTTCATCGCGGCCATCCACCACTTGGCGGCCGATCACCATTTCCGGCGACAAGGTACGTACTTCGAACTGCATGGAATGAGCCGCTGCCGAGGGTTGCTGGGATTGCTGTCGAGGTCGGGCTTACTGGGACGAAATATCGGCGTCTTCGCCGGTGCCGCCAGGCTGGCCATCCTTACCCAGCGAAATGATCTCGTACTCGCCCTTGGTGCCGGGCGCGCGGTACTGGTAAGGCTTGCCCCACGGGTCGGGCGGCACGCCTTTTTTCAGGTAGGGACCGTTCCACTTGGCGCCGGCCGACGCGGGCGCGGCCAGCAGCGCGGCCAGGCCCTCCTCGGCGCTGGGATAGCGGCCCACGTCGAGGCGGTAGGTGTCCAGCGACTTTTCGAAGGCCTCGATCTGGGCCTTGGCGATGGTGACTTCCGACTTGCCCAGCTGGGAGAAGTATTTGGGGCCAACATAGGCCGCCAGCAGGCCGATGATGACGATCACCACCAGCAGTTCCAGCAGGGTGAAACCGGCGGCGCGGCGCGGCGCTTTATTACCTTGTAGCTGTGCTGCGTGCATCCGAACGACTCCTTATTTACTGCTATAGGCTGAATCCGCCTAGCCTACCACGGGGTTTAAGCATTCGACAACGTTTTCCGCAATAAAAACAGCCGCGCGGGACATGCCCGCGCGGCTGCGATTTACCGCTCTTGCCGAGTGACAATTAGTCGATCAGTTTCGAGCGCGTGCGTTCCGTTTCCGCCACAGGGATGGTGGCCGTGCCGGTATTGACGTTGACGATGGTGGTGGTCTGCACGTTGCCGTTCAGATCCTGGAACTGGATACCGCCCAGGTAGGAGGTATCGTTGGCCAGGCCGGACCAGGTGGCGACAATGCTGGCCGCCACGTTGGCCACCACTTTGCCAGGCAGAACCACGGTAAACTTGCCGCCCACGTCGGAGGTGGTCACCACGGTCGACTGCAGCTTGTGCGACATCGCCGCAGCGCCGCCGTACGCCACGACGCACACCTTGTAGTTGCCTGCGTCGGGACCGGCCACTTGCACCGACTCATTGCTGCCGTCGTTGCCCGAGTACACCCAGGCGCCGGACGGCGTCAGCAGGCCCATGTCGTTGTCGTCGCCGGCGGTGCCGACATCCGCATCGCGCAGTGCGAAGCGCGCTGCAACCGTGCCGGCAGGAATGGCCACGTTATACACCTTCACGTTCGGCAGGTCGTTGCCGGCCGCGCAAGCCAGCTTCAGGTTCGCCGAGCTCATCGGCGCCGGGGCCAGCGTGACCGCTTCGCCCAGCGTCGGCGCTTTCAGGCCGCCCTTGAGGGCGGTCATGCGGCCATTGAAGGTGGCTTTCATCGGGAAGATGCGGGTACCCGAAGTCTTGTCGCCGGTCAGCTGCGTGGTGCCGGCGATGGACTTGCCGGTGCGGGCCTGGATCGGGCTGCGCACCACATGGGTGCCGTCGGTCCAGCTCAGGGTGCCGAAGTTCCACACGCCGTTGGCGGCGCTGGTGGTGGTCAGCTTGACGGTGAAGGCGGCGGTTTCGCCCGGCGCCAGCGTCAGGCTGGCCGGCGTGACCACCGTGCTGAAGCCCGGCACCGAGGCGGTGGCGTTGTAGGTGGCGCTGGCGCCGCCCACATTGGTCACCGAACGGCGCACGGTGACGCTGTTCTGCACGCCGCCGATGGTGATCGAAGGCAGGTTCAGGTTGTAGGTCTCGTCCAGCGTGCCGTACAGGGTGCAATCGCTTTGCGGCTGCACAGCGGCCTTGTTCACCTTGCACTGGTAAGCCACGTAGTCAGGCTTTTTCAGGTCGTACACCAGGCCCGGATCGGCAGCCTTGTTCGGGTCGACGTGGCCGGCGCCTTGCGACCACGGCAGCAGGCCGTTCTGCGCGCCGGCCAGGCCGTCGTTCAGGGTGGTGTAGGCGGTGGTCATCAGCGCCGACTTGATAGCGGCCGGGGTCCAGTCAGGATGCAGCTGGCGCATCAGCAGGCCCAGGCCGGCCACGTGCGGGCTGGACATCGACGTGCCCTGGTAGGACGCGTAGGCCGCTGGCGGCACCAGCGTACCGGCGGCCACGGCGGCGTGTTCGGCCGGGGTCAGCGCGGCGGTCACGCTGGCGATCACGTCCACGCCTGGCGCGGTCAGGTCCGGTTTCAGCATATTGCTGTCGCCGGCGTTCGGGCCGCGCGAGGAGAAGCCGGCCATGATGGGCGCCGGCGCCGACTTGATGGCGAAGGCGCTGATGGCGGCGCTGGCGCTGGCGCCTTGCGCCAGGGCGTAGGCCTTGATGTCGGCGCCATTGGCAGCCGTCACGTGCACCGTCGGCACCGAGTGCGCTTCCGAGACCAGGCCGCCGCCGTTGTCGGCCATGACCATGCCCACACCGCCGGCCTGCAGCACGGCCAGGCTCTTGTCGACACGGGCATTCTCGCCGCGCGTGCAGATGACGACCTTGCCGGCGACCTTGGCCGGGTCCAGCTTCACCTGGCTCAAGGCGGCGGCAGCGGCGCCGTCGCTGAAGCACAGGCTGGCGGCGCCGCCGCCCAGGCCGGCGTCTTCGGCGCGGATCAGCGGGGCCGAACCGAGCGGGTTCACGTTCAGCGAGGCGCCGCTGTACTTGGCGCCGCTGCCCAGGGTCACTTCCGCCTGCGTGCTGCGGTCGTGGGTGGACGCGGCCACCGTGGTCAGCCACGGGCTGACGTGGGCCACCGCTTGCGCCGGACCGCTGTTGCCGGCCGAGGCGGCCACGAACACGCCGGCCAGCGAGGCGCGGTAGAAGGCCTGCTCGACGGGGTCGTTGACCGAGGTCTGGGAACCGCTGATCGAGTAGTTGATGACATTCACGCCGTCCTTGACCGCCTCGTCGATGGCCAGCACCGAGTCGGTGTTGTAGCAGGTGTTGCTGGCGTTCGTGCCGTCTTCGGCGGCCGGATCGTCATAGGTCCAGCACACTTTGTAGGCGGCGATGCGGGCGCGCGGCGCCATGCCGGTGCTCGGCCCCATCGGCACGCCGTTCACGGTGGCGAAGGCGCCGTCGTTGCCGGCCGCGGTGGACGCGGTGTGGCTGCCGTGGCCGCCGTGGCCGGTGGACACGCCGTTGCTGCCGATGTTGGAGTCACGCGGCGAATAGAATTCGCTCCAGTTCTTTTTCGGGCCGTTGGACGACACCAGGAAGCCGGCGTTGAAGTACTTGGCGCCGATCAGCTTGTTGTTGCAATGCAGGCCGGCATCGAAGCCCTCGCCGCTCTGGCAGCCGCCTTTGAAGCTGGCGGGCGGGCTCAGGTAGGCCAGCGTGCCCGAGCCGTCGAAGGTCGGGTTGCCGTTGGCGTCGACGCGGTCGGCGAAGGCCGGGTTTTCCGGCCAGATGCCGCTGTCGACCACGCCGATCACCATGTTCTCGCCCTTCACCAGCTGGCCGCCGGTGAATTTCGACCACAGGCCGCCGGTCGTGCTCAGGCCCAGGAAGCGCGCGGTGGAGATGGTGTCGACACGGCGCACGGCGTCGGCCTGCACGTCGGCCACGGCCGGATTGTTTTTCAGCGCCAGCACTTCGGCGTCGGTCAGCTGCACGGCAAAGCCGTTCAGCACCACGTCATAGTTGGCGATGACGGCAGGGTTGCCGACGCTGGCCAGCACTTCGGTCTTGCGGTCGCCCAGGTAGCGGATGTATTCCTGCACGCTGGGCGCGCGGAAGTCGAACACTTCGCCAGGGGCCGGCTGGGTCGCAGCCAGGCCGTTGACGCCGCCGTTGTAGGTGGCGGCGGGCTGGTCCGCCAGCTGCACGATGTAGGTGCGGCGCTCTTCTTGCGCGCCGGCGTTAATGGTCAGGCTGGACAGCAGTGCCAGCACTGCCAGCGAAATTGGACGCAGGTTCAGGTTCATGGTTTTTCCCGGAATGGATTAAAAATGGAACAGCACAGGCTCAAGCCGAACGGCGGCGGCGCAGTGCGCCGAGGCCGAACAGGCCCAGGCCGAACAGGGCCATGCTGGTGGGTTCCGGGACGGTAACGATGTTGTCGAGTGCAAAGTTGCCGATGCCATTGGTGCGGCTGCAGCTGCCGGTGGCGTCGCAACCGTAGCCATAGATGCGCACGAAGTTGACTTCATAGCCCGCCAGCGGCGACAGGCTGTAGTTGGCGAAATTGAAAGCGCCGCCGGTCGGGCCAGGCAGGAAGATGGTCTGGGAGTTGCCTACGGCAACGCCTGCGGCGTTGAAGCCCTGGATCAGCAGCGCGCCGGCGGTGGCGGGAAAGCTGGTGCCGTCTGCGCCGACATAGCTGGCCTGCAGGGAGCTCAGGTGGAAATTACTGCCGCTGTTCAGGCCAAAGTACAGATAGCCGTCATTCAGGCCGGTGTAGTAGTTGCTTTTGTTATTGGTCGGGCAGCCGCCGGAAACGCACAGCTCGTTGGTGGAACCATCGACAATCACACCGGCCAAGTCGCTGCCCAGGGTGGCGCCGTAGGCGTAGGTCTCGATCCAATAGTCCCCGGTTGACTGGTTTTGCCCCGCGTACAGGATGGGCGAATTGGTAAAGCCGCTCTCAAAATTAAGTACTCCCGCTTGAGCAAAACTGCTGGCTGCCAGCGCCGCAACGCATGCCGCTTTTTTGATTAGTTTGCTCGTCCCGCTTGTCGTAAATTTAGCCACGAAATCCCCTGGATATAAATGGTTTCTTAGTTTTTAGAAAGCTATCTTGTCTTGTGGATAGATAACTTGCCGGCCTCAACCACTCCCCTAGTTGAGTCCGTTTCTTAAAGCATTAACCGTGCCCATGAAATATTTTCAAAAGAATCAGGAAGTTGATTCATTTGCATGGTTGCAAGGAGCTTAAACTGTAAGATTTTTCGACAAAAAATGTTTCTCGTGTGAATCAAATTCACGCGGGAGGCGTGACAATCGGAAGGTCAGTCGGCGCGGCCGGACGGCCCGCCAGGAAGGGTGCGGCAATAGCCGGCGACACAGCCCACGGCAGGCTGCGGAACAACTTGACAAGTGGCGGCCATGCCCTCTTTCTCGGCAGCCTCGTTGGCGCTCTTGCGCAGCGCGGTGTAGCGCTGCGCGAGCGGAGCGGCGGCGGCCATCTGCGCGGAAGACATGGCCAGCCAGGCGGACGGGCCGCCGCACAGGCGCGCGCCAACCGGCAAGGCATGGCAGTCGGCGGAAGCGGTACAGGTGGAGGCGGCCTCCATGGCGCGCAGGCGCTGCAGGAGCTCAGGCAGGGCCGCCGTGCCGCCAGGCGGCTGGGCTGCGGCGGCGCCACTGCCCTGGCTGCTGCCAGCCAGCGCGGCGCAGCCCAGCAAAGCGCCGGCGGCGGCAAGGACAAGCAGCGTGGTCAGGCGCATGGACATGGGCGGTGGGCGCCGGCGAGGAAGGAATCATCCATCATGTGCTTGTGCGGCCGCCGCGTCAAGCGCGCACTGCGCCGCCGTCCAGCAGCCGCAGCGCAATGCCGCGCGCCACCGCCTGCGTGCGGTTGCTGACGCCCAGCGTTTTGTAGATGCGCTGCAAATGGTTTTTCACGGTAAGACCGCTGATGCCGAGGATCTGCCCCACTTCGGTATTGCTCTTGCCTTCCCTGACCCAGTGCAGGATTTCCATTTCGCGCCGGCTGACGGGGCGCTCGGGCAATGCGGCGGCGGGCGCGGCGTCCAGGCGCAGCAAGGCGAAATGCAGATGGGGCAACAGCAGTTCGAGAAAATACGCCTGGCGCGGACCGGGGCGCTGGGGCATGCCGAACAGCGCAAAACAGGTGCCGCCGCCAGGCAGCTCGCCGCTGCCGTGCAGCAAGACATTGTCCAGGCCCAGACGCAGCAGGTCGGGGCCAAACGCGGCCCACGGGCCGGCACCGGCGACACCGGCGGCACCGGCGGCGACAGCGGCCGGCAAGGCCGGTGCGGCCTGCCCGTCAGCACGCGCGCCGGCGTGGCGCGCAAGGCGCGGCGCCAGCCCTTGCGCGGGATCGCACAGCTGCGCGAGCACAGCCTGGTCGAGCACGGTGCCGTGCAGGCATTCCGTGCGCAGCAAGCCACCGTGCGCACCACCCGCCGGACCGAACTGCATGCAGACCATCACGCGGTGCGGCAGCAGCGCTTGCAGCTGGCCTTGCGTCCATAGGAAATAGCTGCGCAGCTCGCGCACCGACAGCGACGCTTCGATGGCGCCCAGCAGGTACTCCTGTTCCAGCTTGCTCAGGATGACCGTGTGCTCCATGGCGCGCGCGAGCCTCAGGCAACGGCGGCGACGCGGGCCGTGAAACGGTAGCCGCTGCCGCGCACGGTTTCGATATGGTCGTGGTAGCCGCTGGGCTGCAAGGCGCTGCGCAGGCGGCCGACATGGGTGTCCACGGTGCGTTCGTCCAGGCAGGCGTCCGCGCCCCACACCAGGTCCAGCAATTGCGCGCGGCTGTACACCCGTTCCGGATGCCGCATCAGGAAATGCAGCAGGCGGAACTCCACCCGCCCGAGGCTGAGCTGGCGCCCGCCTGCGACGACGCGCTGGGCGGCGGCGTCCAGCCGCAGCGTGGCCAGCTGCAGCGCGTCCTTGCCTGCCATGGCGCCGTCTGGTGCGCCAGCGTGCAGCGCGGCGTGCGCCTGGCGGCGCAGCACGGCGTGCATGCGGGCCAGCGTTTCGCGCGGGCTGAAGGGCTTGGTGATGTAGTCGTCGGCGCCGCTCTCCAGGGCCATGATCTTGTCGGCCTCGGCAGCGCGCGCGGTCAGCATAATGACGGGCAGATCCTCGGTGCGCGGCTGCGCGCGCAGGCGGCGCAGCAGGGACAGGCCGGATTGCCCGGGCAAATCCCATTCCAGCAGCAGCAGCGCGGGCGCGGCGGTTTCCATCATCAACAGCGCGCTTTCGGCGTCCAGCGCGCACAGCGGCTGGTGGCCGGCCTGGCGCAGGTTCAGCGCCAGCAGCTGCTGGACCTGCGGATCGCAGTCGATGATGAGGATGGGGGATGGCATGGAACCACTATGCATCAGCCCGGATAGTGCTTACTAATACAATTTAATTGCGCGATTCATAGGATTTTCGACTAAATTTTCGCTCTCCCTATGAAAAACGCGCCGCCCTTGAGGGGGCGGCGCGCATGGTTCAGGCGCTTGCGCGCGCACCGGCCGGTGCGCGGAAACAACAGACTATCAAGCCGCCAGTGCCATGCCCTGCTTGGGCAGGCCGGCCGTGGCGCGGCGGCGCAGCACCAGCGCCATCAGCGCCAGGCCGGTGCCGCTCAGCAGCCAGTCCGACGGTTCCGGCACCACACCCACCGCGCCGGGATCATTGTTGTCCTGGCCGATACTGCCGCTTCCTCCGGGAACGGTGGCTGGCGTCCAGACGAACGATGCGAGCACGCCGGTATCCGGGTCATAATTGCCAAGCGCCCGGTTGTCCAGAGAGTACGCCGACACGGCAAAGACGGAGGCGACCGTGGTCAAAGGATCGATGGCGCCGCCAAAAGTGATGTCGAAGCTGACCTGGCCGATAGTGAAGTCGACCGCGTGAAACAGATCGTTGCTCAGCAAATTGCTGAACAGATAGCCGCCAGCCTGCTGTGTGACGTTCATCACTTCCTTGTAGGCGCTGCTATCGAAGCCCACCATGTTCGACACCAGGGCTGTGGCCTCGACCGCGCCGCCCTGGCCCAGGAACTGCATGTCGATAAAGCCGGTGGCTTCACCAAAATTGCTGGTGTTGATCGTGACGTGGATGGTGCCGGCCGAGGCCGCGCCGCAGCCCGCGCACAGGGCCAGCGCCAGCGCCGCGCGGCGCAGGAAGGTGCTCATAGAATTGAAGTACATGATGGTTCCTTAGAAAGTGCCGCTATAGAATTTCGGGCTGTAGCCAAACACGCCGCGAGATGGATTGGTGAAGATCAACTGGACGTTCATGGTGGCGCCCGGCGCCAGTGTCGCGCCGGCGACGTTGACATACGGCGCACCATCTTGCGTGCCGCTCGCATTGTCCAGCGTCACGCCGGCGGTCAGCGCGTTCAGCTTGACGATGAAGGGACCGCTCAGCGGCGCGGCGCTGGTGTTGGTCACATTGACGCTGCCGACGTATTTCTGCGTCATGCGGTTGTAGATGGCGGAGATCTGCGTCATCTTCACGCTCGCGCCCAGGTCGACGAACTTCGGCTGCAGGTTCAGGCTCACCACCACCGGATCATGGTCCGAGGCGCGGTAGGCCAGCGCGTTGTACAGGTCCTGCGGCTTGCCGTCGGTGTTGTAGTCGATCACGGTCGGCTCGTCGGCGTTCAGGTGCCATTCGGCGGCGCCGGCCACTTGCGGGCTCAGCGAGGCGCTGGCCAGGGCGTGGTCCAGGTAGCCGCTATTGCTGCCGAACACGTAGGAGTACGGCATGCCTTGCGGACGCACAAAGCGCTCCAGCTGGTTGACGAAGCCCGCGTTGGTCATCACGAAGACCGGGTCTTCCATGCCGTAGGAGTTCATGTCGCCGATCAGCAGCACGTCCGGATCGCCGGCGGCGGCCACCACTTGCGGCACGAAGCTGTTCACCAGGCGCGCTGCCTGCAGCTTGCGGGTGTTGTTCCAGCAGCTCTGGCTGTCGCCCTTGTCGGCGTCCAGGCCGGTGCCGGACGGGCAGCTGCCTTTCGACTTCAGGTGGTTCACCACCAGCGAGAACTTCTCGCCGTTGTTGGCCTGGAAGGTCTGCGCCATTGGCGGACGGTTGTTGACGCTGTCGTCGTCCGACAGCGCGCCGCCCACCAGCGTCAGCCTGGATGGCTTGTAGATCATGGCGACGCGGATGGCGTCGGTGCCGGTGGCGGCAGGCGCAGGCACCACGGCGTACACCGGCGAGCCGACGGCCGCATTCAGCGCGTTGGTGAGGTAGGTCACCGCGTAGTCGCCATTGTTCTGGATTTCCATCAGGCCGTAGACGTCGGCGTCGATGGCTTTCAGTTCGGCCACGATCTTGTCGCGCTGGCGCTCGAACTCCGCCAGGTTGTCGGCGCCGCGGCAGTTGCTCAAGGTGGTGGTGCTGCCGACCTTGCAGCCCGAGGTGGTCTGGCCTTCCACGTTGCGGCCATTGGTGAAGGTGGTGAAGAAGTTCAGCACGTTGGCGCTGGCCACTTTCACGTTACCCGGGGCCAGCACGGGTGCATCTTCGCGCGGATTGGTGCGCGAGAACACCGGCGGCGACACGGGCTGCAGCTTGAAGGTGGTGATGCTGCCGCCGGCGGCGCCGAAGTCGATCACGCCCACCAGGTCGGTGACGGTGTCGCCCACGCGCACGGTGCCATCCTGGCCGATGTAGGGGATGGTGGGCGGCGTGACGAACAGGCCGTCGTCCAGCACGATCATGCCGGCCGCGTTGGACGCCGCCAGCGCAAGCGCTTCCGGCGAACGCGCAGGGTAGCGGTTGGTCGGCACTTCCAGGCGGCCGTTGGCCAGCGTCAGCTCGCCGCGGTCGCCGAGGAACTCGGCCTGGTTGACCGTCAGCGGACGGTTGAAGCGCACCAGCATGCCTTCCACCTGGGCCAGGTTGTCGCCCAGTTCCACGTTGACCGGGGTGATGGCCGGGCCGTCGCCCATCGGCACCACGGCGCTCACGTCCTTGAACTCGGTGTAGGAGCGCTTGGCGCCGGTCGGCACGTATTCGTACACCAGGCCGGTCACGCGGGCGATCTGGCCCACTTGCACGGTCGGCGCGGTGGAGGTGAAGACGAAGATGCCGTCCGAGCTGGTGACGTCGTTGTCGCCGACCGGATCCTGCATGAAGAAGCCGTTGGACACCTTCAGCGTCACCACGCCTTCGGCGGTCTGGACGGTGTTGGCGTAGGGGCTAGGGGTGTCGCCGGTGCTGGCGCCCTGGATTTGCGGAATGGTCTTGGTCGGGGTGGCCAGGCCGGTCACCTTCACGGTCACCGGGCAAGTGGCGAACTGGTTGCCGTCGTTGGAGAACTCGATGGTGACCGGGTAGCTGCCCACACCCAGATTGGACGCCGCGCTCAGGCTGACGTTGGCGGTGCCGCCCACCGCGCCGGCGGCGGTGAAGCCGTCCAGGCCGATGCCGGCCAGCGCGCCGGCCGAGATCCTGGCGCCGGTAACGATGCTGTCCTCGTCGGTCGCGCTGAGCGGCACGCTGCCGCTATAGCCTTGCGCGACGGACAACGTGGATGGGCAGGTGGCGACGATGGGCTTGACCACCGTGGCGCCGCAAGCCAGGATCACGGAGGTGTTGCGCGGATTCGGGGCCAGCACTTCGAAGTCGGCGCCGTTGTTGTCGGTGTCGGTGCAGCCGTTGCCCTTGCGCAGCGCGGCGGTCAGGTTGCCCAGCGTGCCGGTCGGGGCGTTGCCCTCGGAGAAATTGGCGGTGCTGCCGTAGCCAACCAGGTCGACCAGTGCCGCGCCGCTGGGATTGACGACGGTGAAGGCGGTGGTGGTGTTGCTCAGCGCAACCTTGCCGGCGCCCGCCGCCATCGCCAGCGTGCCGACCTTGTCGGCCGTCACGGTGGTGGCGGTGCCGCCCGCGCCCGCAGCTTCCTGGACCATGTAGTACTGGCCTGGCTGCAGCATGACGTTGGTCAGCGGCGTGACGGCCCAGCTATTGCCGGTGGCCGACGCGTACTGCACGCTCCAGCCGTTGAGCGACACGGCCGTGCTGCTGCGGTTATAGAGTTCGATGAAGTCGTGTTTCAGCAGCGCGGCGCCGGAGCCGGTGCCATTGCCGCCCGCGCCATACACCTGGCTGATGACGACGGCCGAATCGGCCAAAGCGGGAGCGGACAGGCTGGCCAGCAAGGCGGCCAGCACGGTGAGGCGGCCTGGCGCGGCGGGGGCGGATGGTTTCATATGCGGTCCTGGTGTGGGAAGCGTTAACAAAATGATTTCTATAGTTGCTATCCGCATATTAATATAATCACATGACAAATTGATGACTCGTCATTAGTCCGAACGGACTAAAGTTGTAACGATCCGACAAATGTCTCAGTTGCGGCGCTCGGTTGCAACGCTCAGTTGGCGATAAGGCGCGGCGAGCGGCTCGCCGATAAACACGCCCTGCGCCGGCCAGGACACGCTTTTCCAGTAGGCTTCCAGGGCGGTATCGCCGTTCAGGTAGTGGCGCAGCAGCACCGTGGGATGGGGGAATTTCTGCCAGTAGTTGCAGGGTTCGCTGACGGTGCCGTAGCTGGCGGTGGCGCCCGCCTCCAGCCAGCGCAGGCTGCTCATCTGCGTGGCGCCGTACAGGTCGCCGCCAAAGGAAGTCAGATGGTCGGCCAGGGCGCCGGGCAGGAAAGCCAGCGTGTCCAGCTTGTCCACCTTCGCCATGCCGGTCTGGTACAGCATGATGTCGCGCGCGCCTTCGAGCGCGTCCGCCTTCTGCCGGTGGATGGTGAGCTTGCGCTGCGCCAGCACACCGGCGCGCGGATAGAACGGCACGCGGCTGTTGCGCTGCGCTTCGCTGGTCTCCAGGTAGTAGGCGCCGGCGGCCGGCACGCGGAAACCGCTGGCCACGCCACGCCCTATCAGCGCCTTGCCCTGCTCCACCGAATCGGCCGGCAGCAGCATGGCCAGGCGCAGGCCAAGCGCGCTGAACGGCCGCGCCATGGCGGGCCCGGCGGCGTTGAAATAGGCACTGGGTTTGCCCGGCTGGCAGGTTTTGGCGCACAGTGCGCTGTCCAGGCCCAGCGTGTAGGCGGCGGTGATGCCGTTGCATTCGACCGCATAAGGCGCGGTCCACACCATCAGCACGGCCTGGATCTCCGGCCCCAGCCTGGCGTCGATGTCTTCCTTGAGCTGGCGGAACTGCGCGGCGCCGAGCTTGCGCGGCTTGCCGGGTATGCGCACGTGCACCATGTTCCCGGCTGGAATGCCGCGCTGCTGGCGGTAGTATTCGCCCAGCTCTACGCTGTTGGGGTCGTCGTCATTGATCACCACGGCAAGCTGGGCCGGCAGGATGGCGGCACTGGCCATGGACGCGGCTGCGCAGCAGCACAATGCCGCGAGCGCGGCGAATAAGCGGAGTAAGCGGAAAATAGGATCTCCTGGCGTAAAAACGGAAGCCGCAGCCTCCGTTTTTTATTATAGCGCCGTCAGGCGCCACGCCACGTTGGCGGCATCAGGCTTGAGAGTCCGCCTGCTGCTTGCGGCGGCGCGCCAGGAAACCCAGCACGCCCAGGCCGCCCAGCATCATGCCGTAGGTGGCTGGCTCCGGCACCGGCGCCAGGGTCAGGTGGCCGGCATAGCTGGCGTCGTTGGCCGACAGCACGGTGCCGCTCACTTGCAGGTAGTAGCTGCCGGCGCTCAGCGGACCCATGGAATTGATGGTCCAGACATCGGCCGCGCCGTTGCCGTGGTTGCTGCCGCCCAGCACCAGGCCGGCCGCGTTGTACAGGCTCAGGCCGGTGATATCGATATTCTTGAGCGGACCGGCGCCCGGCGACACCGAGATCACGCCGCCGACGAAGTTGCTCAGGTTGCCGCTGGTGAAGGTGAAGCGGTCCGTGAACAGGTCGCCC
The DNA here is from genome assembly GCF_020865585.1 of Pseudoduganella aquatica. Taxonomy (NCBI): domain Bacteria; kingdom Pseudomonadati; phylum Pseudomonadota; class Betaproteobacteria; order Burkholderiales; family Oxalobacteraceae; genus Pseudoduganella; species Pseudoduganella aquatica. Next base: position 5,389,766 of record NZ_CP086370.1, read on the forward strand.
ACGCTGTAGGCGGTCAGGTCGCGGCCGAAGTGGGCCGTGTTGCCGGTCAGTGCGGCGGCGGTGGTCTGGCTGATGTCGGCGGCGTGCGCCAGGCTGGCGCCGGCAGTGGCGCCGACCAGGGCCAGCGCGACTGCGATGGATTTCATTTTGATCATAATACCCCCGTAAAAAAGGATGAAAGGCAGGAAAGCTGTCGTGTGCGCACAAGACTGCCCAGGCATCCTAGCATGATCAAAACGAAACATTAACAAGGAAATACGTAAAAATTTCCTTTAAAAAACAATGTCTTACGTAAATTTTGAGGCTGCACGGGCTGGCAAGCCCGGCAGTTAGCGGCCTCCCGCGCCGCCGTCCGCAGCGGGTAGGAACAGGCCTACAAAAACGCGAGCCATAGAGGAAGCAGCGCCAAGCTTGACCTTCCCATCGTGGTAAGGGTTACAGTAAGCACATCACAACAAGGAGGTCGATATGTATCAGCTGAAAGTGGAAGAGATGAGCTGCGGGCATTGCGTGGCCAGCGTGACCAAGGCCGTGAAGGCGCTCGATGCGCAGGCCAGCGTGGCGGTGGACCTGGCCGCCGGGCAGGTGAAAGTGGAGTCCAGCGCGGCGCTGGAAGCGGTGAAGGCGGCCATCGCCGGCGCGGGCTTCCCGGTCAGCGCGGCCCGGTAAGCTGCACGGCCCACCTCATTCCAGCTCGGGGTAGCGGCGGAAGATGCCGTCTTCGTTAAAGGGGATGCGCCGCTTCGATGCCAGGTAGGCGGCAATGTTGGGCCGCACCGCGACCATGCCGTGCAGCACCATCAAACCGGGCCAGCCGGGCTCCAGCTTCGCCATCGCTTTCGGGAAGGCGTAGCGCAGGCCCTCGATCAGCTGGAAGATCGACAAGTCCACGTAGCTCAGACGCTTGCCCACCATGTGACGGCCGCCGTTGTTTTGCAGGATGTGCTCGAAGTAGCCGAGGAACTTGGGAATGCGCTCGGCGGTGAAATCGGCGGCACGCTTCTTCGCTTCCGTCTTCTGCTCTTCGTAGTACAGATTGGTGGACACCGGATGGTGCGTGTCATGCGCTTCGTTGACGATGTCGGCGATGGTGAGCTGCAGCTGGTGCGCCCACAGCCAGCCCGCTTCGGCGCGCGGCGCCAGGCCGTGCTTGCGGCCCAGATAGAGCAGGATGTTGGCGGTCTGCCCAATCAGCAGCTCGCCCGCGCGCAGCACCGGCGGCGCAAACGCGGCGCGCACTTCCTCGTGCGGATCGATGGCGGCCTCCGTGGGCTTCATGCCGCCCTTGCCGCGCGCCACGTCCCTGTAGGCGGCGCCCGCCTCCTCCAGCGCCAGCCGCACGAATTCGCCGCGCCCCTGGATAGTGGGCCAGTAGTACAGTTCATACACCATCGCCTGCTCCATCTCGTTGGCGGTTTGAGGTCTCGCGGATAGTATAAAGGCAAAGCCTGAATCGGCAGGTGCCGCATCAGCCTGCGGGACAGCGTTGCAGCAACGCCGTTATAATCCCCGCATGTCCCCCGTCCCCCCACTCGAACTCCACACCGTCCTGCTGATCGCCGCCGCCGGCCTGTTTGCGGGGGTGCAGAACGCCCTCGCGGGCGGCGGCTCCTTCATCACCTTCCCCACCCTGCTGCTGGCCGGCCTGAACCCCGTGGCGGCGAATATGACGTCCACCATCGCCATGTTCCCCAGCCAGACCACGTCCGCCATCGCCGGCCGCAAGCTGGTGGGCGGCGTGGGCGGGCTGTCGTTCGAGCAGCTGTTCGCCATCAGCGTGGGCGGCGGCGTCATCGGCGCCATCCTGCTGATGGTCACGCCGCCGGTGTTCTTCTCCAAGCTGGTGCCGTGGCTGGTGCTGTTCGCCACCTCGGTGTTCGCCTGGGGCAGTTTCCGCAGCCAGCCGCTGCACGCGGTGGCCGGCATGCCCACCGGCGCGCTGGTGGCGGTGCAAAGCTGCATCGCGGTGTACGGCGGCTATTTCGGCGGCGGCATCGGCTTCCTGATGCTGGCCGCGCTGACCATCGCCGGCCAGCAGATCCGCATGGCCACGGCCACCAAGAACATGCTGGCGATGGCGATGAACGCGTCGGCGGCGGCCATCTTCGCGTTCTCGGGCATGATCAGCTGGCCCGCCGCGCTGGCGCTGTGCGCGGGCGGCATTGCGGGCGGCTTGTGCGGCTCGTGGCTGATCCACCGCATGCCGGAACGGCTGATGCGCGGCTTCGTGGTGGCGGTCGGCGCGGCGCTGACCGTGTGGATGTTTATTCGCTGAGCGTTTGCAGGATGGGGCAGTCGGGGCGCTGGTCTCCGTGGCAGCAGGACGCCAGCGTGGCCAGCGTGTCGCGCATTTCGGTCAGCTCGCGGATGCGCTGATTCAGTTCGTCCACGTGGGACAGCGCTATTTTCTTCACGTCCGCGCTGGCGCGCGCGCTGTCCTGCCATAGCGACAGCAGGCCGCGTATCTGTTCCAGCGCGAAGCCCAGTTTGCGGGCGCGCTTGATGAAACGCAGCGCGTGCAGATCCTTTTCGCCGTAGATGCGGTAGCCGGCCTCGCTGCGCCGGCTCTCGCTGACCAGGCCTATGCTTTCATAGTAGCGTATCATCTTGGCGCTCACACCCGATGCCTGCGCAGCCTGGCCGATATTCATCGCTTAACGAACCTCGCAGTCTATCGTGTTCGATTTGCCCTGCGGGCCGGTGCTGCTGGTCGGCGTCGACGAATTGAAAGCAGGCGGCGGCGTGAACGGGATGCCGGGATTCACAGGCAAAATGACCGGCGGCTGCTTGAAGTTCGGCGTATAGCCGAACTGGCCGGCGGAGAAGTTTGCCGTGCCGGCCGGGTTGGTGACGTGGATCAGGCCATCGAGCACCTGCACATACAGACCCGGCGCCCGCTGGGTGCCGGGTGTGGGCAGCACCAGCGGCCCTTGCGCCAGCTGCAGCGGCGCGACCGGCATCACGCTGTCGCCCAGCGCGGCGGTGCTGGCATTGAGCCAGGCCTGAAGCGAAGCCAGGGCGCGCTCTTCGTCGGGCGGAACGTATTCGGCCAGGAAGGTGGTGCCGCGGATGCCGATCGTGGCGCTCGGCGTTTTCAGCTCGAACTTTTCCTTGTTGCGCTTGCCCAGCAGGCCGGTTACGGAACGCAGGCCGCCCTTCACCAGGCTGAAATTGGCGGCGTCGCCGTCCGGCTTGGCGTTGTCGAAAGCGTAGCTGTCGATCTTCATGGTGGTGGCCGGCTTGAGCGTCATCTCGCTGTTGTCGATGAAGCGCACCATGGCGTAGGTGTTCTTCTCGGTGACCAGCGTGTCGCCGCTCTCCACCTCGGACTTGAGCGACAGGATCTTGACCGCGCCGCTGGCCTTGCGCGCCAGCAGCGGGCCGCTCAGCTGCACCACGGTGCCGGCCACTTGCGCCGCCAGGGCCAGGGTGCAGCTGCACCACAGCAGCAGCGCCAGCATGGCTTTTGTTGCAGACAGTTTTTTAGGCAGACTCATTTTGTATTCCCGATTCTTCGTGTAAGGCGCGCAAGTGCATCACGCTCAGTAAGACAAGCCCAGCCGGACGTGCAGGCGGTTGCCGCCGCTGTGCCCGGTGTCCCCGGCCTGCAGCACATGGCCGTAGTCCAGTTGCAGGTTGACGTAGGCGCCCATGGCCACGCGCAGGCCCAGGCCCGTGCTGCCTATGCTGCTGCTGCCGGGCTCGCCGGGCAGCCCGTGGTTGCGCTTGGCGTAGGCGGCGTCGTAGAAGGCCAGCGCGCGGCACTGCCAGCGCTCGTTCTTGCACAGATCCGGCGTGTACAGCTCCAGATTGGCGCTCAGGCCGCTGTCGTTCGATACCTCGCGTTCGCTGAAGCCGCGCACGGAACCGGCGCCGCCGGCGCCGAACTGCTCGCCCGGGATCAGCGCGTCCGCCGTCAGCTGGCCGTTGACGATGGCGCGCAGCTGCCAGTCCTGCGGCAGGCTGCGGCTGTAGCTGCCCGACAGGCGCAGCAGGTTGTAAGCCGCCTTGGCGCCGGCGCGGCTGAGGGTGAAGTCTTCCTGGCTGCCGCGCGAGCCGCCGGCCACGTTGTGCACCAGCGTGACCGAGCCGCCCAGCTCGGTGCCGCCGCTGCTCCAGTTGCCGACATAGTTCACACTCAGCGGATGGACCGTGACGTCGTTGCCGAAGTTGGTCCCCAGCGCCAGCACGCTGTTCTTGAAGGCCTTGTAATCCACCCCGTAGACCAGGCGCGACTCGTAGTTGCCGCGCTTGGCCAGGCCGTGCGTGTAGCGGGTGCCGAACACGGCGCCCTTGCCGCTGACCGCCAGGTCGAGAATGCCGGCCGACACGGTGCCGGAGTCGACGTTGGAGTAGCTGCCGAAGAAGTCCAGCGAGTCGTTCAGGCTGTACAGGGGAATGTGGTAGCCCACGCCGTACACTTTCACCGCGCCGGGCTTCTCGGCCGTGGTGGTGTACTGCAGGCTGGCCACATGGTCGCGGCCCCACAGATTGGCATGCTGCAGCACGAAGCCCAGGTGGGTCTTGCCGGTCTGCCCGGTGCCGGTGTTGTCGGCGTTGAGCATGGCCTTCCAGGGGTTCTCGTCCGTGGTTTCCAGCGACGCATCGACTTCGCCGTCGGTATCGCTGCTCTGCAGCTTCAGGTTCACTTTCTTGGCCGGATTTTCATTGGCCAGGCGCAGATTGCCGGACACCTCGGTCAGATTCGGCGTCTTGCCCTCTTGCAGCGCAGGCAGGCTGCGGCGGATATTGGCTTCGTCGAAATGCTGGTTGCCCTTCACCTTGACGCGGCCTATCCTGGTCTCCACCACGTTCAGGCGCACCACGCCGCGGTCCAGTTCCTGCTCCGGCAGCTCCACCGTCACCACGTTGTAGCCGCGCGCCTGGTAGGCCGCCTCCAGCGCTTCCAGCGCCCGCTGCACGTCGCCAAAGTCGCGCTGCTTGCCGGTGTAGTTGGCCACCAGGCCGGCCACCTCGGCGGCGGGCAGCAGAGTGTTGCCCGTCACCTCGAAACGGCTGATTTCAAAACGAATCACGGCATCGGGCTCGGCTGCCCAGGCTGAGGTCACGGCGGCGGCAAGCACACTGCCTGCAAAAAAGCGCGCTAGTTTCAATGTCATATTGGCTCTTGGTTTTTTCTGATGCTGCGTAGGTATTTCAATCGGATTCTCAGTAAGCATCGGCGGGCGGCGGCGGCGAGAACGACGCGGGCGGACTGAACTGGATACCGGGGTTGGCGGTCATTTTCACCGGCTTGGTGGTCAGGTCCTTGATGTAGCCGAACTGGCCGGGATCGTACTGCCCCACACCGGCCTGGTTGGTCACGGAGATGCCCCCGTCGCTGACATAGACGTGCAAGCCGGGCGGCAAGCCGCCGGCCGGCGGCGGCGCGGGCGGAATCATGCTGCCCGACGGCGGCGCGGCCTGCTCAGGCGCGGCGCCCGCCTCCACGAACTCCAGGATGAAGGTGGTGCCGCGGATGCCGATGTTGGCGCTGGGCGTGCGGATCAGGAATTTTTCCTTGCTGCGCTGGCCCAGCAGGCCGCTGACCGAGCGCATGCCGCCCTTCAGCAGCTGGAAGCTGGCCTGGTCGTCGGCCTGCTTGCCGCGCGCAAAAGCGAACTGCTCCACCTGCAAGGTGGTGGACGGCTTCATGATGACTTCGCTGTTGTCGATAAAGCGCAGCTGCGCGTAGGCGCCGGCCTGGGTCAGCAGGGTGTCGCCGCTTTCCACTTCGGAGCGCAGCGCCAGCGGCTTGACGCTGCCGTCCGGCTTCCGCGCCAGCATGGCGCCGCTCAGCTGCACCACCGTGGCCGCCACCGGTGCGGCCAGCGCCGCGCCAGGCAGGGCCGCAAGGGCGGACAGCAGCAAGCCGGCCGCAAGGACGCGGCGGCGGGCGAGACGGCTGGCGGGGCGGCAAGAAAGCGGCATGCGGACGGCCATGGTCTTAATTGCAGTACATCTTCTTGGTCGGCTCGGTTTTCACCGCGCTGAGGCCGGTGGCGCCGCTGTCCTTGCTGTCCTCCTTCTTGCCATCATCCTTCTTGGTGTCCGCAGGCTGGCTGCTGGCGGCGCTGCTGGAGCCAGCGCTGCCCGCGCCGGCGCCGTCGGGGGTAGAACCGGCCTGCTTGCCCGGCGTGCCGGCGGCGGTGTTGATGATGTTGACGGTGGAATTGAGCGCCTGGCCCACCGGCGCGGTCGAATCGTTCTGCGCTGCCGCTGCGGCCGCGTCGGCGGCCTGCTTGGCTGCGGCCGCGTCGGCGGCTGCCTTCGCTGCCGCCTCCGCCGCCGCCTTGGCTGCCGCATCGGCTGCCGCTTTCGCTGCCGCGTCCGCTGCTGCCTTGGCCGCCGCGTCGGCTGCCGCTTTCGCTGCCGCGTCCGCCGCCGCCTTGGCCGCCGCGTCGGCTGCCGCTTTCGCTGCCGCGTCCGCCGCCGCCTTGGCTGCCGCATCGGCTGCCGCTTTCGCCGCCGCTTCCGCTGCTGCCTTGGCTGCCGCTTCTTCCGCTGCGGCCTTGGCTGCCGCTTCTTCCGCTGCCGCCTTGGCCGCCGCCTCTGCCGCTGCCTTCGCTGCGGCTTCCGCCGCCGCCTTGGCTGCCGCTTCCGCTGCCGCCTTCTCCGCTGCCGCCTTGGCTGCCGCTTCCGCTGCCGCCTTCTCCGCTGCCGCCTTGGCCGCCGCTTCCGCCGCCGCCTTCTCCGCCGCAGCCTTGGCCGCCGCTTCCGCCGCCGCTTTCTCCGCCGCCGCCTTGGCCGCCGCTTCCGCTGCCGCCTTCTCCGCCGCAGCCTTGGCCGCCGCTTCCGCTGCCGCCTTCTCCGCCGCCGCCTTGGCTGCCGCTTCCTCGGCTGCCGCTTTGGCCGCCGCTTCCGCCGCCGCCTTGGCTGCCGCTTCCTCTGCCGCTGCCTTGGCCGCCGCCTCCGCCGCCGCCTTCTCTGCTGCGGCCTTGGCTGCGGCTTCCGCCGCCGCTTTCTCCGCCGCCGCCTTGGCCGCCGCCTCCGCTGCCGCCTTGGCTGCCGCCTCCGCTGCGGCCTGGGCTGCCGCTTCCGCTGCCGCTTTGGCAGCGGCCGCAGCCGCAGCCGCGCTGTCGGTCAGGACAGGCTGGCTACCGCCCTGGAAGATGCCGCTCGGCGCCGAGATCGAACCATGCGGTGCGGTCAACCGGACCGCGCCGGCGCCGGTGATGTGCATATCGGGATCCGCCGTGATACTGCCCGTCTGCGCCTGCAGGTTGATGCTGCCATGACTGCTGTTCAGCATGCCGGCCAGGGCGATGCCGGTGCCGGCCACCATGGAAATATTATGGTTGGCCTGGAGATTGGCGTCCTGCGTCAGGGAAATCCCGGTGCTGGCCGACAGGCTGATGCTGTCGGCCACCAGCGTGTCGCTGATGGTGATCGGGCTATGGGCCGTCAGGAAGATCGCGCCGCCGCCCGCTGACAGCGTGCCGGCGGTGTAAATGCCGCCCACGTTGTCGATCAGCAGACTGCCGGCAGTGGTGCTCAGCGGTCCCACCGCGAGCTGCTCTTCGCCGCTCAAGGTGTTGTACAGACTGATGCCGCTGCCGCCGCTATTGCTGCCGCTGAAGTGCAGCACATGGTTGCCGCTGTTGTTGAGCGTCACGCCGCCCTGCGACGATACCGTCAGGGTACCGGTGTTCAGCGCGCCGTTCTGGCTGATGCCGCCCCCGCCCTCGCCCGTGTACAGCGCGATCGACTCGAGCGCCGAAATCGATCCCACCACCAGGTTGCCGGTGTAGTGATGGATCGTCACGGTGCCGGGAATGGCGATGCTGCCGCCGCTCTGCGCGTACTGCGAATTCACGGTGAGCCCCGTCAGGCCGCTGATCGTGCCACCGCTCTGGTTGAAGGTATTGGTCGTCAGCCGGCCGCTGCTGCCGCCGTTGAGCGTGCCGCCGGTTTGCGCGTAGCTGCCGCTGGTCAGGCTGCCGACCAGGTTCAGGCTACCGCTGGTCAGGCTGAGGGCGCCGCCGGACAAGCTGGACGTATCGCCACTCGTCACGCCCAGCGTCAGCGCGCCGTCCCTCATGGTCAAGCCCTGCCCGTGCACGGAAGTCAGGCTGTTCAGCGTGGTCGCGCCGCCGTCGTAGATCACGGCGCCGCCATAGGCGCTCAGTTCGGCGGCAATCACATTGCTGGCCGTCGGCACCGCGCCGCCGGCCCAGTTGCTGGCGTCGCTCCACAGATTGTTGCCCGCGCTGCCGGTCCAGATGGCCTTGCCCAGCTGCGTGATGTTGGCCGTCAGTGTGGGCGCCGCCAGCACGTAGTTGCCGGAGTCAGCGCTGGGGTCCAGCGACAGGCCCGACACCGTCACCGTTTTGCCGTTGCCGACGTTGCGGTCCGCAAAGCTGCCGCTCATGCTGGACGAGTTCAGCAATACATTGTCGCCCAGGATCACGCCGCTCAGGTTTCCGCCCTCGCCCACGTTCAGGGTGACGCCGGTGCCGCCGTTGTAGGCCCGGTTTTGCGCCGTGATGCCGTTCACGGTCAGCGTGGCCGGCGTAATGCTCGCGCTGACATTGCCCGGCATGGCGCCGGTCACCTGATAGTTGGCGCCGTCGGCGCCGCCCAGCGACGCCAGGCCTTCGAAGGCAATCGCCTTGTTGCTGCCCACGTTCTTGCCGCCGGTGAAATAGGCATGCACCGTGCCCAGCGTTACCACATCGCTGCCGAACACGCCGCTGAAGGTGGCGTTGCCCACGGTGGCGTTATTGGTGCCGTCGTAGACCCGGTTCACGCCGGTCAATCCGCTGATGCTGAGCGGCGCGGCGCTAATGTTGGCGTAGGTGGTGGTGTACGGCAGGTAGTTGCCCGCATCGGTACCGCTCAGCGTGAGCGGCACGCGGATGGATTTTTCCACGCCCACATTCTTGTCGCTGAAGGTGTAGCCGCCGGCCAGCGCCGCCGTGACGGTATCGCCCGACAGCCCGTGGACAGACCAGTCGCCGGCGGCGTTGACCGTGGCGGCCGTGGTGCCGTTATAGACACGGTTCACACCACTGATGCCGCCGACGCTCAGCGCCGCGCGCGTGATTTCGGCGTCGCTGTTGTAGGTAGTCTTGAGCGTATAGTTGTTGCTCGCGGCCGACTCGTTCAGGTGCAGCTCGACGCCGCTGAGGGCCTTGCCGGTGCCGGCGTTCTTGTCGGCGTAGCTGGCCGATACACTGGCCGATACGACATCGTCATATGCCACGCCAGATAGCGTGGCGCTGGCATTGCTGAAGGTGGTGGTGCCATCGTAGACCTTGCTGCCGCCTATGGTCGCCGTCAGCTCGCGCCGCGTGATTGCCAGCGTCGGCGCGCCGGCCGCGTAGGTGATGTCGTAGGCGGTCGAATACAGGCCGCCGGTGCTGTAGGTGCCGACGTTCTTCGCCGCTCCCCAGCCCAGGGTGCCGCTCAGCGAGTCGCCGTTGAGCAGGCCGTCGTAGGTGGGCGTGCCGGTGTAGGTCGGCAGCACGTTGCCGTACACCGCGCTGGCATTGCTGCCGGTGACAGTCACGGTGACAGGCGTCAGGAAATCTTTCAGCAGCGGCGTAGTATAGCCGTCATAGATGCGCCAGACATCTCCGGTGAAGAAGTCCTCGAAGCTGCTCTGCAGCTTGGTCTGCGCCGTGGTCAGCCCGATGCCGCCTGCGGCGTCCGTGCTGCGGCCAGCCTTGGTGGTGTCGTAATAGCCGTGCACCACCTGGGAGCCGTTGGTAAAGCCGACCAGGCCATTGACGCCGGTGCCGAACCCGCTGCCGTCCACCTGGCCGGTGGCATAGGCATTGGTGATGGCGCCGGCGGCGAATTCGCCCAGCAGGCCGCCGGCGTTGTTATGCACAAAGTCCGTGCTGCTGCCCCGGTGGCTGACGTTGCCGCTGGCGTAGACATTGCTGAGGCTGGCGGCGGATTGGCCGTCATAGCCGTTGCGTCCCACCAGGCCGCCCACATTGCGCCCGGCGGCCACATTGCCGGTGGCGTAGGAGCGCGCTATGGTGCCGTAGTTGTCGCCCACCAGGCCCCCGACGATTTCACCGATGGTGGCCACCGCGCCGCTGGCGTAGGAGCTGGTTACAGTGCCGCTATTGGTGCCCACCAGGCCGCCGGCGTAGCCCTGGCCTATGGTGTCCACGGCGCCGGTGGCGAAGGATTTTGTAATGGCGCCGCTGTTGAGACCCACCAGTCCGCCGATGCTATTGGCGTCCATGGCCGCATGGCGGCCGGTCACGGCACCGGTGGCGCTGGATTCGGTGATGTTGCCAGTAGTGTTGCCAACCAGGCCGCCCGCATTGCGGATGCCGCTCACGCTGGCGGAACTGGCCACTTTTTCGATGGCAATGCCGGAATTATAGCCCGCCAGCGCGCCGACATTCTCCGTGCCCGTGACCGAGCCGCCCTGCAACACCACGTTGCGGACGGTGCCGCCGGAATTGCCCGCCAGCGCGCCGACATTGGCGGCCCCCGTTACCGAGGCGCCCTGCAATACCAGATCGCGGACGGTGCTGCCGCTGCCCAGGTGGCTGAACAGGCCCACGTTGTTAATTTCGGGGCGGTTGATGACCAAACCGGTGATGGTCTTGCCATAGCCGTCGAAAATGCCGCTATAGGCATAGTCGCTATTGCCTATGGGCTTGAAGCCGGCGCCGCCGTTCCACAGCGAGGTGCCGGTGGCGTCGATATTGCCACCCAGCGTAAAGGCCAGGCTGGATCCCAGCGTGGCCACGCCCTGCAGGCCGTATACATCGGACAGCATATAGCCTGAGTCGCCGGTACCGTAGCCGCGCAGGAAGGTGCCGCCGCTCAGGCGGAAGTCCTTGGCGCTGAAGGCCGGCAGCGTGTTGGCATTTTGGCTCCAGCTGCCCTGCACCAGGTTGAAGGTGCCGTCGACCGCGACGCTGCCGGTGGCAGCGATATCACGCGATGCGCTCAGCGTCAGTCCGCCAGTGGCGACCGCCGCGCCCAGCGTGATGTCGTGCGTGGCCGTCAGCGCGAGCTGCTTGCCAAATGCCAGCGACGCGCTGACCAGAATATCTTTTTCGCCGCCCGTGACCGTCACTTGCAGCTCGTTGGCCGTCACCGAGGCCAGGTCGGCCGTGCTCAGCTCCAGCGTGCCGGCCGTGCTGGTGGTGGCGCCAAGGTTGATGGCATTGCCCGACTTCAGCAGCACCGACGGCGCCGTCAGCGTGCCGCCGGCCAGCGTCATCTTGTCGCTGTTCAGCTCGATGCTGGCGCCGGAGGTGACGCCGCCGCTGTTGGTGATGCGGTGGCCGGCGCCGGCCAGCGTGGAAAGGGCCACGGCGCCGCCCGCCGTGACGGTGCCGGTCACGGCCAGGTCGCCATTCGCCGCGCTGACCGTCAGATTGCCGCCGGCGCTGCTGTTGCCCAGCTTGAAGCTCTGGCCGCTCAGCGTGATATTGCCGGTGCTCGAGGTGGAGTTCAGCGTCGTGGCGCCGGACACGCCGTTGCCCGTATTGTCCAGCGTAATGTCGCCGGCCGCGAGGGCGCTCAGGCTCTTCGCCGTCAGGCCGTCGACCGGGCTGGTGGTCTGCACGATGCGCCCGGCGCCGGCATTCAGGTTCAACGCCGCATTGGGCGCGGAGATGCCGGCTTTCAGGAAGATGTCCTTGTCGGCCTGCAGCGTCAGGCTGCTGGCACTGGTCCAGCCCACCGCATTGATGACGTGGATGGAACCGTCGCCGGTTCCGCTGCTATTGGTGGTGCGCACGGTCACATCCGTGGTGTCCAGCAGCGCTTGCAGCGCGCTGGTGGTCAGCAGCGACTCGTGCGCCACGCTGGCGATTTCAAAAATCTTGCCGGTGAGGTCCTGCAGCAGCGGCGGCGCGGTGAGCGGCATGCCGCCGCCGTAGAAGGCCGCCAGCGCGTTGTCGGCGATGTAGATGTCGGTCGGATCGAGCAGCAGCGTGCCGCTCTTGCCGCCCGGCGCCTGGGCGCGGGTATCGACCTTGCCCTGCATGTCGAGGTAGTGGCCCGAGGTTTCCACCAGGCCGCCGTCGCCGCCCTGCGCGCCGCCGCGCGCGGACAGCTGGCCGAACACGCGGGTGGCGCCGTCGCTCCAGGCGATGATCTTGCCGCCGTCGCCGCGCACGGTGGCGTCGGCGCGCACGCTGGCGTCCGCGCCGATATAAGTCTGCCGGGCATGCGGCACCGCCGCGTTCTGTCCCTGGTAGTCGCCGCCGATCAGCACGCTGCCGCCGCCGGCCGCGCCGCTGGCGTCCACCGCCGCGTTGCCGCTCAGTCCCACGCGCTCGCCCAGCAGCTGGATCTCACCGCCCTTGCCGGCGCTGTTGGTGGCGCTGGTCTGGCTGCCCGCCTCCAGCATGGTGGTGCTGTTGGCGCCGCCGGCCTTGAGCACGATCTTGCCGTTCTCGCCCACCGTCGCGCTGTCCGCGTTGATGCGGCCGCGCTGGTTCACCAGCGCGCCGTAGATGCCCACCTTGCCGCCCGCCGCCAGCACCTGGCCCAGGTTCAGCGCCTGGTCGGCCGGGGCCGACACCACCACGTGCACGTCCGGGTTGGCCGAGTCCACCAGCTGCACGCTATTGCCCGCCGCCAGCACCACTTCGCCCTGCGGCGAGGTGATCACGCCGCTGTTCTCCACGCCGGAGCCGATCAGGTAGACCTGGCCGCCGGACGGGGTGGTGATGCTGCCCTGATTGATGACCTTGCCGGCGCCGGCGCCGCCGAAGTGGTTTTTGCCGGCCAGGAAGTCGCTATTGCTGATGGCCAGACTGGAGGCCACCAGGCCGTTGACGTCGACCCGCGCGTCCTTGCCGAACAATATGCCGTTCGGGTTGATCAGATAGACCTTGCCGTTCGACTGCAGCGAGCCGAGGATTTTGCTGGGATCCTGGCCGACGATGCGGTTCAGCACCTTGCTGTCGCCGCTCTGCTGGATAAAGCGTGTGATCTCGTTGGGATTGATCGAGAAGTTCTGCCAGTTGATGATGGTGTTCGGCGTATTCGTAATCGAGTACAAATTGCCTTGCTGGAGGAAGGTGGCCTGGCCGGCGACGACCTGCGGTGTGCTGGGGTTGCCGTAAGCGGAGCCGTAGCAAGCTGCAACCAACACCGCGAGCAGCTTGCGCCGCATGCCTTGGGGAACCGGACCTGTCATCATCGTACTTACCTCATTGTGCATATTTTTAGCGTGTCACCAGCTCAGGTCTACCCTGACGTGCAGGCGATTTTTATCTTGTGACGGCATCTGGCTGGAGCGCAGCACATGGCCGTAGTCCAGCTGTACATCCACATCGCGGGAGATATTGACGCGCAGGCCCACGCCCACGCTGCCGATCGATTTCGTGCGCAGCTCGCCTCCCTGTTCGAGGTTGCGCTTGATCAGCCCCTTGTCATAAAACACCAGTGCGCGGCATTGCCAGCGCGAATCGCCGCACAACTGCGGCGAGTATAGCTCGACATTGGCGGTCAGTCCGCTGTCATTTGCCAGGTCGCGGGCGCTAAAACCACGCACCCGGGCGCCGCCGCCGATGCCGATCTGCTCCCCCGCCACCAGCGCGTCGCGCGTGTACTGCCCGTTCACGGCGGCGCGCATCTGGAAATCGCGCGGCAGCTGCCGGGTCAGGCTGGCCGCCAGCCGCACGATGCTGTAGCGGGCGTCCGCGCCGGGCCGCGCCCGGCTGAAATCGTCCTGCCCGCCGCGCGCGCCGCCGGCCAGGTTGTGCAGCACCGTCACCGAGCCGTTCAGCTCGCCCTTGTCGAACAGCCAGTTGCCGCTGTAATTCAGGCTCAGCGGATGGACCGTCACGCCGCCGCCCGCTTCGCCGTCCTGCTGTCCGCCGTCGGCGCGGAAGGCCTTGATGCCGGCGCCCAGGTTCAAGCGCCCCTCATGGCTGTCGCTCTTGGACAGCAGCTGGCTGTAGCGCGCCCCCAGCATGGCGCCCTTGCCGCCCTCCTGCCAGGTCCGGTCTTGCCAGGCACGGTCTTGCGAAACAAATTCGGCCTGGTTGTAGCCGCCGTACAAGTCCAGCGTGGCACCCGGCGTGGACGCCGGCAGGCTGTAGTCGATGCGCACGCCGCCGCGCAAGCGGCCGTCCGCGCCATTCTTCCCAGCCGCCCCGCTGTTATCCAGGGTCACGGTTCCGGACAGGGCGGGCTTTTCCGCTTCCTGGCCGCCGCAAACAGCCGCGCCGGGAGCGGCGGCGAAGGCCGCTCCAGCCAGCAGTTGCACGACGCGGCATCGCATGATGGCCTCCGCCAGGACTTGACTTGAAAGAAATGGATGTTTCTCTCAGTTTAGTCCGAAATACGGCTGGCGTCCGCATTTTTCGCGGCTTTGATGCATTTCCGCACAGATACTTTTTGTCGTTTTTACTTGGTATCGAAAGTCGTTACGCCGTCCCAGCCGGCGCCCGGCGGGTGCGCCCGGTGGTGCGCCACACGCTCCAGATACAGTTGGTACAGGCCGTGCGGCGCCCCGGCCTGCAGCGCCTCCAGCGCCGCCTGGGCCGCGTCCCACTGCTGGCTGCGCACCAGGGCCAGCGCCGCGTGCCAGCGCGCCAGTTCGTCCCGGGCCGGCTGCGCCAGCGCGCTGTCCAGCGCCAGCGGCTCGAAAATGGCCACCGGCTCGTTCTTGCCCTTCACGCGCACCAGGTCCAGCTCGCGGTAGGCGAATTCCGGCGCTTCGGCGCGCGTGACCTCGCCCACGGCGATGCCCACGCCATACACCTTGGTGATGCCTTCCAGCCGCGCCCCCAGGTTGACCGCGTCGCCCATGACGGTATAGGCGCGGCGGATCTCCGAGCCCATGTCGCCCACGTGCATCTGGCCGGTGTTCAGGCCGATGCCGATTTTCAGCTCCGGCCAGCCGCGCTGCAGGAAGTCCTGGTTCAGCCGCTGCGCGCTGGCCTGCATCAGCAGTGCGGTGGCCACGCCCCGGCTGGCGTGGTCCGGGAAGGCCACCGGCGCGCCCCAGAAGGCCATCACCGCGTCGCCTATGTATTTGTCCAGCGTGCCGCGGTGGCTGTCGCGGATGTCGGTCGACATCGCCGTCAGGTAGAGATTGATGTACTCGCGCAGGACTTTCGGCGTCAGGCCTTCAGAGATGGTGGTGAAGCCGCGCACGTCGACGAACATCACGGTCAGCTCGCGGCTTTCGCCGTCCATATTGTACTTTTCCGGATTTTCGGCCATCTCGGCCACCAGTTCGGGCGCCACGTATTCGCCAAAGCGCGACACCAGCGCGCGGCCGCGCCGCACTTCGAAGAAATAGCCCCAGGCCACGTTCAGGATGAACAGCGCCAGCGCCAGCACCAGCATGGACGAGACGTTGAACACGAGGTCGTGCGCGCTGTACAGGTAGAAATTGAAGGCCGCCGCCGCGCCGCCCGCCAGCAGCGCCAGCAGGATGGACCAGGCCGGCGCCAGCACCGGCAGCAGCAGCGCCAGGAGCAGGCCCAGCACCAGCAGCTGCACCGCCTCGAACTGCGAAGCGTAGTCGGGCCGGAACTTGAAGCTGCCGTCCAGGATGGAGCTGATCATATTGGCGTGGATTTCCACCCCGGGATACTGGGCGTTGACCGGGGTGGCCCGCAAGTCGTTCAGGCCGGGCGCGGTGGTACCCACCAGCACGATGGCGCCGGCCAGCTGTTCGGCCGGCACGGCGCCGCGCAGCACGTCGGCCGCCGACACGTAGCGGTAGCCGCCGCCCTGCGGGCCGCCGGGGCCGCGGTACTGCACCGTGGTGGTCAGCCCCTCGCCGACCGGGATGCGGATATTGCCTTCCGCGTGGAACAGGCCGATGGCTTCCAGGCCGCCGTTGGCGCGTTGGGACTCGGACAAGGTGTCCACCGTGCCCTCGAACAGGGGGTTGATGGCGCGCGCCCGCAGCGCCACGGCGGCGGTGGCCAGCGAGAGCGTTGGGTAGTAGCCCTGGCCGATCTTTTGCAGCAGCGGCGTGGAACGCACCACGCCGTCGCGGTCCGGCATGGCGGTGAAGATGCCGGCGCTGAGCGCGGCCGACTGCAGGCGCGCGATATTGGCCTCGTAGCCGGCCACCTTGTAGGCGTCCACGGTGCGGCCGTTCAGCGCTTCCTCGGTGAACGCCGGTTTCGGCAGCATGCCCTTGGCCTGGCTGCCGGACAGGTTGTAGCCCAGCACCACCGGCTGGCCTTGCAGCGCCTGCGCCAGCAGGCCGTCGTAGTCGAGCTGCGGCTGCAGGCGCGCCAGCTGGCCCTGCAGGCCGGGCACTTGCTGCAGCTCGCCCTGGGCCAGCTGTTTCAGCACGTCATAGCCGGAACTGGTGTCCGGCTCGGGGAAGGAGACGTCGAAGCCGACCGCCGCCACTTCGTATTTCACGGTGAGCTGTTCGACCAGCCTGGCCATCACGTTGCGGCTCCACGGGAAGCGCCCCACTTCGGCCAGGCTCTTCTCGTCGATGTCGACAATCACCACGCGCGGGTCGAGCACCGGCGTTTCCAGCCGCATGCGCAGGCCGGAGACGAAGGTATCCATGCGGTCCAGCGTGTCCGCGTGCAGCACGTTGGCCGTGTGCAGGATGGCGGCGGCGCACAGCAGCAGCCCTAGCAGCCAGCGCGCGCCGTATTTTTGCAATAGCCTGGCCATCGGCTACGGGGTGTAGCCGGGGATCTTGGACTCGTCCACATGGTCCAGCTGGCGCTCGTCCACGTTCTTGTGCGCGAAGTTCAGGTAGACCTTCTGGCGGATGAAGATGTCGAACAGGTCCGGATCGATGTGGCCGTTCAGGCTGAAATTGCCCAGGATGCGCAGCGACTCGGACAGCGGCTTGCCTTTTTTATACGGCCGGTCGCGCGCGGTCAGCGCCTCGAAAATATCGGCGATGGCCATGATGCGCGCCTGCACCGACATCTGGTCCTTGGTCAGCCCGCGCGGATAGCCCTTGCCGTCCATGCGCTCGTGGTGGCCGCCGGCGTATTCCGGCACGTTCTGCAGGTGCTTGGGCCACGGCAGCGACTCCAGCATGCGTATCGTGACCGAAATGTGGTTGTTGATTTCCTTGCGTTCCGGCTCGGTCAGCGTGCCGAAGCGGATGTTCAGGTTCTCGGTCTCCTCGGCGGTGAGGAAGTCCTGCTCCTCGCGCACGAACGGCCGCTCCTCGGCGCCCGGCTCCTTCTTCTGCACGCGCGGGCCGGTCCAGCGGTAGCCGGCGATCTGGCGCACGCGCTCCTGGTCTTCCGGCTTCATGCCCTCGCCGCCCACATTGGCCACGCGCAGGAACTGGCGGTCCCGCTCCAGCTGCGCCAGCTCCTCGGCCAGGGCCGCGTCGATGGCGGCGTGGTCGCCGCCGGCCAGCTTGGCCTTCAGCGCGCGGATTTCGGCGTCGCGCATCAGCACTTCGAAGCGGGCGCTGACCATGTGGATGCGGTCGAAAATGGTTTCCAGCTTGGTGCCCTTGTCCACCACGTGGACCGGCGTGGTGATCTTGCCGCAGTCGTGCAGCAGGCCGGCCAGCCACAGTTCCTTGCGGTCGCCGTCGGTCATGCGGAAGTCGGCCAGCGGGCCGCTGTCGGCGTTGTGCACCGCCTCGGCCAGCATCATGGTCAGTTCGGGCACGAACTGGCAGTGGCGGCCGGTGTAGGGCGATTTTTCGTCGATGCCGATGTTGATCAGGTTGACCAGCGCTTCCAGCAGGTCTTCCAGCTGCTGGATCAGGCGCTGGTTGGTCAGCGCCACGGCGGCCTGCGCGGCCAGCGCCTCGATAAAGCGCTGGTCGGTGGGCGAGAAGGCGCAGATGGCGCCGGTGCCCGGATCTTTCGCGTTGACCAGCTGCAGCACGCCCACCAGCTCGCCTTCGTGGTCGGTCATCGGCACCGTCAGGAAGGACTGCGAATGGTAGCCGCGCTGCTGGTCGAAGGAACGCATGCCGGAGAAGTTGAACACGTCGGCCTGGTACACGTCCTCGATATTCACCGAGAGCCGGAAGTTGGCCGAGTAGGCCGCCACCGAGGACAGGTTTTTGTCGCCCTGCTCGTCGTACAGGGGCACGGCCGGAATGTCGATCTTGTCGCCGCTGGCGCCGCCCTGGCGTATGCCCAGGGTGTCGTTGACGGAAATGTGGAAGCACAAGCTGGCGCCGTCGGCGCTGGGGCGGTACAGCGTGCCGCCGTCCGCATGGGTCATGCCCTTGGCCACCATCAATATGCGTTCGAGCAGCTGGTCCGTGTCATGGCTGGCGCCGAGCGCCACGCTCAGTTCCGTCAGCTGGTCCAGCCGCTGCGCGATTTGTATGTGGTTCAGCTCTTGCATGGTGTTTTTACAATCTTTGGTGCATAGACGATATTGATTAGAAGTGTAGCCTCAGTGCAAGCGGCTGTACATTGGAAATGCGCCGAAATCCCCGCCGAACAGGCGTGCGCCGCGCACATCGCTCAATTTCGCAACTTTTGGCCCAGAATCGATAAAAAAAAGGCTATCATCGGAGGGGGATCGTCACTTGCCTGTTCAATCATGGTTCATATTGAATAGTCAACAGAAGGGCGGCAGTGTGGAACGCCAGTGGGCGGAGTTAAAAGGCAGAGAGCATGAAATTCAAATTTTGGGGGGTGCGCGGCTCGATTCCCTCCCCCGGTCCGCGCACTGCGCGCTATGGCGGCAACACCACCTGCATCGAGGTGCGCAGCGACGACGACACCTTGATCATTATCGACGGCGGCACCGGCCTGTTTGCGCTGGCGCAGTCGCTGATCGCCCAGAAGAAAACCCCGGTGCAGGCGAATATCTTCATCACCCATAGCCACTGGGACCATATCCACGGCCTGCCCTTCTTCACCCCGCTGTTCATCAAGGGCAGCCGCGTGCGCCTGCACGGCACCACCGATCCGGACACCGGCAACGGCATTGAGCATGTGATGGGCGTGCAGCTGCAGAACAGCTATTTCCCGGTCAGCGAAACGCAGATGGACGCCACCATCGAATACCGCACGCTGGCGGTGGACGAGGCGATTGAAGTGGGCGACGCGGTGGTGTCGAACGTGGTCATGAACCATCCGGTGATCGACTTGGGCTACCGCATCGACTGCAACGGCAAATCGGTGTTCTTCACCGGCGACCACGAACCGCATTACAACATCTACCCGGAAGACCACCCCGAGTACGCGGCCTACCAGCAGCATATCCAGGAACGCGCCCGCGCGCAGGAGGACAAAGTGCGCGGCGTGACGGCGCTCATCGTCGACTGTTCCTATACCCGCGAAGAATACCCGGCCAAGCAGGGCTGGGGACACGGCACCTTCGATTCGGCCTTCGACATGGCCATCAAGGCCGGCGCCAAACGGCTGTACTGCACCCACCACGAACCGACCCGGAGCGACGACGAGCTGGAAGCGGTGTTCGCCGAAGTGATGGCGCGCCGCGCCCCGCTGCCGGAAGGCCTGGAGGTGGTGCTGGCCTACGAAGGGCTGGAAGTCGAACTTTAAGCCTCGATGTCTAAGCCGGCTCCAGGCGCTTTTCAAAACACAGCGATTCCGGTTTGGCTGCGTAGCGGCCAAAATTGGGAATCAGCGCGTAGCCGCGCGCCGCATAGAACGCCACGGCGCGGGCATTCACGCGCCGCGCGGACAGGCGCAGCGCGCCGTAGCCCAGCGCAGCCGCCTCGCTTTCAAGGAAGGCCAGCACAGCGCTGCCGCAGCCGGCATGCCCCGGCCGCGCGTACATGCGCTTGATCTCCGCAACACCCTCTTCCAGCGGCCGCAAGGCGCCGCAGCCGGCGGCCGCGCCGTCCCTGCCGCGCGCCACGGCGAAGCGGGCCTGCGGGCCGCGCACATCATCGGGATCGAAGGAGGACTGGCCGCTGTCGCCGGTGAGCGCCGCCAGCACGGCCGACAGCTCGGCCATCAGCTGCGCCGCGTCGGGCGAACCGGGATCGGCCGCTTCCACGCGCCAGGCTGCGCGCATCACTGCAACCCGCCCTGCGCCCTGCCCTGCGGCGCCGCCTGCGCTCCGGCCTGACGGGCTCCCTCAGCTCTGGCGGCAAAGCGCTGCGCCAGCACCGCGCACACCATCAGCTGGATCTGGTGGAACAGCATCAGCGGCAGGATGACCATGCCCAGCGAGGACGTGGCGAACAGCACCTTGGCCATGGGCACGCCGCTGGCCAGACTCTTCTTGGAGCCGCAGAAGACCACGGTGACCTCGTCCTCCTTGCTGAAACCAAGCCTGCGGCTGATCCAGCCGGTCAGCATCAGCACCACGGCCAGCAGCAGGCAGCACAGCAGCGCGAGCGCCAGCAGCGACGGCACGCCCACCTTGTGCCACAGCCCTTCGCTCACCGCCTGGCTGAAGGCGGTGTACACCACCAGCAGGATGGAGCCCTGGTCAACAAAGCGCAGCAGCGGTTTGTGACGGTCCACCCATGCGCCTATCCAGCGCCGCATCAGCTGCCCCGCCACGAAAGGCAGCAGCAGCTGCAGCACGATGGACATGACCGCGTCCAGCGGCGGCTTGGCCGAAGGGCCGTGCACCACCAGCGCGCTGACCAGCAGCGGCGTGGCGAAGATGCCCAGGAAATTGGAGGCGGAAGCGCTGCATACGGCGGCAGCCACATTGCCGCGCGCGACGGCGGTAAAGGCGATGGACGATTGGACGGTGGATGGCAACATGCACAGGAACAGCACGCCGAGGTAGAGCTCCGGCGTCAGCACCGTCAGCGCCAGGGGCTTGAGCAGCAGGCCCAGCAGCGGGAACAGCACGAAGGTGCAGCACAGCACCAGCAAGTGCAGGCGCCAGTGCGTGAGTCCGGCCACGATGGCTTCGCGCGGCAGCTTGGCGCCATGCAGGAAAAACAGCGCGCCGATGGCGAACGCCGTGACGGCGCTGAACGCTTCGGCCACGCGGCCGGTGCAGGGAAGGAGACTGGCGACGGCCACGGTGAACAGCAGGGCCAGCGTGAAATTGTCGGGCCGCAGGCGGCGCAGGAAAGCGAGGATGGAAGACATGCCCATATTGTAACAAAGGGAGCCGAAGCTCCCTTTGCACTGCATTTTTATTGCATGAATTACATGATGTGCTTGCCGACCCACCAGGCGATCGCCGCCACGAAGGCCGAGGCCGGGATGGTGAAGATCCAGGCCCACACGATGTTGCCCGCCACGCCCCAGCGCACGGCCGACATCTTCTGGGCCGAGCCCACGCCGACGATGGCGCCGGTGATGGTGTGGGTGGTGGACACCGGCACGCCCAGGGCGGTGGCGGTGAACAGGGTGATGGCGCCGCCGGTTTCGGCGCAGAAGCCGCCCACCGGTTTGAGCTTGGTGATCTTCTGGCCCATGGTCTTGACGATGCGCCAGCCGCCGAACAGCGTGCCGAAACTGATCGCCGTGTAGCAGGAGACGATCACCCACAGCGGCGGCGAGGTGTCGCCGGCGGCGGAGTAGCCGGCCGCGATCAGCAGCATCCAGATGATGCCGATGGTTTTTTGCGCGTCGTTGCCGCCGTGGCCCAGCGAGTAGGCGGCGGCCGAGGCCAGCTGCAGGCGGCGGAACCAGGTGTCGACCTTGCGCGGCGTGGTGCGCACGAAGATCCAGGACACCAGCAGCATCATCAGCGAACCGAACAGGAAGCCCAGCAGCGGCGACAGCACAATGAACACCACGGTCTTGATCAGGCCGGCGGAAATCAGCGCGCCGGTGCCCGACTTGGCCACCGCCGCGCCCACCAGGCCGCCGATCAGCGCGTGCGAGGACGAGGACGGAATGCCGTAGTACCAGGTGACCAGGTTCCAGACGATGGCGCCCATCAGCGCGCCGAAGATGACGTACTGGTCCACCACGCCGGGGTCGATGGTGCCCTTGCCCACTGTGGCGGCCACGGTCAGCTGGTGGAACACGAAGATGGCGACGAAGTTGAAGCAGGCGGCCATGGCGACGGCGGTCTGCGGCTTGAGCACGCCGGTCGAGACCACGGTGGCGATCGCGTTGGCGGCGTCGTGGAAGCCGTTCATGAAGTCAAACACCAGCGCCAGGAAGACCAGCACTCCCAGCACATAGATGCTCATTTGTACGCTATTCATGGATTATTCTTTTTTCGTAGTGGCGAAGGGTGGCAATTACGCGTTTTCGACGATGATGCCTTCGATGATGTTGGCCACGTCTTCGCAACGGTCGGTCACCGTTTCCAGGATTTCGTAGATGGCCTTCATCTTGATCAGGTTGCGCACGTCCGGTTCGTCGCGGAACAGCTTGGACATGGCGGCGCGCATCACGTGGTCGGCGTCCGATTCCAGGCGGTCGATCTCTTCGCAGATGGCGACGATCTGGCGCGAATTGTCCATATTGTGCAGCAGGGCCACGGCGTCCTTGACCTTCTCGGTGCAGGCCAGCACCAGTTCGGCCAGGCGCTTGGCTTCCGGCGTGACCGAGTGCAGGTCGTACAGCGACACGGTCTGGCCGGCGTCTTCCATCAGGTCCAGGATGTCGTCCATCTTGGTGATCAGCTTGTGGATGTCGTCGCGGTCGATCGGGGTGATGAAGGTCTTGTGCAGCAGGTCGACCGTGGCGTAGGTGATCTTGTCGGCCTGTTTCTCGATGCCTTCGATGGCGTGCACGCGGTTTTCCAGGTCGTCGAAGTTGGTCATCAGGGCCAGCATTTCTTTGGCGCCTTTGACGCACAGCTCGGCGTGCTGGTTGAACAGGTCAAAAAACTTGCCCTCGGTGGGCATCAAGCGTCCAAACATATTATTCTCCAATCATGAATCATCGTTACTGCAGGCAGCCGCCACGCGGCGGCCTCAGAAAATTGCGGGTACTGCGGGGGTAGTGCGAAATTCGAAAACTTAGTCGCCCTGGTAGGTCGTCAGCGAGCCGCTGTAGTTGCCGAACTTGGTGTACATGCCCATCCAGGTCAAACGTATTGCGCCGATCGGGCCGTTACGCTGTTTGCCGATAATGATCTCGGCCGTGCCTTTTTCGGGTGAGTCGGGGTTGTACACCTCGTCCCGGTACAGGAAGATGATGACGTCGGCATCCTGCTCGATAGCGCCCGATTCGCGCAAGTCGGACATCACGGGACGCTTGTTGGGCCGCTGTTCCAGCGAACGGTTCAGCTGCGACAGCGCGATGACGGGACAGTGCAGCTCTTTCGCCAGGCCCTTGAGCGAGCGCGAGATCTCGGAAATCTCGGAGGCGCGGTTGTCGCCCGGCTTGCTGCCCTGCATCAGCTGCAGGTAGTCGACGATGATCAGGCCCAGCTTGCCGCACTGGCGCGACAGGCGGCGCGCGCGGGCGCGCATCTCGATCGGATTCAGCGCCGGCGTTTCGTCGATGAACACCTGGGCGTCGTTCATTTTCTGGATGGCGTTGGTCAGGCGCGGCCAGTCTTCATCATTCAGCTTACCGGTCCGCAGGCGGTGCTGGTCCAGCATGCCCACCGAACCCAGCATACGCATGGCCAGCTGGGTGCCGCCCATCTCCATGGAGAAGATGGCCACCGGCAGGCCGGCGTCGACCGCCACGTTCTCGCCGATGTTGACCGAGAACGCGGTCTTGCCCATGGACGGACGGCCGGCCACGATGACCAGGTCGCCCGGCTGCAGGCCGGAGGTCATGCGGTCCAGGTCGATGAAGCCGGTCGGCACGCCGGTGATTTCGCTGGAATTGTCGCGGCTGTACAGCTCGTCGATGCGCTCGACCACCTGGGTCAGCAGCGGCTGCACCGGCAGCCAGCCCTGGGCGCCGCGGGCGCCCTGCTCGGCGATGGCGAAAATCTTGGACTCGGCCTCGTCCAGCATCTGCTTGACCTCTTTGCCCTGCGGGCTGAAGGCCTGGCCGGAAATCTCGTCGGCCACGGTGATGAGCTGGCGCAGGATGCCGCGGTCGCGCACGATCTCGGCGTAGCGCCGGATATTGGCGGCCGAGGGCGTGTTCTGCGCCATCGCGTTCAGATAGGCCATGCCGCCCACCTCGTCCGCCTTGCCCAGCATGGACAGCGCTTCGAACACGGTCAGCACGTCGGCCGGCTTGGAGCCGTTGATCAGGCGGACGATCTGTTCGAAGATGATGCGGTGATCATAGCGGTAGAAATCGTCGGGATTCATGAAATCCGCGATACGGTCGAACGCGGCATTGTCGCGCAGCAGGCCGCCGATGACGGACTGTTCTGCTTCGATGGAATGCGGCGGAATGCGTAGCGAATCTACCTGTGGATCGGAGGGGGTGTTCATGGCGCGAATTATACCTGCTTCGGTGCAAGGGCAAAAAATAAAAAAGCCGGGCAAGCCCGGCTTTTTTACATGTACAACAGTCTCGCCGTAGATTTCTCTACAACAAAAACTTAGGCAGCTTCGCCAACCACAGCAACGGTCACGTCAACCACGACGTCGGTGTGCAGCGATACCGACACGGCGTGTTCGCCGGTGACTTTCAGCGGGCCGTTAGGCATGCGCACGGCAGCCTTTTCAACAGCGAAACCAGCTTTGGTCAGGGCTTCAGCGATGTCGAAGTTGGTCACGGAACCGAACAGACGGCCGTCAACACCAGCTTTTTGCGAAACGGTCACGGTCATGCCGTTCAGTTTCTCGCCTTGGGCTTGGGCAGCGGCCAGCTTGATGGCGGCAGCTTTTTCCAGTTCAGCGCGCTTTGCTTCGAATTCAGCAACAGCGGCGGTGGTGGCGCGGCGGGCCAGCTTTTGCGGGATCAGGAAGTTACGTGCGTAGCCGTCCTTGACCTTAACCACGTCGCCCAGGTTGCCGACGTTAACAACTTTTTCCAACAGAATGATTTGCATAGTTCTCTCCAGTTTCTAATCTGACGGCGCTAATTAAGCGTGGTGCAGATCGGTGTACGGCAGCAGGGCCAGATAACGAGCGCGCTTGATTGCGGTGTCAACTTGGCGCTGGTAGTGCGCCTTGGTGCCGGTCAGGCGTGCTGGCATGATCTTGCCGTTTTCCTGGACGAAATCTTTCAGCGTGTCTACGTCTTTGTAGTCCACTTGCTCTACGTTTGCGGCGGTGAAGCGGCAGAACTTCTTACGTTTGAACAGAGGATTCTGTTGCTTGCGCTTTTCTTTCAGCTTGAGCTTGTTTTTGTCGAACTTTTTACCGAATGCCATTTTAGGCTCCTGTATCTAATAAACTAAAATCAATGATGTGAAACACCAGGCTTCTGCTATTGCGGTTTTTCTTGGCCAGGAATCCTGTGAACTGATAAATGCCGCCCAGGGGCGCGTCGTTGAACCGTTTTGCCAGATCGCCTGCCGCCAGGGCGGGGATCTCGAATTCGGTCAAACGGGCGATGCCTGCCTCCATCTGCTGCGAGCTGTGCTGCAAGACTGCAGTCACGATCGGCATGCCGGCGGGGGTGTACCTGATGGTGTCCCGTTCGGTGATGAGGGCGTTTACCTGTAGCTGGTTCAGTTCAGTTCCTGGTCAATGAAAAACTTGACCCTTAGGCCGCTGCAGCTGCTTGGGCTTCGGCGCGATGGCTCTTGGCCGCGTCTTCACGTTGTACCGATTTCATCATCGGCGAAGGAGCGGTTTCCGCTTTCTTCATTTTCACGGTCAGGTGACGCAGAACAGCATCATTGAATTTGAATGCGGTTTCCAGCTCGACCAGGGTCTCGTTGTCGCACTCGATGTTCATGCAGATGTAGTGTGCTTTAGCCAGTTTCTGGATCGAGTAAGCCATTTGACGGCGGCCCCAATCTTCCACGCGATGTACATTACCGCCGCGCGAGGTCACGCTGGCTTTGTAACGTTCGATCATCGCGGGCACTTGCTCGCTTTGGTCCGGATGGACGATAAATACGATTTCATAGTGACGCATGAAAACTCCCTTAAGGACTGTGAATATAGCCCACCCCGGCGTCAAGACGGGTGTGGGAAGAGGTAAGCCCGCGACTATAGCGCCTTTCCGCTGAAAAATCAAGCAGCCGCCCAGCTTGCGCTTGCGCAAGGCCGGCAGCCCCGGCGACAGGCATGCTGACCCCATGAGCCCAGCCACCGACGACTACGACACGCCCTGGAAAAACGCCGTGATGGCGTATTTCCGCGAATTCATGGCGTTCTTCTTCCCGCGCGTCCATGACGCCATCGACTGGCGCCGGGATTACAGCTTCCTTGACCAGGAGCTGGCCCAGGTGGTGCGCGACGCCAGGCTCGGCAAGCGCAGGATAGACAAACTGGTGCGCGTCACCGGCAAGGACGGCGATGCCAGGCTGCTCTACCTGCACCTGGCGATCCAGCGCGCCAGGGAAAAAGACTTCGCCGAACGCATCTTTACCTACTACTACCGCCTCTACGACCGTTTCCGCTGCCCGATCGCGACGCTGGTGGTACTGGCCGACCCGTCCCCCTCTTGGCGGCCGGACTGCTTCCAATGCGAACTGTTCGGCTGCGAAGCCGCCATATATTTCCCCACAGTCAAATTGCTGGACTTCTGGCCGCATCTGGACCGGCTACTGGCCAGCAACAACGCTTTCGCCCTGCTGACCGCCGCCCACCTGATGACGCTGCGCACCCGCCACGAGCCCAGGAAACGCTTCGAATCCAAGGCAATGCTGACCTCATTAATGTATGCGCGGCATTGGGACCCGCAACGCATACTCGATCTTTTCAATGTACTAGACTGGATGATGAAGATCCCCGGCGACTTGCAAGACCAGCTGGCCGTGCGGATTGACGAACTCAACAGGAGCAAGGAAATGCCGTTCGAGAACCTTATGATACGCATGGCCAAAGACCGGGCCCGCAAAGAAGGCTTGGAGGAAGGCAGAGAAGTGGGTTTGCAGGAAGGCCGGGAGGTGGGTTTGCAGGAGGGTCGGGAGGTGGGTTTGCAGGAGGGTCGGGAGGAAGGCCGCGAGGAAGGCCGGCGCGCCGTGGTGCGCAAGCTGCTGCAGCTGCGTTTCGGGCCACTTTCCGCCAGTGCCGAACTGCGCATCTCCCACGCCAAACCGGAAGAATTGAATACTTGGGAAGACAAAATACTGCAGGCAGGCTCGCTGGAGGAGGTCATCGGGCCGATTGCATGAAAATATTTCGCACATATCAACAAAATCCCTTGCATTAGCTCGCGCACTGTACAAAAATACAGTCTGTCTATATCCACAGCTCTCAGAGCTAACGCACCATGATCAAGCTCACCGCACGCCAGGAACAAATTCTCAATCTGATCAAGGATGCCATCGACAATACCGGCTTCCCTCCCACCCGCGCCGAAATCGCCAACGAGCTGGGCTTCAAATCGGCCAACGCCGCCGAGGAACACCTGCAGGCCCTGGCGCGCAAGGGCGCCATCGAGATCGCCGCCGGCACCTCGCGCGGCATTCGCCTGCTGGGTGCGCACGCCGAATCGGCCGCCACCAAACTGGCGCACGCCGCCGCTGCCGCCGCATCCAATATGATGTCGCTGCCGCTGATCGGCCGCGTGGCCGCCGGCTCGCCCATCCTGGCCCAGGAAAACCTGGAAACCAGCTACAGCGTAGACCCTTCCCTGTTCTCAGCCAAGCCCGACTACCTGCTGAAAGTGCGCGGCGAGTCGATGCGCGACATCGGCATCATGGACGGCGACCTGCTGGCCGTCAAAAAGGTGGACAGCGCCAAGAACGGCCAGATCGTGGTGGCCCGCATCGGCAACGAAGTCACGGTCAAGCGCTACAAGAAGACCGGTTCGACCGTCGAACTGTTCCCTGAAAACCCGGATTTCAAAGTGATCACCGTTGATCCGGAAGCGGAGGAGTTCGCACTGGAAGGCCTGGCGGTCGGCCTGCTCCGCAGCTGGCATTAACCGGCGGACGGCAGCATGGCGAGCTTCAAGCTTTACGGCAATTGCGAGTCCGGCCACAGCTACAAGGTCAAGCTGGCCATGGAAGTGGCCGGCGTGCCGCATGAGTACGAGGAAATCGATCTGCGCCTGGAGCGCGCCGCGCGCCCCGAGCCTTTCCGCAGCCTGGCCAAATATGGCGAGGTGCCGCTGCTGGTGCATGGGGACCGCGCCTATGTGCAGTCCAACGCCATCCTGCTGCACCTGGCGGAACATCTGAAAGCCTACGGCGGTGAAACGCAGCAGCGCCTGGAGCGCGTGCGCGAGTGGCTGTTCTGGGAAGCGAACCGCATCGGTTTCTCCATGGCGCACCTGCGCTACGGCCAGAAGTTCGATCCCGAGGCTTACGCAGGCACCGTGCTGCCCTGGTTCCGCAACCGTTTCAACGCGGACATCGAGCGCCTGGACAATGAACTGGCCGACGGCCGCGCCTTCCTGCTCGATGACAGCGTCAGCATGGCGGACTTTTCCATCTGCGGTTATTTGTACTGGCCCGAACAGGCCAATGTGAACTACCCGCCGCGCGTACAGGCCTGGCTGGACCGCATCGCGGCCCTGCCCGGCTGGCGCCATCCTTATCAGATGGAAGGCGCGCAGCCCTGGTAAGCATGGCGGGTTACGGCGTTCCGCCTAACCCGTCCTACCAGTCCAGCCCCGCAACGTAGGGCGGGCTAGGTGCGCAGCACCGTAACCCGCCGCCTTAGCAGGCCTCCAGCGCGCAGCTGAAATCTTCCAGCAAATCGGCCGTATCCTCGATGCCGACGGACACGCGTATCAGCGACTCCGCGATGCCCATCGACGCGCGGCGTTCCGCACCCATCTCGTAGAAAATGGTGTGCGCCACCGGAATGATCAGCGTGCGCGTATCGCCCAGGTTGGAGGCCGGAATCGCCAGCCTCAGTCGGTTCAGGAAATCGAAGCAGTCGATGCCGTCCTTCAGCTCAAAGCTCAGCAGCGAACCGTGCGCGCGGAACAGTGCCGAGGCAATGGCGTACTGCGGGTGCGACTGAAGACCCGGGTAGTACACCGCCGCCACGCGCTCGTCCGCTTCCAGCAACTCGGCCAGCGCCTTGGCGTTGGCGCAGGTGCGCTCCATGCGCAGCGCCAGCGTCTCCGCGCCCACGGCGATGTGGTGCGCCGCTTCCGGTCCCAGCGAGGCGCCGAAGTCGCGCAAGCCCTTGGCGCGGATCTGCGTGATGCCCCACTGCGCCGGCGCCGCCTTCTTGTAGTTCTCGAAAATATTCGGGAACTGCGTCCAGTCGTAGGCGCCGGTGTCGGTCAGGCTGCCGCCCAGCGCGTTGCCGTGGCCGCCGATCGACTTGGTCAGCGCATTGATCACCAGGCCCGCGCCCACCGTCTTCGGCTGGAACAGGTAGGGCGTGGTCATGGTGTTGTCCACGATGTAGAGGATGCCGCGCTCCTTGCACAGCTCGCCGATGCGCTTCAGGTCCGCCACCTGCGTGCGCGGATTGGCGATGGTCTCGACGAAGACGATGCGGGTGTTCGGCTGAATGGCCGCAGCCACATAGTCCACGTCGGTCGCATCCACGAAATCAACCGCCACGCCCTGCCCCGCCACCGTCTGCCACAGCGAGTTGGTGTTACCGAACAGGAAGGACGACGAGACCACATGGTCGCCTGCGCGCAGCAGCGCCTGGAACACGGCGCCGATGGCGCCCATGCCGGTGGCGAAGCACAAGGTGGCCACGCCCTGCTCCATCTTGTTCACTTTGTCTTCCAGCGCGGACACGGTGGGATTGCCCTGGCGGCCGTAGCGGAAGCCCGGCTCCTTGCCCTGGAATACCGAGGCCAGCTGGCGCGCGTCGCCGTAGCCGAAGGCCACCGAGGTGTGCACCGGCTTGTGCAGCGAACCGTGCTCGATGCCCTTCTGGCGGTCGTTGTGCAGGATGGTGGTGGTGAAACCGTAATTTTTCTTTTCTGTCATGATCTCAAGTCAAAAAAAAGCCCGGCGCGCTTGGCGGCCGGGCTGGGACATCACCCTTCGGTGGTGGCCGCGTTCAAATTCAGCTGCGTCCGGCCCGCATCCTCCGCGGCCGCCGGCTTTTTCGGATGGTGGCGGTTGTATTCCAGCTTGTCCAGGTAGTCGGGCGACACGTCGCCGGTCACGTAGATGCCGTCGAAGCACGACGCCTCGAACTTGGTCAGCTTGGGATTGACGTCGGTGATGGACTGCTTCAGCGCGTCGATGTCCTGGTACACCAGGTAGTCGGCCGTGATTTCCTTGCACACTTCTTCCGTCGTGCGGCCATAGGCGATCAGCTCGTCGCGCGTCGGCATGTCGATACCGTACACGTTAGGGTAGATCACCGGCGGCGCGGCGGAAGCGAAGATCACCTTCTTGGCGCCGGAGTCGCGCGCCATCTGCACGATCTCGCGCGAGGTGGTGCCGCGCACGATGGAGTCGTCCACCAGCAGCACGTTCTTGCCCTTGAATTCGTGCGGAATCGCGTTCAGCTTCTGGCGCACGGACTTCTTGCGCGCGGCCTGGCCCGGCATGATGAAGGTGCGGCCGATGTAGCGGTTCTTGATAAAGCCTTCGCGGTATTCCACGCCCAGGCGCAGCGCCAGCTGGATGGCGGCCGGACGCGACGAGTCGGGAATCGGCATGACCACGTCGATTTCGCCGTCCGGGATTTCGCGCTTGATCTTGTCGGCCAGGTACTCGCCCATTTTCAAACGGGTGGCGTACACCGAGGCGCCGTCGATGACGGAATCCGGACGGGCCAGGTAGACGAATTCGAACACGCAGGGATTGAGCTGCGGGTTGTCGGCGCACTGGCGCGCGTGCAGCTTCTTGTCGGCGTCGATGAAGATGGCTTCGCCCGGTTCCACGTCGCGCACGAAGCGGAAGCCCATGCCTTCCAGCGCCACCGATTCGGAGGCGATCAGGTACTCGGTGCCTTCCGGCGTTTCGTTGATGCCCAGGCACAGCGGACGGATGCCGTTCGGGTCGCGGAAGGCCAGCAGGCCCACGCCGGCGATTTGCGCCACGGCGGCGTAGCCGCCCTTGACGCGGCGGTGCAGCACGGTGACGGCCTTGAAAATTGCGTCCGGGTCCAGGTTCAGGCCGGTGGTGGCGGTCTGGATTTCATGCGCCAGCACGTTCAGCAGCACTTCCGAGTCGGAGTCCGTGTTGATGTGGCGGCGGTCGTTCTTGAACATTTCCTCTTTCAACTGTTCCCAGTTGGTGAGGTTACCGTTGTGCGCCAGCGTGATGCCGAACGGCGCGTTGACGTAGAACGGCTGCGCTTCCTCTTCGCTGGACGAGCCGGCGGTAGGATAGCGGCAGTGGCCGATGCCGGTGGTGCCTTGCAGCGAACGCATATTGCGCGTGCGGAAGACGTCGCGCACCAGGCCGTTGGCCTTGTGCATGGAAAACATGCTGCTGTGATTGGTCGCGATGCCCGCTGCGTCCTGGCCGCGATGCTGCAGCAGCAGCAAGGCGTCATACAGCATTTGATTGACGGGTTGATGGGATACGACGCCGACGATGCCACACATGGTAGTGCTCCTGGACTGGTACTACGGATTTAAAGAATTCTAAAATTGCACATGCTGCGCAAAGGCAGCGGGCAGGAATGGTTTCACGGTGCGCGCACCGGTCTCCGCGAGCGGACTCAATAGCGCGTTCTTCCAGAAATCCTGCTGCGGTATCGTGGTCATCCCGCACAATATGACTGCGGCCAGCACGATTACAAGGCCCCGCCCCAGGCCGAACAGGCCGCCCAGGCCCCGGTCCGCCAGGCTCAGGCCGCCCGCCTTGATCAGCGCATCGACCGCCATGCCCAGCAGTCCCATCAAGATGCGCACGCCGATGAACAGTACGATAAAGGCCAGGATCAGGCGCACCACCTCGCCCGGCACCATCGCCGGCAGCATCTGCGCCAGCTGCGCGCCGTAGGCGTTGGCCACCACGAAAGCCACGATCCAGCTGGCCAATGAAATCATTTCCTTGACCAGGCCGCGCATGGTGCTGATGACAACGGAGGCGATCAGCACGAATATCACCAGGTAATCGAATAGCGTCACGTCAGCGCAGCCCTGCGGTCATGTCGGTCAGGAAGTGGCCAGGCTGCTGCTCAGGCCGATCTTGCTCAGCTTGGCGCGCACTTTTTCGGCTTCTTCCTTGTTCGGGAACGGCCCCACGCGGATGCGGGTCAGGGCGCCGCTGGCCGTGGTCACCTTCTGCGTAAAGGATTTGATGCCCGCTTCCTTGAGCTTGCTCTGCAACTCGTCCACTTTTTCCTGCGTGGCCACGGCGGCCACCTGCACCAGGTACTTGGTGTCCGAGGGCTTGTCTTCCAGGATGGCCATGGCGCGCGCGGCGTCCTCGGACTTCGGCTTGGCTTCGGTCTCCGGCTTGGCGTGCTTGCTCTCGGCCAGCTTGGCCTCGGCGGCGCGCTTGGCGTCCAGCTTGGCCTTGGCTTCCGCCCTGGCGTCCGCTTCCGCCTTGGCGTCGGCCTCCGCCTTGGCGTGCCGGATTTCCTCGGCCTTGGCCTTGGCTTTGGCTTCCGCCTTGGCCTTCGCGTCGGCCTCCAGCTTGGCCTCGGCGGCGCGGCTGCTTTCCTTCAGGCTTTCCTTGACGCTGTCCTTGGCCGGCTTGGCCGCGTCGGCATGCGGTTTCGCTTCGGCGGCTTGCGGCGCAGCGGCCAGGACGGGGGCGATGGCGGGAGCAAGCACCGGCGCAGCAATCGGCGCGGCGGGCGTCGCCACGGCAGCCGGCTTGGCGGCGGGCGCGTGGGCGGCCGGTGCATCCTTGACAATTTCCTCGCTCTTGTCGAGCGCATCGGCCGCGTCCACGCGCGACGCGGGAACGGCGGCGGCTGGCGCGGCGTCGGCCGGCTTGTCCTTGGATGGAATCTGGATGGCGATATCGGACGCCAGCGGCTTGGGCTCGGAGTCCAGCAGCATGGGCAGGCCCACCGCGACGGCCAGCGCCAGCGCGATCGCGCCTACCAGGCGGCGGCGCGCGCGTTTCTTTTCAGGCAAGACCGGATCCGGAGCGGCGTCGCGCGCGCGGGTGCGGCGCGCGCCGCCGTCGCGGTCGGCTGCGCTGGCACGCTTGGATTTGGCCAGTTCCAGCGCGGAGCTGTCGGCTGCGCTGGTGTAATAGCCGCTATCCTGGCTAGCGGCTTCCTGCTTGTTTTTGCTGAGTTTCGAGAACAAGCCCATGCGTGGTTTTCAGTCGGTGATGTCAGTGAAGTGCGGATTTTCGCGCTGCCATGACGCCGGCAACGGTCAGGAACGATCCGAAGACCACAATTCTATCATTCTCGCTGGCACGGCTCATCGCATTTGCAAAAGCTTGTGCCGGATCGTCGAATATGTTCACGGTGCGCTCGGGCCGGTCTTCCTGGATCAGCTGCACCTTGGCGGCCAGTTCCGAGCCCGAAGCCGAACGCGGCGACGGCAGCGTGGCCAGGCACCAGTGGTCCACATGCTCGGACATGGCCTTGATCACGCCGTCGATATCCTTGTCGTGCATCGAACCGAACACGGCGAAGGTGTACGGGTGGTAGCCCATATTGCCCAGGTTCTGGTTCAGCGCGGAAGCGGCGTGCGGATTGTGCGCCACGTCCAGGATGACGGTCGGGCGGCCCGGCAGCACCTGGAAGCGGCCCGGCAGCTCCACCGTCACCAGGCCGGTGCGCACTTCCTGCGCGCCCACCGGCAGCTCGAGCTTGAGCGCCTCCAGCGCGGCCAGGACGGCCGACGCGTTCAGCAGCTGGTTGGCGCCGCGCAGGCTGGGGTAAGCCAGCGAGTTGCGGCGCTGGCTGCGGCCGCCGTAGTTCCACTGCTGCTTGTCGCCCGAGTAATTGAAATCGCGGCCCATCAGCCACAGGTCCGCGCCTATGCCCTCGGCGTAATCGATCAGCGACTTCGGCGGCACCGGGTCGCTGCAGATCGCTGGCTTGCCGGAGCGGAAAATGCCGGCCTTCTCATAGCCGATCTGCTCGCGGTTATCGCCCAGGTAGTCGGTATGGTCGATATCCACGCTGGTGACGATGGACACGTCCGCATCGATCACGTTCACCGCGTCAAGGCGGCCGCCCAGGCCCACTTCCAGTATCGCCACGTCCAGCCCCGAGTTGGCCATCAGATGCATGATGGCCAGCGTGGTGAACTCGAAATACGTCAGCATGGTGTCGCCGCGCGCGGCCTCCACCACATTGAAGCTGGCCACCAGGGCCTCGTCGCTGGCCAGATCGCCGTTGACCCGGGCACGCTCGTTGAAATCCAGGAAGTGCGGCTTGATGTACAAGCCCACCTTGTAGCCCGCGCGCAGCAGGATGGACTCCAGCATGGCGCAGGTCGACCCCTTGCCGTTGGTGCCGGCCACCATGATGACCGGACAGCTGAAGGCCAGCGCCATGCGCTCCTTGACCGCGCGCACGCGGTCCAGGCCCATATTGATTTCAGTGACAGCGTGGCGCGATTCGATCAGCGCCAGCCAGGCGGGCAAAGTAGTCGGGAGAGTAGACATCGGGGAGGTATTCCAGGCGGGAGGTGGGGCCGGGTCCGCTGGACCCTGCCCCGGGTGTTTCTTAGGCCAGCACTTCGACGGCCTGGCTTTGCAACAGCGCCAGCAGGCGGGCGATTTCTTCGCGCATCTTGCGGCGGTCGACGATCATGTCGACGGCGCCTTTTTGCACCAGGAACTCGGCGCGCTGGAAGCCTTCCGGCAGCTTTTCGCGCACCGTGTTCTCGATCACGCGCGGGCCGGCGAAGCCGATCAGCGCCTTCGGTTCAGCGATCACCACGTCGCCCATGAAGGCGAAGGAGGCGGACACGCCGCCCATGGTCGGATCGGTCAGCACCGAGATGAACGGCAGCTTCTTCTCGGACAGCTTGGTCAGCATGGAAGTGGTCTTGGCCATCTGCATCAGCGACAGCAGGCCTTCCTGCATGCGCGCGCCGCCGGTGGCGGTGATGCAAATGAACGGCACTTTCTGCTCCAGCGCCACCTGGGCGCCGCGCGCAAAGCGCTCGCCCACCACGGAGCCCATGGAGCCGCCCATGAATTCGAACTCGAAACACGCCACCACAACCGGCAGGCTCATGATGGCACCGCCCATGACGATCAGCGCATCGGTCTCGCCGGTGGCTTCCATGGCCTGCTTCAGGCGGTCCGGGTATTTCTTGCTATCCTTGAACTTCAGCGTGTCGACCGGCAGGGCTTCCTGGCCGATTTCATAACGGCCGCCGGCGTCCAGCAGGCCGTCCAGGCGCTCGCGCGCGCGGATGCGCATGTGGTGGTCGCACTTGGGGCAAACGTGCAGGTTCGATTCCAGATCGGTACGGTACAGCACTGCCTCGCACGATGGGCATTTGACCCACAGGCCTTCAGGCATGGTCTTGCGTGCGGCAGCTTCGGAACGCTGGATGCGCGGTGGCAGCAATTTTTCCAACCAGCTCATAAATTTCTCCTAATGCACAATTCAGTGGCGGCAGTGTAGCTGTTTTAGCCGCCACTGTCGAACTTTACACCAGGACAACTTTCCGCACGATCGTGAGATTTTCAGGCGTCCAGCGCGCTGCGGATGCCCGAAACAAAGGCCTGCACGGCGGCCGGCGCAGCGCCTTTTGGCGCGTTCTCGATCTCCTGGATAATGCGGCTGCCGATCACCACCGCGTCCGCCACTTCGGCCACGGCCCGGGCGGTGGCGCCGTCGCGGATGCCGAAGCCCACGCCGATCGGCAGCTGCACGTGCTTGCGGATAGCCTTCAGGCGTTCGGCCACTTCCACGGTGTCGATATTGCCGGCGCCGGTCACGCCTTTCAGCGACACGTAGTAGCTGAAGCCGCCGCCCACCTTGGCCACCTGGGCAATGCGCTCCTCGGTCGAGGTGGGCGCCAGCAGGAAGATCAGGTCCAGGCCCGCCGCGCGCATCTGCGCGGCGAATTCCTCGCACTCTTCGGGCGGATAGTCCACCACGATGGCGCCGTCCGCGCCCGCCTCCAGCGAGTTGGCGATAAAGGCTTGCTGGCCGATGCGCTCGATGGGATTGGCGTAGCCCATCAGCACCACCGGCGTGGTCTGGTTGGTTTTGCGGAACTCGCGCACATACTCGAAGCAGTCGCGGATGCCGACGCCGAACACCAGCGCGCGCTCGCAGGCGCGCTGGATGACAGGGCCTTCGGCCATGGGGTCGGAAAACGGCACGCCGAGTTCCAGGATGTCGGCGCCGCCCGCCACCATGGCGTGCATCAGCGGAACGGTTTCATCGGGGCCGGGGTCGCCTGCGGTGATAAAGGTGACCAGGGCGGTTTTTTTCTGTTCTTTCAGGGCGGCGAAAGTTGGTGCAATACGGGACATATTCATTTCCTTATCAGTAGTGGGCGTGGATGGGACGAAACCGGGATTACCCGAATTTCAAGCCCATGCGCTCCGCTACTGTATGCATGTCCTTGTCACCACGGCCCGACAGGTTGGCCAGCACGATCTTGTCCTTCGGCAGCGTGGCCGCCAGCTTGGCCGCGTAGGCCAGCGCGTGCGACGATTCCAGCGCGGGAATGATGCCCTCGATGTGGCAGCAATCGTGGAAGGCCTGCAGCGCTTCCTCGTCCGTGATGGACACGTACTGCGCGCGTCCGCTGTCCTTCAGGTAGGCATGTTCCGGCCCCACGCCCGGATAGTCCAGGCCGGCCGAGACCGAGTGCGTTTCGATGATCTGGCCGTTGTCATCCTGCAGCAGATAAGTGCGGTTGCCGTGCAATACCCCCGGATAGCCCTTGGTCAGCGAGGCCGCGTGCTTGCCGCTGTCCAGGCCCTCGCCCGCCGCCTCCACGCCCACCAGCTGCACCTGCTTCTGGTCGATATACGGATAGAAAATGCCCATGGCGTTGGAGCCGCCGCCTATGCAGGCCACCACGTAGTCCGGCTGGCGGCCGGTCATTTCCGGCATCTGCACCAGGCACTCCTCGCCGATCACCGACTGGAAATCGCGCACCAGCATCGGATACGGGTGCGGGCCGGCTACGGTGCCGATGATGTAGAAGGTGTTTTCAATATTGGTGACCCAGTCGCGCATGGCTTCGTTGAGCGCGTCCTTCAGGGTCTTGGAGCCTGACTCCACCGGCACCACGGTGGCGCCCAGCAGCTTCATGCGGTACACATTCTGCGCCTGGCGCTTGACGTCCTCGCTGCCCATGTAGACCACGCACTCCAGCCCGAAACGGGCGCAGATGGTGGCCGTGGCCACGCCGTGCTGGCCGGCGCCGGTCTCGGCGATGATGCGCTTCTTGCCCATGCGGCGCGCCAGCAAAGCCTGGCCGATCACGTTGTTGATCTTGTGCGCGCCGGTGTGGTTCAGGTCTTCGCGCTTGAAGTAGATCTGCGCGCCGCCGGCCTGCCCGGACCAGCGCTTGGCGTGGTAGATGGGCGACGGACGGCCGACGAAGTGCTTCAGCTCGTAGCGGAACTCGTCCAGGAAGATGGGGTCTTTGCTGTAGTGCTCGTAGGCGGCGTTCAGCTCGGCCAGCGCAAAGGTCAGGGTTTCGGCGGCGAAGGCGCCGCCGTAGGGGCCGAAATGGCCCTTGGCGTCCGGCAGATGGTAGTCGGAGGCGTGGAACAGCGCGTTAGCTACTTGGTCTTTCATGGTGCGGATCTCTCTCAATGGTGGCATCGGCCGCACGGACCGCGCGCACGAAGGCGGCGATCTTGTGGGCGTCTTTTATGCCCTTGGACGCTTCGACACCACTGCTGATGTCAACCGCGTAGGGGCGTAGCTGAGCCACCGCGCCAGTCGCGTTGAGTACGCTCAAGCCACCACTCAAAACGGCCCGATGCGCGAGATCTTTTGGAACGAGTGACCAATCGAAAACCTTTCCTGCGCCGCCGTAGGCATCCACCCAGGTATCGAGCAAGAGGCCCGAAAACAGCCTGCTGGATGCACGGCATTGTGTTTCGTATTCTAGCAAATCGTCCGGCGACGTGTCGGGTTTGACGCGAAATACCCGCAAATAGGGGCGGTTTGCCAGTTCGGCGGCGGCCGCGCACTGTTCGGCGGTCTCGTCGCCGTGGAATTGCAGCAGGCCCACCGGGGCGATGCGCACGGTCTCGGCCACCTGCTCCGGCGTGGCGTTGACGAACAGGCCGGTGGCGGTGACGAAGGGCGGCAGGCCCGCCATCAGCTCGGCGGCGCGCTGCGGCGTGACGTAGCGCGGGCTTTTGTCGTAGAACACGAAACCGGCGGCGTCCGCGCCGGCGGCCACCACGGCGGCCAGGTCTTCTTCGCGGGTCAGGCCGCAGATCTTGATGCGGGTGCGGTGCATGCGCTTATCCTTTTAAAACCATGGCAGCGGGCGCGCGCTCTCTTGCGGCAGGCCCCACTTGTCGTCGTATTCGATGTCGGCCAGGTAGAGGCCGTCCGGCATGAAGGTGGGCGCGGCCTTGGAACGGTCCTTCATGGCCAGCAGCCGGCCCAGCCATTCCGGCTCCTCGCGCCCGGCGCCGATGTAGACCAGCGAGCCCACCAGGTTGCGCACCATGTGGTGCAGGAAGGCGCTGGCGCGCAAGGTAAACACGATCAGGTCGCCATGGCGTTCGATGCGGATCTCGTGCATCTGCTTGACCGGGGTCTTGGCCTGGCAGTGCGCGGCGCGGAAGGTGGTGAAGTCGTGCTCGCCGATCAGCGCGGGCACGGCGGCGCGCATGCGTTCCACGTCCAGCGGGCGGTGCGTGAAGCCGGCGCGGCCGGCCAGCAGCGGCGAGCGCACCTGGTGGTTGTGCAAGAGGTAATGGTAAGTGCGGGAACGGGCGCTGAAGCGGGCGTGGAAGTCCTGAGCGGTGTGCAGCGGCGGATTGCCTTCTGCCGCTGCGGGGTCGTAGGGCACCACCTCGTGCAGCTCCTTGGCCCAGCGCACGCCGATGGACTCCGGCAGGAAGGCGTTGATACCACGCACCCAGGCGTGCATTTCGCGGTTCAGTTCGGTGTCGAAATGGACCACCTGGCCCAGCGCGTGCACGCCGGCGTCGGTGCGGCCGGCGCAGGTGGTGGCCAGCGGCACGGTGGCGAAACGCTGCATCGCCTTCTCCAGCTGGTCCTGCACGGTGTTGCCGCAGGGTTGGGTCTGGTAGCCTTGCCAGGCTGTGCCGTCGTACTGGACTCCTAATGCGATGCGTTTCAATTGCTGCTCTGTCTGTAGTGTGCCTCGGCGCATTATACCCGCCGAGGCCAGGGGCGGCTGGCCCGGCGGCCTTAGCCGAGCAAGGCGCGCATGGAGCTGGCGCGGGACACCTGGTCGTCGCTGCCGCCGCGGATCACCTCGTCGAGCAGCTCGCGCGCGCCCTCCTTGTCGCCGATTTCCTGGTAGGCGATCGCCAGGTCCAGCTTGGTGTCCATTTCCATGTGCAGGGCCGACATTTCTTCGTCGCCCAGCGCAGGCGTCTTGGCGGCGGCGCTGCCCAGCAGGTCCAGGTCGATGCCGGACAGGTCGAACTCGGGCGCGGCCGGGGCTGCGGCCGGGACCGGGGCAGCCTCGGCCATGCCGGGGATGTCGAAGTCGTCCATCGACAGTTCGGCGCTGGCCGGCGCCGGTGCCGGCGCTGCCGGCTCGTCCGGCAGCTTGAAGTCCATCATGTCCAGCTCGGCCAGCGGATCGGGCTGCGCGGCGGGCGCGGCGGTGGGCTCGGCTGCCGAGGCTGGCAGGTCCAGGCCGAAGTCCATGCTGAAATCATTGGCCGACAGGGAGGCCGGGGCGGCTTCCTGCGCAGGAGCGGGTTCGGCCTTGGCCGGCGGATCCAGGTCGAAGGCGAAGTCGAACGGCTCGACGGCGGCATCGGCCGCCGGTGCGCTGGCCTCGGCCACGATGACGGGCTCGTCGTCCGCAGGCGCCGGCATTTCAATCGCCGGCGCGGGGGCTGCGGCCACCGGCTCGAAGCTCAGGCCGCCCAGGTCGAAGTCCAGGAAGTGGTCGGCGTCGGCTGCCGCAGCCACCGAGGCCGGGGTGGGCGCCGGCGGCGTGGTGGCGGCCGGCTCGTCGAAGGACGGCAGCGCGGTGGCGTCGCGGTCCAGGTCGAAGTCCATCAGATTGCTGTCGGCTTGGGGCGCAGCGGCGAAGTCGGCTGGAGCCGGGGAGGCGGCCGGCGCGGCGTCCAGGCTCAGATCGAGATCCAGGCCGCTGAAATCGGCGGCCGACGGCGCTTGCGTGGCTTCGGCGGCGGGCGGTTCGGCAAACATGCTGGCGAAGTCATCCATGGCGGCATTATCGGCTGCGGCATACCCTGCCGCAGCGCCTGCGCCGGCGGCTGCAGCGGCGCCGAATCCAGCTGCCGAGCCGGCATTCGCGTACAGCGGATTTTGCGGATCAATCGCCTGGCCCAGCAGCGCTGCCTGCGCCCAGTCCTCGCCCTCGCCCTTGGTCAGCGCGTACAGTTCGCTGGCCTGCATCTCGAAGGAGCGCACGTCCTTGCGGTTGGCGAAGATTTCCATCAGCTTCAGGCGCACCGCGTGGCGTTCCGGATGGGTGCGCAGCGCTTCCTTCAGGATCTCTTCGGCTTGCGCGTCGCGGCCGTAGGCGATGTAGACGTCCGCTTCTGCAACCGGATCGACCTCATTGGTATCGAGCTGGCTGGCCGATGGGGCGAAATTGGAGTTGAAGACGCTGTTGCTGGTGTCCACGCTCTGGCCGCCGGTCTCGGCGATCAGCGGCTGGGCTTGCGCGCCGGGATCGCCCAGCACGCTGATTTCCGGTTTGGGCAGGATAGAGGCGGTCTGTTCCTGCTTGCGGCGGCGCGCCAGCAGGAAACCGGCGCCGCCCAGCAAGGCCGCCAGCGCAATGCCGATGGCCTGGATGTTGTCCATGATGATGTCCATCACGCCGGGCTGGGCGACGGGCGCCACCACCGGCGGTTTGGCTTTCGGCTTGGGGGCGGGCGCCGGAGCCGAGGCGACCGAAGCCGCTGCGGAGGCCGCAGCCGATGCAGCCGGCGCGCTGGCCGCCTGCTGCTTCTCGGCCATGGTCTTGTTCTTCACCGCCATCAGCTTTTCCAGGTCGGCGACGTTCTTTTCCAGTTCCTTCACGCGGGCATTGGCCTCGCCCACCTGCTTTTCGCGGGCGATTTTGTCTTCCTCGCCGGCCACCGCAGTCTTGCCCGCCGCCGCCGCGCCGGCCGCTTTGGACAGCTTGAGCTGGTCTTTCGATTCCGTGACGGCGGTCGGGCGTTCCTCGACCTTGGCGGTGATCTTGCCGGCCGCGCTCTGGCTGCTTTCCGGCGCCTTGGCCGGCGTGCTGGACGACACCTGCCCGGCCAGCTTGCTGCGGTAGGCGTTGAAGTCGGCCGCATGGGCAATCACCACGCCGTGCGCTTCACCCTCGGCGGCGCCGCCCTTGATGGCGTCCGAATCGGGCACCGCCAGGATCTGACCCGATTTCAGGCGGTTCATATTGTTGCCCACGAAGGCTTCCGGGTTGGCGCGGTACAGCGCCACCAGCATCATGTCCAGCGATACGTCGGCCGGTTTCAGGCGCGAGGCGATGCGGCCCAGCGTGTCGCCCGGTTTGACGTGGTATTCCTTGGCGTCGTCGCCGGCGGCTGCGCGCGGGGCCGGTGCAGGAGCGGCGCGGGGCGCGGCGGGCGCCTGCGGCTGGGCCTGGGCCTGCGCGCGCGCTGCCGCGGCCAGGGCGGCCGGCGACGGCGTGGATGCGGCCGGGGCTGCAGCAGGGGCGGCGGCGCGCGACGGCACGTCCACCGGCGCGGCGACCTGCGCCGACTGGGTGCTGCGCAGTTCGGCCGGATCGAGCAGGAAGGTGTATTCGCGCACCAGGCGGCCGCCGGTCCAGCTCAGCTCCAGCAGCATGTCCACGAAGGGCTCGTTCACCGGCTGCGTGGAGCTGACACGGATGAACTGGCGGCCATTGCGCTGGTCCACGTCGAAGCGCAGCGACAGCAGGGCCGGATTGAAATCGATATTGGCCAGGCGGAAGGCATCCGCCGGGGCCAGCTTGGCCGACAGGCCGGACGCTTCGTCGGCGCTGACGGCGGTCAGCTCGATTTCCGCGCGCAGCGGCTGGCCCAGCGACGACAGCACCGTGAGCTTGCCCAAGCCGGCTGCGTTGGCTGCCGGGGACAGCAGCACCGCACAGGCGACAGCACTGGCGAGTGTTTTCAACGCGAACGTAACGGTCTTGGGGGGGCGATTTACATGCATAGTGTCGATGGCGTGTGTGATTGAGCGGAAAAGTTGCTTTCCGAGATATACCAACATATCACCATGCAAAGGAGCATGCAAGCTTTGCCGCGCCTTCTGTCACCTCTGTGCTGAATTCAAAGTTTGATGCTTAAAAAAAAGGCCGATTTCCCTATGAAATCGGCCTTTTGAAGGCTGGGGTCAGACCCATTCGGTCTGCCCCCTGATTTTGCCTTTGCTCTTATTTGTCGAGCACGATGCGCAGCATGCGGCGCAGCGGTTCGGCCGCGCCCCACAGCAGCTGGTCGCCCACGGTGAACGCGGACAGGTATTCGCCGCCCATGCTCATCTTGCGCACGCGGCCCACCGGGATGGTCAGGCTGCCGGTGACGGCGGCCGGCGACAGGTCGCGCACCGACGCTTCGCGCGTGTTCGGCACGAACTTCACCCACTGGTTGTCGCTGGCGATGATGTCGTTCACTTCGTCCAGCGGCACGTCCTTCTTCAGCTTGATGGTCAGCGCCTGCGAGTGGCAGCGCATGGCGCCGATGCGCACGCACAGGCCGTCCACCGGAATCGCCGCCGTGCCGAAGTCCAGGCCGCGGCCCAGGATCTTGTTGGTCTCGGCGCCGCCCTTCCACTCTTCTTTCGACTGGCCGTTGCCCAGGTCCTTGTCGATCCACGGGATCAGGTTGCCGGCCAGCGGGGCGCCGAACTGCTTGATCTCGTCCGGCGAGTAGCCGTGCTGGGTGGCCAGCACCTGGCGGTCGATTTCCAGGATGGCCGAGGCCGGATTGTCCAGCAGCGGACGCACGGCGGCGTTGATGGTGCCGAACTGGGTCAGCAGTTCGCGCATGTGCTGCGCGCCGCCGCCCGAGGCCGCCTGGTAGGTCATGGAGGTCATCCATTCCACCAGGTCGTGCTTGAACAGGCCGCCCAGGCCCATCAGCATGCAGGACACGGTGCAGTTGCCGCCGACGAAGTTCTTCACGCCCTTGGCCATGGCGTCCTTGATGACGTTCAGGTTGACCGGGTCCAGCACGATGACGGCGTCTTTTTCCATGCGCAGCGTGGAGGCCGCGTCGATCCAGTAGCCGTTCCAGCCTGCGGCGCGCAGTTTCGGGAACACTTCCGAGGTGTAGTCGCCGCCCTGGCAGGAGATGATGATCTCGCAGCGCTTCAGTTCGTCGATATTGGTGGCGTCCTTCAGCACGGTTTCATTCTTCGCCATGGCCGGCGCTTTGCCGCCGGTGTTCGAGGTGGTGAAGAACACCGGCTCGATGTGGGCGAAGTCGCCCTCTTCCTGCATGCGCTGCATCAGGACCGAACCGACCATGCCGCGCCAAC
The DNA here is from genome assembly GCF_020865585.1 of Pseudoduganella aquatica. Classification (NCBI taxonomy): domain Bacteria; kingdom Pseudomonadati; phylum Pseudomonadota; class Betaproteobacteria; order Burkholderiales; family Oxalobacteraceae; genus Pseudoduganella; species Pseudoduganella aquatica. Next base: position 5,433,027 of record NZ_CP086370.1, read on the forward strand.
CTACCAGACCTACGAGTTTCATTTTGCTATCCCTTGATTGTTTAAACCAGCAGCAGACCCCGGGGTCAGCCCCCTAGGGGTCTGACCCCAGCCCTTTGCTTATTGTGCCAGCGCTGCCACGACGGCATCGCCCATTTGTTCCGTGCCGACCTTCGTGGTGCCGGCTTCATAGATGTCCACGGTGCGCAAGCCTTGCGACAACACCTTCTTGACGGCGTTCTCGATGCGGTCCGCCTGCTCGGGGCGGTTCAGCGAGAAGCGCAGCATCATGGCTGCGGACAGGATGGTCGCCAGCGGATTGGCGATGCCCTTGCCTGCGATGTCCGGCGCGGAACCATGCGACGGCTCATACAGGCCCTTGTTGTTGGCGTCCAGCGAGGCCGACGGCAGCATGCCGATCGAACCGGTCAGCATGGCGGCCGCGTCCGACAGGATGTCGCCGAACATATTGCCGGTGACGATGACGTCGAACTTCTTCGGCGCGCGCACCAGCTGCATGGCGGCGTTGTCGACGTACATATGTTCCAGCGTCACGTCCGGGTATTCCTTGTGGACGTCGATGACGACGTCTTTCCAGAACTGGAAGGTCTCCAGCACATTGGCCTTGTCCACGCTGGTCAGGCGCTTGTCGCGCTTCTGCGCTGCCTGGAAGGCCACGTGGGCGATGCGGCGGATTTCGCCTTCGGCGTAGCGCATGGTGTCAAAGCCTTCGCGCTGGCCCTTGAAGGGGCCGTCCGGGCACTCGCGCACGCCGCGCGGCTGGCCGAAGTAGATGTCGCCGGTCAGTTCGCGGATGATGAGGATGTCCAGGCCGGACACCACTTCCGGCTTCAGCGTCGAAGCGCCGGCCAGTTCAGGGTACAGGATGGCCGGGCGCAGGTTGGCGAACAGGCCCAGGGTCTTGCGCAGGCCGAGGATGGCCTGCTCCGGGCGCAGTGCGCGTTCCAGGCCGTCGTACTGGTAGTCGCCGACGGCGCCGAACAGCACCGCGTCGGCCGCCTTGGCCAGCGCCAGCGTGCCTTCCGGCAGCGGGTGGCCGTGCGCGGCGTAGCCGGCGCCGCCCACGGGCGCGGTTTCCAGTTCGAATTTCTCGTCCAGCACATTCAGTACCTTGACTGCCTGCGCCACGATTTCCGGGCCGATGCCGTCGCCCGGGAGGATTGCAATTTTCATGGTGGGTTCTTAAATGACGTTGGCCAGCCAGGGCTGGGTCGCCAGATGACGCTCTTCGAAGGCGCGGATGCTGTCTGCGTGGCGCAGCGTCAGGCCGATATCGTCGAGTCCGTTCATCAGGCAGTATTTGCGGAAGGCGTCGATCTCGAAGGGGTAGGAGACGCTGCCGTTGCTGGTGGAGATACGCTGCTGTTCAAGATCCACCACCAGGCGATAACCGGGGAAGGCCTTGACTTCATTGAACAGATGATCGATCTGTTGCTCGCTCAATACGATGGGCAGCAAGCCGCTTTTGTAGCTATTGTTGAAAAAGATGTCGGCGAAGCTGGGCGCGATGATGGCGCGGAAGCCGTACTGGTCCAGCGCCCACGGCGCGTGCTCGCGCGAAGAGCCGCAGCCGAAGTTCTTGCGCGCCAGCAGGATGGAGGCGCCCTGGTAGCGCGGCTGGTTGAGCACGAAGTCCGGGTTCAGCGGACGCTTGCTGTTGTCCATGCCGGGTTCGCCGTGGTCCAGGTAGCGCCACTCGTCGAACAGGTTGGGGCCGAAGCCGGTGCGGTGGATGGACTTCAGGAATTGCTTCGGGATGATGGCGTCGGTGTCGACATTGGCGCGGTCAAGCGGGGCCACCAGTCCTTCGTAGATCGTAAATTTTTCCATGATGTTTTCTGCGATGTGCAGTCCGGCCCGGGGCCGGGTGCATTGCTGTTATTTCCCGCCGGCGCTCGTCACGACCTGGCCGGCCTTTTGTACGTCCCTGCCGATGCCGGAAATGGTGTTGCAGCCGGTCAGGACGAGGGTGGCAAGGATCAGGGTGGTCAGCGTTTTCATGGTGGGACTCTCGTATTTTAAAAAAAGGTTAAATCAGTGGCTCAGTGGACTTTGCGCACATCGACAAAATGGCCGGCGATACCGGCTGCCGCAGCCATCGCGGGCGACACCAGGTGGGTGCGTCCGCCCTGGCCCTGGCGGCCTTCGAAATTGCGGTTGGAGGTCGACGCGCAGCGCTCGCCCGGTTCCAGGCGGTCGGCGTTCATGGCCAGGCACATGGAGCAGCCAGGCTCGCGCCATTCGAAGCCGGCGTCGCGGAAGATGGTGTCCAGGCCTTCGCGCTCGGCTTGCTCTTTCACCAGGCCGGAACCCGGCACCACCAGCGCCAGCTTGACGTTGGAGGCGCGCTGCTTGCCGCGCACCACGGCGGCGGCGGCGCGCAAGTCCTCGATGCGGGAATTGGTGCAGGAGCCGATGAAGACCTTGTCGATGCGGATGTCCTCGATGGCCGTGTTGGGCTTGAGGTTCATGTACACCAGGGCTTTTTCCATGGCGTCGCGCTTGACGGCGTCTTTTTCCAGGTCCGGGTCCGGCACGCGGCCGTCGATGGAAACGACTTGCTCGGGCGAGGTGCCCCAGGTCACTTGCGGCTTGATCTGCGCGGCGTCCAGCGTGACCACCAGGTCGAATTTCGCGCCGGCGTCCGAATGCAGGGTGCGCCAGTATTCCACCGCGCGGTCCCAGTGCGGGCCGACGGGCGAGAACGGGCGGCCCTTGACGTAGTTGATGGTGGTGTCGTCCACGGCGACCATACCGGCGCGCGCGCCCGCTTCGATCGCCATATTGCAGACCGTCATGCGGCCTTCCATGGACAGGGCGCGGATGGTGGAGCCGCCGAACTCAATCGCGTAGCCGTTGCCGCCGGCGGTGCCGATCTTGCCGATAATGGCCAGCACGATGTCCTTGGAGGTCACGCCGGCCGGCAGCGCGCCGTCGACCTGCACCAGCATGGCCTTGGATTTCTTCTGCAGCAGGGTCTGGGTGGCCAGCACATGCTCCACTTCCGAGGTGCCGATGCCGTGCGCCAGCGCGCCGAAAGCGCCGTGGGTGGAGGTGTGCGAGTCGCCGCAGACCACCGTCATGCCCGGCAGGGTGGCGCCCTGCTCCGGCCCGATCACGTGTACGATGCCCTGGCGCTTGTCGTTCATGTTGAAATAGGTCATGCCGACCGATTTCGTGTTGGCGTCCAGCGTTTCCACCTGCAGGCGCGAGGTGGGGTCGGCGATGCCGTGCGAACGGTCGGTGGTCGGCACGTTGTGGTCGGCCACCGCCAGGTTGGCGGAAATGCGCCACGGCTGGCGGTTGGCGGCGCGCAGGCCGTCGAATGCCTGCGGGCTGGTGACTTCGTGCACCAGGTGGCGGTCGATATACAGGATGGACGTACCGTCTTCTTCGGTGCGCACCACATGGGATTCCCAGAGTTTGTCGTAAAGCGTCTTCATGATTGCTGCTACTGCCCGTGTGAGAATTTCACTTTGATTATGCCATATTTGTGCAATGCAAAACCAAGCCCGTCTGTCCGCCTCGTGAGCCGATGCGGCTTCAGGTTCCGATCCACCTTGTATGACGCCCTTTGAAAAAAAAGCCTGCGGATCTCGCAGGCTTTTGTGTTTTCTTGCTGCCGGCGGGTTTTAAGCCGCCATGCGCACACTACCCCTGCATCCGTCCATCAGGAACGATAGGCCCACCACTAGCACTAGCGCGCCCTCGGCGGAACGCGCGGTGCCGGTAATGCCTTCGACGGAAATCGCAGTCATCGGTTTGATCACCAGGTCGGCCGTGCCATCGACCGCTTCCACGGCCAGGATGTAGGGCTGCGGCGCGTTGACCACGATGCCCACGCGTTCCGACGCGGGCGCGTAGCCCAGCGCGCCGGCCAGCGTGCGTACCGGCAGCGGACGGCCCTGGTCCTTCAGCACCGGCGCGCCGCCCACTTCCATGAACTCTTCCGGCAGTTCGACCACGCGCTGCACCACGGCCATCGGCAGCGCCAGCAGCGCGCCCGAGGTCGAGACCAGCATGGTCGGCACGATGGACAGCTCGATCGGCAGGCGGATGGCGAACTTGGTGCCCTTGCCCAGCGCCGATTCGATGTGGATGGCGCCGCGGTTCTTCTCCACGGCTGTCTTCACCACGTCCATGCCCACGCCGCGGCCGGACACGCTGGAAGCGACTTCCTTGGTCGAAAAGCCCGGCAGGAACACCAGCTGGTACGATTCGTCGTCCGTCATGTTAGCAGATGGCGAGATCAAGCCCTTTTCCGCCGCTTTCTTGCGCAGCGCGATCGGGTCCATGCCCTTGCCGTCGTCCTGCAGAACGATCATGACGCTGTTGGCTTCCTGCCATGCCTTGAGCGAGATATAGGCCTTGGACGGCTTGCCGGCGGCCACGCGCACGTCCGGCGATTCCACGCCGTGGTCCAGCGCGTTGCGCAGCATGTGCACCAGCGGATCGTACAGGCTGTCCACCACCACGCGGTCGACTTCGGTCTCCGCGCCTTCGATGGTCAGCTCGACTTCCTTGCCCAGGTCTTTGGCCAGCTCGCGCACCAGGCGCGGGAATTTCTGGAACAAGCGGCCCACCGGCTGCATGCGGGTGGCCAGCGTGGCGCGCTGCAGCTCGGTCGAGTAGCGCGAGGCGCGTTCCAGCGTCTCGGTCAGCGCCGACATCAGGCTGGCGGCCTGGCCTTCGAATTTGAATTGCTGCAGACGCTCCAGCAGCACGGCGGCCTGGTTGGCGGCCTGCACCGATTCGCCGGCCACTTCCAGCAGCGCGTCGAGCTTGACGGCGTCGATACGGATGCTTTCTTCCTTGGCCGGCGCGGCGTGCACCTTGGCGTCGTCGCGCTCCGGACGGGCGCGGGCCGCAGCCGGGGCGGCGGGCGCGACGTCGGCGGCGGCGATGGCGGCAGCCACGCCTTCGGACACGGCCGGCGCAGCAGCGGCCGGCGCGGCGGCGCTGCGCGTGTACGTGCCTTCCGGTACCACGGAGATATACATGCCTTCCCAGTCCAGGCCGTCAGCCGAGGCCGCAGCAGGCGCGGCGGCGGCAACGGCAACCGGCGCGGCCGCTACGGCGGCAACCGGGGCGGCAGCGGCGGGCGCTGGGGCGGGCGCGGCCTTGGCCGGTGCGTTGCCCTTGCCTTCGATCGCGTCCTTCAGGATGGCTTCCAGCTCGCCCGGCATGGCCGGCAGGTCTTCCGGCGCGCCGCCGTTGTTCAGTTCGGTCAGCTGGTCGGCCACGAAGCCGGACGCCATCAGCGCCGCCTCGATGGCGATCGGCGTGACCGGCGCGGCGCCGGTGCGCAGCGCGTCGAACAGGTTTTCCGTCAGGTGGCAGGCCGACACCAGGGCGCCCAGGCTCATGAAGCCGGCGCCGCCCTTGATGGTGTGGAAGGCGCGGAACACCGCGTTCAGCGTTTCCTTGTTTTCCGGGTCGCGTTCGAGGCGCAACAGGTTTTCTTCAACATTTACAGCCAGGTCCATCGCCTCGACGACGAACTCCTTGAGCATATCGTCCATTAGAATCCCAGATCGGCAAGCAGGTCATCGACACTGTCCTGGTTCAGCGCCACCGTCGGTGCGGATGGGCCGGACATCAGCGACACCTCTTTCTGCGCAATCTTCTCGCGCACCTCGGTCGGCGCGTTGTCTTTCAACAGCTGCGCCAATTCCGATTCCACCGTCTTGGTGATGCCGACCACTTTCTTGATCAGCTGGCCGGTGATGTCCTGGAAGTCCTGGGCCATCATGATTTCCAGCAGGCGGGCTTTTTCCGCCTCGGTCGCGGCCGACACCGCTTGCGCGAAGGCGCGCGAGTCGCCGGCCAGTGTCTTGAATTCGTCCAGGCTGAGCTTGCCCGCGAACAGGGCGGCCCAGCGGTCTTCCATGGCCTTGGACTGCTTGGACAGCACGTCCTGGGCCGGCATGCCGTCGTCCAGGGTGTTGAGCACCTTGTTGGCTGCCTGTTCGGTCAGCGTGGCCACGTATTCCAGGCGGTCCTGGGCGTCGCCGATCTGGGCCGACGCTTCCGTCAGCGCCTTGTCGTAGCCCAGTTCGCGCAGCGAATCGTGCAGCAGGCGCACGATGCCGCCCAGGCGTTCAAACATCGGATTGCCGTCGCCATGGTGCTCGCCGGCGGCAGCGTCGGCGGCCGGAGCGGCCGGGGCTGCTGCCGGAGCTGCGGGAGCGGCAGCGGCCGGACGGGAGGCGGAGACTTCGTCGAACAGGCTTTCCAGATCATCCTCGGCGGATGGGGCAGGCGCAGCGGGTGCAGGTGCGGGTGCCGGTTCTGTAGCGCGTTGCGCGGACACTTCATCAAATAGTGCGTCGAAATCATCAGCGGCGTTGGTCATATCCCTGCTTCTCCTAATTTGTCAAAATGCTATGCTGCTCGCCCCGGCGCTTCGCGTGATGACGCCCGGCAATATTCATACCGCTTACGCGAGTGTAGCAGGGCGCTGGCCGGTTGTTCAATCACCGGCGCTGGAAAGGCGCTTGCCCCACCCTGTGGCATGGCGTAAACGGAGTTTTCTGTTGTATTTGGAGATACTAACATCGCCAGGGGCACCTCGGGGTGCCTCAGAGGAACAAATACCGCGATGCGGCAAAAAAATCGTCCAGGACATGGCTGGTATTGGACACGGCGTTTCCGGTGTTTCTTGATAAATATCAAGTCTTTCCATCCTAATAATGGACGAAATCGCGGCTACAATAAAGTATGGCCCCCGATAGCGTAGCGGATTTTCATAGACAAGGAGCTGCATATGTACCGCAAAATCCTGATCACCACCGATGGCTCGGCCGTCTCCAAGATGACCGCCTGCGCCGGCGTATCGTTCGCCCAGCAAATGGGGGCCGAAGTGCTGGCCCTGTTCGTGGCGCCGGAATACCAATACCCCATCTACGTTGAAATCATTCCGCCCAGCTATCCCAGCGAGGAGGAATACCGCGCCGCCATGCAGCGCGCCGGCGCCGAGCATGTGCAGCCCATCCTGGACTCGTGCCGCAAGAAGGGCCTGGAATGCCAGGGCCTGACCGCGTTCGCCGAAAGCACGGCGCTGAAGATCGTCGATGTGGCGGCGCAGCAGGGCTGCGACCTGATCTTCATGGGCTCGCACGGCCGCAGCGGCTGGGGCCAGCTGCTGCTGGGCAGCGTCACCAACAAGGTGCTGTCCCACTCCAGGCTGCCGGTGCTGGTGCACCGCCTGCTGAAAGAACCCCTGCCGGACTGAGCGTTGCCCGCCGCCCCTCCCCTGTAACACTACTTAGCAATCCATGATCAAAATAGTCATTGCCGACGACCACACCATTATGCGCGAGGGCCTCAAGCGCATCCTCGACGGCGCGCCCGACATCGATATCGTCGGCGAAGCCATCGACGGTTTCGAAGTACTGAACCACATCCGCCAGGGCGGCTTCGACCTGCTGCTGCTGGACCTGTCCATGCCGGGGCGCAGCGGCATCGAGCTGATACGCCAGATCCGCAGCGAGGCGCCCAAGCTGGCCATCCTGATACTCACCATGCACGAGGAGGAGCAGTACGCGGTGCGCGCCATCCGCGCCGGCGCGCAAGGCTATCTGACCAAGGAAAGCGCCGGCACCCAGCTGCTGGGCGCGATCCGGCGCGTGGCCGCCGGCCGGCCCTATATCAGCACCGAAGTGGCCGAGCAGCTGGCGCTCAACATCATGCTGCCCAACGAGAGTCTGCTGCACAAACAGCTGTCGGACCGCGAGTTCGAGGTGTTTTCGCTACTGGTGGCCGGCAAATCCATCACCGAAATCGCCAATGGCTTGCATCTTAGTGTAAAGACGGTCAGCACCCACAAGACCCGCATCATGCAGAAGATGGGCATGGCCTCGCTCTCCGAGATGGTGCAGTACGCCGTGGCGCACCGCCTGCTGTCCCCCTTCAAGACGTAGGACTACTCCTACAAACGGGCGCTTACTCCTACGCCCACAATCAGCCTCGGCTGATATCTATGGCAAGACCATGTTGGCATACTGAAATCACACGATGGAAGTTGCCAGAAGGTCATAACTGCTACAAGGAGAAAAGCATGCAGTCTACGCACATCAACGAATTCCGCCCCGGCGCGCCGGCGGCGCCACTGTCCGGCCTGGAGGCCGGGCGCCAGCGCCAGGGCCGGCTGTGGTCGAACCTGACGGAAGTCTGCGAACTGCTGCATATCCCTCCCGTCAACATCGCCCACTCGGAGGAACTGCTGTTCCAGCACGTGCAGTTCAAGACCGGCCAGCGCATCCACACCATAGGCCAGCCCTTCGACATGCTGTACATCGTCAACTCCGGCTTCCTGAAAACCGTGCTCATCGACGAGTTCGGCAACGAGCAGGTGCTCAGCTTCCCGATGAAGGGCGACATGATGGGCGTGGACGGCATCCACACCCGCCACTACTCGTCGGAAGCGGTGGCGCTGTCCGACTGCGACCTGATCCTGCTGCCCTTCCGCAAGCTGGCCGCGCTGGGCCGCGTGCATATCGAGCTGGAAAACATGATGTACGGCGTGATGAGCCGCGAACTCGTGCGCGAGCAAGCCATGATAGGCATGCTGGGCGCGCTCAGCGCGGAGGCGCGCGTGGCGCGCTTCCTGGTCGCGCTGTCGGACCGCTTTGCGCAAATGGGCTATTCCAGCAAGCTGTTCAACCTGCGCATGACGCGCCACGAAATCGGCAGCTACCTGGGCCTGACGCTGGAAACGGTCAGCCGCACGCTATCCGCCTTCAACGAAGTGGGCCTGATCAGCGTGGACCAGCGCACCATAGGCATCAAGGATCCGGAAGCGCTGAAAAACCTGCGCCGCCTGCCGCCGTCGCGCGCGCGTGGACGCCAGCCCGCCGCCCGCGCCAAGGCGGCCGCCGCCGCATCAGCGTCGCCCCACGGCGCCCAGCCGCTGTACGCCGCCGCAGTCTAGTTTTTCTTCAGGTTAACCCCAGTTTGGCCCGCTCAGCGCGGGCCTTTTTTTATGGCCGCGCTCCACGCAAATTGTTCTTGCAAATAAAGCAGGCTTGAACAATAATGCAAATGCGAATCGTTCTCATTTAATGGAGTGTCACATGCATGCAGAGAAATCCCCCCTGGCGCCCGCCGGCGCCGCCCTCCCCGCCGCTGCGCGAAGCGCCGCTCCAGCCGCTTCTTCCGTCCGCCGCCTGACCAGCGCCGGCCTGATGCAGGACCAGCGGGAAGTGGAAATTGAACACGGCAACAAAGTCTACCGCCTGCGCATCACCCAGCTCGGCAAGCTGATCCTGACCGCCTGAACACCGAACTTCCGAAGCTTCCCACCCCAGCCAGCCATCCGCATGCGGTAGCCAGCCTTCCTGACCTTGCGAGGAGTGCCTGATGGCTATCATCGACCGTACCGATCCTATCTTCCTGACCAATAACCAGCACGGCCAGCGCCCGGAACTCATGCTGTCCGCCGTGCTGCACCTGATGTCGCATTACACGGCCAGCGCCGGCGAAAGCGGAGCCTGCCTGAAGCTGGCCTCGGTCATCGAGCGCCATTTGAAAGCCCTGGCCAGCTTGCCGGAACTGGCGCCGGTGCTCAGCGCCACCTGCCAGCAGCTGTCCGAGCAATGGGCCGGCGTGGTCGAGCGCGCCATGCCGGTGCAGGAAAAACACAACTTCCTGGAACGGCTGATGGCCCGCTCGCGCAGCGGCGAACAGGCGGCGTGAGGCGGCGGCATGTGCGATAAACATCAAGCCAAAACCGGCGCCGGCGGCGCGCAGACTTCGCGCCGCCGGCGCCTGTGGGAACTGGGCCACGCCTGCCATTGCCCGCTGGTCGGCGTGGGCATGCCGCTGGCGGCGCTGCGCAAGCTGGTGGGCAAAATCACCGGCGGCGCCGTGGTGGCGGACGACTACGAAGTCCACGTCGGCGTGGTGACCGAATGCGGCGCCCGTAACCGCCTGTCCGAAGCCCTGCAGAAGGAGCTGGAGCGGCGCTACGCCGGTGTGCTGCTGCGCTTCAAGAGCGCCAAGGACAGCGCCGCCGTGGCCGCGCTGTGGCGCGCCGCCGTGGCCAACGGCGACGTGGCCGGCGCCTTCTGGGCCGGACTCACGCATGCGCGCTGCACGCCGGAGCTGGAGGAACAGATGTGCCGCGACCTGCACATGGTGCAGCACCAGGCCGGCGCCTGCGCGCGCGCCGACATCACGCGCTTCCATGCGGTACTGGAGGAAAACTCGCGCATGACGCGCGAACTGGCCCGTATGCAGCAGCGCAGCGCCGCCATGCAGCTGGAGCGCAACGCCGAACTGGACCAGCACGCCAGCCAGCTGATGCAACTGCGCGCCCAGCTGGTGGGCCGCGACAGCCTGGCCGACTCGCTGCGCCATGAACTGGAGCAGCTGCGCGCCTCGATTCCCGGCCTGGACACGCGCGACCGCCTGTCCCAGCGCCTGAGCCAGGTGGACGAGCGCGAGCGCGCGCTGCGCAACCAGCTGGCGGACCTGAAGCAGGAGCTGGCGCAAGCGCAGGCGGCGCTGGCCGCCGCGCAGGTCCCGGCCGGCGCCGCCGTCCACGCCCTTCCCCAGGCCGAGCGCGGCGCCGCGCAGCCGCTCACCGAACACGTGATCCGCATGCCGGAGCGGCTGGCCGACCGCAGCATCCTGTGCGTGGGCGGGCGCACCGGCAACGTGGCGACCTACCGCGCGCTGATCGAGCGCGTGGGCGCCCAGTTCGCCCACCATGACGGCGGCCTGGAGGACAACGCCAACCGCCTCGAAGCCAGCCTGGCCGCCGCCGACCTGGTGATCTGCCAGACCGGCTGCATCAGCCACAGCGCCTACTGGCGCGTGAAGGACTTCTGCAAGCGCACCGGCAAGCGCTGCGTATTCATCGACAACCCCAGCATCTCCAGCCTGGCGCGCGGCCTGGAAGAAGCCGACCTGGCCTGATTCTTCCGCGCATAAAAAAAACCCGCCGGTTCCTTTCGGGACCGGCGGGTTTTTTGTTTTCAATCTACATTAGAAGGTATAGGTACCGGTCATGTAGAAGGTGCGGCCCATAGGGTCAGCATAGCGTGGGTCGAAACCAACCTGGTGGCCGGACGAAGCGCGCAGCGAGAACGGCGGGTTGCGGTCGGCGATGTTTTTCACACCAGCGCGCAGGGCGATCTGCTTGTTGACCGACCATTTACCCTGCCAGTCGAAGGTCAGGTGCGATGGCACTTCCATGCGGAACTTCTCCAGCTTGTTGGTGCTCAGGTTGCGGCTTTCCGCTTCCGCATCGGTGTAGCCGTTGCGGTAGTTGGCGGTCAGCTGGTTCGAGAACGCACCGGTATCCAGCGTGGTGGTCAGACGGACGACATGGCGGAAAGACACCTTATCGTTGACGCCGAAGAAGTTCATGCTGTTCACCCACACGTTATCCGTACCCGGCGTGGTGTAGTCCGACTTGATCAGGTAGGTGCCATTCAGCGTGCTGGTCAGGTTACCGAATGCAAAGCGGTGACGGTAGGTGGTTTCCCAGTCAACACCTTGGTTGTGGGTCTGGCCGATGTTGATCGACAGGGTTTTCTTGGCCCAGTAGGTCTGGTTGTTGCCTGGATCCACGAAGGTGGTGAACAGGTCGCGGTACTTGACCGGATCGCCGAAGATCAGCGCTTCGCTCACGCTCGACACCGCATCTTTCAGCTTCACATCCCACAGGTCGGCCTGCACCGAGAAGGTCGAGGTCGGTTCGTAGCGGAAGCCAATCGTGAACTGCTTGGATTTTTCCGGCTTCAGGCTCTCGTTGCCACCCGACAGGACGTTGTACTGGCGCTTGCCAACCTGGCAGTAGTCCGCTTTTTCAGCCTTCAGGTTGGCAGGGCAATCCCACGACGATGCGGTGAAGCCTGCGGCCACCAGCGGCTGGCCGATGTCCAGCATGGAAGGCGCCTTGAAGCCGGTGCCGTAGGAACCGCGGGCCAGGAAGGACTGGCTAGGCTGCCAGCGTGCCGACAGCTTGTAGGTGCTGGAGGACTCTTTGCTGCCCATGTCGCGGTTGGCGATGGCGTTCTTGACCGCGTCGAAGGTGTCGTAACGGGCAGCCAGGCTCAGTTCAACAGTCTTGTGCACCGGTGCGCTCAGCTCGGTGAACACGCCATAGTTGGCACGTTCCAGATCGTAGGCCGGCGAAGCGCTGAAGCCGAAAATGTCCGAGCCGGTGGCGTGCGGGGTCTGCACGTAGTGGTAATTGCGGTAGTCGCCGCCCAGCGCGATGGCTGCAGGACCGCCCGGCAGCGCGAACAGTTCACGCGAAGCGCGGCCGTCGATGCCTTTCAGGGTGGTCGAAGCGTCGCGGATCGAACCCTTGTACACCGAGTTGGCGATCAGCTGCTTGGTGGCGTCGGATTGCGCGCCGATACCGAGGAAGGGGTCGAACTGGTTCTTGGCCAGCATGTCGCGGAATTCCGTGTTCTTCACGTAGCCGCCCACATAGCGCTCGTCGATCGCGTTTTGCGACCAGGTCAGGCCACCGCTCAGGTTCCAGGTGCTCAGTTCAGCTTCCGCGCCCAGCACGAAGTTTTTGGAATCGGTGATGGTCTGGCTGTCGCGGGTGCCCCAGTCGTAGGTGCGATAGCTGGCGGTGACGGCCTTGATATCGGCGTCCTGCGCTGCCGTCAGATATGGCTTGACATAGGTGTTGTACAGCGGCGAGCCCTTGGCGATCGATACCGACGCGGTGTTCGGTGCGATGCGCGCGGTCAGGTCCAGGCGCGAGTAGGCTGCCTCGGCGAACACGGTGATGTCTTCAGTGGCCTTGAAACTGGCTTTACCGAAGAAGCTGTCGCGCTTGCTCTCAGGCACGATCTCGATGGTCTGCACGAAGTCGAAGCCGCAGTTCTGCACCAGGGCGGTGTTGCTCAGGGCAACCTGGTTCATCGGTGCGCAGCTGCCGTTTTTCTTCAAGTAAGGATTGAAGCCGATCGGGTCGCTACCCACTTTGTTGAAGGTGGCCGACACGTTGGCAGGGATGGCTGCCGGGCTGGTGCGGTCGTAGATGTAGTTGGTGCCCTTGTTGCTGAACGGAACATAAGCGGTCGATGCGAAGTCGCGGTCGATTGCTTTGATCTGTTTGCGCTCGTCATGGCGGAACGACGCCATCACGTTGAAGCGGTCCTTGTTCAGGTCGCCGAAGCCATAGGTGGCGTTGATGTTGGACTGCGAGCCTGGGCTGCTGTCGCCCGGCTGGCTGTAGGAAGCTTCAATCGAGCCGCCTTGCAGGTTTTTCTTCAGGATGAAGTTGATCACGCCGGCGATGGCGTCCGAGCCGTACAGGGCCGAAGCGCCGTCGGTCAGGATCTCGACGCGCTCAACCGCGCCCAGTGGGATGGCGTTCAGGTTGATGGTGCTGCCCGAACCCTGCGGCGCGATGCGGCGGCCGTTCAGCAGCACCAGGGTGTAGTCCTCGCCGATATCATGGATCGATGCCGACACGCGGCCGCCCGAGTTGGTGCCGGCCGCGATGGCATCGATGGTGAAACCTTGCATTGCCGGCAGGGCCTGGATCAGCTCGGCAACGTTGGTGGCGCCGGACTTGGCGATCTGCTCTTGCGACAGGCGCTGCACTGGCAGTGCGCCTTCAACGGCGATGCGGCGAATGGCCGAACCGGTAATCTCAACCTTTTGGATTTGTTCCTGAGCAACGGAGTTGCCAGTCAGCGCGGCCGTACCGGCCAGGACTGCAAATGCCAAGCGCACCGAACGCGCGCCAATCTTCTCTTTCAAAACCATGCACAACTCCTGTCATCGTGGATCAAATGCAAGGCAAGCACGTGATGTGCTTGTATCTTTTCTTCACAAAAAGTTAACATCCTTGCCCTTGGAAGGCTCGATGATGTCACGCAACTGACACATTTACTATGAGCAAATCGCCATCCTGATTGTCAAAAAGTTACAAAATGCGTGATAATTGGAGATAATTCTGGTTCAGCACCCCAGAAACAAATTAAGTTTCGCCAATTCGACGGAAATCACGCTAATTTGTATGATTTCCGCAACATAGCCTGTAACTGTATCAATACACGTCACGCCGGTAGCGGCCTTGCGCAGCCAGCTCATCCAGCGCCGTCCGGCCCAGCAGCGTAGCCAGCGCCTGGTCCACGCCCGCCGCCATGCCGTCCAGGCTGCCGCACACATAAATCGCCGCGCCGTCCGCCACCCAGTCCCGCAATTGCGCGGCGCGGGCCGGCAGCAAATCCTGCACATAGCGCTGCGCCGCGCCGTCGCGCGACCAGGCCAGGTCCAGTCCAGGCAGCTGCCCGGACTGCCGCCAGGCGGCGATTTCGTCTCGGTAATGGTAGTCGTGGGCCTGCTGGCGCTCGCCGAACAGCAGCCAGTTGCGCACCTGGCCGGCGCCGGCGCGGGCGCGCAAATGCCCGCGCAAGCCGGCGATGCCGCTACCGTTGCCGATCAGAATCAGCGGCCTGCCGGCGTTGTCTTCCAGCCGGAAACGGCGGTGGGCGCGCAGCCGCAGCTGCACCGTCTCGCCCGGCTCGGCCTGCCTGCACAGCCAGCCCGAGGCGTGGCCATGGCTGCCGTCCCCATGCACATGCAGGCGCACCAGCAAATGCACCCGGCCGTCGGCCGGCACCGAGGCGATCGAATACTCGCGCGCCCGGGACGGGTCGGACGGCGGCGCCACCTGCACCAGGTCGCCCGCCTGCCACTCGGGCAGCGCGCCGTCCAGCGGCTCAAGCTCGAGATGGAAAATGGGCGCCCCGGCGCTGCCCTCGTTGAGCTGGCGGCGCTCGGCCAGGCGCCAGCCGCCGAAGGCCGGCGCGCTCCAGTCCGGCGCGTCGCTGGTGCCGGCCAGGTGGCTCAATTGCAGGCGCCACGCCGCGATCGCCGGTTCGGCGTTGCAGTTGACCTCGATGCGCTCGAACAGGCTGCTGGCGCCCTGCTCCCGCAGCCACTGGTCAAGCGCGCGGCCAAAGCCGCAATAATTGATGTAGGACATGTCACCCAGCGCCAGCACCGCGTAATGCAGGCGCGGCAGCGGCAGGCTCAGCGTCATGATGCGGCTGGCGAAGGCCGCCGCCGCATCGGGCGCATCGCCCTCGCCGTAGGTGCTGACCAGGAACAGGATGCGCTCGGCCTCGGCCAGGTCGCGCTGTTTCAGTGCGGACAACTCGCACAGCCGCGCCGGAATGCCGGCCAGGCGCAGCGTTTCCAGCGTCTGCCCGGCCAGTTCCTCGGCGCAGCCGGTCTGGCTGGCGTAGGCCACGATCCAGCCCGGCGCCAGCGCTGCGGCGGCCTGTCCGGCCGCGCCGGCCCGGCGCTTGCGGCGCAGGCGCAGCCAGGGCGCCATGCACACCAGGCCGTAGACCATGAAACAGCCCGCCGTCAGGGCCAGGCGCAAGGGATCGTTGGTCAGTATCATTGCTGTCAGTCTTGTTCTTCGTCCAGCATGCCGCGCATGGGGCCGCTGAGGTGTTCGGTATAGCCAACTGCGCCGCCATCCTGGCGCACCACAAAGCGCGCCGCCAGGCCCAACCGGTCCGCCAGGGCCATGCCTTGTTCCAGGCCCAGCACGGTGAGCGCGGTGGACCAGGCGTCCGCCGCCATGCAGTGCGGATGCACCACCGTGACGGCGGCCAGCTGGTTGGCGATGGGGGCGGCGCTGCGCGGATCGATGGTGTGCGCAAAGCGCGTGCCGTCCTGCAGGAAATAGCGCCGGTAGTCGCCCGAGGTAGCCACCGACAAGCCATGCAGCGCCAGCGCGATCTGGGGCAACGGCTCGGGCTGCGGCTCGGCCTGTGGCACGGCGGGCGGCTGCGCGGCAGGCGGCTGTTCCAGCGCCACCCACCACGGCTGGCCGTCCGGCTTCATGCCCGCGCCGCGCAGCTCGCCGCCCACCTCCACCAGGAAGTGGCGCCAGCCTTGCGCCAGCAGGCTGTGGGCCAGCCGGTCCACGCTGTAGCCCTTGGCTACGGCCGACAGGTCCAGCTGTAGTCCGCCCGGCTGCAGCGCCCGCCCGCCGCCATGCGGCACCGGCCCCGGCTCCAGACGCAGCACTTGCGCAGCGCGTTCGGCGCGCAGCGCGGCGATGCGTGCGGCGTCCGGCGCCACGAAACCCGGCTGGTCGTGCCGGCCGGCGGGGCCGAAGCCCCAGGCGTTGACGATGGCGCCGGCACAAGGGTCGTAGGCGCCGCCGGACTCGCGCGCCACCTGCATGGCAAAGGACAGCACGTCGAAAAAGGCTGGCGGCAGCGCCTGCCAGCTGCCCGGCGCGGCGCGGTTGAAGCGGCCCAGGTCGGAACCGGCTTCCCAGTGGCTCATTTCGGCCACCACGCGGTCGAGCTGCTGCTGGAGCTGCTGCTGGAGCGCCTGCGGCACGCCCTTGTCCGCCACCAGCACCGACCAGCTGGTGCCCATGCTCAGGCCGCCAAAACTATGGATGGCGGCGCCGTCGGGCGGGGCAAGCTCGGAAATCTGGTGCGGTATCAGTGTCAGGCGCATAGGAAAACGGCGGGTCTGCGGCCCGCCTGCGATAGCGGCGCGCCGGCAAGCTCGGCCGGCGCGCGCGGATGAGGGCAATCCTGCCTTATTGCGGCAGCACTTCCACGGTGGCGCCGTAGGTGGCGCGGCGCGGCGGCATTTGCGGCGGCTGGCCGGGCGCAGGCGCGGCGGCGGCCGGCCAGCTGGCGCTCACCAGGTACATATTCGCCGCCGGCAGCGTGAAGGTGATTTCGCCCTTGGCGTCGGTGGTGTGGCGCACCTCGCCCAGGGTGCCGCGGTATTTCACGCCGCCCGGTATCAGACTGAAGGCCTGGTTGGCGGCCGGCTTGCCGTCCAGCAGGAAGCGCCAGGTGGCCTTCTCGCCCGCGCGCAGATCGTTCGGATGCGTCACCGGCACCAGTTCCAGGCCCACGCCGGTCGGCTTGAAGACCGCCGTGTCCGTCTCAGTGGCGGACACAAAGGTTTCCAGGCGGCTGGCGGTGCGCGTCAGCTTGACTTCCTGCGCGTCGGCCGGCACGTCCTTGGCCAGGCTTTCCTCGCTACCACGGAAGCGCTTCATCTCGCCGTTCAGCTTGTAGCTGCCCATCACGCTCTGCTGCACCAGCGCGATCTTGTAGGTGCCCGGCTTGCTCATCTTGACGTCGAAGGTGCTGCGCAGGCGGCCGGTGCTGGCGTTCTGCAGGTCCACCTTGGCGCCGTCCGGGCCGGTCACCACGACGGCGTCCAGCTTCAGCGGCTGGTGGTCGATATCGAACAGGCCTTCGGAGATGGCGGCGTCCACCGTCACCCAGGCGTCCTTGGCGTCGACCAGCGAGGACGAAGGCAGCAGCCAGGGCTTGTGGGCATAGGCGTTCAGGGCCAGGCCGGCCAGCGCGGCGGCCAGCAGCAATTTTGTGGTTTTCATCTTGGGCTGCCTTTATTTGAGTTGAACGGCGACGGCGCCGACTTCTTCCTTGCCTTTGGCGCTGGCCACCTGGGCGGCTTTCAGCGGCCAGGTCAGCGGCACCTTCACCACTTCCCGTCCGCCCGCTTCGCGCGCCACTTCCACCAGCAGGTTGTACTGGCCGGCCGGCAGCTTGTCCAGGCCGTCCCTGGACAGCGGGAAGCTCAGCGTGTGCTCGCCCGGCGACTTGGTGGCGCCGCTTACGCCGTCCATCGGCATGGCCAGGTCGCGGCCGCTCTTGCGCCACCACTGGCGCATATCCTTGAGCCACTTGGTGCCGGCGTTGTCCTTCTTCTTGGTGTCGTACAGCACCGCCAGGTTGGCCACCACTTTCTGGTCCGCATTCTCCAGCCAGGCCGCGATATATGGGCGGTGGTACTCCGCCACGTTCAGTTGCGGGATTTCCAGCTTGAGGGCCAGGTCGGCCGCCATGGCCTGGGCGCTGAGCAGGGGGATGGCGGCAGCGATGGAGTAGCGTAATTTCATGAGTTGCCTTTTTAATGGATGAACAGCAATGCAATGACAAAGGGAATCAGGATGCCCAGCCCGACCATGGGCCAGGTGAACGGCCGGTTGGCGGCGTGGAATTTCAATATCAGCAGGCCGGTGATGCAGAACACCAGGCAGGCGGCGGCAAAGATGTCGATAAACCAGTTCCAGGCCGCGCCGGTGTTGCGCCCCTTGTGCACGTCGTTCAGCCAGGACACCCAGCCACGGTCGGTATGCTCGAATTCGGCGGCGCCGTCCTCCAGGCCGATGCGCACCCAGGCGTCGCCGCCGGCCTTGGGCAGCGGCAGGTAGACCTCGTCCAGCGACCATTCGGCGCTGCGCCCGCCCGCCTTCAGCGACCAGGTGTCGCGCAGCCAGCGCTCGGCGCTCTCCGGCAGCGGCGCCTTGTCGCCGTCGTGCGCGGCGGCGAACTTCTTCAGTTCGGCGGCCAGCGCGGCAGGCGCCTCGGCCTGCTTGCGCACCACGCTGGGCTTGGCTTCGATCTGCGCCGCGTGATTCAGCGTGATGCCGGTGATGCTGAACAAAAACATGCCCAGCAGGCACAGCGCGGAGCTGATCCAATGCCACTGGTGCAGCGTCTTCAGCCACAAGGCTCGGCCGGCATTCGGGGAAGCGCTCACGAGAATACTTTCTTGATAGGGTAGGTCATCGAGTTGAGAATGGTAATGATTATCATTTGCGAAGTCAATCGGCTAGGGCAATTGTTACATTACGATATTTTTCTTTGCAGCACACATACAAAAATGCCCGGCGCCAATGACTTGGCGCCGGGCACTCTGTAAGGATGGTTGGTGTTATTGCCGTGCAGACTTAACGACCGCCCTTGCTGCCGCCCTGGCTGCTGCCTTGGTTGCTGCCTTGGCTACCGCCCTGGTTGCCGCCCCGGCTGCTGCCTTCATTGCCGCCCTGGCCGCCACTGCGCGAGCCGGAGCTGGCCGAGCTGCTCTGGCTGTTCTGGTCGTTCTTGTGGCTCATGCTGCCGGCGCGGCGCGCTTCTTCGGAAGTGAACTCGTGCGCCGTGCCTTTTTCGTGGGCTGCGCGCCCGCCTTCGGCGGCGATTTCACGCTGGCGCTGCGGATCCATGGACGCGAAGCCACGGCTGCTGGTGTCGCCGCTCTGCTTGCTGCTGGACTGCGTACCGCCCTGCTTGCTGCCGCTGCTTGCACTGCTGCTTGCGCTGCTGCCTTTGTTGTCCTGCCCTTTGCCTTGATTGCTAGCCATGGTGAGTCTCCTGTCGTGGATAGAGAAACTCATGGTAGTGCATCGATTTCGCAGCGCCCATAGGACACTTGCAAGACAAGGCGTAGGAACAGTCCCGCATTTCGTGACCGAGTTTTGCTTACCTTCCAGCGTTCAACATTGCGTGCGGCAGCACCTTGTCGCCCGCCACCAGGTACAGCTTGTCGTCGCCGGCAAGCCGCAGCGCATGGCCTCCGGTGAAGGCGCCGAACGAGGGCAGGATGGCGCGCCGCCCGCCAGCCACGAAGCAAGGCAGGCGCAGCGCATCGCGCCCCGCCGCGAGATGGAACACCGGGTGCACATGGCCCGCCAGTACATAGCCCGGCGCATCCAGTTCCGGATGGTGGCAAAACTGAAACGGCGCCAGCGCAAACGGTTCGTCGGCCACCGCTATGCCCAGCGCCTCCGGCGGATCGCCCGCGTGCAGGTCGTGGTTGCCGCGCACCAGCGTCAGGCGCAGCGCCGGATGCCGCCCGCGCCAGCTCGCCAGCTCCGCCAGCGTGGCCGGCGCGCGCGCCGCCTTGGCGTGCAGGAAGTCGCCGAGGAAAACCAGGTGCGCCACGCCGTGCGCTGCCAGCAGCCGGTCCAGCCTCTCCAGGTTGTCCGCCGTGGTGCCGCCCGGCACAGGCACGCCCAGCGCGCGGAAAGCCGCCGCCTTGCCGAAATGAATATCGGCCACCGCCAGCAACCGCAGGCGCGGCCAGAACAAGGCCTTCTCCGGCAGCAGCAAAACCGTCTCGCCGGCCAGCTCGATGGCGCAGGCGCCGTCTGCGATGGGCGTGATGTGCGCGCTCATGGCCCGGCCGCCTTTTCCAGCTCGCGCAGCATGCGCGCCACGCGGTCCGACAGCTTCTCCGTGCTGAGTTTTTCGCGGAAGCGCTCCACCATCAGCCCGAAGCCGAACGGCGTGGCGCGCTTCACCTCGTGCAGGGACAGGCTGCGCCGCTGCAGCTCCAGCAAGGCCGCGCGCAGGCGCTCCAGTTCGAGCTCCTGTTCCAGCACTTCGCGCTGCGCCTGCGTCAGCAGCAAATTGGCCGCGTCGTGCTTGCGGAAGACCTCGAAAAACAGCGAAGACGAAGCCTGCAATTGGCGCGCGCTTTTGGGCTGGCCCGGATAGCCCTGGAACACCAGCCCCGCGATGCGCGCAATTTCCCGGAAGCGGCGCTGCGACAGCTCGGTGGCGTTCAGGCTGGCCAGCACGTCCTCCAGCAGATCACTGGTGCTGAACAGCGGCGTGCAACCGTCCTGGCCTGCATCGAGCAGCGCGCGCCAGTCGGGCGCCCCCTCCCCGTCCGCCGCCAGCAGCTCAAGGCCGTAATCGTTGACCGCAATCGAGAAAGTGGCCGGCTGCGTGCGCGCCACGCGCCAGGCCAGCAGCGAGGCCAGTCCCAGGTGCACCGCGCGGCCCGCAAAGGGATACAGGAACAAGTGCCGCCCCTCGCGGCTTTGCATGCACTCGGCCAGCGTGGCGTCCGGCGCCGGCAAGGCGGACCAACGCTGCTGCACCTCCAGCAGCGGACGCACGGCGGCCATCTCCGGCCCCGCATAGCGGCCTTGCGCGGCCTCCCGCAGCTGTTCCAGCACCGCATGCGCCAGCTCGGACGACAGCGGCATCTTGCCGCCCTGCCAGCGCGGCACGGCGCCCTTGCCGCCGGTGGCGCGCCGCACGTAGGCCGTCATCTCGTGGACCCGCACGAATTCCAGTATGCGCCCGCCGAACAGGAAATGGTCGCCCTTGCGCAGCCGCGAAATAAAGGATTCCTCCACGGTGCCGATGCGCCCGCCGTTCATGAACTTGACCTGGATGCTGGCCTCGGAAACGATGGTGCCTATGCCCATGCGGTGGCGGCGCGCGATGGCGGCGTCCGGCACGCGGTACACGCCGTCCCCGTCCGGCAGCACGCGGCGGTATTCGGGATAGACGGTCAGGCTTTGCCCGCCACGCGCCACGAAGTCCAGCGCCCATTGCCACTCCTGCTCCGTCAGGCTGCGGTAGGACCATGCGCCGCGCACCTCCGCCAGCAGCTCGTCCGAACGGAAGCCGCCGCCGGCCGCGATGGTGACGAGGTGCTGCACCAGCACGTCCAGCGGCTTGTCCGGCGCGGCGCGCGATTCGATGCGCCGCAACGCCACGGCCTGGCGCGCGCCGGCCGCCTCCAGCAGCTCCAGGCTGTGCGTAGGCACCAGGGTGACGCGCGAGGCGCGGCCGGGCGCATGGCCGGAACGCCCGGCGCGCTGCAGCAGCCGCGCCACGCCCTTGGCGCTGCCGATCTGCAGCACGCGTTCGACCGGCAGGAAGTCCACGCCGAGATCCAGGCTGGAGGTGCACACCACGGCTTTCAGCGCGCCGCTTTTCAGGCCCTGCTCCACCCACGCGCGCACCTCCCTGTCCAGCGAGCCGTGGTGCAGCGCGATCAAACCGGCCCAGTCGGGGCGGGCGTCCAGCAGGTTCTGGTACCACAGCTCGGACTGCGAACGCGTGTTGGTGAACACCAGCGTGGTGGCGTGCCGTTCGATCTCGGCGATCACCGGCTGCAGCATCTGCATGCCGAGGTGGCCGGCCCAGGGAAAGCGCGACGGGTGGTCCGGAATCAGGGTGTCGATCAGCAGCTCCTTGCGCACATGGCCTTCCACCAGCACGCCCTGCCCCTCGCCGAGCAGCACGTCCCTGGCCCGCTCCAGCTGGCCCAGCGTGGCCGACAGGCCCCACACCGGCAGGTCCGGATTCCACTTGCGCAGCCGCGCCAGCGCAAGCTGGGTTTGCACGCCGCGTTTGTTGCCCATCAGTTCGTGCCATTCGTCGATCACCACCATGTCCAGCAGGGCGAAGTGCTGCTCGGCGTCCGGCTTGCTGAGCATCAGGGTCAGGGATTCGGGCGTGGTGACCAGGGCGTCCGGCAGGCGCCTGGCCTGGCGGGCGCGCTCGGCGGACGCGGTATCGCCGGTGCGGGCGGCGACGGTCCAGCCGGGGGCCAGCTCGGCGGCGGAGGATTCCAGCGTGCGCAGCGTGTCGGCGGCCAGGGCGCGCATGGGCGTGATCCACAGCACGCGCAGGCCAGCCTTGCGGCGCGGCGCCTGTGCGCCCGCGCGCAGCAAGGCCGCGAACCAGACCGCGTAAGTCTTGCCCGAGCCTGTCGTTGCATGCAGCAGGCCCGATGCGCCGGCCAGCGCGGCGCGCCAGACCTCGCGCTGAAAGGGAAACACAGCCCAGCCCCGGGCGGCGAACCACGCGTCCACCTGCGCCGCGCCCGGGCCGCTCATGCCGCGCCGGCCAGCAGGCCCTTGAGCGTTTCCAGCGTATCGGCATCGTCCACGGTCTTGTCGTCGCGGCGGCGCAGGATGCGCGGGAAGCGCACGGCAATGCCCGACTTGTGGCGCGGCGACAGCGCAATGCCTTCGAAGCCGATCTCGAACACCATGCTGGGCTTCACGCTGCGCACCGGCCCGAATTTTTCTATCGTGGTGCGGCGGATGGCGTTGTCGACCTGCGCGATCTCCGCGTCCGTCAGCCCCGAATACGCTTTCGCGAACGGCACCAGCTGGCGTCCATCTTCCTCGCCGTCCCACACTGCGAAGGTGTAGTCCGTGTACAGCGACGCGCGGCGCCCATGGCCGGCCTGCGCATAGATCAGCACCGCGTCCACCGAATAGGGATCGATCTTCCACTTCCACCACGTGCCCACATCCTTGGTGCGGCCCACGCCGTACTGCGCGGACGCCGCCTTCAGCATCAATCCCTCCACGCCGCGCGCGCGCGACTCGGCGCGGATGCCGGCCAGCTGTTCCCAGCTCTGCGCCTGCACCAGCGGCGACAGGCGCAAGGCCGGCAGCGCCAGCGCGGCCACCAGCCCTTCCAGCATGGCGCGCCGCTCGCGCTGCGGCAGCGCGCGCAGGTCGGCGCCGTCCTGCTCCAGCAGATCGTAAGCCAGCAGCACGGCCGGCAGCTCGCCCAGCATGCGGGCCGACAGGGTCTTGCGCGCGATGCGCTTTTGCAGGTCGGCGAAGGGAGCTGGCGCGTCGGCGCCGCGCCAGACCAGGATTTCGCCGTCGATCACCGTGCCTTCCGGCAGGGCCAGCGCGGCCAGCTCGGGAAAGCGGTCCGTGATCAGTTCCTCGCCGCGCGACCACAGCCAGTTCTTCCCTTCCCGGCACACCAGCTGCGCGCGCATGCCGTCGTACTTCCACTCGGCCTGCCAGTCTTCCAGCGCCCCCAGCGACTCGGGCGCGGCCTGCAGCTGGTGCGCCAGGAAGAAGGGATAGGGCTGGCCGCCGCGCTGCGCATGCTCGTCCGCCGACTGCGCGCTGACCAGCTGCAGAAAGCCCTGCGCCGTGGGGCTGACGCGGCCGTCGGTCCAGCCCATCAGCCGCTGCGCGATCACTTTGCCGTCCACCGCCGCGATGGCGCTCAGCGCGCGCGTGACCAGCAGGCGCGACACGCCGACGCGGAAGCCGCCGCCTATCAGCTTGGACAGCAGGAAGCGTTCGCGCGTTTCCAGTTCGTCCCAATAGCGGAACAAGGCCTCGCGTATGGTTTCCGGCGCCGCCCCGCGCAGCGGCGCAATGCGCTGCTCCACCCATTCCGCCAGGCCCGCGTCGCTGCGCCGGCTGGGCGCGGGCAGAATGTGCGCGATGGTCTCGGCCAGGTCGCCCACCGCGTGGTAGCACTCGTCGAACAGCCACTCGTCCAGGCCGGCGAACTCGGTGGCGTACTGGCGCAGCAGCTTGACCGGCACCGCCTGGCGCGGCTTGCCGCCCGCCAGGAAATACACCGCCCACGCCGCGTTCTCCGGCGCCGCGCTGGCGAAAAAAGCCTGCAGCGCATCGAGCTTGCGGCTGGTGGACGTGGTCTCGTCCAGTTCGGCGTAGAGACGGGCGAATTCACGCATGCGGCACCTCGCCCTCCTCCGCTTCGTCGTCGCCGTATTCGGTGTCGAAGCCGCTGGCGTCCAGGCCGTTCTGGCACAGCCAGCGCACCATCACCGGTATGGAGCCATGCGTGACGATGACGCGCTGCGCGCCGGTGGCCTTGATGGCGGACATCAGTCCCGGCCAGTCCGCGTGGTCCGACAGCACAAAGCCCCGGTCCACGCCGCGCCGGCGGCGCGCGCCGCGCAGCAGCATCCAGCCGCTGGCGAAGGCGTCGCTGTAGTCGCCGAAGCGCTTGATCCACGGCGAGCCCGCCGCCGACGGCGGCGCCAGCACAATGGCGCGGCGCAGCTCCGCCTTGTCCACTTCCGTCACCATGCGCGTCTCCGGCAGCGCCACGCCGGCCGCGCGGTACACGCGGTTCAGCGGCTCCACCGCGCCGTGGCAGACGATGGGGCCGATGGACGGATCGAGCCCGCTCAGCATGCGCTGCGCCTTGCCGAAGGAATAGCCCAGCAGCACGCTGGCGCGGCCCTGCTCCGCGTTGCGCGCCCACCAGGCGTTGATGTCGGCGTAGACCTGCTCCTGCGGCTGCCAGCGGTAGATGGGCAGGCCGAAGGTGGACTCGGTGATGAAGGTGTCGCAGCGCACCGGCTCGAACGGCGCGCAGGTGGCGTCCGCCTCCACCTTGTAGTCGCCGGAAGCCACCCACACCTCGCCGCGGTGCGCCATGCGCACCTGCGCCGAGCCAAGCACATGGCCGGCCGGATGCAGCGAGATGCGCACGCCGTTGTGCTCCACTTCCGTGCCGTAGTCCAGGCCCTGCACATTGATCTCGCCCAGGCGCGACTTGAGAATGTTCACGCCGGGCGCGGCGGCCAGGTAGTGGCCGTGGCCCTGGCGTGCGTGGTCGGAATGCGCGTGCGTGATGACGGCCCTGGCCACCGGCCGCCACGGGTCGATGTAGAAATCGCCGGGCACGCAGTACAGGCCCTCCTTGCGCACTACCACCATGTCGGACATGGGTCTCCTCCCAGGCTAGACCGGCTCGACAAAACCGGCCATGAAGGTCTTGGTTGTATTCTCCGGAAACGCTATCGTGACCTGGTCTCCCGCCACCGACAGCACGGTGCCGATGTCGAACTTGGCCACCTTGACCTGGCTGCCCACTTCGATCTGCGGGCCGGCCGCCGGCGGCGCCGGCATGGCGAAGGTCTCGCCGGGATCAAAGGCCGCCTGCGGCGGCGCCAGGCAATTATCGCACTGGCAGCAGCGCTCGAAGCCGGGCGTCTCGTCGCCGAAATAGTCGAGCAGCAGCTTCCAGCGGCAGTAGCCGCTTTGCGCATAGCCCACCATTTGCTCCAGCGCCTCGCGGTCGCGCTCCTGCTTGTCGGCGTAGACTCCGGCCAGGCGCTCGAACTGCGCGGCGGAGGGCTCGCCCGCCGCGGGCTGCCACGCCAGGCGGCGGTTCTGTTTCAGCAGCTTGCCGTCCTTGAGCAGCTTGAGGCAGACCTGCAGCATGGCCGGCGCGGCCTCGCCCAGTTCGGCCTTGAGCGCGTCGAAGGCGAAGGGGCCGCCGGCCGCCAGCTTGCAGGCGGCGTCGTACACCGTCCGCAGTTCGTTGGCCTCCGGGTAGTGCTTGACCAGGAAAAACTGCTGCAGGCGCTTGTCGGCCTGCAGGTAAAGCAGCGTGCAGTTGGCGATCTGCCCGTCGCGTCCCGCGCGGCCGGACTCCTGGTAGTAGGCTTCCAGATTGGCCGGCACCTGCAGATGCAGCACGAAGCGCACGTCGGCCTTGTCTATGCCATGCCGAAAGCGTTGGTGGCCACCATCACGCGGCGCGCGCCGTTCATGAACAGCTCCTGGCTGTCCCTGCGCTGCTGCGCGGGCAGCTTGCCGTGGTACAGCGCCACGCTTTCGCCCGCCGCCTCCAGCAGCGCGTACATCTCCTCGGCTGCCTTGACCGTGGCCGCGTACACAATGCCCACGCCGGTTTCGCTGCGGACCCGCTCCAGCGCCTGGGCGCGCTTCTCGTCCGGGTTGGTGCTCTGCACCACCTGGTAGTGCAGATTGGGGCGGTAGATGCCGGTGTTGATCACGTTCAGGTCCGCCACGCCCAGCTGCTGCCCGATGTCCGCCACCACGTCGCCGGTGGCGGTGGCGGTCAGCGCCAGCACCGGCGGGCGGCCCAGCGCCGCCACCGCCGCGCCTATGCCCAGGTAGGCGGGGCGGAAGTCATGGCCCCACTGGGAAATGCAGTGCGCCTCGTCGATCACCAGCAGGTCCACCTGGCTGGCCTGCAGCAGCGCCAGGAACTCCGGCATGGCCAGCCGCTCCGGCGTGCAGAAGATAATGCCGCTGCTGTTGAGCTGCGCGGCGCGGATGCCGATCTCCTCCAGCTTTTCCAGCTGGTCCTGCATCAGCGAAATCAGCGGCGACACCACCACCGTGGCGCCCGGCAGTATGGAGGCGGGAATCTGGTAGCACAGCGATTTGCCGCTGCCGGTGGGCATGATGGCCAGCGTGTTGCGCCCCGCCAGCACGCTGTCGATCACCTGGCGCTGGCCCGGACGCAGGCTTTCCACGCCGAATACACGGCGCAGCAAGCCGCCGATCAGGCGCGTGCGCGCCGTCGCCTCCTTCGCTACGCGCCGCTGTGCCGCCGCGCTCTTGTCGCTGCTTGCCATGGTGTCCGCCTCGCTTCATCGCTACTGTAGTTAGAGCTAATGTAAGCGGCGGATGGGGAGGACGCCATAGGACGCCGCCTACAGCAGCCGTAGGAGGGCCGCTAGGTATTGTTCAGCGCGGCCTGGAGTTCGGCCAGGTCGTAGGGCTTGCGCAGCACGCCGGCCGGGAATTCCAGCTGGGACAGCGCTTCCTTGCCGTAGCCGGTGGAAAAGATGATGCGGGTGGGCTGGCCCGCCGCGAGCATGCGCCGCGCCAGGTCGATGCCGGACATGCCGGGCAGGCTGATGTCGGTAAACAGGATGTCGAAGCGCTCGGCCTCCAGCAGCGCCCAGGCCTGCTCGCCGTCGCACACGCCGCTGACATGGTGGCCCAGCATGCCGATCAGCTCGCACACCATTTGCTGCGAATCGAGATTGTCCTCCACCACCAGGATGCGCAGCGCGCCGCCGCTGCCGGGAACGAATGCCGGTATGGTGCCGCTTGCGGCTGCCGCCGGTCCGCCGCCCGGCTCCAGCTTGCGGCCGCGCGCCAGCTTTTCCTGGCTGCGGTTGTTGAACACGTGGCGCAGCTTGCGCGCCAGGTCGTCGCGCCGGTAGGGTTTGCTCAGCAGTTCCAGGCCGGCGTCCACCCGGCCGCCGTGCACGATGGCGCTGCGCGGATAGCCGGACGTGAACAGCACCGCCAGTTCCGGCTGGATGGCGCGCGCGGCGCGCGCCAGGTCCGGGCTGCGCAGGGCGCCCGGCATCACCACGTCGGTAAACAGCAGGTCGACCGGCTCGCGCTCGATCACCGCCAGCGCCTGCTCGCCGTTTTCGGCCTGCAGCACGCGGTAGCCCAGGCCGCCCAGCATGTCCAGCACCACCGCGCGCACGCCGGGGTCGTCCTCCACCACCAGCACGGTCTCGCTGCCGCCGCTGGCCGGCCCGCCCAGGCCGGGCAGCTCCTGGCTCTCCTCCGCGCAGGAGCGCGGCAGGTAGATCTTGACGCTGGTGCCCTCGCCCGGCTCGCTGGCGATCTTGATATGGCCCCGGCTCTGCTTGACGAAGCCATACGCCATCGACAGGCCCAGGCCGGTGCCCTCGCCTTCCGGCTTGGTGGTGAAGAAAGGCTCGAAGGCGCGCTGCAGCACGTCGGGCGGCATGCCGCAGCCGGTGTCGCTCACGGACAGCATCACGTACTGGCCGGACGGCACGTCGAGCAGGTTGTGCACGTAGTACTCGTCCAGCACGGCGTTGCTGATCTCGATGGTGAGCTTGCCGCCGCCGCGCATGGCGTCGCGCGCGTTGATGGCCAGGTTCAGCACCACGTTTTCAATCTGCCCCGGGTCCACCAGCGTGTTCCACAAATCGCTGCCGACGATGGTGGCCACCTCCACCGGCTCGCCCAGCGTGCGGCGCAGCAGCTCGCCCATATTGCCGACCAGGCGGCCCAGGTTGGCCACCACCGGCTGCAGCGGCTGGCGCCGCGCGAACGCTAGCAGCTGCGAGGACAGCTTGGCGCCGCGCTCGACCGCCGCAATCGCCATGGCCAGGCGCTGGCGCGCGGCGCCGTCGGCCGGCGCGTCCTGCTGCAGCAGGTGCAGATTGCCGTAGATGAT
Organism: Pseudoduganella aquatica; assembly: GCF_020865585.1. Classification (NCBI taxonomy): domain Bacteria; kingdom Pseudomonadati; phylum Pseudomonadota; class Betaproteobacteria; order Burkholderiales; family Oxalobacteraceae; genus Pseudoduganella; species Pseudoduganella aquatica. The sequence continues at coordinate 5,461,340 of NZ_CP086370.1, forward strand.
TTGCAGCACATTGTTGAAGTCGTGCGCCACGCCGCCGGTCAGCTGGCCCACCGCTTCCATCTTCTGCGACTGGCGCAGCGCGTCCTCGGCCTTGTCGCGCTCGGCGATCTCGCGGCCCACGCGCTGCTCCAGGGTGTCGTTCAGGTCGCGCAGCGCCACTTCGATGCGGCGCCGCTCGGTGATGTCGGTCTTGACCGCGATCAGCGCCTGCGGCTCGCCGTCCTCGTCCACCAGCCGGCTCATGCTGCTGGAAATCCAGACCCAGTCGCCGTCCGGCTTCAGGTAGCGCTTTTCCAGCGTGAACGGCACGCCGTCTGCCAGCAGGCGCGCCACCCGCGCGCGGTTCTCGTCCATGTCCAGCGGGTGGATGATGTCGTCCATGTGCAGGCCCAGCAGTTCCTCCTCGCCGCGCCCCAGCATCTGGCACAGCGCGCCGTTGACGCGGCGGAAGCGCCCGCTCAGGTCCAGCTCTGACAGGCCCACCGAGGCCTGGCCGAAGATGGCGGCCAGACGGTCCTGGCTGGCGCGCAGGGCCTGCTCCATCTGCTCGCGCGGCCGGCCCCAGGCGGCGGCGCTGACGGTGCACAGCACGCCGCCCACCTCGGCCCCGCCGTCGCGCACCGGCGTGTAGTCCAGGTCGAACCAGACCTGCTCGGGCATGCCGTTGCGCAGCACCGTCATCGGCGCTTCGCGCACGCGGCGCAGCTCGCCACGGAAGCCGGTTTCCAGCATCTCGCGGTTCCAGTCCCACAGTTCGGGCCAGCCGCCTTCCACCGTGGCGCCCAGGATGCGCGGATGGCGCGCGCCGGCGATGCCGGCATAGGCGTCGTTGTAGATCATCACGTGCGCCGGCCCCCACATCAGCACCATGGCGACCGGGGTGTTGAGCAGGATGTCGACCGTGGTGCGCAGCGCCGGCGACCACTGCGCCATCGGTCCCAGGGCGGTGGCGGCCCAGTCGAACTCGCGCACCAGGCGCCCCGTGTCGCCGCCGCCCTGCGGCGCATAGCACTGCGGCGGCAGCGGCTGGAGCTGGTGGCTGAGAGAATTCATTCGGACTGCTGCTCCTGTTCCTGTGTTGGCTATGGTGGCGACGGTGGCCACGGTGGCTATGTCAAACTGTACCGCAATATCGGCGCCGCGTGCGCGCGATCACGGGGAATCACAATCCGGCAAATCCGGCCAGACCGGCGTAAGATACTGCCCTCAGCCATTTTTTTACCTGCCATCATGACTTTTACCCTTAGCGACGCCGCCTACGGCACCGACACCCCGGAAGCCAAACAGGCCATGTACGCCGATCTGCGCTCCCAGCTGCAAGGCCTGCTGGCCGGCGAGACCGACGTGATCGCCAATACCGCCAACTTCAGTTCGCTGGTGTTCAACACCATGCCGGGCCTGAACTGGGCCGGCTTCTACTTCCTCAAGGGCGACGAACTGGTGCTGGGACCGTTCCAGGGCAAGCCGGCCTGCATCCGCATCAAAAAAGGACGCGGCGTCTGCGGCAGCACCGTGGAAAAAGGCGAGCCCATCCTGGTTCCGGACGTGCACGCCTTCCCCGGCCACATCGCCTGCGACGTCAACTCGCGCTCCGAGCTGGTGGTGCCGGTGTTCGCCGGCGGCGCCATCCACGGCGTGTTCGACCTCGACAGCCCGCTGCCGAACCGTTTCGACGAAGTCGATTCCGAAGGCATCCAGTCCCTGGTGCGCTTGCTCGAAGCCACCCTGCCCGCCTAAGCCCGCGCTCTCCCGGACGCATGCGGATTGATACTGCGCATGCGCCCGCCTGCTTCCTCTGGACTTCCACGCCCACGCTGCTAACGTGATTTGTGGAGGTGCCGTCATGCTCAATTTCCAACCAGACCAGCCCACCGCATCAGCCTACGACGATGATTTCGTCCTGTGGCTGGATGCCCAGGTGGAGCTCCTGCGCGCAGGCCGCTACGAACTTCTCGACAAGGACAACCTTCTCGACGAGCTGAACGCCATGACCAGACACGAACGCCGCAGCCTGCGCAGCCGGCTGGAAAAGATCGTCATGCACATGCTGAAAATCGATTTCCAGCCGGCACGCCGAACGCGCAGCTGGAGCAGCAGCATCCGGGAGCAGCGGCGCCAGATTGCCTTCCTCCTGGAAGACAGCCCCAGCCTGCAGCATGAATTGCGAACCAGCATGGACGGTGCATACCATGCCGCCGTCTACGAAGCGGCGAAGCAGACCGGCCTGCCTGCCTCGGCGTTCCCCCCCGCCTGCCCCTACTCGCTGGACCAGATCCTCCACGGCGAGGCCTGGGCTTAGACCAGCAGCGCCGCGCTCATCGAGCGCGCTTCCTCGGCCGATTCCAGCAGGATGTCGTCGATCAAGGCGTTGCCGGCCAGGTAGGCGTCCAGCGCCGCGCCGCGCGCCAGCACGGCGTCGTCGGCCAGCGCCAGCGGCGAGCGCAAGGGGGCCAGCCGCTTGGCCAGCAGCAGCGTGTCGCGCAGGCCGCCCGGCGGAATCGACACGGCGCCGCCGCGCAGCGAGGCGATCGCCACCGCCACCGGCTCCGGCACCATGAGCTTGCCGAGCAGCTCGCGCGTGACGATCTCGTGCAGCGCGCCCATGCGCGCGTCCGGGTCGTCCAGCAGCCCCGGCATGTCGTCGGCGCGCGACAGTAGATAGAAACCGCCTACTTCGTGCATGATGCCGGCGAACAGCGCCGTGTCGGGGTCCACCCGCGTCAGCTTGCGCGCCAGCACATGGGACAGCGCGGCCACGTGGGCGCTGTGCTGCCACAGCCGCTCGGCCTGGTAGCGCAGCTGCGGCTGGCGGATGCGCGCGCCGAACTGGCGCACCACCATGGCTGCCGCCAGCGAATACAGATTGCGGTAGCCCACCCGCAGCACCGCGCCGCGCGCGCTGGTCACCACCGGCCCACCCAGGCGGCTGAATACCGCCGAATTGGCCAGCGCCACTGCGCGCGCCGCCAGCACCGGCTCGGCCAGCACTTTGCGGATCGCGTCCTCCACATGGCAATCAGGATCGGCCAGCGCCTGCTGCAATTGCAAAGCCGCATTCACGCTGGTGGGGAACACCAGCTGGCCGCGCCGTGCCTCGGCAACAATCTGCGCATAGTCTCTCAGTTTTTCCATGCATAAAATTATACAGCCGCCTTTCGCACAGAGCCGCTCCGTAGAATTGCGTGCGTGCTATATTTTGATCCTATGAGAAAGCTATTCCTCATCCTGACATGGCTAGGCGCCAGCATCATGTCCGGATATTGCCGTGCCGAAACTATCACGGTCTACACCAGCGCCAATTTTGCGCCGCTGGTAGTAGGTGAGGACAGCGGCGTCTACCACGATATGGTGGACTATCTGAACCGGCAAAAGCTGCCCGGACTGAATTTCAAACTGAATTATCTGCCGCGCAAGCGGCTGCAGCTGATGGTGGAGGAAAACCGTCTGGACGGCATTGTGATCGGCATGATGCCGCACTGGTTCGACGACACGGCCCAGCAAAAATACCTGTGGACCACGCCCTTCGCCCTGGACCGTTTTGTGGTGGTGACGCGGGCCGACTCGGGCCTGAAGCCGCTGGTGTCCGCCTCCATGGCGGGCCGCTCGGTGGGTTTGGTGCTGGGCTACGTCTACCCGGACCTGGATGACTGGATACAGCGCGTGGGCCTGGTGCGCAGCGACGGCATCGGCGAGGAAGCCAACCTGGAAAAGCTGCGCATGGGGCGCGTGGACTGCGTGGCGGCGGCCGAGTCGGTGGTGCGCTACTACATGCGGACGCACGCGGCCGGCACCACCTTCCTGCTGACCGAACTGCCGGCCCGGCAAACCGAGCGCCGCTTCCTGGTGCCGCACGCGAAAGCGGCGGTGTACCGCCAGCTGGCGCCGGTCATCCGCAAGCTCAAGGATGATCCGGCGTGGCAGCGCATCGCGGCCAAATACAACTAAGTCAACCAAGCCGGCTTAGCGCTGGACGGCGGCCAGGATCACGTCGGCAACCTGTTTCGGCTGCGACACCATCGGCACGTGGCTGGTCTGCACGGTGGTGGTGACGGCGTTGATCTTCTTGGCGAAGTCGCGCTGCAGGCCCGGATCGATCATGCGGTCCTTGCCGGCCACGATGTAGTAGTTGACCTTGTTCTTCCAGGCGGCAACCGTGACCGGCTCGGCGAAGTTTTTGGCCGGGAACAGGCCCTGGGTGGCGGCCAGCACCTTGGTGGTGGCGGCGGGCAGGTCCTGCGCGAAGTTGGCAGCGAAGGACGCGGCGGGCAGGCTCAGGTAGCCGGCCGGGCCTTCCTGCAGCGTCGGCACGCCGGCCGGCAGCGGATAATTCTTGCCCACCGAACCCAGCGACTCGCCTTCCGACGGCGCAAACGCTGCTACATACACCAGCGCCTTGATCTTGTCGCTGGTGCCGGCCTGGGTGATCACGGCGCCGCCCCACGAATGGCCCACCAGCACCACTTTGCCGGTCTGCGCGTCGATCACGCGCTGCGCGGCTTCCACGTCGTCCGCCAGCGAAGACAGCGGATTCTGCACCGACACCACCTTCACGCCCTTGGCTTGCAGCAGCGGGATCACCTTGTCCCAGCTGGAACCGTCGGCGAAGGCGCCGTGCACCAGCACCACCGTGGTGTCGCCTGCGGCGGTTTCAGCGCGGGCCGGCGCAGCGGCGAAAGTGGACAGGATGGCGGCGGACAGGACAGCGGAAGCCAGCAGGACAGGTTTGATCGAGGTTTTCATGATGAAGCTCCAAGTTATATTGTGCGTTAATAGTTAGTGCGCTATGCTTGTTATGGCTGCTTGCCCGTGTCCGGTGCTGCCATGGATCGAACTATAGCGCACAATTCATTAGCGTGCAAATTATTTTAACGAAATCTGTTTGCGCAAGCGCACCTCGTCGCGGCGCGGCAAGGCGTAGACTGAAATCCTGCAGCAAAGGAGGTGCACCATGCTCGATTTCAATGACGAAACACAGGCGGCGCCAGCCTACGAGGACGACTTCGTGGTGTGGCTTGATGCGCAGGCGGAGTTCTTGCAGGACGGCCGGCTTGAACTTCTGGATAGGGACAATCTGATCGATGAGCTCACAGCCATGGCAAATCGTCACCGCGACAAAGTGCAGAGCCGGATGGAAGTGCTGCTGGCCCACCTGCTCAAGTGCCAGTTCCAGCCGGATCACATGACGCGCAGCTGGCAGTCCACCTTGCTGGAGCAGCGGCACAAAATCAAACGGCTCATCGCGCACAGCCCCAGCCTGCGCCATGTCGTGACGGAGAAAATGAACTATTGCTACCAGTACGCCCGGCGCATGGCGGCCACGGAAACCGGCCTGCCGCTCGATCACTTTCCTCAGCAATCGCCTTACAGCGCCGAGCAGATGCTGGACGAGGACTTGCTGCCCTAGACGGTGTCCAGCAGCGTGTACTCCACGCAGCCGTCCTGGCGGCAGAAGCTGACCAGCTTGAGCCCGGCCGGCCCGGCGATGTCGATGGCCAGCGAGCTGGGCGCGGAAATGGTGGCCAGCATGGGAATGCCCATGCGCGTCGCCTTGCGCGCCAGCTCGTAGCTGGCGCGGCTGGACATGAATACAAAGCCCTCGCGCATGTCCGCTCCCTGCAGGGCCAGCCGGCCGATCAGCTTGTCCAGCGCGTTGTGCCGGCCCACGTCCTCGCACACGTGCACGATGCCGCCGTCCGGCGCGCACCAGGCAGCGGCATGTACGCCGCCCGTGGCCCGCATCAGCGCCTGGTGCCGGCCCAGTTCACGCGCGGCCGCCGCCACTGCTGGCGCAACATCGCGGCCAAGCCAGGGCGCCGCCACCTGCTCGGGCGCCAGGTCCAGCATGGCCAGGCTCTCGATGCCGCACACGCCGCAGCCGCTGCGTCCCGCCATGGCGCGGCGCTTCTCCTTCATCTGCATAAAGCACTGCTGCGCCACCTCCAGCGCCACTTCGTAGCCCGCGCCATGCCGCTGCACCTCGATCTCGTAAATGTCCGAACGCGCGCCGACCACGCCCTCGGTCAGCACAAAGCCGGCGGCGAATTCCTCCAGGCTTGCGGGCGTGGCCATCATCACGGCGTAGGAAATACCGTTGATCACCAGCGCCACCGGCGCCTCCTGCGCCACGCTGTCGGTGCCGGGGCCGCTGCTGCCGGCCCGCCGGCGCAGCACCGGCCGCGCCTCGCAGCCGCTTTCCGCCGCCGTCGCTGTTGCGGCGCCTGGGGAAGTTTCTGTCAACATGGTGCGTCTCCTGATATCAATCGATGCGGAAGCCCGCATCCGGTTGCAGCGCCGCCGGCATGGGCACGCCGTACTGCTCGCACACGGAGCGCTCGATCTGGCGCGTGAGCGCATTCAGCGCCAGGCAGTTGGGCGCCGTGCCGAAAGGCTCGGCCACCTGCTCGGCAATCGCCTCCAGCGCAAAAAAAGTGTAGGCCACGAATACGGTGATCAGCGGCGTGGCCACGCCGATCGCATCGACCAGGCCGAACGGCAGCAGGAAGCAGTACAGGTAGACCGTGCGGTGCAGCAGCACGCCATAGCCGTAAGGGATGGGCGTGGAGCTGATGCGCTCGCAGGCGCCGACCGCCGCACCCAGCGCATTGACCTGCCGGTCCAGCACCATCAGCACCTCGCCACGGGCCGGCGGTCGCAGCGCGGCCTGCACCAGCATCTGGCGCACCGCGTCCAGCAGCGCCACCGGCAGGAAGCTGCGCCCGCGCAGCAGCGCCAGCTCGGGCGCATCGAGCAGGCCGGCCAGTTCCGGCATGGGATCGGTGCCGCGCAGCTGGTGCTTGAGCGCGTACACCACCGCGATCAGCCGGCGCTGGAACAGCGCCTGGTTGAGCGCCGCCGGCTGCGCCGCAAAGCAGCTGATGGCCTGCGAGGTCAGCGCGCGCGCGGCGATCAGCAGCTGGCCCCAGCACAGCCGCGCCTCGGTAAAGCGCTGGTAGCTGGCGTTGTTGCGGAAAGCCAGGAAGATGGCCAGGCTCACGCCCAGCAGCGGGAAGGCTGCCGTGTCGAGCGGCAGCTTGGCGCCGGCGATGCGGCCGCCCGTCTCCAGCGCCACCGTGCTGACGAACAGCATCAGCAGCAGCTGCGGCAGGATGGCCGGCAGCACCGAGCCGCGCCACACGAACAGCAGGCGCAGCCAGTTGACGGGGGGACGGACTATCATGGCACCAGCTCCTGGATCTCAATACATGCCTCCATGGTAAGCGCGGCGGCTGTGGCGGCAGAGGTACAGTCGCTTGCGAACCGGACAGGTACAGTTATCATGCGGGATGCCCCCATCAATCCCGGAACTGCTGCGTACCACCGCCCTGCCGCTGCTGCTCATGCTGGCCGCAGGCGCCGATGCCTGCAGCATCCGGCTCGGCTATACCACGCAGCATGCGCCGCCCTACTACCTCGGCTCGGAGACGGTGCCCAAGGCGCCGGGCGCCATGGTGGAGCTGCTGCAGGAGATGGCGGCCAAAAGCGGCTGCACCATCGAGCCCCTGCGGCTGCCGACCGCGCGCCTGCTGGGCGCCGTGAGCGGCGGCCGGATCGACGCCGTCGTCATGACCACCCCGCCGGCCGACCTGCAGCAGATCGCCCTGCCCCTGGACAGCCGGGGCAAGCCCGACCCCAGCCGCGGCCTGCCGCAGTTCACCATGATCTACGTGCGCACCGCCGACCGCGCCGCCGCCAGCCGGGATACGGCCGCCTACCTGCGCGGCCGCCGCGTGGGCGTCACGCACGGCGTATCGTTCGCGGCCGAGCTGCGCGAAGCCGGCATGGAAATCGACGACGGCGCGGCCAACGCCCGCCGCAATTTCGACAAGCTGCGCCTGAGCCGGATAGACGCGGTCGCCGTGTCGCTGAACACGCCCGGCGACATGGACGACCTGCTGGCCCGGGAATTCGGCGGCCAGCTGGTCCGCCTGGACCGCCCCTTCCGCACCCGCGCCCTCTGGCTCATGGTCAACCGGACCTACTACAACGCGAACAAGCCTGCGGTGGAGAATATGTGGACCTGGCTGGGCGACAACGGCAGCAAGCGCCTGCACGTCCTGCTCAGGAAATACGACGCGGCCCGCTGAAAAGCCGGCACCACCGCAACCTTTGAGCAAACGCACGCCGCGTCCACGCGTAAAGGCGTAGGCTGGACTTTCAGCGGGACTTTGCTGCCGTGAAGTGTAAAGGAGGTGCACCATGCTGGACTTCAAGGATGAACCCAACCCTTCGCCAGTATACGAAAAAGACTTCGTCATCTGGCTAAAAGCGCAAGCCGATTTTTTACGCTCAGGCCGCCTGGAGCTGCTGGACAGCGAAAACCTCATCGACGAGCTCACATCTATGGCCAATCGAGAACGCCGCGAACTGAACCATCGGGTGGAAGTACTGATCGTCCACCTGCTCAAATGCCAATTCCAGCCAGACCACAAGACCCACAGCTGGGAAAACACAGTAGACGAGCAGCGCAGGCAAGTCAAATCGATACTGGAGGATAGCCCCAGCTTGCGGAATGTGCTTTCCAGTAAGCTGGAAAGTTGCTACCAGCATGCCCTGCGGCTGGCGGCCCGCGAAACCGTTCTACCGGCGAAGGCATTTCCCCAGCACTTGCCATACACACTGGAACAGCTGCTCGATGACGATTTTCTGCCCTGAAGACTAAGGAAACTCAGCGCATTGTTGTGAAAGCGGTAAAATGTCGGCCTTATCGCGCCGTTACGCGCAGCCACATCGAACCACGAAACAATGACCACCATCCCTAGCGAAATCAACGCCGCCGCCGTCAAGAACAGCCCTGCTGAAAAAGTCACGCCCATGATGCAGCAATACCTGCGCATCAAGGCGGAATACCCGTCCATGCTGGTGTTCTACCGCATGGGCGACTTTTACGAGCTGTTCCACGAAGATGCCGAGAAGGCCTCGCGCGTGCTGGGCATTACGCTGACGGCGCGCGGCTCGTCCAACGGCGTGCCGATCAAGATGGCGGGCGTGCCCTTCCATTCGCTGGAAGGCTACCTGGCCAAGCTGGTCAAGATAGGCGAGTCGTGCGCGATCTGCGAACAGATCGGCGATCCGGCCACCAGCAAGGGCCCGGTCGAGCGCAAGGTGATGCGCGTGGTGACGCCCGGCACGCTGACCGATTCGGACCTGCTGCCGGAGAAGGCCGAGCGTCCCCTGCTGGCGCTGTGCATGATCAGCCAGCGCAAGGTGGCAACGGCCGGCCTGGCGTGGCTGTCTCTGGCCAGCGGCGCGCTGAAGCTGATGGAGTTCTCGGGCGACAGCCGCACTGTGGCGATCCGCATGCAGCAGGAACTGGAGCGCATCTCGCCGGCCGAGATCCTGCGCGGCGACGACGCCGAGCTGTTCGAGGAAGCCTTCAGCTGCCACGTGAACCGCGTGCCCGAGTGGCACTTCGACGTGGTGAGCGGCCACAAGGCGCTGCTGGACCAGCTGAGCGTGGCCACGCTGACCGGCTTCGGCGCGGACAACCTGGGCGCGGCCTTCGGCGCGGCCGGCGCGCTGCTGCGCTATGCCCAGTCGACGCAGGGACGCGGCCTGCAGCACGTGCGCAGCCTGTCGACCGAGACCGAATCCGAATTCATCGGCCTGGATGCGGCCACGCGCCGCAACCTGGAGCTGACCGAAACCATACGCGGCCAGGAATCGCCCACCCTGTTCTCGCTGCTGGACCACTGCCGCACCGCCATGGGCTCGCGCCTGCTGCGCTACTGGCTGCACCACGCCAAGCGCGACCAGGGCGTGGCGCGCTCGCGCCACCAGGCCATCGCGGCGCTGGCGCAAAGCGACACCACCGGCGTGCTGTCGCAAACGCTGGCGCAGGTGCCGGACATTGAACGCATCACCACGCGCATCGCGCTGCTGTCGGCGCGCCCGCGCGACCTGGCCAGCCTGCGCGACGGCCTGAAGCAGCTGCCCATGCTGCGCCACGCGATGGAACGCAGCATCGGCCAGGACACCGGCACTCTGCTGGCCTCCATCCACCACGCGCTGGCCACGCCGGACAATTGCCTGGACTTGCTGACCCGCGCCGTGATGGAAGAACCGGCCACCATGGTGCGCGACGGCGGCGTGATCGCGCGCGGCTTCGACGCGGACCTGGACGAGCTGCGCGGCCTGTCCGAAAACGCGGGCCAGTACCTGGTGGACCTGGAAACGCGCGAACGCGCGCGCACCGGCATCGCCAACCTGCGGGTGGAATACAACAAGGTGCACGGTTTCTACATCGAAGTGACCAACGGCCAGGCCAACAAGGTGCCGGACGACTACCGCCGCCGCCAGACGCTGAAGAACTGCGAGCGCTACATCACGCCGGAACTGAAAGCCTTCGAGGACAAGGCGCTGTCGGCGCAGGACCGCGCGCTGGCGCGCGAAAAGATCCTGTACGACCAGCTGCTGGCCGACCTGGCGCCCTTCATCGGCTCCCTGCAGACCATCGCGCAGGCGCTGGCCCAGGCCGACACGCTGACCGCGCTCACCACCCATGCGCTGCGCCACAACTGGTGCGCGCCGGAACTGGTGGCCGAGCCGTGCATCAATATCGTGGAAGGCCGCCACCCGGTCGTGGAAGGCCAGATCGAGCGCTTCATCGCCAACGACTGCCGCTTCGTCAACGACCGCCGCCTGCTGCTGATCACCGGCCCCAACATGGGCGGTAAATCGACCTTCATGCGCCAGGTGGCGCTGATCACGCTGCTGGCCTATGTGGGCAGCTACGTGCCGGCCACCAGCGCCGTGATCGGCCCCATCGACCGCGTGTTCACCCGCATCGGCGCCACCGACGACCTGGCCGGCGGCCGCTCGACCTTCATGGTGGAGATGACGGAAGCTGCGGCCATCCTGAACGGCGCCACCGACAACTCGCTGGTGCTGATGGATGAAATCGGCCGCGGCACGTCCACCTTCGACGGCCTGGCGCTGGCCTGGGCCATCGCGCGCCACCTGATCGACACCAGCCGCAGCTTCACGCTGTTCGCCACCCACTACTTCGAACTGACGCAGCTGCCGGAGAGCCATCCCACCGCAGCCAACGTGCACCTGTCGGCCGTGGAGCACAAGGACACCATCGTGTTCCTGCACGCGGTGCAGAGCGGCCCGGCCTCGCAGAGCTACGGCTTGCAGGTGGCGCAGCTGGCCGGCGTGCCGCAGCCTGTCATCAAGGCCGCGCGCAAGCACTTGGCGCGCCTGGAAGCGCAGGCGCTGGACGCCACGCCGCAGCTGGACCTGTTCGCCGCGCCAACGGCGGACGCCAACGACGAGGAAGCGCCGCAGCCGCACGCAATGGCTGCACATGCAGCGCAGGCGGCGCAGCCTGCCGAATCGCCCGCCATGCGCGAGCTGCTCGACGCGCTGGACGGCCTGGACCCGGACGCGCTGACCCCGCGCGAAGCGCTGGAGCGCCTGTACCAGCTCAAGCGCCTGGCGGAGCCCGCGCTGGCATGACGCGCCGCGCCGCCCTGCTGCTGACGGCCTGCCTGGCCGCGTCGCCCGCCTTCGGCGCAGCGGCCAGGACGGGCAGCGCCGCTGCGGGCAAAAGCGCGGCAGGCAAAGCCACGGCTGCCGGCGCAACGGCGAAGGCCCCGCGCGCCTTTGTGTTCAGCACCCTCGGCCATGCATTCAAGGCGGGCGCGGACGAAGCGCTGCTCAAGCGCGCCATCACGGAGGCCAGCCAGGACAAGCCGGCGTTCATCGTCGCCACTGGCATCAAGGCGGCCGGCGAGCCTTGCAGCGACAAGCTGTATGCGCAGCGCAAGGAAATACTGGACGAATCCCCGCGCCCCATCATCGTCTCGCCGGCCGGCACCGACTGGACCGCATGCCGCAATTCGGCTGGACGCTCGAACGCCATCGAACGCCTGAACCGCATCCGCGAAGTTTTCTATCCGAGTAATGAATCGCTGGGCTTGCAGCCGCTGGTGCTGACACGGCTGTCGGCCACGGCCAAGTTCCGCAGCTATGCAGAAAACGCTTATTGGGAACATGGCCCGGTGCTGTTCGCCACGCTGAACCTGCCCGCGCAGAACAACCACTTCCTGCAGGAAGCGGGCCGCAACAGCGAGTTCGAAGACCGGCTGGTAGCCAACCGCGCCTGGCTGCACCGCCTGTTCGCGCTGGCGCAGCGGCGCGGCGTGGAAGGCATCGTGCTGTTCTCGGACGGCGATCCTGGCGCGCATGTTGAGGAAGGCTTCTCGCTGCTGGGCGGCTTCTCGGAAAAGCAGGACGGCTATACGCAGGTGCGCAAGCAGCTGCGCGCGCTGGCGGAGAAATTCAAAGGCAAGGTGCTGCTGGTGGATAACCAGGGCGATGCGAAGACCCCACCGGCCATGACGTGGCGCGGCAACCTGGGGCATCTGGGACTGGGCGTGGAATGGGAAACGGTGCGGGTACAGCCTGGCAGCGCCAACCTGTTCTCGCTGGGCGAGGAAGCGGCGCCGTAACGCCGGCGGGTTACGCGCGCTGCGCTAACCCGCCCTACGCCGATCAATCGTCGATCAATTCGTCGTCTGTAGGGCGGGTTAGCACGCAGTGCGTAACCCGCCAAACTGCTTAATGAATCGGGTGCGAGCGGAACTCGTCGCCTTCATCGCCATCATCTTCGTCGCCATGGTGGTGGCCATGGGCGCCGTGCACATGCTCATGCGCGATTTCTTCGTCGGTAGCGGCGCGGACATCCACCACTTCCAGTTCAAAGCGCAGTGCCATGCCGGCCAGTGGATGGTTGCCGTCCAGGACCACTTTGTCGTCGGCGATTTCGGTCACGGTGAAGATCAGCGCTTCTTCGTCGCCGTCTTCGCCATCCGGCATGCCTTCGAACTGCATGCCCACTTCCAGCGGCTCAGGCAGGCGGTTGCGCGGCTCCACTTTCACCAGGCTGGCGTCGTAGTCGCCGAACGCATCTTCCGGTTCGATCTGGAGGGTGGTGGCGTAGCCGGTTTCTTTGCCGTCCAGCTCTTCTTCGATTTTCGGCAGCGTGTTCTCGTAACCGCCGTGCAGGTAGACCATAGGCTGGCGACCGTCTTCGATCAGGTTGTTCTGTGCGTCGGACAGTTTGTAGTTCACGGTCACGACGGTATTCTTGGCGATCTTCATTATGGCTTTCCTTTCATATTTAAGCTGCCCGAATTATACCGCGTCGCGAATTCCCCCATCTGCGCCCTTGTTATAATGGCGTATGAAAAAATTACCTCTCCTGGGCGACATCACGCCCGCGCAATTCCTGCGCGACTACTGGCACAAAAAACCATTGCTGATCCGCCAAGCGGTGCCCGGCTTCAAGCCGCTGCTGACGGTGGATGCGCTGGCCGAACTGGCCACCAAGAATTTCGTCGAATCCCGCCTGATCACCAAGCGTGACGGCGAATGGGACATGCAGCACGGCCCGATCGAAGCGATTCCCCCGCGCGACGAGAAGGAATGGACCATGCTGGTGCAAGGCGTGAACCTGTTCGACGCCCGCGCCGACGCGCTGCTGCGCCAGTTCCGCTTCATCCCCGACGCCCGCCTGGACGACCTGATGGTGAGCTTTGCCACCGACGGCGGCGGCGTCGGCCCGCACTTCGATTCCTACGACGTGTTCCTGCTGCAGGCGCAAGGCCAGCGCCGCTGGCGCATCAGCGCGCAGAAGGACCTGAGCCTGATCGAAGGCATGCCGCTGAAAATCCTGTCCAACTTCCAGTCGGAAGAGGAATTCGTGCTGGAGCCGGGCGACATGCTCTACCTGCCGCCGCACTACGCGCACGACGGCACCGCCATCGGCGACTGCCAGACCTACTCCATCGGCTTCCGCTCGCCGGCCTTCCAGGAACTGGGCGAGAACTTCCTGCAATGGATGGCGGACTCCATCGACCTGCCCGGCCGCTACGCCGATCCGGACCTGGAAGCGACCGGCAAGCCGGCCGAAATCCCGCGCCACATGCTCGACACGGTGATCGAGGAGCTGAACAAGGTGCGCTTCACCGAAGACGACATCACCATCTTCCTCGGCGAGTACCTGTCCGAGCCCAAGCACAATGTGTTCTTCACCGGCCCGGCCAAGCCGCTCACCTTCGAGCGCTTCCTGCAGGCCGCCGCCAAGAAAGGCGGCGTGGTGCTGTCGGCCAAGTCGCAAATGCTGTACCGGGGCAGCCATGTCTTCATCAACGGCGAGTCCTTCGCCGCCGGCCGCGCCGACAAGGCCGCGCTGGTGGCCCTGGCCAACGACCGCGCACTGGACGCCGCAGCCCTGGCCGACGCGTCGGACGACGTGACGGACGCGCTGTACGCCTGGTACACGGACGGCTGGCTGGAGCTGGCTTAGCTTAAACAGGAGAGCGCGCATGGAAAAGCAGATCCAGCCCTTCGATACCCGCGCGGGCTTCCAAGAGCAATTGCGGACCTGCATTTCCCGCGCCCACCTGAGCTTGCAGCTGTTCGACCCGGACTTTGCCGCCTGGCAGCTCGGCAGCAGCGAAATGGACGCCTTGCTGCGCCATTTCCTGTCCAAACACGGCAAACTGACGCTGCTGGCGCATAGCAATGCGGAACTGGAGCGCAACGCGCCCCGCTTCCAGCGCCTGCTGCGCGACTACAGCCATGCCATTGAATGCCGCCGCTCCAGCCCGGCGCTGCGCCTGCTGACCGACTCTTTCTGCATTGCCGACCAGCTACATGTGGTGCGCCGTTATCATTCAGACCACTTCCGCGGCGAAGCCGTGTATGATTCAGCAACTGACACCCAGGTCTGCGGCGAACGTTACGCGGAGATGTGGGCCGAGTCCTTGCCCGGTTTGAATGCGGACACTACTGGACTCTAGCCTCGTTCAATGTAGAATGCTGCTGTTCGACAGGTATGCCGGTAATGGCTGGCGATGCAGGCAAATGGCTGAGGAAGCAATTTATTGCGTTATCGCAAAATAGTTGCGATTTCGGCCTTCTATGCTATTGCGACGCACCAAAAATCGCTATAATATTCGGTTAGGAAGTTTCCGTTGTCTGGCAGGCACCATTTGGTACGAAAGGCCTACGAAGACGCCCTAATGAGCGATAATTACCGGTAATTATTCATCGCAACATTGTTGTTTATTTTTTGAATTAATTAAGGAAAACCCATGAAAAAATCCCTGCTGATCGCCTCCCTGCTGGCCGTTGCTCTGGCTGCTTGCTCGAAAAAAGAAGAAGCTCCTGCTGCTCCAGTAGCAACCCCAGAAGTAGCAGCTCCTGCTGCTGCTCCAGCTGCTCCAGCCGCTGACGCTGCTGCTCCAGCTGCTGTTGCTCCTGCTGCTGACGCTGCTGCTGCTGCCGCTTCGGCTGCTTCCGCTGCTGCTGCTGCCGCTTCGGCTGCTGCTTCGGCTGCTTCCGCTGCTGCTGCTCCAGCGAAGTAATCAGTCAGTTGGAAAAGAAAAACCGGCTTCGGCCGGTTTTTTTTCGTCCGCATTTTCGTCAGGACTTTTCGCTGCAATCTGCGCAGACGTAAAAAAACCGGCCGAGGCCGGTTTTTTAATGGCTGCCCAGCTTATTTCAGCTGTTCGTGCAGCAGCGCCAGGATCTTCTCGCCGGTGGCGGTGGTTTCCGGCTTGCCGTCGTTGGTCAGTACGGCCACGTCGCTGGTGGTGCCTGCGCCGGCCTTGACGGTCACGCGGTAGCGCTGCGCTTCCTTGTCCTTCTCGGACGAGCCCCAGCTGAACAGCTTGGAGAAGAAGCCCTTGCTTGCGCCGGCGTCCTGGTCCACATAGCGCACGAAGTAGATGCCGTTCACGCGGTCGCGGTCTTCCACGGTAAAGCCGGCGCGGTCCAGCGCCAGGCCCACGCGGCGCCAGGCGCGGTCGAAGCCCTCGTCCACTTCCACCATGCGGGTTTCGCCTGCGCCTTTCAGCGTGGCGTGCTGCGGCTGCACAATGGCGTTGTCCACGGCGGTGCGCGACTGGGCTTCATCCTTGCCGCCGCCCAGCTTGGTCATCAGCTTGGCAACGAACAGGGCTTCCAGGTTGGGGTCGTTCGGACGCGCGGTCCACATCGTGCTTTCCTTCTGGGCGCCGGTGATGACTTCCTCGGCGCCGCGATGGCTGATGTAGATCTCGGTGCTGCCGTCCGGCAAGCGTTCCAGGCGGGTGCGGTATTTATCGCGCTCGCCGCTCGAATACAGCGAATCGAATACCTTGCCGATGGTGTTGCGCACGAAGTCCTGCGGGATCTTGGCACGGTTTTCATTCCATTCCGTTTCCAGGATGCCGGCCTTGGGTTCGTTCAGGGCCAGCGTGAAGCCGGACTCTTCCCAGAAATTCTTCAGCTGCGGCCACAGCTGCTCAGGCGTCTGCTTGACCACCAGCCAGCGCTGGTTACCCGCGCGCATGACTTTAACGCTGTCGGTGCCGGTCGAAGCCACCTGGTTGCTGCCGCCCGCCGGCGCGGCCACGCCCGTGCCGCCGGCGGCGCGCTGGGCCTGGTAGCCGGACGCCGTGGCCACGCCGCGGTTGCTATCCGGCAGAGAATAGCGGTTATCGGTCTGCAACTGCGTCAAATCAGGCGGCACGTCCAGCGTGCTGGCTTTCTTGGCGGACTTGTAATCAACCTTGTCATTGCCGATAACCGAACTGATCATGCCGCAACCGGTCAGGCTGACGGCCATGGCGGCGATGGCGGTAAGGGATGCTGTCTTGCGAATAGTCATGTTTTACTGGAAAGGAAAGTCCCGCCGGGAGCGGGGCTTAGTTGATCAGGCCGGCTTCGCGCAGCGCGCCGCGCACGGTCTCATGGTACTCGGCTGCCAGCGGCACCAGCGGCAGGCGTATGCCGGCGGGCATCATGCCCATCTCGGCCAGCGCCCACTTCACAGGCACCGGATTGGGCTCGACGAACAGTTTCTGGTGCAGCGGGAAGACCTTGTTGTTGATCTCGATGGCCTTGGCGATGTCGCCGGCCATGGCGGCCTTGCACATTTCATGCATGGCGCGCGGCGCCACGTTGGCGGTCACGGAGATATTGCCTTTGCCGCCGGCCAGCATCAGGGCCACGGCGGTGGGGTCGTCGCCGGAGAAAACGGCGAAGTCCTTCGGCGCCAGGCGCAGCAAGTCCAGGCCGCGGCCGATATTGCCGGTCGCGTCTTTCACGCCGATGATGTTCTTGATGGCGGCCAGGCGCACGATGGTCTCGTTCGACATGTCCGCCACGGTGCGGCCCGGTACGTTGTACAGGATCACAGGAATGTCCACTGCTTCGGCGATGGCCTTGAAGTGCTGATACATGCCTTCCTGGGTAGGACGGTTGTAGTACGGCACCACTTGCAGCACGGCGTCCGCGCCCGCTTCCTTGGCGTAGCGGGTCAGTTCGATCGCCTCGGCGGTCGAATTGCCGCCGGCGCCGGCGATGATGGGGATACGGCCCTTGGCGTGCTCCACGGTGGCCTTGACCAGGGCGCAGTGCTCATCAACGTTGACGGTGGCCGATTCGCCGGTGGTGCCCACGATGACTATGCCATCCGTACCTTCGGCAATGTGCCAATCGATCAGCTTGTTCAAACCCGGATAGTCCAGACTGCCGTCTGCGTGCATCGGGGTGACAATTGCTACTATGCTGCCCTTAATCATAGTTAACCAAAACAGTAAGATATTAAAACAACGATTGTAGACGATAGGCCGGGTCTGTGGTGCTTCCCGGCGCAGTATCGCATATTAAAAATACGATTAAAACGGCGGCAAGAGTGCCGCAACGCGCGGGAATTCCGCTTTCACCGCGCAGATGCGCTGCACCAGTGCAGGTTTTGGCGTCTCCACCAGCCCGTCTTCAAAGGCGATCACGCGCAATTCGTGCTTGGCCGCCCAGGCCAGCAATTCGCCCGGCGCCAGCAGGAAATCCGGATTGGACGGCTTGCCGAACTGCGCATTCCCCTCCGAAAACGTCTCGTACAGCAGCACGCCATTCGGGGCCAGGCTGGCCAGCATGTCCGCAATTAGCGGCCGATGCAAGTAATTTGTGACCACGATGCCGGCAAAACGGCCCGGGCCGAAAGGCCAGACCGCGCCGTCCGCTTCCAGGTCGATCTGGGAAGTCACGATGCCGTCGCCGGTGACGGCGGCCAGCGCATCGGCGTTCTGGTCCACCGCCACCACCGAGTGGCCCAGGGCCACCATATGGCGCGCATGGCGGCCGGTGCCGCAGGCCAGGTCCAGCACTTCGCCGCCCGGCACCAGGGGGCGAATCGTTTGATCCAGGGTGAAATTTCGTCGTTCATGTATATGACAGTCCCATTGCTTCGCGCACATCGCGCATCGTTTCCTGAGCCAGCTTGCGCGCCACGTCGTTGCCGTCCGCCACGATGGCGCGCACCAGCGTGGGGTCATCCAGATAGGGCTGGGCGCGCTCGTGCATAGGCTCCTGTTCCTTGATTATGGCGTCGATCACCGGCTGCTTGCACTCTATGCAGCCGATGCCGGCCGAGCGGCAGCCCTTCACTACCCATTCCTGGGTGGCGTTGTCCGAATAGACCTGGTGGAACTGCCACACCGGGCAGCGCGCCGGATCGCCTGCGTCGCTGCGGCGCACGCGGGCCGGATCGGTGGGCATGGTGCGCACTTTCTTGGTCACCGCGTCCTTGTCCTCGCGCAGCGCGATGGTGTTGCCGTAGCTCTTGGACATCTTGCGCCCGTCCAGTCCCGGCAGGCGGGAAGATGCCGTCAGCCTGGCTTGCGGCTCCACCAGGATCAGCTTGCGGCTGCCCTCCAGGTAGCCGAACAGGCGCTCGCGGTCTATCATCGACAGGC
Source organism: Pseudoduganella aquatica (assembly GCF_020865585.1). Classification (NCBI taxonomy): domain Bacteria; kingdom Pseudomonadati; phylum Pseudomonadota; class Betaproteobacteria; order Burkholderiales; family Oxalobacteraceae; genus Pseudoduganella; species Pseudoduganella aquatica. The sequence continues at coordinate 5,480,089 of NZ_CP086370.1, forward strand.
TGTGGGCGTCGTCCAGCATGGCCTTGGCCTGCTCCAGCGCTTCTCCGTCGCCGTCCTGCTGGAATTGCGTGCGCAGTTCGTTGTACAGCTTGGCGCGCTTGCTGCCCAGCTTCTTCACCGCGTCCTGCGCTTTCTGCTCGAAACCCTTCTCTTTGCCGTACAAATGATTAAAACGGCGCGCAATTTCGCGCATCATTTCTATGTGCGGCAGCTGGTCCTCGCCGACCGGCACCTCGGACGCGCGGTAGATCAGCACGTCGGCCGCCTGCAGCAGCGGATAGCCGAGGAAGCCGTACGTTGCGAGGTCTTTATTGGACAGATTCTCGATCTGGTCCTTATACGTGGGCACCCGCTCCAGCCAGCCCAGCGGCGTGGCCATGGACAGCAGCAGATGCAGCTCGGCGTGTTCCGGCACGCGCGACTGGATGAACAGCGTGGCCTGCGAGGGATTCACCCCGGCCGCCAGCCAGTCCACCAGCATGTCCCAGGTGCTGCGCTCGATCAGCTCCGGGTCGTCGTAATGGGTGGTCAGCGCGTGCCAGTCGGCCACAAAGAACAGGCAAGGCTGCTGGGCCTGCATCTTGATCCAGTTGGCCAGCGCACCGTGGTAGTGGCCCAGGTGCATAGCCCCAGTGGGGCGCATGCCGGAGACGACGCGGTCGGGATACATGGTATTTAATTCAGCAAAAAGGCCAGCGGCTGCACCAGCATGATGAACAGCGAGTGGCAGGCTTGCACCATGACGGCCAGCACGGGGCTGAGGATGCCGGTGTACATCAGCACCAGCAGGCCGATGAACACATACGGGCCGTAGCATTCGATTTTGGCGAATTTATAGGCCAGCGCGTCCGGCAGCAGCGCGGTCAGGATGCGGCCGCCGTCCAGCGGTGGCACCGGGATCAGGTTGAACACGCACATGACGGCGTTGGTCAGCATGCCGGCCTTGCCCATTTCAATCAGGAAGGGCTCGCTCACATCCAGGCGGTACATCAGCAGCAGCGCGATGGTCCAGCCCAGGCCCATGACGAAGTTGGCGGCCGGGCCGGCGGCGGCCACGAAACCCATCTGCTTTTTCGGATTGCGCAGGCGGCTGTAGTCCACCGGCACCGGCTTGGCGTAGCCAAACGCCATGTGCAGCGGGCTCAGCGCCAGCATAATGGGCAGCAGCACGGTGCCGAACCAGTCGATATGGTGGATGGGATTCAGGCTCAGCCGGCCCTGCTGCTCGGCCGTGGTGTCGCCGAAATAGCGCGCCACATAGCCGTGGGCAGCTTCATGCAGGGAGATGGCAAACAGAACAGGAATCGCGTAGACGGCAATGGTCTGTATTACTTGGTTGAAATCGGTCATGGGTAAATTCTACCAGAGCGGGATGGCCGGCCCGGCGAGTGAGGGGTTGGGGGATGGCGGCGCCTACAGGCCCAGCACGGCGGGGTCGCCCCGGCCCTGGCGCACCAGCTCCGGTTCCGGGCCGCTCAGGTCGATCACCGTGGTCGGCTCGAAGCTGCATGCGCCGCCGTCGATAATCAGGTCGACCTGCTTTTCCAGGCGCTCGCGCACGATGTCCGGATCGGTCAGCGGCTGGTCGTCGCCCGGCAGTATCAGCGTGGTGCCCAGCAGCGGCTGCTGCAGCTCGGCCAGCAGCATCTCGACGATGCAGTTCTCCGGCACGCGCAGGCCTATGGTCTTGCGCGAAGGATGGCTGAGGCGGCGCGGCACGCAGCGGGTCGCCTCCAGGATAAAGGTGAACGGCCCCGGCGTGGCCGCCTTGAGCAGGCGGAACTGCTTGTTGTCCACGCGGGCGTAGACGCCGATCTCGCTCAGGTCGCGGCACAGCAGCGTCAGGTGGTGCTTCTCGTCGATGCCGCGGATGCGGCGCAGGCGTTCGACCGCGCTTTTATCGTCCAGATGGCACACCAGCGCGTAGCAGGAATCCGTCGGCAGCGCGACAATGCCGCCCCCGTGGATGATCTGCGCGGCCTGCTTGATCAGGCGCAGCTGCGGGTTGACCGGATGGATCTGGAAATATTGGCTCATGGGCTAGGCTCAGCGCGGCAGCTGCTGCAGAGCCGCGATGCGCTGTTCCATCGGCGGGTGGGTGGAAAACAGCGCCGACCAGCCGCCGCCGCCGGTAATGCCGGAGGCCGCCATATTCTGCGGCAGCGCGCCTGGCTCCAGGCCGCCCAGGCGGGCCAGCGCGTGCTGCATCGGCACGCTGCTGCCCAGCAGCTTGGCCGAGCCGGCGTCGGCGCGGAATTCGCGCTGGCGCGAGAACCAGGCCACGATGATGGAAGCCAGCAGGCCGAATACGATTTCGCACACGAACACGGTGACCATATAGCCGATGCCGTTGCCGCTGCTGCGCTGGTCGTCCTTGCTGCGCAGCATATTGTCGACAAAGAAGCCGACTATGCGCGCCAGGAACACCACGAAGGTATTCACCACGCCCTGGATCAGCGTCATGGTGACCATGTCGCCGTTGGCGATGTGGGCCACTTCATGGCCCAGCACGGCTTCCACTTCGTCGCGGTTCATCGACTGCAGCAGGCCGGTGGACACGGCCACCAGGGCCGAGTTCTTGAAGGCGCCGGTGGCGAAGGCGTTTGGCTCGCCGTCGTACACGGCCACTTCCGGCATGCCGATGCCGGCGCGCTCGGCCAGCTGGCGCACGGTGGCCACCAGCCATTGCTCGGTGGAGTTGGCCGGCGCGTCGATGACGCGCGCGCCGGTGCTCCACTTGGCCATGGGCTTGCTGATCAGCAACGAAATAATGGAACCGGTGAAGCCCACCACCAGCGAAAACGCCAGCAGGCTGCCCAGCTGCAGCTGCCCGCCCGCCGTTGGACGGCCTATGCCCAGCAGCGACAGCACCAGCGACAACACCAGCATCACGGCCAGATTGGTGGCGATAAAGAGGACGATACGTTTCATATTGCTTTGCTCCGCAGAGTTATCCGAGCATAAGATATGGCCGGATAGCTGGAATTACAAGTCCGCTTACAACTAGAATCAGAACCAGTCGTGCCAGACGGGCGTTACATTGCCCGGCAGCGGCGGCAGCAGCTTGAAGTCCACCCGGGCCTCGCCGGGCGCATGGAAATCGGTGCCGCGCGAGGCCAGGAAGCCGTAGCCATTGGCCAGGCGCGCATATTCCGGATACTGGTCCGGCGTATGGCTGCCGGTCACCACCTCGATGGCGGCGCCGCCCAGCTGCTTGAACTGGTCGAACAGCGCGCCCTGCGCGGTGTCGCTGAACTTGTAGCGGCCCGGGTGGGCGATGACGGCAATGCCGCCCGCGCCGCGTATCCACTGCACCGACTGCTCCAGGGTGGCCCAGCGGTGCTCCACGTAGCCGGGCTTGCCTTCGCACAGGTATTTCTTGAACACTTCCGAGGTATTGCGGCAGGCGCCGATTTCCACGATGTAGCGCGCGAAGTGGGTGCGCGACATCAGGTTCGGGTTGGACACGTATTTCAGCGCGCCCTCGTAGGCGTCCGGAATGCCGGCCTTGGCCAGCTGGGCGGCGATTTCGCGGCCGCGGTTGTCGCGGCCCGAGCGGGTTGCTTCCAGTCCCTGCACCAGGGCCGCGTTGTTCTCGTCGATCTGCAGGCCAACGATGTGCACCGTCTCGTTGGCCCAGGTGATGGAGATTTCCACGCCCGTCACAAAGCGCATGCCCTGCTCGGCGGCGGCGGCGCGGGCGGCCGGGATGCCGCCCACCTCATCGTGATCGGTCAGCGCCCACACGTCCACACCGGCCTGGCGCGCCACCATGGCGACCTTGGCCGGCGGCAGCACGCCGTCGGAAACATTGGAATGGCAATGCAAATCTACATTCATACGGACAGGATTGTTTACGGTAATAGAAACCCCATTGTACGCTGCGTTGGCGGGTTACGGCTCTGCCTAACCCGCCCTGCGTTCGGCGCAGGCTGTAGGGCGGGTTAGCGCGGAGCGCGTAACCCGCCGATCAGGCCAGGAACTCCTCCAGCATGGCGGCGAGCTGTTCCGGCTGGTCGTGGTGCAGCATGTGGCCGGCGTTGTCCATCATCTTCGCGGTGACGTTGGCCAGGTGGCCCAGGCGGCGGTCAATTTCCACGCGCGCTTCCTCCTTCGGCCCCATCCACAGCCACATATTGGTGTGCTCGGCCTCCACCCACAGCACCGGCGCGGTGATCGCGCGCCAGCAGGCCATCACTTCCTCCACGTGGTACAGCAGCGGGTTGATGCGCTTGTGCGCCGGGTCGCCCAGGATTTCCCACTCGCCCTTGTCGTTCTGCCCCGCCCAGTGGCCGGCCAGGAAGGCGGCGCGCGCGTCGGACAGGCGCGGATTGGTCTTCTGCAGCCGCTTGGCCACTTCCGCCAGGTCGGCGTAGCCGCGCATTTCCTGCGGCTCCAGCAGCTCGTCCATCCACTTGGCGTAGCGGCCCGGCGCCTGGTCCGGCGTGGTGGTCTTCATGCCGAAGCCCTCCAGGTTAATCAAGCGGCGGATGCGCTCGGGCCGCGCGCCCGCGTACAGGCCCACCACATTGCCGCCCATGCTGTGGCCCAGCAGGTTGACCGGGCTGTCCGGCTGGTAGTGGCGCAGGATGGCGTCCAGGTCGCCCAGGTAGTCCACAAACCAGTAAGTGTCCACGCGCGGGCGCTCGGTCAGGCCGAAGCCGCGCCAGTCCGGCGCGATCACGTGCCAGTCGCCCTGCAGCGCGTCCACCACGAACTGGAAGGAGGCGGACACATCCATCCAGCCGTGCACCATGAAGATCTTGGGCGCCCCTTCCCTGCCCCAGTGGCGGATATGGGTGCGGTTGCCGCGTACATTGATGAATTCGGATCGGGAAGATTTCATGGTAAGTGCAGCCTTGAAAGTAGCGCGGCGAGCGCAATATGGGTGCCTTGGACGGGCGCAAGCCCTGATAATAGCACGATCGTTCGCAAAGCCGGCAGCGAGCCGGGCCCCGGCAGGCGTAAAATAGCGCCATTCCACCGTTTCCACAAATATATACTTTGGGCCTTCCATGACCATCTACCAGTTGGGCGAACACGCGCCCGAGATCGATGCATCCGCCTTCGTTGCCGATACGGCAACCCTGATCGGCAAAGTCACGCTGCACGCCAACGCCTCGGTATGGTACGGCACCACCATACGCGGCGACAACGAGCGCATCACCATCGGCGAGAACAGCAATGTGCAGGAAAACACCGTGATGCATACCGACATGGGCTTCCCGCTCACCCTGGGCAAGAACGTCACTGTGGGCCACCAGGCCATGCTGCACGGCTGCACCGTGGGCGACGGCTCGCTGGTCGGCATCGGTGCGGTGATACTGAACGGCGCCAAGATCGGCAAGGGCTGCCTGGTGGGCGCCGGCGCGCTGGTGACCGAGGGCAAGGAATTCCCCGACAACCAGCTCATCATCGGCGCCCCGGCCAAGGCCGTGCGCACGCTGACGGCAGAAGACGCGGCCAAGCTGCTGGGCGCCGCCGACGGCTATGTGAAGCGCGGCCTGCAGTACAAGACGCAACTCAAGAAAATAGGATAAATAATGAGCACTACCCCCGATCTGGCCGCTGGCCAGGACACGCTGCAGAAATTCATCTTCGACAACGCTTCCGTGCGCGGCGAGCTGATCGACATTTCCGCCACCTGGCGCGAAGTGCAGGCGCGCCACGCCTACCCGGCGCCGGTCAAGCGCGTGCTGGGCGAGATGGTGGCCGCTGCGGCGCTGCTGTCGGCCAACCTGAAGTTCAACGGCTCCATCATCATGCAAATCCATGGTGACGGCCCGGTGCGCCTGCTGGTGGTGGAATGCGACGCCGACCTGCGCGTGCGCGCCACGGCCAAGCTGAACCCGGACCTCGAAGTGCCTGACGACGCGGGCGTGATGCAGCTGCTGAACGCGCACGGCAAGGGCCGCTTCATCATCACGCTCGACCCGGCCGACAAGATGCCGGGCCAGCAGCCTTACCAGGGCATCGTGCCGCTGGACGGCGACGACGTGGCCACCGTCATCGAAAACTATATGCAGCGCTCGGAACAGCTGGACACCAAGCTGTGGCTGGCGGCCGACGACCAGGTGTCGCGCGGCATGCTGCTGCAGAAGCTGCCCCACCACGGCGGCAAGGCCGAAGCGGCGCAGCTGTCGCAGGAAGAAGCGCTGGAGACCTGGAACCGCGCCGTCATCCTGGGCTCGACGCTGAAGCAGGAAGAGATCCTCGGCACCACCATCGACGTGCTGCTGCAGCGCCTGTTCTGGGAAGAGACCATCCGCGTCTTCGACCCGGTGCATCCGTCCTTCCACTGCAGCTGCACCCGCGAAAAAGTGGGCAATATGCTGAAGATGCTGGGCCAGGAGGAAGTGGAAGGCGTGCTCGATGAGCAAGGCACCGTCGCCATCAACTGCGATTTCTGCGGCCAGCACTACGAGTACGACAAGGTCGACTGCGCCCAGCTGTTCGTCACCAGCGCCCCCGCCGAAGTGCTGATGCACGCCAGCGAAGCCAAGCACTAAGCTGCGCATTGGCGGGTTACGCCGGCTTGCGCCGGCTAACCCGCCCTACGGGGCGCTTGGCCGCGCCCTCCCGCCTGATTCATCAAATCGTCATCCTCCCGTCATGCCGCCGTCATACCGGCTGGTTACGCTGCGCGTCGTTTGCATTTCTCCCAATGTTTCCAACGACAGGCTCATGATGAACAAGACTCTCCTCGCTTCCGCCATCTGCATGGCATTCTCCTTCCCTGCCATGGCAGCCGAACCGGAGGCGCCGGCGGCGCCCGACAGCGGCAGCGAAATGGCCGCAGCCGTGGCCGGCCCTGTCGCCACGGTGGAAGTGGCTTCGCGAAAAACCCGCTCGTCGGTGGCGATGACGAAGAACGACATGCAGAAAATCCTGCCCGGCATTAACCCGCTGAAGGCCTTGCAGGCGCTGCCCGGCGTGAGCTTCCAGACCGCCGACCCGTGGGGCAACAACGAACAGAACCTGTCGCTGTTCGTGCACGGTTTCAGCGGCCAGCAGCTGGGCTACACCATGGACGGCGTGCCGCTGGGCGACCAGCAGTACGGCAACTACAACGGCCTGTCGCCGCAGCGCGCCGTCATCAGCGAGAACGTGCGCAGCGTGATCCTGTCGTCCGGCGCGGGCGACCTGGCCACCGCCTCCACCAGCAACCTGGGCGGCACCATCGAGACCTTCTCCAGCGACCCGCTGGCCGCGCGCGGCGCCAGCGTGCAGCAGACCCTGGGCAGCTACCGCACCTCGCGCACCTATGCGCGCTTCGACACCGGCACCTTCGGCGGCGGCAACAGCGCCACCATCTCGGCCGCGCACCAGAAGCAGCGCGCGTGGGACTTCAACGGCAAGCAGGGCGGCGACCAGGTCAACGCCAAGTTCGTCAACCAGAGCGAAGCCGGCAAGCTGACCCTGTACTTCGCGTACTCGGACAAGATCGAGCCGAACGAGGACAGCACCGTGCACGTGGCGGGCGAAACCAGCGCGCCCTACACCCGTCCCTTCACCTACCCCGACTTCGCCTACGCGCTGAGCTACCTGTCGCCCACGGGCGGCACGCCTGCGGCGGATGGCAACAACTACCGCAACTACTACAGCGACGCGCAACGCAAGGACTACCTGGGCTACGCCAAGTTCGACTGGCGCCTGGGCGAGTCCACCACCTGGAGCAACCAGGTCTACCACCACGACGACGACGGCGTGGGCGTGGTGGCCGGTCCCATCGGCGTGGCGGGTCTGCCTGCGCTGTTCGCGGTGTACTACCCGAACCAGAACCTGAAACAAGTCTTCGGCGGCTCCGGCTACGCCACCCGCACCACCGAATACGACATCAACCGCAGCGGCTTCCTGTCCACGCTGCGCAGCGAGTTCGGCAACCACACCGTGCAGGGCGGCCTTTGGTATGAGCACAACAAGTCCTCGGCCTACCGCCGCTGGTACGCGCTGGACGTGAACAACCCTAGCTCGCCATACGACCGCCCCTCGAATCCGCTGATCACGCAATACGGCAGCACCATAGACAACAAGGTCATCCAGCTGCACCTGCAGGACGAATGGCGCATGCGCGACGACCTGGTGCTGCAGGCCGGCTTCAAATCGAGCCTGCAGGACGCGGACGGCCAGTTCCCGGTGCAGCCCAAGCTGGGCGCCATCGCAGGCGGCTCCAAGGCGCTGCCGGTCGGCCAGATCGAGACCAAAAAATGGTTCCTGCCGCAGATCGGCGGCCGCTGGGACATCACCGCGCAGGACCAGGCCTTCTTCAACGTGCAGAAAAACATGCGCCAGTTCGTCACCTACGGCGGCGGCGGCGCGTCGCCATGGTCGCTGGCCAGCCAGCAGGCGTTCGACCTGTTCAAGTCCACCGCCAAGCCTGAAACCTCGATCACCTACGAGGCCGGCCTGCGCAGCAACCACCAGCTGGACTGGGGCATGCTCAAGGCCTTCGACGGCCAGGTCAATGTGTACCACGTGGACTTCAAGAACCGCCTGCTGCAGATCAGCCCTACTCCGGTGATCTCGGCCATCATAGGCGGCAATCCGGTGCTGGCCAACGTGGGCAGCGTGAAGATCGACGGCATCGACTTGTCGGGCACCCTGCACTTCGGACGCGGCTTCTCGCTGTACAACGCGCTGTCCTACAACCGCTCCACCTACGAGGACAACTACAGCAACGGCGCCACCGTGGTGCCGACCGCAGGCAAGACCGTGCCGGGCAATCCGCAGTGGATGAATAAATTCGTCGCCACCATGACGGTGGCCGACACCGAGTTCCAGCTCAGCGGCGACTACGTGGGCAAGCGCTACGCCACCTACACCAATGACCTGTCGGTGCCGAGCTACTTCCTGCTGGGCCTGGGCGTATCCGGCCAGCTGCCATTCCTGAACGGCGGCCTGGTGAAGAACGCGCGCTACCGCGTCAACGTGAGCAACCTGGCGGACCGCATGGGCAGCCTGAACGTGGTGGTGGGCGCGGCGGACAAGACCTACAACACCTTCCCTATCGCCCCGCGCCAGGCTTTCGTTACCGTGATGGCGGACTTCTGATGGACACCATCCTCACTGCGCGCCGCCTGCTGTCGCGGCGCGGCTTTATCGGCAGTGTGGCCGCCGCCGGCGGCAGCGCGCTGCTGGCGCCCGCAGCCTTTGCCGCCGGCGGTGCGGGCGCAGGCGGCGGCGTGAAGCCGCTGGTGTTCGCCCATCGCGGCGCGAGCGCGCTGCGGCCGGAGCACACGCTGGCGTCCTACGCCAAAGCGATTGCGGACGGCGCGGACTACGTGGAGCCGGACCTGGTCTGCACCAGGGACGGCATTCTGGTGGCGCGCCACGACGCCTTCCTGAACGAGACCACCGACGTGGCCAGGCGCCCCGAATTCGCCAGCCGCCGCGCGCGCAAGACCATCGATGGCCAGACGCATGAGGGCTGGTTCGTGGACGACTTTACGCTGGCCGAGATCAAGACGCTGCGCGCCGTCGAGCGCATCCCCGAATCGCGCCCCGGCAGCGCGCAGTTCGACGGCATGTTCCAGGTGGTGACGTTCGAGGAGATCATCGACTTCGTGGCGGCGCAATCGGCCGCTGCCGGCCGCGTGATCGGCCTGGTGCCCGAGCTGAAAAGCTCGGCCTACTTTGCCAGCGCGGGGCTGCCGCTGGAAGAACGTTTCTTCGCCACGCTGGCCGCGCACGACTACACGCGCCGCCATCCGGTGGAGATCCAGTCTTTCGAAGTGGCCAATCTGAAGTATGTGCGCGACAAGCTGGGACGCCGCGCCAACATCCGCCTGATGCAGCTGGTGGGCGCCCCCACGCAGCGTCCGGCGGACGTGGCGGCGGCCAACGGCGCCCTTACCTACGGGCAGATGTGCACGCCCGCCGGGTTGAAGGCGATCGCCGCGTATGCGGATGTGGTGGCGCCGCCGACGCGCATGCTGATACCGCTGAAGCAGGATGGTTTCCTGGCCGAGCCGACTCCGCTGGCGGCCGATGGCCGCGCAGCGGGCCTGCGCGTGGAGACATGGACCTTCCGTCCGGAGAACCGCTTCCTGGCCGCAGACTTCCGCAGCAGCGCAGGCGAGCATGCGCGCAATCCGGCCGGTTCGGTGGCCGAGATCAAGCGCTATCTGAAGCTGGAGCTGGACGGGTTCTTCACCGACGACCCGGCACTGGGCAGGGCCGCCGTCGACGGCTGAGCAACGGCGGCAGGCTCAGGCCTTGGGCAGATTGCTCGTCAAATCCACCCAGGTCTGCGGCTGCGGCTTGGCGCGCTCGCGCACGCCAAAGAAGGTCACCACCAGCTCGCCGTTCTTGTCGAAAAACTCCACCGACGTCACGCCCGCGCGCTGTACCACGTAGCCGCTGTTGAAGGCCGTCTCGCGCAGGTGCAGGTTGAAGTCCGGGTCCAGCACGTTGTACCAGTCGCCGCTGGCGGCGGTCTTTTCAATCACGCCGCTGAAAATCTGCGTCACCGAACCATTGCCCAGGAAAGCCATGATGGGCAGCTTCCGCCGGGCCGATTCGTCCAGCAGATTGCGCACCGCTTTCGGCGACACACGCTGCACCGCACCCTCGGGCGCCAGACGCATGGCCTGTTCGCGCGAGATGCCGAACTCGCCCAGCAGGCGGCTGAACTGGTGCACGTCCGTCATCTCCTTCCAGGCCAGCTGGAACTCTTTCACGTCCACTGCGCTGTCGGCCTTCTCCACCGGCTTCGGCGCCGCCGCCAGCACCTTCAGCGCGGCGTTCTGGTCGGCTGCGCGGAAGTCGGCCACCAGCTTGTCGAAGATGCCGACTGCCGCTTCGTTCTTCAGGTACAGCTTGTGCACGGCGTTGCCGTTCTCGTCGAAGAACTGCAGGCTGCGCGAGGTCTGGCCGTCGCGGCCGGGCTGTTCCACGGCGAAGGCGTGCTTCCAGTTGGCGAAGTTGAAGCGCAGGTCGATCTCGCCGCCCAGGTAGCCGCCGGCGATGTTGCGCATGCGTGCTTCGCGCTCGGGATCGCCGGGCGCGCCCGCCGCCGTCTGCGCGGCAGCCGCGTCCTGCTCGATGCGGGTGGCGATGCCGGTGCGTTCCAGCACGCCGTTTTCATTGCGCGTCAGGGCCAGCACTTTGCCCAGGTCCAGCGCGCGGCGCATGATTTCGCGCGGCGCGTTGCCGTCATTCTTGAGCAGCGTGGCGGTCTTGCCGATGCTGGTGGCCAGCAGTTCGGCTTCGGACACGTTGAGCGCGCGCGCGGCGTCGCGTATCTGCAGCTTGGGCTGTTCGGCGCGCAGCTTTTCCCAGCGCTGGGCCAGGGCGGCGTCCGCCGCCATGGCGGGCATGGCGCCGAACACGAGGGCGCTCGCAAGCGCCAGGGCATAACGGTGATGATGCTTCATATGGTCTCCAGTATCAGTACATCAGTTTAAAGGTAACGGCGTAATTGCGTCCGGTTTTCACCTGGCGTTCGATGTCGGCCAGCGCGGTGGCGGTGGTGCCCGCCGCCAGCGTGCGCGCGGAGGCGTAGTCCCAGTACTTCTTGTCGCCCAGGTTGTAGGCGCCGGCGCTGATCACGGCGTTCTTGCCGAGGTTGAAGTAGGCGGCCAGGTCCACCACCGTGGACGCGGGCACGGCGAACAGCACGGTGGTGGCGCCGCTCACCACGTCCGGCTTGGCCTGCTTGGCGCGCGCATGCACGGTGGTCAGGGAGACGCCGCCGCGCTGGCCGGGATCGTCCCAGGCCAGGGTGGCGCTGCCTTTGTAGGGCAGCACGGTGGCGAGGTCGCCCTTCTTGCCGGTCCTGTCGTTGGTGGTGGTGCCGCGCGAGCCGCCCGCCGCCACTGCCACGCTGGCGCCTTGCAAGGGCGCGGACCACTGCCCCAGGTCGAAGCGGCTGCTCATTTCCACGCCCCAGATGCCCGCGCGCGCCACGTTCTCGGGACGGAACAGGCCCTGGCTCAGGGTCGGGTAGTTGACCGGGTCGGCCGGCTGCGCCACGTATTCGATGAAGTTGCGGTAGGCGGTGTGGAAGGCCGAGGCGCTGAACTGGACGCCCTTGCGCGGCTCGCCCTTCACACCAAGTTCGACCGCGTTGCTGGTTTCCTTTTCCAGCTTGGCGTTGCCCAGCACGCCGTAACCCTGGCCTGCCCCGGTGTAGCTGAAGGAGTCGTAGGTGCTGGTGCGGTCGGCGCCGCTGGGCATGCGCGCGCCGCGCTTGAAGCTGGCGTAGGCGTTGAAACTGGGCGTCAGCTCGACCGACAGGCCCAGGCTGGGCGCCAGGTAGCTGTCGCTGTCGTCCTTGAGTTCCTTGGCGGCGGACGGCACGGCGATGAGGTAGTTTTCCAGGTTCTTGGGGCTCAGCTTGCGGTGCTCGAAGCGCAGACCGGGCGTCAGCGTAGCGTTGTGGCCGGCCAGCGCGAAGGCGATGTCGCCGCGCGCATAGGCCGCGAACTTGAGCGTGTCCATGTCCGCCATGCGGTTCTTTTGCGTGAGCTGGTGGGTGGTGGTGCCCACCACCAGCCTGTCTTCTTTCCACGGACGGCGGGTTTCCAGGTCTTCCAGCGTGAAGCCGTAGTTCAGCAGCGTGGCCGCGTTGAGCTGCTTGCCCGCGTCGCTGGCGATGCCGACGCTCTTGTTGTACAGGCCGGTGGAAATGTCGCGCGTGTAGGGGCGGCCGCCGGTGATGTAGGGCGCGTGGGTGTTGTCTTCCACTTTCGCGTCCTGCACGTAGAGGCGGGTGTCGATGCTGTCGAACAGCAAGCCGGCCGCGGCGGTGTAGCCGTGGTCGAGGCTGACGCGCGTGCGGCGCGTGGTGGAGGCCTGCTGGGAACCTTCCGGATAGAGCGACAGCTGCTTGTTCTTGATCTCGCGGTCGTGCCCGGACTTGAAGGCGTCCACGGTGAAGCCCAGCTTGTGGCCGGCCACCGGCGCCCAGCTGAATTTGCCGAGCAAGGCGTCCGACGACCAGTCGTCCGGGTTGAGCACGGCACTGCCCTTGCTGTCCAGTTGCTGGCCGTCGCGGTGCACCAGCACGGCCAGGGCCTGCAATGCGCCAAAGCCTGCGGCGCCGGTGAGCGCGTGCATCCTGGCCTTGTCGCCAGAGGTGTAGCCGAATTTGTATTCGGCGTAGCTGTTGCGGGTGGCGCTCAGGTAGTCTTCCGGCGACTTGGTGACGAAGGACACGCTGCCGCCCAGGCCGGGCGTGCCCGCCCCCGCCGCCGAGGTGCCGGAGCCGATGCGCACTTCGCGGAAGATTTCCGGGTCGAAGTAGTCGCGGCCCACGCCGAAGCTGTTCAGAGTGTTGCCGTCCGGCTTGGGCGCGGCGTCCGGCAGCGAGATGCCGTCCAGGTCCAGGCTCACGCGGTTGCCTTCCACGCCACGGATATTGAAGCCGGTGTTGCCCGCGCCGTCCCAGATATTGCCGGAGCCGATGCCGGCCGCCGGCACGCTGATGAGCGGCTCGTAGCGCGCCATATTGGCCATGTCGGTGGCGTTGCGTTTGTTCAGCTCGGCGCTGCCGATGACGGTGGTGGTGCCGGTCCTGGACGGCGCGTCCTCGCGCTGGGCGGTGACCAGGATTTCGTTCAGTTGGGTGGTTTGGGCGATTGCCGGTGCGGCGGGCACGGCGAATGCGGTCAGCAGCAGCGCGGCAAGGCGCCGCTGTCGCGGGTGGTTGGCAGCCATAGGATTCCAGATCGGGAGAGGTTTAAGGCTGGCTCTCCTTGTGGATATCGCTGGCAACGGCGCATATTAACAAGAATGATTCTTATTTACAAGTACGCGTAATGTTTATGGATTGGGCGTAGCGGCTGCGGCTTGAGGTTGCGGCTGGGCCTGGCCCTTGCCGAGGATCTGGATGTAGATTTCGTTCTGCTTGATCATGCTCAGCTCGAAGCGGGCACGTTCTTCGACGGCGCCGGTGCCGTCCTTGAGGTCGCGCACTTCGGAATCGAGTTTGGCGTTGCGGCTTTTCAGCTCGTCGTTCTTCTTCTGGGCCACCGCCACCTGGCTTTCCAGGTCGGCGACACGCAGCCAGCCGCCTTTCCCCAGCCAGAGCGGGTACTGTATCAGCAGCAGCAGCGCTGCCAGTGCAAGGGTAATCAAACGCATAGGGAAAAGCCGGCCAGGCAAGCGCCCGGCCGGCGTGGTGCTATTACTTCAGGTTGTAGAACGCGTCACGGCCAGGGTAGGAAGCGATGTCGCCCAGGTCTTCTTCGATGCGCAGCAGCTGGTTGTACTTGGCCATGCGGTCCGAACGGGACATCGAGCCGGTCTTGATCTGCAGCGCGTTGGTGCCCACGGCGATGTCGGCGATGGTCGAGTCTTCGGTCTCGCCCGAGCGGTGCGAGATCACGGCGGTGTAGCCGGCGCGCTTGGCCATTTCGATGGCGGCGAAGGTTTCGGTCAGGGTGCCGATCTGATTGATCTTGATCAGGATCGAGTTGGCGATACCCTTCTGGATGCCTTCTTTCAGGATCTTGGTGTTGGTGACGAACAGGTCGTCGCCCACCAGCTGCACGCGCTTGCCCAGTGCTGCGGTCAGGGTCGCCCAGCCTTCCCAATCGCCTTCGTGCATCGCGTCCTCGATCGAGATGATCGGGTATTTGTCGCACCAGGTGGCCAGCAGGTTGGTGAACTCCACGGCGGTCAGGCTCATGCCTTCGCCGTCCAGCTGGTACTTGCCGTCCTTGTAGAACTCGGAGGCGGCGCAGTCCAGGCCCAGCGCGATCTGGGTGCCTGGCTCGTAGCCGGCTTCTTCGATGGCCTGGATGATGAGCTTGATCGCTTCTTCATGGTTGGCCAGCGATGGGGCGAAACCGCCTTCGTCGCCCACGGCGGTGTTCAGGCCCTTCTTGTGCAGGATCTTTTTCAGCGTGTGGAACACTTCCGCGCCGTAGCGGATGGCTTCCTTGAAGGAAGGCGCGCCGACCGGGATGATCATGAATTCCTGGATGTCCAGGTTGTTGTCGGCGTGTGCGCCGCCGTTGATGACGTTCATCATCGGCACTGGCATCTGCATGGCGCCCGAACCGCCGAAGTAGCGGTACAGCGGCAGGCCGGCTTCTTCGGCGGCGGCCTTGGCCACGGCCATGGACACGGCCAGCATGGCGTTGGCGCCCAGGCGCGACTTGTTCTCGGTGCCGTCCAGGTCGATCAGGGTGCGGTCCAGGAAGGCCTGCTCATTGGCGTCCAGGCCCATGATGGCTTCCGAGATTTCGGTGTTGATGTTTTCGCAGGCTTGCAGCACGCCCTTGCCGAAGTAGCGCTTCGGATCGCCGTCGCGCAGCTCGATGGCTTCGCGCGAACCGGTGGATGCGCCCGACGGCACAGCCGCGCGGCCCATCACGCCCGACTCCAGCAGCACGTCGCATTCGACGGTAGGATTGCCGCGCGAATCGATTACTTCACGGCCGATAATGTCTACGATAGCACTCATGTCATACTCCAAAAGTTTAAGCAAAACTGTTGCTCGCGGGGCCAGTCTGGCTAGTCCCCGCGCAAGGTGCAGCAAGGGTAACAGACGGCAGCCGGATGTGGAAGCGGGTCCGGCGTATGTGTTCTATACGCCGGACCCGCCCGGTAACTCATGATTCTGTATGCTCAGTGATAACTTAGTTAAAACTGGTTTCCAGGAAGCCCGCCTTCTTGGTCACGCGGTCCAGCTCGATCAGCACCGACAGCAGCTCCTTCATGCGGCCCAGCGGCACCGCGTTCGGGCCGTCCGACAGCGCGGTGGCCGGGGTCGGGTGGGTTTCCATGAACAGGCCGGCCACGCCCACGGCCACGGCCGCGCGCGACAGCACCGGCACCATCTCGCGCATGCCGCCCGAGGAGGAACCATTGCCGCCCGGCAGCTGCACCGAGTGGGTGGCGTCGAACACCACCGGGGCGCCGGTTTCGCGCATGATGGACAGCGAGCGCATATCGGACACCAGGTTGTTGTAGCCGAAGGAGGCGCCGCGTTCGCAGGCCATGAAGTTGTCTTCAGGCAGATTCTTGGCGGCCGCCGCTGCGCGCGCCTTGGCGATCACGTGCTTCATGTCGCCCGGGGCCAGGAACTGGCCCTTCTTGATGTTCACCGGCTTGCCCGATTCGGCGCACGCGTTGATGAAGTCGGTCTGGCGGCACAGGAAGGCCGGGGTTTGCAGCACGTCCACCACGGACGACACCACTTCGATTTCCTCGATGGTGTGCACGTCGGTCAGCACCGGCACGCCCAGCTCGCGCTTGACGTCGCCCAGGATCTCCAGGCCTTTTTCCATGCCCGGACCACGGTAGGACGTGCCCGACGAACGGTTCGCCTTGTCGAAGGACGACTTGTAGATGAAGGGAATGCCCAGCTCGGTGGTCATTTCCTTCAGCGCGCCGGCCACGTCGAACGCCATCTGGCGCGACTCGATCACGCAGGTGCCGGCGATCAGGAAGAACGGCTGGTCGAGGCCTACGTCAAATCCGCACAGTTTCATGCTGCGTCTCCTTCCAGTTGGACTGCATGCAGACCCTTGGACGCTTTTTGCGCCAGCGCCGCCTTGATATAGGACGTGAACAGCGGGTGGCCGTCGCGCGGGGTCGATTTGAATTCAGGGTGGTACTGCACGCCCATATACCATGGGTGCGCGTTCTCGCCGGTGCGCGGCAGTTCCATGATTTCGCACAGGTCTTCGGTCGGGGTGCGCGCGGCAACCACCAGGCCGGCGGCTTCCACGCGGCCCAGGTAGTGGTTGTTGGCTTCGTAGCGGTGGCGGTGGCGCTCGGTCACCACGCTGCCGTAGATTTCCGATGCCAGCGTGCCCGGCTTGACGGCGCAGGCTTGCGCGCCCAGGCGCATGGTGCCGCCCAGGTCCGACTTCTCGTCGCGCTTTTCAACCTTGCCGTCCAGGCCTTGCCATTCATCGATCAGGGCGACCACAGGCTGGTCGGTCTGCGGCTCGAACTCGGTGGAGTTGGCGTGCGTCAGGCCGGCCTTGTGGCGCGCGTATTCGATCAGCGCCACCTGCATGCCCAGGCAGATGCCCAGGTAAGGGATCTTGTTTTCACGGGCGAACTGGGCCGCCATAATCTTGCCTTCCACGCCGCGCTTGCCGAAGCCGCCCGGCACCAGGATGGCGTCGTACTTGGCCAGCTCGGCGCAGCCGGTGGTCTCGATCTCTTCCGAGTCGATGTACTCGATGTTGACCTTGGACTCGTTGTGGATGCCGGCGTGGCGCAGCGCTTCGGTCAGCGACTTGTACGACTCGGTCAGCTCCACGTATTTGCCGACCATGCCGATCGACACTTCCGCTTTCGGGTGCTCCAGCGTGTAGATCAGCTTGCTCCACACGGACAGGTCGGCCGGGGCCGGGTTCAGGTCCAGCGCTTCGCAGATGATGGCGTCCAGGCCCTGGTCGTGCAGCATCTGCGGCACTTTGTAGATGGTGTCCACGTCCCACACCGAGATCACGGCCTGCTCTTCGATGTTGGAGAACAGCGAGATCTTGGCGCGTTCGTCTTCCGGAATGGCGCGGTCGGCGCGGCACAGCAGCGCGTTCGGCGAGATGCCGATTTCGCGCAGCTTCTGCACCGAGTGCTGGGTAGGCTTGGTCTTCAGTTCGCCGGCCGAGGCGATGAACGGCACCAGGGTCAGGTGGACGAAGGCGGTGTTCTTGCGACCTGCGCGCAGGCTCAGCTGGCGCGCCGCTTCCAGGAAGGGCAGCGACTCGATGTCGCCCACGGTGCCGCCGATTTCGCACAGGGCCACGTCGTAGCCTTCGGCGCCGCGGCGGATGTAGTCCTGGATTTCATTGGTGATGTGCGGAATCACCTGCACGGTCTTGCCCAGGTACTCGCCGCGGCGTTCCTTGCGGATCACGGATTCGTAGATCTGGCCGGTGGTGAAGTTGTTCACCTTTTTCATGCGGGTGGAGATGAAACGCTCGTAGTGGCCGAGGTCGAGGTCGGTTTCCGCCCCGTCGTCGGTAACGAAGACTTCACCGTGCTGCATGGGGCTCATGGTGCCCGGATCAACGTTGATGTACGGATCGAGCTTGAGCATGGTGACTTTGAGGCCGCGCGATTCGAGGATCGCGGCGAGGGAGGCGGCGGCTATCCCTTTACCAAGGGAAGACACAACGCCACCGGTGACGAAGACATATTTGGTCATTGCGGGTCGGTGCCGAACGGCACGTGCGGGAAATTGAAATTATAGCGCAAATTGCGCGATTCTTCATCAGTACGGCTGCAAATAGCCCGAACGCCCGCTCTATTCCTCAGTCTCGGCTGATAAAAACGGCAAGATTGCATACTGTGTTGGACAGCGTACAGAGCCGCCGACAGGCAGGCCGCAAAATGGGTTTTCAATGACATTTCCACAACGGAGGACGACATGAGCTACGAAGAACGCGATGCCTACGGCATGTATGTAGACCGGGGCCACAAGGGCCCAGGTCCTGAACTGATGGGCGCCGACACGCTGATCGGCGACCACGTGCACAATCTGCAAAACGAGCACCTGGGCGAGATCAAGGAAATCATGCTGGACATGCGCTCGGGCAAAATCGCCTACGCGGTGATGGCCAGCGGCGGCGTGTTCACGCTGGGCGAGCGGCTGTTCGCCGTGCCCTGGGAGGCACTGACGCTGGACACGGTGAACAAGCGCTTCACGCTCAACATCGACAAGGACCGCATCGACAACGCGCCCGGCTTCGACACCGAGCACTGGCCCAATATGGCCAACCAGGCCTGGGCTGCCGAGATCCACAACTATTACGGCACCAGCGCCCGCTAGATCTTAGCCGCCGCCGTACCAGGCAAGCCTGCTTTCACGCGCCCTCTCCGGGCGCGTTTTGTTCCAGCCGCATCGGCACGTAGGCAATGCCGTGCTGCTCAACGCGCGGGCCGGTGGCGGCGAAACCGAAGTGCTGGTACATGGGTACCGCGTAGACGGAAGCATTGACCGTCATCGCCTGCGCCGCCGGCACCGCCGCGCGGGCCGTCTCCCACAGCTGCCGCGCATGGCCCTGGTCATGATGGCGCCGCGCCACGTACAGGTGGAACAGATGCGTGCCGTTGCGCAGCGCGACCACGCCAGCCAGGCCATCATCAAGCCAGCCGGTCCAGTATTGATACGCCTCGCCCGTCACATAGCGCTCAATCGCCTCGGCCGCCATGCTCAGCATGAATTGCTCCGCGCCCGCGCCGTCCGGCGCCAGCGTCATAAACGGCATCAAGTCGTGAATCAGCGCGCTGATCGCCCCCGCATCTCCCCGCTCCGCCTTCCGCATTAACATTTTATCCATGCCGCCATTATGCCAAAACTGGCAAGGCGATTAGCAAAAGTCGCGGCTGACGGTGGGCAGGCTGCCGAGCAGGTGGCTCATGTCCACCAGGCGCTTGGCCACCAGGTGGCGCACGATGCCTTCCTGCTGCCACACGCCGTACACCCCCAGCAGCTGGGCGCCCAGCACTTCCTTGCGCTGCTGCTCCACCAGCGACGGCCAGATGATCACATTCACGTTCCCGGTCTCGTCCTCTATCGTGATGAACAGCACGCCCTTGGCCGTGCCCGGCCGCTGCCGCACGGTGACGATGCCGCAGCCGCGCGCGAGCTGGCCGTTGCGGTAGCTGTTCAGCGTGGACGCGGGCATGAAGCGGTGGTCCAGCAGCGTGGCGCGCAGCAGCGCCAGCGGATGGCGGCGCAAGGTCAGCCGCTGCGCGCGGTAGTCGCTGACGATGTCGTCGCCTTCGCTGGGCGGGCGCAGCTGCGGGACTTCCTCGTCCGGCTCGGTGGGACGCAGCAAGTCCTTGTCGGGCACGGCGCCGGCGGCTTCCCACAGGGCCTGGCGGCGGTTGCCGGACAGGCCTTCCAGCGCGTTGGCGCCGGCCAGCACTTGCAGGTCGTGCCGGTCGAGGTCGGCGCGCCGGGCCAGGTCGGCCACGCTGGCGAAGGCCCGCACGGCGCGCGCCTGTTCGATGCGCCCGGCGCTGTCGGGACGCATGCCGCGCAGCACGGAAAAGCCCAGCCGCACGGCAGGCTGGCTGCGCGCGCCGGCCTCTTCCTCCAGCGCCGAGTCCCAGCTGCTGATGGCCACGTCCACCGGCCGCACGATCACGCCATGGCGCCTGGCGTCCTGCACCAGCTGCGAGGGACCGTAGAAGCCCAGCGGCTGGCTGTTGAGCAAAGCGCACAGGAAGGCGGCCGGCTCGTGGCATTTGACCCAGGAACTGGCGTAGGTCAGCAGCGCGAAACTGGCGGCGTGCGATTCGGGGAAACCGTATTCGCCGAAGCCCTGGATTTGCTCGCAGATGGCTTCGGCAAACGCTTTGTCGTATTGATTCCGCACCATGCCTTCGACGATTTTCTTCTGGTACTTTTCGATATCGCCCTTACGCTTCCAGGCTGCCATGGCGCGCCGTAGCTGATCCGCCTCCCCCTGGGTGAAGTCAGCGGCGATCATGGCGATCTGCATCACCTGTTCCTGGAAGATGGGGACGCCCAGCGTGCGCTGCAGCGCCCCTTCCAGGCGCGGCTGGTACTCGATCAGTGAGGGGTCCATGCGGCGCTGCAGATAGGGATGGACCATGCCGCCCTGGATCGGGCCCGGCCGCACCAGCGCCACCTCCACCACGAGATCGTAGAACACCCTCGGCCGCAGGCGCGGCAGCATGCTCATCTGCGCGCGCGACTCGATCTGGAATACGCCTATGGTGTCGGCCTCGCACATCATGTCGTAGGTTTGCGGGTCTTCGCGCGGGATGTCTTGCAGGCGGAACAGCGTGCCACGCCGCTCTCCGATCAGATCCAGTGATCGGCGCAGCGCTGACAGCATGCCTAGCGCCAGCACGTCCACCTTCATCAGGCCCAGTTCCTCCAGGTCGTCCTTGTCCCACTGGATCACGCTGCGGTCTTGCATGCTGGCGTTCTCGATGGGCACCAGACGCGACAGCTTGTCTTGCGCGATGACAAAGCCACCCACGTGCTGCGACAGGTGGCGCGGCATGCCGAGGAACTGGAAGGCCAGCGAGGCCCACTGGTGCGCGACCTTCGATTCCGGATCCAGCCCGCTTTCCCCGAGCCGGGCCAGCAAGTCCTGCTTGCTGTCAAACCAGCGGTGCGACTTGGCCACCTTCTCCACGATGGCCAGGTCCACGCCCAGCGCCTTGCCGGCGTCGCGCAGCGCGCTTTTGGGCCGGTAGCAGATGACCGTGGCGGCCAGCGCGGCGCGGTGGCGTCCGTACTTCGCATAGATGTACTGGATCACTTCTTCGCGCCGCTGATGTTCGAAGTCCACGTCGATGTCCGGCGGCTCGGCGCGCTCGCGGGAAATGAAACGCCCCACCAGCAGCTTGCTTTGCGCAGGATCGACCTCGGTTACGCCCAGGCAATAGCATACGGCCGAATTGGCCGCCGAACCGCGTCCCTGGCACAGGATGCCCTTCGAACGGGCGAAGCGCACGATATCGTACACGGTGAGGAAATAGAACTCGTAGCCCAGTTCGGCGATCAGCTCCAGCTCCTCCTCGACCTGCTGTTGCACCTGTTCCGGCATGCCGTGCGGATAACGCGTTTGCGCGCCGATATAGGTTTCGTAACGCAGATAGCTGGCCGGCGTGTGGCCTGGCGGCACCAACTCGTGCGGATATTCGTACTTCAGTTCGTCCAGCGAGAACTTGCACAGTGCGGCGATGCGCACGGTTTCGTCCAGCGCGGCGCGGGGATAGAGATTGGCCAGCCGCAGCCGCGAACGCAGGTGCTGCTCGGCGTTCTGCGCCAGCTCGTAACCACACTCGGCCACCGGGCGGCCCACACGCACCGCCGTCAAAGTGTCCAGCAGCGGCTTGCGCGAGCGCACGTGCATGCGCACATTGCCCACCGCCGTCACGGGCAAGCCATGCTGCCACGCCACCTCGTCCACGCTCATGCGGTGCGCCTCGTCGAAGGCGTGCTGCAGCAGGTTCAGGCCTATCCAGGCGCGGCCGGGGAACTGCGCCGCCATCCAGGCCGCCTGCAAGTGCAGCGCGTCCACGTCTTCCGGCTGGTCGGATGGATAGCGCGGCAGCAGTATCAGCAGGCAGTCCGGCAAGCCCTTCAGGTGCGCCTGGGCCGGCTGCGGCGCGGCGATGTCGTCCAGGTAGAGCTTGTAGCTGCCCTTGACCACGCCTTCCCGCATGCGCGCCAAAGTGATGAGTTCGGACAGGTTGCCATAGCCTGCGCGGTTTTTCGCCAGCACCAGCAGCGACAGCCCCGGCGAGCCATCCGGCTTGCTCAAGTGGAAATGACTGCCTATCAGCAAGGGGAATGGCGGCGCTCCGTCCGGCGTGGCGCGCTTGGCCGCCCCGTGCGCCCGCACCACGCCCGCCAGCGAACACTCGTCGGTGATGGCCAGCGCGGCGTAGTCCAGCTGCACGGCGCGCTCAGCCAGCTCCTCGGCATGGGAAGCGCCTTGCAAAAATGAAAAGTTCGTCAGGCAAAACAGTTCCGCATAGGCTGGCAGGCTGCTGGCTGGCGACGGCGAGGGGGACGGCATGGCTCAAGAATACTGTATATAAATACAGTATTGTACGCGCATCGTGCGGCGCTGGACAGTCTGCGCTATGCTATCCGGCCCGGCAATTTAAGGTACATATATGCAACGCACCGTCCATGAACTGAAATGCTTCGGCAGCCGCCCCGGCGAGGGCAACGCGGCCCTGGTGGTGCTGGGGGACGCGTCCAGCGAAGCCCAGCGGCAGGAATTTGCCCGGGCGCAGAACCGCAGCGCGTGCGTGTTTGTGGATGCCGTGGCTCCTGCGGACGGAGGCGGTGCCGCAGCCCAGGACGCGCTGTTCGTGCTGGATTACTACTATCCGCACATGCGCAGCCCGCTGTGCCTGCACGCGACGCTGGCGGCGGCGCGCGTGCTGCTGCGCGAACATGGCGCGCCGCTGGCGGTGCGCACCGCCCTGCGCGGCCAGCTGCTGCACGTGTCCGAGCGCGGCACGGATGTGTTTGTCCGCCTGCAGCGCCAGCCGACGCCGGACGTGGTCATTCCGCCGGACTTGCCTGCCGCCCTGCTCGGCCAGCCCAGCTTGCGCCTGGCTTCCGCGCCGGCCATCGCCTCGGTCGGCAGCCCCAAGCTGCTGCTGGAACTGGACAGCGCGGCTGCCTTGCAGGCCCTGCGCCCGGATCTGGCGCGCATCGCCGCCTGGGGCAAGGAGCACGGAGTGAGTGGTTGCTACGCCTACGCGCGCCGCGGCGACGGCAGCTTTGAAGGCCGCAACTTCAACCATCTGGACCCGGCGCTGGAAGACAGCGCCACCGGCGTGGCGGCCGGCGCGCTGACCGTGCACCTGGGCCGCGCCCTCACCCTGCACCAGGGCGCCGCGCTGGGCCAGCCCTGCGTGCTGCGCACCGAATTGGACGGCGGCCGCGCGGACGGCGAACACATATTAATCGGCGGCGCGGCCGCATTCCTGCGGCCCCACTGAGCGGAAAGCCTGTCACATACACCATTTTTTCAGGCGCACAATAAAAATAGTGTATGTGTGCTGAAATTGAAACAAAGAGGCAGCAAGATACGGTTCGTAACTTTCAGTTGAACGTGCTGAGCTATAAAATCAGCGAAATCTTTCATCTGGAGAAACACGTGCCTACTATTTCCGCCCTCCGCCGCGCCGTTCTGCTCAGTCTGTACGGCAGCGCCGCCCTGGCGACCATGGCCCCGGCCGCCCAAGCCCAGAGCGCCGACGCCAGCGCCAGCCCCATGCAATCAGTCAATGTGGTGGGCTCGCGCCGCGCCACCAGCTCCGCCACCGACACCGTGGTGCCGGTCGACGTGATCCCGATGAACAAGGCGGCCGAGCAAGGCGCCCAGTTCGACCTGTCGCAGACGCTGACCTATATTTCGCCGTCCTTCAACTCCACCCGCCAGACCGGCGCCGACGGCGCCGACCTGGTGGACTCGGCCGCGCTGCGCGGCCTGAGTTCGGACCAGACCCTGGTGCTGATCAACGGCAAGCGCCGCCACACCGCCGCGCTGGTGAACATCTTCGGCGCGCGCAACCGCGGCAGCACCGGCACCGACATGAACACCATCCCGACCATGGCCATCAAGGACGTGCAGATCCTGCGCGACGGCGCGGCCGCCCAGTACGGCTCGGACGCCATCGCCGGCGTGATGGACATCGGCCTGAAGAAAAACATCGGCTGCGAATCGTCGGTGGGCTACAGCCAGTACTCGGCCGGCGACGGCAAGAACTACATGGCGTCGGCCTACTGCGGCTTCGCCATGGCCGGCGGCACGGTGGGCGTGACCGGCGAATACCTGGACCGCGGCCGCTCCAACCGCGCCGAGCCGGGCAACCCGCGCACCATAGGCGATTCCAAGTCCGAGAACCAGACCGTCTACGTGAACGGTGAAATTCCGGCCGGCGCGGGCGGCAAGTTCTACTTCACGGCCGGCCTGCAGCAGCGCGACGCCTCCAGCGGCGCCTGGGCGCGCGACGGCGTCGACGACGTGCCGACCCGCAACTCGGCCGCCATGTACCCGAACGGCTTCGTGCCCTTCATCAACGGCGAGCTGGACGACCGCTACGGCATCATCGGCTACCGCAGCAAGCTCGGCGAGTGGAACACCGACCTCTCGCAGACCTACGGCTACAACCGCCTGAAGTACAACATCAGCAACACGCTGAACGCGTCCATCGCCAACCTGCCGGCCAACAAGGGCATCAGCCCGAGCAGCTTCAACGCGGGCGGCTTCTCCTTCCAGCAGACCACCACCAACGCCGACGCCAGCCGCTACTTCGAGGGCCTGGTGGGCGACGGCATGAACGTGGCCTTCGGCGCCGAATACCGCCGCGAGCAGTACAAGATCTTCGCCGGCGAGCCGGGCTCGTATATCGATGCGGACGGTCCCGGCGGCGGCAATGCCGGCAGCCAGGGCTTCCCCGGCTTCCAGCCGGGCGACGTGACCAACGCCAGCCGCCACAGCACCGCGCTGTACCTGGACCTGGAAGCGGACCTGAACAAGAAAACCAAGCTGCAGGGCGCGCTGCGCTACGAGAAATTCAGCGACTTCGGCTCCACCGTGACCGGCAAGCTGGCCGGTTCCTACAGCGTGAACGACGCGGTGCTGCTGCGCGGTTCGGCCAGCACCGGCTTCCGCGCGCCGTCGCTGCAGCAGGCGCACTTCTCGTCCACCTACACCGACTTCGTGGGCGGCAAGCCGACCGACATCTCGATCACCCCGGCCGTGGGCGCGGTGGGCCAGCTGGCCGGCCTGCCGCCGCTGAAGGAAGAAAAGTCGCGCAGCTTCACCCTGGGCGCGACCTGGACCCCGAGCGGCGCGCTGTCGGTCACGGCCGACCTGTACCAGATCAAGATCAAGGACCGCATCGTGCTGTCCGGCCTGTTTGACGACAGCAACTACCCTACCCTGGCCGCCAAGCTGGCCACGCTGGGCGTGGGCGGCGCGCAGTTCTTCGTCAACTCGGTCGACACCAAGACGCGCGGCCTGGACCTGACCGCGTCGCACCGCGGCGCCATCGCCGGCAACAAGCTGACCACCTTCCTGGCCATGAACTTCGGCAAGACCGAAGTGGACGCCATCCACGCCCCGGCCGCGCTGAAAGGCTACGAGGACGTGCTGCTGTCCGAGCGCGAGCGCCTGTTCCTGGAACAGGGCGGCCCGCGCCGCAAGGCCACGCTGGGCTTCGACCTGACCACCGGCGCGCTGGAGACCGACTTCAAGATCATCCACTTCGGCCCGCAGACCCTGGGCACCTGGAGCGGCACCGCCTCCGGCGTGGCCAACCAGCGCTACGCGCCCAAGACCTCGGCCGACCTGGGCTTCACCTACAGCTTCAGCAAGAACACCAAGCTGACCTTCGGCGCGAGCAACATCTTCAACGTCCATCCTAGCGTGCAGGATCCGAACGAAACCGACAACGGCTTCAAGTACGAAAGCGTGCAGTTCGGCCTGAACGGCACCTCCTACTTTGGCCGCCTGTGGGTCAAGTTCTAAGCTGATTCCGGCCTGGCCAAAACGCCCGCCGCAGCAATGCGCCGGGCGTTTTTTTGCGCCTGCCAGTCTAGAGGACGGCGATTTCGTCGCTCATGTTGAGGATGGCCTGGGCATTGTATTGTTCGGCGAAGAAGGGGTCGCCGAACAGGGTGCCGGCTTCGGCCTTGT
Organism: Pseudoduganella aquatica; assembly: GCF_020865585.1. NCBI lineage: Bacteria > Pseudomonadati > Pseudomonadota > Betaproteobacteria > Burkholderiales > Oxalobacteraceae > Pseudoduganella > Pseudoduganella aquatica. The sequence goes on from NZ_CP086370.1 coordinate 5,506,212, forward strand.
GGCGCAGATAGGTCAGCACCTGGCCGCGCTGCAAGGCGTAGCGGTCGTCGGAGATGTGGCGGTATTCGGCGCGGATGCCTTGCGTGTAGTGGCGGTACACGTCCTCCGCCTGCCCCAGGATCGCCAAATCCACGCTGAGCATGGTTTCCTTCAGCGGGTGCGCCACGCCGGCACTCTGGAAGTGGTCGGTGGCGCGTATCAGCGCGGCCACGTCGGCGGAGATGTCCGGCCCCAGGCCGCTGGCCAGCCATTGCCGCGCGCTGGCTTCCTCGTTCGACAGCCCGCTACCGGCGCCATGGTCGTACACCGCGTCGTGGAACCAGAAGGCGGCGCGCACGATGTCGGCGTCGCGCCGCGCCGGGCCGACGTTGGCGCTCCAGGTGCGGATCTCGGCCAGGCCGTGCACCAGGTGGTCCAGGTTGTGGTAGTGGCGCTCCGGGCCGCCGTAGGCGCCGGGGCCGGTCAGGCGCTCGAACCAGGCGTCGGCGTTGGCGGCGGCCGCAGGATCGGCCGCGGCGCCCTGCCACAGCGCGTCCCACTCCTTGCGCAGCCAGCTGATGATCCAGGCTTTGTAGGCCGGCGCGGGCACGAAGTTCTTCATGGTCCAGTTCCAGCCCACCGGCCCTTCCAGCGCCTTGACGAAGCTGGAGCTGACGGAGCCGAGGTCGCGCGGCGGCATCACGAACAGGGTCTTGGCGCCGCCGATCACGTCCACATTGGTCTGCTGGATCAGGTTTTCATAGTCGAAGTCGGCGGTGGTGCGGATGCCGCGCACCAGGTAGTCGATGCCGTGCTTCTTGGCCACGCGCGCCGTGTAGTCGCTCTTGACGATCTGCACCTGCACATTGTCCCAGCCGCGCTCGGCGCAGCTCTCGGCGATGATGGCCTTGCGCTGCTCGGCGGAGAACTTGGGCTGCTTGGTGGAGTTCTCGGACAGGAACACCACCACCTCGTCCGCAATGGAACGCGCCTCGCCTATCACCCACATATGGCCATTGGTGATAGGGTCCAGGGTGCCCGAAAAGCCGATTTTCTTCATGCGCCGCTCCACTGCCGAGGTAAAACGACATTCTAGCCGGGCGCGGCCTTTCCGGTTACAGGAAACTCAACTTTTAGGAAACTCGACTCTGACCTGCAAGCCGCCCAGGCGCTCGGACTGCCCCAGCACCAGCGCGGCGCCGTGGCGCTCGGCGATGGCCTTGATAATGGCCAGCCCCAGCCCGCTGCCGCCGGCCGCGCTGCCCGGCACGCGGTAGAAGCGGCTGAACACGCGCTCGCGCTCCTCGGGCGAAATGCCGGGGCCGCTGTCCTCGACGCACAGCACCGGGCCGCGTTCGCCCTGCAGCACTTCCACGTCCACCGTGCCGCCGGCCGGCGTGTACTTGATGGCGTTGTCGATCAGGTTGCGCAGCAGGATCAGCAGCGCGTCGCCCTGCCCCGCCACGCTCAGATCGTCGGCGCGCGGCAGGCCCAGGTCGATCTCGCGCGCCTGTGCGGCGCCCGCCATGTCGCCCAGGGTGCGCTTGGCCAGGTCGGCCAGGTTGACCTGGTCGAATTTCTGCTCGGCGCCGCCGGACTCCTGCCGCGCCAGCACCAGCAATTGCTCCACCAGCCGCGTGGCGCGCTCGATGCCGGCCGTCAGGCGGCCCACCGCCACCGCGCGCGCGGACGCGTCCTCGGCGCGGTCCAGGCTCAGCACCTGCAGCTTGAGCGCGGCCAGCGGCGAGCGCAGCTCGTGCGCGGCGTCGGCCACGAAATGCTGCTGCGCGTCAAAGGCGGTGCGCACGCGGCCGAACAGCAGGTTCAGTTCGTGCACCAGCGGCCGCACCTCGTCCGGCAAGTCGTTCTCGGACACGGGCGACAAATCGTCCGCCTGGCGCGCCGCCACCTGCTTGCGCACGCGCGCCACCGGCGCCAGCGAACCGCTGACCACCCACCACACCACCAGCATCAGCAGCGGCGCCATCAGCGCGATGGGCGCCACCGTGCGCAGCGCCAGGGCGCCGGCCATGCGCTGGCGCACCGCCATGTCCTGCGCGATCTGCACGGTCTGGTTGCTGGTCTGCACGGAGAAGATGCGGTAGGTGGCGCCGCGCACGCGCACATTGGAAAAGCCCAGCACGGCGCGCTGCGGCAGCTCGGCGCGGGACAGCGAACGGAACACCTGCACGCCGTCCGGGGTCCACACCTGCACCACCATGTCGTCGTTGCCGGGGTCGGCCGCCGGGTCGTTGGCGTGGTTGGCCAGCGGCGCGCCGGAACGCAGCGACAGCGCCATCTGCTGCATGTGGTAGTCGAAGATTTCGTCGGCGTCGCTGCGCGCGCTGCGGTAGGCGATCAGGGCCTGGGCCATGGCGGCCAGCACGATGGCGGCCAGCAGAAACCACAGCAGGCGCGCGCGCAGCGAGTGCGAGACCGAACGCGACACGGACTTGCTGACCGACTGCGACATCGACGCGACGGAGACCTTCATGCCTTGGGCACCATGTAGCCCAGGCCGCGCACGTTCTGGATCAGCTCGCTGCCCAGCTTCTTGCGCAGGCCGTGGATATACACTTCCACCGCGTTGCTGTTGACTTCATCCTTCCAGCTGTACAGCTTTTCCTCCAGCTGGGCGCGCGACAGCACGATGCCGGGGCGCGCGATCAGCGCCTCCAGCACCGCCCACTCGCGCGCGGACAGGCTGACGTTCTGGCCGTTGGCGATCACCTCCCGCGTTTGCGGGTTGATCATCACGTCCTTGTGCTCGAACACCGGATCGGCGCGGCCGGCCGAACGGCGCAGCAGCGCGCGGATGCGCGCCAGCAGCTCGTCCAGGTCGTAGGGCTTGAGCACGTAGTCGTCCGCGCCCGCGTCCAGGCCGGCGATGCGCTGCTCGACCGCGTCGCGCGCCGTGGCCACCAGCACCGGCGTGATCTCCTTGCGCGCGCGCATGGAGCGCAGCACTTCCAGGCCGTCCTTGCGCGGCAGGCCCAGGTCCAGCAGCACCAGGTCGTAGGTCTGGGTCTGCAGGGCCGTGTCGGCCATGTCGCCGTCCTTGACCCAGTCCACCGCGTAGTGCTCGGCGCGCAGCAGGTCCAGCACCACCTCGCCTATCATCGTATCGTCTTCCACCAGCAGCAGGCGCATGGCTATTCCTTGTATTGTTTATTAACCGATCCGCACCGGAATGAAGATCTTCTCATCCCCGCGCTGGATCAGCAAGGCCACCGACTTCTCGGACTTGGCCATCACGTCGCGCACCTGCTCGATGGTGTTGACCGCGCGCCCGTTCACCGACAGCAGCACGTCGCCCGGCTGCACGCCGGCGTAGGCCGCCGCGCCGCCCGCGCCCTCGATCAGCAGGCCGGAATTGATGCCGGACTGGCGCTTCTCGACCGGGTCCAGCGGACGCAGCTGCAAGCCCAGCTTGACCTTGCTGCTGGCGCCGTCGTCGGCGCGGGCCACGTCGGCGACCTTGTCGGCGGCGTTGCCCAGCTTGCCGCTCAGCTCGATGGCCTTGCCCTGGCGCCACACTTCCAGCACCACTTTCTCACCCGGCAGGGCCACGCCCACCACGGCCGGCAAGTCGCCCGAGGCGATAATCTTCTGGCCGTTGATCTTGCGGATCACGTCGCCGGACTTCAGGCCGGCCTTGTCGGCCGGGCCGCCCGGCTCCACATTGGCCACCAGCGCGCCTTCCGGCGTATCGAGCTTGAAGGAATCGGCGAAGGCCTGGTCCACCTCCTGCACCGTCACACCCAGCTTGGCGTGCGCCACCTTGCCGGTCGATACGATCTGGTCCTTGATTTTGGTGGCCACGTCGATCGGAATCGCGAACGACAGGCCCTGGTAGCCGCCGGTCTGGCTGTAGATCTGCGAGTTAATGCCGATCACCTCGCCGCGCGTGTTGAACAGCGGGCCGCCCGAGTTGCCGGGATTGACCGCCACGTCGGTCTGGATGAAGGGCACATAGCTGTCCTCGGGACCGAGCGAGCGGCCCTTGGCGCTGACCACGCCGGCCGTGACCGTGCTTTCCAGGCCGTATGGCGAGCCGATGGCCAGCACCCACTCGCCCACTTTCAGGTCCTTGGTGCGGCCCAGCGGCACCACCGGCAGGTTCTTACCTTCAATTTTCAGCACCGCCACGTCGGTTTTCGGGTCCGAGCCCAGCACCTTGGCGCGGTATTCGCGGCGGTCGGTCATTTTCACCGTCACTTCGCTGGCGTCGCGCACCACGTGGGCATTGGTCAGGATCAGGCCGTCGGGGCTGATGATGAAGCCGGAGCCGACGCCGTGGGTGGGCACCGAACGTTCACCGCGCTGCTGGCCGGGCTGCTGCTGGAAGCGGCGGAAGAATTCGAAGAAGGGATCGTCGCCGAAAGGATCGCGGCCACGGCCCTGCGCGCCGTCGAAGGCGGTCTTGGTGCTGCCGGTGACGCTGATATTGACCACGGCCGGGCCGTTGCGTTCAGCAATGACGCTGAAGTCGGGCATGGAGATCATGGGCGCGGCCACCGGCGCGGCGGCCTGGGCGGGCGCGGGCGCGGCGGGCGAGCTGGCAGCGGCGCCGGCGCTATTTTGCTGCACCACCACGGCACCGCCGGCACCGAGAGCGCCAAGTACGGCCAGGGCAGCTACGCCACGTTTCATGGTGACGGAAACAGGTTGGTTTTGCATGTCTGCACTCCTGATAAATGGTTGATCGCGGGGCTTACCGATGTAGCCAATATGGGGGATGAGACTTAGGCGCCGCTTAATATTCCAAACCGTTACTTACGGTTACAGCTGCACGCCGGACGTGCAACTGGCCGGATTGCCCGGCCAGTGTGTACTACCTCGTTACAGCTTTACCGCAGGCAGCTTAAGCGGCTTGGCGCTGCTCCAGCGCGGTCACGTTTTCCGTGCCGTCGATGACGATTTTGCGCGGCTTCAGCGCTTCCGGCACTTCGCGCACCAGTTCGATGGTGAGCATGCCGTTGTCGAAGGCGGCGCCGGTCACTTTCACGTGGTTGGCCAGCTGGAAGCGCTGCTCGAAATCACGCGCCGCAATGCCGCGGTGCAGATAGGTGCGCTCGACGCCGTCGCGCTGCTTGCGGCCCACGATGTGCAGGCTGTCGCGCTCGCTGGTGATGTCGATCTCGCTGCGGTTGAAGCCGGCCAGCGCCATCACAATCCGGTACTGGTCTTCGGAGACCAGTTCGATGTTGTACGGCGGGTAGCTGGGCTGGGCGTCGCCGCGCTGGGCGTCGTTCAGCAGCTGGGCCAGGCGGTCAAAGCCGATAGCGGAACGATACAGTGGTGCCAGGTCAAAAGTACGCATGATGATATCCTTTTCAAGTTAAGCGATATGGTCTTCCGGTCCCCTTCTGGGCCACCGGTGCATCCGATATACGGCTGCCGGCCTCCCCTTTCAAGGGCTCTTTTTCAAAAATTTTTTCGACGCTTTGCGAGAAACAGTTTGAAATAAAGCCGTGTTTCCTGCGTGCTACACTCGGCTCCTTTAGTCCTCTCCTTTCCGCTCCATGACTGTTATGCGCAAAACCCTGCTGGCCCTGCTGCTCAGCGCCGCCCTGACCGCCCAGGCCGATACCATCCCTGCCCCGGTCGACCAGCCCTACCCCGGCACCATCGTGCTGAAGGTGGACGCGTCCAATACCGCCCAGCAGATTTTCCGCATCAGCGAAACCATCCCGGCCAAGCCCGGCAAGCTGACCCTGCTGTACCCACAATGGGTGCCGGCCAACCATGGCCCCAGCGGTCCGCTCAACCAGCTGGCCGGCCTGAAGTTCAGCGCCAACGGCAAGCCGCTGGCCTGGAAGCGCGACACCGTCAACGTGCACGCCTTCCACCTGGAAGTGCCGCGCGACGCCAAGGCGGTGGAGGTGGAATACCAGTACCTGTCGCCCACCGAAGCCAACCAGGGCCGCACCACCATCACCAGCGAGATCCTGGGCATCCAGTGGCACTCCATGGTGCTGTACCCGGCCGGCCACACCACGCGCCGCATCACCGTGCAGCCCAGCCTGACGCTGCCGGAAGGCTGGCAGTACGGCAGCGCGCTCGAGACCGCCGAACGCCAGGGCGACACCGTGCAGTTCAAGGCGCTGGACCTGGAGACCATGGTCGACTCGCCGCTGTTCGCGGGCCGCTACTTCAAGCGCTACGACCTCGACCCCGGCGCGAAAATCCCGGTGCACCTGAACGTGGTGGCAGACACGGCCGAAGCGGTGGAGGCCAAGCCGGAGCAGATCGAACTGCACCGCGCCATGGTGCAGCAGGCCTACAAGCTGTTCAACTCGCAGCACTACCAGCACTACGATTTCCTGCTGGCCCTGAGCGAGGAGTTCGGCGGCGTGGGACGCGAGCACCACCAGTCCAGCGAAAACGGCGTGAAGCTCGACTACTTCACCGAATGGAACAAGGCCGAGTCCGTGCGCGGCCTGCTGCCGCATGAATTCACGCACTCGTGGAACGGCAAGTTCCGCCGCCCGGCCGACCAGAACGTGCCCAACTTCAACACCCCGCTGCAGAACAGCCTGCTGTGGGTGTACGAAGGCCAGACCCAGTACTGGGGCCAGGTGCTGTCGGCGCGCTCGGGCATCCAGAAGATGGAAAGCGTGCGCGACATCATGGCCGCCAACGCGGCCCGCTACGACCACATGCAGGGCCGCAGCTGGCGCCCGGTGCAGGACACCACCAACGACCCCATCATCAACGGCCGCCGCCCGCTGGGCTGGACCAACTGGCAGCGCAGCGAGGACTACTACAACGAAGGCGCCCTGATCTGGCTGGACGTGGACACCAAGATCCGCGAAATGTCGAACGACACCAAGTCGCTGGACAACTTCGCGCGCAACTTCTTCGGCATCGACAACGGCGCCTACGTGGCCAACCACTACACCTTCGAGGACGTGGTCAAGGCGCTCAACGCCATCCAGCCGCACGACTGGGCCGCCTTCCTGCGCACCCGCCTGGACGGCACCGGCGCCGCGCCGCTGGACGGCTACGCGCGCGCCGGCTGGAAGCTGGTCTACACCGACACCCCCACGCCCTACCTGAAGGCGGTGGAGGAGCGCAGCAAGTCGGCCGACTTCCAGTACTCGCTGGGCTTCTCGCTGAACAGCGAAGGCAAGGTGGAAGCGCTGCAATGGGAAGGCCTGGGCTTCAAGGCCGGCATCGGCGGCGGCACCACGGTGCTGGCCGTCAACGGCACCGCCTACAAGGCCGACGTGCTGCGCGCCGCCGTCACCGCCGCCAAAACCGGCGGCAAGGCGGACGCCAAACCGATCGAACTGCTGGTCAAGAAGGGCGCGAAATACCGCACCATCCTGCTCGACTACCACGACGGCCTGAAGTACCCGCGCCTGGAACGCATCCCCGGCACGCCGGACCGCCTGCAAACCATCCTCTCGCCGCTGAAATAAGCCCACCGGCGGATTGTCCGGGACAGCACGCGCCGTCCCGGACTGCGGTTATACTGGCTGTCTCTCGATAGCCTGGAAAGCTTTCATGGACGAAGCCGCCAACGTCCCTGCCCTGCTGGAAGAAATCGCCCGCCTGCGCCGGGAGCTGGCCGTATTGCACGGCCATAACCGCGTCTTCAACTCCCTGCTCGACAACGCGCCGCTGCTCATTTCCACCAAGGACCTGGAGGGCCGCATCACCATGGCCAACCGGCATTTCGACGTGCTCGACGGCTATGACGCCGCCAACTTCGTCGGCCGCAGCGTCTTCGAGCTGTTCCCGCCCGAGATCGCCGAGCAGCTGTGGCGCAACGACCGCCGCGCCGCGCTCGAACAGCGCGCCGTGCTGGAGGAGGAAGCGGTGCACCACCGCGACAAGACACTGCACACCTACATGACGGTGAAATTCCCACTGTATGACGAGCATGGCCAGGTCAACGCCACCTGCGCCGTCTCCACCGACATCACGCAGGCGCGCGCCGCCGAGGACAGCAGCGTGACCGACGAATTGACCGGGCTGAAGAACCGGCGCTACTTCAATATGCGCTTCAACGAGGAGCAAAAGCGCGCGCGCCGCGACGGCCGCCTGCTGACCCTGCTGCTGCTGGACGTGGACCGCTTCAAGCAGTACAACGACCACTACGGCCACCCGGCCGGCGACGCGGTGCTGCAAGCCGTGGCGCACAGCATGCGCGCGGCGCTGCACCGCGCGGGCGACCTGTGCTTCCGCATCGGCGGCGACGAATTCGCCTGCCTGTACACCAGCAGCGGCACCGAAGAAAGCCTGGCGCTGGCCGCCGAGATCCGCACCGCAATGGCGGCGCACGCCATCCCCCACCGCGACAATCCGCCCGGCCTGCTGGTCACCCTGTCGATGGGTGCAGCCTTCCTGGCGGCCGGCGCCGAACTGGGGCTGGACCAGCTCTACCTGCTGGCCGACCAGGCCCTGTACCGCGCCAAACACCTGGGCCGCGACCGCATCGCGACCTGATTTTGGTGTATGCTGCGGGCATGAACCAAGACACCGATATCCAGCTCAGCGGCCCGTTCAAGGCCACCGACGGCGCCGGCCGCGCTATCGACATCAAAGCCATCCGCATTTTCGACGAGGGCTATGGCGTCATCGACCTGTATGTGGACCTGGCCGCGCCAGCGTCCGACGGCTTGCACAAGGACAAGAAACTGATCGCCGAGATCAGCGCCCGCCTGCGCAGCCTGGGCTACACCGGTCCGGACATGGTGCCGGGCGATCCGGTGATCCAGGAAAAGAAACTGATCGTACTCGACACGCCGGACGAATTCCTGCCCTTCGCCGTGCGCAAGGGCTTTAAAGACCTGACGTCCGAGTTCGACGAGTAATTCCGACGAGTAATGCCTTATAGATAGCGGCTGGCCCAGGCCGCGATCAGATTGGCCACATAAGCGGCGTCCTCGCGCCGCGTCAGCAGATGGTCGGCGTCGTCCAGCGAAACAAAGCTTTTCGGATGGCGCGCCGCCATGAAAATATCCATCGCATTGCGCACCGCCACCGTATCGTCCCCCGGCGCGTGCATCACCAGCAAAGCCTTGCGCAGTCCCGCGATATGCTCGCGCAGGCTGTGTCCGCCCACGTCCTCCACGAACTGCTGCTTGATTCGGAACGGCCGCCCCGCCAGCTGCACCTGCGCCTCGCCCTCGGCGGCGATCTGCTCCAGGTGGGCGCTGAACATATTGGTCACGTAGGCCGGCTCGCCGGGCGCGGCGATGGTCACCACCGCCTTGGCTTCGGGCACGCTGACGGCCGCCGCCAGCACCGCCGCGCCGCCCAGGCTGTGGCCGATCAGCAGGCGCGGCGCGGCGAATTGCGCGCGCAGGAAATCGGCCGCCGCCACCAGGTCCGCCACGTTGGACGAGAAATTGGTGTTCTCGAATTCGCCCTCGCTGGCGCCCAGGCCGGTGAAGTCGAAACGCAGCACGGCGATGCCGTGCGCGGTAAGCGCCTGCGCGATGCGGCTGGCCGCGATCACGTCCTTGCCGCAGGTAAAACAATGCGCAAACAGTGCATAAGCCTGGACCGCGCCGTCCGGGGCGTCCAGGCGCGCCGCCAGGCGGTGGCCGCTGGCGCTGGTGAATTCGTGTCGTTCCGCACGCATGATGGATTCCGGGAAGATGGCAATACCCGCAGTCTAGCCGAACAAGCCATGCAGATACCAGCGCGCTTCAGCCTCGCCCTCCCTGGCGCCCAGCCGTTCGCGGAACACCCAGTAGTGCGCGTGGTCGGCGCCCTCGGCGATGAAGTAGTCGCGCGTCTGCCCCTCGCTCCACCAGCCCGCCTCGATGCGCTCCGCGTTCGACACCATGCGCAGCGGCGACGTATAGAACGGCCGGTGGTCGCGCATCAGCAGCGCAACCGGCTTGGGCAGCAGCCAGGCCGGGCGCGGCAGGCTTTGCGGCGGCAGGCGTGCGGCTGCCTCGGCGGCGCGCAGCTTGTCGCGCACCGGCACCCAGGCGTTGGCCAGTTCCGGCCGGTAGTCCGCCTGCGGCGACGCCTTCAGCACATTGTCCGCCCCCAGCCGTGCCACCAGCAGTTCGAACAGGCGCTCGCGGTCCTCCTTGCTGCCGCCCGGCTCCGGGAACAGTGTATCGGTTGGCGGCAGCATGGGACGCACCTGCGCCGCCTCCAGGCACAGGCCGATGACCGGCGCCGCCAGCTCGGTCTTGGCCAGGCGCTCCTTAAGCAGGCGCAGCAAATGGTCATCGCGCCATACCGGCTCGCCCAGCGCGATGTCGATCGCCGTCGGCGCGCGCGCCACCTTGCCCCGCTCATGCTCGAGCAGCAGCCTCACGCGCTCGACCGCGAACTGGCGCGCGCACAGCCAACCCACCATCTGCTGCAGCAGGCGCTGCGCCCCGTGCAGCAGCGCGTCCGCATGTTCGACGCGGTCGAACAATTCCAGCTTCGCGCTGAAAGTGGGCGGCGCCTCTATCCACACATGCAGCTCGGGCGCCTCGCCGTGCGCCTCGTCCAGCAGGTCCAGCAAGGCGCGCCCGCAGCGGCGCTGCAAGCCGGGCCGGGGCAAACGCCGCAGGTCCGCCAGCGTAAGACAGCCCATGCCCTCGAACCAGTTCAGGAAGGGCCGCGCCGGCGGCGGCAAGCTGCTGGGCAGCGGCGCCAGCCGCCGCGCCATGCTCTCGATTGTTAAAGAACGTCCGCCCCCGCTGCGCGCCAGCAGCCAGGCGCCGCGCGCGGTGGGCGCGGCGCCCAGCACGGCGGTGAAACCCAGCGCCCGCATGCTGGCGCGCACCAGCGCGCACAGCTTGCGCACGCCGCCGAACAGGCGCAGGCTGGCGCCCACATCCATCAGCAGCGTGGCCTCCTCGGCCTCCGCCACCTGCGGCGTGTAGCGCAGCAGCGCCATCGCCACCGCGTGCGCCGCCTCCCGCTCGCGCAGCGGCGCGCGCTCGTGCAACTGCGCCTCCGGCGCCATCAGCAGCGCGCCGCCGCGCCGCATGCCCACCCGCACACCGGCGGCATGGGCATGCGGCGACACCGCCAGCACGCCGTCCTGCTCCAGCACCACGCTGCCCTTATCCTCCGACCAGCTGGGGCAGAAGACTTCGAGCGGTAACCGTGGCAGGTAGAGGCTTATCCATAAACGCATGACGCTGCAACAAAGAAGGAGGCAAGGGCAGGAAGAGCGGCGCGTCGCGCTGCGGTCCCCGGCGTTTTATAAAGTCGATGCTGATGCCGCCCGGAGCCGGGCGCAGCGCCAGCCGCAGCGGCGCGGGCGAGGCGTCCTGCGCCGCCGCCAGCGGACGCATCAGGAAAAACAGCGTATCGCCGCTTTGCGCCGCCAGATGCAGCCGGCGCAAGCTTTCGCTGCGCATTTGCTGCTGCCACAGCAGCAGCGCGCCGCAGCAGCCGCTGCGCAGCACCTGTTCGGCCGCCCACAGCGCGTCCCCGCTTTTGCCGGTGCCGCGTATCCATACCATCTGTTCCGGGGGCAGGCCCAGCGCGGCCAGCGCCAGCCCCTGCGGAATTTGCGGCGGCGCCAGCAGCACCACCGGCCGTTGCGCGGCCGCCGCCAATGCCGGCCGCAGCAGCCGGATTTCGCCTATGCCCGCTTGCTGCAGCATCAGCTCGGTAAGCGTGCCTTGCGGCCAGCCGCCACCCGGCAGCTGCGCCGACAGCGCCGCGTAGCCGGTGTCCATGCAGCGCGTGGCCGCGTGCGCCAGCTGCGAAGCCAGCCACAGGGACGGATGCAGGCTTTCGGGCGCGGCGATAACGGCGGCTGCGGTGGAGTTGGACATGGCGCTCAATGCAAAATACTGTACATATACACAGTACTATTTACTCCCGGTTTTAGCAAGGACTACTTGCGGTATGTGCCCAGGAGAAAGCTTGCGCATGCTGTAAGATGGCCATTGCCACCATTCTTTATGGACATTTATGACCACCATCGAGCTCATCGGCGCCATCCTGTTCGGACTGGCGCTGGTGCACACCTTCGCCGCCAAATCCTTCGAAAAGCTGGCCCACCGCCACCCGCGCCACGCGGGGCTGCTGCACCTGCTGGGCGAAGTGGAAGTGGTGTTCGGCTTCTGGGCCGCCATCCTGATCGTGGCCATTGCCCTTGCGGCAGGCGGCCAGAACGCCATCGCCTACGCCGAATCGCGCCAGTACACCGAGCCGCTGTTCGTGTTCGTGGTGATGGTGGTGGCCGCCTCATGGCCGGTGCTGAACGCGGTGCAGCGCGCCTTGCAGGCGCTGGCGCGGCTGGCGCCCATGCGCACGGAACTTGCGCTGGCCTGGCTGGGCCTGGCGCTGGTGCCGCTGGCCGGCTCGCTGATCACCGAACCGGCCGCCATGACCTTGGCTGCGCTGACGCTGGCGCCGCTGGTCTTCCGCGCCGGCATGCCCGAGCGGCTGAAGTACGCGGCGCTGGGCGTACTGTTCGTCAACGTCTCCATAGGCGGCACGCTCACCTCCTACGCCGCGCCGCCGGTGCTGATGGTGGCCGCCACCTGGGGCTGGGACAGCGCCTTCATGGCCAGCCAGTTCGGCTGGAAAGCCACGCTGGCGGTGCTGGCCAACGCCACCGCCGTCTGCTTCATGCTCAAACGCCATTTACAGCCTGCGGAAGGCGCGCCGGCCGAGGGCGGCCCCGTGCAGGTGCCGCTGCTGGTGTCGCTGATCCACCTGGCCTTCCTGGCGGCCGTGGTGCTGCTGGCGCACCATCCGGTGATGTTCCTCGGCCTGTTCCTGCTGTTCCTGGGCTTCACGCAAGCCTACCAGCGCTACCAGCAGCCGCTGATCCTGAAGGAGGGCCTGCTGGTGGGCTTCTTCCTGGCCGGGCTGGTGGTGCTGGGCGGCATGCAGCAATGGTGGCTGCAGCCCATCGTCTCCAGCCTGGCGCCGGTGGCGCTGTTCTTCGGCGCGCTGGGCCTGACCGCCATCACCGACAACGCAGCCCTCACCTACCTCGGCTCGCTGATCGAAGGCATGGCGCCGCAAGCGCAATACATGCTGGTGGCCGGCGCGGTGGCCGGCGGCGGCCTGACGGTGATCGCCAACGCGCCCAACCCGGCCGGCGTGTCGCTGCTGCGGCGCGGCTTCCAGGACGAGTCCATCGGCGCACTCGGCCTGCTGCTGGGCGCCCTGCCGCCCACCGCCGTAGCCGCCGCAGCCTTTTTCCTGTAGACAACATGCGTCTCCCTGGATGGAACGCAGCAAGCACGGCAGGCTGTGGCTTCCTGCCCTAATATTTTTTTGATAAATTTCTTGACTCCAACTCGAAGTGATCCTAAAGTGATATCACTTTGATGTCACAACCAAGAGGGAGTCCAGCATGAATGCAGCACATATCCGCCGCGAAACGGCGTTTTCCTCGGTCAGCGGTTATACGGCGGCGGTAGGCGCCATTGCGCTACTTGCTTTGGCCGGGCTGGGCATACGCAGCGGCATCCATCCGCTGATTTGCATCCTCGCTGCCGTGCTCGGACTGGCCTCCTTCGCCGGGCTGTACATGCTGCAGCCGAACGAGAGCGCCATCATTACGCTGTTCGGCAAGTACCTGGGCACCGACCGCAACGAAGGCCTGCGCTGGGCGCTGCCGTTCTACGGCAAGCGCAAGCTGTCGGTCCGCGCGCGCAACTTCAACTGCCCTACCCTGAAGGTCAACGACAAGCGCGGCAACCCGGTGGAGATCAGCGCCGCCATCGTCTGGCGCGTGCGCGACACCGCCCAGGCCGTGTTTGAAGTGGACGATTTCGAGCGCTACGTGTCGGTGCAGGCGGAAGCCGCGCTGCGCCACCTGGCCTCGCAATACGCCTACGATGAAGGCGAAGACCTGGCCGAGGGCGAAACCACGCTGCGCGCCGGCATGGACGTGGTGGCCAATGCGCTGAAAGTGGAACTGCAAGCGCGCTTCGACGCGGCCGGCGTGGAAACGCTGGACGCCAAGCTGACCCACCTGGCCTACGCCGCCGAAATCGCGCAAGTGATGCTGCGCCGCCAGCAAGCCGACGCCATCATCAGCGCCCGCTCCAAGATCGTGCACGGCGCCGTGACCATGGTGGAGGCCGCGCTGAAAGGCCTGGCGGAACGCGACATCGTGGAGCTGGATGCCGAACGCAAGGCGGCCATGGTGAGCAACCTGCTCGTGGTGCTGTGCTCGGACAAGGAGACCCAGCCGATTATCAACACGGGCACGCTGTATAACTAGCGGCGGAACAGCATGGCAAGCCCAGGTAAAAAAGCCTATCCGCTCAGGATAGACCCCGCGCTGTGGGAGGAAATCCAGCGCCTGGCTGCGCGCGACCTGCGCAGCGTGAACGCGGAAATCGAGTTCCTGCTGCGCGAAGGGCTGGCGCGCCGGGGCGTGAAGCTCAAGGGCGAAGGCGCCGGCACGGACAGCCCGGCCGCCGATCCCGGCGACAGCCCCGAACCGGCGCCGGAGTAAGCCGCGCCGGCGCGTTCACGCAATAATGCGCCGGTGCTTGGCGAAGAAGTCCAGCATCATCTTGCTGGCGTCCGGGCCGGCCTTGGCGTTAAAGGACAGCGCCGGGTCGCCGCCGCTCCATGCGTGCTCCAGGTCCGCGATGCGCGCCACGCGCAGCAGCACTTTTCCCTTTGCGCTGTAGTCGCGTATCTCATGCGCGTTACGCGTCAGCCCGCGCCGCGCGCGCTCCACCACCGTCACTTCGGTCCCCGCAGGCAGCCGGTTCAACAGCAGGCTTTGCTGCACCAGCTGCGCCTGGTTGATGGGCCGCACCACCTTGTCGCCTTCGCCGTGGATCAGGATGGTGGGCATGACGGGGAAGCCGGGCCGCTGCCGCAGCACCTGCCGAATGGCGGCGGACGCTTGCAGCCCGGCGCCGTGCTGCATCACGGTCAGCGCGCCGACGGTGCTATGCCCGCCGCCGTAAGCCGGCCCCGAATGCAGGCCCACCGCGGCCACCAATTCCGGATGGTTCAGCGCCAGGATGTTGGCCATGCCGGCGCCGGCCGAAATGCCGCAGACGTAAATGCGCTTGCGGTCGATGGCGTAGTCGCTGCAAACCCTGGCTATCACGGCGGCGATCAGCGCGGTATCGCCGCCGCCCTCCTGCGTACTCTTGTCATACCAGCGCCAGCAGCGGTGCGCCTGTGTGCTGGCCGCCTGCTGCGGATACAGCACGGCGTAGCCCTTCTGCTCGGCCAGGCGGTTCATGCGCGTGCCTTGCGCGAACTGGGTGGCGCTCTGATGGCATCCGTGCAGCATGACGATCAGCGGCAGGCCGTGGCGCGCGGCGGCGTCGGGCACGTACTGGGGGAGGTAGAGCCAGTAGCTCATGGCGTGGCCCGGCGCCTGGCCAGGCTGCGGCATGGCGGCGTAGTGCGACGCGAGCCAGCGGCCCGGCAGCACAGCCACATCCGGCCGCGCGTGCTGGCGGATCGGCATGCCGTCCGGCGCGGAGATGGACCGGCGCGCGGCGCCCGCGGTCTTGGCCTTGGACGCCGGTTTGGCGGCAGGCTTCGCGGCGAGTTTGAGCCCCGGCTTCGCGAGCTTGACCGCCTTCACCGTCTTGGCTTTCGGCTTCGCCTTCACGGGGGGTACGCCGAACAATTGCGTCATCAACTTCTGCTGCGACTTGCCTGCACGGGTAATGCTGCGCAGCAATCGTGCGCCAAAGATGGGCTTGGTCATGCGACACTCCTGTTCAGTATGTTGCAGTGCAATATACCGGGGCAGAAAGCTCCCATCGGTGCGCCAGCGCACGGGATCGCAGATTAAACTTTTGTACCGAATGCAGCAGTAACCGCCATGCGCGGGGAAAACAGGGGGGCCGGCAGGTGGGACTGCGTTGGCTCCCCTGCCGCGCACCCTACACCATGCCGGCGCCTTAGCGCTGCATGGACTCCCACACCTTCTGCAAGCGCTTGGCCGACACCGGCATCGGCGTGCGCAGCTCCTGCGCATACAGCGACACGCGCAGCTCCTCCAGCATCCACCGGAACTCCACCAGCTTGGGGTCGGTGTTGCGGCCTGCGGTCTTGTCGCGCATCAGGCGCTGATACGGCGCGGCGGCGCTCTGCCACTCGGCCATCAGCTTGGCGTCGCGCGCGGGATCGGCGCGCAGCTTCTCCAGCCGCACATTCATCGCCTTCAGATAGCGCGGGAAGTGCGCCAGCTGCGCGTAGTCGCTCTCCAGCAGGAAGCGCTTGTGCACCAGGCCTTGCAACTGCGCCTGCATGTCCGCCGCCACCTGCGCGTTGATGCCTTGCAGCCGCTTGGGCAGGCCGTGGAATTCGGTCAGCACCTGCGACAGCAGGCGCGCCACCTCGTTAACCAGCAGCACCAGGCGCGACTTGCCTTCGTCCTTGCGCTTGGCGAAAGTGGCTGCGTCTGTCGGCAGCGGGTCCTGCAGGCAGGCGATGTCCAGCGCCTTGTTGATGATCTGGTCGCGCAGCTCCTCCTGCGTGCCCATGGACATGAACTGCATGCCCATCTGCTGCAGGTTGGGGATGCTCTTTTCCACGAACTTGATCTGGTCCTTCATCTGCAGCGCGAACAGGCGGCGCAGGCCGACGCGGTGCGTGCGCGCCGCCACGGTGGGGTCGTCGAACACTTCCAGGTCGCAGTGCGTGCCCTTGTCCACCAGTGCCGGGAAGCCGATCAGCGTCAGCTTGCCCTGCACGATCTCCAGCAGTTCCGGCAGCTCGCCGAAGGTCCAGGCGGTGATGCCGGTGGTGGCCGATTGCGCGGCCGGCGCATTCGCGGCAGCGTTCGCGGCGGCGCCGGACTGCGCACCAGCCTTGCCTCCCTTGCCCGCGTTCGGCGCCGCACCGCGCGCAGCGTCCGCCGCGATGCCGCCATGCGCCAGCTTGCCCGCGCCTGCGGCGGCAGCACCGGCGCCTGCTGCAGGAGTGCCCGCGCGCAGCTGCGTGCCGGCCGGCGTGGTGGTCTCGGCCATCTTCTGGAAGCTCTGGCGCGCCTGCATGCCGTATTCAGCCTGCAAGGTAGCCAGGTTGCGGCCCATGTCCAGCTGGCGGCCATGCTCGTCGATCACCTTGAAATTCATAAAGTGGTGAGCGGGCAGCGTTTCCGGCTTGAAGTCCGTGGTGAGCACGCCTATCGTGATTTCCTTGCGGATGTCGGCAATGATGGCGTCGATCAGATCGCCGCGCCCGAAAGCCAGCGCTGCGTGCACGCGCTCGCAGAACTTGGCCGCGTAATCCGGCAGCGGCACGCAATGGCGGCGCAGCTTCTGCGGCAAGGACTTCAGCAGCAGATGCACCTTCTCCTTCAACATGCCCGGCACCAGCCATTCGCAGCGCTCGCGCGAGAGCTGGTTCAGCGCATACAGCGGCACCGCCAGCGTCACGCCGTCGCGCACGCTGCCCGGCTCGAAGTGATAGGTCAGCGCCATTTCCAGGCCTGCCGCCATCATCGTTTTCGGGAACAGGTCGGTGGTTACGCCGGCCGCCTCGTGGCGCATCAGCTCATCGCGGTTCAAGTACAGCAGCTTCGGTTCGGCGGCGGTCGCCTCCTTGTGCCACTTTTCGAAACCGGCGCCGTTCACCACGTCGGCCGGGATCAGCTTGTCGTAGAAGGCGGCGATCAGTTCATCGTCCACCAGCACGTCCAGGCGGCGCGACTTGTGCTCGAGGTTCTCGATCTCCTTCACCAGCTTGTGGTTGTGGGCGAAGAACGGCGCGCGCGTATCGTAGTCGCCGCCCACCAGCGCGTCGCGGATAAAGATTTCGCGCGCTTCCTGCGGGTTGAAGGCGCCGTAGTTGATGCGGCGCTGGCTGTACACCACCAGGCCGTACAAGGTGGCGCGCTCGGACGCGGTCACTTGCGCGCTGCGTTTTTCCCAGCGCGGCTCGCCCCACGATTTCTTCAGCAGGTGGCCGCCCACCTTCTCCAGCCATTCCGGCTCGATCTTGGCCACGCAGCGCGCGTACAGGCGGGTGGTTTCCACCAGCTCGGCCGCCATGATCCACTTGCCCGGCTTCTTCAACAGATTGGAACCCGGCCAGATATGGAACTTGATGCCCCGCGCGCCCAGGAAGCCGGCGCCCGGCTCGTCCTCGCCCTTGAAGCCCACATTGCCCAGCAAGCCTGTCAGCAGCGCCAGGTGCAGGTTCTCGTAGGTGGCGGGCGCCTCGTTCATGCGCCAGCCCTGCTCCTTGACGATGGTGAGCAGCTGCGAATGCACGTCGCGCCATTCGCGCAGGCGCACCTGCGACAGGAAGTTGCTGCGGCAGTTTTCCTGCAACTGGCGGTTGGTCTTCTTGTGCTCGATGGCGCCCTCGAACCAGCGCCAGATCTTGATGTAGCTGAGGAATTCGGACTTCTCGTCGGCGAACTTCTTGTGCGCCTCGTCGGCCGCCTGCTGGTGCTCCACCGGACGGTCGCGCGGGTCCTGCACGGACAGCGCGGACGCCACGATCAGCACTTCGGTCAGCGAGGCGTTGTCGTGCGCGGCCAGAATCATGCGGCCCACACGCGGGTCCAGCGGCAGCTTGGCCAGCTTGCGGCCCAGCGGCGTCAGCTGGTTGTATTCATCGACCGCGCCCAGCTCCTGCAGCAGCTGGTAGCCGTCCGCGATCGCGCGCGCCATCGGCGGCTCGATGAAGGGGAAGGTTTCCACGTCCGCCAGGTGCAGGGACTTCATGCGCAGGATAACGGCGGCCAGCGAAGAACGCAGGATCTCGGGTTCGGTGAACTTGGGGCGCTGCAGGTAGTCCTGCTCGTCGTACAGGCGGACGCAGACGCCGTCGGCCACGCGGCCGCAGCGGCCGGCGCGCTGGTTCGCGGCCGATTGCGCAATCGGCTCAACCTGCAGCTGCTCCACCTTGTTGCGGTAGCTGTAGCGCTTCACGCGCGCCAGGCCGGCATCCACCACGTAGCGGATGCCGGGCACGGTCAGCGAGGTCTCGGCCACATTGGTGGCCAGCACGATGCGGCGCGCATTAGAGGTGCGGAACACGCGCTCCTGCTCCTCCACCGACAGGCGGGCGAACAGCGGCAGTATCTCCACGTGCGGCGGATGGTGCTTGCGCAGCGCTTCCGCAGCGTCGCGGATCTCGCGCTCGCCGGGCAGGAACACCAGCACGTCGCCGGAGCCGATGCGGCACACTTCGTCCACGCCGTCGACCACGGCGTCCATCAGGTCGCGCTTTTCGCGCGCGGCGGCGGCCTTGCCCTGTTGCGGCGAAGGGTTGGCTGCGTTGGCGCCGCCCATCGCCACCTGGTCGCGCTCCACCGGGCGGTAGCGCACTTCCACCGCGTACAGGCGGCCGGAAACTTCGATCACCGGCGCGGGCTTCTCCGGTGTGCCGAAGTGGCGCGAGAATCGGTCCGCGTCGATGGTCGCCGAGGTGATGATGATCTTCAGGTCCGGGCGGCGCGGCAGCAGCTGCTTCAGGTAGCCAAGCAGGAAATCGATGTTCAGGCTGCGCTCGTGGGCCTCGTCGATGATGATGGTGTCGTAGCCCTTGAGCAGCGGGTCGGTCTGGGTTTCGGCCAGCAGGATACCGTCCGTCATCAGCTTGACGCAGGCGCCGCGCATCAGCGTGTCGGCAAAGCGCACCTTGAAGCCGACGTTCTCGCCCAGCGGCGTGCCCAGTTCCTGCGCGATGCGCTTGGCGGTGGACGAGGCGGCGATACGGCGCGGCTGCGTGTGGCCGATCAGGCCCTTGCGCCCGCGCCCCAGTTCCAGGCAGATCTTCGGCAGCTGGGTGGTCTTGCCCGAGCCGGTTTCGCCGGACACGATAATGACCTGGTGCTTCATCAGCGCCTCGGCGATTTCCTCGCGGCGGCCGGAGACAGGCAGGTCTTCGGGGAAGGTGATCGGCGGGATGGGATTGCGGAACGCCGCCTCCGCCTCGCGCGCGGCCACTTCCTCCGGCGTCAGGCGCGCGCGCTGGCCGCGGCCGCCACGCTCGCCGCCATCGGACTCCGTGCGCGGCGGACGCGGGGCGCGGCCCTCGCCCGCCTGCGCGGGGCGCGGCTGGCCGGGCGTGCGGGCGCCCGGCGCCCCGCCCGGGGCGCGTGCGGCGCGTCCGGCCTGGCCCTGCTGGCCGCCGCGCTGGGCGCCGCGTTGCCCCCCTTGTGGCGCGCGCGTCACAGCGGGCGTATCGCCGCGAGAGGCGGCTGCGTTGGCGGCGGGAGCGGTGGATGGCTGCTGCGGAGTGGAAACTGGTGGCTTCTTGCTGGCTTCTGACATGTTTTTTACTAGTATTTGGCGCGAAAACCGCGCACCGAATTATAATGCGGCAAATGGAAAACCCTACCCAATTCGTCCAATGGCTGCGCTCCGTCGCGCCCTACGTCCACGCTTTCCGCGGCAAGACCTTCGTGGTCGCCTTTCCCGGCGAACTCGTATCGGCTGGCGCCCTGCCGGTGCTGGCCCATGATTTGTCGCTGCTGCAGGCGCTCGACATCAACGTGACCGTGGTCTACGGCTCGCGCCCGCAGGTGGCCGAACAGCTCGCGCTGCGCAATGTGGAAGGCCGTTTCCACAACGGCGTGCGCATTACCGACACCGCCGCCATGGAATGCGCCAAGGAAGCGGCCGGCGAGCTGCGCCTGGACATCGAGGCCGCGTTCAGCCAGGGTTTGCCCAACACGCCCATGTCCAATGCGGCCATCCGCATCATTTCCGGCAACTTCATCACCGCCCGCCCGCTCGGCGTGATAGACGGCGTGGACCTGGAGCTGACCGGCATCACCCGTAAGGTGGACGCCGAGACCATCCACTCCATCCTCGGTTCGGACGGCCTGGTGCTGCTGTCGCCGCTGGGCTTCTCGCCCACCGGCGAGACCTTCAACCTGACCATGGAAGACGTGGCCTGCAGCGCCGCCATCGCCCTGCACGCCGACAAGCTGATCTTCATCACCGAAACGGACATGATGACCGACGCCGCCGGCGCCGAGATCCGCGAGCTGTCCTCGCACCAGGCCGAAGCCGTGCTGATGGCCGGCTTCCTGCCCGACGCCACCGCATTTTACTTGAAGCACTGCGTCAAGGCCTGCAACAACGGCGTGGAGCGCTCCCACATCGTGCCCTTCGCCATGGACGGCTCGGCCCTGCTGGAACTGTTCACCCACGATGGCGTGGGGACCATGATCTCGCACGAAAACCTGGAATCGCTGCGCCAGGCCACGATCGAAGACGTGGGCGGCATTATCAAGCTGATCGAACCGCTGGAAGCGGACGGCACGCTGGTCAAGCGCGGCCGCGAGCTGATCGAACGGGAAATCGACCTGTTCTCCGTCATCGAGCACGACGGCGTGATCTTCGGCTGCGCCGCGCTGTACCCCTTCCCGGAACAAAAAATGGCCGAAATGGCATGCCTGACCGTCAACCCCGACGTGCAAGCCCAGGGCGACGGCGAGCGCATCCTCAAGCACATGGAAAACCGCGCCCGCGCGCTGGGGCTGTCCAAGCTGTTCGTGCTCACCACCCGCACGGCGCACTGGTTCATCAAGCGCGGCTTCGTGCCGGCCACGGTGGACGCGCTGCCGAAGGACCGCCAGCGCATGTATAACTGGCAGCGCAAATCCCAGGTTCTGATTAAAACCTTATAATCACGGTTTCACCACACCGCATTAGGAGCACCAAAGATGGCCCGCACCGTCCATTGCATCAAACTGAACAAGGAAGCCGAAGGCCTGGATTTCCCGCCTTACCCGGGTGAACTGGGCAAGAAGATCTACCTGTCCGTCTCGAAAGAAGCCTGGGGCGCCTGGCTCAAGCACCAGACCATGCTGGTCAACGAGAACCGCCTGAACCTGGCCGACCTGCGCGCGCGCAAATACCTGGCCACGCAGATGGAAAAGCACTTCTTCGGCGACGGCGCCGACGCAGCAGCCGGCTACGTACCGCCGGCGGAATAAAAAAAGGCGCCAGCGGCGCCTTTTTTTATCGCTGCAAAGGTTTGCACTGCCGCAGCTCGCACTTGGCCAGGTAGGCCGTGCCGTTGCTGCACATCATGCGGTAGACCTCCACCGGGCCGGGCTCGGACAGCAGCCCGGCGCCGGGGCCGCCGTTGCCGTCGCAGCCGGCCTTGCGCGCCATGCGCTCCACCGTGGCCGACGAGGCGCCGGCGCGGAAGACCACTTTTTCTATCTCCACCCCGTCCACCGCCACGCGCTTGCTGCCGTCGCTGGCCAGCTCGGACACCACGGGCTTGCGCACCGTGGCCGCGCGCCGGGCCGCCTCGGCTTCCTGCTCCTGGTCCTGCTTGAACGGCAACTGCGAACAGGCACTCAACACCACGACCGACAGCAACAGCAAGCGTTTCATAGACGTCCTGGGGAGGGATTAAAAGGTCAGCGTGCGCACGCCGTCGGCGGTGCCCAGCAGGCAAACGTCGGCGCCGCGCGCAGCGAACAGGCCCACGGCGATGACGCCGACGATCTGGTTGATCTGCGCTTCCAGGCCTTTAGGATCGGTGATGGCCAGGCCGGCCACGTCCAGGATGTTGCCGCCATTGTCGGTGACGAAGGCCTCGTCGGTGCCGGCCTTCAGGCGCAGCTTGGGCTGGCCGCCCAGCGCGGCCAGCTGGCGCGCCACGGCGTTGCGCGCCATCGGCAGCACTTCCACCGGCAGCGGGAACTTGCCCATCACATCCACCAGCTTGGAGCCGTCGGCGATGCAAACGAACTTCTTCGACACGGAAGCAACGATCTTCTCGCGCGTCAGCGCCGCGCCGCCGCCCTTGATCATGGCGCCCTGCTCGGTGATCTCGTCGGCGCCGTCGATGTAGACCGCGATTTCGGCCACGTCGTTCAGGTCCAGCACAGCGATGCCGTGCGCGGCCAGGCGCGCGGCGGTCGATTCCGAGGAAGCCACCGTGCCCTTGATCTGGTGCTTGATCTTGGCCAGTTCGTCGATGAAGAAGTTGGCGGTGGAGCCGGTGCCGACGCCGATGATGTCGCCTTCCACGTGGGCGATGGCGGCGCGGGCTACGGCTTGTTTCAGTTCGTCTTGGGTCATGATAAAAAATTAAGAGTAGGAATGCGGGAAATCGAATTGCCGCTATTTTAGCGGATCGCCACCGCGCCCCCGCGTGTTTATGCGAGAATAAGCTCCCAGACATAGCCCGCCAGGAAAGCGCATGGAGTCCGTCAAACAGATACTGGTCGTCGACGACAGCCGCGTCTCGCGCCTGATGGCGCGCCAATACATCCTCAGCATGCATGCCGGCTGGATCGTGGAAGAAGCCGCCTCCGGCGAAGAAGCGCTGCAAAAAATCGAGGGCTACACGCCCGACCTGATCCTGATCGACGTGAACATGCCCGGCATGGGCGGCCTGGCCGCCGCCGAGCAATTGCGCGCGCGCCTGCCGCACACCCACATCTCGCTGCTGACAGCCAACGTGCAGACCGCCACCCGCAACCGGGCCGCCGAAATCGGCGTGGCCTTCATGGAAAAACCCATCACCGAGGCGCGCGTGGCCCAGCTGATCGCGCCGCTGGAGGCCTAATGTCCTTCACCCTGTCCGAACTGGAACACGACGCGCTGGTCGAAATTTTCAACATCGGCGTGGGCCAGGCCGCCGCCGCCATGAGCGGCATCGTCAACGAGGCGGTGACCATGTCGGTGCCCTCGATCAGCTTCCTGAACCGCGCCGATGCCGCCGCCCTGCTGGGCCACCGCGGCGAACAGGCGCAGCGCATCTGCGGCGTGAGCCAGCACTATGCCGGCGCGTTCGAGACCGAAGCCATCCTCATGTTCCCCGAGGATAAAAGCCTGGAGATCGTGCGCCTGATGGTGGGCGAGCTGGTGCCGCTGTCCGAGCTGACCGAGATGGAACAGGAGGCCATGAGCGAGATCGGCAACATCATCCTGAATTCCTGCGTCGGCACGCTGGCCAACATCTTCGAGCAGGAGCTGCAAGGCTCGCTGCCGGTGTACCACGTGGGCACCAGCGAGGACATCCTGAGCGCCTCCGGCAGCGCCGCCGACTCGGTGGTGATGATGCTGCACATCGACTTCATCCTCGAGATGCACCAGATCCACGGCTACGTGGCCTTCATCCTGGACGTGTCGGCGCTGCGCGACCTGAAGGAGCAGATCAATCTCTATCTGCGCCGCGTGATGGGCAGCAATTGACCATGGAACTGGAAGCAAACCGTCTCGGCCTGCTCGAGAGTGTGCTGGGCGCGGTCCACCTCGGCGCCATCGTGCTGGACTCGCAGGGCCGCATCGTCTTGTGGAACCGCTGGATGGAGCAGTACTCCGCCATGCCGGCCAGCGATGTGCTGTGCCGCGACTTCTACACGCTGTTCCCGGAGATGCGCAGCCAGCGCATCGGCATGGCCATCCAGCAGGCGCTGGTGAGCAACTTCCCCTCGCTGCTGTCGCAGACGCTGAACAAGTCGCCCTTCCCGCTGCACGCCAACCGCTCTGCGGCGGCGCGCGGCGAACGCCTGCAGCAAGCCATCGCCGTC
The DNA here is from genome assembly GCF_020865585.1 of Pseudoduganella aquatica. Taxonomy (NCBI): domain Bacteria; kingdom Pseudomonadati; phylum Pseudomonadota; class Betaproteobacteria; order Burkholderiales; family Oxalobacteraceae; genus Pseudoduganella; species Pseudoduganella aquatica. The sequence goes on from NZ_CP086370.1 coordinate 5,530,585, forward strand.
ACGCCGGTGACGATGGCGGCCGGCGCCGGGGAGCGCCACTGCCTGATACAGATCACCGACGTGAGCATCGCCGCCAACCGCGAGAAGGTGCTGCGCGAGCAGGCCATGGTGCTGCGCTCGCAGACCTTCTCGGACGGCCTGACCGGCGTGGCCAACCGACGCCATTTCGATGTCGCCATCGACAAGGAGCAGCGCCGCGCCAAGCGCAACGGCGGCAAGCTGTCGCTGCTGATGATAGACATCGACTTCTTCAAGGCCTACAACGACCACTACGGCCACCAGCATGGCGACCAGTGCCTGATCCAGGTATCGGCCGCGCTGACGGCCATGCTGCACCGCTCCACCGACCTGCTGGCGCGCTACGGCGGCGAGGAATTCGCCATCATCCTGCCGGACACGGACGCCGAGCAGGCCCTGAAGATGGCGGAGAGCTTGCGCCAGCGGGTGCTGGCGCTGGATCTTGAGCACCGCTACGCGGCCGAAGGCAAGCGGCTAGTGACGGTCAGCGTGGGCGTGGCCACGCACAGCCCCGAGCAGCCATTCGACGTCCCCGCCCTGATCGGCGCCGCCGACCGCGCCCTCTACGCAGCCAAACGCGCCGGCCGCAACTGCGTCTCCGCGCACTAGCGCTTCACGATCTCATGTCGCGCGTAATCCTCGCCGCGTCCCGGCCCGGCGGCAGGCCGAACTCGCGAGCGTACTCCCGACTGAACTGCGTCGAGCTCTGATAGCCCACGTCATGCGCCGCAGCGGTAACGCTGTAGCCTGCGGCCACCAGAAGGGTACGGGCTTGCAACAAGCGGATCTGCTTCTGATATTGCACAGGGCTCAACGCCGTGACCGCCTTGAAGTGGCGATGAAAGGCTGACACGCTCATCGCGGCGCTGCGGGCCAGGTCCTCTACCCGCAACGGCGCAGCATAGCCACGGCGGATCTGCTGAATGGCGAGGTTGACGCGAGCCAGTGCACTGTCGGGTACCGCAATGTCGCGGAGCATCCAGCCCATCGGCCCCTGCAATACGCGGTAGAGAATCTCCCGCTCATACACCGGCGCCAGCGCAGGAATGTCGGTGGGATAGCGCATCAGCCGCAGCATCCTCACCCACGCATCGAGCAGTTCCGGCGTCACCGGCGCTACGGAGAACGCGGACCTGCCACCCAGCTTCCAGGCAGTTTCAGGCAGGTCGCCCAGCAGGTTGGCTATCAAGCCGGCATCCAGCGTCAAACTCACCGCCAGGTAGGGCTCTCCATTGTTAGCCGGATGCACAGTGCCCGCGGCGGGCAGCCCCACCGACATGACAAAGTAAGTCGCCGGGTCGTAGTGCAGGCTGCGTCCACCGACCACCATGCACTTCCCACCCCTGAGAATTAGGTTGATCATGGGGTCGTAGACTGCGGACAGCTGGTGCTGCGGAATTGCGCCCTGCACCATGGCAACTCGCGGAATGCCGGTTTCAGTCCGGCGATTCTCGGCCCCGGCGGCGAGCGCACGCAGTTCGTTCAATTGATTTTCCATTTCCGGATTAAACCCCAGCCAGGCCCCGAACCGCAATCAAAAAAGCAGGAATGGACAGGTTTCAGGCATAAACCGGCAAGCCGGCCTTCGCCGGATTCTTTATCGTTGCGGCTCTCGACCACAACTCATCGGAGCATCAAGTGAATCAAGCGAACATTGTTGTCATCACCGGCGGCAGCCGCGGTATCGGCGCCGCCACCGCACTGGAATGTGCGCGCCGCGGCTTGGACGTCATCCTCACCTATCACAGCCAGGCGCAGCGGGCCGACCAGGTGGTGCGGCGGATCACACAAGAGGGTGGCAAGGCGGCAGCCCTGCAGCTGGATATCAGCGATGCCGCCAGCTTCACCGGCTTTCGCAGCGCGGTGGAAGGCCTCCTGGCCGATGTGTGGGGCATGACCGAGCTGGCAGGACTGGTAAACAACGCCGGCCATGGGCTCTTCAATCCCATTGCGACCGTGAGCGAGGCGCAATTCGACAGCCTGATGAGCGTCCACCTCAAAGGCCCGTTCTTCTTGACCCAGGCCCTGCAACCATTGATGAGACAAGGCGCCGCCATCGTCAACCTCAGCAGCGCCACCACCCGCGTGGCCACGCCCGGCGTGGCCCCCTATGCGGCTTTCAAGGGGGGACTGGAGGTCTTGACGCGCTACATGGCCAAGGAGTTCGGCGAGCGCCGCATCCGCGTCAACTCGGTCGCGCCGGGCGCCATCCGAACCGAGCTGGGGGGCGGCCTGAACAAGGATTTTGAAGCGCTGCTGGCGTCGCAAACCGCCCTTGGCCGCGTCGGCGAGCCGGAGGACGTGGCACGCGTAATCGGCATGCTGCTTACCGACGACGGGGCCTGGATCAATGCACAAAACATCGAAGTTGCTGGCGGCTACATCATCTGACTTGAAAAGGAGCATCACCATGCCGAAGTCTCCAATAGCACAGGCGCTCGAGATCACCAACTTCCGCCTGGCCGCCGGCGTGTCGATGAAAGACTTCATCGCCGCCAACAAGGACGTGGATGCTTGGCTGGAACAGCAGCCCGGCTTTATCCTCCGCCGCGTCAGTCAAAACGCGAACGGCATCGTTACCGACATGCTGCTGTGGACATCCGTCATGCACGCCGAACGCGCCGTGCATGGCATCGTCACAGAACTGGCCGGCTCGCCGGTGCATGCCGCCATTGACCAGTCAACGGTAGACTGGTCGGTCACCCGGTGCCTGCACCGGGTGAAGTGAAACCCGCATCAGGGCCGCGCAGACCAGCCGAAGAAGCCGACCACTGCGCAGTCCAGAGCTTACCGCAGCGCGCTGGCGGCTTTGGCCAGGGCGGTGATGCCGTCCCAGTCGCCGGCTTGCATCAGGTCTTTCGGGGTCAGCCAGGAGCCGCCCACGCAGGCCACGTTCTTCAGTTTCAGGAACTGCGGCGCGGTCTCGATCGAGATGCCGCCGGTCGGGCAGAAGGTGATGTCGCCCAGCGGACCGGCCAGCGCGTTCAGCATGCCCACGCCGCCCGCCGGCACTGCCGGGAACAGCTTCAGCTGCTGGAAGCCCTGCTCGCGCGCGGCCATCACTTCGGATGGGGTCATCACGCCAGGCAGCAGCGGCAGGCCGCTGCTCTTGGCGGCGGCGATCAGCGCCGGGGTCAGGCCAGGCGACACGCCGAACACGGCGCCCGCGTCGCGCGCGGCGGCGAATTCTTCCGGCTGCGTCAGGGTGCCGACGCCGACGATGGCGCCTTCCACCGCCGACATGGCCTTGATCGCGCCCAGGCCGTGCTTGGTGCGCAAAGTCACTTCCAGCACGCGGATGCCGCCCGCGACCAGGGCCTTGGCCAATGGCACGGCGTGGTCAGGATCGTCGATCGCGATCACGGGGATCACGGCGGAGGTGCGCATAATGTCCAGCAGGGTCATGGTCAGTCCTTCTTCATCGAATAGTCTTCATCGGAACCGGGCACGGTGTTGCCCACCGGGTCGGCTTCATGCAGGCCCACAGTAGTGGGGATCGGCGACGGCAGCGAGAACGTGGTGGCGCCCTTCTCCGCTTCGCACACGCTGTTGCGGAACATGGCGAACAGCTCGCGGCCCATGCCCACGCCGTTCGGCGACAGGTCGGCCGTGGCCAGCGAGCGCGCATGCCACACGTCAGTCGGCACCAGCGCCTCCAGCGTTCCGGTGAAGGCGTCCACGCGGATGATGTCGCCGTCGCGCACCAGGCCGAGCGGACCGCCCGCCAGGATCTCGGGCGACACGTGGATGGCCGCCGGCACCTTGCCGGAAGCGCCGGACATGCGGCCATCCGTCACCAGCGCCACCTTGCGCCCGGCGTCCTGCAGATTGGCCAGCGCCGGAGTCAGCGCGTGCAGTTCCGGCATGCCGTTGGCGCGCGGACCCTGGAAACGCAGCACGGCCACGAAGTCGCGGTCCAGCTTGCCGGCCTTGTAGGCGGCCATGAAATCTTCCTGCGAGTTGAACACCAGCGCCGGCGCTTCCACCGTGCGGTGCTCTTCCTTCACTGCCGACACCTTCATCACGGCGCGGCCCAGGTTGCCCTGCACCAGCACCATGCCGCCGTCCGGCGAGAACGGATTGGTGTGCTTGCGCAGCACTTTCTCGTCGCCCGATTCGGCCAAGGCGTCTTTCCACACCACGCCGTCGTTGGTCTCGTTCAGGAAAGGCTCGGTGCAGTGCGCGCGCAGGCCTTTGCCCAGGATGGTGGTCACGTCGTCGTGCAGCAGGCCGGCGTCCAGCAGTTCGCGGATCACGAAGCCGGTGCCGCCGGCGGCGTGGAAGTGGTTCACGTCGGCGTCGCCGTTCGGGTAGATGCGGGTCAGCAGCGGCACCACATTGGACAGCTCGTCGAAGTCGTTCCAGTCGATCACGATGCCGGCCGCCTTGGCGATGGCCACCAGGTGCAGCGTGTGGTTGGTGGAACCGCCGGTGGCCAGCAGGCCCACCACGGCGTTGACGATGCATTTCTCATCGACGATGCGGCCCACCGGCAGGTACTCGCCCTGCTCGGTGATCTGCGCCGCGCGCTGGGCTGCGGCGGCGGTGAGCGCGTCGCGCAGCGGCGTGCCGGGGGTGATGAAGGCGGCGCCCGGCAGGTGCAGGCCCATCACTTCCATCAGCATCTGGTTGCTGTTGGCGGTGCCGTAGAAGGTGCAAGTGCCTGCGCCGTGGTAGGACTGCGATTCGCCTTCCAGCAGCTCGTCGCGGGTGGCCTTGCCTTGCGCGTAGCGCTGGCGGATGGCGGCTTTTTCCTTGTTCGACAGGCCGGTGGTCATCGGGCCGGCCGGCACGAACACGGCGGGCAGATGGCCGAAGTGCAGCGCGCCGATCAGCAGGCCCGGCACGATCTTGTCGCACACGCCCAGGTAGACCGCCGAGTCGAACATATTATGGGACAGCGCAATGCCGGCCGACATGGCGATGGCGTCGCGCGAGAACAGCGACAGCTCCATGCCCGGCTGGCCCTGGGTCACGCCGTCGCACATGGCGGGCACGCCGCCGGCGAACTGCGCCACCGCGCCAACCTTGCGCACCGCGTCCTTGATGATGGCCGGGAAGCCCTCGAAGGGCTGGTGCGCCGACAGCATGTCGTTGTAGGCCGACACAATCGCCACGCTGGGCTTCTTCAGCTCTTTCAGCGCCAGCTTGTCGTTGGCCGGGAAGGCGGCGAATCCGTGCGCCAGGTTGGTACAGGCCAGCACGCCGCGCTGCGGCCCCTTGACGCGGGCCGCCTCCAGGTGCGCCAGGTAGGCGCCGCGCGATGGCCGGGAGCGCTGGATTATCCGCGCCGTTACGGTTTCAAGTACAGGATGCACCGCCATGATCGTTCCTTATGAAGTAATTGCGTGAAATTTTACTACAAAAATAGTGGAATGCACCGTCTGATTTAGCAAAACGGTACGAAAACCAGCCCCGGCATCAGCCCGCAGCACCAGCGCCGAGGCGGTTCGCTAGACATTTTGTAGTGAATTTACCTCTTTTTACTGTATTATGAACAATATCCCAGCAACCCAGTGCCGACCCCGAGCCAACCATTATGCGCCAGCCCGCCCTCACCACGACCGCCGCCTACCAAGCCCTCGCCGCCCACCATATCGACATCCAGGACAAGACCCTGCGCCAGCTGTTCGCCGCCGAACCGCGGCGCTTTGCCGACATGTCGCTGGACGCCGCCGGCCTGTATCTCGACTATTCGAAAAACCGCCTGACAGCCGACACCATCGCCCTGCTGGCCAACCTGGCCCGCACGCGCGGCCTGGTGCAGCGCCGCGACGCCATGTTCGCCGGCGAAAAAATCAATACTACCGAAGGCCGCGCCGTGCTGCATACGGCGCTGCGTATGCCGCGCGGCAAGGAGCTGAAGGTGGCCGGCCAGGACGTGGCGGCCGACGTGCATGCGGTACTGGACCGCGTCCGCGTGTTCACCGACAAGGTGCGCAACGGTTCCTGGCTGGGCCACAACGGCAAAGCCATCACCGACATCGTCAATATCGGCATCGGCGGCTCGGACCTGGGCCCGAAAATGGCCTGCCTGGCGCTGCGCTCCTATGCCCATCCGCGCCTGAAGATGCACTTCGTGTCGAACGTGGACGGCCACGACCTGGACGCCGTGCTGGCCCAGGTCAATCCGGACAGCACGCTGTTCATCATCGCCTCCAAGACCTTCACCACCGCCGAGACCATGCTCAACGCGCAGACCGCGCGCAGCTGGTTCCTGCAGCACGGCACGGAAGCGGCGCTGGCCAAGCACTTCGTGGCCGTGTCCACCAACACACAGGCCGTCACTGCCTTCGGCATCGACGCCGACAATATGTTCCCCTTCTGGGACTGGGTCGGCGGCCGCTACTCCGTCTGGTCGGCCATCGGCCTGCCGGTCGCGCTGGCGGTCGGCTTCGGCTACTTCAGCGACTTCCTGGCCGGCGCGCACGAGCTGGACGAGCACTTCCGCATCGCGCCACTGGAGCAGAACCTGCCGGTGCTGCTGGCCCTGATCGGCTTCTGGAACCGCCAGTTCCTGGGCTGCGCCTCGCTGTCCATCGCGCCCTACCACCAGGACCTGAACCGCTTCCCGGCCTACCTGCAGCAGCTCGACATGGAGAGCAACGGCAAGCGCGTCACGCGCAACGGCGCGCCGGTCGATACACCGACCTGCCCGGTGGTCTGGGGCGAATGCGGCACCAACGCGCAGCACGCCTACTTCCAGCTGCTGCACCAGGGCAGCGACATCGTGCCGATGGACTTCATCGCCGCGCTGCGCCCCACGCACGACCATCCCGGCCATCACGACGCGCTGCTGGCCAACTGCTTCGCCCAGTCGGAAGCCTTCATGACCGGCAAGACCGAGGACGAAGTGCGCGCCGAACTGAAGGCCCAAGGCCTGCCCGCCGCGCAGATCGACGAGCTGGCGCCGCACAAGACCTTCCCCGGCAACCGTCCGTCCAACACCATCCTGGTGGACGTGCTGAGCCCCGCCGCGCTGGGCGCGCTGATCGCGCTGTACGAGCACAAGACCTTTGTGCAGGGCGTGCTGTGGGACGTGAACAGTTTCGACCAGTGGGGCGTGGAGCTGGGCAAGGTGCTGGCCAAGAACATCCAGTCCGAGCTGACCGGCGAAGCGCAGCCCGCGCGCCACGACAGCTCCACCAACGGCCTGATCGCGCTGGCGAAAGCCGCGCAGAACCTGCGGTGAGCCGGATGAGCTACTACGTGGAAGCATTCAGCGCCGAAACCATGCTGGTGGGCGAAAGCCCGCTGTGGCACCACGGCGAGCAGACCCTGTACTGGGTGGACATCGAAGGCTTCGCCATTCACAGCCTGAAGCCCTCCACCGGCGAGCACCGCAAGTGGCCCATGGCGAGCGAGCCGTCCGCGCTGGCCATGAGCGCCGGCGGCGGCCTGGCCGTCGCCACCCGCGCCGGCTTTATGCAATTCAATCCGGAAGACGGCACGCTGCACGCCATCGCGCCCGCGCCCTACGACACCACCACTACCCGTTTCAACGACGGCAAGGTGGACGCCGCGGGCCGCTTCTGGGTAGGCACCATCTACGAGCCGCGCGACAAGCAGGCCGCCGAGATGTATGTGCTGGAGCGCGGCCAGGTACGCCTGGCCTGGTCCGGCGGCATGACCAACTCCAACGGCCTCGGTTTCAGCCCCGACGGCAGCGCCATGTACCACGCCGACACCGCCGCCCACCGCGTCACGCGCTACGATTTCGACCTGGCCAGCGGCACGCAGTCCAATCCGCAGGTGCTGCACCAGTTCTCGGCCGACAAGGCCAACAACTACGGCGGCCGTCCGGACGGCGCGGCCGTGGACAGCGAAGGCAACTACTGGGTGGCGATGTTTGAAGGCGGCCGCATCGCCAAGCTGTCGCCCTCGGGCGAGCAGCTCGACGAAATCGTGCTGCCGGTGCGCTGCCCTACCATGGTTGCCTTTGGCGGCGCGGACCTGAAAACGCTCTACATCACTACCGCCAGCAAGCGCCCTGCGGAAGAACTGGCCGCCATGCCGCTCAGCGGCCGCGTACTGCAGGTGCGCGTCGCCGTGCCCGGACTGCCCGCTCCCGCCTACCAGCCCTAAGCCCGCAAAGGCCCCGGGCGCACGCCGGGCTTACACGCTGGCGAGACGCGCTCCGCGCGGTGCGGGCGCAGCGTCCAGGCGGAAGGCGGAGACCAGCTCGGCGAGCTGCTCCGCCTGCAAGCGCAATGCCTCCGAGGCGGCGGCGTCTTCCTGCACCAGCTGCGCATTCTCCTGCGTGGTTTCATCGAACGCGGCGATGGCCTGGTTGATCTCCTCCAGGTCGCGGCTTTGCTCTGCGCTGGCCTCGCGCATGCGCGCCATGATGTCGGTCACGTTCTGCACGCTGCCCACCACCTGCATAATGGTTTCGCCGGCACGCTCCACCAGCGTGTCGCCGCGCTGCACCGTCTGCACGGTATTGCCGATCAAATCCTTGATCTCCTTGGCCGCGCTGGCGCTGCGCTGGGCCAGGTTGCGCACTTCGGACGCCACCACCGCGAAGCCGCGTCCCTGCTCGCCCGCGCGCGCGGCTTCCACCGCCGCATTCAGGGCAAGGATATTGGTCTGGAAGGCGATCCCGTCGATGACGGAAATAATCTCCACAATCTGGCGCGCCGAGGCATTGATCTCGCCCATGGTGTCCACCACCGCGCGCACAGCCTCCCCGCCCTGCGTTGCCATGCCGGACATCTGCAGCGCCAGCGCATTGGCCGTGTGCACGTGCTCCGCGCTGGCCTTGACGGCGGCGGTCAGCGCGCCCATGGCGCGCGCGGTCTGCTCCACGCCGTTGGCCTGGCGCTCGGTGCGGCGCGACAATGCGGCATTGCCCTCGGCGATCTCGCGCGTGGCGTGGGCGATGGTGTCCGTGCCGCTGCGCACGCTGCCCACCGTGTTGCGCAAGGTGGCAATCATGCTTTGCAGGGACTTGCCCAGCGTGCTGCGCGCCGCGCCGCCTTGCGCCGGACTCAGGTCGATCTGCTGGCCGCCGCCGTCCAGCGCCGTCACCAGGCGCTCCAGCTCCTGCGCCTGCAGCGCCGCGCGCCGCAGCATGGCCGCCACATAGATCAGCGCGGCCGACTCCACCACCACGAACACCGCGTGCACCAGTACGATCAGGAAGCCGGGCGTGGTGAAGCACATCACGCCGTATTGCGCCTCCTGCAGATAATGGAAACTCAGATGGTGCACGGCGATGGTGGCCGCCGCCACCACGATGGGGCGCCAGTCGCGGTACACCACCAGCAGCGCCAGGTACACGAATATGCCGAAGTGCAGTTCGGTCAGTCCGGCGCCCTGGTGGATGTGCAGCGCGGCGAGCACCATTACCGCCATCGCATTGGCGCAGCGCGCCGCCAGCGAACCGGGCGCGCGCAGATGCAGCAGCGTCGGCAGCAGCGCGGCGGGCAGCGCCACCAGGCCCACCAGCGCCCAGGTGCCGTGCCAGTTGGCCAGCGCGGCGGAGAACAGCACCAGCATCCACAGCAGGGCAAGAATGAAGCGGTCGGCCTGGACGGCGATCGCGTGCAGCGTGTTTTTTGAAGTCATGTCAGTTCCTCCGCGCGAGTGCGGGAAATGAGGGAAGAAACTGTGCGGGGGACGGGCACGGAAGGCGGCGGCGCGGGCGCGCCGGATGCCGGTCGGAGATGGGGACCGGCCTAAGCCTAAAGGATACACCGAAATTAAAATACTTTACAGAAACAAATGCAGCGCAAAGCACGCCCTGCAGCGCTGAAATGGCGCAAATGTAGTAAAATTTCTTGCAATCGCCACAAATGGGTAGTAAATTTACATTTGCAACACCACTGATAAGCGGCCACCCCGCGCGAGCGCGGCCGGGCTGCTGATACTATAGTCCCCCACACCACCTGCGACAATACGATTATGGCTCTTACCGATTTTGATCTGGTTCTGTTTGGCGGCAGCGGCGACCTGTCGATGCGTAAACTCCTGCCCGCGATGTACTCGCGCGACGTTTGCGGCGACCTGCCGCCCACCGCGCGCATCATCTGCGTCGGACGCCAGGAGTCCACTCAGGAGGAGTTTATCAACGTGGTCAACACCACGTCCAAGCCGCTGATCAAGTCGCCGGCCGTCACGCCCGAAGCCTGGGCGCGCTTCACCGCCCGCATCGTGTATGTGTCGCTGAACGCCACCGACTCGTCCACCTACGGCGCGCTGGTCGAGGCGCTGCGCGTCGATCCTGCCTTGACCCGCGTCTACTACCTGGCCACGCCGCCGCACCTGTTCGCGAAAATTTGCGACAACCTGAAAGAGAACGGCCTGGCCACCAAGAATTCGCGCGTGGTGCTGGAAAAACCGCTGGGCCGCGACCTGGCCTCGGCCAAGCAGATCAACGCCGAAGTGGGCCAGGTGTTCGAGGAATCGCAGATCTACCGCATCGACCACTACCTGGGCAAGGAGACCGTGCAGAATCTGCTGGCCCTGCGCTTCGGCAACATCCTGTTCGAGCCGCTGTGGCGCCGCGAATGGATTTCGGACGTGCAGATCACCATCGCCGAGAAGCTGGGCGTGGGCAACCGCATCGGCTACTACGACACCTCGGGCGCGCTGCGCGACATGCTGCAAAACCACCTGCTGCAGCTGCTGTGCATCGTGGCCATGGAGCCGCCAACCTCCATCGCGCCGGACGCCGTGCGCGACGAGAAGCTGCAGGTACTGCGCTCGCTGAAAAAATTCACTCCCGCCACGCTGGCGCAGAACATCGTGCGCGGCCAGTACCGCGCCGGCCACGTGGACGGCCAGGCTGTGCCGGGCTACCGAGACGAGCCGGACGCGCCGCAGAAATCGCGCACCGAGACCTTCGTCGCCATGAAGGCGGAAATCGACACCTGGCGCTGGGCCGGCGTGCCGTTCTACCTGCGCACCGGCAAGCGCATGGCCGACTCGCTGGCCGAGATCGTGGTGCGCTTCAAGCAGATTCCGCATTCCATCTTCAACCAGCCGACCAACAGCTTCCAGCCGAACTGCCTGGTGATCCGCCTGCAGCCGGACGAAGGCCTGCGCATGAACCTGATGGCGAAAACGCCGGGCGAAGGCATGCGCCTCAAGCCGGCCGAGCTGGAACTGGACTTCCGCGAAACCTTCAAATCGCCGCGCATGGACGCCTACGAGCGCCTGCTGCTCGACGTGCTGCGCGGCCAGCTGACCCTGTTCATGCGCGGCGACGAACTGGAAGCGGCGTGGGAATGGGTGGAGCCCATCCTGAACCACTGGGAGCAGGACGAGTCGGCGCCGACGCCGTACGCCTCCGGCACCTGGGGCCCCGCCGCCGCCAGCGCCCTGATAGGCCGCGACGGCCTGCAGTGGCGCGAAGAAGCATTGCCCGAGGACTGAGCAAGTGCTGCTCGACTCCATCCGCACCCAGCTCGATTCGCTCTCGAAGTCCGAGCGCAAAGTCGCGCTGGCGGTGCTGGACCATCCCAACCTGATCGTCGACCAGAACATCACTGCGCTGGCGCGCGCCGCGCAGGTGTCCGAGCCCACCGTGGTGCGCTTTTGCCGCACCCTGGGCTACGACGGCTGGCACGAATTCAAGCTGAAGCTGGCGCAGGGCCTGGCCCTGGCCCTGCCCGGCCTGAACGAGCAGCCGGCGCAGGACGACCTGGCGGCGGACCTGGTCAACAAGATCTGCAGCCGCTCCATCAACACCCTGCTCGACCTGCGCAACAACCTCAAGCCGGAAGCGATCCAGCAGGCGCTCGACATCCTCAAGCGCGCCAACAAGATCGAGTTCTACGGCCAGGGCACTTCCGGCATCGTGGCGGCGGACGCGCAGCACAAGTTCTTCCGCTCCGGCGTGCCCACCGTGGCCTACGCCGACCCGTCCATCCACAGCATCGCCGCCGCCCTGCTGCGCACCGGCGACGCGCTGGTGGCCATTTCTCAGCGCGGCAACAGCCCGGCGCTGGTGCGCTCGGTGAAGCTGGCCCGGCGCGGCGGCGCGGACGTGATCGTGCTGGCCCCGTCCGGCACGCCACTGGCCGAACTGGCCACGGTGCTGATCCCGATCGACCTGATCTTCAACATCGACCCCTACACGCCGATCTCGGCGCGCCTGGCCTACCTGGTGGTGATCGACGTGCTGGCCGTGGGCCTGGCCCTGCAGCGCGGCCCGGAATTCCGCAAGAAGATGCAGAACGCGCAGAAAGCGCTGCAGGAATTCGACCTGCAGTTCGACTCCTTCATCGGCTAGCACTCCGCGCGCCGGCACTACCCCGCCTCGATAAAGCTCTTGCCGACAAAAGTACGGCGCGCGCTGCCCCGCTCAACCTGGCTGTGCTGCGCGCGCAGCGCGGCTTGCGCCGCCTTGCTCCGTCCAGCTTGCGCCTCCGCCAGCTTGCCCGCCAGGAGCACGGCCGCCAGCCGCTTGTTGGCCAGCTGGCTGCGCTGCGCCTGCACTTTTACCGACAGGCCGCTGGCGATGTGCGTCGCCCTGACCGCGCTGCTGGTCTTGTTCACATGCTGGCCGCCGGGGCCGGACGCGCGCATCGCTTCAAAGCGGATTTCGCTGTCCGGCAACGGTTCCGGCGCCTCGTGCAAAGCGCCGCCGATGAACCAGTTCTTGCGCTTGTGCCCCGGCCGGTAAGGGCTGTCGCAAATCCACACCAGCGTGCCGCACCAGTTCTGCGCCAGTCCAAGCGCCATCCTGTTCTCCTCCTTGCTGGCCAGGCCAAGCAGCAGCGAGCTGTAGGTCCCGGGCACAGCGCCCGGTTCCTCTTCCAGCACTTCGACCTTGACGCCCGCCTTCGCACCTTCGCGCATCAGCGCCGCCAGCGCATGCCGCACCGCCAGGCAGCACTCCGCAGGTCCCGTGTTGGCTGTTAGTTGGAGCAATATCATCAGCAGCACTCCCCGCGTGTTTTGTAGGTCAGCAGCGGCTGGAAGCGCGCCACCGCTTCCACCAGGCCTGCGCCCTGCATGCTGTCGAGCACACTGCCGACGTCCTTGTAGGCTTGCGGCGCTTCCTCGTAAATCAGCGCCTTGTCCTCGCAGATCACGCGGCCGCCAAACGTTGTGCGCGCCAGCTGCGCGGGAGTCGCCTTGCGCTGCAGGCGCTCCTTGCAGTCGCCGCGTATCCATTTGCGGCCGGCGCCGTGAGCCAGCGATTGCAGGCTGACGCTGTCCTGTGCTGGCAGCGGCTGCAGCAGATAGCTGTAATCGCCGCGCGAGCCGGGCAGCATCACCATGCCCCGGTCGGACGGATTGGCGCCCTTGCGGTGCAGCCAGCCCGCCTCGCCATCGATGACGGCGGGCGTCACCAGATTGTGGTCCACATCCAGCACCATGGCGCCTTCGCTGCGCAGGCGCAGCAGCATGCGCAGGGCGATCAGGCGCCGGTTCAAGTGCGCATAGGACAGCGCGGCATCGTGCTGCCGCAGGTAATCCCGCGCCGCCGGGGTGCCGTCTTCGAGGCCGGCGTGGCCGTGCAGGTCCACGTGACGGCGCAGCACGATCTGGCCCAGCCCGCGCGAGCCGCTGTGCACCATCAGCTGCAAGCGTTTTGCCTGCAGCCCGGCGCCGTCAAACAGCTCCGGCTGCAAGACGGCGGACACCGATTGCAGCTCCACAAAGTGGTTGCCCAGCCCGATGGTGCCCAGCGCATGCATGCTGCCCGCGTCCAGGCCCGCCGCCGCCAGTTCGCGCTCCAGCGAGGCGAGCGCGCCCTCAAGACCGTCTGCATGGGCTCCGCCGCCATCCCCTCCTTGGTCCAGCGCGCGCTGCAATTCCGCCAGGCGCGACAGTTCGGCCTCGTCCGGAGGAACATCGAGGTTGCCGATCTGCTTGTCGAGCTTGTCGAGCTTTACTTTGCCCGCGAGCAGTCCGGTTTGCCACAAGCTGACGCCGCAGCCGATATCGCCGCCGCACAGCGCGGGATAAAAGCGTCCGACAGAAAAGAAGGAAGCGCCGACCGGATAGCCCCGGGCGGGATGCAGATCAGGTAATCCCACCACCCGGCGCATGCCGGCCAGCAGGGACGTGGTCTGGAGCTGCTGCAGCGCAGCACCTTCCAGCCACAGGTCGTCCGACGCCACGACAGATGCGCGGTCGGACACATTGCGAATGAATTTGCCCATTCTTGATTTCCATGTGTAGTCCTTTGGAAATGGGCACTGCCGGTAGCGCTTAGCTGACTGGCTTGCGCACGCGGGTATCCAGGCCCATCGAAGTGGTCTTCTCTTGTGATGCAATCATGATTAACTCCTTTCGTCTGTGGCTCTGGTTAAAGGGATGTCTACATTATCGAAACAGCCACGGTTTGGCAAGCGGTATTTCCAGCTCCCGGAAGATGCTAGAAGTGGTTGCGCAACAGCACGCCCAGCAGCAAGCCGCTGTTGGCCATGATGTAGGCAATGATCCAGCGCCGCTCGCGGGCCATTTCATAGATCAGGGCGTCGATCCGCTCGGTCTGCTTGCTGATCGCACCTTGCAAATCAGTACGCTGATCCCGCAGCGCCTGACTGAACTCGGTACGCAGTCCTCCCATAGTTTGGCTGAAATCGGTACGCTGGCCCTCCAGCGCCTGGCTGAAATCGGTACGCAGTCCTCCCAGTGCGTGGCTGAACTCGGTACGCTGGCTCCCAAGAGCCTGGCTGAACTCGGTACGCTGGACCTCAAGCGCCTGGCTGAACTCGGTGCGCAGCCCTGCCAGCGCCTGGCTGAACTCGTCGCGCGTCAGCCGTAACTCCTGCTTGAACTCCTCACGCTGAAGGCGTAATTCTTGACGGAATTCATCACGCTGCTCCCGTAAGGCCTGCTTGATGTACTCGCGCTGCTCGCTCAAAGCCTGGTCAAAACAGACCCGCTGGGCATTCAGCGCGTGTGTGAATTCACTGCGCATCGCATCGACTGAGCGCTGCAGCGAACCCAGCGAAGTAAGGACATTGTCCATGTTGACCTCCAGCCTGACGATACGGACCTCATGCCCATGTTCGTCAGCGGCGGAACCCATGTCAAGCGGCGAGGCATTCATTTTTGCGCTCCTGTCCGATAGATCCTTCCATTTTGGCCCCCGCCGGCCAGCCTGCCTTGACGGGGCACAAACGTGCGCCGTGGATTGTGTACAATATGACACCCAGTCCATAACCTCAATAGCAGCCCTGCGCGCAACCATGAACCAACTCGAACAGCTCAAGCAATACACCACCGTTGTTGCCGACACCGGCGATTTCCAGTCGATCAAGGCCTACACCCCGCGCGACGCCACCACCAACCCTTCGCTGATCCTGAAGGCCGTGCAGAAGGACGAGTACAAGCCGCTGCTGCAAAAAGCGGTGCGCGACAATCCGGACGCGTCCACCGGCGACATCATCGACCACCTGCTGATCGCCTTCGGCACGGAGATCCTGAAGATCATTCCGGGCCGCGTCTCCACCGAGATCGACGCCAAGCTGTCCTTCGACACCGCCGGCAACGTGGCCAAGGGCCGCGAGCTGATCGCGCTGTACGAAAAAGCCGGCATTCCGCGCGAGCGCGTGCTGATCAAGATCGCCTCCACCTGGGAAGGCATCCGCGCCGCCGAGATCCTGGAAAAAGAAGGCATCCGCTGCAATATGACGCTGCTGTTCTCGCTGAGCCAGGCCATCGCCTGCGCCGAAGCGGGCGCCCAGCTGATTTCGCCTTTCGTCGGCCGCATCTACGACTGGTACAAGAAAAGCACCGGCATCGACTACGTGGGCGCGGAAGATCCGGGCGTGCAGTCGGTCAAACGCATCTACAACTACTACCGCAAGTTCGGCTACAAGACCGAAGTGATGGGCGCGAGCTTCCGCAACACCGGCCAGATCCTGGAACTGGCCGGCTGCGACCTGCTCACCATCAGCCCGGACCTGCTGCAAGCGCTGGCCGACGCCAACACCCCGGTCGAGCGCAAGCTGAGCGCGGCCGACAGCGCCAACGCCACCATCGGCAAGATTGCGGTCGATGAAAAAACCTTCCGCTTCATGATGAACGAAGACGCGATGGCGACCGAAAAACTGGCCGAAGGCATCCGCGCCTTCTGCGCCGACTCGGGCAAACTGAAGCAAATCATCTCCGGCATGCGCTGATCTTCCCGCAGCGCGGAACAGGCCAGGCCCACCGATGTGCGCCTGGCTTTTTTTACGTTTGGGGTGCGGAATCTGTACAAAACGTTACATTTGTCAGTGTTATACAATGTCCCGCACATCTGCATACCTCAACACACAACTCAAGAGACATCTATGAGATCAGTCCCTCGCTGCACTCCCGTCGCCGCCGCCATCATCACCCTCTCCATGCTTGCTGCCTGCGGCAAGAAAGATGACAAGGCGGGCGGTGCACCGCCGCCACCGCAGGTCGCCGTCTACACCGTCGCTCCGGCCACCGTCACCCTCTCCACCGAACTGCCAGGCCGCCTGGAAGCATCGCGCGTGGCGCAGGTGCGTGCGCGCACACCGGGCATCGTGCTGCAGCGGGTGTACAAGGAAGGCACCGACGTGAAGGCGGGCGAGATCCTGTTCCGCATCGACCCGGCCCAGTTCCAGGCCTCCTACGACAGCGCGCAAGCGGCCGTGGCCAAGGCCGAGGCCAACCTGGCGCAGGCCGAGCTGAAAGTGAAGCGCTACAAGCCGCTGCTGGCCGCGCAGGCCGTGAGCAACCAGGAATACGACGACGCGGTCACGTCACAGAAGCAGGCCGCCGCCGACCTGGCCACCACCCGCGCCGCCCGCACCACCGCCGGCCTGACGCTGGGCTACGCCACCGTGACCTCGCCCATTTCCGGCCGCGTGGGCCGCGCGCTGGTGACCGAAGGCGCGCTGGTGGGCCAGGGCGAAGCGACGCCGATGGCCACCGTGCAGACGCTGGACCCGATTTACGTGACCATCACCCAGTCGTCGACCGACGTGCTGCGCCTGCAGCGCGCGCTGGCGGCTGGCAAGCTGAAAGGCGCAGGCAACGGCGCCGCCAAAGTGACGCTGGTGACCGAGGACGGCCAGCCTTACCCGCAATCCGGGAAGCTGCTGTTCTCGGACGTGGCGGTGGATGAAACCACTGGCTCCGTATCCATGCGCGCCGAGTTCCCGAATCCGAACCGCAGCCTGCTGCCGGGCATGTACGTGCGCGCGCGGCTGGAACAGGCGGTCAACGAGGCGGCGCTGCAGGTGCCGCAGCAGGCCGTGGTGCGCGGTCCGGAAGGCGCCACCGTGATGGTGGTCGGCGCCGACAACAAGGTTACCGCCGTGCCGGTGAAAGCCGATGCGGCGCAGAACGGCAGCTGGATCGTCAGCTCCGGCCTGAAAGGCGGCGAGCGCGTGATCGTGGAAGGCTTCCAGAAGACCAAGCCGGGCGGCACCGTGACGCCGGCGCCGTGGAAGGGACCAGTTGAAGCGACGCCTGGCGCTGCGCCGGCTAGCGCTGCACCTGCGGCTCCAGCAGCTCCTGCGGCTCCAGCAGCTCCTGCGGCACCTGCGGCGCCGGCCGCTGCCGCGCCTGCGGCCAGCAAATAACCGGGAGCTCAGATGGCAAAATTCTTCATCGACCGCCCCGTCTTCGCGTGGGTGATCGCCCTGTTCATCCTGCTGGGTGGCGCGCTGGCGATTACTATGCTGCCGGTGGCGCAGTACCCCACCATCGCGCCGCCGTCCATCGTCATCACCGCCAACTACCCGGGCGCCACCGCCCAGGTGCTGGACGACGCGGTCACCAGCGTGATCGAACAGGAAATGAACGGCGCCGACGGCTTGCAGTACGTCGAGTCGCAGAGCGAGGCCAATGGCTCGGTCACCATCACCGTGACCTTCCTGCCCGGCACCAACCCCGACCTGGCCGCCGTGGACGTACAGAACCGCATCAAGCGCGTGGAATCTCGCCTGCCGCAGGCTGTGACGCAGCAGGGCGTGCAGGTCAACAAGGCGCGCTCCAACATCCTGATGTTCGTGGGCGCGTCCTCCAACGACGGCTCGATGGACCCGGCCGCCATCGGCGACTACCTGGCCCGCAACGTGGTCAACGAGATCAAGCGCCTGCCGGGTGTGGGCCAGGCCCAGTTGTTCGGCACCGAGCGCGCCATGCGCGTGTGGGTGGACCCGGCCAAGCTGGTGGGCTACAAACTCACCATGGCCGACGTCACCACCGCCATCCGCGCACAGAACGCGCAGGTCACCGCCGGTACGCTGGGCGACCTGCCCTCGCCGCGCTTCCAGACCTACTCCGCGCCGGTGGTGGTGCAAGGCCAGCTCACCTCGCCCGAGGAATTCGGCAAGGTGGTGCTGCGCGCCAGCGGCACCGGCGCCACCGTGCGCCTGTCGGACGTGGCCAGGATTGAAATGGCCGGCGCCAACTTCAACATCAGCGCGCGCCTGAACGGCAAGCCTTTCGTCGCCATCGCCGTGCAGCAGTCGCTGACCGGCAACGCGCTGGCCACGGCGGAGCTGGTGCGCAACAAGATGGAGGAGCTGTCCAAGTTCTTCCCTCCCGGCCTGACCTACACCGTGCCTTACGACACCTCGCTGTTCGTCAAGATCTCCATCGAGGAAGTGGTCAAGACCCTGCTGGAAGCGGTGCTGCTGGTGTTCATCGTGATGTACGTGTTCCTGCAGAACTTCCGCTACACCCTGATCCCCACCATCGTGGTGCCGGTGGCCCTGCTGGGCACCTTCGCCGTGATGCAGCTGGCCGGATTCTCCATCAACGTGCTGACCATGTTCGGCATGGTGCTGGCCATCGGCATCCTGGTCGATGACGCCATCGTGGTGGTGGAAAACGTGGAACGCATCATGAGCGAGGAAGGCCTGTCGCCGCGCGAAGCAACGCGCAAGGCCATGTCGCAGATCACCGGCGCCATTATCGGCATCACGCTGGTGCTGATCGCCGTGTTCATCCCCATGGCCTTCTTCGGCGGCGCCGTGGGCGCGATCTACCGCCAGTTCTCGCTGTCCATGGTGTCGTCCATGGTGTTCTCGGCGCTGATGGCGCTGACGCTCACGCCGGCCCTGTGCGCCACCATCCTGAAACCCGTGGAAGCGGGCCACCACCACGAGAAGAAAGGCTTCTTCGGCTGGTTCAACCGCAGCTTCGCCAAGACCGCCACCGGCTACCAGGGCGTGATCGCCAGGATACTGAACCGCACCGGCCGCTACATGCTCATCTTCCTGCTGATCTGCGGCGTGGTGGGCTGGCTGTATGCGCGCCTGCCGTCGTCCTTCCTGCCGAACGAAGACCAGGGCTACATCATCACCAACGTGCAGCTGCCGCCCGGCGCCTCCAAGAGCCGCACCGAAGCGGTGCTGAGCAAGGTGGAGGAATACCTGGCCAAGCAGCCCGGCGTGGCGCGCACCATTGCCGTGGCGGGCTTCAGCTTCTCGGGCAACGGCCAGAACGCCGGCCTGGTGTTCGTGCCGCTGAAGGACTGGAGCGAACGCGGGCCGGAAGACACGGCCGACAAGATTGCGGGCCGCGCTTTCGGCGCGCTGTCCGGCATTGCGGACGCCATCATCTTCCCGCTCAGCCCTCCGCCCATCCGCGAACTGGGCAACGCCACCGGCATCACCGCGCGCCTGCAGGACCGCAGCTCGCAAGGCCACGCGGCGCTGGTGGCCGCGCGCAACCAGCTGCTCGGCATGGCCGGCAAGAGCGAGATCCTGGCTGGCGTGCGTCCCGAAGGCCTGGAAGACGCGCCGCAGCTGCAAGTCGACATCGACCGCGACAAGGCCAACGCCCTGGGCGTGGCCTTCGCCGACATCAACAGCGCGCTGTCCGTGGCTTTCGGTTCGAGCTACGTGAACGACTTCACCAGCAGCGGGCGCCAGCAGCGCGTGGTGGTGCAGGCCGACGCGCCGCAGCGCTTGCAGCCGGAAGACCTGCTGCGCCTGAACGTGCGTTCGGCGTCCGGCTCCATGGTGCCGCTGTCGTCCTTCGCCACGTCGAAGTGGATCAACGGTCCGGTGCAGCTGGTGCGCTACAACGGCTACCCCGCCATCAAGCTGACCGGCAACGCGGCCCCGGGCCGCAGCACCGGCGAGGCCATGGCCGAACTGGAACGCCTGGCGACGCAGCTGCCGCCAGGCTTCGGCATCGAATGGACCGGCCAGTCGCTGGAAGAAAAAACCTCGGGCTCGCAGGCGCCGGCGCTGTTCGCGCTGTCCATGCTGGCCGCCTTCCTGGTGCTGGCCGCGCTGTATGAAAGCGAATCGATCCCGGTGGCGGTGCTGCTAGTGGTGCCGCTGGGCGTGCTCGGCGCGCTGCTGGGCGCCACCATCCGCAGCCTGCCCAACGACGTATACTTCAAGGTGGGCCTGATCGCGATTATCGGCCTGTCGGCCAAGAACGCGATCCTGATCATCGAGTTCGCCAAGGACTTGCAGGCGCAGGGCAAAGGCCTGGTCGAAGCCACGCTGGAGGCGGTGCACCTGCGCTTCCGCCCCATCATCATGACGTCGCTGGCCTTCATCCTCGGCGTGCTGCCGCTGGTGGTTGCGAGCGGCGCGGGTTCGGCCAGCCAGCGCGCCATCGGCACCGGCGTGATGGGCGGCATGATCACCGCCACGGTGCTGGCGGTGTTCCTGGTGCCGGTGTTCTTTGTCGTGGTGCGCAAGATATTCAAGGGAAGCGAACGCCAGCGCCGCCTGGCCGCGCATGAACTCGACCTCCCGGAGAAAAAAGTATGATGAAGACTGACTACAAGCTTGGCGCATTGACATCGGTTGCAGCGGCTGCGGCGCTGCTGCTGTCCGGCTGCTCGCTGTCGCCCACCTACCAGCGTCCCGATGCGCCGGTGGCTGCGGCCTACCCTGCGGCGCCAGCGGCTGCGGGCGGCGCCGCCAGCATCGCCACGGCTGGCAAACCCGCCGCCGATACCGGCTGGCGCGAGTTCTTCCGCGACGAGCGCCTGCAGCAGCTGATCGCCTCGGCGCTGGAATACAACCGCGACCTGCGCACTGCTGCGCTGCGCATCGAGGAAGCGCGCGCGGCCTACAACATCCAGTCGGCCGACCGCCTGCCCATGCTGAACGGCACGCTGGGCGGCAGCCGCGTGAAGACGCCGCGCTCGGTGTCCGCCACCGGCGCCGACATCACCAGCACCCGCTTCGACGCCGGCGTGGGCATCTCGTCCTTCGAGCTGGACTTCTTCGGCCGCGTGAAAAGCCTGAACGACGCCGCCCTGGCCGCCTACCTGGCCACAGACGAAGCGCGCCAGGCGGCGCAGATCAGCGTGGTGGCGGAGGTGGCGAAAGCCTACTTCACCGAACGCGCCTATGCCGAGCAGTACAAGCTGGCGCAGCAGACCTACGATGCACGCGCGCGCACCTACCAGCTCACGCAGCAGCGCCTGGAAGTGGGCGCCTCCTCGCGCCTGGACCTGCGCTCGAATGAAACGCTGATGGAAACGGCGCGCGTGGCCGCCCTCACGCTGGCGCGCCAGCGGGCGCAGGCGGAGAACGCGCTCACGCTGCTGGTGGGCCAGGCGCCCGCCTCGGCCGCCAGCGGCGCCATGGCCAGCGACGCCGCCATCGACGCCATGAGCGCGGTGCCGGAAGGCTTGCCGTCCGAGCTGCTGGCGCGCAGGCCGGACATCCGCGCCGCAGAGCAGCGGCTGAAGTCGGCCAACGCCAATATCGGCGCGGCGCGCGCGGCCTTCTTCCCGCGCATCAGCCTGACGGCGGCCATCGGCAGCAGCAGCCCGGACTTCTCGGGACTGTTCGACAGCGGCACCGGCAGCTGGTCCTTCGTGCCGCAGCTGGTGCTGCCCATCTTCGACGCCGGCCGCAACCGCGCCAATCTGAACCTGAGCGAAGTGCGCAAGAACATCGCCGTGGCGGACTATGAGAAGACCATCCAGACCGCGTTCCGCGAAGTGGCCGATGCGCTGGCAGCGCGCACCTACCTGGGCAGCCAGGTGGCAGCGCAGCGCGCCGTGCAGGATGCGCAGGCGGACCGTCTCAAGCTGCTCCAGCTGCGCTTCGACAACGGCGTGGCCAGCTCGCTGGACGTGCTGGACGCGCAGCGCGAGCTGTTCAGCGCCGAGCAGTCGCTGGTGCAGGCGCGTTTGCTGCGCACCACCAGCGCCATCGAACTGTACCGGGCGCTGGGCGGCGGGCTGAAGTAGCGCCGCCTCCGCGGCGGGTTACGCTGCGCTAACCCGCCCTACGCGGCGCCACAGTCATCGGTGGTATGCAACGTAGGGCGGGTTAGCACGCAGTGCGTAACCCGCCAATGCAAGCACGCCGCTGCGTTAAAATATTCCCATGACTTCCTCCCCCATCACCATCCGCCTCGGCCAGCGGGCGCGCCAGCGCATTGCGGCCGAGGGCATGCAGGCGGCCGACGTGGCCATCATCCCGGCTGCGGCAGGCGGCCCGAAAGGCCTGATCCTGCATGGCCTGGACCGCTGGCTGTTCGGCGACTTCCTGAAACAGGCGCCGCGCCAGCGCCGCCTGATCGGCGCGTCCATCGGCGCCTGGCGCATGGCCGCCGCCGCCTTCCACGATCCGGACGCGTCGCACCGCCGCCTGGCCCGCCTGTACACGCACCAGCGCTACCCGGCCAAGGTGGACGCGGCCTACGTCAGCAATACCTGCCGCGCCCTGCTCGACGAGCTGCTGGACGGGCGCGCCGCCGAAACACTGAACAACCCGCAGTACTCGCTGTCCATCATCACCGCGCGCGGCGTGGGGCCGCTGGCGCAGGCGGCGGGCAACCGCTGGCGCGAACTGTCCGGCTTTTTGCGTGCCGCAGCAGGCAACGCGCTGTCGCGCAGCCGCCTGGCCGGCGCCATGGAACGCGTGGTCTTCCACGACGCGCGCGACAGCCAGGACTGGCTGCGCCAGGAATTCGACGCCTTCGCCAACCACTTCGTGGGCCTGTCCGAACACAATCTGCGCGACGCGCTGCTGGCTTCCGGCTCCATTCCCATGGTGCTGGAAGCGGTGTCAGGCATTGCCGGCGCCCCCGGCGGCGCCTACTGGGACGGCGGCCTGATCGACTACCACCTGCACCTGCCCTACCAGCGCGACCCAGGCCTGGTGCTCTACCCGCACTTCAGCGACTACATCGTGCCCGGCTGGCTGGACAAGTCCATGCCCTGGCGCCGCGCGCGCGACGCCGCCGTGGACAACGTGATCCTGGTATCGCCGTCCAAGTCCTTCCTGGCCACGCTGCCCAACGGGAAAATGCCGGACCGCGCCGACTTCAAGTTCTACGGCCAGGACCACGACACCCGCATCCGCGACTGGACCCGCGCCATCGGCGAGAGCGAGCGCATGGCGGAGGCCTTTGCACGCTGGTGCGACAAACCGGACCTGTCCCGGACCGTCCCGTTCTAAAAACAGTTGCCCCCTGGCCGCCAGTCGGCGCATACTCGTCGAAGCCGATGAGCGGCCGACTTGACGGGGGGATTCCATGAATTTTCTGTCCAATATGCGCATCACCACCCGGCTCGCGGCCGGGTTCACCATCGTGCTGGCGCTGTCCGTGGCCGCCACCGGCTACGCCCTGGTGCAAGCGCGCGCCACCGCCGAAGCCACCAAGCAGATGATGGCCAATCCGCTGGCGACCGAGCGCCTGGTGTCCGACTGGTATGTGCTGATCTACTCCGCCATTGCGCGCACCGCGCTGTTCGCCCGCACCACCGACGAGAAACTGCCCGTGGTGTTCGCCGACGTGGTGGCCGACAGCACCAAGCGCGGCTCGGCGCTCATCAAGAAGATCGAGGATCTGCTCGACACCGACGAGGAAAAGGAAATCATGAAATCCATCGTCGGCATGCGTAACAAATATCAGGACGCCAAGAACAAGGTGATGGACGCCAAGAAGGCCGGCGACGCCGCCGAATCGGAGCGCGCTTTCAAAGACGTGTTCATGCCCGCTGCGGAGACCTACCAGAAGCGCGTGCTGTTCCTGCTGGAGCACCAGCGCAAGGACATCGACGACACCGCCAAGGCCATCGACGCGGCCAACACCCGCAGCACCATACTGATGTCCGTCATGGGCGTGCTGCTGCTGGCTGCCGGCGCGCTGGCCGCCTACATCATCTCGCGCAGCATCACCCAGCCGCTGCGTTCCGCGCTGGCGGTGGCCTCCACCGTGGCGCAGGGCGACCTCACCACCACGTTCAGCAAGGAGAACCCGCGCGACGAAATCGGCGAATTGATGACAGCTTTGCAAACCATGAACGACGCGCTGCGCAATGTGGTGAGCCAGGTGCAGACCGGCACCAAGGCCATCGCCAGCGCGTCCAGCGAGATCGCCTCCGGCAATATGGACCTGTCCACGCGCACGGAAGAGCAAGCCAGCTCGCTGGAGGAAACCGCCTCCTCGATGGAAGAGCTGACCGCCACCGTGCGCCAGAACGCCGAGAGCGCGCGCCAGGCCAACCAGCTGGCGCAGACCGCCTCCGACGTGGCGGTGAAAAGCGGCGCCATTGTCGGCCAGGTGGTCGACACCATGGGCGCCATCGACGCGTCGGCGCGCAAGATCGTGGACATTATCGGCGTGATCGACGGCATCGCCTTCCAGACCAACATCCTGGCGCTGAACGCGGCGGTGGAAGCGGCGCGCGCCGGCGAGCAGGGACGCGGCTTCGCGGTAGTGGCGTCCGAAGTGCGGCAACTGGCGCAGCGCAGCGCGGCGGCGGCCAAGGAAATCAAGGAATTGATCGGCAACTCGGTGCAGCAGGTGAACACCGGCACCACGCTGGTTCAGCAGGCCGGCGCCACCATGAACGAGGTGGTGGCCAGCGTGCGGCGCGTGAACGACATCATGGCGGAGATGAGCTCATCGAGCAACGAGCAAAGCACCGGCATAGAGCAGGTAAACCGCGCCATCACGCAGATGGACCAGGTGACGCAGCAGAACGCCGCCCTGGTGGAGCAGGCCGCAGCGGCGGCCGCCAGCATGCAGGAGCAGGCCGCCAGCCTGGCCGGCGTGGCGGCGTCCTTCAAGCTGGGGAACGAGCAGCCGCGCCTCAGGAACCCAGGAACATCTGCTGCAGGTCGTTCAGGAAGCGCTGTCCTAATTCCGTCGGCTTGATCAGATTGTAGTCGCGGTACAGCAGGCCCTTGGCTTCGGCCGCGTTGAGCTGCTGCTCGATGGCGTTGATGGACAGGCCGGTGCGCTCGCTGAACAGATTGGGCTCGAAGCCCTCGTGCAGGCGCAGCGTGTTGAGCATGAATTCAAAGCCCATCTCGCCGCGTCCGATCTCATACTCCTCCTGCACCGGGTTGCCGGCCTTGACCGCTTCCATATAGGCTTTGGGCTGCTTGGAGCGCGCCTGGCGCAACACGCGGTGCGGGAACGAGATCTTCGAATGCGCGCCCGCGCCTATGCCCAGGTAGTCGCCGAAGTGCCAGTAGTTCAGGTTGTGCTTGGCGCGGTGGCCCGGCTGCGCGTAGGCCGACACTTCGTACTGGCCGTAGCCCTGGGCGGCGGTCAGCTCGGCGATCATGTCCTGCATGTCCGCGCTGGCGTCGTCGTCCGGCAGCACCGGCGGGTACTTGGCGAACAGCGTGTTCGGCTCCATCGTCAGGTGGTACAGCGACAGGTGCGGCGGCTTGAAGGACATGGCCGTTTCGATATCCTCGCGGGCCTGCTCCAGCGTCTGCGTGGGCAGCGCGTACATCAGGTCCAGGTTGAAGTTGTCGAAGTTGGCCAGCGCAATCTCCACCGCGCGGCGCGCTTCGCCGCCGTCGTGGATGCGGCCCAGCGCCGACAGATGTTCAGCGTTGAAGCTCTGGATGCCGATCGACAGGCGGTTGATGCCGCTGGCGCGGTAGGACTTGAACTTTTCCGCCTCGAAGGTGCCGGGGTTGGCCTCCATGGTGATTTCGGTGTCCGCGTCCATCGGCAGCAAGGTGCGCACGTCCGACAGCAAACGGTCCAGGCCCGCGGCCGACATCAGGCTGGGCGTGCCGCCGCCGATGAAGATGGTGTGTATCCTGCGGCCCCAGATCAGCGGCAGCGCCATTTCCAGGTCGCTGCGCAGCGAAGCCAGGTACTCTTCCTCGGGGAAGCCGCCGCCCTTGGCTTCATGCGAATTGAAGTCGCAGTACGGGCATTTGCGCACGCACCAGGGGAAGTGGATGTACAGCGACAGCGGCGGCAGCGCCGCCAGGTTCAGCGCGCCCGGCTGCAGGTAGTGCAGCGCGGTGCCGGCCGCAGCCTGATTGTGGCCGTGGCTGTGGGTGTGGGTTTGCGCCGCTTTGGCGCCAACAACCTTGATCGGTATCATTTCAGTTTCTCTACCAGGGCGCGCAGGGCCTGGCCACGGTGGGAGAGGCGGTTCTTTTCATCGGCCGTGAGTTCGGCTGCGCACTTGCCGAGTTCAGGGATAAAGAAATGCGGGTCATAGCCAAAGCCGCCGTTGCCGCGCGCCTCGGCGATGATCTGGCCGTTCCAGCGGCCGTCCGCGATCACCGGCTGCGGATCGTCCGCGTGGCGCACGAACACCAGCACGCAGTAATAGTACGCCGATTTGTCGGCGTGCGCGGCCAGGTCCGCGATCAGCTTGGCGCTGTTGGCGGCGTCCGACTTGGGCTCGCCGGCATAGCGCGCCGAGTACACGCCGGGCGCGTTGCCCAGCGCCGTCACGCACACGCCGGAATCGTCCGCCAGCGCGGGCAGGCCGGTCAAACGGGCCGCGTGGCGCGCCTTTTCCAGTGCATTTTCAACAAAAGTATGGTGCGGTTCGTCCGCCTCCGGCACGTTGTACTCGCCCTGGGCGCGCACGTCGTAGCCCACGGTGGCGAGCAGTTCGTTGAATTCCTTGAGCTTGCCCGCGTTGTTGGAGGCGAGGATGAGGCGTTGGGTCATGGCTGATGTCGGCTAGATTTCTGGAGCCGACATTGTAAACCACTGGCAAAATCCGGGGTCAGACCCTTGGGTCTGCCCCCAGCCCTTGGCGGGCCTCAGGCGGCCAGGCCGAGCGCCTGCTTTTGCAGCTTGACCAGGTCGGCGATGCCACCCTGCGCCAGGTCCAGCAGGCGGTTCATGCCGGCGCGGTCGAAGGCGGCGCCTTCGGCCGTGCCTTGCACTTCGATGAAGTGGCCGGCGTCGGTCATCACCACATTCATGTCGGTGTCGCAGTCCGAGTCTTCCACGTAGTCCAGGTCCAGCACCGGCATGCCCTTGTACACGCCGACCGAGATGGCGGCCACGAAGTGCTTGAGCGGCACGGCGGGGATCGCGCCGCGCTCGACCAGCCTGGAGAAGGCGTCGTAGGCGGCCACCATGGCGCCGGTGATGGAGGCGGTGCGGGTGCCGCCGTCAGCCTGGATCACGTCGCAGTCCAGGTTCAGCGTGCGCTCGCCGAACGCTTCCAGGTCGAAGGCGGCGCGCAGCGAGCGGCCGATCAGGCGCTGGATTTCCTGGGTGCGGCCGCTTTGCTTGCCGCGCGCCGCTTCGCGGTCCATGCGGGTGTGGGTGGAACGCGGCAGCATGCCGTATTCGGCCGTCAGCCAGCCCTGGCCTTTGCCCTTCAGGAAGCCCGGCACCCGGTCCTCGATGCTGGCGGTGCAGATCACCTTGGTGTCGCCGCATTCGATCAGCACAGAACCTTCGGCGTGCTTGGTGTACTGGCGCGTCAGGCGGATGGCGCGCAGCGCGTCGACGGGGCGGCCGCTGGGGCGGGATTCAAACGTCATGGGTCGGTCTTTCGGGGTAAGTGTTGGGAGGATTTTTCTATCGCGCCGCGGATCTCGGCAATGGCGCGCTCGATCTCGTCGTCGTCGAAAACGTCGGCTGCCGCCGCAGGTCCGCGCGCCTCGGCCCGGACAGCGCGGCTGATGGTGGTGTTGACCTGGTCTTCCGGCAGCATTTCAGTCGAGATCATACTGGACATGCCGACCGCCGTGGTGGGCGCGCCGTCGGCCACGGTGCCGCCCTGCCACATAATGGCCAGCGCGGTGGCGTTGTCGCCGGTGGCGCCGCCGATGGCAACGGCCGTCTGCAGCATGTCCGGCACGGCCCGCACCACGGTCTGGGTGGCCAGGCGGTGCGCCAGGTCCTCGTCGTCCAGCACCGACCAAAGGCCGTCGGAACACAGCAGCATCACGTCGCCCGGCAGCATGCTGGCGCGGCGCGACAGCTCCACTTTCGGCAGGCTGGTCGCGCCCAGGCAGTTATACAGCTTGTTGCGGTCCGGGTGGGTGGCGCGCTCCGAGGCGGGCACCAGGCCCTTGGCGATCAGGTTTTCCACGTGCGAATGGTCGCGCGTGCGCGCCAGCACCTGGCCGCCGCGCATCCAGTACAGGCGCGAGTCGCCGCAGTGCGCCCACACGGCGATATTGTGCTGGATCAGGCAGGCCACCACGGTGGTGCGCGGGGTTTCCGGCAGGTTGTGCATGGCCTTGTAGCGGTGGATCTCCTGGTGCGCGGCCATGAAGGCCTCCTCCAGGAAGCGCTCCGGCTTCTTCACATAAGGCATGGCCTGCTGCTGGAACAGGGTGGAGATGGTCTGCATGGCAATGGTGGCCGCCACTTCGCCGCGCAAATGGCCGCCCATGCCGTCGGCCAGCACCAGCAGCAGCGCGTCGCGCGTGAAACTGTAGCCCATGCGGTCCTGGTTGACCTTGCGGCCGCCGATGTGGCTTTCCTGATATACGGAGAATTGCATGGTCCCTGGATCGTCCTTATCGGTCAGGATTGCGTGGTCTGCGCAGCGTTCTTGCGTCCAAATCGGCCCAGCAGGCCGCGCACGTGGCCGCCCAGCCGCTCCAGCGTACCGCCCGCCGGGGCCGGCAGCGCCACCGGAGTTTGCAGCACTTTCTGCATTTCGAACAGGCTTTGCGGCCGCGCCAGCGGATCCAGCTGCAGCGCGCGGCGCACCAGCGCCACCAGCTCCGGCGTGTACAGGCCATCCAGTTTGGCGAAATGCCCGTCCATTTTATCCTCCTTGCGGCGCTGGTCGGCCGGCTGCGGCGGCGAACCGACCATGCAGGCGAACATCGACGCGCCTATGCTGTACACGTCGGTCCACGGCCCCAGCGGCTCGGTCTTCACATACAGCTCGGGCGGCGCGAAGCCGGGGGTGTACATCGGCGTGAGCTTGGGCAGGTCGCTATTGATGGTCTGGCGCGCCGCGCCGAAGTCCAGCAACATGGGCGTGCCGTCGGTGCGCAGATAGATATTGGCCGGTTTCAGGTCCAGGTGCAGCAGCTGGTTGGCATGCACTTCGCGCAGGCCTTTCAGCACCTGGGTGAATATCTGGCGGATAAAAGCTTCCCCCGCCTTGCTGCCCTTGGCGCGCTGCCGCTGTATATATTCTTGCAATGAATGGCCCGATTCATAGGCCATCACCATATACACAGTCTCGTTGGCGCGGAAGAAATTCAACACTCTTACAACATTTGGATGCGAAATCCGTGCCAGCGCCCGCCCCTCCTCGAAGAAGCATTTGAGGCCGATGCGGAACACCGGCAAATTGGCTTTCGCTATGGCCGGAGCCAATTCTCCGGGCTGGCGCAGCGCCAGCGCGCTCGGCAGGTATTCTTTTACCGCCACCGCATTGCCTTCCGCGTCATAGGCGAGGTAAACAATACTGAACCCACCGGACGCAATTTTCTTTACAATGCGATATCCAGCTATTTCCAGCCCATCCGGCAGTGGAGCGTTGTTCTGTGCAGCCATAGGATTTCCTTGCTTCAACATCCGGATTGTGTGGATAAATCACTGTTTTGTAAAGTTTAAATCGGGGACATCCATTGAGCATTTCCAGCATGACAGGCTACGCGGTTGCCACCAGCGAAAGCGCGGCCGGGACACTGACAATAGAAATCAAGAGCGTCAATTCACGTTTTCTTGACTTGCAGTTTCGAATAAACGACGATTTGCGCGCGCTGGAACCCGATTTGCGCACTGCCATTATGGCCGCCATTACGCGCGGCAAGGTTGAATTGCGGCTCAGTTTCGGCCGCAAAGCCGCCGGCGCCGGCGCCACCGCCCTGAATACCCCGCTGCTGGAGGAACTGGCCCGCCTGCAGGCCGAAGTCGGCAAGCATTTCGTCGCCGCCCCGGTCATGAGCGTGGCCGAGCTGCTGCGCTGGCCCGGCGTGGTGGAAGAAGCCCAGATCGGCCAGGAAACCCTGCAAGCGGACGTCGCCGCGCTGACCGCGCGCACCGTGGCCGCCTTCGTCACCAGCCGCCAGCGCGAAGGCGCGGCGCTGGAGGCCATGCTGGTGTCCCGCATCGAATCCATGGAAGCCATCGTCAAGCGCATCACGCCGCTGATCCCGCAAGTGGTGGCGGCCTTCCAGCAGAAAGCCATCGAGCGCATGCAGGAAGCGCTGGGCCTGGCCTGCCAGGGCTCCAACACCAGCCTGTCGCGCCAGGACGCCATGGAGCGCATCCGCCAGGAAGTGATCCTGTACGGCATCCGCATCGACGTGGCCGAGGAACTGGGCCGCCTGTCGGCCCACCTGACCGAAACCCGCCACATCCTGAAAAAAGGCGGCCAGGTCGGCAAGCGCCTGGACTTCATGATGCAGGAACTGAACCGCGAAGCCAACACCCTGGGCGCCAAAGCCTCGGTGAAAGAGCTGGCCGACGCGTCGATGGAACTGAAACTACTCATCGAACAGATGCGCGAACAGGTGCAAAACCTGGAGTAAGGTTTTCGCGTTTCGTTGAATCAGATAATGCCCGCTCGCGTAGCGGGCATTTTTTTTCACGTTCGCCATGCCGAAAAAGCTATCAATGCCGGAAAAAATGTGATCGTTCCCCTCTGAGAAATACGTCAAACTAAACACCCCCTAAAACGTATAACAAAGAGGAGCCGGGGATGTCCCGTTTCATTACGCCGCTTTGCGCGGCGCTTGCGTTGGCTGCGTCTGTTTGCACAAGCCCTTGCCTGGCCAAAGAACCCAGAACCTGGACGGCGGACAATGGCAATGGCACTTACACCAATCCCATTTTCTACGACGAGTTTTCCGATCCCGACATCATCAAGGTCGGCGACGAGTTTTACCTGACCGGCACCACCATGCACACCATGCCTGGCCTGCCCATCCTGCGCTCCAAGGACCTGGTGAACTGGCATTTCGTCGCCTACGCATCGCCCAAGCTCGATCTCGCCCCCGCGTTCCGGCTGGAAGATGGGAAAAACGTCTACGGCCGCGGCATCTGGGCTCCCAGCTTCCGCTATCACAAGGGGAAGTTCTACATCTTCAGCAACGTGAACGGCTACACCACGCAACTGTTCACCGCGACCGATCCGGCCGGCCCATGGACCCAGACGGCCATGAAGCGCTCCTTCCACGACCTCTCCGTCCTGTTCGACGATGACGGAAAAGCTTATGTCATCTGGGGCTATGACGAGGTCAAGCTCGCGCAGCTGAACGAGGACCTGAGCGACATCGTGCCAGGCTCGGAGCGCGTGATCATCAAGAAGGGCTCGGGCATGGGGGAAGGCTCGCATTTCTACAAGATCGACGGGAAATACTTCATCATCTCGGCGTGGTACAACGACCGCATGCGCATGCCCGCCGCGCGGGCGGACCGGCCGGAGGGGCCTTACGAGGTCAATCCCGCGATCAGCATCGACGAGGACTTCGGCCTGCACGAAGGCTACCGCCTGGCCAACAACAAGGTGCCGCCCTTTACCGTGCAGCCGCCGAACAAGGCGCCGAATGGCCGCGTGTCCCTGCACCAGGGCGGCGTGGTGCAGACTCCGCTGGGCGAATGGTGGGGCTTCTCCATGATGGACTACAACTCCGTCGGCCGGCTGGTCAATCTGTCGCCCGTGACCTGGAACGACGGCTGGCCGTATTTCGGCCTGCCGGGCAATCTGGGCCGCACGCCGCGCACCTGGGTCAAACCGAAAACAGCGGCGCCGACGCAGCCGCACGCGCCCTATCAGCGCAGCGACGGCTTCTCCGGCGCCGCATTGCAGCCCTTGTGGCAGTGGAACCACGTGCCGGACAACAGCCGCTGGTCCCTCACGGAACGCCCCGGCAGCCTGCGCCTGCACAGCCTGCCGGCAAAGAATCTGTGGGAAGCGAAGAACACGCTCACGCAGCGCGCCATCGGCCCGGATTCGAGCGCGACCGCCGTCCTGGATCTGAAAGGTTTGCAGCCTGGCGACGTGGCCGGACTGGCCCTGTTCGGCCGGCCGTATTCATGGCTGGGCGTCGAGCAAACTGCCGACGGCCGCCAGGTCGTGCTGTTCGACGAGCAGACGGGCGAACATAGCCGCGTGCCGCTCAAGGCGGAGCGCGTGTGGCTGCGCGTGGATGGCGACTTCATCTCGGAACGGGCGAAATTCAGCTACTCGGTGGACGGCAAATCCTTTGCGCCCATAGGACAGGAGCGCGCCATGGTGTTCCAGCTGCTCACCTTCCAGGGCATGCGCTACGGGCTGTTCAACTTCAACACCGCCGGCGCGGCGGGCGGCTTT
Organism: Pseudoduganella aquatica; assembly: GCF_020865585.1. NCBI lineage: Bacteria > Pseudomonadati > Pseudomonadota > Betaproteobacteria > Burkholderiales > Oxalobacteraceae > Pseudoduganella > Pseudoduganella aquatica. The sequence continues at coordinate 5,562,989 of NZ_CP086370.1, forward strand.
GCCGACTTCGACGCCATCGACATCCACGAGCCCCATCCCGCTGGACTGATGCGCCCCATCCCCTTCGGCAAGCAGATCCAGTTGACGGACGCGCCTTCCACCATCCTTTCCGGCGCCTTTGCGGTGCGGGATATGAAGCTGGGCCGTGTCGCCTTGAGCCGCAACGGCCAGTTCCTCACTGTGGATAAGGACGCCAGGCTCACGCTGCAAAGCGGCCAGCCCGGCCCGGCGCAAAGCCTGCAATGGATAGAAACGCCCAATGGCGACCTGGTCTTGATGTCCCTGGTCACGCACCGCTTCATCCGCATCGATCCCAAGACCGGGGCCATCACGGCGGACAGCCCCGGCCCCAATTCGGGTGGCAGCGACGGCAGCCGCTTTGTCTGGAAGCTGAAGTAATAGTAGCCGGCCGGTCGACACTTGCAAATGAGAAGTGTTATCATTCTCATTTATTTGCAAACTTTGCGTCCGCGCCGGCCAACATCATGTCCAAGCTTTCCTCCGCCCTGCCCTTCCGTCCCACCCTGATCGCCGCAGCGGCGGCCGCGCTGGCCATGGCCTCGCCGGCGCTGCGCGCGCAGCAGGCAGAGGGCGTGGTCCCCGACGCCGCGCCGCTGGAAACCATCCAGATCACCGGCAGCTGGCTCGGTTCCGGCCTGCAGAACAGCGTGAAAAACTTCGCCGGCGCGCGCACCGTGCTGCAGAAGGAAGACATCGACAACACCGGCGCCGCCAGCATCGGCGACGTGCTGCGCCGCATCCCCGGCGTGCAGAGCACCGACAATTCCGGCACCGCCGGCAGCACCATCTCCCTCAACATCGGCGTGCGCGGCCTGACCGGGCGCTACTCGCCGCGCTCGACCGTGCTGCTGGACGGCATCCCGCTGGCGGTGGCCCCTTACGGCCAGCCGCAGCTGTCGTTCGCGCCGGTCAGCCTGAACAACATCGAATCGGTGGACGTGGTGCGCGGCGGCGGCGCGGTGCGCTACGGCCCGCAGAACGTGGGCGGCATCATCAACTTCCGCAGCCGCCCGGTGCCGGACACGCCGGGCCTGAGCGGCGACGCCTCGGTGCGCTACAACCACTTCGGCGAAGGCGGCCACAACACCCAGTACAGCGCCTTCGTCGGCTCGCAGCTGGACAACGGCCTCGGCGTGGCCCTGCTGTACTCCGGCATGGACGGCAGCGAATGGCGCGCCGGCAGCGACGAGAAGGTCAACGACCTGGGGCTGAAGCTGCGCTACAAGCTGGACGCGCGCAGCGAGGTGTACGGCAAGCTGAGCTACTACGACGTGACCTCCCGCACGCCGGGCGGCCTGACCGTGGCGCAGTACAACGCCAACCCCTTCCAGAACACCCGCCCCACCGACTTCTGGGACGGCGAGCGCAAGGGCGCGGACGTGGGCTACCTGAACGCGCTGTCGGCCACCCAGGAATTCGAGATCAAGGCCTACTACAACGAGAGCGACCGCCGCAGCGCGCTGATCAACGCCGCCAAGACCCAGCGCACCTACCAGCCGCGCAGCTACCAGGTGCTGGGCATCGAGCCGCGCTACACGCAGCGCTTCGCCGCTGCCGGCCTGACGCACGACCTGACCGTGGGCTACCGCTACCTGCGCGAGCGCGGCGACGACAACAACTATGTGCAGACCGTGGCCACCGGCGCCAACGGCGCCGTCTCCACCTTCGTCAACGCCACCGACGCGCACTCCTTCTACGTGGACGACCGCATCGCCTACGGCGCCTGGCGCGTCACGCCGGGCGTGCGCTTCGAGCGCATCAGCTCGGACCGCCTGGACGCGAGCGCCCAGCGCAGCTTCGCCACCGACAACGACAAGGCCCTGCCGTCGCTGAACGTGGCCTACCTGGTCAACCGCGCGCTGACCGTGTTCGCCAACTACCAGACCTCCTTCGGTTCGGTGCAGAACACCCAGCTCAACTCGCAGACGGCCGCCAACCCGCTCAACCCGGAACTGGCCAAGACCCACGAGCTGGGCGCGCGCTGGAAAACCGCCGCCGTGAGCGCCGAAGTCACCGCCTTCCGCCTGAAGTTCGACAACCAGATCATCCAGGTGCCCGGCTCCACGCCGCCCGTGTTCCAGAACATCGGCGCCACCAAGCACGAGGGCGTGGAAACCGCCGTCGACTACAGCTTCGACGACGCCGGCGCATTGGCCGGCCTGAACCTGTTCGCCAACTACAGCTACACCAAGGCCATCCAGGAATCGGGCAGCACCGCAGGCAAGGACGTGCCCTTCTACTCGCGCAACACCGACACCGTGGGCGCGCGCTACCGCATCGGCGCGTGGACCGCGAACCTGTCCAGCACGCACCAGACCAGGCAGTTCTCGGACGCGGCCAACACCGTGGCCGAGGCGGCCAACGCCGGCGTGGGCGAGATTCCCGGCTTCCGCCTGTGGAACGCGCAGCTGAACTGGAAACTGCCGGGCAAGCCGGGATACGAGGTGCTGGCCGGCGTGAACAACCTGGCCGACAAGCGCTACTACACCCGCAACGTGGACGGCAACCTGGGCCGCATGGTGGGCGCGCCGCGCATGGCTTACGTCCAGCTGCGCATGGCCTACTAAATCCCGCCGGAGCAGGCGGAAGTTTTTGTTACATCCCTCAGGTGCATGGCTTTACAATAAGACCTCTTCCCACCGAGGTGCGCATGGTCCGATACGCCGTTTGCCTGCTGTTGCTTGCGTGCGTGCCGCAGGCGGACGCAGTGACATTGCGGCTGTGCGTGGATGAACGCCCCTGGCCGCCCTACCTCACGCCCTCGGGCGACGGCATGGCGCAGCGCCTGCTCAGGGACGCCGCGCAGGAAGCCGGCGCCACACTCGCCACCTACGCCGCGCCGGTGACCCGCTGCCGCGAAGAGATACGCTACAACTCGGCGGACGGCTTTCCCATCGCACCGTACACGCCGGCGCTGCTGCCTTTCATGGCCTTCCCCATGCGCGGCGGCGAACCGGACCCGGCGCGGGCCGTCATGTCGGCCCGCACCCTGGCCTACCGCCGCACCGGCAGCGCCACGCACTGGGACGGCGTCCGCTTCACGCATCTGGCCACGCCGGTGCTGGTGCGTTTCGGCTCGGTGCTGATGATAGACAAGCTGGCCGCCATGGGCGTGCAGACCGACGACAGCGGCAAGACGCTGAGCGCCAACTTCGCCAAGCTGCTGGCGGGGCGGGCCGACATCGTGGTCGGCCTGGAAACGACCGGCCTGGCGCTGCTGGCGCTGCCCGAGTTCGCGGGCAAGATCGAGGCGCTGCCGGCGCCCTTCACCGAGGAAGCCTATTACCTGGGCCTGTCCAAGGCCTTCTACGACGCCCATCCCCAACTGAGCGAGCGCCTGTGGGACGCCATCGCCCGCCAGCGCCGCTCGCCCGCCTATCAGCGCGCCTTGCGCAAGGCGCTCGACGAGTCCCTGAAAGGGCAAAAAGACTAAGCCAGCAGCGCCTGGTAGGCCAGGCGCTTGAACTCGAACGTGTAGGGATTCCAGAAGCCCATCTGGCGCTGGGCCATCAGCACGCCCGCGATGTTATGGCGCGGGTTGATCCACCATTGCGTGCCCGCGATGCCGCCCCATTCGAATTCGCCCGTCGAGGCCGGCGGGTCGCCCGCGCCCGGCTGCAAGGTGACCGCGCCGCCCAGGCCGTAGCCCTTGCCGGGCACCGCGCCCACGGTGGGAAAGCCGATGCGGACGCCGGGCGGCAGTTGGTTGCGCATCATGTCGGCCACGGTGTCCGGCCGCAGCAGCGCGGTGGGCGAAGCCGGCAGCAGGCTGCGCAGCAGGGCCACCATGTCCGCCAGGGTGGACACCAGGCCGCCGCCGCCCGAGTAGCGCGCCACCGGGGTCAGATAGGCGCCGGGGAAAGGCGAACCGGCCAGGCGGCGCAGGCCGGGCGCGGTGGGATCGCCCCGGCTGGCGCCCGCGTAGTAGGCGGTCAGGCGCTCGTGCTTTTCCGGCGGAATGACGAAATACGTGTCCACCATGCCCAGCGGCGCGAAGACCGCCTGCGCCAGGTAGCGGTCGAAGCGCAGGCCGCTGGCCACTTCCACCACGCGCGCCAGCACGTCCGACGCAATCGAGTACTCCCACTGTTCGCCGGGATGGAAGGTCAGCGGCAGCGGCGCCAGCGCCTCGATCAGGCCTTCCAGCGAGCTGTCGGCATGCATCACGCGGCTGGCGCTGTAGGCCTGGTAGATCAGGCTGCCGGGATCGAGGAAGCCGTAGCTCAGGCCGGAGCTGTGGCACAGCAGATGGCGCACGGTGATGGAACGTCGCGCCGGTTCGCTGTCGTCCAGCCGCGTGGCGCCGGGGCGCAGCACGCGGCGCCGGCCCAGCGCGGGCAGATAGTTTTCCAGCGGCGCATCCAGCGCCAGCCTGCCCTGCTCCACCAGCTGCATGACGGCGACGCTGGTGACCAGCTTGGTGTTGGAAAAGACGCGGAACAGATGGTCCTCGCGCAGCGCCACGCCGGCTTCCTTGTCGGCCCAGCCCGTGCAGTGGCGGTCCACCACCTCGCCGCCCGCCAGCAGCGCGCAGGACGCGCCCGCCAGGATTTCCTGGTCCACCCACGCCTGCATGGCGCCGTGGACCGCATTGAATTGTGTGCTCATGCCAGAACGGTAGCGCATGCTGGCCGCCAGTTCAACCCAATCCGGCTCAGACCGGCGGGTGCGGCTGGGGGCGGTCGCGGCCTATGCCGTCGAACCAGTCCAGGGCGGCGGCCCAGAGCGTGTGGGACTGCGGGCGGAAGTAGCCCATGTGGCCGATCTTGCCGATGCCGGACCCGACAGGGTCGATGGTGATGCCGAACCAGGGCGCGTTGCGGTAGCCGCGCATGAAGGCGTCGCGCGAGTTGGGCGGCGCCCACAGGTCGTCCACCGCGTTGACCGCCATGATGGGCGCGCGCACCGTGTCGAAACCGGCCGCCACCTGGCGCATCGCCGGGTCGTCGAAGAAATAGTGCGGGTAGCGGCACCAGTGCTTCCACTGGCGGTACACGTCCAGCGGCAAGTCCTCGCCCATGCCCAGCTTGCTCCACGCCAGGCAGCCTTTCCAGCGCGTCAGCAGCGGGCCGATCACATTCCACATGATTTTCACGCGCACCCGCTCCAGCAGCGGCATCCAGCCGTGCCAGCCGGCGCCGGTGGCGAAGGTGTACAGGCCGTCCACCTTGTCGTGGTTGGGCAGCAGGCCGAAGGCGTGGCCGCCGTAGGAGTGGCCCACCATGCACAGCGGCACAGCCCGACCCGGCCCGGCGCCGCCGCCCTCGCCCGCCACGGCCTCCACCGCCGCCGCCAGATCCAGCCGGCCCCAGTCCAGGTAGTCCATGCGGAAGCCGCGCAAGGTCTTGGGCTTGGACAGGCCGATGCCGCGATAGTCCAGCGTCAGCACAGTGTAGCCCTTGGCGGCCGCGTATTCGGCGAAGCGGCGGTAGAAACCCTGCGGCACGCCGGTGGCGCCGGCCACGATCAGGCGCGCCCGCTCCGGCCCCTGGCTGCGGTAGCGCAGCGCCGCCAGCGCATAGCCGTCGGCCGCGTGCAGGGTGACGCGTTCGGGCTGGCCCGGACCGGATTTGGCGGCGGAGGCGGAAGGCGCGGCGACTGCGGCGGCGAGCTTGAAATGGGCGGTGGTCATGGCTTTCCTCGTGCGTTCAGGGTTGGGCGTAGAGCAGGGACAGCAGGGTTTCGGTGGCCTGCAGCATGGGGGTGGCGTCGTGCGCCACGCGGGCCTGCAGCAGGCCGCCTTCGTAAGCGGCCACCATCAGCGCGGCGATGCCTTGCGCGCGCGCTTCGCCGTGGCCTGCCGCCATCAGCGCGGCGGCGATGCGGGCGCGGATGGCGGCAAAGCCGTCGGCCAGCGCCTGGCGCAGCGCCACGTCGGCCGCCGTCGATTCCAGCGCCACCGCCGCCAAAGGACAGCCGCGCTCGAAGCCGCTGCCGTCCAGGCCGCGCAGCGCGCGCCCTATCCAGGCTTTCATGGCGGTGCGGGCGTCCGGTTCGCTGAGCATGAGCTTGTCGAGCGTGGCGCACATATAGGACACGGTGCTTTCTATGGCGGCCACCGCCAGTTCGTTCTTGCCGCCGGGGAAATGGTGGTAGAGCACGCCCTTGGGCGCCTGCGCCTGCGCCAGGATGTCGCTCAGGCCGGCGCCGTGCAGGCCGGTGTGCTGCAAAGTGTGGATCATGGCGGCGACCAGGCGCTCGCGGGTGGTGGGTGTTGTCATGATTGAATTCTATAGACCGGTCGGTCTAGCGGTCAAGCGCTATCTGACGTTATCATCCAAACAAGGAGGCGGCATGGGAAAACAGATCCGGGTGGGCATAGGCGGCTGGGACTTTGCGCCGTGGCGCGAGACTTTCTATCCCGCCGGGCTGGCGCAGAAGCGCGCGCTGCAATACGCCAGCCGGCAGGTCACCAGCATCGAGATCAACGGCACCTACTACCGCAACGCCAAGCCGGAACACTACGCCAACTGGGCCGCGCAGACGCCGGACGACTTCGTCTTTGCCGTCAAGGCCAGCCGCTACTGCACCAACCGCAAGGCGCTGGGCGAAGCGGGCGAATCGGTGGAGCGCTTCATGGACAGCGGACTCACCGAGCTGGGCGGCAAGCTCGGCCCCATCCTGTGGCAGCTCGCGCCCACCAAGCGCTTCGACCCGGACGAGCTGGAGGCCTTCTTCCAGCTGCTGCCCGCCAAGCTGGGCACGCGCAAGCTGCGCCACGTGCTCGACACGCGGCACGAGAGCTTCATGTGCGAGGACTATCTGAAGCTGGCGCGCCGCCACAAGATCGCCACGGTGTACACGGATTCGGACAAATATCCGTCCTACGCCGACCTGACGGCGGACTTTGTCTACGCGCGCCTGATGTGCGCGCAAGCGGACATCGCAACCGGCTACAGCGAGGCGGACCTGAAGCAATGGGCGGCGCGCGCGGCGCAATGGCAGGCGGGCGGACAGCCTGCGGGCCTGCCCTACGCCGGCCCGCCGGGCGCCGCCAAGGCCGGCACCAAAGCCGCCGGGCGCGACGTGTTCGCCTACTTTATCAACGGCGCCAAGGAGCGCGCGCCGGCGGCGGCGATGCGGCTGCTGGCCGAGCTAAGCAGCGCCAGCAACGCGGTACGTGACTGATGGCAATGGCTCTTGGTAGAATACGCCTTTGGGCGATGGCTTTTGCCGCAAGCCCACATTAGTTTTCGAAAGAACAACATGAGCCAAACCACCGCCTTCTCCGGCAGCCTGTTCATGGTGGCCGCGCCTTCCGGCGCCGGTAAATCGACGCTGGTCAACGCGCTGCTGGCGCAGGAACCCACCATCAAGCTGTCGATTTCGACCACCACCCGCGCCCCGCGTCCGGGCGAGGAACACGGCCGCGAGTACTTCTTCACCACGCCGGAAGACTTCGTGGCGCGCGCGCAAGCGGGCGAATTCCTGGAGTGGGCCGAAGTGCACGGCAACTACTATGGCACCTCGCGCATCTTCGTCGAAGAACAGATGCGCACCGGCACCGACATCCTGCTGGAGATCGACTGGCAAGGCGCGCGCCAGGTGAAGAAGCAGTTCCCGCAGGCGGCCGGCATCTTCATCCTGCCGCCGTCCATCGCGGCGCTGGAAGAACGCCTGCACAAGCGTGGCCAGGACGAGCCGCACGTGATCACGCGCCGCCTGCTGGCGGCCGGCGGCGAAATCGCACACGCTCCGGAGTTCGAGTATGTTATTATCAATCAGGATTTTCCGGTCGCCTTGTCCGAACTGAGCGCGATTGTGAGAGCGGCCCGTTGCCGGTTTGCGCAACAAGCGGCCCGCAACGTAGCACTCTTTGCCCAGCTGGGCATCCACGCCGAACACGCAGATTAAACCGCTGAAACCTAGCACCAGCCGTATTTTTAGGAGTTAAGATGGCCCGTATTACGATTGAAGATTGCCTGAAGAATGTACCGAACCGCTTCCAGCTGACCCTGGCCGCAACCTACCGCGCCCGCCAGCTGCTGCAAGGCCACACCCCCAAGGTGGACGCCAAGGACAAGCCGACCGTGGTCGCACTGCGTGAAATCGCCGCCGGCAAGGTCGGCCTGGAAATGCTGAAAAAGGTCCCCATGTAAGTTGGGAGCCTGCGCTTCCCGCCCAGTGTAGTACGAGGTTTTAGCCCAAGCACACCGACACTGGACATGTATGGACCTGACTGACACCGATGTTACAGGCAAGCCCGCCAGCCGGGCCAGGCGCCCGGCCAATACTGAGCCGGGCGTTCCCGTTTCCGCACCCTCCGCACCACCACCTGTGACCTCTTCGCCACTCGCCACCCCCACTTTGACGGCAGGCGTTGCGTCTGTCACCCACCTGACCGAAAAGCTGTCCGAGTACATGACGGCGTCCGACCTGAAAAAGGTCAAGGAAGCCTACCGTTTCTCGGACGAGATGCACCTGGGCCAGGTGCGCAAATCGGGCGAACCCTACATCTCGCACCCCATCGCGGTCGCTGAAATCTGCGCCGACTGGAAGCTGGACGCGCAAGCCATCATGGCCGCGCTGCTGCACGACGTGATGGAGGACCAGGACGTCAAGAAGGACGAGCTCATCGAGCGCTTCGGCGCGCCGGTGGCCAACCTGGTGGACGGCCTGTCCAAGCTGGAGAAGATCGAGTTCCAGAGCCAGATCGAGGCGCAGGCGGAGAACTTCCGCAAGATGCTGCTGGCCATGGCCTCGGACGTGCGCGTGATCCTGATCAAGCTGGCCGACCGCCTGCACAATATGCGCACGCTGGACGTGATGACGCCGGCCAAGAAGCGCCGCATCGCCAGCGAAACCATGGAAGTGTACGTGCCCATCGCGCACCGCCTGGGCCTGAACAACATCTACCGCGAACTGCAGGAAATCTCCTTCTCCCACCTGTACCCGCTGCGCTACCACGTGCTGGCCAAGGCCGTGAAGGCCGCGCGCGGCAACCGCCGCGAAGTGGTGAAGAAGATCCTGGAGTCGGTGAAGAACACGCTGGCGATGGCGGAAATCGAGGCCGAAGTGTACGGCCGCGAAAAGACGCTGTACGGCATCTACAAGAAAATGCGCAGCAAGCACCTGTCGTTCTCGCAGGTGCTGGACGTGTACGGCTTCCGCGTGGTGGTCGACAGCTTCCCCAACTGCTACGTGGCGCTGGGCACCTTGCACTCGCTGTACAAGCCCATGCCGGGCAAGTTCAAGGACTACATCGCGATCCGCAAGCTGAACGGCTACCAGTCGCTGCACACCACCCTGATCGGTCCCTACGGCACGCCGGTGGAGTTCCAGATCCGCACCCAGGAGATGCACCGGACCGCCGAGTCCGGCGTGGCAGCGCACTGGCTGTACAAGACCGGCGACATCAATTTGAGCGACATGCAGCAGCGCACCCATGCGTGGCTGCAGTCGCTGCTCGACATCCAGCAGCAGACCGGCGACTCGGCCGAGTTCCTGGAACACGTGAAGGTCGACCTGTTCCCCGACTCCGTCTACGTGTTCACGCCGAAGTCCAAGATCATCGCGCTGCCGCGCGGCGCCACGCCGATCGACTTCGCCTACGCCATCCACACCGGCATCGGCGACCATACGGTGTCGGTGACCATCAACGGCGAGCCGTCCACGCTGCGCAGTGAACTGCGCAACGGCGACATCGTGGAGATCGTCACGGACGCGACTTCGCGGCCCAGCCCGAGCTGGCTGTCGTTCGTGCGCACCGGCAAGGCGCGCTCGGCCATCCGCCACCACTTGCGCACCATCAACCTGCCGGAATCGATCGCGCTGGGCCGCCAGCTGCTGTCGCAGGCGCTGGCCGCCGTCAGCATCGACCCGGAACTGCCGGAACCGCTGGCCGAGCGCCTGCTGAACGAATCGAGCGCCAAGTCGCTGGACGAGCTGTACGCCGACATCGGCATCGGCAAGCGCATGGCGGCGCTGGTGGCGCGCCACATCTTCGGCCTGCTGGGCGGGGAATCGGCCGCCGCGCCGGTGGACCACAACAGCGCGGCCGAGCTGGATCCGGTGACCATCTGCGGCAGCGAAGGCGTGTCGGTGCAGCTGGCGCAATGCTGCCTGCCGATACCGGGCGACGCGATTGTCGGCCAGCTGCGGCGCGACCAGGGCCTGCTGGTGCACACCTCGGACTGCTCGGTGGCCAAGCGCCAGCGCCAGAAAGAGCCGGACCGCTGGATCGCCGTCAAATGGGGCGCGGACATCAACCGCCGCTTCGACAGCCGCATCAAGCTGCTCATCAACAATGAAAAAGGCATTTTGGCGCGCGTGGCGGCGGAGATTGGCGAATCGGACGGCAACATCACCTTCGTCGGCATGGACGAGGACAAGGAACACGTGCTGCACCAGCTGCGCTTCACCATCCAGGTGAAGGACCGCGTGCACCTGGCCGGCCTGCTGCGCAACGTGCGCCGCGTCGCCGGCGTCAACCGCATCCTGCGCGAACGCAGCTGAGATTGGCGGGTTACGCTCCGCTAACCCGCCCTACGCAACATCCAGCAGCCCACGAAGCTCATAACCCGCCACGCTGGCCAAGCCCGCACATCAGTCCCCCGCAGGGGCCGGATAACTCACCGACAAAATATCAATCTCCTCCGCGCCGGTCGGCGTGTGCAGGGTCACGGTGTCGCCTTCGCGCGCCTTGGTCAGGGTGCGCGCCACCGGCGAGATCCAGCTGATCTTGCCTTTCAGCGGATCGAGCTCATCTATCCCTACGATGGTGACGGTGCGTTCCTCGCCCTGCGCATTGCTGTAGGTGACGGTGGCGCCGAAGAACACCTGGTCGCTGCCATGGTGCACGCTTGGATTCACCACTTCCGCCAAGTCCATGCGCTTGGTCAGGAAACGGATGCGGCGGTCGATTTCGCGCAGGCGCTTTTTGCCGTAGATATAGTCGCCGTTCTCGGAGCGGTCGCCATTGGAGGCGGCCCAGTGCACCACGCGCACCACTTCCGGCCGGTCGACATCGATCAGCTGCAGCAGCTCGTCCTTGATGCGCTGGTAGCCCGCCGGCGTGATGTAGTTTTTCGAGCCCGGCGGAATGGCGAGCGCCAGCGCGACGGCTTCGTCGTCATCGTCGTTGTCGGTTTCTTTGGTGAATGCTTTACTCATACCTTTTCACGTATCATGCCTCTATGAAGCGATTGTACACACTCAGGCGCCGTTTGCTGGCGCCCCTGGTCTACCTGGCCGCCGTGATCCTGCTGATAGAGGAATGGCTGTGGGACCTGGGCGCGCGCCTGATGGCGGCCATCACCCGCGTGGTGCCGCTGCCGCGCCTGGCGCGCTGGATCGCCGGCCTCGGCCCGGTCGCCGCGCTGTGCCTGTTTGTACTGCCGGGACTGCTGCTGTTTCCGGTCAAGATACTGGCCCTGCTGGCCATTGCCAAAGGGCACGCCTTCACCGGCGTGTGCACCATCCTGCTGGCCAAGGTGGCCGGCGCGGCCGCCGTGGCGCGCATCTACGCGCTGACCCTGCCCTCGCTGCTGTGCCTGCGCTGGTTTGCCTGGTGCCATGCCCGCTTCATGGCGCTCAAGGACGACTGGACCGGCCGCCTGCGCGCCACCCGCGCCTGGCGCGAAGTATCGGCGCTGGCCGGCGCCGTGCGCGCCTGGCGCAAGGCCTTGTGGGCGCGCCTGCATCCGGTCAGGCACGCGCGCAACGGCAACCGCCTGTGGCGCCTGCTGCGCCGCTACATCACCCAGTGGCGCGCGCGCCGCCGCGCGCCATGAGCAAGCCGCAGTCCGCCGCGCCGGCCTCCCCGGACGCCGAGCAGCCCGCCATTGTGCAGGCGCTGCAGCAAGCCCAGGCCCGCTTCGACGCCATCGTGCGCAACACGCCCGGCCTGGTCTACCAGTTCGAGCGCCGCGCCGACGGCAGCGTGGCCTTCCCCTACCTGAGCGACGGCTGCCAGGCCCTGCTGGGCGTGCCGGCCGCCGAGCTGCAAGCCCAGCCGGAGCGCTTCTTCGAGCTGATACTCGAGGAGGACCGCAAATCCTACCTGGACGCCATGCAGGCCTCGGCCACGTCGCTGTGGAGCTGGAACTGGGAGGGCCGCATCTGGGTCGACGCGTGGAAGGACGTGAAGTGGATCAACCTGCGCTGCACGCCCCATGTGCTGGCCGGCGCCGGGACGGTGCGCTGGGAAGGCATCATGACCAATATCACCGAGAGCAAGCTGGAGCAGCTGGAAGTGCGCCAGAGCCGCGCCCGCCTGGCCGAACTGACCGCCCACATCGAAACGGTGAAGGAACAGGAGCGCACCCGCATTGCCCGCGAAATCCATGACGACCTGGGCGGCAACCTGACGGCCATCAAGATGGCGCTGGCCATGCTGAGCCGCCGCCTGCCGGAAGAAGACGCCGCGCTGCACGAGAAGGCCGCTTATGTGGATGCGCTGGTGGACCGCACCATCGACGCGGTGCACCGCATTTCGCTCGACCTGCGCCCCTCCATCCTGGACTTCGGCCTGGTGGCGGCGCTGGAATGGCAGGCGCGCGAGTTCGGCACCCAGGCCGGCATCGAGGTCAGCTTCGACAGCGCGCTGCGCGAGATCGCGCTGGACCCGGACCGCGCCAGCGCGCTGTTCCGCATCGTGCAGGAAGCACTCAACAATATCGCCAAGCACGCGCGCGCCAGCAAGGTGGCGCTGCAGCTGGGCCGCACGCGCCACTATATCAACCTGAAGATCAGCGACAATGGACGCGGCATCGCCCCGGCCGACCGCGCCAAGCCGCAGTCCTTCGGCCTGCGCGGCATGGCCGAGCGCGCCCGCGCGCTGAACGGAACGTTGACGCTAAGCCACGCGCCGGGCGGCGGAACCGTGGTCGCCATCAAGATTAAGCGCGAAACTGCCGTGCCGCCCTCGCCCGCGGCGCTTGGCGGCGCTACAATAAGCAACACCACATAATTGCCGCAATGAAATAATTCGGCAGCGCCACCGCCCCCCATGTCAGACAAAGCCCTCATCAAAGTATTTATCGCCGACGACCACGCCATCGTGCGCGAAGGCCTGAAGCAAATCCTGGCCGACACCCGCGATATCGTGGTGGCCGGCGAAGCGGAAAACGGCCTGGACGCCATCAAGCTGTTCCGCAAATCCGGCTGCCACGTCATGCTGCTCGACATCTCCATGCCCGACCGCAGCGGCATCGAAGTGCTCAAGCAGGTCAAGAAGGACAAGCCGGAGCTGGCCGTGCTGATGCTGTCCATGCACCGCGAGGACCAGTACGCCATCCGCTCGCTCAAGGCCGGCGCGGCCGGCTACCTGACCAAGCAGAGCGCGCCGAAGGAACTGGTCACGGCGATCCGCCAGGTCGCGGGCGGGTTAAAATACATCAGCGCCGCGCTGGCCCAGGAACTGGCCAACCACGTGGGCGAGGACCACGAGGCGCCGCCGCACGAAACGCTGTCCGACCGCGAGTACCAGACCCTGACCATGATCGCCTCCGGCAAGACGGTGGGCGCCATCGCCAAGGAGCTGTCGCTGTCGGTCAAGACCGTCAGCGAGTACCGCGCCCGCCTGCTGGCCAAGATGAAACTGAAAAACAGCGCGGAGCTGACCCACTACGCGATCAAGAACCAGCTGATCGAGTAGGCGCACGACGGGGCGCTATTGCTGGTTCGATATTGTTTCATGCCGAAAAGTAAGTGCTGTTCCGCCCGCTTATCCCCGCATAAGCGCGCCAGAGCGTGAACTATCATGGAGCCAGTCAGTAAACCTAGATAAGAGGCCGTGCGTCACATGTCCAGTAAATCTCCCCCTCCCGCCGCGATGGAGCAAAATCCGGCCGACATCGCGCGCGAAGCCTTCCGCCGCCTGGCGACGCGCCGCATTGCGCCAACGCCGGAGGCCTACCGCGACATCTACAACGAGATCGCCGGCATTCCTGTGCCGCCCGCGCCGCCGGTGCTGGCCGGCACCGCCGCGCCGGCCGATCCCGGCCCGGAGCTGATGCTGTACCAGTTCGCCAGCCGCCTGGGCGAGCAGCCCGGCGACCTGGCCGATTTCGGCCGCCGCCTGAGCCGCGCCGCCAAGTCGCGCGACTGGGAAGGCTACGCCCGCACCCTGACCCAGCTGGCCGAGCGCCCCGCCGCCGTCAAGCGCGGCATCGACGTGGCCGACATCCCGGACGGCGAGCACACCAAGGCCCTGCGCGAAATGCTGAGCCGCACCTTGAGCTTCGCCGTCGCTTCGCTGCTGAGCGGCACCCCGGCCCTGGTGGCCGAGGCCGAAGCGCTGGGCGCGGCCACCAAGGAGGCCCACACCGAGGCGGCGCTGTCCGAGATCGCGCTGCGCCTCAAGCAGCTGTGCTACCAGATTGAACTGAAAAGCGGCGATACCGCAGAACAGCAGGAACTGCTGCTGCGCCTGTTCCGCCTGCTGCTCGACAACGTCAACGGCCTGCTGGACGACGATTCCTGGCTGCGCGGCCAGATCGACGCGGTGCAGAATCTGATCGCCGGCCCGCTGGACCAGCGCGCGCTGGAGGACGCCACCCGCAGCCTGAAGGACGTGATCTACAAGCAAAGCCAGCTCAAGCACAGCCTGTCGGACGTCAAGCTCACCGTCAAGAACATGATGATGACCTTTATCGACCGCCTGGGCCAGGTGGCCGCCTCGACCGGCGACTTCCACGAGAAGATAGGCGGCTACTCGACCAAGATCAGCAAGGCCGAGAATATCACCGAGCTGAACCAGATCCTGGACGAGGTGCTGAAGGAAACCCGCATCGTGCAGGGCGAGGCGCTCAAGGCGCGCGACAATATGATGATGGCGCGCCAGGAAGTGCAGGACGCCGAGGCCCGCATCCACCAGCTGGAAGCGAAGCTGCAGCATATGAGCGAGCTGGTGCGCGAAGACCAGCTGACCGGCAGCCTGAACCGCCGCGGCCTGGACGACGTGTTCGAGCGCGAAACCGCCCGCTCCGACCGGCGCGGCACGCCGCTGTGCATCGCCGTGCTGGACCTGGACGACTTCAAGAAGCTGAACGACACCTACGGCCACATCGCCGGCGACGCGGCGCTGAAGCACCTGGTCAAGATCGTCAAGGACACGCTGCGCTCGATGGACGTGATCGCCCGCTTCGGCGGCGAGGAATTCCTGATCCTGCTGCCCGAGACCACCATCGAGGCCGCCTCGCAGACCATGACGCGCCTGCAGCGCGAGCTGACCCGCCACTTCTTTATGCACGACAACGAGAAAGTGCTGATCACCTTCTCGGCCGGCGTGGCGCTGCGCCGCCCGCACGAAGACCAGACCGAGCTGGTGAAGCGGGCCGACAAGGCCATGTACCAGGCCAAGCAGACCGGCAAGAACCGCGTGGTCATTGCCGATTAGATTGCCAAATAAGCAAGTTTCGCCTCCCGGCAATCCGGCCCGCTCCCCAGCGGGCCGTTTTTTTTTGCTCAAAATAAAATTATTTTCACCCTAAAGTTCGGCCGAAACACGCCGCTTAAGCGTGTATGAGGATGCAAATTGTAGGGTGAATCGAAAAAATTTCGCGCCTGTTTCTCCCTTAATTTTCCCATGGGGCAACCGTTACTGAATACAACAGCGGCTTGATCGTCCCGGAACAGCGGGGCGGGCCAAAGTGAAATGAGCATGTCGCCCAATTCGTAGTACAAGTTTCGGAGAAACATCATGGCACAAACCATCAATACCAATATTGCCTCGCTGAACGCGCAGCGTAACCTGAATTCCTCGCAAGGCGCGCTGGGCACCTCCCTGCAACGCCTGTCGTCCGGCCTGCGCATCAACAGCGCCAAAGACGACGCTGCGGGTCTGGCAATTTCGGAACGTTTCACTTCGCAAGTTCGCGGCAATAACCAGGCAGCCCGCAACGCCAACGACGGTATCTCGCTGGCGCAAACGGCTGAGGGTGGTTTGAGCACCGCCGGCGACCTGCTGCAGCGTATCCGCGAACTGGCCGTGCAGTCGGCCAACGGTTCGAACTCCGCTTCCGACCGCAAATCGATCCAGAACGAGGTATCGGCCCTGTCGTCCGAGCTGGACCGCGTTGCCAACAGCACCCAGTTCAACGGCCAGAACGTGCTGGACGGTTCGCTGACCAACACCCAGTTCCAGGTTGGCGCCAACTCCAACCAGACCATCAACATCGGTGTGCAGAGCGCCAAGGCTTCGGACCTGGGCAACAACACCATCCGTCCGGTCGACAAGGCCACCTCCCTGTCGCAAGCGACCGCCACCGCGAGCAACCTGCTGGTTGCCGACGAAACGCTGACCATCAACTCCGGCAACGGCGTCACCTCGACCGTGATCGCCAAGACCGGTGACAGCGCCCGCGCCGTGGCTGACAAGGTCAACGCACTGAGCAGCACCAGCGGCGTGTCGGCCCAGGCCAAGACCAGCGCCACCCTGCAATACATCGGTACCGACGCCACCGGCGTAGTGGCCGACGGCCCGATCCAGTTCGACCTGAAAAGCTCGAACAGCACCGCCGTCACCATCACCGCTTCGGTCAAGAACGGCGACCTGGCTGCAGTGGCCCAGGCCATCAACGCGCAAAGCGGCACCACCAACGTGACCGCCTCGGTGAAAATTGACCAGACCACCGGCCTGAAAGAGCTGCAACTGGACAACGCCACCGGCGACGACATCCACATCACCCCTGGCGCCAACAACGGCGGCCTGGCCAACGCCCTGGTGCGCGGCGCGGACATCGGCGGTGCAGCGTCGACCGGCGTATCCGTAGCCAGCAGTACCGACATCACCATCGGCGGCCGCGTTGAGTTCTCGTCCGACAGCGGCTTCTCGATCACCGGCAGCGATGTGATCGCCGGCGACGCTACCGGTGTCGGCTCCAACCTGGACAACGTGTCCTCGCTGGACGTCAGCACCGTGGACGGTTCCAACAAGGCCCTGCTGACCATCGATGCCGCGCTGAACCAGATCAACAGCAACCGCGCAGCACTGGGCGCAATCCAGAACCGTTTCGCTTCGACCATCTCGAACCTGCAAACGACCACGGAAAACCTGTCGGCTTCCCGCAGCCGCATCCAGGACACCGACTTCGCCTCGGAAACGGCCAGCCTGACCCGTGGCCAGATCCTGCAGCAAGCCGGTACCGCGATTCTGGCGCAAGCGAACTCGCTGCCGAACGGCGTGCTGTCCCTGCTGCGTGGCTAATTAGCCATGTAGTGTGATGGTCAGCCACGGTTGACAATCGGTTCCCCGGCTGACCTGGTCTGCCGGGGATTTTTCACAAAGGAAGCATCATGACTATCGATTCCATCAGCGCCGCCAGCGCGCCCCGCCCGGCGGAGCGCAGCGCGGCCGGCGCCGAGCCGGTGGCGCTGCAAAGCGCCGGCCGCACGCCCGCCGCCACGCTGGAAACGGCCGCCGCAGTACGCGGCAATGCCCCGGCGCCGACGCTGGAGCAGGTCAACAATGCCGTGTCGGAGCTGAACAAGTCGTCCCAGGCCAAGTCGCAAGGCCTGGAGTTTTCAGTGGACAACGACAGCAAGCGCACCATCGTCAAAGTGGTCGACCAGACCACCAAGGAGGTGCTGCGCCAGATCCCCTCGCCGGAGGCGCTGGAGATCGCCAAATCGCTCGACACCACCAAGGGTCTGCTGATACGGCAGACCGCCTGACGGCAAACACGGCGCGCTCAGCCTCTGAAGCGCGCCGTTTTTTTTACCGCCGTGGCAGCATGGCGGCATATACTGCCCTTAAGCGTTCCTTTAGCGCGCCCGCGCCTGCCGCTTTTTTAGGCTTTCATCGAACAAGCCCGGGTTTTCCCCTCTCAAGTCCTATTTGAATATGCCGATAATGACTTAATCTATCGTTTTCGCTAGGAGTACATCGTGGGCATTTCTTCACCGGGTATCGGTTCCAATGGACTGGACGTCAACGCCATCATCACCAAGCTGATGGCCGTGGAGTCCGCGCCGCTGGCCACCATGGACAAGAAAAGCGCGAGCTACCTGGCCAAAGTGACCGCCTTCGGCAGCCTGTCCGGCGCGCTCAGCACCTTCCAGAGCTCGCTCACCAGCCTGACCTCGCTGTCCAGCTTCCAGGCCCTGAGCAGCACCTCCAGCGACACCGCCATCCTGACCGGCAGCGCCACCTCGAAAGCCCAGCCCGGCAACTACAAGGTCGATATCAGCCAGATCGCGCAGGCCCAGACCCTGGCCTCGGGCGGCTACAAGACCGCCGCCACCACCATAGGCGTGGGCGGCAAGACCACCATCAACATCCAGCTCGGCACGCTGGCCGGCGGCAGCTTCGGCCTGAGCGGCAGCACCCTGGGCGCCGGCGTATTGACCGGCGGCATCACTCCCGGCGCGCTCAGCATCAACGGCACCGCCATCCTCACCGACGGCAGCACCCGCAGCGCCAAGCTGCTGGCCGACGCCATCAACGCCAAGAGCACCACCACCGGCGTGTCCGCCACGGCCGCGCCCACCGTCACCAGCGCCACCCTGTTCGGCAGCGGCGGCGCGTCCACCTTCGGCGCGGTGGACACCAGCGGCGGCGGCAGCTATGCGCTCAGCGTGGGCGGCGTGCAGCTGGCCAGCCAGGAAGCCGGCGCCGGCGGCGCCATCGACGCCGCCTCGCTCGATTCCCTGCTGGGCGGCAGCAACAGCGTGACGCAGGCGCTGCACAACGCCAACATCACCTTCACCGGCACCGCGGCCGCCGGCGACTTGAAATTCAGCAATGCCGACGGCTCCAATCTGGCCGTGACGGAAACCGTCAGCGGCGCCGTCACCGGCGGCATCGGCAACAGCGGCACCGCCAACACCGGCTCGAACACCATCGCCAGCAGCTCGATTTCGCTGGTCTCGGCCAACGGCACCCAGATCAATGTGGGCGGCAGCAATCCCACCGCCGCCGGCCTGGCCGCTGGCATCGGCGGCGCCTACCAGGGCGCGGCCTTCACGCAGGACGGCACGCGCAGCAGCGGCAACATCGTCATCGACAGCACCAACAACACGCTGCAGGGCATCCGCGACGCCATCAACAAGGCCAACTTCGGCGTGACCGCCTCCATCGTCTCGGACGGCAGCACTGGCACCCCCTTCCACCTGGTGCTCAATTCGAGCGCCACCGGAGCCAATTCGAACATGAAGATCAGCCTGAGCGGCGACGGCGCGGACCCGGCCGACCCGGCCATTGTGGCGCTGCTCGGCTACGACCCGGCCGGGGCGCAGAACCTGAGCCAGAAAACCGCCGCCCAGGACACCAAGGCGGTGGTCAACGGCATCGCCGTCACCAGCAGCAGCGGCAGCATCACCGGCGCGCTGGAGGGCATTTCGCTGACCGCCGGCAAAGTGGGCAGCGCCACGCTGACCGTGGCGCGCGACACCTCCACCATCACCACCTCGATCAACGGCTTCGTCAAGGCGTACAACGACCTGAACAACCAGATCAAGGGCCTGAACGGCTACAACGCGGAAACCAAGACCGGCGGCGTGCTGCTGGGCGACTCCACCGTGCAGACCCTGCAGTCGCAGCTGCGCAAGCAGCTCACCGGCGCGATCACCGGCCTGGAGGGCAGCAAGCTGACCTCGCTGTCCCAGGTCGGCATCGCCTTCCAGAAGGACGGTTCGCTGGCGCTGGACTCGGGCAAGCTGCAAAAAGCCATCACCAGCAACTTCAACGACATCGCCGGCCTGTTCGCCGCCGTGGGCCGCGCCAGCGACAGCAATGTTTCCTTTGTCAGCGCCACCTCGCAAACCAAGGCGGGCGACTACGAGATCGAAATTTCGCGCCTGGCCACCCAGGGCGCGCTGACCAGCGCGGCCGCCCTGCCGGCCACCACCGTGATCGCCGCCGACACCACCTGGACCGTCAAGCTGAACGACACCCTGCCCAGCAACGGCAACAACACCGCCACCGTCAAGCTGACCGCCGGCAGCTACACGCCGGAAGCGCTGGCCACCCTGTTGCAGGCCTCGATCAACGGTACCACCCGCTTCTCCGACGCCGGCTCCACCGTGGCCGTCAAGGTCAACGACGACGGCACGCTGGCGCTGTCGTCCACCAAGTACGGCGGCAAGTCGAATATCGCGCTGACCAGCGAAACCGGTACCGCCGTGGCCGACATCTTCGGCGCCGCCACCTCGGTGGACGGCCTGGACGTGGCCGGCACCATAGGCGGTTATGCCGCCACCGGCGACGGGCAGAACCTGACCGGCGCGCCCGGCGCCGCCACCGCCGGCCTGAAGCTGGAGATCAAGGGCGACACCATCGGCAGCCGCGGCACCATCGGCTTTTCGCAGGGCTATGCCTACCAGATGGACAACCTGGCCAAGACTTATCTGGGCGGCACCGGCATTCTCAGCGGCCGCACCAAAGGGCTGAACAATTCGGTGCAGGACATCGGCAAGCAGAAAGACGCGTTCAACGCCAAACTGGTCGATATCGAAGCACGCTACCGCAAACAATACACGGCGCTCGACACCACCCTGTCGAGCCTGAGCACCACCGCGTCGTTCTTGGCCCAGCAGTTCGCGGCCCTGAGCAAGTAACCGTATTAACAGGAGATAAAGTATGTTCGGATCAAGGCAAACTGGCGTCAATGCCTATGCAAAAGTGGGCATGGAGACCGGCGTGGTCGCAGCCAGCCCCCACAAACTGATCGTCATGCTGTTTGACGGCGCGCTGGTGTCCATCACCAACGCCCTGCTGAATATGCGCTCCGGCAATATCGGGGAAAAAGGCAAGGCCATTTCCAAGGCCATCATGATTATCGACAGCGGCCTGCGCGCCGCGCTCGACAAAAAAGTGGGCGGCGAAATCGCCGAAGGACTGGACGCGCTGTACGAATACATGAGCGGCCGCCTGCTGACGGCCAACCTGAAGAACGATCCGGCTATCCTGGAGGAAGTGCAGCGCCTGCTGACCGAGCTGCGCGACGCCTGGAACCAGATCGGCGACACCCCGGCCGTGAAAGCGCCCGCCACCGCCCCCACCCAAACCAATAAATACGCGAGCGCCTGATTTATGATGACGAATCAAGAAGTTTTATCCGTGTACGCCGACATGGCGGCGCTGACCGAACGCATGCTGGCGCACGCCACCCTGGGCGAATGGGACGAATTGATGGTGCTGGAACAGCGCTGCGCCAGCCATGTGCGCACCCTGCAGGGGCAGGAAAATCCGGCCCCGCTGCAGGGCGCCGAGCGCGAGCGCAAGGTCGAGCTGATCCGCCAGATGCTGACCGCCGACCGCCAGATCCGCGACCTGGCCATGCCGTGGATGGCGCAGCTGTCCGCCCTGATCAACAGCGCCGGCGCCG
Source organism: Pseudoduganella aquatica (assembly GCF_020865585.1). Taxonomy (NCBI): domain Bacteria; kingdom Pseudomonadati; phylum Pseudomonadota; class Betaproteobacteria; order Burkholderiales; family Oxalobacteraceae; genus Pseudoduganella; species Pseudoduganella aquatica. The sequence goes on from NZ_CP086370.1 coordinate 5,584,279, forward strand.
AGCGGCGCCTGGTCAACGCTTACGGCAGCGTCTGAAGCCGGGATAGGGACAGCCCATGTTGCCGCCACGTCTGGACGCCGCCGGCGTCAGGCCTGTCGGCGCCGTGTCGCCCGCGCCGGCCGCCATCCCCGTCAGCGACGCGCGCCAGGCTGGCTTGCAGCGCGCGCTCAGCGGGCTGGTGGGCCAGCCGCTGAAGGGCGAAGTGCTGTCCAAGTATGACGACGGCAGCTACCTGGTGCGGGTGGCGGGCAACTCGGCCCGCATGCTGCTGCCGGGCGGCGCGCAAGTGGGCGCCGAAGTGCCGCTCACCCTGCTCACGGTCACGCCCCGGCCCACTTTCCAGGTCGGCACTGGCGCGCAAGGCGGCCAGGCCACCCAGCTCTACACCGAAGCCGGCCTGCCGCCCGGCGACCATCCCGATACCGCCACCACGCAGGGCCGCCTGCCCTCGCAGGACACCACCACGCTGTCCGGCCGCCAGCCCGGCACGCCCGCCGGGCAAAACGGCGCCGCTACTGGCCAGGGAGCGGCTGCCCAGCCCGGCGCAGCGGCGGGTGGCCTGCCGGGCACGGAAGGACAGGCCGGCTTGCCCGGCAACGCCGCCGGCACGCCAAGCGGCACTGCCAATGCGGCGGGCAACCCAGCGAATGTAGCAACGAATCCGGCAGCGAATCCAGCCACCAATGCTGCCGCCCAGGCCGGCCTGCCTGGACAAGCGGGCGCCGCCGCCCCGCAGGCCAATCCGCAGGCAGCAGCCCTGGCAAACGCACAAGCTCAGGCGCAAGCCCAAGTCCAGGGCCAGGTTCAGAGCCAAGCTCCTCAGCAAGCCCTGCCCCAGTCCTCCGCCCAAACCGCCACGCAGACAGCGGCACAGGCAGCAGCGCAAGCCGCTGCGCAGGCGGCCGCCGGCGCAGCCGGTTCAGTGCCGGCAGGCCAGTCCGGCAATGCCGCGCCGGCCGGGCAAGTGCGTCCGCAAAGCCTGGCCGCCACCCTGCTGGGCCGCGCGCCGCTCACACCGGCCGACCAATTGCCGGAGCTGGGCCGCGACGCCCCCGCCGCCACGCTCAGTTCAGCCGCCCGCACCATCGCCAGCGCGCTGGCCACGGCCTATAACGGCCCCGGCGTGCCCGCCACCATCAACGGCAAGACGCCGCTGGTGTCGGCCGGCGTGCCGGACGCCGAGCAGCTGGCCCACAACCTGAAAAGCGCGCTGGGCGAAAGCGGCCTGTTCTACGAATCCCACGTGGCCGAATGGGCCGAAGGCAAACGCCCGCTGCAGGAACTGATGCGCGAGCCGCAGAACCAGCGCCTCCACGCACCCGCCGCGCAAGGCGGCCCGCAGACCAGCGAAACCCTGGCCCGCGCCGCCCTGTCCAGCCCGGACCTGAGCGCGGCGCAGCTGATCAACCAGCAGCTGCACGCCCACGAGCAGCAGCGCGTGCAGTGGAACGGCCAGGCCTGGCCGGGCCAGCCCATGCAATGGGAAATCCAGCGCGACCAGCGCGACGGCGGCCAGCACAGCCAGCAAGGCCAGGAGGAAGGCCGGGACAATGAAGCGGTGTGGCGCAGCGGCGTGCGCTTCCGCCTGCCGCTGCTGGGCCGCATTTCAGCCGCCGTCACGCTGCTGGGCGAGCAAGTCCATATCCAGGTGCAAACCGGCGACGACGACAGCGCGGCCACGCTGCGCGCCTGGTCCGGCCAGCTGCAGCTGGCCATGGAAGCGGCCGGCTCGCCGCTGGCCTCGCTGAGCATCGCACCCGAAGGCGGCAGCGCCGCCGCCGTGGACGGCGCGGCCGTGGCGGCGGTGGACGCCGTGCCCGGAGACGCCCATGGCGAATGACGCCCCGCGCCGCCCGCTGCAAAGCGCCGTCGCCCTGACCTACAAGAACGACTCTCCGGCCCCGAAAGTGGTGGCCAAGGGACGCGGCCTGGTGGCCGAACAGATCATCCACGTTGCCAACGAACACGGCGTGCATATCCACGAGTCCAAGGAGCTTGTGTCTCTGCTAATGGATGTTGATCTGGATCGACAAATCCCCCCCGCGCTGTACCGCACAATTGCGGAACTACTAGCGTGGCTATATCATATTGAATCAGCGCAAAAATCCGGCCAGCCCCCGCCCCCGGCCCCGGATACCAGCTCTCCACTTAGAGACCAAGAAGAACAATAATGCAATCAAACAGACAAGACGCGGACCTGGAAAACTGGCATGACTTCGAGGTAGTGTCGCGCAGGGAAATTATCGCGCTGCTGCGCAGCATCGGCGAGAAAAACCAGCTGATCCGCATGCTGGTGCAAGGCGAAGCGGACGTCTGCGTCACGTCCATCCTGGAAGTGGACGCCGACAACAACACCGTCATCCTCGACTGCTCCATCAACACCGAACAAAACCAGCGCATCCTGGCCGCCAAGTCGCTGTCCTACGAGACCACGCTGGACAAGATCCGCATCCTGTTCGAGAGCGAACGGGTGGAAAAATGCACCTTCGAAGGCGCGCCGGCACTGAAGATCGCCCTGCCGCAGGCGCTGATACGCCTGCAGCGCCGCGAGTACTACCGCATGAGCACGCCGGTCAGCAATCCGGTGCGCGTGGTGATACCGCTGCCGGCCGAGCTGGGCGGCGGCAGCAGCAGCTTCCCGCTGGCCGACATCAGCTGCGGCGGCATCGCCATGCTCGACAACAAGCTGCTGCTGGGCGACAGCATCGGCAAGCAGTACACGGACTGCCGCATCGAACTGCCGGAAGTCGGCCCCATCGTGACCAGCCTGCAAATCCGCAACTCGCTGGACCTGACGCTGCTCAACAATAAATCCAACCGCCGCCTGGGCTGCCAGTTCACCGACATGGCGCGCGGCGCGCTGAACTCGGTGCAGCGCTACATCACCAAGCTGGAACGCGAGCGCAACGCCCGCATCGCGGGCCTAGGTTAACTAATCTAGCGCAAAGTGACAATCTGCGCATTTTCCGAGGGCATCATTCCTGTATAAAAGTGCATTTTGGGAATATTTATTTCCACAATACAATGCAGGAGTTTGAATGCAATATACCCCTTCGAGAAATACCATTGGCCATCGGCGGGCTTCAATAAGCTTATTACTTGCATTGGCCTCATCCTTTGCGTTGGCTAGTCCGCCTGCTGTGACTGTCCCAGTAACCGAAGCGCTAAGCGGGCCGAACAGTGGAAGTCTCGGCTTTACGTCCCTCAGTAGCAGCGGACGATATCTCGCTTATGTAAGTAGCGTTCGTTCGGCGAGAGGAAATATTTACATACTCGACCGAACGACAGGCACGAATATCCAGGCTGATCTGACGGTGGCAGGACAGCCATCAGCGGGCGCAGCGACAGCCAGCCCGGTGCTCAGTGCGGACGGGCGCTACGTGGCGTTCCGTTCACTGGCGGCCGATATGGGTGTCCCCAATGGTAAAACGGGATTCTTTATCCACGACAGCATAAGCAACATCACCAAGCCTATCTTCATTGGCTACGCTTCAAACACCGCGTTTACTCAACTGACCATCAGCGCGGATGGCCGCTACGTTGCCTACCGCGCGCTCCTCGCCGCCGGCAGCACTGAGTCGAATATATATGTATATGATCGGGTTGCTGGCACCAGTTCGCCGGTTACCACTACACACACTCTCGGCACACAATTTATCCAAATCAGCGATGATGGTCGCTATGTTGCCTACATCGGACAAGTGCGCGGTGTCGGCAAGACCGAAGTGGTGGTGCATGACCGTACGAGCGGTATTGACGACGCATTCGAAGGCATGGCCCAAGGCTTGGCAATGAGCGCAGACGGCAACGTTTTGGCATTCGTGTCCGCGCAGAATTCGCTTCCTGGAGACATCACCGGAACGCGTGATGTGTTCGTGCGCGACCGCAAGGCCGGTACAACTGAACGTGCAAGCTCTCCTATTACTGTGAACAGCCACTCCGGAGGGCCAGGTGGAGTCACCATCAGCGCAGACGGGCGCTTCGTGAGTTTCTTGGGCTACGTCGCTCCATTAAACGTAATTAGCCTTTATCGATATGATCGCGCCACACGAACAACAAAACGTGCTGTGCCCGCCGCAGGCTTTCACGAGTACACTTTCAATTATCCCTCCACTAGCCGCGACGGACGTTATGTATCGTCAGACGGTATGCTGCTTCCGTTTGGGACTGCTGCCCGTATCCAGCTGACTGACTTCGGCACCGCAACCGGCGTATCCGTGGCACCAGCTTCGGTGACCGTGGTAGAGGGAGGCAACAGCGCCACCTACCAGGCCGTGTTGCTGCAACAACCCACCGACAATGTCGCCGTCAACGTGGCTCCAGACGCACAGCTAAGCGTGGCGCGCTCGCAGTTGACGTTCACCCCGTCGAACTGGAACACGCCGCAAACGGTCAGCGTCCAGGCACCTGCCAACGACATCGTCCAAGGCACCCGTACCCGCACCATGACGCACAGCCTCGCCAGCAGCGATCCTGAATACACCCTTCTGCCCGTAGCCAGCGTCACTGTCACAATTACCGAAAGCGGGCCTCCCACCATCGTCGTGCCGACCGTCTGGAGCCCGGAGCCGATTCCCCTGCGAGGCACCGCCGCCCCCGGCGCCACCGTACTCATCACCGTCAGCACCGATGGCGCCCCAGCCTTCATCTCGGTGAGCGCCGTGGCCGACGCGCAAGGCAACTGGGCCTCCTCCCTGTTTATACCAAGCCCCGGCCCCTACCAGCTCGAAGCAGTTGCCAATGGCCTCCACAGCATCGTCTACAACATGAACCTGGCGGACGAAGCACCGCAATAACTGGAGTTAAATATGATAATTGGAAAGAGATGTATCGCCGCGCTTGCCTTCGCCCTGGCAGCCGGCGCGGCCAACGCAACGCTGATCTCAGGTGCGTGGCAGACAAGCACCGACAATTTGCTCACCATCGATACCGCCACCAAGCTGGAGTGGCTGGACTTGTCCCAGACATACGGCATGACCTTGCAACAGGTAACGGCGCTACTCGGCGCAGGCCAGCCGTTCAGCGGTTTCCAGCTTGCCACCGCCGCGCAGGTACATGACTTGATGGGCAACGCAGGTTTGCCGTTCAGCACCAGTAATAGCACCATCAGCACCGCCAGCGCGGACATACTGGAGGCGCAGGCACTGACTGCCCTGCTAAGCGACACCATGAGTTCCACCTATGGATCGGCATACTACGGATCGCGTGCCTTGCTAAGCGATAACGGACTGAGCCGCATGGTTGGCTACTATGCAATTAACGGCACCGCGCTGCGCAACGACTATTTTGTCACATCAAGCAGCGCAGCCAGTGGCGTTTGGCTGGTGCGCCAGGCCAGTTCCGGTGTTCCGATACCGGAACCCCAGTCGCTGGCCTTGCTGGGCATGGGTTTGGCCGTGCTTGCGTTGAAGCGCAGGCGCAACGTCTGATTTAAGCATCAGCCGTCGGCCTACACCTGCATATTCATGATGTCGTGGTAGGCCGACACCAGCTTGTTGCGCACCTGGATGGTGGCCTGGAAGTTGATGCTCGATTTCTGCATGGACACCATCACGTCCGACAAGCTGACCGAGTCGTCCCCCATCTGGAAACGCTTGCCCAGCGCTTCGGCCTTGCTCTGGCTGGCCGACACCGCGTCCAGCGCGTCCTTCAGCGCGTCCGAGAACTGGACCTTGGCCGCCGGCTGCTCGGTCTGGATGGCCGGCACGCTCGCCTGCGGCTTGGCCGCGTGCGCCTTCAACTGCTCCATCATGGCTTGTATCCTGCTGCTGTCTATGCCCAAGCCGCTTGTTTTCATATGAACTCCAATTTTGTTGCTGCCGCGGAACAATCATGCGGTGCCGCCGCGCTACAATAGGCGGCGCAATGATCAGTCCTGCCAGAATACCTGTCCGCATAGCAAGTTGCTGCGGGAAGCAGGCCGGTAAACCGCCCGCTTTTCCCGCGATGGAAGAGAGCCCCCAGCGCCGATAATGTGCAACAGGCCCAAGTGGCCTATATCCAAACCGCTCAACCAACCAATACACATCAGCCATGGCAGCAGCAGCCGAACAAATCGACATCGACGAAGCAGCGGAGACGGCGCAGCCCGAGACCAAGCCGCCCTTCTTCCAGACGCCGCTGGGCAGGAATGTCATGATAGGCGGCGGCGTGGCCGCCGTACTGGCCGTGCTGGCCGCGCTGTGGCTGTGGAACCAGCCGCCGGCCTACGGCGTGCTGTTCTCCAACTACACCGACCGCGACGGCGGCGCCATCACGGCCGCGCTGGACCAGATGCAGGTCAAGCACAAGTTTTCCGAAAGCGGCACCGCCATCCTGGTGCCGACCGAGCAAGTGCACGACGCGCGCCTGAAACTGGCGGCGCAGGGCCTGCCCAAGGGCGGCAACGTCGGCTTCGAGCTGATGGAGAACCAGAAACTGGGCGTGTCCCAGTTCCTGGAACAGGTGAACTACCAGCGCGCGCTGGAAGGCGAGCTGGCGCGTTCCATCCAGTCGCTGGCGGCGGTGGAATCGGCCCGCGTGCACCTGGCCATGCCGAAAGACAGCGTCTTCGTGCGCGAACAGCAGAAACCGACCGCGTCCGTGCTGCTGAACCTGCACCCCAACCGCCAGATCGACCCGGCCCACGTGCAGGCCATCGTGCACCTGGTGGCCTCCTCGGTGCCGCAGTTGCAGCCGTCCAATGTGACGGTGGTGGACCAGGCCGGCAACCTGGTGTCGGACACCAACAAGAACAACGCCGCCGGCACCAACAAGAGCCTGGACGCCAGCCAGCTGAAATACGTGCAGGAACTGCAGAAGCAGGTCATCAAGCAGGTCGAGTCCATCATCCTGCCCATCGTGGGCGAAGGCAATGTGCGCGCCGAAGCGGTGGCCGACGTGGATTTCGCCGCCGTGGAACAGGCCGCCGAGTCCTACAAGCCGAACTCGCCGCCGGAAGCGTCCGCCATCCGCAGCCAGCAAAGCAGCGAGACCAACGGCAGCGCCAACGCCAATCCCAACGGCGTGCCGGGCGCCCTGTCGAACCAGCCTCCCGGCACGGCCACCGCGCCGCTGACCACCAATCCGCCCGGCGCCGCCCCCGCGCCCGGCACGCCGGCCGGCACGGCCGCCAGCGGCGCAGCCAACGGCCCCAGCCACAAGGAGTCGACCACCAATTTCGAAGTCGACAAGACCGTGCGCTACGAACAGAAAGCCATGGTGGGCCTGAAGCGCATGACGGTGGGCGTGGTGGTGAACTACCGGCGCATAGTCGACAAGGTGACCGGCAAGGTGACGGTCAAGCCCTACACGGCCGAGGAAATGGCCAAGATCAACAGCCTGGTCAAGGAAGCGATGGGCTACAACGCCGAGCGCGGCGACTCGATGAGCGTGGCCAACGCCCCCTTCGACGGCGTGGACAAGCCTTTCGAGGCGCCGATGGACTGGTGGCGCGACCCGGCCAACCTGCCGCTGGCCAAGGAGCTGGCCAAGTTCCTGATCACCGCGCTGATCCTGCTGTACATCCTGCTGCGCATCGTGCGTCCTATGATGCGGCCGGTGTTCAAGAAAATCGACGAGATCAACGAGCCCGAGCCTGAACCGGAAGAGCCGGTCATCGAGGAACCCGTGGGACCGACGCCGGAAGAGATCATGGCCGAGGAAATGGCTAAACTGGAAGAAAGTACCGCGCGGACTTACCGCGACAACCTGGCCTTGGCGAAGAAACTGGCTGCGGACGATCCGCGCATCGTCGCCAACGTCATCAAAGCATGGATAGGCGCAAATGACTGATTCTACCGGACTGCAAAAGGCCGCCATCTTGATGCTGGCGATGGGCGAAAGCGAAGCGGCGGAGGTGATGAAATTCCTCGGCCCGCGCGAGGTGCTGAAGCTGGGCGCCGCCATGGCCACCATGAAGAACGTGCCGCACGAACAAGTGGTCGACACCCTGGACGATTTCCGCGACCAGGTCGCTGCCGCCTCCACCGTGGGCCTGGATTCGGACGAATACATCCGCCAGGTGCTGACCAAGGCGCTGGGCGACGACAAGGCCTCGGTGCTGCTGTCGCGCATCCTGGGCGGCAAGGACGCCTCCGGCATCGAGTCGCTGAAGTGGATGGACTCGCAGTCGGTGGCCGAGCTGATCCGCAACGAGCACCCGCAGATCATCGCCACCATCCTGGTCCACCTGGAGCGCGACCAGGCCTGCGAAATCCTGGGACACTTCACCGACCGCCTGCGCAACGACGCGGTGCTGCGCATCGCCACCCTGGACGGCGTGCAGCCGGCCGCGCTGCGCGAGCTGAACGACGTGCTGACCAAGCTGCTGTCGGGCAATGAAAACATCAAGAAATCGACGCTGGGCGGCGTGCGCGCGGCGGCCGAGATCCTGAACTTCATGAGCGGCGAGCAGGAAAACTCGGTGATGGACAACATCAAGAACTACGACAACGACATGGCGCAGAAGATCATGGACGAGATGTTCGTGTTCGACAACCTGATCGACATCGACGACCGCGGCATCCAGTTGCTGCTGCGCGAGGTGCAGTCGGAAATGCTGATTATCGCGCTCAAGGGCGCCTCGCAGGACCTGCGCGACAAGATCTTCAAGAACATGTCGGCGCGCGCCAGCGAAATGATGCGCGAAGACCTGGAATCGAAAGGACCGGTGCGCCTGTCCGAAGTGGAAACGCAGCAGAAGCAGATCCTGCAGATCGTGCGCCGCCTGGCGGACGAAGGCCAGATCGTGCTGGGCGGAAAAGGCGAAGATTCCTTCGTCTAAGTTGATAGAGTTACATGGCACATATACCGAAAGAACAGCAAACCGCTTTCCAGCGCTGGGAAATGAAGTCCTTTGGCGACTTCCGCCCCAGCGCCGTGGCCGCGCGCGAAGTCGAGGCGGCCGCGCTGGCCGCGCTCGCGCCGCCGCCTGAAGCGGAGCCGGAAGCCGGCCTGGAGGACGAGCAATACCTGGAGCCGGAACCGCCGCCGCCCGAATACCCGACCGAGGAAGAACTGGCCGCCATCCGCGAGCAGGCCCGCATCGACGGCTACGACAAGGGCTATGCGGCCGGCCACGCCGAAGGCCACGCCGACGCCATTGCGCTGGGCAAGGAAGCGACCGACCTGGAACTGGCGCCGCTGCGCGAAATGGCGGGCAACTTCAGCGCCGCCCTGCAGGACGCCGACCAGCTGATCGCGGCCGACGTGCTGGAACTGGCGCTGCAACTGGCCAAGGGCATGCTCAAGCAGGCGCTGCAGGTCAAGCCCGAGCTGATCCTGCCCATCGTGCGCGAAGCCATCGAATACCTGCCGGTGCTGCAGCAGCCCGCGCTGCTGATGCTCAATCCGGACGACGCGAAAACCGTGCGCGAGGGCATAGGCGAGGAGCTGGACAAGGGCGGCTGGCGCGTGATCGAGGACGCCCTGATCGAACGCGGCGGCTGCAAGATCGATACCGCCAGCAACCAGATCGACGCCCAGGCGTCCGCCCGCTGGCAGCGCCTGACCCACGCGCTGGGCAAAGACGTGGGCTGGCTGGACTGATATGGACGCCCCCGTCACAGCCTCCCCGCACGCCGGCCGCTGGCGCGCCTACCTGAACGACTGCGCCGCGCTGACCGAATTCGTCGAACCGATGCAAGTGTCGGGCCGCGTCACGCGCGTGGCCGGGCTGGTCATGGAAGCGGTGGGCCTGCGCCTGGCCGTGGGCGCCGCCTGCACCGTGCCGCTGCCGTCCGGCGGCAAGGTGGAGGCCGAGGTGGTGGGCTTCGAGGGCGACCGCCTGTTCCTGATGCCGCAAAGCGACGTCGAAGGCATCGTGCCCGGCACCCGCGTGTTTCCGATCGAACCGACCATCCCCAAGCCCGGCAGCGTGGCCCACCCGCGCCGCCGCCCCAGCGACCGCGCGCGCCACCTGCCGGTCGGCCCCGAACTGCTGGGCCGCGTGCTGGACGGCGCCGGCCGCCCGCTGGACAACCTGGGGCCGCTGCACACCACCGAAAGTGCGCCCATCAATGTGCGCCCGGCCAATCCGCTGGGCCGCGCGCCCATCGTGGAAACGCTGGACGTGGGCGTGCGCTCCATCAACGCCATGCTGACCGTGGGGCGCGGCCAGCGCATGGGCCTGTTCGCCGGTTCCGGCGTCGGCAAGTCCGTGCTGCTGGGCATGATGGCGCGCTACACCGAGGCCGACGTGATCGTGGTGGGCCTGATCGGCGAGCGGGGCCGGGAAGTAAAGGAATTCATCGAGCAGATCCTGGGCGAGGAAGGCCTGGCACGCTCCGTGGTGGTGGCGGCCCCGGCCGACACGCCGCCGCTGATGCGCATGCAGGGCGCGGCCTACTCCACCGCCATTGCCGAGTATTTCCGCGACCAGGGCCAGAACGTGCTGCTGATTATGGACTCGCTGACCCGCTACGCCATGGCGCAGCGCGAGATCGCGCTGGCCATCGGCGAGCCGCCGGCCACCAAGGGCTATCCGCCTTCCGTATTCGCCAAGCTGCCCATCCTGGTCGAACGCGCCGGCAACGGCGAGATGGGCGGCGGCTCGATCACCGCCTTCTACACCGTGCTGACCGAGGGCGACGACCAGCAGGACCCGATCGCCGACTCGGCGCGCGCCATCCTGGACGGCCACATCGTGCTGAACCGGCGCCTGGCCGAGGCGGGCCACTACCCCGCCATCGACATCGAACAGTCGATCAGCCGCGCCATGCACTCCATCACCTCGCACGAGCACCAGACCCGCTCGCGCCACCTGAAGCAGCTGTTTTCGCGCTACGAGCGCAGCCGCGACCTGATCGCCGTGGGCGCCTACAGCCCGGGCAGCGACCCGGTGCTGGACCAGGCCATCAACTTGCATGACCGTATCGAGAATTTCCTGCAGCAGCAGATCACCGAGCGCGTGGACATGCTGGAGAGTTTGGGGCAATTGTCCGCTCTGTTCGACTGATTGACAGCCGAGCCTGACGCCTATAATGAACCATCATGGCATCACAATCTCAACTTGAAACACTGATCGAACTGGCACGCCGGGAAACCGACGACGCGGCCAAGCGCCTGGGCATGACCCTGAAGGCGGTGGCGGACGCCGAGGAAAAGCTGACCATGCTGACCGGCTACCGCGATGAATACGGCCGGCGCTTCGAGGCAAGCCAGCAGGCCGGCATCACGCCCATGGCGTACCGCAATTTCCAGGCGTTTATGGAAAAGCTTGAAACGGCGATCAAGGGGCAGGAAGAAGTGTTGCGCCACAGCCAGCGCAAGAGCGAGCAGGAGAAACGCAACTGGCAGGAGGCGGAGCGCAAGCGCATGTCCTACTCCACGCTGAACGACCGCGCGCAGGCGCAGGCGCTCAAGCAGGAAGCCAAGCGCGACCAGAAGGCCATGGACGAACACGCCGCAAGGCAAGCATTCTATAAACGTTGATCTCACCATACGGCACCATCATGCAGACACCGCTCATCACGACCACCACCGGCACCGGCGCGAACGCCAGCGCGCAGGCGGCCAAAGCCACGTCTTCGGCGCCGGACAACCAGTTCATGCAGGCATTGACGCGCCAGATCGAGCGCCAGGCTTATGTCCGCCCTGCCGCACCGGCCGCCGCGTCGGCGCAGCCCAGCCGCGCCAGCCAGGCCAGGAGCGCGCAGCCGGCGCAGAACGCCGCACGTCCCGCCACGCCCAGCCAGCAGCAGGCGCGCGCCGCCGACCAGCCCAAAGCTGCCGCCGCGCCGAAAACCGAGCGCGCACCGGCCAGTCCGTCCGCCGAGGGCAGCAAGCAGGCCGGCGGCAACGCCGCCCAGGCAGCCGACAACAATGCCGGCACCGCAGCCGCGCCGGCCGCTACCGCCGCCAACGCGGGCGTGCAAGACGCCAGCGCCGGCGCCAGCCACACCGGCGGTGGCAACGGCGCCGAAACGGCGGACCACGCATCCAATGACGCCACCGACGCCGCAGATGCAGCCACGCAAGGCGCTTCCGATGCCGCAGCAGCGCAAGCCGCCGACCCGATGGCCGCCATGCTGGCCCTGATGGCGGCCTTCAACCAGCCTGCACCGGCTTCGGCCAGCGCGGCAGACGGCGATGCCAGCGCAGCCAAGGCATCCCTGTCATCGCTGCCGGGCCGGCAGGACCAGGCGGCCGACGCGCTGGCTGGCCTGCAGCCGGACGCCGACGTTGAGGGCAAGGCGGCGGATGCAGCAAACGCCGCATCCGCTGCGGCCGCGCTGGACAGCGAAACCGCCAACAGCGCCGCCGCCCCGGCAGCGCCGGACGCCGCCTTCCAGGCCGCGCTGGACGCGGCAGCCCAGGCTGCGGAGAAACAGAATCCACAGGCCAGCGGCCAGGCGCAGGGCGCCGCCAGCGCGGCAGGTGCAGCGACGGCAGCCGGCGCAGCGGCAAACGCGGCGGCGGGTGTGCCCGCAAACGCCGCCGCAACGGCTGCAGCGAAGAACTCGGTGGCGCCCCCAGCTACCGGCGCTGCGACTGGCCCGGCCAGCAACACTACGGCAGACTCGGGGGCGGAATCCGCTCCCCTGCCGTCCCTGTTCAGCCTGTCCGACATCCCAGCTCCAGCGGCCGATGCCGCAGCGCATGGCGCCGGCCCCAAAGATAGCGGCGAGCAGGCGCTGCAAGCAACGGGCGGTGCAGCAGGCGGCGCGGCTGGTGCAGCAGGCGCCGGCACGCAAGCCGCCGCGCAGGATGGCGGCCCGGCCTTGGCCGCCCGCGCCCAGCCCGACACCGATGTCCAGGCAGCCGCCGCGCGCAACGTGAAAGCGGACTTCGCCGCCGCCCTGAAGGAAGCCGCGCCGGCGCCCACCGTGATCGCGCCAGCCGCGCAAGCCCAATTGGCCACCGCGCAAGCGGCCAACGCCGTGGCCAGCAATCAGCTGCAGGCCCGCGTCGGCACCGCCGCCTGGGACCAGCAGGTGGGCCAGAAGGTGGTCTGGATGGCGGCCGGCGGCGAACAGAGCGCCACGCTGGAACTGAATCCGCCCGACCTCGGCCCGCTGCAAGTGGTGCTGAACGTGTCGAACGACTCGGCCAGCGCCAGCTTCAGCTCGGCCCAGCCGGAAGTGCGCGCCGCGCTGGAGGCGGCCATGCCGCGCCTGCGTGAAATGATGGCCGACGCCGGCATCCAGCTGGGCAACGCCACCGTCTCGGCCGGCATGTCGGATCAAAACAACGGCTCCGCCCAGGCCGGCGCTGCGCAACAGGACAGCGGCCGCAGCGGCAGGGGCTCCGGCGGCGGCGGCAACGACGGCGGCGGCGATGCCGCGCCGGTGGCGCCTCCTCCACGCCAGCGTCCGCGCGGCATGGTCGATACCTTCGCCTGAGCATTCTGAGCGGCACGCATTGCGTGCCATAATGGCGGCATGATCCACTTTAGCTGCAAGGGTAACTTTGAAAGCGAATCCAAAATTGAAAGCGGAACCTAAAGCTGAGGCTGCCGCTCCGGCCAACTCCAAGAAGCTGGTCCTGATCATCAGCGTCGTGGCGCTGCTGGCGGCTGCCGGCGGCGGCGGCGCGTGGTTCATGCTCAAGGGCGGCGGCGGCGAGGAAGCGCCGGCCAAGCACAAGAAGTCGGCCCCCGCCAAGGCGGGTCCGCCGGTCTATGTGACGATAGAGCCCTTCACCGTCAATCTGCAGCCGGAAAACGGCGAGCAGTATCTGCAGCTGGCGTTCACGCTGCAGGTCAGCGGCCTGGAGGAAGTGGAAGTCATCAAGAACAATATGCCCAAGGTCCGCAGCCGTTTGCTGCTGCTGTTGTCGAGCAAGAAGGCGTCCGAGATCAACACGCCCGAAGGCAAGCAGCAGCTCAGCGCCGAGATCATGGAACAGGTGCGCGCGCCCTTCGAGGACCGCGGCCCGCAACAGGATGTGACGGAAGTGCTGTTCACTTCCTTCATTATTCAGTAATTACTTAGCAATCAAGCAAGCAGAAAGCCATGGCTGATAATTTTCTCTCCCAGGAAGAAGTTGATGCCCTTTTAAAGGGTGTCAATGGCGACCAGGACGACGCTGCGGCGCCGGAAGAAGTCGCGGGAGTCAGAACCTATAACCTGGCGACCCAGGAGCGCATCGTCCGGGGCCGGATGCCGACGCTCGAGATCATCAACGAGCGTTTTGCCCGCCTGCTGCGCGTGGGCCTGTTCAACTTCCTGCGCCGCAGCGCCGAGGTGTCGGTGGGTTCGGTGCGGGTGTCCAAGTACAGCGAATTCATCCGCAACCTGGTGGTGCCCACCAATCTGAACCTGGTGCACATGAAGCCACTGCGCGGCACCGCGCTGATGGTGTTCGATCCGGGCCTGGTGTTCCTGCTGGTGGACAATCTGTTCGGCGGCGACGGCCGCTTCCACACCCGGGTCGAGGGCCGCGACTTTACGCAGACCGAACAGCGCATCATCCTGCGCATCCTGGACATTGTGTTCGAGGCCTACACCAAGTCCTGGGAGCCGGTGTATCCGGTCGAGTTCGAATACATCCGCTCGGAAATGAACACCCAGTTCGCCAATATCGCCACGCCGAACGAGGTGGTGGTGGCGTCCACCTTCACGGTGGAGCTGGGTTCGGTGTCGGGCCAGATCCACTTCTGCATGCCGTACTCGATGATCGAGCCTATCCGCGACGCGCTGACCTCCTCGCTGCAGGGCGAAGCGCTGGAAGTGGACAAGCGCTGGATCCGTTTGATGACGCAGCAGATCCAGATTGCCGAGGTGGAGCTGATTGCGCGCCTGGGCACGGCCAAGGTGTCGTTCGACGAAATCCTCAACATGCGGGTGGGCGACATCATTCCGCTGACGATACCGGAAAGCATAGAAGCCACGGTGGACGGCGTGCCGGTGCTGGACTGCACCTACGGCGTGCTGAACGGACAATACGCGCTAAAAGTAGAGAAACTGCTGGCGAACACCGATAATACGAAATAACTGGAGAGAAACATGTCGGATAATCAAGACGATCAAAGCCTGGATGATGATTGGGGCGCCGCGATCGCCGAACAGGCCAAGGCGGAAGCCGATGCATTGCAGAACCAGCAAGCCGCGCAGGCCGCTGTGTTCCAGGACTTTTCCAAGCAGCCGTCGAAAACCGAAACGCACAACGATATCGATTTCATCCTCGATATTCCGGTCCAGCTGACGGTGGAACTGGGCCGCACCAAGATCGCCATCAAGAACCTGCTGCAACTGGCGCAGGGCTCGGTGGTGGAGCTGGACGGCCTGGCCGGCGAGCCGATGGACGTGCTGGTGAACGGCTGCCTGATCGCCCAGGGCGAGGTGGTGGTGGTGAACGACAAGTTCGGTATCCGCCTGACCGACATCATTACGCCTTCCGAACGCATCCGAAAACTGAATAAATGAAGCCTGCATTCCCGTTTGCCCTGCTGGCGGCGCTGGCCCTGGCCGGCGCGCCGGCGCTGGCGGCGCAAACCGCCTCCGGTTCGATTTCTTCGGCCAGCCCGCCCGTGGCGGCCGCCCCAGCCGCCGCTCCGGCCGCCTCTGCTCCAGTTCCTGCCGCCGCTCCCGAGGCCTCCGTCGCCCCGGCCCCGGCCGCCACGCCGGAACAGCAGGCCGCACTGGCCGGCGCCCGCCCTGCCCCTGCCGCCGCCCCGGCCCCCGCCATCGACCCGGCGCTGGCCCCCACCGCCACCGGCAGCCTGCTGACCACCATCTTCTCGCTGATCCTGGTGCTGGGCCTGCTGGTCGGCCTGGCCTGGCTACTCAAGCGCTTCGGCCCGAAAACCATCACCGGCGGCGCCAACGTCAAGCTGGTGGGCGCGCTGAGCGTGGGTGCGCGCGAGCGCATCCTGGTGGTGGAAGTGGGCGAACAATGGATCGTCGTGGGCGCCTCGCCCGGCCGCATGAACGCGCTGGCCACGCTGCCGCGCCAGGAAGGCGCGGCCGGCCTGGACGCGCAGGCGGGCGCCGCCCTGCCCGGCGCCAACTTTGCCGAGTGGTTCAAACAGACTATAGAAAAACGTAATGGCAAATAAGCAAGGCAAGACCGCCATCCTGAAGTGCCTGCTCGCGGCGGGCCTGGCGGCCGTGCCGCTGCTGGCCGGCGCCGACCCGACCATCCCCGCCTTCACCAGCACCCCGGCCGGCGGCGGCGGCACCAACTACGGGCTGTCGCTGCAGACGCTGATCCTGATGACGGCGCTGACCTTCATCCCGGCCGCGCTGCTGATGATGACCGGCTTCACCCGCATCATCATTGTGCTGTCGCTGCTGCGCCAGGCCATGGGCACCCAGTCGGCGCCGCCCAACCAGGTGATGGTGGGCCTGGCCCTGTTCCTGACCCTGTTCGTCATGGGCCCGGTGTTCGACAAGATCTACAGCGAAGCCTATCTGCCGCTGCAGGAAAGCAAGATCACCATGCAGCAGGCGCTGGAAAAGGGCTCGGCCCCGCTCAAGTCCTTTATGCTCAAGCAAACCCGGCAGGCCGACCTGGCCCTGTTCGTCAAGCTCTCGCGCACGCCCGCGCTGCAGGGGCCGGAGGACGTGCCGCTGCGCGTGCTGATTCCCGCCTTCGTCACCAGCGAGCTGAAAACCGCCTTCCAGATCGGCTTTGCCATCTTCATCCCCTTCCTCATCATCGACATGGTGGTGGCTTCGGTGCTGATGTCGATGGGGATGATGATGATGTCGCCCGCCGTCATCTCCCTGCCCTTCAAGCTGATGCTGTTCGTGCTGGTGGACGGCTGGCAGCTGCTGATCGGCTCGCTGGCCCAGAGTTTTTACTGATAAGGAGCGCCCATGACACCCGAAAGCGTCATGACGATGGGCCGCGTCGCCATGGAGGTGACGCTGATGGTCGCCGCCCCCATGCTGCTGGTGGCGCTGGTGATCGGCCTGGTGGTGTCCATCTTCCAGGCCGCCACCCAGATCAACGAGGCCACGCTGTCCTTCATACCCAAGCTGGTGGGCATCTTCGTGGCCCTGGTGGTGGCCGGGCCGTGGATGCTGTCGGTCATGCTGGACTATATGCGCAGCGTGTTTACCGGCATTCCCGGCCTGGTGAATTAGTGCTGCAAAAAAATAGCACGGCGGCGGGCTCATGATTACGCTCTCGAGTGCCGATATCAATACATGGATCGCCTCTCTGCTGTGGCCGCTCACGCGGATACTCGGCCTGATCTCCGCTGCGCCCGTGTTCGGCAACCGCAGCGTGCCCACCACCGTCAAGGTGGCGCTGGGCGTGATGCTGGCCATGATTATCGCCCCGACCGTGCCGGCGCTGCCTGCTGCCGACCCCATGTCCTACGCCGGGCTGCTGATCGTGGTGCAGGAACTGCTGGTCGGCGCGGCCATGGGCTTCACGCTGCGCATCGTGTTCGCCGCCATCGAGATGGCTGGCGAGATCAGCAGCCTGACCATGGGCCTGGGCTTCGCTACCTTCTTCGACCCCAACACCCAGGGCCGCTCGTCGGCCATCAGCCAGTTCCTGGCCCTGGTTGCCACTTTGGCATTCTTGTCCGTCAACGGCCACCTGGTGCTGCTCTCTGCGCTGGCCGAAAGCTTCCAGACCCTGCCCATCTCCGGCATCCCGGTCAGCGGCGGCGGTTTCAAGCATATGGCGGACTGGGGCGCCCGGATTTTCAGCGCCGGCATGCAGCTGGCGCTGCCCATAGTTGCCGCGTTGCTAATTACCAACATTGCATTAGGCATACTGACCCGGGCGGCGCCCCAGCTGAACCTGTTCGGCATCGGTTTTCCGATTACGCTGGGCATCGGTTTCCTGGTGCTGGCCATGACGCTGCCCTATATGGCGACCCCGCTGCAGAAGCTGTTCCTGCAAGGCATAGAGAGCGCGCGGCAGTTCCCGCGCAGCTGGGCGGCGCGCGACATTCCGCCCCCGGCGCCGCCTCCGCAGCGGCTGGCGCCGGGCGCCATTCCGCGTGTTGCGCCGCCGCAAACACCGCTCAAGAATTAGGCAACGGTTACAATCAATTGATTTCCCTAGGGCAAGTCCTGGTGTATCATGGTTGAGCCGTCCAGGAGAAAATACCTATGAGTTCCCTCGTCCCAACCTTCAGTACCGACCAGATCGCTTCGTTCACCACGGAGCAGCTCGCCCAATTCACAACGGCCGAGATCCGGGAACTGACGACGGAACAGATGCAGGTCCTGTCGAGCGACCAGCTCAGCCATTTGCTGACGCACCAGGTCGCCGCGCTGGAAACCGAAGACCTGGCTGCCCTCACCACCGACCAGATCACCCAGTTCACGTCCCAGCAGTTCGCCGTGCTGAGCACCGGCCAGGTGGCCGCGCTGAGCACCAATCAGATGCTGGTGATGGAAACGGAAGACGTGCGCGCGCTGCGTTCGCAGCAGATCGCCGCCCTGAATTCCGCCCAGTTCGGCGCCCTGAGCACCGACGCCATCCAGGCGCTGGCCACCAGTCAGCTGGCCGCGCTCGGTTCGCGCCAGGCCGTCGGCCTGACCAGCGACCAGCTGGCCGCCTTCGACAGCCGCCAGCTCAACGCCATCAACCGCAACGCCATCGCCGCGCTGGACACGCTGCAGATCAGCACCCTGGTGACGGCCGCCCTGGCCGGCATGAACAGCGCCCAACTGAGCGCGCTGAACTCGCTGCAAGTGCCGGCCCTGACCACCGACCAGATCGTGGCGCTGACCAGCGCCCAGTTCAACAGCCTGCCGGCCGGCTCGCTGCAGCTGCTGGGCACCGACCAGATCATGGCGATCGAGACCAACGACATCGCCGGCCTGACCTCGGCCCAGCTGGCCACCTTCAACTCCAGCCAGCTGCAGGCGCTGAGCAGCGACCAGATCGCCGCCCTCAGCACCCTGCAGGCCGCCGCGCTGAACAGCGCCACGCTGTCGCGCCTGACCACCGACCAGATCGCCGCGCTGGAAACCAGCGATGTGCGCGCGCTGAGCTCGCGCCAGGTGGGCTTCCTGAGCACCAGCCAGATCGCGGCGCTCAGCACCGCCCAGCTGGCCGCCATGGACACCGGCGACCTGCGCGGCCTGAGCGCGGCGCAAGTGGCCGCCCTCAGTTCGGACCAGCTGATCGGCCTGGACGGCCTGGTCCCCTTCAGCACCGTGCAGATCCGCGCGCTGACCTCGGACCAGATCGGCACGCTGGAAACCCAGGACATCGCCAGCCTGGGCAGCCAGCAGCTGGGCGCCCTGAGCAGCGAGCAGGTGGCCGCGCTCACGTCCGACCAGATCGTGGCGCTTACCGTGGCCCAGTTCAGCGCCATGGCCACCTCGGTGCTGGCCGCGCTGAGCACCGACCAGATCACCCAGATCGAAACGCGCGACATTGCCGCGCTGCGCACCAACCAGATCATCCGCATGGGCAGCGAGCAGATCGCCGCGCTCACGCTGGCGCAGTTCGGCGCGCTCAGCAGCCTGGCCATCGGCGCCCTGGGCAGCAACCAGGTCAGCGCGCTGACCTCGGACCAGCTCGACGCGCTGAGCACCCTGGCCGGCATGTCGACCCGCCAGTTGGCGGCGCTGACGTCGGACCAGATCAGCACGCTGAGCACGCGCAACATCGTCACGCTCGACAGCCGCCAGCTCAACGCGCTCAAGGCCGAGCAGGTGGTGGCGCTGGGCAGCGACCAGCTGATCGCGCTGACCACGCGCCAGGTGCAGGGCCTGAACAGCGCGGCCCTGCAGGCGCTCACCACCGACCAGGTGGCCGCGATAGAAAGCAGCGACATCCGCGCCCTGCTGAGCACGCAAATCAGCAAGTTCACCACGGCCCAGATCGCCGCCCTGACCACCGAACAGATCGCCGCGCTGAGCACGTCCGCCGAAGCGGCGCTGACCTCGGTGCAGATCGGCGCCCTGAGCACCGACCAGCTGGGCGCCCTGGTCTCGCTGGCCGCGCTGACCTCGCTGCAGTTCCGCGCCCTCACCAGCGACCAGATCGCCGCCTTCAGCAGCGCCAGCATCGCCACGCTGAAAACCTCGCAGGTGGGTGCGCTCAACAGCTCGCAGCTGCAGGCCTTCACCAGCGACCAGCTGGTCGCGCTGACCACGGCCCAGGTGCGCGTGCTGACCTCGGCCGCGCTGGCCGGCCTGTCCTCGGACGCGGTGAGCGCGATCGAAGCGCAAGACATCGCCGCGATGACCTCGCGCCAGCTGCAAGCCTTCTCCAGCGAACAGCTGCAGGGCCTGACCACCGAACAGATCTTCGGCCTGAGCACCGGCGCGGCCGCCGCGCTGTCGGTCGACCAGCTCAACCAGCTGAGCGCAGACCAGCTCGACGCCATCGCCTCGCTGGCCGTGCTGAGCACGCGCCAGATTGCCGGCCTGAGCTCCGACCACATCCTGGCCATGAACACGACCGACCTGGCCAGCCTGCGCAGCAGCCAGATTGCCGCCCTGCAGACGGCCCAGGCCGCCCTGCTGAACAGCGACCAGCTGGTCGCGCTGACCACCCTGCAGATCCGCGCCCTGAGCAGCACGGCGCTGCGCGCGCTGAGCAGCGACCAGGTGGCCGCGATCGAAGTGGAAGACATCGCCGCGCTGCGCAGCAACCAGCTGTCAAGCATGCTGACGGCGCAGATTGCCGCCCTCACCACCACGCAGATTTTCAACCTGAGCTCGGCCCAGATCAGCGCCCTCACGCCGGCCCAGAAAGCGGCCCTGAGCAGCGAGCAGCTCGCCGCGCTGAGCACGCTGGCCTCCTTCAGCACGGCCGCCATCGCGGCCATGACGACCGACCAGATCGCCTCGCTGTCGGACGCCACGGTGGAGCGCCTGAGCTCGGCCCAGATCGCCGCGCTGACCTCGGCGCAGATCCAGGCGCTCACCAGCAACCAGGTGATCGCGCTGACCACGCTGCAAGTGCGCGCGCTGACCGCCAATGAACTGGCGGCGCTGACCTCGGACCAGCTGCAGGCCATCGAAGTGCGGGACCTGAACGCGCTGCGCACCAACCAGCTCAACCTGCTGGCCACCGACCAGATCAACGCGCTCACCTCCACCCAGTTCGGCGCGCTGGCCACCACCGCCATCGCCGCCCTGTCCACGCAGCAGATCGCCGCGCTGGGCCAGGACAAGCTCGACAGCCTGCTGTCGCTGGCCCCGCTGTCCAGCCGCCAGATCGGCGCGCTGACCACCGACCAGATCGCCAACCTGGCCGACGACAAGATCACCACGCTGAAGACCAGCCAGATCGCCGGCCTGACCAGCAGCCAGATCCGCGCCCTGAGCGGCACCCAGATCATCGCCTTCGACAGCGCGCAGATCCGCAGCCTGAGCAGCGCCACCCTGGCCGCGCTCAGCACCGACCAGATCGCCGCCATCGAGGAAGCCGACATCGCCGTGCTGCTCACGCAGCAGATCCGCGCCCTCAGCACGGCCCAGATCCAGGCGCTGACGGTGACCCAGCTGCAGAACTTCAGCACCCAGGCCATCGCCGCGCTGACCACCGCGCAACTGAACGCGCTGGACCAGGACCAGCTCGCCGCGCTGAGCACGCTGGCCGGCCTGAACAGCAACCAGATCGCCGGCCTGTCGTCGGACCAGATCAAGGCGCTCACGCTGGGCCAGGTCGCCGCGCTGCGCACCGGCCAGGTGATGGCGCTGAGCACCACCCAGCTCAGTTTCTTCAGTTCGGCCCAGGTGCAGGCCCTGACCAGCACCCAGATGCGGGTGCTGTCGCGCAATGCGCTCAACGCGCTGCGCTCGGACCAGCTGGCCGCCGTCGAGGCCGAGGAAATCGGCCTGCTGACCACTGGCCAGATCGCCGGCCTGAGCTCGGCCACGCTGCGCTCGCTCAGCGTGGACCAGCTGTCCTACCTCACCAGCGCAGGCATCGCCGCCATCAACAGCGTCGCGCTGGCTGCGCTCAACAGCACCCAGATCGACGCCTTCAGCAGCCTGAAGGGCCTGAGCTCGGCCCAGATCGGCTACCTCAGCTCCGACCAGGTGCACGGCCTGGTCGACGCCGACCTGCAGGCGCTGAGCACGCGCCAGCTCGGCGGCCTGGGCAGCGCCCAGATCGGCGGCCTGAGCGGCGCCCAGCTGGCCCTGCTGTCGAGCGCGCAGATCCGCGCCCTCAGCCTCAAGGCCATGGACGGCCTGAGCACCGCGCAGATGGCCGCGCTGACGGTCGATGCGCTGCGCGTCATGACCACGGCGCAGATCGCCGGCCTGAGCACCACCCAGCTCAAGACGCTCGACACCGTGCAGCTGCACGCGCTGACCAGCTCCGCCATCGCGGCACTGCTGCCTAGCCAGCTGGCCGCGCTGTCGGACGCCCAGCTGGCCTCGCTGGGCAATATCGGCGACTACACCACCACCATGATCGCGGCCATGGGAACCAGCCGCATCGCCGCGCTGGCGCTGGAAGATATCCAGCTGCTGAGCACGCGCCAGCTGTACGCCTTCAATTCGATCCAGCTGGGCGCGCTCACCACGGCGCAGCTGGTCGCGCTCGACAGCCGCCAGGTGGGCGGCTTCAATTCGACCGCCATCTCCGGCCTGAGCACCAGCCAGATCGCGCAGATCGAAGTGGACGACATGCCCGGCCTGAAATCGACCCAGCTGACGGTGCTGTCCAGCAGCCAGCTGGCGGCCCTGACCGTGGACCAGTTCGCCCGCCTGAGCAGCACCAGCCTGTCGCTGCTGCGCACCGCGCAGATCGGCGCGCTGACCACCAACCAGCTGGCCGCGCTGGCCTCGCTGGGCGGCTTCAACAGCGTGCAGCTGCGCGCCCTGACCTCGTCCCAGCTCGGTTCGCTGAGCGGCGAGCGCCTGGCCACCTTGACGTCGCTGCAGCTGGCCGGCCTGTCCAGCACCCAGATACGCCAGCTCAACGCCGACCAGCTCAACGGCCTGGACACGCGCCAGTACGCCACCATGGCCACCCGCCAGCTGGCCGCGCTGAGCACCGACCAGATGGCGCTGATGGCGCTGGACGACCTGGGCGCGCTGCGCTCGGGCCAGGTTGCCAGTCTCAGCACCGCCCAGCTGCGCGCCCTGAGCGGCGAGCAGATCAGCTTCCTGTCGACCGCCGGCATCGGCATGCTCAACAGCGCGCAGGCCACCGGGCTGAGCAGCCTGCAGCTGATGGCGCTGACCACCGCCCAAGTGCGCGCGCTGGCCACCCGTTCACTGGCCGCGCTGAGCACCGACCAGATCGCCGCCATGGAAGTGCCGGACATCGGCGCGCTGCGCAGCCACCAGATCCGCGCCCTCACCACGGCCCAGATCGCCGCGCTGACGGCCGACCAGCTGGCCGGCCTGAGCGACACCCAGATCTCCTCGCTGACCACGGTCCAGCTGGGCGCGCTGAACTCGTCGCAGTTCAACCAGCTCAACGCGCTGTCGCTGCTGTCGCCGCTGCAAGTGGCGGCGCTGCCGACCCAGCGCATCGCCACGCTCGACGAAACCCAGATGGGGCAGCTGAAAACCAGCCAGGTGGCCGCGCTCACCACGCCGCAGATCGCCGTGCTGAGCACGACGCAGCTGCAAGCGCTGAGCACGGCGCAATGGCGCGCCCTCAGCATCGCCGCGCTGCGCGCCCTGAACACCAGCCAGATCGCCGGCCTGGACCCGGCCGACCTGGCCGCCCTCAACAGCGCCCAGTTCGCCAATCTGCGCACCGAGCAGATCCGCGCCTTCACGCCGGACGAAATGGCCGCCCTGACCTCGGTGGAAATCAACGCCCTGACCAGCGTGCAGCTGGCGGCGCTGACCACCACCCAGCTGGCCCTGCTGCCCGGCTTGCAGGGCTTCGGCCCGGGCCAGCTGGCCGGCCTGTCGAGCCAGCAGCTGTCCTCGCTGGACGACGCCAAGCTGTCCTCGCTGGGCACGCTGCAGCTGGCCGCGCTGGGCAGCCTGCAGATCTCCTGGCTGACCAGCTTGCAGCTGCCGGTGCTCAGCACGGCCCAGATCCGCGCCATCAGCACCGCCGCGCTGGGCGGCCTGAACAGCAGCCAGCTGCGCGCGCTGGAAGACGCCGACCTGCAGGCGCTCACCACGCGCCAGTTCGCCAGCCTGCGCACCTGGCAGATCCAGGCGCTCACCGACGCCCAGATGACGGTGCTGACCTCGGCCGAACTGGCCGCGCTGACCACGGCGCAGATGCGCGCGCTGAGCACCAGCCAGCTGCTGGCGCTGCCCAACCTGGAAGGCTTCGGCCTGGTGCAGATGGGCGCACTGTCGAGCAACCAGCTCGCTTCGCTGGACGAGGCCCACCTGGCCACCATACGCACGGCGCAGTTCGCCGCGCTGACCAGCCAGCAGCTGTCGTGGCTGACGGCCGCGCAGCTGGCCTCGCTGAGCGCCGGCCAGGTGCGCACGCTGACCAGCACCGCGCTGAACGGCCTGAACACGGCGCAGATGCGCGCCATCGAGCTGGAAGACCTGGCCGGCATGACGACCATGCAGATCTCCGGCCTGCGCACCGAACTGGTGGGCAGCATGAGCAATGAACAGATCGGCGTGCTCAACTCGCGCCAGCTGATGAGCCTGAAAGTGACCCAGGTGGCCGCGCTCAGCACGTCGCAGCTGACCGCGCTGACCACGCTGGCGCCGCTGACCACGGTGCAGCTCAACGCGCTGACGTCGGCCCAGGTGGCCGCGCTCGACCCGGGCCAGCTCGACACGCTGCGCAGCACCCAGATCGCCGGCCTGAACACGCGCCTGCTGAGCCTGCTGACGCCGACCCAGATCACCAACCTGAACACGCTGCAAGTGCGTTCGCTGCTGGCCACCCAGCTCGGCGCGCTGAACACGGCGCAGCTGCGGGCCATCGACCTGGACGACATCTCCGTGCTGAGCTCGGCGCAGATGGCGGGCCTGAAAACCCAGCAGATCGCCGCGCTCGGCAACGACCAGCTGGCCTCGCTGAGCACGCGCACCATCGCCGGCCTGAGCGTGCCGCAGATCAGCGCGCTGACCACCGCCCAGGTCAGCGCCTTCAGTTCGCTGGCGCCGCTGACGGCGGCGCAAGTGGCCGGCTTCAACTCGGCCCAGGTGGGCAGCCTGGGCGTGGACCAGATCCTGACGCTGAAGACCACCCAGATCGCCGCCTTGGGCGTGGCCTTCGCCAACGGCCTGACCGCGGCGCAGCTGGCCGCGCTGACCAGCAGCCAGATCAACGCGCTGGGCTCGAAGGCGCTGGCCGCGCTGACGGCCACCCAGCTCAACGCCATGGAAATCGACGACCTGCAAGTGATGCGCAGCAGCCAGATCGCGCTGCTCACCACGCTGCAGATCGCCGGCCTGGGCGTGCCGCAGATCAGCGCGCTCAACACCAGCCAGATCCGCGCGCTGAAGGTGGCGCAGATCCAGGCGCTGACCACGCTGCAGCTGCAGAATATGACGCTGATCGAGTTCGGCGCCTTCACGGCCACGCAAGCCGGCGGCCTCAGCGCCGCCCAGCTGGCCAGCATGTCGAGCGAGCAGATCCACGCTACCCCGCTGGGCAGCCCGCTGCAGCTGGACCTGGACGGCAACGGCATCAGCACCGTGGCCATGGCCGACGGCGTGCAGTTCGACCTGTTTGCCACCGGCGCGCCGGTGCAGACCGGCTGGGCCGCCAAGGGCGACGCCCTGCTGGCCCTGGACCGCAACCACGACGGCCGCATCAACGACGGCAGCGAGCTGTTCGGCACCAGCACCCGCCTGGCCGACGGCAGCCGCGCCGCCGACGGCTTCCAGGCCTTGGCGGCGCTGGACAGCAACGGCGACGGTGTGGTCGACAGCCGCGACAGCGCCTTCGGCCAGCTGCGCGTGTGGGTCGACGGCAACAAAGACGGCGTCAGCCAGGAAGGTGAATTGCGCACCCTGGCCGAAGCCGGCGTGGCCAGCCTGAACACCGGCGCGGCCAAGGCCAGCGAGAAGGACCAGGGCAACTGGATAGGCCTGAGCGGCAGCTTCCAGACCACCGACGGCCGCACCGGCGCCATGGCCGACGTCTGGTATCTGACCGACCGCAACGACGCGAAAGCAGCGGCGTCCGCGCCGGCGGCGAGCCCGGCCGCGCCGGACACCCTGCGCGACCAGGTGACGGCGCTGACCAAGGCGCTGTCGGGCTACAACCAGGCGGCGGAAGCGGACGGCAAGAACGCCTTGTCCTGGCAGGCGCCGGACGGCGCCGGCGTCTCCGCGCCGCCGGCCAGCGGCACGCTGGCGGCCGGCGTGGACGAGCTGGCGCGCCAGCTGCAGCACTTCGGCAATCTGTCGCCGGTCTCCGGCGCCGGTTCCGAACTGCACAGCAACTGGAAACGCCAGCCGCCGGTGCAAGGCATCCTGGCCGACAAATAAAGGCCGGAAACGCAAAAGGGGCGCTGAAAACAGCGCCCCTTTTTTTTACAATGCGATTGCACACCGTTCGCCCGCAATCGCACATGGGACAGCGTACCAACGTAGGGCGGGTTAGCGGGCAAAGCCCGCGTAACCCGCCAGCGCCGCCGCCGACTTAACCGATGTAATTGAACAGTGACAAACCCGTCAGCGTTTTATACGACTTCTGCGCCGCCTCCAGGTTGATCTGCTGCTGGGTGAACTGGGAAATGGCCTTGATGGTGTCCACCTCGGTCAGATTGGACAGCGTGCTGGCGTACTGGATATTCAAGTCCTCGCCCGAGCTGTCCAGGTAATCCAGCTCCTTCATGCGCGCGCCCACGGAGGCGCGCACCGCCAGCAGGTTGTCCGAGGCGTTGTCGATATTCGAATTGACCTGGTTCAAGGCATTGGTCAGCCTGGCCTGTCCGGCCGCGCCCTCGCCGTCCTGGCGCAGCGCCGTCAGCAGGTCGCGCATGGTCTCGAACACGGACTTCTTGTTGCTCGGGTCCACGGTGAAAGTGTCCAGATCGGCCGGATCGCCCTTGATCTCGAACTGCAGGCCGTCAAAGCTGATGCTCTGGCCGCTGGTGTAGGGAATGGGATCGGGCGGCACCGGGTTGGGCGGCACCGGCTGGTTCAGGGTCAGGTCCGTCACCGTGTAGGTGGTCACCTTGGGCACGCCCGGGGTGGCCGGTATCACCGAGAAATTGATGGCGTACTGGTGGTCGGTCAGCGCGCTGGTGTCGGTCACGGCGCCGGGCGAGATAATGCCGGTGCCGCCGCGGCCGTAGTTGGCCGGGTCCACGCCGGTCTTGAAGCTGCCGTTGCCGGTGGCGTTGTTCTCGAAAATGGCCGAACCCGAATCGCTGACGCTGATTTTGCGCGAGGATCCCACTTGCAGGGTGCGCTCGCCCTGGTCGCCCTGGTAGGTGGCGCCGGTGGCGTTGAGCGAAAACGGAATGCTGTCCTTGAAGCCGGAGAAGATGTAGCCGCCCGAACCGTCGGCCGTGTTGGCGATGCCCAGCAAATCCTGCAGCCGGCCCTCCAGCTCCACCGCCAGCGATTCGCGGTCCTTATTCGTCATCGAGCCGTTGCCGGCGTTCACCGTCAGGGTCTTGATGTCCTGGAGCAGCGACGTGGCCGAGGCCAGCGCCACCTCCTCCTGCGACAGCGAGGAGCGCGCGTTCGAGCGGTTGGTGGCCAGCTGCGTGTTGATCGACTGCGACTGCGTCACCTCCAGCGCGCGCGCCGAGGCGATGGGATCGTCGGCTGGGGTCAGCACGCGGCGGCCTGTGGCCAGCTGCTGCTGGGTCTTGGCCAGCGAGGTCTGCAGCGTGCCGAGCTGGCCCACGCCGTTGTCATAAATGGTCTTGGAACTGATGCGCATGGTCATGATGCTTTTCCTTGCTTGCTGCTAAGCGTATGAGTTACCGGCCCAGCGAGATCAGCACGTCGAACAGCGTGCTGGCGATCTGCATCACCTTGCCGGAGGCCTGGTAGGCCTGCTGGTAGCGCAGCAGATTGGCCGCCTCCTCGTCCAGGTTGACGCCCGATACGCTCTGCTGGGCGTTGCTGGCCTGCTTGACCGCCGCCGTGGCCGCGTCGGCGCCGATCTGCACTTCGCGCGTCTTGTTGCCGACGAAGTTGACCATGGACGCATACGCGCTCTGGTAGGTGGTCTTGCCGCCGTTCAGGATGTTCTTGGCCTGCAGGTCGCCCAGCAGCGCGCCGTTGCGGTTGTCGCGCGTGCCGCCGGTGTTGGGGCCGACGGTGAAGCTGTCGGTGTCGCCCGGGGTGCCGCTGATGGAAATGTTCACGCCGCCAAAGCTGATCGAGGCGCCGTCCGTGTACGGTATCGACGGTGTGCCGGCCGGATAGGTGGTGCTCACGCCGTTGGCCGTCACCACCACATCCTGGGCGGCGGGGAAGCCGCTCAGCGAGCCGGTCAGCGCGTCATAGCTCAGCGTGACGGGCGCGGCCAGCGCATTGCCCGCCGTCAGGTAGTTGCTGTCCACCGTGCCGGGCGTGATCTTGCCGTTGCCGGTGTTGCTCAGCGGCGCGTTGGTGACGATGGGCGCGGCCAGCGCGATCTTGCCGACGTCGGTCAGCGACACCTTGAACTCGGAGGCCGCCATATAAGTCGGGCGCACGGCGAAATGGTCGCCCGTCGCCGGCGTGCCGCTGAGCGTGTATTCCACCCCGTCCACGATTTGCGGGCCGGTGGTCTGCGGATAGGTCAGCACGGTGGATTGGCCGTCCGAGGCGCGCTTGAGCACGTAGTTGGTGCCGTCGAAGTTGAGGTCGTAGTCGCTGGTGGTGAGCGCGCTGGCGTCCTTCACCACACCGGTCACCACCGCCGTGCTGACCGGGCTGTTGCGCGAATCCACGCCGATATAGGCGTTGATGTCGGAGAAGAAATTGCCGCCCAGCGCGCCGTTGCGGTCCTGGCCCAGCTGGTGCTGGGCGTTGAAGCTGGCCGCGAGGCCGGCCGCCACCTGGCCCAGCTCGTTGCGCGCGCGGTCCAGCGAGCCGCTGCGGAACTCCAGCAGGCCGCCCAGCGCACCGCCCGTCAGCGCCGATTCCGGCAGCGGCGAGATCTCGTTATTGGTCTGGTAACCGATGGTCATGCGGGTGGGGTCGGTCAGCGAAGGCGTGGTGGCCAGCGCGAAATTGCGGTTGCTGATCACCAGCGGCTGGCCGGTGCCGATGGACACCGTCAGCGAGTGCGCGTCGCCCTGGGTCACGGTGACCTTGACCAGCTTGTTCAGCTCGCTGATCAGCTGGTCGCGCTGGTCCAGCAAATCGTTCGGCGCGCGCGACGGGTCCACCGTCAGGCCGGCGATATCGTTGTTCAGCTTGCCGATCTGCTCGGCATAGGAATTAATCTGCGTCACGGTGGACGTGATCTCGCTGTTGACCCCGTCGCCGATCTCGGTCAGGCGGTCGCTCAGGCCCTGGAAGCGGGCCGCCAGCGTGTTGGCGGTCGACAGCATGGCGCTGCGCGAGGCGTCGGTGGCCGAGTTCGAGCTGGCGTCCTGCACGCCCTTGAAGAAGTCCTGCAGCGCCGGCGACAGGCCGGAGGTGCTGTCGGCCAGCAGGTTGTCGATCTGGCTGATCTGGGCGTAGAAGCCGTCCAGGCTGGCCTCGTTGGCTTCCGCGCCCAGCAGCTGCTTGGTCAGGAAGTCGTCGTACTGGCGCTTGATCTGGGTCACTTCGGTGCCGGTGCCGACAAAGAAGCCGCCGCTGGCCTCCGGCTGCATATTCGACTGCACGAGGGTCTGGCGGCTGTATCCCGGCACGTTGGCGTTGGCGATATTGTGCCCCGTGGTGGACAGGCCTACCTGGGCCGCCAGCAAGCCGCTTTTGCCTATGCTGAGAAGACTGGACATGGTGTGTTTACTTTCTGTATATACGTAGTCTACGGCAGCGGCTGCCAAAACTTGAAATGCACACGGGCAACAGTGTGCCCGTCCGCGTTAAACATGGTTACGCCAGCGACTGCTGGATGATGCGCGTGAGCTTGCTGGCGTACTGCGGATCGGTGGCGTAGCCGGCTTTTTGCAGGCCGTGCGCGAACTTGCTGGCGTCGCCGGCGCTGGCCAGGACTTTCTCGTAGCGAGGGTTGTCGGTCAGCAACTTTGCATAATCCTTGAAACTGTCGGCATAGCTGTCGTAGGCGCGGAAGCGCTCCACCTTCTGCTGCGGCTTGCCGTTGACGAACTCCGTGGTGACGGCCTCGACCGTCTTGCCCTTCCAGCCCGGGCCGGCCTTGATGCCGAACAGATTGTTGCTGTTGCTGCCATCGCGGCCCTTGATCTCGCGCTTGCCCCAGCCGCTTTCCAGCGCCGCCTGGCCCAGCATGAACTTGGCCGGGATGCCGGTGGCCTTGCTGGCCTCGTCCGCGTGGCTGCCCAGCTTGCTCTGGAAGGCGCGCACATGGGCCGCCTGCGAGCCCTTGCCGCTGTCCATGGCGGCGGCGCTGCCGCCCGGCACGTCGGCCTGGGCGCCGGCCTTGGCCGAGGCCGCCGCGCCGCCCGCCGCCTCGATGGCGCGCTGCAGCCTGGCCGCCACGGCCGCGCTGGCCAGGCTGCCGGTGTTGGGAATGCCGGACGCATCCGACGGGGCGGTCTCGCCGCCCAGCGCCAGCGCCTGCTCGTTCTGCTTGGACAATTGCCGCACCAGCACGTCGGACAGGCCCACGCCCTTCTTGGCCAGGTTCTGGCTGGTCTGCTGGTCCAGCATGGAGGTGAACATCTTGGTCTGCTGATTGTCCAGCATGCCTTCGCCCGGCGAAGCCTCGCGCATGCTTTTCATCATCATGTTGATGAACATGGCCTCGAACTGGGTG
The DNA here is from genome assembly GCF_020865585.1 of Pseudoduganella aquatica. Lineage (NCBI taxonomy): Bacteria > Pseudomonadati > Pseudomonadota > Betaproteobacteria > Burkholderiales > Oxalobacteraceae > Pseudoduganella > Pseudoduganella aquatica. The sequence goes on from NZ_CP086370.1 coordinate 5,614,891, forward strand.
GCGGCGCCTTTCAGCGCGTCCGGCGAGCCGGCGTTGGCGCCCTTGCGCAGCGCGGCCGCGCCCTTGACGTCGGCGGCCAGGGTGGCGCTCAGGTCGTTGGCGCTGCTGCCGGCGGTGCTGGAGGCTTGACGTATCATGGCGGCCTCCTCAAATGATCTCGAGCTCGGCGCGCAGCGAACCGGCGGCCTTCATCGCTTGCAGTATCGCCAGCAAATCCTGCGGCGTGGCGCCGATGGCGTTGAGCGCCTTGACCACGTCGGCCAGCTGGGCGCCGCCCTTGACCAGCATGACCTTGCCGCCGTCCTTCTTGATGTCGATATTGGCGTTCTGCGTGACCACGGTCTGGCCGCCGGACAGCGGGCCGGGCTGGCTCACCTGCGCGTCGGTGGAGACCGACACCGTCAGGTTGCCGTGCGAGATGGCGCAGGTTTCCAGCGCCACCGCCTGGTTCATCACCACCGAGCCGGTGCGCGCGTTCATGATCACCTTGGCGGCCATCTGGGCCGGGTTCACCTGCAGGTTCTCCAGCGTGCCGATAAAGGACACGCGCTGGTCGCTGCTGGAAGGCGCTTGCACGCGGATCACGCGGCCGTCCAGCGCGTAGGCGATGCCGGCGCCGAATTTGTCGTTGATCGCCTCCACCACCCGGCTGGCGGTGGAAAAGTCGGTGGTGTTCAGTTCCAGCTTGATCTGGTTGCCCTCGCCCAGCGAGTTGGCCACCGCGCGCTCGACCGTGGCGCCGCCGGAAATGCGGCCCACGCTCAGGTGGTTCACCACCACCGAGGTGCCGCCCGACTGCGCGCCCACGCCGCCCACCAGCACATTGCCCTGCGCCATGCCGTACACCTGGCCGTCCGCGCCTTTGAGCGGCGTCATCAGCAAGGTGCCGCCGCGCAGGCTTTTCGCATTGCCCATGGACGAGACGGTCACGTCCATCAGCTGGCCCGGCTGGGCGAAGGCCGGCAGCGAGGTGGTGACCATGACGGCCGCCACGTTCTTCAGCTGCAGGGTGTTGGCGGCCGGCAGGGTGATGCCCATCTGCTGCAGCATGGACATCACGGTCTGCACCGTGAACGGGGTCTGGGTGGTCTGGTCGCCGGTGCCGTCCAGGCCGATCACCAGGCCGTAGCCCATCAGCTGATTCTGGCGCACGCCGGCCACGCTGGCCAGGTCTTTCAGGCGCTCGGCCTGTACAGGCTGGGCCAGCAGGCACAGGGCGGCCGCGGCGGCGGCGAGGAGTTTGCTTGGAGTTTTCATCATCAGAATGGCAGTACGCTGAGGAAGAAGCGCGCCGCCATGGAATTCACTTCGGCGCGGTCGATCTTGGCGCTGGTGCGGTATTCCACGCGCGCGTCGGCCACGGCGGTCGAGGCCACGGTGTTGCCGGTGCCTATGGTGTCCGGATTGATCATGCCGGAGAAGCGGATGTATTCCACGCCCTTGTCCAGCGCGATCTGCTTCTCGCCGGCCACGATCAGGTTACCGTTGGGCAGCACCTCGACCACGGTGGCGCCCATGGTGCCGGTGAAGGTGTTGCTGGCGCTCTGGCTGGCGTTGTCGGCGAATTTGTTGTCGGCGCTGGTGGTGATCTGGCTGCCGAAGGTGCCGGCCAGCTGGCCCGGCGCCTTGAAGTTGACGCTGCCCGACTTGCCGCCCGCGCTGGCGCCGCTCTTCACGGCCGAGGTCTTCTCGGTGATGACGATGTTGATCACGTCGCCCACCAGGCGCGCGCGGCGGTCCTCGAAATGCGGACGGTAGTTCTGCACCTGGAAGATGGCGCCGCTGGTCGGCGCGGCCATCTGCGCCTGCGTCAGCGGACGCGCGGTGGTGGCGCCCTGCACGATGGAGGTCGGCGCGGTGCCGCAGCCGGCCAGGGGCAGGCTCAGCGCCAGCATGGCGGTGACGGGAGTGATCAGTTTCATGGCGGTGCTCCTTGCTTACAGCTGCGACAGCTTGGCCAGCATCTGGTCCGAAGTGGTGATGGCCTTGCTGTTGATTTCGTAGGCGCGCTGGGTCTGTATCATGTTGACCATTTCCTCGACCACGTTGACGTTCGAGGTTTCCACATAGCCCTGCAGGATGACGCCGGTGCCGTTGGTGCCGGGCGTGTTGTTCTGCGCCGCGCCGGAAGCGCCGGTTTCCACGTACAGGTTCTCGCCCTTGGACTCCAGGCCGGTGGGATTGATGAAGGTGGACAGCTGGATGCTGCCGATCTGCTGCGCGGCGGTCTGGCCCGGCAGGGTCACGGACACGGTGCCGTCGCGGCCCACGGTGATGCTGTTGGCGTTGATGGGGATGGTGATGGCGGGCTGCAGCACGAAGCCGCTGGAGGTCACCATCTGGCCGTTGCTGTCGCGCTGGAAGGAGCCGTCGCGGGTGTAGCCGGTGGTGCCGTCGGGCAGCAGCACATTGAAGAAGCCGTTGCCGTTGACCATCAGGTCTTTATCGTTGCCGGTGGCCTGGGGGTTGCCCTGGGTGTGGATGCGCTCGATGGCGACCGGGCGCACGCCGGTGCCCACCTGCATGCCCGATGGCAGCTGCGTCTGCTGCGACGACTGGGCGCCGGGCTGGCGCACATTCTGGTACAGCAAGTCCTCGAACACGGCGCGCGACTTCTTGAATCCGTTGGTGCTGACGTTGGCCAGGTTGTTGGCAACCGTGTCCATCTGCGTCTGCTGCGCTTCCATGCCAGTCTTGGCTATCCACAGCGATCGTATCATTTGCTTTCTCCCGTAATGGTCGTGGCAGCCGGAGCTTTTTCCACGTCACCATTATGCAGGGTCGGGCATTAAGTCAAAGCGAGGATCTGGGTGGCTTTCGCGGCGTTATTCTCGGCATTCTTCAGCAAGCTCATTTGCGTCTCGAACTGCCGGCCCAGCGAAATCATGTTGACCATGGCGTCCACCGGATTGACGTTGCTGCCCTCGAGCGCGCCGTCCACCAGGCGCACATTGACGTCCGGATCGGCCGGCAGGCCGCTCTTCTGGCGGAACAAGCCGTCCGTGCCGCGCTCCAGGCCCCTGGTGTCCGGATTGACCAGCTTGATGCGGCCCAGCACATTGGCCGGCCCCGGCTTGGTCTGGCTCGTATCGATCACGCTGACGGTGCCGTCGGCCGCCACCGCCACCTCGCTTTGCGGCGGGATGGCGATGGGACCGTTCTCGCCCACCAGCGTCTGGCCGCTGGTGGTTTGCAGCAGGCCGTTCTCGCTCACCTTCAGGCTGCCGTTGCGCGTGTACGCCTCGGAGCCGTCGGACGACTGCACCGCCATCCAGCCCTCGCCGCGCAGCGCCACGTCCAGGCTGCGGCCGGTGGTCTGGATGGGACCGGCGCGGAAGTCCGCCCCCACCGTGGAGTCGACCACGAAGGTGCGCGTCGGCAGCCCCTCCGACTGCACCGGCACGGCCCGGAAAGAATCGAGCTGGGCGCGGAAGCCGGTGGTGGTGGCGTTGGCCAGGTTGTTCGACGTGGTGGCCTGCTGCTCCAGGATATGCCTGGCGCCGGTCATGGCGGTGTAGACGAGACGGTCCATTGCTGCCTTTCCTTCTCTTGCTAGGCGTTCGATTAACGCAGGTTGACCAGCGTCTGCAGCACCTGGTCCTGGGTCTTGATGGTCTGCGAGTTGGCCTGGTAGACGCGCTGCGCCGTGATCATGTTCACCAGCTCGGCCGTCAGGTCCACGTTCGAGGTTTCGACCGACGAGGAACGCAGCTGGCCGTTGGCGCCGGTGCCCGGCACACCCACCTGCGGCGTGCCCGAGGTCGAGCTCTCGGCCCACGCGTTGTTGCCCAGAGGCGTCAGGCCGTCGTTGTTGGCGAAGTTCACCAGCACGATCTGGCCCAGCGGACGCGATTTGCCGTTGCTGTACTGGCCCAGGATCACACCGTCCGCCCCGGCCGCGAAACGCTCCAGGTGGCCGGACGAATAGCCGTTCTGCGTGGACGCTTTTTCACTGGTGGCGGTGCCGTACTGCGTGGTGCCGGTGAAGCCGGTGCTGATGGTCAGCGGCGCGACCGAGCCGGTGTTCGGGAAGATAGGCAGCGTGAGCGTAAACGGCATGGTCTGCGGCGGCACCAGGTTGGCCATCGCAGTCGTGCTCAGCGAACCCTTTTGATCGAAGATCAGCGTGGCGGCTTTGCTTGGCGGCGCGGAGATAGCCTTCGACAGCGCCAGATTGATGGCGTCCGGATTGGTGCCGACGATGGCGCCCACGTTGGCCGGGTTGCCGGCGCCGCCATACAGGGCCGCCAGCGCAGCGCTTTGTTCAGGCGTCACGCCGGGGATGGCGTCCAGCACAGCCTGCATGGCCGCACCGGCCGCGTCGGCGTAGTCGATCGCAGCCTGGGCGATGGTGGGCTGGTCGCCGCCTTGCACCGCCGCTTGGTAGGCTGCCCGCGCGGCAATGGCGCCAGGATCGGTCGCGGCGGCGGCGGCTACCGTGGCGGCATTCATTTCCAGGCCGTCGCTGGCAACATACACATCCCAGGTATTGGCGTCGGTCTTTACGTAATAGGTCGACAGCACGTGCGGATTGCCCAGCGTGTCGTACACGTCCAGCACGGTCTGCTTGTTGTAGGTCAGCGGGTCCTTGGCGTTGAACGGAATTTTTTCCGGCACCTTGCTGCGGGAATCAAGGTTCAGCTCGTAATTGGCCGTGGTGGTGGCCACCGGCACCAGGTCGGCCGTGTCGATCTGGATCGGCTCCGGCGCGCCCTGCAGGATTACGCCGTCGCTGGTGGCCGGGTAGCCGGTGATGGCGTTGCCCTGCGCGTTGATGATGGTGCCGCTTTTATCGAGCTGGAACTGGCCGTTGCGGCTGTACTGCACGCCGCCGCTGGGGGTGGTGGTGCGGAAGAAGCCGCCGCCGTTGATCGAGATGTCCAGCGGGTTGTTCGAGGTTTCGATATTGCCCTGCGTGAACTGCTGCGCCAGGCGCGAGACCGACACGCCGATACCGGCGTTGTTGCCGCTCACGCCGTTCAGCGAATTGGCGTACAGGTCGGCGAACTGCGCTTGCGAGCCCTTGAAACCCACGGTACTGGCGTTGGCGATATTGTTGCCGATAACGTCCAGAGATTTGGAAGCGGCGTTCAGGCCGCTGAGTCCTTGTTGGAACATGATTTCCCCTATGCAGTAAGGTGGGTTACAGAATTTGTTTGATGTCGGCCATGGTCAGCTGCCCGGCCGTGGGCACGTTCAGCTTCACGCCGCCGGCGCCGGTGGACACGCTGGCCACCACGCCGAACTGCAGCGCGGTCGCGTCCTTCAGCACCACGCCGCCGGCGCGCGCCTCCACGCTGAACACGTAGTTACCATTGGGCAGCGTGGTGCCGTCCTCCAGCTTGCCGTCCCAGGTGATGGGCTGGGTGCCGGCCGGCTGGTCCTTCATCTGGATGGACGCCACTTCCTTGCCGGCGGCGGTCTTGATGACGATATCGACGGTGTCGGCCGGCGTGGCCAGGTCGATGCCCAGGATGGCCTTGCCCTCGCTCAGGCCGATGTTCTTGCCGGCCGACAGCACGCCATGGTTGATCATGCCGGCCGCCTGCACGTTCTCCGACGACTGGTAGCTGGACTTGAGCGACTCCAGCGTGGTGTTCAGCTTGTTCACGCCGGTGACGGTGGACAGCTGCGCCAGCTGGCTGGTGAGCTGCGCATTGTCCAGCGGATTCATCGGATCCTGGTTCTTCAGCTGGGTGACCAGCAGCGTCATGAATTTATCGGTATCGGCCTGCACGCCATCGGTGGCGGTCTGCTTCTTCGGGTTGACGGCGTTCAGCAGCGTATCGGACACCGGCGCGTTGGTGGACACAGTGGTCATGGCTTATCTTTCTAAGGTTGCGGCTTACTGGCCGATGGTGAGGGTTTTCAGCAGCAAGGTCTTGGCCGCGTTCATGGTTTCCACGTTGGTCTGGTAGGAGCGCGAGGCCGACAGCATATTGACCATTTCGTCCACCACGTTCACGTTCGGCATGCTGACATAGCCCTTGTCGTCGGCCATCGGATGCTTGGGGTCGTACACCTGCTTGAGCGGCGACGGGTCCTCGATCACGCGCTGCACCTTGACCCCGGTGGACGCGCCGCCATTGGCGGCCGGCTGCGCCTCGAACACCACCTGCTTGGCGCGGTAGGCCTCGCCGCTCGCGCTGGTGGCGCTGTCGGCATTGGCCAGGTTGCTGGCCACGACGTTCAGGCGCTGCGCCTGGGCGCTCATGGCTGAACCGGAAACATTGAATATACTAAACAGCGACATGATTATTGACCTCCCTGTATGGCCGCCATCAGCCCCTTGATCTGGGAATTGATCAGCGTAATGCCGGCCTCGTAGCGCAGCGCGTTGTCGGCGAACTGGTTGCGTTCCACATCCATATCCACCGTATTGCCGTCCACCGCGCCCTGCACGATGCCGCGGTATTGCAGCGGCGTGCCGTCGGCCAGCGTGCCGGCGCTTTGCTGGGGGACGGGGAAATGCTTGGGCGCCGTGGTCTTCAAAGGCTGGGCCGCGCCCGCCATCGCCGTGCTCAGCGCGGCGGTGAAGTCGATGTCCTTGGCCTTGTAGTTCGGCGTGTCCGCATTGGCGATGTTAGACGCCAGCACGGTCTGGCGCTGAGAGCGCAGGCTCAGTGCCGTCTCGTTGAAGCGCATGAATTCGTCCAGTTTCCCTAACATCGCAATCTCCCGCCTGCTTTCTATTGGTGACAGCTTCGATGATACGGATGGGATGGTCCATCCGATCGCGGGATTAGCCCCGGATTTGGGCGCTTATTCACCGCTTCGGGATCGCGCGCCGGGACTATCATGGCCACATTCAAGGAAAGCCCACTATGAAACGCACACTGACCGCCGCCCTGCTACTGATCAATTCCGCCGCCGCCCTGGCCCAGCCGCCGGCCGCGGCGCGCCAGGACCTGGGCGCGCTGCGCCTGAGCGTGGAGCAGTTCCTGCAAACCCAGACCGCCGGCCTGCCGGGCGCGGTGACCGTCACGGTCGGCCCGGTCGACCAGCGCATGGCGCTGGCGCCCTGCCCCCAGCTGCAGCCCTTCTTCATGCCCGGCGCGCGCGCCTGGGGCAAGACCACGGTGGGCGTGCGCTGTGCGGCCCCTTCCGCATGGACGGTGTATATTCAAGCCAATGTGGCGGTGCAGGCCGAATACGTGGCCAGCGCCGTGCCGCTGGCGCAAGGCCAGGCCATCGAAGCGGGCCAGCTGGTGCTGGTCAAGGGTGATTTGACAACCTTGCCGGCCGGCATAGCCACCGACATCAGCCAGATCGTCGGCCGCAGCAGCAACGCCTCGCTGGCGGCCGGCACGCCGATGCGGCTCGACACCCTGCGCAGCAAGCCGGTGATGGTGGCCGGGCAGCTGGTGCGGGTGGTGTCGGGCGGGGCCGGCTTCCGCGTCTCGGCCGAGGCGCGCGCCGTCGCGGCCGCCTCGGAAGGGCAGCTGGTGCAGGTGCGGACCGCGAGCGGCCAGCAAGTGAGCGGCATCGCCAAAGCGGGGGGACTGGTGGAGGTGGCGTTCTAAAAACGCTAAAGTTTATGTTCACGGCGCCGTTAATAACTCAGATCCCGGGGTTTTTACACCCCAACCAGACGAGGATATTGCTGTGAAAATTAACGACTCAGTCAAGAGCACGCCTGGCCTGCCGGCCTCGCCTGCGACTACCACCACCGCGCGCGGCGCCGACAAGGCCAGCACGGCCCCTGTGGCGACCGACAGCGTCAAGCTGTCGGCGCAAGGCCAGGCCATGGCCGCCAGCAGCGCCAGCGGCAGCAGCGCGGTGTTCGATACGAAAAAAGTGGAACGCATCAAGCTTGCAATTGCCGATGGGCAATTCCAAGTCAACTCGGAAAAAGTGGCCGATGGCTTGCTGGAAACAGTCAAGGATCTGCTGCACTCACGTAAAAGATAGGTAAATCATGCAATCCGTCGCACCCGCGGTTTCTCCTGCACTCACGCCCCTGAGCAGCTTGCGCGAAGAACAGCGCGTCATCACCGCCCTGCTGGCGGTGCTCAAGCAGGAACAGCAGCAACTGGTGGCGGCGGACATAGACGGTTTGACGGAACTGACGCCGCGCAAAGCCGCGCTGGTCAACGACATGGCCGTGCTGGCCAGCCAGCGCCACAGCGCGCTCGGCGCGGCAGGCCACAAGGCCGAAGAAGCGGGCATGGAAGCCTGGCTGGCCGCCAGCGGCGACGCCACCGCCGCCCCGCTCTGGCAGCAGGTGCTGGAACTGACCCGCGAAGCCAAAGAACTGAACCGCCTGAACGGCACCCTCATCAGCAAACACCTGAGCCACACGCAAGGCGCGCTGCAAGCGCTGCGTCCCCAGGCCCAAGGCAATTTCTACGGTCCCAGCGGCCAACCCACCGCCTCCTCGCCGCGCCGCGGCTTCCTCGCCGGCTAAATACGCTTAGCGGTTGATGCAAATCAACCATCGTTGACACTCATTAGTTGCGCTGATGCATTTTATGCAAATTCTTGCATAATGCCTCCATGCACACACACCACGCCATGGCCGCCGGCGCGCTTGCGCTCCAGTTTGCCTCCATATTGCCCGCAGCGGCGCAGCCCGCTCCCGTAAAAGCTGCGCTCGAGGGCGGCGAACGCCTCGGCCTGTACGACGGCAGCCAGTTCCGCTACGGCGACGGGCGCTGCGGCGGCTGCGCGCCCCGGCAGGCCCTGTGGTACTTCCAGCAGGAGGGCCTGGCCGTGCCGCGCCAGCCAGCCTCGACAGCCTTGCCAGCCCTGCCCGACCTGGTCTGGCTGGGTGCGCCGCACCTGGTGCCGCAAGCCACGCTGGCACCATCCGGCCAAGCCCTGCAGGCGCCCGGCGCGGCGCCGCTGGCCATGCAGCTGGCGCCCAAAATCGCGCCCAACCGTTCCTATTTCAACGCCGCCACGCTGGATTTCTTCCGCCAGCGCGCAGTCCGCGTGCGCGGCACGCTGCGCGCGCAGGCCAGCCAGCCTAGTTTTGAAGCGCGCACCATCTGGCCGCTGGACTATGTCATCGACGCGGCCAGCATGCGGGCGCAGCCCCTGGCCGCCGCCGGCGACACGCTAAGCGCCTTTGTGCGCCAGGAAAACGGCGGCGCGCGCAGCCCCTACGCCACGCGCCTGGTCTGGGAGCGCCGGCCCGCAGCCCGCGACTGGGGCGGCAAGGCCGTGCTGGCCCTGATGCTGAACGGCGCCCAAGGCGACGACGACGAAGCCTACGGCGGCCACTTCGCCGTCGCCACCGGCCGCTTGGGCCAGCACGGCGAATGGGCCGACTGGATGGTGAACAACTTCTACAATCTGGACAGCTACAGCGAAAAAGGCATCATCGCGTCGATGGTCCCGATGGACAACTACCTGATGGACCTGAACAGCGGCCAGCAGTACTATCGGCCGTCGACCATGCTGGTGGCGGTGCTGCGCGACGCCCGCACCGCGCAAGCCTACCAGCGCAGCATGCAGGACCGCTTCCGCCGCTTCTACCGGCACGAATTCAGCTACCGCCACGCCTCGGCCAACTGCGCCGGCATCAGCATGGACGCGTTCAGGGCGCTGGGCTGGCAGGTGCCCGAGCAGGGACCGACCAGCCGCCTCAAGGCCATCGGCGCCTATGGCTACAAGGCCGCCAAGGACCTCAGCCTGGCCAGCGGCCACAAGGCCTACGGCTACTTTACCGAGGAGCAGACCCGGCTCTACCCGGCCGTGGCCTTCGCAGCGCTGGGCCAGGATCTGCTCAAGCTGCTCGCCGGCGCGGCGCCCGGCCGGGCGCTGAGCGCATATGAGCAGCAGTTGCGGGCGGACGTGGAAGCGCTGGTGCTGGTGCGCATTCCGCAAGTGCCGTCCAGCCGCGCTTTTGGCTCGGCGCCCGTGTTTTCCATCGATGAATTCATGGCGCGCGCGCCGCATGATGAGGCGCGATGGCAGATCGTGCCGGTGCCGCCGCGCCCCTTCCCGGCCGAGCTGCGCACCGGGCCGGCCCTGGCCGACGACAGTTCCTTGCCAGTGCCTGTGCCTGTGGGCGGGCTGCTGCTGGGCGTGGTGGGCGCCGGCGTCGGCTGGCACTGGAGGCGGCGGCGCAGGGCGGCTTAGCGGGGCGCGCCATGGGCGACCCGCCGGGGCATGCTGGCCGGCGGCGCACGGCGGGTTACGCGGCAGGGCCGCTAACCCGCCCTACGGGGCCGGCGGGGCGGCTGGGGGAGCCGGCGCGGTCGGCACTTCGGTGGCGGGGTCGGGGATGCCGGACAGGATGGTCACCGCCACGCGGCGGTTGCGGGCGCGGCCGTCCGCTTGCGCGTTGGGCGCCACCGGGTAGTTGTCGGCGTGGCCGACCGCCGTCAGCCGCGCCGGCGCCACGCCGGAGTCGATGAACAGCCGCACCACGGCGCCCGCGCGCGCGGCCGACAGCTCCCAGTTGGACGGGAAGTTGGTGTTGCGGATGGGGAGGTTGTCGGTGTGGCCCTCGACCTGCACCGCGTGCGGGTCCGCCTTCAGCAGCACCGCCACCGCCTGCAGCGCCTCGCGCGATTCGGACGTCAGCAGGGCCGCGCCCGGATCGAACAGCACGCTGGCGTTGATCTCCACGCTGACGCCGCGGCTGTTCTGCGTCACCCGCACCTTGCCCTCCTTCACCAGCGGCGCCAGCGTGGACAGCAAGTCCTGCGCCAGCTTGGTCATCTGCTCTTTTTCCTTGCGCAGCAGCTCGGTGCGCCGGCGCAGCGCGGGATTGGGGATGGGCAGGTTCTGCACCTGGGTGTTGATGGGCTTGGCCGAACCCTGGCCGCCGAAGGCGTCGCCCAGCGCGTCCGAGAAGATCTTGTATTTGCCGGTGTTGACGGCGGCGATCGAGTACATCACCACGAAGAAGGCGAACAGCAAGGTGATGAAGTCGGCGTAGGAGATCAGCCAGCGCTCATGGTTCTCGGGCTCGTCGTCGAACTTCCTGCGGGCGCGGCGCTGCATCTCAGTCGTACTCGCGCAGCAGGGTGGCGATGCGTTCGTCGATCACGCGGCTGTGGTCGCCCGTGGCGATGTCGTAAAACACGGCGGCGGCGATTTCCTGCTGGTGCACATGCTGGGTGACGATGACTTTCAGCTTGTTGGCGATGGGGTAGAAAAACAAATTGGCCAGGCCCACGCCGTAAATGGTGGACACGAAGGCGATGGCGATGCCGGCGCCCAGCTTGCTGGGGTCGGCCAGGTTTTCCATCACCTGGATCAAGCCCAGCACCGCGCCCAGGATGCCGATGGTGGGCGAGTAGCCGGCCGCCGATTCCCAGATGCGCACGGCCTGGCGCTCGGCCGTTTCGTAGGCGGTGATTTCGGTGTCGAGCAGGTTGCGCAGCTTGTCCGGATGGATGCCGTCAACGATCAGGCGCAGGCCCTTGGCGTTGAACTTGTCCTTCGAGGCGAGCATATAGCGCTCCAGCGACAGCATGCCGTCGCGCTTGGCGGTGGCGTTCCAGGCGCCGATTTCGCGCGCCAGCGTGACACGCGTGTCCGGCGGCGGCGCCACGATCCAGCGCGCCATGCGCAGCCCGCGCACAAAGGTGGCCGGCTTGGTCTGCAGCAGCACAGCGCCCAGCGTGCCGATCACCACAATGGCGAAGGCGGCCGGCTGCAGCAGCGAGCTCAGCTTGCCGCCCTCCATGCCCTGGCCGACCAGCACCCCGGCCACGCCCAGTATCAGTCCTGCTATGCTGGCCCAGTCCATGCCTGCTCCCTTAACGAGGCGCGCAGACGCGCCACCGCTTGCGTATGCAGCTGCGATACGCGTGATTCGGAGACGCCCATGACGGCGCCGATTTCCTTCAAGTTCAGTTCTTCCTCATAGTACAAGCCCATCAGCATCTTCTCGCGCGGCGGCAAGGCGTCGATGGCGTCGATCACGGCCTGGCGGAAGTCGGTGTCGAGCAGCGCGCGCAGCGGGTCGGCGTCCTCGTCGTTGTGGTAGCGGTCCAGGAAGCTTTCGCCGCCGTCGTCGTCGCGGAAGTCTTCGTAGTAGATCAGCTGGTGGCCGCCGCCTTCGGACAGCATTTCCTGGTAGTCGGCCAGCGACAGCTTGAGCGACTTGGCCACTTCCGACTCGCTGGGCGGACGGCCCAGGCGCTGCTGCAAGGTGGCCATGGCGGTTTCGATCTTGCGCATGTCCTGGCGCATGCTGCGCGGCATCCAGTCGCTATTGCGCAACTCGTCGAGCATGGCGCCGCGGATGCGCATCACGGCATAGGTTTCAAACTGGGCGCCGTGGGTTTCCTCGTAGCGGTTGATGGCGTCGAGCAGGCCTATCATGCCGGCCTGCACCAGGTCATCGACTTCCACGCTGGGTGGCAATTTGGCCTTCATGTGGTGGGCCAGCCGCTTGACCAGCGGCATATGCTCCGTCAGCAGCGAGTTCTTGTCCGCTTTCCCTTTGGCCGTGTACATATCGTTCTAATTTTTCTCAGACGCTAAAATGGTTGCTACTCCCCGTGCGGAATTGAGGCGCGCCGGCCAGCGCCAGACGTCCTGCCAGTTGCCGGAACGCGACCGACGCGCCGGCCAGCGGAAAGGCGTCGACCACCGCCCGCCCCAGGCGCGCCGCGCGCTGCAAGTACTCATCAGCAGGCACCGACCCCATCGAAACCAGGGTTACCGCGAGGTATCGGCTTGCCGCTTGCGCCATATTATCGTAAACCACCTTGGCTTCGGCCTCGGATGCGCCCGTTACCACAATGCCGAAGGGCCGCCGGCCCAGTTCGTGGTTCAGGCGCTTGATCATGCTGTAGGCGTTTTTGATCGAGGTGGCGCTGTTCGAGACCTGCACCACGATGTCGGAACTGGCCATCACCGGCACCGGAAACGCTTCGCCGTCGAACTCGCCGTCGACGATCATCAGGCCGGTCTGCTTGGCCAGCACGTCGAAGGCCTTGGCCAGGCGGCGCGTTTCGTCGGGGCCGGAGCGGGCCACGCCGCGTGTCATCGATACCACACCGAAGCCTTGCGGCACCTGGTGGATCACCTGATTCAGGCCGCATTCCTGGCGCGCCACGTCCAGCAGGCTGGCGCCGCTGTCCACGCCGAGGCGGGAGGCCACGCCGTGCGCGCTGGCGCAGGCGTCCACCAGCAGCACGTCGTTGCCGGCGCGCGCCAGCGAGGCGCCCAGGTTGACCAGCATGGCGCCCTTGTCGTCCTGCGGCGTGGCGGAGAGGAAGGTGACGATGCGCGGCTGCGGCCCTGCCAGCATGCGGCGCAGGCCTTCGGCCTGGTCGAAGTCGAAGTTAGCCAAGGCGCACCTCGCGCAGTGCGTGGTCCAGGCCGGCGACATTGGCGCCGAAGGCGCCGGCGGCCGACATCACCAGCGGCAGTTCATGGTCGGCGTACTGGCTGGCGGCGGCGCCCTGCTTCAGGCGGAAAGCGCGTTCGACCAGCGCGGCCGGGTCGGCCAGGTGCAGGTCTTCCGGCACGCGCTGGCCGCTCGAGACGTAGAACATATTCAGTTTCTGGCGTATCACCACGTCCAGCACGTTGCCGATCGAGGCCGCTTCGTCCAGCTTGGTCATGATGCAGCCGGCCAGGCCGCTGCCCTGGTAGGCGCGCACCACTTCGTTCAGGGTTTCCTGGGTCGAGGTGGCGTTCAGGCACAGCAGGCGCTTGACGTTGGCGTCCGTGCCTTGCAGCATGGCGACCTGCTCGGCCACCATGTGGTCGCGCTGGCTCACGCCGACGGTGTCGATCAGCACGGTGTGCTTGTTTTTCAGTTCTTTCAGGGCAATGCGCAAGTCGGCTTCGTCCTTCACCGAGTGCACCATCACGCCCAGGATTTTGCCGTAGATGCGCAGCTGCTCGTGCGCGCCGATACGGTAGGCGTCGGTGGTGATCAGGGCCAGCTTGTCCGGGCCGTGGCGCATCACGCAGCGCGCGGCCAGCTTGGCGGTGCTGGTGGTCTTGCCCACGCCGGTTGGGCCCACCAGGGCGAACACGCCGCCCTGCTCGATCAGCGCGTCCTCGTTGGCGATGGCCGACAGGTTGCGGGTCAGCACGGTCTTAATCCAGCGCAGGCTGTCGGCGGCGTCGCGGCCGGCCGGCAGTTTTTCGATCAGGTAGCGCGCCAGGCTGGCCGAGAAGCCGGCCGCCAGCATTTCACGCAGCACGGCGGCCTTTTGCGGCTCGCGCTGCTGGGTCGAGCCCCAGGAGATTTCCGCCAGCTGGGTTTCCATCATGCCGCGCATGGCGCGGATTTCGCTCATCATGCCGCTCATCTCGGCGGCCGCGTTGGCCTTGGCGCTGGCGACGGCGTCGGCCACCATGGCGCTGATGCGGTCCATGTCCAGCGACGGCGCGGGAGCCACAGCTGCCGCGGCACGCGGCGCAGACTGGCGCACGGCGGCTTCCGGCGCGGCGGCGCGGGGCACAGGACGTGGCGCCGGTGCTGCAGCAACGGCAGGGGCCGGCGCGGCGGCAACGGGGGCCATCGGCGCCAGCGGCGACAGATACGACGGGGTTTCCGGCAGGTCCAGGTAGGGATTCGGCTGCGCCATCGGCGAATCGGGGGAAGGCAGCGCCAGCGAGGCGGCGTCGTCGTTGGCGAGGGCCAGAATTTCCACCTCGCCATCCGTAGGACGATTCGACAAGATCACCGCATCCGGCCCCAGGGCCTCGCGTACTTTGCGCAGCGCTTCACGCGACGTAGGTGCAGTAAATTTTTTGACGTTCATGACCAATTCCCCTGTTACACAAGTGCCGCGCCTTCAAAACGGGCGGGGCTCACTCTCATGCTTGCATTATTGACGATGCACAGGGGAAACGATCGATGGAACAGGGCGGGAAATGGCCCGCATTTCGGATTTGCCGGCGGCGGCCGCGTGGCCTAGTGTTCGCTAAATACCTGCTCCAGCGTATCGGCGTGGAATAGCGCCAAAGCCCAACGGTCCAGCTGCTCGTCGCTGGCAGCGGCCAGCCTCTCCAGCTCAAGCGCCGGCAGCGCGCCAAACCGGTGCCGTAATTGCTTGGCCAGCAAGACCGCGCGCCCTTGCTGCAGGCCTTGCTGCATGCCTTGCTGCATGCCTTGCTGCATGCCTTGCTGCATGCCTTGCTGCATGCCTTGCTGCATGCCCTGCTGCCTCCCCTCCAGCACGCCCTGCCGCAGGCCTTCTTCACGGCCTTCCTCAAGACCTTTACGGCGGCTTTCCTCGCGAATGATGCGCTCTATCGATAACATGTGCGGCATGATGCCTCCCTGCTCCGACTCACGCAATTCCTGCCAGAGCTGCTGCTCCAGCTCGTCCGGCAAGCGCATGAGCCAATCGATCACGTTGAACAAGTTGATGATACGCCGTTTGCTCCATTTGCGCCGATACAGCAAGCGCGCGACGCGGCGCTTGTACACCAGCCGCACTTCCGGATCATGCTGGCTGGCCAGCGTCATCAAATGGGCTGCCGTCAGCACTGCGAAGACATTCTCCATTTCCAGCAAAACATCGATGTGCGGCGCGTAGTCCAGCAGTTTCACAACAGGAAAATCTATCCCTATCCTGCAGCCGCCCACGGTTATGCTGAACGCATGTGGCCGCCAGACCTGGCTGGCATCGGCCAGCACGGCCAGGCTGATGACGGGCAATCGATGCCTGTCGTATGCACGGTAGTTGCAGATGTAAATGCGCTCGGTGAACTCGCCGGTGCGCTGTGTCTGCACTTCCACATGCACCAGCGCGTCCTGCGCCGTGTCGCCGCGCAGGCAAACCCGTACCAGCTTGTCCGCCACGCGCTTGCCGGACGCACCCTCGGCCAGTTGCGCCAGCTCCTGGTCCAGGAAGGCGAACGGCCGCGTCCAATCTATCAGCTCATAGACTTGTGGGAAGTAGAACGCCAGGAATTCGGGAAAGTAGCGCGCCAGCGCTTCCTTCCACGGCGCATCGTAGTCATCGTTCGGCATCGCTCCAGTCTAGGCCTGCGGACTGGGCAGCGATGCCGGTTTGCGCAAACCGCCGCGATTTACTGGGCGCCGACCAGCGCGGTGACGCGGATGGTCTTGGTTTCCGGGATCTCGGCATGCGACAGCACTTTGAGCTGCGGCAAGGCGCGGCGCAGGAAGCGCGACAGCAAGGTGCGCAGCGGTCCCGGCACCAGCAGCACAGGCGTCAGCCCCAGCGCCTCCTGCTGCGCCGCTGCCGCCTGCGCCTGCTGGGCGATGGTGTCGGCCAGGCCGGGCTCGATGCCGGCGCCGTCCGGCCCGCTCGCCGCCAGCGCTTGCATCAGCAGGCGCTCCAGGCGGTTGTCCAGCGTCATCACCGACAGCTCGCCGCCGGCCGGGAACAGCTGCTGCACAATGGCGCGGCCCAGGGAAATCCGCACCAGCGCCGTCAATTCGTTCGGATCCTGGGTGTGCACGGTGTGCTCGGCCAGCGTTTCAATAATCGAGCGCATGTCGCGGATGTGCACGCCTTCGGCCAGCAGGTTCTGCAGCACTTTCTGAAGCGTCGACAGCGACAGCATCTTCGGCACCAGGTCCTCCACCAGCTTGGGCGATTCCTTGCCCAGGTGGTCCAGCAGCGCCTGCACTTCCGCGCGGCCCAGCAGCTCGGACGCGTGGGTGGTAATCAAATGGTTCAAATGCGTGGCCACCACGGTGCCGGCGTCCACCACGGTGTAGCCCATGGTCTGCGCCTGGTCGCGCAGGCTGGCGTCGATCCAGATGGCGGGCAGGCCGAAAGCCGGGTCTTCGGTCACCAGGCCGGGCAAGGTGCCGCTGGCCATGCCGGGATTGATGGCCAGGAACTGGCCGTTGAAGGCCTCGCCGGTGCCCACTTCCACGCCCTTGAGCGCAATCCGGTAAGCCGACGGCTTCAGTTCCAGGTTGTCGCGGATGTGCACCGGCGGCGCCAGGAAGCCCACTTCCTGCGCGAACTTCTTGCGGATGCCTTTGATACGCTTGAGCAGCTCGCCGCCCTGGGTCTTGTCGACCAGCGGGATCAGGCGGTAGCCCACTTCCAGGCCCAGCGTGTCGACCGGCAGGATGTCTTGCCAGCTGGCCTCCTCCTGCTCCGGCGCGGGAGCGGCAGCGCCGCCCGCCGCCGCAGCCGGGCCGCCCTCGCCCGACGGCGCCGCGCCGCCGGCCGCCGCGCCGCCTTCCCGGGTGCGCTTGGCCATCAGGTAGCCGGCGCCGCCCAGCACGCCGGCCAGCAGCAGGAACACGAGATTGGGCATGCCGGGGATCAGGCCCATGCCGCCGATGATGGCGGCGGTGATGTACAGCACTTGCGGCTTGGCAAACAGCTGGCCTATCACCTGGGTGCCGATGTCCTGCTCGCTGGCCACGCGCGACACCACGATACCGGCGGCGATCGAGATCACCAGCGAAGGAATCTGCGCCACCAGGCCGTCGCCGATGGCCAGCAGCGTGTAGGTCTTGATGGCTTCGCCGAACGGCAGGTCGTGCTGGATCAGGCCGACCAGCAGGCCGCCGACGATATTAATCACCGTCACCAGGATGCCGGCAACCGCGTCGCCGCGCACATATTTGGACGCACCGTCCATGGCGCCGTAGAACTCGGCCTCCATCGACACTTCGCTGCGGCGCTTGCGCGCTTCCGCCTCGCCGATCAGGCCGGCGTTCAGGTCGGCGTCGATCGCCATCTGCTTGCCCGGCATCGCGTCCAGGGCGAAGCGCGCGCCCACTTCGGCGATACGGCCCGCGCCCTTGGTGACCACGGTGAAGTTAATAATGGTCAGGATGATGAACACCACGATACCGACGGTGTAGTTGCCGCCGATCAGGAAGTGGCCGAAGGCCTCGATCACCTTGCCGGCCGCCGCCGCGCCGGTGTGGCCCTCGGTCAGCACCACGCGGGTGGAGGCCACGTTCAAGGCCAGGCGCAGCATGGTCGACACCAGCAGCACGGTCGGGAAAGCCATGAAGTCGAGCGGCTTGACGGTGTACAAGGCCGTCAGCAGCACGATGATGGACAGCGCGATATTGAAGCTGAAGAACAGGTCCAGCACAAACGCCGGCAGCGGCAGCACCATCATCGTCAGCAGCATGATGATCAGGATGGGCGCCGCCAGGCTCTTGCTGTTGGCGCCCGCCGCGCCGCTCACGCCGCCAAAGGCGCGGCTCATCCATTCCGGCAGTCTGATGCTGTTCATTGCTGTGCTCCGTTGCTGTTACCTGCGCTGTTATCGGTTTTCTTCTGCAAGGCTTGCTGCTTGGCCTGCTTGGCCAGCTCGTAGGCCGGATGGTTCGGGTCCATATCGTCCGGCACGTCCAGCTTGCCGGGGCGGTCCGGATAGCGGCCGCCCGGCTTGAAGGTGCGCAGCTGGAACACGTAGGCCAGCACTTCGGCCACGGCCGCGTACAGGCGCTGCGGAATCTCGTCGCCGATATCGCTGTGCTTGTACAGCGCGCGGGCCAGCGCCGGCGCTTCCAGGATGGCCACCTTGTGCTCGCGCGCCAGTTCGCGGATCTTGGCCGCCACTTCGTCGGTGCCCTTGGCCACCACTTTCGGCGCGCCCGAACCGTCGGTGTACTTCAGCGCCACCGCATAGTGGGTCGGGTTGGTCACCACCACGTCGGCGGTCGGCACGTCGGCCATCATGCGGCGCTTGGCCATCTCGCGCTGCATCTGGCGGATCTTGCCCTTGATCTGGGGATTGCCGTCGGACTCCTTGGACTCCTGTATCATCTCCTGGCGCGTCATCTTCATCTTGTTGGCGTAGTGCCACATCTGGTAAGGCGCGTCGATGGCGGCGATCAGGCCCAGCGCGCCGACGATGAACAAAAAGCTCATGCCCAGCATATCGAGCATGTGCACGCTGCCCAGCTTGAACGGCTCCATCGCCAGGCCGATCACGGCATCCTTCTGTTTCATCACCACCAGGTAGGCGACAAAACCCACCACCAGGGTCTTGGCGATGGCTTTCACCAGCTCCACCAGGGCGTTGGTGGACACCATATTGCCCAGACCGCGCATGGGGTTGAGCTTCATCAGGTTGGGAGCGACGGCCTTGCCGCTGAACAGCCAGCCGCCCACCAGCAGCGGCGACACCAGCGCCACCACCATCACGGCCACGCCCAGCGGCAGGCAGGCCAGCATCACGCGGCCGATATCGATGCCGACGCGGGTCAGCAGCACATCGGGATTGAAAATCTGTTCCTTGCTCAGCGCCAGGCCGGACACCATGGCGGAAGACAGGTCGCGCACCAGGCCGGAACCGGTCATCCACAGGCCGGCGCCGGCGGTCATCAGCACGGTGAACGTCGCCACTTCGCGCGAACGGGGAACATCGCCTTCCTCACGCGCCTGGTCCAGGCGCTTCTGTGACGCCGGTTCTGTCTTTTCGCTTTCGCTTTCTTCTGCCATGTGAAGCTCTGACTATCTTGAGGAATAGTCCCATTATGCCTGCGGGCAACGCCGCGGCATCAAGCGAACAGCATGTGTTTTCCCTCTCTGCTCGCCCTCAGGCGGGGGCCAGCAACGCCAGCTGTTCCGGCGTCAGATAGCACCACTCGCCCTCGGCCAGGCCCAGCGATTCGAGCTGCAGCTGGCCGATGGCGGAACGGTGCAGCGCGCTGCAGTGGTTGCCGGCGGCCGCCAGCATGCGCTTGACCTGGTGGTATTTGCCCTGCTCCAGCACGATTTCCAGCTGGTGTTCGCCGCGCTGCTCGCACACCAGCGCCGCCAGGGGCGCCGGTTCGTCGTGCAGCTGCACGCCGGCCAGCAGTTGCGCCACCAGTTCCGGCGTCACCGGGTCCTGGGTGGTGGCCTGGTAAACTTTGGGAACATGGCGCTTCGGCGACGATTGTGCATGGATAAAGGGCCCATCGTCGGACATCAGCAGCATGCCGGTGGTGTCGTGGTCGAGCCGGCCCACAGGCTGCACTTCGCGCCAGCTGAACTGCTCGGGCAGCAGGGTCAGCACGCCGGGATGGTGGCTGGGCTTGCGCGAGCACTCGTAGTTGGCCGGCTTGTTCAGGGCGATATACAGGTGTTCGCGGACCACCCATTCTTCTTCAAAAATGGTCAGGACCAGGCCCTCGGTCTCGAGGCTGGTCTTGTAGCTGTCATGGACTTCGCCGGCGATGCTGACTTCGCCGTCTTCGATCAGGGCGCGGCAGTATTTGCGCGTGCCGAAACCCTGGGATTGCAGGATGCGGTCTAAGGATAATTTGCTCATAGGGCGAGACTTTACCAGATTTCAATCAGGGCTTGATGTAGATCAAAGGCCGTTCACCTCGCTTGACTACACTTAATTTAAGGTAGGAATTTCCCTACTGGTGTAAGAAAGGATGAGAGATGAGTTCCCCGAAAACCGCCAGCCGCCACCTCGCTTTGCATGCCGCTTCGCTGGGCGTGGAGCGCTGGCGGCTGGGCGTTCACGGCCAGGATACGGCCCTGGCGGCGCAAGCTGGCTGGCATGCGGCGGCCCAACAGCATTTCATGGACTGGCTGGCGGGCGGCGGATTCCGGCAGCAGGAGGCGGGCGAAATGGACAGCACAAATGAAAACAGCGGCTGTTACGCCGCCGTTCTCATGTCCCGTTGCGGGACTCAATGCGAGGAATTGAAATTCTCTCGGGTCCGCATCAGCGATGCGGTTGAGTAGTTCGTTTCTGACTTACGGTAAACGTGTGCAGACAACGAGTTATGCTGTTTATGCTGGCCTCCTGGGAAAGAACTACATCACCAATATAGCCCACCCCCGGGAGAATACAAGAACAAATCAGGCCGGATTATCAATATTGCACAGTGCGCTCGCACATAGCGCAAACTTTCGTCCCTGCCTAGCGCACCGCCGGCGCGGCGCTCTGCACGGCCGCCTTCATGGCGCCCGCCCCCATCGCGGCGCCGAATTTTTTCAGCACGCGCTCAGGCAAGCCCTCGTGCTGCGTGTAGTCGACGATGTCTTCGGCATGGATCACATCGCGCGCCACCGTGTCCACCGTGCCCAGGCCGTCCGCCAGGCCCATGTCGATGGCGCGCGCGCCGGTCCAGAACAGGCCCGAGAACGTTTCCGGCGTTTCCTTCAGGCGCTTGCCGCGCCCCGTGCGCACCACGTCGATAAACTGGGCGTGGATTTCGTTGAGCATGGTTTGCGCATGCTGGCGGTGCTTGTCGCTCAGCGGCGTGAACGGGTCCATAAAGCCCTTGTCGGCGCCCGCTGTCAGCAGGCGGCGCTCCACGCCCACCTTGTTCATGATGCCGTTGAAGCCGAAGCCGTCCATCAGCACGCCGATGGAGCCGACGATGCTGGCCTTGTTGACATAGATCTTGTCCGCCGAGGCGGCGATGTAATAGCCGCCCGAGGCGCAAATTTCATTCACCACCACGTACAGCGGCTTGGACGGATAGCCCTGGCGCAGGCGGCGGATCTCGTCCACGATCATGCCGGCCTGCACCGGGCTGCCGCCGGGACTGTTGATGTGCAGCACCACCGCCACCGAGCCGTGGTCCGAAAACGCCTTGTTCAGCGCAGGGATCACCACGGCGGCGGAACCGCTGCCCTCGGCTTCGATGTCGCCCTGGATCTCGATCAGGGCGGTGTGGCGGCCCAGCGTTTCCGAGTCGCTGCCAGGGAAGGTGAAATCAAAATAAGCTGCGATGGCGATAAATACCAGCACCAAGGTCATTAGTTTGAAGAAGATGCTCCAGCGCCGGTTGGCGCGCCGCTCGCGCACCGTGGACAGCACCAGTTTCTCGAGCACCTCGCGCTCCCAGTTCAAGCCCGCTGCGGACTTGGCCGGGGCCGGCGCGCCGCCCCCCGCTTGGGGGCTGCCGCTGGGCTCGCCGCCTGAATTCGTATCGCTTGTATTGTCACTCATGGATTAGCTCGGGTGGTCGCCGCTCAGGCGCGGGCGGGCCGGACATAGTCGTCCGGCTGCCAGTAAAGTTGTTCGTCGTGTTCCACTACCGTGATGGGGCGCAGCCGCCCGCCGCGGCACGGGCCGCCGGCGCACTGGCCGCTTTCCGGCAGATACACCGCGCCGTGGGTGGAACACATGATGTAGAGCTTGCTCGATTCGAAGAACTCGCCCTGGTTCCAGTCCAGTTCGATGGGCACATGGGCGCAGCGGTTCAGGTAGCCGTAGGCCTTGCCGCCATAGCGCACCACGAAGCCGGTGGCGTCTTCGCCGCCGGCCGTGACCGGAAAGCGCACGCCCCGGCCCAGGTCCTGCACCGCGTCGGCGGCGCAGATCAGGATATCCACGCTGTCGCTCATCAGGCGTTCTCGTTCAGCCACTGGTGCAGCTCGGCCACGGTGCGGGCCGAGTACATGGGATTGCAGGCCCGCAGCTGGTCCACCGGGTGGGCGCCATATTCCACCGCCACGGCAGCCGCGCCGGCATTATTGGCCATCAGCAAGTCATGGCTGGTGTCGCCTATCATCACGGTGCGCTTCAGGTCCTGCCCCAGCTCGCGGGTCAGCTCCTGCAGCATGGCCGGATGCGGCTTGGAAAACGTTTCGTCGGCGCAGCGCGTGGCGTCGAACAGCGACAGCAGCCCGGCCGCGTTCATGGCGCGGTTCAGGCCCACGCGGCTCTTGCCGGTGGCCACGGCCAGGAAATAGGCCTGCTGCGACAGCTCCTGCAGCATCTCGCCCACGCCCTTGAACAAGGTCAGCTCGTGGTCCTTGGACAGATAGTGGTAGCGGTAGCGCTCCACCATGCGCGGATAGTACTTGGGGTCGATATTGGGCATGACCGCCTGCATGGCCTCGTACAAGCCCAGGCCGATGACGTGCGATGCCGCGTCCTCGCCCGGTATCGGCAGGCCCAGATCCTTGGCGGCGGCCTGGATGCAGCGCACTATCGTCGAAGTGCTGTCCATCAGCGTGCCATCCCAATCGAACACGATGAGATCAAATTGCTTTCTTGCCATGTATTCCGGCGCTGCCTGCCGCCGGCTCCTCTAATTATAAATTCAATGGTTTACCCAAGCTTACCAAGAATCGCTCGCACTCGGCGGCCAGCGGCGCATTCAGGGTCATGGTTTTGCCCGTTTCCGGGTGGGTGAACGTAATCTGGTGGGCGTGCAGGAACATGCGCTTGAGCGCGCCGCGCGTGGCGTCGGCCTTTTGCAGCGCCTTGTTCAAGGCGAAATCGCCGTATTTGTCGTCACCTGCGATGGGGAAGCCCGACGATGCCAGATGAACGCGGATCTGGTGCGTGCGGCCGGTTTTCAGCTCGGCTTCCAGCAAGGCGAATTGCGGGTATTTTTTCAGCAGGGTGAACACCGTGTGCGAGGCCAGCCCGTCCGGCGACACCGCCACGCGGCGCTCGCCGTCGGCCGTGGAATACTTCTTCAGCGGCGACTTCACATGCTGGCGGGCGTTTTTCCAGTCGCCCACGGCCAGCGTCAGGTAGCGCTTGTCGGTATGGCCGTCGCGCATCTGCTCGTGCAGATTGGTCAGCGCGGAGCGTTTCTTGGCCAGCAGCAGCAGGCCCGAAGTGTCGCGGTCCAGGCGGTGCACCAGCTCCAGGAACTTGGCGTCCGGGCGCGAGGCGCGCAGCTGCTCGATCACGCCGAAGGAGACGCCCGAGCCGCCATGCACGGCGGTGCCGGCCGGCTTGTCGATCACCAGCAGGTGGGCATCCTCGAAAATAATGGCGAACTCGGCGGCGGGCACGCTGGCCTCGGACTTTTCCGCCACGCGCACGGGCGGCACGCGCACGACGTCGCCCTGTACCAGACGGTACAATTGATCGATGCGGCCCTTGTTGACGCGCACTTCGCCGGAACGCAGAATACGGTAGATATGGCTTTTCGGCACACCTTTGCAAATACGCAACAGGTAGTTATCGATGCGCTGGCCGGCGTCTTCTTCGTCTATCGTCAGGAACTGTGCTTGCGGCAGGACCGGTGCGGGGACGGCGGCTTGCGGCTTTTGCGCCGCATTCTGGACCATGTTTCGGCCGTTCTTCCCAGAAATTCTCTCTAAGTCCTTCATTTTGAATATATAATCGTTTTGCCGCAGTTTAAGCTGCTGTACGTGTAAGAATAAAAGCACATTTTACACAGGGGCGTATCCACTGGCCTCGCTTATTTAGCAAATTCAGTGGAAATAAATGTATACGCACACTCGTGCGGTCATCAGGGTGGCGGCCACTGTCGCCATCGGGTAGCGTGCACGGGTGCTGGGATTAGATTGGCTGGATTGTTAGGATAAGTCCGGCGAGCAAGCACACAGTCGTTGCTCGCCGGTTGATGAAGCTGATTACGCTTGCCGTTTTCGCCACGCACCATACAAGATGCTCTGGCTCGACGTTTTGCGCACGCCTGCATTCTCCGCCCCGCCCCGGTTTGCTCCGGTTGGCCCGTTGGATGAGTTGCAAGCAGTGCGCGTACTCGGCATGACGCTCGGCCTCATGCGCCCTTTGCGGCCGCAACGCTACCGCGTTGCTGCGCTGCATGACGAGGCAAAACCCCTCCGCCTCCTTACTCCCGCGTATATCCCTGGTATCACGCCGTTCCCGAGGGAACGGCAAGAGATGGCCTTCGGGCCGCGGAGTTAATAAAAATGAAACGCATGTTGTTCAATGCGACGCAGCAAGAAGAATTGCGCGTTGCCATCGTCGACGGTCAGAAACTGATCGACATCGACATCGAAACCGCTGGTCGTGAACAGCGCAAGTCCAACATCTACAAAGGCGTCATCACCCGCATCGAACCGTCGCTGGAAGCCTGCTTCGTCAGCTACGGCGAAGACCGCCACGGCTTCCTGCCGTTCAAGGAAGTGGCCCGCACCTACTTCCGCGAAGGCGTGGACGTGCGCAATGCCTCCGTCAAGGAAGCGCTGCGCGAAGGCCAGGAAATCATGGTGCAGGTGGAAAAAGAGGAGCGCGGCAACAAAGGCGCGGCCCTGACCTCCTTCATCTCGCTGGCCGGCCGCTACCTGGTGCTGATGCCGAACAACCCGCGCGGCGGCGGCGTATCGCGCCGCGTCGAGGGCGAAGAGCGCCAGGAACTGCGCGAAACCATGGACAAGCTGGACCTGCCGCAAGGCATGTCCGTGATCGCCCGCACCGCCGGCATCGGCCGCAACGTCGAAGAGCTGCAGTGGGACTTGAACTACCTGATGCAGCTGTGGCGCGCAATCGAAGGCGCAGGCAAAGTCGGCAACGGCGCCTTCCTGATCTACCAGGAATCGTCGCTGGTGATACGCGCCATCCGCGACTACTTCCAGCCCGACATCGGCGAAATCCTGATCGACACCGACGAGATCTACGAGCAGGCTCACCAGTTCATGAGCCACGTGATGCCGGACATGGTGCACCGCGTCAAGCGCTACAGCGACGACGTGCCGCTGTTCTCCCGCTTCCAGATCGAACACCAGATCGAAACGGCTTACAGCCGCACGGTGCCGCTGCCATCGGGCGGCGCCATCGTGATCGACCACACCGAAGCGCTGGTGTCGGTGGACGTGAACTCGGCCCGCGCCACGCGCGGTTCGGACATCGAAACCACCGCCTTCAACACCAACTGCGAAGCCGCTGAAGAAGTGGCCCGCCAGCTGCGCCTGCGCGACCTGGGCGGCCTGATCGTGATCGACTTCATCGACATGGAAGTGGCCAAGAACCAGCGCGAAGTGGAACAGCGCCTGAAAGACGCGCTGCACCACGACCGCGCCCGCGTCCAGATGGGCAAGATCTCCCGCTTCGGCCTGATGGAGCTGTCGCGCCAGCGCCTGCGTCCGTCGCTGTCCGAAGGTTCGCACGTGACCTGCCCGCGCTGCTCGGGCACCGGCCACATCCGCGACACCGAATCGTCCGCCCTGCAGGTGCTGCGCATCATCCAGGAAGAGGCGATGAAGGAAAACTCGGCCACCATCCACGTGCAAGTGCCGGTGGACGTGGCAGCCTTCCTGCTGAACGAAAAGCGCGGCGAAGTGCTGAAGATCGAAAACCGCCACCGCATCAACGTGATCCTGATCCCGAACAAGCATCTGGACACGCCGCACTACAAGCTCGAGCGCATCAAGCACGACGATCCG
This sequence comes from Pseudoduganella aquatica, assembly GCF_020865585.1. Classification (NCBI taxonomy): domain Bacteria; kingdom Pseudomonadati; phylum Pseudomonadota; class Betaproteobacteria; order Burkholderiales; family Oxalobacteraceae; genus Pseudoduganella; species Pseudoduganella aquatica. The sequence continues at coordinate 5,640,849 of NZ_CP086370.1, forward strand.
CGCCTGGAAGACCACACCGCCAGCTACACCATGGCCGAGCAAGCCGAAACCGACATGGCCTACAGCAAGCGCCAGAAGGAAGAAGCCAAGCCGCGCCAGGAAGCCGTCGTCAAGACCATCACCCCGGCCCAGCCTGCTCCTGTGGTGGAGCGCAAGCCCGCACCGGAGCCGGTCAAGGCAGCCCCGGCCGCGCCGGCGCCGGCCGAGCAAGGCTTCTTCGCCAAGCTGTTCTCCTTCTTCGCACCGAAGAAAGAAGAGCCGGTTGCAGCGCCTGCGCCAGCCCCGGCCGCCAAGCCGTCGACCGAACGCGGCGACCGCAACGCCCGTGGCCCGCGCGGCCGCAGCCGCAACGGCAAGCCAGGCCGTGAAGAACGCGAACCAGGCGCCCGCGCCGGCGCCGACGAAGCCGCCAAGCCGGCCGAAGCGCGCGAAGGCCGCGAAGGCCGTCCGGCACGCCCGCCGCGTCCGCCACGCGAGCCGCGTGAAGCGCGTGAAGGCCAACCGGCCGAAGCCCAGGGCCAGCGCCCTGAGCGCGCGGAACGTCCAGAGCGCGCCGAGCGTCCTGAGCGCACCCCGCGTCCACCACGCGAACCGCGTGGCGACAAGGCTCCGGCAGCGGAAGTGAAAACCGACGAACTGGCGCTGACCGCCGGCGCCGCAGCCGCGGTAGCCGCCGTCACCCTGACCGGCGTGCCGGCAGCCGCTGCGCCAGTGGGCGACCTGCAAGTCAACGTTCCAGCCAACGCCGGTCCTGAAGGCGAAGACGGCGAAGCAGTGGACGGCGAAGAGCCGCGCCGCCGCCGCCGCCGTGGTGGCCGCAACCGCAACCGCCGCGAACGCGAAGAAGCCGAAGGCGCGGAACTGGCCGAAGGCGAGTCCGCACCAGTGATCAGCTTCACCGTGGCCCCGGCCGAAGGCGAAGCCGCTCCAGCAGCCCCGGCAGCGCCAGTTGCCGTCGCCGCACCGGTTGACCCAACCGTGGCAGTGGACGCGCCAGCCGCAGCCCCTGCAGTTGATGCAGCGCCTGCACCAGTGGCAATCGCAGCACCGGCCGATCCGACCGTGGCTGTGGATGCACCGGCAGAAGCTGCCGCAGCGCCAGCAGTGGCAGCCGCACCGGTAGTTGAAGCTGCACCTGCCGTTGAAGCAGCGCCGGTGGTTGAAGTTGCAGCCGAAGTTGCTCCTGTTGCCGCACCTGCTACAGTTGTTGCCCCAGCGACTGTGGAAGCTGCCGCAGCCGCGCCGGTGGAAGTTGCAGCAGTTGCAGCGCCAGCCCCGGTAGTGGCCGAAGCAGCACCGGTTGCCGCAGAACCAGCGCCAGCAGCAGCCGAACCAGCCGCCGTCGCCGCCCCAGTGGCAGCGCCGGTAGTGGAAGCCGCACCGGCAGCCGCGCCAGCGCCTGTAGCAGCACCTGCACCAGCAGCCCCAGTGGCAGAAGCAGCGCCAGCAGCCAAGCCGGCTGCCGACCTGAACGCCATCCTGGAAGCCGCCGGCCTGACGCTGGCGGGCACCGATCCGGCCAAACTGCGCGCTGCGCAGGAAGCCGCCGCGCAAGCCGCCACCGCTCCGGTGCGCGTACCGCGCGAGCGCAAGCCGCTGCCACCGCAAGTGGACGAGCCGCTGATCCAGGTTGACACCCGCCGTTAATCGGCAGGACGCCAGCTAAAAAGGGGAAGCCGCGTGCTTCCCCTTTTTTATATGGCGGCTGCCATCGTGCTATCGTATCCGCATGTCTGAAAAAATCATCGTCTTTACCGACCAACGCTCGCAAGCCGCGGTCGTGCCAGCCGTCCTGAAAGCGCCCACCGGCGAGCTTCGGGATCAGCTCGCCCGTCCCCTGCACGACCTGCGCATTTCCGTCACCGACCGCTGCAACTTCCGCTGCGTCTATTGCATGCCCAAGGAAGTGTTCGACAAGGATTACAACTACTTGCCGCACTCGTCCCTGCTCAGCTTTGAAGAAATCACGCGCATCGCGAAGATCTTCATCGCCCACGGCGTGGAAAAAATCCGCCTGACCGGCGGCGAGCCGCTGCTGCGCAAAAACATCGAAAAGCTGGTCGGCATGCTGGCCGAGCTGAAAACCGTGCACGGCAAGCCGCTCGACCTCACGCTCACCACCAACGGCTCCCTGCTCGCCAGGAAAGCCCAGTCGCTGAAGGACGCCGGCCTGCAGCGCGTCACCGTGTCGCTGGACGCGCTCGACGACGCCGTCTTCAAACGCATGAACGACGTCGACTTCGCCGTGGCCGACGTGCTGCACGGCGTGGACGTGGCGCACAGCGTGGGCCTGGGACCGGTCAAGGTCAACATGGTGGTCAAGGGCGGCATGAACGACCAGGAAATCCTGCCCATGGCGCGCTACTTCAAGGGCACGCCCACCATCCTGCGCTTTATCGAATACATGGACGTGGGCGCTTCCAACGGCTGGAAGCTGGATGAGGTGCTGCCCTCGGCCGAAGTGGCGCGCCGCATCGGCGCCGAGCTGCCGCTGGAGCCCATCGCCGCCAACTACAGCGGCGAGACCGCCGAACGCTGGCGCTACCTCGACGGCGGCGGCGAGATCGGCCTGATTTCCAGTGTAACCCAGGCATTTTGCCAAAACTGTACCCGTGCCCGCCTGTCCACCGAGGGTAAGCTGTACACTTGCCTGTTTGCTACGCGCGGCCACGACCTGCGCGCCCTGCTGCGCAACGGCAGCAGCGACGCCCAGATCGCCGGCGCAGTCAGCCATCTGTGGCAGGCGCGCGGCGACCGCTATTCCGAGCTGCGCAGCAGCCAGACGGCGGGCCTGGGCGAGCGCCAGAAAGTCGAAATGTCTTATATCGGGGGATAGTTTTGAGCGTCATCAATATTACGGGTCTGATACTGGCAGGCGGACGCGGCACCCGCATGGGCCGCGTCGACAAAGGCTTGCAGCATTTCCAAAGCAGCACGCTGGCCGCGCATGTAATGCAGCGCCTGGCGCCGCAGGTGGCCAGTGTGGCCATCAGCGCCAACCGCAACCAGGCCGCGTATGAAGCGATGGGCGTGCCGGTCTGGCCGGACGAGCTGGCCGGCTTCGAAGGCCCGCTGGCCGGCCTGCAAACCGCGCTGCGCCGCTGCCGCACCGACCTGCTGCTGACCGCCCCTTGCGACTCCCCCTTTCTCCCCGCCGACCTCGCCGAACGCCTGCACGCCGCCCTGCTGGCGCAGGACGCCGACCTGGCCGTGGCCGTCACCATGGAAACGGACGAGAGCGGCGAGCGCTACCGGCGCGTCCATCCCGTCTTCAGCCTGATGAAAGCCTCTGTGCTGCCGCAGCTGAGCGCCTATCTCGACAGCGGCGCGCGCCGCATGGACGGCTGGTACAAATCGGTGCGGGTGGCCGAAGTGCTGTTCGACGACAATGCCGCCTTCCGCAACATCAATACGCTGGGCGATTTGAAGGACATGGAGGCGCTGGCCGCGCGCGCAGCACAGCCAGCGCAGCACCAGCCAGGCGGCGCCGGCTACACGCCGGACGCCATGCCGGTGGAGCAGGCGCAAGCCCTGATCCGCAGCCTGGTGCAGCGGCACGCCCCTGCCCCGCTGGCGCAGCGGGTGGGCCTGCGCAGCGCGCTGGACCGCGTGCTGGCGGCCAACATCGTATCCCCCATCGATGTGCCCGCGCACGACAACTCCGCCATGGACGGCTACGCCTTCCGCGGCGCCGACCTGCTGCCCGATGCGCCCACCACCTTCAAGGTCGTGGCCACCGCCTACGCCGGCCGGCCCGCCGCCGTGCCGGCTGGACCGGGCGAATGCGTGCGCATCATGACGGGCGCCGTCATGCCGCCAGGGCTGGACACCGTGCTGCCGCAGGAACTGGCCGCCGCCGTGGGCGACGGCCGCGTCACCGTGGCGCCCGGCAGCATCGCGCCAGGCGCCAACCGGCGCTTCCGTGGCGAAGACCTGGCGGCGGGCGCGCCCGCGCTGCGCAAGGGCAAGCGCGTGAGCCCGGCCGACCTCGGCCTGATCGCCTCGCTCGGCATCGCCGAAGTGGCGGTGCAGGCGCGCCTGCGCGTAGCCTACTTCTCCACCGGCGACGAGCTGCGCTCCATCGGCGAAACGCTGGACGCCGGCAGCATCTACGACAGCAACCGCTACACCCTGTTCGGCATGCTGGAGCGGCTAGGCTGCGAAGCCATCGACCTGGGCAGCGTGAAGGACGACCCGGACACGCTGCGCGCCACGCTGCGCCAGGCCTGCGAACACGCGGACGTGGTGCTGACCACCGGCGGCGTGTCGACCGGCGCGGCCGACTATATCCGCCAGATCATGGCGGAACTGGGCGACGTGGCGTTCTGGAAAATGGAAATGCGGCCCGGCCGGCCGATGGCCTTCGGCCGCATCCAGTCCGGCGGGCACAGCGCGCTGCTGTTCGGCTTGCCGGGCAATCCGGTCGCGGCCATGGTGGCGTTCTATTTCTTCGCGCGCGGCGCGCTGCTGCAGATGATGGGAGTGGATGCGGAACGCCAGGCGCTGCCGCTCATGCGCGCGCGCAGCGCGGCAGCCATACGCAAGAAACCGGGACGCACCGAATACCAGCGCGGCATTCTCGCAGCCGATGGCCAGGGCGGGCAGGAAGTGCGTATTACCGGCGCGCAGGGCTCGGGTATCTTGCGCTCCATGTCCGAGGCCAACTGCATGGTGGTCCTGCACGCAAGCCAGGGCGACACCGCGCCCGGCGATATGGTGGATGTGGTGCTGTTCGACGGCCTGGTTTAGGCCGCTGGCGGGTTACGCGGGCGCGCCCGCTAACCCGCCCTACGATGCACAGCATTGAGCGGCATCGTATCGAGGCGTAGGGCGGGTTAGCGGGGAACTCCGCGTAACCCGCCATGCCTGCGGACCCGCGCCTCAACTGTCCAGCGCATCCTGATCAGTGTCAGGCCCCAGCATCAGCTGGGCCGCTTCGCTGGGCAGCGCTTCCACGGTTTTCAGCTTGCGCGCCATCTGGCGGCTGCGCACTTCGGCCGTTTCGATATTGCGCGCCGCCTTCTCCAGCGTGAGCTTGGTGGCGGCCAGCACGTCGCCGAACTTGCCGAACTCGGTTTTCACCGCGCCCAGCACCTGCCACACCTCGGACGAACGCTTTTCCAGCGCCAGCGTGCGGAAGCCCATCTGCAAGCTGTTCAGCAAGGCCATCAGCGTGGACGGCCCGGCGATGCTGACGCGGTTCACGCGCTGCAGCTCGTCCGCCAGCCCCGGCCTGCGCATCACTTCCGCGTACAGCCCCTCCGTGGGCAGGAACAGGATGGCGAAATCCGTGGTCTGCGGCGGCGCCAGGTATTTGTCGGCGATGGTCTTGGCCTCGCCGCGCACGGTGCGCTCCAGCTCGCGCCCGGCGGTGGCCACGCCTTCCGCATCGGCCCGCTCGGCAGCGTCCAGCAGGCGCTCGTACTGCTCTTTCGGGAACTTGGCGTCGATCGGCATCCACACCGGCGCGCCGCCCGCCACCTGGCCCGGCAGCTTGAGCGCGAACTCCACGCGCGCATTGCTGCCCGCCACGGTCTCCACATTCTTCGCGTACTGGTCCGGCGTCAGCACCTGCTCGAGCAGCATTTCCAGCTGCACCTCGCCCCAGGTGCCGCGCGTTTTCACATTGGTCAGCACGCGCTTCAGGTCGCCCACGCCCTGCGCCAGCAGCTGCATCTCGCCCAGCCCCTGGTGCACCCGCTCCAGCCGCTCCGACACCTGCTGGAACGACGCGCTCAAACGCGCCTCCAGCGTGGCGTGCAGCTTTTCGTCCACGGTCTTGCGCATTTCCTCCAGGCGCGCGCCGTTGTCGGTCTGCAGCTCGCGCATTTTCACTTCCAGCGTGGCGCGCACTTCCAGCAGGCGGCGCGCGTTCGACTCGGTCAGCACCTCGATCTGGCGCCGCATGCCGTCCAGCTGCTGCACCGTGGCCGCGTGCGACTGCGCCAGCGTCTGCCCCATTTCCTGGCGCGAGGCCTGCGCCGTGGCCTGCAGCTGCATGCGCACTTCGCGCTCCACCCGCTCGATATGGGCGGCCAGGCCGGCCGTCTCGCCGCCGCCTCGCCCGCGCAGCAGCATCAGGATTTGCAGGACCAGCAAAACGGCGCCCAGCGCCAGCAATACGAGGAATTCGATATGGGTCATGAAGTCAGTTCAATGCGGATGATTCCGCATCCAGTCCGCCGTCTGGTAGAAGGATTCCATCAGCCGCACGCGCAGCGGCTCGGCGATGCCCACGTCCTCCATGGCCCAGGCCATGGCGCGCAGCCACTGGTCGCGCTCGGTGGTGCCGATGGCGAACGGCATGTGGCGCATGCGCAGGCGCGGATGGCCGAAACGCTCGATATAGGCGTCCGGCCCGCCCATCCAGCCGGACAGGAACCAGAACAGCTTGTCGCGCGAGCCGTCCGTGCTGGGCGGATGCAGGGCGCGCAGCACGGCAAATTCCGGCTCCAGCTCCATCAGGTCGTAAAAACGGTCCACCATTTCACGCAGCTTGCCCTCGCCGCCTATGGTGTCATACAGGGATTGTGGCTCATTCATAAGCTCCATCATAGCCTACACAGCAAAAGCTTGATATTGATCAAACGTCAAAGCACTATTCCGCGAGAAACTTCTACTCTGATCAAAAGTAATTAAGCGAATGAAACTGCCCATCTACGCCCACCCCATGCTCACCGTTCTGGTGGACGACAGCAGTTCTTTGCTGCAAAGTCTTCCGCCCCGGCCCCATGGACGCAAGGTTTTCCACCAGGCGGACGAAGCGCTGGCCTGGCTGATGCAGAGCCCCCAGCACGAACGCGTGCCGCTGCGGGTCAACCACGACCTGCCGGCCTGCAGCGTGACGGTGGACGTGGACAGCATCTTCCGCGTCAGCGGCCAGCGCGGGCGCTTTGCCGTGCCCTCGGTGGTGGTGGTGGATTTTTACATGCCGCATATGAACGGCCTGGACTTCTGCCGCGCGCTGCAATACCTGCCGTGCAAGAAAATCCTGCTGGCCGGGCCGGGCGAGGAGCGCATCGCCATGGAGGCCATGAACAGTGGCCTGATCGACCGCTACGTGCGCAAGCAGGACGGGGACGCGCCGGCGCAGCTGGAACGCGAGATCGCGCGCATGCAGCAAGCCTGGTTCCTGGACCAGGAACGCGTGGCCGGCGACCTGCTGGCCATGCACGAATACAGCTTCCTGCAATGCCGCCAGGTGGCCGAGGTGGTGCGCCAGCTGTACCACAACCACGGTTTCGTGGAGCACTACATATTCCCCCAGCCGAACGGCATCCTGCTGATAGACGAGGCGGGCGAGGCGCAGCTGATGGTGGTGGAAACGGAAGCGGGCATGCGGGCGCAATACGAAATCGCGCGCGACAGCGGCGCGCCGCGCCCGCTGCTGCAGGCGCTGGAGCAGCGCCGGGTGCTGCCCTTCTTCGACCACGAGGGGCGCGATGGCATGTACGACAGGTCCATCGGCGGCGCATGGCAGCGCTACTGCCAGGAGCCGCAGGTCTGCCGGGGCGAGCAGACCTACTACTGGGCGCTGTTCGAGCTGCCGCCCAGCTATCTGAGCGAGCAGCCCTACACCCACGCCCAGTATCTGAGCGAAGCCGCGTAACGGCGGGTTACGCGCGGCGGCGCCGCGCTAACCCGCCCTACGCAACTACGCAACGACCGTAGGGCGGGTTAGGCGCTTGCGCCGTAACCCGCCATCACGCTTCGCGCAGCGTTTGCAGCGGCGGCTTGGACAGCACGCCGCGCAGCCCCAGCCAGCCGCCCGCGATGGCGCACAGCGCGCCCACGGCCAGCCCGGCCAGCCACACGCCCGGATTGAAAGCCCATTCAAACTTGAACTGGTAGGTCGCCAGGCCCCAGCCCATGGCCGCCGCGCCGCTGGCCGCCAGCAGGCCCGCCAGCGCGCCCACCAGCGTGAACTCGATCAGCTGCGCCTGCGACAGCTGCTTGCGGGTGGCGCCCAGCGCGCGCAGCAAGCCCGCCTCCCGGGTGCGCTCGTCCTGCGATCCCATCAGCGCCGCGTACAGCACCAGCACGCCGGACAGCAAAGTAAAGGCAAACAAAAACTCCACCGCCATGATCACCTGGTCCAGCACCGCCTGCACCTGGCGCAGCACGCTGCCCACGTCGACAATGGTCAGGTTGGGATAGTCGCGCGTGAGTGCATTGCCCAGCGCGGCCTGCTCCTTGGGCAAATGGAAGGCCGTGATCCAGCTTTGCGGCGCGTCCGCCATCGCCTTGGGATTGATGATGACGAAGAAGTTCACCCGCATCGAACCCCATTCCAGCTTGCGCAGGCTGGTGATCTTCGCCTCCACCGGCGAGCCTGCGATATCGAAGCGCATGGTGTCGCCCAACTTCAGGCGCAAGGTCTTGGCAATGCCCTCCTCCACCGACGCTTCCGCCGCGCCGGCCGGCAAGGCCGCGTCATTGAACCACTGCCCCGCCGCGATGCGGTTCCCTTCCTGCATGGCGTTCATGGTGGACAGGTTGAACTCGCGGTCCGCCAGGCCGCGCGCGCGCTCGTCGGTGTAGGTGGCGGCGGTGATGGCCGCGCCATTCACGGCGATCAATCGGCCCCGTATCATGGGATACAGCGGCGCATTCACCACGCCCGCGCTGGCCAGCCGCTTGGCGATCTCGTCCTTCTGCTCCGGCTGGATATTGATGATGAAGCGGTTGGGCGCATCGGCCGGGGTGGCGTTGCGCCAGGCCGTCATCAAATCGCCGCGCACCACGGTCAGCAGCAGCAAGGCCATCAGGCCCAGCGCCAGCGACACGATCTGCACCACGGTGGCGCCGGGGCGGCGCTGCAGCGAGGTCACAGCGAAGCGCCAGGCCTGGTGGCGGAAGGCGCCGCGCAGCGTCTTGAGCGACTTCAGGCCCAGCCATCCCACCAGCGCGAACACGGCGAAGGCGCCCAGGAAGCCAAGCGCCGTCATCAGCGCCAGCTTGGCGTCGCCTGCCTGCCACAGCAACAGCAGCACAAAGCTGCCCAGGCCCAGGCCGTAGGTGGCCAGCGCCATCGGCTGCGGCGCGGCCGCTTCGCGCCGGATCACGCGATTGTGCGGCACGTTGCGCAGCTGGAGTATGGGCGGCAGCGCAAAGCCGGCCAGCAGCAGCATGCCGGTGGCCACGCCTTGCAGCGCGGGGCGGATGCTAGCCGGCGGCAAGTCGTTGGCCACCAGTTTTCCCAGCGCTTCGAGCAGCACGAAGTGGCTGCCGAAACCGATCGCCACGCCGATCACGCTGCCCGCCAGGCCCACCAGCAGGAACTCGATCAGATACATGGCCGTGGCCTGGTTCTGCGTCAGGCCCAGGCAGCGCAGCATGGCGCAGGCGTCCAGGTGGCGCGTCATGAAGCGGCGCGCGGCCATCGCCACGGCCACCGCCGCCAGCATGGCCGAGAGCAGGCCCACCAGCGACAGGAAGCGGTCGGCGCGCTCCAGGGTGGAGCGCATCTCGGGACGGCCCGCTTCCAGCGAATCGACGCGCACGCCCTTGACGCCGTCCGCCTCGATTTTTGCGCGCAGCCAGGCTTCATAGTCGGCGATGGCCTCGCCGCGCTGCGGCGGCGCCGCCAGCAGCAGGCGGTAGGTCACGCGCGCGCCCGGCTGCACCAGGCCGGTGGCGGCCAGGTCCGGCAGCGGCAGCATCACGCGCGGCGCAAAGTTCATAAAGGAGGCGCCCCGGTCCGGCTCGGCCGCGATCAGGCTGGCCACCTTGAAGGTCCTGTCGCCCAGCTTGATCTCGCCGCCCACCGCCACCTTCAGCGCCGTCAGCAGCCCGGCGTCCACCCAGGCCGTGCCGGGCTGCGGCACGTCGCCGGCGGCCACGCCGATGCCGTCGTTGGCCTGCACGGCGTCGGTGCTGGTCTTCACGCGGCCGCGCAGCGGATAGCCGCTGCTCACCGCCTTCAGCGACACCAGCTGCGACTGCACCGCGTCGCCCTCGCCCGCCTGCGCCATGCTGGGGAACACCACCGTGTCCGCCATCAACAGGCCGCGCCGCTGCGCCTCCGCGCGCCAGGCCGGGTCCACCGGCTGGTCCGCGTTGAGCACCAGGTCCGCACCCAGCAGCTGGTGCGCGTCGCGCTCCAGCGCCGCGCGCAAGCGGTCGATAAAGAAGCCGGACGCCGACAGGGCGGACACCGCCACGATCAGCGCCACCAGCAGGAAGCGCAACTGCCCCGCGCGCCAGTCGCGCAGGGTCATACGGAGGGCAAGTTTGAACATGGACTAGGCTTTAGGCCGGGACGGCGGCGAAATAGGCATCCACTTCGGCGAGGAAGCGCTGCTTCTGCTCCGCCGGCAGGAAGGACGCTTCGAAGCTGTTGCGCGCCAGCGTGCGGGCGTGCGCCAGCGTGAGCGGCAAGGCCTCGAAGGTGGCGATGAAGTTGTCGTTCATATAGCCGCCGAAGTAGGCCGGGTCGTCCGAATTCACCGTGGCCACCAGGCCTGCGTCCAGCAGCTGCACCAGGTTGTGGTCCTTCATCTGGTCGAACACGCGCAGCTTGGTGTTCGACAGCGGGCAGACCGTCAGCGCGATGCGCTCGCGCGCCACCCGCGCCGTCAGCGCCGCGTCCTCCAGCACGCGCACGCCGTGGTCGATGCGCTCCACGTGCAGCACGTCCAGCGCCGACTCAATATACGCCGGCGGGCCTTCTTCGCCCGCGTGCGCCACCAGGTGCAGGCCCAGCTCGCGGCAGCGCGCAAACACGCGCGCGAATTTCTCCGGCGGGTGGCCCACTTCGGACGAGTCCAGGCCCACGCCGATAATCTTGTCCAGGTAAGGCGTGGCCGCCTCCAGCGTGGACAGCGCGTCCTCTTCCGACAGATGGCGCAGGAAGCACATGATCAGCGTGGCGCTGACCGGGCTGTCCTGGCAGGCGCGGTGGATGCCGTTGAACACGGTCTCCATGGCCACGCCGCGCGCGGTGTGCGTTTGCGGGTCGAAGAAGATTTCCGTGTGGCGCACATTGTCGGCCTCGGCTTTTTTCAGGTAGGCCGCCGTCATGTCGTAGAAGTCCTGCTCCTGCAGCAGCACGCTGGCGCCGGCATAGTAGATATCGAGGAAGGATTGCAGGTCGGTAAAGGCATACGCGGCGCGCAGCGCCTCCACCGAGGCGTATGGCAGGGCCACGCCGTTGCGCGCGGCCAGCGCAAAAATCAGCTCGGGTTCCAGCGAGCCTTCGATATGGATATGCAGTTCGGCTTTCGGCATGGCCTGCACCACCGTGCGCAGCTGGTTGTTCATCTTGTTTCTTCCGTTGTCTGGTAAATAAGGGGCATCATAGGATGGGGCCATCTTAACGCAAAGGCGGACACACGCGCACGGTTTGCGTGCCGGTCAGCATGACTGCTTCAGCCGTGCTAATGTGGCACAAAAGCACCGGAAAAACGCGGGAAAAACCACTGGAAATTTAACTATTTCCAAGATTTTCCTGTTTAAAATCAGGTGGTTATAGAAACTAATTAAGTTAATTACGACATACCTTTTGACTTCCTGAACCAATAGAGCAATAATAAATTTCATAGACGTAAGATGCGTTACGACGTACACACAAATATGCCGGCAAAGCCCACCGCACGGCCACAAAGCACAGCTCCGAGGTACGGGCAATCCGTACCAGCGCAGGCAGCTGGCAACGATAGAAAAACAAAACAAGGAGTAGGTATCGCACAAGGCAAGGGCCAGCAGCCGTGTTGACTGCCGACCAAGTGACTAGCAGGTTTACATCAAAGGACATTCAAATGACCATTTTTGACAACTACGCAGCACGGTACGAGCGCACCAAGGAAGAAGAAATGTCAATGACGGAGTATCTGGCGCTTTGCAAAAAGGACCGGCTTACTTACGCCACCGCGCCCGAGCGCATGCTGGCCGCCATCGGCGAACCCACGCTGGTCGACACGCGCAACGATACGCGCCTGTCCCGCATTTTCGCCAACAAGGTCATCAAGATTTATCCGGCGTTCCGCGAGTTCTACGGCACCGAGGAAGTGATCGAGCAAGTGGTGTCCTTCTTCCGCCACGCCGCGCAGGGGCTGGAGGAGCGCAAGCAGATCCTCTACCTGCTCGGCCCGGTAGGCGGCGGCAAGTCCTCCATCGCCGAGAAGCTCAAGTCGCTGATGGAACAGGTGCCCTTCTACTGCCTGAAAGGCTCGCCCGTGAACGAGTCGCCGCTGGGCCTGTTCAACGAGGCCGAGGACGGCACCATACTGGAGGAAGACTACGGCATCCCGCGCCGCTACCTGCGCAACATTCCCAGCCCCTGGGCGGTGAAGCGCCTGCATGAATTCAACGGCGACATCAACCAGTTCCGCGTGGTCAAGCGCTACCCGTCCATCCTGAAGCAGATCGCCATTTCGAAAACCGAGCCGGGCGACGAGAACAACCAGGACATTTCCTCGCTGGTGGGCAAGGTCGACATCCGCAAGCTGGAAGACTACGCCCAGGACGATCCGGACGCCTACAGCTACTCCGGCGGCCTGTGCCTGGCCAACCAGGGCCTGATGGAATTCGTCGAGATGTTCAAGGCGCCCATCAAGGTGCTGCACCCGCTGCTGACCGCCACCCAGGAAGGCAACTACAAGGGCACGGAAGGCTTCGGCGCCATCCCCTTCGACGGCATCATCCTGGCCCACTCCAACGAGTCCGAGTGGAAGGCCTTCAAGAACAACCGCAACAACGAGGCATTCCTTGACCGTATCTATATCGTCAAGGTGCCGTACTGCCTGCGCGTGACCGACGAGATCAAGATCTACGACAAGCTGCTGGTCAACTCCTCGCTGGAGAAAGCGCCGTGCGCGCCCGGCACGCTGAAGATGATGGCGCAGTTCGCCATCCTGTCGCGCCTGAAGGATCCGGAAAACTCCTCCGTCTTCAGCAAGATGCTGGTGTACGACGGCGAAAACCTGAAGGACACCGATCCCAAAGCCAAGTCCATCCATGAATACGTGGACTACGCCGGCGTGGACGAGGGCATGAGCGGGCTGTCGACGCGCTTCGCCTTCAAGATCCTGTCCAAGGTGTTCAACTTCGACACCACGGAAGTGGCCGCCAACCCGGTGCACCTCTTATATGTGCTGGAGCAGCAGGTCGAGCGCGAGCAGTTCCCCCCCGAGACCGAGCAGAAATACTTCTCCTATATAAAAGAGCACCTGGCGCAGCGCTATGTGGAGTTCATCGGCAAGGAGATCCAGACCGCCTACCTGGAAAGCTATTCCGAGTACGGCCAGAACATCTTCGACCGCTACGTGACCTTTGCCGACTTCTGGATACAGGACCAGGAATACCGCGACCCGGACACCGGCGAAAGCTTCGACCGCGAATCGCTGAACAACGAGCTGGAGAAGATCGAGAAGCCGGCCGGGATCTCCAACCCGAAAGACTTCCGCAACGAGATCGTCAACTTCGGGCTGCGCGCGCGCGCCAACAACGGCGGCAAGAATCCGGCCTGGACCAGCTACGAGAAGTTCCGCACCGTGATCGAGAAGAAGATGTTCTCCAACACCGAGGAACTGCTGCCGGTGATTTCCTTCAACGCCAAGGCCAGCGCCGAGGACGCCAACAAGCACGCCGACTTCGTGGCGCGCATGGTGGAGAAGGGCTACACCGCGAAGCAGGTGCGCTTGCTGTGCGAGTGGTATCTGCGCGTGAGGAAGTCATCCTAAGCCGGCGGTGCGATAATACGAGGAAGGGACGGCCCAACAGCCGCCCTGCCCCGACGCCGGAAATTATGTAGCAGCAGGAGGCACTTTGACTTACCTCATTGACCGTCGTTTGCAAGGCAAGAACAAGTCCGCAGTGAACCGCGAACGCTTCTTGCGCCGTTACAAAGGCCAGATCAAGGACGCGGTGGGACGGGCCATCAAGGGCCGCTCCATCACCGATGTTGAAAATGGCGAAAAAGTGTCGATTCCCGTCAAGGACGTGAACGAGCCCTCGTTCGGCCATGCCCACGGCGGCGTGTGGGAAGTGATCAACCCGGGCAACCAGGAATACCTGAAGGGCGACCAGATCGCGCGGCCCAAGGGCGGCGGCGGCTCCGGGCGCGGCAAGGCCGGCAATAGCGACCAGACTTCGGAAGACGACTTCATCTTCGAGCTGTCGCGCGAAGAATTCATGAACTACTTCTTCGAGGACCTGGAACTGCCCAACCTGGTCAAGACCCAGCTCACCGCCACCACCGAGTTCAAGAACCAGCGCGCCGGCTACACCGTGTCCGGCACGCCGTCCAATATCCACGTGCTGCGCTCGCTGCGCGGCGCGCTGGGCCGGCGCATCGCCGTCGGCGGCAGCTCGCGCAAGCGCCTGCACGAGGCGGAGCTGGAACTGCAGGCCCTGCTCGAGGCGGGCGCGCCCATGGAAGACCCCAACGTGGTCGAGCTGCGCAAGCTGATCCACCACCTGCACACGCGGCTGCTGGCCATCCCCTATATCGACCCCTTCGACCTGCGCTACAGCAACCGCATCAAGGTGCCCAAGCCGATGACGCAGGCGGTGATGTTCTGCATCATGGACGTGTCCGGCTCCATGGACGAGAGCCGCAAGGACACCGCCAAGCGCTTCTTCATCCTGCTCTACCTTTTCCTCAAGCGCGTGTACGACAAGATCGACGTGGTCTTCATCCGCCACCACACGGCGGCGGCCGAGGTCAGCGAGGACGAATTCTTCCACTCGCGCGAATCGGGCGGCACGGTGGTGTCCTCGGCGCTGCACCTGCTCAACAAGGTGCTCGACGAACGCTACGGCGCCGGCCAGTGGAACAGCTACGTGGCCCAGGCCTCGGACGGCGACAACTGGGACAACGACTCGCTGCTGTGCAAGCAGCTGCTGGTCAACACCATCATGCCCAAGGTGCAGTACTACACCTATGTCGAGATCACGGACGGGCCGCCGCAGAACCTGTGGGAGCAGTACGCCCAGGTGCCGGACCTGCACCCCCACTTCGCCATGCAGAAAATCGTCACGCCGGCCGACATCTATCCGGTGTTCCGCGAACTGTTCAAAAAGCAGCCCAAATAAGCGGGCGCATTAAGGCACACGTATGAACCAGATGACTAAACGGCCACCGCATCCGCGCGCCCTGCCCGAGCAGTCCGAATGGACGTTTGAACTGATCGAGCAGGCGCACGAGGAAATCCGGCGCGTGGCGCACAACTTCGGCCTGGACACCTACCCCAACCAGCTCGAGATCATCACCGCCGAGCAGATGATGGACGCCTACACCTCGGTCGGCATGCCGGTGTCCTACAACCACTGGTCCTTCGGCAAGCACTTCCTGTCCACCGAAAAAGGCTACAAGCGCGGCCAGATGGGGCTGGCCTACGAAATCGTCATCAACTCCGATCCCTGCATCGCCTATTTAATGGAGGAGAACAGCCTGACCATGCAGGCGCTGGTGATCGCGCACGCGGCCTACGGCCACAATTCTTTCTTCAAAGGCAACTACCTGTTCCGCACCTGGACCGACGCCGAGGCCATCGTCGACTACATGGTGTTCGCCAAGAACTACATCGCCGAATGCGAGCAGCGCCACGGCATCGACGCGGTCGAGCTGCTGCTGGACTCCTGCCACGCCATCCAGAACTACGGCGTGGACCGCTACAAGCGCCCGGCCAAGCTGTCGCTGTTCCAGGAGCAGCAGAAGCAGAAGGAGCGCGAAGCCTACCTGCAGTCGCAGATCAACGAGCTGTGGCGCACCCTGCCGCGGCGCGACGAGGAGGAGATCGACAAGCCCATGCCGCGCTTCCCGCCCGAGCCGGAAGAGAACCTGCTGTACTTTATAGAGAAGTACGCGCCGCTGCTGGAACCCTGGCAGCGCGAGATGGTGCGCATCGTGCGCAAGATCAGCCAGTACTTCTACCCGCAGCGCCAGACCCAGGTGATGAACGAGGGCTGGGCCACGTTCTGGCACTACACCATCCTGAACCAGTTGTACGACGAGGGCGTGGTGGCCGAGGGCTTCATGATGGAGTTCCTCAAGAGCCATACCAACGTGGTGTTCCAGCCGCCGGTGCACAGCCCCTATTACAGCGGGATCAACCCTTATGCGCTCGGTTTCGCGATGATGACCGACATCCGCCGCATCTGCGAGCACCCGACGGACGAGGACCGCGAATGGTTCCCCGACATCGCCGGCAGCGACTGGCGCAAGACGCTGGACTTCGCCATGCGCAATTTCAAGGACGAAAGCTTTATCGCCCAGTACCTGTCGCCGCGCCTGATACGCGAGTTCCACTTCTTCGCCGTGCTGGACGACGACAAGAACGAAAAGCTCAACGTCTCGGCCATCCACGACGAGCTGGGCTACCGCTACGTGCGCCAGCAGCTGGCCGAACAGTACAACCTGGGCAACCGCGAGCCGAATATCCAGGTCTGGTCGGTCAACACCCGCGACGACCGCGCCCTGACCTTGCGCCACACCCAGTTCAACCGCCGCCCGCTGAACCAGCAGGCCAACGAGGTGCTCAAGCACGTGGCGCGGCTGTGGGGCTTCGATGTCCACCTGGAAACAGTGGACCCGCATGGCCATGTTATTAACACGCTGGAAGTCAAGCGTGAGAAGCGCAACCGCGGCGGCTGAACGCCTCCGGGGCGCCGCGCCCCGTCCCCTGCCCGCGTTCCGCGCCGCCGCCGCGGAACGCATATAGATAGAACAATATTTAAGACTGCCTTAACGGGCGCTAGTCTGTGAAATTCTTCTATACTATTCATATGGCGAACGCGCTTGAGTTGCACATCAGCAACGGCACGCACCAACTTTTGCACGGCTGGCCTGACCAATTCCGACATTTAATTCCGTTTTTCGGCGGAAAAATAAACATCGTGAAGGGGTCGAAAATTACTCCCCAAAAACGTGCCGGGAAGTCTTGCTTTTTGTGCCAGAACGGTGCAGCAGCAAGGCGAAAAACGGCGCTAAGCACATGAAATTTAACCGGTTTTAGGGATCAAAATTCTATGTAAATTGAAGGATTCGTATGTATAATTCGCCGACGTCCCGGATGCGGCTGGAGCTTTTTGTCGCCATAACGGGGTTCGAGGTAGTACAAAAGAGTTGGTATTGGAGAAAGCAGGCATGAATTTCACGCATAACGAGAAGGACGCCAAGAAGAATCTGACTGGCATAACCGTCGTGGTCTTGTTGCACATCCTGGTTGCGTACGGGATCGTGTCGGGTCTGGGCAAACGCCTGGTCGCCAAAATGGTCGAACCCGTAGAAACCAAGATCATCGAGGAAGTGGCACCACCTCCTCCAAAAGAACTGCCGCCACCGCCACCACCACCAGAGATGAAGGCACCACCACCGCCCTTCATTCCTCCGGTTGAGGTGAACGTGCAGCAGCCGCCGCCGCAGCAGAACGTTATCGCTAACGCGACCAACGTGAAACCTGCGACGAACGAGTTGCAGAAAGCGCCGCCAGCTGCACCGCCAGCACCGCCAGCGCCGCCTGCAAAATCGGTACACGTGCCTGCAGTAGCCGACTTCAACACTTGCGCAAAACCAGAGTGGCCTAAATCCTCCCTGCGCAATGAAGAAACCGGTACGGTAACGTTATCGTTCCTGATTGGTGTAGACGGCCATGTCGTCGAATCCAAATTAGTGAAATCCAGTGGCTTCAGGGATTTGGACAAAGCCGCAATCGCGGGTATTTCCAAGTGCCGTTTCAAGCCTGGCATGACCGACGGCAAGCCGGAGCAAGCGTGGATGCAAATGCAATACGTCTGGACGCTGGAATAAAAACCGGGGCAGCAGTTACGTCCCACTTAGTACTTCGTTGACATTTCAGCGAACTGATTATTTTATCAATTTGGAGGAAGCATGTTTAAGAATACCCGTTTGTCCGCTGTACTGGCCGCTGTGCTGTTCTCGGTGACCGCAGCATCCGCTCTGGTCAGCGCCCCAGCCATGGCTGACGCGCCTGCCTCGGCAGCCGCTTCGGCACCTGCAGCGGCTCCAGCGGATGCAGCGGCAGCTCCAGCAGCAGACGCAGCAGCTCCAGCAGCATCGGCACCCGCAGCAGCCGGCACCCATGAAGAAGTAGAAAACCCATTCGGCTTCGAAGCCGTCTGGAACGGTGGTTTCGTTTCCCGTGGCACCCTGATCATCCTGACCATCATGTCGATGGGTTCGTGGTACATCATCGTCACCAAACTGCTGGACCAGATGAAGATCTTCAAGCAGTCGAAAGAATCCGCTGCCAAGTTCTGGAAGGCATCGTCGATCGCAGCTGGCGCCGCCACCCTGACCGACGGTTCCCCATTCCGCTTCATCGCTGAAACCGGCACCAAGGCCACCGCGCACCACGACGGCGCCCTGCTGGAACAAATCGACCTGTCGACCTGGGTAACCATGTCCATCCAGCGCGCTGTGGACAAAGTTCAGTCGCGTCTGCAAGACGGCCTGTCCTTCCTGGCAACCGTGGGTTCGACCGCACCGTTCATCGGTCTGTTCGGTACCGTTTGGGGTATTTACAATGCACTGATCAACATCGGCATGACCGGTAACGCGTCGATCGACAAAGTGGCAGGCCCTGTGGGTGAAGCACTGATCATGACCGCCTTCGGTCTGTTCGTGGCAGTTCCAGCCGTTCTGGGCTACAACTGGCTGGTGCGTCGTAACAAGTCCGCAATGGAAGACGTGCGTGCCTTCTCGGCTGACGTGCACTCCGTGCTGATCTCCGGCGCCATGTCGACCGCTGACTCGGCCATCCGTGCCGGCGGCGCTAAAAAGATTGGATAATAACCATGTCGATGTCCGTAGGCTCCGATAGCGGAGAAGATCAGGTAATGTCAGAAATCAACACGACGCCCCTCGTGGACATCATGTTGGTTCTGCTGATTATCTTTCTGATTACGAGCCCGGTCGTTCTCAAACTGCAGAAGATCAAGCTGCCGGAAGAGACCAACCAGGTAATTCAGACCAAACCGGAAGACGTCAACATCGTTGTTAACAAGGATGGCGACATCTACTGGAATCAAAAGAAAATGGCGGACACGAATGAGTTGTTCGATTTTCTGAAAAAAGAGGCCGTGAAACTGCCGCAGCCGGAAGTGCACGTACGTGGTGACCAAGAAACCAAGTACGAAGCAATCGGCAAGGTGATCTTCACGACTCAGCGTGCTGGTATCCAGAAGGTCGGCTTCATCACCGAACCGCCTGACAAGGGTTAAGGCCTCGGCCCAAGACCCTCGATGCCCCGGCCGGCCGTCATGGCCGGGGCAGGTCCAGTCACCTTCTACAAAGGAAACACCATGAGTATGAATGTCGGTTCCCCGGCCGCAGGCGCGGACCCGGAACCAATGATGGAAATGAACATGACGCCGCTGATCGACGTCATGCTGGTACTGATCATCATGCTGATCATCACCATTCCAAAAGCCAATCACTCGGTGAACTTGAACATGCCGGTCGGCACCCCGCCGCCGCCTACCAAGGACCCGGTTGTGATTACGATTGACGTCGACTTCGACGGTACGATCCTGTGGGATAACGCAGTCGTTCCCGACCGCGCCACCCTGGAATCGAAACTGACCGCCGTGGCAGCGCAAGCTGACCAGCCTGAGGTGCATCTGCGCCCCAACAAGCTGGTGTCGTACAAATCGGTGGCAGGCGTGATGGCTTCGGCCCAGCGCCTGGGTGTGACCAAGATTGGTCTGGTCGGCAACGAACAGTTCCAGTAATCCGTACTATTTATCGCAATAGGCAGGGTTTCCTGCCTATTGCGTTTCTACAGAAAGAATACTTCCTCATGACCAAGTTTCGTCTCGCTCATCTCGGCCTGGTGATGGCCGCCATCGGTTTTACCGCTGCCGCCCCGCTGACCGGCTTGACCTCGGTTGCCTACGCTGCTGACGCCGTCAGCGCCGCGGTCGGCAAACCGCTGCAGGAAGCACAGAAGCTGACGAGCTCCGGCAAGCACAAGGAAGCGCTGGCCAAACTGAAGGAAGCCGACGCAGTCGGTGGCAAAACCGAATTCGAGAAATACCAGATTGAGCGCGTGCGCGCCTCGGCGGCCGCAGCCGCCGGCGACAACGACACCGCTGCCCGCGCGTTTGAAGCCGTGGTCAACTCCGGCCGCCTGTCCGCCGGCGAATCGCCGAAGTTCACCCAGGCCCTGGCCGGCATCTACTACCGCGCCAAGGACTACCCGAAAGCCATCACCTGGATCCAGCGCGCGCTGAAAGACAGCCCGGGCGATGCACAAATGCACGACCTGCTGGTCCAGACCTACTACATCAGCGGCAAATTCGCCGAAGCGGCCAAGGAACTGCAGGCGAGCGGCAAGCAGTCCGAAGGCAATCTGCAGATGCTGGCCAATATCCAGCTGAAACAGAACGACAAGGCCGGCTACGTCGCCACCCTGGAAAAACTGGCCGGCAGCTATCCGAAGACCAGCTACTGGGCTGACCTGCTGAACCGCGTGGTCGGCAAGCCTGGCTTCTCGAGCACGCTGAACCTGGACCTGCTGCGCCTGAAACTGCAACTGGGTCTGCTGGCCAAGCCGAACGACTACATGGAAATGGGCCAGCTGGCGCTGCAAGTGGCCAATCCGGCCGAAGCGCTGAAAGTGATCGAGCAGGGCTACAAAAAAGGCGTGCTGGGCACCGGCGCCGACGCCGGCCGCCACCAGCGCCTGAAAGACCTGGCCGTGAAGACCGACGCCGACCTGAAAAAAGCGCGCGACGCCTCCGAAGCCGAGCTGATCAAGAACAAGGACGCCGACGGCCTGGCCAATATGGGTTACGCCCTGGTCAGCGAAGGCAAAGGCGACGCCGGCCTGAAACTGATGGACCAGGCGATCAAGTTCGGCACCGCCCGCCGTCCTGAAGAGATGAAACTGCACTACGGCCAGGCGCAAGCCATCGCCGGCAAGAAAGCCGCCGCCATCACCACGCTCAAAGGCGTGAAAGGCACGGCAGGCGAAGCCGAACTGGCCCGCTACAACATCATGCAGATCAACCACCCGATGTAATTCCCGTCCGGGAACACGAAGCGCTGCCGGCTCCCGCCCGCAGCGCTTTTTTGCTTTTCATGGTGCGCCGCAGTGTTTCCCCATGTGAATCCGGCCAACAGTCCGTATAATCCCCCATTTAGCCCAGTTTTCGCTCCAGATTCCCATGAAGGTATTTCGCGGACTTCCCAATGCAGCGGCGCGCGCGCCCTGCGCGCTGACGATAGGCAACTTCGACGGCGTCCACCTCGGCCACCAGGCGCTGCTGGCGCAGGTGCGCGCGGCGGCCAAGCAGCTGGGCCTGGAGGCGGCCGTGATGACCTTCGAGCCGCATCCGCGCGAGTTCTTCGCGCGCAAGGCCGGCGACCTGTCGAAAGCCCCGGCCCGCATCGCCAATCTGCGCGACAAGCTGCAGTCACTGGAGAATAACGGCATCGACCGCGTCATCGTCGAGCATTTCAGCACACCCTTCGCCGCCCTCACGCCGCAGGAATTCACCGAGAACGTGCTGGTCGAAGGCCTGCACGTGAAATGGCTGATGGTGGGCGACGACTTCTGCTATGGCGCGCGCCGCGCCGGCAATGTGGCCATGCTGATCGAGGCCGGCAAGCAGTACGGCTTCGAGGTGCATACCCTGCCCACGGTGATGAAGGGCTCCACCCGCATCTCCTCCTCGGCCGTGCGCGCCGCGCTGTCCGAGGGCGACTTCGCCCACGCCGAACAGCTGCTGGGCCACCCGTACTCGATTTCCGGCCACGTGATCCACGGCGCCAAGCTGGGCCGCACCATAGGCTACCCCACGCTCAACCTGCGCGTGCCGCACCGCCCCGCCCTGGGTGGCATCTTCATCGTGCAGGTGCACGGCCTGGCCGATGCGCCTTTGCCGGCCGTGGCCAGCCTGGGCGTGCGCCCCACCGTGGAGGACGCCGGCCGCACGCTGCTGGAGGTGCACATCTTCGACTACGCCCAGTCCTGCTACGGCAAGAACGTGCGCGTGGAGTTCCTGGAGAAGATACGGGACGAGGAGAAATTCATCGACCTGCCCACCCTGACCGCCGCCATCGACCGCGACGCCGAACTGGCGCGCGCGTGGTTCGCCCGGCGCACCAGCAGCGGCGCCGTCAACGCTACCGACCGAATTTGACTCTGCCCGGCAGCACCCGCAGCAGTCCCACCAAGCATACAAATACCCAAACTTAAAGATCGCTATGTCCGACAACAAACCAAAGAAGGCCGAGAGCAAATACCCGGTCAATATGACCGAAACCCCGTTCCCCATGCGCGGCGACCTCGCCAAGCGCGAGCCGAACTGGGTCAAAGACTGGCAAGAGAAGAAGATCTACCACCGCATCCGCAAGGCAGCGGCCGGCCGCCCGAAATTCGTGCTGCACGACGGTCCGCCTTACGCCAACGGCGACATCCACATCGGCCACGCCGTCAACAAGGTGCTCAAGGACATGGTGGTCAAGGCCCGCACCCTGGCCGGCTACGACGCGCCCTACGTGCCGGGCTGGGACTGCCACGGCATGCCGATCGAGATCCAGATCGAAAAACTGCACGGCAAAAACCTGCCGACCGCCGACGTGCTGACCAAGGCCCGCGCCTACGCGCATGAGCAGGTTGAGCGCCAGAAGAAGGACTTCATCCGCCTGGGCGTGCTGGGCGAGTGGGAAAACCCTTACCTGACCATGAACTACTCCAACGAAGCCGACGAGCTGCGCGCCCTCGGCCAGCTGCTGGAGAAGGGCTATGTCTACCGCGGCCTGAAGCCGGTGAACTGGTGCTTCGACTGCGGCTCGGCGCTGGCCGAAGCGGAAGTGGAATACCAGAACAAGCGCGACCCGGCCATCGACGTCGGCTTCGCCTTCCATGAATTCGACAAGCTGGCCAAGGCCTTCGACCTGCCTGCCCTGCCGACGCAAAACGGCTTCATCGTCATCTGGACCACCACCCCGTGGACCATCCCGTCCAACCAGGCGCTGAACGTGCACGCGGAAGTGAAGTACGCGCTGGTGCAGGCCGAACGCGACGGCCAGCCGCTGCTGCTGATCCTGGCGCAAGACCTGGTGGAGTCCTGCCTGGCGCGCTACAAGCTCGAAGGCACGACCATCGGCACCTGCATGGGCCAGGACCTGGCCGGCATCAGCTTCAAGCACCCGCTGCACGCGCGCGACGCCTTCTACGACCGCCTGTCGCCGGTCTACCTGGCCGACTACGTGACCACCGAGAGCGGCACCGGCGTGGTCCACTCCGCGCCCGCCTACGGCCAGGACGACTTTATCTCCTGCAAAGCGCACGGCCTGAAGGACGACGAGATCCTGAAACCGGTCATGGGCGACGGCAAATACGTGTCCACCCTGCCGCTGTTCGGCGGCATGAGCATCTGGGACGCCTCCAAGCCTATCTGCGACGCCTTGCGCGAAGCCGGCGCCCTGTTCGAACTGAAGATGTTCGACCACAGCTATATGCACTGCTGGCGCCACAAGACCCCCATCGTCTACCGCGCCACCTCGCAGTGGTTCGCCGGCATGGACGCGCATCCGAAAGACGGCGGCCCTACCCTGCGCCAGACCGCGCTCAAAGCCATCGACGAAACCAAGTTCTTCCCGGACTGGGGCCAGGCGCGCCTGCACGGCATGATCGCCAACCGTCCGGACTGGACCCTGTCGCGCCAGCGCCAGTGGGGCGTGCCGATGGCCTTCTTCATCCACAAGGAAACCGGCGACCTGCACCCGCGCACCCCGGAGCTGCTGGAACAGGTGGCGCAGCTGATCGAGAAGAACGGCATCGATGCCTGGCTGTCGCTGGACCCGGCCACGCTGCTGGGCGAGGACGCGGCCCACTACGAGAAGAACAAGGACACGCTGGACGTGTGGTTCGACTCCGGCACCACGCACCAGACCGTGCTGCGCGGCTCGCACAAAGAGCAGAGCGCCTTCCCGGCCGATCTGTACCTGGAAGGTTCGGACCAGCACCGCGGCTGGTTCCACTCCTCGCTGCTGACCTCCTCCATGCTGAACGGCGCCGCGCCCTACAAGGCGCTGCTGACGCACGGCTTCGTGGTCGACGGCGAAGGCAAGAAGATGTCCAAGTCCATCGGCAACACCGTGTCGCCGCAGGACGTGTCGAACAAGCTGGGCGCCGACATCCTGCGCCTCTGGGTGGCCGCCACCGACTACACCGGCGAGCTGTCGATCTCGGACGAGATCCTCAAGCGCGTGACCGAATCCTACCGCCGCATCCGCAACACGCTGCGCTTCCTGCTGGCCAACACCTCGGACTTCGACGCCAAGGCCAACGCCGTGCCGGTGGCAGAGATGCTGGAGATCGACCGCTACGCGCTGGCCGACATGGCGCGCCTGCAGGCCGACATCGCCAAGCACTACGAGAGCTACGAGTTCCACCCGGTGGTGTCCAAGCTGCAGAACTACTGCTCGGAAGACCTGGGCGGCTTCTACCTGGACATCCTGAAGGACCGCCTGTACACCTCCGCCGTGGACTCTCAGCAGCGCCGCTCGGCGCAGACGGCGCTGTGGCACATCACGCAAAGCCTGCTGCGCCTGATGTCGCCCATGCTGTCCTTCACCGCAGAGGAAGCGTGGGCGGTGTTCGCCGGCGCCGAAGCGTACAAGGCCAGCGACGAAACCATCTTCACGCAGACCTGGTGGGAACTGCCTGCGGTGGCGGACTCGGAAGCCCTGCTGGCCAAGTACACCGCGCTGCGCGACGTGCGCACCGGCGTGACCAAGCAGCTGGAAGACCTGCGCACTTCGGGCGCCATCGGCTCCTCGCTGCAGGCCGAGCTGGAGATCAAGGCCTCGGGCGAGAAGTACCAGCTGCTGGCCAGCCTGGATGACGACCTGAAGTTCGTCTTCATCACCTCGCAGGCCAAGGCCGTGCAAGTGGCTGCCGAAGCGGATGAAGCGGTGGCGGTCGCCGCCTCGGCCGCCGCCAAGTGCGAGCGCTGCTGGCACTACCGCGCCGACGTGGGCGCGCATGCCGACCACCCGACGCTGTGCGGCCGCTGCCACAGCAATCTGTTCGGTGCGGGCGAGAAGCGCAAGTTCGCTTAAACTCCGGTGCGGCGGGTTACGCGCTCGCGCGCCAACCCGCCCTACGCCACCGCAACACCGCAACACCGTAATGCCGTAACACCGTAGGGCGGGTTAGCGCGTAGCGCGTAACCCGCCAAAGCCAACCGACAAGACCACACATGGCATCCAAACCAAAAAGCTTCTCCTCCAAGTCCTCCTCCGGCGGCCTGACGCCGTGGCTGGGCATTGCCTTCATCGTGCTGCTGCTGGACCAGATCACCAAGATCACCATCAACAAGACCTTCCGCTGGGGCGAGGAAATGGTGGTCACGCCTTTCTTCAACCTGGTGCTGGCCTATAACAAGGGCGCGGCATTCAGCTTCCTGTCCAACGAGAGCGGCTGGCAGCGTTATTTCTTCACCGGCATCGGCATCGCCGCCGCGCTGTTCATTGTCTACCTCTTGAAAAAGCACGCCGGCCAGCGCATGTTCTGCTGGGCCTTGGCGCTGATACTGGGCGGCGCCATCGGCAACGTGATCGACCGCATCCTCTACGGCCACGTGGTGGACTTCCTCGACTTCCACTGGAAGGGCATAGGCCACTTCCCGGCCTTTAACCTCGCCGATTCGGCCATCTGCGTCGGCGCCGCGCTGTTCGTGCTCGACGAGCTGCGCAGGGTGAACAAGTAGGCGCATTTATGGAACTGACATTATGGAACTGAGCGGCAAAAGAATCGTCCTCGGCCTGTCCGGCGGCGTGGCCTGCTACAAGGCTGCGGAACTGTGCCGCGCGCTCACGCGCGAAGGCGCTTCCGTGCAAGTGGTGATGACCGACGCGGCCACCCACTTCATCACCGCCGTGACCATGCAGGCGCTGTCCGGCAAGCCGGTCTACACCAGCCAGTGGGACCCGCGCGTGGACAACAACATGGCCCACATCGACGTCACCCGCAATGCGGACGCCATCCTGATCGCGCCCTGCTCGGCGGACTTCATCTACAAGCTGGCGCACGGCGTGTGCGACGACCTGCTGTCGACCATGTGTTTGGCGCGCCCGCGCACGGTGCCGCTGCTGGTGGCCCCGGCCATGAACGTGGAAATGTGGCAGAACCCCGCCACCCAGCGCAATGTCCAGCAGATCAAGGACGACGGCGTGCAGATCTTCGGCCCGGCCGCTGGCGAACAGGCTTGCGGCGAAGTGGGCCTGGGCCGCATGCTCGAAGCCGAGCAGCTGCTGGCCGAACTGATCGCCGCCTTCCAGCCGAAAGTCCTGGCCGGCAAGCGCATCCTCATCACCGCCGGTCCGACCTTCGAGGCCATCGACCCGGTGCGCGGCATCACCAATCTGTCCTCGGGCAAGATGGGCTACGCCGTGGCGCGCGCCGCGCGCGAAGCCGGCGCCGAAGTGGTGCTGATCTCCGGCCCCACCGCCCTGCCCACGCCCTTCGGCGTGCAGCGCATCAACGTGCAAAGCGCCTTGCAGATGCACGACGAAGTGCAGTCGGCCGTGCACGGCCAGCACGTCTTCATCTCCGTGGCCGCCGTGGCCGACTGGCGCGTCGTCAACGCCAGCACGCAGAAGATGAAGAAGAAAAACGACGGCACCGTGCCGGACCTGAAGTTCGAGCAGAACCCGGACATCCTGGCCAGCGTCGCCACCCGCACCAACCTGGCCGGCTACCCTTACTGCGTGGGCTTCGCCGCCGAATCCGAGAACCTGCTCGAATACGGCGCGGCCAAGCGCGAGAAGAAAGGCATCCCTCTGCTGGTCGGCAATATCGGCCCGCAGACCTTCGGCCAGGACGACAACACCATCATCCTGTTCGATGAAAACGGCCACACCATCCTGCCGCGCGCCGACAAGCTCACGCTGGCGCGGCAGCTGATTTCCGAAATTTCCAAACGCATAGCAAAGCATTCCCTGTTCCAATGAAAAACATCGACGTCAAAATCCTCGACCCGCGCATGAAAGACCAGATGCCGGCCTACGCAACCCCCGGCAGCGCCGGCCTGGACCTGCGCGCCTGCATCGATGCGCCCATCGTCATCGAGCCCGGCCAGACCGTGCTGGTGCCTACCGGCCTGGCCATCCACATCGGCGATCCGGGCTACGCCGCCATGATCCTGCCGCGCAGCGGCATGGGACACAAGAACGGCATCGTGCTGGGGAATCTGGTAGGCTTGATCGACTCCGATTACCAGGGCCAGCTGATGGTATCGACCTGGAACCGGGGCCACAGCACGTTCACGCTGAATCCCATGGAACGCCTGGCGCAACTGATTATCGTGCCGGTGCTGCAAGTGGGCTTCAACGTGGTGGAAGAATTCGGCGGCAGCGAACGCGGCGAAGGCGGCTTCGGCAGCACCGGCAAACATTAAGGAAACTCCATGGCAGGCAAGGCGCAGAAACTGATGGCGGCAGCGGACAAAAACGGCAACCAGGCGGGCGGCAAATTGGCCGCAGCAGCAGCGGCGCTGTCGGCGGCGCTGCTGTCGGCCTGCTCCACGCTGGCGCCGCAGGCCAGCGCGCCGCAGACCGCCCCTGTCCCGCATGCGCCCGCGGAAAACCAGCAGCCGGTGGTGAGCGCCAAGACGGCCGCCGCGCAGGACGCGTTGAGAACCATGGTCAGCCTGCAGGACCGCCTGTCGCGCGTGTCCGCCCCGCTGCTCATCAACAACGCCGACCTGTGCAAGAACATGGCGCGCAACCTGCTCGGCTTCACCGCGCAGAACCGCTACTCCTACCCGGGTGAATACTCCGACGCGGCCAACGCCGTGCTGGGCTACGGCGAACGCCTGCAGGTCAGTTCGGTGCTGGCCGGCAGCGGCGCCGCGCGCGCCGGCCTGCGCAAGGGCGACGGCCTGGTGTCCGTCGAAGGCAAGGCCCTGCCCGGCGGCCCGGACGCCGAATCGCAGGCGGCCGAGGTACTCGGCCCGCTGGTGGGCAAGCAGGCCGCGCTGAACATGACCATCGCCCGCAACGGCGGCAACCAGACGCTGAACGTGCCGGTCACGCGCGCCTGCGCCATCCGCGTCCACCTGGGCAACGCCGACAACATCAATTCCTACGCCGACGGCCAGCGCGTGCTGATCACGCGCGGCATGATGAACTTCGCCCAGAGCGACGAGGCCATCGCCTACGTGCTGGCCAAGGACATCGCCCACAATGTGCTGGGCCACGCCGGCGCCATGCGCAACACCGCCGCCGTGGGCAGCATGATAGACAACCTGGTGCGCACCAAGCCCGACCTGTCCCTGCTGATCGGCAGCGGCGGCCTGAAGCCGGTGCCGCAGGAAATGGACACGGCGGCCGACAGCCTGGCGCTGTACATGCTGGCGCGCGCCGGCTACAGCATCGAGCGCGCCAAGCCCTTCTGGCAGCGCCTGGCGACGCAATATCCGGCCTCGGTCATGAACGGCTACACCGCCCTGCACCCGGCCACCACGGTCCGCTTTGCCGCCATCGACAAGACCGTGGCCGAGATCAAGACCAAGCTGGCCACCAAGAAGCCGCTGGTGCCCTGATGAACCGCGCCGCCCTGCCGCTGCTGGCGGCGCTGCTCACGCTGTCCTGCACCGCACAGGCGGCAAGCAAGGCGCAGGGCGCCAACTGGAGCAAGCTGTCCGGCAACGGCGCCGCCACCCTCTACGTGGACAAGGCCAGCGTGGCCAAGGTGGACGACGGCGCCGAGGGCGCGCGCAAGGCCTGGACCCTGGTCTCCTACAGCAAGCCGCAAACCTCCGCCGACGGCAAGACCTACCGCTCGCTCAAGGCGCAATACCTGTATTCCTGCAAGGAGCACAGCGTGACCCTGCTGGCGCAAACCTTCTACCCGGCCACGCTGGCGCGCGGCGAAGCGGTCGGCAACTTCAAGTACGAGCAATACGACGCGGAACAGCCCGCAGCGGGCAGCCATACCGACACGGCCTACCGCTACGTGTGCCGCCGCAAGCTGCGCTAAAAAAAACCGGCCTCGCGGCCGGTTCGTTTTTATGCGCGCCGCTTTATGCGCGTTGTTTGCGGCGCAGTGCAGCCAGGCCCGCCAGGCCCAGGCCGAACAGGGCTATGCTGCCAGGTTCAGGCACGGCGGTGATCTTGGTGCTGAAGTAGGCAACGTTCTGGCTCACCGAATTGCCGGCCCAGATCCAGCGGGCGGTATCGGCGATCTCAGGACGATTTCCCCAGGGCTGCATGCCATCGGCGCCGAGGTTGGTCAGGCTGGTGTACGGCATATTGAAACCCGTGTTGTTGCCCTTCCAGTTGACGGTATTGGTCGTCAGCACGGTGCTGGCATTGGAAAACAGGTGCTTGTCATCGCCCAGGTTGAACTGGCCCAGCAGGCCGGCCGCGTCGGTGGGGCTGGCGTTGTCATCGTAAGCGTAGATGTGCAGGTAGTAGGTAACGCCATTCACCAGATTGGCCGTGCCCGTGATGGTGGTGCCCCAATCCGCGCCGCGGCTGAACTCGGTACCCGTGACGGTATCGCTGGTCGAGATGTAGGCGATGAAGCCGTTATCGACGCTCAGCTTGCTGGTCAGCGTGGTGGCGGCGGCGGAACCGGCCAGCAGCAGGGCGGCAGCGGCGACGGCGGTGCGGGACATGAAACGCTTGCTCATTGTTCTTTCCTATTGGATATTTTTAATCAATGGGAGCCATACAAGCAACAATCATGCCATTTTCTTGAAAACAATATTTTTTACTATAAATCAATAACTTAGGATTTTGGGCAACTTTTTGCCGCTCGCCAGTGTAAAGAATTCCGACAAAAAACGAATCGGCGGCGCCGTAGTATAGTTAAGCCCATGGATAGCATCGACCTCGAAGTACTCAAAACCAGCGCCGCCTGGGTCGCAGCAGGCCACCGCGCCGAGCTCGTCACCGTCATCAAGACCTGGGGCTCCAGCCCGCGCCCGATAGGCGCCACGCTCGCCATTTGCGACGACGGCCGCGTGGTCGGCTCGGTCTCCGGCGGCTGCATAGAAGACGACCTGATCGCCCGCGTGCGCGAACAGGGCATCACGCGCAGCGCGCCGGAAGTGGTCAGCTATGGCATCACGGCCGACGAGGCGCACCGCTTCGGCCTGCCCTGCGGCGGCACCATAGAACTGGCAATCGAACCGCTGGGCGCGCACAGCCGCATCGCCGAGCTGCTGGACATGCTGGAGCAGCGCCAGCTGGTGGAGCGCCGCCTGGACCTGCGCAGCGGCGCCGTGGCGCTGTCCCACACCGGCGTGGGCAATGTGCTGGAGCTGCGCGAAGGGCGCGAACTGGTCACGCAGCACGGCCCGCGCTGGCGCCTGCTCATCATCGGCGCAGGCCAGCTGTCGCGCTTCCTGGCGCAGATCGCCACCGCCATGGACTACCACGTCACCGTGTGCGATCCGCGCGAGGAATACCGCGCCGGCTGGCAGGTGGACGGCGTTCAGCTGGTGCACGCCATGCCGGACGACCTGGTGCTGGAAATGCGCCTGGACCACCGCAGCGCCGTCGTCGCGCTCACGCACGATCCCAAGCTGGACGACCTGGCGCTGATGGAAGCGCTCCGGTCGGACGCCTTCTACGTGGGCGCCATCGGCTCGCGCCTCAACAACGCCAAGCGGCGCGAACGCCTGCAGCTGTTCGACGTGACGGAAGCGCAGCTGGACAAGCTGCATGGTCCCATCGGCCTCTACATCGGCAGCAAGACGCCGGCCGAAATCGCCATTTCCATCCTGGCCGAAATGACGGCGGTGAAGAACGGCGTGCCGGCCGCGTTGCAGGTCAAGCACGCCGCCTCGCCGGAAGCGCCGTCCACGCCGGATGCGCCGAACGCCTGCGTGGTGACCTGAGCGAATTCAAAAGCAAGAACCGGCTGGCGCGTGCGGCGCGCCTGTCGCACAATAGCGCCGCCCACCTCACCGAGTCCGACCATGAGCACTGCCAACCTGCTGCGCCTTTTCCTGCTTGCCGCCATCTGGGGCGGCTCCTTCCTGTTCATGCGCATCGCCGCGCCGGTGCTCGGCCCCGCGGTGCTGATTGAATACCGCGTGGTGTTCGCCTCGCTGTTCCTGCTGGCCGTGGCGCTGCTGATGAAAAAGCCGCTGGACCTGCGCCAGAACTGGAAGCACTACCTGGTCCTGGGCTTCTTCAACTCCGCCCTGCCCTTCCTGCTCTACGCCTACGCCGCGCGCACGCTGTCCGCCTCCGTGATGGCGGTGCTGAACGCCACCGCGCCGATCTGGGGCGCCGTCATCGGTGCCGTATGGCACCGCCAGATGGTGTCCGCGCGCGTGATGCTGGGCCTCGTCATGGGCACCGGCGGCGTGGCGCTGCTGGTCGGCTTCGACCACGCCAGCTCGCGCGAAGGCGCCGGCCTGGCCATCGCCGCCGCGCTGTTCGCCGCCTTCAACTACGGCATCGCCAGCACCTACGCCAAGTCCGCCAAAGCGGTCGAGCCCTTCGCCAATGCGCACGGCAGCATGTGGGCCGCCACGCTGCTGGTGCTGCCCTCGCTGGCCTTCTTCCCGCAGCCGGGCCAGCCCACCGTGGGCATCATGGGCGCCGCGCTCGCGCTGGGCGTGCTGTGCAGCGGCGTGGCCTACTTGCTGTACTACCGCCTGATACGCGACGTGGGACCGACGTCGGCGCTGACCGTCACCTTCCTCAGCCCCCTGTTCGGCATCCTGCTCGGCACCCTGTTCCTGAACGAAGTGGTGGGCTGGTACACCATACTGGGTTCGGCCATCGTCATCGTCGGCACCGCGCTGGTCACCGGCTTCAAGCCCGGCTTCGGCTGGCTGCGCAAATCGGCCTCCGCATGAAGCACAGTATCGCGCTGCCGCAGGGCTACCGCCTGCACGACGTGCTCGCCTTCCACAGCCGGGACGCGGAAAGCGTGGCGGAGCGGATCAGCCCCGAACGGCTGCGCAAAGGCGTGGTGATGGACGGCGTGCCGATGGTGATCGATATCGCGCTGGGCGGCGCAGACGCAGCGCAAGCCGAATACGCGGTGCACGCCGGCGTGGCGCTGCCACCCGCGCTGGCCGAACAGGCGCACAACGCCGTGCTGAATGTGCTGGGCCTGCGCATCGACCCGCAGCCCTTCCTGGACTTCGCGGCAAACGATTCACTGCTGGGCGAACTGTCGCGCCGCCAGCCCGGCCTGCGCATCGTGCAGTCGGCCACCGTGTTCGAGGCGCTGACCTGGGCCATCATCGGCCAGCAGATCAATCTGCCCTTCGCCATCTCGCTGCGCCGCACCTTCATCCTGCAGGCCGGCGTTGAGCACAGCAGCGGCCTGTGGTGCTACCCGGACGCCGCCGGCGCCTCGCGCCTGCAGGTGGACGACCTCACCAGCCGCAAATTCTCGCGCGCCAAGGCGGAAACCCTGCTGCGCTTTGCCGCGCTGGTGGCCAGCGGCGAACTCGATCTCGTGCCCGGTCCCGGCAACAGCATCGACGACATCGGCAAGGCGTTGCTGGCGGTGAAAGGCATAGGCCCGTGGACCGTCAACTACGGCCTGCTGCGCGGCTACGGCTATCCCGACTGCTCACTGCACGGCGACGTCGCCATCCGCGCCGCGCTGCAAGCGCTGCTGGGCGAGGACAGCAAGCCGGACATGGCCCGCACCGAAGAAATACTCAAGCGCTACGCGCCCCACCGCACCATGGCGGCGGCCCATTTGTGGGCCAGCCTGCATCCGCGCGCCGCCGACTAGAAGAAGTACTTGGTCTGCTGCGCCCACTTGCTGTTCGGGTAGTTCTTCTTCAGCAGGTTGAAGGCCTCCTTCGAATACTGCGCGCGCAGCTGGTCCTTCTCTTCCTTGTCCGTCCCATACGGGCACTCCATGCGCGTGGACGCCACCAGGAAATGCAAGGCCTTCGGCGCCTCGTCGTCGTTCGGCTTCAGCTTGGCCCACGCCAGCAAGGCCGGCGCGATGAACTCCGTGCGCAGCGGAAGCTTCAGCAGCACCTGCTGCTCCTTGCCAGCATCCGCCAGCTGCTCCGGACCCAGGTGGCGCGGCGGCTGCTGGGGCATGGCCTGGGATTCCTCCATTCCGCCCGAGCGGCAGCCCCAGTTGCGGCTGAGGCCCTGCGCATCGATCACGGACGGATTCAGTTCCGGCGTGTTCACCAGTATCAGCGCACCGGCCAGCTGCCGTTCCGCGCCGCTGGCCGCCTTGCGGTAGCGCGCGTAGAGATGCTCGGTGGTCTTGCGGCCTTGCGCCACCTTGTCCAGCAGCGCCAGCGCCGTTGCCTCGTCGTTGAAGATCAGCGCGCGCGCCAGCATGGTTTCCTCCAGCGGCTTGCGCCACTGCTTGGGCAGGCGCGGATGCGCCAGCAGCGCGCGCAGCTCGGCGGTTGGGAAGTAACGGTACACGCTGCGGCCGAAGTCCTCGTCGGTCTCGCCTTCGGCCGGCGCGGCATCGATCGCCTCGCCTGCTTCCACAGGGTCTGGTTTGCGCGGCGCGGCCTTCAGGAAGTCATCCAGCGTCCCGGCGGAAAACAGCTTCAAGGCCAGGTAGCGGTTGGTGGTGGCGACCGACATGGCCTTGCCGTGGCTGGCCATCAGGCGGTCTATGTCCTTGTCGGCCTGCGCCGCCTGCTTCTCGGCGATGGCGAGCCGCGCCAGGTTGTACTGCAGCGTGAGATACAGCGGATGCCTGGCTGGCACTGCGGCGGCGGCTTTCTTCTCGGCCTCCGTCAGCTCGCCGGCGTGGGCCAGCGTCAGCAGCGGCGCCAGCCACAGCGCGCCGTCGTCCTTTTGCTTCAGCCAGCGCGCGCGCAGATCCTGCAAGGCCTGCGCCCGCGCCTGCTGCACCTCCTTGCTGTTTGCGCTTTCAAATACGTCCAGCGGCGCCTCGGCCTGCATGCTGCCTATCCAGGCCGTCAGCGGTTCCTGCGCCGCGATCATCGCGCTGCGCGGCTGCTGGTCCAGCAGCACCAGATAGTCGCTCAGCAGCCTTGGCGTCTCGGCGCTGAAGGGCTCCTGCTCCAGGCGGCGCGCCAGCACGGCGATGCGCGCCACCGGGTCCAGGCGCGCGTCCACCAGCGAGATCATTTGTTTTGCAGGCGCATACGACGGCGCCAGTGCATCCAGCTCCTTGCGCGCCAGCGCCAGCTTGGCCGCGCGGTCCGGCGCCTTGCCGCCCTGCTCCAGCGTGGCGCTGCGTATCAGGCTGCGCGCCGCCAGGTAGCTGCCCAGCGTGCGCCAGGGCGACTTGGCATCCTGCGCGACGGCCAAGAACTGCTTGCGCGCCAGCTCGAAATTGCGGGCGTAAAAATGCGCGGCGGCGGTCTGGTATGCCTGGTCGGCCTTGAGCCAGTCCGGCGCGTTCGCGGGCACGGCGGAAGGCAGCTGCACCACCCGCTTCGGCTGCGGCGAGCCATACTGGTAGGGCGGCTCCTCGCAGTTGGCGAACACCGCGTCCTGTCCTTGCAGCCAGGCCTTGTGCCACTGGTCCGCCTTGCCGCCAGCGCCGAGCTGCGCACGCGCCTTCATCGTCAGCGCCGCCTGCTTGAACGCATCCTCATGGCAGTTGACGTAGCTGGCGTGTTCCACGTCCCCCATCACGTCCAGCTTCACATCCGCCAGGCCCCATTGCTTGGCGTAGACTGCGCGCTCCTTCAGCCAGGCGCCGGAGCCGTTCTTCTCCGCTTCGTAACTGTAGTCCCAGCCGCTGGTTTTGCCCACATGCCAGCGATCCAGTTCCAGCGCGGCGAGCTGCTGCGGCGTGAGCGCGCGGCCCTTCGCGGCCTGGTAAGCCAGGTAGTGGTAGACGCGCCAGTACGTCCCTGGCAGCACGCCCAGGTTGCCGCCCGCGAACTGGGCCAGCACGCCGGGCGCAACCTGGTATTCGGATGCGAAGCGGTTGGCGCTGAAACCGTCGCCGCCGCTGGACAGCGCAGGCTGGGGCAGCGCCGCGAACAGCGCGGCTGCGGCGATGGAAGAAAGGATGCGGTGTCGTTTCATGGGATGGACGAGTAGGGTTCGGATTGCATGGCCCGCCAGCTTGCAGCGGTCCACGGACGGGGAGAAAAATAATAGCCGCGCGCGGCCACGCTGCGCAGCGGGGGCTCGTCGCTCGCGTAGCCTGCGGCGGCGCGGCACACCGGCTGGGTAAAGCCCTGGCGGTGCAGGCGCTGGCGCAAGGCGTCCTGGCCCGGCCCCATGCGGAAAGCCATCGGCACCACCTCGTCGGCCACGCCGGCCGGCAGCCACGCGTCGTCCATGCACCACGAGGCCAGCGCCGTCACCGACAGCGCGATGCGCGGATCCAGCTGGCGGCGGATCTCGGCCATGGTCTGCGCCAGGAAAGGCCGCTGCGAGCGGCGCACTTCAAAATCGAGCTGCACCACGCTGCGGTTGCCGCGCTGCGCCACGCGCAGCAGTTCCTGCACGATGCGCGCAGACTGCTGCGCGCTCAGCGCCGGCGGCACGCGCCAGGAGGCGTCCACATGCAGCACAGGCACCAGCGCAGCGCCTTCGCGCAGCAGCAGCGGCGCGGTGCGCGGATGGACCAGCGCCTCCTCGCCGCGCAGCAGCATGGTGGACGCCACATAGGCCACGCCGGTGTCGGCAGGCAGCCAGCGCAAATCCTCCGGCCGCTCCCACGCCCACAGCATGCGCGCAGGAAGCTGCGCCAGGGCCGGGTGCGCCGGGCGTCCGGCATGGCCGTCCGCACGCAGCGCCGAGCAGGCCAGGCATGCGAGCAGGAAGATGAGTAGGCGTTGCATAGCCAGCATCATAATGGAAAGCCGCCACCGCATGCGTACAGCCGGCGCTTGACCCTCACGCAGCGTCAGGCTTTAGGCTATCCTTTCCCTCACCACGAAAGGAACAGCATGCAGCACGATAGCCCCAAGCCCAGCGCCATGATGGTCGCCGTCCTGCGCGGCGCGCACCAGTTGCTGGACGCGCCGCTGATACTGGACGACCCGCTGGCCCTGCCCATCCTGGGCGCGGAACGGGAAGCCGAAGTGCGCGCCAACCCGGAGCGCTTCCACGACCCGCTCGCAACGGCACTGCGCACCACCATCGTGATCCGCAGCCGGCTGGCGGAAGACACCTGGCGCGAGGCGCAGCAGCGCGGCGTAATGCAGCACGTGATCCTTGGCGCGGGACTGGACACCTCGGCCTATCGCGGCAAGCTCCCTGCGGGGGTGCGCGTGTTCGAAGTGGACCTGCCCGCCACGCAGCAGTGGAAGCGCGAGCGCCTGGCCGCCGCCGGCATCGCGGCGCCGGACACCGTGCGCTACGCGGCCGTCGACTTCGGCACCACCACGCTGGCGGACGGCTTGGCGCAAGCGGGCTTCGACCACAGCGCGCCGGCCTGCTTCACCTGGCTGGGCGTAACGCTCTACCTGGCGCCGGAGGACGTGGCGCACACACTGCGCTATATCGCCTCCTGCGCGCAGGGCAGCAGCGTGGTGTTCGATTTCGTCATCTCGCCCGCGCTGCTGGAGCCGAGGGAGCGCGCCGCCATGGAAGCGATATCAGCCAGCCTGGCCACAGGTGGCGAGCCTTGGAAGAGCAATTTCGCACCCGCCGAACTGGAGGCGCTGCTGCGAAGCATGGGCTACAGCCGTATCGAGCACTACGGACGGGAGGAACTGACGCAGCGCCATCTGCGCGGCCGCAGTGACAATCTGCGCCTCGGCGGCAGCACCGGCATCATCCGCGCCACGCTGGGCGCCGATGCCGCAGCAGAGCCAACGCAGGCGGACGATGGCGCGGCGGTCCGCGCAAACAAAGCAGCGGCGCCATGATACGGGTCGGCGAACTGGCCAGGCGCGCAGGGCTGACGGTGCGCGCGCTGCACCACTACGACAGCCTGGGCCTGCTCAAGCCGTCCGCGCGCGCCGAATCGGGCTACCGCCTGTACAGCGCAGCAGACGTGGCGCGCCTGCACCAGATCCAGGCACTGCGCCGCTTCGGCATGCCGCTGGCCGAAATCGCCGGCTTCCTTGCGCAGCCGGATGCGCCGCTGGCGGACCTCGTCGGCCAGCAGATCGCCGCGCTGGACCGTCAGATAGCGCAAGCCGCCACCCTGCGCGCGCAACTCGCGCAGCTTCAGCAGCAACTGCACAGCGGCGAAGAACCCGGGCTGGGTGACTGGCTGTCGGCGCTGGAGCGCATGGCGGCGTATGAACAATACTTCAACAAGGAGGAGCTGGCGGCGCTGCCGCTGGCCGGCGCCACAGCGCAGCGCGAGTGGGCCGCGCTGGTGGCGTCGGTGCGCAGGCTGATGGAACAAGGCGGGGCGGCAGACAGCGAGCCCGCGCAAACGCTGGCAAAGCAATGGATGTCCATGCTGGAGCGCGACACCGCCGCCAATCCCGACTTCGCGCGCCGCCTGAACGCCATGATGGCCGAGCGTCCCGCCGCGCGCCAGCACAGCGGTATCACGCCGGAGATGAAGCAGTACGTCACGCAAGCCTTCAGCGCCTTCAAGCTCTCGCTGTACGCCAACTATCTCGACGCGGAAGAACTGGCCCGCATGCGCGCGCAAAGCGGCACGCAAACCGGCGAGTGGCTCGCGCTGATCAGCGCCGTGCAAGCCCAGATGGCGGCAGGCGCCGCGCCGCACGACAGCCGCACGCAAGAACTTGCACGGCGATGGCTCGCCCTATTCCAGCGCCACGCCGGCGCCGATCCCGCCACCCGCGAAAAAATCCGCCGCGCCCACGAAGCCCACCCCACCCTACTCTCCGGCACCTGGATGACGCCCGCCCTCCTCACCTACCTGCGCACCGCCCTCGCCGCCTTGCCCGCCGCTTGATCCCGGCCAAGACCAGCAACGTTCCTGTCGGCTATGCTCGCGTCATCCCTCGCCGAGGTGCAAATATGGAACTCATTAACTTCCTGGGCTGGTTCATGCTGAATGTATGTGCGCCTCTGCTCGCCCCTATCATCCTGCTTCCCTTGCTAGGTGCTGGCCGCCAACATCGCGGTCAAGTCAAGCTCTTGATCAAGTGGGCAATTCGTGATGGACAGCTGTATTGGCCAGTCATTGCAATGTGCGCGGCAGCTTGTTACGAAGCTGCAAGCGTCTTTGCAAACAAAGCAGACGCCCGCAGTCCAGTTCTGGCTTGGTTCGCCATCGGCTGGCACGTCCTTCTCATTGTTGCCTCATCCGTTCTCGTTACAGTTAGCACAACAGATGCAACACTGGCTCGCCCAGAGCAACATGAAAACACACTCTCGCCGGTGGTGCTAATATCGATTGCAGTCTCCGTGATAACGGCAGTCAGCTATTCTTTGACGCACTACTTGGCTGGCTAGCTGCCAACTGATGCAGGAGGGAGATATGATCAAGCGGTTTGCCGACTACATGGACAGCGCGGAAAACCGCCGCAAGCTGACCATACGGCTAGGAATCTTCATGATTGTGGGCGGTATCGCCTTCAATCTCATTATGCTGTACGCAATAGTCTTCCTGAACAAATAAGCGCCCAAACGGAAAAGCCGTTGAACTCTTTCGAATTCAACGGCTTTCAGTATCTGGTTGCGGGGACAGGATTTGAACCTGTGACCTTCGGGTTATGAGCCCGACGAGCTGCCAGACTGCTCCACCCCGCGTCTGTATGAACGTATTATAGGGCAACTGGAGACTTTAGGCAATATCAATCTCGAGATCATCGATGATAGCGCCAATTTATCCAGCCACGCCGCCGCATAGCCAGCGCTCGCGCTACGCGCACAGCCCGCAATCGGTGTAAAGTAAGCACTACGCCAAAAAACACCGCTGACCCCAACCGCCTCCCATGAAATTCTGTTCCGAATGCGCCCACCCGGTCGAGCTGACCATACCCGCCGGCGACAACCGCCCGCGCTACGTCTGCCCCCATTGCACCGCGATCCATTATCAGAATCCCAAGATGGTGCTCGGCTCCGTCCCCGTGTGGGAGCGAGACGGCAAGCTGCAGGTGCTGCTGTGCAAGCGCGCCATCGAGCCGCGCTACGGCTACTGGACCCTGCCCGCCGGCTTCATGGAGAACAATGAAACCACGGCCGAGGCGGCGGTGCGCGAAACCGTGGAGGAAGCCGGCGCCAATATCGAACTCGGCCCGCTGTTCACGCTGATGAACGTGGCGCGCGTGCACCAGGTGCATATGTTCTACCTGGCCACGCTGCGCGACCTGGACTTCGCCCCCGGCGAGGAAAGCCTGGAAGTGCAGATGTTCACCGAAGACGAGATCCCCTGGGACGACCTGGCCTTCCCCACCATCCGCACCACGCTGGAACTGTTCTTCGCCGACCGCGCCCGCATGCGCGCCAGCGGCGGCAGCCACGGCTTCCACACCCAGGACATCACGAAACCCATGCGCAGCGACGTATGATCCCCTGGCTGGACGCGCACTCGCCCTTCCCCGACGTATCCCAGGCGCTCACCACCGACGCGCCCGGCCTGCTGGCCGCCGGCGCCGACCTGTCGCCCGCCCGCCTGCTGGCCGCCTACCAGCGCGGCATCTTCCCCTGGTTCTCCGAAGGCCAGCCCATCCTGTGGTGGAGCACCGACCCGCGCATGGTGCTGATGACGGAGCGCTTCCGCGTCTCCGACAGCCTGAAAAAAGCCATCAAGAAAGTGCAGCGCAGCGCAGAAAGCGGCGGCCGCTGGCAGGTGCGCTTCGACTCCGCCTTCGAAGACGTGATGCG
Source organism: Pseudoduganella aquatica (assembly GCF_020865585.1). Taxonomy (NCBI): domain Bacteria; kingdom Pseudomonadati; phylum Pseudomonadota; class Betaproteobacteria; order Burkholderiales; family Oxalobacteraceae; genus Pseudoduganella; species Pseudoduganella aquatica. Next base: position 5,680,486 of record NZ_CP086370.1, read on the forward strand.
CGCCTGCGCCGCGCCGCGCCGCGACGGCCCCGGCACCTGGATCTCCGACGACATCATCGCCGGCTACACCGGCCTGCACCAGCTGGGCTACGCCCACTCGTCCGAGCTGTGGCTGGACGGCGAACTGGTGGGCGGCGCCTACGGCGTGTGCATAGGCCGCATGTTCTACGGCGAATCCATGTTCGCGCGCGTGACGGACGGCTCCAAGATCGCGCTGGCCTACCTGGTGCATTTCCTCAAATCCCAGGGCGTGGCCATGATCGACTGCCAGCAGGAGACCGGCCACCTGGCCTCGCTGGGCGCCGCCCCCATCCCGCGCGCCGAGTTCCTGCGGCACCTGGGCGCCAATATCGGCCTGCCCGCCATCAGCGGCTGGGCACCGTTGCAGCCATACCCCAGCGCCGCCGATTAGCGTGCAGAGTTCGCCGCTTTCTGCGCTATGATATGCACACGGACACCATTTCTGCCCCGGGACGCGCATGACGCACCTGAACGACCTGCCCTTCGCAACGCTGCAGTTCTACACGACAGCGCCCTATCCTTGCAGCTACCTGGACGAGCGCCAGGCGCGCTCGCAAGTGGCCACCCCTTCGCACCTGATCAACGCCGACGTGTATTCCGAGCTGGTGCGCAACGGCTTCCGCCGTAGCGGCATCTTCACCTACCGCCCGTATTGCGACGGCTGCCAGGCCTGCGTGCCGGTGCGGGTGGCGGCGGCCGGCTTCCGCCCCACGCGCGGCCAGCGCCGCGCCTGGACCCGGCACGGCAACCTGACCGCGGGCGTGGCCACGCTGTCCTTCTCGGACGAGCACTACGACCTCTACCTGCGCTACCAGAGCACGCGCCACGCCGGCGGCGGCATGGACCAGGACAGCCGCGACCAGTACGCGCAGTTCCTGCTGCAGAGCCGCGTCAACACCCGCCTGGTGGAGTTCCGCGAACCGGACGGCACGCTGCGCATGGTCAGCATCATCGACGTGCTGTCGGACGGCCTGTCCTCGGTCTACACCTTCTTCGACCCCGAAGTGGAAGGCGCCTCCTACGGCACCTACAACATTGTCTGGCAGATCACCCAGGCGCATGAGCTGGGCCTGCCCTACGTCTACCTCGGCTACTGGATCGCGGACAGTCCGAAGATGTCCTACAAGATCAATTTCCAGCCGCTGGAAGCGCGCATCAAGGGCCAATGGAGCGTCATGGCGCGGTAGAATACGGGCTACTTTTTAGCCAGCCCCCGCCATGTCCGACAAATTCCTGTACTCCCTCGCCCGCCCCATGCTGTTCTCCATGGACGCGGAAGCCGCCCACCACTTCACGCTGCCCGCGCTCAAGAAAGCCTCCAAACTGGGCGTGACCCGCGCCTTCGCGCGCGCGCCCAAGCCGGACCCGCGCACCGTGATGGGCATCCTGTTCAAGAATCCCGTCGGCCTGGCGGCAGGCCTGGACAAGGACGGCGCCTACATCGACGCGCTGGCCGACCTGGGCTTCGGCTCCATCGAAGTGGGCACCGTCACGCCGCGCGCGCAGCCGGGCAATCCCAAGCCGCGCATGTTCCGCCTGCCGGCCGCGCACGGCATCATCAACCGCATGGGCTTCAACAACGGCGGCGTGGACGCCTTCGTGGCCAATGTGCAGTCCTCGCGCTTCTACCAGAACAAGGAAGGCGTGCTGGGCCTGAACATCGGCAAGAACGCCGACACGCCGATCGAGCGCGCCGCCGACGACTACCTGCACTGCCTGCAGAAGGTCTACCCTTACGCCAGCTATGTCACGGTGAACATCTCCTCGCCCAACACCAAGAACCTGCGCCAGCTGCAAGGCGGCTCCGAGCTGGACGGCCTGCTGGCCCAGCTCAAGGACGCGCAGCAGCGCCTGGCCGACCAGCACAAGCGCTACGTGCCGCTGGCCCTGAAGATCGCGCCGGACATGGACGGCGACCAGGTGAAGAACATCGCGGACGCCCTGCTGCGCCACAAGATCGACGGTGTGATCGCCACCAACACCACGCTGAGCCGCACCGCCGTGGAAGGCATGCAGCACGGCGCCGAAGCGGGCGGCCTGTCCGGCGCGCCGGTGTTCGAACTGTCCAACCAGGTGATCCGCCTGCTCAAGGCCGAACTGGGCGACGCCCTGCCCATCATCGGCGTGGGCGGCATCATGCGCGGCGCGGACGCCAAGGTGAAAATGGACGCCGGCGCGCAGCTGGTCCAGCTGTACAGCGGCTTGATCTACGCCGGTCCCGCGCTGATACGCGACTGCGCCGACGCGGTCCGCCGTTAATCAAGGAGACACCATGGAATACACCACCCTCGGCGCCAGCGGCCTGAAAGTCAGCAAGATCTGCCTGGGCAGCATGACCTTCGGCGAGCAGAACACCGAAGCGGACGCGCACAGCCAGCTCGATTACGCACTGGAACGCGGCATCAACTTCATCGACACCGCCGAAATGTACCCGGTCATGCCGCGCGCCGAAACGCAAGGCTCCACCGAGCGCTACATCGGCTCCTGGCTGAAGAAAAGCGGCAAGCGCGCGGACGTGGTACTGGCCACCAAGGTGGCCGGCCCGAACCCGAATATGCACTGGGTGCGCAAGGGCCAAAACAACCTGGACGCCGCCAATATCCGCTCCGCAGTGGACACCAGCCTGCAGCGCCTGCAAACGGACTATATCGATTTATACCAATTGCACTGGCCGAGCCGCAACGTGCCCATCTTCGGCGCCTCCGTGTTCGATCCGTCCAAGGAGCGCGAGTGCGTGGCGATCGAGGACACGCTGGCCGTGCTGGGCCAGCTGCAGCGGGAAGGCAAGATCCACCACATCGGCGTGTCCAACGAATCGTGCTGGGGCGTGAATGAATTCATCAAGCAGGCCGAGATGAAAGGCCTGCCGCGCATCGCCACCATCCAGAACCTGTACAACCTCACCGCGCGCCACTACGAAACCAGCCTGCTGAACGAGACCTGCTACCGCGAGCAAGTCAGCCTGCTGGCCTACAGCCCGCTGGCGTTCGGCCAGCTCACGGCCAAGTACCTGGACAACCCGAAAGCGCACGGCCGCCTGACCATCTTCCCGGCCAGCTGGAGCCCGCGCTACCTGCGTCCATCCGTGCTGTCGGCGGTGGCGCAGTACGCGGCCCTGGCGCGCGCCAACGGCATGACGCCGGCGCAGATGGCGCTGGCCTGGTGCTACACGCGCTGGTTCGTCGCCTCCACCATCATCGGCGCCACCACGCTGGCGCAGCTGAAGGAAGATATCGACGCGCTGGGCACCGTGCTGTCCCCGGAACTGGTGGCCCGGATCGACGCCATCCACGCCAGCCTGCCCGACCCCGGCCAGTAACTCAAGGCTGCATATATCGAGGGGACATAAGCTTAGCAATAAGCATTCGTTCCCTCTTTGACAACGCATCGGTAAGCTCCCGGCTTTACACAAGCAAGAGAGTCAGCCATGAGTTTCCGCCATACCCAAGCACATCCCGGCCGCGCACTGCTGGCCTTCAGCCTGGTCGCCTCGCTCGGCCTGCCTGCCGCAGCCCAGGAGCTGCCGTCCGGCGACGTGCAGACCGTGCTCGTCACCGGCACCTACGCCAAGAACCGCCGCACCAGCGACTCCGAATCCCCGGTCGACATCATCGGCGCGCGCGAGCTGCAGGCCTCCGGTTCCAGCGAGCTGGCCACGGTGCTGGGCCGCGTGCTGCCCTCGGTGAACTTCCCGCGCCCCTCCGGCGCCGACGCCAGCGACGCCGTGCGCCCCGCGCAGCTGCGCGGCCTGTCGCCGGACCAGGTGCTGGTGCTGGTGAACGGCAAGCGCCGCCATGCCTCCGCCGTGGTGAACGTGAACGGCACGCTGGGACGCGGCTCCGCGCCGGTGGACCTGAACGCCATTCCCATCGCCGCCATCGACCACATTGAAGTGCTGCGCGACGGCGCGGCCGCCCAGTACGGCTCGGACGCCATCGCCGGCGTGATCAACATCATCCTGAAAAAAGGCGCCAAGGGCGGCGAAGCGGAAATCGGCTACGGCCAGTACAAGGAAGGCGACGGCGAGAGCGTCACGCTGCGCGCCACCGGCGGCTTCGACCTGGGCAACGGCGGCTGGCTGCGCCTGGCGGCGGAAGCGGCCGACCGCAACCCCACCAACCGCGCCGGCCCCGACCTGCGCAATCCGGCCGAGCCGCGTTACGGCAAAGTCAACCAGCGCTTCGGCGACCCGGACACCAAGCCGCGCAACCTGTTCTTCAACAGCCAGCTGCGCGTGAACGACGACATCGACTTCTACGCCTTCGGCAATTTCGGCCAGCGCAAGACCGAGGCCGCCGCCACCTGGCGCACCGCGCTGAACGGCACCGCCCAGCGCACGCCGCTGTTCCCGGAAGGCTTCCTGCCGCTGCAGGACAGCACCTCCATCGACGAATCGCTGACCGCCGGCCTGCGCGGCGCGGCCGGCGCCTGGCGCTGGGACGCCAGCCTGGACTACGGCAGCAACCGCTTCGACCTGAACATCCATAACACCGTCAACCAGGACCTGAAGGAAAAGAGCCCCACCAGCTTCCACCTGGGCAAACTGACCAACACCCAGTCCGTGTTCAACTTCGACCTGGCGCGCGAGTTCGCCGTGCCCGGCCTGAGCGGACCGCTGACCGCCGCCGCCGGCGTGGAAGCGCGCCGCGAGAGCTATGAAATCGAAGCGGGCGACGCGGCCTCCTACAGCGGCAGCGGCTCGCAGGGCTTCAGCGGCTTCCGTCCGGTCAACGCGGGCAAGAACAGCCGCAACAACAAGTCCATCTACCTGAACCTGGAAGCGCCGTTCACCAGGCAGTTCTCCGGCGCGCTGGCGGCCCGCCACGAAGACTACAGCGACTTCGGCACCACCACCTCGGCCAAGGCTTCGGCGCGCTACGCCTTCAGCGACGCGGTCTCGCTGCGCGGCACCGCCTCCAGCGGCTTCCGCGCGCCGTCGCTGGCGCAGCAGTTCTACACCATCACCACCACCAACTTCTCCATCATCAACGGCGTCAACACGCCGATCGAGACCGGCACCTTCGCCGTCAACAGCACCGCCGCGCTGGCGCTGGGCGCGCAGCCGCTGAAACCGGAGAAGGCCAAGAATTTGAGCCTGGGCCTGCAGCTGCAGCCCTTCCGCAACTTCAGCACCACAGTGGACGCCTACCGCATCGACATCGACGACCGCATCCTGTTCTCGGCCAACCTGATCCTGCCGGACGCGCTGAAAGCCACGCTGGCCGCGCAAGGCGCGCTGGTGGGCGCGGCGCGCTACTTCACCAACGCGGTGGACACGCGCACCAAGGGCGTCGACCTGGTGAGCACCTACCGCGTGGACCTGGCCAACAAGGACAGGCTGGACTTCACGCTGGCCTACAACCGCAACAAGAACGAGATCGTGCGCATCGCCGACAACCCGGCTGTGCTGACCGCGAACAAGCTGCTGCTGATCGACCGCCAGACGGTTAACCGCGCCACGGTGGGTTCGCCCAAGGACAAGTTCAGCCTGGCGGCCGACTACACGGCGGGCATCTGGACGGCGCGCGGCCTGGTCACGCGCTACGGCAGCTTTACCGTGCCGCAGAACGTGGCGGCGCAGGACCAGGTGTACAGCCCGCAGTGGGTGCTGGACGTGTCCGGCAGTGTGAAGCTGGGCAAGAACTGGAAGCTGAGCGCGGGCGTGGATAACCTGACCGACAAGTATCCGGACCAGGTGACGTCGTTGAACAATCTTAATAACAACGGCATCAACCCGTATAGCGGCTTTGCGCCGAATGGGTTCAACGGGCGCTACTACTACGCCAAGGCTGGCTATAGCTGGTAAGCAGGGATGGCGGGTTACGGCGCGCTGCGCCTAACCCGCCCTACGATGAACTGTGAGCGACCGTAGGGCGGGTTAGATGCGCAGCATCGTAACCCGCCACAGCGCGCTAAGACTCAACCCAAACGCCCTCCCTGGCGGCACGCTGCGCCGGCCCCGGCAACGCGCGCCGTGCCGGTTGCGCCTGGTACTGCTGCTCCGCCAGCCGGAACACGCTCACCGCTTCCGCCAGCAGCTCGGCCTGGTCGCGCATCGACTGCGCGGCGGCGGCCGCTTCTTCCACCAATGCCGCATTCTGCTGCGTCACATCGTCTATCGACACAATGGCCTGGTTCACCTGCGCGATGCCGGAACTCTGCTCCTGGCTGGCCGCGCTGATCTCGGTCATGATGTCGGCCACCTGCCGCACCGCCTTGACGATGCCTTCCATCGTCGCGCCAGCTTCGTCCACCAGGCGCGCGCCGGTGTCCACGGTTTCCACCGACTGGCCTATCAGCGCCTTGATCTCCTTCGCCGCCGCCGCCGAACGCTGAGCCAGGTTGCGCACCTCGCTCGCCACCACGGCAAAGCCCCTGCCCTGCTCGCCCGCGCGCGCCGCTTCCACCGCCGCGTTCAGGGCCAGGATATTGGTCTGGAAAGCGATGCCGTCAATCACGCCGATAATGTCCACGATCTTGTTCGAGCTTTCCTTGATGGCGCCCATGGTGCTCACCACCTCGCCCACCACTTTGCCGCCCTTGGTGGCGAACTCGGAGGCCGACACCACCAGCGACGTGGCCTGCCGCGCGTTCTCCGCATTCTGCGTGACGGTCGAGGTCAGCTCCTCCATCGAGGAAGCGGTTTCCTCCAGGCTGGAAGCCTGCTGCTCGGTGCGCGAGGACAAGTCCAGGTTGCCGCTGGCGATCTCGCTGGAGGCGGTGGAAATGGTGTCCGATCCGGACCGCACCCTGCCCACGGTGCGCGCCAGGCTCTCGTTCATATTCTTCAGCGCGCGCAGCAGCTGGCCGGTTTCGTCGGCGCTGTCGCATTCTATATGCTGGGTCAGGTCGCCGCCGGCCACCGCCTCGGCCACGCCCACGGCACGGTTCAGCGGACTGGTGATGCTGCGCGTAATCCAGTACACCACCACGGCCGCCAGCACGGATGCGATCACCGTCAGCGCTATCATCATGGTGCGCGCGCCCAGATAGGCCGCGTGCGCGTCCGTGGCGGCTTTGTTGACGGCTTCGGTTTGATATTTGACCAGGTCGGTCAGGGAGTTGAGATAAGCGGTCTGCTCCTTGCGCACCGTGGTCAGCAGGTAGACCACGTTCTCGTCGCGCTTGCCCACGTCGGCGGACTTGCCCACGAAGGCGCTCTGCACCACCTCGTAGCGCTGGCGCGCCTCCATCACGGCCTTGAGCTTGGCCTTGCTTTCCGCATCTTCGTCGTCGGAAATCAGGGCAGTGAGCTTGTCCAGGCGGGCGGCGATTTCCACCTTCCTGTCATCCACCCGCTTGAGTTCCTTGCGCACGGTTTCCGGGTCGGTGGACAGCATGGCGTTGCGCATGGCGCGGGCAATGTCGTTGACGCCGCCCACCGCTTCATAGGCCTCGATCACCTTGGGCACCTTGTCGGCGGCCAGGTCGTCGGTACCGCTGTTCAGCTTGCCGAGATTGCCGATGCCGACCACCGACATGCCCACCATGAAGACCAGCGACAATCCCAGCCCGCCGGCGAGGCGCGTCCCTATTTTCCAGTTACCGATGCCCATATGACGCTCCCTGAACTTTAAAACAATGTTTCAAAAATGGGGTGCTGTGCGGCTTAGAACTGAAATCAGTATATGGCTTTATGACAATGGCTGGCAGGAAAATAGATAGTCTGTTTTCCCACCGCAACACCCCATGCGCTTTACGCGGCCTCAGGCCCGGCAAGGGCTACTTCGATATCGCTGCGGCGCAGCTCGGGCGCGAACTGCAGGATGAACTCCTGCGCATAGGTGCGCAGGTAGGCGCCGCGCCGCACCGCCAGGCGCGTGGTGTTCGCCGCGAACAGGTGCGACGCTTCCACCGCGCGCAGGCCCTTGTCGCGCCCGTGGTCGAAGGCCATCGAGGCCACGATGCCCACGCCCAAGCCCAGCGACACATACTGCTTGATGACGTCCGAATCCATGGCCGTCAGCACGATGTCCGGACGCACGCCGGCGCGCGCGAACGCGTCGTCCAGGTGGCCGCGCCCGGTAAAGCCCACGTCGTAGGTAATCAGCGGGAACTCGGCCAGGTCCTCCAGGCGGATATTGGTGCGGCCCAGCAGCGGATGGCCGTCCGGCACCACGATCAAGTGGCTCCAGCGATAGCACGGGAAGGATACCAGGTCCGGGAACTGGCTCAGGCCCTCGGTGGCGATGCCGATGTCCGCCTTGCCCGACAGCACCCATTCCGCAATATGCTCGGGCGAGCTTTGCTGCAGGGCGATGCGCACGTCGGGGAAGGCGGCGCGGAAGCTCTGCACCACTTTCGGCAGCGCGTAGCGCGCCTGCGTGTGGGTGGCGGCGATGGTCAGGGTGCCGCTGTTCTGGCCGGTGTATTCCTGGCTGGCCTGCTGCAGATTCTCGGCCTCCACCAGCAAGCGGTCGATAATCTTCAGGATGCCCTTGCCGGGGTCGGTCAAACCGGTCAGGCGCTTGCCGTTGCGCTCGAAGATGACCACGCCCAGCTCGTCTTCCAGCTCGCGGATCTGGCGGCTCACGCCGGGCTGCGACGTGAACAGCGCATTGGCCACTTCGGTCAGGTTGAAGTTGCGGCGGGCCGCTTCGCGTATGGAACGCAGTTGCTGGAAATTCATATCGCGCTTCCTTCATCAACAAACACATGCAGGCGTTTCGGACGCACCACCAGGGTCTCGCCTTCCTTCAGGCCCAGATGGCTGTAGCGCTCGTTCGGTATCACCGCTTCGATGATCTCGGCGTTGTCGGCGCGCTCCAGGTCCAGCTGGGCCAGCGGGCCGATGGCGTGCGCGCGGCGCAGCTTGACCACGATGCCCTCGGCGCCCTGCGTGTAGCGGTCCACGTCCAGGTCGTGCGGACGCACATAGGCGATGCCCTTGCTGTCCTGCGTCTCGCCGTGCGAGGCCAGGTCCAGCGCCACGCCGCCGGTGGTGATCACGCCTTCATGCACGCGGCCGTGGAACATGTTCACATTGCCCAGGAAGCCGTACACGAAGGGCGACGCGGGATGGTTGTACACCTGGTCCGGCGCGCCTATCTGTTCGACATTGCCCTTGTTCATCAGCACCACCTGGTCTGCCACTTCCAGCGCTTCCTCCTGGTCGTGCGTGACGAAGATGCTGGTCACGTGCAGCTCGTCGTGCAGGCGGCGCAGCCAGCGGCGCAGCTCCTTGCGCACCTTGGCGTCCAGCGCGCCGAACGGTTCGTCCAGCAGCAGCACGCGCGGCTCCACCGCCAGCGCACGCGCCAGGGCGATGCGCTGGCGCTGTCCGCCGGACAGCTGCGGCGGATAGCGGTCGGCCAGCCAGTCCAGCTGCACCAGGCCCAGCAGGTCCATGACCTTCTTCTTGATCTGCGACTCGGACGGACGCTCGGCGCGCGATTTCACGCGCAGGCCGAAGGCCACGTTCTCGAACACGGTCATGTGCTTGAACAGCGCGTAATGCTGGAACACAAAGCCCACCTGGCGCTCGCGCACATGGCGGTCGGAGGCGTCCTTGCCGTCCAGCAGGACCTGGCCCGAGTCCGGATGCTCCAGGCCGGCGATGCAGCGCAGCAGCGTGGTCTTGCCGCAGCCGGACGGTCCCAGCAGCGCGGTCAGTTCGCCCGTGGGAAAGTCCAGCGACACATTGTTCAGGGCGGTAAATTCGCCGAAACGCTTGTTGATGTTTTTGACTGCGATCGTCATGGCTCAGTGCTCCGAAGTTTGACCGGCGTAGTCTTCATGCAGACGCCAGGCGATAAAGGATTTCAAGGCCAGCGTGACCAGCGCCAGCAGTGCCAGCAGCGAGGCCACGGCGAAAGCGGCCGCGAAGTTGTATTCGTTGTAGAGGATTTCCACCTGCAGCGGCACCGTGTTGGTCTCGCCACGGATATGGCCGGACACCACCGACACCGCACCGAACTCGCCCATGGCGCGGGCGTTGCACAGGATGACGCCGTACAGCAGGCCCCATTTGATGTTCGGCAGCGTCACGCGGAAGAAGGTCTGCCAGCCGGACGCGCCCAGCACCAGGGCCGCCTCTTCTTCCTCGCTGCCCTGCGCCTGCATCAGCGGGATCAGTTCGCGCGCCACGAAGGGGAAGGTCACGAAGATGGTGGCCAGCACGATGCCCGGCACCGCGAACAGGATCTTGATGTCGTGCGCGGACAGCCACGGGCCGAACCAGCCCTGCGCGCCGAACAGCAGCACGTAGATCAGGCCGGAGATCACCGGCGACACCGAGAACGGCAGGTCGATCAGCGTCAGCAAAAAGCTCTTGCCGCGAAACTCGAACTTGGCGATGCACCAGGAAGCGGCCACGCCGAACACCAGGTTCAGCGGCACGGCGATGGCGGCCGTGATCAGCGTGAGCTTGATGGCGGAGATGGCGTCGTCCTCGACGATGGCGGAGGCGTACACGTCCCAGCCTTTTTTCAGCGCCTCGGCAAACACGGCCACCAACGGCACGAACAGGAACAGCGTCAAAAAGGCCAAAGCGACAGCGATCAGCATGCCGCGCACCCACAGCGGCTCCAGGATATTCGGCGCGGACGCCAGTTCGCCGCGGCGTGGCACGACAGGAGTTGGAGCGCTCATTATTTACCCGACTTTCCGCGAGCCCAGGCTTGCAGCAGATTGATGGACAGCAGCAGCACGAAGGAGATCAGCAGCATCACCACGGCGATCGCCGTGGCGCCCGCGTAGTCGTACTGCTCCAGCTTGGTGATGATGAACAGCGGCGTAATCTCGGACACCATGGGCATATTGCCGGCGATGAAAATCACCGAGCCGTATTCGCCGGTGGCGCGCGCGAAGGCCAGCGCGAAGCCGGTCATCAGCGAAGGCAGCACGGTGGGGAAGACCACGCGCACAAAGGTCTGGAAGGCGCTGGCGCCCAGGCTGGCGGCGGCCTCTTCCAGTTCGCGCTCGGCGTCCTCCAGCACGGGCTGCACGGTGCGCACCACGAAAGGCAGGCCGATAAAGGTCAGCGCCACCACCACGCCCAGCGGCGTGAACGCCACCTTCAGGCCCAGCGTGCCTTCCAGGAAGGAACCGAACCAGCCGTTGGAGGAATACAGCGCCGTCAGCGTGATGCCGGCCACGGCGGTGGGCAGCGCGAACGGCAGGTCCACCAGCGCGTCCACGATGCGCTTGCCGGGGAACTGGTAGCGCACCAGCACCCAGGCCACGATGAAGCCGAAGATGGCGTTGATGAAGGCGCCGATCAGCGAAGCGCCAAAGGTCAGGCGGTAGGACGCCATCACGCGTTCGGACGTGACGGCGGTCCAGAACTGCTCCCAGGTCATGGTGAACGTTTTCAGGAACACCGCCGACAAGGGGATCAGCACGATCAGCGACAGATAGAAGATCGTGAAGCCCAGCGACAGCTTAAAGCCCGGCATCACCCTGAATGGGGCGCTCCTGGGTTGGTATGTCACCGGCGGGGCGGCCGGGATGGCGACTGCAGACATGAACACTCCTCTTATTACAATTCCGAGTTTAGGCCCGGATAATCGCATAGAGGAGTTATGAAGCAAACGACGCAATTGTCATTTGCTTAGATATGAATTTGCCAGTGTTGTCAGCGCCTTATGCCAGCAGCTTGGCCGCCACCGCCGTCAGCGTTGCGGCCAGCAGGCCGCGCAGCACGCGCTCGGGCACGGCGCGCGCAAACCAGGAACCGATGGTGATGCCGGGCACGGAGCCCACCAGCAGGGTCAGCAGCAGCATCCAGTCGATGGAACCCAGCCACCAGTGGCCGACGGCCGCCACGGCCGTCAGCGGCACCGCATAGGCGATATCGGTGCCCGCCACTTCGGCGGCGCTCAGGCGCGGATACAGCATCACCAGCAGGGTGGCGCCGATGGCGCCGGCGCCGATGGAGGAAATGGTGACCAGCGTGCCCAGCACGGCGCCGGACACCACGGTGGCGGTGCTCAGCGCGCGGCCCTGCAGCTGGCGTTCGGGATGGGCGTTGATCCAGGCCAGCATCTTGCTGCGGAACAGGATGGCGACCACCGTCAGCAGGACGGAGCCGGCGATGGAATAGCGTATCAGCTGGCCGATTTCCTTGTCCAGCGCGCCGAACTGCTTGAGGCCGATGGCGGCCACGATGGCGGCCGGGACTGCGCCCAGGCACAGCAGGCGCACGATATCCCAGCGCACGGTGCCGCGCAGGCGGTGCGTGAAAGTACCAGCGGATTTGGTGACGGCCGCGAAGGCCAGGTCGGTGCCCACGGCAACCGAAGGAGAGACGCCGAACAGCAGCGTCAGGATAGGTGTCATCAGCGAACCGCCGCCCACGCCAGTCATGCCGACCAGCAGGCCTACGCCGAAACCTGATGCAATAAACGACAAATCCATGCGAACTCTCCAATAAGAGCCGCAAGGGTAACCAGAGTTGCGGGAAATCCAAACAACGGAAATCCTATTTGCTTATGCGTACAGCGGCCGAGTTCACTGCTGGGGTCAGTCCCGGCGGGACTGACCCCGGATGTTTACTTGTTCGGCTGAGGGGTCACGCGCAGGTAAGGCCGCTCGGCTTTGAAGCCTTTCGGATACTTCTGCTTCAGCACTTCCGGGTCCTGCACGGTCAGCGGAATAATGACATCGTCGCCATCTTTCCAGTTGCCCGGCGTGGCCACGGTGTAGCCGTCGGTCAGCTGCAGGGCGTCGATGACGCGCAGCACTTCGTCGAAGTTGCGGCCGGTGCTCATCGGATAGGTGATGGACAGGCGGATTTTCTTGTTCGGATCGATCACGAACAGCGTGCGCACGGTGGCCGTGGCGGATTGCTCCGGGTGGATCATGTCGTACAGGTTGGCGACCTTCTTGTCCGCGTCGGCGATGATGGGGAAGCCCACCACGGTTTTCTGCGTTTCCTCGATGTCCTTGATCCAGGCGGCGTGCGACTCAACCGGGTCCACCGACAGCGCGATGGCTTTCACATTGCGCTTGTCGAATTCCGGCTTCAGCTTGGCGGTCAGGCCCAGTTCGGTGGTGCACACCGGGGTGAAGTCGGCTGGGTGCGAGAACAGCACCACCCAGGAGTTGCCAGCCCACTCGTGGAACTTGATAGGGCCGATGGAAGATTGCTGCTCGAAATCGGGGGCGACGTCGCCCAGGCGTAAGGTCATAATAACTCCTCGAAAATATTGACGATCTAATCATTGTGCACCCGCCGCCCCCTGCTTTGCAAGCAAAGTCGGAGGCGGCGGAAGCCGCCGGGGCTTATTTGCCCGGGGTGTAGATCTGGTCAAACACGCCGCCGTCGGCGAAGTGCACCTTCTGCGCCGTGGTCCAGTCGCCCGCCACTTGCGCCAGCGTGAACAGTTTCACGTTGGGGAACTGGGCTGCGTATTTCTTGGCTTCCTTCTCCACGGTAGGACGGTAGTAGTTCTTGGCGATCAGTTCCTGCGCCTCGTCCGTGTACAGGAAGTTCAGGTAGGCCTCCGCCACTTTGCGGGTGCCGCGCTTGTCCACCACTTTGTCGACCACGGCCACCGGCGGCTCGGCCAGGATGCTGACCGACGGCGCCACGATTTCAACCTTGTTCGGCCCCAGTTCCTTGATGGCCAGCAGCGCTTCGTTTTCCCAGGCGATCAGCACGTCGCCGATGCCGCGTTCGACGAAGGTGGTGGTGGCGCCGCGCGCGCCGGAGTCCAGCACCGGCACGTTTTTGTACAGCTTCTTCAGGAAGTCCTTGGCGCTGGCGTCGCTGCCGCCTTGCTGGCGCAGTGCGTAGCCGTAGGCGGCCAGGTGGTTCCAGCGCGCGCCGCCCGAGGTTTTCGGATTCGGCGTGATGACGGCCACGCCCGGTTTCACCAGGTCGCTCCAGTCCTTGATGCCTTTAGGATTACCCTTGCGCACCAGGAACACGATGGTCGAGCTGTACGGAGTGCTGTTGTGGCCCAGGCGTTTCTGCCAGTCCTTGTTCAGCAGGCTGCGCTCGGCGATGGCGTCGATGTCGTAGGCCAGCGCCAGCGTCACCACGTCCGCCTCCAGGCCGTCGATCACGGCGCGGCCCTGCTTGCCCGAGCCGCCGTGCGACTGCTTGATCTTGACGGTGTCGCCGGTCTTGGCCTTGTAGTCCTTGGCGAAGGCGGTGTTGACGTCCGCGTACAGCTCGCGGGTTGGGTCATAGGAAACGTTCAGCAGGCTGAACTCGGCGGCCAGCGCAGGCGCGATGGCGGTTGCAGCGAAGACGGTTGCAGCGATAATTTTTTTGGACAGCATCAGAATACCCCGTTGTAGTTAGGACCTCAGAAACTGTAGCTTATCGCCGGCCTATATATTTGAGAACGAAGTATTTAGAGATTCCATATACCGCGAATGCATATGTCTTCTTAGTAGAAGCGCTGCACCAGCACCACCGTCCACGTCAGCGCGGCCAGCAAGCCGCACAGCAGCACGGCGGCGCTGCCGAAGTCCTTGGCGTTTTTGGACAGCGGATGGCGCTCCAGCGAAATGCGGTCCACCACCGCCTCGATGGCCGAATTGATCAACTCCACGATCAGCATCAGCACCAGAGGCGCGATCAGCACCAGCTTCTGGAAGGCCGACACCGGCAGCAGCAGCGCCGTCACGGCGCCTACGGCAAACAGCATCAATTCCTGGCGGAAAGCGTGCTCGTGGCGCCAGGCGGCCTTCAGACCGTCGAAGGAATACAACAGCGCCGAATAGATGCGCTTGAGGCCGCTCTTGCTTTTAAATTCGCTAACAGGTTGTTCCATATGGCTGTCCAGTATTGATACGGTGCGTCATTATGCCTCCGCCATAGGAGAAGCGCGCGCCGGAATTCCCCTTTTTTTCACATCATGGTATAAAGTAGAGGACAAATACCGCACTGCACCAACCACATCATGAAAATTGAAACCGTCCCTGAGCAAAAAACCACCATCCAGGTGATAGAACGCATGGTTGCGCTGCTCGACGCGCTGGCCAGGTATCCGGACCCGGTGAGCCTGAAGGAACTGTCCAAGGTGTCCGGCCTGCACCCGTCCACGGCGCACCGCATTCTGAACGACATGGTGCTGACGCGTTTTGTGGACCGCATTGAACCGGGCACCTACCGCCTCGGCATGCGCCTGCTGGAACTGGGCAATGTGGTGAAAAGCCGCCTGTCGGTGCGCGAAGCGGCGCTGGACTTCATGCGCTCGCTGCACAAGAAAACCCAGCAGACCATCAACCTGTCGGTGCGCCAGGGCGACGAAATCGTGTATATCGACCGCGCCTTCTCCGAGCGCTCCGGCATGCAGGTGGTGCGCGCCATCGGCGGACGCGGCCCGCTGCACCTGACTTCGACCGGCAAGCTCTTCCTGTCGGTGGACGAGCCGAAAGCCATCCGCGCCTACGCCACGCGCACCGGCCTGGCCGGGCACAACAAGAATTCGATCACGGATCTGGCCAAGCTGGAGCGCGAACTGAGCCTGGTGCGGGCGCGCGGCTATGCGCGCGACAACGAGGAACTGGAACTGGGCGTGCGCTGCATGGCGGCAGGCATACGGGACGACAGCGGCAAGCTGATCGCCGGCCTGTCCATCTCGGCGCCGGCCGACCGCCTGCAGGATGAGTGGCTGGAAGACCTGGTCAGCACCGCCAACCAGATCTCGGCCACGCTCGGCTACATGCCGGTGGAGTAAGCGGGCGAGACGGTGCCGGCGGCGCCGGTCAGTCCGCCGCCCAGCGCGCCGGCTGATATGCCAGTTGATATGCCGGTCGACATGCCGGCCGGCTTCAGCGCTTCCAGCCACTTGCGCATGCGGCCCGCGTCCGCGGCGCGCGCAGCCGAACCCTTGGCGTCGAGCAGCACCATGATGACGGCGCGGCCCTGTATCACCGCCTGCATCAGCATGCAGCGGCCAGCCTCATTGATAAAGCCGGTTTTCTGCAGGCCGATTTCCCAGCCCGGCGTGGCGATCAGGCGGTTGGTGGTGCCGAACTGCATCGGACGGCCATTCGCTTCCACCACGGCTTTCGCGTCGGTGGAATATTCGCGCAGCACCGGGTGCTGGTAGGCCGCCATGGCCAGCTTGGCCAGATCGCGCGCGCTGGCCACATTCATTTTCGACAGGCCGCTGGAATCGACATAGCGGGTGTCCGTCATGCCCAGCGACTGCGCCTTGGCGTTCATGGCGTCCACGAAGGCCGGCAGGCCGCCCGGATAGTGGCGGCCCAGCGCGGACGCGGCACGGTTTTCCGAACTCATCAGCGCGATATGCAGCATATTGGCGCGCGTCAGCTGCGAGCCCACGCGCAGGCGCGAGCTGCTGAATTTCTCGTGGTCGACGTCTTCCTCGGTCACGGTCAGCACTTCGTCCATGTCCTGGCCGGCTTCCACCACCACCAGGCCGGTCATCATCTTGGTGATGGAGGCGATGGGCAGCGCCACGCCGGCATTCTTTTCAAACAGGATTTCCGAATTGGCCTGGTCCAGCACGAAAGCCACATTCGATTTCAGGTCCAGCGGATCGCGCGTCAGATGCAGGCCGGCCAGGTCGCCCATGGTCGGACGGGCCAGGCCCTCGGACACATTGCTCACCTTCTGGTACACCACCTTGCGCTTGCCGTTCACCACCATCACGCGGCGCACGGTGCGCTCGCGCGGCGCGGCGGACGCCATCGGCTGCAGCACCATGGACTGGCGGCGCGGCGTGGCCTTGCTTTTCTTTACAGTGGGCTTGCGCGCGCTCTCCCCCGCATGGGCCGCCGAGGCGGGCAGCGAGACGCACAGCAAGGCGAGTATCGCGCCCAAGGTCAATTTAACCATTTTCGTTCCCCAATGCAGTGAGACTATTCTTGTTGCAGTGTAGCAAAACCTCGCGGTGGCGCAAGCAGTATCCATCCCGCAGCGCACCGTAAAACCACAGCTTGCTCACTCTACAAATTTAACAAAGTGAGCAGCCGGCTCGCGCTCCGTGATCAAGGTGTTCTCGATCCGGCCAGGGTCCGCATAGCCCAGCGACATCCCGCACACCACCATTTCATTATCCGGCAATTCCAGCTCGGCGCGGATAATCTTGTGGTACTGCGTGAAGGCTGCCTGCGGGCAAGTGTCCAGCCCGCGCCCGCGCGCCGCCACCATGATGTTTTGCAGGAACATGCCGTAGTCCAGCCAGGAACCCTGCTCCATCACCCGGTCTATGGTGAACATCAGCCCCACGGGGGCGCCGAAGAAAGCATAGTTGCGGCCATGCTGAGCGGCCATGCCGGCCTTGTTGTCGCGCGTCAGGCCCAGCAGCTTGTACAAATCCCAGCCCACCTTGCGGCGCCGGTCCACATAGGGCGACACCCACTCGCGCGGGTAATACGGATATTCCTCGGTGTGCCGGCTGGCTTCCTCAGGATTATTATGTGCGGCCAGAATACGCTCAGACAAGCGCTGTTTTTTCTCGCCGGTGAGCACGTACACCTTCCACGGCTGAGTATTGGTGCCGGACGGCGCGCGCGCCGCCACCTGCAGCAGCTGTTCGATATCCTCGCGCGCCAGCGGCGTGGGCAGGAAGGCGCGGATGGAGCGGCGCGACGTGATGGCGGCGTCCACCGCCTGCTGGTCTGGAGTATTGATCATCATTCACCTGGGTTGCTTCACCGGGGTTGCTTCACTACGAACACCACGCCCAGCACCGCCAGCGCCATCCCGGCCGCGCCCAGCAGGCTGAACGCTTCGCCGAACATCAGCCAGGCCATGATGGCAGTGGTGGGCGGCGTCAGGTACAGCAAGCTGGTCACCTGGGTGGCGTCGCTGCGGCGTATCAGCGCGAACAGCAGGAAAATCGCGCCGATCGACAGCGCCAGCACAGACCAGGCCAGCGCGCCGACAAAGCGCACAGTCCATTGTATGTCAGTAAAGCTTTCAAAATACAGCGCAAATGGCAAAATCACCACAAACGACGCCGCGAACTGGATCACGGTGCCGGTGCGCAAATCGAACTGCGGGCAGTAGCGGCGCTGGTACATGGTGCCGGCCGTAATGGACAGCAGCGCGAACAGGCACAGCGCAATGGCCTGCCACGACAGGCCCACCAGCGTGATCTTGGCGTACACCACCAGCGCCACCCCGCCCAGGCCGAACAGCAGCCCCAGCCACTGGCGCGGGCGCACCTTCTCGCCGATCAGCGGCGCCGCCATTGCCGTCAGGATGGGCTGCATGCCCACCATCAGCGCGGTCAGCCCGGCCGGCATGCCCAGCTTGATGGCGCACCACACGCCGGCCAGGTAGCCCGCCTGCATCAGCAGCCCGGCCAGCGCCACTTGTTTGATCTTGCCTGTCGGCCAGGGAGCGCGCATCAGCAGCACCAGCGGCAGCAAAATGGCCAGCACGCCCAGGAAGCGCAGCAGCAGGAAGCTCAGCGGCGGCGCATACGGCAGGCCGAACTTGGCCACGATAAAGCCGGTGCTCCACAGGAATACGAAGAACAGCGGGATGGGTGACAAAAAAGAAGCGGTTTTGGGCATGGTGGCTACCAAAAGTATCGGACGCGCCCAACCAGACAGTGGATGTTGCACGGAAGATATAGAGTCTAGCACGGAGCGGATTTTCGGGTCCGGCGCCGCCGCAAGTGCAGCAAAGTTGCTCTAGATCAAAACGGAGTTTCCGCCCTAAGGTATAGGGCAAACGGCGCGGAGTGAGTTCCTTTGTGCAACGCACAAAAATCGCTTGACTTAAAAAATTAAAGCCGTAAAATCGGGTTTGTTGCGTTGCACAATTTGTTGTTCGGACCTGAAAGAATCGCGTCACCGTTTTACTGCAGGTAGCTTTCAGCAGCATCTAACGCTTATATCGCTTAAATCACTTCAAGACTGGAGATTTACATGTTTTCTATCCCTGAGCAATTTTCCAATGCGACCAAAGCCAACTTTGAGAGCCAATTCGCCATCTTCTCGTCGCTGACCGCCAAAGCCTTCGAAGGCGTGGAAAAGCTGGTCGACCTGAACCTGACCGCTGCCAAAGCATCGCTGGAAGAGTCCTCGGTTGCCGCCAAGCAGCTGCTGTCGGCTAAGGATCCACAAGAATTCTTCTCGCTGGCCGCCGCCCAAGTGCAGCCTAGCGCCGAAAAAACCATCGCCTACGGCCGTCACCTGGCAGCCATCGCTTCCGGCACCCAGGCTGAATTCAGCCGCGCTGCTGAAACGCAAATCGCCGAAACCAACCGCAAGGTCATCTCGCTGGTGGACGAAGTGAGCAAGAACGCGCCAGCCGGTTCGGAAAACGCGATCGCCCTGCTGAAATCGACCCTGGGCAACGCCAGCGCCGGTTACGAGCAGTTCACCAAATCCGCCAAGCAAGCTGGCGAAGCCATCGAGACCAACCTGAACGCCGCCGTGAACCAGTTCACCGCCGCCGCCGCCAAGGTTGCTCCCGCTGCCAAGAAGTAATGCATGAAGCGCCGGCCTCCACGGAGGCCGGCTCCGCGCAGGTCTCCTCGGCATCCGTGGTGTCCTCTCTGGCGGATGTCCTTCATCAGCCCCGGCTAGTCCGGGGCTTTTTTTCGTCCTGTCCCGGTACATCGGTGCTTGCGTAGGGCGGGTTAGCGCGCCAGCGCGTAACCCGCCAACCACAGCGCCACCTGCTGCGCCACCCAGGGTCCGTCGTCCAGCGGCAAATCATGCCCCGCCTCCGGATGCATGCGGAACTCCGCCCCCCAGGCCCGCGCCAGGCGCTGCGAACACAAGGGATCGACCAGCCCGTCGCGCGCGCCCGCCAGCACCAGCAGCGGCGCCCCGCCCTCTCCGCGCTGCGGCGCATGAAAGCGCGCCGCCGCCAGCAGCTGCCGCAGCGCATTCACGCGCGACACCGGGAACTCGTTGTGATAATCCACCCAGCGCTTCAGCAGCTCGCTGTCGCGCGTATCGCCTCCATGCGCCACGCTGGTCAGCCTGAGCGCCAGCTGCTCCTGCCGCCGCGCCCCGCCCAGCAGCAACTGCCGCACGATGGCCGGATAATTCTGCCAGCGCAGCCGCTGGTAAAAACGGCTGAACGGCCGCATGCTGGTATTGAGCAACACGCAGCGCGCCACCTCGTCCGGATAGCTGGCCTGCCACTGCACGGCCACCATCGCCCCCAGCGACAAGGCCAGCAGGCTGTACGGCCCGCGCAGCCCGCGCGCCTGCAGATCCGCGCGGCAAGCCTCCACCATGCCCCGCACCGACGCCGGACTGCGCTGCCGCCAGTTCACGCCATTGCCCGGCAGATCCGGCGTCACGATCTCCGCACCCGGCACGGCGGCGCGGAACTGCTCCGGAAACTCGCCCCAGTGCCGGCTCTCGCGCATCAGGCCGCGCAGCAAGACCCAGCTCATGCCGCCGTCCCCAGCCCGTACCAGCGCGCCAGCGCGCGCTTGCGCTGCTGCAGCCGCGCAGGCTCGTCGGGCGCCCAGCGCGCATGGGCGTTCACCGCCCGCATCAGGAAATCGAACCACAGCAAATGGCTGCGCAGCACGCGCTGCAAGCGGTGCGCGGCGGTGGGATTGAACGCGCCCAGGCGGGAAAACAGCTGGCGCGGATTCTTCTTCACCCACAGCCACGAGCCCATCTCCAGTGTCAGCGGCAGGAACACGCGGTCATGGCCCTCGCCGCCGCGCTCGAAGCGCAAGTACAGGTAATCCCACAAATCGCCATGGGTGCGGTATTGCAGGCTCTGCGGCTCGAAGGTGTAGTTGTGGTGCGGATAGCTGGACGTGAACAGCTCCTCCAGCGCCGCGATTTCCGGCAGGTGCGCAATCGGCGTGCGCGTATGCGCGTGCGGGAACCAGATCCGGTCGCGCAGGCCGAAGCCCGAATGGCAGTCCATGCTGACGCTGAACTGGCGCGGCAGCAGCTCGCGCTCCACCACCTCGCACACGGCGCGGCTCTCCGCCTCCATGGGCGCGCCGAAGGCGCCGCGATACCAGGGCAGCACCGGGCTGGCGCGCTGGCCGCCCAGCAGGAAAGGCACGCGCTCGCTGGCCTGCACCGGCGAGTTGCGCATCAGGTCCACGCCTTGCGGATTGCAGCGCGTGGCCTGCCACATGCCGCCCGGATTCACCAGCGGCATAAAGACCAGGCGCACATTTTCCAGCAGATGATGCAGGCCGTGGTCCCAGCGCGAACGCGCCACCAGGCTTTGAAGAAAGGAAAGGATGACCTGGGTGCCGATGCGCTCCAGGCCGTGGATGCCGCCGAAGAAACCCAGCGCGGGCGCGGCCGGATCGGCGCTGCCCATGGTCAGTACATACACGGGAAATTGCTGGCTGTCCGCCGCCACCGTGCAGGCCACGCTGGCATTGAGCAAGTCCCCGCCATCCTCGATCAGCTGTTCCAGTGTAAGCAGTTCGGGCAGGGATTTAACGCTCATGCCGGCAACTCCGTATTGAGGAGCACCCAGTGTAAATCATAAAGGGGTCAGGGTTGATTTTCCATTTCCGCAAAAATCAACCCTGACCCCATTTTTCTGCTCGCCAAATTTACTCGCCGAGGTAGGCGGCTTTGACGCGCGGGTCGTCCAGCATGTCGCTGGCTTTGCCGGTCATGGTGATGAGGCCGGAGTCCATCACGTAGCCGCGGTGCGCCGCTTGCAGCGCGAGCTTGGCGTTCTGCTCGACCAGCAGGATGGTGATGCCTTCCTGCGAGACGTTGCGTATCACTTCGAAGATCTTGTCGACCATGATGGGCGACAGGCCCATCGACGGCTCGTCCAGCAGCAGCAGCGCCGGATGGCACATCAGCGCGCGCGCCATGGCCAGCATCTGCTGTTCGCCGCCGGACAGGGTGCCGGCCAGCTGCGCCGAGCGCTCTTTCAGGCGCGGGAAGATGTCGAACCACTTGGCGATGTCGGCCTCGATGCCGGCCTTGTCGTCACGTGTATAGGCGCCCATCATCAGGTTTTCTGTGATGGTCATGCGGGTGAACACGCCGCGCCCTTCCGGCACCATGGCCAGCTTTTTCTCCACCAGGTGGAAGGACTTGCTGCCTTTCAGCGACTGGCCCATATAGGCCACCGTGCCTTCGACCTTGCAGTCCGGCAGCGTGCCGGTGATGGCTTTCAGCGTGGTGGTCTTGCCCGCGCCGTTGGCGCCGATCAGCGTGACCAGCTCGCCCTTGTTCACTTCCAGGTCTATGCCCTTGACGGCCTTGATGCCGCCATACGCCACCTTCAGGCCGGAAACCTTTAATACATTCTCGCTCATTAGTGCGAACCTCCCAGGTAGGCGTCGATCACCGCCTTGTTGCTTTGGATCTCGGCGGGCAGGCCTTCCGCGATTGGCTTGCCGTATTCCAGCACCGTGATGCGGTCGCACAAGCTCATCATCATTTTCACGTCGTGCTCGATCAGCAGCACGGTCTTGCCTTCGGCCTTGATCTTGACCAGCAGCTCTTTCAGCGCCAGCTTTTCGGTGGCGTTCATGCCGGCCGCCGGTTCGTCCAGCGCCAGCAGTTGCGGGTCGGTGGCCAGGGCGCGGGCGATTTCCAGGCGGCGCTGGTCGCCGTAGGACAGGAACTTGGAGGTGCGGTTGGCGAACGCGCCGATGCCGACGAAGTCCAGCAGCTCCTGCGCGCGCTTGCGGATGCCCGCTTCTTCCTCGCGCGCCGCCTTGTGGCGGAACACGGCGCCGAACACGCCCTGGTGCGAGCGCACGTGGCGGCCCACCATGACGTTTTCCAGCGCGGTCATCTCGCCGAACAGGCGGATGTTCTGGAAGGTGCGCGCAATGCCGGCTTTCGCCACTTCATGCGGCGCGGACGGCGAGTACGGCTTGCCGGCCAGCTCGAAGGTGCCGGTGTCCGGCTGGTACAAGCCGGTGATGACGTTGAAGAAGGTGGTCTTGCCGGCGCCGTTGGGGCCGATCAGGCCGTAGATCTGGCCCTTCATGATCTTGATGCCGACATCGGTCAGCGCCTGCAAGCCGCCGAAGCGCTTGTTGACGCCGGCGATGTTCAGAATAACTTGTTCGCTCATACTCTTACCTCAGGCTGGCAAAACGCCGGACGATTGATCTTTGGTGTCGGAGTCGGCGTCCGGACGGTCTTCATGCTTGGGCGCGGGCCACAGGCCGGCCGGGCGGTTCAGCATGATCAGCACCATGGCCAGGCCGTACAGCAGCTGGCGCAGCACTTCCGCTTCGATCAGCACGTGGCCGAACAGCTTTTCCTGCAGCGGCTCCACCACGTGGCGCAGCACCTCGGGCAGGGCCGCCAGCAGCGCGCCGCCCATGATGACGCCGGGGATGTGGCCTATGCCGCCCAGCACCACCATGGCCAGCACGGCGATGGACTCGGTCAGCGAGAACGATTCCGGCGACACGAAGCCCTGGAAGGACGCGAACATGGCGCCCGCCACGCCGCCGAAGGAGGCGCCCATGGAGAAGGCCAGCAGCTTGACGTTGCGGGTGTTGATGCCCATGGCCTTGGCGGCGATCTCGTCTTCGCGGATGGCCACCCAGGCGCGGCCCAGGCGCGAGTGCTGCAGGCGGCTGGTGACGAACACCACGGCGATGCACAGGAACAGGAACAGGTAGTAGTAGGCGTTCACGGACGGCATGCCGAAGCCGCCAATGTAGACCGTGGCGCGCGAACCGGCTTCGCCGGCCAGCGAGGTGCCGAACACGCGGATCGGGTCGATCAGGTTGATGCCCTGCGGGCCGTTGGTGACGTTGATCGGCTCGTTCAGGTTGTTCATGAAGATGCGGATGATCTCGCCGAAGCCCAGCGTCACGATGGCCAGGTAGTCGCCGCGCAGCTTCAGCGTCGGTGCGCCCAGCAGTGCGCCGAACAGGCCCGCCAGCGCGGCCGCCAGCGGCACGATGAACCAGACCGCCAGGTGGATGCCGTTGGTGCGGATCTCCTCGCCCATCACCGCCACCAGCGCCTCGCCGAAGCCGGGATGCAGGTTGATCAGCGATTCGAGCAAGGTGGCGAATTGCGGCGAAGCCAGCAGGCCGGTCATGTAGGCGCCCACCGCGTAGAACGCGATATAGCCCAGGTCCAGCAGGCCGGCGAAGCCGACCACGATGTTCAGGCCCAGCGCCAGCATGATGTAGAGCAGCGCCAGGTCCACGATGCGGACCCAGGAGTTGCCGAAGGGTGCCGCAACAAACGGGAACACCAGCATCAGCACCAGCACGACGGCCATGCTGGTGTAGGCTTTTTTCGCGTCTTTCTGGACGTCAAAGTTCAACAGTGCCATATCAGTCCTTTCTTAAGCGCGGTCGGCCACGCGTTCGCCCATGATGCCGGACGGACGCACAGTCAGCACCAGGATCAGCACCACGAAGGCGAAGATGTCCTGGTAGTTGGAGCCGAGGAAGCCGCCGGTCAGGTCGCCGATATAGCCGGCGCCCAGGCTTTCAATAATGCCCAGCACGATGCCGCCTATCATGGCGCCGTAGATGTTGCCGATACCGCCCAGCACCGCGGCCGAGAAGGCTTTCAGGCCGGGAACGAATCCCATGGCGAACTGGATGGAGGCGTAGTTGGCGCCCCACATCACACCGGCCACGGCCGCCAGCGCGGCGCCGATGGCGAAGGTGGCGACGATGACCTTGTTCGAGTCCACGCCCATCAAGCCGGCCACGCGGGGGTTTTCCGCGACGGCGCGCATGGCGCGGCCCATCTTGGTTTTCTCCACCAGCATCACCAGGCCGAACATGGAGGCGGCGGCCAGCACCAGCAGCAGCACCTGCGTTTGCGTAATCACCGAGTTGCCCAGCATGATGGGGTCGGACGACAGCAGCTGCGGGAAAGGCAGCGGGTTGCGGCCCCAGATCATCATGGCGAAGGTTTGCAGCAGGATGGACACGCCGATGGCGGTGATCAGCGGCGCCAGGCGCGGCGCGTTGCGCAGGCGGCGGTAAGCCACGCGCTCGATCAGCACATTGACGGCCATGCAGACCGGGATGGCGCCCAGGATGGCGATGCCCAGCTTGAGATAGCCCGGCATGTCGGGGAAATAGTGGTTGAGCTGGTTCAGGATGGTCAGGCCCGCCATGGCGCCCACCATCAGCACGTCGCCGTGGGCGAAGTTAATCAGGTTCAGCACACCGTACACCATGGTGTAGCCCAGTGCGATCAACGCATACATGCTGCCCAGCACCAGGCCGTTGATCAGTTGTTGGATAAATGTATCCATCGTGGAATTGCCTCTTGAGTTAACAAAAACGGCACCCGGAGAGGCTATCCCCGTAGTGCCGCCATTGAATGACGCTGTTGTGCATCGATCTACTATTACAAGCGTCCGCAATAATAGCGAGGTTTAACGAAAACTAATATCGAAAAAAAATTAAGTTCGCCGAATTTAATTCGCTACCGTCATGGTTTTCTCACCGTCCAGTCCCTTGGGCATGGGGAAGGTGACCGACTCCTGCACGCCTTCCAGCGCGCGCACGCTGCGCGCGCCCAGCTCTTTCAGGCGGTCGATCACGGCCTGCACCAGCACTTCCGGCGCCGACGCGCCCGCCGTCACGCCCACGCGCTGCTTGCCCGCGAGCCAGGCGGCGTCTATCTGGGCGGCATTGTCGACCATATAGGCCGGGGTGCCCATCTTGTCCGCCACCTCGCGCAGGCGGTTGGAATTGGAGCTGTTCGGGCTGCCCACCACGATCACCACTTCCACCTGCGGCGCTATGAATTTCACGGCTTCCTGGCGGTTGGTGGTGGCGTAGCAGATGTCGCCCTTCTTCGGCTCGATAATATTGGGATATTTTTGTTTCAGCGCCGCGATAATCTCGGTAGTGTCGTCAACCGACAACGTTGTCTGGGAAACATAGGCCAGCGCGTCCGGATTGCCCACCTGCAGCTTGGCCACGTCGGCCACGGTTTCCACCAGGTGCATGCCGGCGTCGGCCTGGCCCATGGTGCCCTCCACTTCCGGATGGCCGTCGTGGCCTATCATGACGATCTCGCAACCCTGCTTGCGCATCTTGGCCACTTCCACGTGCACCTTGGTCACCAGCGGGCAGGTGGCGTCGAAAATGCTGAAGCCGCGCGCTTCCGCTTCGGCCCGCACCGCTTTCGACACGCCGTGCGCCGAGAACACCAGGGTGTGGCCGGGCGGCACGTCGGCCAGGTCTTCGATGAAGATGGCGCCCTTGGCGCGCAGGTCCTCCACCACGTAGGCGTTGTGCACGATCTCGTGGCGCACATAGATGGGCGCGCCGAACTGCTTCAGCGCGCGCTCGACGATTTCAATCGCGCGGTCAACGCCGGCGCAGAAGCCGCGCGGCTGCGCCAGCAGGATTTCTTTGTCCATACTTAGTCCTTTTTTACAGCACGGAAATCAGGTTCACTTCAAAACGCACCGGCTGGCCCGCCAGCGGATGGTTGAAATCGAACAGCGCTTCGGTTTCGCCCAGTTCGCGCAGCACGCCGGCAAAACGGCCGCCGCCCGGCGCGGCGAAGTCCACCAGGTCGCCCACTTTATAGTCGGCGCCCGGCACCGAGTTCGCGTCCAGCGTGGCGCGCGACACGGGACGCACCAAATCCGGGTTGCGCGGGCCGAAGCCGACGCCCGGTTCCAGGTCGAAGGTCTTGTGCGTGCCTTCCGGCAGGCCCAGCAGCAGTTCTTCCAGCACCGGCGCCAGCTGGCCCTGGCCCAGCATCAGCGTGGCGGGAGTGCCGTTGAAGGTGGTGACGATATCGGCGCCGTCGACGGTGGCGAGGCGGTAATGCAGCGTGAGGTAGGCCGATGCGGTGACGACAGGAGGTTGTGCGTTGGACATGATGGGCAAAAAACTTGAAAACGCTATTGTAAGCCACTCGGCGGCCCAGTGCGCCGCGCGCCCGGCCTGCCAGCCGCAAGTGTTTCCGAATGTTAGCAAATCCGCCATTGCATGCCGCAATCGAATAAAATGCGCGCGCCATGATGAATTTACTGAACTTCCTCTTCCCCGTCCCCCACGACTATTCCCAAACCGCCGTCCGCAGCCCGTGGCGGCCGCTGCTGGCCTCCGCCGCCGGCTTTGCCGCGCTGGCCCTTGCCGTCATGTGGTGGCGCTGGGGCGGCACCGTGGAGGACTCGCTGCACTACTTTAATACCGCGCGCTACCTGCGCGGCGAAGTCCCCGCCAGCGCGCTGGTGGCCCCCTTCCCTTACCGCTTGCTGGTGCCGGCCGCCGCCGCCGCCATCCCGGGCGACGTGCGCAGCAGCTTTGCGCTGCTGAACTGGCTACTGGTGTCGGCCGCCGCCTGCATGACGGCACTCAGCGCCTGGCGCCTGGGCTACGGCCATCGCGGCGCCCTTGCCGCCGGACTGCTGCTGATCCTGTCGGTTCCCACCTTCTGGTACGCGCCCTATCTATTGGTCGACCCCGGCTCCGTGTGCGCCCGCGCGGCCTTCGTGCTGGCCCTGGTGTCCGGCCAGCCCTGGCTGGCGGCGCTGGCCGGCGTGGTGGGCACCGGCGTGCGCGAGGAAAACATCGTTCTGCTGTTCTGGCTGCTTGCAGCGCGCCAGATAGGCTGGCGCGCCGGCCTCGCGGCCCTGGCCGCCGCTGCCGCATGGATACTGGCGGTGCGCTGGTGGATCATAGGCGGCCTGCCCAGCTATGTCTGGAAGCCCAGCATGGCACAGTTGCTGGCGGCGCTGGGCGATACGCGCTCGCTGGCCTCCATCGCGCTGGCGGCCGGCCTGGCGCTGCCGCTGGCCCTGCTGGGCATGCGCCGCGCCGCGCCCCAGTTGCAGCCCTTCAAGCGCCTGCTGCTGGTGCTGGCGCTGCCGCCGCTGTACGCCGCGCTGTCGGTGCGGGTAGACGGGCGCGCCGTGTGGGGCCTCTACCCCATGCTGATTCCCTTCGCCGTCGCCGCCCTGGCGCCCTGGCTGGGACGCGGCGCCGGCGGCGGGGAGGCGGAACCGCGCCTGGCCGCGTGATACCATTGACATTATGAACACACTTCTCAACGGCTATTTCTGGTGCGCACTGGCCTCCCTGGCCAGCGCCGGCGCCACTTTCCTCATCAAACTGTCGCACCAGGCCGGAGACGGCTGGAGCATCACGCGGCTGGCCTACCTGGGCTCCGCCTGCGCCGTGTACGGCCTGGGCTTCGTCTGCTACACCATCACGCTGCAAAAGCTGCCGATGACGCTGGCCTACCCACTGATGACCGCCATCACCATGGCCACCGTGCTGCTGATAGGCTATGCCGTGCTCGGCGAAGCCATGACGCCGACCCGCATGCTGGGCATGGCGCTGGTGGCCGCAGGCGCCTTCGCGCTGGCGCGATGACAACTCCGCCCGCCCTGGCGCGGTAAAAACTTCACGCCTGCTTGCGCAGGCACAAACGCCGCCGCTAACAATCCGACAACAATGGAACCTTGGCCGGGCCTTCCCGGCATTGCGAGGTCCAGCATGGGAATTGCCGATTGGCCGGAACACCAGCGCCCGCGCGAGCGCCTGATACGCGAGGGCGCCAACGCCCTGTCTGATGCCGAACTGCTGGCCGTCTTCCTCCGCGTGGGCGTGCGCGGCAAAAATGCGGTGGAGCTGGCGCGCGACATGGTGGGCCACTTCGGTTCCCTGCAAGCGCTGTTCGCCGCCACGCTGCGCGAGTTTTCCAGCATCCCCGGCCTGGGCGCGGCCAAATTCGCCCAGTTGCAGGCCGTAATGGAGCTGGCGCGCCGCGCCGTCGGCGAACAGCTGCAAGCCGGACAGACGCTCAGTTCCCCCGCCTCCGTCAAACAATACCTGCGCCTGACACTGGGCGCCCAGCCCTACGAATCCTTCCACGTCCTGTTCCTGGACGTGAAGAACCGCCTGATCGACTCGCGCGAACTGTTTCGCGGCACACTATCGCATACCAGCGTGTATCCGCGCGAGGTGGTGCGCGAGGCGCTGGCGCGCAACGCCGCCAGCGTGATGCTGGCCCATAACCACCCGTCCGGCACGCCCGAGCCCAGCGAGTCCGACATGCTGCTGACGCGGGCGCTGATGCAGGCTTTGGCGCTGGTGGACGTGCGCATCCTCGACCATTTCGTCGTCGCAGGCCATCAGGTGCACTCCTTCGCCGAGCACGGACAGCTGTGAAAACGACAGGCCCATAGCCCAGTTTACCTATGAAAAACAAGGGTTTGGAGGCGGATTTTACAATTGTTAAATTTCACAGCTAGATCGTGACACAATTGTTTTTCGCAAGTCGTTGAAAAAGCTCAGTTTTTTCTATATACTCTTGTTTTTTCCAATTGTGGAATCTATTCAAGGAGTGCGCCATGGCACGTGTTTGCCAAGTCACTGGGAAGAAGCCGATGGTCGGCAACAATGTTTCCCATGCAAACAACAAAACTAAACGTCGTTTCCTGCCTAACCTGCAGAACCGTCGTATTTTTGTTGAATCTGAAAATCGCTGGGTCTCCCTGCGTCTGTCCAACGCCGGTCTGCGCGTAATCGACAAGGTCGGCATCGACGCCGTCCTGGCCGACATGCGTGCCCGCGGCGAAAAAGTCTAATAGGGAGCAACTATCATGGCAAAAACTGGCCGCGACAAAATCAAGCTGGAATCGACCGCAGGTACCGGTCACTTCTACACCACCGACAAGAACAAGCGCACCATGCCTACCAAAATGGAGATCATGAAGTTTGATCCTAAGGCACGCAAGCACGTTCTGTACAAAGAAACCAAGATCAAGTAATCGATCCTTGTTTCAATGAAAAAAGCCGCTCACTGAGCGGCTTTTTTTTATTGCTTGGCTGGCAGGCTGATAAACGGCACTGCACCGCCGGCCATCGTGGCAGGCAATTTCCCGTCCCATTTCTCAATCGCCTTGGCTTGATTCTCCGTTTCACGCAGGCGCAATAACTCCGGCGTCACTTGCTGGCGTTGCAGCGAAAGCGATTCCGCCTCCGCTTTGGCGCGCGCTATTTTCTGCTGCGCTTCCACTTCTATCCGCTGCAAATCCCGCTCCGCTTTCATTTTCAATTGCTCGGCTGTGGTTTTGGCTTCAATGGCTTCATCGAAGGTTTTACTGAAATTAAAACTGACGATGGAGAATTCATCGATCACCAGCCCATGCCGCGCCATTCTTTCACGCAAGGCATCGACAATATCATTGCGGACTATCGCGCGCTTGGAGATTAATTCTTCCGCCGTATATCGGGCGGTGACGGCTTTTACCGCTTCATGCACGGCAGGAACAATAATACGTTCGCCGGGCTGATTGCCCAGGTCGCGATACACCGCCACCACGGCATCCGGGCGGACGTGGTAATTGATGACCACCTTGGTTTTAACGGTCTGTAAATCCTTGGAAGCGGCATCGCCCTCGCCTTCGCCTTTTTCAATGGCCACGCCGACCAAATGCATGCTCTGCGCAATAGGCCAGCGGAAATGCAGGCCTTCATCAAATACTTCGGGAGATGGTTTTCCAAAGGTCGTTAATACGCCCCGGTGCCCGGCAGGGACTATGGCAAATGGCGTCAGCACCAGCAGCACCGCAATACCGGCCGCTACCAATACCAGCTTGCTCACAAATTGATTCCTCATCGACTCCGCTCCAGTTTCATAAAAAGCAACCAGCCCATACTAGCAGATCCCCGGCGCCAGGCAAGCAGCTTAAGCCCGTTTTAAGCACGAACAAGCCAGGAACTGGCATGAATTGAACGTGATATCGCCGAATTGCGTAGGGCGGGTTAGCGCGTGCGCGTAACCCGCCAGTGCCGTCGAGGCGCATGAGTTGGCGGGTTACGCGGGCACGGCCCGCTAACCCGCCCTACGGCGGTGCCAGTAATACGATGGGAAATAAAAAACGGCCCGAACGGGCCGTTTGGTTTGGAGCGCTGAAGCAGCTTATGCGTAGCTGCGCAGGCGCAGGGAGAAGTCCTGCAGGGATTTAATACCGGACGCTTCCGCGCGGGTGCACCAGTCTTGCAGCTTGTGCAGCAATTGGTCGCGGGTGAAATGCGAACGCTCCCAGATTACGCCCAATTCCACGCGCATATTGTGCATGGTTTCCAGCGCCTTGCTGTGCTCGAACAATTCCACCAGCTGCTGCTTTTGCGGCGCTTCCAGTTTGGCCGGTTCCCGGGTCAGGAACTTGCGCGACGATTTCAGGAAACGCGCTTCCAGCTGCGCTTTATCTTTCAAATGCTCCAGCTCTTCTTTCCAGGCGCTTTTCATCGACTTGGCGTATTTGGCCATCACGTCGTAGCGATTGGCGATAACCGATTGCAGCGTTTCCAGGTCGGCTTCCAATTTGCCATGCTGGAATTTCGGTTCAGGCGCCACTTTCTTAACTTTGGCCAGGCCCATGGTTTCCAGCGTGCGGATATAGAACCAGCCGATATCCACTTCATACCATTTCGACGACAGCTTGGCCGAGGTGGCAAAGGTGTGGTGGTTATTATGCAGCTCTTCGCCGCCGATAATAATACCGAATGGAATAATATTGGTCGCTGCATCGGCGCAGTCGTAATTGCGGTAGCCCCAGTAGTGGCCAATGCCGTTGATAATGCCGGCGGCGGTCACTGGAATCCACATCATTTGCACGGCCCATACGGTCGCACCGATAACACCGAACAGCGCCAGGTTAATGACGGCCATCAGCACCACACCCATCCAGCTGTATTTGGTGTAGACGTTCTTTTCCATCCAGTCGTCCGGCGTCCCATGGCCGTATTTCTCCATGGTCTCCATGTTCTTGGATTCAGCGCGGTACAGCTCGGCGCCTTCCCAGAATACTTTCTTGATGCCGCGGGTGACCGGGCTGTGCGGATCTTCCTCGGTGTCGCATTTGGCGTGGTGCTTGCGGTGGATGGCGGCCCACTCCTTGGTGACCTGACCGGTGGTCAGCCACAGCCAGAAGCGGAAGAAATGGCTGGGGATGCTGTGCAGCTCCAGCGCGCGGTGCGCCTGGTGGCGGTGCAGATAGATGGTGACGCTGGCGATGGTGATGTGGGTGACGATCATCGTGTAGGCAAACACTTGCCAGCCCGACGCGCCGGTGATGCCGTTGCTCAGGAAATCGAGTACAGTTTGTAAACTAAAGGTCATTACTACTCCAAAGAGGGTGTCCCATGCGCCGGCGCAGCCAAAAACTGCCCGCCGGAATTTCTATTGTTGGGCGTAATTGTACGCTGAAACAACCCTGCTTTGAGTGGCTTGCCTCCCGTCACTGATTATTTTTTAAGCGCTTCTGAGTCTTCCGGCAACATGAGCGGACCGATAATGCGCATCTCCCGCTGCGGGAAAGGCACGGATATTTTGTGCTCCTGCAAAGCTTTCCAGATAGCCCGGTTGACGTCCGACGTGACCCCGCCGCGTCCGTTTTCCGGATCCGCTATCCACCAGCCCACCTGCAGGTCCAGTCCGTCGGCGCCGAAGCTGACCAGCGTGGCCGAAGGCGCTTTGTCCTTGTCCACCCGCGCCACCGTCAGCGCAGCCTGCTCCAGCAAGCCCAGCACGAAGTCCACGTCGGTGTCGTAAGCCACCGACACCTTGGTGCTCAGCCACAGGTTCTTGTTCGACAGCGAGGAGTTCTGCACCGCGCCCGACACCAGCATTTCGTTCGGCACGATGGACTCCACGCCGTCCAGGCCTTGCAGCACCGTGTAGCGGGTGTTGATCTGCGTAACGCGGCCGCTGTACTTGTCCACCGTAATCATGTCGCCTATGGTCAGGCTGCGGTCCAGCAGGATCACGAAGCCGGAAACGTAGTTGCTGGCGATCTTCTGCAAGCCCAAACCAAGGCCCACGCCCAGCGCGCCGCCGAACACGGACAGCACAGTCAGGTCTATGCCCACCATGGACAAACTGCCCAGCACCGCCACCACGATCAGGATGGCGCGGCCGGTGCGCGCCAGCACCACGCGCAGGTTGGAATGCACGGTCTGCAAGCCCATCAGGCGCTCTTCCAGCGCCGCGCCGGCCCACAGCGCCAGCATCAGCAGCACCACCACGGAAATCGCCGCCTGCAGGATGTCGGCGATGGTCACCTTGTGCTTGCCCAGCGGCAGCATGGTGTGGTCGAGGTAGAAGAACACGTCGTCCCACAGCCCGGTGATGTACATGGCCACGCCGGCCCACACCAGCAGCTGGAAGATCTTCTCGAACGTCAGCATGGTGGCGCCGATTTCGCCGCCGCGGCGCGCGAATACCCGGCGCAGCAGGAAGAACACGAAGCGGATCGCCGCCAGCGAGCCGAAGATGGGCAGCGCCACTTTCAGCAGATGCACTTTCTGGTAGCGCGCCAAGACCAGCTGGGCAACAAAGATCAGGCAGGCGATGGCGAGCGGGCCGATCACGCGGCTGAAACTCTCCATGCCGAAGCGCGCCATGCCGGTGGCGGGCTCGCGCGCCGCCACGCGCTTGCGCAGCAGGCCGGACAGCATATAGCCCAGCACGATGGCCAGCATCAGGGCGCCCACCTGCCACATCAGGCCGGGGTCGCGCAGGTCGGCGATCAAATCGGAAATCAGGTTCTTCAGGGGTTCTTGCTTCATCGTTCTCACTGGATGGAGGGAAAAAGGGCCAGCTCAGCGGCCGGCCCCATCTTACTTAGTCTGCGCTGTCCGCGTCGCCGTTCTCGTCGGCGTCAGGCGCCGGCTTGGCCTTTTTCGGCATCGGCTTGCGCTCGAACACGGCGGCGAAGAAGCCGTCGGTCTGGTGCTTGTGCGGCAGCAGCTTCAGGTAGTCGCCCATTTCCAGCGCGATCTTCTGCTCGGCCAGCACTTTGCTCATCGGCACCAGCTCGAAGTCCGGGTGGTTGGCCAGGAAGTCGGCCGCCACGTCGTCGTTTTCCTCGTTCAGGAAGGAGCAGGTGGCGTACACCAGCCGGCCGCCGCCTTTGACCAGGCGCGCGGCGCCGGCCAGGATGGCAACCTGCTTGTCGTGCATCTCGGCGATGGCGCCTTCAGCCTGGCGCCACTTCACGTCCGGATTGCGGCGCAGCGTGCCCATGCCCGAGCATGGCGCGTCCACCAGCACGCGGTCGATCTTGCCGGCCAGGCGCTTGATCTTGGCGTCGCGCTCGTGCGCGATCTGCACCGGATGCACGTTCGACAGGCCCGAGCGCGCCAGGCGGGGCTTGAGCTTGGCCAGACGCTTCTCCGACACGTCGAAGGCGTACAGGCGGCCGGTGTTGCGCATCAGCGCGCCCAGCGCCAGCGTCTTGCCGCCCGCGCCGGCGCAGAAGTCCACCACCATCTCGCCGCGCTTGGCGCCCAGGATCTGGGCCAGCACCTGGCTGCCCTCGTCCTGCACTTCGATGGCGCCGCTCTTGAACAGAGGCAGGTTCTGCAGCTGCGGCTTGCGCAGCACGCGCAGGCCCAGCGGCGCGTAAGGCGTCGGCTCGGCCACGATAGGCGCTTGCGCCAGTTCGGCGATCACTTCATCGCGGCCGGTTTTCATGCTGTTCACGCGCAGGTCCAGCGGCGCCGGCGTGTTGAGCGCGTCGGCCAGCGCCAGCGCGTCTTCCTCGCCAAACTGCGCCACCAGCTTCTCGAACAGCCACTTGGGCATGTTCGAGCGCATCGATTTGTGCATCAGCTTGCGGTCGATCTGCATCACGCGCTCGATCCACTCCAGCTCTTCGGGCGTGACGCCGCCCAGCGCGTCGGCGCCCACGGCGTCGGCCAGGCCCAGCAAGGTCAAACGGCGCATGGTGGCGCCGCTGCCCGCTTCCGACTGGTCGGTGAAGAAGGCGCGGTTGCGCAGCACGCAATACACGCCCTCGGCGATGGCGCCGCGTTCGCGGCCGCCCAGGCGTGGATGGTCTTTGAAGTAGCGCGACAGGGTGCTGTCGGCGGGTGCGGTAAAGCGCAAAATCTCGCGCAGCACTTCTTCGGTGCTGGCGAGTATCGCTGGTGGCAATCTCATGGAATTCCTTGGTTAATTACTTGTTGTGGTCAACGATGACCTTGCCGTCCGCTATCGTCAGCCGGTCTTCAACAAACCAGCGGATGGCGCGCGGATACAGCGTATGTTCCTGCACCAGCACGCGCGCTGACAGCGTGGCCGGCGTGTCGCCCGGCAGCACGGGCACGGAGGCCTGGTCCACCATCGGGCCGTGATCGAGTTCGGCGGTCACGAAATGCACCGTGGCGCCGTGTTCCTTCATGCCGGCCGCGAGCGCCTGCTCGTGCGTGTGCAGCCCCGGGAACAGCGGCAGCAGCGACGGGTGGATGTTCAGCATGCGGCCTGCGTAATGGGCGGTGAACGCCGGGGTCAGGATGCGCATGAAGCCGGCCAGCACCACCAGGTCCGGCTGGTAGCCGTCGATCACCTGTTGCAGCGCGGCGTCGAAGGCCTCGCGGCTGGGGTAGTCCTTGTTGGCGACCACGGCCGTCGGAATGCCGTGCTCGTCGGCGAAAGCCAGGCCCAGCGCGTCGGCGCGGTTGCTGATGACAGCCGCGATGCGGGCCGGCCATTGCTCGGCTTGCGCAGCGCGGACCACGGCTTCCATATTGCTGCCGCGTCCAGAAATGAGGATGACGATATTTTTCATAGCCCGCTATTATACCTGCGTCGCGGACAGGGCCTTCCAAACGGCGTTGGGCGCCGCTTTACTCGAAGGAATAGAAGACGCGGAACGGCACTTTCTTCTCGGCCCAGAAGTCGGCCGCGTCGCGGAACACGTCCAGCAGGCACTCGCGCGCTTCGCGGTCGAATTTCT
The DNA here is from genome assembly GCF_020865585.1 of Pseudoduganella aquatica. NCBI lineage: Bacteria > Pseudomonadati > Pseudomonadota > Betaproteobacteria > Burkholderiales > Oxalobacteraceae > Pseudoduganella > Pseudoduganella aquatica. Next base: position 5,716,070 of record NZ_CP086370.1, read on the forward strand.
GGGTGTTCGGCAACTGTTCCAGCACGATCAGAAAGCCGGTCTGCTCGCCGGCCTTGGCCATGGTGTCGGTCAAGGTCACGCGCAGCGCTTCGAAGTTCTTGCCGCACGGTTTGGGGAAGAGAAACGATTCCGCGATGATGCCGAGTACTTGCTGCTTGGTCAGGCCGGCATTGCAATGCGCGTATAAAAAGTGCTGCCCCAGGCGGGCTGCCTCGTCTTGCAGATCGGTGACACGAAATGCGCGAATGGACTGGACAAGGTTGGGCGGCACAGTTATCAACAAACTCATTTTTCCCTCAAATCGACCTGTTAATGTACGGTTTGCTTTTCGCTATGGCACTCTATCGGTTACCGGTACATGGAGGCCACGGGCGGGTCATTGCGCCGGCGGCAGTCGCGTTTCTCTATGTCAATCTGATCCCATACGGTTGTTAGGGTAACGTTTTGTATCCTGCTAATCAACACGTAAGTGATATCTCACGCAAGTTTTGTAAGAAATAGAACATTTCCTCGGCTTTTGGCGCGCTGTTACAATTTGTTGCCATGAGAACTGTTATCCCGGGAACGGCGGGATTACCATAGTATGCAGCCATCCCTCGCTAGCGGATTGCATACCCTGACCATCCAACACCAACAAGAGGTATCACATGAACATGCCATCCAAACTGCTCCTGTCGGCCCTGTGCCTGTGCGCGCTGCCACTGGCGCAAGCGACGGAATTCGAAGATTACGGCCGCGTGGTGCGGGTGCAGCCGCAGGTGGAGCAAGTGAATATGCCGCGCCAGGAATGCCGCACTGAATACGTGCAGGTGCAGCAGCCGGCCCAGCGCAGCGCGGGCGGCTCCATCGTCGGCGGCATCGCCGGCGCCCTGCTGGGCAGCCAGATCGGCAGCGGCAACGGCCGCACCGCCGCCGCCGCAGCCGGCGCGATTGCCGGCGCCGTGGTGGGCGACCGCGTGGACAACCAGAACGCCCAGCCCGGCGGCGTGAGCGAGCAGGCGGTAAAACAGTGCCGCACCGTGGACCACTGGGAATCGCGCACCAACGGCTACGAAGTGACTTATGACTACCGCGGCCGAAACTACACCAGCATCATGTCGCACGACCCGGGCCAGCGCGTGCGCCTGCGCGTGTCGGTCGAACCGATGCAGAACTAACTGGACAGTTCGCCAACACAAGCCGGTCGCCGACCGGCTTTTTTCATTCCAACTTGCCTTGCGGTAAGCGGGCGCGGGATAATAGCTCTTCACCTCAGGCAGCCCTTCATGCTCATCAAACGCAAATCCATCGAAAAAGAAGAATCCTCGCGCCCGGCCTCCAAGGCCGGGAAAGCCGCGCCGGCGGCGCGCAAGCCCAAGTACGCGCCGGTAACGCTGTCGGAACAGGACGGCGTGCGCTATCTGCACTTCGGCACCGAGTGGGTGCAGGGCGCCATGCGCATCCGCAAGCCGGACTGGCCGGAGCTGGAGTACGCGCAGCAGATGATGGCGTGGATGCTGTGGAACGGCCAGCCGCGCCGCATCGCCCAGCTGGGCCTGGGCACGGCCGCGCTGACCAAGTTCTGCTATAAACAGTTTCCGCAGGCCGACGTCACCGCCATCGAGCTGAACCCGTCGGTGATCGCCGTGTGCGAGTCCATGTTCAAGCTGCCGCCCAACGACGAGCGCTTGCACGTGCTGGAAATGGACGCGCTGGATTTCGTCAACGACAAGGCCAACCACGGCGCCCTCGACGCGTTGCAGGTGGACCTGTACGACGCCACCGCGCGCGGCCCGGTGCTGGACACGCCCGAGTTCTACCAGGCCTGCAACGCCTGCCTGGCCGACGACGGCATCATGACGGTCAACCTGTTCGGCGACCACCCCAGCTACGCCAAGAACATCAAAGCGATGAAGTTTGCCTTTGAACAACTGATCTGCCTGCCGCAGGTGCATGATGGCAATGTGGTGGCGATCGCCTTCAAGCGCGCCCGCGCCATCGACCCGGACGCGCTGAAGGAGCGCGCCGCGCAGATCGTGGCCGAGACCAAGCTGCCCGCCAAGGCCTGGGCCAAGGCCGTCCAGCAAGCGCTGCAAAAATAGACCAGAGAAGCCAGCCAGATGAAAGCACTAGACCTGCAACAAATCTTCACCTGGCTGCTGGCCGATGGCCTGGTTGAAAAAGCCAACGTCAAAGCCGCCTACGCCCAGGCCCAGGGCATCCTCAAGAACACGGTCGGCTCCATGCATCCGCTGTGCGCGGTGGCGCACTGCAAGCTGCTGTCGGCGCAGGCGCCGCACAAACTGCTCACGCTGGACATGCTCACCGAATGGCTGGCCGGCCACGCCCAGCTGCCCTTCTACCGCATCGACCCGCTGAAAATCGACTTCACCAAGGTGGCCGACGTGATGTCCGCCAACTACGCGGCGCGCTTCAACATCCTGCCGGTGGAAATGAGCATGGACACGCTGGTGGTGGCCACCGCCGACCCGTTCGCGCACGAGTGGGAAGCGGAGATCGCCAAGATCTCGCGCCGCGTGGTGCGCCGCGTGATCTCCAACCCGCTCGACATCGCGCAATACACCTCGCAGTTCTTCGCGCTGGCCAAGTCCATCAAGAAGGCCAACAAGTCCAACGGCCAGGACCTGGCGCTGCGCAACAACTTCGAGCAGCTGGTGGAGCTGGGCAAGAGCAACCGCCAGGTGGACGCCAACGACCAGCACGTGATCAACATCGTGGACTGGCTGTGGCAGTACGCCTTCGAACAGCGCGCCTCGGACATCCACCTGGAGCCCAAGCGCGACCTGGCCACCATCCGCTTCCGCATCGACGGCGTGCTGCACCAGGTGTACCAGGTGCCGGCGGTGGTGATGATCGCCATGACGGCGCGCATCAAGCTGCTGGGCCGCATGGACGTGATCGAAAAGCGCCGCCCACAGGACGGCCGCATCAAGACCCGCACCGCCGGCGGCCAGGAGATCGAGCTGCGCCTGTCCACCCTGCCCACCGCCTTCGGCGAGAAGCTGGTGATGCGTATCTTCGACCCCGAAGTGGTGGTCAAGACCCTGCCCGAACTGGGCTTCCCCGAGGACGACGCGGCGCGCTGGGACGCGCTGACCAAGCGCCCGCACGGCATCATCCTGGTCACCGGCCCCACCGGCTCGGGCAAGACCACCACGCTGTACACCACGCTCAAGGCGCTGGCCACGTCGGAGGTCAACGTCTGCACGGTGGAGGACCCGATCGAGATGGTGGAGCCGGCCTTCAACCAGATGCAGGTGCAGCCCGGCATCGACCTGACCTTCGCCGACGGCGTGCGCGCGCTGATGCGGCAGGATCCGGACATCATCATGGTGGGCGAGATCCGCGACCTGGCCACCGCCGAAATGGCGATCCAGGCCGCGCTGACCGGCCACCTGGTTCTGTCCACGCTGCACACCAACGACGCCCCCTCGGCCGTGATGCGGCTGCTGGAGCTGGGCGTGCCGCACTACCTGCTGGAAGCGACCCTGGTCGGCATCATGGCGCAGCGCCTGGTGCGCACGCTGTGCGCGGACTGCAAATCGCCGGACGGCCACATCGCCGACGACGTGTGGCAAGGCATAGGCGGCGCCTGGGACCTGCCCAAGCCGGAGCGCGTGTACCGCCCGGTCGGCTGCCCCGAATGCCGCCAGACCGGCTACCGGGGCCGCACCGGCATCTACGAGCTGCTGACGGTGACGGAGGCCTTCAGCCAGCAGGTGCAGGAGGAAACCGACATCGCCGCGCTGCGCCGCCAGAGCGTGGCCGACGGCATGAAGCCGCTGCGCATCGCCGGCGCCTACAAGATCGCCGAGGGCGTCACCAGCGCGGAAGAAGTGCTGAAAGTGACGTCGGCGCTGGCCTGACGGTGGCCTGACAGAGAAAAACGCGGAAAGCGCGCAAAAACCTTTGCAAGCGCGCATCGAGCTGTATATAATACGGCCTCTTTCGGGTCGTTAGCTCAGCTGGTAGAGCAGCGGACTTTTAATCCGTTGGTCGCAGGTTCGAATCCCGCACGGCCTACCACGAATTCAGCAGTACCAAATCAGGCTTACCCGCTTCGGCGCGTAAGCCTTTTTTGCGTCGCTATACGAGATTCGGTAAGGCTGCCTTATAATTGACTTACCATGAGCACCATACTGTCCCCCATAGAGTCCGAATTCGCCACGGCTGAAGAAGCCGAGGCGTATGATCGCTGGTTCCGGGCAAAGGTAGAAGCTTCGCTGGCCGACCAGCGTCCGCCATCACCACACGACGAAGTAATGGCCAAGCTGCGAGGCATCATTGATGCAAAGCGGAGCACTCATGCTTCCGATCCTTTGGCGCGCTGAAGCGCAAGCAGACCTCGCTGCGATCCTTAAATTCATTGCCGATCGCAATCCGCACGCCGCGCTTGATTTGTACGACGATATTCAGCGTGTAGTAACCCAACTCCCTCATCCCCCCCACCTCTATCGCGTTGGCCGCGTAGCGGGCACGCGCGAGCTCGTTGTTCATCCTAATTATGTTGTGGTGTACCGCGTTGGTGCGCTGGCGATAGAAATTGTCGCAGTCGTACACTCGCGGCAGCACTACCCCTGATTGCAGGGCACCGCCGGACTGTCACTGCCCAACGACTGATACAGCACGGCTCTGTACCTGCCTCCTTGTGCCTTGTCCGCACCACGCTGCGCTCCTAGACTGGTGCCACTTCACACCAGGAATTGCAGTCATGACCGAACTCCTCCCCTTGATGAGCTATTGCCTTGTAATGTCGGCCACGCCCGGACCGAACAACGTCCTGCTCGCCACCACCGGCGCCAATTTCGGCGGGCGCGGCGCGCTGCCCATTATCCTCGGTATCCAGGCCGGCATGTTCGTGCAGACCATGCTCATGTGCATGGGGCTGAGCAGCGTCTTTGTCGCCTACCCCATGGCGCACCAGGTGCTGCGGGTGGGCGGCTCGCTCTACCTCGTATTTTTGGCCTGGAAGCTCAGCGGCGCCTCGGCGGGCGGGACGCAGGCGGCCAAGGCGGTATCCTTCGCGCAGGCGGCGGCTTTCCAGGCGCTGAACCCCAAGAGCTGGCTCAAGACCATTACCGTGGCGTCGGTGTTCATGCCGGCGGGGCACAACGCTTTCGGCGACGCGCTGCTGGTGGCGGTGATAGGCACGCTGGTGGGCGCGCCGTGCAACGCCGTCTGGGCCTTGTTCGGCATGTCGATCCGCCACGTGCTGCAAGATCCGCGCAAGCAGCGCATCTTCAATCTGACCATGGGCGCCATCCTGCTCGTCCTGGCCGTGATGATTTTGCGCTAGACTGCCCCCATGATCGCCATCGACCGCTCCTCTCCCGTCGCCCTGTCCACGCAGATTGAAACCAAACTGCGTCAGATGGTCGAGAGCCGCGCCCTGCCCGGCGGCGCCAAGCTGCCGTCGATACGCCAGCTCGCCACCCAGCTGGCCGTGAGCACCAACACCGTGGTGGTGGCCTATGACAGGCTGGTCGCGGCAGGCGTGATCGATACGCATGGCACGGCGGGATTTTTCGTCTGCACCGCCACCGACGCCAGCCGCTCTATACCCGACGAAGTGGCGCTGGAGGCCGGCGAGGAGCAGGAACCGGTCTGGCTGGCCCAGCAGGCAAACGACCAGCGCGCCGGAATATTGCAGGCCAGCAGCGGCGCCTTGCCGCCCACTTGGCTGCAGGACGCGGTGCCGGCCGCCGCCGTGCAAAGGGCGCTGGCAGGCAGCGCCGCCGGCATGGCCTCGCGCTGTCCGCCCCAGGGGCTGCCGGAACTGCGCGAGCACATCGCGCTGCTGCTGCGCGGCGTGGGCGCGGCGGTGGACGCCGGCCACATCCTCACCACCTTCGGCGGCACCCATGCGATCGACCTGATCTGCCGCAGCTTCCTGCAGCCCGGCGACACCGTGCTGGTGGAAGACCCCGGCTATTTCCTGATGTTCGGCCGGCTGCGCCAGGACGGCATCCGCCTGGTGTCCATCAAGCGCGGGCCGGACGGCCTGGACCTGGACGCCCTGGAGGCCGCCTGCCGCGAGCACCGCCCCCGCCTGCTGTTCGTGCAGACGGCCTTGCACAACCCCACCGGCTGGAGCAGCAGCGCCGCCAATCTGCACAAGGTGCTGATCCTGGCGCAGCAATACGGCTTCCTGATCGCGGAAGACGACGTGCACGGCCATTTCCAGCACGCCCACAGCACCCGGCTGGCGTCCCTGTCCGGCCTGGACGGTGTGATTTACTACTCCAGCTTCTGCAAGGCGCTGAGCCCGGCCTTGCGCATGGGCTATCTCGCCGCCGCCCCTGCCTTGCTCAAAGTGCTGATGCGGACCAAGATCCATTCCCTCATGACCACGCCGGCGCTGAATGAATATGTGCTACTGGAAGTGCTGCGGGCCGGCAACCTGCGCAAGCATCTGGACCGTATGCAGCGCAAGATCATGGCGGCGCGCAACGCCAGCACGCGCCAGCTGAGCGCGGCGGGCGTGCTGTTCGAGCAGCCCGGCGAGGCGGGCATTTTCCTGTGGGGCACCATGCCCGACGGACTGGACGTCGACCTGCTGGTGCAGGACGCCTACCGCAACAAGATACTGCTGATGCGCGGCGCGGCCTTCTCGGCCAACGACACGCCGGACCGGCACATCCGCTTCAACGTTGCCTTCAGCCAGCACCCGCGCTTGAGCACTTATCTGCAGGAGCGCCTGCAGGCCGTGGCCGGTGCGCGCTCCAGCCTGGCACGCGCCAGCAGTGCGGAAAATTCGGCCCGCCAGCGCTAATCCCCGCCAAAACTGCAATATTCATCGATATTCCCGCATATTCAGCTTCTCATTCCCCGCTGAATCCAGAAGAATACGTGCCATCTCTACAAGAAAAGGCACGCACCGATGAACTTCGGCGAAAAGCTCAAACACATCCGGACCGAGAAAAACCTCACCCAGCCGCAGCTCGCGGCCGCCATCGGCATTGAGCAGTCCTACCTGTCCAAGCTGGAAAACGACAAGTCGCAGCCCTCGGCCGACATGTTCAGCACCATCGTCAAGGCGCTGGAAATGGCGCCGGCCGATTTCCTGAACGGCATCGACAGCAAGGTCTTGCAGACCTCGCTGCGCCACATTCCCGAAGTCAGCCACTTCCTGAACGGCAATACCGCGCGGCGCGTGCACGATGCGAAAAAATGGCTGTTCGGCGCGGCCTCGGCCTGCGCGCTGGGGTTCGCGCTGATGCTGGCCGCCAACGACGGCATTTTCTCGTCCAACAATCAGTACAAATATATTTCCAAGGGCGTGATCCTGCCGGACGAGTCGGACAACGTCTTTGACCAGTTCAAGGAAGTCCTGAACCTGAAGCTGGCTGCTGCCACCATCAGCAGCGCCGAACACGCCAGGATGCTGGCCGAGTTCGAGGCGGCCAGGGTCAGGCTGGCCACGGCGGAGTTCTGGGGCGACCGGGGCAGCGTGTTTTTTGAAGCCGCCGGCAAGGGCCGGCGGAAGTTTGAACTGGCCGGCGTGCGCTATGTTCGCTCGCCGGTCAACAAGGTGTTGCAGTACCTCGGCGCCCTGTTCACTTTCTGCGGCGTGCTCGCCTTCCTGGTCGAGTGGCGCTTGCGCAGGGCTAATGCAGTAATAAGCAAAGGAGACGCATAGTGTCGCAAATCAGGACTTTCTTAGCAGGAGCAAGCACCATGGCCAGCGCGCTGGCCGCCGTATTCGTGCTGACCGGGGCCAGGGAGCCGCTCAAGCATGAGCGCTTCGACGAGATCACCGTGGGCCGCATCAATATCGTGGAGCCGGACGGCACCAAGCGCATGGTCATCTCGAGCAAGGCGCAGTTCCCCGGCGACTTCCTGCAAGGCAAGGAAAACGCCCGCCCCGACCGCGCCAACGTCGCAGGCATGCTGTTCATTAACGACGAGGGCACGGAGAACGGCGGCCTGATCCAGCGCGGCACCCTCAGCGCCGAGGGCAAGGTTTCCTCCGGCCTGTCGCTGACCTTCGACCGCTTCCGCCAGGACCAGGCTTTGCAGCTGCTGAACAACGACAGCGAGACGCACCAGCAGACCGCCATCAAGATCAACGACGTGCCTTACTACCAGGTGACCTCGATGGAGGACGTGCGCGGCTTCAGCGCGGAGGCGAAAAAGCTGCCGCCCGGCGAGCAGCAGGCCTACTACCAGAAGCTGTCCGAGCAGGGCCGCCTGAGCAAGAACCGCATCTGGCTCGGCAACACCGGCGACAAGGGCGCGTCCCTGCAGCTGAAGGACGCCAAAGGCCGCGTGCGCATGATGCTGCTGGTTAGCGCGGACGGCAAGGCGGAGATCCAGATGCTGGATGAAGCCGGCAAGGTCAGTAAGACCATCTCGCCGGCCTCCAAGGACTAGCGCCCCGCCGGCGGCGGCAGCGCTGCGGCCGGCAATCTCAGCGGGATTCCGGCGGCAGCGCGGCGATCTGCGCCGCAAAGACGGCGTGCGCGGCCGCATCCACCGGACGGTACTTGGGCTCGGTGCGCGCCGGGTCGTTGCCGAGGTAGTTGTTGTTCTTCCAGTTGCGCACCGGACGCACCGGGCGCTTTTCAAACCCGCCGCCGCAGTTGGGGCAGACATTGGCCAGCAAACCCTCCACGCAGCCGGCGCAGAACGTGCATTCATAACTGCAGATGCGCGCGTCCGGCGCCTCGGGCGGCAGGTTTTTGTTGCAGTGTTCGCAGGTCGGTCTCAATTCCAGCATGGCGGCTCCAAGTTGCATAAAAAGCCATTGTAGCAAGAAGAGCGCGCTGGGACGGACCTCCGGCTTACCGCTTGCTGGCGCGGCGCTTGCGGGCCACGGCCAGCATGCCCAGGCCCAGGCCGAACACGGCCAGCGTGCCTGGCTCCGGCACCATGTGCAGGGCCTGGATTTCAGCCTGGGTCAGCGCGGTGTTGTAAATGCGCGCTTCGCTGATCACCGCGTCCAGGCCGCCGGGGCCGTTGGCGGACGAATTGGCGTGGCGGATGCCGAACAGGATTTCGGTGTCGTTCGCGGTCCAGGTGGCGGCGTTGCCGGACAGATAGCTGCCAATGCTCTGGCCGTTGCGGTAGCCGGTGATCTGCAGCGTGCCGTTGCCGAAGTCCTGGTAGGTGATCGCCATCTGGATCAGATTGCCAGTCGCGCTTTCCGTGTAGCCGGGATTGAAGGTCTGGTTGCGCCAGCCGTTGCTGCTGCCGTTCATCCAGGTGTTGGCCTGGTTTTCGCCATAGATAATGCCGTCGAAGTTGTCGCTGTTAACCTTGTCGATGGTCATGAACGAACCTGCGGTGGCAGCGGCGCTCAAGCCCGTCAGCTCACCCCACACCACCAGCGTCTTGCTGGTGATCGCCGCACCGGTATAACCGGTGGTGCGCGCCCAGCCCAGCTCGGTGGTGCCGTTTCCATCCACGGTCAGCTTGCCGTTGGCGATGCTGGCATTGCCGCGCAGCTCCAGTGCGCCAAAGTTGCCGGTCGAGTCAGCCAGCACATTCGGCCCCTGGAAGGTCCACTGGCCGATAAGCGTGGCGTGGCTGGCGCCGGCGGCGAACAGCAAAGGAAGGCAGAGGGCGAGGCGCGACAGGCAGCGTTGGAAAAGGGACATGGAATTTCCTTCTGGAATAAGTTATTTCCTAAATACAAGCAACTTCCATTCCATGCCACTATACCCAAGGCGCGCAGACCCCGCTGTAAAGTTTTCCGACAAGAAAATAGACGTAATCTCTGGAAATACCTTCCAAGTAGCAAAATGCGCCGAAATTGCTGTAAAGTTTTCCGACATGTTAAAATATTATCTTTCCGAGAGAAAATAACAATGAACCAGCAACCACAAGATCCCCACTTCCGCCGCCGCCTCGCCATCCTGGCGGCCATTGCGCTGGTGGGGCTGCTGGGACTGGCCGGGCGGCTGGTGTGGCTGCAGGCGATCAGCCAGCAAGGCACGCACTGATGCTGCGGCGCTGCAAATCCCTACTGGCGGTACTGGACCCGCAGCTGACGCTGTGCGTCCTGCTGCTGCTGGCCACCGGCGTGCTCACCATGTACTCGGCCGGGGCAGACTTCCCCGGCCGCTTCGCCATGCATCTGCGCAATGTGCTGATCGCGCTGGTCATCATGTGGGCGGTCGCCTGCGTGCCGCCGCAAACGCTGACGCGCTACGCCGCGCCCATCTACGCGGCCGGCGTGCTGCTGCTGCTGGCCGTGTTCATGATGGGCGAAATCAAGAAAGGCTCGCGCCGCTGGCTGTACATCGGCTTCGACATCCAGCCATCCGAAATGATGAAGATCGCCATGCCGCTGATGCTGGCCTGGTTCTTCCACCAGTACGCCAGCCTGGCGCGCTGGAAAACCTTCGCCGTGGCCGCCCTGCTGCTGCTGATTCCCGCCGCGCTGATCATGAAGCAGCCCGACCTCGGCACCGCGCTGCTGGTGCTGGCGGCGGGCGCCTATGTGATCGTGCTGGCGGGCCTGTCGTGGAAGGCCATGGGCGCGCTGGTTGCGGGCGCCGCCGCCAGCATCCCCATCGCCTGGCCGCTGCTGCACGACTACCAGCGCCAGCGCGTGCTCACCATGCTCAACCCGGAAGCCGACCCGCTGGGCAAAGGCTTCCAGATCAAGCAGGCCGGCATCGCCATCGGCTCGGGCGGGCTGGACGGCAAAGGCTGGCTGCAAGGCACGCAGGGCCACCTCGGCTTCGTGCCCGAGCGCACCACCGACTTCATCTTCTCCGTGTACGCCGAGGAATTCGGCCTGCTCGGCATCGCCGTGCTGCTCACGCTGTACTTCCTGCTGATCGCGCGCGGCCTGGCCATCACCGCCGGCGCCACCACGCTGTTCGCGCGCCTGCTGGGCGGCGCCGTCACCATGATTTTCTTCACCTACGCCTTCATCAACATCGGCATGGTGAGCGGCGTGGTGCCGGTGGTCGGCGTGCCGCTGCCCTTCATCAGCTACGGCGGCACCGCGCTCACCACGCTGGGCATAGGCGCCGGCATCCTGATGGCCATACGGCGCCAGCGCGCCTGAACCATGGCCCGGCCAGCCCGCCTCCTGCTTGCATCGCTGCTGCTGGCCGCCGGACTGGCGAACCCGGCGCACGCCGCGCCCGCACCGGTGCGCCAGTTGCGCTTTGAAAACCTGAGCGCGCTGCACTTCACCATGCCGGCCAGCTCGGTACTGGCGCTGGCGCAAGACGGCCAGGGCCTGATCTGGATGGGCACCCAGAGCGGCCTGTTCCGCCACGACGGCCAGCGCTCCACCATCTACCGCAACGATGCCGCCAATCCCCTCAGCCTGCCCGGCAACTACGTCAGCGCCATCTTCCGCGACAGCCGCCAGCGCATGTGGTTCGGCACCAATAACGGCCTGGCCCGCTTCGACGCCGAACGGGGCGCCTTCGTCAGCCACCGCCCGGCGGCCGGCCCCTCGCTGTTCGTACGCAGCATCATCAGCGACGGCAAGGACGGCTTGTGGCTGGGAACGGCGGCCGGGCTGCACCACTTCGACACTGCCAGCGGCCGCTTCACGGCCTATGCGCACGATCCGCAGCGCCCCGGCACGCCGGCCAGCGACCGCGTGGAGGCGCTGGCGCGCGACCCGGAGGGCGGGCTGTGGCTCAGCGTGTGGCCGCACGGCATAGACTACCTGCCGCCCGGCGGCAGCGCCTTCCAGCACTTCCAGCCTGACGACAGCGCCGCCCCGAACGCCAAGCTGAACACCGTCAGCGCACTACTGCTCGACGGGCAGCGCCAGCTGTGGATAGGCACGGCCGGCGGCGTGCTGCGCTGGAACATCGGCAGCCCGTGGGCGCAGCGCGAGCGCCTGCCCGCGCCGCCCGAGGTAGGCGACTTTTCCGTCTACACCATCTACCAGGACCGCAGCGACGCGGTCTGGATCGGCACCCAGCCCGCCGGCCTGCTGCGCTGGGACGCCGCGCAGCAGCAGTTCAGCAGCTACCAGCACCGGCTCGGCGATCCGAACAGCCTGCCGTCCAACCGCATCCCCTCGGTGCTGGTGGACCACAGCAACACGCTGTGGGCCGGCACCTGGGACAACGGCGTGGCGCGCGTGGACCTGGGCAGCCAGGGACTGGGCCGCTTCCTGCCCGCCGCCGGCACCCAGGACAGCGCGCCGCGCGGCAACGTGGTCGGCAGCCTGAGCCACGCGGACGAGGGCCGGCTGTGGCTGGGCGGCCCCAGCGGCGTGCGCCTGTACGATCCGGCCAGCGGCAGCGTGCTGCGCAGCTACCGCCACGATCCGGCCCAGCCCGGCTCTCTGCCCAACGACTTCGTGATGGCGTTGCTGCAGCCGCCCGGCGGCCCGCTGTGGGCCGGCACGTCGACCGGGCTGAGCCGGCTGGATCCGGCCGGAGGCACCTTCCGCGAATACCGCTTCGGCGCGCAGGACCGCAACTTCGTGCGCGGCATCGCCCGCGCCAGTGGCGGCGCGCTGTGGCTGGGCACGGACGGCGGCGTGCTGCGCTTCGACCCGGCCAGCGGCAAGGCCGAAGCACTGCCGGCGGGCCGCGCGCTGAGCGCCATCCACAACGCCGGGGCGCTGCTGGAGGACAGCAAGGGCCGCCTGTGGATAGGCAGTCCGTACGGGCGCGGCCTGGACCTGCGCGGCGCGGACGGCGCGCTGCGCAGCTACCGCAGCGACGGCAAGCCTGGCAGCCTGAGCAACGACTTCGTCAACTGCGTGTATGAAGACCGGCAAGGCCGCGTGTGGATAGGCACGCGCAGCGGCCTGAACCTGGTGAGCCAGCAGGCGGACGGCAGCCTGCGCTTCAGCGCCAGCCGGCGCGACGGCTTGTCCGGCATGGAGATCACCGCCATCGAGAGCGATGCCGAAGGCCAGCTGTGGCTGACCGTCACCGGCGCGCTGCTGCGCTTCGACCCGGCCAGCGGCGCCGTGGCCAGCCACTACGCGTCGGACGGCATCTCCTCGGGCAATTTCATCAACGGCGCCTCGCTGGCCGGTGCCGACGGCACGCTGTATTTCGGCGCCTTCCAAGGGCTGACCATCGTGCATCCGGACGCCATGCGCGGCAATACCATCGCGCCGCAGCTGACTGTCACCGGACTGAGCGTGATGAACCGCTCGCTGGCCCTGCTGCCGCGCCCCGAAGCAGTGGGACTGGAAGGCACGCTCAGCGCGCCCAGCCGCTTGCGCCTGCCGTGGGACATGGCCACCTTCTCGTTGGAATTCACCGCCACCCATTTCGCCGACCCCGAACGCAACCGCTACGCCTACCGGCTCGACGGCCTGGACCGCGACTGGATCGCGGCCGACGCGGCGCACCGCGTGGCCACCTACACCAGCTTGCGGCCCGGCAGCTACACGCTGCGCGTCAAGGCGGTCACCAAGAACGGCGTGTGGAGCGACCAGGAACTGGTGCTGCCGGTGACGGTCACGCCGCCGTTCTGGGCCACCTGGTGGTTCCGCGCGCTGGCGGCGCTGGCGGCCGTGCTGGGCCTGCGCTGGCTGTACCGCTGGCGCGTGCGCAGCCTGCGCCAGCACCAGCTGCTGCTGGAAGGCCAGGTGGCGCAGCGCACCAGCGAACTGGCCGGCAAGAACGAAGCCTTGTCCAAGGCCTATGCGGCGCTGCAAAACCTGAGCGTGACCGACCCGCTCACCGGGCTGCGCAACCGCCGCTATATCGAACAGAAGCTGCCGCCGGAAGTGCAGCTGATACTGCGCCGCCACGAAGCGTCGGCCGCGCCCGCGCCGCGCAGCGCCGCGCTGATCTTCTTCCTGGTGGACCTGGACCATTTCAAGCAGGTCAACGACCGCTATGGCCATCCGGCCGGCGACCACGTGCTGATGGCCATGCGCGAGCGGCTGGCGCGCGTGTTCCGCGACAGCGACTTTTTGGTGCGCTGGGGCGGCGAGGAGTTCCTGGTGGTGGCGCGCGACATCGACCCGGCCGGCGCCGGCGCGCTGGCAGCGCGCCTGTGCGAAGCGGTGGCCGGGCAGCCCTTCGTGCTGGAGGACGGCAGCTGCATCCGCCAGACCTGTTCGGTCGGCTATGCCAGCTTCCCCTTCCTGCCGTCCCGGCCGCGCCTGCTGAGCTGGCAGCAGACCATCAAGCTGGCCGACCTCGGCCTGTACGCCGCCAAGCGCAGCGGCCGCGCCGCCTGGGTGGGCCTGGGCTGCGGCCCGGCGGCCCCGGCGCCCGAACAGGTGCAGCAGATGCTGCAGCAGCCGGGCGGCGCGCTGGCAGCCGGCCACCTAGCCGCCACCGCCAGCATCGCGGACGACGCGCTGGCCATGGCCTGGTCCACGCTGGATCACACCGCGTAGCGGCACACAACGCTGCGCGCCAGCTAGCGCGGCTGCGCGTTCGCCTTCAGCGCCTCGATTTCGAAATCGCCGTCGTCGACCAGGCGCAGCCAGCCGTCGAACTTGCCCAGGCCCAGCGAGCGCGCCATCGACAGCAGCAAGCTCTGGCCGGCAGCGGGACGGTCGGGCTCCAGCTGGTAGACCGGGTCGGCATACGCGGCGGCGGGCGTGGTGATGGCCCAGCCCATGTCCCTGAACATGGCGATGGCGTCGTCCAGCCACAGGGGGTTGATCAGGTTATGGTGCATCAGCATCACCTGCGCGATGTCGCGGCCCGGCAGCTGCTGCGACAGCGCGCGGTAAGCAAGCGCGCGCTGCTTTAGGTGCGACAGATAGGCGGCGCGGATGGGCGCCACGTCGGCATTGGCGTCGGCGCGCAGCACGCGCACCAGCTCGTCGTTCAGCCGCCAGTCGCTGGTGTCCAGGCTCACGTAGGCGTTGCGGTAACCCTGCTGCTTCAGGAAGGCGCGCATGCCGTCGCGCTTCTCCGGCGTATTCCCCTCGCGCAGGAAGGTGTAGCGGAACCACTTCCGGTAGCCCGGCAGCGTGCGGATGATCTGGTCGCAGTCGAGCACTTCCTGCTGGTACTGCGCCAGCGCCAGCTTGGCGCTGTTCAGGTCTGGATGCGTCATGGTGTGGTTGCCGATGGCGTGGCCGGCCTCGCCCCAGGCGCGCGCCAGCGCCAGCCCTTCCGGCCGGTCAGCGCCATTGCCCGCCGTGACAAACAGCGCAGCCTGCACCCCGTGCTTCCTCAGCGCCGCCAGCATGGCCGCATTACGCTGCTGCGCCGACAGGCGCGGCGTGGCCTCCAGATTCGGTCCGTCGTCAAACGTGAAAGCCACCGACTGCGCCTGCGCCGCTTGAATAAGAAGGACGGATAGACAGGCGACGCAACAATGCATCAGATACCGTGAGGGACGTGATTTGAATGGGGAAAGTGAAGACATCCTTGCCTTAAATACTATTCAAGCGCTCAATTGCAGGCCGCGGCTTCTGCCGAGCTTGCGAAAGGTCGTAGCTTGCCTGCATGTGCAGCCAGCTTTCGGCCTCCCCGCCCAGTGCGGCGGCAAGACGCAACGCCAACTCAGCATTGATAGCATCCTGCCCCTGCAGCACACGGAGGAACGCTACGTGCGGCCATCCTATGCGCTCTGCAAAATCCTCACTGGAGATTCCAGTCCCAGAGAACACACCATCCAACAGTACTTCGCCAGGATGAGGAGGATTGTACATCTGCATCATAGCCACCCTAATGATAATCACTGTAGTCTATCAAAACCGCATCGCCGTGCTCGAACTTAAAAATCATACGCCAATTTTTGTCCACCCATACAGCCCAGCAATCCTTCAGTGCCCCCTTTAGCGGATGCAGATGCCAGCCTGGCAAATCCATGCCGATCGGCCCATACACAGTGTCAAGCTTAGCCAATTGCGCACGCAGACGTGGCGCATGGTGGGCTTGAATACCCGCCATCGAACCGGTCTCGAAGAACCGCTCCAATCCCTTATGTCGAAAGCTCTTGATCATAGTCACGAGTGTAGCGCCCCATCCATTGCGCTCCATCTACCGGAAAGCCGCAGCTTGCGCAGCGTCAAAGTCCCGCGCCAGTAGACGTGCTCCCGGGGCGATTGCGGAGGCGGACTGGCTGTGCAACACTGGGGGCGCCGCGTGGCGGCGTCTCCTGGAGCGGAATATGTATGACTACATCATCGTCGGTGCGGGCTCGGCGGGCTGCGTGCTGGCGAACCGGCTGTCGGCCGATCCGGCCGTCAAAGTCTGCCTGCTGGAGGCCGGGCCGCGCGACAGCAGCCCCTTTATCCGCATGCCCATCGGCATACTGTTCCTGATGATGAGCAAGACGCTGAACTGGCGCTACCACACCGAACCGCAAGCGCAGCTGAACGGCCGCAAGCTGTTCTGGCCGCGCGGAAAAACGCTGGGCGGCAGCAGTTCCAGCAACGCCATGATCTACACGCGCGGCCACCGCAGCGACTACGACCACTGGGCCGCCCTCGGCAACCAGGGCTGGAGCTACGCCGACCTGCTGCCCATCTTCAAGCGCTCCCAGCACCACGAACCGGGCGCGGACGCCTACCACGGCAGCGGCGGCCCGCTCAACGTGTGCGCCCAGCGCTCGCCCAATCCGCTCACGCAAGTCTTCCTCGACGCGGGCCGCACGGCCGGCTACGCCGCCAATGCCGACTTCAACGGCGCCAGCCAGGAAGGCCTGGGCCGCTACCACCTGACGCAGAAAAACGGCGAGCGCTGGAGCGTGGCGCGCGCCTATCTGCACCCGGTGCTGCAGCGCGCCAACCTCACCGTGATCACCGGCGCGCACGCCAGCAAGATCCTGATGGACGGCAAGCGCGTGCGCGGCGTGGCCTACCTGAAAAATGGCACGCAGCACGAAGCGCTGGCCAGCCGCGAAGTGATACTGTCCGGCGGTGCCATCAACTCGCCGCAGTTGCTGCTGCTGTCCGGCATAGGCCCCCGCGACGAACTGGCGCGCCACGGGATCCCGCTGGTGCATGAGCTGCCCGGCGTTGGGCAGAACCTGCAGGACCACCTGGACGTGCTGCTGGTGCAGAAATGCACCCAGCCCGTTTCGCTCGGCGTCTCCTGGCGCAACCTGCTGGCGCAGGCGGCGCACACGCTGAACTACCTGTTCCGCCGCCGGGGACCGTTCACCACCAACTCGGCCGAGGGCGGCGGTTTCGTCAAGAGCCGTCCCGAGCTGGCCGTGCCCGACCTGCAATTCCACTTCACGCCCGCCACGCTGGACGGCCACGGCCGCACGCTGGCGCACGCCAGGGCCACCATGCTGGGCCACGGCTACGCGCTGCACGTGTGCGACCTGCGGCCCAAGAGCCGCGGCCGCATCGGCCTGCACAGCGCCGATCCCATGGCGCACGCGCTGATCGAGCCGAACTACCTGTCGCACCCGGACGATATGGAGAATATGGTGCGCGGTGTGAAAGCGGCCCGCGCCATCCTCGCCCAGCCCGCCTTTGACGCTTATCGGGGCGCCGAGCTGCAGCCCGGCGCGCCGGTGCAAAGCGACGAGCAGATCCGCGACTTCGTGCGGCGCAAGGCGGAAACCATCTACCACCCGGTGGGCACTTGCAAAATGGGCCACGACCCGCTGGCCGTGGTGGACGACACGCTGGCCGTGCGCGGCCTGCAAGGCCTGCGCGTGGCGGACGCGTCCATCATGCCCACGCTCATCGGCGGCAACACCAACGCCCCCACCGTGGCCATCGCCGAAAAGGCCGCCGACATGATACTGGCAGCCCCGGCGGAGCCGGCCCGGCCCACGACGGATACATTGGAGAAACATTTGGTCGATTGACAGGTGGCATGGTTGTGTCCAACATCTACGGCTTCGACCCACCAGCCGGACTCTGCACATGACCTCTACCCGATTGCTCCATCCCCTGACCGCCCTGCTGCTGGCCACCGCCAGCCTGGGCGCTGTCCACGCAGCCCACGCCGCCGACGCTACCGCGCCGGCCGCCAAGCACGCCATCACCCACGAGGACGTATGGCTGATGAAGCGCGTCGGCGCGCCGGTGCCCAGCCCGGATGGCAAGTGGGCCGTGTTCGCCGTCACCGACACCGCCTATGACAGCAAGGAGCAATGGTCCGACCTGTGGATCAAGTCCCTGGCCGACGACAGCGCGCCGCGCCGCCTGACCTTCTCCAAGGGCGGCGAAGGCAGCGTGAACTGGTCGCCGGACAGCAAGCAGCTGATCTTCATCGCCAAGCGCGACGGCGACGACGCCGGCCAGATCTACCGCATCGACGTGGCCGGCGGCGGCGAAGCCCAGCGCCTGACCACCTTGACCCTGGGCGCGCGTTCACCCAAGTTCAGCCCGGACGGCAAGCAGATCCTGTTCGTCAGCGACCTGTTCCCCGGCGCCACGGACGAGGAATCCATCAAGAAGATCGCCAAGGAGCGCAAGGACCGCAAATACAGCGCGCGCGCCTACGAAACCTTCCCGCCGCGCTTCTTCGACAAATGGCTGGACGACAAGCAGGTGCGCCTGTTCGTGATGGACGCGCAAATTGGCGCCAAGCCGAAAGACATCCTGTCCGGCAGCAAGCTGGCGGCCATGCCGGGCTTCGGCGGCGGCCAGGGCGACGAAGGCCAGTCGCTGGACGCGATCTGGGCGCCGGACGGCAAGACCGTGGTGTTCTCCGCCTCCACCAACCGCGACGAACTGGCGCGCGCCTCGGCCTACACGCAGATCTTCGCGCTGCCTGCCGGCGGCGGCGAAGCCACCCAGCTGACCGCCGACAAGCACAGCTACAACAACCTGAAATTCTCGCCCGACGGCAAAACCCTGCTGTGCCTGACGCAGGCAGAAACCGAAGGCAAGGTGTACGACCTGGACCGCCTGGCCAGCTTCGCCTGGCCCCTCGCCAGCCCGCAGCCGAAAATCCTCACCGCCGCGCTGGACCGCTCCATCTCGCGCTTTGCGCTGCCGGCCGACGGCAAGCGCATCTACTTCACCTTCGAGCACGCCGGCCTGGAACAGCTGCATTCGATCAGCTACGCGGGCGGCGACGTGAAAGCGGAACCGTCGGCGGCCACCGGCAGCATCAACTCGCTCAACGCGGGCGGCAACGCGCTGGTGGGCGTGTGGGAATCGGCGATCAATCCGCCCGAGGTGTTTGCCTTCAATGGCAAGGCGCCCAAGCGCCTGACCTCCTTCAACGTGGAGAAAGCCGCCGCCATCGACTGGCAGGCGCCCGAACACTTCTGGTTCAAGACCCCGGACGGGCGCCAGATCCACAATATGATCGTCAAGCCGGCCAACTTCGACCCGAACAAGAAATACCCGCTATTCGCCGTCATCCACGGCGGCGCCGCCAATATGTGGCGCGACCAGTTCGTGCTGCGCTGGAACTACCACCTGCTGGCCAAGCCGGGCTATGTCGTGCTGCTGACCGACTACAAGGGCTCCACCGGCTACGGCGAAGAGTTCGCCCGCTCGATCCAGTTCGACCCGCTGAAAGGCCCCGGCGACGAGGTCAACCAGGCGGTGGACGAAGCCATCAAGAAGTACAGCTATGTCGACGGCAGCAAGCTCGCGGCCGGCGGCGCCAGCTACGGCGGCCACCTGGCCAACTGGCTGCAGGCCACCACCACGCGCTACAAGGCCATCGTGTCGCACGCCGGGGAAATGGACCTGGTGATGCAGTGGGGCACCAGCGACAGCGTGTACGGCCGCGAAGTCAACAGTGGCGGCCCGGTGTGGGGCAATCTGCCGGTGTGGCGCGACCAGAGCCCGATCATGCAGGCGGGCAATCATGAGAAGGGCACGGGCTTCAAGACGCCCATCCTGATCACCGTGGGCGAGCTGGACTACCGCGTGCCGGTCAACAACGCGCTGATGAACTTCGCCGCGCAGCAGCGCCTGAACACGCCGAGCAAACTGGTGGTGTTCCCGGATGAAAACCACTGGGTGCTGAAAGGCGAAAACAGCCGCTACTTCTACAATGAAGTGCACGGCTGGCTGGCCAAGTATTTGAAGTGATGGTGTGGCGGGTTACGCGCGGTGCGCTAACCCGCCCTACGGAACACGGCCTTGACGGCCCGTGTTCCTAACCCGCCGCTCAGGCGCCGAACTCTTCCAGCTGTTCTATGCGCCGCTGCGTCAGCAGCGCCTTCCACGCGTGCGGCGCTACCCCCGGGTAGCGCGCCGCGCCCAGCGCCACCCAGGCGTCGCGGTAGGCCAGCCATGCGCGCTGCGTGCTCTTCACGCCTTCCTTCGTCACCGTGCCATAACCCAGCCCCTGCGCGCCATCCTTCTGCGGGTGCTGCATCACGCGCTGGTAGACCTGGTTCAGCTTCTTGTCCAGCTGCTGGAACTGCTGCTCGCTGTAGCGCGGCAGCTTGCCCTTCTCCGCGTCCTGCACGTCGTGCGCAAACAGATCCAGCTCCACCCCGTGCGCCTCGATCGCCAGCGCACCGCGCAAGGTGCCGCTCATATCGGTCTCGTCGCTCGCGCGGTGCGCGGCAAACTCCTCCAGCGCCTGCTGCAGCTTGGCCGCAGCCGCCTGCTGCCCCGGCAGCCAGGTCTTCATCAGCACCGCCAGCTTGCCGGCGCGCGCCTTGCTGTCCAGCCTGTCCTGGATGGCGGCGCACTGCCCGCCCATAAAGCCGCTGGTAATGTCGTCGCACTGGTCGAAAGGCGTGGCTTCATGGTGCTGCATGCGCTCGTTCAAATGCGCCACGCGGCCATCCATTTCGGCCGGCGAGGCCGGCAGCGAGCAGGCGTATTTCACCGCCAGCTCATGGTTGCGCGACACGCCGTAGCCGTTCGCGTACAGCATCATCAGCACGGTGGCGTCGCTCTCGGCGTAGGCGCAATGGCGCACATGCTCCCAGTCGGACGTGGTGGCGTGCGGACGCGCGCGGGTGTCGTAATAGAGGTTTTCGGCGCCGCACTGGCGCAGCGCGTGCAAGGCCCCGCTGGCGGGCAGCTCGCGCGCGGGCGGCTGCACGGACTGCACGCGCAGGCACTGGCGATACCATGCCGAATTGGGATCAACCATGCTGCCCATGGCGGAGGTATTCGGATAATCGGCTTGCGCACCCGCGAGCGCAGGCAGCAGCCCTGCCGCCGCGAAAATTCGGGACCAGCTCATCTAAGCGTCTCCACCACTGTTTTATTATTCTCACAGTATAGTGACGAAACAGCCACAGCACCACGATGATGCAATGTGGCGCCAATGTGACGGACTGGCGGCGTGAATGTGGCGGAAAAGTTACAAAAATATATACTATTTCCCTGTGAGCAAGTTAGAATTAGAGCAACTCCACTACCCGGGAACATCGATGAAACAGCTGTGCGCTGCCTTGTTGCTGACGCTTGCCGCCACCTCCGCTGTTGGCGCGGAAATCGATCCGCAGCAGAAGTCGCCGTGCGCGCAGCCCAACTTCCCGGTCCGCTCCACCACGCTGGAAAGTGTGCGCCTGGTTGAAAAGGCGCTGCGCGAATGGCGCGCCTGCTTCCGCATCGCCGCCGCCCAGCACCAGGGCGTGGACGACATGGTGGCCTCCACCCACGACTACCAGCAGGTGAAAGCGCGGCACGAGGCCTGGGTGAAAGCGACCGTGGAACACAGCAACGGCCAGCCCTATGGCAAGCTGGCCGCCAACCGCGTGGAGCGCGACTTCTGGGAAAACCTGATGGCCAACCGCAGCTACACCGCCGCCAAGCCCCCCTCCCCGCGCCAGGCTGAAGCGGCCGTGCACCAGCCGGCCGGTTCCAATTAAGCGTTTTTACTAAACCCCGCTAGGCAGCCGCTTTCAGCGGCACCGCAGCAGCGGCAGCCTGCTGCCGCCGTATCGCCAGCACCAGCAGCGCCGCCAGCAAGCAGGCCGCGCCCGCCGCGAACAGCGCCGGGTTGTAGGTGAACCACAAAGCGCGTACCCGGCCCGCGCCGTAAGCCGCCACCGCAGCGCCCAGCTGGTGGCCGGCAAACACCCAGCCGAACACCATGCCCGCGCGCTCCTTGCCGAACGTGGCGCCGACCAGCTTCACCGTAGGCGGCACGGTGGCGATCCAGTCCAGGCCGTAGAACATGGCGAACAGCGACAGCCCGTACAGCGTGAACTCCGAGTACGGCAGCCACAGCAGCGACAAGCCGCGCAAGCCGTAGTACCAGAACAGCAGCTTGCGGTTGTCGTAGCGGTCCGACAGCCAGCCGGAAGCGATGGTGCCGAACAGGTCGAAGGCGCCCATCATGGCCAGCACGGACGCGGCCGGCACGGCCGACAGGCCGGAGTCGCCGCATAGCGAAATGAAGTGGGTCTGTATCAGGCCGTTGGTGCTCAGGCCGCAGATGAAGAAGGTGCCGAACAATATCCAGAAAGTGCGGTTGGCGGACACGCTACGCAGCACCGCGAACGGCGTGGCGAAGGTGATTTTCGCCGGCGCGGCGGCCGGGGCTGCGCTTGCTGCCGCGGCGGCCGGGTCCATGCCGAACGGCAGCAGGCCCACGTCCGACGGCCGGTTGCGCATCAGGAAGAAAGCGCCCAGCGCCACCAGCGTGCAGGCAAAGAACACCGGCAGCAGCGCCATGCGCCAGCCGTAGTGCTCGATCAGCCAGGCGCCCAGCGGCAGGAACACCAGCTGGCCGGTGGCCGAACTGGCCGTCAGCAGGCCGATAATGAGGCCGCGCCGCGTTTCAAACCAGCGGTTGGCCACCACCGCGCTCAGCACCAGCGCCGTCATGCCCGAGCCTATGCCCAGCATCACGCCCCACAGCGCCACCAGGTGCCAGAACTCGCTCATGCGGGTGGCCAGCACCAGTCCGGTGGCCACCAGGCCCAGCGCCGTCACCACCACATTGCGCAGGCCGAAGCGCTCCATCAGGATGGCGGCGAACGGCCCCATCAGGCCAAACAACGCAAAACGCACCGCCAGGGCGGACGAAATCTGGTCCACCTCCCAGCCGAACTCCTTGCTGAGCGGCTGCAGCAGCGCGCCCGGCAAGCCCAGCGCGGCGGACGAGGTTAGTGCGGTCAGGAAAGTCAGGGCGACGATGACCCAGGAATAGTGCACGCCGCGGCGTGCCAGCCAGGCGGACAGGGGTTGAGCAAACATGGACGGCCTCATGGATTGTTGAAAGATGCTGCGTCCCACGCATTTTAGATTACGATCATAATTTAAGCAAACAAAAAAAGGCCCGCGCGCGGCGGACCTGAACTACACGGCCGGGGGTGCCCGGCCGCGCAGCCTGCTACTGCTTGATCTGGATGGAGCTTTTCACCTCGTTCACGCCCTTCACGCCGCGCGCCAGCTGCACGGCCTTGTCGGCCTCGGCCTTGGACGGCACGAAGCCGCTCAGCATGACCACGCCCTTCACGGTTTCCACGTGCACATCCAGCGCCTTCACGCCGGGATCGGCGGCCAGGTCGGCTTTCACCTTGGTGGTGATGACGGTGTCGCTCATGGCGTCGCCGGCGGCGGCCGTGGTGTTGCGGGTGGTGTCGGCAGCGGTGCCGGTGGCGGCCACAGTGCGGTCACGCATATTGTCGGTCGCGTTGGCGGTCTTGTCGCGGGCGGTGCCCACGGCGGCGGCGGTGCGCTCGCCTACGGTCGGAGTCGGATCGGCGCGGCGCGCATCGGCGATGGCCTTATCCTTGGCGGACTTGGCGTCCAGCTTGCAGGCGCTCTTGGCGTTGCCGCTCATGTCGTCGCATTTTTCCTTGGCCAGGCCGTACTCGGCGTCCGCCACTTCCTCGCGGGCCTTGCGGATATCCTTGGCGTCGGACTTGTGCTGCGCCACCGCGTCGGCCTCGGCCTTGGCGCGGGCCACTTTGGCCTCTTCCTGGCAGATATCCTTGGCGTTGGCTTTCAGGCTGCTGCACTGCGCCTTGGCGGCTTTGTAGTCGGCGGCGGCCTTGTCCTTCATCGACTTGTAGGCGGCAGTATCGTTGTCGGCCATGGCGTAGCTGCTGCTGATGGCGCCAGCCAGCGCCAGGATTACGAATTTGTTCATGATGAATTCCCCTAAGTGATGGTTAGCGTAGTGATTAAACGCCTGCCGCCCGTTTCACTCTGTACGCTAACCAACACAAAAACTCATCATTCCGCCGCCGCCAGTCCCTGCTTCCACAGGGCCCGCGCCTGCTCGAAAGGCGTGGCGCCCTCCGAGAACACGGCGCCGTCGGCCGCCAGCGCCAGCCAGGCGCCGGTGTCGTGCGACACATGGCTGTCCGGCTGCGCCGCGCGCACCTGTTGCAGCCAGGCATACACCTGCCCATATTGCTCCGGGTGGGCGCCCCGCATCCAGGCCAGCGCCACCAGGTCGGCATAGCCCTCCTCGCGGCGGGTATCGCGCAGTTCCTGGCTCAATTTCTGGATTTCGGGCGGCAGCGCCGCCTCCGGCGTGCGCTGCTGGAAGCCGCTCGGCACCGAGTGCCAGGCCCCCTGCGCATAACGCCAGCAATGCGCCACTTCATGCGCCGTCATGGCCTCTATCATCAGCGCGCGCTGCGCAGCGGGCAGCGCTTGCAGCACGTCCTCGGCGGCGGGGTTGCCGCGCATGGTCAGCACCAGCTTGCAGCGGCCGCCATCAAAGCCCATGGCCAGCGGCACCGCGCCCGGCTGGGCTTGCGGCTGCACGATGATGTCGATGGGAAGCTGCTGCTGCTTGGCGTAAGCCAGCACGGAAGCGCCGGCTTGCAGCCAGCGCGTCTCGACGTCGGTCAGCGGCGCCGCCGAGGCAAAAACCGGCAAGCACAGCAGCGCAGCGGACACAGAACGTAAGATCAATTTCGGCATGTTTCACCCCTCTGAGAGGAAATAATACATGCCGCAAGTCAATTCGTAACAGCTGTTACAAAATATTTGCTTAGTTGAATTGCATATTTTCCAAATTAAAAATTGTCGCTTTAGAATTCTTCCCAGCCGTCATCGGCGCTGGCAACGGCGCGCTTGGGAGACGGCCGGGCCTGCTCGGCCACGGGCTTGCTGGCCCTGGCCGGCGTCGCGGCCGCGAGGCGGGCCGGGGCCGGGCGCGGCGCGGCAGCCGCCGGAGCCGACGGACGGGCGCTGGACTGTGGCCGCTGCGGTACAGCCGACTCATCCAGCTTGAAGATGCTCACCACCTGCGACAGATTGCCGGCCTGGTCCTGCAGCGACGCGGCGGCGGCGGCGGCCTGCTCCACCAGCGCGGCGTTCTGCTGCACCACCTGGTCCATCTTGCCCACCGCCTCGTTCACCTGCTCGATGCCCGAGGTCTGCTCCGCGCTGGCGGTCGAGATCTCGCCCATGATGTCGGTCACGCGCTTGACGCTGTTGACGATGTCCTGCATGGTCGCGCCGGCCTGGTCCACCAGCTTGGCGCCCGCGTCCACCTTCTCCACCGAATCGTCGATCAAGCCCTTGATCTCTTTCGCCGCGCCGGCCGAACGCTGCGCCAGGTTGCGCACCTCGGTGGCCACCACGGCGAAGCCCCGGCCCTGTTCGCCCGCGCGCGCCGCCTCCACCGCCGCATTCAGCGCCAGGATATTGGTCTGGAACGCGATGCTGTCGATCACGCCGATAATGTCCACGATCTTCTTGGACGACTCGTTGATGGAGGCCATGGTGTGCACCACCTCGTTCACCACCGCGCCGCCCTTTACCGCCACCTCGGAAGCCGACAGCGCCAGCTGGTTGGCCTGGTAAGCATGGTCGGAATTCTGCTTGACGGTGCCGGTCAGCTGCTCCATCGACGACGCGGTCTCCTCGATGTTGGCGGCCTGCTGCTCGGTGCGGCTGGACAGGTCCATATTACCGGCCGCAATCTCGCGCGAATTGGTGGCGATGGTCTGCGTGCCCGCGCGCACTTGGCTGACAATATTCACCAGGCTGTCGCGCATGCCGCGCATGGCGTGCAGCAGGCTGCTGTCGTCGCCCGGCTTGGTATCGATGCGCACCGCCAGGTTGCCCGACGCGATGCAGGCCACGATGGAGGCCGCATACTCGGGCTCGCCGCCCAGCTGGCGCAGCAGGCCGCGGCTGATAAACCACGCCGCCGCCACGCCCACGCCGATGGCGATCAGGCACAGCACCACCATGAACACGAAGAAGCTGCGCGCCACGCTGGAGGCGCTGTTGGCCTGCTCCATGCTCATTTTCTCTTCCAGGTCGATCATTGTATTGACCGACGCCAGCCACGCCACGAAGGCCGGCGCAGCCTGCTGCTGCAGCAGCGCGGTCGCTTCCGGCAGCTGGTCCGCCGCGCGCAGCTCGATCACCTTGGCGATCAGCGGCTGGGCCTTGGCCTCGCTGGCCTTGATGCCCTCCAGCGCGCTTTTCTCCTCCGGCGTCACGCCCTTGCCGGACAGGATGATCTGGTCCAGCGGCGCGGCCGACTTGGCGTAATTATCGGCCAGCGTCTTGATATGTTCGACGTGCGGACGGGCCGCAGCGGCATCGGCCGCCAGCACCACATCGCGCAGCGCGATGGAACGGTCATGCACGCTGCCGCGGAAATTGATGGCATAGCGCTGCTTGACGTTGTTCACGTCGCTGATATTGGTCAGGATGGTATCGATCTTCTGCACCCGGTTGATGCCGAGCGCAGTGACGATGATAAGGAGGAGGAAAACCAAGCCAAAGCCGGTGGCCAGGCGGGTGCTGATTTTAGTGCGTTCAATGTCCATGCCGGTATCCCAGTCCTATTATTGACAATCGGAAATAACTGGAAGGAATTTAACACGGATGAAACAATCTTGCAGAGCCCTCGCCGCCCCTTTTCCTAAGCTTTCAGCCGAATCCTACAAGCGACCTGAGCCGCATTCCCCCAACTTCGGGGTCAGACCCCGAAGTTGGGGGAATGCGGCTCAGGCTGCTTAGCGGGAGGCGATGGTGGCGAGGGGGCCTTGGGGCTGCCAGCCGGCGCCGAGGGCGCGGGCGACGGCGACCGTGGCGAGCAGGCGCTGGGTGGTGATTTGCGCGGCGGCGCGGTCGGCTGCCAGGCTGCTGCGCTGTGCGTCCGTCACGTCCAGGTAGGTCGATACGCCGCGCTCGTAGCGGGCACGCGCGACCACGTAGGCGCGCGCGGCGGCTTCGCGCGATTGCGCCTGCACCAGCTCCTGCTTCTGCTTTTGCTGCACGTCCGAGAGCGCGTCGTCCACTTCGCGCAGCGCGGTCAGGAGCTTGCCTTCGTGGTTGGCTACTGCTTCTTCGTAGCGCGCCTTGGCCAGCGCCAGGTTGGCGCGGTTGCGGCCACCGTCGAAGATCGGCAGCGACAAGGCCAGCGGGCCGATGCTGAACTGCCGCGAGCCGCCCTTGGCGATCTCGCTCAGGCTCTCGGAGGCGAAGCCGAAATTGCCGGTCAGGCTGATCGACGGGTAGAACCCGCCTTCGGCCACGCCAATCTGGGCGTTGGCGGCGCGCAGCGTGGCGACGCTGCCGGCCAGGTCGGGCCGCTGCGACAGCAAACTGGCCGGCAGGCCCACCGGTATCGCCGGCGGCTGCGGCAGGCCGGCCGCCGCAGCGGCGGGCAGCCGCATGGCCGACGGCGAGGCGCCGGTCAGCGTGGCCAGGCTGTGCTCGAGCGTGTTGCGCTGCCGTTGCACTTCCTGCAGATCCGCTTCGGCGTTGGCGCGTTCGATGCGCGCGCGCGACGTGTCCAGCTCATTCGACAGGCCCGCATTGAAGCGCGCGTTGACCAGTTCCTCCGTTTCGCGGCGGCTGTCCAGCGCTCCGTTCAGGATGGCGGCCTCGGTGTCCAGCCCGCGCAGCTGCCAGTAGGTGGTCGCTACTTGCGAGGACAGCAGCAGCAGCACGCCGTCGCGGTCCGCTTCGGCGGCCAGCGCCTGCGCGTCCGCTGCTTCGACCATGCGGCGCACACGGCCCAGCAAGTCAACTTCGTAGGACATCGACGCGCCCAGCGAGTAGTTGTTGCCGTGGATGGAGCGGTTGCCCAGCGCCAGCCCTTGCGAGGTGTTGGCCGAGGTGCGCGAATTCGATACGCCGCTGTTCACGCTCAGCGACGGCGATTCGCTGGCGCGCGCCAGTCCCAGTTGCGCCTGCGCCTGCAGCAGGCGCTGCGCGGCGGCTTTCACGCTGGGGTTGTCGCGCAGCGCGCTTTGTTCCAGGCGGTTTAGCGTGTCGTCGCCGTAGATGGTCCACCATTGCGCGGGCAGGCGGGCCTCGCTTTGCGCGCCCGCCGGGGCGTGGCGGAAGCCTGCGTCGGCCACGTTCTTCGGCGCGCTGAAATCGGAACCCACGGTGCTGCAGCCTGCCAGCGCCAGCCCAACGGCGGCGGCCAGCGTGATTTTTTTGAATGAACTGAACATATCGTTTATACCTTTTCGTCTGGTGTTCTTAGTGCGCGCCGCCACCGCCGCCCGGGGACTTGACCTTGTCGGACATCCACAGCACCGGTATGCAGGCCAGCAGGATCGCGCTGACGATGAAGAAGCCGTCGTTATAGGCCATCACATAGGATTCGCGCCGCACGATGCCGTCGATCGCCTTCAGCGCCTGCTCGCCCGCCATGGCCGCTTCGTAGCCCTTGCTGATGAAGGACTGCGTCAGCGCGGCGATGCGCTCTTGCGCGGCCGGTGCGAAGGAGTTGACCGCTTCGCCCAGGCGCTGCGAGTGGAAGTGCTCGCGCTGCGACAGCGAGGTGGCCAGCAGCGCGATACCGATCGAGCCGCCCAGGTTGCGCGTCATGTTGAACAGGCTCGATGCGGAGGCCATGTCTTTCGGTGCGATGCCCTGCATGGCGAAGTTCGACAGCGTCAGCATCACGAAGGGCTGGCCCAGCGAACGCACCACCTGCGATGCCAGCAGCTGGTCGTAGCCGGTGGTCGCGTCCATATACGCGTTCATCAGGCAGGACACGCCGAACATCAGCAGCCCGAAGGAGCACAGGATGCGGTTGTCCACCTTGCCCGACAGCTTGGCCACGAAGGGCATGATGAACAGCTGCGGCAGGCCGGCCCACATGATGACTTCGCCGATCTGCATCGGCGAGTAGCCGGCGATCTGGCCCAGGTACAGCGGCAGCAGGAAGGACGAGCCGTACAGCGCCATGCCGAACACCGCCGACAGCGCGGTGGCGACCAGGAAGTTGCGCTGGCCGTACAGCGCCAGGTTGACGAAGGGGTTGGCGCGCGTGGCGCTGGTGACCACCCAGCCCAACAAGCCCGCCAGCGCCAGCGCGGCGAAGGTGATGATGAAGCCGGAGTCGAACCAGTCCTTGCTGTTGCCTTCTTCGAGGAAGATGGTGAGGCAGCCCAGGCCCAGCGCCATGAAGCCTATGCCCAGCCAGTCGGTCTTGAGCAGGTCGCCCCACTTGGTTTTCTCGGTGTCGAGGCCATAAGCCACGCCTGCGATCAGCAGCAGGCCGGGCACCCAGTTGATGTAGAAGATGGAAGGCCAGCCGTAGATTTCGCTCAGGTAGCCGCCCAGCGTGGGACCCATGGAGGGCGCCAGCGTGGCGGTCAGGCCGAAGATGGCCATGCCGGCGGCGCGCTTGGACGGCGGCAGCTTGAGCATCACCAGCGTGAACGCCATGGGGATCAGCGCGCCGCCGGTAAAGCCTTGCGCCATGCGGAACACGATCATGCTTTCCAGGTTCCAGGCCGCGCCGCACAGGGTGGAGAACAGCAGGAACAAGGCGGTGGTGCCCATCATGTAGCGGCGCGCACCGAACACGCGCGTGAGCAGCGCGGTCAGCGGAATGACGATGATCTCGGCCACCAGGTAGGCGGTGGAGATCCACGAGCCTTCTTCCTGGGTGGCGGACAGGCTGCCGAGGATGTCCTTCAGCGAGGCGTTGGTGATCTGGATGTCCAGCACCGCCATGAAGGCGCCCAGCATGCCGGCGCCGACAGCGATCCAGGTGCGCAGGTCGACCTTCTGGCCGTTCTGCGGCAGCGCCGGGGCTTGGTTGATAGTGGTGCTGCTCATGGCTTAATTACAGTTCGACTTCGGCGATGGCGGACATGCCGGGCACCAGGCGGCCGCTCAGCGCTTTCACGTCTTCCGGCTTGAAGGTGACCTTCACCGGCACGCGCTGCACGATCTTGGTGAAGTTGCCGGTGGCGTTATCGGCCGGCAGCAGCGCGAACTGGGCGCCGGAGGCGGGCGCGAAGCTGTCCACGCGGCCGACCAGGGTTTTGCCCGGCATGGCGTCGATGGTGACGTGCACCGGCTGGCCCACTTTCAGGTCGGCCAGCTGGGTTTCCTTGAAGTTGGCGGTGAGCCAGACGTTGTCCTGCACGATGGCGGTCAGCTGCTGGCCCGGCTGCACGCGCTGGCCCACTTCCAGCGAGCGCTTGCCGATGCGGCCAGTCACCGGTGCCAGGATGCGGTTGTAGGCCAGCTGCTGCTGGGCGTCCTTGAGCTGCACGCGCAGCACTTTCACTTGCGCCTTCAGCACGTCGCGCGCGGCGGCGGCGGCGGTGGTCTGGGCCTTGGCGGCGGCGGCGCTGTCCTTGCGCGCGGCCAGGTCGGCCACGGCGCTGGAGCGGCCTGCGTTGGCGGCGTCCAGTTCAGCCTTGGAGACGGCTTTCATCTGGCTGTTGTACAGCTGGCCGTAACGCTCGGCGTCCTGCCTGGCGCGCAGCAGCTGCGCTTCGGACTGCGCCACTTGCGCGGCGGCGGCGCCGGCCTGCGCGTTCACTTGCGCGATCTGCGCTTCCGACTGCAACACTTGCTGCTCGGCGGTGGCGATCTGCGCTTCGATCTGCTCCACTTTCACGTGCTGGTCGAACGGGTCCAGTTCGGCGATCACGTCGCCCTGCTTTACCAACTGGTTGTCTTCGATCAGCACCTTGGTCACCACGCCGGAGATGCGGGCAGACACCGGATGCACGTGGCCGGCCACGTAGGCGTTCTCGGTTTCCACGAAATGATGGCTGCGGTACCACATGCGCGCACCGGCGCCGATGGCGGCCAGCGCGATCAGGCCGGCGATCACCAGCACGCGGCGGTTCGGCGGCGTGGCGGCGGGGGCGGCAGGGGCTGCGCTCAGCATTTTTTGCTCTGCTTGGTTGGACATGTAGTGCTCCGGGATAATGAAATGGGATAGGTGCATTATTCGCCAAGTCCCAGTCCAAGTCAAGAAATGAAACGATTGCATTTCATTTTAATTTGGACTACAGTCCCCATCTGTTAAGATCTCGATCAAATCCATCGCTAGCTGCCATGACGCCCGCCAGTCCAGAAAAATTATCCTTATTGCCAGAACCCGAGCTGTTCGGCCTGCCCCTGTGCCCCGCCAAGACGGCGGGCCGGCCGCGCGCGTCCGAAGCCGAGGCGCGCACCCAGGAGCTGGTGGAAATCGCCGCCCGGCTGTTCCTGGAAAAGGGCTATAGCAAGGTCAGCCTGGAGATGATCGCCAAGCAGGCGCGCGTGGCGGTACGCACCATCTACGTGAAATTCGGCGGCAAGGCCGGCC
The DNA here is from genome assembly GCF_020865585.1 of Pseudoduganella aquatica. Classification (NCBI taxonomy): domain Bacteria; kingdom Pseudomonadati; phylum Pseudomonadota; class Betaproteobacteria; order Burkholderiales; family Oxalobacteraceae; genus Pseudoduganella; species Pseudoduganella aquatica. The sequence continues at coordinate 5,747,329 of NZ_CP086370.1, forward strand.
TGTTCACGGCCGTCATCAATGCCGGCTGCGCGCACTTCTTCGCCACCATGCACGATATGGAAACCTCGGTGCGCCCGCTGCGCGAGATCCTGCTCGACTTCGGCCTGCGCTTCGGCCAGCTGGTGGCCTCACCGCAGGTGCTGGCCGTGCACCGCATGGTGATCGCCGAGTCCATGTCCAACCCGGAACTGGCGCAGGCCTTCTTCGAGGCCGGCCCAAGGCAGACCCGCGAGGCGCTGCAGCGCTTCTTCGCGCGCCCCGACATCCGCAGCCAGCTGCGCGGGGACATGACGCCGGAAGCGCTGACCGTGCATCTGCTGAACTGCATCATGGGCGACCAGCTGAAACGCTATCTCTTCGTCATCAATCAGACCCTGCCCATGCCCGACGTGCTGCGGCAGGTGGAGGTGGGCGTGGACCTGTTCCTGGGCGGCGCCTTGCAAAAGTAGAGTCAGTAGAAACCGGGCCAGGCCCGGTTTTTTTACGCCCCCGGCTAAGCGCTGCCACGCGCTTTGCCGTAAGCTAGGCCTTTACCCTCTCTTTGCACGAGTTACCGAACCGACGTGGCGCCACCCGACAACGACACCATTGCGCAATTGCTGTCCCTGCACCGCCCGCAAACGCTGGCGGCGCTGCTGCGCACCTTCCGCGACCTCGACCTGGCCCTGGCCGCATGGCAGGACGCGGCGATGCGCGCACGCCTGCTATGGCCCGGCACCGGCCTGCCCGGCGACCCGCTGGCCTGGCTGGTGGCCTGCGGCCGCAACGCCGGCATGGCGCCGGTGCGCCACCAGAGCAGCGCCTATTCCGACCCCGACCTGGTGGCCGACAGCATGGACGCCCTGCCCGGCCTGCAGCGCAACCTGGACTTCGTGCCCTTCCGCGACGACACGCTGCGCCTGCTCTACATCTGCGCCAATCCCGGCCTGCCGCCGTCCTACCAGATCGCGCTGCTGCTGCACACGGTCTGCGGCCTGACGGTGGCGCAGCTGGCGCACGCCTTCCTGCTGCGCCAGCCCGCCATGGAGCAGCGCATCGCGCGCGCCAAGCGGCGCGTGGCGGAAACCGGCACCTCCTTCGACGAACCGGCCGCACACGAGCGCGCGGCGCGGCTGAAAACCGTGCTGGCCATGGTGTATCTGCTGTTCAGCGAAGGCTACGCCTCGAGCAGCGGGCGGCAATACATCCGCATGGAGCTGTGCGAGGAGGCGATCCGCCTGGCGCGGCTGCTGGCGCGCATGTTCCCGCACGACGGCGGCGCGCTGGGCCTGGCGGCCCTGCTGATGCTGCAGCACGCACGCTCCGGCGCGCGGGTGGACGCCAAGGGCGCCCTGATCCTGCTGGACGACCAGGACCGGCGGCGCTGGGACCTGGCCCTGATCGACGAAGCGCTGCCCATGGTGGACACGGCACTGCACTGCCGCGAGCTGACGCCGTACCAGATCCAGGCGGCGGTGGCGGCGGTGCACGCGCAGGCGGAAACCGCCTCCGGCACCGACTGGGCCGAAATCGACCGCCTGTACGCGGTGCTGCAGGTGGTGCATCCCTCGCCCATCGTCACACTGAACCGGGCGGTGGCGGTGAACAAGCTGCGCGGACCCACTGCTGCGCTGGTGATGATAGAGCCGCTGGCGGCGGAATTGTCCGGCTACGCCTACTACTTCAGCGTGCGCGGCATGCTGCTCAAGCGCCTGGGTCGCAACAGCGACGCACAGGCAGCCATGCTGCGCGCGCGCGAACTGGTCAACAGCGCGCCAGTGGCCAGCCATATTGACATGACGCTCAACCTGCTGTGACGGAGGGCTGCTGCCTTGATGCGTAGCGTAAAACTGGGAATGGCGCGGCTTGCCGGGATGCTGATGGTCACGCTGCCTGCGGCGCTGCCGGGGCATGCAGCTGCTGCAGCCACGGCCATCGTCACGGACCACGTGCGGGCCGAGCTGATGGCGCACGCGCCGCAGGGCGTCCAGCCCGGCAAGCCGCTGTGGCTGGGGCTATCGATCGAGCATCAGCCGCACTGGCACACCTACTGGAAAAATCCCGGCGACTCCGGCCTGCCGACCACGCTCGCATGGACGCTGCCCGCCGGCTTTACGGCCGGCGACATCGCCTGGCCAACGCCGCAGCACTTGCCGCTAGGCCCCCTGCTGAACTACGGCTACGAAGGCCGCGTGCTGCTGCCTGTGCCGGTGACCGTCCCCGCCGGCTATGCGGATAAAACGCTGGACATCAAACTGCACGCCGAATGGCTGGTATGCAAGGAAATCTGCCTGCCAGAATCGGGCGACTTCCTGCTGACCATCCCCGCCGCCCAGCCTACGTCCGCCCACGAAGCCTTGTTCAACGCCGCCCGCGCCGCCGTGCCGGTAGCGGTTCCGCAAGCCAGCGCCAGCGCCCGCGTGGATGGCAACGCGCTCGCCATGGAAGTGCGCGGCCTGCCCGCCGCCGCGCAAGGCCAGCCGCTGCGGCTCATGGTAGAAGACATTGGCGTGATCGATTACGCCGCCAAGGTAGACCAGCGCTGGACAGACGGCGCGCTCCAGCTGCGCGTTCCGCTCTCCGCGCAACGCAGCGAAAGCCCCGCCGCGCTGCAGATCATCCTGAAAGCCGCCACCCAGCCCGCCGGCTGGTCCATCCCCGTCCCGCTTGCAGGCGGCTGGCCCAACACCGCCAGCACAGCCAATCCGGGCACGGCTGGCGCCAGTTCAGCACCAAGCGCAAACGCGCCTGCCGCAGGCGCAGCAATTAGTTCGGGCGCGGCGGGCGCAGCCTCCGCCGGTGCCGCAAGCGGCGCCCCCGCCTTCCTGCTTACGCTGCTCTTCGCTTTCATCGGCGGCGCCATCCTGAACCTGATGCCCTGCGTGTTCCCCGTGCTGTCGCTCAAGCTGGTCAGCCTGGCGCAGCACGCCAACGAGCGCAAACAGGCAGTCGCCGGCGGCATTGCCTATACTGCAGGCGTGGTGCTGTCGTTTGCCGCGCTGGCAGGGCTGCTGCTGGCCCTGCGCGCGGGCGGTGAACAGCTGGGCTGGGGCTTCCAGCTGCAGTCCCCGACGGTGGTGTTCCTGCTGGCCGCCCTGTTCACCCTGATCGGCCTGAACCTGGCCGGCGTATTCGAATTCGGCACCATGCTGCCCAGCGCCCTGGCCAGCTTCCGCGCCAGGAACCGCCTGCTGGACGACGCCCTGAGCGGCGCGCTCGCGGTGGCGGTAGCGTCGCCCTGCACCGCGCCCTTCATGGGCGCCGCCATGGGCGCGGCACTGACGGAATCGCCCCCCAAGGCGCTGGCCATCTTCGTGGTGCTCGGCCTCGGCATGGCCGCGCCCTACCTGGCCGCATCCTGCTGGCCCGGCCTGGCGCGCGTGCTGCCGAAACCGGGCGCCTGGATGCAGCGCTTCAAGGTGCTGATGGCCTTCCCCATGTTCGCCACCGTCGTGTGGCTGGCGTGGGTGCTCGGCCAGCAGACCGGCATAGACGGCATGGCAGCCGCGCTGGCCATGCTGGTGGCGCTGGCCTTCGCCGCTTGGACGCTGGGCACGCCGGTCCGCACGCGCCGTACGCGCGTGCTGCTGGCAGGCGCAGGCCTGCTGACGCTGGCGGCCGCCGTCGGCACCGCCGGCCCGCTGCTGCGCGCCGACAGCGGCAACGGTAGCAATGAGGTCAGCGCAAAGAAAGAAACCCAGGCAGGCGCACGGTGGTCCGCCTGGTCCGAAACGGCAGTGGCGCAGGCGCGCGCGGCGGGCAAGCCGGTGTTCGTCGACTTCACCGCCGCGTGGTGCGTCACCTGCCAGTTCAACAAGCGGGCGACGCTGGCGGACGCCCGCCTGCTGGCGGACTTCGACGCCAGAAACGTCGTGCTGCTGCGCGCAGACTGGACCCGCCGCGATCCGGCCATCACGCAGCAATTGGCCCGGCTGGGCCGCAACGGGGTGCCGGTGTACGTGCTGTACGCACCCGGGGACGCCCCGCCGCAGTTGCTGTCCGAACTGCTGACGGTGGAACAAGTAAGGACGGCTTTGAAACAACTCTGACCTGAAAGGAAATCGCATGAAAACTCTGACGTTGACGGCAGCATTGATCGCAGGTTTGACGGCCAGCGCACTGGCCATGGCGCAAGCGGCGGTGGGCCAGCTTGCGCCGGCATTCACCGGCATCGACACCGCAGGCAAGCAGGTATCGCTGGAGAGCCTGAAAGGCAAATACGTGGTGCTCGAATGGGTCAATCCCGATTGTCCCTTCGTGCAAAAGCACTACAACAGCGGCAATATGCAAAGCACGCAAAAGCACGCCGCCGGCAAGCAGGTGGTGTGGCTGTCGGTGAGCACCAGCGCCGCGCCGGACGGCGATCCCAAATCGGCCGCCTCGCTGTCCAGCTGGGCCAAAGAGAAAAAAGCCACGGCCAACGCCATCCTGGTCGACAGCGGCAAGATCGGCCGTGCCTACGGCGCGCGCACCACGCCGCATATGTACTTGATCGATCCGGCCGGCAAACTGGTGTACGCCGGCGCCATTGACAGCAAGCCGAGCGCCAATGCCGCCGATATCGCCGGCGCCAGCAACTACGTGGTGCAGGCCATCGACGAAGTCACGGCGGGCAAGCCGGTCAGCAAACCAGTGACCCAGCCCTATGGCTGCTCGGTGAAATACGGCTAATCGGCAACACTGGCCGCGTACAAGGCGGCGCCCGGCGCGCCGCCGCTCGACTATTGCGCCGATTCGTGGCAGGATGCCCACTCGTTTAAATTCATACCGAGACATCAATGACCACCCCTAACAACGACGAACAATTCTGGCAACTTGTCGATTCCTTCATCAACCTGGCCAACGACAAGGCACAGACCATGGACCGCAACACCATCGGCCCAGCCATCCTGTTCGCGGCTACCCGCTTCAACGCCTACATGCTGGCCGTATCCACTGGCGAGCAAGCTGCCTTTTCCCAGCAAAAGGAAGCGGCGATGCAGTACTACAAAGAGCAGCACGAGAAGATGTTGAACGATAACTTCGGCGATTTCGAAACCAATTTCGAAAAGTACCGCACCAAGTAATCGCGCGGGACGCAGTTCCAGCCCCGGGATCCCGGTCGCCGGGGCGATCAGCCGCCTGGCCCTCATCAAGGCCGGGCGGTTTGTCATTCAGCCCGCTTTAGAGCAGCGCGGTAAGCCCTGTAGAGCAGATAGCTCTGCAACATCATCACCAGATAGCCGCGCCACCAGCCTTGCGCCATGCTCAGGAAGCTGCGCGTATCACTGGGATGCGAAAATAAACCGCATGCAGTTTGGCCGCGATCAACGCCATCATCTTTGGCCTCGGCTAGCCTTTGAACTTCCACCAGCGTCGGCTAATTAAGCCGAAAAACGGAGGTTTGACATGGCCACATCCAAACAGAACAAGGAATTAAGTGGCGCTCAATGGGCGCGGCGCTTTCCGGGTAGCAGAGACACCAAAGACCTAAACGGCACATTCCGCCACGCGGTTGAAGACTTTATACATGCCATGACTGAAGCTGGCATCAAGGTTGAAATAGATGCCACCTACAGGCCGGCAAAACGATCCTACCTGATGCATTGGGCTTGGCGCATAGCGAATGACAAGACGGACGCCAGCTCAATTCCAGCTATGGTTGGCGTGGATATAGAATGGCAGCATCCGGCATCTGCTGAATCCATGCGCGCAGCAAAAGATATGGTTGACGCCCTTTCGCTGCGACGCCTGCGCACAAAGCCGGCCCTTCGCTCCCAACATAACCTGGGGCTGGCAATCGACATGTCACTGACTTGGCGTGGCGCCGTATCAGTGAAGGATGCAAACGGGAAGCTGGTTCAAATCAAATCACTGCCTCGCAACGGAATGAATCGGCAACTGATCGAAGTCGGAGCGACCTACGGCGTGAAGAAATACGCTGGCAGCGGGAGAGATGTACCTCATTGGTCAAACAACGGGCGCTAGCGCAGGGGAAAATGATGCAGATGAAAACCTTGGCTGTGCTTGCATGCTTTATGGCGTCCGGCACCACGCAAGCGAGCAGCGCCACACCGAAAGATGTCCAGGCATTCATTCGCAACGCCAATGCTTGCGAACATTTCGCGGGAGAATTTGACGGCAGTTTAAGCGAAAAGCGGCAGCGGGAAATCGAGCGGTCTGTCGTCAAGCATTGTCAAGCCGCTCAAAAACAACTTGAGCAGCTAAGCGCCAAATACAAAAATGATCCCCGCGTGTCAGAAATAATTCGCGCTCAAACAAACGATTCTGTAACCAGCTTTCGGTAAGACGAAAAAAGCCCGGTGCGGACACCGGGCTTTAGGGAGATGCTTGCAGCTTAACGCTTGCGCGGCGGAGGCAGGTCGGTGCAGACGCCTTCGTACACTTCGGCGGCCATGCCGATCGACTCGCCCAGGGTTGGGTGCGGGTGGATGGTCTTGCCGATGTCGGTGCCGTCGCAGCCCATTTCGATGGCCAGCGCGATTTCGCCGATCATGTCGCCAGCGTGCGTGCCGACGATGGTGCCGCCGATGATGCGGTGCGTTTCAGCGTCGAACAGCAGCTTGGTGAAGCCTTCGGCGCGGCCGTTGGCCACGGCGCGGCCGCTTGCCGCCCAAGGGAAGTGGCCCTTCTCGACCTTGATGCCCTTTGCTTTCGCTTCGTCTTCGGTAATGCCGGCCCATGCCACTTCCGGATCGGTGTAGGCCACCGACGGAATCACCTTCACGTCGAAGTGCGACTTCTGGCCTGCCGCAGCTTCCGCTGCAACGTGGCCTTCGTGCACCGCCTTGTGCGCCAGCATGGGCTGGCCCACCAGGTCGCCGATGGCGAAGATGTTGGGCACGTTGGTGCGCATCTGGCTGTCGACGTTGATGAAGCCGCGATCGGTGACGATCACGCCGGCTTTTTCAGCGGCGATCTTCTTGCCGTTCGGGCTGCGGCCCACGGCCACCAGCACCAGGTCGTAGATCTGCGGCGCTGGCGCGGTGGCGCCGGCTTCCGCTGCTTCGAACGTGACCTTGATGCCTTCCGGCAGGGCCTCGACCGCAACCGTCTTGGTCTTGGTCATGATGTTGTCGAAGCGCTTCTCGTTGAACTTCTGCCAGACCTTGACCGCGTCGCGGTCCGCGCCTTGCATCAGGCCGTCCATCATTTCAACCACGTCGATGCGCGCGCCGAAGGTGGAGTACACCGTCGCCATTTCCAGGCCGATGATGCCGCCGCCGATCACCAGCATGCGTTTCGGGATCTGGCGCAGTTCCAGCGCGCCGGTCGAATCGACGATGCGCGGATCTTCCGGCACGAACGGCAGCTTCACTACAGCCGAACCGGCCGCGATGATGGCTTGCTTGAACTGGACGACTTTCTTGCTGCCGTCTTTCGCCGTCACTTCGATGTGGTTCGCGCTCAGGAACTGGCCTACGCCGGTGACGATCTGCGTCTTGCGTGCCTTGGCCATGCCGGCCAGGCCGCCGGTCATGTTCTTGATCACGCCTTCCTTGTACTTGCGTACCTGGTCGATGTCGATGGTCGGCTTGGCGAAGGTGACGCCGGTGTTGCCCATGTGCGCGGTCTCGTCGATCACGGACGCCACGTGCAGCAGCGCTTTCGACGGGATGCAGCCCACGTTCAGGCACACGCCGCCCAGCGTTTCGTAACGCTCGACGATCACGGTGTTCAGGCCCAGGTCGGCAGCGCGGAAGGCGGCCGAGTAGCCGCCAGGGCCGCCGCCCAGCACCATCATGTCGCAGTCGATGTCGACCTGGCCGGCATAGCTGCTACCGGCTGGTGCGGCGATCGGCGCGGCTGGGGCAGCGGCGGCGGCTGGCGCCGGAGCTGCTGCGGCAGGTGCAGGTGCTGCGGCGGCCGGAGCTGCTGCAGCGGCGCCCGCTGCGGCTTCCAGCACCAGCAGCACAACGCCTTCCTTGACCTTGTCGCCAACCTTGACCTTCAGTTCTTTCACTACGCCGCCGTGCGACGAAGGCACTTCCATGCTGGCCTTGTCCGATTCGACGGTGATGAGCGACTGGTCGGCCTTGATCGTATCGCCGACCTTGATCATCACTTCAATCACTTCCACCTCGGCGAAGTCGCCGATGTTAGGGACTTTGACTTCTACTGTGCTCATAGTCGCTCCTTACAGCAGAATTTTGCGCATGTCGCCGAGCACTTCGCTCAGGTACACGGAGAAGCGGGCGCCCATTGCACCGTCGACCACGCGGTGGTCGTAGGACAGCGACGTACCCATCATCAGGCGCGGCTGGAAGGCCTTGCCGTCCCATACCGGCTTGATCGACGCTTTGGACAGGCCCAGGATGGCCACTTCCGGCGCGTTGACGATAGGCGTGAAGTGCGTGCCGCCAATGCCGCCCAGCGACGAGATGGTGAAGGTGGCGCCTTGCATGTCGGTCGGCTTCAGCTTGCCTTCGCGCGCTTGCAGCGACAGCTCGGTCATTTCGCGGGCGATCTGCGAAACGGACTTCTGGTCGGCGTTCTTCACAACCGGCACCACCAGGCCGTTCGGCGTGTCGGCTGCGAAGCCGATGTTGTAGTACTTCTTCAGGATCAGGTTTTCGCCATTGGCGTCCAGCGAGGCATTGAAGGTCGGGAATTTCTTCAGTGCGGCGACCGATGCCTTGATGACGAAGGCCAGCATGGTCAGCTTGGCTGCGTCCTTGTTCTTGGCATTGGCGTTGTTGGTCTCGACGCGGAACGCTTCCAGATCGGTGATGTCTGCATCGTCGAACTGCGTGACGTGCGGGATCTGCACCCAGTTGCGGTGCAGGTTCGGGCCGGAGATCTTCTTGATGCGCGACAGCGGCAGCAGTTCGGTTTCGCCGAACTTGCTGAAGTCCAGCGACGGCCATGCCAGCACGTTGAAGTTGCCGCCGCCCGAAGCGCCGGCAGGAGCGGCAGCGCCCGCAGGAGCTGCGGTGGTGCCGGCCATCACGCCCTTGACGTAGTTCTGCACGTCCAGCTGGGTGATGCGGCCTTTCTGGCCGCTACCTGGCACTTTGCCCAGGTCCACGCCCAGTTCGCGGGCGAACTTGCGGATCGATGGCGATGCGTGCGCCAGCTTGCTGGTTTCAACCGAGCCTTGCGATGCGGCCGGAGCTGCTGCAGCGGCTGGCGCCGGAGCTGCGGCTGGCGCGGCGGCAGGAGCCGAAGCGGCGGCGGGTGCAGCGGCAGGGGCGGCAGCGGCTGGCGCCGAAGCTGCGCCGCCGGTGGCTTCAACCACCAGCACGACCGTGCCCATGGCAACCTTGTCGCCCAGCTTGACTTTGACTTCCTTGACCACGCCAGCGTGCGACGAAGGAATCTCCATGCTGGCCTTGTCCGATTCAACGGTCAGCAGCGACTGGTCCACCTTGATGGTGTCGCCAACCTTGACCATCACTTCGATGACTTCCACTTCCTTGAAGTCGCCGATGTCGGGTACTTTCACTTCGACAGGGCCGGAGGCGGCAGCCGGTGCGGCGGCCGGAGCCGGTGCAGCAGCGGCAGGCGCTGGTGCTGCAGCTGCCGGAGCAGCAGCGGCAGGGGCGGCCGGCGTGCTGGCAGTGCCAGCACCCGCGGCAGCGCCGTCAGCTTCCAGCAACAGCAGCAGCGAACCTTCCGCAACCTTGTCGCCTACCTTGACCTTGATTTCCTTCACCACGCCGGCGGCGCTCGAAGGAATCTCCATGCTGGCCTTATCCGATTCAACGGTAATCAGCGACTGGTCTACTTTGATCGTGTCGCCGACTTTGATCATCAGCTCGATGATTTCAACTTCTTTGAAATCGCCGATATCCGGGACTTTAACTTCCACAATGCTCATAGCGTTTGCTCCGTTTCTTTTTCTCAGCGGATTATTGGGTCACCGGATTTGGCTTGTCCGCGTTCAGGCCGTACTTGACGATAGCCTGTTCAACCACGGACACGTCGATCTTGCCTTCTTCCGACAGCGATTTCAGCGCAGCGACCGTGATGTAGTAACGGTTCACTTCGAAGAACTCGCGCAGTGCGGCGCGGGTGTCCGAGCGGCCGAAACCGTCGGTGCCCAGCACGCGGTAGGTGCGGTCTTTCGGGATGAAGGCGCGGATCTGTTCAGCAAATGCACGCATGTAGTCGGTGGTCGCCACGATAGGACCGGTGGTGTCCTTCATCAGCTGCGCCACGTAAGGCACGCGCGGTTCCTTGGTCGGGTTGACCAGGTTCCAGCGTTCCGCATCCTGGCCGTCGCGCGCCACCAGGGTCAGCGATGGTGCGGACCACACGTCGGCGGCGATGTTCCAGTCGTTCTTCAGCAGCTCCTGTGCGAACAGCGATTCGCGCAGGATGGTGCCGGAACCCATCAGCTGCACGCGCTGCTTCAGCGACTTGTCGCCTTCCTGCAGCAGGTACAGACCCTTCAGGATGCCCTCTTCCTGGCCCGGCTTGATGCCTGGGTGCGGGTAGTTCTCGTTCATGATGGTGATGTAGTAGAACACGTCTTCCTGGTCTTCCACCATGCGGCGCAGGCCGTCCTGGATGATCACGGCGACTTCGTGGCCGAAGGTCGGATCGTAAGGCATGCAGTTCGGTACAGCCGCTGCGAACAGGTGGCTATGGCCGTCTTCGTGCTGCAGGCCCTCGCCGTTCAGCGTGGTGCGGCCTGCGGTGCCGCCCATCAGGAAGCCACGGGCGCGCATGTCGGCGGCGGCCCATACCAGGTCGCCGATACGCTGCATGCCGAACATCGAGTAGTACGTGTAGAACGGAATCATCACGCGGTTGTTGGTCGAGTACGAGGTCGCGGCTGCGATCCACGAGCTCATGCCGCCCGCTTCATTGATACCTTCCTGCAGGATCTGGCCGGCCTTGTCTTCGCGGTAGTACATCACCTGGTCTTTGTCGACCGGCTCGTACAACTGGCCTTGCTGGTTGAAGATGCCAACCTGGCGGAACAGGCCTTCCATACCGAAGGTACGCGATTCATCGACCAGGATAGGCACGATGCGCGCGCCGATGCTCGGGTCTTTCAGCAGCGTGGTCAGGATACGGACGAAGGTCTGGGTGCTCGACACTTCGCGGCCTTCGGCGGTCGCGTCCAGCACGTTCTGGAATGCGGTCAGCGCCGGCACGGTCAGCTTCTCGTCGGCTTGCATGCGGCGCTGCGGCAGGTAGCCGCCCAGCGCGGCGCGGCGCTCGTGCAGGTACTTGATTTCCGGCGCGTCGTCGGCAGGCTTGTAGAACGGGATGTCGGCCAGCTTGTCGTCCGGGATAGGGATCGAGTAGCGGTCGCGCATTTCGCGCACGGCTTCGTCGGTCAGCTTCTTGGTGTTGTGCGCGGTGTTGCGCGCTTCGCCGTGCTTGCCCATGCCGAAGCCCTTGATGGTCTTCACCAGCAGGACGGTAGGCTGGCCCTTGTGTTCCTGCGCCACTTTGAAGGCGGCGTAGATCTTGTGCGGATCGTGGCCGCCGCGGGTCAGGCGCCAGATGTCGTCGTCGGTCATGTTGGCGACCATTTCCAGCAGCTTCGGATGCTTGCCGAAGAAGTTGGCGCGCACATAGGCGCCGTCCTTGGCCTTGTAGTTCTGGTATTCGCCGTCCAGCGTTTCCATCATCACTTTTTGCAGGATGCCTTCTTTGTCCTGCTTCAGCAGCGCGTCCCAGCCCGGACCCCAGATGACTTTGACCACGTTCCAGCCGGCGCCGCGGAAGTCCGCTTCCAGTTCCTGGATAATCTTGCCGTTGCCGCGCACAGGGCCGTCCAGGCGCTGCAGGTTGCAGTTGACCACGATAACCAGGTTGTCCAGGCGTTCGCGCGCAGCCATGCCGATGGCGCCCAGCGATTCCGGTTCGTCCATCTCGCCGTCGCCGCAGAATGCCCAGACCTTACGGTCGGTGGTGTCGGCGATGGAGCGGGCGTGCAGGTACTTCAGGAAGCGCGCCTGGTAGATGGCCATCAGCGGGCCCAGGCCCATGGACACGGTAGGGAACTGCCAGAAGTTCGGCATCAGTTTCGGGTGCGGATACGACGACAGACCCTTGCCGCCGACTTCGCGGCGGTAATGGGTCAGCTGTTCTTCGCTCAGGCGGCCTTCCAAGAAGGCGCGCGCGTACACGCCGGGCGAGGAGTGGCCCTGGATGTACAGCAGGTCGCCGCCATGGCTTTCGCTAGGCGCTTTCCAGAAGTGGTTGAAGCCGATGCCCAGCATATTGGCCAGCGAGGCGAAGGAGGACAGGTGGCCGCCCAGGTCGCCGTCCACGCGGTTGGCCTTGACCACCATGGCCATGGCGTTCCAGCGCATCCACGAGCGCAGCTTCTCTTCATATTCCAGGTTGCCCGGGCAGTGCTGCTCCAGGTGGGCCGGAATGGTGTTGACGTAGGCCGTGTTGGCCGAGAATGGGATATCCGAGCCGCTTTGGCGGGCCAGATCGATCAAGCGTTCCATCAGATAGTGCGCGCGGTCCGGGCCTTCTTTTTCCAGGACGGCTTGTAGCGCCTCCAGCCATTCTTTGGTTTCCTGCGCGTCAGAATCGTTGGCGGTGAGTGCCGTGACCTGGTCAAGTTGAGGTGCCATGCGTTGAGTCTCCTAGTGTGAGTGCCCGGATCGCTGTCGGACGGTGCTGCGTGATTATTTACTAAGACTTCGGATTAGTGTGAAGATTCTAACAGTGATTTCCCTATTTTTCAAATTGCGATACATCATTTCATATAGTGAAATATCCCGTTTTTGCTTGCCTGTATAATTCTGCTTTTCCCTCCCACCTCTCCAAAAATCATGTCTGCTCAACTGATCGACGGTATCGCCCTCTCCCAAAAACTGCGCGCTGAAATTGCCGAACGCGCCGCCAAACTCACCGCCCAGGGCAAACAGCCCGGCCTGGCCGTGATCCTGGTCGGCGAAGACCCGGCTTCGCAGGTCTACGTCCGCAACAAAGTGAAAGCCTGCGGCGACGTCGGTTTCCACTCGGTGCTGGAGAAGTACGAGGCGGACCTGAGCGAAGCGGCCCTGCTGGCGCGCATCGATGCGCTCAACAACGACCCGGCCATCCACGGCATCCTGGTGCAAATGCCGCTGCCCAAGCACATCAACCCGCACAAGGTGATCGAAGCCATCTCCACCTCGAAGGACGTGGACGGCTACTCGGTGCTGAGCGCCGGCGAGCTGATGACCGGCCTGGAAGGCTTCCGCCCCTGCACCCCATACGGCTGCATGAAGCTGATCGAATCCACCGGCGTGGACCTGCGCGGCAAGCACGCCGTCGTCATCGGCCGCAGCAACACGGTGGGCAAGCCTATGGCCCTGCTGCTCTTGCAAGCCAACGCCACCGTCACCATCTGCCATAGCGCCACCCCGGACCTGGGCCTGTACACCCGCCAGGCCGACGTGGTGGTGGCCGCAGTGGGCCGCCGCAACACGCTCACCGCCGATATGGTGAAGCCGGGCGCCATCGTGATCGACGTGGGCATGAACCGCGACGACGCGGGCAAGCTGTGCGGCGACGTGGATTTTGCCGGCATCAAGGAAGTGGCATCGCACATCACGCCCGTACCAGGCGGCGTGGGTCCGATGACCATCACCATGCTGCTGATGAACACCATCGAATCGGCCGAGCGTAAATAATTAACCGCAGGCCACCCCGGGGTCAGACCCCGTCGGGGTCTGCCCCCAGCCTTCATTGGACAGACTATGACTACTGACGCAAGCAACAATCCCCTGCTGGACTTCTCCGGCCTGCCCCGTTTCGACGCCATCACGGCCGAACACGTGACGCCGGCCATCGACCACCTGCTGGAAAAGAGCTACGCCGTGGTCGCCGCGCTGGAAGCCCCCACCGACGAAGTGACGTGGGACAACTTCGTGGCGCCGCTGGAAGACGCCTCGGAGCTGCTGGGCCGCGCCTGGGGCGTGGTCAGCCATCTGAACAATGTGGTCGACACGCCCGAGCTGCGCGCGGCCTACAACGAAAACCAGCCGAAGATGACCGAGTTCGGCACCGCCGTGGCGCAAAACGAGGCGCTGTTCGCCAAGTACAAGGCGCTGCGCGCCAGCGCCGGCTTCGACGCGCTGGAACCGGCGCGCAAACGCATCATCGACAACGCCATCCGCGACTTCCGCATGGGCGGCGCGGAACTGCCGGCCGAACAGAAAGAGCGCTTCGCCGCCATCCAGGAAGAACACGCGGCGGTCTCGACGCGCTTCTCGGAAAACGTGCTGGACGCCACCAACGACTATAAATTGACGGTCGAGGACGAGGCCGACCTGGCCGGCCTGCCGGACGACGCCAGGCAGGCCGCCAAGGCGCTGGCCGAGAAAGAAGGCAAGCCGGGCTGGATGTTCTCGCTGCACTTCCCGTCCTACTACCCCATCCTGCAATTCGCGGACAAGCGCGCGCTGCGCGAAACCGTGTACCGCGCCAACGCCACCAAGGCGTCCGATCTGGGCGAGGTGTTCAGCAAGCGCGAGGACTGGGACAACACCGGCAACATCGTCACGCTGCTGAAGCTGCGCGACGAGGAAGCCAAGCTGCTGGGCTACAAGAATTTCGCCGAAGTCTCGCTGGTGCCCAAGATGGCCAAGGATCCCGAGCAGGTGATCGCCTTCCTGGAAGACCTGGCGCGCCGCGCGCGGCCCTACGCCGAGCAGGACTACGCCGAGCTGAGCACCTTCGCCAAGGACGAGCTGGGCATAGACCAGCTGCAAGCCTGGGACATCCCCTACGCGTCCGAAAAGCTGCAGGAAGCCCGCTACGCCTTCTCGGCGCAGGAAGTGAAGCAGTACTTCCCCGAGCACAAGGTGGTGGACGGCCTGTTCCGCCTGATTTCCTCGCTGTTCTCCGTCACCATCGCCCCGGACGAGGCGCCCGCCTGGCACAAGGACGTGCGCTTCTTCCGCATCGAGCGCGACGGCAAGCTGCTGGGCCAGTTCTACCTGGACCTGTACGCGCGCGCCGGCAAGAGCGGCGGCGCCTGGATGGACGACGCGCGCGGCCGCCGCCTGGGCGCGAACGGCCAGCTGCAAACGCCGGTCGCCTATCTCACCTGTAACTTCACCGAACCGGCCGTTATCGACGGCAAAGTGCAGCCATCGCTGTTCACGCACGACGAAGTCATCACCCTGTTCCACGAATTCGGCCACGGCCTGCACCACATGCTGACCCAGGTAAACGAGCTGGGCGTGTCCGGCATCTCCGGCGTGGAATGGGATGCTGTGGAACTGCCGTCGCAGTTCATGGAAAACTTCTGCTGGGAATGGGAAGTGCTGAGCCACATGACCGCGCACGCGGCCACCGGCGCCGCCCTGCCGCGCGCGCTGTACGACAAGATGCTGGCCGCCAAGAACTTCCAGTCCGGCATGCAGACGCTGCGCCAGGTCGAGTTCTCGCTGCTGGACATGCATCTGCACTACGACTTCCAGCCGGACGGCGCCAAGACCGTGCAGCAGGTGATCGACGAAGTGCGCGCCAAGTTCTCCATCGTGATCCCGCCGGCGTTCAACCGCTTCCAGAACTCCTTCGGCCACATCTTTGCGGGCGGCTACGCGGCAGGCTACTATAGCTACAAATGGGCCGAAGTGCTGTCCGCCGACGCCTACGCAGCCTTCGAGGAAGCCCAGGCGCTGGGCGAAGACGCGGTATCGGAAACCGGCAAGCGCTACCTGCGCGAAATCCTGTCGGTGGGCGGCTCGCGCCCTGCGCTGGAATCGTTCACGGCCTTCCGCGGCCGCGAACCCAGCATAGACGCCCTGCTGCGCCACAGCGGCATGGCGGCATAAGGAGGAATGATGCAACTGCGGCTGGCAATGGTTTTACTTATGTGCGCAGGCACGGCCAGCGCGCAGATGTATAAATGGAAGGACGCCAAGGGCGTGACGCATTACAGCGACACGCCCCCGCCGGCATCCGCGCCGGGCAAGGCGGTGGAGCTGAAATCCTTCAGCACCGGCAGCCAGCCCGCGCTGCCGGCCGAACTGGCAGCCGCCGTGCAAAGCCGCCCGGTCACGCTGTACACCACCGCCAGTTGCGCCGGCTGCGACCAGGGCCGCGCCCTGCTGCAGGCGCGCGGCATTCCCTACACCGAAAAAACCGTCAACAGCGTGGAAGACCACGCCGTGCTCAAGCGCGCCGGCAGCGCGGGCCAGCTGCCGCTGCTGCTGATAGGACGCGGCAAGCAGGTCGGCTTTGAGCAAAGCACCTGGGACACGCTGCTGTCCGACGCCGGCTATCCCACCCAGCCCATGCTGCCCGCCGGCTACAGCAATCCTGCGCCCGCCCCGGCTGCGCCGCCGCCCGGTCCCAGCGCCCAGGAGCGCGCGCTGGCGGAGTCGAAAGCTGCCGCAAAAGCGGCTGCGGAGCAAGCGGATCGTGAACGCCGTTTGCGCCCCGTCAACGCCCCGCCGGATTTCCAATTCTAAAGTCCGGCTACGGTTAAAATGCTGGACCGACACTCGCTTTGCCAGTCCAGCCATGACCCGTATCGATTTCCACACCAACGTTCCCGACAAGATAGCCTACGCCTGCCGCCTGGTGCGCAAGGCCTATGCGGCGCGCAACCGCATCGTGCTGATGGCCGAGGATATGGAGCAGTTGGCCGATCTTGACGAGGCTTTATGGACGTTTTCCGGCGTCGACTACCTGCCGCATGTGCTCTGCGGCGACGCGCTGGCGGCCGAAACGCCCATCGTGCTGGCCTGCAGCGACGAGGCCGAGCTGCCGCATACCGACCTGCTGGTGAATCTGTCGAGCCGCACGCCCGCCATCTTCCCCCGCTTCCAGCGCGTGATCGAAGTGGTGTCGTCGGAAGAAAACGACGCAGCGGCCGGACGCAAGCGCTATGTGTCGTATAAACAGCAGGAATACCAACCCACCCACTTCGTCGCCAACAAATCATGAGCCCAGCCCATCCGTTTGATGCGTCCATCCCCGTCCTGACCGAAGTGCTGGACGATGAGCCCGTTGTTCTCGAGCCTGCTGCGGTGCAGCAGGCTCCCGTTCCGCAGCCGCAGCCGAACGAATGGGAAACGCTGGAGCGCCAGCTCTGCGAACGCATCCTGGCACAGCTGCAATCGCGCGTCGATTTCGTGCTGGAGCAGCGCATCAAAGACAGCATGGAAGAAGTGCTGAGCCACGCCTTGCGCGGGCTGACGGCGGAGATCCGCAGCGGCCTGCACGACACCCTGTCCAAGATCGTCAGCCGCGCCGTGGCGCAAGAGCTGACCCATCTGCAAGCGCAGAAAAAATAGTATCAATTTAGTCAAATTGCACAAAACCTCCGCTTCGCGCTTTGCGCGACGGATATTTTGTTGTACCTTCTCGTGCAGCGGAACCAGAAGTGGCGTTCATGAGACGCCGCCGTTACTAATCCATCGGAGAATGTTCATGCAGTTCAACACCAAGTTGATTCCATTTGCCATCGCAATGGCTTTTGCTGGCAGCGCAAGCGCGCAGGAAATTATCAAGATCGGCCACGTCGGCCCAGTCTCCGGCCCTTCGTCCCACCTCGGCAAGGACAATGAAAACGGCGCCCGCATGGCGATCGAGGATTTGAACGCAAAGAACCCGCAGATCAACGGCAAACCCGTCAAATTCGTGCTGCAGGCCGAAGACGACGCCAGCGATCCGAAACAAGGCACCACCGTGGCGCAGAAGCTGGTCGACTCCCACGTGAATGGCGTGGTCGGCCACCTGAACTCCGGCACCTCCATCCCCGCCTCCAAGATCTACTCGGACGCCGGCATTCCGCAGGTGTCGCCCGCCACCACCCAGACCAAATACACCCAGCAAGGCTTCAAGACCACCTTCCGCATCGTCGCCAACGACGCCAAGCTGGGCGGCACGCTGGGCGCTTACGCCGTCAACAAGCTGGGCGCGAAGAAAATCGCCGTCATCGACGACCGCACGGCCTACGGCCAGGGCGTGAAGGACGAGTTCGTGAAGGGCGCGACCAAGGCCAAGCCTGGCGTGCAGATCGTCGCCAAGGAATTCACCACCGACAAGGCCACCGACTTCAACGCCATCCTGACCACCATCAAGGCCAAGAACCCGGACCTGGTGTTCTTCGGCGGCATGGACTCGGTCGGCGGCCCGCTGCTGCGCCAGATGAAGGCGCTGGGCATCAACGCCAAGTACATGGGCGGCGACGGCCTGTGCACCGACGCGCTGCCGCGCCTGTCCGGCGACAACGCGCCGGAAAGCGTGGTCACCTGCGCCGAAGCGGGCGGCGTCTCGCCGGAACTGCAGAAGAATATGGACGACTTCCGCGCCCGCTACAAGAAGAAATACAACCAGGAAGTGCAGCTGTACGCGCCCTACGTATACGACTCGGTGATGGTGATCGCCCAGGCCATGACGGACGCCAAATCGTCCGACCCGGCCAAATACCTGCCTTACCTGGCCAACATCAAATACCAGGGCGTCACCGGTCTGATCGCCTTCGATTCCAAGGGCGACATCAAGGACGGCTCGCTGACCCTGTTCACCTACCGTAACGGCGTCAAAACCAAAACCGAAGTCATCAAATAACCTGGTTACACATAATCGGCGATAATTGCCCTAGGCCGTCCAGCGCTGGACGGCCTTTTTTCATTTTAAGGATAGCAACATGCAAATAAAGTACATCGCTGCTGCGCTCGCGCTGGCATTCACAGGCAGCATCTCCAACTTGGCTGCGGCCCAGGAAGTCGTCAAGATAGGCCACGTTGCCGCCACTTCCGGCCCTTCGGCCCACCTGGGCAAGGAAGACGAGAACGGCGCCCGCATGGCGGTTGAGGATTTAAACGCCAAAGGCTTCAAGATCAACGGCAAAGCCGTCAAGTTCGTGCTGCTGGCCGAAGACGACGCGGGCGACCCGAAACAGGGCACAGCCGCGGCGCAAAAGCTGGTGGACGCAAAGATCAACGGCATTATCGGCCACCAGAACTCCGGCACCTCGATACCCGCCTCCAAGATCTACTACGACGCCGGCATCCCGCAGATCTCCGCCTCGGCCACCAGCCCGGTCTACACCCACCAGGGCTTCAACACCGCCTTCCGCATCGTCGCCAATGACAACAAGCTGGGCGGCACGCTGGGCAAATACGCGGTGAGCAAGCTGGGCGCGAAGAAAATCGCCGTGATCGACGACCGCACCGCCTACGGCCAGGGCGTGGCCACCGAGTTCATCAAGGGCTCCAAGGGCGCGCAAATCGTCGCCAAGGAATTCACCACCGACAAGGCCAGCGACTTCACCGCCATCCTCACCTCCATCCGCGCCAAGAACCCGGACCTGGTGTTCTTCGGCGGCATGGACGCCATTGCCGGCGCGCTGCTGCGCCAGATGAAGGCGCTCGGCATCAAGGCCCACTTCATGGGTGGCGACGGCGTGTGCACGGAAGCGCTGCCCAAGCTGTCGGGCGGCGCGGACGGCCTGGTCACCTGCGCCGAAGCGGGCGGCATCCTGCCTAGCCAGCGCAAAGGCCTGGACGAGTTCGCGGCCCGATACAAGGCCAAGTACAACTCCGAAGTGCAGATCTACGCGCCCTACGCCTACGACGCCGTGATGGCCATGACGGCCGCCATGGCCGAAGCCAAGTCCGCCGATCCCGCCAAATACCTGCCGGTGCTGGCCAAGATCAAATACCAGGGCATCACCGGCCCGATCAGCTTCGACAAGTTCGGCGACATCAACAACGGCTCGCTGACCCTGTACGGCTACAAGGACGGCAAGCGCCAACTGATCGAAGTTGTCCGCTAAAAAAAAGGAGCCCGAGGGCTCCTTTCATCATTTCTGGGCCAGGACCCATTTCACCAGGGTCTTGGCTTCCGCCTCGCTGACCTGTGGGTTGGCTGGCATCGGGATCGCGCCCCAGACGCCGGAACCGCCCTTCATGACCTTGGCCACCAGCTTGGCTTCGGCGTCTTTTTGGCCGGCGTATTTCGCTGCCACATCCTTGTAAGCCGGACCGACCAGCTTGTTGGCTACCGCGTGGCAAGCCATGCAGTTCTTCGCCTTGGCCAAGTCTGCGTTCGCCATTGCGGATTGCGTAGCGAAAGCCGAAACGGCCACCATACCTATCATCAGAAATCGTTTCATCGTTTTCTCCAAAGTAACTACATTCATTCTAACGCTTTTCCACAACGCTGGCATGATAGCCGGGGTTGACCTCGCCCACAATATCGCCCCCGGTATAGGTCTTTCTTTTGTAAGATGATGTAAAGGAGAATTTCTATGCCGCTGATTTTATTGATACTGGCCTTGTGCGGGCTGCGCTACTTCGAGGTGTGGCGCTTTGCCGAGGTGTCCTGGTGGTGGATCGTCGGCCTGATGGTGTTCGCCTTCGTCTGGTTCGAGTTCCTGGAGCCGATGCTGGGCCTGGACAAGCGCAAGGCCCACAACGTGGACGAACAGCGCCGCAAGGACCGCGTGAAGCAGAGCTTCAACAAAAAAAAATAGGAGGATCGCACGATCCCCCTACCGGTCCAGCACGTAGATACTGTTATGCCGGTCAAGCGTTTTGAAGCTCCTGATTGAATGGTTTGCCAGATTTTAAGACGCCGAAAGCAACGTGGACGAGCTTGCGCATCATGGCGCCGATCACCAGCTTGGCCGGCTTGCCTGCTGCTTGTAGGCGGGTGCGGAACTGGCGCCCCCAGTCGGTGCGGTACAGCGCCACCATAGCCGGCATGTACAGATTTTTGCGCAGATGCGCGTGGCCGATCTTGGACATCCGGGGCCGCTGCTTCACGCTTGATCCGGACTCATGTTGGCGCGGATCGAGGCCTGCAAAGGCGGCAGCCTGCCGACCGTTGTCGAAGCGCCCGGCATGCATGCCATAGGCCAGCAGTAACGCAATGGTATTGTCCCCGACACCGGGAATGGTATCGAGTAAGTCGCGTCTGCCGCGCATGTCGGGATCGTCGTTGATGTGATCACGTACGCGCTTGCGCAGCTGTTTAATCTGCTCGCCGAGCCAGGCAATATGCTGTTCGATATCGGCCCGGACCGATTCGCGCGCCACGTCCAGGCGGTTCGTTTCCTGCGTCTGCATGGCCAGCAGCGCATCCAGGCGCAGCACCATCGCTTTCAATTCCTGTTCGCTCAGCGGCGGCGGCTGCCATGCTTCCGGACCATGCTTGGCGCAGAACTCGGCAATGACCTTGGCGTCGACCTGGTCGGTCTTGGTGCGCACCAGCTGCGCCTGGGAAAACGCCTTGATCTGGGCCGGATTGACGACACTGACGCGGTAGCCCCGACGGGCAAAGAACTCCGCGATCGCCTCCCAATAGACGCCAGTGGCCTCCATGCAGATATGGGGCAACCCGTCCGTATGACTCTGCAGCCACGCTTCCAGTTTGGCAAAGCCAGCCTGGGTGTTTTCTACAACTTTCGCACGGTGTTTGCCCGTTTCCAGGCGCAGTGCGCAATCGACCTTCAATTTGGCGACATCTATACCAAGACACAACATTACTCTTCTCCTGATCAACCTTGCAAATGCGGGCTCACGGCACGCCGGGCCAAAGATACTGTTCGATCTTTAATGGAATAAGAGCAACTGCTGCGAAATCTACATCACGGTCTTGGCGACCAAGGGCGGGTACGGCATCCAGTTGCTCTGCCCCGACGTTCCGTTTTCGGGGCAGATGGAATAATACAAGGGCGGGTTAGCGGCACCGCCGCGTCACCCGCCGTTCTCAGCGCTTCAGCTGCGACAAATCGCGCACCGCGCCGCGGTCGGCGGACGTGGTCAGCGCCGCGTAGGCCTGCAGCGCCTGCGACACATAGCGTTCACGGTCGACCGGCAGCCAGGCGTCCGCGCCCTTGGCTTCCATGGCCGCGCGGCGCTCCGCCAGCGTGGCGTCGCTAATGCGCAAATTGATGGTGCGGTTCGGGATGTCGATATCGATCATATCGCCCTCTTCCACCAGGCCGATGGCGCCGCCTTCGGCCGCTTCCGGCGAAGCGTGGCCGATCACCAGGCCGGACGAGCCGCCCGAGAAGCGGCCGTCGGTGAACAGCGCGCAGGCTTTGCCCAGGCCCTTGGACTTGATGTAGGAGGTCGGATACAGCATCTCCTGCATGCCCGGACCGCCTTTCGGGCCTTCGTAGCGGATGATGACCACGTCGCCTTCGTGCACGGTGTCGCCCAGGATGGCTTCCACCGCCGCGTCCTGGCTTTCAAACACGCGCGCCTTGCCGCTGAACTTCAGGATGCTTTCGTCCACGCCGGCCGTCTTCACGATGCAGCCCTTTTCCGCCAGGTTGCCGTACAAAACGGCCAAACCGCCGTCCTGCGAGTAGGCGTGCGCCTTGTCGCGGATGCAGCCGGTTTCGCGGTTCAGGTCCAGCGACGCGAAGCGCTCGGACTGCGAGAACGCGGTCTGGGTCGACACACCGCCAGGCGCCGCGCGGAACATCTGGTGCACGGCGGGGTCGTCGCTGCGCTTGATGTCGTTGCGTTCGATGGCGTCGCCCAGCGTGGGCGCGTGGATGCTGTAGACCGAGGTGTCGAGCAGGCCGGCGCGCGCCAGTTCGCCCAGGATGGAGACGATGCCGCCGGCGCGGTGCACGTCTTCGATGTGGAACTTGTCCGTCATCGGCGCCACTTTGCACAGGCAGGGCACTTTGCGCGAGATGCGGTCGATGTCGGCCATGCTGAATTCGACTTCGGCTTCGTGCGCGGCGGCCAGCAGGTGCAGCACGGTGTTGGTGGAGCCGCCCATGGACACGTCCAGCGCCATGGCGTTCTCGAACGCAGCCTTGGTGGCGATGGAGCGCGGCAGGACAGTCGCGTCGTCCTGCTCGTAGTAGCGCTTGGCCAGTTCCACCACCAGGCGGCCGGCTTTCAGGAACAGTTCCTTGCGGTCCGAGTGCGTGGCCAGGATGGTGCCGTTGCCCGGCAGGGACAGGCCAAGCGCTTCAGTCAGGCAGTTCATGGAGTTGGCGGTGAACATGCCGGAGCAGGAACCGCAGGTAGGACAGGCGGAGCGCTCGATCTCGGCCACGTCGGCGTCGGAAACGGTGCTGTCGCCGGCCTTGATCATGGCGTCCACCAAGTCCAGCTTGATGATCTTCTGGTTGCCGTTGACCACCTTGACCACCTTGCCCGCTTCCATCGGGCCGCCGGACACGAACACCACGGGGATGTTCAGGCGCATGGCGGCCATCAGCATGCCGGGGGTGATCTTGTCGCAGTTGGAGATGCAGACCATGGCGTCGGCGCAGTGCGCGTTGACCATGTATTCCACCGAGTCGGCGATCAGGTCGCGCGAAGGCAGCGAGTACAGCATGCCGCCGTGGCCCATGGCGATGCCGTCATCGACCGCGATGGTGTTGAATTCCTTCGCCACACCGCCGGACGCTTCGATCTCGCGCGCGACCAGCTGGCCCAGGTCTTTCAGGTGCACGTGGCCGGGAACGAACTGGGTAAAGGAATTGACCACGGCGATGATGGGCTTGTCGAAATCGCCGTCTTTCATGCCGGTGGCGCGCCACAGGGCGCGGGCGCCGGCCATGTTGCGGCCGTGGGTGGTGGTGCGGGAACGGTATTGGGGCATGGCTTTACTCCTATGATGTGCTAGCAGAGTGCCTTCCCCGCGCTGCCCTGTCAAATATTAGATTCCGCGCCCTGTGATACACTTTGCATATCACAGCAACGAAATACCATAGGATTCCATATGAATGTCGAATTGCGCCAGCTGCGCTACTTTGCCGCCGTGGCCGAGGAGCTGCATTTCGGCCGCGCGGCGCAGCGCCTGCACATGACGCAGCCGCCGCTGTCGCAGGCCATCCAGGCGCTGGAGGAGCTGCTGGGCGCGCCGCTGTTCGAGCGCAGCCGGCGCGGCGTGGCGCTGACGGCGGCCGGAGTGGCCCTGCTGCCGGAGGCGCGCCGCATGCTGGCGCAGGCGCAGGAGCTGCCGCAGCTGGTGCAGCGCGCCGCCGGCGGCGAGGTGGGGCGCCTGGCGCTGGCCTTCGTCTCGTCGGCCGACTACAGCGTGCTGCCGCCCTTCCTGCGCGCCTACCGCGCGGCCTATCCGCAGGTGCAGATCGCGCTGCAGGAAGCCACCTCGGACCTGCAGCTGGAAGACCTGCTGCACGCGCGCATCGACGCCGGCCTGCTGATCCCGCCGCTGCCCGAACGCGCGCGCGCGGAGCTGGACTATTTGCCTGTACTGAAGGAGCCGCTGGTGCTGGCCGCACCGGCCGGCCTGCCCGCGCTGCACGGCAAGCGCAAGGTGGCCTTGGGCGCCCTGCCCGCGCTGCCGCTGATTATCTTCCCGCGCGCGATTTCGCCGGCGCTGTACGACGCGGTGCTGGGCGTGTTCCGCGCGGCCGGCATCACGCCAGTGATCGGCCAGGAAGCGATCCAGATGCAGACCATCGTCAGCCTGGTGTCGGCTGGCATGGGCCTCGCACTTGTGCCACAATCGGTGTCGAATCTGAAGCGCCCCGGGGTAGAATACCGCGCGCTGCTCGACCCCACACCGCTGGTGGAGACGGGCCTGGCCTGGCGCCGCGACAATCCCTCGCCGGTGCTGCAGGGCTTCCTCGAACTGTTAAGAAAGAACACGCAATGCTGATACACCCGCTGCCCGACCCCATCGCCTTCTCGCTAGGTCCGGTCAAAGTCCATTGGTACGGGCTGATGTATGTGCTGGCCTTCGCCATGTTCGTGGCGCTGGGCCGGGTGCGCATCAGGCAGCCGCATATTGCCCGGCTGGGCTGGAAGAACCAGGACCTGGACGACATGCTGTTCTACGGCATGCTGGGCGTGGTGATAGGCGGGCGCATGGGCGAGGTGCTGTTCTACCGTCCCGAGTTTTTCCTGCACAATCCGCTCGAGATTTTCGCCGTGTGGCGCGGCGGCATGTCCTTCCACGGCGGCTTCCTGGGCGTGATGCTGGCCATGTGGCTGTGGGCGCGCAAGGCCGGGCGCAATGTGCTGGACGTGTACGACTTTATCGCGCCGCTGGTGCCGCTGGGCTACGCGGCCGGGCGCATCGGCAACTTCATCAACGCCGAACTGCCGGGCCGCATAGCCGACCCGTCGCTGCCGTGGGCCATGATCTGGCCCAACGTGGACGCGCTGCCGCGCCATCCGTCGCCGATCTACCAGGCGCTGGTGGACGGGCTGCTGGTGTTCGCCATCCTGTGGATGTTTGCGCGCCATGCGCGGCCGCGCCTGGCGGTGGGCGCCATGTACACGCTGCTGTACGGCTGCGCGCGCTTCTTCACCGAATACTTCCGCACGCCGGACTACGAAGTGGACTTCCTCGGCTTCACCATCTCGTCCGGCCAGCTGCTGTCGCTGCCGATGATCGTGGGCGCCATCCTGCTGCTGCTGTGGTCCTACAAGCGCAACATCGTCCCCACCGCCCCTGCGGCGGCTTAGCTATTTCAGCAGGGCCTGGATGGTTTTCCATTGCGCCGGGGTGACCGGCGTGATGGACAGGCGGCTGCCTTTTTGCAGCAGCACCATGTCTTCCAGCGCGGGGTTGGCGCGCAGTTCGGACAGCGGCAGCAAGCGCGTCTTGCGCACGGCCTTCACGTCCACCATCTGCCAGCGCGGCTCCTCCGGCTTGGACTTCGGGTCGTAGTAGTGGCTCCTGGGATCGAACTGCGTGTGGTCGGGATAAGCGCTGCTGGCCACTTCGGCAATGCCGGCGATGCCCGGCTGCGGACAGCTGGAGTGATAGAACAGCACCCCGTCGCCCACCTGCATGCCGTCGCGCATGAAGTTGCGCGCCTGGTAGTTGCGCACGCCGAACCACGGCACCGTGGACTGCGGCCTGGCCAGCACGTCGTCTATGCTCATCTCGTCCGGTTCGGACTTCATCAACCAGTAAGCCATGGCGCTCCTTCAAAAGGTATAGGCGTAAAAAAGCGGCTGCGCACCAAGGTGCTAACAACCGCTCTTTTGGGAATGAAACCCCGCCTGTGCCGCTATGCCGGCATCCCGAACCTGGTGGCTCAGGTGGTCACAGTTAGTTCAATTTCGGGTTCATCGGGCTAGCGACGCTCACTCCCATCAAACAAATTTCCGCGACCGTTGCAAACAAATGGTTCAAGGAATATATGGCATCCGCGAACACCGCAGGGTGACACGGAGTTTACTCCTGTATCGCCGCCAGGGAAAGGGCTTTCGCGACTTAAAACAGAATTTCTTGCGGCGTCAGTGCGCTGTCGAGCACCTTGTTCATGGCCGCCATTTTGTCCTGCATGTCCAGCACCGACATATCCGACAACGGTCCTTGCGGCGAACGCGCCGACAGGAATTCGGCCGCCATGCCCAGCGCCGCCATCACGGCGATGCGGTCGTTGCCCTTGACGCGGTTGGCATCGCGGATGGCCGTCATCTTCTTGTCGAGGAAGCTGGCCGCTTCGCGCAGCGCGCGCTCTTCGTCTTCCTTGCACGCCAGGCGATAGGGCTGGCCCATGATGCTCACGTCCAGATGTATCATTGCACGTCCTCTTGCGCCGGCGCGGCGGCCGCTGCGCCTTCAATGGCGGGTATCTTTCCCAGCAGCGCCGACACGCGCGCGTGCGCCTCGGCCAGGCGCCGCTGGCAGGCCATATTGTCGGCCACCAGGGCCGCATTGGCCTGGCGCAGCTGTGCGTTTTCACGCCGCAGGGCCAGGCTCATCTCGGCGAGCTGGTCGATTTTGTCGGAAAGTTCTTGGAATTCTGAAATCATCCCGCAACTATAGGATGGCAAAGGAAGGCGCGTCAACAGCTACACGCGCATGATGCACATATTTAGGAGGAGTCCTCGGGCGATGGGAAAGATGCCAGGCGTGGCGCGCCGCATATTGATGTGCCTGGCGGCATGGACGGCGGCCGAACCGCGCGCCGCCGTCCAGGACGAACTGCGCCTGCAGCGGGAAGGCTATGCGCTACCGCAGGGCACCGTGCCAGATGATCGGCTTGGTCACGGCACTTTCCTGTATTCCGTCTTGCCGTTCGTGAGATGGCCGGATGCCTTATCAATGGCCAGCGCCACGTTGCCGAAATCGGTCGCGATTAAAAGCTGCCCCTCTTTGTAAGTCGCGGGAATGTACTTCGTTTCCGGCTTGCCAGTGGCAGGACTTGGGTGAGAGTCGCGCACCATAAATCCTTCGCCGTTGCGCTCGATGTTGAGGCGATAATCGTCGTACTGCACGTTCACCCACCTACCGACATACTCACCGCCGCCCTTCACGCCACATCCAGCCAGGAAGACCATCAGCACCGCCAAGCAGATCACCGCTTTCATCTTTTTCTCCTTATGAAGACGAGCCATCCCGCCGCAAAGCTCCGCGCCTTACCACTGGCAAACCAAGCGCTCGCGGCGCCGCAGCGTTCCGGTCAGATAGGCCTCAAGCGTCGACGGTCGCGTCGAATGGTTGAGTCACCGTCCTTAGTATAAGCCGCATTGATTTATTTGAAAGCTTGCCTTTTGCACCATCTGATCGACCTTGATCTGGCGCAAACAGTGGCGCTGTGGCCGGCGATTAATCAAATAAGTTCATGCCCGCCTTGAAATAGGGCATAAGCGTCCCTATAATTGGCACTCGTTAGCCGAGAGTGCTAACAAGGATACCGAGGTTGCGCTGCAGAAATGTTCTGGCCGCAGCCTCTCAGCACGACAACCATTGATAAAGGAGTTTTGTATGAACCTTCGCCCTTTGCACGATCGCGTCATCGTCAAACGTCTCGACCAGGAAACCAAAACCGCATCCGGCCTGATCATTCCTGACGCAGCCGCCGAAAAACCAGACCAGGGCGAAGTCCTGGCTGTGGGCAATGGCAAAGTGCTGGACGACGGCAAAGTGCGTCCGCTGGAAGTGAAAGTGGGCGACCGCGTTCTGTTCGGCAAATACTCCGGCCAAGCTGTCAAAGTCGACGGCGACGAGCTGCTGGTGATGCGCGAAGAAGACATCATGGCCGTTGTTAACAAGTAATCACAGGAGAATTCGAACATGGCAGCTAAAGACGTAGTATTCGGCGACGCAGCGCGCGCCAAGATGGTTGAAGGCGTGAACATCCTCGCCAACGCAGTCAAAGTAACCCTGGGTCCTAAGGGCCGTAACGTGGTGCTGGAGCGCTCCTTCGGCGCCCCTACCGTTACCAAGGACGGCGTATCGGTCGCCAAAGAAATCGAACTGAAAGACAAGCTGCAGAACATGGGCGCGCAAATGGTCAAGGAAGTTGCTTCCAAGACCAGCGACAACGCCGGCGACGGCACCACCACCGCGACCGTGCTGGCCCAGGCCATCGTGCGCGAAGGCATGAAGTTCGTAGCCGCCGGCATGAACCCGATGGACCTGAAGCGCGGCATCGACAAGGCAGTGGCTGCCACCGTCGAGCAGATCGCCATCCTGGCCCGTCCATGCACCACCACCAAGGAAATCGCCCAGGTTGGCGCGATCTCGGCCAACTCCGACTACTCGATCGGCGAGCGCATCGCTGAAGCGATGGAAAAAGTGGGCAAAGAAGGCGTGATCACCGTGGAAGACGGCAAGTCGCTGAACGACGAGCTGGACATCGTGGAAGGTATGCAGTTCGACCGCGGCTACCTGTCGCCATACTTCATCAACAACCAAGAGAAGCAAGTTGCCATCCTGGACAATCCATTCGTCCTGCTGTGCGACAAGAAAATCTCCAACATCCGTGACCTGCTGCCGGTACTGGAACAAGTTGCCAAAGCTGGCCGTCCGCTGCTGATCATCGCAGAAGACATCGAAGGCGAAGCGCTGGCCACCCTGGTTGTGAACAACATCCGCGGCATCCTGAAAACCTGCGCAGTGAAAGCCCCAGGCTTCGGCGACCGCCGCAAAGCCATGCTGGAAGACATCGCTGTCCTGACCGGCGGCCAGGTGGTTGCTGAAGAAATCGGCCTGACCCTGGAAAAAATCACCCTGGCGGAACTGGGCCAGGCCAAGCGTATCGAAGTGGGCAAGGAAAACACCATCGTGATCGATGGCGCCGGCGACGGTTCCAACATCGAAGCGCGCGTCAAGCAGATCCGCGTGCAGATCGAAGAAGCGACCTCGGACTACGACCGTGAAAAACTGCAAGAGCGCGTAGCCAAGCTGGCTGGCGGCGTTGCCGTGATCAAAGTCGGTGCAGCCACCGAAGTTGAAATGAAAGAGAAAAAAGCCCGCGTGGAAGATGCACTGCACGCCACCCGCGCTGCGGTTGAAGAAGGCATCGTGCCAGGCGGCGGCGTAGCCCTGCTGCGCGCCCGCTCGCAACTGACCGTCAAAGGCGACAATCCTGACCAGGAAGCTGGCATCAAGATCGTTCTGCGCGCGATGGAAGAGCCGCTGCGCATGATCGTGCAGAACGCCGGCGAGGAAGCATCGGTCGTCGTTGCAGCAGTGTTGGCCGGTTCGGGCAACCACGGCTACAACGCCGCCAACGGCACCTACGGCGACATGGTTGAAATGGGCGTTCTGGACCCAGCCAAAGTGACCCGTTCGGCACTGCAAAACGCAGCGTCGATCGCTGGCCTGATGCTGACCACCGACTGCATGGTGGCTGAAATCACCGAAGACAAGCCAGCCGGCGGTATGGGTGGCATGGGCGGTATGGGTGGCATGGGCGGCATGGACGGCATGATGTAATAGCCGTTCCGCGCCGAACCGCACCGGTTCATCGCTAAAAAAAAGCCCGCAAGGTTCGCGCCTTGCGGGCTTTTTTGCAATCCCTTACACCAGTTCGTACATGAGCGCTTCCGCTGCGGCAAGCTGATCATCCAATACAAGCAAGCAGCGGAATGGCTCGTCTCCAGGATGTGCCGCATGCAAAACGAACTGCGCCACATCCTGCGGCGATTCTCCCTGATGTGACGTCGTCGAAATGTTCAACCAGGAGGGTTCGCCCTGCTCCAGAACAAAGTCGATGTCATCTTCCAGCGCGTCTGCGTGGGGGCCGTACAGGGCGAACGATTCGGTTCCGACTGCGAGACTGGCCTTGGCCAACAAGTCGATCTCGGACGAGGCCGCAGGGTTTTGAAACGCCACCGGGCAAACCGTCGGCATGACCGTCAAATGACTGATTGCAGCCAAATCACCACGCCGTACCACCTTGATTTCGCATGATTGCATTGTCCATCCCTCCTGCTTTCTGAAGAAATCATACCCTCCTTTCACCTGTCCCTGACTGAGTACATAACGAGTTAAGCTTTTGCGGCGGAGCAAAGGGTCTGGTTGCCGCTGGTGACCCTTTGGTTTAGTATGGCCGCAACTTTCCTCTCTCTATGACAAGGCTGGCATCCGATGGCTCCGCGCTCCCCAAACTCGAAAACCGCTGCGATTGCCGGGGCGCTGGCCGGGCTGCTTGCGGCTGCCCTGGGCTCCTATTACGTGTACACCGTGCGCCATGAGGCCCAGCCACGCGCACAGGTGGCCACGGTGGCAAGCGCGGGCGCGGTGGCGCTGCAAGGCGGCATGGCCGGGGCGCAGGCTCCCGCCGCAAAGGGCGCGCTGAGCCGCGAGC
Organism: Pseudoduganella aquatica; assembly: GCF_020865585.1. Taxonomy (NCBI): domain Bacteria; kingdom Pseudomonadati; phylum Pseudomonadota; class Betaproteobacteria; order Burkholderiales; family Oxalobacteraceae; genus Pseudoduganella; species Pseudoduganella aquatica. The sequence continues at coordinate 5,777,732 of NZ_CP086370.1, forward strand.
AGGCGGTGGCGGCGCTGATGGCGCTGCCTGAACTGAAGGCCTGGGCGGACCGGATCGAGAAGTCGTCGAACGGGAAGGCGCATGGCGCGCTGATGGAGTACGACGCGCAGCTGCGCGCCGTGAAGGGAAAACAGTATTACCAGCTGAGCTTTGTCGAGAACAGCAGCGACGCGGCCCAGCGCTGGGAGAGCTTCCTGGTGGCGCAGTCGGACGGCGAAATCCTGGTGGATGACGACGTGTCCGGCGAGGCGCTCACGCTGGAGCAGTGGCGCAAGGACAAGAAGCCGCTGCAGCGCAGCGGGCCGGGCGAGTGACGCTGGCGGGTTACGGCGTGCCGCCTAACCCGCCCTACGCAACATGACGCGACACCACGCGATGCAATATGCCGGAACGCGCCGCAAACGCACTGTTATGCGGCTGAGCGCACTGTGGCGGGCGCTGCAACCGCCGCACTTTGAACGCGGCCTATCCACAATATCGCGCCCAGCGTCAGCGCGGCTGCCAGCCAGCCGTTGTAGCCGTAGCCTTCTATCTGCCCGCCGGCGCCGGTGCTGAGCCACAGGCCGCCGACGAAGGCGCCCAGCCCTGTCCCCATCTGCTGCACCGCCGAGTTGGCGCTCAGGAAGGCGCCGCGCCGCGACGGCTCGGGCACCGTGGTCATCAGGGCTTGCAGCGGCACGGTGCGGCCCGACAGCGCCGTCATAAAGAACGGGAACATCAGCACCAGGCCGATCAGCGGCACGTGCGGCAGGTGCGTGATCAGCATCAGCGGCACGATGGAAAAGCCGGCCACGTAGCGGAACACGCGCTGCTTGCCCGCCCTGTCCGCCCAGGCGCCGATATTGCGCGCGCTGAACAGCGTGGCCAGCCCGCCGGCCAGATAAATCCACGTGATCTCCGCCGGCTGCACGCCGTAATTGGCCACCAGCACCGGCGAAATAAAGGGTATCACCAGCATGCCGGACATCATGGTCATGCCGCTCAGCGCGAAGGCCTTCAGGTGCGCCGGCACGCGGAACATGGCGAGCAGCTCGGGCAGGATGCGCGCCACCGGCACCGGCTGCGCCTTCAGGTGCGAGGTCATGGACGGCAGCGCGCGCAGCGCCACGCCCCAGATCAGCAGCGAGAGCCCCACCAGCAGATAAAAGGCGGACTGCCAGCCGAAATGCGCCGACATCATCACGCCCGCCGGCACGCCGGCTATGGCGGCCAGGCTGAACGAGGTCATGACAATGCCGGTGGCCGCGCCGCGCCGCTCGGGCGGCACCAGGTCGCCGATGATGGCCATGCAGATCGAACCGAGCACGCCGCCTGTCACGCCGGCAAAGGCGCGCGACAGCACCAGCACATGGAAATTGGGCGCCATCGCACAAGCCAGGTTGGACAAGGTGAACAGGAAGAACATCGCCAGCAGCAGGCGCTTGCGGTCAAAGCGGTCGATATAGGTCATGGCCAGCAGGCCGGACAGGCCGGCGCACCAGGAATAGACCGAGACCGCGCCCGACACGGCCGCCGGCGTTTTGCCGAAGGCCTGCATCAGCTGCGGAGCGAGCGGCATCATCACCATGAAGTCCATGATGACGGTGAATTGCGTCAGCGCCAGCAGCCACAAAATCAGGCGTTCGCGGGCCGGCGAGACGGGTGTAACAGTTGCCATAGGCGCTCCCTTCAGTCCAGCTGATTGATCTCGTTGGCGGCGTTGCGCAGGATGGCGCGGATGTGCTGCAGCCGGGTTTCGTTCGGCGCGCCGTCGCGGGCGCGCGTGATGACCGCTTCCTTCAGCGCATGCATCAGCGAGCGCAGGTCGCCGCCCGCCTCGGCCGGCTCGCTCAGGCGCGCCATCATGGCGTCCACCATCTGGCGGTTCTCGTCCAGGAAGGCCTGGCCTTCCGGCGTGACCGTGTGCAGCTTCTTGGCGCCGTCATGGCTGATGGACACATGGCCCATATCGTACAGCATTGCCATCAGCGGGTAGATCGCGCCCGGGCTGGGGGTGTAGCTGCCGCCGGTGCGCTGCTCCAGCTCCTTGATAATCTCGTAGCCGTGGCGCGGTTTTTCCGCAATCAGCTGCAGCACCACGTAGCGCATGGCGCCCGAGTCGAACATCTTGGGACCGCGCCCGCCGCCGCCGCGATGGTGGCCGTGGCCGTGCATATGCGGGTGGAAACGATGATGGCCTTTGAAAAAGTGGAACATGGGAATCTCCATAAGATATATCGAAGTAAGATATATCTTAACCTGTTTTTTCAGGATTTCAAGATTTTTTTGTGCCACCCGCTTTCGCGCATTGCCGTATCATGCAAGCTCTGTCCCGTTGTCCACGTCCATGTTCAAGAAACTACTCGCCCTCTTTGGCAAAAAAGCTTCAGCGACGCCAGCCGGCCCCGCTGCCCCCAGTGCGCCCTACAAGCAGGACGAACTCAATCTGATTTACAACCTGCTGTTCTGCGACGAATCCTCGCTGTACCAGCCGCAAGGTACGGAAACGGCGCTGTTCGGCGAACAGGCCGACGCCGCCGTGGTGCGCACCATCGCCGAGGACAGCGACGAGGAAAGCCGCGTGCGCATCCTGGCCTGCAACTGGCTGCGCGAGAACGGCCATGCCGTACCCGCGCACGAGCTGCTGGGTGTAATCGTGGAAGTGCCCCTTGACGAGGGCCTGGACGTGCTGGCCGCCTACGCGGACGGCACCGTGCGCTACATCAACCAGACCGGCAAATTCGCGGTATTTGAAGGCGCGCCGGACGCGGTGGCGGACAGCGCCAAGGCGCTGGTGGAGACGGCCAAGCCGGCGCTGCGCCAGGCCACGCCGGCCAAGGGCGGCCGCATGCCGCCGCCGGGTCCGGGCCATCTGCGCATCGGCTTCCTGGCGTCGGACGGGCTGTATTTCACGCAGGGGACGTTTGAAGTGCTGGCCAAGGATGCGCGCGCGTCCTCCGCCATCCAGAGCGCGCAAACGCTGCTGGACCTGGTGGTGCGCCAGGCCAGCGAGTAATTACGCGCTGGCGTAGTCGGTGATGGTGATGCGCACCGCGTTGCGCGTGGCGTCCACCTTGAAAATATAGCCGCCCAGGCTTTCGAAATCGCATTCGCCATCCACCGGCGCGGTGCCGTCCTTGCAGATGGCCAGTTTGCCCGCCGCCGGTTTCAGCCCGTGGGCTTTTTTCAGGAAGGCCAGCAGGCCGGGCACGTCGCGCGCCGCCTTGCTGGTTTTCAGGCGCTGCATTTCCGCCGCAGCAAAGTCCAGCCAGTAGTTCAAATCATGCGCGCCGGCGGGACGCGGCAGCACCAGCGTATATTCCGTCACCAGCGTGTCCACGCACTGCGAATGCAGGATCTCCAGCCGCACGTCCTTCTCCACCTGCGCGGATTCGGCGGCGCCGTTGTTCTTCTTGCGCACAAAGGTCTGCTGCGGATAGGCCTGCGCCTGCAGCGCCGGGGACGGCGGCTGGAAGGTGCAGGCCTCTGCGGCCTGCGCGGCGCCCGGCAGGGCAAGCGCCAAGGCCAGGGCGGCGGCGTAGATTTTCATATCAGCTGTCCAGGTGGGAAATCAGCAGGCGGCGGCTGTCGGCCTCCACGCCCTCGCCCGCTTTGCGTTCCAGCACCAGCTCCGCGTTCTGCGCGTCCACCGAAATGCCCACCGACAGAATGTCGATCAGCAGCAGCTGCAAAATGCGCGAGATCATGGACAGGAAGGTCGTGCTGTCCTCCGAGTGGTCCACCGCCAGGCACACCGAGGCGCGCTTGGCCAGCGGCGACTGGCTGCTGGTGATGGCGATAACGTCCGCACCGGCCGCGCGCGCCGCGTCCACCGCGTCCAGCAGCTCCGGCAGCTTGCCGGAATTGGAGATGGCGATCACCACGTCGCCCGCCTTCAGCAAACCGGCGGCCAGCACGAACAAATGCGAGTCGCCATAGGCTGCGGTAGGAATGCGGAAGCGGAAGAATTTGTGCTGGCCGTCCAGCGCCACCACGCGCGAATTCCCCATCGCGAAGAACTCGATGCGCTTGGCCTTGGCCACCAGCGCGATGGCCTTGTCCAGCGAACGCACGTCCAGCTGGTCGCGGAATTTCAGGATGGCGGACACGGTGTTGTCGATCACCTTGGCGCTCAGGTCGTGCGTGCTGTCGGACACGCGCACCTGGCTATGGCGCACAGGGATGGCGCCGGTCAGGCTGCTGGCGAACTTCAGCTTGAAGTCGGCCAGGCCGGAGAAGCCCAGCGAGCGGCAGAAGCGGATCACGGTCGGCTGGCTCACTTCGGCCAGGCGCGCGATGTCGGCGATCGGCTCGTTCAGCACCAGGCGCGGCTGCTCCAGCACCAGCGCGGCCACGCGCTGCTCGGCCGGGGTCAGCTCATGCTGCAGATGCTGCACGCGTTCCATCAGCGTGTTGGCGCCGCTGCGTCCGCGCAGGTGTTCGGACAGTATCGTCGCCACGCCGTAGAACGCCGGATTCGGCGTGGTGATGACGTAGGTGGGAATCTCGGACAGATACGTGGTGAAGCGGCCCTTGGCCTCGAAGCGCGCACGGAACGGCGACGAGGCGAACCACTCGCCCATGCGCGGCACGATGCCGCCGCCGATGAAGATGCCGCCGAAAGCGCCCAGCGTCACCGCCAGGTTGGCGCTGGCGCCGCCCAGCATGGCGCAGAAGCACTCCAGCACTTCCATGCACAGCGGGTCTTTGTCGGTCAGCGCGCCGGCCATGATCTCCTGCGCGTTCAGGTCTTTCACGTTGCGGCCGTTGCGCTTGGCGATGGCGCGGTAGATGATCTCCATGCCGGGGCCGGAAATCAGGCGCTCGGTGGAGACGTGCGGCCAGGTCTGCCATGCGTACTGCAGGATGGCGTATTCGCGCTCGTCGGCGGGCGCGAAGTTGGTGTGGCCGCCTTCCGAGCCGAGGGTGACGAAACCGTCCACCGTCGGAATCACGCCGGACACGCCCAGGCCGGTGCCCGGCCCCAGCACGCCGATCACGGAGTTGCTGGCCGGGGCGCCGTCGCCCACCTGCATCAGGTCCGCCGGCTTGAGGCCGGGCAGCGACATGGCCAGCGCGGTAAAGTCGTTCACCACCAGCAGCGTGTGCAGGCCCAGCGCGCGACGCACTTCGTCGGTGGAGAATTCCCAGTCGCGGTTGGTCATGCGCACGTAGTCGCCGCTGACCGGGTTGGCCACGGCCAGGGCCGCGTGGTTCAGCGTGATGTCGGCGTGGTCGGACAGATAGGTGCGCAGCAGCGGCACGATGCCGGTGAAGTCGTCGCACTTGAGCACGCGCACGGCGCGGAACTCGGACGGGCCGGTCTGCAGCGCAAAGCGCGCGTGCGTGGCGCCGATATCGGCCAGCAGGCGCGGACCGTCCGCGAAAGCGGTGCGGCTGGATTTTTGGTCAACTTCAGCTAGTCTCATCGTCGATTTTATTTTGTTGGGAATATAACGCCCGTGAAGGCGGCAAGGATACCCGAAATATGCGATGCGTTGGACCCTAAACCGAAAGGCCGGGGTCAGACCCGACGGGTCTGACCCCGGATTCCTCAGGCGGCGTAGCCGAACCAGGCGCCGTAAGCCGGCAGCGTCGCCGTGCCGTCGGCCGCCATCGCGCCCGGCAGCCCCGGCGCGCCGATCGTCTCCGCGCCTGCCGCCTGCGGCAGCGCAAACGTCAACGGCTCCTTGCCCAGATTGAACACGGCCAGCACGCTGCGCTCGCCCGCCAGGTCGCGGCGCAAAGCCAGCACCGGCTCCGGCGCGTCGAAGAAGACGACGTCGCCGCGCGTGAGCTGCGGCATGGTGCGGCGCCAGGCGATGATCTTGCGCGCAAACGCCAGCGGCGAAGCGGCGTCGGCTTCCTGCACCGAAGCGGCGCGGGCGATGTGCTTCTCATCCACCGGCAGCCACGGCTTGCCGCTGGTGAAGCCGCCGTTGGCGTCCTTGTTCCAAGCGATAGGCGTGCGGCAGCCGTCGCGGCCCTTGAACTCGGGCCAGAAGGTGATGCCGTAAGGGTCCTGCAGCAGTTCGTAAGGCACGTCCGCCTCGGTGAAGGCCAGCTCGTCGCCCTGGTACAGGCAAGGCGTGCCTTTGAGCGACAGCTGCATGGCCAGCACCAGCTTGGCCATTTCCGGCGACGGGTTCTCGCCGCCCCAGCGCGTCATCACGCGGATGGAATCGTGGTTGCCCACCGACCAGGAGGCCCAGCCATCCTTCACGCGCGCGCCGAACTGCTCCACCTGCGAGCGGATATGCTTGGCCGAGCACACCGGCGTGAGCAGGTTGAAACTATAGGCCATGTGCAGCTTGTCGCCGCCTTCGGTGTATTCGGCCATGACGGCCAGCGAATCGTCCGCGCCCACTTCGCCGATGGCGACGGCGCCGTATTCGTCCAGCAGCACGCGCAGCTTCTTCAGGAAGGCCACGTTCTCAGGCTGGGTCTTGTCGTGGATGTGGGCCTGCATGCCGTATGGGTTCACGTCCGTGACGGTGGAGGTGTCGCGCACCAGCGCCGGCGGATTGCTGCGCAGCGTACGGTCGTGGAAGTGGAAATTGCAGGCGTCCATGCGCACGCCGTCCACGCCGCGCTCCAGCCAGAAGCGCAGCGCGTCCAGGTGCGCCTGCTGCACTTCCGGGTTATGGAAGTTCAGGTCCGGCTGGCTGACCAGGAAGTTGTGCATGTAGTACTGCTTGCGGCGCGAGTCCCACTGCCAGGACGAGCCGCCGAACACCGACATCCAGTTGTTGGGCGGGCAGCCGTCCGGCGCCGGGTCGGACCAGACGTACCAGTCGGCCTTGGGATTGTCGCGGCTCTTGCGGCTCTCGGCGAACCACGGATGGTCTTCGGCCGTGTGCGACATCACCTGGTCGATCATGATTTTCAGGCCCAGGCTGTGCGCCTTGGCGATCAGCGCATCGAAGTCCGCCAGGGTGCCGAACAGGGGATCGACGTCGCAGTAGTCGGAAATGTCGTAGCCGAAGTCCTTCATCGGCGACTTGAAGAAGGGCGAGATCCAGACGATGTCCACGCCCAGCTGGGCGATGTAATCCAGCTTGGCGGTAATGCCGGGCAGATCGCCCACGCCATCGCCGTTGCTGTCTTTGAAACTGCGCGGATAAACCTGGTAGATGATCGCTTCGCGCCACCAGTTCGGAGACAATTCTTTGCTCATGTCGGTATCCATAGAGGGAGTTTGTAGAGAATATACATGATGTATTTGTTTTTTTCAATCACGAACTACGCGCATTAAATTGAACAATACACTTTAAAATCAATGACATAACGTTTTCACGTCAAACTCGAAGAGTAGTCAAACTACAATTTACCCACCGTTATTTACCGTGCAGCAACTTGCATATACCAGTTGCCAAGCGCAGCCGGTTCGGCATAGCATCCCGCAAAGACCAACAGGGAGAACCAATGACACAATCCGCAGCGCAGCAGGGCAACGGGCCACTGCCGCGACAAATCCCCTACATCATCGCCAACGAAGCCTGCGAACGCTTCAGCTTCTACGGCATGCGCAACATCCTCACCCCATTCCTGATCAGCACCCTGCTGCTGTTCATTCCGCTGGCCGACCGCCCCAGCGAAGCGAAGCACGTGTTCCACACCTTCGTGATCGGCGTGTACTTCTTCCCGCTGCTGGGCGGCTGGCTGGCCGACCGCTTCTTCGGCAAATACAACACGGTGTTCTGGTTCAGCCTGATCTACTGCGCGGGCCACGCCTGTCTTGCGGTGTTCGAGAAAAACCTGGAAGGCTTCTATCTGGGCCTGGCGCTGATCGCCTTCGGCTCGGGCGGCATCAAGCCGCTGGTGGCCTCCTTTGTGGGCGACCAGTTCGACCAGACCAACAAGAACCGCGCCAAGGTGGTGTTCGACGCCTTCTACTGGAGCATCAACTTCGGCTCCTTCTTCGCCTCGCTGCTGATGCCCATCTTCCTGCGCGACTACGGCGGCGCCGTGGCCTTCGGCATTCCTGGCATCCTGATGTTCGTGGCCACCTTCGTGCTGTGGCTGGGCCGCAAAAAATACGTGCACGTGCCGCCGGCCGCGCCGAATCCCAACTCCTTCATGAACGTGGCGAAAACCGCCCTGCTCAGCACCGCGCCGGGCAAGTCGCGCGTGGGCCTGCACTTCGCCGTCATCGGCGTGATCGGCGCACTGGGCTCGCTGGCCATGACGCCCAAGTGGGGCTTCGTGATCGCAGCCTGTACCGCGCTGGTGCTGCTGCTGGCCTTCGGCGGCATCGGCACCTCCATGCAGCTGGAGCGCGCGCGCGGCAAGCATAGCGACGAAGGCGTGGACGGCGTGCGCGCCGTGCTGCGCATCTTCATCGTGTTCGCGCTGGTGACGCCGTTCTGGTCCCTGTTCGACCAGAAGGCATCCACCTGGATCGTGCAGGCCAACGACATGACCCACCCGACCTACGAGCTGCTGGGCTGGAGCTTCAGCTTCGTGCCGGCGCAGATGCAGGCGCTCAATCCGCTGCTGGTGATGCTGCTGATCCCCTTCAACAACCTGGCCCTGCTGCCCATCCTGCGCGCGATCGGCATCGAACCGACCGCCCTGCGCCGCATGGGCGCCGGCATCTTCTTCTCCGCGCTGTCGTGGGTGGTGATCGGCACCATCCAGGTGGTGATGGACGGCGGCACGCCGGTGTCCATGGCGTGGCAGATCCTGCCTTACGCGCTGCTGACCTTCGGTGAAGTGCTGGTGTCGGCCACCGGCCTGGAATTCGCCTACAGCCAGGCGCCGTCCTCGATGAAGGGCGCCATCATGTCGCTGTGGTACCTGGCGGTCACCGTCGGCAACCTGTGGGTGCTGATACTGAACTCCAGCGTGAAGAACGAAGCGGTATCGGCCTACATCGCCAGCACGGGCTTCTCCGTGATGGCCTTCCAGATGTACTTCTTCGCCGCCTTCGCGGGACTGGCGGCGGCCATCTTCGCCTGGTACGCCACGCGCTACCGCATGGTGGACAACTACCGCCCCGAGCCAGATCCGAATCTCTGCTACGGCACCACGACGGCCCCGCAGACGTCCACCCCAAAGCCAGCGTAACCGCGTAGGGCGGGTTAGCGGGCCATGCCCGCGTAACCCGCCATTGAGGCGGAAATCCGCACAAGCCCGGCGGTAATTCCGGATTTCCGCCGCTCCCCTCCCCTCCCCGCCACTCTGCCGCAGCGCACCAAACGAATCAAATCAAGCACTTGCCTTTTCAGGACTGCTTGGCACGAAATCTGCTCAATAGCTCCTCACAACAAACCCGCTTAGGAGACGAGCATGAGCATCACCCGCACCATTCCCCTCGCTATCGCCATCGCAGCCGCATTCGCCGCCACCTCCGCCAGCGCGCAGGAAGTGGTCCGCCTCGGCAACCTCAAATTCGCGCACTACGGCGCCGTGTCGTACATCAAAGAGATCGCGCCCAAATGCGGCATCAAGGTCGAAGAGCACACCTTCGCCAAAGGCCCGGACGTGATGCAGGCCATCCTGGCCGGTGAGCTGGACGTGGGCGCCACCGCCTCCGAAGCGGCTATCCAGGGCCGCGCCAACGGCGCCCCGATCTACGTGGTGGCAGGCTTCGCCAAGGGCGGCGCGCGCCTGGTTGCGCGCCCGGACAGCGGCATCAAATCCATCAAGGACCTGAAAGGCAAAAAGGTCGGCGTCACGCGCGGCGGCATCCACGAAGTGCTGCTGGCGGCAGAGCTGCAGCAGGCCGGCATCACCTTCTCCGACCAGCCGGGCAAGGACGTGCAGTTGATCTTCCTGGCCTTCGCGGACCTGAACCAGGCCCTGCTCGGCAAGAACCTGGACGCCATCATGCAATCGGAACCGCAATCGTCGCAGGCCATCAACAAGGGCTTCGGCGTGGAAGTGATGAAGCCATACGACACGCCGATCGGCGAGCCGGTGCGCACCATGGTGATGAGCGAGAAGTTCTACAAGGAGCGCCGCGCCACCGCCGCCAAATTCATGAACTGCTTCGTGCAGGCCACCAAGACCTTCATCGACAGCAAGCCGACCGCCGAGAAGTACGTGCGCGAAGTGATCTTCAAGAGCCAGATCACGGCCGACGACTTCCAGGACGCCATCAGCAACTCGCCCTACACCTATGACGTGACCGCCCAGCACATCCAGATCACCACGGACGTGATGGCCAAGACCGGCGTGGGCAAGATGCGCAAAGCGCCGGTGGCCAGCGAGTGGGTGAAGACCGACCTGCTGGACGAAGCGAAGAAAAGCCTGAACATCAAGTAAAGCGGGGACACCATGAAAAAAATGAATTGGCGGGAAATCGGCACCGGACTGGTGGTGCCCGCCGTTGTCGTGCTGCTGTGGCAGGCCAGCGCCATGCTGGGCTGGGTCAATCCGCAAGTGCTGCCGTCGCCGGTGGCGGTGGTGCAGAAACTGCTTGAATACGCGCTGCCGCTCACCGCCTACGATTCGGCCGCCGGCTCCTGGCTGGCCTGGGCCGTATCGGGCGAGCTGTGGCTCGACACGCTGGGCAGCATGTACCGCGTGCTGGTCGGCTTCGCGATCGGCGCCGGCCTGGCGCTGCCGCTGGGCCTCATGATGGGATCGAGCCAGCGCGCCTACGCCTGGTTCAACCCATTGATGCAGCTGCTGCGCCCCATTCCGCCGATCGCCTACATTCCGCTGTCGATCCTGTGGTTCGGCCTGGGCAACGCGCCGGCCGTGTTCCTGATCGCCATCGGCGCCTTCTTCCCGGTGCTGATGAACACCATCGCCGGCGTGCGCCAGGTGGACGGCATCTACATCCGCGCCGCGCGCAACCTGGGCGTGAACCAGCGCACCATGTTCATCCGCGTGATGCTGCCGGCGGCCGTGCCCTACATCCTGTCCGGCGTGCGGATCGGCATCGGCACCGCCTTCATCGTGGTGATCGTCTCCGAGATGATCGCCGTGAACAACGGCCTGGGCTTCCGCATCCTGGAAGCGCGCGAATACTTCTGGTCCGACAAAATCATCGCCGGCATGATCAGCATCGGCCTGCTGGGACTCTTCATCGACATCGGCATGAACAAACTGAACAACCACCTGCTGCGCTGGCACCGTGGCCTGGAGAACTGAGATGAGCAAAATGGAAAAGAACTTCAGCCACATCACCGTGCGCGGCGTAAACAAGGTCTTCAAGAGCAGCGACCGCGAAGTGGTGGCGCTCAAGGACATCAACCTGGAAATCCCGCAGGGCCAGTTCGTCTGCCTGCTGGGACCATCGGGCTGCGGCAAGTCCACGCTGCTCAACGCCATCGCAGGCTTTTCGCCGCCGTCCAGCGGCGAGATCACGGCCGACAGCCGCATCGTGACCGGTCCCGGCCCCGAGCGTGGCATGGTGTTCCAGGAATACGCGCTGTTCCCGTGGATGACGGTGGAAAAGAACATCGCCTTCGGCCTCGAAATCAAAGGCATGTCCCAGGGCGAGATCAACCAGACGGTGGCCAAGCTGCTCGACATGCTCTCGCTGAGCGACTTCCGCCACCGCTTCCCCAAAGACCTGTCGGGCGGCATGCGCCAGCGGGTGGCGATCGCCCGCGTGCTCGCGCTGGACTCGCCCATCATGCTGATGGACGAGCCGTTCGGCGCGCTGGACGCCCTCACGCGCCGCAACCTGCAGGACGAGCTGCTGCGCATCTGGGCCGAGCTGAAAAAGACCATCATCTTCGTCACCCACAGCATCGAAGAAGCGATCTACATGGCCGACCGCATCGTGGTGATGACCTACCGTCCCGGCACCGTCAAGCGCGACATCATGGTCGACCTGCCGCGCCTGCGCGACCCCTCCGCCGCCGAATTCAACGCCCTCAAGCGCGAACTCGGCATGCTGGTGATGGAAGAGCAGCAGCGCCACCACAACGACGAAATGCGCATGGCCGCCGTCGACTAAACCTTCGGGGTCAGTTCTGTCATCACGTCATGCCTGCCGGCATGACGTGATGACAGAACTGACCCCGATGTAAAATCGCACCATGCGCGCAAAACTGTTCAGGGTACTGGTCTTTCTGGGGACTGCCGGGGTTGTCGCGGCGGCCTGGTGGACCGGTACGCTGCGCGCGCAGGCGGATCTGATGGAGCAGGGCCGGCGCCAGCTGGAGCTGCTGGCGCCGGATCTGCAGTCGGCCATGGAGAAGTATGAAACCCTGCCCTTCGTGCTGGGCTTCCAGCCGGACCTGATCCAGGCCCTGGCCCATACCGACGACGCGCCCACCATCGCGCGCCTGAATCAATCCCTGCAAACCATCCAGCAACAAGCCAAGGTCGGCGCCATCTACATGATGGACCGCACCGGCCTCACGCTGGGCGCGAGCAACTGGGACCAGCCGCTCGGCTTCGTCGGCAAGAACTTCTCCTACCGTCCCTACTTCAACGAGGCGCTGCATGGCCGCGCGGGACTGTTCTACGGCATCGGCACCAGCACCAGCGAGGCGGGCTATTTCATCGCGCAGCCGGTGTACCGCAACGGCACGGCAGGCGGGCCGGTGGCGGGCGTGGTGGTGGCCAAGATCAGTCTGGCGGACTTTGAGCAGACCTGGCGCAGCAGCGAGCACGCCATTGCGCTGGCGGACCGGCACGGCGTGATTTTCCTCAGCAACCAGCCGCAATGGCGCTACCGCAGCCTGCAGCCGCTCAGCGCGGCCACCACGCAGGAGCTGGCGCACACGCAGCAGTATATGGGGCAGACGGTGGCGCCGCTGCCCGCGCATCCGGGACAGTTCGCGGCGCGGCCGGTGGGCCGCCTGGGCTGGCAGCTGATGCTGTTTCCGTCGCAGGCGCGGGTGGCGCGCGCGGGCTTGCAGTGGGCGCTGGCGGCCGTGCTGTTGCTGTCCTGCGCGGCCGCGTCGTGGTGGGCGCTGCACCAGCGCCGGCGCAGGCTGGAGGAGCGCAAGGAGTCGCGCCAGGCCTTGCAGCAGGCGGCGCGCGAGCTGGATAGCCGCATCGTTGAACGCACGCAGCAGCTGCGCGAGACCAACCATGACCTGGAGAACAAGTACGCGCGCCTGAAAGCGGCCGAGCAGATGCTGCGCTCGACCCAGAATGAACTGGTCCAGGCGGGCAAGCTGGCCATGCTGGGCCAGATGGCGGCGGGCGTGACGCATGAGCTGAACCAGCCGCTGGCGGCCATCCGCGCCTTTGCGGACAACGCCCGCACTTTCCTGCAGCGCGGCCAGGCGGCGCAGGCGGAGGCCAACCTGGGCCACATCGGCGACGCCAGCGCGCGCATGGGCGCCATCATCTCGCAGCTGAAGGGCTTTGCGCGCAAGGATGAAGCCATCTGCGCGGTGGACATGGCCAAGCCGGTGCGCGCGTCGGCCTTCATGATGGAGAGCGAGTTCCGCCGCCACGGCGTGGCGCTCGCCATTGATGCGGGCGCGGAGCCGGACGCCGTCCCGCTGCTGGTGGCCGGCGATCCGGTGCGCATCGAGCAGGTGCTCATCAACCTGCTGCGCAATGCGCTGGACGCCGTTGAGGAGTCGCCCGAGCGCCAGGTCTGCATCACCCTGGCGCGCGTGGACGACCACGCCGAAGTGCGCATCAGCGACAGCGGCGGCGGCATCCCCGAGCAGGTGGCGGCGCACCTGTTTGAACCCTTCTACACCACCAAGCCGTCCGGCAAAGGCCTCGGGCTGGGCCTGGCCATCTCGTCGTCCATCGTGCAGGCGATGAACGGCCAGCTGACGGCGCATAATCTGCCTGGCGGCGGCGCGCAATTCGTGCTGCGCCTGCCGCTGCAACTGGAAAGCACCAATGCAAGCCATCCTCATTGAAGACGAAGCCGCGCTGCGCCTGGCCACCGCGCAGACCCTGGAACTGGACGGCTACACCGTGCAGGCCTGCGCCAGCGCGGAGGAGGCGCTGCCGCTGCTGCGCGCCGATTTCCCCGGCGTGGTGGTGACCGACGTGCGCCTGCCCGGCCGTTCCGGCCTGGAACTGCTGGCGCACGTGGCGGCGCTGGACGCCGAGCTGCCCGTCATCGTGGTGACCGGCCACGGCGACGTCACCATGGCCGTGGCGGCGATGCGCAGCGGCGCCTACGACTTCATCGAGAAGCCTTTCGCCTCCGGCCGCCTGATGGACGCGGTGCGCCGCGCGCAGGAGCGCCGCACGCTGGTGCTGGAAAACCGCGAGCTGCGCGCCGCGCGCGCCCTGCATCCGGACACGCCGGACCTGATCGGCCGCTCGCCCGCCATCGAACAGCTGAAAGTCCTGGTGCGCAATGTGGGGCCGGCGGGCGTGGACATCCTGATCAACGGCCAGACCGGCACCGGCAAGGAGGTGATGGCGCGCCTGCTGCACGCGGCCAGCGGCCGCAAGGGCAACTTCGTCGCCATCAACTGCGGCGCGCTGCCGGAGTCCGTGTTCGAGAGCGAAATCTTCGGCCATGAAGCGGGCGCGTTCACGGGTGCGCAGAAACGCCGCATTGGCAAGCTGGAATACGCCAACGGCGGCACGGTCTTCCTGGACGAAATCGAGAGCATGCCGATGGCGCTGCAGGTGAAGCTGCTGCGCGTGCTGCAGGAGCGCCGCCTGGAGCGCCTGGGCGCCAACGAGGGCGTGACGCTGGATTGCCGCGTGGTCGCCGCCAGCAAGGCGGACCTGCTGCAACTGAGCGCGCAGGGGCTATTCAGGGAAGACCTGTATTACCGCATCGGCGTGGTGACGATAGACTTGCCGCGCCTGCGCGAGCGGCGCGAGGACATCCCGCTGCTGCTGGCCCACTTCGTGCAGGAAGCCGCGCTGCGCTACCAGCGCCCGCTGCCGCAATGGAGCGCGCAGGACATGGCGGCGTGGCAGGCCGCCGACTGGCCCGGCAACGTGCGCGAGCTGCGCAACTTCGCCGAACGCCTGACGCTGGGCATGGCCCCTGTTCTCGCGCCCTCGGCGCCAACCTCCGCCAGCATCCCCGCGTCCCCCGCTCCGGTCTCCGGCGCGGCGGCAGACGCGTCCTCCCTCCCCCAGCAGGTCGACAACTTCGAACGCGACCTGATCGCGCAAGCCCTGTCCGCCGCCGACGGCAACGTCGCCCTCGCCGCCGACAACCTCAGCGTGCCCCGCAAAACCTTGTACGATAAGCTCAAGAAGTATCAAATCAGCACTGGCAAGAAGTAGACAGCGGGATTAGCATGGGGATCAGAATCCATCTAGAGGAGTGAAGCTGTGGCTACCACGATTCAACTGGACCCCAAGAACGACTTGATACTGGAAGATCTGGCAGCAAGGATAGGCCAGACCAAGGAAGAGTTGCTGCGTCAACTTGTCGACATTGCAGTAGAAGAGCTTGAGCACTTCTACTCGGCGGTGGAAATAGCGGAGAAGGTGCGTACTGGCGAGGAGCAAGTCTTTAGCTCCGCTGAAGTCAAGGCTCACCTTGGCCTGGCAGATTGACTACTCCACCGCGGCGAGGAAGCAACTGCGGAAACTCGATACTGCCATTTCGGCCCGCATTATCCACTTCCTCGAAACGCGCGTGGCGCCATCCCCACGCAGCGTAGGGAAGCCTCTGCACGGCCATCTCAGTTCGTACTGGAGCTACCGCATGGGTAACTATCGGATAATTTGCGAGTTGGACGATGGCATTCTTCGGGTCCTTGTGGTTACTGTCGGACATAGGCGCGACGTCTACAAACCATAGAATCGTAGTAAAGCTACAGCAATTGGATTACCATATCGGACAAATCCAAGCTGCAAATGCCAATTTTGTAGCTCAACTACTTTGGAGACGAGTCTATGGCTGGGAAGATGGGAGTGCGCCTGACGCTGGGCGCGGCGCTGGTGACGGCGGCGTTCGGGGCGCAGGCGTCCGTGCAGCTGGGCGCTTGCGACGCGCCGTTTGAAACCGTGCTGCAGCAGTCGAACACCTTCGACGCGCGCGCGGTCTGGCTGAACCGCCAGCTCGCCAAGTGGCCGGGCGCCGACGCCAGCGGCTCGTTCAAGCTCTATCACTCGGCCTCCGGCCAGATCAGCGCCGCCGCAGGCGCCAAAGTCTCAGGCGCGGACGGCGCGCTGGCGATGGGCCTCCACACCGCCGCCATCCCCGCCGACGCAGCCCAGCGCTTCAAGTACGTGGGCAACGGTGCCGTGCTGGCCGTGGAGCCGGCGGACCAGTCCAAACTCCCCGCCCTGCTCAAGCAGCAGCTGGTGCTGGTGCAGGAGAACGCCGACGGCACCGTGCGCGACGCCACCACCCTCCAGATCGCCGGCGCGCTGGATGACCTGTATGCGCGGGCTGCCCGCGTTACAGATCTTGGCGCCACCGTGGCGAAAGGCCATACCGCCTTCAAGCTGTGGGCGCCGACTGCGCAGCAGGTTTCCGTCTGCATCTATGACAACGGCTACGGCAAAGCGGCAAGTATCGAAAACATGCGCTTCGACGCGACCACCGGCGTCTGGTCCGCTTCGCGCCGCAGCAACCTGGCCGGGAAGTATTTCAAATACGCGGTGGACGTTGTCGCGCCGAGCAAGGGCCTGGTGCGCAATCTCGTCACCGACCCTTATTCCGTCAGCCTCACCACCGACTCGCTGCGCAGCTACATCGCCGACCTGGACTCGCCCAAGCTCAAGCCAGCAGGCTGGGACAAGGCGCCCGTGCCGAAGAAGGTCGCCGCGCAGACCGATATGTCCGTGTACGAGCTGCACGTGCGCGACTTCTCCATCAACGACAGCACCGTCAGCGCAGCCAACCGAGGCAAGTACACCGCCTTCACCGAGACCGGCTCCAACGGCATGAAGCACCTGGCCGCACTAAGCCGCGCCGGCATGACCGACATCCACCTGCTGCCGGTGTACGACATCGGCTCCGTGCCCGAGCAAGGCTGCGTGGTACCGCAGCCAAGCGGTGCGCCGGATGGCGAAGGCCAGCAGGCGCTGGTGGCGGCCACCTTCATCAAGGACTGCTACAACTGGGGCTACGACCCCTACCATTACAGCGCCCCCGAGGGTAGCTACGCCACCGATCCGGCCGACGGCGCGCGCCGCATCATCGAATTCCGCCAGATGGTGATGGCGCTGCACAAGACCAATCTGCGCGTGGGTATGGACGTGGTCTACAACCATACCTACCGTGGCGGCCAGGAAGAAAAATCCGTGCTGGACCGCGTGGTGCCGGGCTATTACCACCGCCTGAACGCCAAGGGCGTGGTCGAGCGTTCCACCTGCTGCGACAACACGGCCACCGAGAATATGATGATGGCCAAGCTGATGATCGATTCGGCCGAGCTGTGGACCCGCCATTACAAGATCGACTCCTTCCGATTCGACCTGATGGGCCACCAGCCGCGCGCGGCGATGGAGGCTTTGCAGGCGCGCGTGGACAAGGCCGCCGGCCGCCATCGCGGCGGCGCACCGATTAACCTGATCGGCGAAGGCTGGAACTTCGGCGAAGTGGAGAACGGCGCGCGCTTCGTACAGGCGTCGCAACTTTCGCTGAACGGCAGCGGCATCGGCACCTTCAGCGACCGTGGCCGCGATGCGGTGCGCGGCGGCGGCGCGGGCGATTCGGGCGAGAAGATGTTCAGCATGCAGGGCTATATCAACGGCCTGGTGTACGACGCCAACGCGCATGCGGGCCAGCGTCCGAAGGAAGACCTGCTGCGCACGGCCGATCTGGTGCGCGTGGGCCTGGCGGGCAGCGTGCGCACTTACAAGATGAAGACCTGGCAGGACAAGGAACTGGAGCTGCAGGCCATCGACTACAGCGGCCAGCCTGCGGGCTACGCCAGCGAGCCGGGCGAGGTGGTGAACTACGTGGAGAACCACGACAATCAGACCATGTACGACGTGAACGTGTTCCGCCTGCCGCTGGCCACCAGCGGCGCCGAGCGCGCGCGCGTGCAGATGCTGGGCGCGGCGATCAATGCGTTCAGCCAGGGAGTGGCCTACTACCACGCGGGATTCGACATCCTGCGTTCCAAGTCGCTGGACCGCAACAGCTTCGAGTCGGGTGACTGGTTCAACCGCCTGGACTGGACGTATCAGGACAACTACTTCGGCGTGGGCCTGCCGCCGGAGGCGGACAATGGCAAGGACTATGCGTTGATGAAGCCATTGCTGGCGAATCCTGCGCTCAAGCCTGCACCGGCCGATATCGCGTTTGCACGCGACGCCTTCCGCGACCTGCTCAAGATCCGCGCCAGCAGCACGCTGTTCCGCATGCGCACGGCGGCGGACATCAATCAGCGCCTGCATTTCCTGAACACCGGCTCGGCGCAGGTGCCGACGGTGGTGGCAGCGCGCATCGATGGCGCAGGCTATCCGGGCGCCGCGTTCAAGACGGTGACTTATCTGATTAACGTGGATAAGGTGGAGCAGAGCATTGTGGCGGATGAGGAGAAAGGCAAGCGCTACCGCCTGCATCCGGTGCATGCAGCGCCAGGCGCCGCAGACCAACGCGCGCAATCGGCCAGGTACGACAGCGGTACGGGGCGGTTCACCATTCCGGCGCGGACGGCGGTGGTCTTTGTAGAGTAAGCGGCGCGCCGGCATGGCGGGTTACGCGGGCTCCGCCCGCTAACCCGCCCTACGTTGTATCCAGGGTGCGTGGAAGGCCCGTAGGGCGGGTTAGCGGCGCGCAGCGCCGCGTAACCCGCCACAGCGCCGCCACAGCGTCTACTGCGCGGCCGCGCCCAGCAGCACTACCCCGCCCTTCACCGTCAGCGTCACTCCGCCATCCTTGACGACCGTGCTGGCGCCCGAGTAGTAGTCCTTCACCTTCTGCCCATCGGCAAACACGCCGCCCACCTTGATGATGCTGCTCGCAGCCGCAGGCACATCCAGCGCCACCACTACCTTGTCGCTCACGCCATCCTTCTCGTAAGTGCGCTTGAAGGTGTAAGGCTGGTCCGCAATCTTCTCATGCGCACCCGCCCCCACCGCCACGTGCGCGTGCCTGAACTGTCCCAGCCTGGCCCAGTGCGCGCGCACGTCGGCCACCTTGTAGCCGTCGCGCGCGGCATTCTTCGCCAGGTCGTCCCAATTCATATAGGTGCGCAGCTTAGCGTCCCCCTGCGCGCCCGGCGCGTCCAGCAGGCGCGCGGTTTCGTCGCCGTAGTAGATCTGCGCGGCGCCCGGCGCGAGCAGCAGCTTGCTGGCCGTCTCGAAGGGCTTCTTGCGCTCCGGGTCGAACGGATTTCCGTCATCATGTGAAGCGGTGTAATTGAGCACCGACTTCCCTTTCAGCGGCCCTTGCAGCGCCGCCGAATACTTGCTGAACAGCGTTTCATAGTCCTGCTTCGCATCCCACACCAGGCCGAAGTTGATCATGCTGTCAAAGCCGTTGTCGTAGAAGTCCACCATGGCCCCGCCGCCCATGTCGAACTGCCGGCCGTGCGCGATGTTGTAGTTGTAGACCTCGGCCAGCATGTAAAACTTGCCGTCGCCCAGCACCTTGCCAGGATGCGCGCGCTTCCAGTCCTCATGCGCTGCCGCAGCCACCGAGCCCAATTCCTTCCACACGCCAGGCTCGGTGTGCTTCACGGTGTCTGCGCGGAAGCCGTCCACGCCAAACTTGCGCACCCAGTCGGCGTGCCATTTCATCAGGTAGTAGCGCGGCGCGCGCGGGTAGCCGGTGCGGGCGAAGAACGCGTCCAGCTCCTTCACTTCGCGCTCATAGCGCCCTTCCTTCTTCCATTTCTGCACCAGCGCGTCCGGCAGCGCCACGTTCGCGTTGCTGTTGGTGAGCACGTCCGGCAAGCCTTTCACCAGCGTGCAGTCGACATTGGTCGCCACGTCCTTGTAGGTGCAGGCGGGATCGAGGCGCACCCAGTCCAGCGGCCAGGCTGGTTCCGCGTCCGTGAACGGCGCGGTGTGGTTCATCACCACGTCCAGCAGCACGCGGATGCCGCGCGCGTGGGCCGCGTCGACCACGTCCTTGAAGTCCTTCTCCGTGCCCAGGTTGGCGTCCAACGCCGTGAAGTCCTTCGCCCAGTAGCCGTGGAAGCCATAGGATTTTCCCGTGCCTTCGTCGGTCGAGCCGTGCAGCTGTTCAACCGGCGGCGTAAGCCACAGCACGTCCACACCCAGGCTGTCGAAGTAGCCCGCTTTCAGCTTGGCCAGCACGCCTTTCAGGTCGCCGCCCATGTAGCCGCGCTGCGGCGCCGCGTCGGCCTTGCGGCCGTAGGACAGGTCGTTGCTGCGGTCCGCATTGTTGAAACGGTCCGTCAGCAGGAAGTAGACGGTGGCGTTCTCCCACAGGAATGGCTTCGGGCTTGCCTTTGCGGGCTGCGCCGCCTGTGCGTTCATGCTGCCCGCGAGCAGCGCCAAAGACAATGCGATGGGAGATAGTTTCATGCAGTGCGTTCCTATGGTTATGTGATGACGGTCGGGGTGGCCCGGCCCGTGTGCAGGGCGATGCTGGCCACGCTCTCGGCGGCGGCGATCAAGCCTGCCAGCGCTTGCTGCGTGGGTCGGTGGTGCTGGGTAGGGTCGGCTTCGAACAGTTCCAGGTAGACGCGCAGGGTGGCGCCTTCGGTGCCGGTGCCGGACAGGCGGTAGACGATGCGCGAGCCGTCGCGCATGACGATGCGCACGCCTTGCTGCTGCACGGTGGAGCCGTCCACCGGGTCGGTGTAGGCAAAGTCGTCCGCGAAGTCGACGGTGTGGGCGTTGAGCACCGTGCCCGCCAGCGCGGGCAACTTGATGCGCAGGTCGGCCATCAGCAGGCGCGCGCCTTCGCTGTCGATGGCTTCGTAGTCGTGCCGCGAGTAGTAGTGGCGGCCGAAGCGCGCCCAGTGTTCCGCCACGATCTGCTGCACCGGCTTGCCGCTCGCGGCCAGCAGGTTGAGCCAGAACAGCACGGCCCACACGCCATCTTTCTCACGCACGTGGTCCGAGCCGGTGCCGTAGCTCTCCTCGCCGCACAGCGTGGCCATGCCCGCGTCGAGCAGCGTGCCGAAGAACTTCCAGCCGGTGGGCGTTTCGTAGCAAGGGATGCCGAGCGCCGCCGCCACGCGGTCCGCCGCGCGCGACGTGGGCATGGAGCGGGCGATGCCTTTCAGTCCGCCGCGATAGCCCGGCGCCACGGCGGCGTTGGCCGCCAGGATGGCCAGGCTGTCGGAAGGCGTGACGTCGAACTTGCGGCCCAGGATCATGTTGCGGTCGCCGTCGCCGTCCGAGGCGGCGCCGAAGTCGGGCGCGTCGGCGGCGGCCATCAGCGCAATCAGCTCGGATGCGTTGACGGGATTGGGGTCCGGGTGGTGGCCGCCAAAGTCCTCCAGCGGCACGGCGTTGATGACGGTGCCGGCCGGCGCGCCAAGCATGCCTTCGATAATGGCCTTGGCATACGGCCCGGAGACGGCGTGCATGCCGTCGAAGCGCATGGTGAAGCCGCCGGCGAACAGTGCGCGGATGGCCTCGAAGTCGAACAGGCGCGCCATCAGTTCGGCGTAGTCCGCCACGGGGTCGATGACCTCCACCTGCATGCCGTCCAGCTGCACCGTGCCTATGGTGTCGATGTCGATATCGGCCGCGTCGCTGATGCGGTACTGGGTGATGGTTTCGCTGTGGTGGAAGATGGCCTCGGTCACGCTCTCCGGCGCCGGGCCGCCCGCCGCGATGTTGTACTTCACGCCGAAATCGCCATCCGGCCCGCCGGGATTGTGGCTGGCCGATAGGATGATGCCGCCCGAGGCCTGCCGCTTGCGGATCACGCAGCTGACGGCCGGCGTGGACAGGATGCCGCTCCGCCCCACCAGCACCTGCGCGTAGCCGTGCGCGGCGGCCATCTTCAATATGGTCTGGATGGCGGCGCGGTTGTGGTAGCGGCCATCGCCGCCCAGCACCAGCGTCTTGCCGGCGCAGTCGCCCAGGGTATAGAACACGCTCTGGATGAAGTTCTCAAGATAGTGCGGCTGGCTGAAGGTGTGAACCTTTTTGCGCAGGCCCGAAGTGCCGGGCCGCTGGCCGGGAATGGGATGGGTGGTAACTGTCTGGATAGCCATGGTTGCTCCGCTCGATGATCGGTGATCGATGCCGCCAGGCGGCGGCGCAACCGCCGTTTTACCGCGTTTGGCGGCAAAACGGCGCGCGGCTGGCCTGCGCTAGCCGTCAGGAAGCTTGCTTGGCCGCGCCGTCCGGCAGCGCGGCGCGCTTGGCGCCGTGCTCGTGCACGAACAGCGTCAGCACGCCCGCCAGCACCATGCTGGCGCCACCCAGCGCCACCGTGCTGACCGTGTGGCCGGCGAAGAAGTGCTTGGTGACGAAGCCCAGCAGCAGTCCGCTGAGGATTTGCGGAATCACGATGAAGAAGTTGAACACGCCCATGTAGAAGCCCATGCGCTTGGCGGGCAGCGCGCCGGCCAGGATGGCGTAGGGCATGGTCAGGATGCTGGCCCACGCAATGCCCACACCTATCATCGGCAGCATCAACAGGTTCAGGTTATGGATCAGCATGATGCTCATCAGGCTGGCGCCGCCGATGACCAGGCAGACCATGTGGACGAATTTGCGGCTGGTTGCGCGTGCGAAGACCGGCAGGATGAAGGCGGCCAGCGCGGACACGCCGTTGTAGACCGCGAACATGATGCCGACCCAGTTGCCCGCTTCCTGGAAGGCGGCCGATTGCGCGTCGGCGGTGCCGAACACATTGTCGGCCACGGCGTTGGTGGTGTAGATCCACATGGCGAACAGCGCCACCCAGGTGAAGAACTGCACGAAGGCCAGCTGCACCATGGTTTTCGGCATGCTCATGAAGCCGCCCAGGATTTCAACGATGGCGTGCTTCAGGCCAGGCTTGCGCTCTGCGCGGAAGGCTTCCAGGTTCTCCGGCGGGATTTCATTGGCGGTCAGCACGGTCCACATCACGGCCAGGAAGTAGGCGGCGCCGCCGGCGTAGAAGGAGTAGCGCACGCTGTCCGGAATGGCGCCGTTGACGGGCACATTGCTCACGCCCAGCACGTCCGCGAACAGATAGGGCAGCAGCGAGGCGATCACCGCGCCGCAGCCGATGAAGAAGGTCTGCATCGCGAAGCCGGTGGTCTGCTGCGAGGAATCGAGCTTGTCGCCGACGAAGGCGCGGAACGGTTCCATGGACACGTTGATGGCCGCGTCCATCAGCCACAGGACGGCAATGGCCATCCACAGCGCGCTGGAATTGGGCATCAGGAACAGCGCCAGCGAAGCCAGTACGGCGCCGACAAAGAAGAAGGGACGGCGGCGGCCCCAGCGCGGGTGCCAGGTGTTGTCGCTCAGGTAGCCGATAATCGGCTGCACCAGCAGGCCGGTGACGGGCGCGGCCAGCCAGAACAGCGGCAGGTCGTCGGCTCCGGCGCCCAGCGTGGCGAAGATGCGGCTGGTGTTGGTGTTCTGCAGTGCAAAGCCGAACTGGATGCCGAAAAAGCCGAAGCTCATGTTCCAGAGCTGCCAGAAACTCAGCCTGGGCTTGATGGATGGTGATTGCATACCTGCCTGTCCCCGATTTTTATGGTCCTGGCTGGATGCCGGACGGAATGTGTAGCGCTACTTTGTAGTAAAGTAACACGGTGATATTGCGATGTCAATCCACGTACTCATAGTAGAATTAGAAGGTTAGCCTGCTTTCAGCCCACTTCGAGACACTGTTTTGTAGTCAAATAACAGAAAACTATATGACAACACCTACCTTAGCCAAGATCGCCCTCCTGCTGCTGGCCAGCCCCCTCGCGCTGGCCCAGAACGCCGACCGCAAGCTGCAAAGCGCAGCCCTGAACGGCAACCAGCTAGAGATTACTACCAGCGACGGCAAATACCTCATCAAACCGTATTCGCAGCGTATCGTGGAAACCACGTTTATCCCGCAGGGAGAAGCCTACGATCCGACCTCGCACGCCGTGGTGCTGGCGCCCGGCAAGGACAGCGCCACGCTGAAGGACAACGGCGGCAAGCTGGAATACGCGGTGGCGGGCGGCATCAGCGTCACCTTGACCAAGGCGCCGTTCCGCATCGCTTACGCCTACAAGGGCAAGCCGCTGGTGATGGAGAAGCGCGGCTACGCCAAAAAGGAAGGAGCCGAGGTGATCGACTTCGAGCTTGATGCGGACGAAGCCCTGTACGGCGCCGGCGCGCGCGCGGTGGGCATGAACCGGCGCGGCAACCGCTTCACCTTATATAACAAGGCGCACTACGGCTACGACGACCGCTCGGAACTGCTGAACTTCACGCTGCCGGTGGCCATGTCGTCCAAGATGTATGCGCTCCACTTCGACAACGCGGCCATCGGCCACCTGGACTTCGACAGCAAGAAGGACAACACGCTGGCCTACGAGACCATCAGCGGCCGCAAGACCTACCAGGTAATCGCAGGCGACAGCTGGGAAGACGTGGTGGGGAGCTACACCAGTCTGACCGGCCGCCAGCCGCTGCCTCCGCGCTGGGCCTTCGGCAATTTCGCCAGCCGCTTCGGCTACCACAGCGAGCAGGAAGCGCGCGCGGTGGTGAAGAAGTTCGCCGACGAGAAGATCCCGCTGGACGCCATCGTGTTCGACCTGTACTGGTTCGGCAAGGACATTAAAGGCACCATGGGCAACCTGGCCTTCGACAAGGACAACTTCCCCACGCCGAAGAAAATGGTGGCGGACTTCTCCGCGCAAGGAGTGAAGACGGTGCTGATCACCGAGCCCTTCGTGCTGACCTCCTCCAGCAAATGGCAGGACGCCGTGGACAGCAAGGCGCTGGCCACCGATCCAACCGGCGCTCCGGCGCGCTACGACTTCTACTTCGGGAACACGGGCCTGATCGACATCTACAAGAAGGAAGGCAAGGACTGGTTCTGGAATATCTACAAGGGCCTGCGCAACGACTACGGCGTGGCCGGCTGGTGGGGCGACCTGGGCGAACCGGAAGTGCATCCATCCACCGTGCAGCACGGCACGGGCACGGCGGACCAGGTGCACAACACCTACGGCCATGACTGGGCGCGCCTGATCGCCGAGGGCTACCAGAAGGACTTCCCGAACGAACGGCCCTTCATCCTGATGCGCGCCGGCTATTCGGGTTCGCAGCGCTTTGGCCTGATCCCATGGTCGGGCGATGTGAACCGCAGCTGGGGCGGATTGAAGGCGCAGCCGGAGATCGCGGTGCAGATGGGCATGCAGGGCCTGGGTTATATGCACTCGGACCTGGGCGGTTTCGCCAACGCCTACCTGGACGACGAGCTGTACACGCGCTGGCTGCAGTACGGCGTATTCCAGCCTGTGTTCCGTCCGCACGCGCAGCAGGAGGTGCCGTCGGAGCCGGTGTTCCGCGAGGAGGCCACCAAGGCGCTGGCGCGCGAAGCCATCCGCCTGCGCTACAGCATGCTGCCGTATAACTACACGCTGGGCTTCGACAACAGCCAGCAAGGCTTGCCGCTGATGCGCCCCATGCTGTACGAGGAGCCGCAGAACGAAGGCGCGCGCAACCTGGTGTCGTCCTATTTGTGGGGGCATGAGTTCGTGGTGGCGCCGATCACCGAGCCGGGTGCGCGCCGCAAGGAGGTCTACCTGCCGGGCACCAGCCCTGCGTGGTTCGACTTTAACAGCGGACGCCGCTACCCGGGCGGCATTACCGCCGTGGTGCCGGTCGCGCTGGATCATATTCCGGTGTTCGTGCGCGCGGGCGCGTTCATTCCGATGGTGGCGCCGGTGCAGAGCACGCGCGAGTACAGCACGCGCAAGCTGGAGCTGCACTACTATCACGACGCGGCTGTGCTGTCGGGCAGCGGCAAGCTGTATGACGACGATGGCGCGACGCCGGATGCCTACGCCAAGGGCAAGTACGAGATCGTGCGCTTCGCCAGCGCGGCCAGTGCGCAGCAGCTGGTGATTACGCTGGAGTCGGAAGTGGGCAAGCAGTATCAGCGCCCCGAGCGCAGCGTGGCGCTGACCGTGCACAACGTGGCCGCCAAGCCGGCAGGCGTGACGCTGGAAGGCAAGCCTGCCAAGTTTGGCTGGGACGCCAAGCGGCAGCTGCTGACGGTGCAGGTGCCCGCCACCACGCGCGCGGCGAGCACCGTCGCGGTCTCGCTGCGCTAGGCTGCTGCGGCCGATCGGCGGGTTACGCTTCGCTAACCCGCCCTACGATCCGCAAATATCCATGGACGCTGCGTAGCCCGCCAACACCCGCCGCCACCCCGCGCCTCCCCCTCACGCGCAATTGTAAAATCCGCCACGCCATCGCATACTGCTGTCTCACACAGTAAAGGATTTGCGATGGAAGGCTCCAATCTCCTCTTGATGGCCCTGGTCTACCTGGCCGCCGGCGTGCTGGCGGTGCCGGTGGCGCAGCGGCTCGGCCTCGGTTCGGTGCTCGGCTACCTGGTGGCCGGCCTGCTGATCGGCCCTTCCGCGCTGGCCTTCGTGCACGACCCGGCCGAGGTGATGCACTTCGCCGAATTCGGCGTGGTCATCATGCTGTTCCTGATCGGCCTTGAAGTGCAGCCCTCCCTGCTGTGGCATATGCGCACCGCCTTCTTCGGCCTGGGCGGCCTGCAGGTGCTGCTCAGCGGCCTGGCGCTGGCCGCCATCGGCGTCGCTTTCGGCCTGGACTGGCAAGCCGCCGTGGCACTGGGCTTCATCCTGTCCCTTTCGTCCACCGCCGTGGTGCTGCAGTCGCTGGAAGAAAAAGGGCTGCGCAAAACGCCCACCGGCCAGGCCGCGCAGGGCATCCTGCTGTTCCAGGACGTGGCCACCATTCCCATGATCGCAGCGCTGCCGCTGCTGGCCGACGACAACGTGAGCAACGCCGCCGAAACCGGCCTGCTGAAAGGCTATCCGGCCTGGGTGCATGCCGCCGCCGTGATCGGCGCGGTGGTGATCGTCATCGTCGTTGGCCGCTTCCTGATGCGGCCCGCGCTGCGCTACATCGCCAAGATACGCTCGCGCGAAATCTTCACCGCCGCCGCGCTGCTGCTGGTGGTGGGCGTGTCGCTGCTGATGCAGGCTGTGGGCCTGTCCGCCGCGCTGGGTGCCTTCCTGGCCGGCGTGGTGCTGGCCGACAGCGAATTCCGCCGCGAGCTGGAGGGCGACATCGAGCCGTTCCGGGGCCTGCTGCTTGGCCTGTTCTTCATGTCGGTGGGCGCCAGCGTCAACCTGGCGCTGGCGGCACAGCACCTCGGCCTGCTGGCGGCCATGGTGTTCGGTCTGATGACGGTGAAGACCGCCATCGTCTACGGCATCATGCGCGTGTTCGGCATCCCCTCGCGCACGGCGGCGCAAACCGGCGCGGCGCTCAGCCAGGGCGGCGAGTTCGCCTTTGTGCTGCTGGGCCTCGCCTCGGCCGCCGGGGTCATCGCCGCCGACGTTTCGTCGCTGTCGGTGGCCGCCGTCGCCATCTCGATGGCGCTCACGCCCTTCGCGCTGATCCTGTATGAACGCCTGGCCGGCCCGGGCTTCTCCAGCAAGCCGGAGCCGGAAGCGGGCGCGCTGGAGCACGAGCCGGACGTGATCGTGGCAGGCTTCGGCCGCTTCGGCCAGATCGCCGCGCGTCTGCTGATGGTCAACAAATTCAACATCTCCACGCTGGACGCCAGCGCCGAGCAGGTGGAGCTGGTGCGCCGCTTCGGCCGCCGCGTCTACTACGGCGACGCCACCCGGCTCGACCTGCTGCGCGCCGCCGGCGCGGCCCAGGCCAAGTTGCTGATCGTGGCCATCGACGACCGCGACCAGGCCGAGGCGCTGGTGGAAATCGCCAAGCAGTACTTCCCCAACCTCACCATCCTGGCGCGCGCCTACGACCGCCGCCACGCCTACCGCCTGCTGGACCGGGGCGCCCACGTCGTCGAACGCGAAACCTTCGAGGGCGGCCTGGCCATTGGCGAGAAAGCCTTGCGCGCGCTGGGCCTGGCGCCGGAAGCGGCGGCCAAGGCCAGCGCCAGCTTCCGCCGCCACGACGAGGACATGGTGGCGGCGCTGGCCAAGGTGTGGGGCGACGAGGAGAAGTTCGCCGTGGCCTTGCGCGAAACCAGCGACCGCATGAACCAGCTGCTGGCGGCCGATCTGGAGGAAACCCCGCCGGAGCCCGCGCGTTGATCCAGCATCTGCAACTTGCATGATTTCGTAGTTAGCAATATAATGAGAATCATTCTCATTTAAATCAGCCAGCGCTTCGCCAGCCATCCAACCCTGCAAGGATGGTCCGATGCCTCGTTTTCCCCTTTCACCACTGAGCGCCGCCGTACGCTCGGCCCTGCTGTTCGCCACCCTCGGCGGCGGCGCGCCCCTCGCCTTCGCCAACGACAATCCGGCTGACAGCCCGGAAGCCGCGCCCGCCGTGATGGCGGTGGTCACCGTCGACGGCAAGAAGGAGGACGACAACTACGCGGCCCGGCGCGGCGGCGTGGGCACCAAGACCGACACCCCGCTGATCGAAACGCCGCAGTCCATCTCCGTGATCCTGCGCGAGCGCTTCGAGGAACAGGGTGCGCAAACGCTGCGCCAGACCGTGAACTACAGCGCCGGCCTGGTCTCGGCCTATTTCGACAGCCGCGTGGACTCCATCAGCTCGCGCGGCGGCAACCCCGCCCTGCTGCAGGACGGCGTGCAGATGAACTTCGGCTCCTACAACACCACCCGTCCCGACCCGTACACGCTGGAGCGCGTGGAAGTGCTGCGCGGCCCCTCCTCCGTGCTGTACGGCCAGGGCGGCATAGGCGGCGTGGTCAACCTAGTTTCGAAGCGCCCGGTGTCTAGCAACCAGCGCGAAGTGCAGCTGCAGGTGGGCAGCCATGACCGCAAGCAGATCTCGGCCGACATCAACCAGGTGCTGGACGAGCAAGGCCACTGGGCGGCGCGCGTGGTGGCCATTGCGCGCGACAGCGGTACGCAAGTGCACCATGTGGCGGACGACCGCCGCGTGTTCGCGCCCTCGCTGACCTGGTCGCCCAACGGCGACACTTCGCTCACGCTGATGGCGCTGCGCCAGGAGGACAAGAGCGGCTCGATGATAGGCTTCTTCCCGTGGCAGGGCACGCTGCTGCCGTCCAAGTTCGGCCGCATCGACACCAGCACCTTCACCGGTGAACCGGGCTGGGACGCCTACAACACCGAGCAGACCAATCTGGGTTACATCGTCAGCCACCGCTTCCGGAACGGCATCCAGCTCCGCCAGACGGTGCGCAAGTCGAACAGCGAAGTGGACTACCGCAGCGCCTATACCAGTTTCACCGCCGTGCCGGCCACCGGCCGTCCCGCGCGCCCCGTCTTCAATGCCGACCAGCGCACCATCAACCGCGACCTCATCCAGCAGTTCAATGAACTCGACACGCTGCTGGCCGACACCCAGCTGGAAGCGCAGTTCGCCACCGGCGCCATCCAGCACACGGTGCTGGCCGGCTTCGACCTGCAGCGCGTGGAAACGCGCCAGGCACGCGGCACCGGCACCGCCGCACCGCTGGACGTGTATGCCCCGGTGTACGGCAGCTACAAGGCGCCCGCCTCGCTGGCCCATCTGCCCACCACCAATCTGCACCAGAAAGGCCTGTACCTGCAGGACCAGCTCAAGTTCACGCCCAACTGGACCGCGCTGCTCGGCCTGCGCCGCGACGCCGCCGAAAACGACATCGAAGGCCGCGCCGCCAGCCGCACCGACGACAAGGCCACCACCAAGCGCGTCGGCCTGCTCTACCTGTCCGACCAGGGCTGGGCGCCGTATGTGAGCTACTCGGAGTCCTTCCTGCCGCTGGGCGGCGTGGACCTGAACGGCAAGGCCTTCGCGCCGCAGCGCGGCAAACAGTGGGAGGCGGGCGTGAAGTGGCAGCCGCAGAACGGCGACTTCAACACCACGCTGGCCGTGTACGACCTGCGCGACACCAACCGCAAGACCACCGACCCGGCCAATCCGCTGAACAGCATCCAGATCGGCGAAGTGCAGGTGCAGGGCCTGGAACTGGAAAGCGGCGGCAGCCTGGGACGCAACTGGAGCTGGACCGCAGGCTACGCCTACACCGACGCGAAGGTCGCCCGCAGCAACGGCGCCGACCAGGGCAAGCGCCTGAGCGGCGTCCCCGAACACAATGTCTCCGCCTGGCTGACGCACCGCTTCGCCATCGCCGGCCGCAACGGCTTCAGCGCGGGCGGCGGCGTGCGCCACCTGTCGTCCTCGTGGGACGGGCTGGACGCGCTGGAAACGCCGGGCGCCACCCTGCTGGACGCCATGCTGGCCTACAGCAGCGGACCGTGGCGCTTCGCCCTCAACGTCACCAACCTGGCGGACAAGGTGCAAATCACCACCTGCCTGGCGCGCGGCGACTGCTTCTACGGCCAGCGCCGCACCGCCGCACTGACCGCGCGCTACGCCTGGTAAAGCCATGCGCGCGCCCATACTCACCGCACCGCTGGCCTACCGGCTCGGCGTGGCCGCGCGCGCCGTGGCCGCCATCGCCGGCGGCTACGCACTGTCGGCGGCAGCCACCGCCTTCCTGGCGCTGCTGCTGCCCATGTTTTCCTTCGGCCGTGCCGACGCCGTCATGGCCGCCACGCTGCTGTCCTTCGCCATCTACGTATGCGCGGTGCTGTGGGTGTTTGCGGCCCGCAGCGCGGCGCGCGCCTGGCTGGGCCTCATGCTGCCCGCTGCGGCGCTGGCCTGCGCCGCTTACGTCCTCCTGAGGTTCCCATGAAAGACGGCTTCCGCCAGGCGATGGCCTGGCTGCACACCTGGTCAGGCCTGCTGGTCTGCTGGATCTTGTTCCTGGTCTTCAGCGCCGGCACCGCCAGCTATTTCCGCGACGAGATCAGCCTGTGGATGAAGCCCGAACTGCACGCCGTGCACGTGCGCGGCGTGGCCACTGCCAGCGCGGCCAGCATGGCGGTGCAGGCCTTGCAGGAGCGCGCGCCGGACGCCAAGCGCTGGTTCGTCACGCTGCCCACCGAACGCACGCCAGCCGTGCGCATCGCCTATTCCGATCCGGACAAGAGCAAGCGCGGCCTGAAGTCCGCCCTGATTGACCCGGCCAGCGGCGTGGAGCTGAAAGACCCGCGCGAGACGCGCGGCGGCGAATTCATCTACCGCCTGCATTTCGACCTGCACTACATGCCGCCGCTGTGGGCACGCTGGATCGTGGGCTTCTGCGCCATGTTCATGCTGGTCTCCATCGTGAGCGGCGTGATTACGCACAAGCGCATCTTCAAGGACTTCTTTACCTTCCGGGGCAACAAGGGCCAGCGTTCCTGGCTGGATGCGCACAATGTCACCGCAGTGCTGGCCCTGCCCTATCACCTGATGATCACCTACACCGGCCTGGTGACCTTGATGTTCCTGTATATGCCGGCCGCCACGCAAGTGGCCTACCGTGGCGACCGCGAAGCCATGAATGCCGAGGTTTTCCCCAGCGCCGGCGCGCCGGCCAAGCCTGCGGGCGTGGCGGCGCCGCTGGCGGCGATACGTCCCATCATTGAAGAGGCGGAGCGGCACTGGGGCGGACGCGCGGCGGGCGGCTTCAGCGTGGCCAATCCGAACGACGCCAATGCGCGCATCTCGGTCACGCGCGCGGCCGGGCGCGAACTGTCGAACAAGCAGCCCGCCATGCAGTTCGACGGCGCCAGCGGCGCGCTGCTGGCGCAGGCGGGCGATGCGCCCAGCGGCGCGGCGGCCACGCACGGCGTGATGTACGGGCTGCATATCGCGCGCTTCGCCGATCCGCTCATGCGCGGCTTCTTCTTCCTCTCCGGCCTGGCGGGATGCGCGATGGTGGCCACCGGCGCGCTGCTGTGGGCGGTCAAGAGCCGGCAGCGGCAGGCCAAGGCGCTCAAGGCCGGCGGCAAAGTGGGCTTCGGCACGCGGCTGGTGGAGGCGCTCAACCTGGGCGCCATCGCAGGCCTGCCGATCGCCTACGGCGCTTACTTCTGGGCCAGCCGGCTGGTGCCGGTCGGCATAGCGGAGCGGCCGGAAACCGAGATCGCGTGGTTCTTCATTGCCTGGGGAGCGGCCATGGTGCTGGCGCAAATCCGCCCGGACCGGCTGATGTGGCGCCTCCAGCTCGGCGCCGGCGCGCTGCTGCTGATGGGCATACCGGTGCTCAATGTGTTCACCACCAGTTCTCACCTGGGCGTGACGCTGCTGCAAAGCCGTGGCCCTGCCGCCGTCGCCGGTTTCGACCTGACCGTGTTCGCGCTCGGCCTCCTGCTGGCCTGCGCCGCCCACCGCCTCGGCCGCCGCGCCAAGGACGCCGTGGCCGCGCCGCGCCCCTCCGCCGCTGCGCGCGACTATGCCCCCGCGCCTATGCCGGAGACCACATGAGCGCCCTGCACATCGACCTCCACCAGCTCGCGCTGTTCACGCTCAGCTACGGCGGCATGTTCGCACTGAGCATGGCGATGGACCGCCATTACGCCGACCTGCGCGGACGCGGCGCCGAACCGGCGCCGGCGCTGCGCCGCCGGCTGCAACTGGGCGGCGCGGCCGCACTGGCGCTGGCCCTGTCTGCCGCTGTCCACGCCATGGGCGGCACGCACGGCTTCCTGCTTTGGGTGGGAGCGCTGACCGGCGCCTGCCTGCTGCTGGTGTTGCTGCTTTCCTACGCCACGCGCGCGGCCGCCCTGCTCGGCGTGGCAGCCTATGCCTGCGGGTCTGTCTCCTATCTGCTGGCAGGTGTATATTAGCCAGCTCACCAACCAGAAGGAGACTGCAGTGCCAAAACCGCTGTATCTGAAAGCCATCCCCGCCGCCGTGATGCTGGCCGCTTGCGCGTTCCAGCCCGCCCACGCCGAGGGTGCAAAAGCGCCTGCCAAAAGCACGCCAAGCAAGCCCACCGTCGCCGAAGCCGAACGCTTCCTGAACGATACCGAAGCCAAGCTGGAAAAGCTGAACCTGGACGGCGCCCGCGCCCAATGGGTCGCGCAGAACTTCATCACCGACGACACCGAAGCGCTGGCCACCTACTTCGGCGAACGCCAGCTGAGCGCCGCAGGCGAAGCCGCCCTGGGCGCGCGCCGCTACAACGGTCTGAAACTCAAGGAAGATTACGCGCGCAAGCTCAAGCTGCTGCAGCTGACCCTGATGCTGTCCGATCCGAAAGAGCGCGAAGCCTACGCCGCCAAGAACGCCGCGCTGAACGGCGCCTACGGCAAAGCCAAATACTGCCCCACCGGCGGCCAGGAATGCCTGCCGCTGGGCGAGCTGGAAAAGACGCTGGCCACCAGCCGCGATCCGGCCAAGCTGAAGGAAGTATGGCTGGGCTGGCACGCGCAGTCGCCGTCGTACAAGCAGATGTACACCGACTACGTGACCCTGTCCAACAAGGGCGCGCGCGAAATGGGCTTCGCCGACACCGGCGCCCTGTGGCGCTCGCAGTACGACATGCCGCCGGAAGCCTTCTCGGCCGAGATGGAGCGCATGTGGCAGCAGGTCAAGCCGCTGTACGACTCGCTGCACACCTACACGCGCTACAAGCTGCGCGCCGCCTACGGCCCGGATGTGGTGCCCGCCAGCGGCCCTATCCCGGCCCACCTGTTCGGCAATATGTGGAGCCAGAGCTGGGAGAACATCTATCCGCTGCTGAAACCCGCCAGCAACGCCAGCAGCTTCGATCTGACCAAGGTACTGGAAGAGCGCAAGACCGACGCCAAGCAGATGACGCAATACGCCGAGCGTTTCTACACCTCGCTCGGCATGCAGAAGCTGCCCGAGTCCTTCTGGCAGCGCTCCCTGCTGACCAAGCCGCGCGACCGCGACGTGGTGTGCCACGCCTCCGCCTGGACCATGGACGGCAAGGAAGACGTACGCATCAAGATGTGCATCCGCCCGACCGACGAAGAGTTCAAGGTGATCCACCACGAGCTGGGCCACATCTACTACGACCTGGCCTACAACAAGCAGTCCTTCCTGTTCCAGGGCGGCGCCAACGACGGCTTCCACGAAGCCATCGGCGACACCGTGGCGCTGTCGATCACGCCGGACTACCTGAAGAAAGTCGGCCTGATGGACCAGGAGCCGGAAGCCAACGCCGACATCGGCGAGCTGCTGCAGCGCGCGCTGGCCAAGGTGGCCTTCCTGCCGTTCGCCTACTCGGTCGACAAATGGCGCTGGGACGTCTACGCCGGCAAGACCCAGCCGGCCGACTACGACAAGACCTGGTGGCAGCTGCGCGAGCAGTACATGGGCGTGAGCCGTCCGGCGCCGATCGCGGCGGGCGGCTTCGACGCCGGCGCCAAGTACCACGTTGCGGCCGACGTGCCCTACGCGCGCTACTTCCTGGCGCACATGCTGCAGTTCCAGTTCCACCGCGCGCTGTGCCGCGAAGCCGGCTACACCGGTCCGCTGCACCGCTGCTCGGTGTACGGCAACCAGAAAGCGGGCGCCAAGCTGCAGCAGATGCTGGCCATGGGCGCGAGCAAGCCGTGGCCTGAAGCGCTGAAAGCGGCCACCGGCGAAGACCGCATCGACGGCTCCGCCCTGCTCGACTACTTCGCCCCGCTGAAAACCTGGCTCGACGACCAGAACCGCCAGCTGGCGGCAGCCGAAGCGGCCAAGAAGTAAGCGGCGCCGGCATGGCGGGTTACGCGCCTCGCGGCGCTAACCCGCCCTTGTATTATTCCATCTGCCCCGAAAACGGAACGTCGGGGCAGAGCAACTGGATGCCGTACCCGCCCTTGGTCGCCAAGATCGTGATGTAGATTTCGCAGCAGTTGCTCTTATTCCATTAAAGATCGAACAGTATCTTTGGCCCGGCGTGCCGTGAGCCCGCATTTGCAAGGTTGATCAGGAGAAGAGTAATGTTGTGTCTTGGTATAGATGTCGCCAAATTGAAGGTCGATTGCGCACTGCGCCTGGAAACGGGCAAACACCGTGCGAAAGTTGTAGAAAACACCCAGGCTGGCTTTGCCAAACTGGAAGCGTGGCTGCAGAGTCATACGGACGGGTTGCCCCATATCTGCATGGAGGCCACTGGCGTCTATTGGGAGGCGATCGCGGAGTTCTTTGCCCGTCGGGGCTACCGCGTCAGTGTCGTCAATCCGGCCCAGATCAAGGCGTTTTCCCAGGCGCAGCTGGTGCGCACCAAGACCGACCAGGTCGACGCCAAGGTCATTGCCGAGTTCTGCGCCAAGCATGGTCCGGAAGCATGGCAGCCGCCGCCGCTGAGCGAACAGGAATTGAAAGCGATGGTGCTGCGCCTGGATGCGCTGCTGGCCATGCAGACGCAGGAAACGAACCGCCTGGACGTGGCGCGCGAATCGGTCCGGGCCGATATCGAACAGCATATTGCCTGGCTCGGCGAGCAGATTAAACAGCTGCGCAAGCGCGTACGTGATCACATCAACGACGATCCCGACATGCGCGGCAGACGCGACTTACTCGATACCATTCCCGGTGTCGGGGACAATACCATTGCGTTACTGCTGGCCTATGGCATGCATGCCGGGCGCTTCGACAACGGCCGGCAGGCTGCCGCCTTTGCAGGCCTCGATCCGCGCCAACATGAGTCCGGATCAAGCGTGAAGCAGCGGCCCCGGATGTCCAAGATCGGCCACGCGCATCTGCGCAAAAATCTGTACATGCCGGCTATGGTGGCGCTGTACCGCACCGACTGGGGGCGCCAGTTCCGCACCCGCCTGGAAGCAGCAGGCAAGCCGGCCAAGCTGGTGATCGGCGCCATGATGCGCAAGCTCGTCCACGTTGCTTTCGGCGTCTTAAAATCTGGCAAACCATTCAATCAGGAGCTTCAAAACGCTTGACCGGCATAACAGTATCTACGTACCTAGCCCGGAAACCGTAGGGCGGGTTAGCGCAAAGCGCGTAACCCGCCACACCACAGCACAAAAAAAAAACCCGCCATGCGGTGCATGGCGGGTTTTTTTACGTCCAGCTAAACAGGCTTAGAACTTGTAGTTCGCGCCCACCAGGATGGTGCGGCCGTATTTCTGGTATTCCAGCTGCTGGTTGCGGGTGCCGGTGTAGGTTTCATACGCGGCGTTGCGCAGGTTGTTCACCTGGGCGACCAGGCCCAGGCCCTTCAGCGTACCTTCGCCGAAGGTGTAGCCAACCTGGAAGTCGATGATGTTCTCGCCGACTACATAACGCAGAGCGCGGTCGTTCGAGAAGTTGCCGATCTCACCCACGAAGTCCGAACGCTTGCGCTGGTTGATGCGGGTCTCGAAGCCGTTCTTTTCGTAGTACACCGTCAGGTTGGTGGTGTGCTTCGACAGGCCTGGCAGCGGGATCTTGGAGCCGATGCTGCCGCTAGGATCTTCGATCGTGATCGAGCTGTCGCTGTAGGTGTGGCTGGCTTGTACGCCGAAGCCGTCCAGCGTCTTGGTCACCAGGTTCAGCGGCAGCGATGCCGACAGTTCCGCGCCCTTCAGCGAGCCGCCGGTGCCGTTGTACGGCGCCGAGTAGTCGCCGATCGCCTGGCGCGCCTTGGTGCCAGGAATGAACTTCGAGAAGTCGTAGTCCTTGGTCTGGGTGAAGATGTAGGTGTTCAGCTTCTTGTAGAACGCGGCCACGGCGAAGTAGGCCTTCTTGTCGAAGTACTTCTCGTACGACATGTCGAAGGCGTTGGCGCGCCATGGGTCCAGCTTGGCGTTGCCGCCGCTGCCGCCCGGTTTGAAGGTGGTGTCGGACACGCCGAAGTCCAGCGCGGAGCGCAGCTGGTCCACGCGTGGACGAGCGATCTGCTTGGCTGCCGCCAGGCGCAGGGTCTGCTGGCCTTCAAACGCGAACGCCAGGTTCATGCTTGGCAGGTAGTCGGTGTACTTCTTGCCGTCATGCACAGGCTTGACTTGCTGGCCCACCGGCGCGGTGCCGTCGTAGTAGTTCGAGTCCGACGACTGGTCGGTGTGCTGCGCCTGGATGCCCACGTTGCCGCGCATGGTGACGTTGCCCAGGTCCGCCTCGAGGTTGGCCTTGACGAAGGTGGTGGTGATCTTCTCGTTCACGTCCCAGCCCTTGGAGATCAGGTAGCTCTCGGTATCGGTCGGCTTGAAGGTCATGTACTTGGCCACCATGGCCGGCACGTTCCAGGTCGGGATCATGCCCGCGCCGGCGAAGCCCAGGTCTGCCGCGCCGTACAGGAAGTCGGTGTTCAGGCTGACCGGGTTGGTGCCGTTCAGGTTGATGTTGCCTTCAGGCTGGCGCTTCTTCTTGCTGCGGTCGGTGTAGTTGATGCCCGCGTCGATGCCGGAAACGAATTTCTCCAGCATGGTCGGCACCGGCGCGCTGGCCACCAGCTTGAAGCCGGTCAGCTCGTCTTCCACGCGCGGCGTCTTGCCGTAGCCGGAACCGTAGATGGTCGGGCCGATGAACAGCGTGGCCGGGTTGCTGTAGTTGCGGCCCAGGCCGATGGTCGAGTAGGTGCCGGTGTTGAAGGTCAGCTTGGCCGAGTCCAGGTAGGCATTGCCCGCGCCGTCGTTGGTGCCGCGGCCGTTGCCCAGCTGCGCATTGTTTTCCAGGCTCAGCTCATTGCGCTTGGCTTTGGAGTAGTTCAGGTCGGCGAACAGGGTCCAGTCGTCCAGCTTCAGGGTGTTGCTCCAGCCGATGGCGTGGATCTTGTCCTTGCGGTCGTTGTACATGCCGCGCACCAGCGGGTACACGCCGTTGGCGTTGGCGCTGGCCAGGGCGCCGCCGACGATGCTGGCGTTGCTGTAGCCGAAGGCCGGGGTGTTGTTGCCGTTCCAGCCGCTCAGGTTGATCTCGATCTGGTTGGCGGTTTCTTCGCGGCGGAATTCGGACGCGTACACGTCGACGATGCTGGTCCAGTTTTTGTTAGGACGGTATTGCAGCACGCCCATCACGCCGTCGCGCTTGTTCACGCCGCTGCGGGCCACGGCCTTGATGCCGTCCATGATGTAGGTGCCGGCAGGCACGCCCGGGCGGGAATCCTTCTTCCATGGCTCGTACAGGCCGGTCTCGTTGTCCAGCACGGGCGATTCCAGGTGGGCGAAGCCCAGCGCGATACCGATGGTGCGGTCGGCGAACTGGTCGATGTAGCTGGCGCTGAAGCGGTTGCCGGTCGACTTGGCGTTGGCGATCGAACCCAGCGAGTTTTTCTCGCCGCGGGCGTTCAGCGCCACGGTGCGCTTGCCGAAGGCCAGCGGACGCACGGTCTGCATGTCGATGGTGCCGGACAGGCCCTGGCCTACCAGGCCGGCGTCCGGGGTCTTGTAGATGGTCACGCCGCTCAGCAGCTCGGACGGGTACTGGTCGAACTCGACGGAGCGGTTGTCGCCGGTGGACACTTGCTCGCGGCCGTTCAGCAGCGTGGTGGAGAAGTCGGGGGACAGGCCACGCACGGAAATCACCTGGGCACGGCCGGCCACGCGCTGCGCAGCCAGACCCGGCAGGCGGGCGATCGATTCAGCGATGGACACGTCAGGCAGCTTGCCGATGTCTTCCGCCGAAATGGCTTCCACGATGGAGGAAGCGTCTTTTTTGACCGAGATCGCATCTTCAATACCGCGGCGGATGCCCGATA
Organism: Pseudoduganella aquatica; assembly: GCF_020865585.1. Lineage (NCBI taxonomy): Bacteria > Pseudomonadati > Pseudomonadota > Betaproteobacteria > Burkholderiales > Oxalobacteraceae > Pseudoduganella > Pseudoduganella aquatica. Next base: position 5,816,088 of record NZ_CP086370.1, read on the forward strand.
CGGTGACCGAAGCCATCGGTGCTTCTGCGGCGGCGCCGCTGGTTGCCACTTGGGCGTGGGCCGAACCGGCCAGTGCCGAAACGAACAAGGCGCATGCCGCGGCCACAGGGCTCAGCTGCAGGCTCAGTTGCACGGCTGCGCGCTGCGAGCGCTCAGATGCGAAATTCTTCATAAGGATGTCCCCTCTTTAGACAGATCAAAAGTCCCGCAGGCTGTTTTTCGACTACACGGGAGCCAGCAAAGCAAACGCTCTCAAGACGTTCTATGTGGAATTTTGTACTAAAACTAGATAGGGAGTCAATTAAAGTTCATCCGGGCTACGCAATATCACGCATTTGCTCCCTTGTCCTGCCTATGAAGATGCTGTCCTCGTTGTATTTCAGCTACATGCCCTTCCATGAGGGGCTGTAGTTGAACTACAGAATATGCTGCCAGACCACTTCAGCGCGACAGCAGGAAGCGCAGCGGCACCTCCACCCGCTCGCGCCAGGCCGGCTCGCTGTGGTCCGCGCCGGGGAACACCTGGGAGATCCAGTCCACGCCCGTACGGTAGCCTTTGGCGCGCACGATGCCGTCCACTTGCTGCTGGTAAGGCGCGTAGAGCGCGTCCAGGGTGGCGTCGCCATGGTCGAAATACAGCTTGTGGCGGCCGGCACGCGGCAGCTTGCGGGCCAGCCAGTCGAAATACGCGGCCGCGTAGCGCACCGGGCGCGGATCTTCCTTGTCGAACAGCATGTTGAAATTGGTGGTGAGCGGCCAGTGCGTGGACAGGCAGGCGGCGCCGGCAAACACCTCCGGATAGCGCGCCAGCGCGTACAGCGACACCAGGCCGCCCATGGACGAACCCATGATGAAGGTGTCGGCGCGCTCCGGGCTGGTGTGGAAGCGCGCATCGATGGCGGGTTTGAGCTCGTCGACGATAAAGCGCAGATACTGCCCGGACAGCGTGGGCAGGCCGCCCGGCGTGGGCGGATCGCCCAGCAGCGCGGCGCGCAGCTCCGGCGCCAGCGCCTCAACCGCCTCGGCCGGCGCATACTCGCGCGCCCGGTCGCGCGTGCTGGCGATGCCGACGATGATGGCGGGCCGCACCGAACCCGTCGCCGCCAGCGCGGCCAGGCGCTTGTGCACCTCCCAGGCCTGGCCGCCCATGGCGGTGGCCGGATCGAACAGATTCTGGCCGTCGTGCATATACAGCACGGGGTAGCGCTCGCCCTTGGGGTCATAGCCGGGCGGCAGCCACACCACCACCTTGCGCGGCGCCACCTGGGCCGACGGGAAATTATCCAGAACAACAAAACTGCCCTCGCCGGCCGCCGGCTGCGCCCGGCACGGCAACGAAACGCCCAGCAGCGCCAGCCCCAGGCCAGCCAAAACTTGTACACGGCCGCGTTGCGCCATTACCCCTCCTGTACCCAAACTAGATATAAAAACTCCGCATTTCCCATGTATTATCCTCGACACACCCGATAAGCATGTTAAACATGTAGCAGTACTACGCTGCAAAAACACGGAGACAGCCTGATGAAACGCCTGATCGCCACGGCCCTGCTGGCCGCCTGCGCCCTGCCCGCCCTGGCGGCCGAAGATTATCGCATCGACCACATGGAACCGCCCATGTGGTGGACCGGCATGCGCGTCAAAACGCTGCAGCTGATGGTGCACGGCAAGCAGATCGCCGACCTGGAACCCAGCATCAGCTACCCCGGCGTGCGCATCGATAAAGTGGAGCGCGTGGCCAACCGCAACTACCTGTTCATCGACCTGGCGCTGGACGACAGCGCCCAGCCCGGCAAGTTCGACATCCGCTTCGCCGCCCCGGGCAGTGCGGGCGCCACCTACCGCTACGAACTGCTGCCGCGCGAAGCCGGCTCGGCCGACCGCGCCGGCTTCTCCGGCAAGGACGCCATCTACCAGGTAATGCCGGACCGCTACGCCAACGGCAACCCGGCCAACGACAACAGCCCGCGCCTGTCCGAGCAGGCCGACCGCAGCAAGGGCGGCGGCCGCCACGGCGGCGACCTGCAAGGCATGGAAAACGCGATCGGCTACATCGCCGGCATGGGCTACACCATGGTCTGGCCCACGCCGCTGGTGGAAAACGACATGCCGGCCTACTCCTACCACGGCTACGCCGCCACCGACCACTACAAGGTGGACGAGCGCTACGGCAGCAACGAGGACTACCGCCGCTACAGCGCCAAGGCGCGCAGCATGGGCATAGGCGTGATCCAGGACGTGGTGCTGAACCACATCGGCGCCAAGCACTGGTGGATGCGCGACCTGCCCACACCGGACTGGATCAACTACGGCGGCAAATACGTGCCCACCCGCCACCACCGCGTGGCGGTGGCCGACCCCTACGGCTCCGCCGAAGACAAGCGCAACTTCACGCAAGGCTGGTTCTCGCCCAATATGCCGGACCTGAACCAGGCCAATCCCCACGTGGCCACCTATTTGATCCAGAACAACATCTGGTGGATAGAGTACGCCGGACTGTCCGGACTGCGCGTGGACACCTACGGCTACTCCGACGCCGCCTTCCTCAGCGCCTGGTCGCGCCGCATCACCGCCGAATACCCCAGGCTGAACCTGGTAGGCGAAGAATGGAGCAGCCAGGTCCCCGTGGTGGCGCGCTGGCAGTACGGCAAGCGCAACCACGACGGCTACGCCTCCTGGATGCCCAGCATGATGGACTTCCCGCTCAACGAAGCGCTGCGCAAGGGCCTGACCGGCAAGGGCGAAAACGAGCCCAGCCTGACCAATCTGTACGAGACGCTATCGCAGGACCACCTGTACGCCATGCCGAACAATCTGGTGCTATTCGAAGGCAACCACGACATGCCGCGCCTGTTCAGCGAGCTGAAGAACGACGACGCCCTGTTCCGCATGGCCATCGCCTACGTGCTGACCATGCCGCGCATTCCGCAGCTGTACTACGGCACCGAAATCCAGATGACCAGCAGCACCGGCACGCGCGAGGACGCCACCTACCGCCACGACTTTCCCGGCGGCTGGGCGGGCGACAAAGTGAACGCCTTCACCGGCGCTGGGCTGAGCGAGCAGCAGCGCAGCGCGCAAGCCTTCATGAAAAAGCTGCTCAACTGGCGCAAGGGCGCCAGCGTCATCCACAACGGCAAACTGATGCACTACGGCCCAGAACAGGACGCCTACGTCTACTTCCGCTACGACGGCCAGAACAAGGTGATGGTGGCGCTGAACCGCAATGCCAAGCCGGTCACGCTGCAGGCGGCGCGCTTCCACGAGATGCTGGCCGGCGTGCCGGGCGGAACCGACGTCATCAGCGGCAAGCGCTATGCGCTGGACGGCGACATCACGCTACCCGCCCGCTCGGCGCTGGTGCTGGAGCTGGAAGCGGCGGCGCCGGCGGAGAAGGCCGCCGTGCCGCGCGGCGAAGTGCGCATCATCGAGCAATTCGCCTCGCCGCAACTGGGCAACAAGCGCGCGCTGCGCATCTACCTGCCGCCCAGCTACGGCAAGCAGCCCGAGCGCCGCTACCCCGTGCTCTACATGCACGACGGCCAAAACCTGTTCGACGCCAAGACAGCCGCCTACGGCGCCGAATGGGGCATAGACGAAACCGTGGACCAGCTGGTCGCGGAAGGCAAGATGGCCGAGATCATCGTGGTCGGCATCGACAACACGCCGGACCGCATGAACGAATACACGCCCTGCTGCGACGCCAAATACGGCGGCGGCAAGCTCGCCGCCTACGAAAGCTTCCTGGTCGACACGGTCAAGCCCTATATCGACCGCACGCTGCGGACGCGGCCCGGCAAGGAAGACACGGCCATCATGGGCTCCTCGCTGGGCGGCATCGCGTCGGTGCTGATCGCCGCGCACCGGCCCGACATCTACTCCAAGGCCGGCGGCGTCTCCAGCTCCTTCTGGTGGAACCAGCGCAACCTGATCGGCAAGCTGCCGGTGCTGCCGGTCAAGTTCTACCTCGACGCCGGCACCATAGACGACGGCCTGGAAGACACCGCCCTGATGCGCGCCGTGATGCTGGCGCAAGGCTACCGCGAAGGCGACAACCTCTACTACCACGAAGCCGCCGGCGGCAGCCACAACGAAAAATCCTGGGCCGCCCGCGTCGGAATCCCCCTACGCTGGTTCTTCCCTTCCTACTAGCAGCCTGAGCCGCATTCCCCCCACCCCGGGGTCTGACCCCGAAGTGGGGGGAATGCGGCTCAGCTTGCTTAGGTGGGGAGGGCTTGCAGAGGGCGGCGGGGGAGAATGGGGGCGCTGGCGCCGTCGTGCAGCTTGAAGATGCTGACCGCTTCGGTCAGCATCTGGGCTTGCTGTTGCAGGGAATCTGCTGCCGCGGCCGCTTGCTCGACGAGGGCCGCGTTTTGCTGCGTGACGCTGTCCATCTGGCTGATGGCGGTGCTGATCTGCTCGATGCCGTCGCGCTGCTCGCCGCTGGCCAGCGCGATCTCGCCGATGATGGCGTTCACCCGCTCCACGCTGGCCACCACTTCGGCCATCGTCACCCCGGCCTCGCCCACCAGCCGGCTGCCCGTTTCCACCCGCGCCACCGAGTTGCCTATCAGCTCCTTGATTTCCTTGGCCGCCGCCGCCGAGCGCTGCGCCAGGTTGCGCACTTCGCTGGCCACCACCGCGAAGCCGCGCCCTTGCTCGCCGGCCCGCGCCGCTTCCACCGCCGCGTTCAGCGCCAGGATGTTGGTCTGGAAGGCGATGCCGTCTATCACCGCGATGATGTCGACGATACGGCGCGACGATTCGTTGATCGCGCCCATCGTCTGCACCACTTCCGACACCGTGGCGCCGCCGCGCACCGCCACTTCCGAGGCGGCGTGCGCCAGCCGGCGCGCCTGCCCGGCGTTCTCGTTGTTCTGCCGCACCGTGCTGGTGAGTTCGACCATCGACGAGGCGGTCTCCTCCAGCGAACTGGCCTGCTGCTCGGTGCGCGAGGACAGGTCCAGGTTGCCGGTGGCGATTTCGGCGCTGGCCGTGGCGATGGTGTCCGTGCCGGCGCGCACGCGGCCGACGATGCCGGCCAGGTTGTCGCTCATCTGCTGCAGCGCGGCCAGCAGTTCGCCCACTTCGTCCTGCCGCGCCGCCGCCGCGCCGTCCACCCGGCAGCGCAGGTCGCCGCCCGCCACCGTCTTGGCGATGCCGATGGCCTGGTTCAGCGGCCGCGTAATGCCACGTATCATCCACGTCACCAGCACGCTGCCCAGCGCCAGCGTGGCCAGCAGCATCACCAGCAGGGAGATGCTGGCGCTGCGGTGGGCCGACTGGTTGTCCGCTTCCATGTCGGCGGCCAGCCGCCGCGCCTCGGCGCCGATGTAGGCCACGATGTCGTCTATCTTCCGGGTCGGCGCGCGGTCCATCCCTTTCACCAGGCCGTCCACCGTCTTGGCGCTGTCCGGATTGGCGGAGTCGTACTGCTTGAGCGCCTGCAGGTAGTTCGCGCCCAGTTCTTCCTGCATCTTGATGGCTTCGCCCACCAGCGGCGTGGCCAGCTTCAGCCTCGCCAGCAGGCCGTCGAGCTTGCGCAGCTCGCCCTGCACCTGCTTGCCGGACTGGACGAAGGCGGCCGAGTAGCGCTTGAAATTGTCGGGGTCATTGCCGCGCAGCAGGATGTTCTTCCATTCCTGCACCTGGGTCTTGAATTCCACCTGGGCGCTGCGCGCCGCGTCCACCGCCTCTGTCAGCGTGACGGAGCGCTGCATGCCCTCGCCGTTGCGTTCCTTGATGAAATTGAGCGCGTCCCAGCCGACGTAGCCGACCACCAGCAGCGCCACGAAGAAAAAGCCGCTGAGCATGCCCAGCCGCACACCTATCTTCAGGTTTGAGAACTTCATGATGATTCCCCTTGGAAATACAGCACGAGATGTGGTCTGCGCCACGTCCATCTATCATGCGCTTAGGAAAGGGAAAAGCCAAGATTTGTCCTTCACAACTCCAGCCGGTAGACGTTGCTGGCCGCGTCCCAGCCTTGCAGCTGGGTGCGTTCGACGAACTGCATGCCCAGCTTGCCCAGCAGCTGGATGGAGGCGGCGTTGTCGGGCGAGGTGATGGCCATCAGGCGCGCCAGCCCCAGCGGGCCGCGCGCGTGCGCCACCACGGCGGCGGCCGCTTCGTAGGCGTAGCCCTGGCCCCAGTAGCGCGGCGAGATGGCGTAGCCGATGTCGGTATCCGGCAACACGTCGCGCTTGATCAGGCCGCACATGCCCAGCGCGGCGCCGTCGCTGCGGCGCTGCACCAGGTAGAGCGAATAGCCCAGCCGCTCGTACATGGCCACCGGGCCGTCCAGGATGGCGGCGCGCGCCGCGTCCAGCGTGCGGATGCCGCGGTCGCCGATAAAGCGTATCCACGACGGTTCGTTCACCAGTTCCAGGTAGAAAGGCGCGTCGTCGGGACTGACGGTGCGCAGTTGCAGGCGTTCGGTTTCGAGTATCAGCATGGCTTAGGGGAGTTGACGGAAATCGGCCTGCTCAGGGCGGCCCGGCAGGTTCAGCCGCGCCACGGCGCGCGGCGATTCGCTGATCACCGTCCCGCGCCGCATCACCATGCGGCGCGCGGCGCGCAGGCGTATCGCCTCCACCGGGCTGGCAGCGTCCAGCAGCAGCAGGTCGGCGTGGCAGCCCGGCTCCAGGCCGTAGTGGTGCAGGCCGAGGATGCGCGCCGGCGCCTCGGTCACGGCGGCGTAGCAGGCGCGCATGGCGTCCTGGCCGGTCATCTGCGCCACGTGCAGGCCCATGTGGGCCACTTCCAGCATGTCGCCCGAGCCCAGGCTGTACCAGGGGTCCATCACGCAGTCGTGGCCGAAGGCGACGTCGATGCCGGCGGCCATCAGCTCGGGCACGCGCGTCATGCCGCGCCGCTTGGGGTAGCTGTCGTGCCGGCCCTGCAGCGTGATGTTGATCAGCGGATTGGCGATGGCCGCCACGCCGGCTTCCTTCATCAGCGGCAGCAGCTTGCTGACGTAGTAGTTGTCCATGGAGTGCATGGAGGTCAGGTGCGAACCGGCCACGCGGCCGTGCAGGCCCAGCCGGTGGCTGTGGTAGGCCAGGGTTTCGATATGGCGCGACAGCGGGTCGTCCGATTCGTCGCAGTGCATGTCCACCCGCAGGCCCTGCCCGGCCGCGAATTCGCACAGGATGCGCACCGATTCGGCGCCGTCGGCCATGGTGCGCTCGAAGTGCGGGATGCCGCCCACCACGTCCACGCCCAGGGCGATGGCGCGCTTCAGGTTGGGCAGCGCGGTGGGGCTGCGCAGCAGGCCGTCCTGCGGGAAGGCCACCAGCTGCATGTCCAGGTAGGGCGCCACGCGGCGCTTCACTTCCAGCAGCGCTTCCACGGCCAGCAGGCGGTCGTCGCACACGTCCACATGGGTGCGGATGGCCAGCAGGCCGCGCGCCACGGCCCAGTCGCAGTAGCGCATGGCGCGCTCGACCAGCGCGTCCTGGGTCAGCTGCGGCTTCAGTTCGCCCCATAGCGCGATGCCTTCGAGCAGCGTGCCGGACTGGTTCACGCGCGGCAGGCCGTAGCTCAGCGTGGCGTCCATGTGGAAGTGGGCGTCGACAAAGGGCGGCGAGACCAGGTCGCCGCCGGCGTCGATCTCCCGGGCGCCGCGCGCCGCCAGCGCCGCGCCGACTGCGGCGATTTTGCCCTCCAGTATGGCCAGGTCGATGCCGCGGCGGCCGTCCGGCAGGGTGGCGTTTCTGATTACGGTGTCCATCACGGCGTCCATGCTGTCTCCCAAGGCTGCGATGGCCGATTGTAGGCAGAGCCCGCTCCGGGGCGCAAACACTATCTCGATGTTGCAGTGCATTAATATCGTTCTGCAAGCTGCTGGCTTGGCGTAAAAAATAACTTTTCTTCGCCAACAATCGCCGCTAGAATGGATTTTATTGCAGCGCAATATAAACGTTCTCAGGAGAAGTCATGTTTTCGTTCACCGAACAGTTTTCCGCCGCCACTGCCACGGCCAAGTCGCAGTTGGACCAGCAACTGAGTAAACAGTTGAATATCGCCAGCGAATACGCCACCACGGCATTCGACGGCGTGCAGCAGATCATTGCCCTGAATGTCAGCACCACCAAAGCCTCGGTGGAGAAAACCTCCGCCGCCGCGAAACAGCTGTTCGACGTCAAGGAGCCGGCCGAGTTCTTCAAGCTCAACGCCGCCCAGAGCCCCAGCCTCGACAGCCTGCTGGCCTATAGCCGCGAACTCTACAACATCGCCAGCCGCACCCAGGCCGAGTTGCTGGAGGTGGTGAAGGAGCAGATCAAGGATGTGACCGCCGCCGGCACGGCCGCCGCCGCCGCTGCGGCCAAGCAGCTGCCGCTGGCAAGCGCCGGCGCAACGCCGTTCTCGGCCCCGGTTTCCGCCCCTGTGTCCGCACCGGCGCCGGCAGCCGCGCCCGTAGCGAAGGCAGCGCCTGCGCCAGCTCCCGTTGCCGCTCCTGTAGAGCCCGTCGCTGCCGCCCCGGCCGCCGAAGCCGCTCCGGCCACGGTGGTCACGCCGCCTGCGCCTAAAGCCGTTGCCCAAGCCGTGTCCGAAGCCGTCAGCGCGCCTGCGCAGGAAGAAGCGCCTGCCGCCAAATCCGGCAAGGCCAAGCCCGCCACCGTCAAAGCCACCGCCAACGGCGAGCCTGTCGTTCTGAAGTCCGCAAAAAACCAGAAGTAAAACCGGCAATACCAGCGCTACCGGCGCCGCTCAGGGCGCTGCGCAGCCGGGCTCATTGAGGTATCCTAGCGGGCTTGACGCTGCAAGGATTGACAATGAGTTTATCGAGGCTGATCGCCGGTTTTGTGCGCCAGCACTGGCCGGCCTATCTTGCCGCCGGCGCCATGCTGGCCGGCGTGGCTTTCCTGGGCATCCTGGTGCCGCGCCGCATCGGCGCCATGATAGACGGCCTGGCCACCCACACCCTGTCCGGTTCCGGCCTGCTGCTGCAGCTCGGCGAGCTGCTGCTGATCGGCGTGGCTATCTATTTCCTGCGCGTGGGCTGGCGCTTGCGCCTGTTCGCGGCCGCCTACCTGCTGGGCGTGCAGCTGCGCACGCGCTTCTACGCGCGCCTGTCCCTGCAAGGCCCGGCCTTCTACCAGAAGCAGCGCACCGGCGACCTGATGGCGCTGGCCACCAATGATATCGACGCCATCGAAATGGCCGCCGGCGAAGCCATGCTGGCCGGCTTCGACGGCACGCTGACGCTGGTGATGGTGCTCGGCGTGATGCTGCTGGGCGTGGACTGGCGCCTGGCCTGCATCGCCCTGCTGCCCTTCCCGCTGATGGCGCTGGCGTTCTGGCGCATCTCCAGCCACATCCACACCGCTTCCACCGATTCGCTGAAACGCTTCTCCGCGCTCAACGGCCACGTGCAGGAAACCCTGTCCGGCGTGCGCGCCCTGCGCGCGCTGGGCCTGGAACAGCGCAGCAGCCAGCAGTTCGGCGAGCTGGCCGGCCACGCCGCCAAGGCCAGCCTGACCGCGCAGGTATGGGAAGCGGCCTATGAACCGGCCGTGGGCCTGACGCTGACCACCGCCACCGGACTGACCCTGGGCCTGGGCGGCTACCTGGTCTGGCAGGGCGAGCTGACCATAGGTTCGCTGACCGCTTTCAGCATCTATCTTGGCCAGCTGATCTGGCCCATGTTCGCGGCCGGCTGGGTGCTGTCGCTGATCGAGCGCGGCCGCGCCGCCTACGCCCGCCTGCAGCCCATGCTGGACGCGCCGCTGGCGGTGGACGACCACGGCACCATCGCCCAGCTGCCGCCGGGCGAGCTGGTGCTGGACAAGGTCGAGTACCGCTATCCCGGCCAGGCCGCCGACGCCGAAGCGGCACTGAAGGACATCTCGCTGCGGCTGAAGCCGGGCCAGACCATGGGTCTGGTCGGCCCCACCGGCAGCGGCAAGTCCACCCTGCTGCGCGTGCTGCTGCGCCAGCTCACGCCGCAGCACGGCACCGTGCGCTGGGGCGGGCACGCGCTGGACCAGTACACGCTGAGCGCGCTGCGCTCGGCCATCAGCTGGGTGCCGCAGGAGTCCTTCCTGTTCTCGGCCTCCATTGCCGACAACATCGCCCTGGCGCGCGAGCACGCCAGCCGCGCCGACGTGGAGCACGCCGCCAGCCTGGCCGCCATCCACGACGACATCCTGCTCTTCCCGCAAGGCTACGAGACCGAGGTGGGCGAGAAAGGCATCACCCTGTCCGGCGGCCAGCGCCAGCGCGTGGCCATCGCCCGCGCGCTGCTGGCCAACAACTCCCTGCTGCTGCTCGACGACGCCCTGTCGGCGGTGGACACCGGCACCGAAACGCGCATCCTCGAGCACCTGGAGGAGCTGCGCCGCGCCGGCCACCAGAGCGGCGCCGAGCGCAGCGCCATTATCGCCAGCCACCGCCTGAGCGCGGTGGTCAACGCCGACCTGATTATCGTGCTGCGCGACGGCCGCATCAGCGAATCCGGCAGCCACGACAGCCTGCTGCAGCAGGACGGCTGGTACGCCAGCCAGTGGCGCTATCAACAACTGGAGGCCAGCCTCGATGCTCTCTAAACCCGACGAAACCTCCACCCGCAAGCAAGCGGCGCAAGCCATCGGCCTGCTGCGCCGCGCCGCGCGGCCCGACCAGCACCACCTGGGCTGGGCCTTGCTGTGGCTGGTGGCCGCCGCCTTCCTGGAAGTGCTGGGTCCCATCGCCGGCAAGGCGCTGATCGACGAGCACCTGCTGCCGCGCCACCTGGACTGGCCGCGCATGGCCATGCTGCTGGCCGCCGTGCTGCTCACCGGCTGGGTCGCCAGCGGCCTGCGCTACCTGCAGCTGGTGCGCCTGTCCGGGCTGGCCATGCGCTCGGTGCAGCGCCTGCGCGAGCAGGTCTACGGCCATGTGCTGCGCCTGCCCATGGCCTTCTTCGACCGCGCCATCATCGGCCAGCTGGTGTCGCGCGTGACCAACGACACCGAGGCCGTCAAGACCCTGTACGTGCAGGTGCTGTTCGTTATGCTCGACAGTACCATCGTGCTGGTGGGCACCATCATCGCCATGGCCTGGCTGGACTGGCGGCTGATGCTCATCGTGCTGGCGCTGCTGCCGGCGGTGCTGGGCATCGTCTGGCTGTACCAGCGCTGGAGCGCGCCGGCCGTCACGCGCGCGCGCCAGCTGCGCAGCGAGATCAACGGGCAGATGGCCGAGTCCATCGGCGGCATGCCGGTGCTGCAGGCGAACAACGCCGAGGCGCGCTTCGCGGCCCGCTTCGGCAAGACCAACACCGAGCACTACACCCAGCGCCTGGCCGAAATCCGCGCCAACGCCTGGCTGCTGCGCCCGGCGCTGGACATGCTCAACATTATCCTGCTGGCGGCCGTCATCTACGCCTTCGGCCAGCGCGCCATGAGCGCGGCCGAGGTGGGCGTGCTGTACGCCTTCATCAGCTACATCGCGCGCGTGATCGAGCCGCTGATCCAGATCACCATGCAGTTCAGCCAGCTGCAGCAATCGGTGGTGGCCACGGCGCGCGTATCGGCGCTGCTGGACGAGCCGGTGGCGGACGAGCACATGGCCGGCGCGGCCCAGCTGGCCGAGTCCCGCGAGCATCCGCCGGGCACGCCCGCCGTCTCCATCCGCCACCTGCGCTTTGCCTACAATGAAGACCAGACCGTGCTGCACGACCTGTCGCTGGACATTCCGCAGGGCGGCTTCTTCGGCATCGTCGGCCACACCGGCAGCGGCAAGTCCACGCTGCTGTCGCTGCTGCTGCGCTACTACCCGGTCAAGCACGGCAGCATCGCCATCTTCGGCGAAGCGCTGGCCGGCATCCCCAACACGCGCTTCCGCAGCGACGTCGGCCTGGTGCCGCAAGACCCCTTCCTGCTGGCCGCCTCGGCGCGCGAGAACATCGACATGGGGCGCGGCCTGTCGGACGCGGACATCGAGGCGGCAGCCCGCGCCGCCCACGCGCACGGCTTTATCGCCGCGCTCGAGCACGGCTACGCCACCGAGCTGGGCGAAGGCGGCTCGCGCCTGTCCAGCGGGCAGAAGCAGCTGGTCGCCATCGCCCGCGCGCTGGCCGGCAAGCCGCGCATCCTGCTGCTGGACGAAGCCACCTCGCGCATCGACAGCCAGACCGAGCAGATTGTGCAGACCGCGCTGGACGAGCTGCGCGGGCGCGTCACCATCATCGCCATTGCGCACCGCCTGTCCACCATCCGCGATGCCGACCGCATCGTGGTGCTGAACCACGGCCGCATCGCCGAGGCCGGCGCGCACGAGGAACTGATGCGGATTGAAGGCGGCCTCTACCAGCGCCTGTATCTGCTGCAGCAGCTGGCGGTGTGAACGGCTTATTGTCATAACAATAAGCCGGACAGAAAACTGTGCGTTTTTCGAGAATATCTCCCTTGAACGGCTGATTTCTCGCCTGCAACAAGAATATAATTGTCTGGACATCTTACCGCGTTCACACAAGGACAACACGTTGGCTGGCTTCGGGGATAAGGCGATTTCGCGCGGCATACGCAACTTGGCGGCTGCATGCCTGCTTGCGCCCGCGCTGGCCTGGGGCCAGTCCGCCATGGACGCCAGCATCGCCGAGATCCGCGACCAGGCCCGTTACGTGCCGGACAAGGCCCTGGTCCAGCTGCAGAAAATGGAGCCGGCCGCGCGCGCTGCGGCGCCGCCCACCAAGGCTGAATTCCTGTCCCAGCTCAGCAACGCCTGGCGCGCGCTGGGCCAGCTCGAGACGGCGCTGCTGCTGTCGGAAGAACTGATCGCATACGGCCGCAGCCAGAACAATCCGGCCATCCTGGCCAAGGGCCTGCTCACCAAAGCCTACGTGCTGTCCTCCATGGCCGACCGCAAGGCCTCGCACCAGCTCGCGTTCGAAGCGGAGCAGATGGCCAACGGCACCGCCGACCTGGCGCTGCGGGTGCAGGCCACCATTACCTCCGGCCAGTCCTACGCCGAGCAGGGCAATTTCCCGGCCGCGCTGGGCAAGCTGCAAACCGCCGTCGACCTGGGCCGCCAGCTGGACGACATGGTGCCGCTGGCGCAGGCGCTCAATGCGCTGGCCCTGCTGTACACGCAGATGAAGGAATACGACAAGGGCTGGGCCGTGCTGGACGAGTCCGTGCGGGTGGCGGAAAAGCTCAATTCGCCGGGCCGCCTGGCCACCGCCAAGGGCACCGAATACGGCCTGGCGATCGATTCGCACCAGCCCAAACGCGCGCTGGCGGCACTGCAGGCCGGGCTGGAAGTGGCGCGCAAGATGGGCGCCAAGACCCTCATCGCCAACACCCTGGTCAACCTGTCGGACAGCTACCTGAAAGAGCAGGACTACGCGCGCGCCCTGCGCTACGCCACCGAAGCGCTGGCCGCGTCGGCCGAAACGCGCGACGCCAGCACCCGCGCCACCGCCCTGATCAACCTGGGCCAGGCGCACCTGGGACTGGGCAACCTGGCGGAGGGCCGCAAGCACTTCGAAGCGGGCCTGCTTTACTACGAAAAAACCGGCGACCAGCCCGAGCTGCAAGTGATCCTGAAGGAATACGGCGAGGCGCTGGAGCGCGCCGGCGACATGCGCGGCGCCGTCTCGGCCTACCACCGCGAGCGCACGATTTCCGAAGCGCTGTTCGAAAAGCAGCGCCAGAAGGCGGTCTACGAGATGCAGGAGAAATACGAGACCGAGAAGAAGCAGCGCCAGATTGAACTGCTGAGCCGTGAAAACCAGGTCACAAGCGCCGAGCTGGACAACAAGCGCCTGCAGCAGCGCGTGTGGTGGCTGCTGGCGGTGGTGTTCGCGCTGGCGGCGGTGATCGTCGGCCTGCTGTACCGCAAGGTGCGGCACGCCAACGCCCAGCTGGAAGTGAAGAATCTGGAACTGAAGGCGCAAAGCTCGCTCGACCCGCTGACCTCGCTCTACAACCGGCGCCACTTCCAGGAATTCATGCGCAGCCACAACCAGGTGGACAAGCGCGGCCCGGGCGGAGAAGACATCGTCGGCGCGCTCTTCCTGCTCGACGTGGACCATTTCAAGCATGTCAACGACACCTACGGCCACGCCGCCGGCGACATCGTGCTGAAGATGATCGCCGAAACGCTGCGCGTGGCGCTGCGCGAGACCGACATGATAGTGCGCTGGGGCGGCGAAGAATTCCTGGCCTTCCTGCCGGCGATACCGCGCAGCGGCGTGGAGGAGATCGCGCGCCGCATCCTGACCAGCATTTCCGCGCAGCAGATCGTCTACCAGGACCATGTGCTGAGCGTGAACGTGTCGGTGGGTTTCGCGCCCTTCCCGCTGGTGCCGGCCGAAACGCCGCTGCCGTGGGAGCGCGCGGTCAACCTGGTGGACATGGCGCTCTACCTGGCCAAGGCCCACGGCCGCAACCGCGCCTACGGCGTGCGCGGCTTCGACCGCTTCCACCAGACCTCGATGGAAGCCATCGAACAAGACCTCGAGCGCGCCTGGCGCGCTGGCTACGTCGACCTCAGCGTGGTGCTGGGCGGCCCGCAAGACCCGTCTCCCCCTCCGGGCGAGCACAGCAACGTCGTCCAGCTCAAGCCCGCCATAAAACTGTAGAACCGCAAAAAGGGGTCAGGGTTAATTATTCGCCTGCGGAATAATTAACCCTGACCCCTTTTTTGTTTTTTGGGCCTTACTTGTCGCGCGCTTCGCGGGCGGATTCCTGGATTTTCTCGCCGGCTTTCTCGATCTTGCGGCCCGCCTGCTCGGTGGCTTCGTTCAGGATCTCGCTGGTGTTCTTGGCCGCTTCGCTCAGCTTTTCGTTGGTCTCGCGCGCGGCGTGGGTCAGTTCGGCGCCGGCTTGCTGCGTCACCTGGTCCAGCTTGCGGCCCGCCTTCTCGGCCGGGCCCGGTTCTTCCTGCTTCTGGCAGCCCGCCAGACTGGCCACCACGATGGCGACCGCCAGCGCGGCGTAGAATAGATTTCTTGGTTTCATGATTCTTCTCCTAACGAGCCCAGCATACACCCGGGCCACGACAACACGATTGACATCAATGTAACAAATCCTGACAATAGCACGAGCGTTCACTTTTAAACAAGGAAGCCGTCATGGAACAGTCCAGCCCGCAGCAAGCCAGCCAGCAAGCCAGCACTGCCCACCGCATCTGCCCCTTCTGCGAGGCCGCCTGCGGCCTGGAAGTGGAACTCAGCCAGGGCCGGGTGACGCGCGTGCGCGGCGACCAGGCCGACGTCTTCAGCGCCGGTTTCCTCTGCCCGAAAGCGGTGGGCCTGAAGGACTTGCACGAGGACGGGGACCGCCTGCGCACTCCGCTCATCAAGCGCAACGGGGTGTTCGAGCCCGCCAGCTGGGACGAAGCCTATGCCGAAATCGAGCGCCGCCTGCTGCCCATCATCGAACGCGACGGCGGCAATGCCGTAGCCACTGTACTGGGCAACCCGGTGTCGCACAAAATGAGCTTGATGCTTTATTTCCCCAAACTGGCAAAAGCGTTGTCTACCCACAACATGTTTTCCGCCTCCAGCGTGGACCAGGTGCCGAAAATGTTGTCCGTGGGGCTGATGTACGGCTCCTGGCTGTCGGTGCCGGTGCCCGATATCGAGCGCAGCGACTTCCTGCTGATCCTGGGCGCCAATCCCATGGTCTCCAACGGCAGCCTGTGGACCGTGCCGGACTTCCGAGGCAAGGCCAAGGCCCTGCGCGCGCGCGGCGGCCGCATCGTGGTGGTGGACCCGCGCCGCACCGAGACCGCCGAAGTGGCCGACCAGCACCATTTCATCCGCCCCGGCGCCGATGTGTTCTTCCTGCTGGGCCTGGTGCATGCGCTGTTCGACGAGCAGCTCGTCAAGCTGGGCCGCCTGGCCGGCCATGTGACGGGTCTGGAACAATTGCGGGAGGCCGCCCTGCCCTACGCGCCGGAAACCGTGGCCGCGCGCTGCGGCATCGCCGCCGCCACCATGCGTGAACTGGCGCGCACGCTGGCCGGCACGGAGCGGGCGGCGGTGTACGGCCGCATCGGCACCTGCACGCAGCAATACGGCACGCTGGCATCCTGGCTGATCGACGTGGTCAACATCCTCACCGGCCACCTGGACCAGGAAGGCGGCATGATGTTCCCCAAGGCCGCCGCCTTCGCCGCCAACACGCGCGGCAAGCCGGGCAGCGGGCGCGGCGTCACGAGCGGACGCTACCGCAGCCGCGTGTCGGGCGCGCCGGAAGTCGTCGGCGAGCTGCCCATCACCTGCCTGGCCGAGGAGATCGACACCCCCGGCCCGGGACAGGTGAAGGCGCTGATCGCCATCGCCGGCAACCCGGTGCTGTCGGCGCCCAACGGACCGCGCCTTGCGGCCGCGCTGGAGCAGCTGGAATTCATGCTGAGCATGGACATCTACCTGAACGAAACCTCGCGCCATGCGGACGTGATCCTGCCCGGCGTGTCGCCGCTGGAGGACGCGCACTACGACGTGACCTTCACCCAGTTCTCGCACCGCAACCACGCGCGCTACAGCCCGCCGGTGCTGGCGCGCAGCGCGGGCCAGCCGGACGAGTGGGAAACCCTGCTGCGCCTGGTCGCCATCCTGAAAGGCCAGGGCGCCAACGCCGACATCGCTGCGCTGGACGACGCGCTGCTGCGCGAGGACCTGGAGAAAGCCGTCGGCCCGCTGACCGACACGGTCATGGGCATGCTGGCGCCGCAGCGCGGCGTGCAGCGCCTGCTCGACCTGGGCCTGCGCAGCGGCCCCTACGGCGACCAGTTCGGCCGCGCGCCCGGCGGACTGACCCTGGCGAAGATCCAGGCCGCGCCGTCCGGCATCGACCTGGGACCGATGACGCAGCGCATCCCCGAGGCGCTGCGCACGCCGTCCGGCCAGATCGAACTGGCGCCGCAGCTGCTGCTGGACGACCTGGCGCGCGTGGCGGCCGACCTGGCCGCGCCGGCGGCGGACCTGGTCATCATCGGCCGCCGCCAGCTGCGCTCGAACAATAGCTGGATGCACAACCTGCCGGTGCTGGCCAAGGGCGCCTACCGCTGCACGGCGCTGGTCCATCCGGACGACGCCGCGCGCCTGCAACTGGCCGACGGCGGCCAGGCCACGGTGCGCAACGGCGCGCGCCAGATCGAGGTGCAGGTGGAGGTGAGCGCCGACATGATGCCCGGCGTGGTCAGCCTGCCGCACGGCTGGGGCCACAACCTGCCCGGCACGCAGATGGGCGTGGCGGCCGAGCGCCCGGGCGTGAACCTGAACGTGCTGCTGGACGAGAACCTGCGCGATCCGCTGTCCGGCAACGCGGTGCTGTCCGGCGTGCCCATCACTATGGCGCCGCTGCAGTAAGAATCCCCTGGCCCCAGATCCGCCCGCCGCGAGAAGTGTATTGCACAGTGTATTAATGCAGTGATACACTGATTCGCATGAACTTCGATATTGCCACCACCTCCCCGGTCCCGATCTATCGCCAGATCGTGGACCAGCTGCGCCGCATGGCGGCCAGCGGCCAGCTCAAGCCGGGCGACGAGCTGCCGTCGGTGCGGGCGGTGGCGCAGCACCACGCCATCAATCCCATGACCGTGAGCAAGGCCTACAGCATGCTGGAGGCGGAAGGCCTGCTGGCGCGCCGGCGCGGCCTGGGCATGGTGATCGCCGACGCCCGGCCCGCCTCCACCGCGCAGGACAAGGCCGCCATGCTGCTGCCCGCGCTGGAGGCGGCGGCGCAGATGGCGCGCCAGCTCGGCCTGCCGCCCGCCGAGGCGCTCGCCTTGTTTGAACACTGTCTGAACGCTCCCTCCAAAAAGGAAAACCATGACTGACTCCGTCATCCGCGCGAGCGGCCTCACGCTGCGCCGCAAACATATCGACGTGCTGCACGATATTTCCTTCGACATCCCCGCCGGCGCCGTGGTCGGCCTGGTGGGCCGCAACGGCGCGGGCAAGTCCTCGCTGCTGCAATGTCTGACCGGCCTGGCCGCGCCGGACGCGGGCCACTGCGAGCTGCTGGGCTGCCCTTCGCTGGACCTGAGCGACGCGGTGCGCGAACGCCTGGGCTATGTGGCGCAGACGCCGGACCTGTTCGGCTGGATGAGCGCGGAGGAACACCTGCGCGCCATCGGCCGCGCCTACCCGCGCTGGGACGAGGCGCGCTGCCTGGCGCTGGCGGCGCGGCTGGACCTGCCGCTGGCGCACAAGGTGCGCGACCTGTCCGGCGGCGACCAGCAGAAACTGTCCGTGGTGCTGGCCCTCGCGCATGATCCGGACGTGCTGCTGTTCGACGAACCCGTGGCCAGCCTGGACCCTCTGAGCCGCCGCGAATTCATGCGCGCTATCTTCAGCGGCGAGGACCGCGAGCGCACCGTCATCATCTCCAGCCACATCCTGAGCGACCTGGAACGCGTGGTCACCCACCTGGCCTTCATCCGCAGCGGCCGCCTGCAAGTGCTCGACAGCTGGGACGCGATGCTGGAACACTACCGCGTCGCGCCGGCCGGCAGCGAGCCGCCCGGCGCCGCCATCGTCTGGCGCAACAAGGCCGGCGAACGCGCACTGATCGACACCCGGCTGGCGCCGGAACTGGCCAGCGCGAGCCGCGCGCTCACGCTCGACGAACTGTTCATGGAGCTGAACGCATGAAAACCGCCGCCGTTCTCGCATTGCCCGCGCTGCTGTACCCGGAGTGGACCGTCGCCACCGGCCGAGGCATGCTGGCCTTCCTGGCGATCGGCTGGATCCTGCTGCTGATGCTGACGACGGGCGCGCCCTCCAGCGGCGCGGACCTCGGCCTCGCCATGCTGACCGGCGCCGCCTGCGTCGTCATCGGCCTGGCGGCGAACTACCGGCTTGAAGTGCTGGAGAACGCCTGGCGCGTGCTGGCTGCGCGCCGCGCGCCGGACGCGCTGTGGCAGGCCTGGACGCGCGGCACGCTGGTATGGCTGACGCGCTGCTGGGCCGCGCTGTGCGTGGGACTGGCCGCGCACTACCTGGCGCCCGCCTCGCAGGCGCCGTGGCTGGTGGCGCCCGCGCTGCTGTCGCTTTCGCTGTGCCTGGCCGTGCTGGGCGCGCTGTCCCGCATCGGCCTCGCCCGGCACGGCCTGGAATGGAGCCGCGCGCTCGGCGCCGTCGGCTTTATCGCAGGCTTCGGTTGGGCCACCCTGCACGGCTGGCGCGCCGTGGTGCACGCCATCGTCTCCGCGCCCGCGCCGGTGCTGCTGCTGTGCACACTGGCATGGCCCGCGCTGGGCTGGATGCTGTGGCGCCGCAGCCTGGGTGCCATGCCCGCCTACCGTCCGCGTGAACGCAAGCCCGGCGCACTCGGCCCCGGCAAGCTGTCCACGCTGTTCAAGCGCTACAGCATGGTGCGCTGGCACGACGAGACCAACGCATCCGCACGTCCCACCTTCTTCAGCAAGCTGCCGTATGTCTTCCAGGGCGAGCTGCTGTTCTACCTCGTGCTGCTGCAAATGCTGACCTCGAAATGGGGCAGCGCAGTCACGCCGCTGCGCGCGCTGGCGCTATACATCATCTGTACCGTGACGGCAAACCGGCTCGCCGTGCGCGACCTGCACTGGCGCTCGCTGCTGCTGCCGGGCGGCCTGCGCCGCAGCGGCGTCGGCACACACATCATCCGCTCCACGCTGACGCTACAACTGTGCGCACTGGCCGCCATCGCCCTGGCCTACCTGGCGTTCCAGCTCGCCACCGGCAACGCGCTGAACGAAGCGCTGGAGCGCATTGCGGCAGCAGCCATCCTACCCTTTGAACTGGCCTTCACCACCAGCGCGGCCGTGGTCATGCGCGGCATCGCGTCGCGCCGCCTGCTCGGCTTTGCGGGCGCGACCGCCATCGCCATAGGCATCGCCTACCTGGTGCTGGCGTCTTGGACGGCGCACGCCGGCCAATGGACCATAGGCCCGCTCTACCTGCTGGTGCTGGCGGCCGGCACCGCGCTGCAGTGGCGCCAGGCGGACCGGGTCTGGACCGTGGAAAAACTGTTCCGGCAAATACGCAAGGAAGGCCTATGACAGCAAGCGCGTTGACCCGGAGTTGAACCGCCGCAGCACAGGCGGCGGCTGGACGCGGGGCGCGGCAAGGCATACAGTCGCCGCATGAAAACCGACACCACGCTACGCCTGATACTCGGCGACCAGCTCAACCCCGAACACAGCTGGTTCCGCCACCGCCATGCCGACGTGGTCTACGTCATGATGGAGGTGCGCCAGGAAACCGACTATGTGCTGCACCACGCGCAGAAGATCATCGCCATCTTCGCGGGCATGCGCGAGCTGGCGCGCCAGCTGCGCGCGCAGGGGCACCGGTTGCACTACCTGAAGATCAGCGACGCGCGCAACCGCCAGTCGCTACCGGCCAACCTGGACGACGCCATCGAACATTTCGACGCCGCCGAATTCGAATACCAGATGCCGGATGAATACCGCCTGGAGCAGCAGCTGGCGCGCTACACGCGCAACCTGCCCATCCCCAGCCGCATGGTGGACAGCGAACATTTCTATACGCGCCACGACGAAGCCGAACAGCTGTTTGAAGGCCGCAAGCACTGGCTCATGGAGCACTTCTACCGCGCCATGCGCGTGAAGCACGGCGTCCTGATGGACGCAGCCGGCAAGCCGCAAGGCGGCAAGTGGAACTACGATCACGACAACCGCAAGTCCTGGCCCGGCACGCCGCCGCAGCCGGACGATTTCCGTCCCTGCCACGACCACTCGGCGCTATGGCTGGAGATCGAAGCGTCCGGTGCGCGCAGCTTCGGGGAGACCAACGCGGCGCGCTTCGCGTGGCCCCTGAACCGGCAGGAAGCCTTACAGCAGCTGGATGGCTTTATCGAACATGCACTGCCGCATTTCGGCGAATTCCAGGACGCGATGAGCAGCCGCGCATCGCGCCTGTTCCATTCGCTGCTGTCCTTTGCGCTCAACACCAAGATGCTCAATCCGCGCGAGGTGGTACAGGCGGTGGAGCAGGCGTGGCGCGAGGGCCGCGCGCCGCTAGCGTCTGCCGAGGGCTTTATCCGGCAGGTGCTGGGCTGGCGCGAGTACGTGCGCGGCGTGTACTGGAGCCGCATGCCCGGCTACGGGCAAGAGAATGTGTTCGGCCACCGCCTGCCGCTGCCGCGCTGGTTCTGGGACGGCCAGACCGGCATGCGCTGCCTGGCCAGCGCCATCGGCGACTCCTTGCAGCACGCGCATGCGCACCACATCCACCGCCTGATGGTGATAGGGAATTTCGCGCTGCTGGCGGGGCTTGATCCGCAAGAGCTGCACGAGTGGTATCTGGGCGTGTACATCGACGCCTTCGAGTGGGTGGAAATGCCGAACACGCTGGGCATGAGCCAGTTTGCCGACGGCGGCCTGCTGGCCACCAAGCCCTACGTTTCCAGCGCGGCGTATATCGACCGCATGAGCGACTATTGCAAGGGCTGCCGCTACGACAGGAAGGCCCGCATCGGCGAGGACGCTTGCCCGTTCAACGCGCTGTACTGGGATTTTTTCTCACGCAACGAGGCTACGCTGGCGGGCAATCCGCGCATCGGCATGGTGTATCCGCAACTGCGCAAGATGGAGCCGTCCGCCGTGCAGGCGCTGCGCGCGCAGGCGGACGCGGTGCGCGCGCGGCTTGATACGCTATAGCTTGGCCATCGCCGGCGGGGCGATCTGCGCCACCTGGAACACGGTGGTGCGGCGCGCCACCTCCAGGCCGTCGAGCAGCAGCACGCTTTGCACGGTGTACTGCCCCTGCTCCATGCCGCGCGGGATTTTATAGACGCCCACCGCACGGTACTGCCCCGCGCCGTCGATGCGTTCCACGCGGGCGATCTGCGGCTTGTCGGACGCCTTCTCGCCGTTGGCCTTCAACAACGTCATGCTCTGCACCACTTCCGGCACGCGTTGCGATTCGCCGTACAGCTTGATTTCGCCAACCACCCGTACCGGCTCGCCGCCGGCGCGCGCCACGCTGGAAGTGGAATAGACCTGGTAATCCTTCACGCGGATTTCATTGACCGGGACGGGAATGCCCTGGCGGCGCGCTTCGTTGTTGACGGTCTGCGCGTTGGCGATTTTCTCCGAGTACGAGGTCCAGCCGATGGCTGCGCCCATGGCCGCGCCTATCGCGGCGCCTTGCGCGCATTTCTTGCCCGCCAGGGCGGCCAGCGCGCAGCCGGCCACGGCGCCGATGGCCGCACCCGCTGCGGCGTTTTCAGCGGCGCTGCCAGTGCCGCCGGTGCTGCTACTGCCGCCGCGCTGGCCGGAACGGCCTGCATCCGGCGCGGCGCAGCCAGCCACCAGTGCGGCGATCAGGGTGAGGCCGAGTGTACGTTTCATGACGCCTCCTTGCTTAGTTGTGGCATTTATCGTTGATCCAGTCCGCGCCGCTGGCCACGCAGCGCAGCATGTCGCGGTTCAAGCGCTCGGCGCGCTGCTTCAGGCCCACGCATTCGCGGTTGCCCACGTCTATCATCGTGGCACAAATTTCCGCCTTGTCCATCGCGCCTTTGTAATTGCCCTGGCTGAGTTCGCGCTCGGCGTCGGCCAGGATCTTGCGCGCCTGCTGGGCTGCTTGCGGCACTTGCGGCGCGGTGCTCAGCACCTGGGGCGCCGGCGCCGCACGCGGCGGTTCGTTGCTCAGCGCAGGCGGCGCCTTCTGTTCCAGCACGGTCGATTCCAGCAGCTTGGACAGGGCTTCACGCAAGGAGTGGATACGGTCGGCCACTTCGCTGCGATTCAGCTTCTCGGCGGCCACCAGCTTGGCTTCCAGGCAGGCACTGTTGGATATTTTCAGGCAGCCGTCGGCGTCGTCCAGCAGGCGCTCGGCCTTCTTCACGTCGATGCGTTTGTCCCAGTCCCGGGTTTCGTCGTCGGCGCCCCATTTCTTGGTGAAGGCAGCCAGGCGGGCGTCCGCGCGTTCCACGGCGCCGGTTTGCAAAGCGGTTTCGAGCGCAGGCTTCAAGTCTGCCCAGGCCTTGGTGCGCTGGCGGTTTCGTTCGCAGTTGAGCGCGGCGCTGTGAATCGCGTCGTTGGCCTTCTTGATCTGCAAATCGCTGGCTTTGTCCGCGCGCATGGCCGTGACTTCGGCGCGCGCTGCATCCAGCTTGCATTCGCCTATCAGTGCGAGCACCTTGTCGCCATGTTTGTCGAGGATGTCGTCCTTGCTGGCCGGCTTGGCCAAATACCAGATCACGGCCAGGATCATGGCGACCAGCAGCCAGGTGCTCCAGCCTATCGGTTCGCGCAGCGGCGGCTTGCCTTGCTGGCCGCCGGTGGCGCGTCCGGGCGGCGCGCTGCCGGCGGTCTGCGCACCGCGCAGCTTGTCCAGCCGCGCCTTGGCCGCAGCGATCTGCTCCGGCGTCATGACGACAGGCTCCTCCGCCGCGGGCTTGGATGCGGGCGGCACCGTTTGCCTGAACTGCGGCTGCGAAGGCTGCGAAGGCGGTTCGGAAGGCTGCGCGTGCGCCGCAGACTGCTTGCCCACCGGCTGCGGACGGCCAGCCGGCGGCGCCGAGGCCGCAGGCTGCGCCGCCTGCGACGGCCTCGCAGCCGCCGCCGCTGCGG
Organism: Pseudoduganella aquatica; assembly: GCF_020865585.1. Lineage (NCBI taxonomy): Bacteria > Pseudomonadati > Pseudomonadota > Betaproteobacteria > Burkholderiales > Oxalobacteraceae > Pseudoduganella > Pseudoduganella aquatica. The sequence continues at coordinate 5,839,611 of NZ_CP086370.1, forward strand.
CCGCTGATGCGGCGGCTTGCCGCGTGCCGCAGAACGGGCAGAACTTCACCTGGCGCGGAAAAACCCGGCCACAATCATTGTTGATGCATCGGTACGTCACTACGTCCACTACTCAGCCTTCCTTATTCCGGGTCCGGGATATCGTCATGCGGGTCCGGGATCGCGGCGCTCAGCAGCGGTGCGATGTCCGGCATCTCGCTGGCCAGCTTCCACTGGTCCACGCGCGGCACCCATAGCATATTCCAGACCTTGGTGTTGCCGTCCACCTCGCCCGCCGTGATGCGCTGGGCCAGTTCATGCAACCCGTATGGTCCCTGCTGCGTCTTGTTGACGAACACCTTGTACAGCACACCGCCCGCAGCCGCAGACCGCGCGCCTACAGCAGCGGCAACAACGGCCGCAGGCGCCGCAGCGCCGCCCGCCGCGACGGCACTCGCTGCGGATGCATCGCCAAACACGCGCGCCGCAGCCGCGTCGCTGGCCAGCATCTCGGGCTTGAGCACGCGCTTGTCCACCGCATGCTGCACCTCCCAGCTGTACGCGTCCGTGGACGATCCGGCCACCGGCTCGCTCCACGCCGCCAGCGCCTCCAGCGCGCGCTCCACCGTCGGCGCCGCGCCCGGCGCCAAGCCAGCCTGCATGGCCTGCGCGCGCTTCACCCATTCATCGTGCAGACGCTTGGCCGTGATATTCGGCAGCGACGGCGACGGCAGCTCCGCCCCCGTCTCGTCCACTTCCAGCTTGGGCTGGTACACGCGGTGCTGGTAGTGGCGCATCAGCGCCGCCAGCAGCACGAACTGGCTGGCACCCATGCGCGCCAGGCGCTGCTGCACCGAACCGATCACCTGGTCGCGGTAATACGCGGGCAAGCCGTTCGAACGGATGGCGAACTCATTCCCGATCTGCAGCCACTCGCCGGAACCCTGCTCCACTTCAAACAGATACTGTCCGCGCGGCTGGAACAGCGCCTCGCGGTCCGCCAGGTCGGCCTTGCGCTTGACCACGCCCAGCGCAATCGCCTGCAGGAACCACTCGTAGTCGTCCGCCAGCCGGTTCAGCTCATCCATCGACGGCGCGATGGGATGGCGGAAGCGCGTGGAATCGAAATGCAAATGGGTCGGAATCTTGGGATTCTCGATCTGGTAGGACGTGCGCCAGGTCGGCAAGCCGCGCAGCACCGTCATCGGAATGCCGGACAACTCGATATAGCACACCGCCCGCCCGGCCACGCCGGTATTGACGATGCTGACCAGGTCCCCGTGGAAGAAGCCGGTCGGCACCGCCGCCTTGATCTCCGCCTCCAGCTTGCGCCACGCGTTCACGTCGCCCACGCCGATAAAGCACTTGAACTGGTCCGCGTTCGGCGTGAACTCCGCCGAGAAGCGCGCGTTCACCCACGGCATGGCGCTGCGTATCCATTCGTTGAAGGTAAGCTGGCGCTCCTGCGGCGACATCGCCATCAGGCGTTCCAGCAGCGGATCGGGCGGCGCTTCACCGTCGTCCAGATGCTCGCTGCTCAGCTGCGTCTGCGCGCGGCGGAACAGTTTGAGCAGCAGGGCCGAGCGCAGCTGCTCGTCGCCCAGCTGCGGGAACAGGCGCGCCGATCCGCCGAACTCCAGCAGCACTTCCTCGCTCCACACGCTGATGTCGCCGCTCAGTTTGACCGCCTCCGGCACCGTGTCGCTGGCCAGCTTCATATAGGTCGCGTGTTCATGCTGCGCATCCGCGCGCAGCTGCGCAATGCGCTGGTCCACCACGCCCAGCATGGCCTCCACGCAGCGGCGCCCTTCCTGCAGCTCGCCTGCAATGCCGCTCCATACCGCCTGGCCCTGCTCGTCCACCGACTGCGCGTCGCCCAGCCAGGTGGACATGGCGTTCAGCAGCTCCACCGACTGCCCGGCCGCCACGGCCAGCATGTGGAAGCGCAGATAGTCCGCAATGTCGCGCTTCAGGTGCGCCATCACTTCGCGCGACTGCGCCTCGCTGCCGAACATCTTGGCTGCGGCCTGCGACAGGTTGTTCAGCGATTCCTCCACCTGGCGCGTGCGCAGCGCATCGCGGATGTCGCGGTAGCGCTTGCCGTTGCGTTCCATGTGCACCAGGTCGCGCTGCGAAATGCGCGCCTTGATCTGCTCCAGCAGCGACAGCACGAATTCCAGCCCGCCCTGCTTGCGGTCGTCCAGCAGCGCATAGAGCTGCTCGCGCGCGCGGCCCTTCAGCCTTTGCAGCAGTTCGGCCGTGTGGCGCTTCAGGCGGTCCTCGCTGGTCTCGGCGGTCGCGCCGGCCTCGCGGATGGCGTCGCGCTCCAGGTGCGGCAGCAGCTCGGCCACTTTCTCGCGCCACTGCTTCAGCTCATAGTCGCCCATGATGCGGTCGATCTCGAGCTGCACCTTGCTTTCCACGCGCTCCAGCAGCGAGCGTTCGTCCTTGTCCATCAGCAGCCGGTCGGTAAGCGCGTATTCCTGGAACGGCGTCACATCCACCGTGCCTTTTTTGAAATCGGGGAATTCGTCGAAGGGATGCTCGGCCATCGCCATCTGCTCGCGCATGAAGATGTCGCGTTCCTGGTCGCCGGCGCGGCGCGCCTTGGTGCCGTCGCTGCCCAGCAGGCCGAAGAAGGCTTTCACCATCAGGCCCGCCAGCTCGTAGGCGCGGATGTCTTCGCGCAGGCTTTGCTGCGTGTCCAGCACGGCCTGGCCGAACGCCGAGTACACCTTGGAGTAGGACAGCCGCATGTCGCCAAAGCGCTGTTCCGGCACGCGCGGATTGAACGGTCCCAGCTTGTGCTGCTGCTGGTTCACCGCCACAGAGCGTTTGCGGTTGGCGAAATCGGCCGAAGCGAAGTCCTCGAACAGCGAGTCGGCCACCATCTGGTAGACGTCCTTCACGTCCTGCGTGGCCTTGTTGGCCAGGTTGGCGGTGTCGACGAAGTAGACGTCGTCGAACGGCGCGCCACGGCCGGTCAGGCTGTCGGGGTCAGCCCAGCGCACCTGCGCGTTCATGTCGCGCATGGCCGTTTCCAGCTCCATCAAGGTAGCGTAGGCATTCGCTTCGGTGCGCTCCTTGTTGGCCTTGGCGTAGCCGGACGGCATGAACATCACCAGATCCACCTGGCTGTCCGCCACTTCCTGCCGCGCGATGGCCTTGGCGATCCAGCCCAGGTCCATAGCGGTGCCCGCGCCGGTGCCGCCGGCGTTGGAGCCGATGACCACGATGCGGAACTTGGACGTGTCCACTTGCAGGCCGAGGCGCTGGTAGTTTTCCTTGCGCTCGTTGCCCGCGTTACTGCTCAGGAAATTCAAGGCGCCCTTGATGCGGCCGCGCAGCTTGGGATATTTATCGTACAGGTAAAGCCGCGCCACGGCGCGGATCTGGCCCGCGCCCTTGGACGGATCGATGCCCAGCGAGCGCAGTTTTTTCGGGCGCAGCGGCATCCAGTTTTCTATCAGCGGGAAACGCGCCAGGCTGTCGTCGGACTCGTGGTACTGCTGCAGGTCGATCGACTCGACCAGGCGTTCCTCGTCGCTCAGCTTCACCAGCTCGTACCACGGGTCGGTGCGCTGCGATTTGCCTTCGTCAATGACGGCGCCGCTGTCCAGGTCCACGTGCAGGAAGCGCGCTACCGGGAACTGGCCTATGGCCTCCACCCGCGTGGGATGGCGGCGGTTCCAGACCGCCGACAGGATGCGGCGGCGGATGCGCATCATCACTTCCATGCCCGTGCCGCCCGCGCCGATGAACAGCGTGGGGCGCAGGTCGACTTTGAGTTCGGCTTTCTTGCCGCTGCCATTGTTCTGGAAATCTGCCATGATCGCTCCCCTGTTTAGCGGCGGCCCGTCAGCATCGCGCCGATCAGCGCGGCGATGCCGAAGACAAGCAAGGTGCCGGTAATGGCCACGGTAAGGAATTTGCCGGCGTTCAGGATGGCCAGCACGGCGGCGGCGCTCAGGAAGGACAGGCCGAAGAACATCAGCCAGCCAGCCGTGTCGGCCGACGACGGCGCCACGCGGCGGCGCACAAGGTGATTGGCGTAGGCGTTGCGGGCAAAGAAGAACACGATCAGCAGCACCAGGAAGACGGCGCCGCCTATCGCCAGGTCGCGCGTGGAGGTGTCGGTGGCGGGCGCGCCCTGCACCGGCGCCACTTCGATAGGCGCGCCGCCGGGCGGCACGCTGGACAGCGCCGGCTCGCTCGACGGCTTGGCGTTCTGGTCCTGGCTGCCGGGCACCTTGAAGCCGGGGTCGGTATTGGCCTGCGCCAGCTGGATGTCGTTTTCTTTTTGCATTCTTGGTGATCCTCGATATGGGCGGGAATATGAGCTGGATATTAACGGCCGAGACGCACTTGCGCGCCTTCGCGCAGGTCCGTCAGTGTGCTGCCAAATAAGGTGGTGTTAAGCACGGCGACTTTGTTGCCGGCCTTGTCGAACAGGGGCTGGCTGTTGCCTGCCTTGACGTGCAACGTACGCAGCTCACCTTCGACGGTGACCTGCACTTTGCGCGGACGCGCTGCGGCCACGGCCAGCGCGGCGCCGCCGGCCAGCAGGGCTGCCACGCCGCCGAGCAGCGCCAGCAAGGGAGCCAAGCCGAACTGCATGCGCACTTCCAGCGGCAGCACGGCGCGCGAACCTTGCACCTGGCTGGGCGGCGTGAAAATGTCCGGCAGCGGATCGCCGGGGAACAGCGCGGCCATGCGTTCGCGGAAGGCTTGCGAGAGTTCCAGTTTCTGTTCGCTCAGCTGCACTTCGATAGCGCCCGGCAGCACGGCGGCGGAACCGGCGGCCTGCACCGCTTCCAGCGACCACTTGCCGGGCAGGTTGGCCACCGGCAGCTGCATGCTGGACGCCAGCGGCAGCGATTTGCCGGGCGCCAGGCCCTGCACTCTGTCCGCGCCCAGCGCAATCGGCTTCTCGGCGCCCGCCAGCACGGAGCGCGCAGCCAGCCGGGCGCTGGTGATGGTGTAGGGATAAATCGTGTTCTCCAGCCGCCATTGGATACGCGCGGCCGGCGAATCGCCAGGGGACGCGTGCGCCTGCGTGGCGGCGGCGGCGTCGATATCGGCGCGCAGGGTACCGTTGGGCTGCGTGGAAAACGCCACGCCGGGCACGTTCTCCACCTTCACCGGCAGCAGGCGCACGGTGTCCTGGTCGAGCGGCTTGAGGCGCGCAGGCGGTTCGGTGATCACCTTTTGCAGACGCCCCGAACGCAGCAGCGCATCGAGCTCGCGCTTGCCTTCGTCCTGGATCGCAAAAACGTAAATCATCATGCCGTTGGCGCTGTAGCGGCCATGCACCGGCATGTGCAGCGGGAAGGCCAAGGCCTTCTTGATGCTGCCGCCGTGGTGGATCAGCTCATAGAATTCGCGGTTGCGCTGCGCCGTGGCCTGGTCGTTGTTCGGACTGTTCTTGTTGTTGGTGAACAGCCAGATCAGCCCCGGCTTGCCGCCCAGCGCCGACGTGATGGAGGCACTGACCGCTTCGCCCAGATCGGTGTCCGCCAGCGCGCTGCTGCCAGGCTTCCTGGCTGCCGCCAGCGGCGCAAGCGCAGCGGCGACGGCGGCGCGCTGCGGCTTGTCGTCCACCTTCGCCGCCAGCAGCGCTTTCGGCGACGGCGCACCCGGCAGGCTTTGATTGAAGGCCGCCAGCACCAGCGCATCGCCCGGCTGCACGGCGGCCAGCACCACCTCCGTCACCAGCGCCTTGTATTGCGAGGCGGGGTCCGTATAAAACGGCTCCATCCAGCCCGAGTTCTGCACCAGGAAGACGTGCGACACCGGCGCAGCCAGCGCCGCGACCGGCGCACCCAGCGCGCAAGCCAGCGCCAGCGCGGATGGCTGCATCAGCGCCCGCATCATGGCAGCGCTTTCAAATGCCAGCCGCGAATCTCGTTCCAGCCCGGATGGTGCAGCCACAGGCAGTTGTCATACACGAATGGCTGGCAATCGGCCGGATGCGACAAGCGCACCGCTTCGTCCAGAATGACATTGCGCTGCCCCACCCACTCGATCAGCGTGCGCTGTATCACCGCGCCGCCCAGCGCATCCTCCGCCATGGCGGGCGGACGCTCCATGCGCAGCACCAGCCCGGTCGGCTGGCTGCGCGTGCTGCTCACATTCTCCAGCAGCGGCAGCACCAGCGCCTCGTTGCGGGTCTGGTCCTCCACGTCTTCCACGTCCCACGGCTCGTTCTTGACCTGGTGGCCACGGCGGAACAGCAGCGTGCCAAAGCCCAGCCGCGCGCCATCCAACTCGCGCTGCTGCGCCTGCGCCACGCCCAGTTCACGGAAAGAATAAGCCTGGCCGTCATGCCCGATCTGCCACAAGCGCCCATCCCGGCTGCGCGCCGGACCCCCGAACTGCAAGCGCGGCGTCCACCCCGCAGGCCAGGGCAGCCACTGAGGCACGCTGCCCGGACGCCAGACGAGATGCCCCTGCGCGTGCAACCACATCAGCTTCCCGTCATAACTCAAAGGACGCGACCACCCGCCGACCGGCACAGCGCCATCGGCATCCGGATCCGGAATAACATCAGCCTCGGTGGAGAAAACCGTAGGGCGGGTTAGCGCAGCGTAACCCGCCGGCTCCGCCGCAATCTCCAGCGTCTCCCCATCCGCCCCCTGCGCATCCGCCGTCCACAAGCGCACGCCGCCTGCCGCCGCGATCAGGCAAGCGATCCGCCGCCCCACCATGCCCGGCGCGCTGGCCAGCCTGGCCGACAGCACCACCTCGGTATGAAAACTCTCGCTGACCGGATTAATCAGCAGCCGCACCAGACCCTGCGCCGACGGCACCAGCCCCACCTCCCCGCGCCGCGCCTCCGCGTGCGCCGGCAGCCACGCATACGCCGACGCGCTGAACGACAAATCGGCCAGGTGATCCTCGCACGTCATCACATGCCAGCGCATGGCGGCCGGATCCCAGTACTGCAGCACATTGCGCGTGTAAGCCAGCGCCAGCAAGCGCTGCGCCGCAAAGCCGAAATCGGCCGCCGCAAACACGCACACCGCGTTCGGCGGCGCCGGGATCTTCAATTCCGCCTGCCCCACCTGCGGTTCCGGCGGACGCGTCTCCAGGCTGGCCGCCAGCGGCAGCGCCGTCAGCGGCAAACCATGCGGCGCATGGCGCGGCAGCGGCGCCTCATTCACCGGCAGCGGCGCGCTGCTCGGTCCCCACCACGCAGGCAGACGCTGCGCCGCCGCACACACGCGCAGCGCAGCGCCGCACTCTGGGCAGTAAGCAAAACCTTCGGGATAAATGGCCGCGTGCGCGCAGCCCGCAGGCAGCGACGCGCCCAATAGCTGCGCCACGTCCGGCAAGCGCGTGCGCGCTTGCGCCTGCCACTCGATGCGGCTCAAACCCTGGCTGGACGCCAGCTCAAATTGCCCACTTTCATCGTCCTCCAGCCAGACGCTGTCGGAAGTCTCCCACCTGTATGCCATGTATATGCTCGAATATGCTCGGATAGATTCCCGCCTGCGGAACCTGGGCTCCGCCTGGGCGAGCTCAAGTTGTCCTTTGCATCATAACGCAGCGCCCAGCGGTTCGGGCAAGCCGCCATAAAAAAATACGCCCCATTTTTGCGGGGCGTATTGCGCTGGATCGCGGTTGTTGGCCGAACTTTCCCTCGGCGGCTATTTGTAGATGCCAACACCTATCAGCACATCGCCGAATTTCTCGACATAAGTGGACTTGTCTTCCATATTCTTGCTGATGGAGTTGGGCCATTTGTAGGAAACCCAGCCTTTACCCGCAGGGCTGTTCGCCACCTTCAGGAACTCCTTGATCGGAAACACGCCGCCGGCGTTCAGCTCCATCAGGTTTTTGTTGACCATCTTGGCGTTCTGGCCGTGCGCCAGCGCCACACCCTGCTGCTCGCCCGTCATACCGAACATGAAGACGTACAGGTCGCCCTTGATGAATTCGCCCTTGGGGTCATTAAAGGCGGCAATCGCCTTGTCGCGGCCATTCTTGTCCATAAAGGCGCCGGCTTTCTTGACCATGGCCACCGCCTCGTCGGCCGTACCACGGTGGGTGGCGTCCTGCGCGCGGGCGGCGCCGCCCAGGGACAAGGCCAGTACGGCCGCGAATACAACCTGGAATGCATGCTTCATCATCTGTCGTCTCCGGTGGATTTTGTCGATGCGGACAGATCGTTGCTGCCCGTCACGTCCAACATAACACATGCCGTACAGCAACCCTACGACTTCCGCAAGCCGGTTGCGCAAACCCGACGCCCGAGTCTGATTTACATCAAATCGCCCATTCGGCAGCGGCATAAGCTGGACTCCGGGGTCTTCCCGCGCTGCTTCCGAAAGGACTGCCATGCCTGCTCACATTACCATCCGCGATGGCTCGCCGTACTGGTGGGCCAGCACCGACATCTGGGTCGTACCAGGAACCGACCCGAACGGCTCGCCCGGCACGCCGGTGGCCGGCCAGCCCGCCTACCTGTGGGCGCACGCCGCCAACACCGGCAACAGCCTGGCCAACGGCACCCGCATCGACTTTTACTGGGCCGATCCCAGTGCCCAGGTCATTGTCGGCAACGCCACCGCCATCGGCTCGGCCTTTGTCGACCTGGCGCCGGAGCAGGACCCGAACAATCCCGTGGGCCAGGACGTGCTGTGCCTGGTGCCGTGGGTGCCGGTGATTGTGAACGGCGGCCACGAATGCCTGCTGGCCGTCGCGCACGGGCCGGGCGACACCAATCCCATCCCCGACCCGCTGCCCAACGGCTATGTGTTCGACCCGCCCGCGCACGACCAGATCGCGCAGCGCAATATCACGGTGCTGATGGCCGGCATGCTGCAAGCGGCCATGGTCATCAGCGTGCGCGCCCTGCCCAGGCAGGACAAGGAAGCCTTCATCAGCGTGGAATACGGCGGCGAGCTGGACGAGCGGCAGATCGCGCTGCTGGGTTTGCGCGGCCTGCAGCTGCGGCCCGCCCCGCAACGCGCCGTGCAGGTTGAGCTGAGCCTGCAGCCGCTGTGCGGCGGCAAGGACCGGCATCCGCACGGCCATGAAGCCGCCGAGCCGCTCGGCTACGGCGCAGGCTCGGAAGTGGGCGGCGACGAAACACTGGGCAACGAACCGGGCGCCGCCGAGGATGACATGGGTGCGGCCGCCGGCGGCGCCGGGCCGGACGCGGACTACGGCGGCAAGCACGGCCTGCGCGTGCGCCTGCCGCGCGGCACGGCCACCGCCGTGTACGCCGCCTTCAGCGTGGACGGCCTGCGGCCCGGCCAGTACCAGCTGGTGCACATTATCGAACGCAGCCAGGGCAAGGTGGCCGGCGGCGTCAGCTACGTTGTAGTCCAGCTGCAAGGAGACAAAAAATGAGCGCCACCCCACTCCAGGTGCTCACGCGCCCGTTCGCCATCGAGCCCGTGACCAGCATCATGCTGCCGGACGGCATATTCGACAACGCCATCTACGGCCTGCGCATTGCCGCCCACATCACCAATCTGTCCTCCAGCGCGCTGACCAACGTCACCGTCTGGCTGGAGAGCGTGGGCGACCCCGGCATTGCGCCGGTGGCGCGCACCCACTACTTCGCCACCATCCCCGCCGGCGCCGCCATGCTGGTGATGTGGGACGCAAACTTCCAGCACGCCAGCCCCGGCAAGCCGCTGGTCAGCATCCTGGCGCGCGCCGACGGCTTTACCCCGCGCCGCTCCATCCAGCAGATCTTCGTATCCGAAACCCGCTTCGACGCCACCAGCAACACCTACACCTGCACGGTGCAGGAAGGCACGCTGACGGTGTCCAATCTGAAAGGCCACCTGCCCGGCAAGCGCTGGGGCCAGACCGGGCCGGACGGCAAGGAATGCATCTGCCCGCCGGGCGGCGGCCCCATCGTGCCCACCGGCCTGGCCATGGCCTGGGCGCCGAATCCCGCCTTCCCCGGCCTGCACGGCGAGCTGCCTTTTGCCGACCCGTGGTGGAAGATACTCGCCATTATCATCGCCATCATCGCCGCCCTGGTGGCCATCATCGCGGCGGCGCTGGGCGCGGGCAAGGCCAGCTTCAATGTGGGCGGCAGCGTGGAGGAAACCGACCCCAGCGTCACCTGCTGCTCGCTGGAGGGCGCCAGCTCGGGCGAGCCGGAATACACAGTGGCGGGAGTGGCCTCGGCCATCGCCTCGGTGGCCATTGCCGTGGCCTGCTCGGACGCGGCCGACCCGTTCTGGCGCGGCCAGGAAGCCACCCCGCCCGCCGCCGGCGAACTGACCGTGGGCGAGCGCGTGGTGGCCGAGTGGACCATGCTGGAAGCGCCCAACGCCGGCGTGCCCTACGCCACCGACGTCAGCTGGACCTACCAGCGCATCACCACCGGCGCCACCTACAGCTACAGCGTGACGGAGACGCAAACCAACATCCACACCGCCGGCCCGGTGGACGTGGAAGCGCCGCCGCAGGTGCAGGCCTTCAGTCCCTTGTGGGTGCGCGCGAAATTCCACCGCGAGGACGGCAGCCTGTTCCACGGCACCGACCTGTATTCCTTCGCCATCTTCCAGGCGCCGCAAGGATTGAACTTCGTGATACCGCTTACCGACGACGGCCTGGGCTTCGACCCCGGCGCCAACGACGGCGTGTACGCGGCCAGCCTGAGCCTGGAGCTGGCCTACCGGCTGCTGCTCAAGTACGGCCAGACGGTGTATGGCAGATGGCGCATCTTCCTGTTCGCGCAGGACGTGAACCTGACCAAGCCGGGCACGCCGCCTGAGATCGCCGCCCAGCACATCGGCGGCTTCTTCGTGGCGAGCGCGGTCGAGATCACGTTTGACGATACGCTGCCCTGCCCGCTGAAGGCGCAAGCCAGCATCATGGTGGTGTGAGGAGGATTACTCGGCGACGATCTTCTTGGGCGGCGGCGGCGGCGCAAACGCCACCGTTTCGCTCTCGGGCGCCGAGTCCAGCGCGTCCGAGTACTCCAGCCAGCGCTGCAGCACTTCCATGCGGCGGATCACGATGCCCTTGTTGCTGATATAGCCCACCTGCTCGAAGTTCTCCGGCTTGCTGACCATCTTGTTGGTGGTCGGCAGGTTGTCCAGCAGGCGCTCGAAGCACTTGCGCGCCTTCTGCTCCCACTTCGCCAGCGCCGGTTCCGAAAAGCGGTTGCTCTCGTAATAAATGGTCAGGGTGCGGTCATGGTTGCCGAAGCCCACGACGGCCGCCCCTTTGCGCACCAGTTGCAGCACGTCTTCCTTGATGGCCGTGGTCGGCACGAACAGCGCCGCCCGTCCATCGCCGTCATCAGGCCGTTCCAGCGGTAAATCCATTCCCTTCACTGAGCTCATCGCTGCCTCCAACCTGTAATGTGACGCCGAATCTGTAAAGTTGCCGTCCGGCTATATTGCAATGATTCTACGCCGCTCCCTTGCGCTGTACAAGGAATATGCAGGGCATATAATGCTCAAGCTTCCAATAAGTATTACTTCTGATTAAAAAATGACACAGTCGGCTCCCCTCCCCCCGTCCGCGCCCCACGGCGCCCTCCCCGCAGACGCCATCGCCACGGCGGCGGTCAACGTGCGCGACCTGCTGGCCGGGGCGATCGAATACGCGCCGCCGCAGCGCGCGCTGGTGGTGTACGACCGGCGCTGCGCGCTGAATGAGGCGCTGACGGAAGCCTACCGCCGCTCGCTGCCGGACGGCCGCTTCATCGACTTCGACACTGTGGCGCCGGAAGACGTGCTGGCCGCGTTCGCCGAGCTGGGCCAGCACGACCTGGTGGTGCTGATACAGTCCACCAGCTTCCGCCTGGAAGCGTTCCGCATCCGCATCGAACTGTTCAAGCGCGGCCTGAAAGTGATCGAGCACGTGCACCTGTCGCGCATGCCCGGCGAGCAGGGGCTGCACTACATCGCCTCGCTGGCCTACGACCCGGCCTACTACCGCGGCGTGGGCCGTGCCCTGCAAGCGCGCATCAACGCGGCGCCGTCGGCCGTGGTGGACAGCGGCGCGGGCGCGCTGCTGCGCTTCGACTCGCCGCTGGAAGCGGCCAAGCTCAACATCGGCGACTACAGCGGCATGAACAACGTGGGCGGCCAGTTCCCCATCGGCGAAGTGTTCACCGAAGCGCAGGACCTGGAAGCGGTGAACGGCCGCGTGCGCGTGTTCGTGTTCGGCGACACCTCCTTCCACGTCAACCACCCGGCCCAGCCCATCACCATGATCGTGGAAAACGGCCGCGTCACCGGCGCTATCGACTCCACGCCCGAGTTCGACAACATGCTGGAGATCATCCGCGCCCACGAAGGCGAAGTCTGGCTGCGCGAACTGGGCTTCGGCATGAACCGCGCCTTCTCGCGCGAGCGGCTGGTGAGCGACATCGGCACCTACGAGCGCATGTGCGGCATCCACCTGTCGCTGGGCGCCAAGCACGGCCAGTACCAGAAACCGCAATTCAAGCGCAAGGACGCGCGCTACCACGTGGACGTGTTCGCCGTGACCGAGGCGGTCTGGCTGGGTGAGGAAAGGGTGTATCAGGATGGGGCCTGGCGGGTGTAAGCCTACACGGCTTCTAGAATCTTGCCTTCAGCTATGGTCCGCCCTTCCCATAGTTGAAGCCTAGTATTTTCATTTAAGAAAAATCGTGGATATAAGATTCTTTCTAAAACAAACAACAATCTAATACTACAGACACGATCCACCCCCAAGACCGTATTCAATCGAATATGCCCTGCCTATCGCGTGCAGCACACCGTCGCGCACTCCAATAAAAGGATAGCCGGCAAGGACGAAAATAGCGGCTTGAGCGACTCCCATTTTGCCGTTTTGACGGATTTTTTGCCCTATTGAGCGACCAGTCACCCAACCTAAGAATGAATACGAATCAATCTTTGAAGCTGTTCCCAAACCTCGTCCGCCATGGAATTTTTCCAAATCAGCTTCATAACCTCAACAAATTTATGCTCTTCATGGCAGTACTGATTAATCAAAATCAAGGCTAAGTTTCCATGATGCACCAAAAGGTCTTCTATAGGCCCAGCGGCCAGGTTGGATATAATCTTATTGTCCGAATTTCTCTCGTATATTTCTACTATAACCCTCCACGAATCATGTGGCCTTTTTCTACAAAAATCCGATAATTTATCAAAAGACCAAAATTCCTTAATATATTCATCTGAGTTTAATTCTGCGTGATGCAGGCGTATCCAAGAAACCGCAAGTTTTTCAAACTCACTCACCACTACTCCAGTTAGATATTATAAGCCCACACACTTACGCAGATGGCCCCATATTTTCGGTACGACAAATGCCCCGCTGCGGCGCCCAGGGCCAACTATTTTTTCAAAATATTCGAGTAAGGCATCAACGTTCACCGTTCTTTACCACCACGTCGCCGGGCATCGTTCGATGCCTGCACGGCCTCTTCGGCTCGCTTAGCGGCTGCAAGATCTGCCTTACCTATCTCATGAATTAAATTCTCAATTTCCGCTTTATGCATGCTGGTCAGCTCGCCGGCGGCGTTGTATGTAAAGGTCCGACATCACTATCGTGCTAACAACTTATTTCTATCCCGTTTAAGCGACGACCGTCTAACGGACCAGTTACCCAGCCTGATGACATTCTGAAGCGATCCCGCACGCGCACCGAAATGGCCCTGCGCAGTAGCGCTGAAACGACCTTCGATAATCACGTAGTGATCGTTCAACTTGCGCCACGATCGCCCTTGCGAATCACTCAACTCGATCGCCAGTGAGTTCTTCTCCATCGAATATTCAAAGTCTTCCAGGTGCAGATACACAGCGTCGCCTTCAAACTCGAGGTGCATGAACCCTATAACGCGGACCAACTTTCCATCGAACAGCTCCGGATTGGTGATCAACTGGATTATCGACACATCCCGGGGTTCGTCCGCGTACGCGGCACCGCCAATCGTCAATGCCAAAAGAACAGATAGCAGCCATGCCGACACACTTTTCATATAGTTGCTTCCTCTCGGAGCAGTACGTTTGTCCATGGGTTTCTACCTGATTCTTCCGATAATGTCGACTTTTCCATCGAAAGCCGTTCCATTTGCCGTGTATCTCAAAATATTTCCATTGGGAGCCCCGATGAAAATGGCGCCTTCTCTGTCTCCCCATATCTGGTCGCCACCGGACACAATGTTCGGGTTGCCCGTGCCGTTGGCGGCAGTGGCAACATTCGGATGCGTGTGGTACATACCGACATTCTTGCCACCGTTCGGACACTCGAGTGGCGGCACCTTGCCCATGTCCTTGGTATTGCCCTCCTCTGGGTTGGTGTATGAATATTTCCCGTTAGGCATTTGATAGACCCGTCCACCCTACTCGTTGCCGGACTTCGCCGTCAGCGGGAAAATGTCCCTTATTGCCGCGACAGCAGCCAAGTTCGCGGTCCGGTAAGGATCGCCTGGCGCCAAGCCCAAGAAATCGGAGTAAGCGAGCGGGTTTACACCGACATAGGCGTAGGTATTGATCCCTCCTGCAAGCCCGATGGGATCGCTTTGGATGTAGCGTCCAAGCGCAGCATCGTAATACCGGTTCCAGTTGTACCACAACCCAGTTTCGTTATCGATATACTGTCCAGGGAAGCCGACATTCAATCCCCCTACCGTATCGACCACTACCTTGCGGTCAAACGCCGCGTTTTCCGCGCGCCACACGACAGCGCCTGCGGTATTGCTTAGCACTTCGGGCCTGCCAAGGTGGTCATTGTGGCTGGCGTAGAACTGGCCACTCCGCACGATTCCCAGCAACTCACCGCCTATCCAGACGTAGCTGGTTGGCGTGGCGCCGGTTTCTGTCAATAGCTCTCCTTGCGGTCCATACACGTAGGCTGCCGTGGTCTAATTTGCCTGGACACCTCAATAGGTGGAAAATTCACCATCTGAGGAGTTAAAGCATGACAACAAGAAAACGCAAGACATTCGATCCGAGCCTGAAGCTGGAGGTGGTCAGAATGATCAAGGAACAGGGCCTGAGCATCCAGAACGTCAGCGAAAGCATGGACATCGGCCAAACTGGGCGGTTTCAAATACCAAGCGCAACACTGGGTTAATTAACAGTGTCAGTTGAATGTTGTAGCAGTTCGATGTGTTGAGTATAAACGACGAGTGGCGATTCGTAATTGAGCCTTGCTCTGGGGCGCGTATTGAGCGATAAGGCGATGGCGTCGAGCTCGTCCTGCGAGTAGATCGACAGGTCGGACCCCTTCGGCATGTATTGGCGCAGCAGCCCATTGGTGTTCTCGTTCGAGCCGCGCTGCCAAGGGCTGTGCGGGTCGGCGAAATAGATCTGGACACCGGTGCGCGCGGTAAGGATTTTATGGCCGTGCATCTCGCGGCCCTGGTCGTAAGTCATGGTCTTGCGCATCGCCGCCGGCTCGCGGTTGAGCACAGCGGAGAAGCTGTCGATGACCGCCTTGGTGGTGGCGTTGTCCATCTTGGCGAGCACCACAAAGCCGGTCGTGCGTTCGACCAGCGTGCCGACCGACGAGCGGTTGGCGGCGCCTTTGATGAGGTCGCCCTCCCAGTGGCCAGGGATGAGCCTGTCCTCAACCTCTGCTGGACGGATATGGATGCTTTGCATATCCGGGATTTGGCCGCGCCGGTCAGTGCCCCGGCTGCGGGGTTTGCGGACTTGATTGTGGTGGCGCAGACAGGCGATCAACTCGCGCTTGAGTTCACCGCGCGGATGCACGTAGATGGCGTTGTAGATAGTCTCGTGGGACACGGTCGCGGTAGGGTCGTCTGGCCAAAGGGCCTTGAGTTTGCGCGCTATTTGCTGCGGTGACCAGAAAAGATTCAGGTGATGCCGGACCACCTGGAATAACACGCCGTCCGGATGCAGTTTCGGCAGGCGGCGTGGCAGCACGCGCCGGGCTTGACACTGCGCATGGGCGGCGTCGGCGTCATAGACTCCGACGCCGCTGGTGCGCTTGAGTTCGCGGCTGATCGTGCTGGCAGAACGACAAAGGCGTTTAGCAATGGATCGGGTGGAGCACTGGTCGTCGCGCATGGTCATGACGACAGCGCGCTCCTGGGTTGTCAAATGTTTGTAGATTCTCGCCATGGCGGCACCTTACAGCAAAAGGTGTTGCACTTGGTCTTTGAGAACACCCTGCTATCCGGCGCTGGCTGGCGCAATACAGTGCCGAGCAAAGCGGCCAGCCGGGCATCGGCAAACCACTCACCGCCGAGCAGCAGCGCATTCGGCAACTCGAACTGGAAAATCAGCAATTGCGGCAGGATGTGACCATCTTAAAAAAGGCCTCGGCCTTCTTTGCCCGCGAAATGAAATGATCTATCAGCTCGTTCATCAACTGCAAAAGGAGGCCATTCCGGCCCAACAAAGCTGCCGCGTTCTGGAGGTAAGCCGATCAGGCTACTACGCCGCGCAACGACGCTCCGCCAAACCGGCGGTGTGCAAGGCTAGCGTGCATCTGAAAGCCGAATTTCAAGCCAGCGGGCAAAGCTACGGCAGCCGCCGTCTGGTTTCGGCCATGGCCAACGCCGGCTTCCACATCGGGCGCTACAAGGTGCGCCGTTTGATGCGCCAAGCGGCTTTGAAGCCCGTCTGGAAACGCAAGTTCGTTCACACGACGGACAGTAAGCACGACCTGCCGATCGCCGCCAATGTGCTGAACCGGCAGTTCAATCCGCCCGCGCCCAACATGGCATACGTATCGGACATCACGTACATCCGCACCGGCTCCGGCTGGCTGTACTTGGCCGTCGTGATAGATTTGTACGCACGCAAGGTGGTCGGCTGGTCCATGGCGCCAAGCATGCCTGCCAAGCTCGTCTGCGAGGCCCTGAACATGGCCATCCAGCAGCGGCGCCCAGGACCCGGCCTGATCGTCCATTCGGACCGGGGCAGCCAATACGCCAGCGAGCTCTACCAAGACCTGCTGGCGACGCATGGTTTTGTTTGCAGCATGAGCCGGAAAGGAAACTGCTGGGATAACGCCGTAGCAGAACGCTTCTTCCTGAACCTGAAAATGGAGCGCGTCTGGCAGCGCCAATACGCCAATCACGCCGAGGCAAAGACCGACATCACCGACTACATCGTCGGCTTCTATAACTGCAAGCGCATCAATTCAGCACTGGGCAATCTGCCGCCCGCCGTCTATGAACGGAAAATGGCAGTGCATGAACCTATCGTAGTGTCCGAAATTACTTGACCACCGCAGGCCGTACCCACGCCGATGTTTTTGTAAGCGCGCTGGTTGTAGATGTTGGACCGGTAGTCGCCAACCTGCACACCGCTGATGGTGACCGCGCTCATCCGGTTGAATAGGTCATAGTCGTAGACACGGTTGCCATCGGTGCGCGTTTCGGTGTGGACGTTGCCGATCGCATCGTAGCCAAAGCTGCGCGACTTGCCGCCGCCGCTCCAAGAGGATTTCACGCATTATTTCCACGCAACAATCCAACCTATTAACACTAAAGAAAAAACGACGCCGCAAAATATCCAATACCCAATTTTCTCTCCTCGAGACATTTCATCATATTGTTCATTTCTAGTTTTCGTGAACCCATCTCTAAGCAATTGCCGCATAGATTTTTTCATTATTTTCCATATGTAATTGGCGAGACGCTTGCCCCTACAGACCCGACACCGTATTCAATCGAATATGCCCCACCTATCGCGTGCGATACACCGCCACCCACTCCAATGAAAGGATTGCCTGCAGGCACGAAAATAGTGGCTTGATTTCCCGCACCGTTTAAGAAGGAGTCAGTTTTGGCTCCATCCACTCCGGATCCAACGATGCTGCCCGCCACGATGCACGCCCCGGGCTTTGAAACTGGTGCAGGATATCCTCTGAATAGACTGCCTTGCATGTAGACGTTTCCATTATGAAGGTTTACTGCTGCTCCGACGGATACAATATAGATGTTTCCGGACGCAGCGATATAGTCCGGGCCACGGACTGCTCCAGAGAGCGCATCTGTTGTTGCTATCCAAAGCTGTCGTACTGGGTTTTGGTTGGATCGTATCGAAAAATCGTACGAAGAGTCATCTAACCCACTCGCATCAACACGACTTATCGGATTTCCTGCGACATATGCATAGGTATTAACTCCTCCGGCGATCCCGATCGGATCGCTTTGCAGGTAGCGTCCGAGCGCAGCATCGTAATACCGATTCCAGTTGTACCACAATCCAGTTTCGGCATCCAGATACTGCCCAGGGAAGCCGACATTCAAGCCACCAACGGTATCCACCACTACCTTGCGGTCGAACGCCGAGTTCTCAGCGCGCCACACCACAGCGCCTGCGGTATTGCTCAGCACTTCGGGCCTGCCAAGGTGGTCATTGTGGCTGGCGTAGAACTGGCCACTCCGCACGATTCCCAGCAACTCACCGCCTATCCAGACGTAGCTGGTTGGCGTGGCGCCGGTTTCCGTCAATAGCTCTCCTTGCGGTCCATACACGTAGGCCGTACCCGCGCCGATGTTTTTGTAAGCGCGCTGGTTGTAGATGTTGGACCGGTAGTCGCCGACCTGCACACCGCTGATGGTGACCGCGCTCATCCGGTTGAACAGGTCGTAGTCGTAGACACGGTTGCCATCGGTACGCGTCTCGGTGCGGACGTTGCCGATAGCGTCATAGCCAAAGCTGCGAGACTTGCCGCCGCCGCTCCAGGAGGCGAGCCTGTTGCTTTGCGTGTCGGGCGTAAATGTATAGGCCGTGCCTTGGCGACTCTGGCTGGTACGGTTCCCCGCGCTGTCCCAATTAAAACTTTGCGCGTCGCTGCTGCGGGTCACGGAGTTGACGCGGTCCGCCGCGTCGTAGCCGAAGCCGGAGGTCATGGCGCTGTACACGCCGTCAGTGAGGCTGTTGATCAGGTCTGCATTGTTATAGCCCAGCGTGACGTTGTGTACGCCGCTGCTGCTCATCTGCGCAATGCGGCCATCCGTGTCGAGCGTCACTAGGCGCGGCAAGCCGTTGCCGAAGCGCCAGGCATAGCGCTGCAAATTCGCCGGCTGGTACAGGAAGTTGGTAGCCAGCGTGGCCGACGCGCCGCCGACGTTGCTGGTGATGCCGGAAACGCGGCTATAGCTGTCGTAGGCATATGCCAAGGAACGTGCACCGTGCCAGCGCTCGCTTCGTGGCTGGACGCCCCGTCTTCGGCCGGGTTGGCTTCCTATGCTTCGCTCCGGCAGCGACTCCAATTCTACCCCGCACTCGGGACTCAAGATTAAGGGCCTCGCACGAACCACAGCACTACCAGCGCAATCAAAACGAGCAGGCCGACTATTCCGAGGACATAGCCGATACGGAAGATAAGAGGCTCCTGTCGCCAAACCTCTCTGAACGAATCTCGATAACCCGGCTTGAATAAGCGCAATGGGTTCAGGCTACCGAGAAGGTCTTTGAGAATCTGGATGACGGTGACAAAGAGGTCCATCTTTATTGCACCATCGCCAAGCCCCATTGCAGGCAAGTTGTAGAGCCGCCCTGGCCCGGCGACGACATTACTGGGCCAGTCGTCGGCAGCGTAGCGGCACCAGTCGGGTTGGACGCAGAGCACTGGAGCGGCGGCTGCGGAATATGGGTAACGCTCACCAAGCAGACCGACTGAACCTTAGGACCCCAGGCATCGTAGGCATTACGCGTTCTTGAACTGAAATTCTGAATCGCACCATTTCGCATCTGATTGCCAATCCAAATCTGTCCGTTGATGTCGCCAGTCCCTCGATACATCGTCCCCTGAGGCATCCCTTTCTGCAGCCCTCCTGGGTCCACATTGCTAACGGGGTTGCCCTCGAAATATGCGTACGTATTGATCCCACCTGCAATCCCAATTGGATCACTTTGCATATAACGTCCAAGCGCAGCATCGTAATACCGGTTCCAGTTGTACCACAATCCAGTTTCGTTATCGATATACTGGCCAGGGAAGCCAACATTCAGTCCCCCCACGGTATCGACGACCACCTTGCGGTCAAACGCCGCGTTTTCCGCACGCCACACGACTGCGCCGGCGGTATTGCTCAGCACCTCGGGCCGGCCAAGGTGGTCATTGTGGCTGGCGTAGAACTGACCGCTCCGCACGATTCCCAACAATTCACCGCCGATCCAGACGTAGCTGGTTAGCGTGGCGCCGGTTTCGGTCAACAGTTCCCCCCTGCGGTCCATACACGTAGGCAGTGCCCACGCCAATGTTTTTGTAGGCGCGCTGGTTGTAAATGTTGGAGCGTAGTCGCCGACCAGCACGCTGCTGATGGTGACCGCGCTCATCCGGTTGAACAGGTCATAGTCGTAGGTACGGTTGCCATCGGTGAGGCCAGGCGCCTGCCTGACGTGCCCGCTGTCCTGCGGCAGCGGCTCCATCCCAATCCCCCCCTTCCCGGGGAAGGGAGCGAGTCGCCCTCTGCCGTCACGGTGCCAGCCAGGAACCCCGGCAGGCACCGCTCACGGCGAGCGTCGGGTGTTGCGCCGCCGCGTCAAGGCCGAGCCCTGCGGGTGGCTTGGCGGTCAGCCTGGACCCGCAGCTTCACCTCGAACACAGCGCGCGAGCCACAATGCTCTACGGCGAGACCCAGCGCGACTTCTTGATGACGTGGCTGTTCTTATCCAATTCCACCGACCAAGCCTCTGTGTCGAGCGACAACCGGTTCTCAAACCAGAGCCGTTCTGCACACTCGCCGCCACACGGTTGACTTGCATAGCGTGCGAACAGCGCGCCAGGTTTCTCTCGGACAGATGGCTGCGTGCCGAAGCGGGCAATCACAGAAGCCTCCGTGTCTCCAACCTGTACAGCGTCGAAGGCCGAATTGCGAACGCGTGACTTGTAGGAGCATGCCCCAATGCTTCCGGCAACGGCTACACCGATAAGCAGCAGAACGACTGTCAGCACGCTTTTTCCCTTTGAAGCCGCCGTCATGGTCCGAACTTCCCAAGCACCCCGGCCAATCCAGGAGGAATTGGTCCACCCTGGGGAATGAAATACGTCATGGCGCCTGGCAATCCTTGGACATCACGCGCCAAGCCGCCAGGGAACGGCACACCATTGGTTGGAATTCCCGCCGAGTTGAGAACCTGGTTGGTTCTAACCGCACAGTTGTCTAGCTTCCCGATGCCATTCATGTCTGGGTGCGCCTTGATGAAAGCAATTGCAGCAGCATCCTGCTGAGGAGTCGTCGGCACGATGGTCACCTGCTGCGCACGTGAGGCACTCTGGCTGGAGAGGTATGCCCCAACAGAACTTCCCAGCGGCGTGTCGTTTCCGTAACTCGCCATGCCATATCCCTGCACGGCCGACCCCGTATGCCCGAAGAAATTGAGGCTTCCATCGCGCACACCGCCGGTGATGACCATTACATCAAGGCCGCTCGGGTCAATACCGCTCAGCGGGTTGCCGCCCACATAGGCATATGTATTTATTCCTCCCGCAAGTCCACTCGGATCGGATTGGATATAACGTCCGAGCGCGGCATCATAATAGCGGTTCCAGTTGTACCACAATCCAGTTTCGGCATCCACATACTGCCCAGGGAAACCCACGTTCAAGCCCCCAACGGTATCCACCACCACCTTGCGGTCAAACGCCGCGTTTTCCGCACGCCACACGACAGCGCCTGCGGTATTGCTCAGCACTTCGGGCCTGCCAAGGTGGTCATTATGGCTGGCATAGAACTGGCCACTCCGCACGATTCCCAGCAATTCGCCCCCTATCCAGACGTAGCTGGTTGGCGTGGTGCCGGTTTCCGTCAATAGCTCTCCTTGCGGTCCATACACGTAGGCAGTACCCACGCCGATGTTTTTGTAAGCGCGCTGGTTGTAAATGTTGGAGCGGTAGTCGCCGACCTGCACACCGCTGATGGTGACGGCGCTCATCCGATTGAACAGGTCGTAGTCGTAGGTACGATTGCCATCGGTGCGCGTCTCGGTGCGGACGTTGCCGATCGCGTCATAGCCAAAGCTGCGCGACTTGCCGCCGCCGCTCCAGGAGGCGAGCCTGTTGCTTTGCGTGTCGGGCGTAAATGTATAGGCCGTGCCTTGGCGACTCTGGCTGGTACGGTTCCCCGCGCTATCCCAACGGCATCAGACATATCTGATAGCGCCAAAGCAACGCAATTAACCCACGTAACACGTCGTTACTAAGAGAGCGCACGTCAACTCAATGAAAAGCCCACGTCCCACGCGACGAACATCTTTTATGGACGAAATAACCTTGAGCCTTTGAAAAAAACGATCCTCATCACGCGTCGAATAAAACGTAGTCAACTCTATTTTCAACAGCATCGGGCCTCCGTACCACGCTGACTATTACAGGTGATCAACCGGCCGTAGCGTGTTAGCTGGGTGAAAAGACTCAAATTTCGTTCCTGGCTTCCCCTCCCATAGATCAAGTTGGGTAACTTTTCGCCGAATGACATTACACCGCCATACGCCTTTCGTACGTGTAGGGGCTCCGCTAAGCGCAGCAGTAGCAGCAATTGGGCCATTAACCACTGCCTCGAACCCTGTTTTCGTTCTGATTAAATCGATTTGGCGAATAGTATTTTCGCCCCAAACGTACCCCCCACCACTCAACCAGAACAATCCCCCGTACGTGAAGTAGCTGCGCAACACAGGAATATGCTTAACTTCACCTAAAGTCATAGCAGCAGTTATAGGCGCAAACTCCAAAGTTGCTTTCCACAGTTGCGAGGTATCAGAGTCAGCCAAGTCCTCCCATGCTCGAATAGACAATACATTTCGCGTGCCTACACCTATCTGGTGCCCCACATTGGCCTGCCCATAAGGCGGCTCATCAAAACGCTTGGTAACAATTGAAGCCTTTTCAATCAAAAGGCACGTTATTGGCACTTTGGGCGTGGGTTGTTCCTCAACAGCACCAGCGTGGACACGAATCGAGCAGGCGGTGACAAGTATAACGAGAACCATCATCCGGGCTCTGCAACTTATAGATGAAGATGAAAGCAACATTATTTTGCACATTTGCAGAGCTTACTGCGCATGGCCTGGAATCTTTCCCAACTTGCCTCGGCATTCTTGGCGGCGTAAGGATAGATTACATCGTGATATGCTTCCTGCCACGTAAAATGTCCGACCTCGTGATAATAGGTTTCCAGGACTTTGAATTGCATTCTCGCGTCCAGTGGTTTGAGAAACATTTTATTTAGGTGTATATAACCGTCAAAACCTTCTTCCCGCCCTAGAATTTGAGCTTGCCCGTACCATCCCATTCCGGCGTAGCCGAATTTTGGCGAACCTTTACCAAAATTCATATTAGGGACACGCTCTCTTGCAGTCTTCTCTGCAGCATCAATATCACATTGTTCCAGCCCCGTCGGATCAATCCGGCTCAATGAATTTCCCTCAACATATGCGTAGGAGGGTGTCAGCCAACCATTGGATGAACCGCCTCGGCAGCCTTGTTGAGGCGGTATTTCAGCAGCCTGCCAGGCGCGTCACGAGCCACGCACATTCAGCACAAATCCCAGAAAAACAAGCAGAGCCACACCTGCGGTGGCAATACCAACAGCCATCGAGAGGATAATCCTAATCAGTGCCGCTCCTTTAAATCCAGAATAAAAAACCCATCCATTATATGAAAACAAAAAAAGCAGCCCAACCATCAAAGGTATGTAGGTTCCATTATTTTTTTCCGAGCATCGGCAAAACCCAGAGGTATCCTCCAATCAACGCACATAGGATAAGAACGGATGCAGCGAGGATACGAGCAAAACTAATAGCCCCCAACATCATACCGGGTTCATTCATCACCGCCTCCATTCTACTCCGGGATTTTCACGCGAAGGCGATTTTCCAGATCCAATAACTTGGCCACCTCGCTTTTGCAGTTGTTGGTCACGATTCCATTTGAATGTTTATTCCTCGCGTTGTTCATAGTGTCGAATGCCAACCGAACAAATGGGTCCAATGTGGCATTACCAACCTTCTGCGCGAGACCATCTTTCAATGCCTGCTGAGCGGTCTTCAGTTCGAGTGGTTGATTTAGATTCCATCCGCGCAAGTTCGCATCATTTCCCCAGCTGTACGTCAGGTCGATAGCCCCATCACTGCCAGTTATAGCGACAAATGTATGAGTTATCGGATTGGACATGCTTCGTGCGAAGCTCCCAAAAAACTGCAAGTCCCTGTTAGCCAGATATGTATCCAGTCCACTTCAAAATATTAGAGCGAAGCATCAACGTTTACCGTTCTTTACCACCACGCCGCCGAGCACTGTTCGACGCCTGCACGGCCTCTTCGGCTCGCTTAGCGGCTGCGGGATCTGCCTTACCTATCTCATGAATTAACTTCGCAATTTCTGCTTTATGCATGGGATTTTCATCACCCATCAATAAGGCAATTAATTCCAACTTTGGATTGATCCCGGGGCATTTCACTGCCTCACGAAACCAAATTATTGCGTCTACGGATTTAAGCGTAAAGTTTCCGTGATACCTAGCCAGCTTATAGGCTGCCTGACAATCTCCGTTACGTGCACTTATTTCAAGATCAATGATCTCTTTCGAAGTCAAATTAAACTCTGAACTGGGGCTTACAGCCATAGAGTTTGGTTCCTTTTTTAAAATTGCATAGCCAACCAAAAGCAAAAATAAAAAAACCATAGAAAATGCAATTATCTTCATTTAAGTATAGGTGAAAAAGATTTCCAAGAGCCAGGAACACCTTGCGGAGGACCGCTTGGGTAAGGACCAGATCCTCGCAAGCCTGAGAGATCATACCAAGTAAAATTCAGCGGCGCAGTTACATCTACACCAAGTTTATTAGCCAACTGTTGCGCGAATGAAGGTTTTCCATTGACTGAGACTCCAGTATTACATGCCCCTAAAATTACGGGCTTACCTTTCCAATTCGGATCATTGCGAATCATTTCTGCAAGATCATTAGGGAAAATAGGTCTAATTCCATCCCGCCGATCCTCCATATTTCCTGGATTTCCGTGGCCGGCTACTGTGTAGGCCCAAGGTGCTGACCAAGCATTTCCACCTGGATAGGTAACCTCATCATGATAAAGCCCTCGGGGATTAAACAAGTTCATGTCGGCCAGCCCCTGCGGATCGATGTTGCCGATCGGATTCCCTTCCACATAGGAATATGTGTTGATCCCACCAGCAAGACCGATCAGGTCGCTTTGAAGATAGCGTCCAATCGTGCCGTCGTAATAACGATTCCAGTTATACCACAACCCAGTTTCGTTATCGATATACTGTCCAGGGAAGCCGACATTCAATCCCCCTACAGTATCGACAACCACCTTGCGGTCAAACGCCGCGTTTTCCGCACGCCACACCACAGCGCCTGCGGTATTGCTCAGCACTTCGGGCCGGCCAAGGTGGTCATTATGGCTGGCATAGAACTGGCCACTCCGCACGATTCCCAGCAACTCACCACCTATCCAGACGTAGCTGGTTGGCGTGGCGCCGGTTTCGGTCAATAGCTCTCCTTGCGGTCCATACACGTAGGCGGTACCCACGCCGATGTTTTTGTAAGCGCGCTGGTTGTAAATGTTGGAGCGGTAGTCGCCGACCTGCACACCGCTGATGGTGACGGCGCTCATCCGGTTGAACAGGTCGTAGTCGTAGGTACGGTTGCCATCGGTGCGCGTCTCGGTGCGGACGTTGCCGATAGCGTCATAGCCAAAACTGCGCGACTTGCCGCCGCCGCTCCAGGAGGCGAGCCTGTTGCTTTGCGTGTCGGGCGTAAATGTATAGGCCGTGCCTTGGCGACTCTGGCTGGTACGGTTCCCCGCGCTATCCCAATTAAAACTTTGCGCGTCGCTGCTGCGGGTTACAGAGTTGATGCGGTCCGCAGCGTCATAGCCGAAGCCGGACGTCATGGCGCTGTACACGCCATCAGTGAGGCTGTTGATCAGGTCTGCATTGTTATAGCCCAGCGTGACGTTGTGTACGCCGCTGCTGCTCATCTGCGCAATGCGGCCATCCGTGTCGAGCGTCACTAGGCGCGGCAAGCCGTTGCCGAAGCGCCAGGCATAGCGCTGCAAATTCGCCGGCTGGTACAGGAAGTTGGTAGCCAGCGTGGCCGACGCGCCGCCGACGTTGCTGGTGATGCCGGAAACGCGGCTATAGCTGTCGTAGGCATACGTCAGCACCAGGCCGTACGGATAAGTCATGGTGCTCAGCCTGCCGACCGTGTCGTAGGTCCAGCCGTTCGTGTAGGTGCTGCCGTAGATTTGATTGGCCTTGCTGGTCAGCTCGCCGGCGGCGTTGTACGTAAAGGCCATCTGGCCCGTGCCGTCGTTGGTGCGGGTCAGGCGGCCTTTTCCGTAGGTGCCTTCGTCATAGGTGAAGGTGTTGGCAATGCCGGGACTGGTGCGTGTGGTGGGACGGTCCAGTTTGTCCCAGCCGTAGGTAATGGTGACGTTGTCCGCCCGCGTCTCCGTGTACAGCCGGCCTATGCTGTCGTACGCGTAGGTGGTGGTGCCGGTGTCGGGGCTGGTGCGCGAGACCACATCGCCAAAGCCGTTGTAGGTGTAGGTCGTCGTGAGCAGACGCGGATCTTGCACCGACTCCAGCATGCCGTCGTTGTCGTAGGAAAGCGTGGTCACGCCGCCATCGGCAGCCGTGCTCTTGGTCAGGCGGTTCTGCGCGTCGTATTCGTAACGGGTGACGTGGCTGGCCGCGTCGGTCACGCTCTCCACATTTCCGTTGAGATCGTAGCGATAGTTCACCAGCTGGCCCGCGTTGCCGGACGCCGTGTACGGCCGGCCCTGCGAATCGAGTGCGGTAGTGGAGCTGAAGCTGCCGGATACAGATGCCGTAGGTGTACTGCCGGCGGCGACATGCCGTTCCGAACTGCTGGTCACTGTTTTATTGGGAGCGTTGATTGCCACCGTCTCGAACTTGCCCAGCGCGTCGCCAGTTTGGTAGAGCCTGGTCGCAGCGTTGTAGCGATAGCGTTTGACGCGGCCATCGCCAAAATTGATGTCGGTGACCTGCCTGTTGTTGTTATATGTATAGGTGGTCGTTCGCGTCCCGCCGCCAGGCACGGTCAAGGTCGTGCTGAGCAAATTCGTATTCGGCGCAAACACCATGGTCGTGCTCACGCCATTGATATCGGTGTACGTGCCCGGGCGCCCCAGCCCATCGTAGTTGCTCCAGGATTCCTGCTGGTTAAGCCCGTTAGTGCGCGTTGCTATATTGCCGTAGGCGTCGTAGGTGATCGTCGTGACCGAAGTGGTACCCGCAGGCAGGGTACGCGTGATGGTCTTGGTGGCTATGGTGCCGTTGGCGTTGAAGGTGTAGGCGTACGTGGTCTTCTTCTGCTTGCCGGTCTTCAGGTCATCCATCGTAATGCTGGCGATTCGGCCATTCGCCACGCCGGAGGTGTGGTAGCCGTAGGTGGTACGGGCATAGGCAACCCCATTCGTGCCGATGAAATCGACATGGTCGATCTGGTTTCCCGACCAGATGTTGCTCACCTTTAGGGCATCGGCCGTGCCATAAGCGGTCGTCACACTTTGAATCCGGCCGGTGCCATCGACGTTGTATTGCGTGCGGTTGCCTTTCCAGTCCAGCGTGTAGTCAATGTAGCCTTGGGCTGTGTAGAAGGTGCTCGCGCTGGAAGCGCCGCACGTCGATGTGCCGGTGCGTTCGACGGAACTGATTTTTTGCTCGCCCAGCACAGTCGTAAAGTTATACACCGTGGGCTGCCCGAGTGCATTCGTTACCGTGGTCTTGTTCGTGCCGTAAACAAAGCTATCGCTCTCTTCGCCGCCCGCCAGCGCGCTTTGACTGACACGCTTGTCGGGATAGTAACTGTATGTGCTGTAGCGGACGCCGTTGATGGTAATGCCGGTCAATAAAGTCGGATCGGCGTTTTCGTAGAGATAGCCCCGGACGTCGGCGGTCTGACCGGATTGCACCGGCGCGGTAACCGATGTCAGCATTCCATTTGTGTTGTAGCCGTAAGTCCAAATCTTGGACGATGTATCCTTCAGCGTACTCACGCGGCCATTGCTGCCATACGTCAGCTGGATAAACTTGCCGTTGGTATGGGTAATTTTATCCACGCGGGAGGTGCTGTTGACGTACGTATAGCTGACGCCAACACCGCTGTTTTCAAGCACGCTGATAATATAGCCGCTTGCATCATAATAGTATTCAATTTCATCCTTAATAAGGATCCAGCTATTATTTGGCGTATACCAAAGCTCTCCGGTAGAGGCTGAACCGCCGACGTTATAGACATAGGTATCGCCTTCCGCCATCGTGGTAGCGGATTTGCCTGGAGTCTTAATGAGAGTGCGTGCGCGGCTGGCCCTGGTCTTCTCAGCGGAGGACATCGCGGCGGCCAAGACGATACTGCTGAACTTATAGGTGAACTTGGTTCCATCCGGCTGGGCGATGGTGACGGTCTCTGGAATGCAGTCTCCGGTTTGCTTTACTGAGCAGCCAGCCAAGGTGAACATTACCCGGGGAACCTCGATGCTTGACATCCAGTTGGGGCCGAACATCGCGCCGCTGGTCTGCTTGCTGCGATACATTCGGGATACACCAAGCCCATACGCGCCGTGCGCGACGTAATCTATTTCCTCTTTGACTTTCTCGCCGGTGGCTAAAATGACCGGCTTGCAGGTCTTGGCGGAAGTTCCGGAATCTGATGCGGTTGACGGCTTCTGCTGTTCTTGGGTGGCGGGACTGCCACCTCCGCCGCCGCCACCGGCCGACGGCGTGCTACCACCGCCGGCCTCATAGAAAGTATCTCGACCATTTTGGCACGCATATTTCATCGTCCCCACATAGCCGTCGCACCTGTCCCCCGGCACAAAAACTCGCGGGATGTCACTATCCTGCGCAAAAATAGGGTTTGCAAAGAAGCCACTGCAAAAATACACGAAAGCCAACCGGAAAAATACTTTCAATTTAATAGCCTCTTTGGAAATTTTAATTATTTACCAAACGTAATTTATTAAAAAAAATCCTATGAGTCAATTAAATACTAATCAATATCAAATAATTAATATCTACTGATTTGATATTCAATAGCCATCGGCTCACTGAACCGGCAGCGCCTTGTCCCACGGCGGCACCGGCTGGTATTCCGCCACCAGGAAATCAATCAGCGCGCGGACCTTGGGCGAGGGCTGGCGGCTGGCGGGGTACAGGGCGCTCAGGTAGTTGAGCGGCAGTTCCCAGTCGTCCAGCACGGGCACCAGCGTGCCGTCGCGCAGCGCTTCGCAGGCGAGGAAGGTGGTGCTGTAGACGATGCCCAGCCCGCGCAAGGCGGCCTGGTGCAGCACCAGGCCGTTGTTCGCGGTGAAGGCGGCGTTGATGCGCACCGACGTGCGCCGCTCGCCCTGGCTGAAGTGCCAGGTGGCGCCGTCCGTCAAATGGCTGAAGTGCAGGCACTGGTGCTGCGCCAGGTCTTCCGGCGCCGCAGGCTTGCCGGCCCGCGCCAGGTAATCCGGGCTGGCGCACAGCACGCCCTTGCACGGCGCCAGCGGCCGCATCGCGAGCGCGTGACTGTCCGGAATACCGCCCACGCGTATCGTCAAATCAAAGCCGTGCTCGATGGGGTCGAGCAGCGCGTCGTCCACGTAGAGCAGCGGCGTCAGCTGCGAATGCGGCAGGCTGAAGCGGGCCACGGCGTCCGCCAGCCACATGCTGCCGAAGCTGGACGGCGCCTGGATGCGCAGCGGCCCGGCCAGCTCGCCGCCGGCGTGCGCAATCGCGCGCGCGGCTTCCCGCGCCTGCGCCACCGTGGCCATGCACGGTTCCAGATAGGCCTGGCCGATGTCGGTCAGGCTCACTTCACGTGTGGAACGGTGCAGCAGCCGCGCTTGCAGCTTGTCCTCCAGCTGCATGATGTGCTTGCTGACCATGGCGCGCGTCAGCCCCAGCCGGCGGCCCGCCTCGCTGAAGCTGCGCAGCCGTGCCACTTCGACAAATATTTCCATTGCTCTGAGCTGATCCATCAGCCATTGTCTTCATTTTGCGGACAATGTGTCAACCGTTTGCCGATTGTGACGCCGCCGGGGCAGCCGTACAATGGCGCACCATCCATACCAAGGGCGTCCCCGCCATGCTGAACGAAGCACAAAAGCAACAATACGAGCGCGATGGCTACATCGTCATCCCCGGCTTCAAGAGCCTGGCGGAAATTGCCGCGCTGCGTGAGCGCGCCGCCAAGATTGTCAACGAATTCGATCCAAGCGTGGCGCAGGGCATCTTCACCACCAAGGACCAGGAGAAGAAGGCCGACGAGTATTTCCTGCGTTCGGACAACACCATCCGCTGCTTCTTCGAGGAAGAAGCCTTCGGCCCGGATGGCCAGCTGAAGCAGGCCAAGGAACTGTCGATCAACAAGATCGGCCACGCCATGCACGACCTGGACCCGGTGTTCCGCGCCTTCTCGGCCGATCCCAAGCTGGCCGCCGTGGCGCGCGACCTGGGCCTGGCCGAAGCCCAGGTGTGGCAGTCGATGTATATCTTCAAGCAGCCCGGCATAGGCGGCGAGGTGCGCTGGCACCAGGACGCGACCTATTTCGACACCACGCCCATCAGCGTGACCACTTTCTGGTTCGCGCTGGAAGACGCCACGCTGGACAACGGCTGCCTGTGGGCCGAGCCGGGCGGCCACCGCACGCCGCTGCGCGAGCGCTTCGTGCGCAATGGCGACAATATCCGCGTGGAGAAGCTGGACGCCACGCCGTGGCCGGACGACTCCACCGCAGTGCCGCTGGAGTGCAAGGCGGGCAGCCTGGTGTGCTTCCACGGCCTGCTGCCGCACTACAGCGCGCCCAACCGGTCACCCGTGTCGCGCCATGCCTATACGCTGCACGCCACCGATGCGCGCACCGCGTACTCGCCGCAGAACTGGATACAGCGCGGCGCCGAATTCCCGGTACGGGGCTTCATCTGAGCAATGGCGGGTTACGCGGCTGCGCCGCTAACCCGCCCTACTCGACCGTCCCGCCATACCGCCGAACCGCCATACGGAGACTTTTGTGAAAATGATGATTTTCGCCCCGCACTGGGGCAGCAACGAGCTGGCGCCGCAAGCCTTTATCGATAAGGTGGCGGCGGCCGGTTTTGACGGCATAGAGATGTCGCTGCCGCTGGACGCTGCCGCGCGCGCGGACTGGACCGGCCGCATTGCGGACGCCGGCCTGGCCCTGATCGCACAGCAGTGGGAAACCGTATTCCATCCGCAGTTCGACGCGCACAAGACGGCGCTGGCCGAGCTGCTGCACAACGCCTGCGCGGCGCGCCCGCTGCTGGTGAACACGCACACCGGCAAGGACTTCTACAGCCAGGCGCAAAACCTGGAGCTGATCGCGCTGGCGGACGCCATTTCGCAGCAGCACGGCGTGCCCATCGTGCACGAAATCCACCGCAGCCGCTTCAGCGGACACCCGATGCTGCTGCTGCCCTACCTGGAAAAGCTGCCGCAGCTGCAGCTGACGGCAGACCTGTCGCACTGGTGCTGCGCCTGCGAATCGCTGCTGGAAGACCAGCCGCACACGCTGGCCGCCACGCTGCCGCACGTGCGCCACATCCACGCCCGCGTGGGCCACGCCCAGAGTCCGCAGGTAGCAGACTTCCGCGCGCCGGAAGCGGCCGATGCGCTGCAAGCGCACCTGCAATGGTGGGACCGCATTGTTGAGCTGCGCCGCGCCGCGGGCGCGGAAGTGATGACCATGACGCCGGAATTCGGCCCCGCGCCCTATCTGCAAACCCTGCCCTACACCGGCCAGCCGGTGGCCAATCAGTGGGAACTGAACGTGGCCATGATGCAGCTGCTGCGCGCCCGCTACGGCTGAGTCAGCGCCGCCCGGCGCAGGTCTTGCCCTGCGCCCTGCCCCTCACCTTCGCCTTCGCCGCCATCGCGCACCGGCGCCACCAGCGGCAGCACCAGCGTCACGGTGGTGCCCTGGCCGGGCTCGGACTGGATGGCAATGGTCCCGTGCAGCACGCCGGTCACGATGTTGTAGACGATATTCATGCCCAGCCCCGAACCGCCCTGCCCCATCTTGGTGGTGAAGAAGGGATCGAAAATCTGGTGCAGCGTGCGCGCCGACATGCCCACGCCGTCGTCGCTGAACTCGATCTGCGCCTGGCCGTTGCCCTGCGCCACGGCGCGCAGCCGTATCATGCCGCTGTTGCGCCCTTCGAAGGCGTGCAGCATGGCGTTGTTGATCAGATTGCTCAGCACCTGGCTCACGCTGCCCGGATAGGAATCGAATTCCAGCTGCTCCGGCACTTCCACCACCACCTCGCAATTGGCGCGCCGCAGCTGCGCGGCGAAGGTGGCCAGCACGTCGCCCACCACGCCGGCCAGCAGGAAGCGGCGGCGCTGGCCGCTGGTCTGGTCCACCGCCACCTGCTTGAACGAGGTGATCAGTTCCGCCGCCCGGCTCAGCGAACTGGCGATAATGGCGCAGGCCGTGCGCGCGTCGTGCAGATGCGCGTCCAGCGCCGACTTCTTCACACCGCCGTCGGCCAGCTTGCGGTCGAACTCGGCCACCATATCGCTCAGCGCGGTGGCCGTCAGCAGGCTGTTGCCGATGGGCGTGTTCAGCTCGTGCGCAATGCCGGCCACCAGCGCGCCCAGCGACGCCATTTTCTCGGACGTGATCAGATTGGCCTGCGCCTGCTTGAGCGTGGCCAGCACCAGCGTCAGGTCGCGGTGCGCCAGCTCGGCGTTGGCCTTCTGCGCGGCCAGCTCGTCCAGGCTGCGTTCCAGGCCGTGCTGCGTCTGCACCAGCGCGGCCTCGGTTTTCTCGCGTTCGGCGATGTCGCGCCGCAGCTGGCCGGCCAGCGCGCTGTTGCGCTGCGAGGCCACCAGCAGCATGGCGATCAGCGCGCTGATCAGCGTGCCGGCGGCGGCGATCAGGCCGATGCGCAGGTCGCCGCTGCTGTAGCGCGTGCCGGCATGGCCCTGGAACTGCACCAGCCAGCGCCGCTCGCCCACGTTGAAGGTGGCCTGCGTGGTCAGGCCTGGCAAGGGCAAGGCGCGCGCGCCGCTGCCGATCTTGCCTGCGCTGTCGTACATCAGCGTGTCTACCGTGGCCGGCAGCGGCACGTCGTCGCGCAGATAGCCGCCGTCGTGGATCTGGATCGACATATGGGCCAGCATGGGCGAATCGATCACTTCGCGCATCAGGTTGTTCACGCGGAACACGATGGCGACAAAGCCGATCAGCGCCGCGCGGCGCTGCTCCACCGTGTCCACCGGCCCGTTGCGGTACACCGGCGCGCGCGCCACGAAGCCGGGCTGGCCGCTGGCGTCCTGCACCAGCGTAATGCGCTCGGTGGCGATAATCAGGTTGCTGTCCCGCCCCATCTCCAGCGCCCGCTTGTGCGGCGGCAGCGCGGCCAAGTCCAGGCCGAAGGCGCTTTCATTGCCCACCATGGGCTCGTTGTATTCAATGATGTAGTGCGGATCGCGCACGGCGGCCGGGTGCAGCGCGAACTGGGGATAGCCCTCCGCCAGCAGGCTGGTGTCGGCGCGCACGCCGGCGGCAAAGGCAGGCAGCTGGGCGGCCGGCACCACGCGCACAAACTGGATGGCCTGGAAACCGGGATAACGCTCGGCCAGGCGCAGCTCGTGCACGTAGTGGTTGAACTCGGCGCGGCTGACATTGCCGTTTCGCACCGCATACATGCCTTTGATGCTGAGCAGGGTGTCGAAATAGGTTTGCAGGCGCACGCTGGTGTCGCGTGCAATCTTGTCGGTGTCGCGCTGGAAGCTGGTGCGCAGGTTGTGCTGCTGGGCGTCGGACACGAACATGCACACCCACACGGTAATGCAGATGCCAAGGACAAACGCCAGGAAACCATGTATGCGCAAATGCATGTCTATGCTCGACGTGGAACGCGGCGGTGCAGCCTGCCGCAGGGCTGAAACGACTATAGCATAGCCCTGCGGCTACATATACAAAAGCAACGCTTATTGCACGGCGTCCTGAAATTCCGCGGCAATTTCCATGAAACGCTGCTCGGCCATCAGCATGGCGTCCACCACGTCGGGGTCGAAATGCTCGCCGCTGCCCTGGCGTATCAGCTCAATGGCGGTCTCGTGGGTGAAGGCCGGCTTGTAGACGCGCTTGGAGATCAGCGCGTCGTACACGTCGGCCACCGCCATCAGCCGCGCCGACACCGGGATGGCTTCGCCGGCCAGGCCTTGCGGATAGCCCGAGCCGTCGAACTTCTCCTGGTGCGAATAAGCGATCTCGCGCGCGAAGCGCAGGAAGTCGTTGGAAAAGCCCAGGTGCTGCTCCACGCCGGCAATGGCGTCGCGGCCGTAGACGGTGTGCAGCTTGATCTGCTCGAATTCCTCCGGGCTGAGGCGGCCCGGCTTGAGCAGGATGGCGTCCGGGATGCCCACCTTGCCGATGTCGTGCAGCGGGGCGGCCTTGTACAGGAAATCGATATTGCGGTTGCTCAGCTCATGGTTGAAGCGCGGATGGTGCTGCAGCTCGCGCGCCAGCGCCACCACATAGCGCTGCACGCGGTGGATGTGGTTGGCGCTTTCATGGTCGCGCGTTTCGGCCAGCGAGGCCAGCGCCCAGATCACCGCGTCCACCATCATGGTCAGTTCCACCGTGGTTTCCGTCACCAGCTCTTCCAGGTGCAGGCGCTGGCGGGCCAGCAGCTCGGCCGAACGCCGCAGCTGCAAATGCAGGCCCACGCGCGCCAGCACGGTTTCGGCGACCAGGGGCTGGGTGATGACGTCGGCCGCGCCGTCGCAATGGCCGCGCTGCTCCAGCTCCGGCTGCCCGGGCGGCACCATCAGCAGCAGCGGCAGGCCGGCCGTGTCCGGGTTGCGCTTGAGCTGCTGGCAGACGGCAAAACCGTCCACCTGCGGCAGCCCGGCGTCGAGCAGCACCAGGTCGGGGCGCGGTATCTGCTGGGCGATGCGCAGCGCCGCCGGGCCGTCGGCGGCCAGCTTCACTTCGTAGAGGTCTTGCAGCAGGCCGTTCAGCCACAGCAGCTTGTCCGGCGCCGCGTCTGCGATCAGGACGATGGCCTTGTTGTTGTCGTTCATGGACTGCGCCCTCCTGACTGGTTTGATCAGTAATTATTACCAGCCAGCATCATACATGAGGGAGCGGCGACTATTCACACAAGGCCGGGGTGCCGTCCTCGAACAGGGCGCCGAAGCAGCGCGTGCAGTGGTAGCAGAACAGATGGGCGATGCGCACATTGTCCTGGCGCGGCACCAGCTGCAGCTGGCCTTGCCGGCAGGCCGGGCAGAATTCGCGCATGGCGCCAACGGCGGCAACATCGCCGGCCAGATAGGTATCTTCGCAACGCTCGCCGTCGATGACCGTGACAGGATCAAGTTCAACCAGCAGCAAGGCCGGAGCCTCGCCGCGCAATTCAGGTGTCCGTTTCATTACGTTCGTCCCCTAGCCGCTTTCTGGAGAAGCGGACTGTATCACCTTAGCCAAATCGTACTTCACTGACAAGCAAAACTTGCAGCAAAAATTCTCAACGGAATCCGCAGTCAGCCGTATTTGACGATCACCAGCGAGCCGGCAACGATCAAGCCGCCGCCCACGCAGACCGCCCAGTTCAGCTGTTCGCCCAGCACCACGGCGCCGAGCAGGATGGACAGGGCAACGCTGAGCTTGTCGACCGGCGCCACGCTGCTGAGCGGCCCCAGCTGCAAAGCCCGGTAGTAGCACAGCCACGACAAGCCCGTCGCCACGGCGGACAGCACAATGAAGGCCCAGCTGGACCAGCTTGCCTGCGGCGGCCGCTGCCACTCATTGCGCAGCGAGATCACGCAGGCCGTCACGCCCACGATCACGATGGAACGCACAAACGTCGCCATATTCGAATTCAGCTCCGTCACGCCCAGCTTGCCCAGCAGCGAAGTCAGGGCGGCGAAGAAGGCCGAACCCAGTGCGAACCAGACCCATTGTGCGTTGGCAGCCATAGTATGTGCGGGAAGAGTGGAAGGACTGGCGCAGAATATCACCGCTGGCCAGACGGCGCAGGCCGCGCGCGGGATGTGACGTTCTTGCAACATGGCGGGCGCGTCGGCGCCGTCGGGACGCGTGCATTTAACGCGCTCCTCACGCCTATTTGACGAAGTGTTGACGGCCCGGATGCTAATTTCAGTTTTTTCCGACTGCCACCCGCCTGCTCCGTGCCCACCCTCCCCTATCCCCGCAAGGCATCCTGACCATGTCCCTGCGCCGCCGCATCACCGCCGCCTATGCCTTGTATGCGCTGGGCATGGTGATTTGCTTCACGCTGATCACCACCTTCACGGTGGAAGGCATAGAAGGGCATCTGGTGGACGCCCGGCTGCGGCAGGCCGCGCTGTGGGCGGTGCCGCGCCATGCCGCCGGGCTGACGGTCGAAATGCCGGCCGGGATCAGCTTCCACCAGGACCAGGAAATCCCGCACGCGCTGCGCGACCTGGCCGACGGCATCCACGACAAGCACATCGAGGGCCACGGCCTGCATGTGCTGGCGGGCAGCGCCGAAGGCCGCCCCTATGTCGTGGTCGATCACCAGAGCGACTACGACAAGGTGGAGGTGGTGGTGTACTCCATGGTGGCCTGCTGCATGATAGGCTTTCTAGTGTTCTCCTACTTCTTGGCGGGGCATCTGGCGCGCGGCGTGATCAACCCGTTGGCGGCCTTGTCGGAGGCGGTGGCGTCCGGCCAGCCCTTGCCTGACATCGTCCACCCGCGCGAACTGGCCGAACTGGCCCGTGCCCTCAACGAGCGCACCAGCTCGCTGAACCAGGCGCTGGAGCGCGAGCGCTGCTTCGCCGGCGACGCCAGCCACGAACTGCGCACCGCGCTGACCGTCATCCTCGGCGCAGCCGAGGTGTTGCAAGCGCAGCCGGGCGCGAACTGCGCCGAAAGGTCGCCCGTCCAGCGGATAGTCCGCGCCGCCACGGAGGCCAGCGAACTGGTGCAGGTATTGCTGCTGCTGGCGCGCGCGCCCACGGCCGAGCAGGCGGCGCCGGTGGACATAGCCGCCATCGTCGCCAGGGCGATGGCGCGCCACGCGCCGCTGGCGTCGGCCAAGGGCGTGCAGCTGCGCCTGGGCGAGTCGGTTCCGTTCACCGTGCATGCGCCGGCCGAGCTGTGCGCCGCCGCCGTGGGCAATCTGATCCAGAACGCCTGCATCTACACCGAAGCCGGCGAAGTGGCGGTGCGCTATCAGGCGCGGCAGCTGGTGGTGGAGGACACGGGCGGCGGCCTGCCGGCCGCCGTGCTCGCCGCCATTGCGGACAAGGCCGCGCCGCCGTCACAGGGATCGGCCGGCACCGGCCTCGGGCTGAGCCTCACGCAGCGCATCTGCAACTACCTCGGCGGCAGCCTGGCTTACGAACCGACGCCGGACGGCGGCAGCCGCTTCACCATCACCTTCGCCCCGCTGTGAGGCCTGCGGCCGCTGCGATTCCCTGGCAGCTCAGAAATGCCAGCGCAGCGAGCTGGTCACGCTGCGCTCCACTTGCCCCGGGCGCAGGCTGACCATGCTGCGCGCGGCGCGCTGGCTGTCCACCGCCAGCAACTCCATCGCCAGCGTCACCCCATCGTTCAGCGGCCAGGTGTAGGCCAATGCCAGCGATCTGCCTTTTTCATTGTTGGGATCGGACGGAAGAATGTCATGCTCGCTGGTACTGAAGCGGTCATAGCGTAGCGCCAGGCGGCCAGGCCCCACGGGGTGGCTGGCCAGCACATACCAGGCCCGGAAGTCCAGGGCAACGGCATTTTTCCCCATCAGCGTATCGCCGTGCATGGCTTGCGCCAGCCATTCCCAGCCGCCGCCGGGCCGAAATACCAGACTGGCGTGGCTGAAGCGGGTCCGCCAGCCATACTGGCCGTCTTTGACCACCAGCGGGTCGGCGCGGTTGTCATAGCGCTGGACGGCAAGCTCCACGCGCTCGCCTTGCTTGAAGTTGCCGCCGATGTAGTAGCCGGGCCGGCCATCGATTTCCCGGAACGGCCTGATGCGGCGGTCCTGGCGCGGAATGGCGCCGTCGGCGCGGTAGACCGGCAGATCGGCGAGCCAGACCGCTTCGTGGCGCCCGGCGATGCGGTCGCTGATGGTCCAGCCGCGCCAGGCCAGCAGCGTGCCGGCCGGATCGTTGCCGAAAAATGTCCCCAGCGTCACTCCATAGTCGTAGCTGGCGCCGCTGTGGCGGCCCAGATGCGTCAGCTGCATCTCCACCCCGTTGGTGCGCAGCTCCTCTCCTAGCCAGCTATTGATGGCGGAACTCGATATGGTGCGTTCCGGGGTCCACGCAATGCCGGCATAGTCGATTTCCACGCTGCTGGGCGCGAAAAAGAAGCCCGCCTTCATCCGCAATTTCCAGGCGTTGACAGGCAAGGGGCTCCATTCCAGCCACGCCTCGCGCACATCGACAACGCCGTGGTGCTGCGCATCCGCGCTCAACACCGCCGACGCCGACAGCGTATCGGTCAAATCGGCATCCCCGCGCACAACGGCCTGGCCAACTCCCAGCCGGTTCGACGTGTTGTCATAGCGGATTTTCCCCAGGCCGGCCTCGGTCCAGCTGCGCGCAGCAACGGCCTCCACCGCGCGCACGTCGAGCAAGCCGCGCCACTCGGCCGCCCCGGCGCTGGCGGTCCAGGCCAGCACACTGCACCAGCCCAGCCAGCCCAGGCTCTTCAAGAGTGCACCCATGCGACCTCCCCCACAGCGATTTTGGACATGCGCGCATCTTAGCTGAAAACTCGCAGCCAAACTTTCATCAGAGTTTGCTTGCAATTGAATAGTGCACTATCTATACTGTGCACATGGATACCACTACCAACACCACCGATCCCGCGCTGCGCCACGTGCCGCGCCTGGATGGCCAGCTGTGCTTCGCCCTGTACTCGACCTCGCTGGCGATGAACAAATTGTACCGCAAGCTGCTGCGCAAGCTGGGGCTGACCTATTCCCAGTACCTGGTGATGATGGTGCTATGGGAAAAGAACGAGCAAACCGTGTCCGAGCTGGGCGAGCGCCTGTTCCTGGACTCGGCCACGCTCACGCCGCTGCTCAAGCGCATGGAGCAGGCCGGCCTGCTGACGCGCACGCGCTGCCCGAACGACGAGCGCCAGGTCATCATCGCCCTCAGCGAGCACGGCGACGCCCTGCGCCTGGAAGCGGCCAAGCTGCCGCCGGAAATCCTGGGCGCCACCAACTGCACGCTGGAGCAGGTGGTGGACATGAAAGAACAGCTCACCACGCTGCGCGACAGCCTGATGAAAAACGCCTGACCTCGCCCCACCGCAGCCTTGCGCGGCATCAAGCTGACACCGGCGCAAACCATATTTCGTGGGCGTAGAATGGCTTGATCTGAGGTGCAGCCGGAGATCAGCAATGAACGCGCCACAATTCTTGCTCGAAAAATATCCTGAAGATATTCGCCATCGTGTTGAACTGGCCCGGCAAGTCATACAAGAGCTGAATTTGACCTTAAGCGCCCCCCCCGAAATACGTCCTTGTTACTGGCCGGACGAAGATGAACCAGGTGACTGCACCCCGCAAGATTGGACTCACGATAGCGCCGACGGTGAAATACTGTTTTTTAACGTGGCGGGTGATACCGAAACAATGGTAGCGGCAAATCTGGCGCTCGCGGAAAAGGACTTACAGCACCAGATTGTGCAAGACGGCCAATTCACCATCGTCTTCATGGCTGGCGAAGATGGTCACACCTGCTGAGCTTCTATCAGCAGCCAACAGCATTGGCCAACAGGCAGGCTCTGAAGCCACTATTCGCTCTGCCATCAGTCGCTATTACTACGCGGCCTATCACTGCAGCCAGCAATTTCATGCAAAGTTGGCGATGCCGGGCCAACCAGGTCGTGCACATGGCCGCCATAATCAACTAATCTCACAGCTGGCCAATCCATCCCCGCAGCTTCCCCGGCACCTGCAATTATGTTCGCTTGCAGTCAGCCATGCCCTGTTCTCGATCCGGAATCTGCGCATCCCGGCGGATTATCACTTGAACACAACATTCTCAAACAAGGAACTGCATCAAGCTGCGCAGCTTGCCGCGACGATCTTTGCGCTGACCTGACTTTCAATGTATCAACCTATTTACAAATGAAATTACAGCAGACGAGATAGCCGTTTTAGAATAACCGCTTAACTTTTTCACTAGAAAACAGGGATAGCGGATGATGAAGCGTTTGCCGATCAGTATTGCAGCACTGTGCCTCTCCTTGTCGGCCCAAGCGGCCGACGGATTCGACGACAAGTTCCGCCAGCTCGACGAGCTGCTGCCGACCGCCACGCAGTACCGCACTGCCTCCGGCGCCCCCGGCCACGCCTACTGGCAGCAGCGCGCCGACTACACCATCCGCGCCTCCCTGGACGAAGCCAAGCGCGCCATCACCGGCAGCGGCCAGGTCACCTACCACAACAACTCGCCCGACACCCTGCACTACCTGTGGGTGCAGCTGGACCAGAACATCTACAAGCCGGACTCCGACGCCCGCCGCATGCTCACCGCGCCTTCGCGCGAAGCCTGGACCAAGGCCCGCGGCGCCGAAGACGGCATGAAATTCGAAGGCATGCGCGGCATCCTGGCCGGCCGCGACTTCGACGGCGGCTTCAAGATCGGCGCGGTGAAAACCGCCGGCGGCCAGCCGCTGAAAACCACCGTCAACCAGACCATGATGCGGATCGACCTGCCGACCCCGCTCAAGCCGGGCGAGAAGTTCAGCTTCGCCATCGACTGGCAGTACAACATCAACGAGCAGAAAGTACTGGGCGGCCGCTCCGGCTACGAGTACTTCGAGCAGGACAAAAACACTTTATTTGAAGTGGCGCAGTGGTTCCCGCGCATGGCCGCCTACTACGATGTGGCTGGCTGGCAACACAAGCAGTTCATCGGCTCCGGCGAATTCACGCTGGAATTCGGCGACTACGACGTCAGCCTGACCGTGCCGGCCGACCACGTGGTGGCCAGTACCGGCGAGCTGCTCAATCCGGAGCAGGTGCTGAGCCCGGCCCAGCGCGAACGCCTGGCGCGCGCCCGCACCAGCGACAAGCCGGTGGTCATCGTCACCCAGGCCGAAGCGGAAGCGGCCGAGAAATCGGTCAGCACCGCCACCAAGACCTGGCACTTCAAGGCCAAGAACGTGCGCGACTTCGCCTGGGCCTCCAGCCGCAAGTTCATCTGGGACGCGCAGGGCTACAAGAAGGACGGCACCAATGTGATGGCCATGTCCTACTATCCGAAGGAAGGCAACCCGCTGTGGGAGAAGTTCTCCACCCAGGCCATCATCCACACCATCGAGCAGTACAACAAGTTCAGCTTCGACTATCCGTATCCAACCGCCATTTCGGTGAACGGCCCGGTGGGCGGCATGGAATATCCGATGATCTCCTTCAACGGCCCGCGCCCGACCAAGGACAAGAAAACCGGCGAGATCACCTATTCGAAGCGCGCCAAATACGGCCTGATCGGCGTCATCATCCACGAAGTGGGCCACAACTACTTCCCGATGATCGTCAACTCCGACGAGCGCCAGTGGACCTGGATGGATGAGGGCCTGAACACCTTCGTGCAATACCTGGCCGAGCAGGCATGGGAAGAGAACTATCCGCAGTCGCGCGGCGAACCGCGCGCCATCGTCGACTACATGCGCAGCCGCAACCAGGTGCCCATCATGACGAACTCGGAATCGCTGCTCCAGTTCGGCAACAACGCCTACGCCAAGCCAGCCACGGCGCTGAACATCCTGCGCGAAACCATCCTGGGCCGCGAGCTGTTCGACCACGCCTTCCGCGAGTACGGCCGCCGCTGGAAATTCAAGCGTCCTACCCCGGCCGACTTCTTCCGCACCATGGAAGACGCCTCGGGCACCGACCTCGACTGGTTCTGGCGCGGCTGGTTCTACACCACCGACGCGGTGGACATCAGCGTGGACGGCATCAGCGAAGTGGCGGTGAGCACCAAGAATCCGGAGATCGAGAAAGCCTGGAAGAAGGAGCAGAAAGCGGCCGAGCCGGAGTCGATGACCGACATCAAGAACAAGGGCATGCCGCGCCGCACCGACGCGCATCCCGAGCTGAAGGACTTCTACAACGAGCACGACGACTACACCGTCACCAACAAGGACCGCAACAACTACGCCGAGGCGGTCGAGAAGCTGGAACCGTGGGAGAAGAAGCTGCTGGAACAGGGCAAGCACCTGTACCTGGTGGACTTCTCCAACGTGGGCGGGCTGGTAATGCCGCTGATCCTGCAGATCGAGCTGAAGAGCGGCAAGAAGTACATCGAGCGCGTGCCGGCCGAAGTGTGGCGCTACTCGCCGAAGAAAATCACCAAGGTTATCGTCACCGACGAGCCGATGGTGAGCCTGACGCAAGACCCGAACTGGGAGACCGCCGACATCGACACCAGCAACAACGCCTGGCCGCGCAAGCTCACGCCGTCGCGCATGGAACTGTACAAGCAAGAACAGGGCCGCGAAGACATGATGAAGGACTACAACACCCCGCTCAAGGGCAAGGACGCCAAGACCGAGGCGGGCGACATCAAGGGTGACGCCAAAGGCGAAGCCAAGGGTGAAGCCAAGAAATGATGGCACGCGGCGCCCGCAAGATGGCCGCCGCCGCCGCGCTGCTGTTCTGCAGCGCGGCGCTGCACGTCCCTGCCCATGCCCACAACTACCACATGGGCATCACCGACATCAGCTACAACGCCAACACCGGCAGTACCGAAATCGTGCACACCTACACCGCGCACGACGTGGAGGCGCTGCTGGCCAATCTGTACCAGCGGCAGTTCGACCTGGGCCTGCCCGAGGACCAGGCCGTGCTGCGGCGCTACGTTGAAAAGCAGTTCTACATCACGGCCGGCGGCCAGCGCCTGCCGCTGCAATGGGTAGGCGTCACGGCCGACGCCGCCAACATCACCATCTACCAGGAATTGCCGAAGACCGCGCTGCCAGCCGGCGCCGTGCTGCACCACGCGGTGCTGTCCGACTTCGTGCCGTCCCAGCTGAACACCGTCAACCTCGGCGCCGCGCCCTCCGGCCCGGCCGCCAGCTCCCTCACCTTCTCCGCCGCTACGCAGGAACGCACGCTGCCTTAATTCTTTAGCTGGGCCAGAAAAGCGTCGATGGCGTCGATACTGGCGCCGGGGGAACTCATGTGCGGGCAATGGCCGACATTGCCGATCACGGCCAGGCGGGCGGACGGCAGCTGGCGCAGCAGGTATTCGCCCACTTCGCGCGGTGCGATGAGGTCATCACTGCATTGCAGTATCAGCGTGGGCGTGGTGCACTTCGCCACGTCGGCGCGGTGGTCGGCCGTGAAGGTGACGCGGGCGAAATGGCGCGCCACCGCGCGGTCGGTGCGCCGGAAGCTGGCTGTCAGCTCCTCGGCCAGCTCGGGCCGCTCCGGCGTGCCCATGATCACCGGCGCGAGCGCGCCGGCCCATTCGTCGTAGCGCTCGTCCATCATGCCCAGCAGGCCGTCGATGTCCTCCCGGTTGTAGCCGCCGATATAGTCGCCGTCGTTGATGAAGCAGGGCGACGGCCCCACCATCACTTGCGCAGCGAATTTCCCGGGCTGCCGGATGGCGGCCAGCATGCCTGTCATCGCGCTAACGGAATGGCCGATGTAGATCACGGGACCGGTGGCAAAGGCGTCGATAATCTCAAGCAGGTCTTCGGCGTAGGCGTGCAGCGAGCTGTAGCGCTGAAAGTCATACGCCCGCACATCCGAGCCCCCGCTGCCCACCAGGTCGAAACAGATGGTGCGGTAGCGCTCGCCCAGCCGCGGCGCCACGTGGCGCCACATGGACTGGTCGCAGCCATAGCCGTGCGCAAACACCAGCGTGGCGTCGCCGCTGCCGGCCACCCGCACGTTGTTGCGGCGCGCCACCGTCATGGCTGGCCCGCTTTCTTGAAATGCATGCCGTACAGGCGGTTGGTGGACGCGACGGCCCCGGTGATGCGGCCGCCGCCGTCGCGTTCGAACCGGACCACGACGCCGTCGGCCCCGAAGACGTCAGGCGCGAGCGGCTTGAGCCGGAGTACGCTTTCCGGCTTGCCGGACAGCCGGAAAGCAAGCTTGTCGCCGTCCGGCGCGATATCGTAGCTGGCCAGCGCCTCGTCGCTGCCGTAGCGGCCCGTGTAGGCGCTCAAGGCGGCGCTGCTTGGCGCCACGGCGGCGACCCGGCGGAAACTCATCACCTCGCCCCCGCCGGGGTTTGCCACGAACCGGTCCGGACCCGAGAATGCGAAGGTGCCGGCATTGACGGCGAAGGTGCCTTCCTGGAGCGGCCGCAAAGGCGTGCCGTTGGGCAGCACGAGTACGCCGTCGCGCAGCGCCAATATCACCGGATTCGCGGTCAGCTCGTTGTAGAAAGTGCCGGCGTAGACGCCCAGCCCGGACGAGGCAGCGGCAGGCGCAACGGCGCCGCTGGCGGCCACCGGGACGGCGGCTGGAACCACCGGGGCAGCCAAGGCGGCTGGCGCTGCGGCCGATGGCGCAAGCAGCTCCTGCGCCACTGCGCGCGCAAGCTTGCCGGGATTGACGTCGCCTGCGTTGCACAGCAAGGCTATCGACAGGCGCCGCTCCGGATAGCGTCCCAGCCAGGTACGGTAGCCGGCCGTGGCGCCGTCGTGCGACACCTCCGCCGCGCCGAGATAGCTTTGCGAGATCAGGCCATGCCCATAGTTGCTGATCCTGCCCTCCGGCAGCACCGGACGGCGTTCCAGCAGCGCGCTGATACCCTTGCCCAGCGCATTGGCTGTCAGCGCTTCGTTCCAGATCAGCAGATCGCCCACCGTGGTGAGCAGGCCGCCGTGGCCGTAAACGTCCTCGAACGGCATGTCCTGCTCGTAGCCTTTGCCTGCCGTGCTGTAAGCGATGGCGCGGCCGGGCACCACGCGGCGGAAGTTGTCCCGCCATTGCGTGCGCGTCATCCCGAGCGGCTGGAAGATGCGCTCGCGCGTAAATTCGGCCAGCGTCTTGCCCGACACGCGCTGCACCACGAACGCGGCCAGCACATAGCCGCTGTTGCTGTAAGA
This sequence comes from Pseudoduganella aquatica, assembly GCF_020865585.1. NCBI lineage: Bacteria > Pseudomonadati > Pseudomonadota > Betaproteobacteria > Burkholderiales > Oxalobacteraceae > Pseudoduganella > Pseudoduganella aquatica. The sequence continues at coordinate 5,884,575 of NZ_CP086370.1, forward strand.
GTAGCGCTCGCCCGGCGGGAAATTGAGCCCGCGCTGGCGCGCAATCACCGTCAGCGCCTGCTCCATGCTGACGGAACGCGTACCGCGCGGCCAGCCTTCCATTTCCACAATGCTGCCCCAGTCGCGCAAGCCGCTGGTATGGGTGAGCAGGTGGTCCAGCGTAATCGGCTTGCCGTAGTCGGGCAGCTCGGGCAGGTATTTGCGCACATCGTCGGACAAGGCCAGCTTGCCGTCCTGCGCCAGCAGCAACACGGCGGCGGCGGTGAATTGCTTGGATACCGATCCGGCCTCGAACACCGTATCCGGCGTGTTGGGCGTGCCGTGTTCCAGGTCGGCTTGTCCGTAGGCCAGCTTCAGCACCGGCTGGTCCGGGCGCGAGATGGCCAGCGCGCAGCCCGGCGTTGCGGCGCCGTTCCATTTGGCGAACAGATTGCCCGCAAACGCGGCCGGCGTCTGGCTGACTGCATCGGCTGCATCGGCTGCATCGGCTGCGGCCAGGCGGGCCGCCAGCAAGAATAAAACACCACATTTCTTCATCGTATATTTCCTCAGAGTCATCGCGCGTGTGCCTTGCCATTTTGCATCATTTCAATGCATTTTAGGAAACTATTCATAAGTGACACTTTCGTCCCGGCAGGGGCTATACTGGCCTGGCACCTACCGATCACAGCAAGGTATCCCTCACGCGGCGCGGCCGCAAACGGAAACAGTACATGAGCAACAAGCCGCTCCGCCCCGCAAGCGCGATTGAAGCTGAACGCCTGAGGCTGTTTGTTTCCAGCGTCACCGACTACGCCATCTACACCCTGTCGCCGGAAGGCATCGTCACCAGCTGGAACGCGGGCGCGCAGCGCTTCAAGGGTTACACCGAGGCGGAGATTCTCGGCGAACACTTCTCGCGCTTTTATTCGGACGATGACCGCGCAGCAGGGCGGCCCGCAATGGCGCTGGCCGTGGCGCGCGATGCCGGCCGCTTCGAGGACGAGGGCTGGCGCATCCGCAAGGACGGCACGCGCTTCTGGGCCAGCGTGGTGCTCGATCCCATCCGCGACCACAGCGGCGAGCTGCTCGGCTACGCCAAGATCACGCGCGACATCACGGCCCGGCGCAAGGAGCAGGAAGCGCTGCACGCCAGCGAGGAGCGTTTCCGCCTGCTGGTGCAGGGCGTAACCGACTATGCGATCTACATGCTGTCCCCGGAAGGGCTGGTGACCAACTGGAACGAGGGCGCGCGCCGCATCAAGGGCTACGACTCCGACGAGGTGACCGGCACCCATTTCGAACGCTTCTACACCGAACCGGACCGGGCGGCGGGCCTGCCCAGGCAGGCGCTGGCCACGGCGCGCCGCGACGGCCGCTTCGAGCGCGAGGGATGGCGGGTGCGCAAGGACGGCAGCCGGTTCTGGGCGCATGTGGTGATCGACCCCATTATCGACTCGATGGGCGAGCTGATCGGCTACGCCAAGATCACGCGCGACGTCACCGAGCGCCGCACGGCCGAGGAGGAGCTGGCGCGCGCCAAGGAGGCGCTGTTCCAGTCGCAGAAGCTGGAATCGATAGGCCAGCTGACCGGCGGCATTGCGCACGACTTCAACAACCTGCTCAACGTCATCATCAACGGCCTGGACATCCTGCGCAACGTCAGCGACCGCACGCAGCAGACCAAGGCCATCGACGGCATGGTGCGGGCCGCCGAGCGCGGCGCCAGCCTCACCCAGCAGCTGCTCACTTTCGCGCGCCAGCAGCCCTTCCGCGCCGAGCGCGTGCGCATCAACCGCATCGTCGATTCCTTCGAAGCGGTGCTGCGGCGCGCCGTGCACAGCAACGTGCAGCTCGAACTGAAACAGGCCCCGGGCCTGCCCGAAATCCTGGCCGACGTGCAGCAGCTCGAATCCGCCATCCTGAACCTGGTGGTCAACGCGCGCGACGCCATCGGAGACGGCGGCGAACGCGGCGACATCGTTATCGAGACCAGCGTGGGAATGCACGAGGGCGGCGGCGCGCTGCCGCCCGGCGCCTATGTATGCCTGACCGTGCGCGACAGCGGCTGCGGCATGGAACCCGAGGTGGCGCGCCGCGCCATGGAGCCGTTTTTCACCACCAAGGAAGTGGGCAAAGGCACCGGCCTGGGATTGAGCCAGGTGTACGGCATGGTGCAGCAGGCCAAAGGCGAGCTGCGCATCGAGTCCCAGCCCGGCAAAGGCACGGCGATTTCGCTGCTGTTCCCGGCGCACGAACACGGCATCGGCCCGCAGGAATCGGCGCACGGCAGCGCGGCAGAAAAAGTGCTGGTCGTGGACGACCAGAACGACGTGCTCGACATGGCCGCCCAGCTGTTCACCAGCCTGGGCTACGAGGTGCTGCCGGCCAACAACGGCGCCGAAGCGCTGGAAATCCTGGGCCGCCACCCGGACCTGCGCATCCTGTTCAGCGACGTCGTCATGCCCGGCATGAGCGGCATCGAGCTGGCGCGCGCGGCCCGGCAGGCGCAGCCCGGCCTGAAGATCATCCTGGCCTCCGGCTACCTACCCTCCACGCTCAGCGCCCAGCACAAGGACGTGGACCAGTTCGAGCTCATCGGCAAACCCTACCGCCTGTCGGACATCATCAAGAAACTGCAATAGGCCGGACTCGTAAAAAGGGGGGGGCTGCGGCTATACTGCCCGCCATGATGCTATTTCGCCCTACTCCGTTCGCGCTGGCCGCCGCGCTGTGTACTTTGCTGGCCTCTTCCGCTTCCCACGCCGACGATACGCTGATGCAGCGCGTGCTGATCGACGGTTCGCGCGCCAGCCAGCTTGGCATCGCCGACGCGGCCGGCGACGGCAGCGTCACGCAGCAGCAGCTGGCCGCGCGCACCACCTACCGGCCCGGCGAGCTGCTGGAGGCCACGCCCGGCCTGATCGTCAGCCAGCACAGCGGCGAGGGCAAGGCCAACCAGTTCTACCTGCGCGGCTTCAACCTGGACCACGGCACCGACCTGCGCACCACCGTGGACGGCATGCCCGTCAACCAGCGCAGCCACGCCCACGGCCAGGGCTGGACCGACCTCAATTTCCTGATCCCGGAACTGGCCGCGCGCCTCGATTACAAGAAAGGCCCCTATTCGGCCGAGGAAGGCGACTTCGCCTCCGCCGGCGCCGCCTCCATCATCTACGCCAACCGCCTGGTGCGCGGCGTGGCCAGCGCCAGCGTGGGGCAGAACGGCTACCGCCGCGCGTTGCTGGCCGATTCGGCCAGCGTGAACGAAGCCAATAACGGCGCGCTGCTGTACGCGATCGAAGCCTTGCACAACGACGGCCCGTACACGCGCGGCGACGACTACAAAAAACTGAACGGCGTGCTGCGCTACAGCCAGGGCTACGCCAACAACGGCTTTACCGTCACGGCCATGGCCTACAACGCGGACTGGAACGCCACCGACCAGATTCCGCTGCGCGCCGTGCAGCAAGGCCTGCTGGGCCGCTACGACGGCATCGACAACACCGACGGCGGCAAGGCACACCGCTACAGCCTGTCCGGCGCCTGGCAGCGCAGCGGCGAGGACACGGCCGCCAAGGTCGGCGCCTACCTGATCGCCAACCAGCTGGACTTGTATTCCAACTTCACCTACTTCATGGACGACCCGGTGAACGGCGACCAGTTCGCCCAGCCGGACCGCCGCGTCACCAGCGGCGTGGACGCCAGCCACGCCTGGCACGCGCACATCGGCGAGGCCAGCTCCATCACCACGGTCGGCCTGCAGCTCCAGAACGACAATATCTTCAACGGCTTGTACAAGACCGTGGCGCGGCGCGCCGTGGCCACCACCCGCGCCGACCATATCGTGGAAACCAGCGCCGGCCTGTACGTGGAAAACAGCACGCGCTGGTCCCCGGTGCTGCGCACCACGGCCGGCCTGCGCGCCGACGCCTATCGCTTCGACGTGCGCCCCTCGGAGCCGGGCAGCGCCAGCGCGCTGGAACACCCGGCAGGCCGCACCAGCGACCGCCTGCTCAGCCCCAGCCTGAGCGCCGTGTTCGGCCCCTGGGCGCTGACCGAGTTCTACGCCAACGCCGGCACCGGCTTCCACAGCAACGACGCGCGCGGCGCCGTCGCGGCGGACGCTCCGCTAGTGCGTTCGCGCGGCCTGGAGCTGGGCGTGCGCAGCGAATGGCTGCCGCGATTGCAAACCTCGCTGTCGGTCTACCGCCTGGACTTCGATTCGGAACTGAGCTACGTGGGCGACGCCGGCGCCACCGAGGCGGGCGATCCGAGCCGCCGCTACGGCGTGGAGTTCTCCAACTACTACAAGCCTTTCAAATGGCTCAGCGTGGACGCGGACCTGGCCTTCGCCCGCGCGCGCAGCCGTGGGGCGGCAGCCCGTGCGGCAGGCACCGCCTACATCCCCGGCGCGGTGGAAGGCGTGGCCCAACTGGCGCTCACGGCGGACAAGCTAGGGCCCTGGTCCGGCGCACTGCGGCTGCGCTGGTTCGGTCCGCGCCCGCTGGCCGAGGACAACAGCGTGCGCTCGCGCGCCAGCCAGACGCTGAATGGCCGCATCGGCTACAAATTCGCCGGCGGCATGCAGCTGGAGCTGGAGGCCTTCAACCTGGCCAACCGCCGCGTGTCGGCCATCGACTATTACTACGCCTCCCGGCTCAAGGGCGAAACGCAGCCGGTGGACGACGTCCACTTCCACCCCATCGAATCGCGCTCATTCCGGCTGATGCTCACGCGGAGCTTCTAACCGTCGTAGAATAGACGACTCCATCGCCGAGCATACCCGTACCCCCGTTCCAATGACGACTTACGCCCCGATCTACACCGCGCCCGAGCGCGTTACCGAAGCGCTGCGCAGCGAAGGCTACGCCCTGCTGCATCCCGAACATGTCGCCGCGCTGGCCGGCACCACGCTGGAGGCGCTGAACGCCCTGGTGCCGAGCTGGGAGCACCTTGAACTGGACAACTACCTGAAAGACGGCGGCCGCTACCGGCGCCGCCGCCATTCCTGCTTCATCCAGAAGGACGGCGCGCTGGCGCAGACCGCGCACCGCCCGCACTGGCAGCCGCTGGAATACAACGCGCTGCACGGCGGCATGCACCGGCTGTTCGAGCCCATGGAACCGGACACCGTGGCGCAGCCGGCCTGGCGCCAGCTGATCACCGCCGTCGGCGACGCCTGCTCGGCCGCGCGCGCGCCGCAGCCCTGGTACATAGAGGCGCACCAGTTCCGCATCGACACCACGGACGGCATCGGCCGCCCCACGCCGGAAGGCGCGCACCGCGACGGCGTGGACTACGTGGCCGTGCTGCTGATCGGCCGCCACGGCATCAAGGGCGGAGAGACTCGCATCTTTGAAGCCGATGGCCCGAACGGCAAGCGCTTCACCATGACCGAACCCTGGACCATGCTGCTGCTGGACGACGCCACCGTGATCCACGAATCGACACCCATCCAGCCGCTGGCCCAGCACGGCCACCGCGACACGCTGGTGCTCACCTACCGCGCCGGCCAGTTCCAGGGCGCACAGCCATGAAATTTCCCAGCTTGATAGTTAAATCCTTTATAGTTACCTTAGAGTCAGCATAGCTTGAAAACCAATTTTTGGAGGCAGTCCGTGGACTCCAGCTACGAGATCGAACCGGATGAAATCGAAATCCTCATCGTCGAGGACAGTCCGACCCAGGCCGAGCGGCTGCGCCGCCTGATCCAGTCCGTGCGCTACAAGGCGCGCGTGGCCGCCAATGGCCGGCTGGCGCTGGAGGCGATCCGCGAACGCAAGCCGCACCTGGTGCTGTCGGACATCGTCATGCCCGAAATGGACGGCTACGAACTATGCCGCGCCATCAAGTCCGACGCCGTGCTGCGCGACATCCCGGTCATCCTGGTCACCTCGCTGACCGACCCCAAGGACATCATCAAAGGCATCGAGTGCGGTGCGGACAACTTCATCCGCAAGCCCTATGCCGAAGACTACCTGCTGAACCGCATCGGCCACATGCTGGTGAACCAGAAGCTGCGCCGCAACCAAAACATGGAAGTGGGCATCGCGCTTTACCTGGGCGACCAGAAGCACTTCATCAACGCCGAGCGCCAGCAGATCCTTGACCTGCTGATCTCCACCTACGAACAGGCGGTGCAGGTCAACAGCGAACTGCAGGCGCGCGAACGCCAGGTGATAGAGCTGAACATGCGCCTGGCCCACCACGCCGGCGAGCTGGAAACCATCAACCGCGAAATCGCGCTGAAGAACCTGGAGCTGGCCGAAGCGAGCCGCATGAAATCGGCCTTTATCGCCAATATGTCGCACGAGCTGCGCACGCCGCTGAACGCCATTATCGGCTTCACCGGCGCGCTGCTGATGAAGCTTCCCGGCCCGCTGACCGGTGAGCAGGACAAGCAGCTCAACACCATCCGCAACAGCGCGCGCCACCTGCTTTCGCTGATCAACGACATCCTGGACGTGGCCAAGATCGAAGCGGGCAAGGTCACGCTGTCGGTCGAGCCTATCCAGTGCCAGAACCTGATCGCCGAAGTGGCCGACACCCTGCGCCCGCTGGCGCAGCAGAAGGGCCTGGCGCTGGAAGTGGACGTGGCGCCGCAGCCGGTCACCCTCGAAACCGACCGCCGCGCGCTGACGCAGATCCTGATCAACCTGGCCAACAACGCCATCAAGTTCACCGAGAAAGGCACGGTGCGCATCACGTTGAGCCAGCGCGCCGACGGCGACGGCGTGGTGACCGAATTCGCCGTGGCCGACAGCGGCGCCGGCATCCGCGAGGAAGACCAGGCCAAGCTGTTCCAGGCCTTCTCGCAGCTCGATTCGACCTCCACCCGCCACGCGGAAGGCGCGGGCCTGGGCCTGTACCTGTGCCAGAACCTGGCCAACCTGATCGGCGGCTCGCTGTTCTTCAGCAGCGATTTCGGACACGGCAGCACCTTCACGCTGGCGATGAAGAGCAAAAAATAAACCGCCCGGACGGGCAGCAGGGAGCGGTATGGCGGCGCGTGTCCTCATCGTGGAAGACAACCAGGCCAATATGGACCTGATGAGCTACTTGCTGACCGCGTTCGGCCACATTCCGCTGGGCGCGGGCGACGGCCTGCAGGGCGTGGCCATGGCGCGCGAGCTGCTTCCCGACCTGATCATCTGCGACATCCACCTGCCCCGGCTGGACGGCTACGGCGTGGTGGCCGCACTCAAGGCCGACCCGGCCACCGCCGCCATCCCGGTGCTGGCCGCCAGCGCGCTGCCGGTCTCGGACGGCGGCGCCGCACTGCGCGCGGCCGGCTTTGACGGCCACCTGCCCAAATCGCTGGAACCGGACACGCTGATCCCCTCGCTGGAGACCTTCCTGCCGGCGGCGCTGCGCGGCCAGGCACCGCAGACCGGAGGCCGGTCCGAAAGCGCCACCCCGCAGGCCACCGAAGCCCCCCGCGCGCGCCTGCTGCTGCTCGACGCCGCGCCGGACGACTGCGGCCTGGTGGCCAGCATCCTGGCGCACTATGGCTACGCTGTCACGGTGGCGGCGGACGCCGAGCAGGCGGACCATTGCGCAAGGCAGCAATTCGACCTGATACTGTGCGACGCGGACACCACGCAAAGCCGCCACACCGCCTTCCTGCCGCTCGCGCTGGCACGCCACCAGGCGGCATGGGCCGGCGTGCCGCTGGTGCTGATTACATCGTCACGGGACGATCCGCTGGACGGCCTGCTGCCGCCCGGCGTGGCGCCCGCGCTGCTGCTGGCGCATCCGCTGGAACCGCAGGAACTGGCCCGCGCGCTGGAGGCATGCCTTTCGGCGGCCTTGGCGCAACTGCCAAAATGAATAGATAGACATCGTATTTATACGGTATTGCGGTGCAACAAAAACGCGGCTATAGTGGAACTGTCTCCTCCAACCGTTCTCCGAACATTGGATTCAGCCCGCGCCCGACGCGGGCATTTTTTTGCCCGAACCGCACGCCGATACCTGAAATCGTAGGGCGGGTTAGCAGCAAAGCTGCGTAACCCGCCAGCGCCGCCAGCAAAGCAAAAGGAGAGCCAAATCACCCCCACCGACAAACTCGATCCGGCAACGCTGCCGCACTGCGACCTGGTCATGAAAGGCGGCATCACCAGCGGCGTGGTCTACCCCAAGCTGATCGCCCGGCTGGCGCGCGGCTACGCCTTCAAGAACATCGGCGGCACATCCGCCGGCGCGATCGCCGCCGCAGCCTGCGCCGCAGCCGAATGCGGACGCCAGAGCGGCCGCCAGCCGGCAGCCTTCGCCAGCCTTGCCGGCCTGCCCGAAGAACTGCAAGCGCAGGAACAAGGGCGCTCGCGGCTGGCGCGCCTGTTCCAGCCCGCCCCCGCGCTGCAAGCCCACTTCGACATGGCCATGCGCTACATCGACGCCAAGGACAAGCTGCGCGCCGCGCTGGGCATCGCCGCAGCGCTGGTCCACTGGCCGACGGTAGTGGGCGCCGCGCTGCTGCTGATCGCGCCGCTGGTCATGCTCTCCACCCACCTCACGGCGCTGCGCAGCGCCGCCACCACGCTGGCCATGCTGGCCACTGCCGCCGGCGCCGCCTGGCTCACCCACCGCGCCTTCGCGCTGCTGCCCGCGCCAGCGCAGGCTCCCGCCGCGCCCCCGGCCTCTCCGACTCCGCCCACGGCGGCCCAGCGCCCCGCATGGCTGCGCCTGGCCGCTGAACTGGCCTGCGCTGCCGCCGCGGGCTACCTGGTGCTGGCTGCCGCAATCGCCGGCCTGCCGGGCCATGCCGGCCCGCTCAACATCGGCCTGCAAGTGCCCTTCCTGCTGCTGGTGCCGCTCTGCGTCGCCACCGGCTTCGGCTGGGGCGCCTGGCGCTCGGCCGCCGCGCTGCTGCAAGGCCTGCACCGCAACCAGTACGGCCTGTGCAGCGGGCGCAGCACCGGCAGCGACGCCGTGACCGCCCTCACCGACTGGCTCTCCCTCTACCTGAACCAGCTGGCCGGCCTGCCCCCCGGCCGGCCGCTCACCTTCGGCGACCTGTGGGGCCAGCAGACCTCCACAGACCCAGAGAACCGCGCCATCAACCTGGAAGTGGTCACCACGGCGCTCAGCCAGCAAATGCCCTACGCCCTGCCCTTCCGCGACGGCTCGGGCGGGTTCTACTTCCATCCCGCCGAATGGGCACAGCTATTCCCGCCGTCCGTGATGGACTGGCTGCTGCAGCAAGCGCCGCAACCTCCGCAGACCGGCCCCTTCGCCGCGCCGGACGGCAGCCCTCTGGTGCGCCTGTGCGACCCGGCCGACACGCCCGTGGTGGTGGCGGTGCGGATGAGCCTCAGCTTCCCGCTGCTGCTGTCCGCCGTCCCGCTCTACGCGCAGGACTACACCGACAGCAGCAAGCTGAAACGCATCTGGTTCTCGGACGGCGGCATCTCCAGCAATATGCCGCTGCACTTCTTCGACACGCTGCTGCCCGAGCATCCCACCTTCGCCATCAATTTGAAAGAAGCGCATCCCAAGTACCCGATCGAGGATGCCGCCCAATGCGGGCTGGATGGCCGCGTCTATCTGCCCAGCGATAACAACCAAGGCCGGCTGCGCTACTGGGCCGCGACGGACGACGCCACGCCGGCCGGGCTGTTCGGCTTCCTGGGCAATATCTTCGCCACCATGCACAGCTGGCGCGACGAGATACTGTTCCCCTATCCGGGCTACCGCGACCGCATCGTGCAGATCAGTTTGCGGCCTGGCGAAGGCGGGCTGAATCTCAACATGCCGAAGGAAGCGGTGGAGCGGCTGGGCGACGCGGGCGCCTGCGCGGCCGAGATGCTGTACCGGCGCTTCCATCCGCAAGGCGGCGGCAACGGCTGGGACAATCACGAGCAGGTGCAGGTGCTGTCGGTGCTGGGCAATCTGGAACGGCTGGCGAAGCACGCCGGCGCGCCCGAAGCGGCGGCGCGCTGGCGCGCGGCGGTGGCGCGCAGCAAGCGCCTGGGCACGAAAGAAAAAATACTGGCGAACGACTTGCTCTCGGACCTGGAAGCGATGGGCGCGCATGTCAGCGACAGCGGCGAAAGCGTGGAGGACAGGATGTACCGGCCACGCCCCGAGATGAAGCTGACGCCGAACCTGTAGCCAAGGCTGGCGGGTTACGCTGCGCTAACCCGCCCTACGCACCATCGCGTTGATCGCGTTGATGGTGTTCATCGTAGATACTGTTATGCCGGTCAAGCGTTTTGAAGCTCCTGATTGAATGGTTTGCCAGATTTTAAGACGCCGAAAGCAACGTGGACGAGCTTGCGCATCATGGCGCCGATCACCAGCTTGGCCGGCTTGCCTGCTGCTTGTAGGCGGGTGCGGAACTGGCGCCCCCAGTCGGTGCGGTACAGCGCCACCATAGCCGGCATGTACAGATTTTTGCGCAGATGCGCGTGGCCGATCTTGGACATCCGGGGCCGCTGCTTCACGCTTGATCCGGACTCATGTTGGCGCGGATCGAGGCCTGCAAAGGCGGCAGCCTGCCGACCGTTGTCGAAGCGCCCGGCATGCATGCCATAGGCCAGCAGTAACGCAATGGTATTGTCCCCGACACCGGGAATGGTATCGAGTAAGTCGCGTCTGCCGCGCATGTCGGGATCGTCGTTGATGTGATCACGTACGCGCTTGCGCAGCTGTTTAATCTGCTCGCCGAGCCAGGCAATATGCTGTTCGATATCGGCCCGGACCGATTCGCGCGCCACGTCCAGGCGGTTCGTTTCCTGCGTCTGCATGGCCAGCAGCGCATCCAGGCGCAGCACCATCGCTTTCAATTCCTGTTCGCTCAGCGGCGGCGGCTGCCATGCTTCCGGACCATGCTTGGCGCAGAACTCGGCAATGACCTTGGCGTCGACCTGGTCGGTCTTGGTGCGCACCAGCTGCGCCTGGGAAAACGCCTTGATCTGGGCCGGATTGACGACACTGACGCGGTAGCCCCGACGGGCAAAGAACTCCGCGATCGCCTCCCAATAGACGCCAGTGGCCTCCATGCAGATATGGGGCAACCCGTCCGTATGACTCTGCAGCCACGCTTCCAGTTTGGCAAAGCCAGCCTGGGTATTTTCTACAACTTTCGCACGGTGTTTGCCCGTTTCCAGGCGCAGTGCGCAATCGACCTTCAATTTGGCGACATCTATACCAAGACACAACATTACTCTTCTCCTGATCAACCTTGCAAATGCGGGCTCACGGCACGCCGGGCCAAAGATACTGTTCGATCTTTAATGGAATAAGAGCAACTGCTGCGAAATCTACATCACGGTCTTGGCGACCAAGGGCGGGTACGGCATCCAGTTGCTCTGCCCCGACGTTCCGTTTTCGGGGCAGATGGAATAATACAAGGGCGGGTTAGGCGCGAAGCGCCGTAACCCGCCGAACTAGGCCCGCAGCAAACGCAACCCGGAGGATGAAGGCATGCGCGGGAACACCTGCGCCAGTTGGGTGTCGCTCAAGCGCAGATGCCGCTCGGCGATATTCGCCAGCACCGTGCGGAAGTCCGTCGTCACCGGCAGATCGCGCCCCTCGTTGAGCTGCCCGTTGCCCACGCCTTGCCACTCGCCCAGCACCTTGCCGCCCGCCACGCCGCCGCCCAGCACCCACATCACATTGCCATGCCCGTGATCGGTGCCGCCATTGCCGTTCTCGCGCGCGGTGCGGCCGAACTCGGACATGACCACGATGGTGGTGTCCTCGAACATCGGCCCCAGCTTCTGCGCCAGCACGGCCAGGCCCTGTCCCAGCGGCGCCAGCCGGTTGGCCAGCTGCCCTGTGCCCGCGCCCTGGCTCGCATGCGTGTCCCAGCCGCCCAGCGCAAAGAACGCCATCTGCACATTGGGGTCGTTGCGCATCAGGACCGCCAGCCGCGCCGCGTCGTCCGGGAAGCCGTTCGGAAGCGGCGCGCCGCCGTCCGCCGCCATCGACTCGGCCATGGTCGCCGCCATCACCTCCTTGTGCGCCTCGCGCCCGTCCTGGTATACCTTGCCAAAGCGCTCATGGCCCATATAGAGCTGATCGAAGGCCGTCGCCAGTTGCGGCCGGTCCAGCACGCCGGGCTTGCCCGCCGCCGAGCCGTTGGCGATATTGATGGCGGCCGCCTGCCCGCTCAGGATGCGCGGCATGGTCGGCCCCACGCTGACCGCGCGCGTGGGCGTCGACGTGCCCGGCAAGGTAGCGATCAGGCGGTTCATCCAGCCGTCCGGCGTGCTCTTCACGCCCGGCGTGGCGGACTCCATGTAATCCTGCGCGTCGAAGTGCGAGCGGGTGGTGTCCGGCGAGCCGCTGGCGTGTACAAAGGCCAGCTTCTTCTCGCGCCACAGCGGCATCAGCGGCGCCAGCGCCGGATGCAGGCCGAAGTAGCCGTCCAGGTCCAGCGCGCCGTTCTCCTTGCCCGGCGCGGCCAGCGCAATGCTGGGCCGCAGCTGGGTGTAGTTCTCGTCGCCGATGGGCGCCACCACATTCAGGCCATCGACCGCGCCGCGCAGCATCACGACGATCAGCTTGCGGTCCGTGGGGCGCTGCACCGAGGTGGCCGCCCAGGCCTCGCGGCCCAGCGGTATCATCAGCCCGGCGCCGGCGGCGAAAGCGTTCAGGAAGTCTCTGCGTTGCATGGCCTGCTCCTAGCGTTGCATGAAATCGGGACTGCCGAGCAGCATGGCAGTGCGTATCTTTTGCGGACTGGCCGCCACGATGCCCTGGGTGCGCTCGGACACCGACTCTCCCAGCGCCGCCTGCACCAGCGCCGCATCCACGCCCTGCGCCAGCGTGGTTGCGTAGCCGATGCGCCGGCTCAGCGCGTCCGGATTCAGCCAGGCCGATTGCGTGTTCTTGTAGCCGTCCGGCGTCTGGCAGCCGTACAGCGGCATGCCCAGGCGGTCCAGCGCGCCCAGCACCGGCCGCACTTCGGCCATCGCGGAATTGCCGGCGCGCGCCGCCGAGATCACGAACTGGTAAGGGGTCTTGAACTTGGCGCCCTGCGCCTCCGGCGACATGAATTCATCGCTGGCGAACAGCGTCTTGAGCACCGAGCGGATGTCGCCCTTGCTGGCCACCCAGGTCTGCGCCATGCGCTCGACCAGGGCCGGCGGCGGCTCGTCCGCCACGAAGTACTGCGCCAGCTTGTAGCTGATGTGGCGCGCCGTGGCCGGATGCACGGCCAGCACGTCCAGCGCGTATTCGCCCTCGGCCTGGCCCTGCGGCTTGATCACGCGGCCCAGCCATTGCTTGTCGCCGTTGTCATGCCGCTTGGGGTCGAAGCGGAAGGTCTCGTTGCGCGCCACCAGCTGGCGAGGGGCGAAGCTCCAGCCGGTCAGCATGCGTGCCAGCTCGGTCACGTCCTTCTGCGTATAGCCCTTGTCCACGCCCAGCGTATGCAGCTCCATCAGCTCGCGCGCGTAGTTCTCGTTCAGGCCGCCGGCCTTGGAGAGGTAGTTATCCAGGTAGAACAGCATGGCCGGGTGCTTGGCGGTGGCGCCCAGCATGTCGCGGAAGGAGCCGAACACATAAGGCCGGATCGCGTCGCGCTCGTAGCTGGCCACCAGCGGCCGCACCTGGCCCTTGCCGGAGAAGACGTTGAAATGGTTGAACCAGAAATCCACCATCACTTCTTCCAGCTGGCGCGGGCTGGCCACGGCGCGCGCAATGCGCGCTTCGGCGGTCTGGTTGTTGATGCGGGCCAGCACTTCGCGCCGCATGGCTTTGGCGTCCTCGGTTTCGTCCTTGACCATATCGCGCACCGCCAGGAAGTCGCCCAGCACTTCGCCGCTGCTGCGCTGCACCGTATCGAGGCCCGCCAGGCGCTCGCTCAGCGCAGCGGGCAGCTCCAGCGATTCGGGATGCAGCTGGCTGTCGATATAGCGCGCCACGCCCATCTGCGTCACGCGCTCGATGTCGCCCGGCGCCGGGCCGTAAGCCAGCCGGTTCAGCACATGCGCGGCGGCAGCCTGCCCGCTCAACTGCGGGGGCGCGGCCAGCGCCGCCGGAGCGGCCTGCACGGCCGCCAGGAGAATCATCGATGCAAACCAGCTGCGCGCACTCATGTTTAGCCTCTTTGATGTCGTTATAAGCATGACTTTATACCAGCAGGGTCCGTCCAGCCACACCGCCGTGTATCGATTGTAAGCAGTTGTTACAACGCATCAGTAACTTAATCAAACGATCGATTAACTTATTGATTTTGTCTGAATAGCATGGTCAAATGGCATCATGAACGATAAAGCCAGAACAAAAAAATCACGGTCGGACGGAGAGCAATCGCGCGAGCGCCTGCTGGTCACGGCCATACGCCTGTTCGCCGAACAGGGCTACTCGCGCGCCTCCACGCGGGAGATTGCCCTGGCCGCCGGCGTGAACGTGGCCGCCATCAGCTACTACTTCGGCGACAAGGCCGGCCTGTACCGCGCCGCTTTCACCGCACTCTCGCCCTCCCCGGCAGACAACATCGCCATGTTCGACCAGCCGCACTTCACGCTGCGCGAATCGCTACAAGGCTTCTTCAACCAGATGCTGGCGCCGCTGAAGGAAGGCGACATGATGGAAACCTGCATGCGTCTGTGGTTCCGCGAAATGCTGGAGCCCACCGGCATCTGGGCCAGCGAGATAGAAAACGGCATCCGCCCCGAGCATGAAGCGTTCAGCCGCGTGCTGGCGCGCCACCTCGGCCAGGACAAGCCGGACGACGAAACCCACCGCCTCGCCTTCAGCATCGCCTCCATGGCGCTGATGCTGATGATGGCGGGCGACGTGGTAAAGACCATCAAGCCGCAGCTGATGGCCGGACCGGAAGCCATCGCCACCTGGACCGAACGCCTGAGCGACTACGCGACGGCACTGGTAGACGCAGAGAAAATCCGCATCAAGGAAAAAACAGCATGACGACAAACAAGCACAAGCCGGCGATGGCGATGGCAACCGCAATGGCAGTGGCGATGGCACTGGGCGGCTGCGCCCTGAACGCGCCGCCCGCCAAGGTGGACGCCGCCGCGCCGCCGCAGTGGCAGGCGCCGCTGCCGCACAACGGCAATCTCACGGACTTGAACAACTGGTGGCAGAACCAGGGCGACCCGCTGCTGGTGCAGCTGATCGATTCCGCCCAGGCGGCCAGCCCTACGCTGGCCTCGGCCCGCTCGCGCATCGCCCAGTCGCGCGCCGAGCGCGTGGCGGCCGGCGCCGCGCTGGCGCCCTCGCTGGACGTGGCGGGCAGCGTGGCGCGCCAGAACCAGCAGTCCTCCATCCCCACCGGCACCACCAGCCAGGTGGCGCTGCAAGCGTCGTGGGAGATCGACATATTCGGCGCAGGCCGCGCCGCGCGCAACGCGGCCGAAGCGCGCTTCAACAGCGCCAACGCCGGCTGGCACGAAGCGCGCGTGTCCGTCGCTGCCGAAACGGCCAACCAGTACTACGGCCTGCGTGCCTGCGAGCAGCTGCTCAAGGTGGCGGTGCAGGACGCCGGCTCGCGCGCCTACACCGCGCGCCTGACGGAATTGAGCAGCAAGGCCGGCTTCCTGTCGCCGTCGGACTCCGCCCTGGCCCGCGCCAGCGCCGCCGATGGCCGCAGCCGCGCCAGCGCGCAGCGCGCCGCCTGCGACATCGGCGTGAAATCGCTGGTGGCGCTGACCGCCATCGCCGAACCGGAGCTGCGTGCCAAACTGGCCGCCGCCACCGCCGTGCCGGCGCCGGCCATCGCCATCGCCGTACTGCCCGCGCAAACCCTGAGCCAGCGGCCGGACGTCTACACCGCCGAACAGGAAGTGGCAGCCGCCAGCTTCGAAGTGCGCGGCGCGCAGGCGCAGCGCTATCCGCGCCTGTCGCTGTCCGGCTCCGTGGGCGCGGCCAACTTCCACAGCGGCGGCGAGAACACCCAGCTCGACACCTGGACCCTGGGTCCGCTGGCCATCTCGGTGCCGGTGTTCGACGCCGGCCGCCGCCGCGCCAACGTGGACGCCGCGCAGGCGCGCTACGAGCTGGCGGTGAGCCAGTACCGCGGCAGCGTGCGCAAGGCCGTGGCAGAAGTCGAGCAGGCCCTGGTCACGCTCAACAGCACCGGCGAGCGCGCCAGCGACGCCGAGATTTCACTGCAAGGCTACCGCACCGCCTTCACCGCCATTGAAGACCGCTACAAGAACGGCCTGGCCAGCCTGCTGGAGCTGGAAGACGCGCGCCGCAGCCGCCTGGCCGCAGAGAACAACGTGGTCAGCCTGCAGCAGGAACGCAGCAACGCCTGGGTGGCGCTGTACCGCGCCGCCGGCGGCGGCTGGACCGCTTCGGCTGCCGTCCCGGCCCAGGCAAACAACTAAGAACAACCAAAAATGCACACAAAGACCATGAATAAATACGCGCTCAAGCCCCTGGCACTGCTCATGTTTGCCACCTTCGCCCTGCACGCCCCGCTGGCCGGCGCAGCCGAAGAGAAAAAAGACGCCCCCAAGGCCGCCCTCACCGTCACCACCACCAAGCCCTCCGCCGCGCGCCTGCCCATCACGCTCACGGCCAACGGCAACGTCACGGCCTGGCAGGAAGCCAGCATCGGCAGCGAATCGAACGGCCTGCGCCTGACCGACGTGAAGGTCAACGTGGGCGACGTGGTGCGCAAGGGCGAGGTGCTGGCCACCTTCTCGGCCGACACCGTCAACGCCGACCTGGCGCAGGCCCGCGCCGCCGTGATGGAAGCGGAAGCCAACGCCGCAGAAGCCTCGGCCAACGCCGCCCGCGCCCGCTCGCTGGAAAGCACCGGCGCGCTCAGCGCCCAGCAGATCAGCCAGTACATGACCGCGGAGCAGACCGGCAAGGCGCGCATCGCCTCCGCCAGGGCCGCGCTGGCCACGCAGGAACTGCGCCTGAAGTACACCCAAGTGGTGGCGCCGGACAGCGGCGTGATCTCGGCCCGCAGCGCCACCGTCGGCGCCGTGGTGGGCGCCGGCACGGAGCTGTTCCGCATGATCCGCCAGGGCCGCCTGGAATGGCGCGCCGAAGTGACGGCGGCCGACCTGCCCAAGATTAAACCCGGCGCCAGCGCCGTCGTGAAAGCCGCCAACGGCGCCGAACTGGCCGGCAAGGTGCGCATGGTCGCCCCCACCATCGACCCGCAGAGCCGCTACGCGCTGGTCTACGTGGACCTGCCCGCGCCCAAAGGCGCGGAAGCGAACGCCTTCAAGGCCGGCATGTTCGCCAGCGGCCGTTTTGAGCTGGGCAACTCGGACGCCATGACCGTGCCGCAGCAGGCCGTGGCCGTGCGCGATGGCTTCAGCTACGTGTTCCGCCTGAATCCGGACAAGCGCGTCAGCCGCATCAAGGTGCAGACCGGCCGCCGCCTGTCCGACCGCATCGAGATCCTGGGCGGCATCGACGCCGCCACGCCGGTGGTGGTGAGCGGCGCGGGCTTCCTGAACGACGGCGACCTGGTGAACAACGTGGCGCCCATCACGCCCGCCGCCGCCCCCGCCCCGGCCTCGGCGAACAAAGTGGCCAAGGCCAAGTAAGGAGCGGCAGTGAATTTCTCATCCCTATCAATCAAGAATCCCATCCCGGCGATCATGCTGTTCGCCCTGCTGACCCTCGCCGGTCTGCTGGCTTACCGCGCCAACCCGGTGCAGGATTTCCCCGACATCCAGCTGCCCATCGTCACCGTCAGCGCCTCGCTGCCCGGCGCCGCGCCGGCCCAGCTGGAAACCGAAGTGGCGCGCAAGATCGAAGACTCGGTCGCCACGCTGCAAGGCATCAAGAACATCTACACCAAGGTCCTGGACGGCAACGCCACCGTGACCGTGGAGTTCATCCTCGAGAAGAACATCTCGGACGCCGTCAATGAAGTGCGCGACGCGGTGGCGCAAGTGCGCGCCGACATGCCGGGCGAACTGCGCGACCCCGTGGTCAGCAAAGTGACCACCGCCGGCCGCGCCGTGCTCACCTTCACCGCCGCCTCCAAGGCCGGCGCCGGCCGCGCGCTGGACGACCAGGAACTGAGCTGGTTCGTGGACAACGACGTGTCCAAGAAGCTGCTCAGCGTATCGGGCGTGGGCGCGGTCAAGCGCATGGGCGGCGTGTCGCGCGAGATCCGGGTGGAGCTGGACGACGCCCGCATGGCCGCCCTCAAGGTGTCCGCGCTGGACGTGTCGCGCCAGCTGCGCCAGGTGCAGAAGGAAGCGCCGGGCGGACGCGGCGACGTGAGCGGCGCCGAGCAGTCGGTGCGCACCATAGGCACCGTGCAGACCGCAGCCGCGCTGGCCGACATGGACATCCCGCTGCCGGACGGCCGTCATATCCGCCTGGGCCAGGTGGCCATCGTCAGCGACACCGTGGCCGAGCCGCGCGCCGTGGCCGAGCAGGACGGCAAGCGCGTGGTGGCCTTCGAAGTGCTGCGCACCAAGGGCGCCAGCGAAACCCAGGTCGCCTCCGACGTGCAGAAGGCCGTGGCCGAACTGCGCAGCGCCTACCCCAATATCGAACTAAAACAGTCGATCGACAACGCCTTCCCGGTCGAGGAAAACTTCGTCGGCTCGATGGAGCTGCTGTACGAAGGCGCGCTGCTGGCCGTGCTGGTGGTGTGGTGGTTCCTGCGCGACTGGCGCGCCACGCTGGTGGCCGCCGCCGCGCTGCCGCTGTCCGTGCTGCCGGCCTTCCTCGGCATGTACTGGTTCGGCTACACCCTCAACACCGTGACCCTGCTGTCGCTGGCCCTGGTGGTGGGCGTGCTGGTGGACGACGCCATCGTGGAAATCGAAAACATCTCGCGCCACCTGCGCATGGGTAAAACCCCGATGGAAGCGGCCATGGAAGCGGCCGACGAAATCGGCATGGCAGTGATCGCCACCACCTTCGCGCTGGTGGCCGTGTTCCTGCCCACCGCCTTCATGGGCGGCGTGCCCGGCCTGTTCTTCAAGCAGTTCGGCTGGACCGCCGTGCTGGCCGTGCTGGCCTCGCTGGTGGTGGCGCGCCTGCTCACGCCGATGATGGCCGCCTACCTGATGAAGCCCGTGCCGCACAAGGACGAGGAAGACGGCTGGCTGATGACGCGCTACATCACGCTCATGCGCTGGTGCCTGCGCCACCGCCACATCACCGCCATCGCCTCCGGCGCCTTCTTCATCGGCTCCATCATGCTGGTGCCGCTGCTGCCGACCGGCTTCGTGCCGCCGGCCGACCGCGCCCAGACCAACGTCAACATCGAACTGCCGCCCGGCTCCACGCTGGCCGAAACGCGCGCCGTCGCCGAGCAGACCCGTTTGGCCGTGATGCAGGTGAAAGGCATCACCGGCGTGTTCAGCTCCATCGGCGGCGGCTCCAGCGGCGACGCCTTCGCCCCCGGCGCAGCGGCCGAAGCGCGCCGCGCCGTGCTGACGCTGACCACCGTGCACCGCACCGACCGCAAGGAATCGCTGCCGGACCTGGAAACCCAGATCCGCGCCAAGCTGGACAACATCCCCGGCGCGCGCTTCAACGTCGGCCCGCCGGACACCGGCGTCAAGATGCAGCTGGTGCTGCGCAGCGAAGACCCGATCGCGCTGACCGAAGCGGCGCAGAAGGTGGAACGAGAACTGCGCACCATGAAAGGCATCGGCAACGTCAGCTCCAGCGCCTCGCTGGTGCGGCCCGAGATCATCGTGCGGCCCGACTTCGCGCGCGCCGCCGACCAGGGCGTGACCGCCAACGCCATCGGCGAAACGGTGCGCGTGGCCACGGCCGGCGACTACGACTTCGATCTGACCAAGATGAACCTGCCCGAGCGCCAGGTGCCGATCCGCGTCAAGCTGCCGGACGCCGTGCGCGCCGACCTGGACGCCATCGGCCGCCTGACGGTGCCCGGCAAGAACGGCCCTGTGCTGCTCTCCACGGTGGCCGACATCAGCATGGAATCGGGTCCGGCGCAGATCGACCGCCTGAACCGCAGCCGCAACGTCACGCTGGACGTCGAACTGGGCAGCCGCACCCTGGGCGAACTGAACGAAGAAGCGCGCGCGCTGCCGTCGATGAAGAATTTGCCGCCGTCGGTGAAGATCGCAGAGCTGGGAGACGCGCAGGAGATGGCCGCGCTGTTCGCCAGCTTCGGCCTGGCCATGCTGATCGGCGTGATCTGCATCTACTGTGTGCTGGTGCTGCTGTTCAAGGACTTCATGCAGCCGGTGACCATCCTGGCCGCGCTGCCGCTGTCGATAGGCGGCGCCTTCGTGGCGCTGCTCATCACGCGCAACGCGCTGTCCATGCCGTCCATGATAGGCCTGATCATGCTGATGGGGATCGTGACCAAGAACTCCATCCTGCTGGTGGACTACGCCATCCTGGCGCGCCAGGACGGCATGAACCGCTTCGACGCGCTGGTGGACGCCTGCCACAAGCGCAGCCGGCCCATCCTGATGACCACCATCGCCATGGGCGCGGGCATGATGCCGCTGGCCCTGGGCTGGGGCGCCGACCCGAGCTTCCGCTCGCCGATGGCGATTGCCGTGATCGGCGGCCTGATCACGTCCACGCTACTGAGCCTGCTTGTAGTGCCGGCCGTCTTCACCTACATTGACGATCTGGAAGGGCTGCTCAAGCGCCTGCGCGACAAGCTGCGCCGCCACAAGCACGCGCCGGCGCCGGCACCGCTGCCCGCCAGCCCAAGTGAAATCGCCAAATAAGGAGACGCACATGGACATCAAAGTGATGGACCTGCCGCCGCGCAAAGTAGCCTACTTGCGTTACACGGGTCCCTTCGGCCCCGCCATCGGCAGCTTCTGGCGCGACGTCTTCAATCCCTGGCGCGCCGCGCACGGACTGATGGCGCGCACCACCTACGGCGTGGCGCAGGACGACCCAAGCACCACGCCGCCGGAGCGCTGCCGCTACGACGCCTGCGTGGAAGTCGACGAAGGCTACGCCGCCGAGGCGCCGGCCGCCACGGCCGTGCTGCCCGGAGGCCGCTACGCGGTCGCCGCTTACCGGGGCGACGCCAGCGGCATCGGCGCCGCCTGGGGCGCCTTCTACAGCCAGGCGCTGCCCGCCAGCGGCTACGAAACCATCCCCGGCCCCTGCTTCGAGCGCTACCCCGCCGACTACAGCGAAGACACCGCCACCGGCGTCTTCCAATGCGAGCTCTGCATCCCCATCAAGTAAACACAAAAAAGGGGTCATAGATACGCGTAGGGCGGGTTAGCAGCGCAGCTGCGTAACCCGCCAGCGCCGCTAGCGACTCCAGCCCCCGCCGAGGGCGCGGTAGAGGTCGACCGAGGCGATCAGCATGCGCGTCTTGAGTTGCAGGCGCAGCACGTCGGCGCTGTAGAGCGTGCGCTGCGCGTCCAGTTCTTCGAGGTAGGAGGCGTAGCCGTTGCGGTAGCGGTTGCGCGCGATACGCAGCGTTTCGGCAGCCGTGGCGCGCCGGGCGTCGTTCTGCACGGCCTGCTCGCGCAGGCGCTGGATGGCGCCCAGGCCGTTGTCGGTTTCGGCAAAGGCGGCGCGCACGGCGTTCTCGTAGGCGTAGGCCGCCTGGTCGCGTGCCGAAGCGGCGGAGTCGGTCTGCGCCTGTACGCGGCCGCCTTCAAACAACGGTCCGGCGACGGCCGCCGTCAGGCGCCATAAATGCGTGGGGTCTTTGAGGAAGTCGCTGAATACGGTCGACTGCAGGCCGCCCGCCGCCGTCAGCCGGAACGAGGGCAGCAACTGGTCGCGCGTGGCGGACAGCGTGGCGCTCGCGGCCAGCAGGTTTTGCTCGGCGCGGGCGATGTCGGGACGACGGCGCAGCAGGTCCGATGGCAGTCCTCCGGGCACCGGCGGCGGCGCCAGTCCGGACAGCGGCACGCCGCGCGTCACCGGCCCGGGATTGCCGCCGCTCAGCACCGACAACGCGTTTTCCTGCTCGAAGATCTGGCGCTGCAGTTGCGGCACCTGCTCGGCCGCCGCCTGGTATTCGGCCTGCGCCTGCAGCCATTCGAGCCGCGAACTGTAGCCCACTTCGAACTGCTTGCGCGCCAGCTCGCGCGATTCTTCGCGCAGCTTGAGCGTGGCCAGCGCCAGTTCGAGCTGCGCATCCAGGCCGCGCAGGTTCAGGTAGCCGGAGGCGGCGCTGGCGGCGATCGACAAGGCCGCCGCATCGGCGCTGGCCTGCTCGGCGGCGTAGGCGGCGCGCGCGGCGTCGGTCAGGTTGGCGAGGCGGCCCCACACGTCGATTTCATAGCTGGCCTGGAGTTCGGCCTGGAACAGATTGGTTTCGTAAGGGACGCCGTTGTAGGCCAGCGCGCGGGTGCGCGTCGGGCTGGCGCTGCCGACGACGCTGGGAAGCTGGCTGGCGCGCGCCGCCGCCACGCGGGCGCGGTAGTCGGCCACGCGGGCGCGGGCGATGCGCAGGTCGCCGTTGTGCTCCAGCGTGCGGGCCACCAGGGCGCTCAGCGCGGGGTCGCCGAAGGCCTGCCACCATTGCTGCTCCACCGGGCGCGCATCGCTGCCGGGGCCGACGCGGGTGCGCCATTCGGCCGGCGTCTGCAAGGTCGATTGCGGCGCCGGCCCAACCTTGGCGGCGCAGCCGGCGATGAGCACGGCCGCCAGCAAGGCCGCAGCCGGTGCGGGCCTCGCGCGCTTCACGGCCGCGCTCCACCAGTGGGCGCTGTGGCCGATGCGGCCGGGGCAGCGGCAGCCGACGCGGCCGCGGCCGCGCGCGGCTTGCCCGGTTTCGGCGCCTCATCGTCACGCACCGAGGACGTGTCTATGCTGACGATCACCGACATGCCGGGCCGCAGCCGGTGGGCCTCGCCCTGCCCGCTGTCTATCCGTATCCGCACCGGTATGCGCTGGGCAATCTTGACGTAGTTGCCGGTGGCATTGTCCGCCGGGAGCACGCTGAATTCGGAGCCTGTGGCGGGCGAGATGCGTTCCACCTGCCCCGTCATCACTGCGCCATTGAGCGCGTCCACCTTGAACGTGGCGCTCTGGCCTATGCGCACGTCGTTCATCTGCGTTTCCTTCAGATTGGCGATGATCCACATCTGCCTGGGCACCAGCCCCATCAGCTGCGCGCCGCTGTTGACGTAGGCGCCCTGGCGCACCGTCACCTGCCCCAGCTGCCCGTCCGACGGCGCGGTGATGCGCGTGTTGTCCAGGTCCACCTTGGCCGCTTTCAGCGCGGCTTCGGCGTTGGCCACGGCGGCCTGCAGCGACAGCTTGTTCACCACCACCGTCTGCGCGGCCTGTTTCGAAATCTCCAGGCTGGCGCGCGCCTGCGCCACGGCGGCGGCGGTCTGGGCCTTGCCCGCCTTCTGCTGGTCCTGTTCGCGCACGGACAGCGAGCCGTCCGCCACCAGCGCCTCCACCCGCTTCAGGTCCGCCACCGAGCGCACGGCCTGCGCTTCGGCGTTGGCCAGCGCGGCCTGGTTCAGCAGGATGCTCGCTTCGGCGCTGCGGTGCGACTGCTCCCAGTTGGCCAGCGCGGCCTTCTGCGCCGCCAGCTGAGCCTGCGCCTGCTCATAGCGCTGCTGGTAGATGCGGTCGTCGATCTGCACCAGCAGGTCGCCCTCCATCACATGCTGGAAGTCCTGCACCTTCACGGCCACCACGTAGCCGGACAGCTGCGTGCCGATTACCGTCACCTGCCCGCGCACCAGCGCATTCTCGGTGCTGACGATGGGCGTGCTGAACGGCGGCAGCCGCCACGCGTACAGCACCACCAGCACACCGGCCAGCGCCACCAGCAGGAAGCCGGCGGCGGACAGCCACTGCTGCCGCCTGTCCGGCTGTGGAGGAGGTGCAGGCGTCGCGGGAGGCGCCGCCGGCGCGGCTGGCACGGGAGCGGGCGTAGGGGTAGCGCTCGATTCTGGCGGCGTAGTTGTGCTCATTTCGATCCGGAGTTATTGAGGGAGACATTGGCCATGGCCGTCTGCGCATTTTGCGCCAGCGGCGCCGGCCTGCACGCGGTACAGATATTCCATAAGTGATGCAGCAGCATCCACAAAATGGTGGCCACCGCCACCGCCGCAATCAGCAGGAACACGTCGTTGTAGGCGAGGATGTTGGCCTCGCGCGTGGCGGCCGCGCCCAGCTGCGCCACGCCGAGCGCGTTGCGCGTGCCGGCATCGGCCAGCGAACCGGCCAGCGCCGCGCCGCCCGACTGCACGCGCGCCGCCACCTGCGGGTCCAGCAGCGTGAGGTTTTCCACCAGCTGGCTGGAATGGAATTTCTCGCGCATCACCTGCACCGTGCCGACGATGGCAGAACCGAGCAGGCCTCCGATGTTCTGCGACATGGTGAACATGAGCGAAAAACTGATCAGATTGCGCGGCGCCGCGATCACCGCGCCAAAGCCGGACACAAAGGTCGGCCCGAGGAAGAAGGTACCGCCAAAGGCCAGCAGGAACTGGCTCACATACATCTGCTCCGGCCGCGTGAGGTTGGTGGCGCGGCTGTCCATGAAGGCGCCCACCGCCATCATCGCCAGCGCGATCATCAGCGAGGGCTGGATGCGCGCGGGCGTGATCGTCAGCGCGCTGACGGCGATGCCGCCCACGCTGCCCACCAGGGTGATGAGCCACAGGGTCTGCATCTGGTCGTTGTTCAGGCCCAGCGCCTGCAGGAAGCCCACCGTGCCCGCCGCTTCGGACTGCACGATGCGTATCAGCAGCACCGACGCGGCCAGCCGCAGCATCATGCCGGTGCTGAGCCAGCGCGTGTTGAGCAGCGGCGCGGAGCGGTTGTGCTCCACCAGCAGCGCCGCCGCGATCAGCACGATGGCGCCGGCCAGGCAGTAGCCCAGCCAGGGCGATTCAAACCACCACACGGTGCGCCCCAGCGCCAGCACGGCGCACAGCAGCGCCACGCCGGGCGCGAACAGGCCGAAGGTGAGGAAGTCCAGTTTCTCGAAGGCCTTCACGCGGTCGCCCGGCGGCAGCTTGAGCAGCAGCACGCAGCCCATCGCCAGCAAGGCCATGCCCAGTTCGAAGAAATACAGGCCGCGCCACTCGCCTATCTCCAGCAGCTCGGACGAGAACAGGCGCGCCATCGGCAGCGCCAGCTGCGGGAAGCCGACGCCGAGCACCACCGCCTTGAGCCGGTGCTGCGCCGGGAAGGCCTGCAGCACGTAGTACAGCCCCAGCACCGTCAGCGCCGCGCCGCTCATGCCGTGCGCGGCGCGCACCGCGATGGCGGAGGCCAGGCCGTGCACGAACAGGTGCGCCAGCGTGGCCACCGCATACAGGCCGAGGAACAGCTCAGTGAACAGCTGCAGGCCGTACTGCTGGCGGAACTTCACCAGCAGCAGGTTCATGGACACATTGGCCATCACATAGGCGGCCGGCAGCCACTGGATCTCGGCCGCGTACACGCCCAGCGAGCCTTGCGCATACGGCAGGTTGACGGTGACCAGGGCGTTCCCCAGGCCGCCCGTCATGGCGACGATGAAACCGACGATCAGGTAGGCGAGACGGCGCCGGTCCGAATGGAGCGGCGTGGAGGGAGAACCCGGCAGCAGCGGGCGCTCATGCGGTAGCCATGTTTGCGGTGCGTAAACGTCCATGCATCATCGCCGTAGTGGTGAGCCCTAAGCATGAGCATAGCACTACGGCGATGTCCGTTGACGGATTTTAGCGCACCGCCCACACCCCTCATACCAAAGGAGGATCCGTCTCGCGCTGGAACGCCCGGTGGCCGGCCAGCGCCGTCTTGAACGCGGCCAGCGCGTCGGCCAGGTCGGACGGATCGGTGCCGATCAGCGATGGGTCGGGCGAGCCGTCCGGCAGCAGCGGCGGAATGCCGGCCTTGCCCAGCAGCGCGGTGCCTGCGCCCACCGCCAGCAGCGGCTTGCAGTGGCGGTACTGCTGGCGCACGAAGTCCAGCGCCAGCGCATCGCGCGAGAGCTGCTCGGCGGCGTCGGCGCCGTCCGGCACGGCCACCGCGTCGAACAGCACCGGCGGCGCATTCTCCAGCGTCTTCTCGACCGCCAGCATGGCGCCGCCCGCCGTGCGCACCGGGTTCAGCGTGCCAGCCAACAGGTGCGGCACGGCGCCGTCGGCCAGCAGCGCGGCGCGGATGGCCTCCACGCCGTCGCCATCCACGCCGGGCGCGATCAGGATGGCGACCTGGCGCGTCTTGACGCCCTGCTCGCCCGGCCGCGCCAGCAGCGACAAGGCGGGCGACGGCGGATAGGCCGGCAGCGGCAGCGCGGTGGCCAGCGGCTGCGGCGGCGGCACAGGCATACCCAGGCCGGACGCCACGCCGTGCGCCAGCGTGGCGTCCACATTGGCCAGCATGGACAGCATGCGCTCGCGGATGGCGGGCACTTGCACCTTGCTCAGCTCAAAGCGGAAGCCGCCCACGATATGGGCCTGCTCGGCGGGGCTCTGGCTGATCCAGAACAGGCGCGCCTGCGAGTAGTGGTCCGCAAACAGCTCGGGCTTGCCGCGCACCTTGTCCTCGGTCACCGCCTGCTCGCGCAGGCTGGTGAAGCCCGCCGCACCGGCCTGGAAAGGACAGCCGCCGCCCAGCGAGTTCGGCTCATACGACACCCTGCCGCGATTGACGGTCTGGCGGTGCATGCCGTCGCGCTGGTTGTTGTGCACCGGGCATACCGGCGCGTTGATCGGCAGCTCGTGGAAGTTGGGACCGCCCAGGCGGCTGATCTGCGTGTCCACATAGGAGTGGATGCGCCCTTGCAGCAGCGGGTCGTTGCTGAAGTCGATGCCGGGCACCACATGCGCGGTGCAGAAGGCCACCTGCTCGGTCTCGGCGAAGAAATTGTCCGGATTGCGGTTCAGCGTCATGCGGCCGACAAGCTGCACCGGCACCAGTTCTTCCGGCACCAGCTTGGTGGCGTCCAGCACGTCGAAGGGGAAGGCCTCGGCCTCGGCCTCGGTGAACACCTGCAGCCCCAGCTCCCACTGCGGATAAGCGCCCGCCTCGATGGCTTCCCACAGGTCGCGCCGGTGGAAGTCCGGGTCGGCGCCCATGATCTTGTTGGACTCCTCCCACACCAGCGAATGCGTGCCGGCCACGGGCTGCCAGTGGAATTTGCAGAACACGCTCGCGCCGTCCGCGTTCACCAGGCGGTAGGTGTGCACGCCGAAGCCCTGCATCATGCGGTAGCTGCGCGGGATGGCGCGGTCGGACATGGTCCACATCAGCATGTGCATCGATTCCGGCATCAGCGAGGTGAAGTCCCAGAAGGTGTCGTGCGCGCTGGCCGCCTGCGGCATGCCGTGGTGCGGCTCGGGTTTCACCGAGTGCACCAGGTCCGGGAACTTCATCGCGTCCTGGATGAAGAACACGGGGATGTTGTTGCCCACCAGGTCCCAGTTGCCTTCGTCGGTATAGAACTTGACGGCGAAGCCGCGCACGTCGCGCGCTGTGTCGGACGAGCCGCGCTCGCCGGCCACGGTGGAAAAGCGCACGAACACCGGCGTGCGCTTGCCCGCCTGCGCGAACGGCGCGGCGCGCGTGATGCCGCCCAGGTCCTGGTAGGCCTCGAAGTAGCCGTGCGCCGCCGAACCGCGCGCGTGCACGATGCGCTCGGGGATGCGCTCATGGTCGAAGTGGGTGATCTTCTCGCGCAGGATGAAGTCTTCCATCAGCGTGGGGCCGCGCAGATGGGCTTTGAGCGAGTTCTGGTTGTCGCCCACCGGCACGCCCTGGTTGGTGGTCAGGCGCTGGCCGCCCGCGTCGCTGCGCACGCGGTCCAGGTTGCCGTCGTTGGGATTGACGCCCAGCGGCGGCGCGCCGCCGCCCACTTTGGCGGAGCTTTGCGTTTCGGACGCGGTGCCGGCGGTGGCCGCCGGCGCGCCCGCCGCCACATGCACGCCTTCGGGCGGCGTGCGCGCGGCTTCGCCGTGTTCGGCGGGCTTGTTGCTGTTGTAGGCGATGCCTGCGGCCAGATCGGCAGCGCTGGCTGGCTGGCCTTTTTTGCTGGTGGTCATAGGTCCTCTTATTTAACGGAACAGGGCGAGCAGGATGATGATGGGCAGCGGTATGCCGAGCATCCAAAGCAGAATCGAGCGCATGGCAGTCTCCTTGTAGTTGGCTTGCGGGTCAGCGGCGCGGCGCCGCAGCGAATGCAGGGGCGGCGGAGCCGGCGTCGCGCAGCTTGCCGCCGAAGGTGGCGGCCAGGCTGGCGATGAAGGCGCCCAGCAGCAGGGCCACGAACATCCATAGCGCGGACTGCGCGCCGGCCTTGCGGGCCTGCTCGGCGGCGTTTTTGGCGGCGGCTTCAGCGTCGGCGCGGGCTTTCACCATGCGGGCATGGACGTCGTCCACGCGGCGCTCGGCTTCGGCCTGCTCCACGCCGGTGCGCTTGGCGACCAGGCGCGCCAGGTACTGGCGGTCGTCCACGGCCATGGATGGGCCGTTGCCTGGCTGCTGCACCAGGATGCGGCCGACCTCGGCGCGCAGGGCGCCGTTATCGGTTTCCGCCAGCGGCGCGTCGGTGCGCAGCAGCATGTCGGTGTAGTAGGCGGCCGGATTCGTGGCCGGCTGTGCAGACGCACTCGCGGACGAGTTCGCGCCCTGCCCCGCACCCGGCAGCGCAGGCAGCGCACCGCCTTTGGCCAAGCCCGCGCTGGCGCCGGCAGCGGCGGTCGCGCCGATGGCGGTGGCCGCGCCTGCACCGGCGTCAATGGCGCCGCTCAAGACGGTGCGCACGGCGCCGGCCATCAGCGCGGCGGTGAGCAAGGTGGCCAGGCCCCAGGCCAGCAGGCCGTGCGCGGTGTCGCGGAAGTAGACTTCGTCGCCGTGGACGTTGGCCCACTTCACGCGCAGCCGGCCGGCCAGGTAGCCGCCCACGCCCGCCGAAGCGAGTTCCATGAAGGCAGCCCAGATGATGGCGGACTTGCCGACCGGCGCGTCGTTATAGGACCAGGGCGAAACGGCGGACAGGCCCAGTCCCACGCCCAGTATCAGCAGAATGAATGAAAGTGCGGCCGCGGCCAGCGCGCCTGCGGCGATGGCGCTCCAGGAGACGCCGGAGGCGGTGGTTTCCGCAGCGGGAATGACGGCGATGCCGCTCGCCTGCGGCGCGCCGCCAGCGGGACCGTTGACGGGTATGGAGGTTTGCATAGTGTTCTCCTCGGGAGATGAAACAGAACGCGGCACAGCGGGCCGCCCGGCGGAACGCGGATGGCGCGCTACGCCGGAGGCCAGGCCGGTACGGCGGGAGCTATGGCCTTATTTGCGGCCCAGCAGCTTGGACAGGCCGTAGCCCGCCGCCACGGCGATCAGCACCGACGTGGCGGGGCTGGTACGCACATAGTTGCGGCCGGACTCGGCGAAGCGGGTGTAGGCATCGCCGAGCTGCTTGGCGGTGGTGGCGGCCTGCTCGCTGACCTGGGTGGCGGTGTCGGCGACGCGGTCAACTGCGGTATGGGCTGCGCCGGCCAGGCGGTCGGCGGCGGGCGGCACTTTTTCCGCCATCTTGTCTACCGTGGCGTGCACGGTGCTGGCCAGGCGGTCGGTGGTGGGCTGGACTTTTTCAGCGGTGCGGTCGATGGCGCCGTGGAGGTCGGCGCGGGAATCGCGGCCGAATTGGGTGATGGTGTCGCGCGTGGTGCTGCCTTGCTTGTCGGTGGTGTTTTCCATGATGATTCCTCGATGTTGTTGATGGGCCTCATTGCCTGAGTAACAATAGACCCATCAGGTGCCGCACACCGTGCGGCACCTAACAAACATCGGGGAAAGCTGCTTACATGGCCAGGGATTACTGGATGAAGCCCAGCAGCGCAGGGATGGTCTGCTCAGGCGCCTCTTCCATGATCCAGTGGCCCGAGCCCTTGATGATGCGGCCGTCCACCTTGTCGGCCACCAGCTTGCCCTGGTTGATCAGGAACTCGCCGCCCGACTTTTCACCGGCCAGCACCAGCATCGGCATTTTCAGCTTGGTCTTGCCCAGTTCCGCAAACTGCTCGGCGTCCTGCGGGAAGGTCTTGAAGTACTGGAAACCGGCGCGCACGCCGCCCGGCTGGGCATAGGCTGCGGCGTACAGCTTGCGGTCCGCTTCCTTGATGGACTTGGTCTTGTCGGCGGCGAAGTCGTTCCAGAAGTGCTCGAAGTAGGTGCGCTCGCGGCCGGCCACCAGTTTCTCCGGCGTCTCGCCGAAGAAGTGGAAGTGCCACAGGTCGCGCAGCAGGAACATATTGGTCCAGTTGCCGATGCCGGGCAGGAAGGCGTCCATCAGCGCCACTTTGTTCACGTCGGCCGGATACTGCGCGGCGTAGGCGTAAGCGACCATCAGGCCGATGTCGTGGCCCACCACGGTGGCCGGCTCCTTGCTGATGGTGCCCACCAGCTCATGGATATCCTTGGCCATATTGGTTTTCAGGTAGCCGTCCGCCGCTTTCTCGGAGCCGCCCACGCCGCGCATGTCGGGCACGATGACGGTGTGGGTCTTGGCCAGTTCGCCCATGATGGGTTTCCACATATGGCCGGTCTGGGTGTAGCCGTGCAGCAGCACCACCGGCGTGCCTTTGCCGCCCACCAGGTAGTGGATCTTGGTGCCGTTCACGGCGGCGATCTTGCTGGTGAAGCCGGCCGGCGCTGCTGCGGCGGCGGGAGCGGGGGCGGCGGCGAACGCGCTGCCGACGGCTGCGGCCAGGCTAAGGGCGGCGGCGCCGCGCAGAACGGTACGGCGAATGTGTTTCGATACGTTGCTGGCTACGATACTCATGTCATGCTCCTGTTTAGGTTGTTGGGCGCAGCCGCTTGGCTGCACTGCCATGGACACACTATATAATTCAAAAAGCCCACCATCAATCCAACGAATACTAAGACATCATTCACAAATTATGAATTGACAGCCAAGCGCCGCCGCATTGCAGGATGCACCGCTACGCGCCCTTCCGCCTCCCCCAATTTGAATACGCTGACCGCCTGCGCTAGGGCCCCCGCCTGCTGCACCATGCTGGCGGCCGCTGCCGCCGCCTGCTCCACCAGTGCCGCATTCTGCTGCGTCATGCCGTCCATTTCCGTGACGGCGATATTGACCTGTCCTATGCCGTCGCTTTGCGCCTGGCTGGCCTGGGTGATGTCCTGCATGATGTCGGCCACGCCGCGCACGCTGCGCACGATCTCCTGCATGGTGGCGCCGGCCTGGTCCACCAGCCTGCCGCCCAGCTCCACCTGCTCCACCGAGCCCGCGATGAGCGCCTTGATCTCGCGCGCGGCCGTGGCGCTGCGCTGGGCCAGGTTGCGCACCTCGCTCGCCACCACGGCAAAGCCGCGCCCCTGCTCGCCCGCGCGCGCCGCCTCCACCGCCGCGTTCAGCGCCAGGATATTGGTCTGGAAGGCGATGCCGTCGATGACGCCGATAATGTCGGCTATCTTGCGCGAGCTGTCGCGGATGCCGTCCATGGTCTGCACCACGCGGCCCACCACGGCGCCGCCCTGCTCGGCCACGCCGCTGGCCGAGACCACCAGCGCATTGGCCTGCTGCGCATGGCTGGCGTTGCGGCGCACGGTGCCGGTCAGCTCCTCCATCGAACTGGCGGTCTGCTCCAGCGCGCTGGCCTGGCTTTCGGTGCGGCTGGACAGGTCCGCATTGCCCGCCGCGATCTGCTGCGAGGCGGTGGCCATCTGGTCGGTGGCCGAGCGCACGCCCGCAACCAGGCCGGACAGCTTGCCGTTCATGTCGCGCAGGGCGTCCAGCAGCTGACCGGTCTCGTCGCCCGAGCCGGCGCCGATGTCCGCCGTCAGATCGCCCGCCGCCACGCGCCGCGCCACCTGCACCGCCTGCGCCAGCGGCCGCGTAATGGAATTGGTCAGCAGCCAGGCGCACACGGCCACGAACAGCACCATCAGCACGGCCAGCACCACCAGCAGCAAGCGGCTGGTGCGGTACACCTGCTGGATCTCGGCCGCCATGCGGTTGATGGTTTCGCGCTGCTCGTTCTGCAGCTCCTTGATCTTCTCGCCGTACACGCGCGCCAGCGGAATGAAGCGCTGGTCCACCAGCTGCGCCACCTCCTCCGCCTTGCCCTCCTTCTTCAGGGCGATGGCCTGGTCGCGCACGCCCACGTAGTCCTTGCGCACCGCCGCCAGCTCCTGCCACAGCGCCAGCTCGCGCGGCGATTTCATCTGCGGCTCGATGCGCTTTTGCAGCTCCACCGATTCGCGCGTGGACTCGGCCACCTCGGCCGCAAAGAACTGCGCCATGGCCGCGTCGCTGGCCTTGGCGATGGCCAGGTTGCGGCGGATGCCGGCGTAGATGATGCGGTACCAGTCGCTCACCATGCGTTCGGTGGCCAGCGGCTCGTCCAGCAGGGTGGCGCTGGCCTGGGCCACCGCCTGCAGGCGCTGCACGCCCACCCCCACCGCTATCAACGCGCACAGCAACAGCACGGCAAAGCCCAGCAGCAGGCGTTTACCGATGTTCAGGTTGTTCAGCATAGCTCCTCCAGCTTATATCCAGACCAAGCAGTCCGGAATTGATAAAAAAATATGCCCTGGCTTTAATGGAGCGCAGCCAGCGCCAGATCGGCAACCTGCGCCAACGCGGCGCGGTCGGACTTCAAGCGCGCCATGGCGCGCATGCCTTGCACGCTGACGATGAGAAAACGCGCCAGCGCCTGCGGATCCGCCTCGGCGCGCAACTCGCCGCGCTGCTGCGCCTGCCGCAGGGCGGCGCAGAAAACCGATTCTACTTCATCGTTATTTTCTTGCAGAAAACTCGCCACCGCCTCGTCGTCCAGGTTGCGCTGCAGGTTGGCGCTCAGCAGCAGGCAGCCGCGTTCGTGCTGCTCGCGCGTCTCGGCGGCCAGGCCGTGCAGCAGCGCGGCGAAGCCCTCGCGCACCGTGGGCGCGGTCGCCAGCATGCGCTGCATGGACGTGATGGTGTTGCGGCGGTACTGCTGCATGGCCAGCATGAACAGCGAACGCTTGTCGCCGAAGGTGTCGTACAGGCTTTGCTTGGCGATGCCCATGGCGGCCAGCAGCACCTCCAGCGAGGCGTTGTCGTAGCCCAGCGTCCAGAAGACCTCCAGCGCCGCGTCCAGCGCCTTCTGCGGTTCAAATGCCTTGGTGCGGGCCATGCCTGGCTTTCTGCCTTACTTGGGCGCCAGCTTGATCGGCGGGCGCATGCGCGGCGCCGCGTCGGACTGGCGGCGTATCAGCGAAAAGTCCATCAGCACATGCTCGGGCGCTTCCGGCGCGCCGTCGCGCAGCGCGCGGATCTGGCGCACCAGGTACTGCACCGCCGCTTCCGCCATGCCGGTGATCGGCTGGCGCACGGTGGTCAGCTCTGGCCAGATGGTGGTGGCCAGCGCCGTGTCATCGAAGCCGGCCACGGTCAGGTCGCCCGGCACGTCCAGGCCGAGGCGGTGCGCGATGGCCACGGTGGCCGCCGCCATATCGTCGTTGCTGGCGAAGACCGCCGTGGGGCGCTGCTCCAGGCCCAGCAGCAGCTCGGCCGCGTCCAGGCCGGAACGGTAGGTGAACATGCCCTGCACGGTCAGCTCGGGCGCGTCCTGCGCGCTGCGGTCGGCAATGGCGGCCTTGAAGCCGGCCAGGCGGCGCGCGCTGGCGGTCTGGTTCGGATGGCCGATGACGAAGCCGATGCGCTGGTGGCCCAGCGTGATCAGGTGCGAGGTCATGGCGTAGGCGGCCTGGTAGTCGTCGATGCTGACGGCGCACACGCGCGGGTCCGGCTGGCCGCAGGCCACGGTGACGGCCGGCAGCGAGGACTGCGCGATCATGTCGATCAGGCCCGGCATGTCGCACAGCGGCGGCGGCAGGATGATGCCGTCCACGCCGTTGTCGATCAGGCGCTGGGTCTGCTCTTTCCAGTGCTCGCCCGCTTCGCACTTCTCCACTACCAGCTGCACATTGTTCAAGCTGGCCTGGTTCAGCAGGCCGACCAGGAATTCGCTCAGGTAGCCCGCGCTCGGGTTGCTGTACAGGAAGCCAATGCGGATGGGCCGCGAGCCGGCGAGGCGCCGGGCGGCCTGGTTGGGCACATAGTTGAGCGCGGCCACGGCCTCGTCCACCTTGCGGCGGGTGCTCTGCCGTACCTTGGTGTCGCCGTTCATCACGCGCGACACCGTCATCGGCGACACGCCGGCAAGTTTCGCCACGTCGGACATGGTGGGGACGCCGGAGCGGGACTCCGCTCCCGCGGCTGCTTTCGCCTTAGTTCTTGCCATCTGCTCAGAAAACCTGTGTTAAAAAGTGGACTTTACCACAAGCGGCAGTGTTAAAACTGTCCGGCCATATAACAAACGGTCACATTTATGTTACCGCAATCATTTGGCCGGACCGCCGCCCGCTAGCCGCGTCCGGGGGCGTAGGGGAATTTCAGCGACTTGTAGTAATCGAGCGGCATGCCGGGCGCCTTCACGCCGGCCGGCAGCGCCAGGCCCGATACCGACTGGAAGTAGGCAATGCTGGCGTCGCGCCACCACACCGCCTCCTGGTACTGCTTGTCCAGCAGCACGGCCACGTCCTCATGGCGGCGCGCGTCGATCAGCGGTTTCAAACGCGCCCAGCGCTGGCGCATGTCGTCCACTTGCGCCACGCCGCTGTCGTATCGAACCAACAACTCTTCCCACAGCTTGCGGCCGGACGCCATCTTGTAGTCCCACGGCAGATGGTGGAACCACAGCAGCATGGTTTCCGGCGTGCTGCGCGGGTCGGCGTACTGGCGCGCCAGGCCCGGCGCGTACTGCGCCACGGCGTTGCTGCCGCTGGCGCTGCGGTCGAAGCCGATGCCGCCCTTGTCCGCGCGGTGGTAGTAGACCGGGTTCCAGTCCGGGCGCTCCAGGTTGGCCACCCACGGCGCGGGACCGTGGTGGTGGCCGGTGCCCATCAGGTGGTGCAGGCCGAGCGGCGTCATGTAGTTCACCACGGCCTCGCGCGACATCATCATCATGTCCGTCACCTGCGCCACGGCGGCGGGTGCGGCCGAGAAGGTCTGCGCGGCCCACTCGCGCGCCAGCGCGCGGGCGTCCGCTTGCGGATTCCAGGCCAGGCGGCCGAAGGCGTACCAATTAGCCTGGTCGAAGTGCGAGCCGCTCCAATTGCGCTCGCTGCCGATATTGGCCACGCCGGCGATGCCGGTCAGCTTGGAGCCCTGCGCGCCCGCCTCCAGGATCTGAGCCACGGTGCCGGCGCCGGTGTGCATATCGGTGCCCAGCGTTTCCTGGTACATGGTGCCGAGGTAGGCCAGGTGGGTGGCGTAGCCCAGGTATTCCTTGGTGATCTGGAATTCCATCATCAGCGGCGTGTTCGGCATGGCGCCGAACAGCGGGTGGGCCGGCTCGCGCGGCTGGAAGTCGATGGCGCCGTTCTTCACCTGCACCAGCACATTGGCGTCGAAGGTGCCGTCCAGCGGCTTGAATTCGCTATAGGCCTGCTTGGCGCGGTCGTCCGGCTTTTCATGCGCGTAGACGAAGGCGCGCCACATCACCACGCCCTTGTGCGGCGCCACGGCCTTGGCCAGCATATTGGCGCCGTCGGCGTGGCTGCGGTGGTAGTCCTGCGGGCCGGGCTGGCCCTCGGAGTTGGCTTTGACGAGGAAGCCGCCGAAGTCGGGAATGGATTTGTAGATCTCGTCGGCCTTGGCTTTCCACCAGGCGGCGACGGCGGGGTCGAGCGGGTCGGCGGTCTTGGTGGCGCCCAGTTCCAGCGGCGTGGAAAAGCGCGCCGACAGGTAGACCTTGATGCCGTAAGGGCGCAGCGATTCCGCCACGGCGGCGGCCTTGGCGATCCACGGCGCGGTCAGGATGTCCGGCTTGGAGTTGACGTTGTTGAGAACCGTGCCGTTGATGCCCAGCGAGGCGTTGGCGCGCGCGTAGTCCAGGTAGCGGCGGTCGCGCACTTCCGGCAGCGCCCACCAGTTCCAGATGGACTCGCCCGCGTAGCCGCGCTCCACGGTGCGGTCCAGGTTGTCCCAGTGGTTCAGCACGCGCAGCTGCAGCTTGGGAGCGGAGCGCTCGTCCAGCGCCGCCAGGCCTTCGGCGCCAATGCCGATCTTGCGCAGCAGGGCGTAGGAACCGTACAGCAGGCCGATGTCGCTGTTGGCGGCGACCAGCGTGACCTTGTGGCCCTGCAGGCGCGTGCTGCGCAGCAGATAGCCTTCCCGGCCCAGCGTTTCCAGTTTCAGGTCCATGCCGGACAGCGCGGGCATGGACGCGGGCGTGGCCAGCACCACGGCGCCGTCCTGCACGGACGCGGCCAGCGGCGGCTCCTTGCCCAGCAGGCCGCCCAGGCCGCGCTGCAGCTCGGCGACGGCGGCTTGCACCGGCGAGGCCGGCGCGGAACCGGCCGGCGCGGCCGGACCGAAGGCGACGATGGACGACGCGGCCGCGCGCACTTGCACGCGCGCCGCCTTGTCCATCGGTCGGTAGCGCAGCCAGAGGTCGTAGCCGTCCTCCGTGGCGCCCTGCACGGCGTGGGCCGGCATGGCCAGCAGCAGCGCAAGCAAAGGCATGAGCGCCTTGAACATTGTCTTCATCTTGTCTCCGTTACGTGGTTTTACGGGGCTTTCGGGCTTTCTTGCGGGCCGAGATAGCTTGGTTTCAGGCCGCCTGCGTCGATTACCAGTTTTTGCAGCACCAGCGCGGGGTCCACCGCCCAGAACTTGAGCGTGTGGGCGCCTGCGGCCAGTTTGTGTTTGGTCTTGAAGACGACCGCGCCGTCCGACACGGCGCGCTCCCAGAAGCGCTGCGAGGCGTCGGCATGCACGTTCACCACTTGCGGCGCTTCGCCGTCGAAGGACACGGCGTAGCGGAAGCCTTCGCCCGGCTGGAACTTCAGCGTGGGCGCCAGCGTGGTATGCAGCGTCACTTCGCCGGGCGTGAGCAGGTGCACCTTGTATTCCAGGCGCATGCCTTCGGCCGCGCCGGGCAGCGACAGCGCGGCGCTGGCGGGCAGCGTCGTCATGGCGGACAGGGTGCGGCCATGGTCAGGAATGCGCAGCCATTGCCAGCCTTCCTTGGCCACCGCGTTCGCATAATGCTCGGCTTCGATGGAGACCACGCCCTGCGATTCAACATAGCTGCCGGACGCCGCCTGCACCGCGCGGCGCAGCGGCACCTTGACGCGGGTTTTGCTGCCCGCGCCTTCCACCGTCAGCGTGGCCTCGGTCACGCCGGGCGGAACGTCCGCCCAGCGCACGTCCACCGTGATGCGCTTCTCGCGCACCACGCGGCCACCCGGAGTGCTCAGCACTATCCAGGGATCGCTGGCGGTAACGGTGTAGTTGAACGCCAGCTGGCCGCGATTGAACACCTCCAGCCAGCGCGTCTGCTTGTTGCCGGCTTCCAGTGCGGGCAGCGTGAGCTTGTCCCCGTTCTGGCCCGGCCAGGCGAACTCGCTGCCCTCCACCGCCACGCCCAGGTCGCCGGCCTTGGGCAGCTGCAGTTCCGACACCGCCGGCATCACGTTGCGGGGAGGCTGGTTCCAGTAGGTGTAGCCCAGGTGGGTCTGCGACATCATGTGGTTCCACTTGCCGTCGCTAACGTCTTCCATGTACTGGCGCGCCAGTTCCGCGTCCTGCTTGAACAGGCCGCGCACGCGTTCGGCCAGGTCGTTGGTGAAAGCGCGCCCCTGCCTGGCGTACAGCTGGTTCTGCGCGGCGAGCGTGTACATCTCATTCACCACCGCGCCCGCGTTCACAGGGTACTGCACCAGCTGGAAGAAGGCGTCGCGCTGCTCGGACGGCAGGGCGGCGTCGATCTTGTTGGCGCGCGCCGCCAGGTCCTTGTACTCCGCCGTGATGCGCGCGGCCTCGTTGTAGTTCACCTGGCTGTAAGTGCCCGGCTCCAGCTGCTCCGGCTTGCGGCGGCCGTTGTACTTGGTGTACTTGGCCACGATGTCGGCGATGTCGTCCGCGTACTCCGGGCTGAACTCGCGCGCAGCCCACAGCTTCAGGTAGTCCGGCAGGCGCTCGGCGGGCCAGGCGGATGGGTTCCAGGCGTAGCTGAGGAAGAATTCGATCGGCACTTCCATCGGCTTCAGGTCGCCCACGTTGACGATCCACATGCGCTTGGCGTCGTATTCCCAGGCCAGGCGCATCTGCTCCCAGATCTTCGGTATCGGCGTCACGTTCAGCCATTTGTAGGAGCGCGGGCCGCCCACGTAGTCGAAGTGGTAGTACACGCCAGCGCCGCCGGAACGCTTGCGCTCTTCCGGCGTGGGCAGGCGGCGGATATTGGCCCAGTTGTCGTCGCACCACAGCAGCAGCACGTCGTCCGGCACGCGCATGCCCTTCTCGTAGTATTCCTGCACTTCCTTGTACAGCGCCCATACCTGCGGCACCTTGCTCATGTCCGGATTGATCTGCTGCGCGATGATTTCGCGCTGGTCCTTCACGATGCGCTCCAGCAGCGCCACGTTGGATTGCTCCGACATCGGCTCGTCGCCGTCGCCGCGCATGCCCAGCGTGACGATTTTTTCCGTGCCCTTGGAGGCGCGCAGGCCGCCGCGCCAGAAGTCCTTCAGCACCGTTTCGTTCTTGCTGTAGTCCCATGCGCCCTTGCCGTAGCGGTCCCATTCCTTGTGGGCGCGCATCATGGGCTCGTGGTGCGAGGTGCCGATGACCACGCCGTACTCCTCGGCGCGCACGCCATTGAGCTTGTCGTCGTCGAAGAAGGCGGCGTCCCACATGGCGGGCCACAGGTAGTTGCCGCGCAGGCGCAGCAGCAGCTCGAACACTTTTTCGTAGAACTTGTGGTTGTAGCCGCCGTATTGCTGCTTGGCCCAGCCTGTGAGCGCGGGCGCTTCGTCGTTCAGGAAGATGCCTCGGTACTGCACTGCGGGGGCGTCGTTCACGCGCGCGGGGGCGCTGGCGTAGATGGCCTGGCGCTGCTTGGGCGGCACGTCCGCCCACCAGTACCAGGGCGATACGCCTATCTGCTCGGAGACTTCGTAAATGCCGTAGATGGTGCCGCGCTTGTCGCTGCCGGCGATCACCAGCGCGCGCTCCACGCCGGGCATGGGGTTCTTCAGGGTCTGCACCTGCCAGGCTTCCCACTTGCCCTTGATGGCGGAAACGTCCAGCGCGCCGGAGCGCACCAGCTTGTCGATCAGCGCGCTTTTGCCGACGGTGCCGATGATGACCACGTCGGCGCCCGCTGCGGAGGAGCTTTTGACCAGCTCGGGCAGCGTGCCGCCCACGCGCTTGATGTCGCTTTGCAGGTCGGCGACGGCGCGCAGCACGCCGGTGTGG
Source organism: Pseudoduganella aquatica (assembly GCF_020865585.1). Lineage (NCBI taxonomy): Bacteria > Pseudomonadati > Pseudomonadota > Betaproteobacteria > Burkholderiales > Oxalobacteraceae > Pseudoduganella > Pseudoduganella aquatica. The sequence continues at coordinate 5,923,660 of NZ_CP086370.1, forward strand.
TCGGAGGAATCCACATACAGTTTGGCCACGCCGCCGTCATGCAGCAGCCCCACGGCGTTGGCGTCCGTGCGCTCGAAGGCTACAAAGGGTTTTTGTCCCAGCGCAAACGCGGGCAAGGCGCAGGCCAGCGTGAGGACAGCGCAGGCGGCCCTGGTGATGAATTTCATTCGTTTTGTCTCCGAGCGGCTCTCAAAAAGCCTGTATTTTATTATCTTGCTATGGCCGTATGGACGCCTGCACGGCGGGTTACGGCGCTGCGCGCCTAACCCGCCCTACGGTGTTAAGACGCCTTGCGAAACGCGCACTGGCGCAGGGCGTTCAGCGGCACGCTGTCGGCCATGGCGCGGAAGCCGGCTGGCGAGGGGTGCAGGCCGTCGCCCTTGTCGCGTTCTTTCAGCAGCCGCGATGGCTGGGCGGGGTCGCGCAGGGCGGCGTCGAAGTCGGCCACGCCGTCGAACACGCCGGAGCTGCGTATCCAGTTGTTCAGCGCCACTCGGTCGGCTTCGTTGTCCACATTGGGACGGTAGTAGTCCGAGCCCATATACGGCGAGATGGTGCCGCCGATGACGCAGACGCCCTGCGCATGCGCGCGCTCCACCAGCTGGCGGTGCGCCGTCATCAGGTCGTCCAGCAGCTTTTTGCGCGCTTCCGGCGTGTCGTCGCCGTTGCGGTGCTGCCCGCCCAGGTCGTTCACGCCTATCATGACGATGGCGTGGGTGACGCCGCTGCGGGAAATCACGTCGCGGTCGAAACGGGACACCATATTCGGTCCCAGGCCGTCGCGCAGCATGCGGCCGCCGCCTATGCCGGCGTTGACCACGCCCATGCTCTGCCCTTCGCGGGCGAAGCGGGCCGCCAGCAGGTCCGGCCAGCGGTCGTTGCCGTCCGTGGTGGCGCCGTGGCCGTCGGTGATGGAGTCGCCGATGGCAACCACCGCGCCCACGCTGCGCGGGGCCTGCACTTCCACGTCCGCCAGCGCGTACCAGCGTTCCACCTTGGTGGCGCCCGGCCATTCGGCCTCCACCACGCGGTTGCCCTTGATGACGAAGCTGTTGGCGCGCGAGCCGGGATGGCCGGTCTGGCGCGCAGGTTCGCCCTTGAAATACATGGAAATGGCCAGGTCGGCGCCGGGCTTGAGGTCGAGCGCGACCGGGTCGCTATAGTATTCCCCGCCCGATGGTATCAATACGCTATTGCGGCCATTGAAGGTAAGGGAGCGCGAGGTGCCGCCTTCCACATCCGGCTTGCCCGGCCCCTTGGACAGCGCCACCGCCGCGCCTTCCAGCACCAGCGGGGTGGCGCCAAAAGTATTGCTGATGCGGACGCGCAGCTTGCTGCCGCCCAGCGAAAGATGCACGATCTGGCGCAGGCTGCCCTCGCGCCAGTGTTCGGCGGCCAGCTCGTTCTGGCCTTCGGGCACCATCACTGCCGTGCCCCAGGAAGCCACCCAGTGCGCCTCCGTGGCGGGATCCGCCTTGTCTTTTGCTGCCACTTCGGCAACCGCTGCAAATGCACCGGCTGCAAACAACAGGCCGGAAAACCAGCCGTACAACTTGTGTTGACTTGACCGCATAAATCCCTCACACTTAGGTTATGGTAGCGCTATTCATTTTAGGACAAAGCGATGGTACACGCAACAAATCAAATTAGCCCAGGCAGCCCCAAGGTAATTGAAATGCAGGTCATCCCGGTAGCGGGCCATGACAGCATGCTGCTCAACCTGTGCGGCGCCCACGCGCCCTACTTCATCCGCACGCTGGTGCTGCTGAAAGACAGCGCCGGCAACACCGGCATGGGCGAAGTTCCGGGCGGCGCGGGCATCCTGCAGGCGCTGGAAAAAGCCGTCCCGCTGGTAGTGGGCACCGAGATCGGGCGCTTCAACCGCACGCTGAACGCGGTCCGGGTGTCCATCGCCGGCAAAGGCGGCGGCCATCAGCACCAGGTCACCTCCGCCGCCGAAGCGGCGGTGCTGAAGCAGCCGCACGAAATCAACCTGCGCCTGGAAAACGTGGTGACCGCCATCGAAGCGGCGCTGCTGGACCTGATGGGCCAGCACCTCGGCGTGCCGGTGTGCGAACTGCTGGGCGCCGGCCAGCAGCGCGACAGCGTGCCCATGCTGGCTTACCTGTTCTACATCGGCGACCGCCGCCGCACCGACCTGGCCTACCTGGAAAGCACCGGCCCTGAGCATAGCTGGTACCACATGCGCCACCAGGAGGCGATGACGCCGGAAGCCATTGCCGACCAGGCAGCGGCCACGGTGGAAAAATACGGCTTCCGCGACTTCAAGCTGAAAGGCGGCGTGATGCACGGCGCCGAGGAAATGGAAGCCATCCGCGCCATCAAGAAGCGCTTCCCCGATTCGCGCGTGACGCTGGACCCGAACGGCGCCTGGTCGCTGGACGAATCCATCGCGCTGTGCAAAGGCCAGGGCCACATCCTGGCTTACGCGGAAGACCCTTGCGGCCCCGAGAACGGCTATTCCGGCCGCGAGATCATGGCTGAATTCCGCCGCGCCACCGGCATCCAGACCGCCACCAATATGATCGCCACCGACTGGCGCCAGATGGCCCACTCGCACCTGCTGGGCGCCGTCGACATTCCGCTGGCCGACCCGCACTTCTGGACCATGCAGGGTTCCGTGCGCCTGGCGCAGCTGTGCCACGACTGGGGCCTGACCTGGGGTTCGCATTCGAACAACCACTTCGACGTGTCGCTGGCCATGTTCACCCATGCCGCAGCCGCCGCGCCGGGCCGCATCACCGCCATCGACACGCACTGGATCTGGCAGGAAGGCCAGGAGCGCCTGACGCGCGACCCGCTGCAGATCGTGGGCGGCGAAGTGCAGGTGCCGCAGGCGCCTGGCCTGGGCATCACGCCGGACATGGACCGCATCATGGCCGCCAATGCGCTGTACAACAAAGTGGCCACCGGCGCACGCGACGACGCCATGGCCATGCGCTACCTGGTTCCCGGCTGGACCTATTCGCCCAAGCTGCCCAGCCTGGGCCGCAACTAAAACAACTAAAGGATAGAGACATGGCATTTGCACAAATTACCCAGCCCCTGCCTGCCGACCTGGCCGGCGCCCTGCTGATCGGCCGCGTATGGCGCAGCGGCGCCATCAACGGCCCTTGCGTGGTCGTGGTGCGCAACGGCGAAGTGTTCGACATCACGGCGCATGCGCCCACCGTGTCCGAACTGTTTGAACGCAGCGACGTGGCAGCCTTCGCGCGCACCGTGCAGGGCGAATCGCTCGGCCCCGTGCAGCGCCTGCTGGACAGCGCGCTGGCCGTGAACCCGGACGCGGAAGTGCCGCAGTTGCTGGCCCCGAGCGACCTGCAGGCGCTGAAAGCCTGCGGCGTGACCTTCGCCGTGAGCCTGCTGGAACGCGTGATCGAAGAACAGGCCGGCGGCGACAAGTCGCGCGCCGACGCGCTGCGCGCCTCCCTGCTCGACACCATAGGCGCCGACCTCTCCAGCATCAAGCCCGGCTCGCCGGAAGCGGAGAAGCTGAAGCAGCAGTTCATCGCGCGCGGCGCCTGGTCGCAATACATGGAAGTGGGCATCGGCCCATACGCCGAGGTGTTCTCCAAGTCGCAGCCCATGTCCGCAGTCGGCTTTGGCGCGGACGTCGGCCTGCACCCTGAATCGAAGTGGAACAATCCGGAACCGGAAATCGTCCTGGCCGTCAACAGCCGCCGCGAAGTGGTCGGCGCCACGCTGGGCAACGACGTGAACCTGCGCGACATCGAAGGCCGCAGCGCGCTGCTGCTGGGCAAAGCCAAGGACAACAACGGCTCCTGCTCGATCGGCCCCTTCATCCGCCTGTTCGACGGCGACTTCACCATCGACACCGTGCGCAACGCCGAAGTACGCATGGTCATCGAAGGCAAGGACGACGGCTTCCGCCTGGACGGCGCCAGCTTCATGCGCGAGATCAGCCGCGACCCGCTGGACCTGGTGTCGCAAACCTGCGGCGCCCACCACCAGTATCCGGACGGCTTCATGCTCTTCCTGGGCACCATGTTCTCGCCGATCAAGGACCGTGGCGAAGCCGGCGCCGGTTTCACCCACCACATGGGCGACCGCGTGACCGTCACCAGCCCGGCACTGGGCTCGCTGGTCAACCACGTATTCCGCAGCAACGAGATCACCCCCTGGACTTTCGGCGTTCGCGCCCTTTACAAAAACCTGGCGGGCCGTGGCCTGCTGAACAACTCGAATGGAGCCAATTAAGATGGCGGCGCAGCAAACTGAACGCAAACCCATGGTCTACGCCACCTACCACGACCTGGCCGAAAAGCTGGTGGTCATCACCGGCGGCGGCACCGGCATCGGCGCGGCCATGGTGGACGCCTTCGCCAAGCAGGGAGCGCAAGTGGTGTTCCTGGACATCGCCGAGGAAGCCTCGCGCGAACTGGAGCAGGCCCTGGCCGGCTGCCCGCGCCCGCCGCGCTTCATGCGCTGCGACCTGACCGACCTGGACGCGCTGGGCAACGCCTTCGCCGCCATCCAGATCGATTTCGGCAAAGTGGACGTGCTGCTCAATAACGCGGCCAACGACCACCGCCACCAGGTGCAGGACGTCACCGCCAAGTACTGGGACGACAGCCTGGCCGTCAACCTGCGCCACCAGTTCTTCTGCGCGCAGGCGGTGGCGCCCGGAATGAAGGCCAAGGGCGGCGGCGTGATCCTGAACTTCGGCTCCATCTCCTGGCACCTGGCGCTGCCGCAGCTGTCGCTGTACATGACGGCCAAGGCCGCCATCGAAGGCCTGACGCGCGGCCTGGCCCGCGACCTGGGCCCGGACGGCATCCGCGTCAACACCATCATCCCCGGCTCGGTGAAAACCCCGCGCCAGATGGCGCTGTGGCACTCGGCGGAAGACGAGGCAGCCATCCTGAACGCGCAGTGCCTGCACGAGCGCGTGGAGACCGAGGACGTGGCCGCGCTGGCCCTGTTCCTGGCCTCCGACAACGCCGGCCGCTGCTCGGGCCGCGACTACTTCGTCGACGCGGGCTGGTACGGCGCATGAGCATTTCCGCCCAAGGCCCGCAATGCATCTGGGAGCTGGGCGCCAAGCTCGGCGAAGGTCCGTTCTGGCACGCCGCCGAAGCGGCGCTGTACCTGGTGGACATCAAGGGCCGGCGCCTGCACCGCTGCGCCGAAGACGGCAGCGCGCGCCAAAGCTGGGACATGCCGGCCGAAATCGGCTTCGCCCTGCCGATGGAAGGCGGAGGACTGGTGTGCGGCCTGCCCGGCAAGCTGCTGCGCTTCTCGCCTGAAACGGGCGCATTCACGCCGCTGCTTGAACTCGAAGCCGACATCCCCGGCAACCGCCTGAACGACGGCTACGTGGACAGCCAGGGCGCCCTGTGGTTCGGCTCCATGGACAACGGCGAAAGCGCGCCCACCGGCGCGCTGTACCGCCTGTCCCCGGACGGCGCGCTGCAGCAGAAAGACAGCGGCATCGTCATCACCAACGGCCCGTGCCACAGCCCGGACGGCCGCACCTTCTACCATACCGACACGCTGGGCAAAGTGGTGTACGCCTACGACGCGGGGCCGGACGGCACGCTGTCCAACAAGCGCGAGTTCGTGCGCACGACCGAACCCGGCCACCCGGACGGCTCGGCGGTGGACTCGGAAGGCTGCGTGTGGGTCGCCATGTTCGGCGGCGCCCGCGTGGACCGCTATTCCCCGGAAGGCAAGGTCGTAGCGACCGTCGCCTTCCCCTGCCCCAACATCACCAAGGTGGCATTCGGCGGCGCGGACCTGCGCACCGTTTTCGCCTCCACCGCCTGGAAAGGCATGACGGACGAGGCGCGCGCCGCCCATCCGCAAGCCGGCGGTGTATTCTCGTTCCGTGTGGAGACCCCGGGACAGCAGCAACATAAATACAAAGGAAGCCTGTAATGACTCAGAACCGCCGCTACCGCTCGCAAGACTGGTTCGACAATCCGGACCATATCGACATGACCGCGCTCTACCTCGAGCGCTTTATGAACTACGGCATCACGCCGGAAGAACTGCGCAGCGGCCGCCCTATCATCGGCATCGCGCAGTCGGGCAGCGACATCAGCCCGTGCAACCGCATCCACCTGGAGCTGGCCAAGCGCGTGCGCGACGGCATCCGCGACGCGGGCGGCATCGCCATGGAATTCCCGCTGCACCCGATTTTTGAAAACTGCCGCCGCCCCACCGCCGCCATCGACCGCAACCTGGCCTATATGGGCCTGGTGGAGATCCTGCACGGCTACCCTATCGACGCCGTGGTGCTGACCACCGGCTGCGACAAGACCACGCCCGCGCAGATCATGGCCGCCGCCACGGTGGACATTCCTTCCATCGTACTGTCCGGCGGCCCGATGCTGGACGGCTGGCTGGACGGCGAGCTGGTAGGCTCCGGCTCGGCCATCTGGAAAGCGCGCCGCCGCCTGGCCGCAGGCGAGATCGACAACGAGAAGTTCCTGCAGATCGGCGCCGCATCCGCGCCGTCGGCTGGCCACTGCAACACCATGGGCACCGCGTCGACCATGAACGCCATCGCCGAAGCGCTGGGCATGTCGCTGACCGGCTGCTCCGCCATTCCGGCGCCCTACCGCGAACGCGGCCAGATGGCCTATGAAACCGGCCGCCGCATCGTGGAGATGGCCAAGCAGGACATCCGCCCGTCCAGCATCCTGTCGCGCGAAGCCTTCCTGGACGCCATCGTGGTCAACGCCGCCATCGGCGGTTCCACCAACGCCCAGCAGCACATCGTCGCGATGGCGCGCCATGCGGGCGTGGAGCTGCGCGAATCGGACTGGATGGAATACGGCCACGACGTGCCGCTGCTGCTGAACATGCAGCCTTCCGGCAAATACCTCGGCGAGCGCTTCCACCGCGCCGGCGGCGTGCCCGCCATCATGTGGGAGCTGGAACAGCAAGGCAAGCTGCGCTCCAAGCGCGCCACCGTGACCGGCAAGACCATGGCGGAAAACCTGCAGGGCCGCGAATCGAACGACCGCGAAATGATCACCCCTTACGACCAGCCGCTGAAAACCAAGGCCGGCTTCTTCGTCCTGAAGGGCAATCTGTTCGACTTCGCCATCATGAAGACCTGCGTGATCTCGCCGGACTTCCGCGCCCGCTACCTGGAACGCGCCGGCTCGGAGAACGTGTTCGAGTGCCGCGCCGTGGTGTTCGACGGCTCCACCGACTACCACAACCGCATCAACGATCCCTCGCTGAACATCGACGAGAACTGCATCCTGGTGATACGCGGCGCAGGCCCGGTGGGCTGGCCCGGTTCGGCCGAGGTGGTGAACATGCAACCGCCGGATGCGCTGATCAAGCGCGGCATCCTGAACCTGCCGACGCTGGGCGATGGCCGCCAGTCCGGCACCTCGGACAGCCCGTCCATCCTGAACGCGTCGCCGGAAAGCGCCGTGGGCGGCGGCCTGGCTTATGTGCGTACCGGAGACACCATCCGCATCGACCTGAACACCGGCAGCTGCGATATGCTGATCACCGAAGAAGTGCTGGCGGCCCGCAAAGCCGAAGGCATTCCGGCGGTGCCTGCCAGCCAGACGCCGTGGCAGGAGATCTACCGTTCCACCGTGGGCCAGATGCACGACGGAGCTTGCATGGAATTGGCGGTAAAGTATCGCGGCGTAGCGGACAACATGCCGCGCCATAACCACTAGGCGGCTCTGGCGGGTTACGCGCCTGGCGGCGCTAACCCGCCCTACGCAGCACGGATGTACCGATGTGGCAAATTAAACGTAGGGCGGGTTAGCGGGCATCGCCCGCGTAACCCGCCAAGACGCATAAAAAAATATACCTTAGGAGACCAATGATGAACACCAAACTGAAAGCACTAGCGGCAATTGCGGGCGCAGTCATGGCCCTGTCCAGCTGCTTCGCGCACGCCGACGCCAAGAATCCGAAAATCGGCTTCTCGATCGACGATCTGCGCGTGGAGCGCTGGACCCGCGACCGCGACTTCTTCAACGCCGAAGCCGAAAAGCTGGGCGCCAAGGTGTTCGTCCAGTCCGCCGACGCCAGCGAGCAGCGCCAGATCGCCCAGATCGAGAACCTGATCTCGCGCGGCGTGGACGTGCTGGTCATCGTCCCCTACAACGCCACGGTGCTGAACAACGCCATCCGCGAAGCGAAGAAGGCGAAGATCAAGGTGCTCTCCTACGACCGCCTGATACTCAACGCCGATATCGACGCCTACATCTCCTTCGACAACGCCAAGGTCGGCGAGCTGCAGGCGCAGGGCGTGGTAGCGCTGAAACCGAAGGGCAACTACTACCTGCTGGGCGGCGCCCCCACCGACAACAACGCCAAGATGCTGCGCGAAGGCCAGATGAAGGTGCTGCAGCCGCTGGTGGACAAGGGCGACATCAAAATCGTCGGCAAGCAGTGGGTGAAGGACTGGAGCGCGGCCGAAGCGATGACCATCGTGGAAAACGCGCTGACCGCCAACGGCAACAAGATCGACGCCATCGTGGCCTCCAACGACGGCACCGCCGGCGGCGCCATCCAGGCGCTGACGGCGCAGAAACTGGGCGGCAAGGTGCCGGTGTCCGGCCAGGACGCCGACCTGGCGGCCGTCAAGCGCGTGATCGCCGGCACGCAAGCGATGACGGTGTACAAGCCGCTCAAGCTGATCGCGGCCGAAGCGGCCAAGCTGGCCGTGCAGCTGGTGCGCAACGAGAAGCCCGCCTACAACTCGAGCTATGAAAACGGCATGAAGAAGGTGGACACGCTGCTGCTCAAGCCCATTCCGCTGACCAAGGCCAACGTCAACCTGCTGGTGGAAGACGGCTTCTACACCAAGGCCCAGCTGTCCAACTGACAGGCGGCGACCCGGCATGGCTGAATATCTTCTGGAGATGAGGGGCATCGTCAAGCAGTTCGACGGTGTGCGCGCGTTAAACGGTATTGACATCAAGATGAAGGCCGGTGAGTGCATCGGCCTGTGCGGCGAAAACGGCGCCGGCAAGTCCACGCTGATGAAGGTGCTGTCCGGGGTCTACCCGCACGGCACCTGGGACGGCGAAATCCTGTGGAAGGGCGAGCCGCTGCGCGCCCAGTCCATCCGCGACACAGAGGACGCGGGCATCGTCATCATCCACCAGGAGCTGATGCTGGTGCCCGAACTGTCCGTGGCGGAGAATATCTTCCTCGGCAACGAGATCACCCTGCCCGGCGGGCGCATGGACTACGCGGCCATGAACCGCCGCGCCGCCGAGATCCTGACCTGGCTGAACATCCACGACGTGAACGTGGTGGAGCCGGTGAAGAAGTACGGCGGCGGCCACCAGCAGCTGATCGAGATCGCCAAGGCGCTCAACAAGCGCGCGCAGCTGCTGATACTGGATGAACCCTCGTCCTCGCTGACGGCGTCCGAAATCGAAGTGCTGCTCAATATCATCCGCCGGCTCAAGGCGGAGGGCGTCACCTGCGTCTACATCTCGCACAAGCTCGACGAAGTGGAAGCGATCTGCGACACCATCGTGGTGATACGCGACGGCCAGCACATCGCCACCACGCCGATGAGCGACATGAATGTGGACCGCATCATTGCGCAGATGGTGGGGCGCGAAATGAACCAGCTCTACCCGCAGCGCGCGCATGCGCCGGGCGAAGTGGTGTTCGAGGCGCGCAATATCAGCTGCTACGACGCGGACAACCCGGCGCGCAAGCGCGTGGACAACATCTCCTTCTCGCTGCGCAAGGGCGAGATTCTCGGCATTGCGGGGCTGGTGGGCGCGGGCCGCACGGAACTGGTGTCGGCCATCTTCGGCGCCTACCCCGGCGCGCACGAAGGCGAAGTGTGGCTGGATGGGCGCAAGCTGGACACCGGCACGCCGCAGAAAGCCATCAAGGCCGGCCTGGCCATGGTGCCGGAAGACCGCAAGCAGCACGGCATCGTGCCGGACCTGAGCGTGGGGCAGAACATCACCCTGTCCGTGCTGGGCCAGTACGCGCGTGCCACGCGCATCGACCAGGAAGCGGAGCTGAAGACCATCAAGGCGGAAATCGCCAGCGTCAAGCTGAAGACCGCCAGCCCCTTCCTGCCCATCACCGGCCTCTCCGGCGGCAACCAGCAGAAGGCCGTGCTGTCCAAGATGCTGCTCACCAAGCCGAAGATACTGATACTGGACGAGCCCACGCGCGGCGTGGACGTGGGCGCCAAGTTCGAGATCTACCAGCTCATGTTCGACCTCGCTGCGCAAGGCATGTCCATCATCATGGTCTCGTCCGAACTGGCCGAAGTGCTGGGCATCTCCGACCGCGTGCTGGTGATAGGCGAAGGCCAGCTGCGCGGCAACTTCGACAACGATAACCTGAGCCAGGAAACGGTGCTGGCCGCAGCGCTGGACCAGGCGTAACGGACATGGCGGGTTACGCGCTCGCGCGCTAACCCGCCCTACGCAACCTGAACATGTAGGGCGGGTTAGCGCAAAGCGCGTAACCCGCCAAGCGCCGCCAGGAAAAAAAAAGAGACCACCATGAACATCAAAAAACTATTCACGCAGTACAAGATGCTGGCCCTGCTGATCGCCATCGCGCTGATCTGGGGCTTCTTCAGCATGAAGACCGACGGCGGCTTCATCTCGCCCCGCAACCTGTCCAACCTGATGCGCCAGATGGCCATTACTGGCATCGTCGCCTGCGGCATGTCGCTGGTGATCATCGCCGGCGAAATCGACCTCTCGGTCGGCTCCCTGCTCGGTCTGCTGGGCGGCGTGGCCGCCGTGCTGGACGTGACGCACCACTTGCCGCTGCCCCTCAACCTGCTGCTGGTGCTGGCCTTCGGCCTGCTGGTCGGCCTGTTCAACGGCTACCTCACGGCCTACCTGAGCATCCCCTCCTTCATCGTGGGCCTGGGCGGCATGCTGGCCTATCGCGGCATTGTGCTGGGCGTAACCGGCGGCACCACCGTGGCGCCGGTGTCGGACGACCTGGTCTACCTGGGCCAGGGCTATCTGCCGCCGCAGCTGGGCATATTGCTCGGCCTCGCGCTGTTCGCCATCGCCGTGGCGCTCACCTGGCAGCAGCGCCGCAGCCGCGCCGGGCACGGCATGGACACCGCGCCGCTGTGGCGCGATGGCGTGAAAGTGGCCGCCATCGGCGCCATCGTGGCCGCTTTCGTGGTCACGCTGAATTCTTACGAAGGGATCCCGCTGCCGGTGCTGCTGCTGCTCGCGCTGCTGGGCATCTTCACCTACATGACCACGCAGACAGTGTTCGGCCGCCGCATCTACGCCGTGGGCAGCAATATGGAGGCGACACGCCTGTCCGGCATCAACGTCAAGTCCATCAAGCTCTGGATCTTCGGCATCATGGGCCTGATGTGCGCGCTGGCCGGCGTGATCAACACGGCGCGCCTGGCGGCGGGCTCGCCTTCGGCCGGCACCTCGGGCGAACTGGATGCGATCGCGGCCTGCTTCATCGGCGGCACCTCCATGCGCGGCGGCTCCGGCACCGTGTACGGCGCGCTGATTGGCGCGCTGGTGATGGCCAGCCTCGATAACGGCATGTCCATGCTGGACGTGGACACCTACTGGCAGATGATCGTCAAAGGCTTCATCCTCACGCTGGCCGTGTGGATAGACGTCAGCACGCGCTCGGCCAAGCGTTAAAACTAAAAAACCATAACGGAGACAAAGGCAATGAGCAAAAACCGCAGGCAATTCCTGTCCACCGCAGGAGGCCTGGCGGGTCTGGCCGCCCTTCCCGCGCCCATGGCCTTCGCCGCAGCAGTACCGCCGTACAAAAACCCCGCCGCGCCGGTGGCCAAGCGCGTGCAAGACCTGCTGTCCCGCATGACGCTGGAAGAGAAAATCGAGCAGATGCAGTGCATCTGGCAGGACAAGAAAAACATCGAGGACGGCCAGGGCAATTTCTCCCCCGAGCAGGCCAGCCGCAACTACCCGAACGGCATCGGCATGCTGGGCCGTCCCTCGGATCGCGTGGGCCAGGCCAAGAAGGCCGTGGCTGCGGGCGACGACGGCCGCCGCATCAACCGCAACGCGCTGGAGACGGCCACCTATGTGAACGCCGCGCAGAAATGGGCGATGGAGCAGACCCGCCTCGGCATCCCCATGTTCACGCACGAGGAAGCGCTGCACGGCTACGCAGCGCGCGATGCCACCAGCTTCCCGCAGTCGATTGCGCTGGCTTCTTCTTTTGATCCGGACATGGTGCGCAAGGTGTTCTCCGTGGCGGCGCGCGAGATGCGCGCGCGCGGCGCCAACTTCGCGCTGGCGCCGGTGGTGGACGTGGCGCGCGAACCGCGCTGGGGCCGCATCGAGGAAACCTACGGCGAAGACCCGCACCTGTGCGGCGAAATGGGCAAGGCCGCCGTGCTGGGCTTCCAGGGCGAGGGCAAGCAGCTGGCCAGGGACAAGGTCTACACCACGCTCAAGCACATGACGGGCCACGGCCAGCCGGAAAGCGGCACCAATATCGGCCCGGCCGAAATCACCGAGCGCACGCTGCGCGAGGAATTCTTCCCGCCGTTTGAAAAGCTGGTGAAGGAAACCAATGTGGCGGCCATCATGCCGTCGTATAACGAGATCGGCGGCGTGCCCTCGCACGCCAACCGCTGGCTGCTGAACCAGGTGGCGCGCGTGGAATGGGGCTTCAAGGGCGTGATGGTGTCCGACTACCTGGGCATCAAGGAACTCATCACCCGCCACAAGCTGGCCGCCACGCCCAAGGAAGCGGCGCTGCGCGCCATCAAGGCCGGCGTGGACATCGAAACGCCTGACGGTTTCGGATACAAGGAACTGGCCGCGCTGGTGAAGGAGAAGCACGTGTCGGTGGCGGAAATCGACGCCATCGTGGCCCGTATCCTGGAACTGAAGTTCCAGGCCGGCCTGTTTGAAAACCCGTATGCGGACGTGAAAGCGGCCGACAGCCTGACCGCCACGCCGGACGCGGTGGCGCTGGCGCGCGAGACGGCCTGCCGCTCGGCCGTGCTGCTGAAGAACGACAAGGGCGTGCTGCCGCTGGACCCGAAGAAAGTGGGCAAGCTGCTGCTGCTCGGCACCCACGCCAAGGACACGCCCATCGGCGGCTACTCGGATGTGCCGCGCCACGTGGCCTCCATCTACGAGGGCCTGAAGGCGGAGAGCGAGAAGCACGGCTTCGAACTGGCCTACGCCGAGGCCGTGCGCATCACCGAAAGCCGCGTGTGGGGCGCGGACGAGATCGTGTTCACGCCCAGGGAAAAGAACGCGCGCCTGATCGCCGAAGCGCTGGAAGCGGCCAAGACGGCCGACACCATCGTGATGGTCCTGGGCGACAACGAGCAGACCAGCCGCGAGGCCTGGGCCGACACCCACCTGGGCGACCGCGAAACGCTGGACATGCTGGGCCAGCAGAACGAACTGGCGCAAGCCATCTTCGACCTGGGCAAGCCCACCGTGGTGTTCCTGCTGAACGGCCGCCCGCTGTCGGTCAACCTGCTGGCCGAGCGCGCGCCGGCGCTGATCGAGGGCTGGTACCTGGGCCAGGAAACCGGCCACGCTGCGGCCGACCTGCTGTTCGGCCGCGCCAATCCGGGCGGCAAGCTGCCGGTGTCGATCGCGCGCAGCGTGGGCCAGCTGCCCATCTTTTACAACCACAAGCCATCCGCGCGGCGCGGCTATATCGACGGCTCCACCAAGCCGCTGTATCCCTTCGGCTTTGGCCTCAGCTACACCACCTTTGCGATCTCCGAGCCGCGCTTGTCCAGGGCAAGCATCCGCGCGGGCGAGTCCACCCAGGTCTCGGTCGAGGTGCGCAACACCGGCGCCGTGCAGGGCGACGAAGTGGTGCAGATCTACATCCGCGACGACGTGAGTTCCGTCACGCGGCCGGTGCTGGAGCTGAAGGCCTTCAAGCGCGTGACGCTGGCGCCGGGCGAGGCGAAAACGCTGAGCTTCGACATCAAGCCGTCCGACCTGTGGTTCTTCAATATGGACATGAAGCGCGTGGTCGAGCCGGGATCGTTCACCATTCACGCGGGACCGAACAGCGTGGAGTTGAAGTCCGTGAAACTGATGGTGAGCTGAAGCAAGCCGCCCTTGTGTTCGCCAGCCCACAGACGGCGGCGGCGCAAGGGCGCATCCTCGCGGGACTGTCCCTGACATCCCGCAAGGTGAAGCCATGCTGCCCCCCATTTCCAACGCGGACAATACCGCCGCCACTTCCCCCGTCCTGCCCATCAGTTCCGCGCCTGAAGCCAGCGCGGCGGAAGCCGTCGCGGCGAATGTTCAGCCCCTGGCTGCCACCGTCGAGTTTTCCGACCTGGGGCAATTCCTGTCGACAGTGGCGCTGTCGCGCCGGCAATTGCTTGAGCTGCAAGGCGCGCGTGACGAAGCATTGCCCGGCGAGGCGCAACTGGCGCTGCTCAACGACGCGGCCGAGGCGATACGGCAGGCCTTCAACCAGTTGCCGCCGGTTTCCAGCAGCCTGACGCCCTTGCTGAAAGATGAAAACGGCGCCTCCACGCTGGCCCAACGCCTGGCGGACAGCCTGCGGCAGCAAGGCGCGGCAGCGCGCCCCACTACGCCTTTCAGCGCCACGACACTGGCATCCATCGGCGTGACGCTGGATCCGCTGGCGCCCGAGTCCATCAGCGAATCGCTGAACGTGAACAAACAGGTGCTGGAGGCAGCCTTCCAGCTGGACCGTGACGGCACCCTGAAGCTGCTGACGCAGACGAACGAGCAGTTCAACACGGTGGGTACCACGCTGGCGCGCCAGATTACGGCGGCGGCGCAGGCGGCCCAGCAAGCGGCGCAGGCCACGCAGAGCGCGCAAGCTGCGCTGGCCACTTCGGCGTCGGCAGCGCTCCAGGCGGAAACCGCCTTCTCCCAGCTCCAGATCAACGATCAGGCTTTGCGGGACGCCATCAGCGTCAGCGCTCCAGCACTCACGCCGGCCGAGCAGTTGCGCCAGCAGCAGCTTGAGGTGGCGCGGCGGGTAATCGGCGAGCAGGCCGGCAACGTCCTGCCGGAGACCCAGGCCGATCGCCTTGCCGCCAACCGCGCTGCCGAGGCGCGCCAACTGGCCAGCACCCGCGAGCAGGACCAGGCCGCCAGCGCACTGGCAGACCGTATGGAAGACGAACGGCTGGCGGCGCAGCGCCAGGATGCAGCGACCGCCCGCGCCATCCTCGCGGACCGGCTTGATACACAGCGCGTCCCGGCTCAGGAGCAGCCAGCCCAGTCGGAGGAGATTGACGCAATCCAGGCTGCGGAGGAACGCGCCGCCGACCTCCGTTCCGCGCAAGCCGCCGCCGAGCAACGCGCGGTGGAGCAACGCGCAGACGCCGCGCGCACTGCCGAGGCCCGGCGCCTTGCCGCCGCGCGCGAAGCCAGCGGCAACCCTGTCCCGAATGCCGCCGATCCCGCCCTCGCCGCAGCCATCGCAGCATACAATTCCGCCAACATCGCAGCCGCCGCCGGGGCCCGCGCGCCCATACCTGCACCAGCCGCCGACAATGTCGGCCGCGCCGCGCCAGTGACGGCAGTCACTCCTGTACAGCCAGCCGACAGCGGTGGCGGCGACACCACAAGGACCACGCGCTGACCAGCCACTGCGCGCCGCAAAGCTGCACCTGCCCGCCGATTTCTGCAATAATCAGCCGTCGACGGAACACACGAGCGTCCCTGCATGGCGAATTTCAGCAAGCGTAATTTTCTGCTAACTGGCGCACTTGCTTGCATCATGCCAGCCAGGATGGCGGTGGCAGACCCCGCCGGGCGGCCGCCGCCGCAGACGGTGACGCTGCTGCTGGGCGACACGCTGGACCTGGCCGGCCGGCAGCAGCCCCTCAAGCCATGGCGCCGCAAGCTGTTCAGCTACCTCGAGCAGGAACTGAACATCAGCTTCGAGATCAAGGCCTATCCCTGGCCGCGCGCCGAGCGCCACGCGCGCGACGGCGACGGCCTGATCTTCGCCCTGCCCAAGAGCGCCGACCGCCTGCGCGAACTGCGCTATTCCGACGCGGCCTCCAGCAACACGCTATGGCTGGTGACGCGCAGCGACGCCACCTTCCCCTTCCGCAGCATGGCCGACCTGCGCGGCAAAACCGTAGGCGCGGTGCGTGGCTACAGCTACAGCGACGAATTCGAAATCGCCCGCAACAACAAGCTGTTCAAGGTGGACGAGGACATCGCCTCGCGCGCCACGCGCCTCCAGCGCCTGCTGCTGAAACGGGTGGACGCGCTGCTGCTCTACCAGCCCTCCGGCGAAAGCCCGGCCGACATCGAGGCGGCGCTGGCGCAGTTCATCCAGCCCTACCTGAAGGAACTGGCGCTGCCGCCCGGCGTGCGCCTGGCCGTGCTGCCCAAGCCTGTGCAGGTGGAAAACGGCATGCATTTCGCCATCGCCCGCAGCCGCGACGACGGCCTGATCGACCGCATCAACACCGCCCTGGCGCGCCAGCGCAGGCTCGCGCAGCGCTGAAACTGCACTAACACCGCGCCAAGTTTCAGTTGCCCTGCCCTGCCCACTTGGCGATAATGCACGCGCATATCGACCCACAAGGAGACACAATGAATTTGCAACTGACCACGGGCGCACTGGCCCTGCTGGGCGCCATCAGCGCCATCGGCACCATGAGCACCGCAGCGGCGCAAGACGCCATCGTCAAAATCGGCCACAGCGGCCCGCTGTCCGGCCCGCAGGCCTTTTCCGGCAAGGACAATGAAAACGGCGCCCGCCTGGCGGTGGAGGAGCTGAATGCCAAGCCCATCACCGTGGCCGGCAAGAAGATCAAGTTCGAGCTGCAGTCCGAGGACGACCAGGGCGACCCGAAAGCGGGCGTGCAGGTGGCGCAGAAATTCATCGACAGCGGCGTGAAATACGTGGTCGGCCCCTATAACTCCGGCGTGGCCATCCCCGCCTCGCGCGCCTACAACGACGCCGGCGTGATCTTCTCCACCGTGGCCACCAATCCGAAAATCACGCAGCAGGGCTACAAGGGCCTGTACCGCGTGAACGCCAGCGACACCCAGCTGGGCTCGAAAATGGCCATGTACGCCGCGCAGGAACTGAAGTTCAAGACCGTGGCCGTGATCGACGACCGCACCGCCTTCGGCCAGGGCGTGGCAGAAGAATTCAAGAAGCAGGCCAAGGCCTCCGGCATGACCGTAGCCGGCCACGAGTTCACCACCGACAAGGCCTTCGACTTCACCGCCATCCTGACCAAGCTGAAACCGAAGAAAGTGGACGCCATTTTCTTCGGCGGCTACGCGCCGCAGGGCGCCCCGATGGCGCGCCAGATGAAACAGCTGGGCATCACCGCCAAGCTGCTGGGCGGCGACACCATCTGCACCGCCGAAATGGGCAAACTGGGCGGCGACGCCGTGGCCGACAACGTGCTGTGCTCGCAGGGCGGCGCCATCCTGGACAAGGCCGCCAGCGGCCCGCAGTTCAAGGCCGCGTTCAAGAAGCGCTACAACCGCGACGCCGACGTCTACGCCGCCTCCTACTACGACGCCACCATGATGTACGCGCAGGCCATGCAGAAAGCGAATTCGCTCGACCCGGCCAAGGTGGGCGCGGTGATCTCGTCCGGTTCCTACAAGGGCGTGGCCGGCACCTATGCCTTCGACGCCAAGGGCGACATGAAGGAATCGCCGGTCACCATCTTCACC
Organism: Pseudoduganella aquatica; assembly: GCF_020865585.1. Taxonomy (NCBI): domain Bacteria; kingdom Pseudomonadati; phylum Pseudomonadota; class Betaproteobacteria; order Burkholderiales; family Oxalobacteraceae; genus Pseudoduganella; species Pseudoduganella aquatica. The sequence goes on from NZ_CP086370.1 coordinate 5,941,317, forward strand.
TTCAAGAACGGCCAGCCCACGCCGATCAGCAGCTACTGACCCGCATTTCAGCAACACCCGGCCTCCCGGCCGGGCTGCTTTACTTGTGTATTAAGACGATCTAGCCAACAATGGCAAAAATACATGGGGAGAGCAGATGAACACCAGGCTGAAAACCACCGCCCGCGCGGTCCGTGCAACCTTGCTGGCCGGCGCGGCGATCGCCGCCGCCGGCGCAGCCTGGCCCGCGCTGGCGCAGCAAGCGCCCATGGCCACGGTGGAAATCACCGGCTCGGCCATCAAGCGCTTGGAAGCGGAAACCTCGCTGCCGGTGCAGATCATTACGCGCGCCGAGATTGAAAAAGCCGGCGTCACCACCGCCGCCGAACTGATGACGCGCATCGCCGCCAACAGCGGCGGGCTGACCGACGGCGCCAGCATCAACGTGGGCGGCGACCAGCGCGGCTTCAACAGCGCCAACCTGCGCGGCATCGGCACCTCGTCCACCCTGGTGCTGCTGAACGGCCGCCGCATGGCCAATTTCGCCTCGCCCGGCGACGACAGCGGCGTGGACCTGAACAACATCCCCGCCGCCGCGCTGCAGCGCGTGGAAGTGCTGCTGGACGGCGCCTCCTCGCTGTACGGCACCGACGCCATCGGCGGCGTGATCAACTTCATCACCCGCAAGGACTTCCAGGGCCTGGAACTGAACGCCTACGTGCTCGGCACGCGCGAAGGCGGCGCCGGCAAGCGCACCGCCAGCATCGCCGCCGGCACCGGCGACATTGCGCGCGACGGCTACAACGTCTTCGCGGTGCTGGACTACCAGCGCACCAACTCGCTGAGCACCTCGCAGCGCAGCTTTATCCCGGAACTGCAGATCGAGCAGCGCCTGGGCCATTTGCTGTCCAGCTTCACCAGCCCTGCCAATATCCGCCTGACCTCCGCCCAGCGCGACCATCTGCAGGACATCGGCTTCAAGATCAACGGCAAGCCCATTACCAACCGCCAGATCAACCTGTCGGTGCCGGGCTGCGCGCCGCCCGCCAACGTCTACCTGCCGGCCGGCACTGGCGGCGTGGACGCCTGCACCTATAACTACATGGGCGACACCGAGCTGTTTCCCAAGTCCGAAAAAGCCAGTGTGCTGAGCCGGGGCGTGCTGCGCCTGGACGGCGGCCACCAGCTCTACGCGGAAGCGTCGCTGAGCCGCGCCAAGACGCACTACGTGGGCTCGTCCGCGCGCGTGACCGGCTATATCGACTACCGCAAGGTGCCGCAGCTGGCCAACACCGGCCTGGATCAGCTGGACGACGACATTCCCGGCGAGCTGGAAGTGCGCATGCGCCTGAACGAAGCCGGCCGCCGCACCAGCGAACTGACCAGCGACGGCGTGCGCTTCGTGGCCGGCGTTACCGGCGTGCTGGGCGGCTGGGACTACGACGTGGCGCTGAACCACAGCGTGAACACCGTGAAGGACAAGGACACGCACGGCTATGTGCTCTACAACGAGCTGCTGGAAGGCATAGCGGACGGCCGCATCAACCCCTTCGGGCCTTCCAGCCCGGCGGGCGTGGCGCTGCTCAACAGCATCCAGGTGAACGACGACGTGCGCCATGCGCGCGGCACCATGGACTCGGTGGACTTCAAGTTCTCGCGCGCGCTGATGCCCATGGCCGGCGGCGACCTGGCGCTGGCCATAGGCGGCGAGGCGCGGCGCGAACGCACCGACTTCACGCCCTCGGCCCTGCTCCTGAGCGACAACATCAACAACGACGCGGCGCCCGAAGGCGGCAAGCCCACCAGCGACAAGCGCAATATCGCCGGCGTGTACGGCGAACTGCTGATGCCGTTCGCCAAACAGTGGGAAGCCCAGCTCTCCGGCCGCTACGACCACTACCAGGTGGTGGGCGGGGCGGCCAGTCCCAAGGCCGGCGTGAGCTACCGCCCCACCTCCGAACTGCTGCTGCGCGCCTCGGCCGGACGCGGCTTCCGCGCGCCGTCCATGACGGACCTGTTCCGTCCCACCGTCTACAGCCAGACCGCCACGCTGCCCGACCCGGCCTACTGCGCCACAGTCGACAACAACTATTCCGACTGCGCGGACAACTGGGACACGCGCCGCTACAGCAACACCAAGCTGAAGCCCGAGCGCAGCCGCCAGCTCTCGCTGGGCGCCGCCTTCGCGCCCAGCCGCAACTTGAATCTGACGCTGGACTACTGGAACATCAAGCGCACGGATTTGATCAGCGAAATCGGCGACGACGTCATTCTCGGCAACCTGGAAAAGTACGGCAAGCTGGTGCACCGCGACGAGGACGGCCTGATCGACTATATCGAACTGCGCAAGGAGAACCGCGGCGCGCAGCTGGCCAAGGGGCTGGATCTGGCCATCAACCTGAGCGGCGTGAACACGGCGGTGGGCCGCTTCGGCGGGCGCCTGAACGGCACGTATGTGCTGACCTCCAAAATCCAGAACAGCCCGGGCGACGCCTATGTGAGCAATCTGAACAAGTTCGTGACCGACAGCGTGGTGCAGCGCTGGCGGCACACGGTGTCGTTCGACTGGGACCAGGGTCCGCTGTCGGCCAGCCTGTCCAACACCTTCTACAGCGGGTATGACGACCAGAACTCGGCCATCAATATCGACGACGGCAGCGTGGTGGCGGCCAACAAGGTGAAGGCGTATTCGCTGTGGGATATGTCGGCGGCGTATGCGGCGACGTCTTCGCTCAAGCTGCGCGTGGGCGTGCAGAACATGTTCGACAAGAGCCCGCCGTACTCCAACCAGGCCTACTTCTTCATCTCGGGCTACGACCCAAGCTACACCGACCCGCGCGGCCGGCGCTTCTACGCCAACGCGAGCTACGCCTTCCGCTGACGGTTTGGCGGGTTACGGACTGCGTCCTAACCCGCCCTACGCAATCGCCATCCGTCCTTACAGAGCGAAGATTGGCTTGCGCGTGCGCCACTGGCCGTTGGTAAAGTCCGGGAAGTCCAGCGTCTGGAAGTTTTGCGCGATGGACTGCTCGGACAGCGGCGTGATGGCGCTCCACGTCACCGCGTCGTAGATATCGATCGGCATCGGCGCCTCGGCCTTCAGCGCCTCGATGAAGGCGTGGATAACGAAGAAGTCCATGCCGCCGTGGCCCGCGCCTTCCGCGCGCGATGCGTATTTGCGCCACAGCGGATGGTCGTACTTGTCCTGGTAGGCCTGGAAGTCCTCCCACTGGTGCGGCTTGCTCTTGCCCTCGATATGGATGGAGTGGTTCACATCCATCCACAGCCCGTCCGTGCCCTGCACGCGGAAGCCCAGCGAGTAAGGGCGCGGCAGCGAAGTGTCGTGCTGCAGCAAAATGGTTTCGCCGTTCTCGCAGGCCAGCGTGGTGGTGACCACGTCGCCCAGCCTGAATTCCGTCTTCGCGCTCGGATGCTGCGCGCCGCCCGGCTGCTTGGTGATGTAGTCGTGCAGGCCGCGCGCCTTGGTGGCGAAGGCGTTGATGCGCGTGAAGCGGTTGCCCCGGTTGATATTGGTGTACATGGCGCAGGGGCCGATGCCGTGGCTGGGATACAGCTCGCCGTTGCGGCGCACCGAGTGCTCCGTGCGCCAGCGCGCCTCGGACCAGCCCTTGGCGCCGAATTCCAGGCCGCTGCCGTAAGGCTTGGCCGGATCGCCGTTGTTGAACTTCACGGCCCGCAGGTCGTGCTGGTAGCCGCCCTGCAGGTGCACCAGTTCGCCGAACAGGCCGGAACGCACCATCTGCAGCACCGCCATCACGTCGCGGCGGAAGCACACGTTCTCCAGCAGCATATAAGGCGTGCCGGACTTGAGCTGCGCGTTGAGCACGTCCCAGTGGTCCTGCAGCGTGACGCCGGCCACCACTTCGCAGCCAACCGGCACCTTGGCCTGCATGGCCTCGATGGACATCTGCGCGTGCCATTCCCACGGCGTGGCGATGATGACGGCGTCGAGCTTGCCGCCCTTGACCTTGGCGCCGTCCAGCAGGCGGCGGTAGGCGTGCTTGTCGCCGTCCTCGCCGAAGGTGGCGGGACGCGGCTTGCCGAATTTCTCCACCTGCGCCAGCGCCTTGCCCAGCATGATGGGTTCGATGTCGCACAGCGCGGCCACTTCCACGTCGTCGCGGCGCAGCAGTTCCTGCAGCAGCACCTGGCCGCGCATGCCGGTGCCTATCATGCCGACGCGCACGCGTTCACGGCTCGCGCCGAAAGCGCTTGGCGCCAGCAGCGCACTGCCCAGCAGCGCTGCGCCGGCGGTCAGGAAGTCTCGTCGTTTCATTTGATTCATGCTGTTCCTCTTAGAATGCGTATTCCGCGGTAAGGCGCACCGAGCGCGGTGCCGTGCGGCCGGTCACTTGCAGGTAGTTGCGCGCGATGGCGCCGCCGTCTTCACGGGTTTCGTTATAGCGGGTGATGCTCTGGCGGTCAAACACATTGAACACGTCGGCCTTCAGGCTCAGGCCCTTGGCAAAGCGTGGCAGGTAGACCATGTTCAGATCCAGCGTGGCCTGCCACGGCAGCCGGCCCTGGGTGCCGCGCGGCGTGGGCTTGCCGTTGCAGTAGAAGTAGGCCGCTCCGTAGTCGTGGTCGAAGCGCAGCGCGTCCGGCAGCTCTCCTATGCAATTGCGGGGCGCGCCCGACAGCAGCGTCAGATTGGCGCCCACGTTCAACTCAGGCAGCGCCTGCACGAAACCGTAGGCCTTGACGGCGTGGCGATGGTCGCCCGGCAGGTAGCCGTAGGCGTTGTACATCAGCTCCTTGTGGTCGTCGCTGACGGTCAGGCCCACGTCGCCGCCGCCATTGGTGTCGGTCTGGCCTTCCATATTGCCCTTCAGCCTGGACAGCGTGTAGGTCACTTTGCCGTACCAGCCGCTGCTGAGCGGATGCTCCAGCGACAGGTGCAGCGCGCGGTAGCTGCGGTCCGGCCTCGGATTGCCCCAGTCCGCTGCCGTGATGTCCACCCGGCGCAGCCCCTTGCCGTCGGCGAAGTCTATCATCAGGTTGCCGTCGCGGCCGGGGTTGATGATGGCGCACTGGAAGCCGCCCCAGTGCGAGGTGTCCACCTTGTTGCGCGCGGCCCAGGCGTCGATGGGACGCTGGTCGCAGGTATCGTCGTTGGTGTCGTTCAGGCGGCGGTACTGAACGCTGGCGCCGGCCACCCACTGCTGGCTGAAGGCACGCTCAAAGCCCATGGTGATTTCGTCCTGCGACAGCGGCTTGAGGCCGATGGCCGTGACTTCGCGCGCATCGCGGCTCTGGCCGTAGGCGTTGTTGGCCGAATACGGCTTGCTGATGGCGTGCAGGCCGGTAGGCGCCCCGGTGGCCTGGTCCACGCCGGTGTAGGTGAAGAATTCGCTGGTGGACGTGAACGGCGCGGCCATATTCGACGACAGGTTGGACGGCACCGGCAAGTGGTAGCGGCCCGCGTTCAGCGAGAACTTGAGCGAGCTGTCGCCGTGGTAGTCCCAGGTGGCGCCCAGGCGCGGCGCTATCATGCTGCGCTGGGAGATGAAGGCGTCGCCCGTGCTGGTGTAGTTGGTGAATTGTTCGCGGCGCAGCCCCAGGTCCAGCAGCACCCGGTCGGTCACCTGGTAGTGGTCCTGGATGTATTGCGCCGACTGTTCGCTGGTGGGGCGCGCCAGGTTGCTGTAATAGTCGCGGCTCACGTAGTAGCCCTGCGTGCCGTAGCCACCGCCCTGCGCCGGGGTTTCGAAGGCGCCGTTGATGGCGCGCGTGGGATCGCTGGCTTTGCGGTAGGTCCAGCGGTAGCCGCCGGCCAGCATGAAGCCGACCACGGATTCCACGTCGATGCGGTCGATACCGCCGCGCAGCGAGTGCTTGCCCAGCTTGTATTCCACGTCCAGGCGCTTGGCAGTCTGGCGGTCGCCCGATGCCGGGTCCACCAGGTTGCCGGTAACGGACTGCGGGTTCGGGTAGTTCAGGCCTGGGACCTGCACGGTGGTGCCGCCGGCGGTCTGCGCCAGCTTGGGATCGTAGCCGTTCGGCGTGCGGCCGTGGCTGGTGCGCGATTTGCCGTACAGCGCGGTGACGGTCAGGTCGTCGGTGAGGTAGCCGGTGTATTTGAATATGTCGAGATTGGCGCCCGGTGCAGCCGAGGCGCCGCAGCAGTTGCGCGTGGATTCGCCCGCGTTGCCCGGCACGTTGTCGTGCTGCCCGGTGGCATAGCTGTAGCCGTAGGCGCGGCTGCTGCTGCGGGTGCGGTCGTACAGCTTGGTGTACTCGAAGTGATGGTCCTCGGTCAGGTTGTAATCGAGCTTGGCCAGGTAGCGGTCCACCTTGGATTCGCTGGTGTTCCAGCCGGTGAGCAGCGTTTTGGCGGTGGCGTCGCTGGAGGCCCCTACCGATTCAGAATCGGTCTTGGTGCGCTCCAGCGCGACGAAGGCAAACAGCTTGTTGCGGATCAGCGGACCGCTGCCGTACAGGCCCGCCACCTTGCTGGTGCTGCTGTTGTCGTGATTGCGGAACAGCAGCTTGCCGTCCGTGTCCGGATGGGCGCCGGTGCGGGGATAGTAGGTGTCCTCCGGCGAGCCTTTCAGGCGCCCAGGGACGGTGGCGACTTTGCCGCCGAACTCAAACTTGTTGCCGCCGCTCTTGCTGGTGATGTTGACCACGCCGCCCGTGGAGCGGCCGAACTCCGCGCCGTAGCCGCCGGACAGCACCTGCATATTCGAGATGGCGCCGAAGGGCAGTTCGGACGCGCCCACCTGCGTGAGGATGTTCGTAATCGGGAAGCCGTTCAGATAGAAGGCGTTTTCGGACTGGCCTGAGCCGCCGATCTGCGGCGCGCTTCCGTACTGGCTGTTGGTGCCGCGCGATACGCCGGGCGTGAGCTGCACCACGGCCGCCACGTCGCTGGCCACCGGCAGCGCTTTCAGCTCCTTGGCGGTGAAGACCACGCCGTTATTGGTGTTCGATACGTCGATAGGGTTGCGGCTGGCGCGCACCACCACGGTGGCGGCGTTCTCCACGGCGCCGAAGTTTGCTTCCGCGCCCGAGCCGATCACCGCCTCCACTTCCCGCGACGCCGCCACCGCGCCGCCACGCAGCACGCGGGCGGCATAGCGGCCCGGCGGCATGGAGTTGGCCACGTAGCGGCCGGCCGCGTCGGGAGTCAGCGTGCGCTTGACGCCGGTGTCCAGGTTTTCCAGCACCACGGTGGCGCCGGCGGGAGACGCCACCTCGCCGAAGATGGTGGTGGTGGCGTTGGACTGCGCCCAGGCCGGCGCCGCGCCGCCCACGGCCAGCGCCAGCAATACCGCTGCGGCGCCGTCCTTCAGCTCAAAGCGGTGCATTATGTCTCGTTGTGGATGCATGCTGTTCTCTCCCTTATATGACAGTTGTTGTATCAGCAAATCGAAAGATTTTTCTGTTTCTTGTGAAGCCACTCTAGGAATAAAAACAAACAAGGTCAACAAAAAGAAAGAATAAATGCGAATTTTTATTAAATTATCTTTCGTATTGCGATCTATATTCGCCACAAACTTTCTATTTCGTAGTAAAAGATCCACATCCCGCTGCCTGATGGGCTGAAATATAGTCAAATTGCGCCACAGGAACTTTCTTTTTATCTTTCGAGTTTGACAGAACGAAAATTAAACCTTACCATTTTCATGACTTCAACCTGAAAAACTTTCGATGACTACCCTACTGCAGCGTGCCAGCCAAGACTGGCGTGACATCGGCGGCCTCGATACCGCCGAAGAAATCGTCCACCAGCCAGCCATGTGGCGCGAACTGGCCGCCGGCCTGGCAGCCGAACAGGCGCGCGTGGCGGCCTTCCTCGGCGCCTGCCTGGACGATCCGCGCCAGCGCGTGATCCTCACCGGCGCGGGCAGTTCGGCCTATGCGGGGGAAATCATTGCGGACGAACTGAACGCCGCCTGGCCTGCGCAAGTGCGCGCCGTGGCCACCACCACCCTGCTCACCCACCCCGAGCTGTATCTGGAAGCGGACGCGCCTACGCTGCTGGTCTCCTTCGCCCGCAGCGGCAACAGCCCTGAAAGCACGGCGGCCGTGAGCCTGCTGCGCGACCTGGTGCCGGGCGCGCGCTTCCTCAACATCACCTGCAATGCGGCCGGGCAGCTGGCGCAGCAAGGCGCGAACGACGCCGCCACCTGCAATCTGCTGATGCCCGCCTCCAGCTGCGACCGTGGTTTCGCCATGACCAGCAGCTTCACCTGCATGCTGCTGGCCGCCTTGTCCGTGCTGGGCCGCGAGCCGCAGCTGGACAAGCTGGAGCAATTGGCCGCGCTGGCCGAACAGGCGCTGCAAACATGGGTGGCGCCGCTGGCCGCGCTGGGTGCGCAGCCGGTGTCGCGCGTGGTCTACCTGGGCAGCGGCCCGCTGGAGGCGCTGGCGAAGGAAGCCGCGCTGAAGATACTGGAGCTGACCGGCGGCCGCGTGCTGGCCGTCGCCAACAGCCCGCTCGGCTTCCGCCACGGCCCGAAAGCCATGCTCGACGCGGAGACGCTGGTGGTGCTGTTCCGCAGCGCCAAGCCGCTGGCGCGCAAATACGAACACGACCTGCTTCTTGAGCTGCGCCGCGACCAGGTGGCGGGCCGCTGCCTGACCGTGGGCTTCGGCGTGGACGGGGGCGAGGCCACCGATATCGCCATCGCCGCGCCGGCATCCTCCGCTGCGGCCTTGACCGACGCCTGGCTGGCGCCACTGTGGCTGCTGATGGCGCAGCAGTACGCGCTGCACCAGTCCGCGCTGCTGCAGCTGCGGCCGGACAATCCATTCACCGGCGGCACGGTCAACCGTGTTGTGCAGGGCGTCACCATTTACCGCCATGATGAATTCTGAACCAGCGCACGAGGGCACAGGCATGGGCTTCCACGGCATCGACATCGGCGGCAGCAAGATAGAGCTGGTGGCGTACAAGGATGACGGCGGCCTGGCCGAAGTCCACCGTGAACGCATCGCCACGCCCGGCACCGACTTCGACGCCTTCGTGCAAGCCGTCGTGGCGCTGGTGCAGCGCGGCGATGCGGCGCTGGGCCGGCGCGCGCCCGCAGGCATAGGCCTGCCCGGCATTATCGACAGCGCCACCGGCCGCCAGCTCAGCTCCAATGTGCCCGCGCTGAACGGCCGCCTGGTGGTGTCCGCGCTGCAGGAGGCTTTGCAGCGCCCCGTCGCCATCGGCAACGACTGCCAGTGCTTCGCGCTGTCCGAAGCGCAAGGCGGCGCGGCGCAGGGTCTGCCCAGCATGTTCGGCGCCATTATCGGCACCGGCGCGGGGGGCGGCTACTGCGTGGAAGGCCGCCTGCTGCGCGGGCTGAACGGCATTGCGGGCGAATGGGGCCACTGGCCCGTGCCCGCAGCGCTGCTGATCCAGCACGCCGTGCCCATACTCGACTGCCCATGCGGCCGCAGCGGCTGCATGGAACGCTACGTGTCCGGCCCCGGCATGAGCAAGCTGCATGCACACTTCGGCGGAGCAGGGGACGCTCCGCTGGCCATCGCCGCGCGCGCGCAGGCCGGCGACAAGATCGCCGAGCAGACCCTGGCCGTGCATCTCGACCTGCTGGGCCATGCGCTCGCCACGCTGGTGATTACGCTGGACCCGCACGCCATCGTGCTGGGTGGCGGCCTGTCCCAGCTGGCCCACCTGTACGACCGCCTGCCGGGCGCCATGCGCCGCCACCTGTTCGCCGGCGTGCAGACACCGCCCATCCTGCCGCCGCGCTTCGGCGACGCGGGCGGCGCGCGCGGCGCGGCACTGCTGGCCAGGCAGTTGCTGGAAGACCAGGCACTCAACCAAACAAGGACAGCGTGAGCACCATGACCATACCTGCATCCCCCATCCAGAACGTTGTGGCAGCCCACCGGCGCGGCGAGGCCGCCGGCCTGTACAGCGTGTGCTGCAGCCACCCGCTGGTGCTGCGCGCAGCGATGAAGGTGGCGTCTTCCTACGGCACGCTGCTGCTGGTGGAGGCGACCTCCAACCAGGTGGACCAGTTCGGCGGCTACACCGGCATGACGCCCGCCGTCTTCCACCGCTACGTGATGGAGATGGCGCGCGAAGAAGATTTTCCGCAGGAGATGCTGGTGCTGGGCGGCGACCATCTCGGCCCCAACGCCTGGCAGCACCTGGACGCAAGCACCGCCATGCAGAACGCGGACACGCTGATCGCGGCCTACGCGGCGGCGGGCTTCCACAAGATCCACCTCGATTGCAGCATGCGCTGCGCCGACGACCCGGCAGTGCTCAGCGACGAAACCATCGCCGCGCGCTCGGTGCGCCTGGCCCTGGTGGCGGAAGCGGCCGCCGGACAGGCGGGCCTGCCGCCCCCGGTGTATGTGATCGGCACCGAAGTGCCGATTCCAGGCGGCGAAGCAGAACTCGCCAAGGCCGGCGCCGTCACCTCGCCCGCTGCGGCGGCGCGCACGCTGGAAGTGCACCGCAAAGCCTTCCTGGACGCCGGTCTGAACGCCGCCTGGCGCCGCGTGGTGGCCATGGTGGTGCAGCCCGGCGTGGACTTCGACCATAGCCATATCCAGCACTACGACGCCGCGCAGGCGGCCGAGCTGTCCGCCTTTGTGGCCGGCCAGCCCGGCCTGGTGTTCGAGGCCCACTCCACCGACTACCAGCGCGAAAGCGCGCTGCACGGCATGGTGCGCGACCACTTCGCCATCCTCAAGGTCGGCCCGGCCGCCACCTTCGCTCTGCGCGAGGCCATGCTCTCGCTGTGCCGCATCGAGGAGGAGCTGGTGCCCGCAGGGCAGTGCTCGCGCCTGATGCAGGTGCTGGACGAAGTGATGCTGGCGCAGCCTCGCCACTGGGCCAAGCACTATCCGGGCAGCAGCGCCGAGCAGCGCCTGCTGCGCCGCTACGGCCTGAGCGACCGTTGCCGCTACTACTGGGGCGAAGCGCCGGTGGTGGCCGCCGCCGCAACGCTGTTCGCCAACCTGGACGCGCGCGAGATTCCGCTGTCGCTGCTCAGCCAGCACCTGCCGGAGCAGTACCTGGAAGTGCTGCAAGGGCAGCTGGCCACCAGCGCCGGCGCGCTGGTGCAGCACAAGATCGGCCGCCTGCTGGCGCAATACGCGCGCGCCTGCAACCGCAACGCGGCGGATAACTCGGACTTCGCCGCCACCACCACGGCCGCATCGATCTGTTAAGCTCGACGTTTTTCAAAGTCGACCCAACGCCATCATGCGAAATACCAGCCAACGCCGCGCATCCATCCTGCAAATGCTCACCCAACAAGGCTCCGTCCAGGTGACGCCGCTGGTGGAGCAGTTCGGCGTATCGGCCGTGACCATCCGCAGCGACCTGACGGCGCTCGAGAACCAGGGCGTGGCCACGCGCAGCCACGGCGGCGCCATCCTCACCCGCACGCCGGTGGCCGAGCAAAGCATCCACCAGAAGGACGCGCTGAACCAGCAGCAGAAGGACCGCATCGGCGCGCTGGCCGCCACCCTGGTGCAGCCGGGCGAGAACATCATCATCGACTCCGGCACCACCACCATCTCGCTGGCGCGCCATCTGCGCGAGGCGCAGGAAGTGACCGTGCTGACCAATGGCCTGAACATCGCCTGGGAACTGGCGGACGCGCCGGGTGTGGACCTGATCATGACCGGCGGCCTGCTGCGCAAGCAGTCGCTGTCCATCCAGGGCGCGCAGGCCGAAGCCTGCTTGCAGGCCTACAGCTTCGACAAGCTCTTCCTCGGCGTGGACGGCTTCGACCTGCAGTTCGGCGTGACCACCCACCACGAAGCGGAAGCGAGCCTGAACCAGAAAATGGTGGAGCGCGCGAAAAAAGTCATCGTCCTCACGGACGCCTCCAAGTTTGGGCGCGTCAGCCTGCACCGCATCGTGCAGCTGAACCGCGTCCACACCGTCATCACCGACGCCAGCATCAGCCCGGAATACAGCCAGGGGCTGCGCGAGCTGGGCGTCGAATTACTCATAGCGGAATAGAGCGTGCTACACGGCAGAATACTTACCCCCACCGGTTGGATCACAGGCAGCATAGGCTACGGCCAGCGCATCCAGCAGATACAGGAAGATCCTGCCGCAAGCCATAGCGGCCTGACGATATTGCCCGGCTTCGTGGACCTGCACGTGCACGGCGCCGCCGGCGTCGACATCATGCAGGGCGGCGATGCCGGCGCCACCGTGGCGCGCACGCACGCGCGCCACGGCACCACCTCGCTGCTGGGCACCACCCTCACCGCCAAGGAACCGTCGATACGGCGCGCGCTGGCCGGCCTGGCCGGCGTGATCGCAGAGAGGCCCGCAGGCGGCGCGCGCATGCTGGGCGTGCATCTCGAAGGCCCCTTCCTCAACCTGAACCGCCTGGGCGCGCAGCCCCCGGACGTGATGGTGGCCAGCCTGGAACTGGTGCAAAGCCTGCACGCCGTCGCGCCCATCCGCGTGCTGACGCTGGCGCCGGAAGTGGACGGCCATCTCGCATTGGTCCCGCAGCTGAAGGCCATGGGCATCCGCGTGCAGATCGGCCACAGCGCCGGCAGCTATGAGGACGGCGTGGCCGCGCTTGAAGCGGGCGTGGCGGGCTTTACGCACCTGTTCAACGGCATGACCGGCATGGGCCACTACCAGCCCGGCATGGTGGGCGCCGCGCTGGCGCACGCGGAATATGCCGAAGTGATACCGGACCTGATGCACGTGAGCCCGGGCGCGCTGCAAAGCGCCCTGCGCTGCATTCCCCGCCTGTACGGCGTGACCGACGCCACCAGCGCCACCGGCATGCCGGACGGCGAATACGCGCTCGGCACGCAGCGCGTATTCAAATGCATGGGCTGCGTGCGCCTGGCCACCGGCTCGCTGGCCGGCAGCGTGCTGACCATGGACCAGGCGCTGCGCAACTTCGTCGGCCTGGGACTGGACCTGGCCGACGCATCCAACCGCCTTTCGCTTTACCCGGCCGACTACCTCGGCGAATCCGAACGCGGACGCCTGGCGCCCGGCGCCTGGGCCGACATGGTGGTGCTCAACGCCGAACTGCAGCCGGTCGCCGTCTACGTCGAAGGCGAAGCCATCGACCTTACTTCCAACTAGAACACGGAGCCACCATGTCCAGCATGACCGCCAGCACGCAGCCACACGTCCCCGCCCGCGCCAAGCGCTTCATGCTGTTCATTGCCGGCATGGGGGGCCTGCTGTACGGCATAGACGTGGGCATCATCGCCGGCGCGCTGCCCTACCTGGAATCGACCGCCTCGCTGGCGTGGAAGCTCAGCGCGCAGCAGCTCAGCTTTATCGTGGCGGCGGTGCTGCTGGGCTCCGTGCTGTCCTCGCTGTTCGCCGGCGCGCTGGCGGACCTGATCGGGCGGCGCTGGGCCATGGCCTTGTCCGGCGTGCTGTTCACGCTCAGCATCCCGCTGATCGCGCTGGCCGACGGCTACACGCCGCTGCTGCTCGGCCGCCTACTGCAGGGCGTGAGCGGCGGCTTGATCGGCGTCGTGGTGCCGCTGTACCTGGCCGAATGCCTGCACGCCTCGCAGCGCGGACGCGGCGCGGCCCTGTTCCAGCTGCTGCTCACCATAGGCCTGGTGGCCGCCGCCGTCATCGGCCTGGCGCAGGCGCACGCGGTGGACGGCGTGACCGCCGCCGCGCAGGCGCTGCCCGAAGCCGAGCGCGCCGCCACCGTGTTCGCCGCCAAGGACCACGCCTGGCGCAGCATCTTCTGGATGTGCCTCACGCCCGGCCTGGTGTTCACCGCCGGCGCGCTGTTGCTGGCCGAATCGCCGCGCTGGCTGGCCCGCCGTGGCCGCGCCGAAGCCGCCCTCGCCTCCCTGCTGCGCACCCGCCCCGCCGACGAAGCGCAGGCCGAACTGCAGGACATCCTGCAAGCGCAATCGGCCACGGCCGCCGACAGCAATGCCTCCGCTGCGCCGTCCGGAGCCAGCGACCCGCTGCTCAGCCGCCGCTACATGCTGCCCTTCCTGCTGGCCTGCCTGGTGCTCGCCCTCACGCAAGCGACCGGTATCAACTCCATCCTGGCCTACGTGGTCAACATCCTGGACCAGGCCGGCCTGCCCGGCGCCACCGCCAACATGGCCGACGTGGGTTTGAAAGTGGTGAACGCGGTGATGACCATGGTGGCCGTGGTGCTGGTCGACCGCAAGGGCCGCAAATTCCTGCTCATGCTGGGCAGCGGCGGCATCGTCCTCGCCCTGCTGGCGGCGGGCCTGCTGTTCCGCAGCGCGGAGGCGGACCAGCGCGACGTGCGCCCCGCCGTTGAAGCCCGCATCCAGTCCAACACGCTGGCCCTGCGCCTCGACAGCGCCACCCTGCATGCGCTGGGCGCAGCGGAGACCGGCGGCGCCGCGCAGCAACTTGTGGTTGCCTACGCCTACGGCCCTTTCACCAACGTGCAGACCCGCCGCAGCGACGACGCCGCCCTGCCCGAGCTGCGCATGAGCCGTGAGGACACCGTGCAGCCGGACAGCGTGATCGGCGCCTTCTTCCGCCGCCTGCACCTGAATCCCTTCGCCGATCCGGCCGACGCCGTCAACGCGCCTCTGCGCATAGAAAAAGCCTACCTGGCGCAAGTGCCGCCCGCCGCGCACGGCTGGCAGGTGGCGCTGGCCATCTTCCTGTTCGTGGCCAGCTTCGCCGTCGGCCCCGGCGTGTGCGTGTGGCTGGCGCTGTCCGAGCTGATGCCCACGCGCATACGCTCGAACGGCATGAGCATCGCCCTGCTGATCAACCAGTTTGTATCGACGGTGATAGCGGCCGTGTTCCTGCCGACCGTGGGCCAGCACGGCTACGCCACCATGTTCTTCTACGGCGCCGGCTGCGCGGTGCTGTACTTCCTCACCGCCGCCTTCCTGCTGCCGGAAACCAAAGGGAAAACGCTGGAGGCGATCGAAGCCCACTTCGACCGCAGGCGCGCCGCCTGACCGCTCAGCGCTGCGCCGGCTGCCCTACGCCCTTGAACAGCAGCCACAGGCAAAACGCGCTTTCGCCGACCAGCGCGGGCAGCAGGATGGCGGGGAACAGCATGCTTGCCAGCGCAGGGCTGAGCACCATGCTGAAGCTGTTGATCAGGTAGCACACGCCCGCCAGCTGCATCAGCACGCCGATGGCCTTGGGGATATAGCCAGACTTCCAGATCACGTAGCCGACGATCAGGATTTCCACGCCGAAGAAAATCAGCGCCAGGCCGAACGCCTGCGCGTGCGACAGCACCGTCAGGTAAGCCATGACGTGCAGCTGCGGCAGGTCGTCCGGCTTCAGATACTTGGCCATGGCCAGCGTATCGAGCATGGACTGCAGCTGCAGCGCGCTCACGCTTTCCACAGCCAGCGAGGTGATCGCAAACAGCACCACCAGCAAGCTCAGATTTTTGCTCACGGGCCGCAGCAGCACGTAGAAGATCCATGTCAGCGCCACCGCGCACACCAGCAGCAGCATCTGCGCCGCCACGCCCAGGCGCCACAGCCATTCCGACTCCTGGATGCGGCGCACGGTGGCGGCAGGGTCGCCGCCCACCACCAGCGTTCCGCGTATCAGCGCCTCGCCCAGCAGGCCGATGACGATAATAATCAGGTACAGCACGCCGCCCAGCCGCGCATAGCTTTGCAGCGCTGCGCGCGGCGGTTGAATCAGACTGCTGCCGTCCATGCTTGCTCCCGGTGAGAGACTGCGGATTATTCGACTTGCTTGAGGATTTTTTCTACCGAGGCCACGCTGCCGGACAGCTTGGCAAGTTCCGCCTGCATGGCCGCCAGCGTGGCCTGGTGCGCAGCCTGCGCCTGCACGGCCTTCTCCGCCAGCGCACTGTAGGCCGCGTCGCTCTCGGCGCGGGCGCGGGCGGCAAAGGCCGCCGAGAAGTACTTCATGCCGAAAATGAGCACGGCCGCGCCGAGCGGCAGGCAGATCGTCAACAAATATATGCTTTCAGACATAACCACCTCTACTGTTCGTTGGGGACTTGAAGCGTCTTCGCCATCTCCGCGATGGAGGCGGGCGAGAGTTCGATTAAAAAGCTGCTGGGCTCAAAATAGTTAAGGGCTTTGCCGTCGTGCGACAGCTCCATCTGGCTGACCACCAGGCCCGCGTCCTCCAGCTTCTGCAAGTGCAGATGCAGCAAGGGACGGCTGATGCCCAGCTCGCGCGCCAGCTGGCTCACGTAATTGCGCCCGCCGCTCACCAGCGCCGCAATAATGCGCAGCCGGTGCGGATTGGCCAGCGCTGCCAGCACCGCCAGCAGTTGGTCGCCATTGAGGGATTGTTTTTTTGCGCTCACATGTCAACAATATCTGACACATGATAGAAGGTCAAGCACATCATGAATTCCGTGCACAACCATCTTGAACAATGATCGCTTCTGCCCCGGGCGGGCGCGTGGCATGCTGCCGCATTGTCAGACCGCCGGGGAATAGCCATGCTGCGCCATATCTTCAATACCGTCACCACCGCCTTCCTGGCCATCGCCATCGCCACGCGGCTCGGACTCCCCGCGCCGCAGATCGCCATGGTGTGCGTGTTCATCGTGATGCAGCCGCAGGCGCGGCAGGTCTTCGCCAAGGGCTACCACCGGATGCTGGGCACCATCGGCGGCGCGCTCGCCGCGTGGGCAATGGCCGCGATGGCCCCCCAGTCGCCGGCGCACTTCCTGGCTGCGGTTGGCGTGTGGGTCGCACTGTTCACCGCCATCGCCGCCTTCCACAGCCAGCTGACCGCCTATTCCCTTCTGCTGACGGGTTATACGCCGATACTCATCGCCATTCCCATGGCCCTGAACGCGAGCCATATTGCCACCAGCGCCGCCAGCCGCCTGGCCGAGGTGGCGCTGGGCATCGTCTGCGCAAGCGCGGTGGCGTATGCCAGCAGCCGCTGGCCCGGCAAGGGCGCGCCCCAGGCAAGCGCGCCGGCAGTGCGGCCCGCCTCCCCCGCACTGCCCACAAAGGCAGCCAGCGCCTCGCTGGCAGGCCTGCATCCGGCCATCGCCATGGCGGCCATGGGCACGCTGTGGCTGGCCACCTCCTGGCGCGGCGGGCCGATGGCGACGCTGAACGCGACGGTCAATTGCGCGCTGGTGGCGCTGGCCGCGCAGCCGGTGCGCGCATCCCTGCAGATGACCTGGGGCACGCTGCTCGCCGTCGCGGCCGGCCTCGCGCTTCAGCTCAGCTACCCGCACCTGCCGCTGTCTCCTTATCTGCTCTATGCGCCCGCCCTTGCGCTGGGAGCATGGATGACGGGCCGGCCGGAATCGCTGGCGCAAGGCCTGGGCTACAGCATCACGCTGTGCATGCTCGGCTACCCCGGCGGCAGCCTGGTCGGCGGGAACGGCGGCGGTGCGCAATACCTGTACGACGCGGCAGGCCTCTCCCTCTCGGTGCTCGTGCAGACTGCGGTCTGCGCGCTACTCCGGCCACTGCGCCTGCCGCCACCGGCGCCATCACGCTGACGCCGGACCGCCCCGGCGCAGCTTGCCTGCCTACATAATCACCCGGTCCCGCCCGGCCTGCTTGGCCCGGTACAGCGCCGCGTCCGCCGCCGCAAGCAAGCGCTCCAAGGTGTCGCCGGCCTGGGGCGCCATGGCTGCGCCGCCGACGCTGACGCTGACCACAGGGCCGGTCTGCTGGGCCATGTGCGGCAGCGCGAGCTGTTTGACAGCGTCGCGCAGCAATTCGCCAAATTCAGCCACCTGCACCGCCGTGCTGTTCGGCAGCACCACCACGAACTCCTCGCCGCCGTAGCGGGCCACCAGTTCGCCAGGGCGCCGCGCCACGCGCTTGAGCGCCTGCGCCACCGCCACCAGGCAGGCGTCGCCGCCCTGGTGTCCGTAGTGGTCGTTATACGGCTTGAAGGCATCGATATCGATCATCAACAGTCCCAACGACAGCCCCTGGCGCTGGTGGCGCGCAAACTCGCCCCCAGCCTGGTCGTCGAAATGGCGCCGGTTGTACAAGCCGGTCAAGCCGTCGCTGCAGGCCAGCTCGGCCAGCGCCTTCCGCTGCCGCCACAGGCGCAACTGGGTACGCACGCGGGCCACCACCACCGGCGGATTCAGCGGCTTGGTGACAAAATCCGCCGCCCCCGCTTCCAGCGCCTGCACTTCGCATTCCATGCTGTGATTGGCCGTGACAAAGATGACGGCCGTCTCCGCGCCGGCTGGATCGGCCTTGAGCCGGCGGCACACTTCGTAGCCGTCCATGCCCGCCATGTGGACGTCCAGCAGCACCAGAGCAGGACGCCGCTCGCGCACCAGGCGCAAGCCCGCCTCGCCGTTCAGGGCGAACAGGATGTCCCCTTCCCCTTGCAGCACCGCGCTCAGCATCCTCACCATCTCGGGCGCGTCGTCGATGATCAGTATCAGCTCGCTCATGGCTTTTCATCCTCCTGCCGCGCGCCGTAGTACGGCAGCGGGCGTCCCTGCTGCCGGCTGGCCCGCACCGCATTGAGCGTGTCCAGCACCGTGCCGCTGTTGAATGGCTTGACGATAAACCCCTGCGCCCCGCGCGCCAGCGCCGTATGCACGGAGTCTTTGTGGTTGTGGGCGCTCACCATCAGCACCGAGGTGCCCGGCAGGCACGCGATCAGCGCCGTCAGCACTTCCAGGCCGTCGAGGTCCGGCATCTGGATATCCAGGCAGATGATGTCCGGATTGAGCCGCAGTGCGCGTTCAATACCGGTCTTCGCCAGGGCGGCCTCGCCCACCACGTCGTAGCCGTTCCCCTGGATAATCATGCGCAGTACGGTGCGTGTCAATTCGTTGTCATCAATGATCAGCACACTGGCCGGCTTGCTTGTAGCCATGCTCGCTTCCTTTGCAGTTATGGCGCTGACGGCGCCAGCGCCGCCAGCGCCGCGTCAAAGTCCAGGCGGTCCATGGCGCCGCGCAACGCGCCGGCACGCTCCTCGCCCAGCTCCCCCAGCAATCCCAAGTGGATCGATTCATACTGCGCAACCGCAGCGACATTGTATTCAGCGAGCTGCTGGCGCAACAGCGCCAGTCCCGCTGCGCTCACCGGCCCTGGCGCCGCGTCCGGCTCTGCCTCCGGCTGCGCAAGCCACGCTTGCGCAGCCGCCAGCGTGGCCTGCAACTGCGCCGCCACAGCGCTGAACAGGCCAGCGGCGGCGGGCGCGTCGCCCTGCGCGATCGCCTGCTCCAGCTCCAGGCACACTGCAGCGAAGCGTAGCGCGCCCAGCGTGCCGATGCTGCCGCGCATGCCGTGCAGCGTCCTGGCGGCAGCGTCGCCCTGGCCGGACTGCCATTGCTGCCGGGCTGTGTCGAGGCCGGCGCTGCCGCCATCCACAAAGGCCTGGACCAGTTGCACCATGGTCTGCCGGTGCCCCGGATAGGCGGACATGGCGCTCAGCAAGGTGCTGACGTCGAACACCGTGGCCGGCGCCGACGGCTCAGCCTGCGCAGCCGCGTCCGCGCAGGAGTCCGCGCCCGGCAGGTAGCGCGCCAGCACGTCACGCAGCTGGGCCGGAATAACGGGCTTGGCGATAAAGTCATCCATGCCGGCCGCGACGCAGCGGCTGCGTTCGCTTTCCATGACCCCTGCCGTCATCGCCACCACCGGCAAGGTCAGCCCCAGCTGCTGCCGGATGGCGCTGGTGGCGGCAAAGCCGTCCATGACCGGCATCTGCATGTCCATCAGCACCAGCGCGAAATCGTCCGGGCGCGCCCGCAGCAGGTCCAGCGCCAGCTGGCCGTTGCCGGCCACTTCCACGGTCAGCCCGAGCGCGGCGAGCATGGCCTTGGCGATGTATTGATTCAACTCGTTATCCTCCACCAGCAGCACCCGGCCCGCCAGCGGCGCCAGGGCGGCCTGCGCCGGTTCGCAGCGCACGGCCATGCCTTGCAGGCGCTGCCGGCTGGCGCCGCGCACGGCTGCGTCCAGGCTGGCGGCAGTGGCGGGCTTGTCGAGGCATAGCTCGGCGCCCAGCGCCGCCAGCTCGGGTTCGAGGCGCGCGCGCTCATGGCAGCTGGCAAGGACCAGCACGATGGTGGAGGACTGGGTGCGCAAGCGCCGCAGCATGGCGGCCGCGTCGCCGCCGGCGCAGGCGCCCCAGTCCAGCAGGACCAGGTCGGCAGGCGGCCCGCCGGGCGCCGGACCACCGCCGCGCAAGGCGGCCAGCTCGCCCTCGCTGGCCGTGCGCGCCTGCCAGCCCAGGCGCTGCGCCGCATGCGCCAGGGCCACGCCGGCGGCCGCATTGGCGGCGACCACCTGCACCAGCTGCGCTGCCGCGGCCGGCGCCGGCGCGGCCGCCGCGCGGACCGCCTGCAGGGCCAGCGACACGGTGAACACGCTGCCTTCGCCCTCGCGGCTGTCGACGGCAATCTCGCCGCCCATCATGCCCACCAGCCGGCGCGAGATGGCCAAGCCCAGGCCGGTGCCGCCGAAGCGCCGCGTCATCGAGGAATCGGCCTGGGTAAAGGCGGTGAACAGGCGTCCGAGCTGCTCGGCGGACATGCCGATGCCGGTGTCGCGCACCGCGAAGCGCAGCGCGGCCACGCCGTCCGCCGATACCGTGCCGCTGACGTGCAGCGTGACGCTGCCGCGCGCCGTGAACTTGATCGCGTTGCCGACCAGGTTGACCAGCACCTGCTGCAGGCGCAGCGCATCCCCCAGCAGCACGGCGGGCAGGCCAGGCGCGACGTCGATCACCGGCTCCACGCCGCTACCGCCGGCATTGACCCCCATCACCACCGCCACGGCCGCCAGCAGCGCGTCGAGCTCGAACGGCGCCGGCGACAAATCCATCTTGCCGGCTTCGATCTTCGAGAAATCGAGGATGTCGTTCAGGATGCCCAGCAAGGAGTGGCCTGACTGCCGTATCAAGTCCAGGTCGCGGTGCTGCTCGGCGCTCATGTCGGTCCGGCTCAGCAGCTCGGCCAGGCCCAGCACCGCGTTCAGCGGCGTGCGCAGCTCATGGCTCATGTTGGCCACGAACTGGCTCTTGGCCTCGCTGGCGTCGTCGGCCTGCTGCTTGGCCGCGCGCAAGTCCTGCTCGGTCTGCAGCTGCGCGGTGATGTCCTTGGCGATGCCCAGGAAGCCGGTCACCACGCCGTGCTCGTCCTTGATGGCCGTGACGGTCAGCCGCACCGGCAGCGTGCTGCCATCGCGCCGCACATAGGTCCATTCCCGGCTCTCGACCCGCCCCATCAGCGCCAGTTCCGTAAACACGGCAAAGCCGCGCACGTCGCGGCCCACTTCCAGGCTCAGGGCGGCGGCGCGCTGCGCCACCTCCCCGTCCACATGGATCAGTGCGGGCGTCTGCCGCCCCACCATTTCGTCGGCGCTATAGCCCAGCATGCGCTCGGCGCCCACGCTAAACACCTGGATCACGCCGTCCAGATCGGTGGAGATGATGGAAAAGGCGATGGCCGACTCCACCAGCGTGCCGAACTTGCGCTCGGACTGGCGCAGCGCACTGGTGGTGGCCCGCGCGTGCTGGATCGCTTCTTCCCGGTTGGACGTCAGCGAGCGCACCACGCTGAAGAACAGCAGGCTGATCATCATTCCGCATACCAGCACGATCAAGGCCTTGTCGTGGTCGATATAGGCCTCGAACTCCGGCCGCGAAGTGACGCGCAGCGTCCACCAGGCATCGCCCACCGCCACGTCCACCACGCCCAGATAGGGATGGGGATAGGCCGCCTGCGGCCCGTCCTCCCGCTCCAGATTGGAGTAAATCCGGGTCTCGGGCGAGGTTGAACGGCCGTCGAAAATCTCCAGCGCCACCTTGGACACCGGGGTGGGAAACACGCCCCGCATCAAGTCGTCCATCTGAAAGGCCGCGTACACGTAATGCTCGACGGCCTGGCGCCGCTCGGCTGGCGTGGCCACCGGCGCGCCGGCGCGGAAAATCGGAACGAACATCAGGAAGCCGGCGCGTCCCGCAGCGCCGGCCTGCACCAGGGTGACCCGGCCGCTGGTGGCCAGCTCACCGCTTTCGGCGGCGCGCTGCAGCGCGGCCCGGCGCACCGGTTCGGACTGCAAATCGAAACCGAGCGCGCGCGCATTGGATGCGCCCAGCGGTTCCGGATAGGCCACCGCCACATAGCTGTCGCGCACGCCCTCCGGCCAGACCCGGTAGCCGGCCAGGCCTTCGGCGCGCATCTTGCGCGCCAGCTGTTCCGGATCGGTGGTGCGCTCAGCCACGCCCAGCACCTGGATGCCGGGGTACTTCCGGTAGACGTTCAAGCTGGAGACATAATCGCGCCATTCGCTGTAGGTGATGGAATCGGATGCCTGGAACAAGGCCTTGCCGCTGGTGAGAACCTGGGTATACGCGTCCATGCGCTCGGTGACGCGGCGCCGGATATCCTCCACCTTGGCCTCGAACAGGTCCCTGGCGCGCTGCTCGGTGCCGCTGGCCACGTAATGCCAGGCCACGATGGTCAGCGCCAGGCACACGAACAGCACCGACCAGTGAAACAGGTACAGCCGGGTCGCCCGCCGCACGCCATTACTGGCCTGCCCCAGGCGCTGAAGATGCGCTTCCCGGTCGGACGCCAGCACCATGCCCACCATGCTGCTCAGGGCGATGAACACCTCGAGCGAGGACAGCGCGTCGTTCAGCGTGCCGGCTGCAAAAGGCCCCAGGCCCTGGGTGGTGCCAACCACAGCCGCGCCGTTCAGCAACAGCAGCAGCAAGGTCACACCGCGCATGCCATAGCGGAAACAGGCCCAGCCAATCGTAGGCAGCAACAGCAAGACCAGGGCCCGGTGAGAATGCGTCTGGTCGAAATGGCGGCCGAACAGCAGGTACAAGGCCAGCGCCAGCACCAGCAGGCAAGCCACCGTGACGATGGCCACGCGCGCGTCCCAGCGCCAGCCCGCAGGGCGGCGCGACCACGCCACGAAACAGGGAGTCACGACCAGGATGCCGGCGGCGTCGCCCAGCCACCACATCATCCCAAGCTGGTACGCCGCCGCCCAGGGCACGACCCCGGAGACCAGCAGGCTGGCCAGGCCCAGCGCGGCGCCGACCAGAGACATGACCGCCGCCACGGCCACGAAAACATAAATCCCCCTGGGCTCGCCCAGCAACGGCCCCGGCCCGGCGATGCGCCGCAACAGCCAGCAGCCACACAGCGCTTCCATCGTATTGCCCACTGCGATCGTGAAGGACGTGACCAAGGCCGGCACGCCGTCCAGGGTGGCGTTGACGGAAAACTCCACGAAATTCGCAGCGAATGCGCCCAGCAAAATGCCGGGCCAATAACGCCGCCCAAGCAGCAGCAAGGCGGCGAAGCCGATGCCGGACGGCGGCCACACGGGGGAGACATTGGTGGAGGCGAAAGCCAGCAGCAGGCCCAGGCGCGCGGCCCCGTAGTAGGCCAGCGCCAGTGCGGCATTGATCGTCAGTAGGGACAGAAAGGGAATCCGCTTCAAGCTTATCCTCCGGCCGGTGCATTGAACAGCTTATCACCGGCACAGCCAAAATAGATTCCAAATGGCAAAAAAAGGACGTGCCCGGCACACCGGCGGGGCCGTGCAGAGCACGCTCTGTGCGTTATGATGGCCACTCCCCAATGCACCATGCCCCCATGAATGTCGATCGCATCGATTTGAACCTGTTGCGCGTCTTCAACATCGTGTTTGAAGAGCGCAACCTGCAGCGCGCGTCGCGGCGGCTGAACCTGAGCCACTCCGCCATCAGCCACGCGCTCGGGCGCCTGCGCGAAGCGCTGGGCGACGAACTGTTTGTGCGCACCGCCGGCGGCATGCAGCCCACGGCCCGCGCCCAGGCCATGGCCGCGCCGCTGCGCAATGCGCTGCTGCAGATCAGCGGCGCGCTGGGCAACGAGCCCTTCGCGCCCGCCACCGCGCAGCGCGACTTCGTCATTGCCGCCACCGACTACGTCACGCTCCTGCTGCTGGAGCGCCTGAGCGCGCAACTGCAGGAACTGGCCCCGTTGGCGAACCTGGTCATCCGCCCATCCACGCGCATCGACCTGGCGGGCCAGCTGGACCTGGGGCGCATCGACGTGGCCATAGGCGTGTTCGCCGACATCCCGTCCCGCTTCAGCGCCATGCCGCTATGGACCCAGACCGACACCCTGTCCATGCGCCCCGGCCACCCGCTGGCA
Source organism: Pseudoduganella aquatica (assembly GCF_020865585.1). Classification (NCBI taxonomy): domain Bacteria; kingdom Pseudomonadati; phylum Pseudomonadota; class Betaproteobacteria; order Burkholderiales; family Oxalobacteraceae; genus Pseudoduganella; species Pseudoduganella aquatica. The sequence goes on from NZ_CP086370.1 coordinate 5,965,367, forward strand.
GGCCGCAAAGTCACTGCCGAAGACCTGGCTACTTATCCGCTGCTCGCCGTCTCGCTGGGCGGCGCCGAAGAAGGCGCGGTGGACGGCTTCCTGTCCGAACGCGGCCTGGCGCGCGAGTCCGACATGTTCGACCGCGCCGCGCTGCCCGAAACGGCGCGGCTGCGCATGCTGGTGCCGCACTCGCTGGCCGTGCCCTCCCTGCTGCGCTCCAGCGACATGCTGGCCGTGCTGCCCTCGTCCCTCAGCAAGCTGTTCGCCGAACGCGAAGGCCTGCCCGCCGCGCCGATTCCCTACCCCGCGCGCAGCCGGCAGATGCAAGCCATCTGGCACAACCGCAGCGACAGCGACCCCGCCCTGACCTGGCTGCGCAGCCAAATAAGCCGATAGCCCGCATTCCGCCCTACCATGCTGTGCAACGCACCGGCCACCGCACGCATCATGGCCTCATTTGAATTTGCATTGTTTTTAATTCAACAAGTAAAATGGATCCATGCTAGTCATTGAAGAACCTCCCGATGCATCGATTCCTTGGCCTGTGCGCCGCCTTCTTGATGTTGTGTGCTGCTCCACTCGTGCATGCGGAGCAGCAGCCTGGGCTTGCCGCAGCAGTGGACGTGCGCCATGTGTCGAGAGACCTCTGGCGCGTGGATTACCGCTTCGCGCAAGCCGTGACGGCGGTCAAACTTCATTCCATCGGCGCGTTCCGCAAGCAGGAGTGGACGGTGCTCACGCCCGGCATGGGCATGACATCCGGACCGGACTTCGATGTCATTGCGTCCAAGGGCAAGCCGTTCAAGGCGGCCAGCGTGCAGATCAGGACTTTCGACGGCTGGTCGCCCAAGGACTATGTCTCGTTCAACCGTTTCAGCGATGGCGGGACATCGGTCTACCTCGGCCACCTGCAAGGCGACGTCGAACAAGGCGATAAGACGCTCGCCATGCGCACCGACTTCAAGTTGGCTGGCCTGGGGCAGGAAAACGTCATCGCGCCGCCAGCCAACCGGCTGCACCCCGGTGGTCCACGTGGCTATGCCTACTTCGGACCGGCGCAGGCAGTCCTCGCTGGTGCGGTGAAAGTCGTGATCGATCCAAAAGCCCCGCAGTGGCTGCGCGAAACCATACTAGATGTCGGCGCGAAAACGTCCGGGTATTACGAGAAGGCCTATCAGCGCCAGTTAAAGGACGAACTGCTGATCATGGTTGCCGTTGGCAACGTCGAATCGCCGGGCTTTTCGATGAAAGGGGGCGCCATTCTGGGCGCGGGCCAGGTCTCGTATCTGCTGGAAGGCAAGCAAGTGCAGCTCGACCATCCGAAACTGCGCGAGCACGCGACCAAGACCGTGGCGCACGAGATGGCGCATATCTGGCAACTGGCGATTGCACGCGGCGGCGTGGGCGACGACCAGGGTCCGTGGATCCACGAGGGCGGCGCGGAGGCCATGGCACTCGACGCCCTGGCCCAGACTGGCCTGTACAGCGAAGAAGCAGTGAAGGCCTACCGCGCGAAGCAGGCCGCGACCTGCGAGAAGCTTGGCGGCGCCGTCGATACCTTTGACGGCATCTATGCCTGCGGCCTGATGCGCTTCGACAAGCTGGGCGTCGGCATCGTCCCGCTTTGGCGCGCCATGATGGAGGCGACCGAAGCGACGGGCGCTGCCTATTCCCAGCAAATGATCGACACTATCGTTTCTGCGAAATAGCCAAGATCAAAGCGCCCCTGAGATCGGGCGCGCCATCTTCGACCATCTTTGTACCCACTGTCAATTTCCTCAATTATGACGTGAGCAGGAATTCAACGGTTCGTTACAGTTTTCCAAGACATTCATGGCATGACCCTCGCGGTAAGAGTCCATGATACGCCGGCGCCCGGAAATGAAAAAAGGGCTGCATGCTCTCGCATACAACCCTTTTTCTTCCTACTGGTGCCGCTGACCGGAATCGAACTGGTGACCTTCGCATTACGAATGCGCTGCTCTACCGACTGAGCTACAGCGGCGAAACTGTACCTTGGAGCTGTAGCGATACGTGACCAGCTACAGCAAGGAGGCTCGCATTCTAACAATAAACCACCGGAATGCGCTAGTGCTTTTTAAGCACATTGCCAAAATATCATTCCGCGTGATAGCCGGTCACCACGGCCACCTCGTCGCGCGAGCCCAGGAACACCGGCACGCGCTGGTGCAGCTTGTGCGGCTGGATGTCCATGATGCGCTGCTTGCCGTCGGTGGCGGCGCCGCCGGCCTGTTCGACGATGAAGGCCATCGGGTTCGCTTCATACATCAGGCGCAGCTTGCCGGGCATGGAGGTGTCGCGCGTGTCGGCCGGGTACATGAACACGCCGCCGCGGTTCAGGATGCGGTGCACGTCCGCCACCATGGAGGCGATCCAGCGCATATTGAAGTTCTTGCCGCGCGGGCCGGTGTCGCCGGCCAGCAGTTCGTTCACATAGCGCGTGACCGGCGCGTGCCAGTGGCGCGCGTTGGACATGTTGATGGCGAATTCCTTGGTCGTGGCGGGAATCTGCATGCCGCGCTGGGTCAGCACCCAGGAACCCATCTCGCGGTCCAGCGTGAAGCAGTTCACGCCGTGGCCGGTGGTCAGCACCAGCTGGGTTTGCGGGCCGTACACCGCGTAGCCCGCCGCCACCTGCTGCGCGCCCGGCTGCAGGAAGTCCTGCTCGGACGGCGTGACCATGCCGTCCGGCGCTTTCAGCACGGAGAAGATGGTGCCGATGGAGACGTTCACGTCGATGTTGGAGGAGCCGTCCAGCGGGTCGAACACCAGCAGGTATTCGCCCATCGGGTAGCGGTTCGGGATCGGGTGGATGGTTTCCATTTCTTCCGACGCCATGGCCGCCAGGTGGCCGCCCCATTCGTTCGCTTCGAGCAGGATCTCGTTCGAGATGACGTCCAGCTTCTTCTGCACTTCGCCCTGCACGTTCTCGGTCTCCAGCGCGCCCAGCACGTCGCCCAGCGCGCCCTTGCCTACGCTGTGCGAAATGGTTTTGCAGGAGCGCGCCACCACTTCGATCAGCAGGCGCAGTTCGGCCGGGATGGTGTTGTGGAGGCGTTGTTCTTCCACCAGGTACTGGGTCAGGCTGATGCGTTTCATTGTTTTCCTTTGGTTTTACAGATTTCGAATTAGTTGGCCAGGGCTTTGCTGACGACTTCCATCACGTCGTTCGACAGCGGCGCGGCGCGCGCCACGCGCTCCAGCGCGGCGCGCATCTGATCCTGCAGCGCGGGCGCGTAGCGGCGCCAGCGGTCCATGCTGCGCGCCAGGCGCGCGGCCACTTGCGGGTTCAGCGCGTCCAGCGCGATCACATGCTCGGCCCAGAAGTCGTAGGCGCTGCCGTCCTTGGCGTGGAACTGCGATGGGTTGGCGTGGCAGAAGCTGAACAGCAGGCTGCGCGCGCGGTTCGGGTTCTTCAGCGTGAAGGCCGGGTGCTGCATCAGCTTGCGCACGACAGCCACGTCGGTGTTGGGCGCGGCGCCCTGCATGGCGAACCACTTGTCGACCACCAGCGCTTCGCCGGCGAAGTCGTCGTAGAAGCTTTGCAGGGAGGCGCGCACGTCTTCGCCGCTGTGGATCAGCGCGGACAGCGCGGCGGCGCGGTCGGTCATATTGGTGGCCTGCTCGAACTGGCGCTGCGCCAGCTTCAGCTCCGCGCTGCCCGGGTCGATCAGCAGGTAGGCCAGCGCCAGGTTTTTCAGGCCGCGCTTGCCGGCCGACTGGGCGTCCGGGCTGTAGGGGCCGGGCGTCTGGTTGGCCTGGTATTGCGCCAGCAGCTCGGGCGCGAGTTCGCGCGCGATGGTGCGGCGCATGAACTGGCGCGCGGCGTGGATGGCGTGCGGGTCCACCACTTCCATCTGCTCGGCGATGATGGTTTCGGACGGCAGCACCAGCGCCAGCTCGCGGAAGGCCGCGTCCAGCGTTTCGTCCACCAGCACGGCGCGCTGGGCGGCGATGAAGGTGTCGTCCAGCGCCAGCGTGGCGCCCTGCGCGACGGCGGCGGTGAGCTTGAGCAGGCGCGCCATGGCCAGGCGCTGGCCGGCTTCCCAGCGGTTCACGGCGTCGCTGTCGTAGCGGAAGAGGTGCAGCAGTTCGGCGTCCGTGTACGGGTATTCCAGCACCACCGGCGCGGAGAAGTCGCGCAGGATGGACGGCACCGGCTGCTCGCGCACGCTGGTGAAGCGGAAGGTCTGCTCGGCTTCTTTCAGCTCCAGCACGGCGGTGGTCGCACCCACTACCTCGCCGTCCAGCGCCAGCGCCATGTCCTTGCCGTCCGCGCCCAGCAGGCCCACGGCCACCGGAATGTGGAAGGGCAGCTTGCCGGTCTGGCCGGGCGTGTCCGGGCAGCGCTGGCTCAGGGTGATGTCATAGGTCTGCGCGGCGGCGTCGTAGCGCGTGCTGGCGGTGACGACGGGCGTGCCGGCCTGGCTGTACCAGCGCTCGAACTGGGCCAGGTCGCGGCCGTTGGCGTCGGCCATGGCGGCGCGGAAGTCGTCGCACTGCACGGCCTGCTCGTCGTGGCGCTGGAAGTACAGGTCCATGCCTTTGCGGAAGCCTTCGCGGCCCAGCAGGGTCTGGTACATGCGCACCACTTCGGCGCCTTTTTCGTACACGGTGACGGTGTAGAAGTTGTTGATCTCGACGAAGGAGTCGGGACGCACCGGGTGCGCCATCGGGCCGGCGTCTTCCGGGAACTGGGCCTGGCGCAAGGTGCGCACCTGGTCGATGCGCGTGACGGCGCGGCCGCTGGCCGTGCCTATCATGTCGGCGCTGAATTCCTGGTCGCGGAACACGGTCAGGCCTTCCTTCAGCGACAGCTGGAACCAGTCACGGCAGGTCACGCGGTTGCCGGTCCAGTTGTGGAAGTACTCGTGGCCCACCACCGCTTCAATGCCGGCGTAGTCGATGTCGGTCGCCACGCGCGGATTGGCCAGCACGAACTTGGTGTTGAAGATGTTCAGGCCCTTGTTCTCCATGGCGCCCATGTTGAAGTCGCCCACTGCGACGATCATGAAGCGGTCCAGGTCCAGCTCCAGGCCGAAGCGCTCCTCGTCCCAGCGGATGGAGTTTTTCAGCGACTGCATGGCGTAGTCGGTCTTGTCCAGGTTGCCCTCTTCCACCCACACCTGCAGCAGCACTTCGCGGCCGGACTTGAGCGTGTAGGTCTCCTCCTGGCACACCAGGCGCGCGGCCACCAGCGCGAACAGGTAGGACGGTTTCTTGAACGGGTCTTCCCACTTGGCGTAGTGGCGGCCGCCGTCCAGGTCGCCCTGCTCCAGCAGGTTGCCGTTCGACAGCAGCACCGGGTAGCGCTGCTTGTCGGCGCGCAGCATGACGGTGTACTTTGCCATCACGTCCGGCCGGTCCGGGAAGTAGGTGATGCGGCGGAAGCCTTCGGCCTCGCACTGGGTGTAGAAGCTGCCGTTGGACACGTACAGGCCGGACAGCGTGGTGTTCAGCTCGGGCGCGCACAGGGTCTCGATTTCCAGCGTCACCTCGGCCGGCGCCTTCGGGATGGTCAGCGTATGGCTGCCCAGCACGTATTGGCCCGGCGCCAGGGTCTTGCCGTTCATGCGCAGCGCCACCAGATCGATTTCCTCGCCGTGCAGCACAAGATCCTTGCTCTTGCTGGCCGGGTTGCGGCTCAGCGTGACGCGGTTGGCCACGATGGTGCGGGCCGGGTCCAGGTCGAAGCCCAGTTCCACCGTGTGAACCAGGTAGCTGGGAGGGGTGTAGTCTTTACGGAAGATCGTCTGTGGGCTGTCAGTGCGCATGGGGTATTCGATCGGAACCTAGGGAAAGAGCTATTCTACCAACACCGGCCCCGGGGGAGCGCGGCTGCGTAACATTCTGTAATAGTTAAGCGCAACTTTCGCTGCCGCCGTACACTGTATCAAGCCACAACTGTTTTGTTATTATTGCAGGAGAGCAATATCATGAAATCACTAGCCATCCTGGTAGCCGCGGCCAGTTTGCTGCTGAGCGGTTGCGCCACCACCATCCGTAGCGACGTCACCACCTTCCAGGCCTGGCCCGCCAGCCTGCCGGAAAAATCCTATGTGTTCGACCAGCCGCGCAGCCCGGACGACACGCTGGAACTGCGCACCTACCAGGCCATGGTGGGCCAGGAGCTGGCCAAGCTGGGCTTCACCCCTGCCGCCGACGGCAACAGCGCCAAGCTGAAAGTGGGCGTCTTCGTCAGCACCATAGACCGCCCGGTGCGCGTGCTGGAAGCGTATGACCCGTTCTGGACCGGTCCCTACCTCACCAGCAGCTACTACTACGGCCGCGGCTTCTATCGTCCGTACTACTCGCGCTGGGGCGGCTACAGCCCGTTCTACGACCCCTTCTTCTACGGCCCGAGCACGCTGCGGGAAACCATACGCCACAGCTACGAGCGCCAGCTGCGCGTGGCCATCAACACCGTGGCCGGCCAGAAGCTGTATGACGTGACGGTGCAGAACACCAGCCGCAAGCAGTCCACGCCGCAAATCATGCCGGCGCTGGTGCAAAGCGCCTTCACCGGCTTCCCGGCGCAAAACGGCCAGGTGCGGCAAGTGGAGCTGGAACTTAAATAAAAGCCATTTGTATCAGGCAGCTACAATTCTCCGCACGCTGCCGAAGGACACCTTGTTAGAATAAAGACAGCATGCGCGACGGCAACCCCGCTCGCGCATCTTTTTATTCAAAACTACAACAGGTGACCGATGAAGACCAAACTGGCGCTCGCGCTTGCACTCTGCTTTGCGCAGACCCTTCCCTCCACTGCCGCGGAAACGGCCAAGCCGGCCAAGGCCGCGCCAGCCATCGACCTCAAGCCCTACGCCCTGAACTACAAGAAGTTCGTGCTGCAGAACGGCCTCACGCTGATCGTGCATGAAGACCACAACGTGCCCGTGGTGGCCGTGAACATGTGGTACCACGTGGGTTCGCGCAACGAGAAGCGCGGCAAGACCGGCTTTGCCCACCTGTTCGAGCACTTCTTCTTCAACGGTTCCGAGAACTACCCGCACGGCTTCCGCGAAGCGATGGACGACCTGGGCGCCAGCAACCGCAACGGCACCACCAACACCGACCGCACCAACTTCTTTGAAGACGTGCCGGTATCCGCGCTGGAGCGCACGCTGTACCTGGAAGCGGACCGGATGGGCTTCCTGGCCAACTACATTTCCAAGGAAATGCTGGAGCGCGAGCGCGGCGTGGTGCAGAACGAAAAACGCCAGGGCGAGAACCAGCCCTACGGCCGCGTGCGCGTTGAGCAGCCGGCCAAGATGTACCCGTATTCCCACCCGTATTCCTGGACCACCATCGGCAGCATGGACGACCTGAACGCCGCCTCGCTGGACGACATCAAGGAATGGTACAAGACCTACTACGGCCCGAACAACGCCGTCATCTCGCTGGCCGGCGACATCACGCCCGAACGCGCGCTGGAGCTGGTGAAGAAGTACTTCGACGGCATCGCCCCCGGCCCTGCCCTGCCGCGCACCGAGACCTGGATCCCCGCGCTGGACCGCAACATCCGCGATGAGATGGAAGACCAGGTGCCGCAAGTGCGCATCTACCGCGCCTGGCACGCGCCGGCCTGGAAAGACCCGCAGCAGCAGCACCTGGACCTGCTGGCCGACGTGCTGGCCAGCGGCAAGAGCTCGCGCCTGGTGAAGCGCCTGGTGTACGACAAGGGCACGGCCACCGGCGTGAGCGCCTTTGCGCGCGGCGGCGAGATCGCCGGCACCTTCCAGATCGTCGCCACGCTCAAGCCGGGCGCCGACCAGGCCGAAGTGGAACGCGACATCGACGCGGCGGTGAAAGAGCTGCTTGAAAAAGGCCCGACCGCCGAAGAGCTGGCGCGCGTGCGCACCATCAAGCTGGCTTCCCTGTCGCGCGAGATGGAGCGCATCGGCAGCCGCGCCAACCAGCTGGCCGAGAACCAGACCTACGGCGGCACGCCGGACGCCCACATGGCCCAGCTGGACGTGATGACCAAGGCCACCCCGGCCGAAATCAAGGCCACCGCCAACCAGTGGCTGCGCGCCAACCACTACACCATGACGGTCAAGCCCTTCGCCAAGCTGGCCGCCGCCAAGTCCACGCTGAACCGCAAGCTGCTGCCCGCGCTGGGCGAGGCGCCGGACGTGAAGTTCCCCGCCATCGAACGCACCACGCTGTCCAACGGCGTGAACGTGATGCTGCTGGAACGCCACTCCGCGCCCATCGTCAGCGTGGCGCTGGCCATCGACGCCGGCGCCGCCTCGGACAGCAAGGACAAGGCCGGCCTGGCCTCGCTCACCATGGAGTTGCTGGACAAGGGCACGGCCAAGCACAATACCTTCCAGCTGTCCGAAGCGCTGGACTCGCTGGGCAGCCGCCTGCGCAGCGGCACCACGCAGGACCAGTCCATCACCCGCCTGCAAGCGACCACCGCCAACCTGGCGCCGTCGCTGCAGCTGATGGCCGAAGCCGCGCTCACGCCCACCTTCCCGGCCGACCAGTTCACGCTGGCCAAGGAGCGCCGCGTGCAGGAAATCGCACAGGAAAAAGCCCAGCCATCGGCGCTGGTGCAGCGCGTGATGCCGGTGGTGCTGTACGGCGCGGACAGCGCCTACGGCCGTCCGCAGAGCGGCTACGAGCAGACCGTGGCCGCTATCACCCGCGAAGACGTGGTGAAATGGCATGCCAACTGGTTCAAGCCGGGCAGCGCCACCATCGTGGTCGCGGGCGACACCACGCTGGCGCAGCTGAAACCCATGCTGGAAGCCTCGTTCGGCAAATGGAAAGCGGGCAAGGCGCCGGCCAAGGCGCTGGTCACCGCGCCGGTCACGCAAGGCAAGCGCATCTTCCTGATCGACAAGCCGGACGCGCCGCAATCGACCATCATGGCGGCCCATATCTCGCAGACGCAAGGCCAGCCGGAAGACCTGGCGCTGGAGCCGGTGATGACCAACTTCGGCGGCATGGCCACCGCGCGCCTGAACCGCAACCTGCGCCTGGACAAGCACTGGAGCTACGGCACCAGCAGCCAGATCGCGGCCACGCGCGGCCAGCGTCCCTTCTTCGTGGTGGCGCCGGTGCAGACCGACAAGACCAAGGAGTCGATGCAGGAGATCGCCAAGGAGATCAAGGACATCGCCGGCGCGCGTCCGATTACGGGTGAGGAATACACCAGCATCATGCGCACGGTGACGTCGCGCCTGAGCGGGCGTTTCGAGACCATCCAGTCGCTGGAAAGCGCGGCGCTGACCACCTTGAACCTGGGGCTGCCGGACGACCACTGGAGCAGCTACGCCGCCCGCACCCGCGCGCTCAGCGAGCAGCAGTTGGCCAATGCGGCGGCCAAGTTCATCAAGCCGGATGAAGTGGTGTGGATCGTGATTGGCGACCTGCGCAAGATCGAGGCGGGCGTGCGTTCGCTCAATTGGGGCGAAGTCAGCGTGCTCAGCGCCGACGGCGTGCCGGTAGGGCGATAAGCCGGCGTGCACGGCGGGTTACGGCGCTCCGCGCCTAACCCGCCCTACGATGGTCCGGCTTGCTGGATTGCTGCGTTGGGCGGGTTAGCGCGGAACGCGCGTAACCCGCCGGCTCAGCTGAAGTAAGCCTCGGAAGCGAAGGTAATCGCCACCACCAGCAGCACCGCGCTCACCAGCACGGCGAGCAGGCGCCCGAATTTGGGGTTGCCGTCGTCGTCGCTGGTGTGGTCTTCTGAATTCATATCGTTCATGGCAGCAAAATGGAGGAGCCTGTCGTCTTGCGCGACTCCAGGTCGATGTGGGCTTGCCCCACATCCGCCAGATTATAGCGCTGCATGACCGGCACCTTCACCGCGCCGCTGCTGACCACGCCGAACAGCGACTGGGCCATGGCCTCCAGGTCTTCGCGCTTGGCCGCGTACGACATCAGCGTGGGCCGCGTCACGAACAGCGAGCCGCGCGACTGCAGCTCGCTCAGGCTGAACGGCGGCACAGGGCCGGACGCGTTGCCGAAACTGACCATGGTGCCCAGCGGCGCCAGGCAGTCGAGCGAACCAAAGAACGTATCCTTGCCGATCGAATCGTAAACCACCGACACGCCCTGGCCGCCGGTAATCTCGCGCACACGCTCGGTGAAGTTTTCCTTGTTGTAGTTGATCACGTGCGCCGCGCCGTTCTCGATGGCCAGCGCCGCCTTCTCGTCCGAACCCACGGTGCCGATCAGGTTCACGCCCATCACCTTGGCCCACTGGCAGGCGATCAGGCCCACGCCGCCGGCCGCCGCGTGGAACAGCACGGTGTCGCCGGCCTTCAGGGCCACGGTGCGGTGCAGCAGGTACTGCACCGTCAGGCCTTGCAGCATCATGGCCGCGCCGGTTTCAAAATCGATCTTGTCCGGCAGCACCAGCAGTTGCGCCGACGGCATATTGCGCACCTGCGCGTAGGAGCCGTTGGGCCGGCCCGCGTAAGCCACGCGGTCGCCCACTTTCACTTCCGTCACGCCCTCGCCCACCGCCTCCACCACGCCCGCGCCTTCCATGCCCAGGCCGGCCGGCAGCGGCTGCGGATACAGGCCGGTGCGGAAATACACATCGATAAAGTTGACGCCGATGGCCTCGTGCCGCACCGTCGCCTCGCCGGGGGCGGGCGCGCCCACCTCCACGTCCACATACTCCATCACTTCCGGCCCGCCAGTGCGGGTCATGCGTATCGCTTTGCTCATGCCGGCTCCTTACTGTTGCGTCAGTTGCAGTTGGGACAGTACCAGGTGCGCCGTCGATAAATTGGTGGCGCAAGCCACATTGTGCACGTCGCAGGCGCGGACCAGCGCATTGATGTCCGGTTCGTGCGGCTGCGGGGTCATCGGGTCGCGCAGGAAGATCACCGCGTCGATGCCGCCCTCCACCAGCATGGAGCCTATCTGCAGGTCGCCGCCGAAGGGACCGGAGTGCTTGCGGTCCACCGCCAGCCCCAGCTCGTTGGCCAGGCGGCCGCCGGTGGTGCCGGTGGCCGTCAGGGTGCAGGTCTGGAGGAAGCCGAGGTATTCGGCGGCCAGCTTAATCATGTCGTCTTTTTTCTTGTCGTGCGCGATCAGGGCAATGCGGGGCTTCATAAGGCATCCATCGTAAAGGTTGAAGGGCTATTTTTTCGACAGCAAATATATCCCGGCCAGCACGAGCGCGGTGCCGCCCAGCTGCCAGTCGGTGACCGGCTCGCCGAGTATCAGCGCGCCGAGGAACAGGGTGGAGACCGGGCCTATCATGCCGGCCTGCGAGGCCGTGCCCGCGCCAATGCGCTGCACCGCGGTCATGGTCATGAACACCGGCAGCACGGTGCAGAAGATGCCGTTGGCCAGCGACAGCCAGTACACCGGCATGGGCTGGATCAGCAGCCCGGCCGGGCGCAGGACAAAGAACTGGGCGATGCAGGCCACGCTGGACACGCACATGGCATAAGCCACCAGGCGCAGCGAGCCGAGGCGCTTGACCATCTCGCCCGAGAACAGCAGGTAGAGCGCGTAGGAGCTGGCCGAGCCCAGCACCAGCAGCGAGCCCAGGCCGATGTCCGGCCCGCCGCCCTTCAGGTCGTGCAGGAACACCAGCACAATGCCCGCATAGGACAGGGCCAGCGCCAGCCACTGCTTGCGGCTGATGTGCTGCTTGAGGAACAGGGTGGAAATAATCAGCACGAAGGTGGGCGTGAGGAACAGGATCAGCCGCTCCAGGCCCACCGAGATGTACTGCAGGCCGAGAAAGTCGAGGAAGCTGGACAGGTAGTAGCCGATCAGCCCCAGGCCCACCAGGCGCCAGCGGTCTGCCGGGCTCAGCGGCGCTTCGGTGCGCATCTTCCACAGCGCCACGGCGGCGAACACCGGCAGCGAGAAGATCATGCGGAAGGCGATCAGGGTGACCGCGTCGATATGGTAGCGGTAGAGCAGCTTGGCCACCACGGCCTTGGTGGAGAACAGCACCGCGCCGCCTACGGCGATGGCGAGTCCGCCAAGATATTGCGGACGGGAGAGTGGCGATACATTTGTCATGCGTGGATTGTAAGGCCAAACAACGTATGGCGCTGAGCCCGGCGCTGGACTAAGCGTTAGCAATATGGTAACGTGTATCCTCGAGGAATTATTTCTACATTGCAATGACCATCCATACCTGGCAGCCCGGCGAAACCAAGACCATCACCTTCGCCGCGGGCGACAGCATAGACGCCAGCGGCATCGCCGCCAGCGCGCTGCGGGCACAGACGCTGAACGGCGCCCTGGTGCTGGACGCGGCCGCGCTCGGCGCGCTCACGCTGCGGGGACCGGGCGGCGCGGCGCTGCAGCTGGACCAGCTGAAAGTCACGCTGTCCGGCGGCGGCCGCCTGCTGTACACCGCCTCCGGTTCCGTCCAGGCCGGCAACGGCGGCGACTTCCTGCTGGGCGGCGCGCTGGACAACACCCTGTACGGCGGCGCCGGCAACGACACGCTGGACGGCGGCGACGGCAACGACAAGCTGTATGCCTACGGCGGCAACGACACCGTCTACGGCGGCGCCGGCAACGACACCCTGGACGGCGGCGGCGGCACCGACAAGCTCGACGGCGGCGACGGCGACGACTACCTGCAAAGCGGCCAGCTGTACGACAACGCCACCGGCACCTTCCTGCCCGACCTGCTGGGCGACATCCTGAACGGCGGCGCCGGCAAGGACACCATCTTCGGCAGCGAAGGCAACGACGTGATCGACGGCGGCAGCGGCAACGACAAGCTCTACGCGCGCGGCGGCAACGACACCGTGTCCGGCGGCGACGGCGACGATGAAGTCTTCGGCGAAGCCGGCGACGACGTGATGAGCGGCGGCGCCGGCAACGACAAGCTCTACGCCGGCGCCGGCAAGGACACCATCTACGGCGGCGACGGCGACGACGAGCTGTGGGGCGAGGACGGCGACGACACGCTGGACGGCGGCGCCGGCGCCAACCTGCTGCTGGGCGGCAGCGGCGACGACACCTATATCATCCGCAGCCGCTTGGACCGCATCCAGGAAAGCAGCGGCCAGGACAAGGGGGTGATCTACGCCGACTGGTACAAGACCAACAGCGCCGTGGAGCAATGGACCTGGGCGCCCGGCGTGCAGAAGCTGCCCTACTGGATCGACGCGCTGACCTATGAATCGGCCTTCACCACGGCCAACACCGTGCAGCACGTGGTGTACTACAGCTTCGCCCAGGCTGCGGCCAGCTTCTTCACCACCACCGACCTGGACGGCTTCCATCCCTTCAACGCGGAACAGAAAAGCTACGCCCTGCAAGCGATGGCCTACGCCAGCTCGCTGCTCAATGTGCGCTTCGTGGAAACCGCCTCCGCCGACACGCCCTACAGCATCGTCTTCGGCTACAACCGCCAGCCCACCTCGGGCGGCTACGCGGCCAGCATCTACGGCGGGCACGCGTCGGTGCTGATGGTCGGCAGCACCAAGTGGACCGAGACGCCCAGCACCGACAACGGCAAGGAAATGTGGCGCATCCTGCTGCACGAACTGGGCCACTCGCTGGGCCTGAAACACCCCTTCGACCTGCCGCCCGCCGTGCTGCCGGCGGCGGAGGACAAGACCAGCGTCACCGTCATGAGCTACACCGAGGACCGCAGCGGCAGCGACAGCTACCACGTCTACGCGCCCTTCGACATCGCCGCCCTGCAGGCCCTGTACGGCGTGGCGCCGCAGGCCCATGCGGGCGACTCGGTGTACGCGCTCGACGCGGGCGCCTCCAGCATGATCTGGGACGGCGGCGGCAGCGACACCATAGATGGCAGCGCCCTGAAGCAGGACCTCACGCTCTACCTGGAAGCGGGCTACTGGAGCCACATCGGCGCCAAGGCCGCCACCATCACGGCGCCGGGCCAGGTCACCATCAATTTCGGCAGCGATATTGAAAACGGCTTCGGCGGCGCAGGCAACGACCGCCTGACCGGCAACGCGCTGGACAACCGCCTGGCCGGCGCGGCAGGCAACGACGTGCTGACCGGCGGCGCAGGCAACGACAGGATGGACGGCGGCGCCGGGCTGGACACCGCCAGCTACGCCGGCGCGCGCGCCGGCTACACGCTGCAGCGCCAGAACGGCGCGGTGGTGCTGAGCGACAAGACCGGCGCCGACGGCGTCGATACGCTGAGCACCATGGAACGGCTTAAATTCAGCGACACCATGGTGGCGCTGGACGTGGGCGCGGGCGAGACCGGCGGCCTGGTCTACCGCCTGTACCAGGCCGCGTTCGACCGCCAGCCCGACCTGGTGGGCCTGGGCTACTGGATCGCCATGGCCGACCAGGGCCTGGCCATGCGCGGCATCGCCTCCAGCTTTATCGGCAGCCAGGAATTCGCGGACCGCTACGGCGCCAAGCTCAGCAACGAGACCCTTGTCGCCCAGCTCTACCAGAACGTGCTGCACCGCCCCTACGAACAGGCCGGCTTCGACTACTGGACCGGCGTGCTCAAGCTGGGCGTGACCCGCGAGGACGTGCTGCTGGGCTTCGCCGACAGCGGCGAAAACTACGCCCAGCTCGCCGTCACTATCGGCGACGGCTTCGCCTACACGCCTTACGGCTAGGCCGGCCCGCCAGGCGCGTTTTCAGGGGGGCCTTATGTTAAAATACCGGCCTCACTGGCATACCGTCGAAGGAAGATTGAACATGGCTGGACACAGCAAATGGGCCAATATCAAGCATAAAAAGGCCGCAACGGACGCGAAACGCGGCAAAATCTGGACCCGCCTGATCAAGGAGATCACCGTCGCGGCACGCATGGGCGGCGGCGACATCAACACCAATCCGCGCCTGCGCCTGGCGGTGGACAAGGCGGCCGACGCCAATATGCCCAAGGACAATGTTCAGCGCGCCATCACGCGCGGCACCGGCGGCGAGGACGGCGCCAACTACGAGGAAGTGCGCTACGAAGGCTACGGCATCGGCGGCGCGGCCATCATTGTCGACTGCATGACCGACAACCGCGTGCGCACCGTGGCCGAAGTACGCCACGCCTTCAACAAATACGGCGGCAACATGGGCACCGAAGGCTCGGTCGCCTTCATGTTCAAGCACTGCGGCCAGTTCCTGTTCGCGCCCGGCGCGGACGAGGACAAGCTGATGGAAGCGGCGCTCGAAGCCGGCGCCGAAGACGTGGTGGCCGACGAGGAAGGCGGCTTCGAAGTCATCTGCGGCCCGCACGACTTCTCCGCCGTCAAGGACGCGCTGGAAGCGGCCGGCTTCAAGGCCGAAGTGGCCGAGATCATCATGAAGCCCGCCACCGAAACCGTGTTCACCGGCGACGACGCGCTCAAGATGCAAAAGCTGCTCGACGCGCTGGAGAACCTGGACGACGTGCAGGAAGTCTACTCCAACGCCCTGATCGAAGACTGATCGCGGCCTGCAGCATTTCAAGCGGCCGCAGGGCCGCTTTCCCAGTTTTACATTCGGAAACGGTCTTATGAAAATTTTGGTAGTCGGCTCGGGCGGCCGCGAACACGCCCTGGCCTGGAAACTGGCCCAATCGGAACGCGTGCAGATGGTCTACGTTGCCCCCGGCAACGGCGGCACCGCGCTGGACGCGCGCCTGAAAAACATCAACATCACCGACCTGCACGAGCTGGCCGCCTTTGTTGAAAGCGAACACATCGCCCTGACCGTGGTCGGCCCGGAAACCCCGCTGGCCGGCGGCATCGTCAACCTGTTCCGCGCGCGCGGCCTGAAAGTCTTCGGCCCCACCCGCGAAGCGGCCCAGCTCGAATCGTCGAAGGACTTCGCCAAGGCCTTCATGCAGCGCCACGGCATCCCCACCGCCGAATACCAGACCTTCTCGGACGTGAAACTGGCCCACGCCTACGTGGACGCCAAGGGCGCGCCCATCGTCATCAAGGCCGACGGCCTGGCCGCCGGCAAGGGCGTGGTCGTGGCGCTGACGCTGGAAGAAGCGCACCAGGCGGTGGACCACATGCTGGCCGACAACCGCTTCGGCGACGCCGGCGCGCGCATCGTGATCGAAGAATTCCTGGCCGGCGAAGAAGCGTCCTTCATCGTCATGTGCGACGGCAAGAACATCCTGCCGCTGGCCACCTCGCAGGACCACAAGCGCCTGCAGGACGCCGACCAGGGACCGAACACCGGCGGCATGGGCGCCTACTCGCCGGCCCCCATCGTGACCCCGGCCATGCACGCGCGCGTGATGCGCGAAATCATCAACCCCACCATCGCGGGCATGCACAAGGACGGCATCCCCTTCACCGGCTTCCTGTACGCCGGCCTGATGATAGACGCGGCGGGCAACCCGAAGACGCTGGAATTCAACTGCCGCATGGGCGACCCTGAAACCCAGCCCATCATGGCGCGCCTGAAGACCGACCTGCTGACGGTGATGGAACACGCCGTCAACGGCACGCTGGACGCGGTGGAACTGGAATGGGACCGCCGCACCGCCGTGGGCGTGGTGCTGGCCGCCGCCGGCTACCCGGACAGCCCGGTCAAGGGCGACATCATCGACGGCATTCCGGCCGAGACGCCGGAATCGGTCACCTTCCACGCCGGCACCGCCGACGTGGAAGGCAAGCTGGTCACCAGCGGCGGCCGCGTGCTGTGCGTGGTCGGCCTGGGCGACAGCATCAAGATGGCGCAAAAGCAGGCCTACGAATCGGTCGACAAGATCCACTTCGACGGCATGCAGTACCGCAGCGACATCGGCTGGCGCGGCCTGAAACACTAAGCACCACCACCGGGGTCAGTTCTGTCATCGCGTCATGCTCCAGTGCATGACGCGATGACAGAACTGACCCCATGTTACAATCCCGTCCTTCAATTTCTTTTCCCGCCGCCGAATGTCGTCTTCGCCCTCCCCTGCCGCCGTCAAGGATTACATGCTCGAGCTGCAGAACCGCATCGTGCAGGCGCTGGAGACGCTGGACGGCACGCCTTTCCTGCGCGACGCGTGGGAGCGTCCGGAAGGCGGCGGCGGTGTTTCGCGCCTGGTGGAAGAGGGCAATGTGCTGGAACGCGGCGGCTGCAATTTTTCCCACGTGATGGGCGCGGCGCTGCCGCCGTCCGCCGCGGCGGCCCGCCCGGAACTGGGCGGCCGCGCCTGGGAGGCGACCGGGGTGTCGCTGGTGCTGCATCCGCGCAATCCCTACGCGCCCACGGTGCATATGAATGTGCGCTTCTTCAGCACCACGGCGGCCGACGGCACGCCGGTGTGGTGGTTCGGCGGCGGCATGGACCTGACGCCCTACTACGGCTTCGAGGAAGATGCGCGCCATTTCCACCAGACCTGCGCCAACGCGCTGGCGCCCTTCGGCGATGATCTGCATCCGCGCTTCAAGCGCTGGTGCGACGACTATTTTTACCTGAAACACCGCAAGGAAGCGCGCGGCGTGGGCGGCATCTTCTTCGATGACTTCAACGCCGCCGGTTTCGAGCAAAGCTTCGCCATGGTGCGCAGCGTGGGCGACGCCTTCCTGGACGCCTACCTGCCTGTGCTGGCGCGCCGCAAGGACACCCCATACGGTGAACGCGAGCGCGACTTCCAGGCTTACCGGCGCGGCCGCTACGTCGAATTCAACCTGGTGTTCGACCGCGGCACCCTGTTCGGCCTGCAGTCGGGCGGGCGCACCGAAGCCATCCTGATGTCGATGCCGCCGGTGGTGAAATGGCGCTACGACTGGCACCCCGAGCCCGGTTCGCCGGAAGCGGCGCTGTACACCGACTTCCTGCCGCACCGCGACTGGCTGGCGTAGTGCACACGGTGCCCGATGCCATGCAGCCCGCCCCGGCCCGCCGCATCGCCCTGCTGGGAGGCACATTCGATCCGGTCCACAACGGCCACGTTGCCCTCGGCGCGCATTTCATGCGCCTGCTGCAGGCCGACGAGCTGGTGGTATTGCCCGCCCTGCCCTGGCAGAAGGCGGCGCTGAAGGCCACGCCGGCCCAGCGCGCCGAGATGGTGGCGCTGGCCTTCGCGGGCCAGCCTTTCCCGGTGACGGTGGACCGGCGCGAGCTGGAACGCGGCCAGCCGACCTACACGGTCGACACGCTGCGCGAACTGCGCGCCGAACTGGGGCCGCAGGCGTCCATCGCTTTCCTGATGGGGGCCGACCAGCTGCAGCGGCTCGACACCTGGCATGACTGGCAGGCGCTGTTCGGGCTGGCCCACCTGTGCGTGGCGGCCCGCCCCGGCTTCCGGCTGGACGCCCTGCCGCCGGCAGTGGCACAAGAATTCGCCCGGCGCGCGGCTGCGCCGGAGCAAATAGGAAAATCGCCGTCTGGACTGACGTGCATGGCGCCCGATCTGGCGCTGGACATCTCAGCCACCGGCATTCGTGCGGCATTACAACGCGGAACGCGGCCGGCTTTGCCAGCCTTACTTATTCCGCCGGTAGTGCTAGACTATATTGAACAACATAATCTTTACAAAGAATAATGGATATTAAAAAACTGCAAACCCTGGTCGTGGACGCCCTGGAAGACGTTAAAGGCCAGGAAATCGCCCTGTTCGACACCACCCACCTGACCAGCCTGTTCGACCGCATCGCGATCGTGTCCGGCACCTCCAACCGCCAGACCAAGGCGCTGGCCGCCTCGGTGCGCGACAAGGTGAAAGCCGCCGGCGGCGACGTCATCGGCATGGAAGGCGAGGACACCGGTGAATGGGTGCTGGTCGACCTGGGCGACATGATCGTCCACATCATGCAGGCGCCTATCCGCGCTTACTACCGCCTGGAAGAGATCTGGGGCGACAAGCCGGTGAAACTGGGCGCGGCCAAGCGCAAGTCCACCACCGAAGGCGCCGAAGCTGCCGCGCCGAAGAAAGTGTCGGGCCACCTGGCCGCCGGCAAGAAAGAGAAAGCCGCCGAGCCTGTCATCGAGAAGAAAGCCGTCCCTGCGCGCAAGCCTGGCGTGACCAAGGCCAAGCCGAAGGCCGCGCCGGTCGATACCGACGCCGTGGTGAAAAAGCCGCGCAAGAAAGCCGAGCCTATCGATCCGTCCATCCCGGAAGGCAAAAAAGTGAAAGTGGGCGCCACCAAGTCGCTGACCGCTTCCACCAAGGCCAACCGCGAAGAAAAAGCCAAGGTCGCCTCCAAGCTCAAGGCCGCTGCCGAAGCGCCGGCCAAGACCGTGATCAAGCGCCTGAAAAAAGCGGCAGCCGAATAAGGCCGGGGACGCAGTGCAGCTGATTATCGCCGCAGTCGGGCACAAGATGCCGGCCTGGATCGAGTCCGGCTACGCCGAATACACGAAGCGCATGCCGCCCGAGCTGCGCATCGTGCTCAAGGAAATCAAGCCGGTCGAGCGTTCCGGCAGCAAGACCGCCGCCACCGCCATGGCGCTCGAACGCGAGCGCATCGAGGCGGCGCTGCCCAAGTCGGTGCGCATCATTGCGCTCGACGAGCGCGGCAAGGACTTGACCAGCGTGGGCCTGTCCCAGCAGCTGGAGCTGTGGCAGCAGGACGGGCGCGACACGGCCTTCCTGATCGGCGGCGCCGACGGGCTGGACCCGGCCCTGAAAGCGCGCGCCGAAGGCTTGATACGCATTTCCAGCATGACGCTGCCGCATGGGATGGTGCGCGTGATGCTGGCCGAGCAGCTGTACCGGGCGTGGACCATTACGCAGAACCACCCTTATCATCGCGTTTAGAACGGTGAAAGCACGACATCATGAAACCGGTCGACAAGAAAATCTACCTGGCGTCTAAAAGCCCGAGGCGGCGCGAACTGCTGCGCCAGATCGGCGTTGATTTCGAGCTGCTGCTGCTGCGCAGCGACGGCCCGCGCGGCGCCGACGTCACCGAGGAGGTGCTGCCCGGCGAAAAGGCCTACGACTACGTGGGCCGCGTGGCGGCTGAAAAAGCGGCCTTCGCCTGGAACCTGGTGCAGCGCCGCCACCTGGTCTCGCGCCCGGTGCTGGCGGCCGACACCACGGTCACCGTGGACGGCGCCATCCTGGGCAAGCCGGCCAACAACGCGGAAGCGGTGGCCATGCTGGAGCAGCTGTCCGGCCGTACCCACCAGGTGATGACGGCCATCGCCGTGCACCACCACAATATCGCGCTGCAGGTCACGCAAGTGTCCGAAGTGCGCTTCGGCACCCTCTCCCCCGCCTCCATCCAGGCCTATTGCGCCACCCAGGAGCCTTACGACAAGGCCGGCGGCTATGGCATCCAGGGCCTCGCTTCGCTGTTCGTCGAGCATATCGAAGGCAGCCATTCGGGCATCATGGGCCTGCCGCTGTACGAAACGGCGCAGCTGCTGCGCCAGGCCGGACTGCCGCTGCCCTAGGCGAGTGGGCAGATGAAGCGGCAGCAGCAGGCCAGTCACCGGGCGCGCAGGAAGGCGCTGCGGACACTAGCGGCGTTGCTGCCCCTGCCGGCGCTCTGGAGCGCCACCGCGCCGGCTGCGGCGCAATCCCCTGCCCCCACCATCCTGCTGATCGAAAGCTACCATGCCGGCTTCGAATGGGACGCCGGCTACAAGGCCGCCCTGCAAGCGCGCCTGGAACCGGCCTACCGCGTGGTCAGCGTGGAACTCGACACCAAGCGCCTGCCGCCGGCGCGCCACGCCGCCATGGCCGACAGCGCCTGGGCCAGCTACCTGAAACTGAAACCGGCGCTGGTGATCGTGGGCGACGACGCCGCGCTCAGCCTGCTGGCTGCCCGGCTGGGCGCCACCGCCACGCCGGTGGTCTACCTGGGCATCAACAACAATCCGCGCGCCTATTTCGACCCGGCCAAGGTGCGCAACATCACGGGCGTGCTGGAGCGGCCGCTGGTCAAGCGCAATGTCGCGCAGTTGCGCAAGATCCTGCCTGCGGCGCGGCGCGTGCTGTTCCTGTTCGACACCAGCATGACCTCCACCGTGCTGCTCAGCGAAGTCTTCCAGGGCCGCGCGCGGCAAACCATCGAGGGGCTGGAGGTCGACATCAAGCTGATCGCCGACTGGCCGCTGTGGCAGGCCGAAGTGCTGGCGGCGCGCAGCAAGGGCTACGACGCCATCTACCTCGGCACCTACCAGGCCGTGCGCGAAGAGACCGCCTTTCCGCGCACGGCCATGGCCATGCTGCGCTGGACCTCGGAACACGCCCAGGTGCCTGTGTTCGGGCTGTGGGACTTCTTCGTCGGCCCGGACCTGGCCGTGGGCGGCCTGGTGCTGGACGGCCGCGAGCAGGGCATGGCGGCGGCGGACATCGCGCTGCGCATCCTGTCCGGCGCCGCGCCGAGCAGCATTTACCCCGTGACCGCGCAGCGCGGCCGCTTCGTGTTCAGCCGCGCGCAGCTGCTGCGCCACCATATTGTCCTGCCGCCCGAGATTGCCGCGCAAAGCACGCTGGTCGACTGAGTTTGCCGCTCCGCAGTGGCGCGTGTATGATCTTCGTTCAGAACAATAAGGCAACACTCCATGAACGAAGACATCCTCATCAACATCACCCCGCAAGAAACCCGGGTCGCCCTGATACTCCAGGGCGCCGTCCAGGAGCTGCACATCGAGCGTACGCTCACGCGCGGCCTGGCGGGCAACGTCTATTCGGGCAAGGTGGTGCGGGTGCTGCCGGGCATGCAGTCGGCCTTTATCGACATCGGCCTGGAGCGGGCCGCCTTCCTGCACGTGGCCGACATCTGGGAAGCGCGCCCGCACGACGGCCAGAACGCCGCCCCCACGCCGATCGAGAAGATCCTGTTCGACGGCCAGGTGCTGACGGTGCAGGTGATCAAGGACCCGATCGGCACCAAGGGCGCGCGCCTGTCGACCCAGATTTCGATCGCCGGGCGCATGCTGGTCTATCTGCCGCAGGACAACCATATCGGCGTGTCGCAGAAGATCGAGAAGGAAAGCGAGCGCGAGTCGCTGCGCACGCGCCTGCAAGGGCTGCTGCCGGCCGAGGAAAAAGGCGGCTACATCGTGCGCACGCAGGCCGAGGACGCGTCGGACTCCGACCTGGCGGCCGACGTGGACTACTTGCGCAAGACCTGGGCCGCCATCACGCACGGCGCGCGCACCCGGCCCGCCACCAGCCTGCTGCACCAGGACTTGAGCCTGGCCCAGCGCGTGCTGCGCGACTTCGTGCACGACGAAACGGCCACCATCCAGGTGGACTCGCGCGAGAACTTTATCGCGCTGACCGAATTCGGCAAGACCTACACCCCCAGTGTGCTGCCGCGCCTGCAGCACTACACCGGCGAGCGGCCGCTGTTCGACCTGTACGGCGTG
Source organism: Pseudoduganella aquatica (assembly GCF_020865585.1). Lineage (NCBI taxonomy): Bacteria > Pseudomonadati > Pseudomonadota > Betaproteobacteria > Burkholderiales > Oxalobacteraceae > Pseudoduganella > Pseudoduganella aquatica. The sequence continues at coordinate 5,987,573 of NZ_CP086370.1, forward strand.
GAGGAGGAGATCCTGCGCGCGCTGGGCCGGCGCGTGGACCTGAAATCCGGCGGCTACCTGATCGTCGACCAGACCGAGGCCATGACCACCATCGACGTCAACACCGGCGGCTTCGTGGGCGGGCGCAACTTTGCCGACACCATCTTCAAGACCAACCTGGAGGCAGCGCACGCCATCGCGCGCCAGCTGCGGCTGCGTAATTTGGGCGGCATCATCATCCTCGACTTCATCGACATGGAGAACGCCGAGCACCGCAGCGCGGTGCTGCTGGAGCTGAAGAAGACTTTGGCGCGCGACCGCACCAAGGTGTCGGTGAGCGGCTTCTCGGCGCTGGGACTGGTGGAGATGACGCGCAAGCGCACGCGCGAATCGCTGGCGCACATCCTGTGCGAACCCTGCCCTGCGTGTGCAGGCAAGGGCCAGGTCAAGACCTCGCGCACCATCTGCTACGAGATCCTGCGCGAGCTGCTGCGCGAAGCCAAGCAATTCAACCCGCGCGAATTCCGCATCCTCGCCTCGCAGGAAGTGGTGGACCTGTTCCTGGAAGAGGAATCCCAGCACCTGGCCATGCTGGGCGATTTCATCGGCAAGAAGATCTCGCTGCAGGTGGAGAACTCCTACCACCAGGAACAGTACGACGTGATCCTGATGTAAGCCGGCCCGGATCGTTCTGACCAAGACATTCATATGCATTTCGGAATACGGCGGCATCGGACGGCATTCCAATAGGAAGATCACATGCTTAAGAAAGCAAAATTTCACAACCTCACCACCGTTCCCAACGAGGTCTGGACTTTCTCCAAAGGTCTGAATGTAATCGTCGGCGAGAATGCCATGGGCAAATCGCATGTGCTCAAGGCCATCTATGCAATGCTCAAAGTTCAATCCGGCAAAGACTTCGCCAAAACCAACTTCGAACGGGCATATGCGGACAAATTGCTTGGAGTAATGCGTCCAGAATCCATCGGTCGCCTCGTCAAGCGAAAACAGGGCCGTGATCGTTGTGAAATTACCTTGACGATGGACGCTCCCGGTAAAAATTCTTCCATTGCGTTTGCCACCAATGCCAAGTCGCAGGTGGAAGTCATCAAGGCTCCCAAGGAAAATCTGGCCCTGCCGCCGGTTTATCTGCCCACGCGTGAACTGGCTACTTTGTGCCCGTGGTTTGTTCCTCTGTACGACAACTACCATGTCGAATTCGAAGAAGCATGGCGCGATACCGTGTCGCTGCTCGGCGCCCCGTCGATCAAGGGTCCCCGCACCCGCGATGCAGCACGCCTTCTGAAACCGCTCGAAAAAGCAATGGGCGGCAAGGTCGTGGTCGATGCCGCCAGTGGCCGGTTCTACTTACACGTCGCGGGGGCGGGCCGTATGGAAATGCCCTTGGTTGCGGAAGGGCTGCGTAAGCTGGCCATGCTGGCACGCCTGATCAGTACCGGTGTGTTGCTGGAACAAGGCTACCTGTTTTGGGACGAACCCGAAACCAACCTGAATCCAAAACTTATCAAGGTTATTGCTGAAAGCATAGTCCATTTGGCAGCTGAAGGCATCCAGGTGTTCATTGCGACCCATTCACTATTCCTGCTCAGGGAGTTGGAAATGCTGACCGCAAGCGGCACTTACGCTGCGCTACCTACACGTTATTTTTCGCTGAAAGACGCTGTCGACGAAGTCGCGCTGGAACAAGGCGACAAGATCGATGATTTGCAAACGCTAGTGCTGCTGGATGAGGAACTGCATCAGTCTGACCGATTCCTCGCTGCCGAGGATCGATAATGCCCGTCATTGAACAGTCGATCACGGAAGGCGCGCTAACGTTCGACTTCCCGCCGGGCGCGAAGTCGAGCAAATACGATGACTGGTCCCACTATCGCAATCAATTTCAGAATACCTGCGGTGCAAGCAAAGCTGTTGATATCGTCGTCAAAGAGAACAACGCACTGTGGCTCATTGAGGTCAAAGACTTCCGCCAGCACGCCAGAACCAAGGCCATAGATTTGGCCGATGAAATCGCCGTCAAGGTACGGGATACGCTGGCAGGACTGGTGAGCGCGCAGTGCCATGCTGTAAATACTGATGAGCAGCGCATGGCGAAAGAACTGCTCAAGTCCAGAAAGCTGCGCGTCGTCTGCCACTTGGAGCAGCCTGCAAAGCACTCACGATTGCGGCCCCGCGCCTTTGAGCCTGACAAGCTGGAATTGAAACTGCGAACCTTGCTCAAAGCAATAGACCCTCATCCGGCCGTCGTGGACAAAAACTCATTGCATGACACCATGAACTGGACAGTCCGTTAATCGCGACTTCATCGACATGGAGAACGCCGAGCACCGCAGCGCGGTGCTGCTGGAGCTGAAGAAGACTTTGGCGCGCGACCGCACCAAGGTGTCGGTGAGCGGCTTCTCGGCGCTGGGGCTGGTCGAGATGACGCGCAAGCGCACGCGCGAATCGCTGGCCCACATCCTGCGCGAGCCCTGCCCGGCCTGCGCCGGCAAGGGCCAGGTCAAGACCTCGCGCACCATCTGCTACGAGATCCTGCGCGAGCTGCTGCGCGAAGCCAAGCAATTCAACCCGCGCGAGTTCCGCATCCTCGCCTCGCAGGAAGTGGTGGACCTGTTCCTGGAAGAGGAATCCCAGCACCTGGCCATGCTGGGCGATTTCATCGGCAAGAAGATCTCGCTGCAGGCGGAGAACTCCTACCACCAGGAACAGTACCACGTGATTTTGATGTGACAGAATAAAATCAACCCGGCAGCCAGACGTAAAAAAGCCCGCATGCAGCGGGCTTTTCTATTCAGTATGACGCATGACTCAGCGATCACCCTGGCTATCTGCCAGGTGTCATCGGCACCGGTAACCCGCGCTATCTGCGCGGTGCAAGCGGTGACTGCAAGCCATTGTCCCGCTAAACCATTTTCTCCCGACCCTGGCTATCTGCCAGGTGTCCAAAGCCGGTTGGAGGGGGACGACGCAACAAGGCGCATGGCAATGCGGCCTTCATCTGGGTATCGCATGTCTTCAACCGCGAAGACTCGCCGCAGCCGGCTATGCCGGGCGCGGGTAGATCATCAATCAGGACAGAACCTGAATGTTGCCAGCTTTTTCGCCTTTAGGGCCAACGCTGCGCTCAAACGAGACGCGCTGGTTTTCGGACAGGCTCTTGAAGCCGGTCGACTGGATGTCGCCGAAGTGCGCGAACAGGTCTGCGCCGCCCGCGTCTGGCGTGATGAAGCCGAAGCCTTTAGCGTCGTTGAACCATTTGACAATACCGGTTTGTTGAATACTCATGTTTTTTTCCTTTGATTAAAACAATAGGCAACTTTGCCTTAAGGGCACTTGAAACCAAGAATTAAAACCGAAGGAAAAACTGAACGACCTGGGATAACAGCCATGCGGAATTGGGACCGACAAGATTACGACTTGATGCAAGTACGAGATGCAATATACGCGGCTTTGCGCGTATCACCTAACGTTATATTTATTTAATTTTGCGCCCTGCGTTGGCGGCAAACAGCACATCGAGCTGCGCGAACAGGTCCGCGAACTGGCGCGAGGCGACGCGGCAGGCGTCGCAGCCTTGCAGGTGGCGCGCGAGCTGGCTGTGCTGCGCGGCCGTCAGCGCTTCGTCGCGCGCGCCGCAGACCAGATAGGTGGTTTCGCGGCAGGTCAGCTTTTTCACTTCGTCGTTCATTGTTCTTCTCCCCAGGCCCGCACCGTGCATTCGCGCAGCCGCATGCGCGCACGGTACAGCACCACGCGCAGATTGCCGCCGCTGATGGCGGCGCCTTGCTCTATTTCGGCCAGCTCCAGGCCCAGGTATTCGCGCATCAGGAAGATGCGCGCGGTCTGCTCGGGCAGGCGCGCCATGCAGAGTTCCACTATGTCGAGCAGCTGCCGCTGCGAGGCCTGCGTTTCGGCGCATACCGTGTCGATGAACACCTCCGGGTGCCAGGCGTCTTCGGCCGTGAACAGGGCGTCGATGCTGAAGCCGTCGGCGTCTTCGGCGGCGGATGCGCCGTCCAGCGGCGCCATGCGGCGCGCGCGGATGATGTCGATGATCTTGAAGCGCAGGATGCCGGTCAGCCAGCTGCGCACACTGGCTTTGCCCGCATAGCCGTTCCAGCCTTTGAGCGCGCCGAGCAGGGTTTCCTGCACGGCGTCCTCCGCGTCGGCGTCCGAGGAAAGCTGCAGGCGCGCCAGGCGCAGCAGGAAGGAGCGCTCGCGCGTCACCGCCGCCCAGCCGTCTTTGCCGTCCTGCCCGTCCTTGCCGGTTCCATTCATGGCGCTGCGCTCCTTGCAGGGTTGCTTACTTGCCGCCGCTGCGCCGCGCCAGCGACACGGCGTATGCCGCCGCGCGTGAACGCAGGATGGGATCGTCGCTCATGGCGATGGAGGCAGGCAGATTGCCCGGCATGAAGACCACGCCGTCGCATGCGCCCGCGTCGTCCAGCGCCTGCACCGCCAGCGTGCCGAGCGCCACCTTGGCGCTGCCCTGCCACGGCTGGCTGGGGTCCAACAGGCTGTCGCCGGCGGCGGGCAACTGGGCGTAGATGGTGTAGGCCACACCATCCTTGCCCAGGCGTTCGCGCAGCTCGGCCTGGAGGAACTGGTCCGGCAGGCTTTGTTCCTGATCCGCGCTCAGGTAGTGCGTGCCGGCCTGTGGCTCCACCACGATACGGGCATGCTGCCTGGCCTGCCCTTCGCCGCCGAACACGAATGCGTTGTTGGAGAAGTAGGCCGTGGTGGCGTAGGACTGCGGCGCGGCGTGCGCGGCCAGCAGCGCCGGCTGGCGCGTGCCGTCCGGGTAGGCCGCGTTGTGGACGGCGATTTTCTGCGGGTCCGGTTTCCTGGTGGCCGGGTCGGGCACGCGCGCTTCCAGGAAGCTGACGAAGGAGGCTGGCGTGGCGGCGAAGAACACCGGTTCCGAGAGCAGCAGCAGGTCGTAGACCTCGCCGCCGCCGCTCAGGCGCATGGTCAGCCCGCGCACGCTGCGGCTCTTGTCCGACACGCCGGGATTGCCGCCGCCAACCGAGAAGCGCACCTGGGCGGCCACGCTGGACTGGCGGAACAATGGGCTGCCGGCGAAACCGGCCGCGCCGGGGGCCGGGGTGAACACGCCGGTGGCGCAGAAGCCCTTGGCGTGCGAGGCGCGTTTGCCGGCGTGCTTGCCGAAGGCGTTGTTCAATGCGTCGACCAGGGCGGCGGGAGACGGTTCGGCCGGTGGCTGGGCTTGGGCGTGGGCGGCGAGCGAGAGGGTCATGGCGAGTAAGCTCCTGTAGATAAGCGTGGTATTCAAAACAGTTCTCCAAAAAAGTGGGGATATGCTGTTAAGTCGCCGCTCACTCGCCGATGTTACAACTATTTCTGCAATTATTTTCCGGGCGGGCCGCGCCTCACGGTATGCGTATCCAGAATGAGCCTCAGCATCAGAACGCCTCCCGCTCCTGCTGTGCGGGCTGGCCACGGTCGGCCATAAAGTCATCGCTCACGCCAGGGGCGTCAAACCAGCTATCCCAGCACTCCCCGGCGGGAGAAATGATTCTTGTCCTGCCCAGCACCACGACATCGACCCGCTTCACGTCTCCCGGCAACGCCACGGCTTTGGGCAGCCGTATTGCCTGACTACGATTGCTCTGAAAAACAGCACCTTGTTCCATATGGCCCCCTCGTATATACGTTTGGCATATACATTGTAGGCCTACATTAAAATCAATCGATAGGCGTCAGCATGGGCTGCAGGGTCTGCCACACTTGCTGCGGCGCGATCTTTTGCATGCAATCCTGGTGGCCCAGCGGGCATTCGCGCTGCTTGCACGGCGCGCACTCCAGGCGCAGCGAGATCGACGCGGCCACGTCGGAAAACGGCGGCGCGTGGCCGGGGTCCGTGGGGCCGTAGATGGCCACCACCGGGCGGTTCAGCGCCGAGGCGATGTGCAGCAGGCCGGAGTCGTTGCTGACCACGGCGCCGGCGCGGGCGATCAGCGCCACCGCCTCGGCCAGGCTGGTGGCGCCGGCCAGGTTGTGCAGCGCCGCTGCCGCGGACCCGGCGCCGGCCACCACTTCGGCGCACACGTCCTTGTCCTTGGGTGACCCCAGCAGCGCAATCTGCACTTGCGGATGCGCCGCCACAATGGCTTGCGCCAGGCCGGCGAAATGGCTGGCGGGCCAGCGCTTGGCCGAGCCGAATTCGGCGCCGGGGGCGAACGCCACCAGCGGGCGCTGCGGGTCCAGCCCGGTGCGCGCGCAGGCGGCGGCGATCTGTTCGGCGCTCGCCTGCAGCGCCGGGCGCGGCACCGGCTGCAAGGGCGTTTGCGGCGCGCGCGCCAGCGCCGCGTAGAACGGCACCATGGGGCGCGGCGGCACGTCGTCATGGTGCATGACGTTGATCAGGCCATAGCGGCTCTCGCCTTTATAGCCCACCCGCTGCGGAATGCCGGCCAGCCAGGGGATCAGCGCGTACTTGAGGGTGTTGGGCAGCACATAGGCCGCCGCGTAGCCGCGCCGGCGCAGCTCGCGCGCATAGCGCCAGCGCTCGCGCAGCTGCAGCGGGCCATGGCGGAACGGGGTTTCCAGCACCTGGTCCACCTCGGCCATCTGCCGCCACACCGGCGCCACCTGGGGCGGCGCCAGCACGTCGATGGGCCGCTCCGGATGGGCCGCGCGCAGCAGCGCCAGCAGCGGCTGCGCCATCACGGCGTCGCCTATCCAGTTGGGAGAAATCACCAGCGTGCGCGGCGGCAGCGGCGGCGGTAGCTGGCTCATGGCGCTATCCTCTCGTCCTGCGCGTTCAGGCAAAAGCCCATCAGCAGGAACAGCATTTGTACGTAGAACATGGTGCTCAGGATGGACCAGAAGATGACCTCGGTCAGGCCGAAGCTGAAATAGCCGGTCACCAGCAGCATGCCCGCCAGCGCGGGCGCAATGACGGCGGGGCTGGCCGACTCGTGGGTTTTCAGGATGCGAAGGAAGAACAGGAAGGGCGCGAGCATGGTGAACAGATAGACCAGCAGGCCGGGGATGCCGCCGTACACCAGCACGTGCATCATGTCGTTATGGAAGTGCTCGGCCTCCAGCACGAAGGGCTGCAGCCGCCCGGCCGCCACTTCCTGCTCCAGCTCCGCGCGGATTTCCTTGTGGGTGGAGATGCGCCACGGGTGCCGGGCGGCCAGCGCCAGGCCGCCCTTCCACAGCTCCAGGCGCACGCCCACATTGGTCAGGCGCACCGTGCCGTCGAAATAGGCGGTCACGTCGTACACGCCCTGGCGCACACGGCCGCGGGTGCCGGTCCCATCAATGAAGTAAGTACTCACCAACAGCACCACCACCAGCAGCGCCAGCACCTTGGACACGCGGCTGCGCAGGAAGTGGCCGTATTTGATGAACAGCACGGCGGCAAACAGGATGGCGACCCAGCCGCCACGGGTACCGGAGGCCACCGAGCCGAGCAGGCCGGCCAGCGCGCCCAGCGCCGGCCACAGCACCTGCTTGCCCTTGAAATCGAGCACCGCCGCCAGGCACATCATGCCCATGCACAGCGCGATGTCGCCAAAGGTGATGGAGTTGATCAGGCCGCCGGGCCGGTCTATGCCCAGGCCCCAGCGCTGGTAGCAGATGAACACCGCGCCGCCCGCGGTGCCGGCGATCAGGCCGGCCCACAGGGCCTTGCGGCTGGGCCGCAGCGCCAGCACGGCCAGCAGCACGGTGACGCTGAAAAAGATACGGCTGGGTTTCTCCAGTGCGCGCAATTGTATGTCGGGATGCAACAATAGACCCGCCAGCGCAAATGCGAAACTGATACCAAACGCTGTTAAAACCGTCCGAACCTCAGTAAGATGACGCAATAAGCCTGGTTTTGCTGCACGCCAGCAAAGCATGCCGGCGAGCAGAAACAGAAAGCCTACCGTGCTGACACTATTGCGCGTGATTAAGGCCAAGGCCGGCAGCAGGAAAATCAGACTGTGGATGAGATAAGATAGTGCGTTGTCTTGCAGAATGTTTTTTTTTGTAAAAGTATTATTCATTAATGTTTTGTGAGCTTATTCTTGCAAAATCAGCACAGGCAGCATCCACTTCATGCAACAAGCGTCAAAAATATCCGTCATCATCACGACCTACAACCGGCCCGACGCCCTGGCGGCAGTGCTGGAGGCCTGCTTCTGCCAGGACGATAATCAATTCGAAATCATTATCGCTGATGACGGCTCCACCCACAACACGCGCCAGTGCGTGGAAAACCTGAAGCGCCGCTCGCCGGTGCCGCTGCTGCACGTGTGGCAGCCGGATGAGGGCTTCCGCGCCGCGCGCGCGCGCAACCAGGGCATCCTGGCCGCCAGCGGCGACTACATTATCTTCCTGGACGGCGACTGCATGCCGCAGCCCAACTTCATCAGCCAGCACCGCAAGCTGGCCCGGCCGGGCTACCTGGTGACGGGCAGCCGCGTGCTGCTGAGCCCGGGCTACACGCTGCGCCTGCTGGCCGAGCGCCTCAGCCTGCGCGGCCTGACCGTGTGGGACAAGCTGAAGCTGCGCCTGACCGGCGACCTGAACAAATTCCTGCAGACCGTGCTGACGCTGCCCAACTTCGGCCGCGAAAGCCGCCGCTTCAGCTGGCGCCGCATCAAGAGCTGCAATCTGGGCGTGTGGCGCAGCGACCTGACCACGGTGAATGGCTTCGACGAGAGCTTCCAGGGCTGGGGCCATGAGGATTCCGACCTGGTGGTGCGCCTGTTCAATGCCGGCGTGATGCGCAAGGAAGGCGCGTTCGCCACCGAGGTCTACCACCTGTGGCACAAGGAGAATGAGCGCAGCCTGGAGGACCGCAACCGGCATATCGTGCTGCAGCGCGCCGCCGACAAGACCGTGCGCGCCGCGCAGGGGCTGCAGTCGCAGACGCCGGCCAACTCGGCGCCGGCGCCGCAAGCGATGCCGCCGGGCGTGCGGCCGGCAGCGCAAGCCAGCCTGGCCGCCGCGAACGGCTCCTGACGGCGCTGGCGGCATTGGCGGGTTACGCGCCGCCGAAACACCGAAACACCGTAGGGCGGGTCAGGCGCAGCGCGCCGTAACCCGCCAAGCAGCGCCGCTACGCCTGGTCCAGCATGGCAATGCGCACCAGGTCGGCAACATTGCCCACCCCCAGCTTGGCCATCAGCCGCGCCTTGTGCACTTCCACCGTGCGCACGCTGATGCCCAGCTCCGGCGCGATTTCGCGGTTGTGCCGCCCCTCCACCACCAGTTGCATCACTTCCCGCTCGCGCGGCGTCAGTTCGCGCAGCAGGGCCAGGTGGTCGTCGCGCTCGCGGTTCTGGCGGCGCTGCCGCGCTTCCGACGAAAACGCTTCATCGATGGCGGCCACCAGCTTGGCGTCGTCGAAGGGTTTTTCCAGGAAGTCCAGCGCCTGCGCCTTGAAGGCGGCGCGCGCCAGCGCCACGTCGGCGTGGCCGGTGACGATGACGATGGGGATGCGGTTGCCCAGCTCGGCCAGGCGCTGCTGCACTTCCAGGCCGTCCATGCCGCTCATGCGGATGTCGATCAGCAGGCAGCCGGCCCATTCCGGACGCCAGGCCTGCAGCAGCGCTTCGCCGCTGGAGAACACGGCGGTGCGGTAGCCGCGCACGCCCAGCAGCAAGCCGAGCGCGTCGCGCACGGCAGGGTCGTCGTCGACGATAAATACGGTCAGGTCCAATGCCACGCTATTCTCCTGTTTCACCTTCCAGCGCCGGGAGTATAAAGCGGAATATGCCGTGTTCGGCCACCTCCGCCCACAATTTCCCGCCGTGCGCTTCAATAATCGCGCGGCTGAGCACCAGCCCCAGGCCCAGGCCGCTGGACTTGGTCGACACAAAGGGCTCGAACAGGCGCCGCGACAGCGCCTCGGACACGCCTGCGCCGCTGTCCTCGACCGTGATGCGCAGGCGCGCGCCGCCCAGCGCCTGCGCCGACAGCGTAATGCGGCGCTGGCCCGGCGGGCAGGCGGCCACCGAGTCGAGCGCGTTGGCCAGCAGGTTGCGCAGCACCAGCTCCACCTGCAGCCGGTCCGCCAGCACCGACACCGGCGGCGCCTGCGCCACCGCCAGTTCCACCCCCTGCTCGCGGCACTGGCTGAAGAACTGCTGCGTGATGGCGGCCAGCAGCGCGCTGGCCGGCACCGGCTCCAGGCGCAGCGCGCCGGTGCGGAAGAAGTCGCGCAGGCGCCGCACCACTTCGGCGGCGCGCACCGATTCGCTCACCATGCGCCCGATGGCGCCCTTCAGCAGCTCGCCGGTCTCGCCGCGCTCGAGCAGGTGCTCGCAGGCCTTGCCGTAGGCCGACAGCGCCGTCATCGGCTGGTTCAGCTCGTGCGCCAGCGCGGCCGCCATTTCGCCGGCCGCGGCCAGCCGCAGCGTGTGCTTGAGCTCGTCAGCCACCTGGCGCCGCTCGTCGACCACGATGCCGATAAAGAAGGCCACCAGCGCCAGCACCGCGTCCAGCAGCTGCAGCTCGGCCACCTCGATGTCGACCGCGTTGTTCCAGCGCACCAGGGTGACGATGGCCAGCTGCAGCGTGAACACGATCAGCGCGGCGCCGTACACGCCCTGGCGCGTGGCGGCCCAGATCACGGGCAGGAACAGGAAGTAGAAATGCTTGAACTCGGCCCGCGCAATGTGGCCGAACACGGCCGTGAGCATGCACACGGCCAGCACCAGGTAGCCCAGGGTTTCCCAGCGCCAGGCGGCGGCGCGCAGGCGCGCGCGGCTCTCCTCCCTGGCCAGCATCCAGATCAGCGGCATGGACACCATGATGCCCACCATGTCGCCGATGGCGAAGCGCCACACCGCCAGCGCGCCCTGCCCGGCCGGGATCTGCCCGGCCGAGGACAGCAGCGCCACATAGGCCACGCCGTTCAGCAGCGCGCCGGCCGCCACCGCCACCAGCCAGGTCAGCAGGCGGTCGCGGTTGTCGAACATGGCGCCGTTGCTGAAGTTGCGCCGCAGCCCTTCGCCGATCAGGCCGTAGCCCAAGGTCAGGCTGAGCGCGCCCAGCAAGGTGAACAGCGGCCCGGCCGACATGCCGCGAAACAATATGTCGCCAAGCAGCAACGCTGCAAACCACGGCAGCGCCGCTTTTTTTCCGTAGCGCAGCCAGTACACCAGGCCCAGCGCCGGATCCGGATTCCAGGGCGTGATATTGACGCCGTACAGCGGGTCGACATAGGTAAGCCAGTCGAGCAGCAGATATAGCAACAAGAATAATGGTCCGTGCAAATTTGACCATGCCAATGCCGAGAAGCGCCTCATAGGGCCAAGCTTTCTGCCATGTAAGTGTTTCCCTTAAGCTAATCCGCGAATTGCCAGCGCTTGCGCGCACCGATATATTTCTGATTGTAACGTAGTGTTTCCCCCGGCCCAGCCCATGCCGCCCGCATTTATCACTGAACATCGCACTCTGGAGTACCGAACAACATGCAGGCTATCACCCTCCGAGCCGGGCTGGAACGGAAATCGTTGCCCTCCATGGCCTGCGCGGCCGTCAAACTGCAAGTGCGCGCACTGGCCCATCCGCTGCTGACGCGCGGCTGGCTGCAGGCGCTCAATTCGCATGGCGCGCTGCGCGAGCTGGCCCAAATGCAGCCGCGCCTGCTGCACAAAATCTACCGTCCCTACCTGAGCAGCCGCCTGACCCAGCGCCAGCGCCTGGCGGCCCTGGTGTCGCACTACCGTTTCGTGCTCCAGCACGGGCTGGCGCCGGTGGTGGCGCAAGCCACGAGCGGCCGGGTGGAGCTGGCCAGCTTTGCGGGCAAGTCCGGCGCGGTCTACCAGATCGACCTGCGCGCCATCGTGCCGATGGAGCGCGAAGGCGAACTGGTGCTCCAGCTGCGCTGCGGCGACACGCTGGTGTCCTCGGTGGCCTTCTCCTTCCTGGCGGACGGCCACCAGGCCTGCGTGGGCATAGGCTGCCTGCAGGGACCGCAATGCGGCGACGGCCTGGAGCTGGCGCGCGAAGCGACCCGCGACCTGCACGGCCTGCGCCCTAAAAACCTGCTGGTGCGCCTGGTGCAGCAGCTGGGCTACGCCTACGGCTGCAGCCAGTTGCTGCTGGTGGGCAACGACAACCGCGCCGTGCTGAAGCAGATCCGCAAAGGCCGCGTGCATGCGGACTACAACGCACTGTGGATGGAAATGGGCGCCCAGCCGCGCAGCGACGGCGACTACGCGCTCGCTTGCGGTCCTTTGATGGCGCCGGTGATGGAGGAGATCGCCTCCAAAAAGCGTTCGGAAGCGCGCAAGCGCCACGAACTGCTGGCGTCCGTGGCGGCCAGCGTGGTCGATGGTATTGCCGCGCGGCAGCCGCAAGCGGAGCAGCAGCCCCTGCGGGAGGCCGCACGCGAGCCGGTGCGGGAGCCGGTGCGCGATACCGAACTGGAGAGCACACTGGACGCGGCGCTGGCCGCAGCCTGAATCGGCGGGGTGCGGTAGAATCGCCGCACCACCACTACAACCTGGGAGCATGCAATGCGACTGGATATCTACCGCCGCGCCGAACACGACGGCCTGTTTTCCTACCTGGCCGTCCCCGAAGGCAAACCCATCCCGCAGGAAGCCATCAATACCGACTGGGAAGCGGCCAGCATGGCGCTGGAAGTGGACGATGGCGCCGAGGCCCTGCCCGACTTCCATATCTCCCAGCCCCACCAGCAGATCGGCGTGAAAGGCTACGCCATCACCGGCCTGAAAGACCTGTAAGGCTTAGACAAAGGGCGTGTACTCGAAGCCGTTCTGGATGGCGCCTATCACCTGGGCGTAATTCTCCGGGCTGTCGCTGAACGAGGCCAGCACGGCGGCCTGCGAGGCCAGCCCTTTATTGAGCACATCGAGCCAGTAGGCCGCGCCGTCCGCGTCCGGCGCGCGGTGCAGCACATTGCTGTACAGCAGGTTCACCAGCGTGGCGTTGCTCGGCGTGGCGCTGCCGTAAAGCTTGATGAACTCCGCGCTGGTCATGAAATTGGCGGCCACTTCCCCCAGCCCTACGCCGCGGTCCATCACCCCTATCCAGTAGCCCAGGCCGGGCAGGTCGGGCGCGCGGTTGAAGGCGGCCTGGTAGACGCGGTAAGCCTGCCCGCCCGCGCCGTCAATATCGATGGCGAGGATCTTGTCGGCAAACTTGATGCGCTCGCTCCCCACCAGCAGGTCGGTGCCGCCGGCGCCGGCCAGGTCGGCCACTGTGTAGCCATAGGCGGTTTTCGCCACCGTGTAGCTGCTGCGCGCGCCGGCGTACAGGACGGTGTCCGTGCCGGCCCCGCCATTGACGAAATTATTGCCCGCCGTGGCGGCCAGCGTGTCCGCGCCCGCCGTGCCGCTCAGATTCAGGCTGCTCGCCACCGTAAACGCCTGCGCCGCCGACGCCGCCGACACATTGCCGTTCGCATCGGTGGCCTTGGCGGTGACGCTGTAGCTGCCGTTGGCCAGCGCCACCGGCTGGATGCTCCAGCTGCCGTTGGCGGCCGCCGTGCCCACGCCCAGGCTGACGGCGCCGTTGAACAGCTCCACCTTGGCTCCCGCTTCGGCGCTGCCGCTGAACAGCGGATGGTTGCCGCTGGCGGCCGCGCTGCCGTCCTTGCCGAACACCAGCACCGGCGCGGCCGGCGGCAGCGCGTCCAGGCTGGACAGCGCCAGCGTGCCGTCGCCGAAGCGCAGCAGCTCGATATTGCGCAGCGTGTCGACGCCCTCGGCGCCGCTGACGCGCCAGTTCAGCGCATCGAGCTGCACCACGCTGTAGGCCGCGCGCAGGCCGGCGTAGATGGCGGTGTCGGTCCCGGCGCCGCCGTCCAGCGTGTCGTTGCCGCCCACGCCTTCGAGCGCGTCGTCGGCCGCGCCGCCGGTCAGGATGTCGCCCGCGCTGGTGCCGGTGTAGTAGCGCCCGCCCCCGCTCGAGCCCACGCCCAGCAGGCCGCCCAGGCCGTCGCCGCCGTACAGCCATTTCAGCGCGGCCAGGTCGTACTGGCTGTAGCTGGCATAGGGGCCGCCGGAATCGGTGTAGGACATCAAGGTGTTGGCCGTGGTGTCGCTGCCGGCCGGCAGCACGATATCGCCCTCGAAGGGGTGCTTGAGCCCCATCATGTGGCCCATCTCGTGCAGCAGCGTTTCCAGGCCCTGGCCGCCGCCCAGGAAGCTGTTCTGGCCGCCCCACTGCACGTTGTCCAGGTAGATATAGGCGTTGGCGTTATAGGCCGTGATCACCTCGCCGCTCTTGTAGGAATAGTTGATGCCCCAGCTGCACAGGCCCGAAGTATTGGCGCCGACGATGTCGGCGTAGGCGAAATGCACCTTGGCCGCCGTGCCGCTGGTGGTTTCCGTGAAGACGATGCCGGTGATGCTGCTCAGGTAGGCCAGCGCCGTGCGCGTGGCGGCCTGCTGCGCGGCCGTGAAGGCCTGCGGCGCGCTCTGGATGCTGCTGTTGCTAGACTGCAGGCCGCTGGCCGTGGAGAAAGTGTAGCTGATGGTGTTGCCGGTCGACGGCGCCAGGTAGTTCCAGGCCGGCCCGTCATCGAGCAAGGCGTCGATGTAGTTCAGGCCGGACAGCGGCGCGGTGGTGACCTCGGTAACGGTAGCCATGCTGTTCTCCTAGTATTCGACCGCCACTTCGCGCGCGCCCAGCACCTGCTCCAGCGACAGCTTGAGCGCATCCGACGGCGCCACGCGCCACTCCTCGCCCAGCTGCACCACGCAGTCCACGCCCTGGGGCTTGACCCGCATGGCCACCGGCAGGCCGTTGGCGTCGCGGTAGGGGGTGAGCACTTCCTGCAGCTTGGCCGCGCTCACCGTGGTGGGCATGGTCCAGCCGAACTGCTGGCCGAACTGGCTGCGCGCGGCGATGATGTCGTACACCTTCTCGGCCGAGATGCGCAGGCCGCCCGAGAAGCGGTCCTCGGACACCTTGCCCACCACGGCCAGGAACTCGTCGTCCTTGAACATGCGCTTGTTCTCGTCGAACACCTCGCTGTAGACGGTGACCTCGACCACGGCGCTCTTGTCGTCCAGCGTGACGATCCACAGCTTGCCGCGCTGCGTCATCTGCGGGCGCATGCCGGTGATCACGCCGCTCATCATGCGCGGCTCGCGCGACGGCTCCAGGTCGGCCAGCCTGGTGCGCGAGAAGCGGCGCGCTTCCGGCGCGTAGGAATCGAACATGTGGCCGGACAGGTAGAAGCCCAGCGCGATCTTTTCCTCGGCCAGCTTCTGGCGGTCGGTGAAGGGGGCGCACTTCACGTATTCGGGCGGCGCCACCAGGTCGGAATCGTCGCCGCCGAACAGGCTGACCTGGTTGGCCGCCTTGGCCTCCTGGTCCGCGCATTCCATGGCGAAGGTGACCGTGGCCAGCAGCACGGCGCGGTCCACCTCCAGGCAGTCGAAGGCGCCGCTGCGTATCAACGCTTCGATGGTGCGGCGGTTGATCTGCTTCTTGTCCACGCGCTTGCAGAAATCGAACAGGCTGACGAAGGGCCCGCCCGCTTCGCGCGCGGCGATAATCGCCTCGATCGCGTTCTGGCCGGCGCCCTTCACGCCGCCCAGGCCGTAGCGGATCTGCGTGACCTTCTTGCCGGTGACGGAAGGCGCTTCGCCGTCCGGACGGAAGCGGTAGGCCGACTTGTTGATGTCCGGCGGCAGCACGGTCAGGCCGCAGACGTCGATCGAGTCCTCGACCAGGATCTTCACCTTCTCGGTGTCGTCCATGGCCAGCGACATATTGGCTGCCATGAAGGCGGCGGGATGGTGCGCCTTCAGGTAGGCCGTGTGGTAGGACAGCAGCGCGTAGGCGGCGGCGTGCGACTTGTTGAAGCCGTAGCCCGCGAACTTTTCCATCAAGTCGAAGATCTCGTCGGCCTTCTCTGCCGTCAGGCCGTCCTTGGCGGCGCCGGCGCGGAAGATCTCGCGGTGCTCGGCCATCTCTTCGGCTTTTTTCTTGCCCATCGCGCGGCGCAGCATGTCGGCGCCGCCCAGCGAGTAGCCGCCGACGATCTGCGCCATCTGCATCACCTGCTCCTGGTACACCATGATGCCGTAGGTTTCGGACAAAATGGATTCGGTGCGCGGATCGGGATAGTCGAAGCGTTCGCCGTGCTTGCGCTTGCAGAAGTCGGGAATCAGGTCCATCGGGCCGGGACGGTACAGCGCCACCAGCGCGATAATGTCCTCGAAGCGGTCGGGGCGCGCGTCCTTCAGCATGCCCTGCATGCCGCGCGACTCCAGCTGGAACACGGCGACGGTCTTGGCCTTGGTCAGCAGTTCGTAGGAGGCGCGGTCGTTCAGCGGCAGCTTGGCCAGGTCGAAGTCGGCCTCTTTCGGATCGAGGTCCTTGATGTAGTTGACGGCGCGGTCCAGGATGGTGAGCGTGGTCAGGCCCAAAAAGTCGAACTTGACCAGGCCCACGGCCTCCACGTCGTCCTTGTCGTACTGCGACACCACGCCGCCGTCGCCGCCCTGCGTGTACAGCGGGCAGAAGTCGGTCAGCTTGCCCGGCGCGATCAGCACGCCGCCGGCGTGCATGCCGATATTGCGGGTGATGCCCTCTACCTGCTGCGCCAGGTCCAGCAGCTGGCGCACCTCCTCCTCGTTCTGCTGGCGCTCCTTGAGCATAGGCTCCTCTTCGATCGCCTCGGCAATCGAGACCGGCTTGCCCGGCTTGAACGGGATCAGCTTGGACACGCCGTCGCAGAACATATAGCCGAAGTCCATCACGCGGCCCACGTCGCGGATCGCGCCCTTGGCCGCCATGGTGCCGAAGGTGGCGATCTGCGACACGGCGTGGTGGCCGTACAGGTCTTTCACGTGCTGGATCACGCGGTCGCGGCCTTCCTGGCAGAAGTCAATATCGAAGTCGGGCATCGATACGCGTTCGGGGTTCAGGAAGCGCTCGAACAGCAGATTGTATTTCAGCGGATCCAGGTCGGTAATGAGCAGCGAATACGCCACCAGCGAGCCCGCGCCCGAACCCCGGCCCGGTCCCACCGGCACGCCGTTTTCCTTGGCCCACTGGATAAACTCGGCCACGATCAGGAAGTAGCCGGGGAACTTCATGTTGCAGATGGTGTCCGTCTCGAACTTCAGGCGCGCCTCGTAGCGCGGGCGCTCGGCCTCGCGCTTGACCGGGTCGGGGAACAGATGCTCCAGGCGCGCTTCCAGGCCCTTCTTCGACTCGGCCACCAGGAACTCGTCGATGGTCATGCCGGGCGGGGTGGGGAAGTTCGGCAGCTGCGGCTTGCCCAGGGTGAGCGTGACGTTGCAGCGCTTGGCGATCTCCACCGAGTTTTGCAGCGCGGCCGGCAGGTCGGCGAACAGCTCGCCCATCTCGGCCTGCGTGAGGAAGCGCATCTGCTCGTTGTAGCGCTTGACGCGCTTGGCGTTGGCGATCATCTCGCCGTCGGCGATACAGATGCGCGCCTCGTGCGCGATGAATTCGTCCGGCGACATGAACTGCACCGGGTGGGTGGCCACCACCGGCAGGCCCAGCTTGGCCGCCAGCGCCACCGAATGGCGCACCTGGGCTTCCTGGTTGGCCTGGCCGGCGCGCTGGATCTCGACATAGAAATGGCCGGGGAAGATGGCGGCCCACTTCTGCGCCTGGCGCTCGGCCAGCTCCAGGTTGCCGTTGTCGATGGCGGCGCCGATGTCGCCGTACTGCGCGCCGGACAGGGCGATCAGGCCGTTGTCGGTGCGCTCGTTGGGCAGCAGCTCGTAGGTCTTGTTGGCGCGATCGGCCAGCCACTCGGTGCGGATCTCGGCCCGGCCCTTGTACTGGTTGGTGAGCCAGGCGGTCGACAGCAGTTCGCACAGCTGCAGATAGCCCATGCGGTTTTTCGCCAGCAGCAGCAGGCGCGAAGGCTTGTCGCGGTTGTCGTCGTTGGTGATCCACACCTCGCAGCCGATCACGGGCTTGATACCCTTGCCGCGCGCGGCCTTGTAGAACTTGACCATGCCGAACAGGTTGCCCAGGTCGGTGACCGCCAGCGCCGCCTGCTTGTCCTTGGCGACCGCGCCGATCAGGTCGTCGATGCGCACCAGGCCGTCGACAATCGAGTATTCCGAGTGCACCCGCAGGTGAACGAAAGCCGGGCCTTGCGGCGGATGCGCGGCGGCTGCGGCGCCGCCTTCTTGTTCGATTACCATCATGTTCATGCTGCTGCTCGCCAGTGTTCCAATGAGCTGCTATTCTACCGCGCCGCCCACTGCTTAGGCAGCATGGTCGATGGCTTATAATAGCGGCTGTTCCGCATTTTCCTGAAAAACGCACCATGCAAGCTCACACCTCCAGCGCGCCCGCAGCAGCCGGCGCAGCAGCGGCGACTCCGTATGTCAACATCGCTGCCTACAAATTCATCACGCTCGACAACCTGGAAGACCTGCGCCCGCAGTACCAGGAGCAGTGCGCCCAGCTCAAGCTGAAGGGCACCATCCTGCTGACGCCGGAAGGCATCAATATGTTCCTGTCCGGCCTGCGCGCCGACATCGACCAGTACCTGGCCTGGGTGCGCAGCGACGCCCGGCTGGCGGACCTGGAAGTGAAGGAAAGCTTGTCGAGCGAGCAATCGCACAAGCGCATGCTGGTGAAGATCAAGAAAGAGATCATCACCATGCGCATGCCGCTGATCAAGCCGGAAGAAGGCCGCGCGCCCTTCGTGGAAGCGCACACCCTCAAGCGCTGGCTGGACCAGGGCCACGACGACGCCGGCAAGTCGGTGGTCATGGTCGACACCCGCAACGACTTTGAAGTGGACGTGGGCACCTTCGACAACACGGTGGACTACCGCATCAAGAAGTTCACCGAGTTCCCGGAGCTGATCGAGGCGCACAAGGCCGACTTCGACGGCAAGACCGTGGTCACCTTCTGCACCGGCGGCATCCGCTGCGAAAAAGCCGCCATCCATATGCAGAACATCGGCTACGACAACGTCTACCAGCTCGAAGGCGGCATCCTGAAGTACTTCGAGGAAGTGGGCGGCGCGCACTACACGGGCGACTGCTTCGTGTTCGACTACCGCACCGCGCTCAATCCGCAGCTGGAGGCGGTGGAAACCACGCAATGCTTCGCCTGCCGCGCCGTGGTCACGCCGCGCGAGCAATTGTCCGAGCAGTACGTGTACGGCGTGTCGTGCCCGCACTGCCACGGCAAGCAGGCCGCAGCTTAAGCTGCCGCCCCCAGCAGTTCTACCGGGCGCTCGCCATCGATCGCCCGGTCCAGCCACTGCTGCAGCTGCTCCGGTCTGGCAATATCAATCCGGGCGATAACAGCGGGCGGCAAGGGGCCGGCGTCGCGCTCCAGCAGCCGACGCAGCGTCGCGCCGAGTGCCTGGCAGATTCCAATCTGCAATCCTTCCTGCCGGCCTTCCTGCCGGCCTTCCTGCCGGCCTTCCTGCCGGCCTTCTTGCCGGCCTTCCTGCCGACCTTCCTGCCGACCTTCCATTAATCCCTGCTGCACCGCTTCAAATTTCAGCTGGTCGGCAAACGTTTTGAATATCGGAACGTAGTACATGGTGCGCACCTCCTCCAACGAGCATTTCCTGGGTATCTTAATCTCCTTGAAGCGCCGTCGCAAATAGCGCTTCACCCATAAGGTAATGGTGCGGCGCAAGGCCTCATTGTGTCGGCCGCGCAGCCAAGTTTCAATGCAAAGCAGCGCAGGCAGCAACGCTTCCGCCGTGCCAAACTGGGTACATTGGAAGAGCGCCTGCACCACGTTCGACGGCCTGGTCATTGGCTGCAACGCACACCGGGCTGTGTCCAGCAGTAAGTAGCGCTGCTGAGGTTGGTATTCATCCAGCTCGCCATCTTGATCCTGCAGATCCAGCATGGAGACAGCAGAGGTCCAGGGCCGCATACCGGTATACAGGACAACAGGCAACAGCTTGGGGAAGGGCCGCCCAGCTGGAAGCAGCCGCTGCTTATGCAAGTCCTCCAGCAGCAAACCGGTGTACACCTGCATCCGCAGCGCCATATAGCAATCCGGACGCGACTGGAATTCCAGCAGCACGTACAGCTCGCGGGGCCCACCAACAGACTGCACGCGCCACACCATATCGTCATGCCTCTGCTGGCCGTCATCGCTGGCGTAGCTGCCATTCACGCGCCGGCACCCTTCCGCATTCAAGTTGCGGGCCCATCCGAAAGGCAAGCAGACGGCCAGCAGCTCGCACACCAACTCGGGGTGCGCGAATAGTTGCCTGTAGCTGCTGTCATGGTCGGCGCGCATGGCGAAATTGTAGCGGCCGATGATAGCGTCAAGCACCGCAGTGAAACCGAAGTTTGAGCGGGCGCAAACCAGCGTACCCACCGGCGGCGGGAGTGGCGGGTTACGCGGCTGCGCCGCTAACCCGCCCTACGGCGCGGTCTTAAAAACACGCGTAGGGCGGGTTAGTGCGGCGCAGCCGCACGTAACCCGCCATGGCCACTACACTGCCGGCTTGTCGCCGTAGCTGCGGCGCAGGCGCAGGAAGGGCTGTTCGATCACGTGGTAGCTGAGCGCGGACATGGCCCAGGTGGCGCCGTAGGCCAGCGGGAAGGCCAGCAGCGCGTCCAGTACGCGGCTGCCGGTCCAGTGCGGCAGGCCGATAAAATTGGCCAGCACGGTCAGCGCCGCCATGTGCAGCAAATAGAACGAGAAGCTGATCTTGCCGCCATGTTCGAGCACGCGCTCCACCACGGCCGGCATGCGACGCTCCCAGCCCACCCAGCACATAATCAGGCAAGTCCAGCCGAACGCTTCCAGCATGGACCAGAAAATCCAGAACTTGTCATGCGAGGCCGGGTCGAAGCGCGACACCGAGGCCTGCAGCACGCAGTTGCCATACACCAGCGCCGCTGCCAGCGGCACCAGCCAGGCGCCGTGGCGGCGCAGCTGCGCCGCATGGCGGCTCACGGCGAACGCACCCAGCATGCCGATCAGGAACTGGTCGAAGCGCCCCACCAGGGTGCTGAAGAACATCAGCGTGCTCTTCTCATTGGCGGTGTAGGCGGCCAGCTTGAGGAAGAGCATGATGCCCAGCAGCTGCAGCAGATAGCTGGCGCCGCGCTCGAGCGCGAAGCGCGCCAGGAAGGGGAACACCAGATAGAAGGTGAACTCCACCGAAATACTCCACGCCGCGCCGGTGACCACCGTGTAAGACGTGGGTGCCAGACCCAGGTTGGTGGCCAGCACATACAGCAAATCCTGCGGCGCGAACTTGTCGCGGCCGATGGAGGTGGCCAGCACAAACACCACCAGGAACAGCGGCACGATGCGCAGCAGGCGGTTGCGCAGGAAGTCGCGGTAGACGATGTGCTGCTGGCGCTGCGCGATCTGCATGAACAGGAAGCCGGACAGGGCGAAGAACAGGCCCACGCCGGTGTGACCTTCGGTGACCGGCGCCAGCAGCACGTTGTACTGCGGCACGCCGCCCTGGCGCATGTACTCGTGGTAGTAGTGGAACAGGAAGACGATGGTGACGGCCAGCCAGCGCAGCTGGTCCAGGCGCGGGTTGTAGGGGAGATTGAGAGATTTCATGGCCGCAATCTTACCCTACAACCAAGTGCCGCCACCAGCGGCGGCAGCCTTACTGTATCGATCGTGGCACAGCCAGACGCAGTGCGTTTTCGTAGGCGATCCGGGCGGTGCCGTACACCGCCAGGCGCGCATGCAGCGCGGCGATCTCCTGGTCCACGAACTTGATGTTGTTGACCTGCTCCAGCGCTCCTGCGCTCAGTTCGGACACCAGGTAGCTGACGCCGTCGATGGTGACTTCTTCCTTTTCTTCCATCGTCACGCTCAGCGGAAGTAGCCGGCCATTTCACGCACGTCGTTGACCGACAGGGTGCCGGCGGCGGCGCGCAGCTTCAGGAAAGACAGCACATAGGTGTAGCGCGCCTGCGCCAGGTCGCGCCGGGTGCTGCTCAACTGGCGCTGCGCATCGAGCAGATCGAGGTTGATGCGCACCCCGCCCTTGATGCTTTGCTCAGTCGCCTGCACCAGCAGCTGGCCGGAGTCCACCGCCTTGATCAGCGCTTCGATCTTCTTCACGCTGCTGACCAGGGAATCGTAATCCTTGTTCAGCTCCAGCATCGCCTTGTCGATCTCGGTCTGCAGGTCGGCCTTGGCCTTTTCGCGGTTGGCCACGGCCTGGCGGGTGGACGCGCTCACCGCGCCGCCCGAATACAGCGGCACCGTCAACTGGAAGCCGATGCTGCGCGTGGTGGAATCCTGGTTGATGGTGTTGATGGTGTCCGAATCGGCCTTGCTGTACGAGGCGACCGCATCCAGGCGCGGGTAGTGGCCCGAACGCTGCTTGTTGACCTCCTGCTGGCTGATGTCGACGCCCAGCTTGCGCGCCCGCACTTCATGGTTGCTTTCCATGACCAGGCGCTGCCAGCCTTCCAGGCCCAGCGTGTCCTCGGGCGGGCGATTATAGGCCGGCGTGAGCGCGTCCAGCTCGCCCATGTTGACGTCCGCGCCGACAATCGACTGCAGCGTGATGCGGGTCGCGGCCAGGTTGTCCTCCGCTTCCAGCACGGTGGCTTCGGCCACGTCCAGGCGGGCGCGGGTTTCCAGCATGTCGGTGCGGGTGCCCTCGCCTTTTTCGAACATGCGGTCGTTGACCTTCATGCGCTCGAGATAGGTGTCGCGCTCGCTCTTCGCCAGCGCCAGCTGGTCCTGCTTGAACAGTACCTCGATGTAGGCGCCCACCACGCGCATGGCCACCTGCTGCGCTTCGCTCAGGAAGATTGCGTCGCTGTACTCGGCCTGCAGCACGCCCTGCTTATAGCGCGCCAGCGCGTCGAAGTTGACCAGGGTCTGGCGCAGCTGCACGCTGGTCGAGCGGCTGATGTAGTCCTGCTTGACGGTGCGCCCGCCGGTCGTGATGTCGCTCTTGGCCTTGCTGCCGCTATAGCTGGCGGACAGACTGGGCAACAAGCCCGCGCGGCCCAGCACGCGGTTTTCCTTGCCGGCCTCGTTGGTAAAGTAGGCGGCGCGGTAGACGCTGTCGTTCTTCAGCGCGGCCTCGTAGGCCTGCATCAGGCCCAGCGCCGAGGCGCCGCTGCTATGCGCCAGCAAGGCCGCCCCGATGGCCTGCACCAGCAGGCCGCGTTTCGATTGCAGAAAGTGGCGCATCACTCCTCCGTCATGGACGTTTTGGCGCGGTCGAACACCGGCTTGAGCAGGTAGCTCATCATGGTGCGCTCGCCAGTCTTGACGAACAGCTCGGCCGGCATGCCGGGACGCACTTCCAGCTTCAGGTGCTGGATCTTCTTCAGGCCTTCCGGCGTGACTTTCACCTGCACCATGTAGTAGGGCTGGCCGTTGTGCTCGTCGAGCAGGCGGTCCGGCGAAATCTTGGTCAGCACGCCGGGAATGTGCGGCGTGGTGTTGCTGTTGAAGGCCGAGAAAATCAGCTCGGTCGGCATGCCAGCGTGCACTTTGTCGATCAGGTTGACGGCCAGGCGGCCTTCCACCACCAGCGCCTCGTCCACCGGCACGATGTCCATCATGCGGAAGCCTGCAGGCACCACGCCGCCCTTGGTGAACACGGCCATGCCGATCACCACGCCATCCACCGGCGCCCGCACTTCCACATTGTTCACGGCATAGATTTCAGCCTTCATACGGCTTTCCAGCGCCAGGGCTTCTTTCTGCACGTCGCTCAGCTGGGTGCCCACCTCGCGCTGGTAGTCCTGCATGCGCTGCGCGCGCTTGAGCGTCACTTCAGCGATCTGGCGCTGGGTGCGGCCCACGGCGCCGGCGTTTTCGGCAATCTCGCCGCCCAGCTGCACATAGTTGCGTTCCAGGTCAAGCAGCTTGCTGCGCGCCACATAGCCGTCGCGCGCCAGGTCGCGCACATTGTCCAGTTGCTCCTTCAGGAAGTTGCGCTGCTCTTTCTTGCTTTCGCTCGATGCTTGCAGCGAGGCCAGCTGGAACTTCAGGCCGGCAATGGATTCCTCCATGGAAGCCAGCTCGTTCTGCAGGCTGGTCTGGCGCGCCAGCAGCAGCTGCGAATTCAGCGCCATGCTGCCCGCCACGCGCGGATCGTCCTTGAAAGGCACCAGCGCCGCCGGCAGATCGAACGAGGATTTGCCAGCGCGCTCGGCAGTCAGCCGGGCTTGCGCCGTTGCGGCCGAAATCAGCTGCACTTTCGAGATTTCGGACTGCGAGGTCACCTGCACGCCATTCATGCGCACCAGCACCTGGCCCTTTTTGACCGTATCGCCGTCCTTGACCAGAATGTCTTCCACAGTGCCGCCGATGAGGTGCTGCACAGCCTTGCGGTTGCCCTCTTTCGCAACATTGCCGGACAGGGGCACGCCCTTGTCGAGCGGCGCCAGCGAAGCCCACAGCAGGAAGCCCAGCACGCCGGCCAGCACGATAAACCAGCCCACACGGGCGTAGGCGCCGGCGTCGGTATTGACAGTCAACGGCTCCACGTCATGGGTAATGACTTCGGTCGCCTTGTCCTTGCTTGCAATCAGTTTCATATTCATTCCTGTTCCGTAGTCGCCTTGCCATCGCCTGCGGCTTGGGCAGCTTCGCGCGCAGCCTGTTCGATGGCGGCTTGTTGGATCGCCGCTTGCTGCGCCTGGGCCTGGGCCTGGGCTTGGGCTTGGGCTTGGGCTTGCGCCTGCTGCTGCGCCTGGGCTTGGGCTTGCTGCGCCGCCAGCATTTTCTGATTCTGCTGCTGCAGGGCGGCCAGCACCTGGTCGGTAGGACCAAACGCTTCCACCGTGCCGTCGCGCAGCAGCAGCAGTTTGTTGGTCACGCTGATGGCGCTGGAGCGGTGCGTAATCAACACGATGGTTTTGCCTTGCTTGCGCAGTTCGGCAATCGCCTGCACCAAGGCCTGCTCGCCTACATCGTCCAGGTTCGAGTTCGGTTCATCCAGCACCACCAGCGACGGGTCGCCGTACATGGCGCGGGCCAGGCCGAGACGCTGGCGCTGGCCGCCGGACAGGCCGGCGCCACCGTCGCCCAGCTTGGTGTCGTAGCCGCCAGGCATGTGCAGGATCAGGTCGTGCACACCGGCGCGCTTGGCGGCGAGCACCACTTTCTCGGCATCGACGTCGCCGAAGCGGGCGATATTTTCCGCGATGGTGCCGCCGAACAGTTCGATATCCTGCGGCAGGTAGCCAATATGCGGGCCGAGTTCGGCCTTGTTCCACTGGTACATGTCCGCGCCATCCAGGCGCACCTTGCCGCTGGCGGCCGGCCACACGCCTACCAGCAGGCGCGCCAGCGTGGACTTGCCCGAACCGCTGGGACCGATAATGCCCAGCACGTCGCCCGGCTGGATGCCGAAGGTAACGCCTTTCAGCAGTGCCGCTTTCGCGCCGGGGGGCGAAGCGATCAGCGCCTCCACCGTCAGCAGGCCTTTGGGCTTGGGCAGCGCCATGCCGGCCGAACGGGCCGGATTCTGCTCCAGCAGTTCGGTCAGGCGCTCGTAGGCGCTGCGGGTACTGCTCAGGCTTTTCCATACGCCGATCAGCTGCTGGACCGGGCCGGTCGCCTTGCCCAGCAGAATCGAACCGGCAATCATCATGCCGGGGGTGATTTTGTTTTCCAGCACCAGCAAGGCGCCCAGGCCCAGCACCAGCGACTGCAGAGACATCTGCACGAACTTGGTCAGCGCGCCGATCAGGCCGGCCTTCTCGCTCGCCTCGGCCTGCAGGTGAAGGAATTTGCCGTGCAGCTTGAACCAGCGGCCCATCAGGTTGGGCAGCATGCCCATCGACTCAATCACTTCGGCGTTGCGCAGATTGTTGGTGGCCAGGGTGTTGGCGGCGATGGCCATGGAGTTGGCTTCGGCCAGCGGCTTGTGGGTCACGCGCTCGTTGACATAGGCCAGCACCACCAGCACCAGCGTGCCGCCCAGAGCGAACCAGCCCAGCGATGGCTCGAACACGAAGATCACCACCAGGTAGATCGGGAACCACGGCGCGTCGAAGAAGGCGAACAGGGCGTTACCGGTCAGGAACTGCCGCAGATTGGTCAGGTCCGCCAGCGACTGGCCCGCGTTGCCGCCGGCCTGCTTGAGGTTGCGCTCAAACGCGGCGGTGTAGATGCGGCGGTTCAGTTCCATGTCGAACTTGGCGCCCACGCGCACCAGCACGAAGCTGCGTATCAGCTCCAGCGCGCCCAGCAGCGCGAAGGCGCCCAGGATCATCAGGGTCAGCATCAGCAGCGTGATTTCGTTGCGGCTTTGCAGCACGCGGTCGTACACCTGCAGCATGTACAGCGACGGCGCCAGCGCCAGCAGGTTGGTGATGGCGCTGAACACGCCTATCGTGTAGAAGGTCCGCTTGAAGCGCAGCAGGATCTGCTCGATTTCGCTCTTAGGATTCAGTAATTTTTTCATGGGGTAGCAATTCCAGGCCGCGGCACGCTCGGTTAAAGACGAGACATTATCCCCTAAAACGGCCAAAGAATGTGATGTACGTCACAAATTTTCCATTGCTGCGGCGAAGAACTTGTATCAAGACGTAAAAAACCCCGCTGCCTTGCGGCAGCGGGGTCTTTGACTTTCACCAGGCCCTTCGGCGGACCGAAGGGCTGTTTCCCTCTTAATTACAGAGCGATGGTGTCGGAGGTGTTGTTGAACGAAGCGTTGGTCAGATCAACCAGGCCGGTCAGCTTGACGATGAAGTCTTGACCATCGACGAAGCCGGCGGTCGAGTCAGCACCTGCGTCCATTACAACGTAGGTGTTGCCAGCGAACTGGAACCAGGCAGCTACGCCAGCGCCTACCGATGCCGAGTTCACAGCCGCGTTAGCGTAATCCTGGAACACAGCGGTGTCGCCCTGGGTAACCTTCGAAGCCACGAAGCCCGAAGCGCCGGTGAACTTGATCAGGTCGCCAGCAGCGAAGTCGGTGATGGTTGCGTAGCTCGACGAGTTCAGCGATGCGGTAGCGATCACGAACAGGTCGTTGCCAGCGCCGCCGGTCAGGGTGTCCAGACCAGCATTGGCGATCAGGGTGTCATCGCCAGCGCCGCCCAGCAGAACGTCAGCGGTGGTGCCGGTAGCTGCGGTGAACACGTCGTTGCCAGCACCGCCTTTGAAGGTGGTGGCGGAAGTGGTGTTTACCGAGGTCACGGTCAGGCCGCCGGTGCCGGTCATGCCGGTGCCGTCGATGGTCGTCACTTTGGTGCTGCCGGTCAGGGTCAGGGTCACGTCAGCCGCGCCCGATACCGAAACGCTGGTCGCTTTGTCGGCGGTCAGGGTCAGGGTGTCGGTGTTTTTGGTCTGGGTGCCGGACTGGGTGTCAACCGTAGCGATCTTCACGGTCTCAACATTGGCTGCGGTTACCACACCATTGGTCAGGCCGGCGGTCGAGCTGGTGACGATGTTCAGCACGTCAGCGGTACCGGTAGCTGCATCCTTGATACCAACGATGTAGTCACCTGCGGCGCTGGTCAGGCCCAGGGTGCCGTTGTTAGCCAGGTTGTTCAGCGTCAGCGTGTCGTGGAAGCCAGCTTCCTGGTTGGTGCCCGAGACGGACACGTAGTTGGTGAAGCCCAGGTTAGCCAGGTCCAGCGTGGTGTTGACAACTGCACCGTCGGTCGCGCCAACAACGTTGCTGATCAGCAGGCGTTCGAAGTTGGTGTAGAAGGTCACTGGTGCGCCATCCAGGCCGTCAGCAACTACCGAGGTCATCGACAGGGTGTCGGTGCCAGCGCCGCCGGACAGGGTTGCGGTCGAACCGGTAACAGCCAGCGAGCCGAATACCAGGGTGTCATCGCCAGCGCCCAGGTCGATCGACTTGGTCAGTGCGGTGCCGGTCAGCAGGGTCACGGTGTCCACGCCTGCGCTACCAGCGTAGGTGGTGTTCACGCCGTTGATGGAAGCGGTGATCGCGCCGGTGGTGCCGGTAGCGGTGATCGATTCCAGGGCGCCGAAGGTCGCGCCGCCTACGTTCAGGCCAGCGGTTTCCGTTACAACGATGGATTTCACGTTGGTGAAGGTGCCAGCGCTGGTCAGGGTGCCGGTGCCGGATACGTTCAGCGCGGTGGTCGCTGCTGCGGTCAGGGCCACGGTGTTGTTGCCGGTGCTCTTCACGTTCAGGGTCAGCGGAGCGGCGGTGAAGGCCACGGTGCTGGTAGCGCCCATCGACGACAGATTCAGTGCCAGGGTGTCGGCGGTGTCGATGATGGTCAGGGTCGACGAAGCATCGCTGCCTGCCAGGTTCAGGGTGCTCAGAGCTGCGCCACCGGAGGACAGAGCGGAACCGGTTTTGTAGCCTTCGATGGTCAGGTTTTTCAGTACGCCCGATGCGTCAGCAACGGATACCAGACCAGCGGTTACACCCAGCTTGCCGCCGCTTGCGCCAGCATTGTGTGCGCTACCTTGGGTGGTGGTGACCACTGGAGCTGCCGACGAACCGCTGGTGTTGGTCAGCACTGGGGTCAGGTCGCCGCCCAGATTGCTGTTGGCGGTGGTGCTGGTGAAGACCACGGTGGAGCCGCTTACGGCGCCGCTGGTCCAGCCAGTTGCCACGTTGGTGAACACGCCCTTGGCGGCCGAAGCGCTACCTTGGGTGTCGCCAGCGGCGACCAGTGGACCTGCTGCGTATGCCGAGCCGTTTACCAGGCCGGAGAAGGCAGCTGCAACTTCAGCAGCGGTCATGTCGACGGTGGCGGTCAGGGTCAGGCCAGCAACCGTCAGCACGTCGCCGGCTTTCAGGATGCCGAAGGTTACGCTTGCGGTTTCGGTTACGCCGCCGGTTTTGAAGGTCGCATTGGCTACGGCCACGGTTGCATCTTGCTTGATAACAACGTCGGTGGTGCTGGCGTTGCCGTTGACAGCGATGTCGCCTTCGATCACGGTGATAGCGGCGGTATCAGCAGCAGCGGCGGTGATGCTTGCAGCAGCTTTCTGGATAACGCTGATCGAGGTGCCGCCGGTGACAGTAACGTTGCTCAGGGTTGCAGCGGAGTCAGCCGCATCGTAGGCTTTGCCCGAGACTTCAACAGCCACGGTGCCAGCAGCAGCAGCGGTGCCGCCGATGGTAACGGCGCTGGTGTTGTCCAGTACGTCGGTCAGCTTAACGGTAACGTTCTTGCCGCCGTTGATGGTGGTAGCTGCGCCAAAGGCCTTCACGGACTCGGTGATGTTGGTGGTGGTGCCGGCGGTTACAGCAACAGCGCCACCGGTTTTCAGAACGTTCACGTCCGTCACGCCGCTGATAGCGGAGGTGTTCAGGGTGATGGCTGCAGCCGATTCCAGTTCGAAGATTTCGATGTTGCTGATGTTGGCCAGGTTGGCGGTAACCAGTGCCTGTACCGAAGCGATCTTCAGGGTGTCGATGCCTGCGCCGCCGTTGATGTTGTCGATCACGCTCATGGTCGACAGTTCGGAACCAGCGGTGGTGTCGATCGAACCGACGAAGGTGTCAGCGCCTGCGCCGCCAGTGAACACGTCCAGACCTTTGGTCAGAACGAAGGACTTGGCAACGTAGTTAGCTGGCAGAGCAGCAGCAGCGGCGGTGTTGGTGGCAGCGGCAGCAACAGCGGCAGCGGCGGTAGCAGCAGCGGTGTTGGCGGCGGCCAGAGCAGCGATAGCAGCAGCGTCGTCGGTGGTCACGGTGGTGACGTCGGCAGCAGCTTTGTACTGAGCGGCCAGGGCAGCAGCAGCGTCAGCCGAAGCTTTGGCTTTAGCAGCAGCAGCAACTTCAACAGCAGCAGCAGCGATAGCTGCGTTTGCGGTTTCGATCGATACGGTTGCAGCGATTTTTGCTTTGGTGTCAGCAGCAGCGGTTGCCAGCGCAGCAGCGTCAGCAGCAGCGGTAGCGGCAGCAGCGCCGTAGGTGGTGGCCGACTGGGCTACGGTTACGGTAGCGGCAGCAGCGGTTGCGCTCTTGACAGCGGCAGCAGCTTCGGTAGCAACGGTAGCGGCAGCAGCGTCATCACCAACTTGGGTGGTTTTGCCAGCAGCAGCGCTGAAAGCAGCGGCAGCGGCAGCGGCAGCGGTTGCAGCGGCGGTTGCAGCGGAAGCGGCGCCAGCAGCAGCGGTGGTGGCGGTAGCGATGGCGGCGGCAGCGGTAGCGGCAGCGGTGTCATCGGCAACAGCAGCTTTAGCAGCGGTGTCAGCGGCGGTGAAGGCAGCAGCGGTGGTGGTCACAGCGGTTGCAGCTTTAGCAGCGGTGTCTTCAGCGATGATGACTTTGCCTTGAGCAGCAGCAACGGTTGCGCCGTCGCCGCCAGCGATGGCGGTTGCCAGGGCAGCTTTAGCGGTTACAACAGCTGCGTCAGCGGTGGTCTTGGCTACAACAGCTGCGTCAGCGGTTGCTTTAGCGGCGGTTGCGGTTGCGGTCAGCGCGGTTGCGTCGGTCAGGGCAGCTTTGTCAGCAGCGGTCTTAGCGGCAGCGGTTGCGGTGTCGATTTTTGCAGCAGCGGCAACAGCGGCAGCAGCTTTAGCGGTTGCGTCGGTGTTGGCGGCAACAGCGGTAGCTTGTGCAGCTTGCGAAGCGGCCAGCAGTGGGTCGGCAGCAGCAGCAACTTTGTTCAGGGTGGCGTCCAGAGCGGCTGGCGCGGTAGCGGCGGCCAGTTGTTCTGCGGTGGTGATGCCAGCCAGGAATACTTTAGCTGCGTTGTTAGCTTCGGTGCCATTGTAAGCAGCAACGCCGCCTTCTTTCAGCAGCAGAGCAGCGCTGAACGATTCAGCAGCAGCGACTTTCGATTCGAAGGCCACCATGTCGGTGCCTTGTGCGCCTTGCGAGATCTGGCGAACAGCAACGTCCAGGGACATGGTGCCGTTGTTGACCAGGTTCGCCCAGTACAGCAGGCCTGGGGTGTCGGCTGGGTGGCCGAACAGGTTCACGTAGATCGCGTCGATTTTTTGCGCGACGTTTTTGCCTGCGTAGATGGCGATCGCTTCTGGCGAGCCGGCGAACGACTTAGCCACCGCGTCCAGGGTTACTGCGCCAGCTTCTACGAGGCCTTCCCAGTACTGCAGACCGATCGGGTCAGCAGGACGGTTGAAGTAAGCGACATACAGCTTTTGCAGATCAGTTGCGTAGATACCCATTTAAAACTCCTAGGAAGGATTGATTGAAGTTAATTGCATGACTCGCGGTGGCCAAACAATCTAACGTACCGAATAATCTCAGAAGGTATTGCCCAAGCATGTGACAGCCATCACAAAAATAAGCAATATCCTCCGAAAGTTAACAAATAGATCAACAGAAAATTACACGGCGGCTCATTATCAGAGAAGATTGCGCCCAACGCAAGGATAGACGCGGTTTACCGGGTGCCACCCCGCTTTCATAGGAGAAGCGAGGCCTGCAGCGGGCTGCCGGCCCGGCGAAAAGGGCTCGCCTCAGCCACGAAATTTGACAAGTTGACCACATGTAAAAAAACGCCATACGGAAAGTCGTAAGCGAATGTAATATTTTTTCAGCGCCGGGCTTGCTGTTGTAATTGCGCATCGCGTACCGTGGTCGCGAAAAAAAACAGCCCGCAAGAAGCGGGCTGTTTTGGGCGGGCACGGGGACCGCAGGGCTTACTTGGCTGCGGCGGGCTGCACTGCCCAGCCCGTGGCGCCGTAAATGGTGCGGCCGGTCATGCGACGCTCGAACAGATAAGCCGCCGTGCCGCCCTTGTCCGCGCTCAACAGGCCGCTGACGGACATATTGTTAGGCTGGATATAGATAGCGTCGCCCACAAAGCGCCCGTCGCTGGCCACTTTGCCGGTCGATTGCATCAGCATCCGCTCGTCGCCGTTGACCAGGTCGAAATTGGTGGCAAAGGTACGCTTGTCAAAATTAAAACTCAGCGCGCCGTTTTCCAGCGTCGCCGCCAGCGTCGGCAAGGCGGTGTTGTCCGGATGGATGAAGGCCTGGCCCTGCTGCATGACAAAACTCACGTTGCCCCGCTCCGGCACCACATAGGCCGCGCCGTCGGTGCGCAACAGTGCAAAATCGGCATTCTTGGCGATCAGCTTGTTGCCCTTGTTCAGCTCGCCCGCCAGGTCGATCTGCTTTTCCTGGTCCAGCACAGTCTGCCAGCGCCCCCAGACGATCTGGCGCTCCTGCACCACGGGCGGAGTTACCACCGGCGGCTCGACCACCGGCGGCGTCACCACCGGCGGCGTCACGACCGGCGGTTCCACCACCACCGGCGGCGTCACCACCGGCGGGGTGACCACGGGTGGCGTGACCACCGGCACTTCGGTGGCCGGCGGGGTGATTTCCGTCACCGGCGGCACAATCACCGCAGGCGGCGGATCGTTCTTGGTGCCGGTGCCATTGGTGGCAATCTGCTGCTGCAGGCTGGCGCTTTTTTGCACGTCCAGATTGGGCTGCGGCGGCAGGCTCGCGCCGCTGGACGGACCGGCATGCTTGCCCGGCTCGTCCTGGCGCGGCGGCGCCACGGCGTCCGGCGCCAGGGTATTGGTTTCAGGCAACAGCTGTGGCGCGGCTTGGCCGCGGCGGATCTGCAGCAGATTGCCTTTTTGCGCGGCGAACAGGTCGCGCGTGGCCTGGCCTTCGCACGGGCCCAGGCCTTCAGGACTGCAGGCGCCGCCAAAACCGCTCAGCGCGATGCCACCGGAGTTGACGGTCACGCGCGTGGTGTCGTGATCGGTAAAGACGGTAAAGTCCGTGCCGCGCACGCCGATGGCGGCCACCGGCGTGTTGAAGCGGAAATTCTGGCGCGCCTTCTTGACCGCGTCGCCGGAGCGGCTGCGCGCCACCCCGTTCAGCAGTTCCAGCTTGATGCGGTTGTTGGAAGGCTGTTTCTCGTCTATATAATAGGCGACGATGCGGGCCTGGCTGGACGGGCGCAGGATGAACAGGCCGTTGTCCACCGTGGTGATATAGAGATAGCCGTCGGCGCCGGTGGTCAGCATATCGCCTTCCTGCACCGCGCCGTCCAGCACGGCAGGCTGCTGCGCCACCTGCGCGCTGCCCGTCACATAGACGATTTTGCCCGCGACTGCCGCGTAGGCGCCGTGGGAGAGTAGTGCAAGGCCGGCAGCGGCCACGAGATGACGTAACATGATATTCCCCTTTTCCATCTTATTATCCAGCACGGCACGTAAGCTGCCGTGATAGCCATCACATTCTCATGGAAAAGCCCGCTAACTGCGCGAAACGTTACACTTTGTAGCATCGGCCGCCCCACTCGCCTTTCCACAGGGCTAGGCGTTATACTAACGGATTGACCTTCACCCCACCGCAGCCCCTTTTGACATCTTCGACGACATCCTGGTCACGGCGCCTGCCCCCCTTGCCGGCCTGGCTGCCGCGCGCGCTGATAGCCGCTGCCGGACTCATGCTGGCGCTGGGCACGCAATGGCTGGCGCCGCCCGGCGCCTCGCTGTTCGCCGACGAGTGGCTGCGCGACCGCTATCTGCGCTGGCAAAGCACGGACACGCCCGAACCGCGCGTGCTGGTGGTCGACATCGACGAGGCCAGCATGGCCGAGCTGGGCCCGTGGCCCTGGCCGCGCGCGCGCCTGGCCGACCTGGTGGAAATCCTGCTGACCACCTACGGCGCGCGCGGCGTCGCGCTCGACATCGTGCTGCCCAATCCGGCCGACGCCGACGGCGACCTGCGTCTCGGCATGCTGGCCCGGCACGCGCGGCTGGTGCTGGCGCAGGCTTTCGACTATTCACAGAGCCGCCCGTATGCGCTGCGCGAAGGCCGGCTGAGCGGCGCCACCGCGCGCGCCGGCGACGCCACGGCGGCCACCGGCTATATCGCCAACCAGGCCGCCTGGGCCGGCGCGCCCAACGTCGGCAATATCGGCTTCATTCCGGACCCGGACGGCGCCCTGCGCCGCCTGCCCCTGCTCACCAGCTACCAGGGGGCGCGCTATCCCGCGCTGAGTTTGGCGCTGATCGACTGCTGCGGCGGCGGCCTGGCCACGCTGCCGCCCAGCCCGCAGCGCATCGCCTACAAGCGCGACTGGAGCGCCTACACCCTGGTGCAGGCCAGCGACGTGCTGGCCCAGCGCATCGAACCGGCCAGCGCGGCCGGCCGCCTAGTGCTGGTCGGTTCGTCCTCGCTGGGCCTGAGCGACCGTGTGGCCACGCCGCTGGCGGCCAACCGCCCCGGCCTGGGGGTGCAGGCCGCCATGCTGTCCACCCTGCTCGACCTGCAGCAAGGCACGGCGCCCGCGCCGTGGCCGGGACGCTGGATCGGCAGCCTGTATGGCGCGGCCTGCGTGCTGCTGGCGCTGTGGGCGCTGCCGCGCGTGCCGGCCGCGCTGGGCGTGGGCGTGCTCGCCGCGCTGAGCGCCGCCTGGCTGGCGCTGGCCTATGCCATGAGCCCGCACGACCCGTATTTCTCCACCACCGGCCCGCTGGCCTGCACCCTGTTCCTGCTGGCCGTGGCCGTGCCCTACCATTGGCAGCTCACGCAGCGCAAATCGCGCCACCTGCTCGACACGCTGCGCCAGTACGTGGCGCCGGAAGTGGTGACGGAGCTGCTGCGCAGCGACATCAAGGATCCGCTGGCGCCGGCCCAGCGCGAAGTGACCACGCTGATCGCCGACATGGAGGGCTACACCACCCACGTCGAGGCGCTGCCGGTGGCCGCCGCCGCCCAGCTCACGCGCGAATTCCTGGAATGCCTGACCGGCCCGGTCATGGCCCAGGGCGGCACGCTGGACAAATACACCGGCGATGGCCTGGTGGCGTTCTGGGGCGCGCCGCTGCCCAATCCCGACCACGCCGACCTGGCGCTGGACGCGGCGGCCGACATTGTGGAACGCGTGCGCCAGTACAACCGGCAGCGCGCGCGCAACGGCTTTGCGCCGCTGCGGGTGCGCATCGGCATCGACAGCGGCACCGCCTTCGCGGGCGACTTCGGCACCGGCTCGCGCAGCATCTATACCGCCGTGGGCGACAGCGTGAACACCGCCTCGCGCCTGGAGCAGGCCGCGCGCGACCTGCCGCACGACATCATCATCGGCGCCGGCACCGTGGCGCAGGCGCGCCGCCACCGCTTCCTGCTGCTGGGAGAACGCGTACTGCGCGGGAAAGAAAAAACCACCACCTTGTACACCCTTGAACCCGCCATGACCCAAGCCGCCCTGCCGGCCGCCGAGGAGCAGCCCGCATGAGGCGCCCGGCTTCCCCCTTGGCCGCGCTGGCGCTGCTGCTGGCCTGCGGCGCCAGCGCGGCGCAGCAGCAGGAGCAGCAGCAAGACCGGCCCGGCGCCGAATCCGCCGCGCCGGCCGCCACGTCCGCCACTGCGGCGGACACGCCGCCCATCCCGGCCCCGGCTCCGGAGCAACTGCCGCCGGTGCAGGCCGTGACCAAACAGCTGTACGAGGACGCGCTGCAATCCATCGCCGAGGGCCGCAAGCAGGACGCCAACCAGGCGCTGCGGCGCGTGATCGAGCAGGAGCCGCAGCATGCCGGCGCCTGGCTGGACCTGGCGCTGATCCAGTGCAGCCTGGGCCGCCCGGACGAGGCCGAGCGCATGTTCCGCACCATCGAGGAGCGCTTTGCGCCGCCGCCCGGCATCGTCGAGCTGATACGCGAAGCGCGCGCCGTCGGCTGCGAGCAGTGGACGCCGCTCAGCCAGTACAGCCTGTCCATCTCGCGCGGCATCGACCAGAACGTCAACCAGGGCTCGACCCGGGTGCTGAACCCGGAATACACGCTGTCGCCCGAGTTCCAGCCGCAGCACGACCAGTACACCATGCTGTCGGGCGACTATATGCGCGACCTGACGCCGAACGGCACCGTCGGCTTCGTCCAGTTCCAGCAGCGCCGCAACGACACCTTGCGCCAGTACGACAGCGGCGCCCTGTTCGCCGGCGCCGAAACGCTGTGGCGCTGGGACGGCTGGACCCTGCGCGGCACCGTGCTGGCCGGCCTGATCTCGCTGGGCGGCGAGTTCTACCAGCGCCAGTACCAGCTGCTGGCGCGCGTGGGCCCGCCGCTCAAGCTGCCCTACGGCTTCACCTTCCACCTGCAGGGCAGCGTGGGGCGCAACAGCTATGTGACGCTGGACACCTTCGACGCCAACACCGGCGAGCTGCGCGCCCAGTTCAGCCGGCGCAAGAACGACAGCGTGGTCAGCGCCAGCATCGGCGTGGCCACCGACCGCGCCACCGGCGCGCGCCCCGGCGGCGACCGCCACGGCGCCAACGCCGCGCTGAGCTGGCAGCGCAAATACGGCACCGGCCTGACCGCCGAAGTGGGCTACACGCTGCAGCACTGGCGCGGCAGCGAGCCCTATGCGCCGCCCGTGGTCGACCAGGTGCGCGAGCAGGACACGCACACGCTGCGCGCCGCCCTCACCTATCCGGTCGCGCGCCAGCAAAACCTGATCCTGGAAGTGCGGCAGGTCATCAACAGGGAAAATATTCCCATCTTTCAGTACAATAACCGCCAATTGCAATTGAGCTGGCAGTGGCAGGGTCTGTGAATGGTTCACCGGCGCGCGCGCAGCGCGTAGTGAAACGGATAAGCGCATGATGTGGGAAATGGCGGTTTTTATCGGCTTCAGCCTGGCCCTGGTGGCAGGCTGCCTGGTGCCCAACCAGTGGCTGCCGTCGCGCTTGCCGAACGACAAGCTGATGCATTTCGGCGCCTTTGCCGGGCTGGCCCTGCTGGCCATGCGCATCGCGCCGGCCGCCAGCGCCGCGCTGTGGCTGGCCGGCCTGCTGCTGGCCGGCTGGCTGATCGAATGCCTGCAGCAGCTGGTGCCGGGACGCGGCTTCTCCTGGCGCGACATGGCCGCCAACGCGGCCGGCGTGGCGGCGGGGGCCTTGTGCGCAGCGGCACTCGCCTCCATCTGAGCTAGAATGACGCTGTCACCCACTGAACGAAACGCATGAATACCACCATCCAGCCAGCCAGCCCGCCGCCGCCCGACACCGGTACGGAAGCGTCGCCGGCCGAGCGCCAGGTTCAGGTCCACCTGCGCAAGATACCGCTGCTGGCCAACCTGACCGACGAGGAAATCCTGCGCGTCAAGGGCGATCTGCGCTTCCGCCAGTATGCCAAGCGCGACGTGGTGCTGCACAAGGGCGGCCACGGTGACGGGCTGCTGTTCTTGCTGTCGGGTCAGCTGCAAGTGGTCGACATTACCGAGGACGGCCGCGCCATCGGCCTGCGCATGCTGGCGCCCGGCGACTTCTTCGGCGAAATCGCCCTGATCAACAACACCACGCGCTCGGCCTCGGTGGTGGCCATGACGGACGTGCTGGTCGCCTTCCTGCCCGCCGCCACCGCCATGCACCTGTTTTCGCATTCGCCCACGGTGGCGCGCCAGATGCTGCAGCACCTGGCGCAGAAAATCCAGCGCGACTCCGAATTCCGCGCCCTGCTCAGCATCAACAACACGGCCAAGCGCATCTACACCTACCTGGTGCTGATGCAGAAAAACAAGCCGGACGGCACAGTGGTGGAAAACCTGCCCACCCACCAGGATATTGCCAATATGATCAACACCAGCCGCGAGACCGTCACCCGGGCGCTGCTCACGCTGGTGCAGCAGGGCATCGTCCAGAAGGAACCGCACCGGCTGGTGATCAAAAACCCCGAGGCGCTGCAAAAGCTGGTGCAGAGCTAGCTCCTTTCTTTGTGACAACGTGTTACAACTGTAGCAAGGGGCGTGGGACGGTAGGCTATAATGCCGCTCTTGACCAATCCCCGCCGTCCTGCCGTCCGCGCAGCGCGGCCCAATTCACGATGATGCTAATTATTGCCCGTCCCGGCCGGAGGGCGGCATGAGTTTGATGTTGCGCGCCCTGTGGTCCTACCGCGGCTTTGTGCTGGGCAGTGTCCGGCGCGAGTTCCAGTCCAAATACCGCAACACCATGCTGGGCGCGGCCTGGACCGTGCTGAGCCCGCTGGCCATGATACTGGTGTACACGCTGATCTTCTCGCAAGTGATGCAGAGCAAGCTGCCGGGCAACAGCACCGAGTACGGCTACAGCATCTACCTGTGCGCCGGCGTGCTGGCCTGGGGCCTGTTCTCGGAAATCGTCACGCGCGCCCAGAACATGTTCCTCGAGCAGGCCAACCTGCTCAAGAAGATCAGCTTCCCGCGCACCAGCCTGCCCGTCATCGTGGTGCTCAACGCGCTGGTCAACTTCGGCATCATCTTCGGCCTGTTTACCGCCTTCCTGCTGCTGTCGGGCCAGTTCCCGGGCGCCGTCTTCCTGCTGCTGATACCGGTGCTGGCGCTGCTGGTGATGCTGGCCATCGGCCTGGGCCTGGTGCTGGGCGTGCTCAATGTGTTCTTCCGCGACGTGGGCCAGTTCTTCACCATCTTTATCCAGTTCTGGTTCTGGTTCACGCCCATCGTCTACCCGGCCAGCATTTTGCCGGCCGAGGTGCGCGGCCTGCTGGCCTGGAACCCGATGGCGGCCGTGATCCAGGCCTGCCAGACCATCCTGGTGGCGGGCCAGGCGCCGGACTGGGCCAGCATGCTGCCGGCGCTGGCGCTGGCGCTGGCGCTGTGCCTGCTCGGCATGAAATTGTTCCGCAAGCGCGCGGGTGAAATGGTGGATGAACTCTGATGGGCTCGATAACAGTCAGCAACCTGGGCAAGGCCTACAAACAATATCCCACGCGCTGGTCGCGCCTGGGCGAATGGCTGTTGCCCTTCCGCGGCGCGCGCCACAAGCTCAAGTGGATTTTGCAGGACATTAATTTCCACGTCGCGCCCGGCGAGGCCGTGGGCCTGATCGGCATCAACGGCGCCGGCAAGAGCACGCTGCTCAAGCTGATCACCGGCACCACCCAGCCCACCACGGGCGGCGTGGCCATGCAGGGCCGCGTGGCCGCGCTGCTGGAGCTGGGCATGGGCTTCCATCCCGACTTCACCGGCCGCCAGAACGTCTACATGGCCGGCCAGCTGATCGGCATGACGGTGGCCGAGATCACGGCGCTGATGCCCGACATCGAGGCCTTCGCCGAGATCGGCGACTATATGGACCAGCCGGTGCGGGTGTACTCCAGCGGCATGCAGATGCGCGTGGCCTTTTCCGTGGCCACCGCGCGCCGGCCCGACATCCTCATCGTCGACGAGGCGCTGTCGGTGGGCGACACCTATTTCCAGCACAAGAGCTTCGAGCGCATCCGCGCATACCGCCGCCAGGGCACCACGCTGCTGCTGGTGTCGCACGACAAGCAGGCCATCCAGTCGGTGTGCGACCGCGCCATCCTGCTCGACGCCGGCCGCCTGGCGCGCAGCGGGCCGCCGGAGGAAATCATGGATTACT
Source organism: Pseudoduganella aquatica (assembly GCF_020865585.1). NCBI lineage: Bacteria > Pseudomonadati > Pseudomonadota > Betaproteobacteria > Burkholderiales > Oxalobacteraceae > Pseudoduganella > Pseudoduganella aquatica. Next base: position 6,026,746 of record NZ_CP086370.1, read on the forward strand.
ACAACGCCATGATCGCCGAGCGCGAGAACCAGAAGCTGGAAGTGAAAACCCTGGACAGCGGCAAGGTGCAGATCATTTCCGGCAGCGGCGAGGCGAGCGTGGCGCAGATCGCGCTGCTCGACGAGCACGGCGCGCCGGTCGAGGTGGTGGACGTGGGCGCGGCGGTGACGCTGGAGGTCACGGTGCAGGCGCACGCGCCGATCCCGCGCATGGTGCTGGGCTATATGATCAAGGACCGGCTCGGGCAGGCCATGTACGGCACCAATACCCACCTGAAGGAGATGCCGCTGGCCGCCGTGGCCGCCGGCAGCCTGGTGCGCTACCGCTTCGCCTTCCCGATGAACCTCGGCCCCGGCACCTATTCGGTGTCGACCGCCATCGTCAGCACCGACACCCACCTGGTCAACAACTACGAGTGGCGCGACCTGGCGCTGGTGTTTACCGTGATCAATATGCGCCGCCCGCACTTCGAGGGCACGGCCTTTATCGACCCCACTATCGAGATCGTCCAATTATGAGTTTCGTCAGCTACGCGCAAAACTGCGAGGACGTGCTGCTGTGGCGCGCCCTGGGCCATGTGCGCAACGGGTTTTATATCGACGTCGGCGCCAACGATCCGGTGCTGCACTCGGTGAGCAAGGCGTTTTACGACAGCGGCTGGAGCGGCATCAATATCGAGCCGATGCCGTCCTACCACGCCCAGTTCCAGGCCCAGCGCCCGCGCGACCTGAACCTGGCCGTGGCCTGCGGCGCGCGCGACGGCGAGATCACGCTGTATGAAGTGCCGGACATGAACGGCTGGGCCTCCACCGACGCGGCCGTGGCCGACGGCCACCGCGCCGACGGCTATGCGCTGCAGGAAGTGACGGTGCCGCTGCGCACGCTCAACGACATCTGCGCCGCCCATGTGCAGGGCCCGATCCACTTCCTGAAGATCGACGTCGAGGGCGCCGAGGGCGAGGTGCTGCGCGGCCTGGACCTGCAGCGCTGGCGGCCGTGGATACTGGTGATCGAAGCGACCCTGCCCGGCCAGCGCGACAGCGCGCACCAGGCCTGGGAAGCGCTGGTGACGGCGCACGACTACCAATTCGCCTGGTTCGACGGCCTGAACCGCTACTACACGGCCGGCGAGCACGCCGCGCTGCGCGAGGTGCTGGCGCTGCAGCCGAATGTCTTTGACGACTTCATCAGCCACCACCTGGCGCACGCCTGGCAAGCCAAGGCAACCCTCGCCGGCCAGCTGCAGGATGCGCTGGAGCAGGCCGCCGCCGCCCAGGGCCGCGCCGCCGACGCGCAGGCCGAGCGCACGGCCCTGGCCGAACAGGCCCTGCACGACGGCCGCGAAGCCAACCGCCAGGTCAGCCAGGCGCTGGCCGGCGCGGCAGCGGCCCAGCAGCGCCTGCAGGAGACGCTGGCGGTGCAGGCCGAGCAGGTGCGGCAGCTGGCCGCCTGCGAAGCGCAGCTGATACTGCGCGACGGCGACCTGGCGCGCCGCGCCGAGCAGGTCGCCGCGCTGCAGGACGGACTGGCCGCGCTGCAGGACCAGCTGGTGCAGCGCGAAACGGCGCTGCAGGACGAACTGGCGCGGCGCGAAACGGCGCTGCGGGACGAACTGGCGCGGCGCGAAGCGCAGCTGCAGGGCGCGCTGGGCGAGCTGCAGGCGGCGCTGGCGCACAGCGAGCACGCGCGCCACCAGGCCGGCGCCTGGGGCAGCGACATGCAGCAGCGCCTGCTGGCCATGGAACACAGCCGCTGGTGGCGCCTGCGCGGCAGCCTGCTCGGCGTGGGTCGCGCGCCGCAGGCGCTGCTGGCGCGCAGCCGCGACGGCGCCCTGCGCCTGGTGCGCCGCCTGGGCCGCAGCGAAAGCGCGCGCCGCCTGCTGATCCCGCTGCAGCGGCGCTTCCCCGGCCTGGCCCATCGCGTCCTCAGCAGCCTGCGTCCGCCGGCCGCGGACAGCGCCGCGCCGGCCGCGGCCGCCGCGCTGCCCGACAGCGGCGCCGCCGCCGAGTGCGCCGCCGCGCCGGAGGCCAGCCGCTGGGCCATTCCGCTGGGCCACGAAGCGGAGCCGGTGCGCGCCGTGTACGGCGAGCTGCTGCGCGCCATCCATTCCCCCACTACCTGAACACCATGCGCCTAGTAATCGACCTGCAGGCCTGCCAGCACGGCAGCAATCACGACGCCGCGCTGGACCAGGCGCTGCGCCTGGCGCGCAGCGCCGGGCCGCACCAAGTATGGATCGCCCTGGACGGCGGCCAGCCCGAACGCATCGAGTGGCTGCGCGCCGCCTTTGACGGCGTGCTGCCGCCGGAGCGCGTGCGCAGCTACCTGCTGCCGGCGCCGGCCGACGGCGGCGACGCCGCCTGGCGCAGCCGCGCCGCCGAACTGGTGCGCGACAATTTCCTGCTCGGCCTGGCGCCGGACCTGGTCTACGCGCCCGCCCTGTTCGACGGCACCGCGCAAGCGCTGTGCGCGGCGCGCCCGCACCCGCAGCTGCCGACCGCCTTCAGCCTGGCGCGCGGCACGGTGCTCGACGCCCCCGCCAGCGAGGCGCCGGAAGTGCTGGAGGCCTGGCAGCGCAGCCAGTCCAGCTTGCGCTCGGCCGCCCTGCTGCTGGCCGCCAACGCCGAACTGGCGGCCCGCATCGAGCGCGCCGTCGAGCCCGAGCAGGTGGCCGTGGCCGGCGCCGACAGCGCGCCCGAAGCGCTGTGGGCGCTGTTCAGCGCGGCCGCCGCCCGGCACGCGGGCGCGGCGCCGGCGCCGCGCCGCCCGCGCCTGGCCTACCTGTCGCCCCTGCCGCCGGAGCAATCCGGCATAGCCGACTACAGCGCCGACGTGCTGCCGGCGCTGGCGCGCTACTACGACATCGAGATCGTGGCCGAACAGGGCGCCATCGGCGCGCCCCACATCGCCGCCAATTTCCCGCTGCGCAGCCCGGCCTGGTTCGACGCCCACGCGCAGCAGTTCGACCGCATCGTCTACCACTTCGGCAACAACCCGATGCACGGCTATATGTTCGCCATGCTGCAGCGCCATCCCGGCGTGGTGATACTGCACGACTTCTACCTGTCCGGCGTGGTGGACTGGCTGGACCACAGCGGCGGCCAGCCCGGCCTGTTCCCGCGCGCCCTGTACCAGGCGCACGGCTACGGCGCGCTCGACGCGCTGCAGCGCGACCGCACCGCCGCCATCTGGGACCATCCGGCCAACGCCGCCGTGCTGGCGCAGGCGGCCGGCGTGATCGTCCATTCCGACTACGCGCGCGCGCTGGCCAGCCAGTGGTACGGCCCGGACGCCGCGCAGGACTGGCAGGTGGTGACGCTGCCGCGCCGGCCGCTGGACCGGGTGGCCGGCGACGGCCGGCGCGCCGCCGCGCGCGCCGCGCTCGGCCTGGCCGAGGACGACTTCCTGGTGTGCAGCTTCGGCATGCTGGGCGCGACCAAGCTGAACGCCGAACTGGTGGACGCCTTCCTGGCCTCGCCGCTGGGGCGCGACCCGCGCTGCAAGCTGGTGTTCGTGGGCCAGGCCGCGGCGCAGGGCTACGGCCAGCAGGTGCGCGAGCGCATCGCCGCCAGCGGCGCGGCCGCGCGCATCCTGATCACCGGCTTCGTGCCGCCCGAGACCTATGCCGACTACGGCGCGGCCGCCGACATCGCGGTGCAGCTGCGCAGCATGACGCGCGGCGAAACCTCGGCCGCCATCCTGGACTGCCTGCTGTACGGCGCGGCCACCATCATCAACGCCCATGGCGCGGCCGCCGACATCGGCGACGACGTCCTGCTCAAGCTGCCGGACGCCTTCACGGTCGAGCAGCTGGCCGACGCGCTGCAGCGCCTGCACGGCGACGCCGCGCTGCGCGCCCGCCTGGGCGCGGCGGCCGAGCAGCTGGTGCGCAGCGCGCACGCGCCGGCGGCGGCCGCGCGCGGCTACCACGCCGCCATCGAACAGTTCGCCGCGCGCCACCCGCGCCGCCACTACCAGGAGCTGCTGGCCGGGCTGGCGCGCCTGCCGCACGCGGCGGCCGCGCAGCCGGGCGAGCTGCTGGCGGCGGCGCGCGCCATCGCCTGGAACCAGCCGCCGCGCGGCCTGCGCCAGTTGTTCGTCGACATTTCCGCGCTGGTCGAATCGGATCTGCGCACCGGCATCCAGCGCGTGGTGCGCAGCGTGCTCAAGGCGCTGATCGACGCGCCGCCGCCCGGCTGGCGCGTCGAGCCGGTGTACGGCGACGGCGGCAACCGCCCCTACCGCTATGCGCGCCGCTACATGCTGCAGCAGCTGGGCCTGGCCGATCCCGGCCTGGAGGACGCGCCGCTGGCGATGCGCCCGGACGACGTCTTCCTCGGCCTGGATCTGTACACCAACGGCACCGCGCAGAACCGGGCGCAGCTCATGGCCATGCGCCAGCAGGGCGTGGCGGTGCATTTCGTGGTGTACGACGTGCTGCCCATGCTGCGCCCGGACTGGTTCCCCTTCGGCACCCAGGACTACTTCGGCGACTACCTCGACACGCTGTCCGAGGTGGCCAACGGGGTCGTGTGCATCTCGCGCGCGGTGGCCGACGAGCTCACCGGCTGGATGGCCGAGCGCCCGTGGCGGCGCCAGTCGCCGCTCAAGCTGGGCTATTTCCACCTGGGCGCCGACATCGACGCGAGCAAGCCGAGCTTCGGCCTGAGCGAGAACGCCGAGCAGGTGTTCGCGGCGGTGGCCGCCCGTCCCTCGCTGCTGATGGTGGGCACGCTGGAGCCGCGCAAGGGCCATGCCCAGGCCCTGGCCGCGTTCGACCTGCTGTGGCAGCAAGGGGTGGACGCCAACCTGGTCATCGTCGGCAAGGAGGGCTGGATGGTGGAGCAGCTGGCCAAGCGCCTGCGCAGCCATCCGGAGCGCGAACAGCGCCTGTTCTGGCTGGCCGGCGTCTCCGACGAAATGCTGCTCAAGCTGTACCAGAGCTGCAGCGGCCTGCTGGCCGCCTCCGAGGGCGAAGGCTTCGGCCTGCCGCTGATCGAAGCGGCCCAGCACGGCATCCCCATCCTGGCGCGCGACATCCCGGTATTCCGCGAAGTGACCGGCGCGCACGCCCATTATTTCCGGGCCGCCGACGCGGCCCAGCTGGGCGCGGCGCTGACCGAGTGGCTGGCCCTGCTGGCCGACGGCAAGGCGCCGGGCTCGGACGGCATGCCCTGGCTGAAATGGCAGCAGAGCGCGCAGCAATTGGTGGACGTGGTGGTGGGGCAGCGCTGGTACCGCAGCCTGACGCAAGACCAGCGCGCCGCGCCGCCCAAACCAGAAGTCCATGAGTAATCAAAGTGCTAAGATGAGCGTCTACGCAACGGCGCCCGCGGCACTTTCCAACCAGTATCGGAACCCTGACATGCAACAAATTAACAACCTCTCGACCCGTTTGACCCAGCACCAGACCCAGATCAAGGCCGCCATGGACCGCGTCATCGCCAGCGGCTGGCTGGTGCTGGGACCGGAAGTGAAGCGCTTCGAGCAAGACTTCGCGGCCTGGCTGGGCGCGGCGCACTGCGTCAGCCTGGCCAACGGCACCGACGCCATCGAACTGGCGCTCAAGGCGCTGGGCGTGCAGCCGGGCGAGCGCGTGGCCACCGTGGCCAACGCCGGCATGTACACCACGCTGGCCATGCTGGCCGCCGGCGCCGAGCCCTTCTTCATGGACGTGGACCTGGACACGCGCGGCGCCACGCTGGCCGAAGTCACGCGCGCGCTGGACGCGGGCGTGAAAGCGGTGGTGGTGACCCACCTGTACGGCCTGGCCCTGCCGGAAATCAAGGCCATGGCGGCGCTGTGCGCCGCGCGCGGCGTGCCGCTGCTGGAAGACTGCGCGCAGGCGCACGGCGCCACCGTGGACGGCCAGCGCGTGGGCACCTTCGGCGACGCTTCCACCTTCAGCTTCTACCCGACCAAGAACCTGGGCGCGCTGGGCGACGGCGGCGCCGTCGTCACCAGCCGCGCCGACGTGGCCGCCACCGTGGGCATGCTGCGCCAGTACGGCTGGACCGCCAAGTACAAGGTGGAACTGCCGGCCGCGCGCAACAGCCGCCTGGACGAGCTGCAGGCGGCCATCCTGAGCGAATTCCTGCCGCTGCTGGACGCGGCCAACGCGCGCCGCCGCGACATCGCCGCGCGCTACCGCGCCGGCATCGCCCACGCGCAGGTGCAGACCCCGGCCGACGCCGGCGCCGCCTCCGTGGCCCACCTGTACGTGGTGCGCAGCCCGAACCGCGACGCGCTGCGCGAGCACCTGAAGGCCAATGCCATCGGCTCCGACGTGCACTACCCGATTCCCGACTACGCGCAGCCGGTGCTGGGCGCGCGCTTTGCCGGCGTCAAGCTGGCCAACACCGAGACGCTGGCGCGCGAGATCCTGACGCTGCCGTGCTACCCGGAAATGGCCGACGCCGAAGTGGACGCGGTGATCGCCGCCGTCAACAGCTGGCAGGCCTAAGCGGCATGGGCAGCATGAAGTTTTCCGTCGTCATTCCGGTCTACAAGAACGAGGAGTCGATCCCGCGCCTGCTGGCGGCCGTGCAAGGCATGAACCAGGCGCTGGACGGCCGGCTCGAAGCCGTGTTCGTGGTGGACGGCAGCCCGGACCAGTCCTTCGCGCTGCTGCGCGACGCCCTGCCCACGCTGCCCTTCGCGGCCCAGCTGCTGGCGCACTCGCGCAATTTCGGCTCCTTCCCCGGCATCCGCACCGGCCTGCAAGCGGCGCGCGGCGAATACTACGCGGTGATGGCGGCCGACCTGCAGGAGCCGCCCGAGCTGGTGGTGGCGTTCTTCCAGTCGCTGGAACGCGACGAGTGCGACGTGGCCATCGGCACCCGCACCACGCGCCAGGATCCGCTGCGCTCGCGCCTGGCCTCCAGCCTGTTCTGGGGCATGTACCGCCGCCTGGTGGTGCACGACATGCCCGAGGGCGGCGTGGACGTGTTCGGCTGCAACCGCGCCTTCCGCGACCAGCTGCTGCAGCTGGAGGAATCGCGCTCCTCGCTGATCGCGCTGATCTTCTGGCTGGGCTACCGGCGCAAGCTGGTGGCCTACGAGCGCCAGGTGCGCCAGGAAGGCAAGTCGGCCTGGACCTTCAGCAAGAAGCTGGACTATATGATGGACAGCATCTTCGCCTTCACCGACTATCCGATCCGCATGCTGGTACGCATGGGCGCGATCGGCTCCATGCTGTCGATCGGCCTGGGCCTGCTGGTGGCCGGGGCGCGCCTGAGCGGCGCCATCGACGTGCCCGGCTATGCCGCCACCATGCTGGTGGTGCTGCTGTTCGGCACCCTGAACTTGCTGGGCCTGGGCCTGGTGGGCACCTACGCCTGGCGCGGCTACGAGAACAGCAAGCAGCGTCCGCTGGCCGTGGTGGCCGCGCGCCTGAGCCATACGCCGCCGGCGGCCGCGCACAGCGCCGCCGCGCCGCATCCCCTGACAGAAGGAGTTTCCTCATGACCTTGACCGTTTCCGACAAGGCCGGCTTTTACTCGCCGGTCAGTTTCCTGAGCCGCACGCCCGAACAGCTGGGACCGGACTGGCTGGGCGAACTGGCGGCCGACCTGGCCGCCGGCAAGGCGCAGCTGTTTGAAGGCCGCCAGGACCAGGGCAGCGCGGGCGTGCAGATAGTCTACCGCGCGCTGCCGTGGGACACCGATTTCTTCGGCACCGCCACCTTCCGCGTCGACTACACGGCGGCCGCTCCGGGCACGCCGTTCAGCGCGCTGCAGGCGGCCTTCGCCGGCCTGCGCGCCCACCTGGCCGCGCAGGCCCCGGCGTTTTACCTGTTCGCCGAAGTGCCGTCGGAAGACACGGCCGCCATCGCCGGCATGAGCGGCGCCGGCTACCGCCTGATCGAAACCCGCCTGACCTGCTTCCGCGACGACCTGCAGCGCTTCGACGCCAAGGGCGCCGCCGCCGTGCGCGGCGCCACCGCGGCCGACATCCCGGCACTGCGCGTGGCCGCCGCCCAGGCCGTCAACCACTATGACCGCTTCCACGCCGACGACTTCTTCAGCGCGCAGCAGGCCGACGACTTCCTGGCCGTGTTCGTCGAGAACTCGGTCAAGGGCTATGCGGACGAAGTCATCGTGCCGGCCGACGGCCCGGCCGACGCCTTCCTGACCGGCAACTACGTGACGGCCCCGGCCGCGCTGGGCGGCCAGAAGCTGGGCCGCATGGTGCTGTCGGCGGTGACGCCGGCGCGGCGCGGCTGGTACGTCAAGCTGATCGGCGCGCTGAGCGCCAAGTTCCAGGCCGCCGGCGTGGGCACCGCCTTCATGACCACCCAGGCCACCAACCGCGCCGTGCTCAAGGTCTGGGCCCACCATGGCTACCGCGTCGGACGCAGCAGCCATATCTTCTCCACTTACAGCCGAGGCTAATATGCAGCACAGCTCCTCCCCTTCCGCCGTGGTGCACGACGGCGCCCAGGTCGACGCCAGCGCCCAGCTGGGCGACTACGTGGTGGTCTACGGCGGCGCCGAACTGGCCGCCGGCAGCGCCGTGGCCGGCTTCACCCAGGTGTGGCCGGGCGTGCGCCTGGAAGCCGGCGCCAGGCTGGCCGCCGGCGTGACGCTGGAGCGTCCCGACGAGGCCAGCGGCCACACCGTGTTCGGCACCCACAGCAAGGTCGGCGCCGGCGCCACCATCTGCGCCGGCGTCAAGGTCGGCCAGGGCGCCGTGGTCGAGGCCGGCACCGTGGTGAGCCACAGCGTGCCGCCCTACGCCATCGTGTCCGGTTCGCCGGCGCGCATCGTCGGCTACGTGGAAACGCTGAGCCAGTCCGAGCGCCCGAACTGGCACCGCCAGGCCGAATTCCCGGCCACCCAGTCCACCGTGCCGCTGGGCGTGGGCGGCGTGACGCTGCACCGCTTCAAGGCCGTGAAAGACCCGCGCGGCGACCTGTCGGTGGGCGAATTCGCGCGCGAGATCCCGTTCGAGCCCAAGCGCTACTTCCTGGTCTACAACGTGCCGACCGAGAAGACGCGCGGCGAGCATGCGCACCATAAATGCCACCAGTTCCTGATCTGCGTCAAAGGCAGCTGCGCGGTGGTGGTGGACGACAACGCCTCGCGCTGCGAGGTGCTGCTCGAGTCGCCCGACCAGGGCATCTACCTGCCGCCGCTGACCTGGGGCATCCAGTACAAATATTCGAGCGACGCGGTGCTGCTGGTGTTTACCTCCGACTACTACGAAGCGGCCGACTACATCCGCAACTACGACGAGTTCTCGGCCGTGGTCGGCGCGCAGAAGGCAGGCTGAGTGGGCCGGCGGGCAGTGCTGGCGCGCTGGGCGCGCTTTGTGGCCGGCGGCGCCATCAACACCGGCTTCAGCTACGGCCTGTATCTGCTGCTGGCCCTGGCCCTGCCCTACCAGGCGGCCTATCTGCTGGCCTACGCGGCCGGCGTGGTGTTCTCCTACTGGTTCAACGCCGTGGTGGTGTTCCGCGTGCCGCTGTCGTGGAGCGGCTTCCTGGCCTTCCCGCTGGTGTACGCGCTGCAATACCTGATCTCGGCCGCCCTGCTCGGCCTGCTGGTCGAATGGCTGCAGGTGCCGCACAAGCTGGCGCCGCTGGCGGTGGCCGCCTGCATGGTGCCGCTCAGCTACGCCATCAGCAAAATGGTGCTGGCATGGTCGGCGCGCCGCAGCGCGGCCGCCGCTACGATACAAACAACGGAAACTGAATGACTAACTATCACAATGGCGGCGCCGCGGACGCGGCGCTGCTGGCGCCGCAATCGCTGGGCGCCTTGATGCGCGCCGAATGGCGCTGGTGGCTGCCCGGCGCGGTCCTGTGCTTCTTCCTGGCCAGCCTGGTCACGGTCGGCTGGCCGCAGGGCCTGCTGCCCGACCTGAACGTGCCGTATTGGTATGTCGGCGACGGCCTGAGCCATTCCTGGCTGATGAAGCGCCTGATCGAGGGCTGGGCGCTGCACAACGACCACAGCGGCTATCCCTTCGGCTCCGACTTCCACGACTACCCGGGCGCCGACGTGGGCAGCCTGGTGCTGATGAAGCTGCTCGGCCTGATCAACGGCAATTTCGCCACCGTGTTCAATCTGTACTACCTGCTCAGCTTCAGCGCCGCCTTTGCCAGCGCCTTCCTGGTGCTGCGCGCGCTGCGCCTGGAGCGTCCTTACGCGGCCGCCGCCGCGCTGCTGTTTACCTTCATGCCCTTCCACATGATGCGCCTGTCGCATCTGTTCTACACCTGGTACTTCGTGGCGCCGCTGTATTTCTACGCGGCCCTGCGCATGGCCGAGGGCAAGCTGTTTGAAGGCAAGCTCCGCGGCAGGATGCGCCCCACGCTGCTGGCCGGCGCCGGCCTGATGGTACTGGCCAGCTTCGGCGTGTATTACGCCCTGTTCGGCGTGCTGGTGTTCGGCGCCGTGGCGCTGGCCGGCCTGTGCCGGGGCGAGTGGCGCAGCGTGCGCGCCGCCGCCGTCGCCACCGCCTTCGTGGTGCTGGGGATCGTGCTCAACATCGCGCCCAACCTGGCCTACCAGCGCGCGCACGGCGCCAATGCGGAAGTGGCCAACCGCGGCATCGCCAATGCCGAAGTGTACGGCCTGAAGCTGATGCAACTGATACTGCCGCGCGGCGGCCACCGCAGCAGCACGCTGAACGGCCTGGCCGACATGTATGCGCAGAATATGCCGCTGGTCAATGAAAACAGCACTGCCGCGCTGGGCCTGCTGGGCGGCGCCGGCTTCCTGGCGATGCTGGGCGTGCTCCTGGCCGCCACGGCTGGCCGGCGCATGGACCGGCGGCTGACCCTGCTCGCACTCATCGTCACCCTGCTGTTCCTGTTCGGCACCATCGGCGGCCTGGGCGCGCTGTTCTCCATGACCATCTCGTCCTCGATCCGGGGCTGGAACCGCATCAGCGTGTTCATCGGCTTCGGCGCGCTGGCCGGCCTGATGCTGCTGCTGCAGGGCTGGCTGGCCGGGCGCCTGCAAGGACGCCGCCTGGCGCTGGGGGCGGGGGCGCTGTGCGCGCTGCTGGCTGGCGCCGGCATGTGGGACCAGTCGGGCGCAGTCTGCACCGGCTGCCGTGCCCAGCTCAAGCAGGAGTTCCAGCAAAACCAGGACTTCGTGCGCGCCATCGAAGCGGCGCTGCCGCGCGGCGCGGCGATTTACCAGCTGCCGTATATGCCGTTCCCGGAAGTGCCGCAGCTGCACCAGATGTCGGTGTACGACCACATGCGCGGCTATCTGCACTCGAAAGAATTGTCTTGGAGCTACGCCGGCATGAAAGGCCGCGAAGGCGACCTGTTCTACCGCCACCTGGACAGCCAGCCCATGGCGCAGCAGCTGGCCACCATCGCCAAACTGGGCTTTAGCGGCATCTACCTGAACCGGGACGGCTACGCCGACCAGGGCGCGGCAGCGGTGGCCGAGCTGAGCGCGCTGACCGGCGCGCCGCCGGCGCTGGCGCGCGCCGACGGCAAAGTGGTGTTCTTCCGCGTGCCGGCCCCGGCCACGCCACCGCTGGCGGTGGCCGGCAAGAGCGCGCGCCAGATCATCCGCAGCCTGTACGGCGGCCCGAACGGCGTGCTGAACACGCCGGCGGCGCTGGCTGCGGGCATCCGCTTCGCCGATCCGGCCTATCCGGTGATCGTGGCGGCCGCGCGCGGCCTGTCGGTGGCCGAAGGCTGGGGCCGCTGGTCGGATGCCGTGCTGAGTCCAACGGTGCAGATCGATTTCCTGGAGCCGCTGGAGAAGCGCTTCACGCTGGCCCTGACGCTGCAGCCCTTCGGCCCCAACACCGGGCAGCCGCTGACCGTGCGCATCGGCAAGCAGAGCCACAGCGTGGTGCTGCAGCCCGGCCAGCAGACCTACCGCCTGCCGTTCGACCTGGGCGCGGACCGTGCCGACCGCCTGGAACTGGTGCCGCCGCACCCGGTGTCGCCGCAGTCGATAGGCGCCGGGCCGGACGGCCGCCGTCTCGGCATCGGCCTGATCCAGATCAGCATCACGCCCTAAGCCGGCGCGACGCCGCCGCGGCGCCAGCCGCGCATAAAAAAAGCGCCGGACGAGATCATCGTCCGGCGCTTTTTTATTGACGCTGCGCGTTTCAGAGCTTGCGCAGGCCGCCCAGCAAGGCGGCGAGTTTCTGCTTGGGCTTGCTGCTCACCGGCAGCGGGGCCGGCGCCGGCGCGCTGCTCTGGGCCGGCTCGTAGGGCTTGAGGAACCACGGATCGACCTTCTCGCGGCGCGGCATCGGGCCGGAGCTGGAACGGCTGCGTTCCGGGCGCGCGCCGGCGTAGCTGCCGCCGGCGCTGCTGCCGCCGCCGTTGCTGCGTTCCGGCGCAGCGCGCGTTTCGCCTTCCGGACGGCGGCTGCTGCCGTGGCGGCGTTCGCCGTGGCGCTCGTCGCCGCGCGCGGACGACGGCGCGAAGCCGTCCAGTTCGCCGCGCTTGATGGTCTGCTTGATCAGTTTTTCAATGTCGACCAGCAGGCGCTCGTCCTTGTCCGAGTAGATCGAGATGGCGTCGCCCGAGGCGCCGGCGCGGCCGGTGCGGCCGATGCGGTGCACATAGTCTTCCGCGTTGTAGGGCAGGTCGTAGTTGATGACGCAAGGCAGGTCGGAAATGTCCAGGCCGCGCGCCGCCACGTCGGTGGCCACCAGCACGTCGATCTCGCCCTTCTTGAACGATTCCAGCGCGGCCATGCGTTCCTGCTGCGTCTTGTCGCCGTGGATGGCGGTGGCTTTCATGCCCTCCTGCTCCAGGCTGCGCGACAGGCGCGAGGCGCCGATCTTGGTGTTGGAGAACACGATCACCTGCTTGAGCTCGCGCTGGCGCAGGATGTGGGCGACCACGTCGCGCTTGTGCTCTTCGCTGACTTTGTACACCACCTGGGTCACGCGCTCGGCGGTGGCGTTGCTGCGCGCCACTTCGATCAGCTGCGGATTCTTCAGGAAGCTATTGGCCAGCTTCTTGATCTCGCCCGAGAAGGTGGCCGAGAACATCAGGTTCTGGCGCTGCTTGGGCAGCAGGTTGATGATGCGCTGCAGGTCCGGCAGGAAGCCCATGTCCAGCATGCGGTCGGCCTCGTCCATGACCAGCATCTGCACCTGGCCCAGCGAAATATTCTTCTGCTCGATGTGGTCCAGCAGGCGGCCCGGCGTGGCGATGACGATCTCGACGCCGGCCTTCAGGGCCACGGTCTGGCCCTTCATGTCCATGCCGCCGAACACCACGCAGGAGCGCAGCGGGGTGAATTTGCAGTAGGCGGCCACGTTCTCGGCCACCTGCACCGCCAGCTCGCGGGTCGGGGTCAGGATCAGCGCGCGCACCGGATGGCGCGCGGGCGACATGGAGCTGTTGGCGGTGGCCAGCAGCAGCTGGATGATGGGCAGCGAAAAACCGGCGGTCTTGCCGGTGCCGGTCTGGGCCGCGCCCATCACGTCGCGCCCTTGCAGCACCACGGGGATCGCTTGCGCCTGGATCGGCGTCGGGTGGACGTAGCCTTGCGCGGTCAGCGCGCGCAGAATGTCGGGCGACAGGCCAAAATCGGCAAAGCGGACCTGCTCGGCAGCTTCGGTAGCGGCGGCCGGGGCGGCAGCGGGGACGGCTTCTGGCGTGGAAATGTTCTCGATGTCGGACATAAATTTTTCAATAAACAGCAAAATCCGCGCGAAGCGGCGAGGCGGGAGGACAGCAGGGCGGGGCCAGCTTGCGCGGATACAGGATACAAATTCAGCGGCCTACACGATACCCTAAATTTCCGCCACTGTACACGGAAACAGTCGCTTTCCCGCGATTCTGTTACATGAATGAAATGTATAATGGCAATGATGGCAACCCCCTTCCTCCCCCTTTTTCAGCGCCCCCGCTGGCCGCGCTGGCAGCAGCTGCTGGCCGCCCTCCTCCTTCTGGGTATCTGCGGCCTGGGCTGGCCCCAGCCGCCGGCGCACAGCGCCCCGCCCTCGCTGCGCTTCAAGAAACTGGGGCCGCTGGACAATGACGAGCCGTCCATGCTGTCGCTGCTGCAGGACCGCCAGGGCTTCGTCTGGATAGGCACCCACAGCAACGGCCTGTACCGCTATGACGGCTACCGCGCCGTCAAGTTCGCCCACGCCCGCAACGACGCGCGCAGCCTGCCGCACGACCGCGTGGCCGCCATCTACGAGGACCGGCGCGGCCGCCTGTGGGCCGGCACCGCCAACGGCCTGGCGCGCTACAACCCGGACAGCAACGATTTCACCGTCTTCGCGCCGCCCTCCGGCCCGGCCAACCGCCTGATCGTCAAAAACATCATCTCCGACGGCAAGGACGGCATGTGGGTAGGCACCTGGGGCGGCCTGCAGCATTTCAACCCGGACAGCGGCAAATTCACCGTCTACGCGCACGACGCGGCCCGGCCCGGCAGCCTGGGCAGCAACGACCTGAATGCGCTGGCGCTGGACAAGGACGGCGGCCTGTGGGCCGGCACCTGGCCCGGCGGCGTGGACTACCTGGCGCCCGGCGCCACCCTCTTCCAGCACTACCGGGTGGACAGCGCTGCCCAGCCCGACAGCCGCAGCAACATCGTGCGCGCCATGCAGTTCGACCGCGACGGCACCCTGTGGCTGGGCACCGAGGCGGGCGTGCTGAGCCAGCCGGCCGGCCAGCCGTGGGCGCCGCGCAGGCCGGCCGCCAGCCCGTCCAGCCGCATCACCAGTTTCTATGTGGACCAGGCCCAGACCCTGTGGGCCACCACGCTGTCGGCCGGCCTGCTGCGCTGGAATCCGGATAAGGCCAGCTTCGACCAGTACCAGCACCAGGCCAGCGATCCCTATTCGCTGCCGGGCAACAATCTGCGCGCCATGCTGCAGGACCGGGGCGGCATGCTGTGGGTGGCCTCGTTCACCGACGGCATCAGCCTGGCCAACCTGAACAGCCGTGGCTTCCGCCGCCACGTGCCGCACCGCCTGGACCAGGGATCGCTGTCGACCAACGCGCTGCTGGCGCTGGCGGCGGCGCCGGACGGCAAGGTCTGGCTGGCGGCCAATCTGGGCCTGAGCCTGTACGACCCGGCCAGCGGCGCCGTGCTGCAAAGCTACCGCAGCGCGGACGGCAAGCCGGGCACCTTGAGCCACGACATTGTCTACAGCCTGTATCAGGATCTAGGCCAGGGCAAGGACGCCGCCGGGCCGCTGTGGGCCGGCACCGCCAACGGCCTGAACCGGCTGGGGCCGGACGGCCGCTTCCAGGTGATCCGCTTCGGCAACACCGCCAGCGACTACATCAACGCCATCGCGCCCGGCCGCGACCATGTGCTGTGGCTGGCCACCGGCAACAGCCTGGTGCGCTACGACAGCAAGCGTGGCAGCCACCACATCTATTACAACGACCCGGCCGACCCGGCCAGCCGCAGCGTCAACGGCACCTCGGCGGTGCTGGAGGACCGGGCAGGCCGCGTGTGGGCTGGCTCGGAGTGGAACGGCGGCGGACTGGACATGCTGGACCCGGCCACCGGCAAGTTCCGCCACCTGCGCCATGCGCCGGATGCCAGCAAGGACGGCGGCCAGCCCTCGCTGTCGGACGACAACGTCTCCAGCCTGCACGAGGACGCGGCCGGCCGACTGTGGGTGGGCACCGCCAAGGGCCTGGACCTGGTGACGGTGGCGGCCAGCGGCGCGCTGCGGGTGCAGCCCTACGCGGCGGCGGTCGGCTCGGGCAAGGTGCTGGCCATCCGCAGCGACCAGGACGGCATGATCTGGGCCAGCACCATCGCCGGCCTGTACCGGCTGGACCCGGCCAGCGGCAAGGTGGAACGCTACAGCCCGGCCGACGGCCTGACCGACGGCTACACCACCAACTCCTCGGCCAACGGCAGCGACGGCAC
Source organism: Pseudoduganella aquatica (assembly GCF_020865585.1). NCBI lineage: Bacteria > Pseudomonadati > Pseudomonadota > Betaproteobacteria > Burkholderiales > Oxalobacteraceae > Pseudoduganella > Pseudoduganella aquatica. The sequence continues at coordinate 6,042,591 of NZ_CP086370.1, forward strand.
GCTGTACTTCGGCGGCGTGCACGGCATGACCGCCGTCACGCCGCGCAGCGTGCGCAGCGACACCGTGGCGCCGCAGGTGGCCATTACCGACATCACCGTGTTCAACCGTTCGCTGGGCGAAGGCCAGCGCAGCGAGGGCGCCGAGCTGCAAGGCCCGGTGACGGCGCCACGCGTGTTGACCCTGTCGGCCCAGGCCTCGGTGTTTTCGATAGAATTCGCGGCGCTGCACTACACCGATCCCGGCCAGAACCGCTACGCCTACCAGCTGGCCGGCTTCGACCGCGACTGGGTGCTGGCCGACGCCTCGCACCGCAACGCCAGCTACACCAATCTCTATCCCGGCACCTACACCTTCCGCGTGCGCGCGGCCAACCACCGCGGCGTGTGGAGCGCCGAGCCGGCCAGCATGACCATCGTCATCACGCCGCCGTTCTGGCAGCGCTGGTGGTTCCGCGCCGGGCTGGGCCTGCTGGTGCTGGGCGGCCTGCTGGCCGCGCACCGCTGGCGCATCCGGCGCCTGACGCGGCGCCAGGCCGAGCTGGCCGCGCTGGTGACGGCGCGCACCGCCGCGCTGGAGGAATCGAACCGCAAGCTGGCCGCGCTCAGCACCACCGACGGCCTGACCGGCGTGCGCAACCGGCGCGGCTTCGACGAGGCGCTGGCGGCCGAATGGCGGCGCGCCGCGCGCACCGGGCAGACGGTGGCCCTGTCGCTGCTGGACGTGGACCACTTCAAGAAGTATAACGACCACTACGGCCACCTGGCCGGGGACACCTGCTTGCGCACGGTGGCCGAACTGATCACCAAGCACGGGCGCCGCAGCACCGACCTGGTGGCGCGCTACGGCGGCGAGGAATTCGCGCTGCTGGCGGCGGCCACCAATGCGGCCGACGCGTTCGGCGTGGCGCAGGATATCTGCGCGGAGCTGGCCAGGCTGGCGCTGCCGCACGCGGACGCGCCGCTGGGCATCGTCACCATCAGCATAGGTGTGGCGGTGCTGGCGCCGACGGACGACAACACGGAGGAAATGCTGGTGGCGCTGGCCGACCAGGCGCTGTACCGCGCCAAGGAGAAGGGCCGCAACCAGGCGCTGCTGGCACTAGGAATGGAATGAACGAGATGACTGAAACAACGCTGGATGCGGAAGACCCGCGCCCGGAACCGCCGCAGCCGCCCGAACCGGGCGACTGCTGCCATAGCGGCTGCGCTTATTGCGTGGACGATATGTACCAGGATGCGCTGGACAAGTACCGGGCCGATTTGAAGGACTGGCAGGCGCGCCATCCTTGAGGACGCGCACTGCGGCGGGTTACGCGCCTTGCGCTAACCCGCCCTACGCGTTTCGGCGGCAGCGGTTTTAGAACTCTTCCCATTCGTCGGCGGCGGGCTTGGACGCGGGCTTGGCCGGCGCCTTGACGGCGGCGCGCGCAGGCGGCAGGGCCTTGGCGGGCGGCGGACTGACCGCCCTTGCCGGCGCTGCCGGCGCGGCCTTGCGCGCGCGCGGCGGCGCTTGCGTGGCGCTGGCGGCCATGGCGCTGGCGCTGGCGCTGAGCTTGAAGGCGCTGACCACCTGGCTCAGGTGCGCGGCCTGGTCCATCATCGATTCGGCGGCGGCGGCGGCCTGCTCCACCAGGGCCGCGTTTTGCTGCGTCACCTGGTCCATCTGCACGATCGCCGTATTGACCTGCTCGATGCCGCTGCTCTGCTCCTGGCTGGCCGCCGTGATCTCGGACATGATGTCCGTCACGCGCGTGATGCTGGCCACGATTTCATCCATCGTGGCGCCGGCCTGGTCCACCAGGCGCGAGCCGGCGTCCACTTTTTCCACCGAATCGCCGATCAGGGTCTTGATGTCCTTGGCCGCCGCCGCCGAACGCTGCGCCAGGTTGCGCACCTCGGACGCCACCACCGCGAAGCCGCGCCCCTGCTCGCCGGCGCGCGCCGCTTCCACGGCGGCGTTGAGCGCCAGGATATTGGTCTGGAAGGCGATGCCGTCGATGACCGCGATAATGTCCACGATCTTGCGCGACGATTCATTGATGGAGGCCATGGTGCCCACCACCTGCCCCACCACGTCGCCGCCCCGGACGGCAATGCCGGAGGCCGACTGCGCCAGCTGGTTGGCCTGGCGCGCGTTGTCCGCGTTCTGCTTGACGGTGGAGGTCAGCTCCTCCATCGACGAGGCGGTCTCCTCCAGCGAACTGGCCTGCTGCTCGGTGCGCGAGGACAGGTCCTGGTTGCCCGAGGCGATCTGGCCGGACGCGGTGGCGATGGTGTCGGTGCCGCTGCGCACCTGGGCCACCAGCGACTGCAGGCTGCCCGTCATGTCCTTGAGCGCGCCCATCAGCTGGCCGGTTTCGCACTGCGACTTGACCTCAATCTCCTGCGTCAGGTCGCCGCCGGCCACCTGCTTGGCCACCGACACCGCTTCCTGCAAGGGACGGGCCACGATGCGCGCCACCCACAGCGCCAGCAGCATGCCCAGCACCACGGTGGCCACCAGCAGCACCACGATAATCAGGCGCGAATTGTTGTAGGTGGCGGTGGCCGCGTCGCTGGCGGCGTCGCCGCCGTCTATGTTGAGCTTAACCAGCTTGTTGAGCTGCTCGTTCAACGCGGTCATCATCTGCGCCGAGGCCCCGGTGGCCACCGCGCGCGCCGCTTCCTTTTCCCCCTTGCGCGACGCCTCCACCAGCTTGGCGTTCTCGCCGATGAATTGCTGCCACTGCGCGGCGAAGGCCTCGTACTGGGCTTTTTCTTCCGGACTGGAAATGAGTTTCTGGTAGCGCTCGGAGTCGGCCTTGAACGATGCCAGCGTATCGTTCATGCGCTTCTCGTAGGTCTCGTAGCCTTTCTCCTCACTGTTGAGGATATGGGCCAGCTGCCAGCGGCGAAAATCACCCACGTCGATGCGGATGGTCATCACGGCCTGCACGCTGGGCATCCAGTTTTGCGCCAGGTCGTCCGACGCCTGGTTGATGCGGCCCATGGCGGCGATGGCGTTGAGGCCCAGGATCAGCGACAGGATCTGCACTGCGCCGAAGGAGACGATCAGTTTGGTGGCAATTTTGAGGTTGTAGAACCATTTCATGGCATCTCCCTGGCTATCTGTCCGGAGATCCAGTATAGACCGATGCCGAATTGACTACCGCAAATCCGCACGCATTTTTTGCGCCAAGACAACAGCCCCCGGCGCGGCGATCGGGTAAGCTGGCGCTTTCCCTACACGGACCTGCAAAATGTGGAAACGACGCAGCCTGGCGCTGCTCTTGACGCTGCCCCTGATGTTGCCCTCGCTGGCCCTGGCGGACAGCCGCCCCTTCCCGCCCGACGCCAAGCGCGGCAAGATGACGCCGGCCTGGCATCCGTCGATTGTTATCGACGGCAAGACGCGCACGCTGTCGCCGGCGGCGCGCATTTTCAACCAGGACAATATGATAGAAATGCCGGCCAGCCTGCGCGGCGAGAACTTGCTGGTGAACTACCAGGAAGACAGCGACGGCCAGATCCTCAACGTGTGGATACTGACCAGGGAAGAGGCCAGCCAGCGTCTGCCGGCCGGCCAGACAGGCAGGCGGCTTACAGCAGAATAATGGCGGCGGCCACGCCGATAATCAGGCCGAACTTGGTCAGCTTGTAGGCGGTCTTGTTCCAGGCCTTGTAGCGGCGGCGGTACTGGCCGGCCACATAGGACACCTTGAACAGCTTGCTCACCAGGCCGGTCTGGTCGCCCTGCTCGTTGGGCGAGGCGGCGGCGGTCATCATGGTGCGGCCCAGCCAGCGGTTGATGGCCTGCGCCCAGCGGTAGCGCATGGGGCGCTCGACGTCGCAGAACAGGATGATGCGGTCGCTCTCGCTGCCGTTGATGGCCCAGTGGATATAGGTTTCGTCGAACATCACGCCCTGGCCGTCGCGCCAGCTGTGGCGTTCGCCATCCACGTCGATAAAGCAGCGGTCGTCGTTCGGCGTGGCCAGGCCCAGGTGGTAGCGCAGCGAACCAGCGAAGGGATCGCGGTGCGGATTGAGCTTGCCGCCCGGCGGCAGCTCGGCGAACATGGCGGCCTTGACGGTGGGGATGCCTTTGAGCAGCGCATAGGTCTGCGGGCACAGCTGTTCAGCGGACGGATGGCTGGCGTCGTACCACTTCAGGTAAAAGCGTTTCCAGCCGTTCTTGAAGAAGGAATTGAAGCCGGCGTCGTTGTTCTGTTCGGCGGCCTTGATCTTTTTCAGCGCCAGCAGGTTTTCCGCTTCGGCACGGATGATCTGCCAGTTCTGCTGCAGCGGCTCGAGTTCCTTGAACTGGTCCAGCGACAGATAGGGCTTGGACGGCACCTTGGAGAACACGTGCATGAACAGGTTGATCGGCGCCATGAACGAGGAATGGTCGAACAGCTGGCGCATGAACGGCAGCCGCACCTTGCCCCGGAAGTGGATGTGGAAAATAGCTAACAAATAAAACGATACCAGTGCCAACTTCATGGCGCCTCCAGCGTACACAATCCACCATGATATCGCCAAACGGCTTTTTCTGCGCGATCTTCGTGGGCCGTAAACTTCCGGCTACAATGCCCGGATGGCAAGAAAAACTCCCACCTTCCCCGGCCCGCAAAGTGCGCGGGCAGCCGTGCTGGCGGTGCTGCTGTCGAATAGCGACCAGACCGGCGCGGAGCCGCTGCAGGGGCGCGTCTCGCTGGCGGCCATCGTCAAGGCATTGAAACGCAAATATCACTGGCCCATCGAGGCGAGCAGCTTTCCGGCCAACAGCGGCGACGGGCGCGCCACCTGGGCCACGGTGTACAGCCTGCCGCCGGACGTGATCGCCGCCGCGCTGGCCAACGGCGGCGCGGACTGGCTGGCCAGCCGCCGCTCGGCCAGGCGCGCGGGCTGACTACTTCTTCGCCGCCTTGCTGATGGCGCGGCAGCGCGCCGTGGCGCGGTTGGCCGCATCGCAGCGCGGCTTGGCCGCTACGGCGGTCTTGCGCGCCGGCTTGGCGGGCGCCGCCTGCTTGCGCGGCTCGCGCACGGCGCCGGCCTTGGCAGGCTTGCCGGCTGTCTTCTTGGCCTTCTTGACCGCCGCCTGAGGCAAACCGGTGCGCGCACCGGTGCGCGCGGCCGTCTTCAGCTTGGCCGGAGCAGCTTCCGCCGGCTGCAACTGCAGCGCGGCGACGGCACGGCTGGCCGGAGGCGCGGCGGCGATGGTGCCGCTGGCGCTTGTACCAGCCGGAGCGGCGGAATTTGCCGCCAAAGGTGCGGCAGACAGTAGCGCCGAAGGCGCGGCGGCGGTCGCACCGGGCGGTACGGGCGGGACCGGCACCGCATGCTGCGGCTCGGACGGCGCCACCAGCGCCGACTGCACCACCGGCGGCGGCGCTATCTTCTGCACGTCCGGCGCCGGCAGCGCCTTGGCGCTCATGCCTGCCGGAGCGGCCAGCGCCGGCGGCTGGTGGCGCTGTTCCTGCGCCGTGTTGCCGATCCACACAATCGCTCCGATCAGGCCGGCGGCAAGGGTGCCGCCCAGCGCCATGGTTTTCAGCGGCAGCGGCTTCCTGGCGGGCGCATCGGCCTTGAGCGGATCGGGATCGGCGGCGAACGGATCAGGCACAGAAGCATCAGGCGCTGCTCCCGCAGGCGGGGCCATATGCGGTTCGGTATGGGCTTCGCCCACCTCGGGCCAGGCGGTGAAAACGGCCTCGGCCGGGTCCGCGCCGGCAGGCGCTGGGGCGGAGGCGGAGGACAGAGGGTCGTCCCCGAAAGTCGGTTCAACGCGCGGCGTAGTCTGCATCTTCATGGGTCTGGAATTCTGGGATATGCGCAAAAAGCGAACAGGACTCTACCACACCTGCCCGCCCGCCAGACCTCTGCGCCGCAGCAAAAGCCCGTAGTATACTGCGCGCATGACCTTATCTGCCCCACAAATCACCCTCACCCTGGCCGAACTGGCGGCGCGCTGGAACATGAGCACGCGCGAGCTGCTGGAACTGTCCCTGCCCGAGCCGCTGCCGGTGTATTTCTACTTTGACGGCCTGGTGTTCGACTTCGGCGACAAATGGCTGCGCGCCAACGGCGACGTGAAGGACGCGCAAGACCTGGAAGCCCACCAGCAGCACCTGAGCGCGCTCGACATCGACCTGCAGCGCCAGACGCTGCACAAGCAAGGCCTGCTGAAACTGAGCCAATGGGAAGAAGCCATGAGCGACGTTGAGCTGCAGCGCCAGCACGCCGAAGCCGAACGGCTGCGCAAGGAAACCACGCGCCTGAGCACGCTGCTCAAGGAGCGCAGCGAAGAACGCCAGCGCCATGTGCGCAACGGCCTGCTGCGCGCCGCGCCGCGCACGCTGCACGAGCTGGCCCGCAACGGCAGCGCGCGCTTCCCGCAATTCGCCTTCCTGCCCGCCCGCCCGGACCAGCCGTCCGACCGCCTGCTGGTGGCGCTGGAGGACGGCTTCCCCGTCCAGCAGCTGCTGACCGAGGCCGACCTGGTGGTGGCCATGCAGGACGTGACCGCTGCCGAAGCGGCCCGGCCGGGCCTCGCGCCCGCAGCCTAGTCGCTGCCCGCCGCGCGGCGGCGCTGGCCCTCCAGCCACGCGGGCGGCAGCCGGCCCAGCAGCGGATCGTCGCGCCGCAAGCTGGCCCAGCTGGCGCCGCCGTCGCCCGAGTACGACAGCATATACGGCCGCTCTTCGCTCTCCCCGCTCTGCGCGGCGGCAACCCAGATTTCCTTGTCATTCACGGCATAGCTGCTCGTCAAGGGCGCGCCTTGCGCCGGCACCCGCACCTTGCGCCAGCGCCGTCCATCCGCCGAACGCAGCAGCGTCTGCGCGGCCGAACCGGTGATCCACCAGCCGCCCGCTTTGGACGCCGCCAGTTCCACCAGCAGATCCGGATTGCCCAGCCAGGTGCTGTGCGCCACCTTGCACGAGGCCGCGTCGATCAGGCTGGCCGTGTAGCCGGACACCTTGCCGTTCATGCCCAGCTGCGTGGCCAGCCCCACCACCCCGCGCGGCGACGACGCGAACGCCACGCTGGCGTCCTTCATCGCCCGCAGCGCGGACTTGCTGCCGCCGGCGTTGAGCTTGTTCAAAGGCAGCAGGCAGTCGCGGCCCGGCGTGGCGCTGCTGCGAAAACGGTAGCCGCCCGCTTCCGGCGCCACCTGCACGCCATACGGCAAGGCCAGCACGTCGCGCCCGCCCGCCTGCAGCACGCGGCCGCTGAGCGCGTCGATCACCGTGCCGCCCACGTAGATGCGGCCGCCGTCGTCCACCACCAGCGGCGGCCAGATCCGGCCGCCCGGGCGCAATTCCAGCCGCACCGGCTCGTGCGCATGGATCACAATGCCGTGCTCGTCCTCGGTTATGCCCGTGGCGCCGATGCGGTAGTCAAACGGCACGCCGGCCATGGCCGCTGGCGCCAGCACGGCGGCGCCCAGCGCCAAAGCCAATCTCATGCGCGCGCGCGCCGGCGGGCTCGCATCGTGTTGTAGCGTGTCGCGCTTGGCCATCATTCCCCTTCCAAAGTTTGTTGCATTCTAATACTGCTTTGCATACCTACAAACTTGTTTTGCTCAGGAAACCCCACGCGCCGCTACGGCCGGCCAAACCGCTCTATACTGCTGCCATGTCAACCCTAGCCCCATTCGCGCCCACCCGCCCCTGGTGGCAGCAGGACAGCCTGCCGCGCCTGATTGCCGATCTGGCCAGAAGCGAACTGGCCGCCATGCGCCTCAGCCATGCCGGCCTGCCGCACGCGCCCTGGTCCGGTGAGCTGCATTTTGAGCGCGACCTGGGCGCCGACTCGCTGGAGCGCTTCCAGCTGGCCACAGCCTTGAGCGCCGCGCTGCGCATGGAGCAAACCGGCCTGGACGAGCAACTGCCGGCGCTGCCGACCCTGGCCGGCTGGTGCAGCATCGCGCAGGCCAGCCTGGCGCTGCAGGACGCGCACATCAGCTTCCGCACCTCGGGCAGCAGTGGTGCGCCCAAGCAATGCCAGCATGCGCTGGCGCAGCTGGAACAGGAAGTGCAGTACTGGACCGGCGTGCTGGGGCCGGTCAAGCGCATCCTCTACACCGTGCCGGCCCACCATATCTACGGCTTCCTGTTCACCGTGCTGCTGCCGCAGGCGCTGCCCGATGCGCCGCAGCTGGTCGACGCGCGCGCCACCCTGCCGGCGCGCCTGGCCGGGCTGGCCCGGACGGGCGACCTGATCGTCAGCTTCCCGGATTACTGGGCCGGCGTGGCCGCCGCCGGCCAGCCCTTCGCCCACGGCGTGGCCGGCATCACCTCCACCGCGCCCTGCCCCGACCCGGTGGCGCTACAGCTTCAGGCACTGGGCCTGGACCTGCTGCAAATTTACGGCAGCAGCGAAACGGCCGGCATCGGCTGGCGCCGCCAGGCAGGCGAGGCCTACGCGCTGCTGCCCTACTGGGACCGGACGGCGCAGCCGGGCATGCTGCTGCGCGACGGCCGGGAGGTGGCGCTGCAGGACACGCTGGACTGGCGCGGCGAGCGCGCCTTCGTGCCGGCCGGGCGGATCGACCAGGCGGTCCAGGTGGGCGGCGTGAACGTGCACCCGGCCGCCACCGCAGCGGTGCTGGAGCGCCACCCGGGCGTGGCCCAGGCCAGCGTGCGGCTGATGCGCCCGGACGAGGGCCAGCGCCTGAAGGCCTTCATCGTGCCGGCCCCCGCCGGCGCGCAGGAAGCCGCGCTGGCCGCAGAATTGGCGGCCTGGGCGCGCGCCCATTTGACTATGGCCGCGCGCCCGGTATCATTCACCTTCGGCAGCAATTTGCCCAGGACAAAACAAGGCAAGCTGGCGGACTGGATTATCGACGCCGGCAACGAATCAACCCCGGAGCAACCATGACTGAAGCAAACACCCTCACCTTTACGCAAGCCGCCCTGGGCGAGCGCCTGGACCAGCTGGACCAGGCCGCGCTGGACGCGCTGCCGTTCGGCGTGATCGGCTTTGACGAGAGCACCCGCGTGCGCCGCTACAACGCCTTCGAATCGCGCGCTGCCGGCCTGAGCCCCGAACGCGTGCTGGACCAGGAGCTGTTTACCGTCGTGGCGCCGTGCATGAACAATTTCCTGGTGGCGCAGCGCTTCGAGGACGCACAGGACAGCGGCACGGCGCTCGATGCCACCATCGACTATGTGCTGACGCTGCGCATGCGTCCGACCAAGGTGGCGCTGCGGCTGCTGTGCTCGCCCGGCTCGGCCATGCGCTACGTGCTGGTGCAGCGGCTATGAACGCCGTGGCGGACGCGCCCGACGCCGCCGAGCACGAGGCGCTGCTGCAATTTTTGTACATGGCGCCGGTGGGCCTGGTGCAGGCCGGCAGCGACGGCGCCATCCTGATGCTCAATCCGCTCTCGGCCCAGCTGCTGATGCCGCTCAGCGCCGACGGCAATCTGCTCAACCTGTTCGAGGCGCTGGCGCCGGTGGCGCCCGACCTGCGCCAGCGCTGCGCCGGCTACAGCGCGCCCAGCGGCAATGTGTGCGAAGGCATGCGGCTCTACCTGAACGGCGCCAGAGGCGGCCCTCAAGTGCTGTCGCTGACGCTGCTCAAGCTGGACGCGGCGCGCCTGATGGCGGTGCTCAGCGACATCACCGAGCAGGACAAGCGCGAGCGCCAGCTGCGCAACACCGACGCCTGGCTGAACGCCATCATGACCAATATCGCCGACTACGCGCTGGTGAGCCTGGACCAGGACGGCCGGGTGGCCGCCTGGAATGACAGCATAGGCCGGGTCACCGGCTTCGACGAAGCCGGTGTGCGCGGCCAGCCCTTCGGCCTGTTCTACCCGGCCGACGACGCCTCTGCAGCACAGCAGGCGCACCGCCTGCAGCAGGCCAACCTCAACGGCTGGCACCTGGACGAAGGGCTGCGCCGGCGCGCCGACGGCAGCCAGTTCTGGGGCAGCGCCATGCTCTCGCCGCTGCCGGGGCGCAAGCGCGACGACGGCACGCTGGCGCCGGCCGCGCCGGGCGAACCGGCCTACTGCCTGATCCTGCGCGACATCACCGACAAGCGCGCACTGAGCGAAAACCTGCGCAGCGCCACCTATGGCGACCACCTGACCGGGCTGGCCAACCGGCGCGCCTTCTTCGAAGCGGGCGAGCTGGAATTGCTGCGCCGCGCCAAGATGCCGCAGGCGCCGGTTCTGATCCTGATCGACGCCGACCATTTCAAGGCCATCAACGACAGCCACGGCCACCCGGCCGGCGACGCCGTGCTGCGCCACCTGGGCGCCACGCTGAAAAGCATGTTCCGCCAGGTCGACACCGTGGCGCGCATAGGCGGCGAAGAGTTCGCCGCCATCCTGCCGGGCGCCAGCCTGGCCGACGCGGCCATTGTGGCCGAGCGCCTGCGCGAGCGGGTGCAGGCTGGCCCGGCGATGGTCGGCGACACCGCCATCGCCTATACCATCAGCATCGGGGTAGCGGCCATGGACGACCCGGCCTGCACCCTGGCCGGCTTCCTGCAGCGCGCCGACGACGCGCTGTACGCCGCCAAGCGCGGCGGACGCAACCGCGTGGTGTGCTGGCCCGCCGAAGGGGAGTCCCAGGCATGACGAGCGAGAGCGACGACGCCTACGAGGCGCTGATCCAGTTCCTGTACCAGGCTCCGGTCGGGCTGATCCAGCTGCAGCAGGACGGCAGCATTGAAATGCTCAATCCCATGGCCTCGCAATTGCTGATGCCGGTGTCGCCGGACGGCAACCTGGCCAATCTGTTCGACGTGCTGCAGCAGCAGGCGCCGGGCCTGCGCGCGCAGTGCCAGGCCTATCCGTACGCGCACGGCGTGATTGCCGATGGCATGCGCCTGGTGCTGGGTAGCGCGGGCGCCGCGGAGCCGGGCGGGCGCGGCGCGCGGCCCGAAGTGCTGGCACTGGGCGTGCTGAAGGTGGACGCCGGGCGCATGATGGCGGTGCTGGTGGACGCCACCGCCGAAGTCCAGCGCGAACAGCGCACCCTGGCGCGCCGGCTCGACAGCGCGGCGCGCATCGACACGCTGACCAAGCTGCCCAACCGCGCCGCCGTGCGCGAACTGCTGCAGCGCATGGCCGCCCGGCCGCGCGCCGCCAGCGGCGACGAAGGCGCACTGCTGTTTATCAATGTGGACCGCTTCCGGCAGGTCAACCATACCCTGGGCAGCCCGGTGGGCGACCAGGTGATGGTGCTGATGGCCGAACGCCTGCGCGCCAGCGTGCGCTCGGGCGCACGCCCCGGCGGCGACGGCAGCGCCCAGGGCCTGGGCGAAGTGGCCGCGCGCGTGGGCGGCGACGAATTCACGCTGGTGCTCGACGGACTGGCCGGCGCCGGCGTGGCCGAGAGCATCGCCGCCCGCCTGCAACAGACGCTGGGCAAGCCCTACCGCATCGGCCTGCACGACATCAGCCTGCAGTTCAGCATAGGCGTGGTGTACCTGGGCGCGGGCGGCGCGGCCGCCGACGACGTGCTGCGCGACGCCAGCGTGGCCGTGGCGGTGGCCAAGGCGGCCGGCGGCGGCCAGACCGTGCTGTTCCAGCCGGCCATGCGCGAGCAGGCCGCGCGGCGCGGCGGCATCGAAGCGGAGCTGCGCAGCGCACTGGCCCAGGGCCAGCTGTTTACGGTCTACCAGCCGGTGGTCGGGGTGCTGCCGGACGGCGCCATCGACCGCTCGGCCGGGGTGGAAGCGCTGGTGCGCTGGCAGCACCCGGGGCGCGGCGTGGTGGGGCCGATCGAATTCATCGAGATCGCCGAGCAATCCGGCCTGATCGACGCCATCGGCGAGTTCGTGCTGCGCGCCGCCTGCCGCGACTTCGCCGCCTGGCAAAACGAGCTGGGGGCGCGCGCGCCGCGCCTGCTGGCGGTCAACCTGTCGCGCGCGCAGCTGGGCGATGCGTCGCTGTGCGACAAGGTGGCGGCCATCCTGGACGCCAGCGGCATGCAGCCGGCCCAGCTGCAGCTGGAAGTGACGGAAAGCCTGGCCGCGCAAGGGGCCGATATCCAGCAGCAGCTGCAGCGCCTGAAAGCGCTGGGCGTGAAGCTGGCGCTGGACGACTTCGGCACTGGTTTCTCCTCGCTGTCCAGCCTGCACCTGCTGCCGGTCGACACGGTGAAGATCGACCGCTCCTTCGTCAGCCTGTCCGACACCAGCCACCACCATGAAGTGCTGATCGAGGCCACCGTCAAGGTGGCGCGCAGCCTGGGCATGAGCACGGTGGCCGAGGGCATAGAAACCGAAGCCCAGGCCGCCGTGGTGCGGCGCCAGGGCTGCGACAAGGGCCAGGGCTATCTGTACAGCCGCCCGCTGCCCGCCGCCGCGCTGGCCGCGTGGATACAGGCGCGGTAGCGGCCCGCCTTACTCCAGGTTCTCGTGATAGCCGCTGCCGCCGCGCTTCCAGTAGGCGGCGGCGCGGATGGCGTGCTTGCCCAGGCCCTTCACGTTGACCAGCTCGTTGCGCACCGCCACCATGGTGGCCGCTTCGCCCGCGCACCAGGCATAGCCGTCGCCGGCGGGCAAGGTCCAGGCTTGCACGGCCGCCAGCAGCTCCGCGTCGCTGGACACCCAGCGCACATCGGCCGCCGCCTCGCCGGCGAAGGCGCGGCGGTCCGCCGCGTCGCCCACCTTGGCGATCACGGTCACGCGCGCGCCGCGCGGCAGCTCCTCCAGGCGGCGCGACATGGCCGGCAAGCCGGTCTCGTCGCCCACCAGCAGGTGCCATTCGTAGTCCACCGGAATAATGAGCGAGCCGCGCGGCCCGCCGATAGTGGCCTGCTGGCCTGGCGCGGCCTGCGCCGCCCATGCCGCGCACGGACCGTCGCCATGCAGCGCGAACTCGATCACCAGCTCGCCCGCCACCGGGTCGAAGCTGCGCGGCGTGTAGTCGCGCTTGGCGGCGTCCGGGCCGTCGCCCAGGATGAATTTAACGTGGTCGCCGAAGGACGCGCTATGGAAATCCTGCAAGGCGGGACCGCCGAAGGTGATGGCGCGGAAATGGCTGCCGATGGCGCGCACGCGCACCACTTCCACCCGGCGTATCTTCAGCTCGTGGCGCACACGCTGCACACGGCTGGCGGGAGAGTCTATACTCATATCTTTCACTTCCAATTGATTGACAATGTCACCCATCATCCCTGAATCGAATGACAATGTCAACCATTGCCGCGAGCAGCGGCAGGACGCGGTATTGGAGCTGGTCCACACCATCATGCACCAGTACAAGACCCGCCAATTCCAGGCGCTGCGCGACGGCCAGCACGAGCTGACCCATATGGAAGCGAAAGTGCTGGGCTATTTCAGCCGCCATCCGGGCGCCACGCAAAGCGATTTATCGAAGCACAGCGGGCGCGACAAGGCGCAGCTGGCGCGCCTGATCACCGCGCTGCGCGAGCGCGGCCTGCTGCACGGCGAAGCCGACGCGGCCGACCGCCGCAACACCCGCCTGTCGCTGACCGACGCCGGCCGCGCCATCCAGGCGGCAGCGCAGCGCGAGGCGGAGATCCTGAACACGCAAGCCGTACACGGCATGAGCGCCGGGCAGCAAACGGCGCTGCTGGAACTGCTGCAGCAAGTGAAGCAGAACCTGGACCAGCCGGACTGACACGGGTAGTTTCGCCGAGCGAAACAATGTATTGATCCCGGCACCCTTTTTGCCGCCCGGCGCGGCAGCTACATTGGCACCATTCAACCACGACTGGAGCCCATCATGCACACCACGTCCACCGCCGCAAATGTCCTGGCGGCCGCAGCACTCTCCCTGGCCGCGGCTATGCCGGCTGCGCAAGCCGCGCCGGTGGCCTACCGCACGGTTGCCGTGGAAGGCGTGCAGATCGCCTACCGCGAAGCCGGCGACGCCAGCAAGCCCGCCATCGTGCTGCTGCACGGCGTGCCCAGCTCGTCCCGCATGTACGACGGATTGCTGCGCAAGCTGGGAGACCGCTACCACCTGATCGCGCCGGACTACCCCGGCTTCGGCAACAGCGAAGCGCCCGACCCGGCCAGCTTCAGCTACACCTTCGACCATCTCGCGGCAGTCATGCAGAAATTCACCGACGCGGTAGGCGTCACGCGCTACGTGCTGCTGATGCAGGACTACGGCGCCCCGGTCGGCATGCGCATGGCCATTGCGCGCCCCGCCGCGATCCAGGGCTTGGTCTTCCAGAACGGGAACGTGTATGAAGAAGGCCTGGGCGCCATGTGGGCCAAGCGCAAGCCCTTCTGGGCCGACCGCGCCGCCTATGAGAAGGAGGTGGTGGCGGTGCACCAGTCGGTCGCGGCCACGCGGGCGCGCCACATCGGCGACGATCCTGCCGTGGAAGCATACGACCCTGATTTGTGGATGGACGAATACGCCTACCTGAACCGCCCGGGCCAGGCCAGGATTCAGGCCGACCTGATCTACGACTACCAGACCAATCTGGCCGCCTACCCGGCATGGCAAGCCTGGCTGAAGCAGCGCCAGCTGCCGACGCTGGTGGTATGGGGCAAGCACGATCTGGCCTTCACCGTGCCCGGCGCGCACGCCTTCCGCCGCGACAATCCGGCGGCCGAGGTCCACATCCTGGACGGCGGACACTTCGTGATGGACACCCGGCTCGACGACGTCGCCCGGCTCACCGCTGCCTTCATGGCCAGGGTGAACACCCGCTAAGCGGCAGGCAGCCTACTCCGCAGTGACCGGATCGATGATCTCCCGCACCTGCGAGATGCGGTTGGCGGGAAAGCCCCCGCGCTGGGCGTGTTCCCGCACCAGCTCTTCGCTGGGGGCGTTGTAGATGCAGTAGATTTTGTCGTCGGTGACATAGCTGTGCACCCACTGGATGGCCGGCCCCAGTTCATTGAGGACGCCGCAGGATTTGGCCGAGATTCCCTGCAGTTCCGCGCTGGTGAGCTTGCCCGCGCCGGGAATATCGCGCTCAATGACGTATTTCGGCATGATGTCACTCCTCTTGGTTAGCCTATTTAGGCTAGCCCACGTTTCAAGGATGTCAACCTGCCGCACCGGCACCAAAGGATTTTGGCGTCTCCCTGCCATCGTGAAGCAGAGCTCCTGCAGCCAGCGTCGCACGCCCGCGACGGAGAATGTTCAACGCGGCGTTCACATCGCGGTCATGCATTGACCCGCATTCGCTGCATTGCCACTCCCTTACGCCAAGATCTGCGATACCTTTCGGCCTCGTGTCCGGCAAGCGTCCGCAACACGAGCAGATCTGGGAGGTGAAACGTTCAACGACTTCCTCGAACCAGGCGCCATGCTTAACAGCCTTGTACGCCAGTTGTTGACGGAACGATGACCAGCCCGCATCCAGCACCGACTTCGCCATATGCGTCTTCGCGAGCGCGGCGGCATTGACGTTGCCAACGACGATGTAATCAAAGTCGCGCACAAGAAGGGCAGTAACTTTATGCAAGTAGTCTTTGCGACGATTGGCAACCCGCACATGAATAGCCCGAACCCGCAGCCGCTTGCGGGCACGCTGCGCAATCGCCAGCCGGTCTTCCTCGGCGCGATAGCAGGCCGGTGTTTCAATCCTGATCCCGTTGGACAGGGTTGCCAGCACCTTGAGACCGAGATCAATTCCAATGCCGCGCATAGGCAGCCTGGCCTCCGGCTCGGCTACCTCCACTACAATATTCAAGAACCAGTTGCCACGCCGATCTCGCGAAAAATTTGTACCGTCCAGTACTTTTCCCCTTCTTTGCTGGCGCCGCTCGTCAAATTGATGAGGTCGAATCCAGTTAGCCATCGGCGTCCAAAGCGCAACGCGTCGCGCTGACGGTCGTTGCAATAGTTCCAGACGAAATTAACTGTCTGTGCCTGCCGATCAAGCAAGGCAAGATGGGATTTGACGCGGTATCGGTAGACTAGCTTCATGCATATCAGACACCGGAAGTAGCGAATAGTTCCAGGGCCAAATGAAAAAAGCCAACCCCGAAGAGTTGGCTTTTTTCATTTGTCTGGTGGGCCTCCCGTGAGTCGAACACGGCACCAACGGATTCTGGTTTGTGTGACTTTCGCCACTCCCTGGACTATGCCTTCACCATAGCGTACGCCTTAGGTGGGTGCCGTCTAGTCTCTACACCTTCAACAGCGCTTTCGCACCGAAGCTTGGCTCGGCGTTGCCATCCACATTGCTGTGCTTAGGTTTCGCCGAATTTGACACCATCCCTTACGCAGTTTCCAAACGTAAGGCACAAATTTTATGAGACCCTTGAACAGCGACACAGACTAAGCACTAAGTCGTTGATTTTATAAAGATCAAGACAAATTTTGCAGGTGCCGGCCCTTCTTTTCTGGGACCAGAAGCGGACCAGACACTAGCAATTAGACCGGAGAAGGAACGGATGACGTAGCCCCCTAGCAGCGCGCGTGATACCAACTTTGACCAATTTGAGATCCGTCAGCCGAGCTTGCGTACAACAGCGCGCCACGGATGACCACGACCACCTGCGAACATGCTTTGCTCAATCTGCTCGCCGGTCCGTCCGGTGGCATCTGCCAGGCGATCCACTAGGTCGCAGAATTCGAGATAGACACTTGCAGGGTTATCGTTCTTGACGTAATTCTGCTGTAATCGTACGAGCGGCGCGGCTGGAACACATAACAAATTGGCGGACCGCGCCGTCCACTGATCCAGGATATAGCAGGCCTGGCCAGAGCACAGGAAATACATCAGCTTCGTAAAATAGGGAATCCGCATGCCAGGGACATCAGCCCGCAGCAATGCGTGGAACGCAGCCGACCGGCCACTGAGAGTCCCATGTCGCATTGCCCTGACAAGGCCCAGCCAGCGATCGCGCGCAGGCCAGGCTCGTCGGGCATTCGACACGCGCATCCCTCCCCATGCCATGATTACTAGAAAACACGCCTCGTCCGAATTGCGCTCGTTGCGGCAAAAAGCTTTTACATCTTCACGAGTTAAGGCAACATCCGGAAGGCCACTGAGCACGGCATCATCCGCCTGCACCGAAGCCCCCCATCTTCGCGGACACTTTCCCGGCCAGATCACCGGATGATCCATATGTTTTTGAAACGTAGCCCAATGCTCGACATTGAGGGTTGGTACTGCCCTTTTGTGCATCGTTTGCTCCATCTAAGGCTGGCAGAGCCAGCCCTACTATTAAAGCAGCAGAACATGACCAGATAGCGAAAAAGACCCGAGTAGGATCACTCTCCCCCGTGCCATGCATAATTTTCAAGCATACGCTACAGGGCTTTGAGCATCTCAAAACCTCCTCTACAGAACCCATCATGAGCAGCGAGTGCGCGGTAAAGTACAGCGAGCCAGTAGTTTTCGCCATACCTCTCCACAAAATCTTCCGCCGTAGTCGCGAGCTCGCTTGCAGCGCGCACTGAATCTTCATCCAGCATTAGTTAGACCTTCCCACGTCTTGTAGCACGTCAGTAATCCATGCAATATTTGAATTGCCTCGCCCCAGCTTGGCATCTCGTACCCCAATTGCCTAGTAGGGAGGTCATTTTTATTGTCATTCGAAAATATTGGCGCCAAGAACGCGTCGAATTCTATTGAATTGTCACAGTTAGCCCGGGCGAGCAACGGAGCGCCTCGGCATACAGTTCAACGAGAAAATGCCACCCTCGTCTTTGTTCCGAAAAGCCACACGGACATAGCCAGGAGCCCTCCATGCCGGGCAGGGAGTCGTTATGACAACTAGGGCTTACGAGGCAAACCTAGAAAGGCTCGCGCGTCCGCACCAATTTCCGACAATTTAATCCCCAACCCCGCGCCATAGACGGCGCGCAACGCCTTGTGTTCCGCCTTTCGCAGCTCCAGCTGGACGTCTTCAATATTGGCACACATGTCATAAGCGCCAAGGTAGCCGTCCCGCTTAGCTGCAATGGTCTGCCCTAGTGTGCGAAGCGTGACGCCCCTACTGAGCAGCTGCTTGATGTTGCTAAAGCCAAGCAACTCTTGCTTTAAGCGCAGCAACTGGTCATCTGCTAACCTCAACTCATAGCCAACCGCCGCCGGCGCAAGCTCTAGTCCCAGGAACTCGGCTGGGTGGTCAGGAGAATAGATCACCGATTTTGACCCGGGACCAAGCGCCGGGACGTCTAAGCCGATCTTGTTGAACTCACTTTTGCAGAAAGCGGCTACTTGATTGCATTCGCTTTCATCCTTGCAAAGAAAGATCAAATCGTCGGCATACCGAACAGCACTAACGCCTGACTGCTCAACTTTTTGGTCGAAATCGACCAAGAGCAGATTCGAGAAGAACGGAGACAGAGGCATTCCTTGCCGTACCCCCAGCCCGCGCTTAATTCCGAGCTTGGCGATGTCGGTTGCTACTGCCCGACTGGGCGAATCAACTTCACATCCCAGCGCGGCGAACAGCAAGGCATGCAATGAACGCTCCTTGATCAGCTTCTTGATGGCGTTTTGCAGATCGGTACGGGGGATTGAATCAAAGAATGCGGTAATGTCTGTCTTGTATACCCAGGATCGTTCACGGCGCGACGTGCAAGCGATGTCTGCCGCCATGTGAACACTGCGCCCCTTGATAAACCCGAAGCTGATGTTATTCGCCAGCTTAACGGCATACTTGTCTCCGAGGTACCCAGCCAACGCACCTTGAACGATCCGATCCCGTACAGTCGGAACACAAATCAAGCGCTTTTTGCCACTCGGTTTGGGGACCAAGTACGGCTTCAAAAGGGAAAATGAAAACTTACGCTCACGGATGTCCCGAGCCAGACGAACGAGATGACCCTTAGCATCAAGATGGAAGTCATTAATCGACTGGCCATCGACCCCGGTGGTGTTGCGGGAAAGGAGTTTTGTTTTCTTGTAGAGATGCTTCCACACAGCACTCAGCGTCGCGTGGGAAAGTACTTGGTCGTATACAGTCGAGCCCATTTCAGGTGTGCCGCTGGCGTTGAAGCCCCCCGAGCCAGCGGAAAAAGCCACCGTCGGCAGAGTCTTGGCTGAGAGCCTCTTGCGAGTCGTCCAAGCCGCTGACACCGCCGCTAACGCTCACGCGATTGCTCGCCTTTGCGCCATTTTGCCGCATGGTAACGTGCAGCGCAACCTGCATAGATGCATGAGGCACACCGTCCACCCAACCACCAGCCGCCGAAATGCGAATCATACTCGTTTGCATTCTCAACACCCCCAGTTCACTACAACAATTGAACAAAAAGCACGCGGTAGTCGCGATTAACAGCCATCGCTTCCACCAAGACGGGGCAGAATGCGAAACGTTTTCACGCTTCGACGTTCGCGGCGCGCCCGCGCCTATGCTCCTTGACCGCCCCGCACGTTTCTTATTCGCCTTCCCAACTAAATCGGGAGTAGAAGACGAAGCACCACGCCAGCCACCGTCGGCAGAGTCTTGGCTGAGAGCCTCTTGCGAGTCGTCCAAGCCGCTGACACCGCCGCTAACGCTCACGCGATTGCTCGCCTTTGCGCCATTAGGCCGCATGGTAACGTGCAGCGCAACCTGCATAGATGCATGAGGGCGCTACCACTCGGCAATTTTACCTCAAGTCAACCGGCGATACGCATGTCTTACTTGAGGTCCGGATTGCGGGCGGAGAGATAGTCGCAGCATTGCTTTAAGAGCGCGCGAGCAAAAGCCTGATCATCAGGTCGGAGGGCCGCCATCCAGGACGTAATGACAAGTGACTGATCATCAGGCTGGTTAGGTTCCTCTGCCAACAACTCAGCTACCGTCGTCGCCAAAACAGCAGCCATCCGCTCAAGCGTCACCAACGAGGGCATATGCTTGGCGCGCTCGAAGCGTGAGACGGTTTCAGTGTCCAAGCCCAATCTCTCGGCGACCTGAGCTTGCGTAAGCCTGATCGCATGACGCCGGGCAGTCATATTCCGCGACAGCCGCACGGCCAGGTCACTTGCTTGTGAAGCCGGATCGGCAGGCTCTGAAATGTTCTTGGCAACCATAAATGTCGGATTGATATTCGACGTTTATTGTTGATGCAAGCCAACGTTTATGACAGAATCTAATTCACCGACTCGCAAGTCAACAGATTACACCGAGTTCGAATCGCGGATCCATCTTCACCTCCATATCATTTCCGCGATGGACGCTGATTGAAGCGGCCAGGACAGCGATCAACACACAGAGTCCCCCCTACCGGAGCTTGGAAAAGGAGCAGGTTATGCAAGTCCTCATAGGGCTAGCAATCATCATCACGATGGGCTGGCCAGCAATCAAGTTCATTCTCGGACTCCACTATGGGTTCTGGATGCTCATCGCGGCAATCCTCATCTGGCGAGCTTGTCTCAAATGAGGCGCCACAATTCCAACTACCAACAGATTCTCAAAGGAACCATCTCCACATGAGCGACGAAGACAACGAAAGAACCAACCCCCTTATGGGGATCTACTCCCTCGGCGTGATCGGCTGTACAGCCGTGATGTATCCGCAGGATGGCTTCTGGCTGTCCCTCGCGGAATCCCTCATTTGGCCGGTCTACGTCGGCATCTGGATCTCCGACAAGGTCAAGTAACACACCGCTGCACACCGGTCAGCCTTCGCTGATCGCCCCCCCTCCGCAAGTCCTTAGCGCCCCCATGACCTATCGGTCATGGGGGCTTTTTCATTTCTTCACGCAAATCAGGAGTTCAACATGACCAAGCAATCCCCCCCTGGCAAAGCCGCCGCGACGCCCACCGAGCCCACCACCACTGAAGCATCGGATGCACAGAGCAGCGCCCAGTTCCAGGCGCCGCCACCGATCTGGCTTCTGAAAACAGCCAAGGCAAGCAAGGTAAGCAAGTACGCCGAAGGCAGCATCGAATATCAAGTGATCGCCGACGTTGACCGCACCACGCTGCTCATCGCCATCACCGGCAACCAGGGCGGAGGGTACTTCAGCCGCGAGCGCGTGCCGTTTCCGAAAATCGAGGCATGCGTCAGCAAATGCGACGTCAGCACACCCTTTCCCTCCAGGGCGCTCAAGGACGCCTTTGTAGGCCGCAGCAGTAACAACGCCGGCTTCATTGTGGCGATCCTCCGTTCGGAAGGTCTGCTGGGACCAGCGCCGGACGCAGAAACGCAGCACATCATCACGGGCGACTGGGCTGCGTGGAAGAAGACCATGCTGGCCGAGGCGGGCACGCTCATCGAGCCAGTCGATCCTGCAGCCAGCACCCAATCACCTCCCGAAGCGGAACACAGCAAAACACCAAAGCAGAACACCGCAAAAAAGGCATAACCGCCTTGGCCCACACACCCACGAAAGGATGACACATGAATTCCTCACAGCAGAATTTCACGATCATCGTGAACTGGAAGTCCAAGGGCTTCGGCTGCGCCAAGGCCTGCACCTAGCATCCCGGAGAGCGGTGTCGCACAAGTGTGCGTAACGCATGGTCATCATTGGCGAGCTATGACCCAGCGCCGACTGGATCACGAACAGCGACACCCCGTTCTGCGCCATGACTGATGCGTAGGTATGACGCAGGTCGTGCACGCGCATCCGTTCGATGCCGGCCTTTTCCAGCAATCGCTGCAAGCACTTGTCGATGTTGTACACGGGTCGGTCATCAGCAAGGCTTTTCCCTGGAAAAATCCACTGGCTCTGACCATAGCTCGGTAGCCCCTCCAAAAGCATGCGGGCCTGCGCACTGAGCACGATATGCCGGGATTTGCCCGACTTGGTTTGAGGCAGATGCATCAGCCCACGCCCAAGGTCCACCTGCCCCCACTTTGCGCGCAGGGCCTCGTTACGGCGCAGCCCGGTCAGCAGCAAGAACTTGATCCCGGCGACACCGTAGCCGTGACTGTCACCCTCCATGGCCTGGAACAGCCGCGCGATTTCATCACTGGTCAGGAAGCGCTCGCGCGCCCGCTGCTCACGGAATTTGGCGATGCCGTAGCAAGGGTTCTTTTCGATGATGCCCCAGATTGTGGCCAGCTTGAGCATGCGCGCGATCAGCGACAGGATGCGGTTGGCCGTGGCCGGCGTGCGCGACTTCGCCACCTCGCCAATGAAGGCCTGGATCTCGCGCGTCGATATTTCCGACAGCTTCTTGTGGCCGAAGCGCGGGATCAAGTGGTTCTTCAGGCGGTGGGCATCGTCCTTGTGCGAGCGCTTGGTCTGCCTCGCCATCGGCATGTACTCACGCTCAGCGAACTCGGCGAAGCTGGGCATGGCCTTGAGTTCGTCCTTCTCGCCTTGCGCGTCTTTTCCCATGTCGAGCATCGAACGCATTTCGCCGGCCCGCTTGCGGGCGGCGGCGAGATCGGTAGCCGGGTACTCGCCGATTCGGGCTGCGCGCTTGCGCCCGTCGAACGTGTACCGCCAGAACCAAAATTTTCTGCCGCCCTTCGTAACTGATAGGCGCAACCCGGTCACGTCGGCATCACTGACCTCGTAAGCCTTGGACGCGGCATCGGCCGGGCAAGGGGGCAAGCGATCCAAGTCGCGCTGTGTGAATCGGAATTTTCGGGCAAGTGTCGCCATTGTCGGCCTCCGTATTGATGACAAAAGAAAGCCCGCATTCGGCATAACCGAATGCGGGCAGGAAGTTGATACGTGGGGGGTGGGGTTGAGCGTTTTCAGAGTTCTTGAGCATCGAGGCAACGAGCGTTGCCCGTTGCCCAAGAACCCTTAGAAATCAAGATGCAATGCGGAGCAGACAAAGGTAACGAGCAGTGCAGCCTACGTCGTCCGTTCCATTTCCGTTTTTCCTGGCGGTCACACAGAACACCGCAGGTATTGAATTTCTAGGAAAGTTCGAGGTCCGACGAGCAGACACCCGAACGGGTCGCGCTCAGGAAAATGATATCGATTTGAGCGAGTCAGGCAGGGCCGTGTCACTCCTACTCCACTTTTTTATGGAATGCTTGTCGCAATTTTATTAAATGCAACACACAAAGCCATCGGGGCAAGAAAAATCCGCTCACAGCCAGGCGAACGGCGGGGCGGCCCATTTGACGGGCCGCCTCACGGTCACAGCTTTGGCTGGCAAATGTAGCGCCCTACCCGCAGCACCGTTTCCTCGTGTTTGTTAGCATAATGGATACCCAGTATGCCACCGTCATTGGCTGTCAGATATCGCCACCCCCCATCGTCAAGCGCGATTTCCTTGAATTGCTCGCCATCCTGACTAAGGTAAATGCCCATGTCGTTGCTCCTAGTGAACAGGCTCACGTCGTTCAACTGAAAATGCTCGTCAACATGCAGCGTCGCCTCCTGGAGCTGCCAGTCATAGCCCTTGACCGATACAAGGATTTCACCGGAGCAGAAATACCTTAACTTGCCGTCCAGTTGTGTAATAATCGGGCGATCAGAGCCGTAAAAAGATCTGCTGCTATCCCAGTCGCTGGTTTGCCACGATTTGCCGGCGCCAAAATACTTCACAAACGGCGGGTTCTCAGGCTTCTTCTTGTTACGAATATAGGAACTGTCGTATTCGCAGAAAGCGAGCAGCGCGTTGCCCCCCGGCAGCGAGCAGATTGTTTTTACTCCGGCACCTTCAGGAAGTTGCGGCGTGTGCTCCCACGGCTGCCACGGGCCATCTAGCGTCGGGGCGCAAAACACCGCCAGCGTGTAGTAAGTGCCGGTGTTGGTGGAGTCGCTGAAGAAACCTTTTTCAGTATAAGAGTATTTCTTCCTTTGCGAGGTTGCCCACAGCCATACGCCGTTAAAATACACGAGATTTTCATAACCCTGATTTTTGTATTCGCCGTCGGGGCCGGTGCTGTGCTGCCAAACCAAGGCATCACTTGAATAATAACAACCCTGCTCCCGCGTTCCCTCCCTGAGCGCACGGTTTCTGACGATCCACAGGCCATTGACGACATCGATCTTGTCCAGCCAGATCTTGAACTGCGGCAGATCGAGCTGGATTTTCTGCCAGACCACACCGTCTTCACTGCGGTACACCACTTCATCGGAATTAATGCTGGCGACGATCACCCATATCTTGCCGTCCGTTTTGATGTGGGTAATGTGCTGCGGATCGCACGGTGGATTGTCGACCTGCCGCCAATCGATTCTGAACAGGTGCTCCTGTCCATCCTTGACAAGGACGACGGACTGTTTTTCCAGCTTCTCCTGCTCTCGTTTGCGCTGGGATTCGGCACGCTGCTTCTCTCTGAGCGCAAGCACGGATTGATCGAAATCGCCCGCAACGAAGAACTCAATTTGCTTCACAACATTGCCGCAAGCACCGTCAAACGAATTCAGCGTCCCCTCGAGCTTATCGTAATAAAGCTGGAACTGATCGCCCCAGTCCTCGTTCTCCGCCGAATTATCCAGATCAAAATCGCTGTAACCAGTATCGTCCTTGAACTCGAAAGCAGAAATACTCCAACGGGAAATCACACTATTTCCTAGGGACAGCGCGGAACTGTGCTCCGAAAGGAAAGCTACGGTCTTCTCGCGAAACTCGTTCAGTCCAGCGAGCGCAGATTTACGCCCCTGGGCACACAAGGTGGAAGCAGCTTTCTCCGCCAGATTGTCCATGAAACTGCCGTCGGAGTAGCTGAAAAAGTACGCGTGCTCCATGCCTCTACGATACACTTCGCTCATTTCTAAGAGCAGGCGCGTGTTCGCCCAGCTTGCCGCCTGAAGGCGTTTCAGCGGCTCTGCGAAGAATGTTCCGAAACGCAGCTCGCGGTAACGGACCACATTCTTCCAGGCCTGCGTGGACGGCGTCAATTTGAGCGCAAGCTCCAGCACCTTGGACTCATCGCTGTCACCGATAATCGCCAGCAGCTGCGGCAGGCATTCCTTCAACTGGGCGGGCTTGAGGATGCCCAGTATCGATTTGATCTGGGGGCTTTCAACCGGCTTGCCATCCAATGCCAGCAAGAAGAAGACATCGAGCAGCCAAGTGAGTTTCTTATCCTCGTCGTCCAGCAATGCCTGCATCGCTGGCTGATAGTCATTCAGCTTGCGCGGATTGTCGGCCAGCCTGAGGATCTCCTCGCGCACATCGGCCTGGCCCGCCTTCGCGCCCAACAAAGACAGGAACTCCCGTGCCGGCGCTTTAAAGGATGCGGAAGTCTCAACGCATAAGGCGAACAGCAGCAAATAATCGCGCTTCGATTGGTCACTAGCGCCACTGTCGAAATAGGTGTGCGCATGAATTTCCGGCAATGCGGAAAACAGTATCACCGGCTCCTCCTCCTGCTGCAGCGCTTCGGCGACTGGTTGCGGCGCGGCGTTCAAGCCGTGCTGGTCCTTGTAGACGTCAATCGCAAGCTGGGTGGCTCCGATGATTTCGCACATCAGATGACGGATGCTACAGGCAGTGGTCAGGCCTGAAAACTCCTTGCCAAAAAATTTGGATATTATTTTTTCGCGTGCTTCGTCACTGTTGCACAGTTGCTCATCAGCGATCAGGTCGGTAATGCGTTCATATTGATCGGACAGATAATAAAGCGCATTGAAGCCGATGCCAGAAATATTCTTCTGCAAGAAATCAGACTCCACCGCGTATTCATCGAACGAGACCGCGATCAGGCTGCGGTACTGCTCAAGGCCAACGATATCGATCTGATCGATAAGTTCGCTGATGAAGTCCAGCAGCTTGATCTCCTCGTCGCAATTCACATCCAGCTTCTCAAGCGTAGTGACCAGGTAATTGCTGACATCGCGCTCCGTGAACAGCACATGCTGATGGCTGCGCTGGAAATCGTAGGTCAGCCGCAAAATCAGTAAGTTCTTCGGCATCGATTTGAAGCGACGCTTGTTCGCTTCGATATTCAGCGCCCAGCTGACGAACTTAGCATTGTTTTCCAGATGTCGCAGACGGTGGTCGATTTTATCAATGGCATGCTCAAGGAAATCACGGGTCTCGATGATGTATTCATTCATCATTCCCAGATTGTTGCGGATGACCGCGATACTTTGAGCATTAATCAGATTCTGCTGCTGCAACTGCTGCAGATAGTGCCATGCAAACTTTTGCATCTGCAGCATGTCCGACTGGTTCAGCTGCTGATTCTCGCTGGTCTTGCCGCTGATGGCATTGGCAAGCCGTTTAAAGAAGCCTGCTCCGGATTGCTGGGCCAGCCGCTCCTGGCTGGTCGCCACCAGCTTCGAGGCGTCCATCGCCAGTTGCTGCGTGACGGCGGCATTTGCCTTGTGCTTGCTAACCAGCGCATTGATAGCGTCCTGCTCCACACTTCCCAGCGAGGCCTCAAAGATCTGATTTTGTTCA
Organism: Pseudoduganella aquatica; assembly: GCF_020865585.1. Classification (NCBI taxonomy): domain Bacteria; kingdom Pseudomonadati; phylum Pseudomonadota; class Betaproteobacteria; order Burkholderiales; family Oxalobacteraceae; genus Pseudoduganella; species Pseudoduganella aquatica. Next base: position 6,068,736 of record NZ_CP086370.1, read on the forward strand.
GCGACGGATGCGTCATTCATATTCATACCTCAGAGGTTGTTAATTTTGTCTTTCAGTCGTGCGCTTTGGGACTGCATTGTCTTGACTTGTTGCCCAAAGTGGCGCTCGGACAAATACAGCGACTTATGGAATCCCGCGTAGTATTCCTGAGAAAGCTGCAGATACTGCAATGTGTCGTGGGCGGCGATGCCGCTGCCGACCACCTGTTCCGTATTTGTCAGCGTGAGCCTAAAATTTTTCTCAATATGATTGTCCAGCGCTATGCTCATCGCGATCGACGTGATCATGCCGCCCACCAAACTGCCGATGAATGCGCCCACAGGCCCACCCAGTGCGCCGATCGAAGCGCCCACCGAGGCGCCGACCACGGCGGCTCCAGTCTGGAACAGATTTTTCCCGGTGCGGGTCTCCAGTTCTTCACGACTCATCTTGCCTGCAACGAACAACACCAAGCATTGCACGGCATCCACCGCGCAGATAGCCGCACCGGCCACCGCGCCGCCGGCGAGGCTGCTCTTGAATGCCGAACCGGCAAACAACTGAGGCAGCGAGCGCGCCGCGATGCTGACACTGGCGGTCGCCGCGCCGGCCTTCAACGCGGCATCGCCGGCCGCAATCACCGTGTCTTTCAAAATAAGGTGGGCAGCCTGCTCCGCGCTGATTTCGCCATTCCGTACCTGCTGGATGTACTGGAAGGAATTGATGCAGCCAGCGGTGACGGCGGTGATGATCGCTGCGGCCTGGGCTGCCTTCATGCTTTGCTGTAGCGTGGATTTGTTCAGGTAGTCATTCTGCATCTGCTCGTGCAGATCTTTGCCGGCCTCGGAGCCGCTGCCCAGTTGCTCGGCTTCGCCCTTGCTCAACGGGGTTGACTGGGCGCCGTCCACATCAAGCTGGGCGCAGGTGTTGTCGCGCACCTTCTCCGCCGCGCGCGCAACTCCCGGGCGCGTTTGCTGATTCTTCAGCACCGTCTTTTGGGCGGACGTGCGGATGCCGTCAATCTGATCGGATGGTCCCAGGAACAGATCGCTGTTTTCGTATTGGTGCACGCCATCCCTGGTGGAGCGAAATGCCTTCTGCGTCGCGTCAGCATCCTTGAAGTATTTCAATTGGGCGCCCAAGACACGCTGGCCATCCTTCATTACGACGATATCGTGCAATGTATCGTTGCGCGCCAACGGCGTATTGCTGAAGTTATCAGTGAACGCGCGTACATCCTTGTTCTTCAGGATGGCATCCAGATTGAAGGACTCGGCATGAAAAACTTCCGAAGCGAATCCCCCTTTGATAGCGCTATTTTGTGCGGTCATGGAAATCCCCGCCATCATGGTATTAGCCGGATTGATTTGCGCTAACATCTGACCGATTTGGTCTGCCGCACGCGCGGTCCAGATCGGACAGGCGCTGATCGAGGTGCGTATCGCTTTTTTGTGTTCATCATTCATGCTGACTCCTGATTGATATAGACCAAACTTGATTTCATTCTTCCCACAGCTGAATCGCCTGCTTCAAGCCGAGCACCAGCTCGTCGTGCCACTCTTTAGGCTTGAGAATTCGCACATGCGGTAACCAATGCCGCACCACCGGCATTAATTGATTGATGTGATTGATTTGCGTGGTGACCAGCAAGGAGCCGTCGCCGTCCAGTCGTTGCTGTTGCTGCGGCAGTAGTTGCTGGCGGTTGAAGTAGTGCGCGATGTCCGGGCCGACCCGCAACAGAACGTCCGTCGTTTCGGTGGTAAACCATACATCGTCCTTGGCGTCGATGTAGTCGCTGTGGGCGCGGTTGAGAGGAAAGCGGCTGGCTTCATCCACCTCCAGCTGATCGATCAGCGCCACGCTGAAGTTCTTGAGCCGCCCGCTGTCTTCCGCCGCCAGATACCAGACGCCATTTTTATGGATCAGCCGGTAAGGCTGGGCAAGCCGCAGTCTATTCTTGTAAATGAAGCTGCAACTGTGCTGACTGGCGATGGCGGCATGCAATGCGGTAAAGATGCGGCTGCCCTGCAGGTCTTCGTGGGGGATCACCTGTACCTGGGTGACCCGACGATGTTCGGGCATATTCAATTGCTGCAGCAAGTAGCGCAGGCTGCCGTCCGGAAAAAGATACTCGGTGCCGGCCATACGCGCGTAGCCATGTAGGTACTTGACTGGAATCGTACTGCGGGCGGCGTGCGTCAGTTGCCAGCGGCCATCCGCATCACGTTCGGCGATTCCAAGTAGCCGCTCCCCCATGTCGCGTTCAATAGTGCGCACATCCACATCGTGTTCCTCGGCCAACTGACGTTTATCGATGCGATCACCTTGGTGCAGGCGTGCCAGGATGCGGGACAGGCGCTGGGCGAGTTTTTCGCCCTTGCTGATCTTGGTAGTGTAATTGGATGCCATGGAGACACTATATTCGCGGCGAACGACAGGTTGTGTCGCGGCAAAGGAGGACTGGCAAAGTACGGGCAAACAATTTCATGCACAATATCTCTGCAATTTCCATTTGGAAATACATTGTAGCATTGCTAAACGATAAAAATGCAATGCAGGCAATGCCGCACCAGTCAGCACCGGGTACGTTGAATTTCAAAGAGTTTTCGTGGATAAGAAGAACTGCCGCCTTGGCCAGCGGCGCTCGGGAGGATCATATCAATTTAAGCGAGAAAAGCAGGGCTTTGTCATTCAAACGTGACCTGACTGGAGATGTCAGGCCAGCCAGTACCTCCTCGGAAAAACATAGGTCTAACCACTCGTCATGAAACACTGGACGAGCCCGAGGGCGTTCAGCTAAAAAAAAGCCAACCCCGCAGGGTTGGCTTTTTCATTGTTTGGTGGGCCTCCCGTGAGTCGAACACGGCACCAACGGATTCTGGTTTGTGTGACTTTCGCCACTCCCTGGACTATGCCTTCACCATAGCTTGCGCCGTAGGTGGGTGCCGTCTAGTCTCTACACCTTCAACAGCACTTTCGCACTGAAGCTTGGCTCGGCATTGCCTTACGCATCGCTGCGCTTAGGTTTCACCGAATTTGACACCATCCCTTACGCGGTTTCCCATCGCAAGGCACATTTACATATGAGTCCGCTGCTCTAACCAAGCATGAGCTAGAGGCCCGAAACCTGTACTACTTATACCGCCCCACCGACAAGTCGAGGCTCTGGAGCCCTGCCGTCCGGTGCGCGCCGGACCAGAAATGGACCAGACAGCGTTTTGCGCACCTCAAAACGAGCAAGAAATCAACCGTAAATCTTTGAATCTAAACGACTTCCCTTTATGCACCTTTTCGATACACAAGGTTTATGAGTCCGCTGCTCTAACCAAGCATGAGCTAGAGGCCCTGGGTACTGCAACCGTTGATTAAACGGACACGGGAGCATAGGCGGAACCGACGCTCCCGTCAAGTGCCTAGTTGCCTTCCAAGAAGCTTTTCAGCTTGTCCGAACGCGAAGGGTGGCGCAGCTTGCGCAGCGCTTTCGCTTCGATCTGGCGGATGCGCTCGCGCGTCACGTCGAACTGCTTGCCGACCTCTTCCAGCGTGTGGTCGGTCGACATTTCGATGCCGAAACGCATGCGCAGCACCTTCGCTTCGCGCGGCGTCAGCGAGTCCAGCACGTCCTTGACCACGCCGCGCATGGACGCGTGCAGCGCCGCGTCGGACGGGGCCAGGGTGTTGTTGTCCTCGATGAAGTCGCCCAGATGGGAATCGTCGTCGTCGCCGATCGGCGTTTCCATGGAGATCGGCTCTTTGGCGATCTTCATGATCTTGCGGATCTTGTCTTCCGGCATTTCCATCTTGATGGCCAGGGTCGCCGGATCGGGCTCGGCGCCCGTTTCCTGCAAGATCTGGCGCGAGATGCGGTTCATCTTGTTGATGGTCTCGATCATGTGCACCGGGATGCGGATGGTGCGCGCCTGGTCGGCGATCGAGCGCGTGATCGCCTGGCGTATCCACCACGTGGCGTAGGTCGAGAACTTGTAGCCGCGGCGGTACTCGAACTTGTCCACCGCCTTCATCAAGCCGATGTTGCCTTCCTGGATCAGGTCCAGGAACTGCAGGCCGCGGTTGGTGTATTTCTTGGCGATGGAAATCACCAGGCGCAAGTTGGCCTCGGTCATTTCGCGCTTGGCCTTGCGCGCCTTCATCTCGCCGGCCGCCATCTGGCGGTTGATGTTGCGCAGGTCCGGCAGCGGCAGCACCACGCGGGCCTGCAGGTCGATCAGGCGCTGCTGCAGTTCCTTGATGGTCGGAATGTTGCGCCCCAGGATGGCGCTGTAGGCGTGGCCGGCTTCCACTTCGCCGTCGACCCATTCCAGGTTGGTTTCATTGCCCGGGAAGACCTTGATGAAGTGGGCGCGCGGCATGCCGCACTTGTTCACCGCCACGTCCAGGATCTGCTTCTCGATGTGGCGCACTTCGTCCACCTGGCCGCGCAGGGTGTCGCACAGCTTTTCCACCACCTTGGCGGTGAAGCGGATGCCCAGCAGTTCGAAGGAAATCGCTTCCTGCGCCTTGACGTAGGCTTTCGAGCTGTAGCCGTCCTTTTCGAAGGCGCGGCGCATCTTGTCGAACTGCTGCGAGATCAGGTCGAATTTTTCCAGCGCAGCATTTTTCATCTGCTCCAGCTGTTCGGCCGAGTAGCCGGCGGCGCCCGATGCGCCGGCCGCTTCCTCTTCCTCTTCGGCCTCTTCCTCTTCCTCGTCCTCGTCCTCTTCCTCGTCGTCCGAGGCGGCGGCGGCCGGGGCGGGCGCGGGCTCGCCTTCGCTTTCGTCGACCAGGCCGTCGACGATCTCGTCGATCTTGATCTCGTCGTTACGGATGCGCTCGGAGGCGGCGATGATCTCGGCGATGGTCACCGGGCAGGCGGAAATGGCCTGGATCATGTCCTTCAGGCCGTCTTCGATGCGCTTGGCGATCTCGATCTCGCCTTCGCGCGTGAGCAGCTCGACCGAGCCCATTTCGCGCATATACATGCGCACCGGGTCGGTGGTGCGGCCGAAGTCGGAGTCCACGGTGGACAGGGCCGCTTCGGCGGCCGCTTCGGCTTCGTCGTCGCTGGTGACGGTGGCCACATTGTCCGACAGCAGCAGGGTCTCGGCGTCCGGCGCGTGCTCGTAGACGGCGATGCCCATGTCGTTGAAGGTGCCGATAATGCCCTCGATCGCTTCCGGATCGACGATATTTTCAGGCAGGTGATCATTGATCTCGGCGTATGTGAGGAAGCCGCGTTCCTTGCCGAACTTGATCAGGGTCTTGAGTTTCTGGCGGCGGCGTTCGAGTTCCTCCTCGGTCGCTTCCGTGTCGGACGAGAAGGCGTCCTTCAGCAGCGCTTTTTCCTTGGCCTTGCGGTCCTTGGCCTTGGCCTTGTCGACCGCCTTCAGCTCGGCGCGCTCGACCGCGTTGAGCGCGGCCACTTCGTCGTTCTCGGGCTGGAATTCTTTCGGCTTGCGGCCACGGCGGCCCGGCACCTTCACTGAAGGCAGCACATAGCCTGAAGTATCGATGGCTGCCAAGGCGGCGGCATCGGTGGTCTGGCTTACCGCCGGCGGCGTGTTGGTAACACGCGTTTCCGGTTTGTCGGCCGTTTTGGCGGCCTTGGCGGTCACTTTGCTCGGCTTTGCAGCCGCTTTGGATTCAGGTTTCTTTGTTGGCACAGGCGCTTTCGATTACACAACGACTTGCTTTACGGGTTAGGATAAAGTTCTTGCAACACCGCTACGAATACTTATACCTTCTGGCTCCTGCGCACACAGGAACCTCCACCGCCGGCCCAAACCCGGGACCGTACTCGGCAGAAATTCTACTGTAGACAGCGCAAGGGGGCTAGATCCACCAGTGTCCGGAGGCAGGCGCCGCGCCTGGGCGGTTACCGACTGCGCCATCCGGCCATGATCCGGCAACATTCCGGCCCCGGCCTACGGTGCCGCAGCCTTACCGCCCGCCGCACCGATCAAGAGCCTAACTTACTGAAAACAAACAGAATTCCGAACTGAAACAACAAAGCTAAGCACTCAATACTTAGCGTTTTATTATAGCACGCTACTTTACAATTTCCAGACCCCGCCCGGCCCGTCTCATAGGGGCGCAGCCCCGTGAGACTAGCGGGCTGATAGCTCCGCTTCGGCCTCCCGTAACAACTGGTCTTGCATAGCCGTAATTTCGCGGTAGCGTACACCAATTTCGCTGGAAGACAAACCGGACGCGAACAACTGTGCCAGCTCGGCTTTCAGCGCGTCGGTCCGGATCTGGCGGATGGCACTGCTCAGATACGTCTTGATGGCGTCGAAATCCGACTCCGGCTCGGCGGCGATCTCGCTGATGATGCCGTCGTACTCGCTGCCCTGCTCCTTCAAATGCTGCGCCAGCGCGGCGAAGCTGCCCTGCGGCCCCAGCGCGATGGCCGCCGCGATCAGCTGGTACAGGCGCTCGGCCGCTTCCTCGCCGAAGTTGGTGAATGCGCCCAGGCCCGCCTCGTCTATCGTGAAGGCCAGCGGCGGGTGCGCCACCAGGTGCCGCACGATCTGCAGCTCCAGGCCCACGGGCTGCGGACGGCTGCTGCGCTGCGGCGCCCTGCGCACCTCGGCCACCGGCTTGCTCAGCTCGTACAGCTGCTCGATCTCGCCCGGGCTGCTCTGCGTCATGGTGGCCAGGCCGCGCACGATCTGCAGCCGCAGCGCCGACGGCGTCATGGCCTGCAGCAGCGGCTTGGCCTCGAACTGCACCCGCGCGCGCCCTTCCGGCTCGCTCAAATCATGCTCGGCGGACACCACGCGCAGCAGGAACTGCGACAGCGGCATGGCCTCGTGCACCTGCTGCTCGAAGGCCGGGGCGCCATATTCGCGGATATAGCTGTCCGGGTCGTGCTCGGCCGGCAGGAACAAGAACTTGATGGTCTTGTTGTCCGACACATGGGGCAGGCAGGCTTCCAGCGCGCGCTGGGCAGCGCGGCGGCCGGCCTTGTCGCCGTCAAAACTAAAGATCACGGTGTCTGTTTGGCGCAACAGTTTCTGCACGTGGGTGCTGGTGCAGGCCGTGCCCAGGGTCGCCACCGACTGCGGGAAACCCATTTGCGCCAGCGCCACCACGTCCATATAGCCTTCCGTCACCAGCACATAGCCGGCGTCGCGGATGGCCTGGCGCGCCTCGAACAGGCCGTACAGCTCGTGACCCTTGGAAAATAAAGGCGTTTCGGGGGAATTCAAGTACTTAGGCTCGCCCTGCTCCATGATGCGGCCGCCAAAGGCGATCACCTGGCCCTTGGTGTTGCGAATTGGAAACATCACGCGCTCGCGGAAACGGTCGTAGCGCTTGCGGTGGTTGCCCTCCTCGTCCACGCGGTCGATCACCAGGCCGGCCTCGACCAGCGCCAGCGCCTCGTAGTTGGGAAACACGCTGCGCAGGTTGTCCCAGCCGTTGGGCGCGAAGCCGAGCGCGAAGCGGGCCGCGATTTCGCCGGTCAGGCCTCGGCTTTTCAGGTAGCCGATGGCGTTCGGGGCCGAGCGCAGCTGGGATTTGTAGTAGTCGGCGGCCAGGTTCATGGCCTCGGACAGGGCCATGCTCTGGGCCTGCATCTGGGCGCGCTGGGCGGGCGGTATCTTGTCGTCCTGCTCGGGCACGACCATGCCGCAGTTCTGCGCCAGCTCCTTCACGGCATCGACAAAGCCCATGCCGGAGTATTCGATCATGAAGCCGATCGAGGTGCCGTGCGCGCCGCAGCCGAAGCAGTGGTAGAACTGCTTGGTGGGGCTGACCGTGAAACTGGGGGATTTTTCGTTGTGGAACGGGCACAGGCCCATGAAGTTGGCGCCGCCCTTTTTGAGCTGCACATAACGGCCGACCACGTCCACGATGTCGACGCGGTTCAATAGATCGGAGATAAAGGATTGAGGTATCACGGCGATCAGTCTTGTTCTACATCAGAGGCTATACTGCCGCGCGAGCGATCGGCTTGAGGCTGATCAATCGGCGGCGCGATGGCGGGTTACGGCGGCGAGCCGCCTAACCCGCCCTACGCCAGCACCGGTAGGGCGGGTTAGCGGAGCGTAACCCGCCGGAGCCGCCTGCGGCGCATGGCGGGCCGGCACCCGGATCAGGCCGGGGTCAGCGCTTTTTTGATCAGCGCGGACACGACAGCCATGTCGGCCTTGCCGGCCAGCTTGGGCTTGACGATGGCCATGACCTTGCCCATGTCCTGCGGACCGGCGGCGCCCGAGGCGGCCACGGCGGCGGCCACTTCGGCGGCCACCACTTCGTCCGACAGGCCGGCCGGCTTGTAGGCAATCAGCACTTCCAACTCGGCTTTTTCGATGTCGGCCAGGTCCTGGCGGTTGCCGGCTTCGAACTGGGTGATGGAGTCCTTGCGCTGCTTGATCATCTTGTCGACGATGGCGACCACTTGCTCGTCGCTCACTTCGATCTGCTCGTCCACTTCCTTGCGCTTGATTTCCGCCAGCATCAGGCGGATGGTGGCCAGCTTGCCGGCTTCCTTGGCACGCATGGCGGCCTTCATGTCATCGCTAATCTGTTGTTTCAAGCTCATTGTTCGTTCTCACTGGGAAAAATCGTGGCGCAAAATGCGAAAACCCGCTGCGGCGAACCGGAGCGGGCATGCGACTGGACAGGATGAGCCCGCGGCGCGACGCCGTACTGCCGGGCTATCCTGAAACAACAGTCTTAGAACAGTTTCTTAGGCAGTTGCTGGCTGCGGATGCGCTTGTAGTGACGCTTCACGGCAGCTGCCAGCTTGCGCTTGCGCTCTGCGGTTGGCTTCTCGTAGAACTCGCGTGCGCGCAGTTCGGTCAGCAGGCCGGTTTTTTCGATGGTGCGTTTGAAGCGACGCATTGCAACTTCGAACGGCTCGTTTTCTTTAAGGCGGATAGTGGTCATGTAAAAATTCAAACCGTTAGATTTTAGGAAGATAAAGATATTAGCAGTATTCGGCCAAATTGGGAAGACCTTTGGACGGAAAACCGGCTCAACAGGCCAGTTTCATCTAGAAAACTGTCTGTTTTTGAGCAACCTTTTCGTCCTGCCAACACCTGACTCCGGCGGCAAAACACACGCCGGAATGCAATCATATCAGACTGCTTGGCCGGCCGCCACACCCGAAGCCCAGGCCCACTGGAAATTGTAGCCGCCCAGCCACCCCGTCACGTCCACCGCCTCGCCGATAAAGTACAGGCCAGGCACCTTGCCCACCATCATGGTTTGCTGGGACAGCTCGCGCGTATCCACGCCGCCCCGGGTCACCTCGGCCTTGCGGTAGCCTTCGGAACCGTTGGGGGTGATGGTCCACTGGTTGATGGCCGCGCCCAGCTTGCGCAGCACGGCGTCCTGCATGTCGGCCAGGCGGGCGTCGGCGGCCAGGCCGTGCAGCTGCAACAGGCCTTCGGCCAGGCGGGCCGGCAGCCATTGGGCCAGCACGTTGCCCAGCTGCTTCTTGACGGTCTGCTTGCCCTCGATCAGCTCCTGGGCCACGTCCATTTCCGGCAGCAGGTTGATGACGATGGGCGCGCCGGGTTGCCAGAAACTGGAAATCTGCAGGATGGCCGGGCCGGACAGGCCGCGATGGGTGAACAGCAGGTCTTCGCGGAAACGCGCGCCGTCGGGCTTGCGGCCCTTCAGGCTGCCGGTCTCCACGTCCACTTCCAGCGAAATACCGGACAGGGGCGCGAACGGCGCCCAGGTGTCGGCGTCGAAGGTCAGCGGCACCAGCGCCGGGCGGGTGGGCACGATATTCAGGCCGAACTGCTCGGCGATCTGGTAGCCGAAGCCGCTGGCGCCGATTTTCGGAATCGACAGGCCGCCGGTGGCGATCACCACGCTGTCGCATTCGATGTCGCCGGTGTCGGTGGCGAGGTAGAAGCTGCCGTCGTCCATCTGTTCCACGGAGGCGACCTTGGACGGCATGCGCCAGTGCACGTCGCCCGCCGCGCATTCGGCCTTCAGCATCTCGATGATGCGTTCGGCCGAGTCGTCGCAGAACAGCTGGCCACGGTGCTTTTCGTGGTGGGCGATGCGGTATTTCCGCACCAGCGCCAGGAAGTCCGACGGCGTGTAGCGCGACAGCGCGCTCTTGCAGAAGTGCGGATTTTCGGACAGGAAGTTGGCCGGGCTGGTGTTGATATTGGTGAAGTTGCAGCGGCCGCCGCCGGAAATGCGGATTTTTTCGGCCAGCTTGGCGGCGTGGTCGATCAGCACCACCCGGCGCCCACGTTTGGCGGCCTCGGCCGCGCACATCATACCCGCCGCGCCCGCGCCGATTACCGCCACATCAAATTTCGCCATCACTGCTCCGATTCCGCTTCAAAACCGGCCATTGTACTCTGACTTGGCGGCCGGACCGGCGGCGCTTGGCGGGTTACGCGGTTCCCGCTAACCCGCCCTACGCTTCATCATGCATTGCGGCACATCAGGCCAGGCTGCGCGCGACCTTGGCGACCTGGGCCACCTGCTCGGCAATGGAGGCGGGCACGGCGATGTCGCCGCGCAGCACGGAGGCGATCCACGCGGCGGTGGCGGCGGCGCTCTTGTCCTCCGGCAGCACCACTTCCTCTTCGGCCGTGAGCTGCTTTTCCACCAGCACGGTGCGCTCGCCATCATGGAACCAGTCGATGCGCTGGCCCTTGTTGGCGTTGGCCACCGTTTCGCCCTCGGTGCCGCGCATCAGGAAGGCGTGGCCGCGTTCGGGCGCAGCCGCCGTGCAGAAGTATTCGCCCAGCATCTCCAGATATTCCGGATGGGTGTAGGACACCAGCCGCAGCGCCGGGCCGGCGAAGGGCTGCATCATCTTCACCAGCGTGTGGGTGGAGTTGCGCACGCCCAGGATGCGGCGCAGCGACAGCATATGGGCCAGCTTGGGCGCCAGCGCGTCGATGGTGATGAAGGCCAGCTTGCCCGACGCCAGCGCCGCCTCGGCTTCGGCATGGCTGCCGGCAGCATGGATGCCCAGTTCGGCAAACACCTCGGCGGTGGCCACCCGGCCCAGGTCGTGCGGCACGCCGTGCACCAGCACCGGCACGCCCTCGCGCGCCAGCAGCAGGGCCAGCAACGGCGTCAGGTTGGCCATCTTGCGGGCCCCGTTGTAGGTGGGGATGAGCACCGGCGCGCAGCCGCCCGCAGGCGCTTGCAGGGGCGTGAACGAGGCTTCCGCCGCGTCCAGGAAGCCTGCGATCTCGTCCACGGACTCGCCCTTGATGCGCATCGCCAGCAGGATGCCGCCCAGTTCCAGCTGGGAGACCCGGCCGTCCAGGATGGCTTGATACAGTTCTTGGGCGTCGGCGCGCGTCATGCTGCGCGCGCCTTTCTTGCCACGGCCGATTTCTTTGATGAACCTTGCCGCAGGGAATGGGTTGGGATGTGTCGTCATGGTGGAGAGCTTACTACAAGAGCCAGCGCCCAGGATTGCTGCATTGCAGTGCCGCCCGCATCAAACTGGCAATTCGGCTACACTTATAGGTCCCCCTGATTAAAATAATGAGTTGAGGCACCGAATCATGATCTCGCCAGACATCGAAAACGTAAACGTTACCAACTTCGCGTCCATGCCGACTCCGTCCGCACTGCACGCGAAACTGCCGCTGACCGACGCCGCGTCGGCCGTCGTCATGCAGGGCCGCGCCGACCTGCGCGCCATCCTGGACCGCAAGGACAAGCGCCTGTTCGTGGTAGTCGGCCCCTGCTCCATCCACGACCCGGTGGCCGGCCTGGACTATGCGCGCCGCCTGAAGGCGCTGCAAGCCGAAGTGGCCGACACCATGCTGCTGGTAATGCGCGTGTATTTCGAGAAGCCGCGCACCACCACCGGCTGGAAGGGCTATATCAACGATCCGGACATGGACGACTCCTTCCGCGTGGACGTGGGCATGGAAAAGGCGCGCCAGTTCCTGCTGGACGTGTGCGAACTGGGCCTGCCCACCGCGACCGAAGCGCTCGACCCGATCTCGCCGCAGTACCTGGGCGACCTGATCGCCTGGACCGCGATCGGCGCGCGCACCACCGAGTCGCAGACGCACCGCGAAATGTCGTCCGGCCTGTCGACCCCGGTGGGCTTCAAGAACGGCACCGACGGCGACATCAGCATCGCCATCAACGCCATTCTGTCGGCGGCCAATCCGCACGCCTTCCTGGGCATTAACGGCGAAGGCAATGTGTCCATCGTGCGCACGCGCGGCAACGGCTACGGCCACGTGGTGCTGCGCGGCGGCGACGGCCGTCCGAACTATGACTCGGTGTCCGTGACCATCGCCGAGCAGGCGCTGGCCAAGGCCAAGCTGCCGGCCAATATCGTGGTGGACTGCTCGCACGCCAACAGCTACAAGAAGCCCGAGCTGCAGCCGCTGGTGATGACGGACGTGGTGAACCAGATCACGCACGGCAACCAGTCGCTGGTGGGCGTGATGATCGAGTCGAACATCGTAGGCGGCAACCAGAAGATCCCGGCCGATCTGAGCGAGCTGAAGTACGGCTGCTCGGTGACGGACGGCTGCATCGACTGGGACACCACGGCTGAGATGCTGCGCAAGGCGCATGCGGAACTGCTGAAGCGTCCTTAAAGCATCAAGCCCAGGGGTTGGCGCCGACGTGGGGGGCTACCCCGAAGGCTCCCGCCAGCGCCGCCTCGGCGCGGCTGGCGGGGGCGTTCAGTTCATTCAGGTCCAGGTAGATCTTGCCGTCCTCCAGCTTGACGGCGTAGTGGCGCACGGCGCCCTGCTCGGGCCGGCCGCCGTCCAGCACCGCGAAGACCTGGTCGTCCAGCGTGCGGATCACCGCAACGCCCGGCAGTTCCTGCCACGCCAGCCCGCGCGGCACCAGCCGCACGCCCTGCGGGGCAATGTCCTTCAGCTTGCAGATCAGTTTCCAGTACTCAGCCATGGTTTGGCTCCTTCGATGCTATATGGGATCTAAAGCAAGAGGGATGCCAGCGGTGAAGACGCTATTGGCGGCTCGATGGCGGGTTACGCTACGCTAACGCGCCCTACCGCCGCCGTGCCGCCGCCCTACGGGTGTGCATCGGCGGGCCCCTTTGGTGCGGGCTGCGCCCGCTTTCCATTACAATGGCGGATTCCCCTTTCACTTTGCACGGTCCCAATGATTGTTCTCGGCGTTGAATCCTCCTGTGACGAAACCGGCCTGGCTCTGTACGACACAGAGCACGGCCTGCTGTCCCATGCCCTCTATTCCCAGGTGGCCATGCACGAGGAGTACGGCGGCGTGGTGCCCGAACTGGCTTCGCGCGACCATATCCGGCGCGCCATCCCGCTGCTGGAGCAGTCGCTGGCCGGCGCAGGCAAGCAGCTGGCCGATATCGACGCCATCGCCTACACGCAAGGCCCCGGCCTGGCGGGCGCGCTGCTGGTCGGTTCGTCCATCGCCTGCAGCCTGGGCATGGCGCTGGACAAGCCGGTGCTGGGCGTACACCACCTGGAAGGCCATCTGCTGTCGCCGCTGCTGGCCTCGCAGCCGCCGGAGTTCCCGTTTATCGCGCTGCTGGTGTCCGGCGGCCATACGCAGCTGATGCGGGTGGACGGCGTGGGCCAGTACACCTTGCTGGGCGAAACGCTGGACGACGCGGCAGGCGAGGCCTTCGACAAGTCCGCCAAGCTGCTGGGCCTGGGCTATCCGGGCGGCCCCGCCATTTCGCGCCTGGCCGAATTCGGCGACCCGGCGGCCTACAAGCTGCCGCGCCCGATGATGCACACCAAGGACTTCAACTTCAGCTTCTCCGGCCTGAAAACGGCGGTGCTGACGGTGGTGAAGAACCACGAGGAAAAGGTGATCGCCAATATCTGCGAGCAGGACAAGGCGAATATCGCGCGCGGCTTTGTGGACGCCATTGTGGAAGTGCTGACGGCCAAGTGCGTGTCGGCGCTCAAGCACACCGGCCTGAAGCGGCTGGTGATCGCCGGCGGCGTGGGCGCGAATGCGCAGCTGCGCGCTTCGCTGAACGCGGCGGCGGCCAAGAAGCGCTTCAAAGTGTATTACCCGGAGCTGGAGTTCTGCACAGACAACGGCGCCATGATCGCCTTTGCCGGCGCCATGCGGCTGATGATCAACCCGGACGCAGCGAAGAAGGATTACTCCTTCAATGTGCGTCCGCGCTGGCCGCTGGACGAGCTGCGGGTGATTTGAATTTGGCGGGTTACGGCGGCTGGCGCCGCCTAACCCGCCCTACGCATCAGCACATGCCCCTTGCAAATTCGTAGGGCGGGTTAGCGTAGCGTAACCCGCCAGGCGCTCACGCGGCCCTTTGCGCCGGCCGCCCCTGCCGGTGGTACAGGAACTCCAGCACGCTGCTGCGGTAATCGATATACAGCGGGTCCTGCGCCAGCGCCAGCCGGTCGCGCGGACGCGCCAGCCGCACCTGCACGATATCCCCTATCGTCGCCGCAGGCCCGTTGCTCATCATGACGATGCGGTCCGACAGCAGCACCGCTTCATCCACATCATGCGTCACCATCACCACCGTCGATCCGGTGGCCGCCACGATGCGCAGCAGCTCGTCCTGCAAGTGCGCACGCGTCAGGGCGTCCAGCGCGCCGAAGGGTTCATCCATCAGCAGCACTTTCGGCTCCATCGCCAGCGCGCGCGCGATGCCCACGCGCTGCTTCATGCCGCCCGAGATCTCGTTCGGCCGCTTGCCCGCCGCCGCCGTCAAGCCCACCAGCGCCAGCGCGGCCCAGGTGCGCTCCTGCAGCTGCTTGTTACTCTCCTTTGCGCTGAACACCCGCTCCACCGCCAGGTACACGTTCTCATAGCAGGTCAGCCACGGCAGCAGCGAGTGGTTCTGGAACACCACCGCGCGCTCGGGCGAAGGCCCGGCGATCTCGCGGCCGTTGCAGATCATGGTGCCGCCGGTGGGCGTGGTCAGCCCGGCGATCAGGTTCAGCAGCGTGGACTTGCCGCAGCCGGAGTGGCCGATCAGCGTGATGAACTCGCCCTGCTCCACCGTCAGGTTCACATTGGCCAGCGCATGGAACTGGCCCTTCTTGGTGTTGAACACCATCTCGGCCTTGCTGATGTCGATGAATTTCGCGCTCATATCAGTTCTCCACTTGTTCGTAGGTAAATGCCTTGGCCAGCGACACCAGCGCCCATTCCAGCAGCAGCCCCACCACGCCGATCACGCCGATGGCGATCAGGATGTGCGGCACGTTCAGGTTGTTCCACTCGTCCCAGACCCAGAAGCCGATGCCCACGCCGCCGGTCAGCATTTCCGCCGCCACGATCACCAGCCAGGCGGTGCCGATGGCCAGGCGCACGCCGGTGAGCATGTAAGGCAGCACGGAAGGCAGCAGGATCTTGGTGACGATCTTCCATTCGGACAGGCTGAGCACGCGCGCCACGTTCATGTAGTCCTGGGGCACGCGCTGCACGCCCACCGCCGTGTTGATAATCATCGGCCAGATCGAGCAAATAAAGATCGACCAGATGGCTGCCGGATCGGCGGCCTTGAAAACCAGCAGGCCAATCGGCAGCCAGGCCAGCGGCGACACCGGCTTGAGCAGGCTGATGATGGGGCTGAACATGCCGTACATGAAGGGGAAGCGGCCGATGATGAAGCCCAGCGGTATGCCCACCAGCGCCGCCAGGCCGAAGCCCATGCCCACGCGCTGGAGCGAAGCCAGCACGTTCCAGCCTATGCCCTGGTCGTTCGGCCCCTTGCGGTAGAACGGGTCCGAGAACAGCTTGACCGCCTCCTCCCAGGTGGCCCATGGCGTGGGGAAGCTGCTGTTCTTGGAAGCCAGGATCTGCCAGGCCAGCACCAGCAGCGCCAGGCCGATCAGCGGCGGCAGATACTTCATCACGTAGGGCCGCATGCGCGCACTCCCCGATTCCAGTTTGATGCCCTTGGCGGCGATGCGCTCGCTGCGCGCGGGCTTCTCCGGCGCGGCTTCCTTCACGGCTTCCTTCACGGCGTCCTTTACCGGCACGGCGGCGATATTGTGCAGAACTGCGCTCATGGCTGCTCCTTATGCTTTGATCTTGAATGAATCGGCGTAGGCTTTCGGATTCTTGCCGTCCCAGGTGGTGCCGTCGATCAGCTTCACGCTGCGCATGGCGGACTTCGGCACGGCCACCTTGGCCATGGCGGCGGCGTCCTTGTACACATCGACCTGGTTGATCTGCGTGGCCACCGCCAGATAGTCCGGCTCGGCCTTGAGCAGGCCCCAGCGCTTCTGCTGCGTGAGGAACCACATGCCGTCCGACAGGTAGGGGAAGTTCACCGAACCGTCGTTGAAGAACTTCATCGAATTCGGATCGTCCCAGGTCTTGCCCAGGCCATTCTGGTAGCGGCCCAGGATGCGCTGGTTGATCACGTCCACCGAGGTATTCACATAGGACTTGTCGGCGATGGTTTCGGCCATCTTCAGCTTGTTCGACAGCGACGCGTCGATCCAGCGGCTGGCGTCCAGGATGGCGGCGGTCAGCGCGCGCGCCGTGTTGGGATACTTCTTCACCCATTCGGCGCTGGTGCCGAGCACCTTCTCCGGATGGTCGCGCCAGATCTCCTGGGTGGTGGTGGCGGTGATGCCGATGCCGTCCACGATCGCGCGGTGGTTCCACGGCTCGCCCACGCAGAAGCCGTCCATATTCCCGATGCGCATATTGGCCACCATCTGCGGCGGCGGCACGGTGATCATCTTGGCGTCCTTCATGGGATTGATGCCGTAGCTGGCCAGCCAGTAGTACAGCCACATGGCATGGGTGCCGGTGGGGAAGGTCTGCGCGAAGGAATACTCGCGCGGGTCCTTCTTCATCAGCGCGGCCAGCGAGGGGCCGTCCACGCCGCCCTTGTCGGACACTTTTTTCGACAGCGTGATGGCCTGGCCGTTGTGGTTCAGATTCATCAGCACGGCCATATCCTTCTTGGGACCGCCGGCGCCCAGGTGCACGCCGTAGACCAGGCCATACAGCACGTGCGCCGCGTCCAGTTCCCCGTTCACCAGTTTGTCGCGCACGCTGGGCCAGGAAGCTTCCTTGCTGGGCACGATCTTGATGCCGTATTTCTTGTCGAAGCCCAGCACGGAAGCCATCACCACCGAGGCGCAGTCGGTCAGCGGGATGAAACCGATTTTGACTTCTTCTTTTTCAGGCTTGTCCGAGCCGGCGGCCCAGACGCCCTGCGTGGCAAGGCCGGAGATTGCGGTGGCGGCGCCGGCTTTCAACAGGCTGCGGCGAGTCAAGCTGATTTTGCTGTCCATCTTATCCCCATGCTAGTTTGTGAACTGCGGCAGGCGGACGCCTGCCCTGCCACTAGCTTTGCAATAGCTGTGCCAGCCCGATTACGGGGCGGCGGCTGTCAAACGCGGGGAAAGAAGTGTATTTTCAGCACCGATATTGTGCGGCGCACCAAAAGCAGGCGCACCAAGTGCGCATTTGGCGCCGGGCCGGCGCCCTAAAGCGGCTGCAGCACCGGCACGGCGCGCAGGCGCTCCGCCATCAGGTCGACGAAGCTGCGGATGCGGGCCGAACCCTGCCGGCTGTCGCGATGCACGATGCTGACCGGCACACCGGGCGTGGCGTACTCCTCCAGCAGCAGCACCAGCTCGCCGGACGCCAGCAGCGCCTCGGCCTGGTAAGACAGCAGGCGCGTGACACCGAAGCCGCGCCGCACCGCCTCGATCGCCGCGTCGTTGCTGTTGACCACCAGGCGCGGCTTCAAGCGCAGCGACTGCGCGCGGCCCGCCTGCGCAAAGCGCCAGTCCGGCGCACCGCTCGAACCGGACGACGTCACGATCACATGGTCCGCCAGCGCCTCGGGCGCGGACGGGGTGCCGTGTTCCGCCAGATAAGACGGCGCGGCGCAGATCACGCGCCGCACCTGGCCCACGGTGACGGCGCGCAGGCTCGAATCGGGCAGATCGCCGATGCGCACCGCCACATCGATGCCCTCCTCCAGCATATTGGTCACGCGGTCCACAAACATGGCGTTGACCTCCATGCCCGGATAGCGGCGCAGATACTCGACGATGCCGGGCGTGACGTACTGGCGGCCGAACAGCACCGGCGCCGTCACCGACAAGTGGCCGCGCGGGGCGGCGTTGCTGCCGGCGGCGGCCTCGTCGGCCTCGTCCACCTCCGCGATGATGCGGCGCGCATCGTCCAGATAGCGCTGGCCGGCCTCGGTGACGCGCACATGGCGCGTACTGCGGTCCAGCAATCGCACGCCGAGGCGCTCCTCCAGCGCGGCGATGGCGCGCGTGACGGCCGGCGGCGACATCCCCAGCCGCCGCGCCCCGCCCGCAAAGCTCTGCTCCTCGCCCACGGCGACAAACACCCCCATCAAATGCAATCTATCCATCATTTCTCCAAACAAAACCGGGTGGGGTGCTTAATTTTTGGGAACAGGCCGGGGGCGCGCTCGGAGGCGAAGTCGATGAACTGGCGCACGCGCTGCGGCATCTGGGTGCGCTGCTGGTAGTACATGTAGACGCCGCTGTTGACGGTGACGGTGTGCGGCAGCAGGTGCACCAGGCGGCCGGCGGCGATGTCGGCTTCGGCCATGTAGGCGGCCAGCTGGCCAATGCCGACGCCTTCGCGCACGGCCTGCACTTCGCCTTCCACCGTGTTGAAGCTGGCCACCGTGGGGATGTCTTTGTAGACCGTGCCGCCGTCGATGCGCAGTTCCCACGGCACCAGGCGGCCGGTGTTGGGCTGGCGGAAGCCGGTGCAGCGGTGCGCGGCCAGCTCGTCCACCGTCTGCGGCGCGCCGTGCTTTTCGAGGTAGCGCGGCGCGGCGCAGATGTACAGGCCGATGTCGCCGATGCGGCGCGAGACCAGGTTGCGCTCAGGCGGGTTGCCGCCCCGGAAGCCGACGTCGATCTTGGCGTCGATCAGGTCGGTGAAGTGGTCTTCCAGCAGCAGGTCGAACTGCACGCCGGGATGCAGGTCCTGGAAGTCGCGCACCAGCGGGATCAGCATGTGCTGGCCGAAGGAGGTGGGTGCCGCCACCCGTATAACGCCGTCCATGTCCTTGCGGCTGTTGCGCACGTTTTCCAGCGCTTCGTCCAGCAGCCGCAGGCCGGGGCTGGCCAGCTCGAACAGGCGCTCGCCCTCCTCCGTCAGGCTGAGGCTGCGCGTGGTGCGGTGGAACAGGCGCACGCCGAGGCTGTCCTCCAGCTGGCGCACGGCTTTGCTGACGGCCTGCGGCGACAACCCGGCCTCGGCCGCCGCCTGGCTGAAGCTGCCGGCGCGGACCACGGCGATAAACAAAGTGATAACGCGGGAAGTATCCATTTACAACCAGAAGGTGAAAATCAAACGCCTTTATGGTGGCTAGTGTAGCAGAGGCAGGCGGCCTAAACTGGCCTCCATCAACATCCCACCACATCTCAAGGAGAACAGCATGTCTAAAGTATGGTTTATCACCGGTGCATCGCGCGGCTTCGGCGTCCTGATGGCGAAAGATGCGCTGGCGCGCGGCGACAGTGTGGCAGCCACCGCCCGCAACCCGCAAGCGGTGATCGACGCCATCGGCGCCCATCCCAATCTGCTGGCGCTGCGCCTGGACGTGACGCAGGAGGCGGCCGCCGTGCTGGCCGCGCGCGCCGCCGTGGACCGTTTCGGCCGCATCGACGTGCTGGTGAACAACGCCGGCTACGGCCTGCTGGGCGCGGTCGAGGAGGCTAGCGACGCGGAGGTGCGCGCGCTGTACGACACCAATGTGTTTGGCCTGCTCAACGTCACCCGCGCCGTGCTGCCGCATATGCGCCGGCAGGGCGGCGGCCATGTGATGAATATCTCGTCCGTGGGCGGCTACACGGCCCACGCGGGCTGGGGCGTGTACGGCTCGACCAAGTTTGCGGTGGAGGGCATCAGCGAGGCCATGGCCGAGGAAGTGCGGCCGCTGGGCATCCACGTCACGGTGGTCGAGCCGGGCTACTTCCGCACCGAGTTCCTGGAAGGGAATTCGCTGGTGTCCACCGATGCGCGCCTGGACGACTATGCCGGCACCGTGGGCGCCATGCGCACCTTCGCCGCCAGCGTCAGCCTCAAGCAGCCGGGCGATCCGCGCAAGCTGTCGCTGGCCATCCTGAAGCTGGCCGACAGCGCGCAGCCTCCCGTGCGCCTGATGCTGGGCAGCGACACGGTGCGCATGGTGCGCGAGAAGAACCGCTTCGTGGAGCAGGAACTGGGCGAGTGGATCAGCCTGTCGCTGTCCACCGACCATGACGACGTGCTGCCACAGGCGGCCTGAGGCCACCGCAGCCCCGGCCGCTAGCGGGCAAGCAGATCGGCGCGGGGCGGCGTCCAGGCGGGGACGCCGGCGGGACAGGCGCGTCCGGCGGTCGCCGCCAGGTCCAGCGTGGTGAAGTTGCCGCGCGGCGTGGTGGCGAAGCGCATGTCGCTGGCGGTGGCGCCGGTGATGGCGGGCATGCGCGCGAAACGCAGCCAGGCCGACAGCCAGCAGTTGCCGTCCGCCTGGCTGCGCAGTTCGGCCAGCTTGCCGCTGACCTCGCTGTACAGCTCGACGCCCGGAGCGGCGGCGCGGTGCGGCGGCGGGTCCAGCAGGCCCGAGGGGCATTGCTGCGGCGTCAGCCAGCCGGGCGCCAGGCTGACCAGCCCGCGCCGAAGGCGGTAGCTGCCTGCCGCTACATTGGACTCTATCGAAACAAAAGCCCAGCACAGCGGCTGCGCCGGAAAAGCGGTCATGGCGACGTCGTGGATGCGCGACTGCGGATCGGCCGCCTGCAGCGCAGCCTGCACGCGCTGTCGCCCCGCCGTGCCGGCCACGCCTTGCGCCGCGACGAAGCCCACGCTGACCAGCAGCGCCAGCGCCATCGCGCGCCGGCTGCGCCGCCGTGCCGCTTTCAGGCAAGCCAGCCCGGCGCCCAGCGCCAGCAAGGCCGCCAGCGACACCGTCCCCAGATAGCCCCGCGCGGCGAAGTAGCACAGCGCGCCCGCCAGCCCGGCCAGCATCAGCCAGCGCAGCCACGGCCGGCCGATCGCCATGATCAGCGGCGCGCCGAACGCCACCCAGAACACCGGTTCGATGATGAAGATCATGTCGCCATAGAACCAGCGTCCGTCGAAGGGATAGAAAGGATGCACGCCATAGGAATTGAGGAAGTCCATGCCGATGTGCAGCAGGAAGCCCAGCACGACCGCCGCGCCCAGCCCGGCGCGCGCGTGCTGGCTGCGCCGCAGCAGCGCCCGCGCATTCGGCCATAGCAGCCATAGCAGCGCCACCAGCAGCAGGGCCTGCGGCACTTCATAGAGCAAGGTGTGCGTGTGGCCGCGATGCTGCAGCAGGTAGCCGAGCGGGTCGGGCAGCAGCCGGGTCAGGAACAGGTCGAGGTCGGGGAAATTGCTGGCGGCGGCGCAGGCGGTGAGCAGCAGGCGGTGCCGCGTGCGCTGGCCTGCTTCGTCCGGTTCGGCGGGCAGGCTGCGCTGCACCAGTTCGCCGACGCCGAGGCCGACGACGGTGTGGGTGATGTTATCCATGCCCCGGATGTTACCCGAACCCGGGGCAGGAAAATGGCTGGCTTACAACTTTTCCACCTACACCACGCTAGCGCTGCACTTCCACGCCGTGCCAGAAGGCGACGTGGTCCTTGATGTGCTGCGCCTTGTCGGACGGGTGGCGGTAGAACCAGGCGGCGTTTTCGTTGACCTTGCCGTCCACCAGCAGATGGTAGTAGTTGGCCTTGCCTTTCCACGGGCAGGTGGTGGTGTGCTCGCTTTCCTGCAGGTATTCCTCGGCCACTTTCCCGATCGGGAAGTAGACGTTGTTCTCCACGATCTGCACTTCGTCGTCATTCGCTTCGGCGATCACTTCGCCGTTCCAGATTGCTTTGGGCATGGCTGCCTCCTGTGGGCTGAATTAACTTTCGACGCGGTCGCGTCCGCTCGCCTTGGCGCGCGCCAGCGCCTGCTCGGCCTGGCGCAGCAGGCTGTCGCCGTCGCTGATGTCCATGTGGTTGAAGGCGCCGACGCCGATGCTGGCCGTGACCGGCAGCAAGCGCCCTGCTTCGCGGTGGATTTGCGCAGCCAGCTTGGCGCGCAGGTTTTCGGCCAGCTTGAGCGCGCCTTCCAGCGGCGTGTTGGGCAGCAGCACGCAGATTTCCTGGCCGCCGTAGCGACCGGCCAGGTCGATCACGCGCACGTTCTCGCGCACCAGGCGGCCGACGTTGGCCAGCACCAGGTCGCCCGCGTCGCTGCCGTGGCGTTCGTTGACGGCCTTGAAGCCGTCCAGGTCGATAATCAGGGCCGACAGCGGCGTGCGGAAGCGGCGCGTGCGCGCCACTTCAAAGCTCAGCTTGCCCAGCAGGGAGCGGCGGTTGTGCAAGCCCGTCAGCTCGTCGGTGGTGGACAATTCGGCAAGTTCGGCCCGGGCCGCCTGCAGCGCGTGCCGCGCGGCGCGCGCTTCCAGCAGCGCCATGGCCTGCGCGGCCAGGCGGCGCAGGCTGCGCGCCTGCTCGGGAACGAGACGGCCCGGCCGGCTGTCCATCACGCTCAGCGCGCCGATGGCGTAGCCGTCCGGCGCGGTCAGCGCCACGCTGCTGTACATGCGCATATGGGGGGCGGACACCGTCAGCGGCATCTCGGCGGTGCGCGGGTCGGCGCTCAGGTCTTCGATTTCGGTGGCTTGCTGGCCCAGCACGGCCAGCGAGCAGTAGCTTTGCTCGCGCGGCAAGGTGTCCAGCGCCAGGCCGGTGGCGGCTTTCACCCAGGCGCGCCCGGCGTCCACCAGGGTGATGAAGGCGTACGGCACGCCGCACAGCTGCGCGGCCAGTTCGGTCAGGAAGGTGAATTCCTCGCAGGCGGGGGTGTCCAGCACGTGGTAGCGCTGCAGCGCGCTTACGCGGCGCGCGTCGTCCGGCGGAATGGCATAACTGAGTGGGTATATATTCGGGTAAATATTCTCTGCGGCCAGCATGGCGTCCCTTCGTAGCGTCGTTGCGCTTGTCTAGTCTATAAGCTTCGGTGCTACATCGACAAGTTTAGCGCAAAAAAACCGCGAACGGACATCCGCCCCGCCTTTCGGCCGCAGATTGCCCGCCCGGGCTTAGGCCGCGCCGGCCATGATCTGGCGCAGCGCGCGCTCGAACAGCTCGGCGGGCTGGCCGCCGGAGATCAGGTGGCGGTCGTTGATGATGACGGCCGGCACCGAGTTGATGCCCTGGCGCTGGTAGAACTGCTCGGCCGCGCGCACCTCGGCGCCGTAGCTGTCCGAAGCCAGCACGGCGGCGGCGCCGGCCGGGTCCAGGCCCGCCTTGACGGCGGCCGCCTGCAGCACGGCGTGCGCGCTCGGATCTTCGCCTTCGGTGAAGTAGGCGGTGAACAAGGCGTGCTTGAGCGCGCGCTGCTGTTCGGCGCCTTCCAGGCCGGCCCAGTGCAGCAGGCGGTGCGCGTCGAAAGTGTTGTAAATGCGGCTGCGCTTGCCCATGGCGAAGTCAAAGCCGACGTCGGCGCCGCGCTGCCGTATCATGGCGCGCGACTGCTCCTGCTGCTCCGGGGTGGCGCCGTATTTCTGGGTGATGTGTTCGGTGATGTCCTGCCCTTCCGGCCCCATGTTGGGGTTCAGTTCGAAGGGCTGGAAGTGCAGCGTGGGGGCGGCCTCGCCGCCTATGCTGCGCAGCGCCGTTTCCAGCGCGTTCAGGCCGACTGCGCACCAGGGGCAGGAGACGTCGGAAACGAAATCGATTTTGATGGGAGTGGTCATGGCGGCCTCGCGGAAAGTATCCCTGCGATATGGGGCCGCCACGGCCTATTTCAACGCTTACTTCTTCTTGGCGGCGGCCTTGCTGCCGATGCGGCTTTCCTTGCCCGCGATCAGGTTGGAAATATTGGCGCTGTGGCGGAACAGCAGCAGCATGGACATGACCACCACGGCGATCAGGATGGCATCCACGCCGAACAGCAGGCCGTAGTAGAACGGCGCAAACACGGCGGCGGCCAGCGCGGCCAGCGAGGAGTAGCGGAAGGCGTAGGCCACGATCAGCCAGGTGGCCAGCGTGGCCAGGCCCAGCCAGACGTTCAGCCCCAGCAGCACGCCGGCGGCCGTGGCCACGCCCTTGCCGCCCACGAAGCGGAAGAAGATGGGCCACAGGTGGCCCAGGAACACGGCGATCGCCGTCAGCGCGATGGCGATGTCCTCCACGCCCAGCTGCTCCTGGTAATGCACGGCCAGCCACACCGCCAGCCAGCCCTTGGCGGCGTCGCCGATCAGGGTGGCGATGGCGGCTTTCTTGTTGCCACTTCGCAACACATTGGTCGCGCCCGGGTTCTTGGAACCGTAGGTGCGCGGGTCGGCGATGCCGAACAGCTTGCTGGCCACCACGGCGAAGGAAATCGAGCCCAGCAGGTAGGCGCCCACGGCCATGGCCACTGTTATCAGTGCTGTATTCATACGTTTCTCTCTTTTATTTTTTCATGCTGCCACTGCGGCGGCTGACGACTATACAACAAGCGCCCGGCACTGAGTAGCCTCAGTCGGCCAGCGCGCAGTGCACCGGTTTGGCCGCGATCAGCTCGAGCAGCACCTGCGGCTTGATGCCCACCAGGTAGCCACGCC
This sequence comes from Pseudoduganella aquatica, assembly GCF_020865585.1. Lineage (NCBI taxonomy): Bacteria > Pseudomonadati > Pseudomonadota > Betaproteobacteria > Burkholderiales > Oxalobacteraceae > Pseudoduganella > Pseudoduganella aquatica. Next base: position 6,093,241 of record NZ_CP086370.1, read on the forward strand.
GCCCGCCATTGATATAAATCGTATCGAGCGCCAGGATGGACTCCTCGACATACACCGGCAGCGCCTTCTTGGTGCCGAAGGGCGAGGTGCCGCCCACCATGTAGCCGGAATGGCGCTGCGCCACCTCCGGCTTGCACGGCTCGACCGACTTGCAGCCGATGCCGCGCGCCAGGTTCTTGGTCGACACCTTGCAGTCGCCGTGCATGAGCACGATCAGCGGCTTGGCCGCCTCGTCCTGCATTACCAGCGTCTTGACCACCGCGTGCTCATCCACGCCGAGCTCGCGCGCGGACACCGTGGTGCCGCCGTGTTCTTCATATTCGTAAGGGTGTTCGGAGAACGCCACCTTATGCTTGCGCAGCATCTGGGTCGCGGGCGTTTCGGAAATATGCTCTTTTTTGGCCATGCCGTGATACGCTAACCGTTCAATAGGAGTTTCGTTATGCGGGAAGAAATTCGCTTCGCCACGTTCAATGTCTGCAATCTCGCCCCGCCGGGTGCTCAATTGTACGACAACCTGCCGCCGCTTTCTGAGCAGGAATATGAGGCCAAGGTGGAATGGACCGCGCAGCAGCTGGACCAGCTGGATGCCGATGTGGTTGGTTTCCAGGAAATCTTTTCCCAGGCCGCGCTGCGCGACGTGCTGTCGCGCACCCGCAAATACCGCGACGCCATCCACGCCGGCTTCGACCCCGACCCGCACGCCACGCGCCTGACGCCCAATGTGGCGCTGGTGTCGCGCCTGCCGTTGGCGGCGCCGCCCACGGTGTATGCCGAGTTCCCGGCCGGGGTGGTGTCCGACTCCGGCAATCCCGATGCCGACCGCTTCGCGCGCGCGCCGCTGCACGCCCAGGTGGTGCTGCCCAATGAGACCACGGTGGACGTGGTGGTGGTGCACCTGAAGTCGCGCCGCCCCGACTACCGCCGCGACGACTGCGGCGACGATCCGCTGCACTACGCGCTGGCCAATCTGCGCTCGCTGGTGTGGCGCGGCACGGAGGCGGTGGCGCTGCGCGTGCTGCTGAGCAAGGTGATGAAGGACGGCCAGCGGCCCTGCGTGGTCATGGGCGACTTCAACGACACGGCCGACGCCGTCACCACCACCATTGTGCTGGGGGGCAATCCGAACTGCGAGCCGGGCGACGAGCTGCGCGGCCGCATGTTCGACTGCGCGCAGATCCAGCAGCGGCAGGACCATCTGCACCACATGGGCTACACCACCGTGCACGAAGGGCATTACAGCACCATAGACCATGTGCTGGTGTCGGAGCAGTTCCACCCGGAGTCGCCGCGCGCCATCGGCGAGGTGTATGACGTGACGTACCTGAACGACCACCTGAGCCAGCAGCGGCCGGAAACGTCTGACCACGGGCAGGTGCTGGTGCGGCTGCGCTTGCGGCGCTAACCCGCCAAAAGCTGCCCCAAAGCGCTGGCCTGCACCTGCGCATCCGCCAGGTAGCCCTGGTACTGGTCGCAGCCCGCGCTGCGCAGGAAATCAAGCTGCTCCTGCGTTTCCACCCCTTCCGCAATGGCCAGCATGTCCAGGCTGCGCGCCATGGCGATCATGGCGCCGATCACAGCGGTATTGCCGTCCAGCGTGGCCACGAAGGACTGGTCTATCTTCAGCTTGTCCACCGGGTAGTCCTTCAGATAGCCCAGGCGCGAATAGCCGGTGCCGAAATCGTCTATGGTCAGCCGCACGCCCAGCCCATGCAGCGCATCCAATGTGCTGCGCGCGGCGTTGCCGCCCTTCATGATGATGGCCTCGGTCAGCTCCAGCTCCAGGCTGGCCGGGTCCAGCCCGCTGGCCTCCAGCGCCGCGCGCACGACGGCCAGCAAGTCCTTCTGCGCAAACTGCGCCGCCGACAGGTTGACCGCCACCACCAGGCTGTGCCCGGCGTCGTGCCAGCGCCGCGCAGTGCGGCAGGCCTGCTGCAGCACCCAATTCCCGATCGGCACCATCAAGCCGGCCTCCTCGGCGGCGGCCATGAAGCGCTCCGGGCGCAGCAGGCCCAGCTCGGGGTGGCGCCAGCGCAGCAGCGCCTCCACGCCCACCGCCGCGCCGCTGGCAATGTCCACCTCCGCGTGGAACGCCAGCTCGAACTGCTGCTCGCGCAAGGCCAGCCGCAAGCCGCTCTCCAGCTGCTCGCGCTCGGCTATCCTGGCGTGCATGTCGGCGTTGAAGAACTTGAAGCCGTTGCGCCCGCTTTCCTTGGCGTGGTACATGGCCACGTCCGCATTGTTGATGAGCTGCTCGATGCCGTCGCCGTCCTCCGGATACAGGCTGATGCCGACCGAGCCGGACACGTGCAGCGCATGCGGCCCCAGCTGGAAAGGCTGGGCGATGGCGCCCAGCACGCTGGCCGCCACGTGCGCGGCCTGGTCCGCGCCGCCGATATCGGCCAGGATGATCAGGAACTCGTCGCCGCCCTGGCGGCTCACCGTGTCGGCGCCGCGCACGCACTTCACCAGCCGCGCCGCCACCTCCTTGAGCAGCTGATCGCCCACCTGGTGGCCCAGCGTGTCGTTGACCTCCTTGAAGCGGTCCAGGTCGATGAACAGGATGGCCAGCATGGTGTGGCTGCGGCGCGCCGACGCCAGCGCCAGGCTGAGCCGGTCCAGCAGCAGCACGCGGTTGGGCAGGTCGGTCAGGAAGTCGTGCTCGGCAAGGTGGCGGGTGTGGTCCGCGTCGCGCTTGCGGTCGGTGATGTCGGACAGCATGCCCATGTAGCTGCTGACCCGGTCCGCGTTGTCGCGGATGGCGGTCAGCGACAGCCAGCCGGGAAACAGTTCGCCGCCCCGCCGGCGCGCGCTGACCTCGCCCTGCCAGTGGCCGTTGGCATCCATTTCCTGCCACACCAGGCGCTGGAAGTCGTGCGCGTCCTCGCCGCTGCGGCGCAGCTGCAAGGGCTGGCCTAGCATGGCCTCGGCCTCGTAGCCGGTGATCTGGGTGAACGAGCGGTTGAGGGCGATGATGCGGCGTTCGCGGTCGGTCAGCACGATGGCGTCGCGGCAGTTCTCGAACACCTGGGCCGCCAGGTGCAGCGTGCGCTCGGCCTGCTTGCGGGCGCTGATGTCGCGCACCACCACGTAGAACAGGTAGCCGTGGTCCAGCGAAATCGAGGTCATCAGCACTTCGGCCCAGAAGGCTTCGCCGGCGCAGTTGAGGAAGCGCCAGTCGTAGCGCAGGCTGCCGCCGCCCTCATCCATGCCGGGCGGCCCCGCCTGCTGCTCGCCGTCCGGCGGCTGCTGCGTGGAAAAATCGCGCAGGCGGTGACCGACCATGCCGTCGCGCTGCGGGCATTTGAACAGCGCCAGCGCGGCCGGGTTCAGGTCGGTCACGCGCTCGCCCTGCAGCATCAGGATGGCGTCGGCGGAGCTCAGGTAGATCTGGCGGAAATTGGCCCCGGCCGCGCGCAGCGCCTCGTCCTCGATGCGGCGCGCGGTAATGTCGGCGTCGACGCAAAACATCTGCCGCACGGCGCCGTCCTGCGCCACCGGGAACAGCGTGGAATTGACCCACAGGCGGCGTCCGCTCGCCGTATTCACCTGCCAGTCCCGGGCCGGCTTGGCGCGCCCGCTGCGCCAGGCCTCCGCCAGCGCGGCCGCGTGCTCATCGGCCTGCTCGAAGGCCAGCAGGCTGGCCAGCGGCCGGCCCAGCGCGTCGGCGGAGGCGATGCCGTACAGTTCGGCGCAGGCGCTATTCCAGAACAGCACGCAGCCAGCCTCGTCCATGCAGTGCACGGCCACCAGCTGGGACGGCTCGACCGTGTCGATCAGGCGGGAGATCAGGTTCAGTGCGTCCGGCACCGCGATGGTGTCGGACGGTGCGGGCAAGGCAGGCCCAGCGTCAGGTTGATGCGGCTCCACGGCGCCCTCGATGCGATGTGCCCGCTTCGGGGCGTAGCATTCATCTTGGCGCGTGCGCGCGGCGCACGTATTGCGCTTTGTCAAACGTGCGCGCCGCCGGCGCCGGGTCGTTGCCGTGATGCATCAGGCCACCCGCCCCCGCGTTTTTGCAACTCAGCCCTGCTTTTCTCCGTTTCGTCGCACTGGCGTGGTGCGGGCTCTTGAAATTACCTAGAGTGGCAACATCCCAATCTGGCCTCCAAGAGACAAAACAATGAAAATCGAGACCTTGCCCCTATCCTCCGCTCCCGCCCAGGCCGCAGCGCGCGGCAAACGCTGGCGCAAGCCTGCCGCAGTGCTGATCGTGCTGGCCCTGGCGGGCGGCGGATGGACCGTGATGCAGAGCCGGGCCAAGACGCCCGCTCCGGCCACTGCCGCGGCGCCGGCCAAGGCCGACGCGAAAAAAGGCCCGGAAGTCTACGAACTGGCCGCCGCCGACGTGACCGCCATCGATGCGCGCGCGCTGGCCGTGAGCTTGCCGCTGTCCGGCTCGCTGGCGCCCGTCAGCCAGGCCACCATCAAGGCCAAGGTGTCCGGCGAAGTGCGCGAGGCGGCCGTGCGCGAAGGCACGCACGTGGCCCAGGGCCAGGTGCTGGCGCGGCTGGACCAGGCCGACCTGCAGGCGCGCCTGACGCAGCAGCAGGCCATGCTGGACGAGGCGCAGGCCAAGCTGGCCATGGCCAGCCGCAACCACGCCAACAGCCAGGCCCTGCTCAAGCAGAACTATATTTCCTCGACGTCCTACGACACCACCGCCAACGGCGTGGAACTGGCGCGCGCCAATGTGAAGTCGGCCAGCGCCATGGTGGACATGGCCCGCATTACGCTGAACGACAGCGTGATCCGCGCGCCCATGAGCGGCGTCATCTCCAAACGCCATGTGCAGGCGGGCGAAAAAGTCGCGCCTGACATGCCCGTCTACACCATCGTCAACCTGGCCGAGCTGACGCTGGAAGCGCAAGTACCCACGTCCGAGATTCCGCGCGTGAAAACCGGCCAGGACGTGGCGTTCAAGGTGGACGGCTTCCAGCGCGAATTCCACGGCAAGGTGGCGCGCATCAACCCCACCGCCGAGCCCGGCTCGCGCGCCATGCTGGTCTACATTTCCGTCGAGAACAAGGACGGCGCCCTGCTGGGCGGCATGTTCGCCAAGGGCAATATCGTCACCGAACGCTCGGCCGTGATGCCGGTGGTGCCGCTGGCGGCGCTGCGCAGCGACGGCGGCAAGCAGGTGGTGTACCAGGTGGACCAGGGCAAGGTGGTGGCGCAGCCGGTCACGCTGGGCCTGCGCAACGAGGACACCGGCTACGCCGAAGTGACCGGCGGCCTGCAGCAGGGCGCGCAGGTGATCGTGGCCAAGCTGGACGCGGTCAAGCCGGGCGCCAAGGTCAAGCTGGCCGCGCCGGCCGGCGCGGACGCGGCGGCGGCCACGGCAAAGGCCAGCGTGCCGGGCGCGCGGAGCTAAGCCATGTGGATAACCAAAGTCAGCATTAAAAATCCGGTGTTCGCCACCATGGTGATGGTGGCGCTCATGGTGCTGGGCCTGTTCGCCTACAAGCGCCTGGGCGTGGAGAGCATGCCCAACGTCAGCCTGCCCTTCGCCGCCATCGAGATCGAATATCCGGGCGCCTCGCCGGAAGCGGTGGAGAACGACATTACGCGGCCGGTGGAGGACATCGTCAACACCGTCAGCGGCGTGAAGACCATACGCGCCAACTCCTGGGAAGGCCGGGCCGGCGTCTACCTGGAGTTCCAGCTGTCCACCAATATGGACCGCGCCATGCAGGAGCTGCGCGACAAGGTGGCCCTGGTGCGCCCGCGCTTCCCCAAGGAGGCCAAAGACCCCTTCATCGCCCGCGAGGAAGGCGACAATGAACGCCCGGTGGTGACGCTCTCGTTGAGCTCGGACAAGCACAGCCTGCGCGAGCTGTCGACCATGACGGACCAGATCATCAGCAAGCGCTTCCAGAACGTGGCCGGCGTGGGCCAGGTGCGCGTGCTGGGCACCACCAAGCGCCAGGTGCTGATCAGCCTGAAACCCAACGAGATGACCGCGCAGGGCATAGGCGTGGACGAGATCATCCGCGCCATCCAGGCCACCAATGCCAACCTGCCGGCCGGTAACATCAGCCAGCCGGTGACCGAGCAGCTGGTGCGGGTGGAAGGCAAGATCAAGGACGCGCGCGAATTCAACAAAATCATCGTGGCGCGCCGCGCCAACGGCCCGGTCTACCTGGACCAGGTGGCCAGCGTGGTCGACGGCGAGGAGGAAGCGCAATCGTACTCGCGCATCGACGGCAAGCCCGGCATTTCGCTGGAAGTGACCAAGGTGCAGGACGCCAACGTGGTGGTGGTGGGCGAAGGCGTGCGCAAGGCCGCCGAGGCCCTGCAGCAGACGCTGCCGGACGGCGTCCGCCTGCACATCCTCGATTCGCAGTCCGAGCGCGTGCAGAGCCAGCTCGACAACGTGAAGCGCACCATCATCGAAGGCGCGGTGCTGACCATGGTGATCGTGTTCTTCTTCCTCAAGTCCTGGCGCTCGACCATCATCACCGGCCTGACCTTGCCGATCTCCGTCATGGCCAGCTTTATCGCCATGCAGGCCTTCGGCTTCACGCTGAACTTCCTCACGCTGATGGCGCTGTCGCTGTGCATCGGCCTGCTGATCGACGACGCCATCGTGGTGCGCGAGAACATTGTGCGCCACTTCGGCATGGGCAAGGGCCACCACCAGGCGGCCGAGGACGGCACCAACGAGATCGGCCTGGCCGTCATGGCCACCACCTTCGCCATCGTGGCCGTGTTCATCCCGGTGGCGTTTATGGACGGCATTATCGGCCGTTTCTTCCTGCAGTTCGGCATCACCGTGGCGGTGGCCGTGCTGGTGTCGCTGTTCGTCTCCTTCACGCTGGACCCCATGCTGTCGTCCGTGTGGCCGGACCCGGAAGAGAACCGCTTCCGCTACCTGCCGTGGCTGGGCCGCTTCATGGACTGGGTCGAGCGCGGCGTGGACTGGCTGCACGTGGTGTACGGCAAGGTGCTGGCCGCCGCGCTGAACTGGCGCAAGACCACGCTGGCCGCCACCGCCGCCATCTTCGTGGCCAGCCTGATGCTGGTGCCCATGATAGGCGGCGAGATGTTCCCGGAAACCGATGAAGGCTGGGTCAATATGCGCTTCAAGACCCCGGTCGGCTCCAGCCTGGAATACACCAACGACAAGGTCAAGCAGGTGGAAACGGCGCTGAGCGAATTCAAGGAAATCGACAGCATCCTGTCCAACGTGGGCACGCGCGACGGCCGCAACTCGGCCGAGGTGAACCTGAAGCTGACCGACGTGAAGAAAACCCACCGCCGCTCGCAGAAGGCGCTGGAGAAAGCCATCCGCGAACGGCTGGCGCCGATCGCCGGCATCCAGCTGTCGGTGGGCCAGAAGCCTATCTTCATCGCCATCCTGGGCACCGACGAAGGCAAGCTGGACGCCGTGGCGCGCGAGCTGATGGACAAGATGCGCAAGATCAAGGGCGTGGCCGACCTGGAATACAGCCAGGAAGGCGCCAATCCGTCCACCATGATCAAGATTAACCAGGAGCTGGCCAGCGACCTCGGCTTGTCGGTGCAGCAGGTGGGCGCGGCGCTGCGGCCTTTCGTGGCGGGCGAGAAAGTCAGCCACTGGCTGGCCTCGGACGGCCAGAACTACGAGATCAATGTGCAGCTGCCCAAGTCCGGCCGCCAGCGCGTGATGGACCTGGCCGACCTGTCCATCGCGTCCAGCCGCCTGAACGCGGACGGCTCGCCGCGCATGGTGCCGCTGCGCCAGGTGGTGGAGTTCATCCCCTCGTCCAGCCCGCAGGTGCTCAAGCGCCAGGCGCTGCAGCGCCGCGTGGCGGTCTACGCCGGCGTGGAAGGCCGTCCCGGCGGCGACGTGGACGCCGACGTGCAGAAGGCCATCAAGTCCATCACCCTGCCGCCCGGCGTGCGCTTCGACGTGGCCGGCAACGCGCAGCAGATGCAGGAAACCATGGGCGGCGCCGTCACCGCGCTGGGCGTGGCGGTGATCTTCATCTACCTGGTGCTGGCCTCGCAGTTCGGCAGCTTCCTGCAGCCGGTCGCCATCATGACCTCGCTGCCGCTGTCGCTGATCGGCGTGCTGCTGGCGCTGCTCATTACCGGCAGCACCTTGAACATCTTCTCGGTGATCGGCTTTATCATGCTGATGGGCCTGGTGACCAAGAACGCGATCTTGCTGGTGGACTTCACCAACCACGGCCAGAAGGAAGGCCTGGACCAGCGCGCCGCCATCATGCAGGCCGGCCAGGTGCGCCTGCGCCCCATCATGATGACCACGCTGGCCATGATCTTCGGCATGCTGCCCATGGCCATCGGCCTGGGCGACGGCGGCGAAACGCAAGCGCCCATGGGCCGCGCCGTGATCGGCGGCGTCATCACCTCCACCCTGCTGACGCTGGTGGTGGTGCCGGTGGCCTACACCTATCTCGACACGCTGGGCAAGCGCTGCGCGCGCTGGCTGGGCGGCAAGCAGGAAGCCGCCACCGCCGCCGCCGTGGCGGAACAACTCCACCCCTCGAAAAAGACCGCTTGATGAAAAAAACCGTATTGGGCGCGCTGGCCGCGCTGCTGTTGTCGCCTTGCGCCACGGGCGCCTTCGCCGCCGAACCGGCCGAGCCCGCCAAAGCGCAGTCCAAGGAGCCGCCGCCGGTGGTGATCCAGGGCATCCGCAATCCCGAGCTGAAGACCTACCGCGTGATGGCGGCGGGGCTGGACGCCTTCGACGACTACCACACGCTGGCGCCCGCCGCGCCGGAAGTGCGCTTCAGGCTGCGCGCGCGCAGCGGCGCCAAGAATGTGGAAATGGAAAACCTGGCCATCCGCGTTGCAGGCGACAGCGTTTCCATCCATCTGCCGGTGGCGGCCGACCATACCTTCTCGCTGCCGCGCAGCGAGGAGGCGCGCCGGGAGAACGCGGACCTGCTGCTGAACAAGCCGAAAGGCGGCTACCGCTGGGAGCCGGACATCCACAGCGCCGGCGTGCCGCAAGGCATGCGGCGGCTGGGCGACCTGCGGCTCGAATGCAAGGTGCTGGTGGCCACGGCCAAGGAGGAAATCGGATTCTGGTTCACCAGCCTGGTCAACACCATACTGCTGACGACGGACTGGTGCGGGCATGAAAAAATCAAGCTGCACAAGGTGACGCAGCGGGCAGTGGCCAGCGCCACGCTGCTGCATGGCGAGCAGCGGGTGCCGCTCCAGCTGAGCAGCGACGGCATGGGCTACGTGCCGCCGCTGGGGGAGAAGATCTATCTGGATGACGAACTGATCGAGATCCAGTTCGTGGAGGCGCAGGAACCGAAGCCAGCCGCGTAAGCGCAGGCATGGCGGGTTACGCCGCTGCGCGGCTAACCCGCCCTACGCATGACGATTTTCCGGTCATGCTTGCACGGCGTAGGGCGGGTTAGCGGGCCGCTTGCGGCACGCGTAACCCGCCACCGTCCTTATTTCAGCGTCAGCGCCACCACGGCGCTGCTCGCGGTGCCGTAGGTGTTGGTGATGACCACGTCATAGGTGGACGCGTCCGCGCTGGTGACGTTGCTCAGCGTGTAGCTGGCCGAGTTGGCGCCGGTGATGTTGGTGCCGGCCTTGCGCCACTGGTAGCCCAGTGTGTCGCTGCCGGTGGCCACCACGGTGAAGGTCACCGAGCCGCCTGCCGCCACGCTTTGCGCGACCGGCTGCGTGGTGATGGCGGGCAGGATGCCCACCACCAGCGTCGCCGCCGTGCTGGTGACGCTGCCGACCTTGTTGGACACGATCACGTCGTACACGCCCGCGCGGGCCGCGATCAGCGGGCTGAAGGTGAATTTCTGCGCGGTGATGTCCGGCAATACCACGCCGTCCTTGCGCCAGGTGTATTTCAGGTTGCCGCCGGTGGCCACCACGCTGAAGCTGGCGTCGCTGCCGGCGCCGGCGGTCACGGAAGCCGGCTGGGTGGTGATGACGGGCTGGGTTTCCGCCTCGGTGGAATCGCCGCCGCCGCCGCCGCAGGCAACCAGGGCCACGGCCATTGCGCAGGCCGACAGTTGAAGCACATACTTTTTCATAGGGGTTCCCGCTGGAATGAAGTCAGCGAGAGTATAGGACCGCCGCAATGCCTGACGACACTAGTTGCTGTAAATTTAAGAAATAAAGTGTATCAGAACGTAACAGCGGCGCGGGCGTCCTTATTCCTGTCCGGGCGCCGGCGGGGCTGGCGCAGCGTCATCGTCCTCGTCCGCCGCCTCGCCCTGCTCGCCTTCCGGCCTGTTCTTGGCTTCCAGCTTGCGCCTGGCCTTTTCCTCGTTCTTCTTTTTCTTCTCCAGCTCCCGTTGGCGTTTTTCGTACTGGAAATTTGTCTTAGCCATTTGCACCTCTCCCATGTTGCGAACTATGTTTGTTCAGCTACATTATGACGCAGATGCGGCGCGCGCAAATATTTCAGCCGCGGGGATGATGTTGCGCATGCAAATGCTTCAAACGCTCCCGCGCCACGTGGGTGTAGATTTGCGTGGTGGAGATGTCGGCATGGCCCAGCAGCAGCTGCACCACGCGCAGGTCGGCGCCATGGTTGAGCAAATGCGTGGCAAACGCGTGGCGCATGGTGTGCGGCGACAGCGGCGAGGTGATGCCGGCCTTGTGGGCGTGCTTTTTGATAATCACCCAGAACATCTGGCGCGTCATCGGCCCGCCGCGCCCGGTCACGAACAGCGCGTCGTCCTGCTGGCCGTCCAGGATGGCCCAGCGCGCCTCCTTCATATAGCGTTCTATCCACTGGCGCGCCTGGCCGCCGAACGGCACCAGCCGCGTCTTGCCGCCCTTGCCGGTAATGCGCAGCACGCCGTCGTTCAGGCTCAGCTCGAAGGTCTTCAGCGCCACCAGTTCGGACACCCGCAAGCCGCTGGCGTACATCAGCTCCAGCATGGTGCGTTCGCGCAGGCCCAGCGGGGTGCGCGTGTCGGGCGCGGCCAGCAAGGCCTCCACCTGGGCTTCGCTCAGCGTGTGGACGAAGCGCTGCGCCTGCTTGGCCGAGGCCAGCTTCAGGCACGGATCGGCCGCCACCAGCTTCTGCCGCAGCGCATACTGGTAATAGCGTTTCAGCACTGACAAGCGGCGGTTGGAGGAGCTGGCCTTGGTGTCCTCGTGGCGCGCGCTGAAATAGGCGTCGATATCGTGCGTGGCCACCGCGTTCAGGCCGGCCACGTCCGGCCGCGCCACCTCCAGCCAGCGCGCGAACAGGCGCAGGTCGCGGCGGTAGGCGTCCAGCGAGTTCTTGGCCAGGCCGTCCTCCAGCCACAGCGCGTCGCAGAACTCGTCGATCAGAGCAGCGTTGTCTGTTGCCATGCGTATTCGCTATGCCCTTCGTGCGCCAGCAGCCAGCGCTTCACGTTCAGGTGGAAGCCGTTGGCGTCGTCGTGGTGGGCGAATCCGCCCAGGCCGTTGGCGCCCGTCACGCGATGGCAGGGCACCACCAGCGGGAACCAGTTGGCGCCGCAGGCCTGGCCCACGGCGCGCGGCGCCGATTCCAGGAACTTGGCCAGTTCGCCGTAAGTGCGCACCTGGCCGCGCGGAATGCTGTTGATGGCGCCCCACACGCGGCGCTGGAAGGCGCTGCCGACCGTCGCCAGCGGCAGGCTGAAGGGAAAGTCGGCGTCGGCGCAGTAGCGCAGGATCTGCTCGGCGGCCAGCGCCGCCACCGCGTCCTCGGCGTCCTTCTCGGCGTAGCCGGCCGGCAGGTAGACCAGTTCGGTCACCAGCGCGCCGCCGGTGCGCACGCCCATGGCGCCGAACGGCGTGGCGACGACGGCGTTAAAAATATGGCTACTCTGTTGTTTATCCATCACAATTGTCTGGCTGATTGTTGCATCAATACTACACCACCAAAATGGGGCGGGGCAAAAAAAAAGCGCACTATAAGAGTGCGCTTTCAATCCTGCTGTCACGGAACCGGCCGTTTGGCGTCGACGTAGCTCACTTGTGGCGGCCTTCGTCAATCTTCCAACGACATACTGTGAACCGTGTGTCTCCTCAATGTATATGCGGCATGCGTGCCGTTTTTTTATTTACTCTCCCCACTAAACTTCATGTTCTTGCTACCAGACCAGATATCGTTATTTGTTTTGTTTGCCTCTGGAGCGAAGCAATCATAACTGATCCACTTCGCTTTTTGCTCATTTTTTTGAGCCATGAATTTTTTTAGTTTAGGAGTAAATTAAGTTAGGCAACCACAGCGAAATTTGTGGTACGTAGGTCACCAGCACCAGGAATCCCAGCATGGTAAGCAGCCACGGCCACACCGCCACGGTCAATTCCGTAATCCCCATTTTGGTGATTCCGGACGCCACATACAGGTTCAGGCCGACCGGCGGATGGCACATGCCCACTTCCATATTGACAACGATCAGGATACCGAAGTGAACCGGATCGATGCCCAGCTTCATCGCCACCGGGAACAGGATGGGCGCCATGATCAGCACGATGGACGACGGCTCCATCACATTACCCGCCAGCAGCAGCAGGATGTTGACCACCAGCAGGAAGCTGACCACGCCCAGGCCCTGGCCCGTGATCCACTCTGCCATCGCCTGCGGGATGTTTTCGCTGGTCATCAGGAAGGAGAACAGCACCGCGTTGGTGATGATGTAGAGCAGCATGGCCGACATGGCCGCCGAATCCAGCAGCACCTTGCCCACCTGCTTGAGCCTCAGGTCCTTGTAGACGAACACGGCGATCACGAAGGCGTACACGGCTGCCATGGCGGCCGCTTCGGTCGGCGTGAACGCGCCGCTGTAGATGCCGCCCATCACGATGACGATCAGCAGCAGGCCCCAGGCACTCTTGCGGAAGGTGACCCAGCGCTCGCCCCAGCTGGCCTTGGGCATGCGCGGATAGTTGTGCTTCTTGGCCAGGAACCAGGTGGTCACGCCCAGCAGGAAGGCCAGCATGATGCCGGGGATAACGCCGGCCATGAACAGCTTGCCCACCGAGGTGTTGGTGGTGACCGAATACATCACCATCACGATGGACGGCGGGATCAGGATGCCCAGCGCGCCGGAGGTGGTGATGACGCCCGCGCCGAAGCCTTTCGGATAGCCCTGGCGCACCATGGCCGGCAGGATGATGGAGCCGATCGCCACCACGGTGGCCGGCGAGGAGCCGGACACCGCCGCGAACAGCGCGCAGGCCAGCACGCCGGCCAAGGCCAGACCGCCGTGCCAGTGGCCCACCATGGAGCTGGCGAAGTTGATCATGCGCCGCGCCACCCCGCCGTGGGTCAGGAAGTTGCCCGCCAAAATAAAGAACGGGATGGCCATGATCTCGAATTTCTCGATGCCGGTGAACAGCTTCAGCGCCACCGATTCGATCGGCACCGAGGTCATGGTAAACAGGAAGGTCAGCACCGTCAGGCCGAGCGAGATGGAGATCGGCATGCCGGTCAACATCAGCGCCAGCAGCAGCACGAAGATAATCATGGCGTTCATGCTTTGGCTCCTTTTTCTTCAGCCGTCAGTTCGTCTTCCAGGCCCTCGACATGCGAGTGGTCGTGTTTCGGCAGATGGCCGGTGCGCAGGAAGGCCACCGTCACTTGCAGGAAGCGGAAGCACATCAGATAGGAACCCAGCGGCACGGCCAGGTAGACCAGCCACATCGGCACTTCCAGGTCGGCCGAGGTCTGGTCGGTGTGGCCGATTTCCCACACAAAACTGGCGCCCAGCGTGCCCACGATGCCGGTGAAGGCGGCGCCGGCCAGCAGGCCGAACACCACGAACTTGTTGCGCCATGGCGTGCTCATGCGGTTGATGATGACGTCCACGCCGACGTGGATGCCGGTGCGCACGCCGTAGGCGGCGCCGAACTTGGCCATCCACACGAACATGTAGATGCACAGCTCTTGCGCCCAGCTAGTGTTAATTTGGATCAGGGCGTCTTGCAGGCCGGGAATGGGCAGGCCCGCCAGGTAGCGGTGCACCACCGCCACGAAGATAATGACGGTGGCCAGACCCATCAGGGTCGCAATGATCCATTCTTCCAGGTGGTCCAGGAATTTCATGGTCGATATCTTTCCAAAGAAAGAGGGATAGAAAAATGCGGGACGGCAGGACGCCGCCCCGCTACAGCCGGCTTACTTGGCGGCTTCTTTGTTGATGGCCTGGATCAGATCCTTGCCGATGCGGCCTTCCATGTCCTTCTGGACCGGCAGCAGCGCCTTGCGCCATTCGGCTTGTTCCTTGGCGCTCAGGTTGTAGATCTCGGTCTTGCCGGCCTTCTTGATGGCGTCCATGGCCAGGTCGTTGTCGCGCTGGGCGATGGCTTTTTCAAACGTGGTGGCGTCGCGCATCGCGGTTTCCAGCGAGGTGCGGATATCCGCCGGCAGGCCGTCCCAGAACTTCTTGTTCACGATGACGGCATAGCCCAGGTAGCCGTGGTTGGACACGGTCACATGCTTCTGCACCTCGTGCATCTTCTGGGTGTACATATTCGACGGCGGATTCTCGGTGCCGTCCACCACGCCGGTCTGCAGCGCCTGGTACACCTCGGAGAAGGCCAGCACCTGCGGGTTGGCGCCCAGCGTGCGCATCTGCGCGTCCAGCACCTTGGACGACTGGATACGCATTTTCAGGCCCTTGAAGTCGGCCGGGGTGCGCAGCGGCTTGTTGGCCGACATCACCTTGAAGCCGTTGTCCCAGTAAGCCAGGCCGGTGATGCCCTTGCTTTCCAGTTTCTTCAGCAGGCCCTTGCCGATCGGACCTTCGGTCACGTTGTACAGCGCAGTCTTGGTGGGGAAGATGTAAGGCAGGTCGAAGGCTTCGAATTCCTTCACGCCCAGCGGGCCGAACTTGGCCAGCGACGGCGCCAGCATCTGCACCGCGCCCAGCTGCAGCGCTTCCAGTTCTTCCTTGTCCTTGTACAGCTGGCTGTTCGGGTAGAGCTCCACCTTCACGCGGCCGTTGGTGGCCTTCTCGGCCAGCTGCTTGAAGCGCTCGGCGGCCTGGCCCTTCGGCGTGTCGGTCGCCACCACGTGGCTGAACTTGATGACGATGGGGGCTTGCGCGTAGGCGCTGAAGCTGGCGATGGCGCACAAGGCGGCCAGGGTGGCTTTCAATTTCATGTGGGGTCTCCCGTGAATGAATTACATTATTATGCTTACGTTAGCAGTTTGGAACAGTCCTAAGATACACGGCAACTGTGGAAAACCACAATAGCCGCTGACACACTAAAGTTGAATGCTCCGCCCCATGCCCAACGCCACCGACCGTCCGCCGCGCCTGCACTTCGCCAACCCGGTACGCTGGCTGCTGCCGGTGGTGCTGGTGCTGTTCTTCCTCGCCGTGCTGATCTGGCTGCCCTGGCAGGCGCGCCAGATGGAAAGCAGCGAGCGCCAGGAGCAGCTGATTGCCGACACGCTGTGGGTGGAACAGACCATCCGCTTCCAGCTCGGGCGCCATGAAGAAGCCATGCGCACCCTCAGCGGCGAGATCGCCGCCGGCCATTTGAGCCCGGCACAGCTGCACACGCGGCTGGTGCAACTGTTGCAAACGGGACACGAAATCCGCCGCGTGCTGTGGCTCACGCCGGACGGCGCGGTGGCCGCCACCAGCGAAGCGGCCGGCGCGGCCCCGGCGGCAGGGTCCGGACTCGGCCCGGCCTCGCTGGCCGCCGCCGACCATGCGCGGCGCGCGCGCAGGCCGGTCTACAGCCAGCCCGAGATCCTGCCAGGCGGCAGCAAGCCCGGCCTGGACTACCACTACCCCATCTATAACGGCGAGCACTACCTGGGCAGCCTGGTGGCGCACTACGCACTGAGCACCGTGCTCGACGAGCTGGTGCCGTGGTGGTTTGCGCAGGACAACCAGATTACCCTGCTCGACCGCGACGACAAGGTGCTGGCGCGCCGCTCGGCCGCCGGCGCCGGCCACGGCGTCTACACCCACAAGCGCGCGCTGGACCTGCCCGGCACCTCGGTCACCCTGGTCACCGACAGCGTGAAAAGCGAGCCGCGCCTGCTGCCCAACCTGCTGGTGGGCTCGGTGATCGCGCTGTCGCTGGCCCTGCTGTGGAGTTTGCTCGCGCTGTGGGGCCACATCTCGCGCCGCCTGGCCGCCGAAGGCGCGCTGCGCCAGCAGATGAGCTTTCGCACTGCCATGGAAAATTCGCTGGTGACCGGGCTGCGCGCGCGCGACCTGGAAGGTCGCGTCACCTACGTCAACCCAGCCTTCTGCCAGATCGTCGGCTATCCGCCGGAAGAGCTGGTGGGCAAGCTGCCGCCCATGCCCTACTGGGCGCCGGAAGTGATGACGGAATACCAGCACCGCTTCGCCGGCGTCCTGGCCGGCAACGTCACGCCGCAGTTCGAGACCATCTTCCAGCGCGCCAGCGGCGAGCGGGTGCCGGTGCTGATCTTCGAGGCGCCGCTGGTGGACAACAACGGCAAGCAGACCGGCTGGATGGGCTCCATCCTCGACATCTCGGACCGCAAGCGCATCGAAGAACTGAACCGGCAGCAGGAACAGAAGCTGCAGACCAGCGCGCGCCTGGCCACCATGGGCGAGCTGGCCTCCATGCTGGCGCACGAGCTGAACCAGCCGCTGGCGGCCATCTCCAGCTACACCACCGGCGCGCTGAACGTGATGGCGCGCGCCGAAGACTCAGGCCAGCCGCTCGACTGCGGCATGCTCAAGCCGGCCCTGCAGCAAGCAGGCGCGCAGGCCCAGCGCGCCGGGCAGATCATCCGCAGCGTGCACGAATTCGTGAAAAAGCGCGAGCCGGAGCGGCGCGAAGTGGCGGTGCAGTCCCTGCTCGACGGCATCGAAGCGCTGATCGAGCTGCAGGCTCGCCAAAGCTACGTGGCGCTGCAGACCGACATCCCGGCCGCGCTGCCCCCGGTACTGGCCGACCGCGTGATGATAGAGCAGGTGCTGCTCAACCTGACCCGCAACGGCATCGAATCCATGGCCCAGGTGCCGCCCGAGCGGCGCCTGCTGCGCGTGCGCGCGCGGTACGACGCGGCCGCCGCGCAGGTGGCGGTGGAGGTGATCGACCAGGGCCACGGCATACCGGACGACGTGGCCGAGCGCCTGTTCGCGCCCTTCTTCTCCACCAAGGCCGAAGGCATGGGCATGGGTTTGAGTATCTGCCGCACCGCGATAGAATTCCATGGCGGCACGCTGGTGCACAAGCCCAATCCGGGCGGCGGCACCATTTTCACATTCACGCTGCCGGCCGCCGGCGCGCCCTGAAAGGACAACTATGCTGCACATCGTGGACGACGAAGCCGTAGTGCGCGACTCGCTCTCCTGGCTGGCCTCGTCGCGCGCCATCCCCGCCACCGCCTACGCCAGCGCGGCCGACTTCCTGGCCTGGGCCGGGCGCGCCGAGTTCGACGCCATGGGCGACTGCGTGCTGCTCGACGTGCGCATGCCCGACATCAGCGGCGTGGCCGTGTTCGACCAGCTGGCCGCGCGCGGGCTGACGCAGCGCCTGCCGGTGATCTTCCTGACCGGCCACGGCGACGTGCCGATGGCGGTCGACACCCTCAAGCGCGGCGCCTTCGACTTCTTCGAAAAGCCCTTCAACGACAACCAGCTGATGGACCGGGTGCAGGAAGGCCTGGCCACCTCGCGCGACGCCAGCGCGGCGGCGGCGGTGCACGCCAGGCTGGCCACCCTGTCCACCCGCGAGCGCGAAGTGCTGGACCTCATCCTGGCCGGCAAGATGAACAAGGTGGTGGCCGACCAGCTCGGCATCAGCATGCGCACGGTGGAAGTCCACCGCGCCCACATCTTCGACAAGATGCAGGTCAAAACCGCAGTCGAACTCGCCGGCCTGCTGAAATAAGCCGCAGCGCTGTAGCTCCGCAGCGTGCTGCGCAAAATTACTTTACCGCTTATATAACTGCTGATATTATTTACTCATGAAACCTGGACTCGGAACCCAATTGCGCCATTTGATCGATCTGCTGGACGGAGCGGTGGGCGCCGCCTATGAGGAAGCGGGCCTGGATTACCGGCCGCGCTACACGCCGGTGATGCGCGCGCTGACGCAGGGCGAGGCGCGCACCATAGGCCAGATCGCCGAGTCCGCCGGCATTACGCAGCCGGCCGCCACGCAGACCATCGCGCTGATGCTCAAGGCCGGGCTCATCGTGTCCGAGCCGGGCGCGCTGGACGGGCGGCAGAAAATGATCAGCCTGAGCGCGCAAGGCCGCGCGCTGCTGCCCCAGCTGCAGCAATGCTGGCAAGCCACGGCGGCGGCGGCCCGCAGCCTCGATGGCGACCTGCCCTATCCGCTGTCGGACGCGCTGGCCAACGCCATCGCCGCCCTGCGGCAGCAATCTTTCGGCGAGCGCATCCGCGCCGCGCGCAGCAAGCAGAAATAAAACCCGCAGCACCACCTGGAGAACATCATGAGCACAACGCAGCACGCTGTTCCGGTTTCCCCCGTCCCCGCCAGCCTGGGCGCGCGCGCCGCGCGCCAGCCGGTGGTCCGCATCCTGCTGGCCACGCTGGCCATGGTGCTGCCGGTGGCGGCGGTGCTGGTGTTCGCCAATGTGGTGCTGGAGAAATCCATGCGCGTGGCGTGGCCGCAGCTGCTGGCCGCCGCGCTGTGCGTGCTGGGCTACCGCTACTACGTGGCGAAAATCGAACGGCGCGTGCCGGACGAATTGTCCTCTGACGGCGCCGCGCGCGAAACCAGCGTGGGCCTGGCCTGGGGCACGGCGCTGTCGCTGGGCGTGATCGGCGCGCTGGCCGCGGCCGGCGCGTTCCAGGTGGTGGGCAACAACAGCTGGACCGTCATCTTCAAGCCGGTTGCCGAGCTGGTACTGGTGGCCGTGTTCGAAGAACTGCTGTTCCGCGCGGTGCTGCTGCGCATACTGCAAGTGGCGCTCGGCACGCGCTGGGCGCTGGCGCTGTCCTCGCTGCTGTTCGCGCTGGCCCACTTCCCCAACGACGGCGTGAGCGCGCTCGGCCTGGTGATCACCGTGGCCGCCGGCGTGATGTTCGGCGCCGCCTACCTGAAAACCGGCCGCATCTGGCTGGCAGCGGGGCTGCACTTCGCCTGGAACTTCATCACCGGCACCGTGTTCTCGCTGCCCGTCTCCGGCGGCGCCGCCAAAGGCTGGATCATCGGCCGCCTGAGCGGCCCCGAATGGCTCAGCGGCGGCAACTACGGCATCGAAGCCTCCGCCGTCACCCTGCTGGCCGTTATCGCCGTCGCCATCCTGCTGCGCCCCGCCCGCACGCCAGCCAAGGCCGCTTGATGGAAATCATATCCACGCCTAATATCTAAGAAGCATTTCAGGATGACCCATATGATCAGTTCATGGGCACCTGCGATCCCAAAAAGCGACTGGCCAATCTGCACAAGCACGGCATCGATCTGAACGACGTAGATGAAGTGTTCGCCGCCCCGGTTGTTACACAAGAAGACAGATCCCGGGATTATCCGGAAGAACGCATGCGCAGCATAGGCTGGTTCCGTGGAGACATCGTCGTGTTGATCTGGGCGCCGCCAGAGGACAGCCCTCGCTTTATTTCGTGTCGGAAGGCGAACAAACATGAACGGAAGGAATACTTGGCCAACGTTTTACCTTAGCCCCGAGCAGATCGAAGCGCTCTATGATGCAATGCCAGAGGAAGATCTGCCGCCATCTCCATCGGTCGAAGAACTGGAAGGCGAATGGGGACCAGGTAGAGTCATCATGCCTGGCGAATACCGGCACCAACGAAGCGGATTGCCGGCAGCCGAAGTCATGGGAGCGCCAACGGCTTCATCTATCGCTGTACTCAATGCGCGCGAGGAAAACAGCGCATTCGTCTCGCAATTACCGCCGGAGAGCCTCAACAAGACTGACGCCGCTGCGGAACTGGTGATCCTTTTCGCGCACTCCCAGCTCGATGTCGAAACCCTGCTGAACTCAGCGCGGGACCGCCTGGCGGCGAAAGGAACGCTGTGGGTTTGTTGCGCAAAATTTCGCTCCGAATACCAATCCGACGCATCAGTCCATCGCATTCTGCATTTTGCTCATACGTCGGGAATGATGGGGGAAGCGATATTGCCTATCGACGAAGACTGGGTCTGCGTCAGTCTGTCAACTTCAGTGGTGCCGGGCCAGCGCCCATTCGACGTGTTCGCGCACCAGCGCTGATTCGTGGCTGCGGCGCGACTCCAGCGCGGCGACAATCGCCGCGTCGCCGCGCGCGCCGGCGGCGGCAGCGTTGCCCAGGCCGACCGCGATATTGCGCAGCCAGCGCTCGTGGCCGATGCGGCGTATCGGGCTGCCTTCCATCTTGCGGTTGAATTCATCCTCGCTCCAGCCGAACAGCTCCACCATGCCTGCGCTGCCCAGGCCGTGCCGTTCGTCGAAGTCTGGCAGGGTGGCGCGCTGGGCGAATTTATTCCAGGGGCAGACCGTCTGGCAGTCGTCGCAGCCGTACACGCGGTTGCCGATCAGCGGGCGCATCTCCTCGGGAATGGCGTTCTTCAGTTCTATGGTCAGGTAGGAGATGCAGCGCCGCGCGTCCAGCCGGCCCGGGCCGAGGATGGCTTGCGTGGGACAGGCGCTGATGCAGGCGCTGCACTGGCCGCAGTGCGCGCCGGTCGGCGGGTCGACCGGCAGCGGCAGGTCGACCAGGATTTCTCCCATGAAGAACATCGACCCGGCGCTGCGGTTGATCAGCAAGGTGTGCTTGCCGCGCCAGCCCAGGCCGGACTTCTCGGCCAGCGGCAGCTCCATCACCGGCGCCGAGTCGGTGAACACGCGGTAGCCGAAGGCGCCGATGGCGCGCTGGATGCGGTCGGCCAGCTGCTGCAGCCGCGCGCGCAGCACCTTGTGGTAGTCGCGCCCCCGCGCATAGACCGAGATCACCGCCGCCGACGGATCGGCGATGCGCGCCGCCTCGCGCTCGCGCCAGTCCTCCTCCAGCGAGGCGGGCAGGTAGTTCATGCGCGCCGTGATCACGCGCACCGTGCCCGGCACCAGCTCGTCCGGGCGGGCGCGCTTCATGCCGTGCGCCGCCATGTAGTCCATTTCGCCGTGCATGCCGGCGTCCAGCCAGGCCTGCAGCCCGGCCTCCTGCGCCGACAGGTCGATGTCGGCCACGCGCACTTCCGCAAAGCCCAGCTCCGTGCCCCATTCCTTGATGGATAGTGCAAGTTCGTCTAAATTGAGATCGGCAAGGGACATCGGCTTTACAATGCAACGGTTTACAACCTCACATTTTATTCGATGCAGCACTTTAAATCCCATCTCCACGACGAAGCCGGCACCGCCGCCCTGGGCGCGGCCCTGGCGCGCGCCATCCTGCCGGGCATGGCGATCTATCTGCACGGCGACCTGGGCGCGGGCAAAACCGCCCTCACGCGCGCGCTGCTGCACGCCGCCGGCCACGCGGGCAATGTGAAAAGCCCGACCTACACGCTGTCCGAACCTTACAGCGTGCAGCTGGAAGGGCGCGCCGTCAACGTGATCCACTTCGACCTGTACCGCATGAGCAGCCCCGAGGAATTCCTCGACGCCGGCTTCCGCGAGGACTTCAACGGCGACAACATCTGCATCGTCGAATGGCCGGAGAAGGCCGGCCCCGTGCTGCCGCCGCCGGACCTGCATGTATTCTTGGCTGTGGCTGGCGAGGGACGTGATGTAGAATTGCAAGCGTCCTCTGCCTTAGGTCTGTCATGCCTGCAACGCCTCAAATTCGCACCGAACATGTAAAGTCCCGCCACAGGCGCACGGTACTGAGGGCCGGCAGCGCGCTGCTGCTGTCCGTGATGGCGCCGCTGCCGGCGCGCGCCGCGCAGATCCTGGCGGTGCGCGTCTGGCCCGCCGCCGACTACACCCGCGTGACGCTGGAGAACGATTCCAACCTGAAGGCCACCCATTTCATCGTGAAGGACCCGGAGCGCCTGGTGGTCGACATCGAAGGCCTGGAGCTCAATCCCACGCTGAAAACCCTGGTCGCCAAGATCCAGTCCAACGACCCCTACATCCGCCAGGTGCGCGTGGGCCAGAACCGGCCCAACGTGGTGCGGCTGGTGTTCGACCTGAAAGAAGAAATCACGCCGCAGGTGTTCGCGCTGGCGCCGGCCGGCCAGTACAAGCACCGCCTGATCTTCGACCTGTATCCGGTGAAAGCGGTCGACCCGATCGCGGCCATGATAGAAAAAGGCGACTGGAGCAACGCGCCCGAACTGCCGCACGGCGAGGCCGTAGCGCCTGTGCCGGCTCCGGGCAGCGGCGTGCAAGCCAATCAGGCCACGCAGGCCGCGCAAGCGAAAGCCGAAGCGCGCGCCGAGATCAAGGCCGAAGCAAAAACCGAAGCGGCCGCGCCTAAGCCGGACCTGGCGCACACGCCGCCGGAAGCCCGCCCTGAAAACAAGGACCCGCTGCCGCAAGCCAAGCCCCGGCCCGGCCAGAAGGTGGCGCGCATGATCACCATCGCGCTCGACCCCGGCCACGGCGGCGAAGACCCCGGCGC
Organism: Pseudoduganella aquatica; assembly: GCF_020865585.1. Lineage (NCBI taxonomy): Bacteria > Pseudomonadati > Pseudomonadota > Betaproteobacteria > Burkholderiales > Oxalobacteraceae > Pseudoduganella > Pseudoduganella aquatica. Next base: position 6,115,671 of record NZ_CP086370.1, read on the forward strand.
CATCGGTTCCAGCGGCTCGCGCGAGAAGGACATCGTGCTGTCCATCGCCAAGCGGCTCAAGGGCAAGCTGGAGCAGCACCCCAACATCCGCGTCATGCTGACCCGCGACGGCGACTACTTCGTGCCGCTCGGCACCCGCGTGGACAAGGCGCGCAAGGTGCAGGCCGACCTCTTCGTCTCCATCCACGCGGACGCCTTCGTGCAGCCGTCCGCGCGCGGCTCGTCGGTGTTTGTGCTGTCCGAAAAAGGCGCCAGCTCCAGCGCCGCGCGCTGGCTGGCCAACAAGGAAAACGACGCCGACAACATCGGCGGCGCCAACGTGCAAAGCCAGGACAGGCAGCTCGCCAGCGTGCTGTTCGACCTGTCCACCACGGCCCAGATCAACGACAGCCTGAAGCTGGGCAAGGCCGTGCTGGGCGAAATCGGCGGCATCAACCGCCTGCACAAAGGCTCGGTCGAACAGGCCGGCTTTGCGGTGCTGAAAGCGCCCGACATTCCGTCCATCCTGATTGAAACGGCCTTCATCTCCAACCCGGAGGAGGAAGCCCGCCTGAAGGACAACGACTACCAGGACAAGCTGGCCGACGCCGTCGTGAAAGGCATCCGCCAGTACTTCGCCAAAAATCCGCCGCTCGCCAAGAGCCGCATGACTTAAGCCAGGAAGACCACATGATCAGCCACACCAGGCACGGCGAGCTGCCGGCCATCCGCATCACCGCGCCCGACGGCGCCCAGGCCACCATTGCGCTGTACGGCGCGCACCTGCTGTCGTGGAAGACCCCGGACGGCAAGGAGCGTTTGTTCCTGAGCGCGTGCTCGCCCATGGACGGCAGCGCGGCCATACGCGGCGGCGTGCCGGTGATTTTCCCGCAGTTCTCCACGCGCGGCGACGGCCAGCGCCACGGCGTGGCGCGCCTGTCGCACTGGCGCCTGGGCGCATCCGGCTCGGCGGAGGACGGCGTGTACGCGGAGTTCGAACTGACCCAGGCCGACGTGCCCGCGCCGCTGGCCGCAGGCTGGCCGCACGACTTCGCGCTGCGCCTGCGCTTCGCGCTGCAAGGCAATGCGCTGCACATGCGCTTCAATGTGCGCAACACGGGCGCGGACAGCTTCAGCTTCGCCAGCGCGCTGCACACCTACTACGCGGCGGGCGACTTCCTGAAAACCACGCTGCAAGGCCTGGAGCAGGGCAAGATCGCCTTCGGCCCGCCGCTGGACAATATCTACGCCGCGCCGGCCGAACTGGAACTGCGCACGGCGGACAGCCAGCTGCAGCTGCGCCAGCAGGGCTTTACGGAATGGGTGGTGTGGAATCCTGGCGCCGAGAACGCGGCCAAGCTGACCGATATGGCGGACCACGAATGGCGCGAGTTCCTGTGCATCGAACCCGCGCGCGTGGACAAGCAAGAGTTGAAAGCCGGCGCCGAATGGACCGGCCATCACACCATTACTGTCGCGGGATGAACCGGCCCGGCACCGGCGGGTTACGCGCTGCGCGCTAACCCGCCCTACATGGACTCTTTGATGATGCGGCCCGAGGCAGGCTGGATCGGGCGCGAATTGAGCGGGTACAGGCGGCTGAACAGCGCCATCTGCGCCGGCGACGCCTGCACCGGCTCCTTCATCACCAGCCACAGCACGTTCTCGGTGCACGGCGGCGTGGTCAGCGAACCCATGTAGGTGTAGTAGTCGCGCCGCTGCGGCAGCAGGTCGTTCGGGTCGAGCACGATGGAGGGCGCGGTCACGTCGCCCTTCTCCAGCGGCAGGTTGTTCCACACGGTCTGGATGGCCGGCTGCGGCTTGCCGCGCTCGAGCAGCAGCGCCAGCACCGCCAGGCGGCCTTCGCCGTCCTTGTGCACCAGGTGCACCACCATTTCAAAGCCCTTGCCGTTGATGCGCTCTTCCGAAGGACGGTGGAAGTGGAACTGCACCAGCTCATACATGCGGTTGCCCACCGACAGGAAGTTCCCCCCGCCCATGGTCACCTGCACGGTGTGGCCGTTGTCCTGCACGTTGAACGAAGACGGGCGATAGTCGAAAGTGATCTGCTCCAGGTCCACCTTCATGCCGTCGCGGATATCGATGGGCGACTGGCGGTTGCCGGTGCTGCACTTGGCCCAGTCCGCATTGATCTTGCTCCAGTTGGCCGGGCCGAACTCGCCCTCGTAGCCCCAATGGGTGCCGTTGGCGCGCGGCGGCGGCGCGGCGGCCTTGATGGCGGCCGCCTTCCTGGCCTGGGCCGCTGCGGCGGCGCGCGCGGCCTGGTTGGCGCGCATCTGCGCCAGGCGCTCGGCGATCTTGGCCGACAGCTCGGCTTCCGCCTGCTCCTCGCGTTCGCGCTCGCTCAGCTTGGGCGCGGCGGGCGCTTTCGCGGCCGGCTTGGCGCCGAACTTGGCGGCGCCGGTAGCCGTGGGCGCGCCAGCGCCGGTAGCGGTGCCGCTGGCAGCGCCGGCCCCGCTGCCGCCGATAGGCTGCGGGTTCGACGGACGGATGTTATTGATGTTGGCCTGCGCCATCTTGGTCAGCGGCGGCGCATATGGCGCGGGATCGGCGGCACCCGCCGCCGCAATGGCGAGCCAGCAGGCAGTCAGGGCGATCAGGTTGCGCATGGGAGTCCAGGTATAAAGTGCATACCTGGATTAACGGTTGCACAGCGGGAAAACTTGAGCTGTGCAGGACGAATCAGCGCGGGATCAGCGTCCCGCTTAGCGTCCGAGCACGCGCCGTCCCAGCTTCCAGGCCCCGCCCAGCATCAGCGGAACAATGGCCGCGCCCACGCCCACCATGACGATGGTGGTCAGGTGGTCGCGCACGACAGGGATGTTGCCGAACAGATAACCGCCCACGGTCAGCGACACCACCCACGCCACGGCGCCGGTGACGTTGTAGAGCTGGAAGCGGCTGAACGTCATGTCCGACACGCCCGCCACGAAGGGCGCGAAGGTGCGCACCACGGGAATAAAGCGCGCCAGGATAATGGTTTTGCCGCCGTGCTTCTCGAAGAAGTTGTGCGTGCGGTGCAGGGCGTCCTTGTTGAGCCAGCGGTAGTCATGGGTAAATACCCGTTGCCCGATGGCTTCGCCTATCCAGTAATTGACCGTGTTGCCGCTGACGGCCGCCGTGATGAGCAGCGCGATCAGCACCGGCAGGTTCATCTGGCCGGTGGCGCACAGGGCGCCGGCGATGAACAGCAAGGTGTCCCCAGGGAAGAAAAACAGCACTACCAGGCCTGTCTCGCTGAAAATGATGAAGAACAGCACCGCGTAGACCCACAGGCCGTACTGCGCGATCAACCCATCCAGAGCCTTGTCGACATGCACCAGCATGTCTAGTAATTGCATGAAATCCATAAAAATCCCAAAAGGTAGCGCCGGAATCATACACCACACTGAGCAGTGCAAGAACGTAGTGACGGTTAAATTTCACCAAGCTGCAGTATGGGGACGCATGCCGGTATTACAATTCCCGCACTCATCACCAGGAGACAAATGGATGGATTACACGACGAAGCAAGCGCTGGCGATCCCGGCGCTGGCCGCCCTGCTCTGGCAAACCGCCCACGCGGCCCCGGCCGCGCCGGCCGCCAACCCGCCCAAGCCCACCGTGGCCGACGTGGTCAAAGCCTCCAAGCCGGCCGAATGGCGCCCGCTGGACCCCGAGCACACGCTGTATATGGACCTGCCCGCCGGCCGCGTGGTGATCGAACTGGCGCCCGACTTCGCGCCCGCCCACGCCGCCAACCTGCGCGCCCTGGCGCGCGACCGCTATTTCGACGGCCTGGCCGTGCTGCGTTCGCAGGACAACTACGTGGCCCAATGGGGCGACCCGGACGAAAAGAACCCGCGCGCCTTCAAGACCGCGAAAGCCAAGCTGCCCGGCGAATTCACGGTCCCCATGGCCAATGACAAGCACTTCACCCTGCTGCCGGACCGCGACGGCTACGCCGCCCAGGTCGGCCACTCGAACGGTTTCCCGTCCGCGCGCGACCCGAAAACCGGGCGCGCCTGGCTGGCGCACTGCTACGGCATGGTGGGCGTGGGCCGCGACGTGGACAGCGACAGCGCCAACGGCAGCTCGCTGTACGCCGTCACCGGCCACGCGCCGCGCCACCTGGACCGCAACATCACGGTGGTGGGCCGCGTGGTGTCCGGCATGCCGCTGCTGTCGTCGCTGCCGCGCGGCACCGGCGCGCTCGGCTTCTACGAGAAGCCCGAGCAGCGGACGCCGATCAAGTCGGTGCGCCTGGCGGCCGACGTGCCCGAAGCCGAACGCGTGAAGCTCGAAGTGATGCGCACCGACTCGGCCAGCTTCCAGGCCGTGGCCGAAGCCCAGCGCAACCGGGGCGGCCCGTGGACCAAGGTGCCGGCCGGCTATATCGAGCTGTGCAACGTTACCATCCCCGTGCGCGAGATCGGCAAGTAAACGCCGGGGTCAGTCCCGCCGGGACTGCCCCCAGGGGTTCCCGGTTTATAATCACGGCATGAACGCTCCCGCCCCACACCGTCCCATCCAGGCCCTGCCCGACCAGTTGATTTCCCAGATCGCCGCCGGCGAGGTGGTGGAAAGGCCGTCGGCCGTGGTCAAGGAATTGCTGGAAAACGCGCTCGACGCGGGTTCCACGCAGATCACGGTGCGGCTGGAGGAAGGCGGCGTAAAGCGTATCGCCATCACCGACAACGGCCGTGGCATCGCCCCCGAGCAGCTGCCGCTCGCGCTGGCGCGCCACGCCACGTCCAAGATCGCCTCGCTGGACGACCTGGAAAACGTCAACACCCTGGGCTTCCGCGGCGAGGCGCTGGCCTCCATCGCCTCCGTGGCGGCGGTGACGCTGACCTCGCGCACGGCCGACGCGCCCCACGCCTGGGAAATCACCGGCTCGCACCTGGCCACCGTCACGCCGTCCTCCGGCGCGCACGGCACCACCATCGACGTGCGCGACCTGTATTTCAACACGCCGGCGCGGCGCAAATTCCTGAAATCCGAGCAGACCGAATTCGGCCACTGCGCCGACGTGGTGCGCCGCATTGCGCTGGCGCGGCCGGACGTGTCGTTCTCGCTGTCGCACAACGGCAAGACCGTGGACCACTGGATGGTGGGAGAAATGGCCAAGCGCAGCGCGCAGATCCTGGGCGACAATTTCGCCAGCGCGCGCCTGTCCATCGATGAAAACGCCGGCCCGCTGCGCATCCACGGCTACGCCGGCCTGCCCACCGCCTCCAAGGCGCGCGCCGACGGCCAGTTCTTCTACGTGAACGGCCGCTTCGTGCGCGACAAGGTGCTGATGCACGCGGTGCGCGCGGCCTACGAGGACGTGCTGCACGGCGACCGCTTCCCGTCCTATGTGCTGGCGCTCGACCTGGACCCGGCGCTGGTGGACGTGAACGTGCACCCGTCGAAAATCGAAGTACGCTTCCGCGACAGCCGCGCGGTGCACCAGTTCGTATTCCACGCGGTGCAGCGCGCGCTGGCGCAAACCTCGGCCACCTCGCACGGCAGCGTGCCCTCGCCGCTGCCCGCAGCCGACGGCCTGACCGCCACCACGCCATGGCGCCCGCAGGAGCAGACTTCGTTCGGCTCCATCCTGAATCCCGACTACCAGCCCACGTTCTCGGCCTCGCCCTTCGGCCAGCCGCAGCGCCAGTTCGGTGATGTGGGCAACCAAGGCGGCGTGGCCCAGAGCACCGAGCGCTACGGCGCCCTGTTCAGCGGCGGCAGCGCGTTCGGCGCGCGCGCCAGCTATGGCGTTGACGGCGCGGACGGCGGCGGCGCGACTTCCGGCGACCTGCCCGGCTCCGGCAGCGGCTACGCCCTGCCCCAGGCCGCCCCCTACGTCGCCTCCTCCGCCACCATGGCCGACGAAGAATTCCCCCTCGGCTTCGCGCTGGCGCAGCTGCACGGCATCTACATCATGGCGCAGAACAGCAAAGGCCTGGTGCTGGTGGACATGCACGCCGCGCACGAGCGCATCCTGTACGAGCAGCTGAAAAACGCGCTGGACGCGCAAGTGTCCGGCCAGGACATGCAGGTGCAGCAGCTGCTCATCCCCGTCACCTTCTACGCCGACGCAGTGGAAGTGGGCACCGCGCAAGAGCACCAGGAAACCCTGCACTCGCTGGGCTTCGACATTGCCGCCCTGTCGCCCACCACGCTGGCGGTGCGCACCGTGCCCGCCCTGCTGAAGAACGCCGACGCGCAAACCCTGGCGCGCGACGTGCTGCGCGACGTGCGCGAATTCGGCGGCTCGCGCGTGCTCATCGAGCGCCGCAACGAACTGCTCGGCACCCTGGCCTGCCACACCGCCGTGCGCGCCAACCGCATCCTGTCGGTGCAGGAAATGAACGCCCTGCTGCGCCAGATGGAAAGCACCGAACGCGCCGACCAGTGCAACCACGGCCGCCCGACCTGGGTGCAGGTGGAAATCAACGCGCTGGACAAGCTGTTCCTGCGCGGCCAGTAATCAAAGTTCAGCAAGACAGGCATCATGACGCAACAAGCTAAAAAACCGCTGGCCGTGGCCATCATGGGTCCCACCGCCAGCGGCAAGACCGCCGCCGCGCTGGCCATCGCGCGGCAGATCCCGTCCGAAATCATCTCCGTCGACTCGGCGCTGGTGTACCGCGGCATGGACATCGGCACCGCCAAGCCCACGCGCGAGGAGCGCGCCGCCGCGCCGCACCACCTGATCGACATCATCGACCCGCTCGACTCCTACTCGGTGGCCCAGTTCCGCAACGACACCCTGCGCCTGGTGGACGAGATCACCGCGCGCGGCAAGCTGCCGCTGCTGGTGGGCGGCACCATGCTGTACTTCAAAGGCCTGGCCGACGGCCTGGACGACCTGCCCGGCGCCGACCCGGCCCTGCGCGCCGCGCTGGAAGAAGACGCCGCGCGCGAGGGCTGGCCCGCCATGCACGCGCGCCTGGCGCAGCAGGACCCCGCCACCGCCGCCCGCCTGGCGCCCAACGACGCCCAGCGCATCCAGCGCGCGCTGGAGATCATCGCGCTCAGCGGCAAGCCCATGTCCGAACTGCTGGCCCTGCGCGAGAAGACCGAGCTGCCGTTCGAGCTGCTGTCGTTCGCGCTGGAGCCGTCCGACCGCGCCGTGCTGCACGAACGCATTGCGCAGCGCTTCGACCTGATGCTGAAGGAAACCGAAGACGGCGACCTGATCACCGAAGTGGAGCAGCTGCGCCGCCGTGGCGACCTGCATCCCGGCCTGCCGTCCATGCGCTGTGTGGGCTACCGCCAGGCCTGGGAATACCTGGACGGCACGATAGACTTCAAGACCATGCGCGAGACCGGCATCATTGCCACGCGCCAGCTCGCCAAGCGCCAGCTGACCTGGCTGCGCTCCATGCCCGAGCGCGTGGTGATCGATTGCCTGAAGCCGGACGCGGCCGGGACGATGCTGGCCGCGATCAACACCTGGGGTCAGACCCCAGGGGTCTGACCCCGCGAAGTTATGCAACTGACATCAAAAACAGCTCAGCAGCAAATTATTTAGGCGCTTTCCTTGACAGCCCCCGGCCCAAACCGCGATAATGCTGGCCGTTGCGGTGATATAGCTCAGTTGGTTAGAGCACAGCATTCATAATGCTGGGGTCGATGGTTCAAGTCCATCTATCACCACCAACCTTTCGGTGATATAGCTCAGTTGGTTAGAGCACAGCATTCATAATGCTGGGGTCGATGGTTCAAGTCCATCTATCACCACCAGGATACGTCAAGAAAGCCCTGCCCCGGAAACGGCGCAGGGCTTTTTTGTTGACTTCTTAAATGCGACGATTATAATCACATTCAATTGAAGTGTGCATACACACATTTTCCCGTAAAACAGTCGTCAACATTAAGGAAATCACCATGATCCTCCGACCTACCGTGGCCTTGCTCGCCACCGCCGGCCTGGCCGCTGCCATCCTGAGCGGCTGCGGCGACGCCAACAGCAAGCCTACAGAAGCCGCCGCCGGACAGGGCGCCCCCATCACCGCTGCCGTGGTGCTGGAAAAACCCGTGACCGAGACGCAGGAGTTCTCGGGCCGGCTGGAAGCCATCGAACGGGTGCAGATCCGCTCGCGCGTGGCCGGCTACATCACGGCGGTGAATTTCCAGCCCGGCAGCAAGGTGAAAAAAGGCCAGGTGCTGTTCGTGATCGACACCCGCCCCTTCCAGGCCGAGGCCAACCGCGCCGACGCCGCCGCGCACGCGGCACAGGCCAAGGCCGAGCTGGCGCGCCTGGAACTGGCGCGCGCGGAAAAGCTGCTGGCCGACAAAGCCATCGCCCAGCGCGAGTACGACGAGCGCGCCTCCAGCCTGAAAGAGCTGGACGCGAACGCGCGCGCCGCGCTGGCGCAGGCGGAAAACGCCAAGCTCAATCTGGGCTACACGCAGGTGACCGCCCCTATCGACGGCCGCGTGAGCAAGGCCGAGATCACCGTGGGCAACCTGATCGACGCGTCCGCCGTGCTGACCTCCGTGGTCTCGGACGACAAGATCTACGCCAGCTTCGACGGCGACGAGTCGACCTATCTGAACGTGGGCGCGCGGGCGCACGGCGGCCAGCCGGTCAAGGTGCGCATAGGCCTGGCCACCGAGAGCGGCTTCCCGCACGAGGGCAAGCTGGAATTCGTGGACAACCAGCTGGACCCGCGCACCGGCGCCGTGCGCATGCGCGCCGTGTTCGCAAACGAGGCCAATCTGCTGGCCCCCGGCCTGTTCGCCAAGGTGCAGCTGGACAGCGGCGCCCAGGCGCGCGGCGCGGCCCTGCTGATCAATGAGCAGGCCATCGGCACGGACCAGAACCGCAAATTCGTCTTCGTGGTCACGCCGGACAACAAGGCCGACTACCGCCAGGTGACGCTGGGCCAGACCGTGGACGGCCTGCGCATCGTGCGTTCCGGCCTGAAGGCCGGCGAGAAAATCGTCGTCAACGGCTTGCAGCGCGTGCGTCCCGGCGCGCCGCTGTCGCCGCAGATGGTGCTGATGGACGGCCAGGCCGCCGACAAACTGGCCGCGCTGCCGGCTGCCGCGAAAGGCAACTGATCATGAACTTCTCCCGATTCTTCGTGGACAAACCGATCTTCGCGGCGGTGCTGTCCATCATCGTGTTCGTGGCGGGCCTGATCGCCATCTTCAAGCTGCCCATCTCCGAATACCCCAACGTGGTGCCGCCCTCGGTGGTGGTGACCGCCCAGTACCCGGGCGCCAATCCCAAGGTGATCGCCGAAACGGTGGCCGCGCCGCTGGAGGAGCAGATCAACGGTGTGGAGCACATGATCTACATGTCCTCGCAAAACACCTCCGACGGCGCGCTCAAGCTGACGGTCACCTTCAAGATCGGCACCAATATCCAGCAGGCGGAAACCGAAGTGCAGAACCGCGTCCAGCGCGCGCTGCCCCGCCTGCCGGAGGAAGTGCGCCAGATCGGCGTGACGACGGTGAAAACCTCGCCCAACCTGACCATGGTGGTGCACCTGGTTTCGCCGGACAACAGCTACGACGAACTGTATCTGCGCAACTACGCGGTGCTGAATGTGAAGGACCAGCTGGCGCGCATCCCCGGCATGGGCCAGGTCAACATCCTCGGCTCGGGCGACTACGCCATGCGCATCTGGCTCGACCCGCAAAAAGTCGCCGCCCGCAACATGACGGCCACCGACGTCACCAACGCCATCCGCGAGCAGAATGTGCAAGTGGCCGCCGGCGTGGTGGGCGCCTCGCCCAGCAAGGACAGCGAGTTCCAGCTCACGCTCAACACGCAGGGCCGCCTGAAAACCGAGGAAGACTTCGGCAACATCATCGTGCGCACCAATGAAAACGGCGCACTGACACGCTTGCGCGACGTGGCCCGGATTGAACTGGGTTCCGGTTCCTATGCGCTGCGCGCGCTGCTGGACAACAAGCCCGCCGTGGCGCTGGCCATCTTCGCCTCGCCGGGCGCCAACGACCTGCAGCTGTCGGCCGACGTGCGCGCCAAGATGGCGGAGCTGAACAAGCAGTTCCCGCAAGGCGTGCAGTACTCCGTGGCCTACGACCCGACCATGTTCGTGCGCGATTCGATCACTGCCGTGATCCACACGCTGCTGGAAGCCATCGCGCTGGTGGTGCTGGTGGTGATCGTGTTCCTGCAAACCTGGCGCGCGTCCATCATCCCGCTGCTGGCGGTGCCGGTATCCGTGGTGGGCACCTTTGCCGTCATGCTGGGCTTCGGCTTCTCCATCAACACGCTGACGCTGTTCGGCCTCGTGCTGGCCATCGGCATCGTGGTGGACGACGCCATCGTGGTGGTGGAAAACGTGGAGCGCAATATCGCCAACGGGCTCACGCCGCGCGCGGCCACCGTGCAGGCCATGAAGGAAGTGAGCGGCCCCATTATCGCCATCGCGCTGGTGCTGTGCGCCGTGTTCGTCCCTATCGCTTTCGTGCCCGGCCTCACCGGCCAGTTCTACCGCCAGTTCGCGCTCACCATCGCCATTTCCACCGTTATCTCGGCATTCAGCTCGCTGACGCTGGCGCCCGCCCTGTCGGCCGCCCTGCTGCGCCCGCACGACGCGCCCAAGGACGCGCTGACCCGCGTGATGGACAAGGTCTTCGGCCGCTTCTTCAATTGGTTCAACGGCTTCTTCGGCCGCGCATCGCACCGCTATGAAGGCGGCGTGAAAGGCGTACTGGCGCGCAAATCGGCCTCTGTCGGCTTCTATCTCGTGCTGGTGGCGCTGGCCGCCGTGATGTTCCAGCTGGTGCCGGCCGGCTTTGTGCCGTCGCAGGACAAGGGCTACCTGGTGGGCTTCGCGCAGCTGCCGGACGCCGCCTCGCTGAACCGCACCGAGTCCGTCATCCGCCGCACCGCCGATATCGCGCTGGGCGTGCCGGGCGCGCGCAACACCGTGGCCTTCCCCGGCCTGTCGGTCAACGACCTGACCAACGCGCCCAATTCCGGCATCGTCTTCGTGGGCGAACTGGCGCCGGAAACCCGCAACACCAAGGAAGTGAGCGGTCCCGGCATCGCGGCGGAAATCAACAAGCGCGTGGGCTCCATCCAGGACGCCTTTGTGATGGTGTTTCCGCCGCCCCCAGTGAACGGCCTGGGCACCATAGGCGGCTTCAAGATGATGGTCGAAGACCGAGGCAACCTTGGCTACGACGCGCTGTACGAGGCGACGCAGAAGCTGGTGCAGAAAGCGCGCGCCGCGCCGGAACTGGCGGGCGTGTTCTCCGGCTACCAGATCAACGTGCCGCAGCTGTATGCGGACATCGACCGCGACAAGGCCAAGCAGCTGGGCGTGCCGCTGGCGACCATCTACCAGACCTTGCAGATCAACCTCGGTTCGCTGTACGTGAACGACTTCAACCAGTTCGGCCGCACCTATCAAGTGCGCGTGCAGGCGGATGCGCAATTCCGCTCGCACGTGGAAGACGTGGCGCAGCTGAAGGTTCGCAGCGACAAGGGCGAAATGATTCCCCTGTCCTCGCTCATGCGCATCAGCGACAGCTATGGGCCGGACCGCGTGCAGCGCTTCAACGCCTACACGGCGGCCGACGTGAACGCCGGTCCGGCGCCGGGCTACTCGTCCGGCCAGGCGCAGGCGGCGCTGGAACGCATTGCGCAGGAAGTGCTGCCGCAGGGCGTGACGTATGAATGGACCGAGCTGACCTACCAGAACATCCTGGCCGGGAATACGCTGGTCTATGTGTTCCCGCTGTGCGTGCTGCTGGTGTTCCTGGTGCTGGCCGCCCAGTACGAAAGCTGGACGCTGCCGCTGACGGTGATTTTGATCGTGCCGATGTCCATCATGAGCGCGCTGGTCGGCGTGAAGCTGACCGGCGGCGACAACAACATCTTCACGCAGATTGCGCTGTTCGTGCTGGTGGGGCTGGCGTCCAAGAACGCCATCCTGATCGTGGAATTCGCCCGCGAGCTGGAGCACCACGGACGCACCGTGCTGCAAGCGGCGCTGGAAGCGTGCCGCCTGCGCCTGCGCCCCATCCTGATGACGTCGATCGCCTTCATTATGGGTGTGCTGCCGCTGGTGTTCTCGCACGGCGCAGGCGCCGAGATGCGCCACGCAATGGGCGTGGCGGTCTTCGCCGGCATGCTGGGCGTGACCTTCTTCGGCCTGTTCCTCACGCCGCTGTTCTACGTGCTGCTGCGCACCCTGGCCAAGCGCCTGGAAAGCAAACGCGCCGCCGCCGGCGATGCGCTGGAAGCGCCGGCAGCCAACCTGGAAGGACATTGATATGAAAAACTTTTCCAACCGCGCCGCGCCGTTGCTGGCGCCCTTGCTCGCAGCCCTGCTGCTGAGCGCCTGCGCCGCGCCGGCGTTCAAGCAGCCGGACATCGCCGTCCCCGTGGCATTCAAGGAGGCGCCGCAGGGCGCCGCCACCGGCGCCGTGCAGACCGCCGCCGACGGCACGCAATGGCGGCAGGCCCGCGCCGCAGAGCAGCAGCCGCGCGGCGAATGGTGGCTGGCCTTCAACGACCCGGCGCTGAATGCGCTGGTCACCGAGGCCACGCGCAACAACGCCAGCCTGGCCGGCGCCACGGCCCGCGTGAAGCAGGCGCGCGCCATCGCCGGCATCGCCGAGGCGGACCGCGTGCCGCAAGTGGGCGCAAGCGCTGGCGCGCAGCGTGCCCTGTCCTCGCCCACACAGGCCGGACTGCCGGCCGGCACGCCCATGTCGCCACACACCGGCTACACGGCCAAGCTGACGGCCAGCTACGAGGTGGACCTGTTCGGGCGCGTGGCGTCCAATGTGTCGGCCGCGCACGGCGACGCAGCGGCAGCCGAAGCGACCTACCGCTCCGTGCTGCTGGCCCTGCAGGCCGACGTGGCGCAGACCTACTTCCGCCTGCGCGCCACCGACGCCGAACTGGAAACGCTGGCGCGCACCGTGCAGACGCGCGAGGAGAACGTGAAGGTCAACCAGCGCCGTTTCGACCTGGGCGACATCGGCGAATTCGACCTGGCGCGGGCCAAGACGGAGCTGTCCTCCACGCGGGCCGAAGCCATCGGCCTGCAGCGCCAGCGCGCCACCACCGAGCATGCGCTGGCGGTGCTACTGGGGAAACCGGCGGCCGATTTCACGGCAGGCGCCAGCCCGCTGCTGGATACGGCGCTGATGCCGGCCATCCCGGCAGGGCTGCCGTCCGCGCTGCTGGAACGGCGTCCGGACATCGCCGCCGCGCAGCGCGTGATGGAAGCGTCCAACGCCCGCATCGGCGTGGCGCGCGCGGCCATGTTCCCGGCGCTGAACATCGGCGCCTCGGGCGGTGGCGTGGGCGGCGCGTTTTCGGACGTGTTCAAGATCAGCAGCCGTTCCTGGCTGCTGGGCGCGCTGCTGTCGGCGCCGCTGATAGACGGCGGCCGCAACAAGGCCAATGTGGCGCGCAGCGAAGCGGTGCTGGACGAGTCGGTGGCGGCGTACCGGCAAAGCGTGCTGGTGGCGTTTGCGGAGGTTGAAGATAATCTGGCGGGCCTGCGCATACTGGCGGGGCAGGCAGGGCAGATCGAGGAGGCCGTGTTGTCGGCGCGCCGCTCGGCCGAGCTGGCGCAGAAGCTGTACAGCGCGGGACGCTCGAGCTACCTGGAGCTGCTGGACGCGCAGCGCAATCTGGCGGCGGTGGAGCGCGCGGCGGTGCAGCTGCGCGGACAGCGCGCGGTGACCACCGTGGCGCTGATACGCGCGCTCGGCGGGGGCTGGGGGCAGGCGCCGGTTTGACGCGTGCATGGCGGGTTACGCGTGCTGCGCACGCTAACCCGCCCTACGAATGCACGAGCCGCCGTGCCACTGCGTAGGGCGGGTTAGCGCGAAAGCGCGTAACCCGCCAGGCCGCCGCCACATACGTTACACTTGCCGCTGAAAGCCCGTCCGAAAGCTCTACCATGTCACAGAAGAACGTCCAATTTACCGTCGCCGCCCACATCGCGGCCGTACTCGGCTACCGCTATGGCGAGGACGTCACGTCGGCCATCCTGGCCGGCAGCGTCAACGCCGAGCCGACCTTTGTGCGCCGCTCCATCGCCAAGCTGGCCAAGGCCGGCATCGTTTCCGCCACGCGCGGCAAGAACGGCGCCTGCACACTGGCCCGCCCGCCGCAGGACGTTTCGCTGCTCGACATCTACCGCGCCAGCGCCGCCCCTGCCACCTTCGCCATCCACGACTACGACGTGCAGCCGGTATGCCCGGTGAGCGACCATATCAAGGAGAGCATGGCCGAAGTACTGGACGACGCGCAAGCCGGCTTCGAAGCACGGCTGGCCGCGCGCACGCTGGCCAGCCTGATTGACAGCATCCAGCTCAAGGAGCGTCCATGAGCACCGCCGATCTCGACACCCCGCTCTGCAACTGCTTCGCGCTGCGGCAGGCGGCGCGCCACGTCACCTCGCTGTACGACCGCCACCTGGCGCCGTCCGGCCTGGCCACCTCGCAATACAGCCTGCTGGCGCATATCCGCGCCCTGCCCGGCATCGGCATGCAGCAGCTGTCCGAGCGCATGGTGATGGACAGGACCAGCCTGGTGCGCGCCATCAAGCCGCTCGCGCGCGACGGCTACGTGCTGCAGGCGCCGGATCCGGAAAACAGCCGCAAGCTGGTGTTCTCCCTCACCGCCGCAGGCCAGGCCAAGTTCGAGGAAGCCCACGGCTACTGGGCGCAGGCGCAGGCCGAATACGAAGCCGGCGTGGGCGCCGAACGCGCCGCCGCCCTGCGCGCCGAACTGCGCTCCCTCACTCAGAACGGTTTGTAAGGCAGGAATTTCCCGTCCAGCGTAATGATGGCGCGCGAGCCGCCCTCCGGATCGTCCACCTTCTGGATGTCCATCTTGAAGTTGATGGCGCTGATGATGCCGTCGCCAAACTGCTCATGCACCAGCGCCTTGAGCGTGGTGCCGTAGACCTGCACCATTTCGTAGAAGCGGTAGATGGTGGGATCGGTCGGCACGCCGCCGGGTATGCTGCCGCGCAGCGGGATGGTTTGCAGCAGCGCAGCCGCCTGCGCATCGAGGCCGAGCCGCTCGGCCACGGCCAGTGCGGCCGGCTTCGGCAATGCGTGCTGGCCCAGCAAGGCCGCCGTCACATAGGGCACGCTCAGGCCCGTGCCCTCCGCCAGCTGCGCCCACGTTAAATCCTTCATGGCCTTGGCGGTGACGATCTGGGCGCTCAGCGCCATATGCGCGTCCTGCGTGTGGGTCGATTGCAGCATGGTGATTCCTTTCAAGGTTGAAGGGTTGGTTCCTCCCACGATGCAACTACCATGCCAGTTTTTTGCACCAGTTTGCGCCAGCGCAGAACATCCGCTTCCGGCCCGCGCCATTATCGAAGCTCCTTTCCACGCGCGAGGCCGACATGAATCCAGACAAACTGATGATCCCCCTGACCCAGGTGCTGACCCGGCACCGCGAACAAATCCTGCCCATGCTGGGCGGGAAGGCCAACGGCAACGCGCGCGCGCTGCTGGGCAACGACGCGGCCATGCGCACGCTGGCCACCTATTCCTACGCCCTGCTCCCCGGCCTGGTGCGCCTGACCCTGAAGGAACCGGTCTTTGTCGATTTCGTCATGACGCACCGGGACCAGATACTGGAGCGGCTGCTGGTGCAGTAATCCGCCTCCCAGGCGTAAATCTTGCTAGACATACCAGGACTACGCTACCTGGGAATGTGAAATGACGGTGTCTGCACCAAAAACGGGCGTGGCCGATCAGGAACCGCCGCAGCGCATCGTCAAGATACGCCGCGACTACAACACCTGGGTGGCCAACGAAACCATAGAAGACTACGCGCTGCGCTACACGCCTCGCTCGTTCCGAAAATGGTCGGTGTTCCGCGTCTCGAACACCGCCTTCGGCGCCATCTCTTTCCTGGTGCTGGAAGCGATAGGCGGCACCATCGCCGTCAACTACGGCTTTATCAACGCCTTCTGGGCGATCATGGCGGTGGGGCTTATCATCTTCCTCACCGGCCTGCCGATCAGCTACTATGCCGCCAAATACGGCGTGGACATGGACCTGCTCACGCGCGGCGCCGGCTTCGGCTACATCGGTTCCACCATCTCGTCCTTCGTCTACGCCTCCTTCACCTTCATCCTGTTCGCGCTGGAGGCGGCCATCATGGCCTATGCGCTGGAGCTGTATTTCCACCTGCCGCTCTACCTGGGCTATATGGCCAGCGCGCTGGTGGTGATACCGCTGGTGACGCACGGGGTAACGCTCATCAGCCGCATCCAGATGATTTCGCAGCCGGTGTGGCTGGTGCTGCTAGTGCTGCCCTTCATCGCCATCATCGCCAAGAAGCCGGAACTGCTGTCGCAGCTGGGCAGCTTCGCTGGCCAGTCGCCGGACAACGGCAAGTTCAACATCCTCATGTTCGGCGCCGCCACCGCCGTCGGCGTGGCCCTCATCACGCAGATCGGCGAACAGGTGGACTTCCTGCGCTTCATGCCGGAGAAGACCGCGAAGAACCGCATCCAGTGGCACTTGGGCGTGCTGGCCGCCGGTCCCGGCTGGATCCTGCTGGGCATCGCCAAGATGCTGGGCGGCGCGCTGCTGGCCGTACTGGCCATCAATAGCGGCGTGTCGCTGGCCCAGGCGGTCAATCCCAACCAGATGTACCTGGCGGGCTTCCAGCAGGTGTTCTCCAGCCCCACCGCCGCCGTGCTGGTGACGGCCTTCTTCGTCATCATCTCCCAGGTCAAAATCAATATCACCAACGCCTACGCCGGTTCGCTGGCCTGGTCCAACTTCTTCGCCCGCCTCACGCACAGCCATCCGGGACGCGTGGTGTGGGCGGTGTTCAACGCGCTGATCGCCGTGCTGCTGATGGAACTGGATGTGTTCCAGGCGCTGGACCAGGTGCTGGGGCTGTACTCCAACATCGCCATCTCGTGGATCACCGCCGTGGTGGCGGACCTGGTGGTGAACAAGCCGCTGGGCCTGAGCCCCAAGGGCATCGAGTTCCGCCGCGCCTACCTGTACGACATCAACCCGGTGGGCGTGGGCGCCATGGTGCTGGCCTCCGCCCTGTCGGTGGCCGCCTTCGCAGGGCTGTTCGGCGCGCAGGCGCAGGCCTTCTCTGCCTTCATCGCGCTGGGCACGGCCTTCATCGCCTCGCCGCTGATCGCCATCGCCACCAAGGGCAAGTACTACATCGCGCGCCAGCCCGCGCCGGCGGCGACGCTCAACAAGGTCTGCTGCATCTGCTCCCGCGAATACGAGCAGGAGGACATGGCGCACTGCCCGGCCTACCAGGGGCCGATCTGCTCCCTGTGCTGCTGCCTGGACGCGCGCTGCAACGACGTGTGCAAGCCGCACGCGCGCTTTACCGCGCAGTGGGACAGTGCCATGAAGGCCCTGCTGCCCAAGTCCATGTGGCCCTACATTACCAGCGGCCTGGGTCACTACCTGCTGCTGATGATGGTGACGGTGCTGTTCCTGGGCGGCCTGCTTGGCCTGATCTACGTGCACGAGGAACGGCTGCTGATCGAGGCCGGATCCACCCTGCTGCCGCAGCTGCGGCTGGCCTTCATCAAGATCTTCGGCGCGCTGCTGCTGGCCAGCGGCATCGTGGCGTGGTGGCTGGTGCTCACCAGTGAAAGCCGCCGCGTGGCACAGGAGGAATCCAACCGCCAGACCGGCTTGCTGACGCGCGAGATCGAACTGCACGGCCAGACCGACGCGCAGCTGCAGCAGGCAAAGAAGCAGGCCGACCAGGCCAACCAGGCCAAGAGCCGCTATATCGCCGGCATCAGCCACGAGATCCGCACGCCGCTCAACAGCATCCTGGGCTACGCGCAACTGCTCGACAACGACCCGTCGATACCCGAGCACCGCCAGCAGGCCATCCGCGTGATACGCGGCAGCGGCGAGCACCTGCTGTCGCTGATCGAAGGCACGCTCGATATCGCGCGCATCGAAGGCGGCAAGCTCAGTTTCGACCTGAAGGAGGTGAAGTTCCCGGACTTTATCGGCCAGATCGTGCGCATGTTCGAGCAGCAGGCCAGCAGCAAAGGGCTGTCCTTCCGCTACGAGCTGACAGGCGAGCTGCCGCGCGTGGTGCGCGCGGACCGCAAGCGGCTCGGCCAGATCCTGATCAACATCCTCGGCAACGCGGTCAAGTTCACGGAGCACGGCGGCATCGTGTTCAGGGTGCGCTACGCGCGCGACATGGCCGCGTTCGAGGTGGAGGACAGCGGCCCCGGCATCCTGGACGCGGAACGCGAACGCATCTTCGAGCCCTTCACGCGCGGCAGCGCCGGCGACCAGGCGGGGGCCGCCGGCACCGGCCTGGGCCTGCCGATCAGCAAAATGCTGACGCAGCTCATGGGCGGCGAACTCACGCTCGACAGCACGCCAGGCAGCGGCAGCGTGTTCAAGATCCGGCTGATGCTGCCGCGCGTGCACACGGAAGCGCGCGCGGACGGCGCGCCGGAACCGGTGCGCACCGGCTACGCGGGCCGGCGCCGCAAGGTGCTGGTGGTGGACAACGAACGCGTGGACCGCGAGCTGCTGGTCAACATCCTGGCGCCGCTGGGCTTCGAGATGGCGCAGGCGGTGTCGGGCGCGGACTGCGTGGAGAACTACGCGGCCTTCGGCCCGGACCTGATCCTGATGGACCTGGCCATGCCGGTGATGGACGGCTGGGAAGCGAGCCACATTATCCGCAAGGTGCACCAGTCCGACGTGCCGATCGCCATCGTCTCCGCCAATGCCTATGACAAGGGTCTGGAAAACCCGGCCGCCATCGCCGCCGAAGATTTCTTCGTCAAGCCGGTGAACGTGGCCGAGCTGCTGGACTGGATAGGCCGCCGCCTGCAGCTGGAATGGATATCGCACGCGGCGCCCAAGGGCATCAGCAGCGAGATCGTGGAGCCGGGAACCGCGGCGCAGCCTGCGCTCATCTTCCCACCCGCCGCGCAGCTGGAGCCCTTGCGCGCGCAGCTCAAGCTGGGCTATGTGCGCGGCATCGTCCACCAGCTGGACGAAATCGCCATGCTCGGACCGCAATACTCAGCCTTCATTGCCGCCATGCGCGGCCACGCGGCCCGCTTCCAGCTGGATGCGATGGCGCGCCTGCTGGAACAACATGAACAGAAAAAAGGAGTCAACCATGATACCGAAGCAGTTTGAGCACCGCCCCGGCCACCTGGTGCTGATCGTAGACGACGTGCCGGAAAACCTCGCCGTGCTGCACGACGCGCTGGACGAATCCGGCTTCACGGTGCTGGTGGCGAACAGCGGCGCGGCCGCGCTGGAGCGCTGCGCGCAGGCGGTACCGGACATTATCCTGCTGGACGCGGTTATGCCGGGCATGGACGGCTTTGAGACCTGCCGCCAATTGCGCGCGCAGATCGCCACGCGGCATGTGCCGATTATTTTCATGACCGGACTGACCGAGACCGAGCATGTGCTGGCGGCCTTCAACGCGGGCGGTACGGACTATGTGAGCAAGCCGGTGCGGCAGAGCGAGGTGCTGGCGCGCATCGCCGCGCACTTGCAGACGGCGCGGCTGATGAACCAGGCGCGCAGTGCGCTCGACGCCTTCGGCAACGCCACGCTGGCGATAGGGCCGCGCACCGGGCGCATCGTGTGGCAGACGCCCTTGGCGCGGCAGCTGATGCAGAATTATTTCGGCTTGCCGGGCACGGGGCAGCTGGCCGATACGCCGGCAGAGCTGACCGCGTGGCTGGCGGCCACGGTGGAGGCGCGGCGCGCGGGGCAGGACTATCCGCCGCTGAACGTGATCCAGGGCGCGGCGCGGCTGATCTTCAGCGCGGCGGACGTGAACAACCAGGAGCAGTGGATGGTGGTGCTGCGCGAGGAATCGGACGCGGCGCAGGTGCAGGCGCTGGTGGCGCTGTTCAAGCTGACCATGCGCGAGTCCGAGGTGCTGCATTGGGTGATCAAGGGGAAGACCAACCGGGACATCGGCGACATCCTCGGCACCAGCCCGCGCACGGTGAACAAGCACCTGGAGCATGTGTTCGAGAAGCTGGGCGTGGAGACGCGCACGGCTGCGGCGTCCCTCGCCATCAACAAGCTGCGCGGCTCGGCGGAGGCGATGGCGGCGAGCGCGTGAGCCGGCGGCGAGCGCGGCGGGTTACGCTGCGCTCGGCGCGCCCCGCTAACCCGCCCTACGTATCCTCGGCGGCAGATTCAAACGCCGTAGGGCGGGTTAGTGCGCAGCACGTAACCCGCCGGCTCCGTCACACCGCCAAATGCCGCCGCACGTCTTCGCCGTCCATCAGCTCCGGAGCTCCGGCGGCGACAACTTCCCCGCGCGACAGCACCACGAAGTTGTCCGCCAGCGCGCGCGCGAAGTCGAAATACTGCTCGCACAGCAGGATGCCGATATCCCCGCGCTGCCGCAGCAGCCGTATCACCCGCTCGATGTCCTTGATGATGGAAGGCTGGATGCCCTCCGTCGGTTCATCCAGGATAATCAGCTTGGGCCTGGCCAGCATGGCGCGCGCAATGGCGAGCTGCTGCTGCTGCCCGCCCGAGAGATCCCCGCCGCGCCGTCCCAGCATCTCCTTCAGCACGGGAAACAGCTCGTACACTTCCCCGCTGATGGTGGCCGCTTCGCGCCGCGACAGGGTGGCCATGCCCATAAGCAGATTTTCCTCCACCGTGAGCCGCGCGAAAATCTCCCGCCCCTGCGGCACGTAGGCGATGCCCGCCGCCGCGCGCTGGTGCGGCTTCAGGCGCGTGATGTCGCGCCCGTTGAACGTCACTTTGCCGCGCGCCACCGGCAGCACGCCGGTCAGGCATTTGAGCAGCGTGGTCTTGCCCACGCCGTTACGCCCCAGCAGCGTCAGGCACTCGCCCTTCTCCACCGTCAGCGACACGCCACGCAGCGTGTGCGACGAGCCATAGTACTGGTTCACTTGTTCGACTTGCAGCATATGGCTCCCTAGCGTCCCAGATAGACTTCAATCACGCGTTCATCGGCTTGCACCTGGTCCATGCGGCCCTGCGCCAGCACCGATCCCTCGTGCAGTACCGTCACCTCGCCCTGCTGCGCAATCTCCGCGACAAAGCCCATGTCGTGCTCCACCACCATGATGGAATGCTTGCCGCGCAATTCGTTGAGCAGCTCGGCGGTGCGCGCCGTTTCCGCGTCCGACATGCCGGCCACCGGCTCGTCCAGCAGTATCAGCTGCGGCTCCTGCATCAGCAGCATGCCTATCTCCAGCCACTGCTTCTGGCCGTGCGACAGCAACCCGGCCAGGCGGTCCTCCTGCCCGTTCAGGCGTATCAGGCGCAGGATCTCGGCGATCTTGTCGCGCTGCTCGGAACTCAGGCGCGCGAACAGCGTGGGCCGCACACGCTTGTCCATCTTGGCGGCCAGCTCCAGGTTTTCGAACACCGTGTGCTGCTCGAACACCGTGGGCCGCTGGAACTTGCGGCCTATGCCGGCGTGCGCGATGTCGTATTCCGTCATGCCCGCCAGGTCGTAGGTCTGGCCGAAGAAGGCGCTGCCGGAAGTGGGCCGCGTCTTGCCGGTGATGACGTCCATCATGGTGGTCTTGCCCGCGCCGTTGGGACCGATGATGCAGCGCAGCTCGCCCACCGCGATATCCAGGCTCAGTTTATTGAGCGCCTTGAAGCCGTCGAAGGAAACGGTGATGTCGTCCAGGTAGAGGATGACGCCGTGTTCCGTGTCCAGCCCTTCGCGTTTGACGCTCATGCTGCCTCCTTCGCAGGGACGGCGGCAGGTGCTGGCGCGGCTTCGGATGCAGGCTCCGGCTCGGGCGGCGGTGCGCCCCGTTTCAGTTTTTCCATCAAGCCAAGTATGCCCTTCTGCATGAACAGCGTGACGAGGATGAACAGGAGGCCGAGTGCGAACAGCCACAGGTCCGGGAAGGCGGCGGTGAACCAGCTTTTCAGCCCGTTCACGGTGAAGGCGCCGATGATGGGGCCGACCAGCGTGCCGCGCCCGCCCACTGCCGCCCAGATCACCATCTCGATGGAGTTCGCGGGCGACATTTCGGACGGGTTGATGATGCCCACCTGCGGCACGTACAGCGCGCCTGCTATGCCGCACAGCACCGCCGACAAGGTCCACACGAACAGCTTGAACCACATCGGGTTGTAGCCGATGAACATGAGGCGCGATTCGGAGTCGCGCACGGCCTGCAGCACGCGGCCCAGTTTTGACGTGACGATCCAGCGGCACAGCACCAGCGCGCCGGCGAGGAAGCCCAGCGTGACCAGGTAGAGCACGGCCTTGGTGCCGGGGGCGGTGACGCTGAAGCCGAGGATGCGCTTGAAGTCGGTGAAGCCGTTGTTGCCGCCAAAGCCGGTGTCGTTGCGGAAGAACAGCAGCATGAAGGCATAGGTCATGGCCTGCGTGATAATGGAGAAGTACACGCCCTTGATGCGCGAGCGGAAGGCGAAGTAGCCGAACACGAAGGCCAGCACGCCCGGCACCAGCACCACCAGCGCCATGCAGTACCAGAAATTGTCCGTCATGGACCAGTACCAGGGATAGGTTTTCCAGTCGAGGAAGACCATGAAGTCCGGCAGCGTGCTCTGGTAGACGCCGTCGCGGCCGATGGCGCGCATCAGGTACATGCCGTGGGCGTAGGCGCCCAGCGCGAAGAACACGCCGTGGCCCAGCGACAGGATGCCGGTGTAGCCCCACACCAGGTCCAGCGCCAGCGCGGCCAGCGCGTAGCACATGAATTTGCCGATCAGGCCCATGGCGTAGCTGGACACGTGCAGCGCATGCCCCGCCGGGAAGGCCAGGTTCAGCACCGGCAGCAGCGCGGCCACCGCCACGGCGGCGCAGATCAGCGTCCACGCGCGGGAGGAATACAGTGGGGTGCTCATTCTACGCTCCTGCCTTTCATCGCAAACAGCCCTTGCGGCCTGCGCTGGATGAAGATGATGATGAACACGAGGATGGCGATCTTGGCCATGACGGCGCCAGCCAGCGGTTCAAGGAATTTGTTCACTTCGCCCAGGCCCAGCGCGGCGATCAGGGTGCCGGCCAGCTGGCCCACGCCGCCCAGCACCACCACCATGAAGGAGTCCACCACATAGGCCTGCCCGAGGTCCGGCCCCACGTTGCCGAGCTGGGACAGCGCCACGCCGCCCAGGCCGGCGATGCCGGAGCCGAGGCCAAAGGTCATCATGTCGATGCGGCCGGTGGGCACGCCCACGCAGTCGGCCATGCGGCGGTTCTGCATGACGGCGCGCACGAACAGGCCGAGGCGGGTCTTGTTCAGTATCAGCCACACGGCGGCCACCACCACGACGGCGAAGGCGATGATGGCGATGCGGTTGTACGACAGCACCAGCGAGCCAAGCACGGTCACGCCGCCGGACATCCAGGACGGGTTGGCCACTTCCACGTTCTGCGCGCCGAAGATGGTGCGCACCAGCTGCATCAGCATCAGGCTGATGCCCCAGGTGGCCAGCAGGGTTTCCAGCGGGCGCCCGTAAAGCCAGCGGATTACCGTGCGCTCGAGCGCCACGCCGACCGCGAACGCCACCAGGAAGGCGGCGGGCAGTGCGGCGGCTAGATACCAGTCCAGCGCGCCGGGGAAGTAGTTGCGGAACAGGGACTGGCACAGATAGGTGGTGTACGCGCCTATCATCAGCAGTTCGCCGTGCGCCATGTTGATGATGCCCATCAGGCCGAAGGTAATGGCCAGGCCGAGCGCGGCCAGCAGCAGCACGCTGCCCAGCGACACGCCGTAGAACAGCTTGCCGACGAATTCCGTGCGGGCGATGCGGCTGTCGATGAGGTCCAGCGCATCGACAACGGCGGCGCGCACCGAGGCGTCGGGTTCGGCGTAGCTGCCGTCCTGCTGCGCCAGCATGGCTTGCAGCACCGGGCGCAGCGCGGCGCCGCCGCTGTCGGCCAGCGCGGAGACGGCGGCCTTGCGCACGGCGGCGTCGGGCGACTGCAGATCGGCGGTGGCGACCAGGGACAGCATGATGGCCTTGATGGCAGTGTCTTTCTCAAGCGCGTAGGCTTTGCGTATCAGCGGCGCCTGGGCGGCGTCGGCGGATTTGGCCTGCAGCTGCAGGGCTGCGGCCAGGCGCTGTTCGCGGTCCGGCGACAGCAGCGCCATGCCCGACAGCGCGCCCTCCACCGCGCCGCGCAGGCGGTTGTTGACGACCACGCCGTCCACGCCGTCCGGCACGGGGCCGGCGGCGCCGGTGGCGGGGTTCCAGGCCTTGTCGCCGTCAACGACGAGGATGACGCCGTCCGGCGTGGCGTACAGCGTGTCGCCGTTCAGCGCCTGCAGGACTTTGAGCGCATCCGCATCCGCCAGCGCGGCGATCTTACCGACCGCTTCAATGCGGGCGTCCGGATCGCCGCCGGCCAGCGGAGCGAGCAGCGCGGGATCGATGGCGGCATGCGCAGCCAGGGCTTGCAGGCAGAGCGCAGCGGCGACGACCGCGCGCCGCGCCACTTTAAGAGTCGCGGTCGTCATCATCACATCTTCTGTTTGCCTTCGTTACCCTTGATGAAGGGGCTCCATGGCTGTGCGCGCAGCGGGTCTTTGGTCTTCCACACCACGCTGAACTGACCGTCGCCCTTGATCTCGCCTATCATCACCGGCTTGTGCAGGTGGTGGTTGGTCTGGTCCATGGTCAGGGTGAAGCCGGACGGCGCCTTGAAGCTCTGGCCGCCCATCGCGGCGATCACCTTGTCGGTGTCCGTGGTGCCGGCCTTCTCCACCGCCTGCTTCCACATATGGATGCCGACATAGGTTGCTTCCATCGGGTCGTTGGTCACGACGGTGCTGGCGTTGGGCAGCTTCTTGGCGACGGCGTAGGCCTTCCACTTCTTGATGAATTCCGAATTGACCGGGTTCTTCACCGACTCGAAGTAGTTCCATGCCGCCAGGTGGCCCAGCAGCGGCTTGGTGTCCACGCCGCGCAGTTCCTCCTCGCCCACCGAGAACGCCACCACCGGCACGTCGGTCGCCTTCAGGCCGGCATTGCCCAGCTCTTTGTAGAACGGCACATTGGAGTCGCCGTTGATGGTGGAGATCACCGCCGTCTTGCCGCCCGCCGAGAACTTCTTGATGTTGGCGACTATGGTCTGGTAGTCCGCGTGGCCGAACGGAGTGTAGACCTCGTCGATGTCGCTGTCCTTCACGCCTTTGCTTTTCAGGAAGGCGCGCAGGATCTTGTTGGTGGTGCGCGGATACACATAGTCGGTGCCCAGCAGGACGAAGCGCTTGGCCGAGCCGCCATCCTTGCTCATCAGGTACTCCACGGCGGGAATGGCCTGCTGGTTGGGCGCGGCGCCGGTGTAGAACACGTTCTTCTCCAGCTCCTCGCCTTCATACTGCACCGGGTAGAACAGCACGCTGTTCAGCTCTTTGAACACCGGCAGCACGGACTTGCGCGACACCGAGGTCCAGCAGCCGAAGACGGCGGCGACTTTATCCTTGGCGATCAGCTGGCGCGCCTTTTCGGCGAACAGCGGCCAGTTCGAGGCCGGGTCCACCACCACGGCTTCGAGCTTCTTGCCCAGCACGCCGCCGTTGGCGTTGATTTCGTCGATGGTCATCAAGGCCACGTCCTTGAGCGACGTTTCGGAAATGGCCATGGTGCCCGACAGGGAATGCAGGATGCCGACCTTGATGGTGTCGGCCGCTTGCGCGGAAACGCCTCCGATCAGCATGACGGCGCCGGCGGCGATCTGGGTGAAGGTGGCGATAAATGTGCGGCGAGTTTGCATGGCGGGCCTCGTAAAGTGTGGGTTCAATATTGGAGTTGCAGCGCGACGACGAATTTGTTCTGGTCCGGTGCGGCCGCGACCTTGGTGCGCGAGTACACGGCGCTGATCTGCGCGTTGTAACCGTCGATGATGTAGTTCACGCCAATGTCGCTCTGGCGCGTATTGAGGTTGGTGTCCGGCTTGAATTTCTGGAAGCGCGCGAAGGGCTGCAGCTTGCCCCAGCCCAGGCCCTGGTCGAAGATGTAGGACACGCCTGCGGACCAGGCTTCGCCCTGCTCGGACTTGATGACGTTGTCCGTGTCGTAGTCGTAGTAAGCCGCTTCGACGGCGACGGCGCCCGAACCGGGGATGCGCTTCTCCAGCAGGAAGTCGACGTTCCAGGCGCTGTAGTCGCCCACGCGGGACACCGTCAGCACGCCGTCCTTCTGCTGGCGCGCGGCCATGCCGATGGCCAGGATGTCCTTGCCGCCGAGGTAGTTGCCGGTGCCGTAGTAGCCCGGTTCCGCGTCCCAGAAGTCGTACTGCAGGCGGCCCGCGTACATCAGCGAGTCGGAGGTTTTCACGCCGGCGGCCTTGGCCTGGTTCTGGGTCAGCGAGCCGATGCCGAAGGTGTGGCCCTCGAAGGCGCCGAAGGAGTAGCCCAGCTTGCCGCCCTCGAGCACATTGCCCCAGACGACCACGCCGTCGTCGCGGCCACGGAAGATGCCGCCGTTGTAGCCGTAGCGGGAAGAGACGCCGGCCCAGTAGCCGCCGCCCAGCGAGTAGTAAGGCCCGGCCATGTTGGCGCGGTCGCTCGGCGAGAGCAGGCGGCCGGCCCAGATATTGAGTTCGGGCGAGATGGCGAACTGGCCCGCCGCGTCGAGCACGCGGATCTTGTCGCCGTCCCACTCGGTGTTGAACATGCCCTTGATGTTCTTGTTCAGCGAAGCGCCGAAGAACAGGCGGGCGCTGTCCAGGTTCAGGTCATTCGAGCGCGAGGTGCCGTTGGAGGCGCCGTCCTCGATGCTGGAATAAGAGCCGCGCATGCCGAAGCCCACGCTGACCGACTTATCCTCGCCTACCTTGATGGTTGCACCGGCCTGCGCCAGCATGGGCGCGGCGGCCAGCATGGCGCATAGCGCTCGTTTTCGTATCGTCGTCATTCCGGGCCTCTCTCATGTTGTGGTTCACTATTGACATGAGATTAACCATTGCGCGCAAACTAAGACATACGTCAACCTACGTACTTGCCAAACATTGGCGGGTTACGCAATCGTCGACCGTCCGGGGCATCGTAGGGCGGGTTAGCGCGCCAGCGCGTAACCCGCCACATCGGCCGGCGCACACCAGTCCTGCGGATAGACGCCCTCCGCCACATAGCGATGAAAACTCGACCAGGGCCAGTCCCGCACGCGCTGCACCAGCCCGTGCTTGACCGGATTCCAGTGCACATAATCGAGATGGAACCTGAAATCATCCTCCGACTGCAATGCATGCTCCCAGTAGCGGTGCTGCCATAAGGCGCTGCATTGCTTGCGCTGGCGGCGCGGATTCGGCGCTGAATCCGGCAGTAGCGCGCTGCAGGCTTTGCTCATGTGCGATTTGATCAACCGCACCCGCAAAGGGAAATCGCTGTCGCCTTCGGGCAGGGTCCAGATCATGTGCAGGTGGTCAGGGAGGAGGACCATGCCGGCGATGTGGAATGGATGCTTGCGGCGCACCGAGGCTATCGCGCGTTTCAGTGCGGCGCGCAGAGGCAATTCGCACAGGATGGGTCGGCGCTGTTCGGTGACCACCGTGAAGAAGTAGCTGCCGCCGGGGAGGTAGAGACGACGATAGTTGGGCATGGCTTGTCCTTGTCATGGTGACAGGATGAGCCTAAGGGGTGTGAGATTGCGAGGTTTGCGGCGGATCAAAGTTTGGCGGGTTACGACGCTGCGCGTCTAACCCGCCCTACGCATGTTTCACAATTCCGGGTATTTTCAGCCGCGTAGGGCGGGTTAGGCGGAGCCGTAACCCGCCGCCACGTCACGCCATCAATTGCGCGATCGGCACAGCAGCAGCGCGATCAGGCTCAGGCCCGCCGCAGTGGACAGGTAGTAGGCGACGTAGCCCAGGCCGTAATGCGTGGCCAGCCAGGTGGCCGCGTAGGGCGCCAGCGAGGCGCCCAGGATGCCGGCCAGGTTGAACGTGAGCGAGGCGCCGGTGTAGCGCACTTCCGCCGGGAACAGCTCGGACAGCATGGTGCCCAGCGGGCCATACGTCATGCCCATCAGGCCCAGGCCGATCGACATGGCCAGCGTCACTTCCACCGTGCTGCCGGAACCGAACAGCGGCGCCAGCACCAGGCCGAAGGCCATGATCAGCGCGGACACCACGATCAGCGTCAGGCGGCGGCCGTAGCGGTCCGCCACCAGCGCGGTGACGGGTATGGTCAGGCCGAAGAACAGCACCGAGAACAGCTGCAGTATCAGGAAGTCCTTGCGCGTGTAGCCCAGCGCGGTGGTGCCCCAGCTCAGGGTGAACACCGTCATCAGGTAGAACAGCACGAAGGTGGCCATGGCCATCAGCGTGCCCAGCACCAGCATGCGGGTGTGGTCGCGCAGCACGGCCACCACCGGCACCTTCACGCGCTCGCCCTTGTCCAGCACTTTCTGGAAGTCCGGCGTTTCGGTGATCTTCAGCCGCACGTACAGGCCGACGATGACCAGCAGCGCGCTGGAAACGAAGGGAATGCGCCAGCCGTAGGCGAAGAACTGCGCGTCGGTGAGCACCTGGCTAAGCAGCAGGAAGATGGAGCCGGACAGGAAGAAGCCTATCGGCGCGCCCAGCTGCGGGAACATGCCGTACCAGGCGCGCTTGCCCGGCGGCGCGTTCTCGGTGGCCAGCAGCACCGCGCCGCCCCACTCGCCGCCCAGGCCCAGGCCCTGGCCGAAGCGGCACAGCGCCAGCAGCAGCGGCGCCAGCGTGCCGATGCTGGCGTAGGTCGGCAGCAGGCCGATGGCGACGGTGGACAGGCCCATGGTCAGCAGCGCCGCCACCAGCGTGGCCTTGCGGCCGATGCGGTCGCCGAAGTGGCCGAACACGGCCGAGCCTATCGGCCGCGCGAAGAAGGCGATGGCGAAGGTGGCCAGCGACTGCAAGGTGGCGGCGGCCGCGTCGCTGGCCGGGAAGAACAGCTTGGGGAAGACCAGCACGGCGGCGGTCGCGTAAATATAGAAATCGAAGAATTCGATGGTGGTGCCGATCAGGCTGGCGAACAAAACGGTGCCGGGCGAATTGACCTTGTGCGCGCCGGGTTGGGACTGGCTCATAACACTCCTGGATTACTTGGGAAGGGACGATTGCAAACGCTGCGTCACCTGGTCGCGGAGGTAGCCGTTTTCCAGATAGCGGTACAGATTGACACCGGGGCAGACGGTTTGCGCCGAGTAATCCTTGTGGCCGTGGATGGTGGCCGGGGCTACATTGTATTTCATTGCCAGCAGCGCCATCAGGTCGGCGGTGGCGTCGAGCTGCTTCTGGTTGGGCTGCACTTCCTCGAAGTTGCCCACCACTTCAATCAGCGCGTGGCCGGTGGGGTCGTATTCGGTGTTGGTATCGCCCGCGTAGTCTATGCTGCGGCCTTCGTAGATGCGGCCGTCGAGGTCGATGATGTAGTGGTAAGGGATGTCCAGCCAGTGCTTGGTGTTGCGCGACCAGGTCTGCAGGTTGCGCAGGTAGAGCTGCGGGTCCTTCCCCTCGGGGAAAGGCTCGCCCTGGTGGTGCAGCGTGATGTGCTTGATGGTGTGCTTGCGCGCCTTGGCCGGATCGGCCGGGGTGCCGCCCCAGGCGGCCACCGATACGATGCGGTTTTCGGTTTCCGCCAGCGCGGGCGGCAGGGGCGCGGCCCAGGCGGGCAGTTGCAGCAGCAAGGCTGCGGTGGCGGTGGCTACGTAAATCAAGGAACGCATTTATTCTCCTGTTATGTGCGCAAAGCCTGCGCGGATTTCGTCGGCATTCTCGGGCCGCACCACGCGCGCCACTTCCTGGCCGTCGCGCAGGAAGACCAGCGTGGGCCACAGCTTTACGCGGAAGGAGCGGCCCAGCAAGCGGCCCGGCCCATCCTCCACCTTGTAGTGCGGCACCTGCGCGTGGTCAGCGTAGGCTTCCGCCAGCGCCGGCTGGGCGGAGCGGCAGTAGCCGCACCAATTGGTGCCGAACTCCAGCACCGCCGGTCCGCGCAGCGCGTCGATCTCGGCGCGCGTGGGCGCGCTTTCCTTGTAGGTCGTTTCCATTATCCCGTCCTCCTTATGCCTGCATGATCTACGATTTCGGTTTCAGGCTGGCGCACGGGTCCGGGCGCTGCTTCTTCGGCACCGTGTAGCTGGCATCGTACAGGCCGGGCGCGGCGGCGCTCTCCACATAGCCCACGCTGCGCACCGTCAGCTTCGGCTCCAGCGCGTTGAGCCAGCGCGGCACGCCGTAGTCCTTGCGCACATGGCCGTTGCCGGCGATGAGCACCACGTCGCGCGGCTGCTGGGCGCGCAACAGCTTGGCCATCCAGATGTCGCGCGCCACCTGGGCGTTGACCATGCCGGGCACCATCATGTCCGGCAGCATATTGCAATGGCCGGCCACGATTTCCTTTTGCTGCCCCTGCACGATGTCGGACGGCAGCGCTTCCTTCAGGCGGTAGTCGGCCACGGTTTTGTCGTCGAAGCTGGAGGCCACGCCGTCGCGCACCACCAGCGAGGCGTCCTTGCGCGACAGGTTGGCGGCGATCAGCGGCAGGTCGTAGCGCAGCGCCAGGTCGATGATGGGGCGGTACTGGTCCCAGTCCCAGCGCGGCCCGGCCATCACGAGGATGACGCACTGCGCGTCGCGGCAGTCCTTCTGCGCCTTGTTGAGCAAGGCCTGGTTTTCGCGGTCGAATTGTTCCATGGCGATGGCGGGACGCCAGCCGGCCTCCACGCGCTGGAACAGGTGCTGGTAGCGCAGCTTGTGGCCGTCGGGATTGTCGTGCACCTCGCCCAGCAGCAGGACTTGCGGGTTGGCGGTGACGGGTTCGGATGGGGGTTTGTTCTTGCTGCCTGCACAGCCGGCGATGGCGGCGGCGACCAGCAGCAGCGCGGGTAGGGAGCGGTTCATATGTCTTGGGTTGGTGGGTGGATCAAATCCCCCCTAGTCTATCCCAAGTGTCGATTTTCTTTACACTTCCGGCCTGCTCTTTTGCAAATATTCCATTAGCCAGCTGATTTTAAAGGACATTTCCTCACTGGCATAAATATTGCTTTATTGCATGTTTAGGTAACTATTATAAAGAAAGCCGCAATTGAAAAAACTGCACTCCCTTCTCGCCTGCGCACTGGCCGCAGCCGCCATCGCCCAGCCTGTGCAAGCCACGCCGGTGTCCTTCTCGTGGAGCGCCACCTACGGCGGCGCGAACCTGGCGCAATTCTCGCTCAATACCGGCGACAAGATCAGCGGCATCATCACCTACGACGCCGCGCAAGCCTACAAGCACGCCTATGGCGGCATGGGCACGGTCACGGGCTACCAATATTGGGACAGCCCGCTGCTGGAGACCAGCATCAACCTGGGCAGCCTGCATCAGACCATCGACCTGTACGCCATGGTGACCAATAACTTCTGGGCCGGCGACCAGGTGGTCTTCCGTGCCGATACCACGCCGTTCGGCCGTTTCGACCTGACGCTGGCCAACGGCACCAACCTGAATCTGTACAACTCGCTCAACCTGCCAAACACCATCGACCTGTCGCAGTTCACCAGCAGCTATATGGCCATCGGCAACTGGAACGGCAACAATGCCGTGACCTCCTTCGGCCCTGCGTCGGCCGTGCCGGAACCGGCCTCGATGGCCCTGTTCGGCCTGGGCCTGGCAGGCCTGGCGGCAACGCGCCGCAAGCGCAAACCCGAGTAAGGGTAAAGCGGGCCGGCAACGGCGGGTTACGCTTCGCTAACCCGCCCTACGCGGCCGGCGCGGCCGACGCATTGCCAGGCGATGCCAGCGGCGGCCAGCAGCAGCACGGCCGAGATGGCCAGCGCAATGCGCAGCCCGCTCATGGCGGCGCCGGGATAGACGGAGGCGACCATGGAGCCGTACACCGCCACACCCAGCGCGCCGCCCACCTGGCGCGCGGTGTTCAGCACGGCGGACGCGGTGCCGGCCTGGCCCGTGCCCACGCTGGACAGGATGGAGGTGGTCATGGCCGGCACGGCCAGCCCCATGCCGGCCGGGATCAAAGCCAGGCCGGGCAGCATGGCCCAGAAACCCGCATGGTCCGAGATGCCGAACAGGCCCAGCAGCGCATAGCCGCCCGCGCCGATCAGGCCGCCAACTATCATCGGCGTCCTCAGCCCGGTGCGCGCCGACACGCGGCCGCTGGCGATATTCGAGAAGATGAAGGTGCCCGTCAGCGGCAAGAACATCACGCCGGCCGCCAGCGCCGTGTAGCCGCGCACGCTCTGCAGGTAAAAGCTCAGCACGAAGATCACGCCGTAGTAGGCAAAGTTCACCAGCACGCCGAAGGCCACCGCGCCGCTGAAGCCCGCGCTGCGGAACAGCGCCAGCGGCAGCATGGGCGCCTTGCTGCGCTCCTCCACCAGCAGGAACACGGCGAAGGCCGCGGCGGCCAGCGCCAGGCCGCCCTGCACCACCGCGTGGGTCCAGCCCAGCGCATGCACTTCGATGACGGCGCCGATAAAGGCGGTCAGCGCCACCACGGCCAGCAGCTGGCCCGGCATGTCGAAGGCGCGGCCGGGATCCTTGCCCGCCGCGGCCGGCACGGTGCGCAGCGTGAGCCAGCCGCCCGCCAGGCAGAGCGGAATATTGACCCAGAAGATGCTGCGCCAGCCGGCCAGCTCCAGCAGCACCGCGCCCAGCACCGGGCCGATGGCGATCGACACGCCGCCGGCCGCCGTCCACCAGCCCACGGCCTTGGCCAGCTGCGCCTTGTCGTGCGCGTAGGCCGCGTTCAGGATGGCCAGCGAACTGGGCACCAGCAGCGCCGCGCCTATGCCCTGGACGGCGCGGGCGAGGTTGAGCATGACGGCGCCGGTGGCCGCCGCGCAGGCCAGCGAGGCCAGCGTGAACAGCCAGAAGCCGGCCAGGAAGACGCGGCGCGAGCCGAACTTGTCGCCCAGCACGCCGGCCGAGAGCAGGAAGACGGCGAAACCCAGGGTGTAGGCGTCCACCACCCATTGCAGGTCCCCAACGCTGGCGCCGAGATCCCGCCCCATGCGGGGCAAGGCGACGTTGACGATGGTGACGTCGAGCTGGACGATGATGAAGGCGAAGCTGCAGGCCAGCAATACAGCGCGCGAGGGTGTGGTGGCGGTTTTCATGCTTCCACTATAGGCGGATTTGCATATCCCGAAAAATGAATAATAATGAAGACATTCATCACATATCGAGAAACATCATGGAACTGTCCGCGCTCCGCATTTTCCAGGCCGTGGCCGAAGAAGGCAGCGTCACGCAGGCGGCGGCGCGGCTGAACCGGGTGCAGTCCAATGTGTCGGCCCGGCTGGCGCAGATGGAGGAGGCGCTGGGCGTGCCGCTGTTCCACCGCTCCGGCCGGCGCCTGCTGATTACCGCCGAGGGCGAGCGCCTGCTGGCCTACGCCGGCCGTTTGCTGACCCTGGCCGACGAGGCGCAGGCGGCGGTGCGCGGCGACCAGCGCCCGGCCGGGCAGCTGCGCATCGGCGCCATGGAAACGGCGGCGGCGGCGCGCCTGCCGCTGGTGCTGGCGGCCTTCCACCGCCGGCATCCTGAGGTGGACCTGCTGCTGGAAACCGCCCCCACCGACCAGCTGGTGCAGGCGGTGCTGAACCACAAGCTGGACGTGGCCCTGGTGGCCGCGCCGGTGCTGCGGCCGGAACTGGCGCAGCTGGCGGTGTTCGAGGAGGAGCTGGTGCTGCTGACCGACGCCGCGCAAGGCCCGGTGCGCAGCCCGCGCGACGTGGCGCGGCGCGCGCTGCTGGTGTTCCGCAGCGGCTGCGCCTACCGGCGGCGGCTGGAAAACTGGTTCGCGGAGGCGGACGTGGCCACCACCCGCATCTCCGAATTCGGCACCTTCGAGGCGATACTGGGCTGCGTGGCCGCCGGCATGGGCGTGGCGCTGATGCCCAAAGAGGTGTTGAAGCAGCGCCAGCTTGGAAGCAGCATCCAGTGCCACGCGCTGCCGCCGCAGACGGCCCTGGTGCAGACCATGCTGGTCTGGCGCGGCGACGTGCTGCACCATCCGGCGCGGCACGCTTTCGCGGCGTGCTTCGACGCCGGAATTAGCCCCGAAGCCTAGCGGCCCAGGCCGCACACGGCGGCGATATTGCCGACCGAAATGCCGCTGGTAATGGCGCGGCCGACGCAGCTGGCCTTCTGCAAGCCGTTGTCCGACAGCGCAAACGAGCCCACCACCAGCGCCACCACCAGGCCAGCCATGATCAGCGCGCCCTTGTAGAGATCTTTGTTCATTTTTGTTGCCGTAGAGCAAAATAATGCGCCATTGTAGCGCAAACGCTAAGGCAGGGCTGCAATCACATAATCGAGTGTATAGAAGTGCTTGCCGCCTTCGTTGCGTATGTCCAGTTTACCACTGAGGCCGGTCAGTTCGCCGCTGCCCGAATCGGGCACCACCAGCACGCTCAGGCTGGGCTGGCCGCGGTCCATGATGCCGCTGTGCTGCAGGGTAAAGCCGCCGCTCAGGCCATTGAGCGTGCCCTCCACGCGCTCCATGGCAACGTAGCCGGCCGATCCTTGCGCCGCACCCATAAAGCTCAGCATTTCGCCGTTGCCGCTGGCCTCCAGCGCGCCGTGGTAGCGCTTGTCCAGCACCATGCGGTGCAGGCCGAAGCCGGACGCGCCCACCGACATGTGTTCGGGACTCATTGTGACGTTGAACTCGCCTTCCACCACTGCCATGATGCGCTCCTCGTGTGAATTTGGGGACTCAGCGCTCGCAAGCGAGCGCGTGCAATTTATTGATCGTGGTCCAGTTGCGGGTGGTGACGGCGTCGCCCAGCAGCTTGCCCATGGCGGCGGCCGCGCGGCTGGCCAGCACGCCGTCCGCGCACCACAGGTAGGCCGCCCAGCGGCCCAGCGCAAACGCTTCCGGGGTCCAGTCCTGGTGCGCCAGCGGCTGCAGCTTGCCGCTGTCGGCCGGGTTGTTCAGCACGGCCACCAGCAGGCGCGCCGGATCGTCCGCCAGCGCGTGCAGGCTGTTGTCCTCCACCACCTGGGACAGCTGGCCGGCCTCCAGCACCGTCACGCGCGCGCCCACGCCCAGCTTGAGCACCAGCGCCTCCTCGATGCGGACGGCGGCTTCGGCGCCGCCGCAGGCGCCGTCCGGGCAGTCGTACACCACGTTGCCGCTGTTGAGCACCGTGCGCACGTCGTCATAACCCAGGTCGGTAATCAGCTTGCGCAGGTCGGCCATGGCCACGCGTTTGGCGCGGCCCACGTTGATGCCGCGCAGCAGGGCGATCTGCCTGCGTATTGCCATCCTTGTCTCCTTCACGGCAAAGCCATAGTATGCGGCAGCTGGAATTTAAGCGGCGTGCGCTTTACACGTGCAGCGGCGCGTCCGCATGCGGCTCGGCGCTGCCCGGCCCACTCTCGATCGGCGTCACGCGCGGCATGCGCAGCACGAAGCTGGCGCCCTGCCCCAGCGTGCTGGCCACCGTGATGGTGCCGGCGAACTGCTTGGCGATCAGGTTGAACACGATGTTCAGCCCCAGCCCCGTGCCGCCCTGCCCCCGGCGCGTGGTGACGAAGGGATCGAACACCTTGTCCAGCATGTCGGGCGGGATGCCTTTGCCGTTGTCCACCACCTGCATCTCTATCCAGTCGCCATCCGGCTTGACGTTGATGGCGATGCGGCCCTCGGCGTCCGGTTCGAAGGCGTGCTCCACGCAGTTCAGCGTGAGGTTGGTGATGACCTGGGCCAGCGCGCCCGGATAGCTGTCGAGCACAATCTCGGCCGGGCAGGCGATGTCCACCTTGATATGCGTCTTCTTCAGCTTGGGCTGCAGGCTGGACACCACCTCGCCGATGTATTCGCGCAGCTCGAAGCGGCGCCGCGCCTCGCTCACCTGGTCCACCGCGATCTGCTTGAAGCTGTGGATCAGGTGCGCGGCGCGGTAGGCGTTGTTCATGATGAGCTTGGTGCTCTCGCTGGCCGTTTCCAGGTATTTCAGGATCTCCGACTTCTTGATGGCGCCGTCGGCCACCGCCTGGTGTACCTTCTCGGTCGCTTCGGCCAGGATGGAGGCGCTGGTCAGCGCGATGCCCACCGGCGTGTTGATCTCGTGCGCCACGCCGGCCACCAGGCCGCCCAGCGACGCCAGGCGCTCGGCCTGCAGCAGCGATTCCTGGGTGCGGCGCAGGTCGTCCAGCGCTTTCGCGGTTTCCTGCGCGGCGCGGCGCGCCTCGTCCTCGGCCTCGCGGGTGCGGCCGATAATCGCCTTCACGCGGCGCTGGATGGCGTTGAAGCCGCGTATCACCTGGCCCAGTTCGTCGCGCCGGTTTTCCGGCAGCTCGCCCACCTCGTCCGAGCCGCGCGTGGCCAGGTCGTGCAGGCCGTCGCGCAACTGCTTGAGCGGGTCGAACACGATGCGCAGGCTGAGCGCCAGCGCCGCCACCAGGATGGAGTCCAGCAGCAGCACTTCGATCACCTTGCGCTGCACCTCGCTGCGCAGGGTGGCGTCCATCTGCGCGCGGCTGAAGTTGACCACCACGCGGCCCACGATGACCGGCTTGGGCGCGCTGCCGGCCGCGCCGGCGTCGCGGTAGGCCAGGTCGGCCACCACCGGCGCGCCGCCCACGGCGGTGTCCGATTCGATGGCGCTGATGCTGCCGCTGTCGGCGCGCAGCTTGCCCGAGAACAGGCCCACCGAGGTGTCGTAGACGCGGATCGCCACCAGCTCGGGCGGCAGCATTTCGGCGGCCACGATGTTGTCCACCTTGGCCTTGTCCAGGTCCCACAGCGCGGACGGCAAGCTGGTTTGCAGCCGCGTCAGCACGCCCTGGCGCAGGCGCTGGTTGTTCACTTCCAGTTCGTGGCTCAGACTGTATTGCGCATAGGTGCCGGAGATGCCCAGCACCAGGGTCACGATCACCACGAACAGCAAGGTCAGCCGACCTTGAATTCCAAACATCGAGCAGCTCCTCCCAGTCTTGCGCGGCACGGATATGACGGCAACGCCCCAATGTAAAGTATGGCTAGCAACTTGGCAAGATTTTCGACCGCGCCGCGGCGCCGATGGTAAGATCATGCGACGAGAATGACGGAGGCGCGATGACTGCCACTTATCAGCACCTGCCCCTGGGCCAGGTGCAAGCCGGAATGATATTGTCGGATGAACTGCTGGACGCGCAGGGCCATGTGCTGCTGCCGCAGGGCACGGTGCTGACCGACGCCACGCTGGCGCTGATGCCGCGCCACGGCATCGCCATGCTGCCGATTGCGCTGCCCGAGCAGCCCAGCGAGGCCGAGCAGGCCGCCAGCCAGGAGCAGCGCGTCGCGCGCATCGAGCACCTGTTCCGCAAGAACGACCCGGACAGCGACACCGACTGGGCCACCGCCCTGCTGCGCCGCTTCGTCACCGATTACCGCCTGGGCCTGGCCCCGGCAGAAGAATGAGCACCATGCTGACATACGACGATGTAGTAAAAAACCTGGACGACCTGCCCTCGCTGCCAGCCGTGGTGATGGAACTGCTCAACAGCATAGACCAGGAGGACGTGGACATTTCCGTGCTGGCCAAGAAGGTCTCGCACGACCAGGCGCTGACCGCCAAGACGCTGCGCCTGGCCAATTCCTCGCTGTACGGCCTGCAGGTGAAGGTGACCACCATCCAGCAGGCCATCACCTACCTGGGTTTCCAGGCCACGCGCAACCTGATCACGGCGGCCGCGCTGACCGGCTGCTTCGCCGAGCGCTCCTGCGCCGGCTTCGACCACAAGGCCTTCTGGCGCCATTCGATCGCCAGCGCTGCCTGCGCCAAGGTGCTGGCGCGCCAGATGCGCTTCAACCAGGACTACGCCTTCACGGCCGGCCTGCTGCACGATATCGGCCGGCTGGTGCTGGTGGCCTGTTTCCCGAAAGAGTACGAGCAGGCGCTGGCCTACCGCAGCGAGCATGACTGCCTGCCGCTGGAGGCGGAGCGCGCGGTACTGGGCATCGACCACGTCGATGCCGGCATGGCGCTGGCGGAACACTGGAATTTTTCGGACACGATGCGGCTGGCGATCGCCCACCACCACAACCCGGAAGCACCGGGTGCGGGCTTTTTGGCGGCCATCATCCACGTGGCGGACGCCATTGCCCATGCGCTCGATCTGGCGCAAATGCCTGACGGCCTGGTGCCGCCGGTCTCCACCGTGGCCTGGACTGCGCTGGGCCTCGATGAAACCATCTATCTACAACTGTTCCGCGAAACGGAACTGCAATACGAAGAAATCGCCATGGTGCTGCTGAGCTAAGCCGGCACTTTTCAGTCCCGGCCCCGGCGTCGTCACTGCGCGCCTCAGTGCGCGTAGCTGCCGGCTTCCTGCTTTTCCGGCCGGTCCTCGGGCTTGGGGCGGCCTTGCGCGTCGGACAGGCGGTACTTGGTGCGGCGGTCGCCCATCAGGTCGCGCAGGTCGCGGATGCTCATGCCGGTCACTTCGTGCATGCGTATCAGCAGCGAGGCGCCGACCGGCAGGCGGTGGTGGCGGATCTTGCTGATGACCGGCGGCGCCACTTCCAGCATGCGCGACAGCGCGGCGTCGTTCTTCAGCTGCATTTTTCCCAGCAGCATATCCAGCAGGTGGTTGGGGTTGTAGCTTTCTTGAGAAGCAAGGGCGTGGTGTGCCATGATTTTCCTCGTCTAGTGAGTTGTCTATCCCGGAATGGCATTGCAATTTCAATAACAATTCTAATACCAAACCAGCCCGTTCAGGCCAAGCTGCAACTAGCGAAGCTTGCGTTAGGTCAAGCACCCGCTAGAATTCTTAGCAACAATGCCATTTCAACACACGGGAATATTCCGTGGCGCACGAAAGAACTTTTAGGAAATAAAATCGCCCGCAGAAGGCGGGCTTAGGCGGGGGGGTTACGCAGTCGTATTGATATTCTGGCCGATCCGGGCGGATGGCGACGTGCTGTTCTGGCTGCTCTGCTGCGATTCGAGTTGCTGCCGCTTCACGGCGTCGGCCTGCTGGGTCTGGCGCTCCTGCTCGGCGCGCGCGGCCTGCTGGGATTGCTGGGTCTGCTGCTCGGCGCTGGCGGTTTCCTGTTCGCGCCGCGCCGCCTCCTCGCGGCGCGCCTGGCGGGCCTGTTCGGCGCGCTGGTCGGCGACGGCGCCGGTCTGCTGCGCCGGGGTGCTGCTGGTGCTGGGAATCGCACTGACTGCCATGGCTTGCTCCATTGAAAAGTAAGACCCTCACAACGACTGTAGGGCAAGCCCGGCCGAAAGCAATGACGAAGCATCAACAAGTCCGGGAAAAACACCGCCGCCGCCGCGATACGGTAAACTACCGGCATTCAGTACACACCTACCAGGCAGCGCCCATTGAAAACCAAGACACCAGTCCAGCCGCACTATTTCATCCCAGAACCGCTCGACAACACGCGCCTGGCGCACCTGTGCGGGCCGCTGGATGAGAATCTGCGCCAGATTTCCGCCGCGCTGGATGTGACCATCTTCCGCCGCGGCGAAAAATTCATCGTCAACGGCGCCAACGCCGAGCGCGCGGTGCAGATCCTGGAGCAGTTCTACAACGTGGCGCAGAAAGTGGTGCCGGTGGAGGAAGTGCAGCTGGCCCTGGTGGAGCAGCGCGCCGGCCTGGCGCCGCAGCTCGATCCGGATATGGAAGAACCGCCGTTCAACGAGCCGGACATCACCAGCCCGGTGCTGAAAACGCGCCGCGCCGACCTGCGCGGCCGCACGCCGCACCAGATCAAATACCTGCGCAACATCCTCGACCACGACATCAGCTTCGGCCTCGGCCCGGCCGGCACCGGCAAGACCTACCTGGCGGTGGCCTGCGCGGTGGACGCGCTGGAGCGCGACGCGGTCAAGCGCATCATCCTGACCCGCCCGGCGGTGGAAGCGGGCGAACGCCTGGGCTTCCTGCCGGGCGACCTGGCGCAGAAGGTGGACCCTTACCTGCGCCCGCTGTACGACGCGCTGTACGACCTGCTGGGCTTCGACCGCACGCAGAAAATGTTTGAAAAAGGCGTGATCGAGATCGCGCCGCTGGCCTATATGCGCGGGCGCACCTTGAACCACGCCTTCGTGATCCTGGACGAGGCGCAGAACACCACCGTGGAACAGATGAAAATGTTCCTGACCCGCATAGGCTTCGGCAGCAAGGCCGTAATCACCGGCGACACCACCCAGATCGACCTGCCGAAAAGCCAGAAGAGCGGCCTGGTGGACGCCAGCCACGTGCTGCGCGACGTGCGCGGCATCGCCTTCACGCAGTTCTCCAGCGCGGACGTGGTGCGCCACCCGCTGGTGGCGCGCATCGTGGACGCCTACGAGAGCGCGCACAACGCCTCGGCCGAGATTTCCCCCCTGTTCACCCCAGCCAAGACTGCCGCTGTTAAACATGCCCGAAAAAAATAAACTGACCCTGTCGGTGCAATACGCCGACCCGCGCCTGCAGGACAGCATCACGCGCCCCCTGGTGCGGCGGTGGATCAAGGCGGCGCTGTTCGCCCCGGCCGAGCTGACCATACGCTTTGTGGATGCGGAGGAAGGCCGCGTGCTGAACCGCGACTACCGCGAGAAGGACTACGCCACCAATGTGCTGACT
This sequence comes from Pseudoduganella aquatica, assembly GCF_020865585.1. Classification (NCBI taxonomy): domain Bacteria; kingdom Pseudomonadati; phylum Pseudomonadota; class Betaproteobacteria; order Burkholderiales; family Oxalobacteraceae; genus Pseudoduganella; species Pseudoduganella aquatica. Next base: position 6,156,152 of record NZ_CP086370.1, read on the forward strand.
TTCGCCTACAACGAGGGCGAGGACTACGCCGAGGACGAGCCCACCCGCGCCGACATCATCCTGTGCACCGATGTGCTGGAAAAGGAAGCGGCCGAGCAGAAGAAGACGGTGGAGGAGCACACGGCCCACCTGATCGTGCACGGCGTGCTGCACGCGCAAGGCTACGACCATATGGACGACGAGGAAGCGGCCGAGATGGAAGGCCTGGAGACCGAGATCCTGGCGGGGCTGGGCTACGCGGATCCTTACGCGTAAAGGCCGGCGGGTTACGCGCTGCGCGCTAACCCGCCCTACGGTCCCAAAAGACCGTCGATGTGCTTATTTCGTAGGGCGGGTTAGCGGCGCAGCCGCGTAACCCGCCAATCAGCCGCCCTTGGTGCCGCTGGTGCCCAGCAAGGCGCGGTTGGCGTCGAACGGCGTCTTTTCAATCAGGCGGGCGGTGGTGTCGGGCGGCAGCTTCTCGCTGTCGAAACGCATGGGCACGGGCGCTTCGGGCGGCGGCGCTTCGGGGCTGGCTTCGGCCGGCGGCACGTCGTTGATCGATTGGGCGTCCGGCGCCACGGTGTCGACATCGGCCGCCTGCTCGGCGATTTTTCGCTGCGGGACCAGGCCGGTGGCCGGGTTGAGGGAGGAGATGCTGCTGACCATGGCGGACTCCGCGCAAGAGATAAAAAGTCTCCCATTGTAGCGCCAAAAAAGACAAAAACGGAGGGCCGGCGGCATTTGTAGTATCCTATAGCACTCCGAAACAACTGGCTCACGCCTCCTATGCAAGAGCACCCTAGTGGCGTCAAGACTGACGCCAAACCCCACAGATCGCTTTTTGAGCGACTCACCGCTTTCATCTCCCCCGAGCCCGAGAACCGCGCGGAACTGCTCGAAGTGCTGCACGATGCCCACGAACGCAACCTGATCGACGCCGATGCGCTGTCCATGATCGAGGGCGTGTTCCAGGTGTCGGACCTGTCCGCGCGCGACATCATGGTGCCGCGTTCGCAGATGGATGTGATCGACATTTCCAAGCCCATCGAGGAATGGATGCCCACCGTGCTGGAAACGGCCCACTCGCGCTTCCCCGCCATCGAGGGCGAACGCGACAAGGTGATCGGCATCCTGCTGGCCAAGGACCTGCTGCGCTACTACGCCGAAGAGAGCTTCGACGTGCGCGACATGCTGCGTCCGGCCGTGTTCATTCCCGAATCCAAGCGCCTGAACGTGCTGCTGCGCGACTTCCGTGCCAACCACAACCACATGGCCATCGTGGTGGACGAGTATTCCGGCGTGGCCGGGCTGATCACCATCGAGGACGTGCTGGAGCAGATCGTCGGCGACATCGAGGACGAATACGACTTCGACGAAGAGGAAGACAACATCCTCTCCATCAAGGAAGGCAAGTTCGGCCCGCGCTGGCGCATCAAGGCGCTGACCGAGATCAGCCAGTTCAACGAGGAACTCGACACCGACCTGTCCGACGAGGACGCCGACACCATAGGCGGCTACGCGGTCAAGCACCTCGAGCGCATGCCGCACAAGGGCGACACCTTCGACATCGGCAACCTGCGCTTTGAAGTGCTGCGTTCGGATGCGCGCCAGCTGCACGTGCTGCTGGTCGAGAAGCTGCCGCCGGCAGTGGACGAACAAGACTGATGCGCTGGCGCCGCGCCCAACCCGGCGACGCTCCCGCACCGCAGCGCAGCACCCGTGGCCGCATGATCATCGCCGCGCTGGCGGGCGCCGCCAGCGTCTTCTCCTTTGCTCCCTTCGGCTGGTGGCCGCTGCAAATCCTCTGCCTGGCCGCGCTGTTCTACCAGGCGCTGCGTTCGGCCACGCCGAAAGCCGGCGCGCTGGTGGGCTGGGCGTTCGGCTTCGGCTGGTGCCTGGCCAACACGCACTGGCTGGTGGTGGCGCTGAACCGCTTCGGCGGCCTGCCGCTGCCGCTGGCGGTGGCCGCCATCGCCCTGCTGGCCGCCGCCATGGGCATCTACGCCGCCCTGGCCATGTATTCCGCGCTGTGGCTGCGCAAACGCTGGCTGCTGCCGCTGCCCGCCGCCAACCTGCTGATGCTGCCCGCCATGTGGGCGCTGTTCGAATGGGTGCGCGGCTGGCTGTTCACCGGTTTCCCCTGGGCCGCCGCCGGCTACGCCCATAACGACGGCCCGCTGGGCGGCTACGCGGCCATCGTGGGCGTGTACGGCGTGAGCTGGCTGGCCGCGCTGTGCGCCGGCGCGTTGCTGCTGGCCGCGCACCGCACGCGCTGGTACGCGCTGGGCGGCCTGGCCACCGTCATGGCCGCCGGCTTCGGCCTGCGCCACATCGACTGGACCCATCCCGTGGGCGAGCCGATCTCGGTACGCCTGCTGCAAGGGAATACGCCCCTGCAGCAGAAGTTCGACGCGCGCCACACCGAAGCCACGCTGCGCCGCTACCGCGACACCATCACCGCCGAAGCGGCCGACCTGATCGCCACGCCGGAAACGGCCATCATGCTGTTCCAGCACCAGCTGCCGCCGGACTACCTGCCCAGCCTGGGCCAGTTCGCCAAGCGCTCGGGCAGCCACCTGGTGCTGGGGATTCCGCTGATGGACAGCCCCACCCAGTATTCGAACAGCGTGATCGGCCTGCCGCCCGCATCGGGCCTGCCAACCTACCGCTATGACAAGCACCACCTGGTGCCGTTCGGCGAATTCATCCCGACCGGCTTCCGCTGGTTCACGGACATGATGCACATTCCGCTGGGCGACCAGACGCCGGGCAAGGCGCTGCAGGCGCCGTTCCAGGTGAAGTCGCAGCGCGTGCTGCCGAATATCTGCTACGAGAACCTGTTCGGCGAGGAGATCGCGGCGCAGCTGGCGGCCGATCCGAATCCGGCCACCCTGCTGCTGAACGTCTCCGAGCTGGCCTGGTACGGCGAATCCATCGCCATCCCGCACCACTTGCAGATTTCGCAGATGCGCACGCTGGAAACCGGCCGCCCCATGCTCGGCTCCACCAACACCGGCGCCAGCGTGGTGATCGACAGCCACGGCAAGGTGACGGCGGCGCTGCCCTACTACCAGGCTGGCGTGCTGAAAGCCTCGGTGCGCGGCATGGCGGGCGATACGCCCTACATCGTGCTGGGCAACCGACTGTTCCTGGTCCTGGCCGCGCTGGCCGTGGCCGGCGCGTGGCTCTGGTCCCGAAAAAACGCGAATAAGCACCCCGATAAGTAGCCAAACAGTAGCCAAACCCGGCTAAAATTAGCCGTTTATGGCTAGCCATCCCAAAGAATAACGATGCTCACATTTCAACAAATCATCCTGACGCTGCAATCCTACTGGGACAAGCAGGGTTGCGCCCTGCTCCAGCCCTATGACATGGAAGTCGGCGCCGGCACTTTCCACACCGGTACTTTCCTGCGCGCGATCGGCCCCGAGCCTTGGCGCGCGGCCTACGTGCAGCCTTCGCGCCGCCCGAAAGACGGCCGCTATGGCGAGAACCCGAACCGCGGCCAGCACTACTACCAGTACCAGGTGGTGATGAAGCCTGCGCCGGAAAACATCCTGGACCTGTATCTGGGTTCGCTGGAAGCGCTGGGCCTGGACCTGAAGCAGAACGATGTGCGCTTTGTTGAAGACGACTGGGAAAGCCCGACCCTGGGCGCCTGGGGCCTGGGCTGGGAAGTCTGGCTGAACGGCATGGAAGTGACCCAGTTCACCTACTTCCAGCAAGTGGGCGGCCTCGACTGCAAGCCGGTGCTGGGCGAAATCACCTACGGCATCGAACGCCTGGCCATGTATCTGCAGGGCGTGGAGAATATGTACGACCTGGTGTGGACGCAGTGGGAGGAAAATGGGGTCACGAAAACGCTGAAGTACGGCGACGTGTTCCACCAGAACGAAGTGGAGCAGTCGGCCTACAACTTCGAGCACTCGAACACCGAGCTGCTGTTCGCGCAGTTCAACAATCACGAGTCCGAAGCCAAGCGCCTGATCGAGCTGCAACTGACGCTGCCGGCCTACGAGCAGATCATGAAAGCGTCGCACAGCTTCAACCTGCTGGACGCGCGCGGCGCCATCTCGGTGACCGAACGCGCCGCCTACATCGGCCGCGTGCGCGCCCTGTCGCGCCTCGTGGCGCAGGCCTACTACGATTCCCGCGAACGCCTCGGCTTCCCGATGGCCCCAGCAGCTTAAAGATTAGAACGACATGAACCAGACCCTGTTAATTGAACTGCTGACCGAAGAACTGCCGCCGAAAGCGCTGGCCAAACTGGGCGCCGCTTTCGCCTCCGGCATCGTCAACGGCCTGAAATCGCGCGACTTCCTGGAAGAAGACAGCGCCGCCACCGTGCACGCCACGCCGCGCCGCCTGGCCGTCTCCATCACCAAGGTGCGCGCCACCTCGCCGGACAAGTCGATCCGCGAAAAAGTGCTGCCGGTGTCGGTGGCGCTGGACAAGGACGGCAACCCGAGCGCGCCGCTGGCCAAGAAGCTGGCCGCGCTGGGCTTCCCCGACCTGACCGTAGCCGACCTGGAACGAGCGCAGGACGGCAAGGCCGAGAGCTTCTTCTACACCTACACCGCGCCGGGCTCGCAGCTGCTGGCCGGCGCGCAGGCCGCGCTGGAAGAATCCGTGGCCAAGCTGCCGATTCCCAAAGTAATGAGCTACCAGCGTCCGGACGGCAGCACCGTGCAGTTCGTGCGCCCCGCGCACAGCCTGATCGCGCTGCATGGCGCCGACGTGCTGCCTTTGACGCTGCTGGGCCTGACCGCGTCCAACGTGACCGAAGGCCACCGCTTCCTGACCGCACCCGGCGCGCGCAATGTAACCGTGGCCAATGCCGACGCGTACGCAGCCGTGCTGGCCGAACAGGGCAAGGTTGTGCCGGGCGTGGAAGCGCGCAAGGAAAAGATCCGCGCCTCGCTGCTGGAAAAGGCCGGCGCCGACCAGGTGCTGATGCCTGAATCGCTGCTGGACGAAGTGACCGCGCTGGTGGAATGGCCGGTGGTGTACGAATGCCGCTTCGAGGAAGAGTTCCTGGCCGTGCCGCAGGAATGCCTGATCCTGACCATGCAGACCAACCAGAAATACTTCGCGCTGACCGACGCGGCCGGCAAGCTGCGTTCGCGCTTCCTGATCGTGTCCAACATCGAAACCGGCACGCCGGACGCCATCATCGGCGGCAACGAGCGCGTGGTGCGCCCGCGCCTGTCCGACGCCAAGTTCTTCTTCGAGCAGGACAAGAAGAAGACCCTGGAATCGCGCCTGCCGCTGCTGAAGAACGTGGTCTACCACAACAAGCTGGGCACGCAAGCCGAGCGCAGCGAGCGCGTGACCGCGCTGGCCGGCGCCATCGCGGGCAAGCTGGGGGCGGACGTGGCCCTGACCGAGCGCGCAGCGCGCCTGTCCAAGGCCGACCTGCTGACCGACATGGTGGGCGAGTTCCCTGAGCTGCAAGGCATCATGGGTACCTACTACGCGCGCCACGACGGCGAGCATGAAGACGTGGCGCTGGCCGCTTCCGAGCACTACCAGCCGCGCTTCGCGGGCGACGCCCTGCCAGCCACCGCCACCGGTACCGCCGTGGCCCTGGCCGACAAGCTGGAAACCCTGGTGGGCATCTGGGCCATCGGCCTGGCGCCAACCGGCGACAAGGACCCGTTCGCGCTGCGCCGCCACGCCCTGGGCGTGCTGCGCATGCTGATCGAGAAGCGTTTGCCGCTGTCGATTTCCGGCCTGCTGGCCGACGCCGCCAGGCAGTTCGCTTCCGTGGCCGGCTTCAAGGACCCGACCGCCGACGTGGCAGCCTTCATGCTGGACCGCCTGCGCGGCATCCTGCGCGAGCGCGGCTTCACGCCGAACGAGATCGAAGCCGTGGTTGCGCAAAATCCGGACCGCCTGGACGACATCGTGCAGCGCCTGGAGGCCGTGCAGGCCTTCGCCGCGCTGCCGGAATCGGCCTCGCTGGCCGGCGCCAACAAGCGCATCACCAACATCCTCAAGAAGAACGAAGAAGCCCTGGCGCAAACCGGCGGCGCGGGCATCAATGCCGCCCTGCTGCAGGACGCCGCCGAGAAGAGCCTGCACGCCGCCATCGTGCGCGTGCAGCCGGAAGTGGACGCCGCCTTCGCAAAAGGCGACTTCGCCGGCACGCTGAAAACGCTGGCCCAGCTGCGCGACGACGTGGATGCCTTCTTCAACGACGTGATGGTGATGGCCGAGGATGTCGCCCTGCGCAACAACCGCCTGGCGCTGCTGTCCTCGCTGCACGGCATGATGAACCGCGTGGCCGACATCTCGAAACTGGCGGCATAAGATGGGCGTCGCGATGAAGCTGATCATCCTTGATCGGGACGGCGTGATCAACCATGATTCGCCGGACTTCATCAAGTCGCCCGCCGAGTGGATCCCGGTGCCGGGATCGCTGGAGGCCATCGCCCGCCTGAACCAGGCGGGCTACCGCGTGGTGGTGGCGTCCAACCAGTCCGGCATCGCGCGCGAGTACTTCGACATGACGGTGCTCAACGCCATCCACCAGAAGATGCACATGCTGGCGCAGCAGGTGGGCGCCGAGATCGAGGCGATTTTCTTCTGCCCGCACGCGGCGGCGGACAATTGCGACTGCCGCAAGCCCAAGCCGGGCATGTTCGCCGAGATCTCCAAGCGCTACAACGTCAACCTGAAAGGCGTGCCCACCGTGGGCGATTCGCTGCGCGACCTGCAGGCCGGATTCATCAGCGGCTGCGCGCCCTACCTGGTGTTGACCGGAAAAGGTGAAAAAACCAATGCCACGGGCGGCCTGCCACCCGGTACAATGGTCTTCGCCAACCTGGCGGCCATGGTGGACCATTTGCTGAAATCCCCCGCCGCCGCCAACTGATTTGATTTTGGAGTATCGCATTGGGTAAGCCTGTACTGTTTCTGCGTTCCTTGATATTCGCCGTCGTCATGGCGATCGCCACCATCATCTGGTGCGTCGTCTGCATGCTGGCAACGCCGCTACCGTATGCCAAGCGCTACTTCGTGGTCTCGCGCTGGAATGTGTTCGTCATCTGGTGCGCCAAGGTCATTTGCGGCATCGAATACGAAATCAAGGGCTGGGAAAACTTCCCGGACGCGCCGGCCGTGGTGCTGTCCAAGCACCAGTCGGCGTGGGAGACCATCTTCCTGCTGTGCAGCCTGCCGCGCCCGCTGGTGTTCGTGTTCAAGAAAGAGATCCTCTACATTCCCTTCTTCGGCTGGGGCATCGCCGCGCTGCGCATGATTCCCATCGACCGCAAGCAGGGCAAGAACGCCTTCAAGCAGGTGGTCGCGCACGGCAAGCGCCGCCTGAAGGCAGGCCTGTGGATTATCATGTTCCCGGAAGGCACCCGCATCCCGGTGGGCCAGACCGGCAAGTACAAGAGCGGCGGCACGCGCCTGGCGATCGAGACCGGCGCCATGGTGGTGCCGATCGCGCTGAACTCGGGCGAATGCTGGCCCAAGAATTCATTTATCAAAAAGCCCGGCAAGGTGACGGTCTCCGTCGGCAAGCCGATTTCCTCGGAAGGACGCAGTCCGGACGAGCTGATGGAGCAGGTGGAACAGTGGATAGAATCAGAAATGCGCGTCATTTCGCCCCACGCCTACAGCGCTGGCTAGACGACCTGGCCACCGCCGCCAGGCCGGCCGCCAAGGCCGACGAGGGGCAGCTTGACCTGTTCGGAGAAAGCACGCCGGGCGCCGCATCGCGTCCTGCCGGTCCCGCCGCCAATGCGGCGGTGATGCATCCGCCGTCGTCCCCCATGCCCGTCCCCGCACCGTCCACCTGGCAGGCGCCGCGCCCCGCCATTGCCACACCCGCGACACCTGCTGCTTCACCCGCCGCCGCATCCCCAGCAACACCAGCCGCTCCGCCCTTCCCGACCGTTCCTGTTTCAAGGCCTGATCCTTCGGCTAACGGCGACGCGCATGCGCCGCCGAGCGCCAATCTGCTGCGCCCGCCGCCCGTGCCGGTGCCTGTGCGCGCGCCCGAGCCGCCAGCGCCGCCGGTGGACGCGCTGCCGCGCCGCCAGCTGCTGGTGGGCCAGTTCATCCTGGAATACACGCTGCGCCGCTCCACGCGCCGCTCCATCGGCTTCATGATCGACGACGACGGCCTGCGCGTGACCGCGCCCAAGCGCGTCAGCGTGGCCGAAATCGACAACGCCATCCGCGCCAAGCAGCACTGGATCATCACCAAGCTCGATGAACGGCGCGAACGGCGCGCGGCGCGGCTGGAAAAGCCGCCGGTGGCATGGGAAGACGGCGCCGTGCTACCCTACCTGGGCGGCGAATTGAAACTGCGCCTGTACACGGCCACCCGCAACCGCACCGACTACAACGCCGACACGCGCGAGCTGCATATGGGGCTGGTGCAGGGCGCCACGGAGACCCTGCTCAAGGAGCGCGTGCGCGCATGGATGCAGCAGCAGGCCAAGGTGCTGTTCGAGCAGCGCCTGGACCTGTATGCGGCGCGGCTGGGGGTGGAATACAGCGCCTTCGCACTGACCTCGGCCGGCACGCGCTGGGGCTCCTGCACGGCGCAGCGCGTGATCCGCCTGAACTGGCGCCTGATCCACTTCTCGCTGCCGCTGATCGACTACGTGGTGGCGCACGAGTTGGCGCACATCCTGGAAATGAACCACAGCCCGCAATTCTGGGCCGCCGTCGGCCGCATCTACCCCGCCTACGACGAAGCCAAGTCCCTGCTGCGCAAGCGCGCGCAGGAACTGCCCACGCTGTTCAACTAAGCTGGCGAGCGCCTAGCAGGCGCACGATTTCGAGGATCTGAAGCTTGGCCTAAGGCGATAAACCAGGATGAGGTTGGGCGTGACGACGTACTCGCGCGTCGCTTTCACCCGCCCTTTGCGTCCAAGCTCCGGGCTACCAGCCAGCAGTGCAACTGCGCGTGAAATTTCCACATCGACGTGCAAAGCGCCCTGAGGGCTAAGCGCTGCAATGAAATCGAAAAGCTTTTCGCGGTCCCGCACTGCCTTTGCTCGCCAGCGCGGAACCATAGCTTAGCCTCCGGCCATCTTCCGTTTTAACGCAGCGCGCTTAGCGGCAAACTGGTCTTCCACTTCGGAGTGGGCAATGGTAGGAGATGTATCATCCAGGGAATCCTGGACTTGCTGGCGAAACCAGGCTTCGTAAGCAGGATCGGGAGGAAAACTGGCGCCAGCAGTGTCAACGCGAAACGCGGTAATCCCCAGGCCGTGCATGCGCGCCGCAGCCGTTTCCAACGTCGGGAACAGCTGTGCGCTTCCTCCTGGTCCAGCCAGCACGCGCCGCCCGGAGTCCATCGTCACAATCAGATGCCAGCCATTTTTCCTGCCGGTCAGCGACGCTTCGCGCCGGATCAGTTCAACCAGTTCTGCCTGGCTGATCGTTTCAGCAATCGTATCCATTGGCTCTCCCGCCTTGGCGCTTTAGGTTTCGAGTATAGCAAACGGCATGCATACCGCTTCGACGTGCATCAAAGCCAGCCCGCGTCGCGGGCGAGGCGGAAGGCTTCGACGCGGTTGCCGGCGTTGAGCTTGCTGATGGCTTCGGACAGGTAGTTGCGCACCGTGCCTTCGGACAGGTGCAGCTGGCGCGCGATCTCGGCGCCGCTGCGGCCTTCGCCGGCCAGCCGCAGCACCTGCCGCTCCCTTTCGCTCAGCGGATCCTCGCCGCCGCTCCAGCTTTCCAGCGCCAGCTCGGGCGCGATCGCGCGTCCGCCTTCGTGCACGCTGCGGATGGCGGCGGCCAGCGTTTCGGCCGGGGCGTCTTTCAGCAAATAGCCGCGCACACCGGCCGCCATGGCGCGCCGCAAATAACCCGAGCGCGCGAAAGTGGTGACGATGACGACCTTGGTGGCGGCGCCCTGATCGCGCAGCGCGGCGGCCAGCTCCAGCCCCGTCATCAGCGGCATTTCGATATCGGTCAGCACCACGTCCGGCTTGAGCGTGCCGCACAGCGCCAGCGCTTCCTGGCCGTTGCGGGCCTGGCCCACCACTTCCAGGTCGTCCTCCAGGCGCAGCAGCGCGGCCAGGGCGCCCAGCAGCAAGGCTTGGTCTTCGGCGATCAGCACACGTATCATGCGCATGCTCCCGGCGGCGTTGCCGGACCTGCGGGGTTCAACATCACTATCACGGTTTTCCTCCTTGCGCAGCGCGCTCCATTGGCAGCCGCAGCTCCAGCGACATGCCCTGTTCAAACTGCATGCCCAGCCAGCCGCCCAGCTGCGCCACGCGTTCCTGCATGCCGCGCAAGCCGTTGCCCTCCACTACCGCCCCGGCCTGCGCCGCCTTGCCGTTGTCGCTGATGCGGAACACGATCAGCCCGCCCTGCATGCCCAGGCTGACTTCGCAGTGCGTGGCCCCGGCGTGGCGCAGGATGTTCGTGACCGCTTCGCGCAAGGCCAGCGCCAGCACGTTCTCCGCCGTGGCGGGCATGGCCAGCGACGGCGCGTCCGCATGCAGCGTTACGCCCGCTGCGGACAGCGCGGCGCGGGCGCGCTCGAGCTCGTGGGTAAAGCCGGTTTCGCGGTAGCCGCTGACGGCGCTGCGCACTTCGGCCAGCGCGTGGCGCGCGCTCGCTTCGATATCCTTGATCTCGGCGCGGCAGGCGGCGGGGTCGCGGTCCAGCAGGCGGCCCGCGAGTTCGGCCTTGAGCGTAATCAGCGACAGGCTGTGGCCCAGCAAGTCGTGCATGTCGCGCGAAATGCGTTCGCGTTCGGCGATGCGCGCCATGTGCTCAACTTCCTCCTGCTTGAGCAGCAGCTGCTTGCGCGAGTTGCGCACCTGCGCGTCCATGATGGAGGCGATGCCCACCGGCGCGCCGGTGGCCAGCGTGGGAATGAGGAAGCTGAACGGCAGCTTCAGCGCCATCGCCAGGGCGGTGGCGGAAACCAGTATGGCCGCCAGGCAGGCGTAGGCCAGGCGTGGCTGACCCAGGCGCGAGCACATGGCGGCGGAGAAGATGAAGAAGGTGCTCGCGCCGAAGTTGAACGGCGACCATGCCACGCCCAGCGCAAAGGAGACCGCGATGAAGGGCGCAGCCTCGCGCCCGGTGTACCAGAAGCTGCCGAAATAGACCGGCACGAACAGGATCAAGGTCAGCGCCAGCAGGACAAACTCCAGCGCGTAGGCATCCACGTACAGGTACTTCCAGCCGAAGAATGCCAGCGACGCCACCCACAGGTAGGGCGCGCGCCCCACCTGGGGCGGTACCCATGGTCCTTCTATCCATCGCCGTATCAGCCGCATGCGTTCTCCCTATCGAATACGCTTATTGTGCCAGCAAGCGCACGTCGCTGATCTGGAATTGATAAGCGCCCGGCTTGGGGCCGGCGCTGAACGAGATCATGGTGATGGCCGCCGTGTCCACGCCCTTGAAGGCGTCCAGCGCCAGGCTCACTTCGCGCCACTCCGCCTCCGCCGTGAAAGGCTGGCTGACCGGGATATTGCCGCCCTGGCTCATAATGGAAACACCGTAGCGCTGGCCGTCGCCGCGCACGCGGAAGCGGAGCACCTTGGCGCCGCTCAGGTTGGCCGCCTGCATGGGCTGCGCGCCGGGCATGAAGGCCAGCCCCGCGAAGGGATAGGCGAAGCCGGGCGCCACGCTGGCGTCCACTTGCAGCACGCCGTCCGGGCCGTCTAGCGGCTTCAGGCTGACGGTGGATTTGCCGCCCATGAAGGCGTCGTTCGATGGCATCCAGCCGGCGCCGAAGGGGCTGGCCAGCTTGTCCTTGCTGAACAGGCTGATACGGCCGTCGGCGGGCAGCACCTGGCCCGGCGTGCCTTGCAGTTCCTGCGCCACCTTGGCGCGCTGCGCGTCGCGCAGGCCCGTCACCTGCGCGCCGTCCTTCCACACCTGGACGATGCGCCGCGTGGCGCCGATGTCGGCGCCGGGGTCGCCGTCCACCAGCAGCAGGTCGGCCTTGTAGCCTTTGGCGATGCGGCCGCGCGACGGCAGTTTGAACGCCTGCGCGGGAACCGAGGTGGCCGCCGCCAGCGCTTCGGCCGGCGTCAGCCCGGCCTGCGTAAGCGACAGCATTTCGTGGTGCAGGCTGGCGCCGTACTGCGTGCCTGCATTGCCTGCGTCGGTGCCGGCCAGCAGCGGCACGCCCGCCTTGCGCAGCGCGGCCGTGACGGCTTTGGGCGCGGCCATCATCTGGGGCCTGGCCTGCTTGCCGTAGCCGTTGGCCAGTTCGGATTTCTGCAGCTTGTTCAGCAGCGCGGCGGCGGATGCGTCGCCGATAATGTCCGCTGCCGGCAGCCCGGCAATGCTCTCCATGACGCTGAAAGTGGGAATGACGAAGGCCTTCTTCGCGCGCGCCAGCTTGGCGAAGCTGTCCAGGTCCTGCGGCGAAATCTGCTCGCCCAGGAACAGGTGCACCAGGCCGTCCGCGCCCGCTTCCAGCGCCGTGCGGGCGTCCGCCAAGGTGCTGATGTGGACCACGGCCAGCTTGCCGCGCTTGTGCGCCGCCTCGATCAGCGCCCTCACGGTGGCCGCATCCAGCGACTGGAAGGCGCGGCCGGGGTGGCCCGCCTCCATGACGATCTTGATGAAGTAGGAGCCTTCGGCGATGCGCGCGTCTACGAAGGCTTGCGCTTCCTCGGGCTTGGTCAGCGTGGGGATGGCCATGCCGTATTCGGTGCCGTGGCCGCCGGGCGCGGTGGCCAGCGTGCCGGCCGAGTACAGGTCGGCCTGGTCGGCGTTGCTGCCTTCGCGCATGCGGCGCGTGGCGTCCTGCATGATGGAGACGCCGGTGAACATGTCGATCTGCGTGGTCACGCCGAACAGCAGCGGCAGTTCGAAATGGCGGTAGGCGTGGACGTGGGAATCGATCAGGCCGGGCAGCAGCGTACGGCCTTTGCCGTCGACGATCTTGGCGCCTGCGGGCGCCGCGCCGCGGAAATCGGCATCGGCGATTTTCGCGCCTTCCACCAGCACGGAGCGGCTGGCGTGCATGCGCTCGCCGTCGAACACGCGGGCATTCTGGATCAGCCAGGTGTCGGCCCAGGCGGGAGATGAGCACAAGGCGGCGAGCAGCAATAATTGATGGCGGGATTTCATACTGGGTCTCCAGGTTGGTACGGACCCTGCGGCGGGTTACGGCCTGCCGGCCTAACCCGCCCTACGGGGCGATGAGTGCCTCGAGTATGGATTTTTTTATATCGCCGCACCAGCGCAAACTGACACCAGTTGGGGATGACAAATGTCAGGCGTGCGCTTCCTGGGACAGCAGGGCCGGCAGCAAGGCCAGCGTGCGCTGGGTGGCGCCCCGGTGCTGGTTGGCGAAGCCTTGCGCGCTGTGGCCCATGGCGGTGCGGGCGACGTCGTCGCGCAGCAGGCCGGCGGCTTGCTGCATCAGGTCTTCGGCGCTGGCGATGCGGGCGGCGCCGCCTGCTTCCACGGCCTGCTCGGTCACCAGCGCGAAGTTGAAGGTGTGCTCGCCGATCAGCACCGGCTTGCCCAGCGCGGCGGCTTCGATCAGGTTCTGGCCGCCCAGCGGCTGCAGGCTGCCGCCGATAAAGGCCAGATCGCAGACGGCGTAGTAGGCGAACATTTCTCCCATGGAGTCGCCCAGCAGGACTTGCGTGGCAGCGGCCACGCCGGCGCCGGGCTGCGCCAGCGCGCTGCGGCGCTGCACGGACAGGCCCCGCGCCGACACCATCTGCTCCACTTCATCGAAACGCTGGGGATGGCGCGGGACCAGCAGCAGCAAGGTCTCCGCCGGCAGCGTGCCGGCCGCCAGCGCGGCGCGGAAGGCGTCCAGTATCGGTTCCTCTTCGCCTTCGCGCGTGCTGGCGCACAGCATAACGGGCCGCGCGCCATGGGCGCCGATCTGCGCGCGCAGGCCTGCGCCCACGGCCAGCGCGGCGGCGGGCACCACCACGTCGAACTTGATGCTGCCGGTGACGGCCACCTGCTGCACGCCCAGCGAACGCACGCGTTCGGCGTCCGCATCGGTTTGCGCGGCCACCAGGGTGATGCCGCGCGCGGCCTGCGCCATCAGCGTGCCCAGTTTCTTGGCCTTGCGCAGCGAGCGCTCGGACAGGCGTGCATTGGCCAGCACCACAGGCACGCCGGCCTTGCCGGACTCGGCGATCAGCGTGGGCCAGACTTCGGTTTCCATCAGTATGCAGATGCGCGGTTCGAAGTGGCGGATGAAGCGGCGCACCATGGTGATGGTGTCATACGGCAGATAGGCCTGCGCCAGGCGCGCGCCGTGCTTGCCGAACAGCTGCTTGCCGGTGGCGCGGCCGGTCGGCGTCATATGCGTCATGACGATGCGGCTGCGCGGATATTCCTTCAGCAGCGCGTCCACCAGCGGCTCGGCGGCGCGCGTCTCGCCCACCGACACGGCGTGCACCCAAATGGTGTGCGGCTCGTCGTTGGCGGCGCGCGGACGGTAGACGGCCAGCCGTTCATTCCAGTGCGCGCGGTAGCCCGCTTCCTTGCGCCCGCGCCACCACAGGCGGCCCAGCACCAGCGGCATGGCCAGCCACCATATCAGGGAATAGAGTCTCAGCATGTCAGTGCGCGGAAAGCAGAGAGCGCGCGGCGGCCAGCACTTCGGCCACGGACGGCGGCGTGCCGCGGTCGCCCAGGTTGATGATCTTGGGCGACCAGTTGCCCTCGGTTTTCCACCGCGGCGAGTCGGCGTAGATTTCCACCGTCGGCGTGGTGAAGGCGGCCGCGATGTGGGTCAGGCCGGTGTCCACGCCCACGGCCAGCGCCGCGTGGCGGGCCAGCAGCACCGCGTCCGCCATGGACAGCTTGGGCAGCAGGCGCGCGTTGGGCAGGCTGGCGGCCAGCGCTTCGGCTTCGGCCTTTTCTTTCGCCGAGCCCCAGGGCAGCAGTATGGCCATGGGAGCCAGCGCGGCGCCCAGTTCTATCCAGCTGGCCGGCGCCCATTTCTTGGCGTCGCGCGCGGTGCCGTGGAAGTAGACCACATACGGCCCGGCCGGCATCCAATCGGGGCGCGGGTCGGACGGCGACACGGCAGGCAGGCCGAAGTCGGCCGGGGTGTTCGCGTCGTAGCCCAGCGCCGCGCCCACCACCAGGCGGCCGCGCGCAACGGCGTGCGTGCGCGGGTCGAGCGGAATGCTTTTGGTGTGGAAGAAGCGCGAGATGCCTTCGTAGCCCGAGCCTTCGCTGCCGTTGGCCAGGCCCACCTTCTGCCCGCCCTTCACCACGCGGGCAGCGCCCATGATGATGCCGGTCTTGAGCAGGCCCTGGGTGTCGAACACGAAATCGTACTGCTCGGCGCGCAGCGTGCGGAAGAAGGCTTTGATCTCGGCGCGCGTTTCCGGCTTGCCCAGGCTCTTGCGCCAGCGCCGCAGCGCGAACGGGATGATGTTGCGCACCCGCCCGTTCAGCCGCACCAGGCTCACGTAGCCCTCCTCCACCACCCAGTCGATCTGCGCGTCCGGATAATGGCGCGCAATATCGGCCACGATGGGCATGTTGTGCAGCACGTCCCCCAGGGAGGAGACGCGCACCAGCAGAATTTTCATCGTGCTTTAGTGCTTTAGTAAGGCAGCTCGGCGTCCGGCTTGGCGGCCAGGATCACGCGCTTGAATTCGCCCTGGATGCGCGCCAGCGCTTCCGGGGTTTCGGCTTCGAAGCGCATCACGATCACCGGCGTGGTGTTCGAGGAGCGCGCCAGGCCGAAGCCGTCCGCGTATTCCACGCGCAGGCCGTCGATGGTGATGATGCGCTCATTGCCGGGGAACTTGGCGTCGCTGCGCAGCTTGTCCATGACGATGAAGTTCTCGCCTTCCTTCAGGTGCAGGTGCAGCTCGGGCGTGCTGTCCGACTGCGGCAGGGAGTTCAACAGCGCCGACGGGTCGGCTTCGCGGGTCAGGATCTCCAGCATGCGCGCGCCCGAGTACAGGCCGTCGTCGAAGCCGTACCAGCGGTCCTTGAAGAAGATGTGGCCGCTCATTTCGCCGCCCAGCGGGGCGCCGGTTTCCTTCAGCTTGGCCTTCACCAGCGAGTGGCCGGTCTTGTACATCAACGGCACGCCGCCGCTCTTTTCGATGAACGGGGCAAGGTGGCGCGTGCACTTCACGTCGTACAGGATCTGTTCGCCCGGATGGCGGGTCAGCACGTCCTGCGCGAACAGCATCATCTGGCGGTCCGGGTAGATGATCTGGCCGTCCTTGGTGACGATGCCCAGGCGGTCGCCGTCGCCGTCGAAGGCCAGGCCGATTTCGGCGTCGGTCTCTTGCAGCGCGCGGATCAGGTCCTGCAGGTTCTCGGGGTGGGCAGGATCCGGGTGGTGGTTGGGGAAGGTGCCGTCCACTTCACAGAACAACTCCACCACTTCGCAGCCCATGCCACGATACAGGTCGCCCGCGAAGGCGCCGGCCACGCCGTTGCCGCAGTCGACCGCGATTTTGATCGGACGCGCGATCTTCACGTCGCCGATGATGCGCGCCAGGTACTCGGCGCGGATGTCGTAGGTGCTGTAGGCGCCCGGCACGGCCGCCACCTTGCCGGCATTGGCCAGGATGGATTCGTACAGGCCGGTGATGGCTTCGCCGTGGATGGCTTCGCCCGCCAGCACCATCTTGAAGCCGTTGTAGTCCGGCGGATTGTGGCTGCCGGTCACCATGATGCCCGAATTGGCGTTCAGCACATTGGTGCCGAAGTACACCATCGGGGTGGCCACCACGCCCAGGTCGATCACGTCCACGCCGGCCGACTGCAGGCCTTGCGCCAGCGCGGCGGTCAGCTCGGGGCCGGACAGGCGGCCGTCGCGGCCGATGACCACGCTGCGCTCGCCCTTGGCGGCGGCGGCCAGGCCGAAGGCGTGGCCGATTTGTTTAGCGACGCCGGCGTCCAGTGTTTTGCCGATGATGCCGCGGATGTCGTAGGCTTTGAAGATCGATTTAGACAGGGAGACCATAGAGATTTCGGAAGTTTAATAAAAAAGCGGCCCGCACAAGTGCGGGCACATCATTGTCAGTATAACCTGTAACGGGGGCGCCAAGCGCCCCGGGGCGTCAGATACGCAGGCCGTCCAGCGCCTTGCCGGAATCCACCCACTCTTTGACCCACTTGGGCTGGCGGCCGCGGCCGGTCCATTGCTGCGAGCTGTCGGCCGGATTGCGGTAGCGCGCGGCCACCGAACCGGTTTTAGGACGCACCGCGCCGCCGATCAGGTCTTTCACCGGCACGCCAACGGATTGCGCAATCGCCAATATCTGTTCGCGGGCTTTCGCCAGGTCTTCGCTTTCGCGTTTCTTTAATTCGCGCTCCAGCTGTTTTTGCAGATCGCGCAATTGAGCCGAAGACAGATTCGTCAGATCCATAACTTTATCCTTTGGTGGTTGGGTAAATGATTCTGATCGAAATATACTACAAAATGACAAATTTTCTAGTGTTTCTTGTGCCGTATCATCCAGCGCGGCGCTTTAAATCGCACGATGCGCGCATATAACCAGATGTAGCTGGTCATAAACAACAAGCAGAAGACCATCAGCACCCAGGTATGGCGCCAAAACATGGTGGCGGGAATAACCGCCATCAATGAAAACATCCACAGATAAGGCGAGGTCAATGAATTGCGGCGCAATAAAGCGCGGCCTTCCTTGCGGCCCACCGCCCATTGCACTATGCGGCGGAATATCAGGCTGTGCAAATGTATGCCGTCCGGCATGGTGGGCGATTTGCCCCGGACAAACATGCGGCGATAAGCCGAAAACAGCGTTTCAAAAGCCGGATAAATCAGCAGCAGCGCCGCATACCAGGTGGACACTTGCGGGTTGCGCACCACCAGCAGCAGCGCCAGCTCGCCTAGCATAAAGCCGATAAAGTAGGCGCCGCCGTCGCCCAGGAAGATCAGGCCGACCGGATAGTTCCACACCAGGAAACCGGCGGTGGCGCCGGCCACCATCAGGGCCGCCACCAGCACGAACATATCGTTGACCTGCAGCGCCACATAGCCCAGCGAGAGCAGCATGCAGATAGTCACCACGCTGGCCAGGCCATTAAAGCCGTCAATAATATTAATGGCGTTGGCAATACCGGCCACGGCCAGCACGGAAAGCGGCAGCGCCAGCCAGATATACGGCAGCGCCCATACCGAGAATGGCCAATCGATGCGGTCCAGGCGCGCGTCGAGCAGGAAATAAGCCAGCAAGGCCGCTATCATGGTCAGCAGCAGGCGGCGCATGGGGCTGACCCGGCCCGTATAATCTTCCACAATGCCGCCGGCGAAAGCGATGAAGGCGCAGGCCATCAGCGACATCATCCAGCTGGTCATGGCCGGCACCCGCCAAATGGAGATGCACGCGCTTATTGCGACGGCAAAGAATATCGACAGCCCGCCGATACGGGCCACCGAATGCGCATGGTTTTTCTGTACGCCGCCGAAATCCAAATCCAGCGCTGGTCCGTGTAATTTCGCTTCTTTAATGACCAGCAAGGTCAGCAGCGCGGACGCAATAAAGCTCACTAAGAATGAAAACATTATTATTTATCAATACAAGATTCCGGAGCGCGTGGTAATCCGCAATACGGCAAGCCCGGCGGAAAGGCCGGGCGCGGCAGGATTCTAACAAATACCGCCGCACACCATGCCGGCGCTTACCATTCGATACATACGCCGGCCGCCGGCCCTAGCGCATGCACAGCGCCAGCGCCTCGCGCCAGTGCGGCAGCTGGACCAGCTGCTGCACCAGGCGCTGCGAGGACAGCACCGAGTAGTGCGGCCGCCGCGCCGGCACCGGATACTCGGCGCTGGTGATGGGCTGCAGCCGGCATGCTATGCCGGCCTGCTCGATGATGGCCTGGGTGAACTCGAACCAGGTGGTCTGCCCCTGGCTGCTCAGGTGGTAGATGCCGCCGTGCTGTTCCCACCACGGCTGCTGCCCGTCCGCCCCGCCCGCCGCAGCCTTGGCCAGCACCAGCGCGGTGGCGTCGGCAATGGTGCGGCTCCAAGTGGGCGCGCCGTGCTGGTCCGCCACGATGCGCAGCTCGTCGCGTTCGCGCGCCAGCTTCAGCATGGTGAGCAGGAAATTCTTGCCGCGCATGCCGTACACCCAGCTGGTGCGGAAGATCAGGTGGCGCACGCCGGAGGCGGCAATGGCCTGCTCGCCGGCCAGCTTGCTGGCGCCATACACGTTGATGGGGCCGGTGGCGTCGGTCTCCACGCGCGGCGCGGGATCGCCGCCGGGGAAGACATAGTCGGTGGAATAATGCACCAGGGCCGCGCCCAGTTTCCTGGCCTCCTCGGCCATTACGCCGGGCGCCTCGGCGTTGATGCGGAAGGCCAGTTCCGGCTCGCTTTCCGCCTTGTCCACCGCCGTGTAGGCGGCCGGATTGACGATGAGGCCAGGCTGCACCTCGCGGATGACGGCGCGCACCTGGTCCAGGTCGGCCAGGTCCATGCGGCTGCGGTCCACCGCCACCACCTGGCCCAGCCCCTGCAGGCTGCGCTCCAGCTCGTAGCCCACCTGGCCGCTGCAGCCGGTCAGCAGGATTTTCATGGGAACACTTCCGCCTGCGCCAGCGGCACGCCGGCCCTGTCCTTGGCCGACAGCAGCGGTTCGCCGTCCAGCGGCCACGCCACGCCCACGGCGGGATCGTTCCAGATCACCGAGCGCTCGAACTCGGGCGCCCAGTAGTCGGTGGTCTTGTACTGCACTTCGGCCATGTCGCTGGTGACGGTGAAGCCGTGCGCAAAGCCCGGCGGCACCCACAGCTCATGCTTGTTCTCGGCCGACAGCACCACCCCGTGCCAGCGCCCGAAAGTGGGCGAGCTGCGGCGGATGTCCAGCACCACGTCGAAAATGGCGCCGGCCGTCACCCGCACCAGCTTGCCCTGCGCCTGCTGGATCTGGTAATGCAGGCCGCGCAGCACGCCCTTGGCCGAGCGCGAGTGGTTGTCCTGCACGAAGCTGGCCTGCACGCCGGTCAATTCGGCGAAACGGCGCGCGTTGAAGCTTTCGTAGAAGTAGCCGCGCGCGTCGCCGAACACGGTCGGTTCGATCAGCAGCACGCCCTGCAGCGGGGTGGCCGAGATTTTCATCGGGAAATTACCTTATCGTCCAGGATGCCCAGCAGATATTGACCATAGTTGTTTTTCTTCAGCGGCTCGGCCAGCGCGCGCAGCTGGTCGGCGCTGATGTAGTTGCGGCGGTAGGCGATCTCCTCCGGGCAAGCCACTTTCAGGCCCTGGCGCTTTTCGATGGTGGCGATGAATTGCGACGCGTCGAGCAGCGAATCGTGGGTGCCGGTGTCCAGCCAGGCCATGCCGCGCCCCAGCACTTCCACCGTCAGCTGCTGCGCTTCCAGGTAGGCGCGGTTGACGTCGGTGATCTCCAGCTCGCCGCGCGCGGAAGGCTTGATGCCGGCCGCGATATCGCACACCTGGCTGTCGTAGAAATACAGGCCGGTGACGGCATAGCTCGACTTGGGCTGGGCCGGCTTTTCCTCGATGCTGACCGCCTGCTGCTGGTCGTTGAACTCGACCACGCCGTAGCGCTCCGGATCATGCACGTGATAGGCAAACACGGTGGCGCCCTCGGTGCGCGCATTGGCGCTGCGCAGCACGCCTTCCAGCGTGGCGCCGTAGTAGATGTTGTCGCCCAGGATAAGCGCGGACGGCGAGTCGCCCACGAAGTCGCGGCCGATGATGAAGGCTTGCGCCAGGCCGTCCGGCGTCGGCTGCACGGCGTAGCTCAGCTCGATGCCCCACTGGCTGCCGTCGCCCAGCAGCTCCTTGAAGCGCGGCGTGTCCTGCGGCGTGGAGATGATGAGGATCTCGCGTATGCCGGCCAGCATCAGCGTGGTCAGCGGATGGTAGATCATCGGCTTGTCGTAGATCGGCAGCAGCTGCTTGGAGATGCTCATGGTGACCGGATACAGCCGGGTTCCCGAGCCGCCGGCCAGGATAATGCCTTTGCGGGTTTTCATTGCAGTGCTCATTGCGCGCCGTCCCGGTTGAAGTAATTGGTTGCCACCCAGTTGGCGTAGCCGCCGGACTGCACGTCCGCCACCCAGGCCTGGTTGTCGAGATACCACTGCACGGTTTTCTTGATGCCGGTCTGGAAGGTCTCGGCCGGTTTCCAGCCCAGTTCCCGCTCCAGCTTGCGCGCGTCGATGGCGTAGCGGCGGTCGTGGCCGGGACGGTCTTTGACGAAGGTGATCTGGTCGCGGTAGCTGCCTGCCGCCTTGGGCTTGAGCTGGTCCAGCATGTCGCACAGGGTGTGGACCACGTCCAGGTTGGCCATTTCGTTCCAGCCGCCCACGTTGTAGGTCTCGCCCAGGCGGCCCGCTTCCAGCACACGGCGGATGGCCGCGCAGTGGTCGCTCACATACAGCCAGTCGCGCACCTGCTGGCCGTCGCCGTAGATGGGCAGCGGCTTGCCGGCCTGCGCATTGGCGATAATCAGCGGGATCAGCTTCTCGGGGAAGTGATACGGACCGTAGTTGTTGGAGCAGTTGGTGGTCAGCGTGGGGAAGCCGTAGGTGTGGTGGTAGGAGCGCACCAGGTGGTCCGAGGCGGCCTTGGAGGCCGAGTAAGGGCTGTTCGGCGCGTAGGCCGTGGTTTCGCTGAAGGGCGCGTCGTCCGGACCCAGGGTGCCGTAGACCTCGTCGGTGGACACGTGCAGGAAGCGGAACGCGGCGCGCTCGGTTTCCGGCAGCTCGTTCCAGTGGCTGCGCGACGCTTCGAGCAGGCTGAAGGTGCCGTTGATATTGGTCTGGATAAATTCGCCGGGACCGTGGATGGAACGGTCCACATGGCTTTCCGCCGCAAAATGCACAATCGCGCGCGGCTTGTGGGTGCGCAGCAATTCCAGCACCTGGGCCTGGTCGCAGATATCGCCGCGCACAAACACGTGGCGGCTGTCGCTCTTCAGCGTGGCCAGGTTATTCAAATTACCGGCATACGTCAGCTTGTCGAAATTAAGGACAGGCTCATCGGATTGCGCCAGCCAGTCAAGTACAAAGTTGGAGCCGATAAAGCCCGCACCGCCTGTAACAAAAATCATTTAGCATCCCGCACTGAGCGTTAAATTAGTCGTAGGCATGATTTTATGTGAAACTCGCCGGATTCCGCGAGAAATTAGCGCTCCTTACAATTAATTTATTTCCTTAATCGCAACATCCATGAAAACCTATGTGATTGGCGACCTGCAAGGCTGCCACGAGCAGACTGTCGCCCTGGTCGAGCGCATCCTGGCGCAGGAATCGGCCACCGGCGCGCTGGCGCCCTCCATCCTGTTCACCGGCGACCTGATCAACCGTGGCCCGGACTCGCTGGCCACGCTGCGCTATGTGCATGCGCTGGCGGTGGCCAGCGACGGCCGCATCGACACCGTGCTGGGCAACCACGACCTGCACCTGCTGGCGGTGGCCAACGGCATCCGCCCCGCTTCCGGCTCGGACACGCTGGAGCACATCCTGGAAGCGCCGGACGGCGCGGCGCTGCTGGACTGGCTGCGCACGCGGCCCATGGCCCTGCAGCGCGGCCGCCACCTGCTGGTGCACGGCGGCGTGCTGCCGCAGTGGGACGCGCAGCAGGTGATGGAACTGGCCGGCGAAGTGGAAACGGCGCTGCGCGGCCCCGGCTGGACCGGCTTCCTGGCGCAGATGTACGGCAACCAGCCGGACGCCTGGCGCGACGACCTGCAAGGCCCGGCGCGGCTGCGCTGCATCGTCAACGCGCTGACGCGGCTGCGTTTCTGCAGCATGGACGGCGTGATGGACTTCAAGCAGAAGGAAAGCGCCAAGGCCGACCCGGCCAGCGGCCTGATGCCGTGGTTCGAGGTGCCGGGCCGCCGCACGCAGGACGCGACGGTGGTGTTCGGCCACTGGTCCGCGCTGGGGCTGATGCTCACGCCCAACCTGATCGCGCTCGACACCGGCTGCGTGTGGGGCGGCTACCTGTCGGCCGTATGCCTGGACGACAGGACGCTGATGCAGGTGCAGTGCCCGGAATACCGCGAGCACGCCGGCAAGAAGTAGGGCGGGTTAGCGCTGCGCGCGTAACCCGCCGGGCTCCGCCGCAATGCCCAGCCCGGCCGAGACCGCGTCATGCGCGGCCTGCGCCAGGTCGCGGCGGTGGGCGCCGGTGGCGTCCATGGCTGGCAGAAAGCGCAGGCGCGCACGCACCGGCGGGCCGCGCAGGATGGCCAGCACGCTCTCGGCAAAGGTGGTCTCGCCGATAAAGTCCACATCCGGATGGTGGCCGCCGGCGGCGTCCGCATAGCTGAGCGCAAGCGGCTGCACCATCACCTTGGCGTCCACCGCCGCCTCGAACAGATTGGCGTGGAAAGGCAGCAGCGTGCCCTGCGGCGCCGTGGTGCCCTCGGGGAAGAAGGCCACGCGCTCGCCCGCCTGCAGGCTGTGCACCAGGCCCTTGAAGATATTGCGCAGGTCGCGCTTGCTGCCGCGCGAGATAAACACCGTGCCCGCCTTCTCCGCCAGCCAGCCGGCCAGCGGCCAGGAGCGGATCTCCGCCTTGGCCACGAAGCGGCAGGGATAGAGCGCGTCGACCACGAAGATATCGAGCCAGGACACGTGGTTGGCCACGATCATGGCGTGCTCCAGCGGCGGCGCGCTGTCCGGCGCCAGCTCCACCGTCACATTGAAGATGGCCAGCAAGGAACGCGACCAGCGCCGGATATGGCGGTTGCGCGCCTCCAGGCCTATCCAGGGAAAGATGGTGGCGCACACCGTCATGCCGTACAGCACGTGCAGCACCACCCGCAGCAAGCGGTAAATAAGCAAAATGTTCACACCTTAAGACGGGGTCAGTTCTACCATCGCGTCATGCCGCAAAGCATGACGCGATGGTAGAACTGACCCCAAACTGAAAATGACAAAAAACGGGCGGAGCGCGCGGGCGGGCGGCGTGCCTAGCGGGCGTTGCGCTGGTAGGCGATGCGGCCGGCGACGATGGTGGCCTGCACCTGGCCCGACAGCTCGTAGCCGAGGAAGGGCGTGTGCTTGCCCTGGCTGGCCAGCGCGCTGCCTTGCACGGTCCAGCGCGCGGCCGGGTCGAAGATGCAGACGTCGGCCACGCTGCCCACGGACAGCTGGCCGGCGTTCTGGCCACGGTCCAGGCCGGAAACGCGCGCGGCGTCGGCGCTGATGCGGCTGATGGCCAGCGCCAGCGCGCCGCCCTCGCCCACGCCCGGCTGGGCGGCGGCGTAGTCGTCGGCCCATTTCAGCGCCAGCGACAGCAGCAGTTCCAGGCCGGTGGCGCCCGGCGATGCTTCGCCGAAAGGCAGCAGCTTTTCGTCGTCGTCCACCGGGGTGTGGTCGGAGCAGATGGCGTCCACGGTGCCGTCCAGCAGGCCGGCGCGGATGGCGTCGCGGTCGCGCTGGGCGCGGAACGGCGGCGTCACGCGCGCGTTGGAATCGAAGAAACCGATGTCGGCGTCGGTCAGGTGGATGTGGTGGGCGCCGACGTCGCAGCTGACCGGCAGCCCTTCGGCCTTGGCCGCGCGCACCAGTTCCAGGCCGGCGGCCGAGGAGATGCGGCACAGGTGGACGCGCGCGCCGGTGCTGCGCATCAGTTCGAAGATGGTGTGCAGGGCGATGGTCTCGGCCATCACCGGCACGCCGGACAGGCCCAGGCGCGACGCCAGCGGGCCGCTGTGGGCCACGCCGCCGCGGCCGATATGCGCGTCCTGCGGGCGCAGCCAGACCGTGTAGTCGAAGGTCTTGGCGTATTGCAGCGCGCGCAGCAGCACGGTGGTGTCTTCCACCGGCACTTCGGCCTGCGAGAAGCCGATGCAGCCGGAGCCGGTCAGCTCGGCCATCTCGGTGATGGACTGGCCTTTCAGGCCCATGGTGAGCGCGCCCAGCGGGTGCACGTGGGCCTGGTTCAGGCGGCGCGCGCGGTGCTTGAGCATTTCCACCAGGCCGGGCTCGTCGAGCACGGGGTCGGTGTCGGGCGGGCACACCAGGCTGGTGACACCGCCTTGCATGGCGGCCTGCATTTCCGATTCCAGCGTGGCCTTGTACTCGTAGCCCGGCTCGCGCAGGCGCGCGGACAGGTCGACCAGGCCGGGGGCGACCACCAGGCCGCTGGCGTCGAAGCTCTGCCCGGCACTGAAGCCTGCGGGCGCCTGGCCCACGCCGGCGATCTTGCCGTCTTCAATGTAGAGGTCCTGCACGCCGTCCACGCCGTTGGCCGGGTCGATCACGCGGCCGTTCTTGATTACCAGTTTCATTCCTTCGCCCCTGCCAAAATACTCATCACCGCCATGCGGACTGCAATACCGAACGTGACCTGCGGCAGTATCACCGCTTGCGGGCCGTCGGCCACGGCGGAGTCGATCTCCACGCCGCGGTTCATCGGGCCGGGGTGCATGACGATGGCGTCCGGCTTGGCCAGCGCCAGGCGCTCGGGCGTGAGGCCGTAGTTCTTGAAGTACTCCTGCGCCGACGGCAGCAGCGCGCCGTTCATGCGCTCGTTCTGCAGGCGCAGCATGATGATCACGTCCACGCCCTTCAAGCCTTCGTCCATATTGGTGAAGGTGCGCACGCCCATCTGCTCCAGGCCGCCCGGCAGCAGCGTGTGCGGGCCGATGGCGCGCACTTCGGGCACACCCAGCGTGGTCAGCGCGTGGATGTCGGAACGGGCCACGCGGCTGTGCAGGATGTCGCCGACGATGGCCACCGTCAGCTTGGTGAAATCCTGCTTGTAGTGGCGGATGGTGTACATGTCCAGCAGGCCCTGCGTGGGGTGCGCGTGGCGGCCGTCGCCCGCGTTCACCACGTGCACGTGGTGCTGCTTGTGGTCGTTGAGGTGCTTGGCGATCAGGTAGGGCGCGCCGGACTGCGAGTGGCGCACCACGAACATGTCGGCGTGCATGGCCGACAGGTTGTCGATGGTGTCGAGCAGGGACTCGCCCTTGCTGGCCGAGGAGGCCGAGATGTTCAGGTTGATCACGTCCGCCGACAGGCGCTTGGAGGCGATCTCGAAGGTGGTGCGGGTGCGCGTGGAGTTCTCGAAGAACAGGTTGAACACGCTCTTGCCGCGCATCAGCGGCACCTTCTTCACTTCGCGGTCGGACACGCCGACGAAGGAGGACGCGGTGTCCAGGATGTGGTTGACGATGGACTTGGGCAGCCCTTCGATCGACAGCAAGTGCTGCAGCTCGCCGTGTTTGTTCAGTTGCGGATTAAGCATGGTCGTTTTCGATGGTAAGCGTGAATTGTCCGGCCTCGGTGCGCTTGAGCACCAGGGCCTGCCCGGCCGGCACGGCGACTTTGGCGGCGACGAAGTCGGCGGCCACGGGCAGCTGGCGCTCGCCGCGGTCGACCAGGGCGGCCAGCATGATCTTGGCCGGACGGCCGTAGTCGAACAGCTCGTTGATGGCGGCGCGGGTGGTGCGGCCGGTGTAGAGCACGTCGTCCACCAGCAGCAGCGTGGCGCCGGCCACGTCGAAGCCGATCTGGGTGGGCTTCACTTCGGCCGGCAGGCCCTTCTTGGCGAAGTCGTCGCGGTAGAAGGACACGTCCAGCACGCCGCAGCGCGCGGACAGGCCCAGGTCGGCGGCCAGCCGTTCGGCCAGCCAGGCGCCGCCCGAGTGGATGCCGACGATGGCCGGTTCGTGGGCGTCGGCCAGGCCGGCTTTCACCTGCTGCAGCAGCTCGGCGTACAGCGCTTCCGCATCGAGTGCGGAAGGCGCGGTGGAGTTAGTTGGAAGGGACATATTCGTCAAAGTATTGTTGCAGAATGATGGAGGCGGCGCGGTCGTCGATGACCTCCCCGCGCTTGGCCGAAATGACGGCCGACGAGTAGCGCTCGTCGACCAGCACCACCGGCAGGCTGAAGCGGCCGTGGAGCTGGTTGGCGAACTTGCGGCAGCGAGCGGTCATGTCGTGCGCGGTGCCGTCCGGATGGCTGGGCAGGCCGACCACGAACAGGGTGGGCTCCCATTGCTGGATCAGGGCGGCGATCTCGCCGAAGCGGGCGTCGTTGCCAATGCTGGAAATGACGGCCAGCGGCGAGGCGGTGCGCAGCACGCTGTTGCCGATGGCAACGCCGATGCGCTTGATGCCGAAATCAAAGCCGAGGATGGTGTCGAGTTTCTCCACGCTCAGCACCGCATCAGGCGTGGCCCGCTTCGGACGCGAGCATCAGCGGGTCGAAGCCGAGCAGTTTCATGGCGGCGAAATAGCGCTCCTCCACCGGCAGCTCGAACAGGATGTGCGCGTCGGCGCCCACCGTGAGCCAGCCGTTGCGGCTGATTTCGTCCTCCAGCTGGCCCGGGCTCCAGCCCGAGTAGCCGATGGACACCAGCATGCGCTCCGGGCCGTTGCCGCGCGCCACCGCTTCCAGCACATCGATGGAGGTGGTGAAGGCCACGTCGTCGGTCACGGTGAGCGAGGACGAGTAGCGCGCGCCGGGCGTGTGCAGCACGAAGCCGCGATCGTCCTGCACCGGGCCGCCGAACATGATGGGTTCATCGACGATAGCCGGGGCCAGGTCGGAGGCCGGTTCCAGGTCGATGCGCTCGAACAGCACCTGCATGGTCATGTCGGTGGGTTTGTTGATGACCACGCCAAGCACGCCGTTTTCGTTGTGCTCGCACACATAGACGACGGTGCCGCCGAAAACGGGGTCTTGCATGGATGGCATGGCGATCAGGAAGTGGTTCGCCAGATTCAGTGCGGCGCTGTCCCTGGCTGCCACGGGCGCCAAAGGGTCATCGGACTCCGGGCGGCGGCCGGGAGCGGGCAGAGCGTGACCAGCTTTAGTTTTCTTCATACGCGTTGCTCTCTCTGCTGGGCTGCGGGTGTTCTTTTATAATGGTTCAGGCCATAGTTTACTATGAAACGCGCCGCAGCCACGTTGCGGCCCCCCCGGGCGACGTCCCGCAAGGCCATTAAATCGATAAAACATGACAAAAAGCACCACCCTGGTCTGGTTCCGGCGCGATCTGCGCGCTTTCGACCATGCCGCCCTGCACCATGCCTTGCAGCGCAGCGCGCGCGTCCATTGCGTCTTCATTTACGACAAAACCATCCTGGACGGCCTGCCGCGCGCGGACCGGCGGGTGGAATTCATCCACGCCTGCGTGGCGGAGCTGGCGGCTGAGCTGCGCCAGATGGGCGGGCACCTGATAGCCCGGCACGCGGTGGCGGAGCAGGAGATTCCGCGCCTGGCGGCCGAGCTGGGGGTGGACGCGGTCTACGCCAGCCATGACTACGAGCCGGCAGCCATCGCGCGCGACGAGGCCGTGGCCAAGGCGCTGGCGGCGGATGCGCGGCCGTTCTTCACCTTCAAGGACCAGGTAGTGTTCGAAAAGCGCGAGGTGCTGTCGCAGTCCGGCACGCCGTTTTCGGTGTTCACGCCATACAAGAATGCGTGGCTGAAGAAGATGCTGGCCGAGCCGGAGTGCCTGGCCGCGCTGCCGGTCGAGCCGCTGGCGGCCCATTTCGCGCCGCCGCCCTCCTCCGCCGAGCTGGCCGCCCCGGCGCCTACGCTGGAGCAGCTGGGCTTTGAGCGCACCAACCTGGCGGAGCTGAAGATCCCTGCCGGGATGAGCGGCGGCGCGCAGCTGTTCGACGATTTCCTGTCCCGCGTGGCGGATTACGGCACGGCGCGCGACTATCCGGCGGTGAAGGGGCCGTCCTATTTGTCGCTGCATCTGCGCTTTGGCACGGTGTCGATACGGCACCTGGTGCGCACAGTGTCCGAGCTGTCCGCGCGCGGACTGGCGGGCGAAGGCGGCGCGGTGTGGCTGTCGGAGCTGATCTGGCGCGAGTTCTACATGATGATCCTGTATCACCATCCGCATGTGGTGGGGGCGTCGTTCAAGCCCGCCTACGACGCCATCGCGTGGGAGACCGGGCCGGAAGCGGACGAGTTGTTCGCGACCTGGTGCGAGGGCCGCACCGGCTATCCGCTGGTGGACGCGGCCATGCTGCAGCTGAACCGCACCGGCTATATGCACAACCGCCTGCGCATGGTGACGGCGTGCTTCCTGATCAAGGACCTGGGCATAGACTGGCGCCGGGGCGAGGCTTACTTTGCGCAGCATTTGAACGACTTTGATTTGTCGGCCAACAACGGCGGCTGGCAGTGGGCGTCGTCTTCCGGGTGCGATGCGCAGCCCTATTTCCGCATATTCAATCCGGTGACGCAGTCGGAGAAGTTTGACGGCGAGGGGAAATTCATCAAGCGCTATCTGCCGCAACTGGCTCAGCTCAGCCATAAGGAAATCCATGCGCCGTGGACCGTGCCGCGCATGCTGCTGGCGGACAAAGGCGTGCGGCTCGGCGATAACTATCCCGAGCCGCTGGTGATGCACGACGAGGCGCGCAAGCGCACGCTGGAGCGCTACGCAGTGGTGAAGGCGACATAGGCGGAGCATGGCGGGTTACGGCTTCGCCTAACCCGCCCTACGCCTGCCACGATTTCGGCATATCACGTGGCATGGCTGCCACGATTTTGTCATATCACATGGCATTGCTGCCACGATTTCGTCATATCACGTAGGGCGGGTTAGCCGCCAGGCGTAACCCGCCGCTGGTCCGCCAGCAGCCCCTCGATTGCCCCCAGCAGCACCGGCTCCTGGAAAGGCTTGCCGAAATAGGCGTTCACACCCAGCTGCATGGCGTAATTGCGGTGCTTGTCCGCACTGCGCGAGGTGATCATGATGATGGGGATGTCCCTGGTGCGCTCGTCCCCGCGCACATTGCGGGTCAGGTCGAAACCGTCCATGCGCGGCATTTCGATATCGACCAGCATCAGGTCCGGACGGCTTTCCTGCATCTGCTCCAGTGCGTCCTGGCCATCCTTGGCCAGCAGCACGCGGTAGCCTTCTCGCTCCAGCAGGCGTTGCGACACGCGGCGCACGGTGAGCGAATCGTCCACCACCATGATGGTGCTGCCCACTGCGGCCAGCGCCGCCGGCGCCGCTTCCCCGGCATCGCCCGCAGGCGCAACCAGGTCCGGACGGACCGCCAGATGCTGCGCCAGCGCCACCGGATTCAATATCAGCACGATCTCGCCCGAGCCCAGCACCGTGGCGCCGGAAATGCCCGGCATGCGCGCCAGCTGCTGGCCGATGTTTTTGATAACCACCTCGCGGTTGCCCACCACTTCATCCACCTGCAGCGCCACGCGCTCGTTGCCGCTGCGGAGCATAAGCACCGGCGCGGAACGCTGTGTGGGCGGCTGGCCGGCCAGGCCCAGCATCGTTGGCAGATAGTGCAGCGGCGATTCCTGCCCTTGCAGCGCCACGCAGCCTTTGCCGCGTGCGTCCTGCAGTGCGTTTTCCTTCATCTGCAGCACCTGCTCGACCAGCGTGGACGGCAGCGCGTAGGTGCGCCCGCCTGCGGCCAGCAGCACCACTTGCGTTACCGCCAGCGTCAGCGGCAGGTGGATGGTGAAGCGCGCGCCCTTGCCGTTTTCAGTGAAGGTGTCCACGCGGCCGCCGAGCGCCTGCGCTTCGGAGCGCACGATGTCCATGCCCACGCCGCGTCCGGCCAGTTCGGTCAGCGCGTCGGCCGTGGAGAAGCCGGGCTCGAAGATCAGGTCGGCCGTGTCGGCGTCGCTCAGGTCTTCGCCTTCGTGCAACAGGCCGATGCGGCGGGCCTTGTCACGGATGCGGTCCAGGTCCAGGCCGGCGCCGTCGTCGCTGAATTCCAGCACCACTTCGTTGCCTTGCTGGCTGACTTGCACCAGCAGTTCGCCGGTTTCGTCCTTGCCGGCGGCGCTGCGCTGGGCGCGGCTTTCCACCCCGTGCACAATGGCGTTGCGCAGCAGGTGTTCAAACGGGGCGGCCATGCGTTCAAGCACGCTGCGGTCGATTTCCACGGCGCCGCCACGGATGTCGAGGTTGACGCGCTTGTCCATTTCCTTGGCGCTCAGGCGCGCCACGCGGAACAGGCGCTCGGAGATGCTGGCGAAGGGCACCATGCGCACGCGCATCAGGTCGCGCTGCAGGTCGCGCGTCATGCGGGCTTGCTGGGCCAGGTCGGCGCTGGCGGTGTCCACGCTGCGGCTCAGGCTTTCGTGGAAGGAGGCCACGTCGTTGACGCTTTCGGCCATCATGCGGGTGAGCTCTTGCAGCCGCGTGAAACGGTCGAATTCGAGCGGGTCGAATTCGCGTTCGCTGGAGATGGCCATGCGGGAGGCGATCTGGGATTCGGCCTGCATTTCGATCTCGCGCAGCTGGCGGCGCAGGCGGGCCAGGTTGTCGGAGAAGTCGGTCAGCGAGGTGCGCAGGGTGCCCACTTCGTTCTCCAGGCGGGAACGGGAGATGGAGACTTCGCCGGCCTGGTTCACCAGGCGGTCCAGGATGTCGGCGCGCACGCGCACCAGCGGGGAGCGGGCGGCGGGGTCGGTTTCGTCGGCGGGCGCGTTGGCGGTTGCCGGGCGCGCAGCGGCGGCTGGCGGTGCGCTGCTTGCGCCTGCATCGGCGCCGGATGCTGGCGCGATGGATGGGGCGGCGTCGTTGGCGGCCGGGGCGGCGGTAGCCGGCGCGGCGGGCTGCTGGAGCTGTTCGAACAGCACCAGGGCGTGGTCGTAGTGGGCCAGCAGTTCCTCGAATGCCTGCGGCGAGGCGCTGTTGGCGTGGACCATGTTTTCGATGTGGGTTTCGATTTCATGGGCGTGCTGGCCGAGGCGCATGGCGCCGGCCATGCGGGCGCTGCCTTTCACTGTGTGCAGCACGCGCTGCAGCATGTGGGCGTGGCTGAAGTCGGACGGATTGCGCTGCCACGTGCGCAACGCCTGGCCGATTTGCGGCAACAGGTCGGCGCCCTCTTCCAGGAACACGGGCAGCAGGTCCGCGTCCAGTTCGTCCTGGTAGCTGCCGGGGACGGCGGCCGACAGTTCGGCTGGCGCGTCCGGCAAGGGAATCACGATGACGTCGGGCTCAGGCTCGTGCGCTGGCTCGGGCTCGGGTTCTGGCGCGGGCGAAGGGACCAGCGTGAGGACCGGTTCGGGCGTAGGCTCCGGGGCGGCGAAGGCGAGCAGCTCGGCGTGTGCTTCGGCGTCCGCTTCGGTGGGCGCGGTGATTTGCGACAGCGGGGCGGCAAAGGCGTCGTCGAAGGCGGAGTCGAACAGGTCGTCGAAGTCATCGCGGGCAGCGGGGGCGGACGGCTTCGGCGCGGCTGGCGCGGCCGAGGGAACGAGGCTGGCGAAGTCGGATTCGGGCGGCGGGCTTTCAAGCAGGCTGGCGTAGGTGGCGGCGAACAGCTCGTCCAGCTTGGCTTCCGGGCTTTCGTCGGGCACGGCGGACAGGGGGCTGGATTCCGGGACGGCAGCGGTATCGGCGGCGTGCGGCGCAAGGCCTGCGGTGGGCTCGCCGTCGGCCGAGAACAGCGTGTCCAGGCGGGCGTCGAGGCCGGGGCCGGCGCTGTGCACTTGGGACAATTCGTCGCGCAGCTTGTGCAGGGCGCTGATCAACTCGGGCTGCTCGGCCGCCACTTCGCCGAGGGCGAAGCTTTGCAGCATCTGGCGGATGCGCTCGACCGCGAAGTCGAGCAGGTCGTGCTGGGCGTGGTCGAGCTGGGGTGCGGGAGCTTGCAGGTCTTCCAGCGTCTGTTCGAGTTCGTAGGACAGGTCGCGCAGGGCTTTGAAGCCGACCGTGCCGGACGTGCCGGTCAGCGTGTGGGCCGCTTGCAGCGCTTCGGGGTTGACCGGGCGGCTTCCTTCGTGGCGCCATTCGCCGAAGTCGCGCACCAGCAGGCGCACCAGTTCGTCGGTTTCAGCCAGGTAGATGTTGTAGAGCGGCAGAGGTATCGTCAGCGCGCCGATGTGCTTGACGTTGTCCTCCTCCGGCGGAACCAGGGGGACGGCGGTGCTCGGGAATTCGATGACGTTGCCGTTGGCCTGCACGGGCTCGCGAGCCGGTTCGGCAGGCGCGGCGCTGGATGGCGCGGTGGCATCGGCGGCGACAGGCGCAGCGTCAGTGTCGGCAGCAGCAACGTCGACGTCGGCAGCTGCGGTGCCGATATCGGGGGCCGGAACGGACGATGCTTCATCGGAGGAGATGGGCGCGGCTGGCGCGGCGGCGGGCGGTTCGAAGGCAGCGCCTTCCTGCACGCGCGCAGCGGCGGCGGAGATGGCGTCCGCGCTGCGGGAGGACACGCCCTGCGCCACCAGCTCGGCCACCCACGCCGTCATTTCCTGCCCGGCGTATTCGAGCAATCCAAACAAGGCTTCCGTTGCGGGCCGCTCTTCGGCCAGCCACACGTTCATGGTGCGCTCGATGCTGGCGGCGGCTTCGGCGAACTGGTTCAAGCCAACCATGCGACCGCTGCCCTTGAGCGTGTGGAAGGAGCGCCGCAGCATAGCGGGGTTGTCACCACTGCCGGATTCGGAACGCGGCTTGGCCAGCGTGGCGCGCACGAACTCCAGCACTTCCTGCGCTTCGCTGATGAAGATCTCCAGCAGCTCCGCCTCGATGGCCGCGTCGCTCGCTTGCGGCGCCGGTCCGGGCGCAGGCGCAGGCGTGGGCGAGGTGGTCGGCGAAACCGTCTCTTGCAGTACAGGCACAGGCACCGTCCCTGCGGCGGCAAGCTTCTTGAACGGCACGGCGCGGAAAGCGCCCTGCCCTTCGTCAAACGCGAAGCGCTCGCGCGCGGCGGCCGGGTTCTGCGCCAGCATGTCGACAAAGAAGCCCAGCGCGCCGACATTCTGCGCCACCTCGTCCAGCAATTTCGATTCCTGCGAGGCGTCGCCCTGGCCGCTGGCCAGCTTGCGCACCTCGTCCTTCACGTGCAGCGCGGCGCGCATGGCGTCGTCCTGGTCCAGGATGGCCAACGCGCCTTGCAGCTGGTGCAGCACGCCGTCCAGCTCCTGCAAGGGGGCGCGCAGCGACGGATCGCCGTAGTAATCGTCCAGCACCTTCTCGACCTGGCGCAGGCCGGTTTTCATTTCCAGCGCCAGCGCGGTCACCGTGTCGTCCTGCTGCATCTGCTGCATTTGCTGGACGATGCCGCCTTGCCAGGGTGCGGGTTCGGGCGCTTCGCCGCCGGCCAGCAAGGCACGCAGGCGCTGGGCGATGGTGTCGGCGTGGGCCGAGAAGTCGTCCGGCAGGCGGCGGATGTGTTCCAGTCCGTGCTCGGCGAACAGCAGCGCGGTGGTCATTTCCATCGCCAGCGCTTCGCTGCGTCCGGCGGTGACGGCGGCGTTGGCCACGTCGGCCAGTTGCCGCATCAGCGTGGCCAGCGCGGACATGCCCAGCTTGTCGCTGGTGACGGCCACCGTCGCCAGCGCCCGCCCGAAGGCGTCATCCAGCGCCGGATCGATCACCGCTTCCGACAGATGCTGCCAGGCCGCCTTGGCCTCGGCCATGGCCTGGCGCGCGCGCGCCAGCACTTCCGTGTCGATCTGGCCGTAGCGGCGCGCCTCGTAGTCCCTGGGCACCGCGCCTTCCAGGCCAAACACGCTGGCCAGGTGCAGCACCAGCGGCGACACCTCTTCCGCGTGCGGGCCGGCCAGCGCGGTGGCGATGAAGAACAGCGCTTCGCGCAGCATGCCGTCGGGCAGCGCCGCGTTGCCTTGCGTGAGACGGCGCATCTGCAAATTGATCAAGCCGAAGAGCTGCTTTACATACAGGCCGCCTTCAAGATGGCCCGCCGCCACCAGCTCGGCGAAGGCCTGCTGCGCAAGCCAGAAAGTGCGCGCCTTGGCGTCCTGCTGCGCGTCCGCCACTTGCGCCACCGCGTCGCGCAGCGCCGCCGCGTGGGTTTGCTGGGCCGCCGCGTCCGTGCTTTTCAGGTAAGGCAGCAAGGCGCGCTCGAAGCGCTGGCGGCAGGCAGGATAGTCCGCCGCCGCCGCGTCCGCAGCGGCGGGCATGCGCGCGTTCAGCGACAGGTCCGGGAAGAACAGGTCGGCCGGGTGGATGCGCTCGGCGCCCAGCATTTCCTGCAAGGCGCGGTAATAGGGGAACAGCCGCACCGGCTGGAAAGGCGCGCCTTCCAGCAGCTCTTCCAGGTATTCGGTCAGCGCCTGGTAGAGATTGGCGACGGTCTGCGCGTTGTCCGGGCTGCACTTGAGCGCGCCGGACTTGAAGCGTTCCAGCGCCTGCTCGGCGCTGTGGGTCATGACTTCCACGCCGTCCACGTCCACCATCTGCAGCGCGCCGTGCGCCTGGTGCAAATGGCTGCGGGCGTGCTGCAGCGAGGTGGCCTGGTCTTCCGGCGCCCGTCCGCCCGCCTCGAACAAGGCGGTCCTGGAGCGGACCAGCGCCTCGCGGATTTCCACCATCACCCAGGACAAGGGGCCGGTGTCGAATTGCGCTGCGGTCGGAAAATCAGGATGGGTCATGCTGGGTCTTTCAAAGTAATCAGGATGCCGAGATGCGGAAGCGCGAAACCGAGTTTTTCAGTTCCTGCGCCAGCATGGACAGCTTGTGAATCGACTGCGCCGTTTGCTGCGTGCCGTCCTGCGCCTGCTCGGTCACGGACAGGATATGCTGGATATTCTGCGCCACTCCGCTGGCGGATGTCGCCTGCATGCCGGTGGCGTAGGAAATCCCCTGGATCAGCTCGGCCAGGCGGTTCGACACCTGGGAGATGTCCGACAGCGCCGCGCCGGCCGCGTCGGACAGGCGCGCGCCCTCCACCACGCCCTGGGTGGACTTCTCCATTGCCGCCACCGCGTCGTGGGTGTCGGTCTGGATGGTGCGCACCAGCGCGCCGATCTGCTTGGCCGCCTCGCCCGAGCGTTCGGCCAGGCGCTGCACCTCCTCGGCCACCACCGAGAAGCCGCGTCCCGCCTCGCCGGCCGACGCGGCCTGGATGGCGGCGTTCAGCGCCAGCACGTTGGTCTGTTCCGTAATGTCCGAAATCAGCTCGGTGATCTCGCCGATCTCCTGCGACGATTCGCCCAGGCGCTTGATGCGCTTGGAGGTTTCCTGGATCTGCTCGCGGATCTCGTGCATGCCCTTGATGGCGTTTTCCACCGCCGTCGAACCCTGGCGCGCCGCCGCCACGGACTGGCGCGCCACGTCGGCCGATTCGGAGGCGGACTTGGACACTTCGGTAATTTCGTTGGCCATCTTCACCACGGTGGCGCTGGCGTCCTGGATTTCGCGCGACTGCTGCTGCGACGCCAGCAGCAGGTCGCTGGAGATGTTCTGCGCGTGGCTGGAGGCGGAGGTCACCTGTTCGGCGGTGCTGGTGACGCGGCCCACCAGGCCGCGCAGCTCCTCCACCGTGTAGTTGACCGAGTCGGCGATGGCGCCGGTGATGTCCTCGGACACGGTGGCTTGCACCGTCAAGTCGCCGTCGGCCACTTCCTGCAGCTCGTTCATCAGGCGCAGAATGGCGGCCTGGTTCTGGTCGTTCATGGCCTTGGCTTCCTCCTCCTTGCGCTGCGCCTGCAGGCGCATGGCTTCCGCTTCCTGGCGGCGGCGGTCCGCGCCGCGGGTGCGGTTGTTGGAGTCCTGCAGCAGCACGCGGCCGATGGCGGCGGCGGCCATCAGCGTGAGCAGGCCGGCGGCCACCATCAGCCAGAAGCTGTAGTTGAGCGAGTCCTGCTGGTCGCGGTAGCCGGACAGCACGGCGGCCAGGCGCTGGCGCAGGGCCTCGTTTTCGCTGAAGATCTGCTGCTCGGCCACCTTGGCGGCGGTGAATTTATCGAGCTTGTCGAGCACGGAACCGACCAGCTGCTGGTAGGTTTCGAACGGGGTTTTCAGCTCGGTGAACAGGGTGCGCAGCTCCGCGTCGCGGGTGGCGGGCAGCGCCAGCGCTTCGCTGCCGTTGAGGAAGCCGTCCACGGTGTTGCGGAACACGGTGATGTCGCGCCCAAGCTGGAAGGCGGTTTCCGCGCTGATGCCGCCGGCGGTGATGAATTCACTCACGCTGCGGTTCATGCGCTGCGTGAGCATGGTGAGCTTGCCCAGGGCGGCCATCTCGCGCGCGGTGCCGCCGCGCAGCAGCTTGAGCGCGGCGATCGCTTCGGTCTGCTCCAGCAGGTCGGGCGACAGGCGGTCCAGCTGGCGCAGGGTTTTTTCCAGGCCGGTCAGCTCGGGCTGCAGGCGCAGGATGGTGTCCGCCGAACGCTCGGACGTGTCCCAGGTCTTGCGCGCGGCGGCCACCGCGCTGGCCATGGCGGCGCCGGGCGAACCGATGCTGCGGCCCTGGTAGTCGCCGCCGGCCTGCATCAGCTTGAAGTCCTGGTTCAGTTCCTTGCGGCTGTCGGCCAGCTGGCGGAAGGCCTCGGGATTGCCCTGCACCGCGTTGGGCGCGGCCTTGCCGACGCGCTGCGAGTGCATCAGCGCGTCCGCCGCGATCTGGGTCTGGGCCGAGGTGACGCTGCTGTTGCGGATGTTCAGGCCCACGGCGGCGGCGCTGAGCAGCAGGCAGGCGGCCAGCGCGGTGGACAGGATGCTGAGCTGGCGCTGCGCCGGCAAGTGGCCGATCAAGGGCAGCTTGACGCCAGGCCCGCTGTCGCTGGCGGCGCCGCTGCCACGGCGGCGCAAGGCGTCGCGCAGGCGCAGCGGCGCGCTGCTGTCGGCGCCCGGCTCCGGGACGGGGACGGTATCGGTAGGCGCCGGCGACAGCGCCGGTGCCGCGCTGCCATAGCTGGCAAATTCCGAATCAGGCGCCGCTTCCTGGAGAGCGTCCTGCTTGGAGCGTGCGAACAAATTCTTGATGAATCCCATTACACCGTCCCTTATTGGCAAAAATATTACAGACCGACTTGCAGGAACCTTTCTTCCCGCACCAGCAGGGCCAGGTCCAGGCGCGACCATAGCTGCCCCTCCTGGTCCAGGAACTGCTGCACGCACCAGGATGGCGCGTCGTCCGCCAGCGGCGCCGGCGTCATGTCGTCGAGTTTGCGCAGGCCGAGCACGCGCGCGCCCAGCAGCGCGCAGTTGAAGCCCAGGCCGGGCGCGAAAGTGATGATGCGGCTGTCCGCCGCCGGCGGCGTGGCCGCATAGTCCAGGTAGCGCGCGAAGTCGATCACGCCGGTGAGCTGGCCGCGGATATTGGCCAGGCCCAGATACCAGTCGCGCGCCAGCGGCACCGCGCTGGGCGCCTGCCAGGGCACGATTTCGCCGATCTGGGTCAGGTCCAGCAGGCAGCGGCTGGCGCCGAACAGCACGCCCAGCTCGCGCCCGGCGGCGCTGTTGCCGCTTTGCGCGTCATGCATGCGCTCGAGCAGCTGCGCCTGATAGCGGCGCAAACGGCTGCGCCGCTCGGCGCCGCTCGGCTCGGGCGCCGGGGTGGTGGGCAGTCCGGTCTCGGCGCCGCTCATCGCTTAGCCGCCAAGGGCGGCGATCTTGGCCAGCAGCTCGGCCGCGTCGACCGGCTTGACCAGGTAGTCCTTGGCGCCCTGGCGCAAGCCCCAGATGCGGTCGGTCTCCTGGTTCTTGCTGGAGCAGATAATCACCGGCACGTCCTGCAGTTCCGGGTCGCGCGCGA
Source organism: Pseudoduganella aquatica (assembly GCF_020865585.1). Classification (NCBI taxonomy): domain Bacteria; kingdom Pseudomonadati; phylum Pseudomonadota; class Betaproteobacteria; order Burkholderiales; family Oxalobacteraceae; genus Pseudoduganella; species Pseudoduganella aquatica. The sequence goes on from NZ_CP086370.1 coordinate 6,194,513, forward strand.
TGGAGCGCGTGACCTGGAAGCCGTTCGCGCCGGGCATGACCACGTCCATCAGGATCAGCTGCGGCTTGTCGGCCTTGATCTTGACCAGGGCCTCCTCGCCGTTTTCGGCGGTGGAGACGGAAAAGCCGTTCTTGACCAGGATGTCGGTCAGGTAGTAGCGCTCGGTCGGCGAATCGTCGACGATCAGTATTCTTTGTATGGCCATAATGCCCTCGCTGTTCTTACGGTGCTCAGACCCCTGCCGCGCCTGCGGTATGCTCGCGCACGGCCGCCAGCAGGCTGTCTTTGGTAAATGGTTTGGTCAGGTAGGCGGCCGAGCCCACCATGGCGCCGCGCGCGCGGTCGAACAGGCCGTCCTTGGAGGACAGCATGAGCACCGGCGTGGCGTGGAATTTGGCGCTCTTCTTGATCAGGGCGCAGGTCTGGTAGCCGTCCAGGCGCGGCATCAGGATGTCGCAGAAGACCAGCGCCGGGTGGTGGTCGTTGATCTTGGCCAGCGCGTCGAAGCCGTCTTCGGCCAGCACCACCTGGTAGCCCGCCTGGCTCAGAAATATCTCGGCGGACCGGCGAATGGTGCTGCTATCGTCGATCACCATAATTTTCAAACCGGTCGCTTGCGGCGTATTCGTCATATTTATTCACCGAGATATACCGACAAGATAGCTTAAATCGCCACCATTTCAAAATCGTCCTTGCGCGCGCCGCATTCCGGGCAGGTCCAGTTGATCGGCACGTCGGCCCAGCGGGTGCCGGGAGCGATGCCTTCTTCCGGCAAACCGGCTTCCTCGTCGTAGATCCAGCCGCAGATCAGGCACATCCAGGTCTGGTATGCCTGCGTTGTATCATTGCTACTCACGTTGTGTCACCTTCTATCAAGTAAAATGCCGAATCAGGTATCTTAATCTACCCGCCGTGCAAAACCAAACTTCTCCCCTTATCCTGACCTTTGGCGCCGTCGACCCGGTGGGCGCCGCCGGCGTCACCGCCGATCTGGCCGTGTTCTCCGCCCTGGGCTGCCACGGCCTGGCCGTCACCACCGCGTTGCTGATCGGCGACAGCGCCCGCATCGAAGACCTGCAGGAGACCGATCCGGACTGGGTGTCCGACCAGGCCCGCGTGCTGCTGGAGGACGCGCAGGTGTCGTCCTTCAAGATAGGCGCGCTGCAAAACATGGAGCACGCGTCGGCGATTGCCGAAATCGTGTCCGACTATCCGGACGCGCCGCTGGTGCTCGATCCTTTCAGTTCGCGCCTGCCCGAGGCGGGCGAGGACGCCGACGAGCTGCTCACCATCGTGCGCCAGCTGCTGGTGCCGCAGGCGTCGGTGCTGATGCTGTCGCAGGTGGAGCTGGGGCGCCTGGCCGAAACCTGGCGCGAAGGGGATGGCGCCGAGTCCACCGTCGAGGAGGACGTGCGCTACCTGATCGACCTGGGCTGCGAGTTTGTGCTGGTGACCGGCACCCCGGCCGGCAACGGCCACGGCGACGCGGTGCGCGCCAACACGCTGTACGGCGCCGACGGCATGGTGCGGCACGACGCCTGGCAGCACCTGCCCGGCCCCTTCCTCGGTGCGGGCGGCACGCTGTCGGCCGCCATCGCCGCCTACCTGGCGCTCGGCGCGGACACGCCGACCGCCGTGGCGCTGGCGCAGGACTACACCCAGGGCGCGCTGGCCCATGCCCAGCGCTACGGCATGGGCAAGCTGGTGCCGAACCGCAACTTTCAACTTAAATAGCTAAGAGACATCATGACTGAATCGAAGAACGATACGCTGTTCGCGCGCGCCCAGAAAACCACGCCCGGCGGCGTCAACTCGCCGGTGCGCGCGTTCCGCTCGGTGGGCGGCACGCCCCGTTTCATCACCCGCGCCGAAGGCCCGTATTTCTGGGACGCGGACGGCAAGCGTTATATAGATTACATCGGCTCCTGGGGCCCGGCGATTGTCGGCCACGCGCATCCGGACGTGGTGAAGGCGGTGCAGGAAGCGGCCACGCGCGGCCTGTCCTTCGGCGCGCCGACCGAGGCGGAAATCGACATGGCGGAGGAAATCTGCCGCCTGGTGCCATCGATCGAACAGGTGCGCCTGGTGTCTTCCGGCACCGAAGCGACCATGAGCGCCCTGCGCCTGGCGCGCGGCGCCACCGGCCGCGACAAGATTATCAAGTTCGAAGGCTGCTATCACGGCCACGCCGATTCCTTATTGGTAAAAGCCGGCAGCGGCTTGCTGACTTTCGGCAATCCGACCTCGGCGGGCGTGCCGGAAGATTTCGTCAAGCATACGCTGGTGCTGGACTATAACAATGTGGAACAGATTACCGAGGCCTTCGCCAATTTCGGTTCTGAAATCGCCTGCGTTATTGTGGAGCCGGTGGCGGGCAATATGAACCTGATTAAAGGCACGCCGGCATTCCTGCAAGCCTTGCGCGATCTGTGCACCAAGCACGGCGCGATCCTGATTTTCGATGAAGTCATGTGCGGTTTCCGCGTCGGCCTGGGCGGTGCGCAGGAATTGTATGGCATTAAACCCGATCTGACTGCGCTGGGCAAAGTTATTGGCGGCGGCTTGCCGGTGGCGGCATTTGGCGGCAACGCTGAATTGATGAGTAAAATGGCGCCGCTGGGCGCGGTTTATCAGGCCGGCACATTATCCGGCAATCCGGTGGCGGTGGCTGCGGGCATGACCACGCTGAAGATTATTCAACAGCCGGGTTTCTACGATAAATTGGCTGCATCGGCAAAACGCCTGGCTTCGGGATTAACTGAGTCGGCCAAGGAAGCCGGCGTGACTTTCTGCGCGGATGCCGAAGGAGGCATGTTCGGCTTGTATTTCAGCGAAGTACCGCCGAATAATTACGCTGAAATGATGGCGGGCGACCGCGCCAAGTTTAATACCTTCTTCCACGCCATGCTGGACGAAGGCGTTTATTTCGCACCGGCGGCGTTTGAAGCGGGCTTTGTATCCGCCCAGCACGACGATGCGGTTATCGACGAGACCATCGCAGCGGCCCGCAAGGTATTCGCGGCGCTGAAGTAAGCCGTCACCGAAAACAGCCGCCGCAACGCCCCTCAGGGGCTGCGGCGGCTTTTTATCGCCCATAGCAAGCCAGTTTCTGGCTTGATCGCGCCAGAATCAAGCAAGATTGCCGGATCGCCCCCACCGGCAGGCACGCGCAAGTGGCGGGCTAGAAGATGGCGATTGGCTGGCAATTTTTATTGGCCGCCACATCATTCACGAGCAAAATAAAATCATATTCCATACCCTGGAGGATTACCGCCATGTATCTCTTGCACTGGGCGCAGTGGCGGAATTGGGATTGGGATTTTTCTCATTTATAAGTTATCCGGCTTCCTGCGTGTTTCACGCAATGCGAATGAGGCTTTGAAGAAATCCATCGAAGGATTGGGGTAAAACACTTATTCGGCGCTTGCGCTATTTGAAGCCCGCGTCTGACATTACGCGCTATTCATGCATTAGCCGTCCTGTTTGAATTGCCGTTGACGCATATGCATCTGCATCTGCATCTGCATCTGCATCTGCATTTTATCTTCCAGCCTACAGCAGCCATTGTGGCGAGTGCTTTGAGCGCCCGGGCTTTGCTGTATATGGTAGCCGATTACCGTTCAACTTTATATCGCCCGCCATCGATGGGAAATACCGTGCTATTTATTCAGTGCGGCTCTCTGGCCGCCGATGTTGTCATTCCTTATTCGATGATGGAATCGGTAGATGAGGCATCTGGCCCCGTGCGGCGTTGCACCGGCGTGCGCCGCCACACTCAGTTTGGTGCGGCGAATGTGCTGATCGGGGTAAAACCGGGCAGCCAGTTGCCGGACCTGTTCGGCCGTCCGCAGACCGTGGAACACGGTCTATCTGAGCCTGGATCAGCCCGCGGAATTTATCAGGAATCTGCGCGAAAAGCTTTTCGTGACTGTTGGATAGAATTCAACAGTGTTAGAAAAGGCATACTACTGCAATGAAACTTATTGCAGAAAAACGTTCGAGTAACGACAAGTACGACGTGCTCCGTTTCGTGCGCAACAACGGCAGCGCGACCGACACGCTGATGCCGCGCCAGGGTATCCTGCCGCACGATTTGATCCATTACGTGGTGGAATCCGCCCTGCCCTTGCGCCACGGTTTCCTGAGCCAGGTGGCGCTGGGCGCGGACGCGCAATTCGTGATGCAGACCGTGCACGACGCCAGCAACCCGGCGGTGCACCAGCAGGCGGCGCAAGTGGAAGCCATTGTGGAAGGCTTGCAGACCCAGCTCTGGTCGGGCAGTTTTGACTTGGACACCTTCCTGGAAGCCGCCAACAGCGCCTGCGCCGCGCGCGGTCACCCGCCGTTCGACCTGGCCGGCGTCGACGTGCATGCCTGCCTGTACCAGCGCGCTCAGGCGCTGCACGCCCAATGGCAGGAAATCCCCTTCCACCGCTCACTATCGCTCGATTTCAGCCCGCGCATGGTGTAAGCCGAACGGATTTCCTTGAGCGCCGCGATGAATCAAGCGACTTTGATTCCGATCAAAAGCCGACGCAAAGCTGCAATTGACGCTGGTATTTGCAAGTACTATCTTTACTAATGCCACCTCAGTAAAGAGGCCATCCATGCCGACACTCAGCTCAAAGCGCCAAATAACGTTGCCTAAGGTTCTTTGTGACCGCTTGAATCTCAAACCGGGGGACTGCTTTTCCATTTGCGAGCACAAAGGCGAGATCACCCTCATGAAGATGATTGATGGCAGTGGCTGGGGCGTCTTGCGGCACCTCAATGCGAAGGATGTCTGCTCTGACGAAGAATCACTGCTGGATGCGCTAGAAAACCCGCAAGTATAAGCCCGGCATGATCGCGCTTGATACCAACGTATTGCTGCGATACCTGCTTCACGACGATCCATTGCAAACCATTCAAACGAGCCGGCTGTTTGAAGACAATGATTGCATCCTGATCACAGACATCGTGCTTGCTGAAGCTGTGTGGACGCTGCGCGGCAAGCGCTACAACGCTCAGAAAGCTGAAATTGTGACGGCCATCAATGCCCTGCTTCACAATCCAAAACTCGAATTTGAAAGCCGCGAATCCGTTTGGTCCGCGCTATTGGACTATGCGAACGCACCACCTGTCATTACGCGATCAGGCGTACGCCATATTGATTTTCAGGATGCCCTGATCATTCAAAAAGCTCAAGTCGTTATGGCAGCCTGGTCCGAGCCTTACGAGGCAACTTATACATTCGACCTTGCAGCGCAGTCACTGGAAGGGACGAAGGCGCCGTGATGGCGCCTTCGGGCAAAGTTATTTCAGCCAGCCGCGGTGGCGGAAGTAGAGGAAGGGGGCGATGGCGCTGGTGATCATCAGGCCCCAGGCCCAGGGATAGCCCAGCGCCCATTTCAATTCGGGGATATTGTCGAAGTTCATGCCGTAGACGCTGGCGATCAGGGTCGGGGGCAGGAAAGCTACGCTGGCAACCGAGAAGATCTTGATGATCTTATTCTGGTTAATGTTAATGAAGCCGACCGTGGCGTCCATCAGGAAGTTGATTTTGTCGAACAGGAAGGACGTGTGGCCGTCCAGCGATTCGATGTCGCGCAGAATCTGGCGCGCTTCTTCGAATTGCTCGGAATTGAGCAGGCGGCCGCGCATCAGGAAACTCACCGCGCGGCGCGTGTCCATCATGTTGCGGCGGATGCGGCCGTTCAAGTCTTCCTCGTGGGCAATGGCGCTCAGCGCGTCGGCTGCGTCCCTATCGGTGAATTCTTCCTGCAGCACGCGGCCGGATACTTCTTCCAGGTTCTGGTAGATGCCTTCCAGCGCGTCCGCCGAATATTCGGCGTCGGTGGCGTACAGGTCCAGCAGCACGTCCATGTAGTCGGCGATGGAGCCGGGGCGCGAGCGGGCGCGCATGCGCACCAGGCGGAACACCGGCAGGTCGTCCGTATGGACCGAAAACAGCATTTTCTTGGCCAGGATGAAGGCCACGGTGACGATGCGCGAAGGGCCGTCGTCTTCTTCCAGCAGGAAGTCGGTGCGCAGGTGCAGGTCGCCGTTTTCCGCTTCGTAATAGCGGGCCGAGGCTTCAATGTCCTTGACTTCGTCTTCGCCCGGCAGCGTTACGCCGTAAATGGCTTTGACCCAGGCACGCTCGTCGTCGTTCGGGTCGGTCAGGTCGACCCAGACGGGTTCGAGCTTTTCCAGGTCTTCACGGGATTCGATGGGAACCTGGTTGAGACGGCCATTTTGCAGAACGAAGACATTAATCATAGGCACTCTCAGCCAGCGGTGGGTCCAGGCGCTCACAAGCGCAGAAAACGAAACAGCGCAAGTGTACTCGCAAGGCCTTTTTTAGGCCACCTTTGCTTGCTGTTTTTTGCCCTAGCGGGCGGCCTTTTCTATCATTTTCACGCGTAAATCCTGCGGTGCAGCATCGGCCGGGTCCGGCTTGGGCGCGCGGGGGGCTTCCATGCCCTTTGTTTCATGCACGACAACGTTTTTCGTGGTGCGGTTGGCGGCACTGCATTCGGTGTCGGAGAACACGGTTTTGCCGTCGATCACGCAGCGGCGCAGCTGGTTGCCGGGTGCGGAAGACGGCACGGCGCCCGCCGCCGGGGCTGCGGCCGGGCTTTTGCCGGCCAGCCTGGCCAGGCCTTCGGCGAACAGGTTGCGCTCGTAGCGCATGGAGAAAATCGCCGCCATCGCCAGGGCGGCCACGCCCGCCATCAACACCGCCACCAAGATCAAACTGATACCGCGCTGACGATGCCGCATGCCGCCTCCCGGGCTAAATAATGCTTTATGGTAACTCAGGGGAGTTCAGCCGCCCCCATGCGCTTCAAAATAACGCCGGTGCGGCGCGCCAGGTAGTTGGAATCGCGGTGGCTGTCATAGAAACGGGGATTGGGCAGCATGACGGCCAGCTTGGCGGCTTGGGCCGCGCCCAGCCTGGACGCGCTGATGCCGTAGTAGTGCTTGGCCGCCGCCTCGGCGCCGAAGATGCCTTTGCCGAACTCCACCACGTTCAGGTAGATCTCGAAAATGCGCTCCTTGTCCATCAGCGCTTCCAGCATATACGTAATGATAAGCTCCTGGCCCTTGCGCAGATAGCTGCGCGAGCCGGACAGGAAGAGATTCTTCGCCAGCTGCTGGGTAATGGTGGAGCCGCCGGACACCACCTTTTTCTTCTTGTTGTTCTTCTCGTAGGCTTTTTGCAGCGCCTCCCAGTCCACGCCCTCATGTTCCGAGAAATTGGCGTCTTCGGACGCGATAATCGCCCTTTTCAGGTTCCCCGAGATGCGCGCGTAAGGCACCCACTGCTGCTGGATATTGGCCTTGGGATTGACCTCCTGCAAGGCCTCGCGCTGGGCGCGCATAAACGACGTGGTGGTGGGGTTATGGCCCACCCACCACCAGATCTGCACCAGGAAATACAGCTGCACCAGGACGAACAGCAGCACCGGGGCGATGAAGATCCACTTCACCCACCACCATTTGCCGCGCGCAGCACCCGCTTTGCGCGCTTTTGTCATAGTTTTGAACGCAGTTGGGCCAGCAGCTCCGTGGTTTGCGGACGCACGCCGCGCCAGGCCATAAAGGCCTCGGCCGCCTGCTCCACCAGCATACCCAGGCCATCGCGCACGATCGCGCCGTGATCTGCAGCGAACTGCATGAAAACCGTCGGCTCTTTGCCGTACATCATATCCAGCGCCAGGGTGCCGGGACCGAACACCTCGGCCGGCACCGGCGGCAGGTCCGACTGCAGGCTGGCCGAGGTGGCGTTGATGACAATGTCATACTGGCCGCGCGGCGCCTCGTAGCCGCAGGCGGACAAGGCCGCGCCGCCGGACAGGGCGGCAAACTGCGCCACCAGCGCCTCGGCGGTGGCGACGGTGCGGTTGGCGATGGTGAGCTGGGACGGGTGGTGCTCCAGCAGCGGCAGCACGGCGCCGCGCGCGGCGCCGCCGGCTCCCAGCAGCAGCACGCGCTTGCCGGTGATGGGCACGCCGGCGTTGCCGACGATGTCGTTCACCAGGCCCGCGCCGTCGGTGTTGTCGCCTATGGTGCCGTCGTCGGTGAACAGCAGGGTGTTGACGGCGCCGGCCGCCTGCGCGCGCATGGTGAGCGCGCCGCACAGCTTGTGGGCTTCCAGCTTGAAGGGCACGGTGACGTTGGCGCCCTTGCCGCCTTCGGCCACGAAGGCGCGCACGGCGGCCGGGAAGCCGTCCAGCGGCGCCAGCCGCTTTTCATAGCTCAGCTGCTGGCCGGTCTGCAGCGCGTAGGCGGCGTGGATGTCGGGCGATTTGCTATGGCCGATGGGGTTGCCGAAGACGCAGTACTTGTCCATTTTTTAATTTGTTCCACTCAAGTTGGATTCCAGTTTTTCTTCCCGGGTGAATTTAAAACGGGTGATGATGACCCACAGGTCGTCGCGCTCGCTGGACAGCATATTCGGCGGGAACTTGCCGAAGGGCGCGGCGCGGCGCACGATGCGCAGCGCGGCCTCGTCCAGCGCGTCGTTGCCGGAGCTTTTCTCCACGCGCACGCCCCCCTCCTTCTCGTAGATGGTGCCGTCCTGGAAGATGGGGATGTAGACCACCAGCTCGCCGTACAGCTTGCGGCCGTTCTTCTGCGGGAAGTTCAGCGTGCCCACCTCCTCCACCTTGCGCTGCAGGCGCTGGTAGTACATGGCGTAGCCCACTTCGCGCGTGCTGGGGGTGATGAAGGTTTTCTTGGGCCGCTTGTTCTGGTCGTCGATGGTCTGGGTGATCTCGGCGGCCATGCGGGCGATGGCCTTGCTGCTTTCCAGCAGGTCGGCGCCGGTGGGCATGGGGTCGGGCTTGGCTTTTTCCGTGACCGGGGCGGCCGTGAGCGGATTGGGCTTGACGGCCTGGGTCAGCAGCTTGCGCTGGGTTTCCTCCAGCTCGGCGATGCGGCGCTTGGTGGCTTTGACGCTTTCGCCGGTTTCGTTCTTGCGCATGTCCGGCAGCGGCGACTTGGCGCGGCCGGCGTCGGCCTTGCCGCCGCCGTCGAGGTTGGCCTGCGCCAGGGCGTCGGCCTTCAGCGGCGCCTTGTCGTGCTTGGCGTTCACCAGGATGACTTCCAGGCCGGGGTCGGCCGGCTCGATCTTGAAGCTTTTCGGCGCCACGAAGGTCACGGCCAGCAATAGGCCATGCGCCAGCAGGGAGAAGCCAGTTGCGAAATACAGGAAGCGGTTTTCTTGGAAAGACTTCACGCAGGAACCATCGGCAACATCTAAGGATTGCACATTCTACGACATGCGGCGGCGCATTGGCGGGTTACGCGGGCTGCGCCCGCTAACCCGCCCTACGCTTGCGGCGGCGAACGTTGCAACGCGGGCGGCCCGGCGGCTTACGCGCCCTGCTCCGGCGCCGGCTCGGTGACGGCGGTTTCGCTGGCGAGGTCGGCCACTTCGGCCTGCTCGTCGGCGGGAGCTGCCGCGTCGGCCAGCGCTTGCTCGTGCTCGGCCGGCGTCTCTTCCTCTTCCTCGTAGTCCAGCTCGGCGTCCGCCGCGGCCGGGGCCGTCACGATTTCGAGCAGGCGCGCTTCCACGCTCAGGTCCACTTCATCCCAGCGCAGGATGTCGAGCTTGACCTGGGCGCCGCGCGCGGCGGGCGGCATGCCGGCCAGGCGGATGATGAGGGGAATGTCGGACAGGCGCAACACTTCGTCCTTGAGCACCACCGCTTCCACCTGGCGCTGCTCCTGCTGGCCCAGCCAGCGCAGGCACCAGTAGCGCTCCATATTGCTCTGGTGGTCGTTGTAGGCCGAGTAGGCCGCGTCGAACTGGGACACGATGGCAAACAGGTTGGCGTCCTTGTGCTTGAACGGCGCCACGAAGGGCGCAGCCACGCCCTTCTCGGCCACGGCCAGGATCTGCCACTGATTCACCAGGTCGGTGTAGCGGCGCAGCGGCGAGGTGCTCCAAGCGTACTGGTCCACGCCCAGGCCCTGGTGCGGCGCGGCGTGCGTGAGCATGCGCACCTGCATCTTGGCGGCCCAGCCGCCCACGCCCTGGCCCTGGCTGCGGTAGATGCCGGGCACGCCGTGGTCGTGCATCAGCTTGCCCCAGGTGCTGTTGGCGAAGATCATCAGCTCGGCGACGATCTTGTCCAGCGGCGCGCCGCGCTTGCGGCGGGTGACCGTCACCACGTCGTCTTCAACGTAGAAGTTGTAGTCCACGCGGTTGTTCTGCTCGGGCTTCAGGCCGAAGCCTTCGCGCTTGAGCATGCGCGCCGCTTCGAGCTGCAGCGCCCATTTCCACAGCAGGCCCAACTCGGCCTTGCGCGGATACTCGCCCTCGCCGCTGGCCAGGGTTTCTTCGTTGACCAGCTCGTCCAGCGTGTTGTGGCGCAGGTTGTTGGCGATGGGCACCAGCTCGGCGCGCGTTTCGGTGCTGACCACGCTCCAGTCGGCCGGGTCCAGCGTGGCGTACAGCGACAGCGCCGGGCAGGTCTTGCCTTCGGCCAGGGTGTAGGCTTCCACGATGCTGTCCGGCAGCATGGTGATTTTGTCGCCCGGCATGTAGACGGTGGACATGCGCGCGCGCGCCATCTTGTCGACCGCGTCGTCCGGACGGATGCCCAGGCCGGGCGCGGCGATGTGGATGCCGACCTTGACCTTGCCGTCTTCCAGGTGGGTAACGGAGAAGGCGTCGTCGATCTCGGTGGTGGTGACGTCGTCGATGGAGAACGCTTCCACGGCGGCCAGCGGCAGCTTGGCCGGCACGGCCGGCACCGGCACGTCCGGGAAGCCCGCGCCCTTGGGGAAGTTCTCGAACAGGAACTTGGACATGTGCAAGTCCTTCGGCGAGGCGATGCCGCCCGCCGCCAGCATCAGGCGCTGCGGGCTTTGGTGCGTTTCATTGCAGGCCGCTTCCAGCGCCTTGTATTCGATGGTGTTCTTGTCCGGCTTGAACAGCAGCTGCTGCACGATGGACTTCATGCTCTCGGGCAGCTGCCCGGCTTTCAGTTCTTCCACGTAGTGGGCCTGGATCACGGCCTGCTGCTTTTTCTTTTCGATGCCGGCCAGCGCGGCGCGCAGCGACTGCTCGGGCGCCTTCTTGTAGCGGCCGCGGCCCTTCTTGTAGAAATAGATGGGCGCGTTGTGCAGGCCCAGGATCAGGCCGGCCGCTTCGTGCGGCAGCGGCGCGTGGCCGAAGTATTCGGCGCCCAGCTCGGCAAAGCCGAACTCGTCCTCGCCCGCCACTTCCCACAGGAACTCCAGGTCCAGTTCGGCGGCCACCGCCTTGGCCTGCTCCAGCAGTTCGGCCGGGGCCGGCTTTTCGTACTGCAGCAGCACGTCCTTGGCCTTGACCTTGTTGCGCTTGCCGCTGGCCATTTCAATCTGGTAAGCCTCGCCCGCGTGGGACATGACGGAGCCGACTTTGAAATCGCCGGATTCTTCGAAAAATACGTTCATTATTATGTTCTGTTCTCTAAAGTCGAATTGGCCCTTGCCGGCGCCAGGCTCAGCACCTCGGGCAGGAAGACCTCGGTGACCAGCAGCAATCCATTATGGCGCTGGTACAAGCAGCGCCGTGCATACAATATCTGTTCGCCCTGCAGCCCCGCCGCGGCGCGCGCGCGGCGGGCCAGCGGATGGCAGGGGCGCAGGCGCGCGAATTCCAGCTCGCCGCGCCGCACTTGCGGGTCGCCGAACAGCGTGGAGCCGAGCGAGCGTTCGCCCAGCGCGCTGAACAGCGGCCAGTCGCTGGCGTCGGCCGTGGTCGGCACCACGGTGTGGCCAAACACCACCGGCGTATTATCACACCGCAGCAGCACCTCGCGTTCCACCACCCGGCTGGGGCGGTGCAGGCCGATGGCGGCGGCCTCGTCGGCCAGGCACAGCGCGGGATGCTGGTGCAGCTTCTGCACGCGGAAGGCGCGGCTGTGCGCTTTCAGTTTATTCGTCAGCGAGCCGCCGCCGGTGAGCCAGTGGCGCATGGCCTCCGGCGCGTTGACGGCGATGACGTGGCTGTGCCAGTTCGCAAGACGCAGCGAACGGCCCTTCACAGGGAACCGCCGGTTCCGGGACGCGCATCGCAAAATTCCAGCACGCTCTCTATATAGTCGGCAAATTCGCTGATGCCGTGGTCGCTGCCCTGTATCACGTGCTGGCGCGCGCCTTGATAGTGCGCCACCATGTCGCGGTAGTCCAGCACTTCGTCGCCGGTGGCGGCGATCAGGTAGTAGCGCTCGGGCCGCGTGATGCGCGCCACGTCGAGCGCGCGCAGCTCGTCTATATATTCCGCCTTGAATTCAAACGGCTCGTCGGAGTGGAACTGCGTGGTCACGCCGACGTGCTTCTGCAAGTCCTGGCGCGGCACAATGGCCGGGTTGAGCAGCACCGCGCGGCAGCCCAGGCGTTCGGCCAGCCAGGTGGCGTAGTAGCCGCCCAGCGAGGAGCCGACCACGGTAAGCTCGTCGGCCAGCTGCTGGGCGGGCACGCCGTCCAGCAGGGACAGCGCCAGCTCCATGGCCAGCCTGGGCGAGGCGGGCAGCTGCGGGCAGAGGTATTCCGCGCTGCGGCCCAGCGCGGCCATGCGCTCGCCCATCAGCCGCGCTTTCATCGACTGCGGCGAGGAGCGGAATCCGTGCAGGTACAAAATCATCGGGCCAGCGCCTCCAGCAGCTTCTGGTGCACGCCGCCGAAGCCGCCGTTGCTCATGACGACGATATGGTCGCCCGGCTGCGCCTGCGCAACAATGGCCTCCACCATGACGGCGATGTCGTCGTAGGCGCTGGCGATGGCGCCCATGGGCGCGAGCGCCGCGCCCAGGCTCCAGCCCAGCGCTTTTTCGCTGCCGAAGCCGAATACCTGGTCGGCCTCGGCCAGGCTGCCGGGCAAGGCGTCCTTCATGGCGCCCAGCTTCATGGTGTTGGAGCGCGGCTCCAGCACGGCGAGGATGCGTCCGGCCTTGGCGCCGTCGTGGCGCAGCTTCTGGCGCAGGCCGCCCACGGTGGTGGCGATGGCGGTCGGATGGTGGGCGAAGTCGTCGTAGACGGTGACGCCCTTGACCACGCCGCGCACTTCCATGCGGCGCTTGACGCTGACGAAGCGCGCCAGCGACTCGGCCGCCTGCGCGATCGGCACGCCGACGTGGCGCGCGGCGGCGATGGCCGCCAGCGCGTTGGAGCGGTTGTGCTTGCCGGTCAGCTCCCATTGCACCTTGCCCGCCGTCTCGCCGTTGAAGACGACGTCGAAACTGCCGTCTTCGTATTCCTTCAGCGTCCAATTGGCGCCGTCCGCGCCGCCGAAGCTTTCCTTCTCGCTCCAGCAGCCGCGCTTGAGCACGCGCTCGAGCGCAGCCTCGTCGGCGTTGGCGATAACGCGGCCGATGCCGGGCACGGTGCGCACCAGGTGGTGGAATTGGGTTTCGATGGCGCCCAGATCGGGGAAGATGTCGGCGTGATCGTATTCCAGGTTGTTCAGCACGGCCGTCTTGGCGTGGTAGTGCACGAACTTGCTGCGCTTGTCGAAGAAGGCGGTGTCGTATTCGTCCGCTTCGATGACGAAGAAGTCGGAATCGACGCCTTTGCCCGACAGTCGCGCCGAGATGCCGAAGTTCATCGGCACGCCGCCGATCAGGAAGCCGGGCGCGTAGCCGGCGTCTTCCAGTATCCAGGCCAGCATGGCCGAGGTGGTGGTCTTGCCGTGCGTGCCGGCCACGGCCAGCACCCACTTGTTGCGCAGGATGTGTTCGCCCATCCACTGCGGGCCGGACACATAAGGCAGGCTGCGGTTCAGGATTTCTTCCACCAGCGGATTGCCGCGCGAAACGACGTTGCCTATTACATACAGGTCCGGGTTGAGCGCCACCTGTTCCGGGCCGAAGCCCTGTATCAGTTCGATGCCCTGGGCTTCGAGCTGGGTGCTCATCGGCGGGTAGACGTTGGCGTCGCAGCCGGTGACGCGGTGGCCCGCCTCCTTGGCCAGCACGGCCAGGCCGCCCATAAAGGTGCCGCAAATACCGAGTATATGAATATGCATGTTGAGAGTGCTTGGGGAACACGAACAGTCTGTCAGGACGGTGATTTTACCTGACGCGTGGCCTCTTCCGGTTCAGAGTATGATCTCGGACATGACGCCTCCCCCAAACGATGACATTCAGCTATTGCGCGCGCAGATCGCGGCGGCCGCCGCGCGCCTGATCGCGGCCGACGGCGCCGACTACGGCACGGCCAAGCGCAAGGCGGCGCGCCAGGTGCTGGGCGAACAGGCCAGCGCCAACACCGGCGTGCTGCCGGACAACCACCAGATCGAGGACGAGGTGCGGCTGTACCACGCGCTGTTCAACGCGGACACCCAGCCGGCCCGCCTGTTCCGCCTGCGCACGGTAGCGCTGCAGGTGATGGAAGCGCTGGAGCAGTACAATCCCTTCCTGACCGGCGCCGTGCTGAACGGCACCGCCGGGCCGCACGATGACATCCATTTGCAGCTGTTTGCCGACAGCGCCAAGGAAGTGGAGATCTTCTTATTAAATAAGAACGTCAATATCGACTTGTCGGAAACGCCGCACTTCAAGGGGCCGCGCTACGAGCCGGTGGAAACGGTCAGCTTCCTGTGGCACAAGGAAGGCGTGCACGCGGCGCTGTATGAACTGGACGATATGCGCGGCGCGCTGAAGGCCCGCAGCGACGGCAAACCGTTGCGCGCCGACATCGCCGGCGTGCGCGCGCTATTAATAATGAGTACTCACCAAGAAACATAATGTCGAAAAAGAACTATCTCGTATATGCCGCGATCGCTATCGCCTGCGGCGGCGCCGGCGTGTGGGCCAGCCTGCACAACAAGCAGCCTGCCGCCGTGGCTGCGGCGCCGGGCGCGCCGCTGGCGGCCCCGGTGGCGGCGCTGTTCCAGCAGAAGCTGAAGGACGGCAAGGGCGTGGAGCAGGCGCTGGCGCAATGGCAGGGCAAGCCGCTGGTGGTCAACTTCTGGGCCACCTGGTGCGGTCCCTGCGTGGAAGAGATGCCGGAACTGTCCGCGCTGCAGGGCGAGCAGGCCGGCAAGGGCCTGCAAATCATCGGCATCGGCATCGATAGCCCCTCAAACATCGCCGAATTCGCGGAAAAACACAAAATCGCCTATCCTGTGTACGTGGGCGGCATGAGCGGCACGGATTTGTCGCGCCAGCTGGGCAACGCCCATGGCGGCCTGCCGTTTACCGTGCTGATAGGCGCCAACGGCCAGGTGAAAAAGACCTATCTGGGCCGCCTGAAGTTCGATGAGCTGCGTGCAGATCTTGCAAGTATGTAAGAAAATCGGCAATATATTTTTACTTGCCAAGGGTCGCTGTTGACGGCAAAATGCGAAACTTTCGCGGAAATTGGTCTGGACACATGGCAAAAAAACTCCTGTTGCTGAATGGCCCCAACCTGAATTTGCTGGGGACGCGCGAGCCCGAAGTGTATGGCCATGACACGCTGGCCGACGTGGAACGGGCGGCGCAGGCGCAGGCGGCGGCGGCCGGCGCGGAGCTGGCCAGTTTCCAGAGCAACCACGAGGGCGCGCTGATCGACCGCATCCACGCCGCGCGCGGCGAGGGGGTGGACGCCATCGTGATTAATCCGGGCGGTTTGACGCACACCAGCGTGGCCCTGCGCGATGCGCTGGCCGGGGTGGCGATACCGTTTATTGAAGTCCATATTTCGAACATTTACCGGCGCGAGGAATTCCGCCACCATTCATTTCTCAGCGCGGTCGCGCAAGGAACGATCTGCGGACTGGGCATAGACGGGTATCGCTTAGCCATCGACTTTGCCCTTAAAATCCGTTAATCTACGCGATCTGCGCGCATTTATCGCGGCGACGCCCCACAAAGGCTTGCTGCCCACAATCACATAACAAAGATACACAGGGAGTCTCAGATGGATCTACGCAAGCTCAAGACGTTGATAGACCTGGTCGCTGAATCGGATATCGCGGAGCTGGAAGTGACGGAAGGCGAGAGCAAGGTACGCATCGTCAAATCGTCGGCCATGCCGCAAAACCAAGTGGTGATGATGCAGCCGCAAGGCATGCAGCCACAATACCAGCACGCCGCCGCGCCGATGGCGCCGGCCCCGGTCGCCAGCGTCCCGGCTGCCCCCGCTGAGCCTACCGGCCACGTGGTCAAGTCGCCCATGGTGGGCACCTTCTACCGTTCGTCCGCCCCCGGCGCGGCGGCCTTCGTCGAAGTGGGCCAGTCCATCAAGGAAGGCGACACCCTGTGCATCATCGAAGCGATGAAGCTGCTCAACGAAATCGACGCGGACGTGTCCGGCGTTGTGACCCAGATCCTGGTGGAAAACGGCCAGCCGGTCGAGTTCGGCCAACCCCTGTTTGTGATCGGCTAAATCGGACCCGCGGCCGTGGACGCATCCGCCGGCCGCTCCGATCTTCCGCACTCTCTCATCCTGGAGCAGCCGCTCCCCACAAACACAGAACCTGCCATGTTTGAAAAAATCCTCATTGCCAACCGCGGTGAAATCGCGCTGCGCATTCAGCGCGCCTGCCGAGAAATGGGCATCAAGACGGTGGTGGTCCACTCCGAAGCCGACAAGGACGCCAAGTACGTGAAGCTGGCCGACGAGTCGGTCTGCATCGGCCCGGCCTCCTCCGCCCTGAGCTATCTGAACATGCCGGCCATTATCAGCGCCGCTGAAGTGACCGACGCCGAGGCCATCCATCCGGGCTACGGCTTCCTGTCGGAGAACGCCAACTTCGCCGAGCGCGTGGAGAAATCCGGCTTCGTGTTCATCGGCCCGCGCGCCGAGTCGATCCGCATGATGGGCGACAAGGTGTCGGCCAAGCAAGCCATGATCAAGGCCGGCGTGCCCTGCGTGCCCGGTTCGGACGGCGCGCTGCCGGACGACCCGAAAGCCATCGTGCAGATCGCGCGCAAGGTCGGCTACCCGGTCATTATCAAGGCGGCCGGCGGCGGCGGCGGACGCGGCATGCGCGTGGTGCACACCGAGGCGGCCCTGATCAACGCGGTGCAGATGACCAAGGCGGAAGCCGGCGCCGCGTTCGGCAATCCGGAAGTCTACATGGAGAAATACCTGGAGAATCCGCGCCACGTGGAGATCCAGATCCTGGCCGACGAGCACAAGAACGCCGTCTGGCTGGGCGAGCGCGACTGCTCGATGCAGCGCCGCCACCAGAAGGTGATCGAGGAAGCGCCGGCGCCGGGCATTCCGCGCAAGCTGATCGAGAAGATCGGCGACCGCTGCGCCGAAGCGTGCCGCAAGATCGGCTACCGCGGCGCGGGCACCTTCGAGTTCCTGTATGAGAACGGCGAGTTCTACTTCATCGAGATGAACACCCGCGTGCAGGTGGAGCATCCGGTGACGGAAATGATCACCGGCATCGACATCGTGCAGGAGCAGATCCGCATCGCCGCCGGCGAGAAGCTGCGCTTCCG
Source organism: Pseudoduganella aquatica (assembly GCF_020865585.1). Lineage (NCBI taxonomy): Bacteria > Pseudomonadati > Pseudomonadota > Betaproteobacteria > Burkholderiales > Oxalobacteraceae > Pseudoduganella > Pseudoduganella aquatica. The sequence goes on from NZ_CP086370.1 coordinate 6,211,929, forward strand.
CCAGCGCGACGTGATGCTGGCCGGCCATTCGATCGAGTGCCGCATCAACGCCGAAGACCCGTTCAAGTTTACGCCGTCGCCAGGCCGCATCACCTCCTGGCACGCGCCGGGCGGTCCCGGCGTGCGCGTCGATTCGCACGCTTATGCCGGCTACTATGTGCCGCCGCATTATGATTCGATGATCGGCAAGGTCATCACCTACGGCGCCACCCGCGAGCAGGCCATCCGCCGCATGCAGATCGCGCTGTCGGAAATGGTGGTCGAGGGCATCCAGACCAACATCCCGCTGCACCGCGAACTGATGGTGGACGCGCGCTTTATCGAAGGCGGCACCAACATCCATTACCTGGAACAGAAACTGGCAGCGATGCCTAAGGCGGGCGCATGAACTACGTAGAAATCGTCATCGAGGTCGCACGCGACCATGCCGAGGCGCTGTCGGACGCGCTGATGGAAGCGGGCGCCCTGTCCGTCTCGGTGGAAGATGCCGATGAAGGCACGGACGCCGAGAAGCCCCTGTTCGGCGAGCCGGGCATGGAGCCGGAAGAGGCGGCGTGGGACCATTCCCGCGTGGTGGCGCTGACCGGCGAGGACGCCGACCAGGCGGCCATCGTGGCCGAAGCGGCCGCCGCCATCAGCCTGGCCGAAGTGCCGAAGTTCACGCTGCGCGGCGTGGAGGAGCAGGACTGGGTGCGCTTGACGCAGTCGCAGTTCGAGCCCATCCACATCGGCAAGAACATCTGGGTGGTGCCGAGCTGGCACGAGGCGCCTGACGCCGACGCGCTGATCCTGGAGCTGGACCCGGGCCTGGCCTTCGGCACCGGTTCGCATCCGACCACGCGATTGTGCATGGAGTGGCTGGAAGCGCATCCTGCGCCGGGCAAGACGGTGTTGGACTATGGCTGCGGTTCGGGCATTCTGGCCATGGTGGCCAGGAAGCTGGGCGCGGGCACGGTGGCGGGCGTGGATATCGATCCGCAGGCGATCGAGTCGGCGCGCGACAACGCGCAGCGCAACCAGGTCGGCGAGATCGCGTACTTCCTGCCGGACGCCTTTGCCGCGTCGGCGCACGCCACGGCGCGCTTCGACACGGTGGTGGCCAATATCCTGTCGAGCCCATTGAAGCTGATGGCGCCGATGCTGTCGGGCCGCGTGGCCGACGGCGGTTCGCTGATCCTGTCGGGCGTGCTGGCGCGCCAGGCCGAGGAAGTGGCGGCCGCGTATGCGCCGTTCATCAAGCTGGGCGTGTGGGCTGAGCTGGACGGCTGGGTTGCGCTGCACGGCGTGCTGGGCAGCGACACTGTTCCTCCGGCCCGCTAAGCTCGCGCTAGCCCGATGGCGCTCGCCACCAAATGCCCCCACTGCAACACGATATTTCGGGTCGCCCACGACCAGTTGAAATTACGTGGGGGCATAGTGCGCTGCGGCGCCTGCAATGAAGTCTTCGACGGCAATGCCGCGCTGGTGGAGCCGGCGCTCAAGCAGCCCGTCATTATTGATCTGCCAGCGGCGCCCACTCCGGCGCCCACCTCCTCCCCTGAACTCGACGCCCTGATCACCACGCTCGACGCGCGCGCCGAGGACGGGGAGCTGGAGCTGGAGGCCGAGCCGGCCCCTGAGCCGGCCCCTGCCCCCGTCATGCCCGGCGACGAGGCCTTCGACCTGGACCTCGACTTGGACGTGGAGCTGGACACCGAGCCGGGCGCCGAGCCCGAGGACGAGCCGGTTCCGGAGGCCGTCGACGCCGCGCCCGCCGCCGAGGAAGAGGCATCCGATGATGCGCTGCCGGCGCCGGAGGCCGAGCCGCCGCGCCCTGAATACCCGCCCCTGTCCGCGCTGGACGATGAAGACCGCGTCGATCATGAAGACCGCCTGGATGCGCCGCTGGAAGACGCCGACGGCCGCCGCGAGCCAACGCTGGATCTGCCCGACGAGCACCTGACCGCCGTCGCGCTGCACGACAGTTTCGAACTGGACGCCTTCCCGCCCCGCAGCGAGGAACGCTCCGACAGCGCAGAGCACCGCATCGAACCCGGCGCCGCCGGCGAGGACGACGATGACGACGTTGTCACGCTCTCCAGCGCCGCCACGGCCGCCGCAGCCGCCGCCACCGGCCCCGCCACGCCGGTCTCCGCCGGCCAGACCGGCCGCGATGCGGACGGCGCGGACGACGACGAACCCGGCTTCGTCAAGCGCGACCGGCGCCGCAAGCAGGTGGGCAAGGCGGCCCGCGTCGCCATGGCGCTCGGCGTGCCGCTGCTGCTGGCCGCGCTGGCCGCGCAGGTGCTGGGCACCTTCCGCAACCCGCTGGCCGCCGCCGTGCCCTCGCTCAAGCCGGCGCTGGTGTCGGCCTGCGCGCTGGCCGGCTGCACGGTGGACCTGCCGGCGCAGATCGACGCGCTCAGCATCGAACAGGGCGAGCTGCAGACCCTGGCCGAGAATGTCTTCAGTTTCACCACCACCTTGCGCAACGGCGCGCGCACCGCGCAGGCCTGGCCGCACATCGAGCTGATACTGAACGACGACGCCGGCAAGCCCGTGCTGCGGCGCGTGTTCGCGCCGCGCGACTACCTGGCGCCGGCGGCCGCCGCTGGCAACGCCGCCGGCGCGGCGGACCTCGCCAAGGGCTTTGCGCCGCGCTCCGAACAATCCGTGAAGCTGTATTTCGAACTAGCCCAGGTCAAGGCATCGGGCTATCACATCGCTGTTTTCTATCCATAAGAACCTATCATGAACCAGACCTCCCTGATCTGCGGATCGCTCGCCATCGACTTCATCATGCAGCATGAAGGCCGCTTCGCCGACAGCCTGCTGGCCGACCAGCTGCACAAGGTGAACGTGTCCTTCCTGGTGCCGACCATGCGCACCGAGTTCGGCGGCTGCTCCGGCAATATCGCCTACAACCTCAAGCTGCTGGGCGGCGAAGGCCGCATCGTCGGCGTGATGGGCCAGGACAGCGGCCCTTACCTGGCGCGCCTGCAGAAGCTGGGCATCTCCACCGCCAACATCCTGATCAAGGGCGACGCCTACACGGCGCAGTGCTTCGTGACGGCCGACAGCGAGAACAACCAGATCAACGCCTTCCACCCGGGCGCCATGTCCTTCGCGCACGAGAACCCGGTGGCCAACGCCGGCCCGGCGCGCGTGGCCATCATTTCGCCCGACGGCCACCTGGGCATGCTCAAGCACGCCGACGACCTGGCCGCGCTGGACATCCCCTTCATGTTCGATCCGGGCCAGCAGATGCCGATGTTTAACGGCGAACAGCTGATCGCCTTTATCGACAAGGCCACCTATGTGACCTGCAACGACTATGAGATCGAGCTGCTGATGTCGAAGACCGGCCTGACCTTGCAGGACATCGCCGGCCGCCTGGAGGCGCTGATCGTCACGCGCGGCGAGCAGGGTTCGGAGATCTACACCGGCGGCCAGCGCATCGCCATTCCGGCCGTGACGGCCGAAGCGGTGCTGGACCCGACCGGTTGCGGCGACGCTTACCGCGCGGGTCTGCTGTACGGCATCACGCATGGCCTGAACTGGGAAACCACCGGCCGCCTGGCCAGCCTGCTGGGCGCGATCAAGATCGCGCACAAGGGCGCGCAGAACCACGTGCTGACCAAGGCGCAGATCGGCGAGCGCTTCGAGGCGGCGTTCGGCTACCGTTACGAATAAAAAAAATGGCGGGTTACGGCCTTTGGCCTAACCCGCCCTACGCAGTGACAAGATGCAGGTGCGGCGCGAGCCGCACTTTTTTTATCGGCCGAACAGCATGCCCAGCACCAGCTGCGCGATCTGCAGCAGGATCAGGGCCACCAGCAGCGACAGGTCGAGATTGCCCACCAGCGGCACCACCTTGCGCAGGGGGCGCAGCAGCGGCTCGTTGAGGGCGCGGATGAAGGGTGCCAGCGGCGCGTGCGGGTTGACCCAGCTGAAGATGGCTTCGATCACCAGCATGGCCATGAAGCCGTACAGTATCCACTGCAGGAAGCGGTACAGCGCCGCCAGCAGCACGGTCTGCCACGCGGCGCCGACGAAGAACAGCACCGAGGTGGCCAGGAACACGATCAGGAAGGCGCCGATCAGGCTGGCCCAGTCGAAGCCGCCCACCCCCGGGACCACCCGGCGCAGGGGGCGCACCAGCCAGTCGGATAATTGGAAAGTGAATTGCGCCACCGACGACGGCGGACGCACGCGGATGGCTTGCATCCAGAAACGCAACAACAGGACAGCGCCGAGCAAACCGGCGACGGTGTCCACTATCAGCATGACGATACTAAGCACGGGCTCCCTCCATAAAAAAACCGCTGTGTGATTGTCTCACACAGCGGCCTTGCCTCATAAGGCTAGCGACGACTCAGCTCAGGATGGACGGGTGCTGGTCGGGAATGGCCAGGCGGCGGCCGGGGTAGGCGCGGTCTTGGCGGCTGGTGCGGCAGCCGGTGCGGCGGCGGCAGGAGCAGCAGCGGCGACAGGCTTGGCGGCTTCCTTCTTAGGGGCGGCAGCTTTCGGCGCGGCTGGCTTTTTCGCGGCCGGCTTGGCCACTACTGGAGCTGGCGCGGCCGGAGCGGCTGCTACCGGGGCAGCTGCCGGCTTGGCAACTGCCTTAACCGCCTTTTTTGCTGCTGGCTTGGCGACGCCTTTCGCCGCAGGCTTGGCTGCTGCTGGTTTGGCGGCTGGCTTGGCGGCTGGTTTAGCAGCGGCTTTCGCGGCTGGTTTGGCTGCTGGTTTAGCGGCAGCTTTTTTGGCGGCCGGTTTAGCCGCTGGCTTGGCAGCGGCTTTCTTGGCGGCTGGCTTGGCTGCTGGTTTGGCGGCGGCTTTTTTTGCAGCTGGTTTGGCTGCTGGTTTAGCGGCGGCTTTCTTCGCTGCTGGTTTAGCGGCTGGCTTGGCGGCGGCTTTTTTCGCTGCTGGCTTGGCTGCTGGTTTAGCGGCGGCTTTCTTCGCTGCTGGCTTAGCGGCTGGCTTGGCGGCGGCTTTCTTCGCTGCTGGCTTGGCTGCTGGTTTGGCGGCGGCCTTCTTCGCTGCCGGCTTGGCTGCCGGCTTGGCGGCGGCTTTCTTCGCTGCTGGCTTGGCGGCGGCCTTCTTCGCTACTGGCTTGGCTGCTGCTTTCGCTGCTGGCTTGGCTGCTGGTTTCGCTGCGGCTTTTTTCGCGACTGGCTTGGCTGCTGGTTTGGCGGCGGCCTTCTTCGCTGCTGGCTTGGCTGCTGGTTTAGCGGCGGCTTTTTTCACCGCTGGTTTGGCTGCCGGTTTGGCGGCGGCTTTTTTCGCTGCTGGCTTGGCTGCTGGTTTAGCGGCAGCTTTTACCACGGCCTTGGCGGCTGGTTTCGCGGCGGCTTTCTTGGCAACCGGTTTGGTGGCAGCGGCTGCTTTAGCCGCTGGTTTCTTTACTTCTTTCTTTGCTTTCGCTGTAGCCATTTTGGTCTCTCCTTCATCTAGAGATGAGAATTACGCACAAGATTAAAACCCGTCCGGCCCCCTGGCCAGGCGAATTATTCATCGGCGCAAACGGATGGTTTGCGCTAATGAATTCGGCACCAGCTGAACTGCTGCAACTCCTCACGTTTGCAGCGCTTCAGCCCCGACGCCGGCGTTCACGGAACGGCCGGCGCACTAAATCTTGTTACGATGTTGGCGGGTGGCGGGCGTGTGTTCAGCACCGGTGTTCCCCATCGCAGCCACATCACGTTTTTGATTTTTGAAGAAAAAACCGCCCGGCCTGGACATTGCCAGGCGAGGCGGTCATCGCAAAAACGGTGTGGTCTTGTGCATACTCGTGCGTGTCTCGAATCCCATTTTGTTGATCGTTTTGCGGGCGCGCGCGGCTCAAAAAACCGCACAAAAAAAATCACGCAAATTCAATCTCGTAAATTACACGAAAACCTTGTCGGTGCGCAACCGGCACAACTCACTTTCGCACTCTTTTTTGCACGATAGGCGCGCTATCGCACATTAGTTCATCAAATGCGGACGCTGCGCGCCGATTTTTTCGCGCGCGGTGCGTCGCCGATCACGATCACGCGCGTGCGCGAATTGAAAAAATGCGCGCGCGTTTTTTCGATGCGCGGCCAAGGAAGCCTTGCGCGCACAGGTGCGCTTCGGCGCGCATTTGGGCTCTCACTTTCGAGTGCTGATCAGTGCGCACTGAAGTGCTCGCGCACCCAATGCCGCAGCACCGTCGTGGCCGGCCGCGCAGACGCGCGCGCGCTGTACACCAGGTCGTAGCGGAAGCTGGCGAGCGACAAGTCGAACGGCTGCACCAGCACGCCCGCAGCCAGTTCCTCCTCCACCAAAGTCAGGCTAAGCAGGCCGATGCCCTGGCCCGCGATGGCCGCTTGCACGGCGTGCAGTTCCTCGCTGAAGGACACGCCGGTGTCGGCGTCGATGCCGGCCGCGCCGGCGGCGGCCAGCCACTGGCGCCACTCGACCGCGCGCTCGTCGCCGCGCACCGCCTCGCCCCACTCGAAGTGGATCAGCGTGGCGCGGCGCAGCTCGCGCATGCTGCGGATGTTGAGCAGCGGACTGCACACGGGCGCGAAGCGGTCCTCGAACAAGTGCTCGACCAGCAGGCCGGGATAGAGGCCGCTGCCGTAGCGGATGGCGGCGTCGGCATCGGCGTCGAGGTCGACCAGCTCGTTGGACGCGTCCAGGCGCAGGGTCCAGTCGGGGTAGGCATCGCGGAAGGAGCCGGCGCGGGTGGCCAGGCGGCGCGCCATGAAGGCGACGGTGGAGGACAGGCGCGCCACCTGCGCACCCTGCGCGCGCACCAGCTGCTCGATGGCGCGCTCGATGCTGTCGAAGCCGTCGCGCAAGGTGGGGAAAAGCTGGCGGCCGGCGGCGGTGAGGGTGACGCGGCGCGGGCCGCGCTCGAACAGCTCGACGCCGATGGCCTGCTCGAGGTGCTTGATCTGGTGGCTGACGGCGGTGGGCGTGACGTTCAGCTCCTCGGCCGCGTCCTTGAAGCTGAGGCGGCGCGCGGCCGCTTCGAACACGCGCAGCGCGCCGATGGCGGGCAGTTTTCTCATCGTGGCTATGGATTAGTTTTGCTCACCTATATGGTGAGGAATGATCGTTTGCCGCCATGGAGCGGCGTACACATAATGTGCTTCAGTTCATTTTAACTCAGTCATTGAAGGAGATGCCATGCAGCTGGAACAGATCCATACCACGCCCGATCCCTACGCGCCCTACCTGCTGTCGCAGGCGTTCCGCAACCTGGAGCGGGTGCTGGTGGCGGGCGGGTCGAGCTTGCGGCGCGTCATCGAGGTGACCATCTACCTGACCTCGATGCGGCACTTCGGCAAGATCGTCGCGCTGCGCCGCCAGTGGTTCGCGCCGCCCTACCCGGCCGACACCATCGTGGAAGTGGCGGCGCTGTACGCGCCGGAGGCGATGATAGAGATCGAAGCCATCGCCGCCGCCGGCTAGTTCAGCGCGGCGGGGATGAAGCCTTCATCGCCCAGCGCGGGCATGCTGGCGGAGAGGTCGGCCGACTTGGCGGTCTTCAACTTCATGACGGCCAGCAGCACGGTGTGCTCGTCCGCCGCAATCAGGCCGCGCTCGCGCGACACGGCCAGCGCCGGGACGAGGATTTTTTCCTGGAGGTAGCCGTAGTCGGAGGCGGTCGAGCTTGCGTACTTAATTAGTAGCGCATAGGTCAGCAGACGGACCACGCGGCCATGCTGTGCAGCTCGCGCATGAAGCGCTCGCTGAGCGGGCTGCCCGGCTCGACGGTCCGCTCTATATATTGCATGGTCTCTTCTATATTGGAGATCTCACACAGCGTGCCACTGTCCTGCGTACGGCCTTCGACGGCCGACTCCACGTAGTCCGCCAGCGTGGTGTGGTTGCCTTCGATACGGAACTCCGGCGTGGAATCACTCGTCCAGCATCATGTCCTCCTGCCTACGGCGCTTGGGAATGCGTTGTTCAGGCCGCAGCGAAGCTTGGTGATGAACGTGCTCAACAAGGGCAAGCGTGGTTTGCAGAGCGTCGCTCATGGTACGGGCAGCGGCGGCCATTGCCTCAACCGGGGATTGCGCCACGGGCCGCTGCTCCAGCGCCCGCCGCAGCCGGATGGCCTGGGTCCAGTTTCGCTCGCCGTTCAGCCGCACCCAGACGTCGCGCCATGCGTTGCGGCCGTGGCCTGCTACCATGAGGGTGAACTGCCGTGGCGAGACCGGCATGCCTTGATAGAGCAGCTCGTCGCCCATCACCTCGGCGACGTAGCTTTGCTCGCCGTGACGCATCCGGATCAAGCTGCCGGAGGGTAAGAACAACTGCTTCCATTGATAGCCGCACACCGGCTCTGCGGCTGCGCGCTGCGCGGCGATCCAGTGCTTGATGGCCAGCCTGAGCGCCTCGGATACGCTCAGCGTACTGCCGGAAGTGCGCAGGTAGTCGCGCAATTCGATGTGCGCCGCAGGTGGTATGCCTGCGAAATCCCTCTGCCTATCCATACTAATTCCCCTGTCTAATCTTGCCTCGTTTCGCCTATTCCTGTCTATTTGACAGCGGCGAAAAGAAAAAGTTCGTTTTAGGCGCAATTAGGCAGAATTAGGCACACAAATTCGACATGTTAGGCAGAGGGGGCTGCGCGGGCTCACCGCGCCCCCATGAAAAAACCCGGCGCGCGGCCGGGTTTCGGGTGGAGCAGAAACGGATCAGTCCCAGTTCAGGGCGCCGCCGGTCTGGTATTCGGTGACGCGGGTCTCGAAGAAGTTGCGTTCCTTCTTCATATCGATCATCTCGCTCATCCATGGGAATGGATTCTCAGGCTGGTCGAACAGCGTTTCCAGGCCGATCTGGGTAGCACGGCGGTTGGCGATGAAGCGCAGGTAGCCCTTGAACATGGCCGCGTTCAGGCCCAGCACGCCGCGCGGCATGGTGTCTTCCGCGTAAGCGTATTCCAGCTCCACGGCCTTCAGGAACAGGCCCTTGATCTCTTCCTTGAAGGCAGGCGTCCACAGCAGCGGATTTTCCATCTTGATGGTGTTGATCAGGTCGATGCCGAAATTGCAATGCATGGACTCGTCGCGCAGGATGTACTGGTATTGCTCGGCGGCGCCCATCATCTTGTTCTGGCGGCCCAGCGCCAGGATCTGGGTGAAGCCGACGTAGAAGAACAGGCCTTCCATCAGGCAGGCGAACACGATCAGCGATTTCAGCAGCTTCTGGTCGTTTTCCACGGTGCCGGTGGTGAAAGCCGGGTCGGTCAGCGTGTTGATGAACGGAATCAGGAACTCGTCCTTGTCGCGGATCGACTTCACTTCATTGTAGGCGTTGAAGATTTCCTGCTCGTCCAGGCCCAGCGACTCCACGATGTACTGGTAGGCGTGGGTGTGGATGGCTTCCTCGAAGGCCTGGCGCAGCAGGTACTGGCGGCATTCCGGCGCCGTGATGTGGCGGTAGGTGCCCAGCACGATGTTGTTGGCGGCCAGCGAGTCGGCGGTGACGAAGAAGCCCAGGTTGCGTTTCACCAGGCGGCGCTCGTCTTCGGTCAGGCCGTTCGGGTTCTTCCACAGCTCGATGTCGCGCTGCATGTTCACTTCCTGCGGCATCCAGTGGTTGGCGCAGCCGGCCAGGTATTTGTCCCAGGCCCATTTGTACTTGAACGGCACCAGCTGGTTGACGTCGGTCTGGCCGTTGATGACGCGCTTGTCGTCGGCGTTCACGCGGCGGGCGATCTGCTCGGCAGTGCCTTCGGCGTTGAGTGGTGCGTGGGGTTGCGCGGCAGGCGCAGTGTCTTCGTCCCAGGACAGCATGATATTTCCTTCTTGAATTGGCAAACGGACCGCGCACGCGGCGCGGTCCTCCTATTGTATTACTGGCAGGCTTCGCATTCCTCGAAACCGTCGTCTCCCGGACGCAGGTAGCAGGCGGCGCCGTCTTCCTCGGCGGCGGCAGGAGCCGCCGCGACCGGGGCCGCAGCCGCCAAGGCGCTGGCAGAGGCGCCGCCGTCCACGGCCACCGCGTTCAGCGCGCCGGTCTTGGAGGTCGATTTCTCCATGTGGGTCGCAGCGATGGTGCGCAGGTAGTAGGTGGTCTTCAGGCCGCGCAGCCAGGCCAGCTTGTAGGTCTCGTCCAGCTTCTTGCCCGACGCGCCGGCCATGTAGATGTTCAGCGACTGGGCCTGGTCGATCCACTTCTGGCGGCGGGAAGCCGCTTCCACCAGCCAGCTCGGCGAGACTTCAAACGCGGTGGCGTAGATGTCGCGCAGGTCTTGCGGCACGCGGTCGATCTTCACCAGCGAGCCGTCGAAGTATTTCAGGTCGGCGATCATGACCTCGTCCCACAGGCCGCGCGCCTTCAGGTCGCGCACCAGGTAGGAGTTGATCTCGGTGAACTCGCCCGACAGGTTGGACTTCACGTACAGGTTCTGGAAGGTCGGTTCGATGCAGGCCGACACGCCGATAATGTTCGAAATGGTGGCGGTAGGAGCGATCGCCACGCAGTTCGAGTTGCGCATGCCGAACTTGGCGATGCGCTCGCGCACCGGGGTCCAGTCCATGGCGGCCGAGCGGTCCTGCTCCAGGTAGCCGGCGCCGCGCTCTTCGGCCAGCAGCGCGATCGAGTCCTGCGGCAGGATGCCGCGGTCCCACAGCGAGCCCTTGTAGGACTCGTAGTGGCCGCGCTCTTCGGCCAGCTCGGTCGAGGCCAGGTAGGCGTAGTAGCACACCGCTTCCATCGAGGTGTCGGCGAAGCTCACGCATTCCTGCGACGAGAACGGCACGCGCATCATGTGCAGGCAGTCCTGGAAGCCCATCACGCCCAGGCCGACCGGACGGTGGCGCATATTGGCGTTGCGGGCCTTGTCGACCGCGTAGTAGTTGATGTCGATCACGTTGTCCAGCATGCGCATGGCGGTGCGGATGGTCTTCTGCAGCTTCACGTGGTCCAGCTTGCCCTCTTTCATATGGGCCGGCAGGTTGACGGAGCCGAGGTTGCAGACGGCGATCTCGTCCGGGCCGGTGTTCAGCGTGATCTCGGTGCACAGGTTGGACGAGTGCACCACGCCCACGTGCGACTGCGGCGAGCGGATGTTGCACGGGTCCTTGAAGGTGATCCAGGGGTGGCCGGTTTCAAACAGCATGGACAGCATCTTGCGCCACAGGTCCAGCGCGGCGATCTTCTTGAACACGCGCATTTCGCCGGCGGCGGCCTTGGCTTCGTAGCCCAGGTAGGCCTGCTCGAAGGCCTTGCCCACTTTGTCGTGCAGGTCCGGCGCTTCGGACGGCGAGAACAGCGTCCACTCGCCCTTTTCCATCACGCGCTTCATGAACATGTCCGGAATCCAGTTGGCGGTGTTCATGTCGTGGGTGCGGCGGCGGTCGTCGCCGGTGTTCTTGCGCAGGTCGAGGAATTCCTCGATGTCCATGTGCCAGGTTTCCAGGTAGGCGCACACCGCGCCCTTGCGCTTGCCGCCCTGGTTGACCGCCACGGCGGTGTCGTTCACCACTTTCAGGAAGGGCACCACGCCCTGCGATTTGCCGTTGGTGCCCTTGATGTGGGCGCCCAGCGCGCGCACCGGGGTCCAGTCGTTGCCCAGGCCGCCGGCGAACTTGGCCAGCAGCGCGTTTTCCTTGATCGCGTCGTAGATGCCTTCCAGGTCGTCCGACACGGTGGTCAGGTAGCACGACGACAGCTGCGAGCGCAAGGTGCCCGAGTTGAACAGGGTCGGGGTGGACGACATGAAGTCGAAGGTCGACAGCAGGTTGTAGAACTCGATGGCGCGCGCTTCGCGGTTCTCTTCGCGCAGCGCCAGGCCCATGGCCACGCGCATGTAGAAGGCCTGCGGCATCTCGATGCGCACGTCGCGCACGTGCAGGAAGTAGCGGTCGTACAGGGTCTGCAGGCCGATGTAGCCGAACTGCAGGTCGCGGTCGGCCACCAGGGCCTTGGCCAGCTTGGCCAGGTCGAACTTGGCCAGCTCGGGGTCCAGCAGCTCGTTTGCTATGCCCTTGGCGATGTATTGCGGGAAGTAGGTCAGGTATTCGGCGGCGGCCTTGGCCTGCGCCACTTCATGGCCGAACACTTCCTTGCGGATGGTGTGCAGCAGGATGCGGGCGGTGACCTGCGAGTAGGCCGGGTCTTTTTCCATCAGCGCGCGGGCGGCCAGGATGGCGGACTTGTGCAGTTCCTCGACCGGCACGCCGTCGTACAGGTTCTTCACGGTCTCGGCCAGGATGGCGTCCGAGTCGACGTGCTTTTCCAGGCCGGAGCAGGCGGCGGCGATCAGGTCGCGCACTTCCTGCATCACCAGCGGACGGCGGGCGCCGTTTTCGGTCACGCTCAGCTGCGGCTCGGCGGCGGCGGCGGCGCCCTGCGATTCCTTCTTCAGGCGGCGTTCCTCCATGTGCTTGGCGCGGTACAGCACGTAGGCGCGCGCCACGTCGTGCTGGCCCGAGCGCATCAGCGCCAGTTCCACCTGGTCCTGCACGTCTTCGATATGGAAGGTGCCGCCGGACGGCTGGCGGCGCACCAGCGCGCTCACCACGCCGTTGGTCAACTCCTCGACGATCTCACGCACACTGGCGGACGCGGCGCTCTGGCCGCCGTGCACGGCCAGGAAAGCCTTGGTCATGGCGACATTGATCTTGGACGGTTCGAACGCCACCACCGCGCCGTTGCGGCGGATGATGCGGTAATCGCCCAGGGCGCTGGCAGCCGTGGCCAGGCCGCTGACTGCGCCCGCCGATGCCGGCGCTTGTGGCGCCGGATTGTTGGTGATGTCTTGAGTTGATTGCATTGAAGCTCCCGGTTTAGCAGCGTGCTGCGCGCATGTTTTGTGAGAATAAAGTTCGTCGATTGCCCTAAAGCATCTTTGAACGATTGCCAAGTTTTTTTACTACATCTAGTGAACTGGTCAAATTGTGCCACTAATTGTAGTGAGCCCGTGGGGTCTAGACAAGGGGGAAATTTGGCTTTGGAGCACGAAATTTCTGTTGACTTTTAGGGACGCCCCGCCGTTCAGGCCGTAGCGGGTTAGCGGGCGCTCACCGACCACGCGGCGGCGCCTGGCACCAGCCGCGCCCGCCCCGGGCGCCGCGCCTGCGGCACTGGCGTAAACGCAACATTGCCGCTTCATCCAGACCCGTCCGGGCTGGCAAAAACCCGGCGGGCCAGCATTATAGTCTAAAGCCCGTCCGGCTCCTGGATGTTCAATTTTTGCATCTGGTAGCGCAGCTGGCGGAAGCTGATGCCCAGCAGGCTGGCGGCCTGGGTGCGGTTGTACTGGGTCTGCGCCAGCGCGCGCATGATGATGTCGCGCTCGACCTGGGCCAGGTAGTCCGGCAGATTGCTCGGCAGCGCATCCGGCGCCAGCGCGCCCGGGGCGTAGGCCGGCGCCGCGGCCGGCAGCGGCTGGTAGCCCGACGGCGCGGACGCCGCCGTCCCCGGCGCGCCCTCCTCGCGGCGCAGCTCGGCCGGCGGCGGCACATAGCCGGGCGGCATGTCGCCGGCGCGCCCGCCCTTGAGGGCCAGGTCGCGCACCTCGATCACGCCGTCGTTGGCAAAGGCCAGCGCGCGCTCGAGGATATTCTCCAGCTCGCGCACATTGCCCGGGAAGGCATAGCCGCGCAGCGCCTCCAGCACGCCCGGCCCCAGCACCACGCGCTGCTCGAAGGTGCCCAGCCGCGCCAGGATGGCGTCGGTCAGCACGCCCAGGTCGTCCGGGCGCTCGCGCAGCGGCGGCAGGCTCAGCTCGATCACATTGAGCCGGTAGAACAAATCCTGCCGGAACGCGCCGCGCTCGACCAGCTGCTCCAGGTTCTTGTGGGTGGCGCTGATGATGCGCACGTCCACCGGCTCCTCGGCCGTGGCGCCTATCTTGCGCACGCGCCGCTCCTGGATGGCGCGCAGCAGCTTGACCTGCATGGCCAGCGGCAGGTCGGCCACCTCGTCCAGCATCAGCGTGCCGCCGTTGGCGGCCTGGAAAAAGCCGTCGCGCTCGTCGGCCGCGCCGGTGAACGCGCCCTTGCGGTAGCCGAAGAACTCGGCCTCCATCAGCGCCTCGGGGATGGCGCCGCAGTTGACGGCGATAAACGGCTGGCCCGCGCGCGAGCTTTGCGCGTGGATCTCGCGCGCCGCCAGCTCCTTGCCGCTGCCGGACTCGCCGTTGATGGCGATCGGCGCCATCGAGCGCGCCAGCCGCGCGATCTGCGCGCGCAGCGCCTGGATCACGGCCGAATCGCCCTTGAGCCGGCTGGCCGGCGGCTGGCCGGCCGCGCCCGGCCCCGCGCCCTCGCCCGTCCCGGCCGCGCCGGCCGGCGCGTTCAGCCGCAGCGCCGACTGCACCATCACGCGCAGCTGGTCCAGCGCCACCGGCTTGCTGATGTAGTCGAAGGCGCCCGCCTTCAGCGCCACCACCGCGTTGTCGGCGCTGCCGTAGGCGGTCACCACGGCGATCGGCGTGTTGCGGCAGCTGGCCGACACCTCGCGCACCAGCTCCAGCCCCAGACCGTCGGGCAGGCGCATATCGGTCAGCACCAGGGCGTAGCCGGCGCCGCCGCCGGCCTGCGCCAGGTAGCCGCGCGCCTGCGCCAGGTTTTCCGCGCTGTCCACGTCCAGCCCCATCTTGAGCAGCGTGATTTCCAGCAGCTCGCGCAGGTCGGCTTCATCGTCGACGACCAGCACGCGCGGGGAACTGCGGGGTGCACTCATGGTGTCCTTCTTATATAGTGTGGTGGTGGCGGTCCGGGCCGGCTCAGGCGCCCGGGCGCGCAAACGTGATCACGAAACGGCCGCTGGACTTGCGGCTGCCGTCGGCCTGCGCCGCCGTGTCGAAGCGGTATTCGTAGTCCAGCATGGCTTCGTTATTCAAGCACAATTCGCGCGCCAGATACAGGCCCAGGCCGGTGCCCTTGCTGGACGTGGTGTAGAAGGGCTCGAACAGGTGCAGCCGCACCTCGGGCGTGATGCCGGGGCCGTCGTCCTGCACGTGCAGCTCCAGGCCCGGGCTGCGGCCCTTGCCGCCCACCACGAACAGGCGGATGCTGGCCGGCCCGCCGCTGGCGTAGCGCACCGCGTTGTTGAGCAGGTTCAGCAGCACCTCGCGCAGGTGCAGCGCGTCGAAGCGCACCTGGCCGCCCTCGCCGGCCCCGCCCGCGCGCGCCGCCAGCGCCTCCACGTCCAGCTGCACGATGCCGGGCGCCAGCGCGTGCGTGTCCTGGAACTCGGCCGCCAGCTCGGCCAGGAAGCCGGCCAGCGCCAGCGGCTCGCTGTGCGGCTGCGCCTTGCGCGACAGCTGCAGGATGTCCTCCACCATGCGGTTCACGCGCGCCACATTGTCGCCCACGATCTTGAGCAGGCGCGTGTGCACCGGCCCGTCCAGGTCTTCGCTCAGCAGCGCCGTGGCGTGGCCGATGGCCGACAACGGGTTGCGCACCTCGTGCGCGATGCTGGCCGTGAGCCGCCCCATCGAGGCCAGCTTCAGGTCCTGGGCCTGGTTCTCGATGGCCGTCACGTCCTGCAGGAAGATCACGCTGCGCTCCACGCCCAGGCCCTCGGTCTCGACCGGCGCGAAGCGCACCTTCAAATGCGCCGCCAGGTCGCGCCGCGCGCTCCAGGCCGCCGTCACCTCCTGCAGCGCCGGGTCGGTGTAGGGCTTGATGGTCAGGAAGGCCGTGGCCAGCGCCGGGTCGGCCAGCCAGTCGCGGTAGGCGCGCGCCAGCGGCGCCAGCGCCGGCAGCGCGTCCAGCGGGAAGGCGCTGTCGCCGGCCAGGCCCAGCATCTGCTGCGCGGCCGGATTGCCGGCGTACACCTGGCCGTCCGTGCCCAGCACCACGATGCCGTCGCTCATATGCGCCATCACCAGCCGGTTGACCGACTGCTGCACGCCGATCTCCACGCCGCGCCGCGCCGCCAGCTCCTCCTGCCCGATCAGCTTGGCGGCCATGCGGTTCACCACCAGCACCGCCGCCAGCAGGGCCGCGCCGAACAGGCCGGCCTGCAGCAAGGTGCTGTCGGCGTCGAGCACGGCGATCTGCCACAGCGCCGCGCCCAGCATGAACAGCGCCACCAGCGAGGCGGCAAACAGCGCCAGCACCAGCGGCGCCAGGATGGCCAGGCCGGCCAGCGGGAACAGGTAGAGGATGGCCAGGCCGCTGCGCGCGCCGCCGGCCCCCAGGTAGAGCAGCGAGATCAGCGCCAGGTCGCAGGCGATCTGCAGCAGCAGCTGGCCCAGGAAGCGGCGCCGCAGCTTGGCCGTGAGCACGGCGAAGCCCAGCGCCAGCGCCAGGTAGGCGGCGCAGGCCTGGGCATAGAAATACGGCGCCTGGCCGCGCAGGCCGCGGCTGTCCACGCTCAGGTAGGCCAGCAGCACCAGCGCGATCACCACGCGGGTGGCGTTCAGGGTTTGCAGCGAGCGCCAGAAGGTGTCGCGCGAGGCCGCCGTCAGCGCTTGCAGGCGCGCCGTCACGTCAGGACGCCGGCTGCTCGGCGTGCGCCTGGCTGCAGAAGTCGCGCCCGCCGCGCCGCACCGCTTCCGAGGCCGGGAAGAAGATGCCGCAGTGCGCGCAGCTGAGCATGGTTTCCGCCTCGGCCACCGCGCGCGCGCGCGCCTGGGCCTGGGGCGAGGCGCCCTGGCGGGCGCGCGCCTCGGCTTCGGCCAGCTCGGCGGCGCGGCGCGCGGCCTCGCGCGCGTCGGCCTGCGGCTGCTGGGCGCGCGCGGCCGCGCGCAGCTTGCTGCGGATCGCCGCCACCACCAGGAATATCAGCGCCAGCCAGAACAGAATACGTGTCATGCCAATCCTCGATGCAAAACCACTTCCAGTACGAAACGGCTGCCGACATAGGCCAGCAGCAGGGTGGCGAAACCCGCCAGGGTGAAACTGAGCGCCGTCTTGCCGCGCCAGCCGCGGAAGTGGCGCCCGGCCAGCAGCGCCGCGAACAGCAGCCAGGACAGCAAGGTGAACACCGACTTGTGGTCCCACTTGAGCGCCTTGCCGAACAGCTCCTCGGAAAACACGATGCCCGACAGCACGGTCAGGCTGAGCAGCACGAAGCCGAAGCCTATCATGCGGAACAGCAGTTTTTCCATGGTCAGCAGGGCCGGCAGCTGGTCCAGCGCGGCCGACAGGAAGCCGCTGCGCTCGCCGCGCGTGTGCAGGCGCGACTCCTGCAGCGCCATCAGCACCGCGTGGAAGGCGGCGATGGTCAAGGTGGCGTAGGCCAGCGTGGCGATGGCGATATGCCAGCCCAGCATGCGCGCGTTGCCGTCCAGCGCCACCAGCGCGCCGGGGAACACGGCCTGCAGCGCCGCCGCCAGCGCCGCGTTGGGCATGACGATGCGGCGCAGGCCGTCGAGCGCGAAGTTGCGGTTTTCCAGCCAGTAGGCGCCCACCGAAATCCACAGCGCGGCCGACAGCATGGCGGCAAAGCCGATGCGCAGCGAGCCCGGCGCGGCCACCGCCAGCCACAGGCTGGCGCCGTGCAGCAGCCAGGCCGCCGCCGTGACGGCCGAAATCAGCCCGGCCCGGCGCGGCGGCAGGACGGCACACACAATATAGAGCAGCGCGGCTGCGATCAAAAAATAAGTCTGCATGGGGGATAAGTTTACACTATGCCGCGCCGGCGGGCGGGCCGGCAGGTTGGCGGGTTACGCGCTGTGCGCTAACCCGCCCTACGATCCGCGCCACCGATGGCGACCCCGTAGGGCGGGTTAGCGGCGGAGCCGCGTAACCCGCCGCAGCGCCGCCACTAATCCACCGCCGCCATGCGCAGCTCGTCGTGGTGGTGGCGCTGCTGCTCCTCCATCACCAGCTGGCCCAGCTCGCGCTTGAGCGCGTTGAACTCCGGCGCGGCCGGGTCGCGCCCGCGCGGCAGCTCGACCAGCAGGTCGCGCTTGACGGTGCCGGGCCGGTAGGTCATGACCACGATGCGGTCCGCCATATAGATGGCCTCCTCGATGCTGTGCGTGACGAAAATAATCGTCTTCTTCAGCTCGGACCAGATGCGCAGCAGCTCGTCCTGCAGATTGCGCCGCGTGAGCGCGTCCAGCGCGCCGAAGGGCTCGTCCATCAGCATGATGGGCGAATCGAGCGCCAGCACGCGCGCGATCGCCACCCGCTGCCGCATGCCGCCCGACAAATCCTTGGGAAAGCGGTTGCGGAAGTCGCTCAGCGACAGCATGGCCAGCAGGCGCGCCACCGTGGCCTCGATCTCGGCCTTGGGCTGGCCCTTGATCTGCAGGCCGAAGGCGATATTGTCGGCCACCGTCATCCACGGAAACAGCGCGTACTCCTGGAACACCATGCCGCGCTCCGGCCCCGGCGCCTCCACCTGCTGGCCGCCGGCCACGATGCGGCCGCTGGTGGGCGGCGCGAAGCCGGCCACCGCGTTCAGCAGCGTCGACTTGCCGCAGCCGGACGGCCCCAGCAGGCAGACGAACTGGCCCTGCGGAATGTCCAGGTTGATGTCCTGCAGCGCCACCACGTCGCGCTCGGCGGTCTTGAAGACCTTGCCCACCTGCTCGATTACGATATGTGCCATCAGTGCTCCAGTCCCCGGTGCCAGCGCAGCAGGTAATTGTTGAGGCGGTTCATGCCGACGTCGATGGCCAGGCCCAGCAGGCCGATGCTGATCATGCCGGCGATAATCTTATCGGACCAAAAATACTCGCGCGCCTCCAGGATGCGGAAGCCCAGGCCGTTGTTGACCGCGATCATCTCCGACACGATCACCACGATGAAGGCGGTGCCGATGCCGATGCGCACGCCCGACAGGATATACGGCACGGCGGCCGGCAGCATCACCCGCACAAACATGGTGGTGCCGGACGCGCCCAGGTTGCGCGCCGCCCGGATATAGATGCTGTCGACCTGGCGCACGCCGGCGATGGTGTTCATCAGCACCGGGAAGAAGGCGCCCAGCGCGATCAGGAACACGGCCGGCGGATTGCCCAGCCCGAACCACAGGATGGACAGCGGGATGTAGGCGATGGGCGGTATCGGCCGCAGCAGCTGCACCAGGGGATTGAGCCAGGCGTAGACGCGCGCGCTGGCCCCCATCGACAGCCCCAGCGGCAGGGCCAGCCCGGCGCCGATGACGAAGCCCACCACCACCCGGTACATGCTGCCCATGGCGTCGTGTATCAGCTCGCCCGAAAAGGCCCACGCCAGCCAGCTGCCCTGGTCCGCCGCGTAGGGCTGCAGCGGCAGCAGGTAGGCGATCCACTTCTCCACCACCGCCAGCGGCGAGGGCAGCACCTGCGGGTTCACCCAGCCCAGCACCGCCACCGCCTGCCACACGGCGATCACCACCGCCGGCACGACCAGGCCCACGCCCACCTCGCGCCACGCGGTCTTGAAAGAGAGCCCCATAGCGCCTCCTTATTTGACGTTCAGGCTTTTCTTGGCCGCGTCCAGCAGGTCGGTCTTGACCCAGTCCCTGGCCACCGGCGGCTTGGCCATCTTGCCCACGCCGGTTTTCACCATCACGTCGGTGGTGGTCTGGATATGCTCGGGCGTGATGTCATAGGAATACGGCGAATTGCTGATCGCGTCCTGGAAGTCGTCGCTGGTGATCTGGCCCTTGAACACCACCTCGCGCACGTATTTCTCCGCCACGGCCGGCTGGTCGATAAAGGTCTTGGTGGCCTCGACGAAGCAGCGCATGAACTTCTCGGCCAGCGGCCGCTTCTCTTTATAGAACTTCTCCGTCATCACCATGGTGCGGATGGGTTCGCCGATCGGCGTGTCGTAGGGCTTGATGATCTCGTTGCCGAAGCCCTTGTTGAGCGCCTGCGAGGACTGCGGCTCGGACTGCATCATGGCGTCGATATTCTTGCCCAGCAGGGCCTGGTTCAGATCGGCGTAGGCCAGGAACACCAGCTGCACGTCCTTGCCCGGCTGGTCGGACACGGTCAGGCCGGCCTGCTGCAGCTCGGCCAGCAGCAGTACCTCCTGGATGCCGCCGCGCGTCACGCCCACCTTCTTGCCCTTCAGGTCCTTGACCGTCTTGAGCTTCAGGTCGGCCCGTCCCACCAGGCGCGCGCCGCCCTTGGCGAAGCCGGCCACCACCACGATGGGCGCGCCGCCGGCCCGGCCGGAAATGGCCGCCTCGGACGCCGTGGTGCCCACGTCCAGCTCGCCGGCGATAATGGCCTGCATCACGTCCAGGCCCTTGGCGAACATATGCTCCTCGACCTTGATGCCGCACTTGGGCGCAATCTCTTTTATATAGGAGACGGCGCCGTAATGCGCAAACTTCAGGTTCCCCAGCCGCACGATTTCCGGCCCCTGCGCCTGCGCCTGGACCGAACCGGAAAACACCACCGCCGCCAACACACTGCCGATCAGTTTCAGTTTCATGCCGTCTCCTCTATTTAAAGGTGTGCGTCCATCATACCAAGCGTTCGTGTGCTTCAAGCAAGAATATAAAAAAATCAGTGCCGCCGCGCCATGCGCCGCGGCCCCCGGCGGCCGCGGCGCCGGCGCCGCCATAAGGTAGAATGGCGGTTTCGTCGCATTCACGTAGGCACAACATGCTAGACAATCTGACTCAGCGCCTTGCCAAGGTCGTCAAGACCATGCGCGGCGAGGCGCGCCTGACCGAAGCCAACACCGCCGAGATGCTGCGCGAAGTGCGCATGGCGCTGCTCGAGGCCGACGTCGCCCTGCCGGCCGTGCGCGACTTCATCGCCAAGGTCAAGGAAAAAGCCCTGGGCGAGGAAGTCATTTCCTCGCTGTCGCCGGGCCAGGCCCTGGTGGGCGTGGTGCAGCGCGAGCTGGCCGCCCTGATGGGCGCGGACCTCGGCCCGGAAGCGTCGCAGCTGTCGTTCGCCCAGCAGCCGCCCGCCATCATCCTGATGGCCGGCCTGCAGGGTGTGGGTAAAACCACCACCGTCGGCAAGCTGGCCAAATACCTGAAGGAAGAAAAGAAGAAGAAAGTGCTGACCGTCTCGGCCGACGTCTACCGTCCCGCCGCGATCGCCCAGCTGCAATCGGTGACCGGCCAGGTCGGCGCCGACTTCTTCCCGTCCACCGCGCAGGACAAGCCGGTCGACATCGCGCTGGCCGCGCTGGACTGGGCCAAGAAGCACTACCACGACGTGCTGATCATCGACACCGCCGGCCGCCTCGGCATCGACGAAGAGATGATGAAGGAAATCGCCGCCGTGCACGCGGCGGTCAAGCCGATCGAAACCCTGTTCGTGGTCGACGCCATGCTGGGCCAGGACGCCATCAACACCGCCAAGGCCTTCAACGACGCGCTGCCGCTGACCGGCATCGTGCTGACCAAGCTGGACGGCGACTCGCGCGGCGGCGCCGCGCTGTCGGTGCGCCACGTGACGGGCAAGCCGATCAAGTTCGCCGGCGTCTCCGAAAAGCTGGACGGCCTGGAGCCGTTCGACGCGGCCCGCATGGCCAGCCGCGTGCTGGGCATGGGCGACATCATGGCCCTGGTGGAAGAAGCGCGCAAAGGCGTGGACGCCAAGGCGGCGGCCGACCTGGCCGCGAAAGTGAAATCCGGCGGCAAGTTCGACATGAACGACTTCAAGGCGCAGCTGGGCCAGATGAAGAAAATGGGCGGCATGGCCAGCCTGGTCGACAAGCTGCCGGCCCAGTTCCAGCAGGCCGCCGGCGGCGCCAATATGGACCAGGCGGACAAGCAGGTGCGCCGCATGGTCGGCATTATCGACTCCATGACGCCGGGCGAACGCGCCAAGCCGGAGCTGATCAAAGCCACCCGCAAGCGCCGCATCGCGGCCGGCGCCGGCGTGCAGGTGCAGGAAGTGAACCGCATGCTGAACCAGTTCGAGCAGATGCAGACCATGATGAAAAAGCTGTCCGGCGGCGGCATGATGAAGATGATGCGCTCCATGAAAGGCATGATGCCGGGCCTGCGCTAAGCGCCTCTCCCCGAGTGAAAAGCCGGCCGCGCGCCGGCTTTTTTTGCGCCCGCGCGCGCGGTTTTCTCACCGCCGCGGTGCGTAAGCCCAGCATTGGCGGGCTTTACGTGGCGTTTCCGAGAAAAAACTCGAAAAACACTTGCATAGTCGGCAAATCCCAACCAATATTAGCCGTGCGATTGAATTGCGCAACTTTTCCCTGTGTTCGTTAAGGAGGCTCGAATATGGCAACAGCCAAGAAAACCCCAGCAGCACCAGCAAAGAAAGCAGCAGTAGCAGCAAAGCCTGCGGCCAAGAAAGCAGCGCCGGCCAAAACCGCCGCCGCCAAACCAGCCGCCGCGAAGAAAGCCGCAGCACCACGCAAGCCCAACGCCGCCTTCATGAAGGAACTGACCCCATCGGCTTCGCTGGCCGCCGTGGTAGGCGCCTCCCCGCTGCCGCGCACCGAAGTCACCAAGAAAGTGTGGGACTACATCAAGAAGCTGAACCTGCAAGACGCGGCCAACCGCCGCATGATCAACGCAGACGACAAGCTCAAAGCCGTCTTCGGCGGCAAAGCCCAAGTGTCCATGTTCGAAATGACCAAGCTGATCTCCGATCACTTGAAATAAGAGCCTGCGCGTGCGCAGCGCACACTAAAGCCCCCGTCGCACGCGCGGCCGGGGCCTTTTTTTTTGCGCCGCGTGTTGGCGGGTTACGCTGCGCTAACCCGCCCTACGAAGGCGATCCGCGATACGCGATACACGTTGCGGCCGTAACCCGCCACCGCGTCAGAATCCGAACGCGGCCTTCATCAGCTCGAACACCCTGGTATTCTCCATCGTCCCCTTGAACGCCTGCGCGCCCGCGCCGGTGGCGTACAGCTTCACGTCCCCGCCCCCATGCGTCTCGCCCTTGATGCGGATCCCCGTCTCCTGGTGATAATCATCGCCCAGCGCAGTCTCGCTGGACACGTCGGCGCGCTCGTTGGGGCGGTTCGGCCCGTTGCCGAAAGCCAGCGCCGTGTAGGTGCGGCCGTCCGCGTCGCGCGCCGGCGTGCCGTCCGCGTTGCGCACGATGTCCAGGATGGGATTGCCGCGCCGCGCCGTGCCGTTGAAGGCCAGCGTGTGGTCATGGTCGGCCGTGATCACGATCAGCGTGTTGCGCAGGCCCGGATCGAGCAGCTGCATGCGGTCGATGGCGGTCTGGATGGCGTCGTCGAACGCCACCAGGTCCACCAGCGCGTGCTTGGCGTTCGAGTCATGCAGGCCGTGGTCGATCTTGCCGCCTTCCACCATCAGGAAGAAACCCTCCGGCCTGGCCGACAGCAGCGTAATGGCCTTGGACGTCATCTCCGACAGCGAGGGCTGCGTGGCGGCCTCCCCTTTCGGATTGCGCGCGCCGCGCTCCAGCTCATACGCCAGATGGTCTTCCTTGGCGTACAGGCCCACGAACTTGCGGCCCGGCCTGGCCTCGTCCATCTGCGCCTTGTCGGTGGCCACCGCGTAGCCGCGCGCGGCCAGTTCGGCCAGCAGGTCGCGGCCGTCGGCGCGGCCCTTGGTGTTGGCGGCGCTGTAAGGCGTGAAGTGGTGGCGGCCGCCGCCCATCAGCACATCCAGGCCGTCGCCCAGCGCCGCGTTGTAGCCCGCGCCGCCCGGCACCGCCTGCACCGCGATGGCGTAGCCGCTGTTGCGGTGGCAGCTGTGCGCGTAAGTGGAGGCAGGCGTGGCGTGCGTCGCCTCGGTGGTGGTGACCGCGCCCACCGCCTTGCCGTGCGCCTTGGCCAGTTCCAGTATCGTCGCCGCAGGGCGGCCGTTGCCGGCGGCGCAGGTGTCGATGGTGAGGTTGCCGTGCGCGTCCTTCTTCGGCGCGCTGGCCTTGGTGTCGGACGACATGGAGATCACTTCGTTCTGGATCTTCACGCCCGTCATGTAGGAGCCCATGGAAGGCGCGCTGTCGGTGGTTTGCGCATCCTGCGAGTAGGTCTTGATGCGCGCCACGCGCTCCAGGCGCTCGAACTTGAGCAGGCCCTCTTCCTTGTACTGGTGGATGCGCGCGGCGGTGATGGCGGTCGGCCCCATGCCGTCGCCAAGGAAGAAGATGATGTTCTTGGCTTCGCCGGCATGGACGCCGGCGCTTGCCGCCAGCAGCAGGGAGGGAATCGCGAGATATGGTTTCATATTGTTTTTATCCTTTACCAGCCGGCTGCGTTCTTGATCAGCGTGTGTACTTGCGTGTTCTCCAGCGTGCCCCGGAAGTCCGCCGCGCGCGCGCCGATGGCGCCGAGGTAGACGTCCGTGCCGCCGTTGGTGGTGCTGCCCGGCGCCATGCGCACCGTGGCCTCCTGCCGGTAGCCCGGCTCGGTGACGATGGCGTCGCTCAGCAGCGAGCCGCCGGCGCGGCTGCCCTGCACGCGGTTCACGCCGTTGCCGTAGCCGATGATGGTGTAGGGGACGTCGTCCAGGTCCTTGTAGTAGCTGCCGTTCGAGTATTTGCGCACCAGGCCCAGCACGCCGGGTTCGGTGGCGGTGGTCTTGCCGGTGCGGATGGAGTAGCCGTTCAGTATCAGCGTGCTGTCGCTGCTGGCGGTCATGACGATCAGCGTGTGCTTGAGGCCGGGGTCGATGGCCTGCATCTTGGCGATGGCCGTTTGCAGCGCCTTGTCCAGCGCCACGGTTTCGTCGAGCGCGCGGCGCGCGGTCGATGCGCGCTGCGCCTGGCCGATCTGGCCGTTGCCCACCACGAGGAAGAAACCCTTGCCGCTGCCGGCCAGCACGTCGATGGCTGCCGAAGTCATGGCCGGCAGCGACGGCGCCTTGGCGCCGAAGATGCCAGCCACGCGCTGCCCCGCAGCCGGTGCGAGCGCCTGCAGCGCGGCGGCGTCGGCCACTTGCTGGTAGCCTTTGCCGCGCAATTCGGCCAGCAGGTCGCGGCCGTCGGCGCGCTTGTGGAAATACTGCGCGCCGCCGCCCAGCACCACGTCCAGGCCGCCCGCCAGCTGTTCGTTGTAGCCCGCGCCGTCCGGCACCAGCGCGGCGGCGATGTCCTCATTGCGCGTGGCTTGGCAGGTGTGCGCATAGCCTGCCGCCGTCAGCGCGTCCGTCACGCTGGCCCCGTTGACCACGCCCGCCGCCCAGCCGCGCTTGCGGGCCAGCTCCAGCAGCGTGGCCGGCGCGCGCGGGGCTGCACCCGCGCCCGCGCCGCAGCCGCTCACGGCCAGTTGCCCGTTATTGGTCTTCACGCCCGTCATGTAAGCCGACATGGCGGCCGCCGTGTCGGTCACCTGCATGTCGTTGGAATAGGTCTTGACGTAAGCCGATTCAGGCAGCGTGTCGATGGCGAGGTCGCCGGACTCGCCCACGGCGTAGTTGCGCGCGGCGGTCAGCGTGTTGATGCCCATGCCGTCGCCGACCAGGAAGATGATGTGCCTGAGCGCTGCGGATTCAGCCGGCATGGCGGGCGGCAGCGGCGCCTGCACCTGCGGGCCCTGCTTAGCGCCGCTGCCCGCGCAGCCTGCCAGCGCGCCGAGTGCGGCGGCGATGGCGGCAATGGCCAGCTTGTCCGCCGTGTTCCGAATCCGATTTTTCATGGCCTGTCCCAGTGTCGCAAAGGCAGCCATCTTATCTGAAATCGGTGCGGCGGAAAATCAGATCGGAGGGGAGGTTTTCCAGTTGTTCCACGCCGCGAGCACGGCGTTCGGATAGTCGGGCCGTCCGCGCGAACCGTTGTAGCGGCCCAGCGCCAGGAACAGGTTGCCGCGCTCCATGTCGATATACATGCGCAGGATGGCGCAGCCGTAGCGCAGATTGGTCTGCATATTGAACAGCTTGCGGCGGTCGCTGTCGCCGATCACATTGGTCCAGAACGGCATCACCTGCATATAGCCGCGCGCGCCCACCACGGACACCGCGTACTTGCGGTAGGCCGACTCCACCTGGATCAGCCCCAGCACCAGGCCCGGCTCCAGCCCGGCGCGGCGCGCCTCGTACCACGCGGTCTCGAGGAACTCGGTGCGCACCTGCTCGTCCGGCAGCTTGCGCTTGAGCCGCGCCGACATCTGCCCCAGCCACATTTCGTAGCGCTGGCGGTCGGCGGGATTGCTGAAACTGGGCTTGGGCGGACGGGCGTCCAGGATGGCGTTCGACAGCGCCAGCCGCACGGTGTCGGCCAGCGCTTCTTCCTGCTGGTTGCCGGCAAAACCGAACGGCGCGCCCAGCACGCCGGTCGAAAACGCCAGCACATGCCACCAGCGCAGCGGCCTGGCCCAGAAACGGCGCCGTTCCGCGCCTTTGCGCTGATGGATCATGCTGTTCACTGCTGCACTTTGCCTTTGATGAAGTCCACCACCTCGGCCAGCGGCACCGGGGTTGCTTCGGTATCGCGGCGGCCCTGGTATTCCAGGTTGCCTTCCTTCAGGCCGCGCTCGCCGATCACCACGCGGTGCGGCACGCCGATCAGTTCCCAGTCGGCGAACATGGCGCCCGGACGCAGGCCACGGTCGTCCACGATCACGTCGATGCCGGCGGCCTGCGCGGCGGCGTACAGCTTGTCGGTCTCTTCCTTGACCAGCTCGCTGCGGTCATAGCCCATCGGGCACAGCACCAGCTCGAACGGCGCCAGCGAGGTTGGCCAGATAATGCCTTTCTCGTCGAAGTTCTGCTCGATCGCTGCGCCCAGGATGCGGGTCACGCCGATGCCGTAGCAGCCCATCTGCAGCGGCGCGGCCTTGCCGTTTTCGTCCAGGAAGGTGGCCTTCATGGATTCCGAGTAGGCGGTGCCCAGCTGGAACACATGGCCCACTTCGATGCCGCGCTCGATCGCCAGCACGCCCTTGCCGTCCGGCGAAGGGTCGCCTTCGACCACATTGCGCAGGTCGGCCACGATGGCCGGCTCGGCCACGTCGCGGCCCCAGTTGGCGCCGGTGTAGTGGAAGTCCGCCTCGTTGGCGCCGGTGATGAAGTCGGCCATATTGGCCACGGTGCGGTCGGCCACCACGGTGACCGGCGCCTTGGTGCCGATCGGACCCAGGTAGCCAGGGATGCAGCCGTACACTTCCAGGATCTCCGCCTCGGTCGAGAAGCGGTGGTTGGCAAGGCCGGGCACTTTGCCGACCTTGATTTCGTTCAGCTCATGGTCGCCGCGCAGCAGCAGCATGAAGTACTGCTTCTTGCCGGCTGTTCCATCTTCCCCCTGCTGCTCCACGGTCAGCGCCAGCGTCTTGATCGTGTTGCTCAGCGCGGTGCCCAGCAGCTTGGCCACGTCTTCGCACTTGGCCGCTTTCGGCGTGGAGGTTTTCACCAGTTCGGCGCCGGGCGCAGGACGGGTGCCGGTGGCCAGCGCCTCGGCCGCTTCCATATTGGCCGCGTAGTCCGAATCCGGGCAGTACACCAGCGCGTCCTCGCCGGTGGAGGCGATCACGTGGAACTCATGCGAACCGGTGCCGCCGATGGCGCCGTTGTCGGCCGCCACTGCGCGGAACTTCAGGCCAAAGCGGGTAAAGATGCGGGTGTAGGCGTCGAACATGACTTTGTACGACTGCTGCATGCCGGCCAGGTCGCGGTCGAAGGAGTAGGCGTCCTTCATGGTGAACTCGCGGCCGCGCATCAGGCCGAAACGCGGACGGCGCTCGTCGCGGAATTTGGTCTGGATGTGGTAAAAATTCAACGGAAGCTGCTTGTAGGATTTAATTTCCGAACGAACAACATCGGTGATCACTTCCTCGGACGTCGGCTGGATGGCGAACTCGCGGCCGTGGCGGTCTTTCACGCGCATCAGCTCGGCGCCCATCTTGTCCCAGCGCCCGGTCTCCTGCCACAGCTCGGCCGGCTGCACCAGAGGCATCAGCAGCTCAATGGCGGCGGCATTGTTCATCTCCTCGCGCACGATGGCCTCGACCTTGCGGATCACCTTCAGGCCCATCGGCATATAGGTGTAGATACCCGAGCCCAGGCGTTTGATCATGCCGGCGCGCATCATCAACTGGTGGCTGACGATCTCCGCGTCGGACGGCGCTTCTTTGAGAGTTGAAATAAAAAATCGGGAGGCACGCATACGGTGAATTCTTTTTAAAAAGAGAGAGTTATAATCAACCTAATTTTAAAGGATTAGCTGGCTGATGCGTCCATACTTTATACAAATGCGTTCATTAGATGGCCCGCCGACGGTTTTCGTACCCCGAAAACCGGGCTGGCGCGCAGGTTTGTGGGCAAAAATATAAGAAGGACGTACTGCAAGCAGAAAGTTTGAGGTGCAACATGCTCGACCGTGAAGGGTTTCGGCCCAACGTCGGCATCATCCTGCTTAACGCCCATAACGAGGTGTGGTGGGGCAAGCGGGTGCGCGAGCACTCATGGCAGTTCCCGCAAGGCGGGATCAAGTACGGCGAAACGCCTGAACAGGCGATGTACAGGGAGCTAGAGGAAGAAATAGGACTACGGGCGGAACACGTCAAGATCGTCGGCCGCACCCGCGACTGGCTGCGCTACGAGGTGCCGGACCACTTTATCAAGCGCGAGATACGCGGCCACTACCGTGGCCAGAAGCAGATCTGGTTTCTGCTGCGCATGTGCGCGCGCGACAATGACGTGAACCTGCGCCTGACCGACCACCCCGAGTTCGACGCCTGGCGCTGGCATGAGTACTGGGTGCCGCTGGACGTGGTGATCGAGTTCAAGCGCGACGTGTACCAGCGTGCCCTGCAGGAGCTGTCGCGTTTCCTGACGTGGCCGGCGCACGGCAACGGCGGCAACCGCCACCATACGTCGCGCTACCTGCGCCAGCCGCACGCGCCGCGCAATGGAAACGGCAGCGGCAACGGCACGAGTGGCGGCAGCGGTGGCAATAGCAGCAACATTGCCAACCGCGCAATCGCCGCAGTGGCCGCCAACGCAGCCAATGCCGCCAACGCCGCCGCAGCGGGCGGCGCCCCGGCCCTGGTGGACGGCGATCCCTGCGACTGCGCGGACGACACGCCCCGCATCGTGCAGCCGGGACAGGAGTAAAAGCAAAACGGACGCCTCGGCGTCCGTTTTTTTATGCTCAGACGATTTTGCAGGCGTCCTCGAACGGCAGGCGCTGCGCGCGCGGGCGCAGCTTCTCCGGCACGCCGTAGCCCAGGCTGCACAGGAAATTGGCTTTCAGCGTGGTACCGGCGAAGAAGGCCTCGTTGACCTTGCCCTCGTCGAAGCCGGACATGGGGCCGCAGTCCAGGCCGAGCGCGCGCGCCGCCAGGATCAGGTAGCCGCCCTGCAGCGAGGAGTTGCGCATGGCGAAAGTGTCTATCATGGCCGTCTTGCCGGCGAAGAAAGCCTGGCCGTCCACATGCGGCGACAGCAGCGGGAACTTCTCGTAGAAGGCCGTGTCCATGGCCACAATGACGGTCACCGGCGCCACCTCGATCTTGGGGCCGTTGCCGGGCGAGGCGCAGGCGGCCAGCCTGGCGCGCTGCTCGGCGGACTTGACGAACACGAAGCGCGCCGGCGAACCGTTGAACGCGGTCGGCGCCCATTTCAGCGTGTCGTACAGCTGGCGCAGCAGCTCGTCGCTGATGTCGCGCGGCTGCCAGCCCTGGTGGCTGCGGGCTTGGTGGAACAGGGTGTCGAGTGCGTCTTGGTTCAGCATGCTGGCTCCGGGCAAGATGGTTTAAATTACATTAATGAACTGGCTCAGGGTACACAAATCCGCGCCAAGGTACAATATCGGCTTCCAGCAGCCCTTGTCCTCCCTCTTATGTTCAATCCGTCCTCCGACGATGTGCGCCGCTTCTTCTGCGCGGTCTTCCAGAAACAGCGCGCCAACGAAATCCTCACGCCGCTGGAAATCATGGCCGGCGACTGGATACGCCACCACCCCGAGTACGAAGACGTGCTCAGCGACGTGGACGCGGCGCTCGCGCGCGACTATTCCGTCGACAGCGGCCAGACCAACCCCTTCCTGCACCTGTCCATGCACTTGTCCATCGACGAGCAGATTTCCATCGACCAACCGCCCGGCATCCGCGCGGCCGCCACGGCGCTCACGCTCAAGCTCGACTCGGCGCACGAGGCCCAGCACGAAATCATGGAATGCCTGGGCGAGATGATCTGGAACGCGCAGCGCAGCGGCCAGCCTCTGGACGCGCTGGCCTATATCGAAGCGGTGCAGCGGCGCGCAGCGCGCTGACGTTGCGGCGCCGGCGGGTTACGCTTTGCTAACCCGCCCTACGCAGCGCTCGCGGCCGATAGCGGCCGATGGCGATCGTAGGGCGGGTTAGCGCAGCGTAACCCGACAACACGCGGCGCAAAAAAAAGCCACGCAATGCGTGGCTTCTCTTATGCTGCGGTGCGGAATCAGCGATGCACCGCCAGCGTACCGGGCAGGCTGTGCAGATACGCCGCCAGATCCTTGATGTCCTGGTTGGTCAGCGGCTTGACCTGGCCGGTCATGATGGCGTTGCTGCGGCCGTTGGCGGCGTCGCCGCGCTTGTAGGCGGTCAGCGCGTGCTGCAGGTAATCCTTGTGCTGGCCGGCCAGCTTGGGATACGACGGGTCGATCGGCGAATTGTAGTCCTTGCCGTGGCAGGCCGCGCAGCTGTACTTCTCGGCCAGCGCCTTGCCGGCGTCGATATTGCCGCCGGCGGTGGCGGCGAAGGAAGCGCTTGCGCAGAACAGGGCGATGATCAGTTTTTTCATGTGCTTGGCCCTCATTTCTGCGCGGTTTTCTGGGTCTGCTGCGAATAGTAGGCAGCGATGTCGGCGATATCCTGGTCCGACAGGCTGGTGGCGATGCCCTTCATGGACGGATGCTTGCGCTCGCCTTTTTTGTAGCCTTGCAGCGCATTCTCGATGTACTTAGCCGACTGGCCACCAATCATGGGCACCTGGAACACCTCGGGGAAAGTGGCTTTGTAGCCTGGGATGCCGTGGCAACCGATACACATTTCGATCTTGGCTGGAGCCGCCTTGGCGTCTCCAACGATGTCCGCCGCTGCGGCAACGTTGGCGATGCCTGCAAGCACGAGAACTGCGTAGATTTTTTTCATGGTGGATGGCTAAGTTAACGTCAGTAATATTGATGATACTGATACGATACTGCGATGCTCCGAGGGCATAAAAGTTGACTTTTACGCCAACAGCGAACGATTCTAACTCAATAACAAGTTGCGAGTCCACATCATCCGCCCGCAGTGTGGTATAGCGATCTGGCATATACTCGTGGCATCGAAAATCCTCTACGAGACAGCTTTCATGCACGCTAATAATAAAGGCCAGCGCTTCCAGGGCTCCGACAACTACGTCGCCACCAATGATCTGAAACTGGCAGTGAACGCGGCGCTCACGCTGCAGCGCCCCCTGCTCATCAAGGGCGAGCCGGGCACCGGCAAGACCATGCTGGCCGAAGAAGTGGCGGCCGCGCTGAACATGCCGCTGATGCAGTGGCACATCAAGTCCACCACCAAGGCCCAGCAAGGCCTGTATGAATACGACGCCGTCTCGCGCCTGCGCGACTCCCAGCTGGGCGACGAACGCGTGCGCGACATCCACAACTACATCGTCAAGGGCGTGCTGTGGCAGGCCTTCACCGCGCCCGAGCCGGTGGTGCTGCTGATCGACGAAATCGACAAGGCCGATATCGAATTCCCGAACGACCTGCTGCGCGAACTGGACCGCATGGAGTTCTACGTCTACGAGACGCGCGAAATGGTGCAGGCCAAGCACCGCCCGCTGGTCATCATCACCTCCAACAACGAGAAGGAACTGCCGGACGCCTTCCTGCGCCGCTGCTTCTTCCACTACATCAAATTCCCGGACAAGGACACGATGGAGCAGATCGTCAAGGTGCACTACCCCACCTTGAAGCAGGAGCTGCTGGCCACCGCGCTGCAAACCTTCTACGAAGTGCGCGACGTGCCCGGCCTGAAGAAAAAGCCGTCCACCTCCGAGTTCCTGGACTGGCTCAAGCTGCTGCTGGCCGAAGACATCCCGCCGGAAGCGCTGCGCAGCAAGGACGCCAAGGCCGTGGTGCCGCCGCTGCACGGCGCGCTGCTGAAGAACGAACAGGACGTGCACCTGTTCGAGCGCCTGGTGTTCATGAACAGGACCAACCGCTGATGAACGCCTTGCTGGCCAATTTCGCCCCCATGACGCTGGAGCTGAACGGCGTGCGCCTGGAGCCGCTCGGCCTGCAGCACGCCGCCGGCCTGCGCGCCGCCGCCTGCGACGGCGAACTGTGGAAGCTGCGCATCACCTCCGTGCCCGAGCCGGACATGGTGGAAGCGTACATCGCCGCCGCGCTCGAGATGCGCCCCGGCCGCTACGCCTTCGCCGTCATCGACACGGCCACCGGTGCCGTGATCGGCACCACCAGCTACCACGACATCGTGCCCGCGCTGGACCGCGTGGAAATCGGCTACACCTGGTACGCGCGCAGCCGCCAGCGCAGCTACGTCAACACCAGCTGCAAGCTGCTGCTGCTCACGCACGCCTTCGACACGCTGGGCTGCGCCGTGGTCGGCTTCCGCACCGACAACTTCAACCACGCCTCGCAGGCCGCCATCGAGCGCCTGGGCGCGAAAAAGGACGGCGTGCTGCGCCACCACGCGCTGCGCCGCGACGGCACCGTGCGCGACACCGTTGTGTACAGCATCGTGCGCGGCGAATGGCCGGAAATCAAAGCGCACCTGCGCTACAAGCTAAGCAGAGACTGAGCATGCTGATCGACTTTTTCTTCACGCTGAAAGACGCGAAGATCCCCGTCTCCATCAAGGAGTTTTTGACCCTGCTGGAAGCGATGCAGAAGAACGTCATCGACTCGTCGATGGACGACTTCTACTACCTGTCGCGCCTGACGCTGGTGAAAGACGAAGCGCACTACGACAAGTTCGACCGCGCCTTCGCCCAGTACTTCAAAGGCATCAACGGCGCCTTCGACACCAACAGCGCCATCCCGCTCGACTGGCTCATCAAGCGCATGGAGCGCGAGCTGAGCGAAGAACAGAAAGCGGCGCTGGAAAAATTCGGCTACGACAAGCTGATGGACCGCCTGAACGAGCTGCTGAAAGAGCAGAAGGAACGCCACGAAGGCGGCAGCAAATGGATAGGCACGGGCGGCACCTCCCCGTTCGGCAACGGCGGCACCAATCCCGAAGGCGTGCGCATAGGCGGCAAGGGCGGCAACCGCACGGCGGTCAAAGTATGGGAAGCGCGCGCCTACAAGGACTACGACTCGGAGCGCGAGCTGGGCACGCGCAACATCAAGGTCGCCCTGCGGCGCCTGCGCAAGTTCGCGCGCGAAGGGCACGAAGAAGAACTGGCGCTGGACCAGACCATACGCGCCACGGCCAACAACGCCGGCTTCCTCGACATCAAGATGCAGCCCGAGCGCAAGAACAACATCAAGGTGCTGATGCTGCTCGACGTGGGCGGCACCATGGACGACCACATCGAACGCACGGAAGAGCTGTTCTCGGCGGCCAAGACCGAATTCAAGAACATGGAATTCTTCTACTTCCACAACTGCGTCTACGACTACCTGTGGAAGAACAACCGCCGCCGCAACGCCGAGCGCTTCCCCACCTGGGACGTGCTGCGCAAATACACGCCGGACACCAAGGTCATCTTCGTCGGCGACGCCACCATGAGCCCCTACGAGATTTTGCAGCCGGGCGGCTCGGTCGAATACAACAACGAAGAAGCCGGCGCCGAATGGCTGGGCCGCTTCACGCACGCCTTCCCCAAATTCATCTGGCTCAACCCCGAGCCCGAAGGCCTGTGGCAATACCGCCAGTCGATCGCCGTCATCCGCCAGCTCATGAACAACCGCATGTTCCCGCTGACGATAGAAGGCCTCGAACGCGCCATGCGCATGCTCAGCAAATAGCCCTCAGGCGGCTACCGGCGGCACCGGGAAACACCGTAGGGCGGGTTAGCAGCGCCGCTGCGTAACCCGCCAGTTGCCAGCTACACCCAAGGCTGATAATCAACCCCATCCTGCATCTTGCCGATCAACTGCGCGTAATTCTCCTGGCTCTCGCTAAACCCGGCCAGCACGCCAGCCACCGTATCCTGCTTGGTATTAAGCACATTGACCCAGTAGTTAAACCCCGCCTGGTCCGGCGCGCGGTGCAGCACGTTGGCGTACAGGCGCATCACAACATCGCCATTGCTGGCGTTCGCCCCATACGTGGCGAGGAACTCGCCGGAGCTGGCGAAGCCCGCCGCCACCGCGCGCAAGCTGGCGCCGTGGTCCAGCTGCGCAATCCAATAGCCCAGCCCCTTCTCGTCCGGCGCGCGGTTGAACGCTGCCTGGTAGAGCCGGTACGCCTCGCCGCCGTTGCCGTCGATATCCAGCGCCACCGCGCCGTCCTTGAAGTTGAGGCGTTCTATATTCTTCAGCAGGTCCAGCCCGTCCGAACCCACCAGGTCCTTCACCCAGAACTGCTTGCCGTCGGCCAGCACCGAGTACTCGTCGCGGTAGCCGTTGTAGAAGGCCTCGTCAAGGCCCGTGCCGCCGTCCAGGAAATCGTCGCCGCGGCCGCCGAACAGCGAGTCCGAACCGGCATAGCCGTAGATGTCGTCATTGCCGGCCGTGCCGTCGATATTGTCGTTCCTGTCCGTGCCGTACAGTACATAGCTCATCATGCCCTCCTCGCCTAATCGATGAACAATCTTAGGCCGCACGTTTGGCGCGCATGGGAAGAATTACAATTTGTTTCTAAGCCGGCAGTTGCAGGCGATAACCGACAGCCGTCTCGGTCAGCAGGTATTTCGGCTGGGCCGGATCGTCTTCCAGCTTGTGGCGCAAATGGCCCATGTAGATGCGCAGGTAGTGGCCGTTTTCGCTCTGCGACGGCCCCCACACCGCGCGCAGCAGCTGCGGGTTGCTCATCACGCGGCCGGCGTTGCCGACCAGGACGGACAGCAAACGGTATTCGGTCGGCGTGAGATGCACGCCTTCGCCGTTCTTCGTCACGCGGCGGTTCTGCAAATCCACCTCCACCGCACCGAAGCGCACCAGTCCCGAGGTGTCGGCTTGCGGCTGGCGCTGGCGGCGCAAGGTGGCTCGCACGCGGGCCAGCAATTCGCCCACGCCGA
This sequence comes from Pseudoduganella aquatica, assembly GCF_020865585.1. Classification (NCBI taxonomy): domain Bacteria; kingdom Pseudomonadati; phylum Pseudomonadota; class Betaproteobacteria; order Burkholderiales; family Oxalobacteraceae; genus Pseudoduganella; species Pseudoduganella aquatica. Next base: position 6,246,822 of record NZ_CP086370.1, read on the forward strand.
AAGGCTTGGTCAGATAGTCGTCCGCGCCCGCGTCCAGCGCCTTGATCTTGTCGGCCTCGTTCACCCGCGCCGACAGCACGATCACCGGCACCGTGGACCATTTGCGCAGGTCGCCCAGGAAAGAAATGCCATCGCCGTCCGGCAGGCCCAGGTCGAGCACCACCAGGTCCGGCTTGCGGGTGCCCGCGTCGATCAGGCCGCGCTGCATGGTGGGGCACTCGTGCACCTGCCAGCCCTCCTCCTCCAGCGCGGCGCGCACAAAGCGGCGGATCTGCGGCTCGTCCTCCACCAGCAGGGCGACGGGCGACGTTTCATGTACTTGAGTATTCATTGTTCCAGTATTTCTTGCGGTGGTTCCGGCGGAGTGCCCAGCGGCAGCGCGATGACGAAAGCGGCGCCGCCCAGCGGCGAGGCGGCGGCCTGTATGGTGCCGCCGTGCGCTTCCACGATGGCGCGGCAGATCGCCAGCCCCAGGCCCACGCCCGGCTTGGCCGATTCGCGCTCGCCGCGCGTGAATTTCTCGAACACGGCCTCCTCGCGGCCATGTGGCAGGCCCGGTCCGTCATCGTACACCATCACATTCATCCATGCGCCGTGCAGCGCTGCGCTGACGACGATGTGCGATCCGGCCGGCGTGTACTTGGCGGCGTTCTCCAGGAGATTGCACAGCACGCGCTCGATCAGCACGGCGTCGTAGCGCAGCAGCGGCAGGTCATGCGGCAGCTGGGTGCTGATGCTGTGCTGCTTCAGCTGCGGCGCGCTGGCGCGCAAGGCGCTGCCCACCACTTCCTCCAGCGGCTGCCATTCCAGGTTGAACTTCACCTCCCCACTCTGGATGCGCGCCATGTCCAGCAGATTGGACACCAGGGTGCTCATGCGCAGCGACTCGGCGTGCAGCGACTGCGCCAGGTCCAGCTGCTGCGGCGACAGCTCGGGCTTCGATCCGGCCAGCGATTCGGACAGGCCGACCAGCGACGTGAGCGGCGTGCGCAAGTCGTGCGACAAGGCGGCCAACAGCGAATTGCGCAGACGCTCGGACTCCATATTCACCAGCGCGCCCTGCGCCACTTCAATGTAGTGCACGCGCTCCAGCGCAATGGCGGCCAGAGCGCCGAAGGTGTCGAGCTGGCGCCGCTGCTCGGGGATCAGTATCCAGCGCCGGTTCTCCGGCTCGATGGCCAGCACGCCGCGCGTGCGCATCGGCGCCACCAGCGGCAGGTAGAAGATGCGGCTGGCGGGCAGCGTGTCCGTGCCCAGGCCCGCGCTTTCAGCACGGTCGTAAGCCCATTGGGCGATGCCGATGTCCAGCACCGACAAGTAGCCCGCCCCGCCGCCCGCTTGCGGCGCAGGCGGCTGCAGGCGGCCGTCGGCGTCCGGCAACAGCAGCACTGCTCTCGCGCGGAAGGCGGTTTGCACGGCGCTGCGGGTGCTGTCGAAAATCTGCTCGGTCTGCAGCGCGCCGGACAGCTCGCGCGCAAACTCGTACAGGGCGCGCGCACGCGCCTCCCGGTGCGAGGCCACGCGCGCCTGGAAGCGCAGGCCGGCCGTCAGGTGGCCGGTGATCAGGCCCACCGCCAGCATCACGCCGAAGGTGATCAGGTACTGGAAGTCCGACACCGCAAAACTGAAGCGCGGCGCCACGAAGAAGAAGTCGAAACACAGCACGCTCACGCAGGTGGCCAGCACCGAAGGGCCGCGCCCCAGCCGCACCGCCACCAGCACCACCACCAGCAGGAACAGCATGGCGATATTGGCCTGGTCGATATATGGCAGCAGCGGCGTGGCCGCCAGCGCGGCGGCGATGCTGGCGGCTGCGGCGGCCGCATAAGGCCAGCCGCGCCGTTTGGCGGCGGGGTCGGGCTGCTCATCCAGCGCGGTGGAAGCGCGCGGAGCTGCCGCCTCGCCGGGCGGATTGAATGGGTTGACCAGCGTGCGGCCGAAGGGCGACAAGCCAGCCAGGCCGCCCGCCTCCACCGCCGGCGCGCTCTCGCGGCTGGCGGTGCCGATCTCGATCAGGTCCACGTCCGGCGCCAGGCTGGCCATGCGTTTGATATGGGCGGCGCGCCAGGGCCAGGTGGGATGGACCCGTCCCAGCATGATCTTGGACAGGTTGTGGCTGCGGGCATACTCAACCGCCGTCGCGGCGATGTCGGCGCCGGTCAGCACGGCGGTGCCGGCGCCCAGCTCCTGCGCCAGCTTGAGCGCCTTCAGGATGCGCTCGCGCTCCGCCTCGGGCAAGCGCTGCAGGGCCGGGGTTTCGATGTAGACCGCGTGCCACTCGGTGCCCAGCTGCACGGCCAGGCGCGCGGCGCTGCGCACCACGTGCTCGCAGCCCGGGCGCGGGCCTACGCAGCACAGCAGCGAAGCGCCAGTCTTCCAGATGGCGTCGATGGATTTTTCGACGCGGTAGGCGCGCACGTCGTCCTCCACGCGGTCGGCGGTGCGGCGCAGCGCCAGCTCGCGCAGCGCGATCAGGTTCCCTTTGCGGAAGAAGTTCTTCGACGCGCGCTCGGCCTGCTGCTCCTGGTACACGCGGCCGCTCTTCAGCCGCGCCAGCAGTTCGTCTGCGGGGATATCGACCAGCACTACTTCGTCCGCCTCGTCGAACACCGTATCAGGCACGGTTTCGTTGACGCGGATGCCGGTGATGCCGCCCACCACGTCGTTCAGGCTGTCCAGGTGCTGCACGTTGACGGTGGTGAGCACGTCGATGCCCGCGTCCAGCAGCTCTTCCACGTCCTGCCAGCGCTTGGGGTGGCGCGAGCCGGGCGCGTTGGAATGCGCCAGCTCGTCCATCAGTATCAGCGGCGGGCGCCGCGCCAGCGCGGCGTCGATGTCGAATTCCTTCAGCACCTTGCCGCGATAGGCAACCTCCTTCAGCGGCAGCACATCCAGGCCGTCCAGCAGAGACGCGGTCTCGTTGCGGCCGTGGGTTTCCACCACGCCCACCAGCACGCCCTGCCCCGCCGCCTGCAGCTTGCGCGCGGCGGACAGCATGGCGTAGGTCTTGCCGACACCGGCCGACGCGCCGAAATAAATGCGCAGCCTGCCGCGCGCCGCCTTGCGCTCCTGCGCCTGGACCTGCGCCAGCAGCGCGTCGGGATCAGGCCGTTGACTGTCGATTGGAAGCATAATTATCACAAGTAAAACGCCGTGCTGACGGCTTGCGTTCGGCGGGTTACGCTTCGCTAACCCGCCCTACGAGACTACGGCGTAAATGTAGGGCGGGTTAGCGCGCAGCGCGTAACCCGCCAGCGCCGCCATCAGCGAGTATGCGTGCTTTTTCCATCCAGCGCCAGATTCAGCGCCAGCACGTTCACGCGCGGCTCGCCGAAGAAGCCGAACACCCGTCCGCGCATCTCGCGCTCTATCAGCGCGCGCACGTGCTCCGTGTCCAGCCCGCGCGCGGCGGCAATGCGGCGCACCTGGTACTGGGCAGCCGCCACGCTGATTTCGGGATCAAGTCCACTGGCCGAGGCCGTCACCAGGTCCACCGGCACCGGCGCCGTATTGCCCGGGTCCGCCGCCTGGAGCGCTTCGATGCGCCCCTTCACCGCGTCCGTGAGCGCCGGATTCAGCGGCCCCTGGTTGGAGCCACTGGAGCCAGCCGCGTTATTGGCCATCGGCACGGTGGCCGACGGGCGGCCCCAGAAGTACTTGGGCGAAGTGAAGGATTGGCCGATCAGCTCCGAGCCGACGGCCTTGCCGTTCACCTCAACGATGCTGCCCGCCGCCTGTGCCGGGAAGGCCGTGCTGCCGATGCCGGTAACGGCCAGCGGATACAGCACGCCGCAGGTCAGGGTAAGCGCGCCGAAAATCACCAGCGCGGGACGAAGATGGGAAGTCATGGTGTGCTCCTGTTTAAACAAGGTTGAACGCGGCCAGCAGCATGTCGATCAGCTTGATGCCGGCGAAAGGCAGGAAAATGCCGCCCACGCCGTACACCAGCAGATTGCGGCGCAGCAGCGCGGTGGCGCCGATGGCGCGGTACTGCACGCCCTTCAGCGCCAGCGGGATCAGCGCGATGATGATGAGCGCATTGAAAATCACCGCCGACATAATCGCCGACGAAGGACTGGCCAGATGCATGATGTCGAGCGCCTTCAGCTGCGGGTAAGTGCCCACAAAGGCCGCCGGAATAATGGCGAAGTACTTGGCGATGTCGTTCGAGATCGAGAACGTGGTCAACGAGCCGCGCGTCATCAGCATCTGCTTGCCGATTTCGACGATCTCCAGCAGCTTGGTCGGATTCGAATCCAGATCCACCATATTGCCGGCCTCTTTCGCCGCCTGCGTGCCCGAGTTCATGGCCACGGCCACGTCGGCCTGCGCCAGCGCGGGCGCGTCGTTGGTGCCGTCGCCGGTCATGGCCACCAGGCGGCCTTCGGACTGGTAGCTGCGTATCAGCTTCAGCTTGTCCTCCGGCGTGGCTTCGGCCAGGAAGTCGTCCACACCCGCCTCGGCGGCGATGGCGGCGGCGGTCAGCTTGTTGTCGCCGGTGATCATCACGGTCTTGATGCCCATGCGGCGCAGCTCCGCGAAACGCTCCTTGATGCCGCCCTTGACGATGTCCTTCAGCTCGACCACGCCCATCACGCGGCCGCCGTCCGCCACCACCAGCGGCGTGCTGCCCCGGCGCGACACGTCGTCCACGGCGCGCGACACTTCCGCCGGATAAGGCTGGCCCATAGCTTCCACGTACTTCTTCACCGAATCGGCCGCGCCCTTGCGCAGGGCGCGGACATCGCCCTGCCCTTGCAGGTCCACGCCGCTCATGCGGGTGGTGGCGGCGAAGGGCACAAACACCGCGTCCAGGCTGGCCATGTCGCGCTCGCGGATATTGAACTTCTGCTTGGCCAGCACCACGATGCTGCGCCCTTCCGGCGTTTCGTCAGCCAGCGAGGCCAGTTGCGCCACGTCCGCCAGCTGCTGCTCGCTCACGCCGGGGGCGGGAATAAAGGCCGAAGCCTGGCGGTTGCCCAGCGTGATGGTGCCGGTTTTATCCAGCAGCAGCACGTCCACGTCGCCCGCCGCCTCCACTGCGCGGCCGGAAGTGGCGATCACATTGGCCTGCATCATGCGGCTCATGCCGGCCACGCCGATGGCCGACAGCAGGCCGCCTATGGTGGTCGGGATCAGGCAGACCAGCAGCGCGATCAGCACGGTGATGGTGATGGGCGCGCCGCTGCCGGCGGCCGCCACCGAGAACAGCGAAAACGGCAGCAGGGTCACGGTCACCACCAGGAACACGATGGTCAGCGCCACCAGCAGGATGGTCAGCGCGATCTCGTTCGGCGTCTTCTGGCGCTTGGCGCCTTCCACCATGGAGATCATGCGGTCCAGGAAGGTCTCGCCCGGATTCGCGCTCACCTTCACCACCAGCCAGTCCGACAGCACGCGGGTGCCGCCGGTGACGGCCGAGAAGTCGCCGCCCGATTCGCGGATCACGGGGGCCGATTCGCCGGTGATGGCGCTTTCGTCCACCGAGGCCACGCCCTCGATCACTTCGCCGTCGATGGGGATCACGTCGCCCGCTTCAACCAGGATGTAATTGCCCTTGCGCAGATCGGGGCCATCGCATGGCAGCCAGGTGGTGCCGTGCTTGGGCGTAGCCAGCTTCTTGGCCGTCACGCTTTTCTTCAGGCTGCGCAGAGAGGCCGCCTGCGCCTTGCTGCGGCCTTCGGCCATGGCTTCGGCGAAGTTCGCGAACAGCACGGTGAACCACAGCCACACGGTGGTGGCCAGGATGAAGCCGGGGCTGGCCTCGCCCTGGCCGAACAGCGCCTGCACGTACAGCAGCGTGGTGATGATGCTGCCGACGTAGACCACGAACATGACCGGGCTGCGCAACTGGGTGCGCGGGCTCAGCTTCCTGAACGAATCGGCAATGGCAGGCAGCAGCAGTTCGGAGTCGAACATTTTCAGGCGCCGGGCCGGCGTCGTTGCGTGCAGCGCCATGTCCTTGGATGATGTATTAGCTTGCGACATGCGATGCTCCTTATTTGTTAAACAGTTGCAGGTGTTCGACCACGGGGCCGAGCGCCAGCGCAGGCACGTAGTTCAGCACGCCCACCAGCACCACCACGCCTACCAGCAGGCCGATGAACATGGCGCCGTGGGTCGGCATGGTGCCGGCGTTCGCCTCCAGGCGCTGCTTGCCGGCCAGCGAACCGGCGATGGCCAGGATGGGCACGATCACGGCGAAGCGGCCGAACCACATGGCCACGGCCAGCATGGTGTTGTAGAACGGCGTGTTGGCGGACAGGCCGGCAAACGCGCTGCCATTGTTGTTGGCGGCCGAGCTGAATGCGTACAGGATTTCCGAGAAGCCGTGCGCGCCGGGGTTGGCGATGCCGGCCTTGCCCACGTCCGTCATCACCGCGATGGCGGTGCCGCTCAGCACCAGGATGGGCGTCACCAGGATGGCGATGGACGTCATCTTCATTTCATAGGCCTGGATTTTCTTGCCCAGGTATTCCGGCGTGCGGCCTATCATCAGGCCGGCGATGAATACCGCCATGATGGCGAACACCAGCATGCCGTACAGGCCGGAGCCCACGCCGCCGAAGATCACTTCGCCGAACTGGATCAGCAGCATGGGGATCATGCCGCCTATGGGCGTGAAGGAGTCGTGCATGGCGTTCACCGCGCCGCAGGAGGCGGCCGTGGTGACGGCGGCGAACAGCGACGAGGCGCTGATGCCGAAACGGGTTTCCTTGCCTTCCATATTGCCGCCGGACTGGACGGCGCTCATGGCCTGGTCCACGCCCAGCGCCTGCAGCGCGGGGTGGGCCTGCTGCTCGGCCACCAGCACCACGGCGGTGGTGGCCACGAACAGCAGCGTCATGGCGCCCAGCACGGCCCAACCCTGGCGGCGGTCGCCCACCATGCGGCCGAAGGCGAAGCACAGGCCGGCCGGGATGATAAAGATGGCCAGCATCTGCACGAAGTTGGACAGCGCGGTCGGATTTTCATACGGGTGCGCCGAGTTGGCGTTGAAGAAGCCGCCGCCGTTCGTGCCCAGCATCTTGATGGCTTCCTGCGAAGCCACCGGACCCATGGCGATGGTCTGGGTAGTGGCAGTCATGGCCTCCGTCACCGGCTGGCCCTGCGCATCCAGCACGGGCTGCCCGTCGGCGCCGGTTTTCGGCACGGTGTAGCTGACCTGGTCCAGCAGCGCCACGTCCTTGTAGGCCGAGAAGTTCTGGATCACGCCCTGGCCCATCAGGAACACGGAGAACAGCAGCGACAAGGGCAGCAGCACATACAGCGTGGAGCGCGTGGCATCCACCCAGAAATTGCCGATGGACTTGGCCGAGCACGAGCTGAAGCCGCGTATCAGCGCATAGGCCACGGCCATGCCGGTGGCCGCCGAGAAGAAGTTCTGGCAGGTCAGCGCCAGCATCTGCACCAGGTAGCTCATGGTCTGCTCGCCGCTGTAGCCTTGCCAGTTGGTGTTGGCGACGAAACTGACGGCGGTGTTGAACGACGAATCCGGGCTGACGTTGGCCAGTCCCTGCGGATTGAGCGGCAGCCAGGCTTGCACGCGCTGTAGGCCATAGGTGAAGAGCGCACCCACGCCGTTGAAGACCAGCAGCGCGATGGCGTAGCTTTTCCAGCCCTGGCCGCGCTCTTCGGCCTTGAGCGGCACGCCGGCGGCGCGGTACAGAAGCTGCTCCACGCGCAGCAGCCAGCCCAGGCCGGGAATGCGGCCGCCGTCGCCCACGCGCGCCAGGACGATACCGAGCGGCCAGGCCAGCGCCAGCAGCACGGCCAGGAACAGCGCCAGCAGAATAAAGGATTGCATGGTCATCACAGGTCCTCCGCTTTCAGGAGCGCCACCACCAGGTAGACCAGCAGGCCGGCCGACGCCAACGCGCCGAGTAGATAAAAGCTATTCATTTCCGCTCTCCCAGCGCGCCGCAGCCGGCGGCAAAGCCGCAGCTCACGAGCAGAAAAACGACGATTGCGCCGATAAACACCACATCCATTTTGATACCCTCGCAGGTCTTGTTTTGATGCTTCCAGCTTATCGGCGGAGACCTAAAAGTGTTGTAAAGACTGTGGGGCAGGGTGTAAACGCGGTGTAAAAATTGGCCGCCAGAATAGACAATCGCGCCGGGCGCACTTATGCTGAAACCGTTCCGGGAGCTTCCATGAAAAAAAACGTGCCGGCATGGCGCAGCACCCTGCTTCTGATGCTATGCGCTCCCGCAGCGCAGGCGGGCCGCCCCATGGCGGCCGACGACGCCGCCATCCTCGATCCGCGCCAGTGCCAGCTGGAGACGTGGGCACAGCACAACAAGACTCAGAACGAATACTGGACGGCCCCGGCCTGCAATTTCGGCGGCGGCTGGGAGCTGGGCGCAGGCGCGGGACGCGCGCGCAGCCTGGCAGGCGGCGGCCGGGATACGCTGTCGCTGCTGCAGGCGAAAACGCTGCTGCGCGCGCCGCAGGAAGATGGATGGGGACTGGGCCTGGTGCTGGCCGGCCAGTGGCGCACCGGCGCAAACAGCAACCGTGACCTGTCGCTGAACCTGCCGCTCAGCGTGGAGCTGGCGGGGGACCGCGCCATGCTGCACGCGAATGTCGGCTGGCTGCGCCTGCGCGGCCAGCCCGAACCAGCCAGCCCGCGCCTGCAGCGCAGCTGGGCGCTGGGCCTGGAGCTGGCGGCCGGCGAACGCGCCGCCTTCACGGCGGAAGCTTACGGACGCCAGCGCACCGGCAGCTACATGCAGCTGGGCGCGCGCTACAGCCTGATTCCGGGCCGGGCCGATATCGACATAGCCTACGGCGACCGCGCCGGACGCCGCGGCGCCGAACGCTATCTCGCCGTCGGCCTGACGCTGGTCGCCTCGCTGGCCGACTGAGCGAGGCCGCCCGGCTTAGAACGCTTTGCTGACCGTCAGCACCAGCGCGCTCTTGCCCAGGAATTTCCCGTTGGCGGGCGAGGCGTAGGCGCTCTTGCCCGCGTTAGTGCCGATGACGGCCAGCGCGCCGGTGAGCACGCCGAAGTCCTTGGTGGCGCCGATTTTCCAGTCGCTATAGTCGGCCTGACTGGCGTTCTTCACCTTCTGGCGGCCCGCGTGCAGGTTGACGGTGTAGCCGCCGCCTGCATCGATATTGGCGCCCACGTCCAGGTAGCCGCTGTTCTTGCTGTCGACGAAGCCGAACAGATTGGTCACAGAGTGCGAGTACTTCACGTAGGCCGGGCCGTAGCCCAGCTGGCCGTAGATTTCGGTGGTGTCGGCGTTGGCAAAGCCGGCTACGTGTTTCAGATCATTGGACGGGTAGACATAGGCCAGCACGCCCGCGTCGTAAGACACGTCGGCGCCCAGCTGGCCGCGCTTGCCGGCGTACAGGTCCAGCTCCACGCCGCCATCGCCGCCCGCGTCCCTGGTCCACTTGATGGTTGAGCCCCAGGCGCCGGCGTAGAAGCCGCTCGGGTTGTTGACGTAATCCACGCCGCCCTGCAGCGCAGGCTTCAGGCGGGTCTGCGAGATGCCGCGATAGCGGTAGTCGGATGTGGCGGCGGCGTTGAAGCTGGTTTCATTGTCCGGCTTCTGGTCCTCGGCTTGCGCAGCGGCGCAAGTCGCAGACAAGGTGGCCGCGGCAGCGGCGGCGAGCAGCAGTTTCTTCATGGTGCAGTCCTTCTTTGGTGGCGGAAAACAGGAGCTGCACAGCTTATCGGGTGGGCCGTAAAAACAGTCTAAAAAGTGGCGCGGCAGATGTAAACGCCGCGTAAGGATCAGGCGATGCGCATCAGCCGCTTGATGGCGGCGCGCAGCGTGGGATCGGACACCGGCTTGTTCAGCAGGCCGGCGGCGCCTGCTGCGCGGGCGCGGGCGCTGTCGTAGGCGTAGTCCCGCGAGACCAGCAGCACCACGTCCGGCGCGCGCACATCCGCTCCGGCCTGCTCGCGCAGCGCGGCGCACAGGAGGTAGGGGTCGATTTCCGCCAGCGAGGTATTGATGAGGACCACCGCCACCGGCGCCAGCATCTGCGGCGCATCGGCGCAGGCGGCCAGTGCGGACGGCTCATCCGAGGCCCATAGCGCCGGAATGGCCCAGGGCTTGAGCAGCTTGGCGACGTGCTGGCTGAAGCGCGCGTTGCGGTCCACCACCAGCACCGCGCCGCGCCGGTCCTGGCCCGTGGTGCGCATGGCCGCGTACTCGGACGGGTCGGTCAGGTCGAAATCCAGCCGTTCGCGCGCGCGGCGTTCCGCCAGCGGCGGCAGGCCCGCGCCAGCCAGCCTGGCCAGCGCTTCGGCGCGGCGCTCCACCAGGCGGGCCAGTTCGGCGTGCAGGCTGTCGTCGTCGCAAGGCATGGGCAAGGAGGGATAAGGCAGGGCCGTCAGCAGGCCCGCCCCCTGCTCCGGCCCGGCTTGGGGCGCGCCCAGCAGCAGCGCCGGACGCACGTCGCCGGGATTGAGCGCCGCCAGCACCGCCAGGGACTTCAGCTCGGCGCCGTTGGCGATCAGCAGGTCAGGCTCCTGCAAGCTGTCGCCGGGCAGGAAAAAATACGCCGGGCCGTGGTGCGGCGCGCGCTTCAGCGCCGCCGCCAGGGCCTCTTCCTGCGCTTCGGCAAAGCCGATCAGGCGCACCGCGAACGGAAATTTGTCTGCACTCATGGCTCGCTCATGGACGATTTGCACCGCTTTTTCCCACGTATTGAGCTATTTAACCACAACTCCCCACCCTTTCCGGCGTCCAGTTTCCCGCCATTGCCGCCGGTTGCGGATAGAATGCGCAGGCAAGCGCGCCTGCGGGCGTTGCGCAGAAAGCACTTGCAGAGCAAAATAACTGTATATAATCACAGCACTTTGCAGCAAGCTGCCGCACCAATAGAGAACCGCACAACCTAGCTTGATCACGTATGGCCACTAAAAATCCAGTTTCCGACTACAGCGAATCATCCATCCGCGTCCTCAAGGGCCTGGAACCTGTCAAGCAGCGTCCGGGCATGTACACCCGCACGGAAAACCCCCTGCACATCATCCAGGAGGTGATCGACAATGCCTCCGATGAGGCCTTGGGCGGTCATTGCAAAAACATTATCGTGACGCAGAATGCCGACGGCAGCGTAACGGTGGAGGACGACGGCCGCGGCATCCCGGTCGGCCTGCACCCGGAAGAAAACGTGCCGACGGTGGAAATCGTCTTCACCCGCCTGCACGCGGGCGGCAAGTTCGACAAGGGTTCGGGCGGCGCCTACGCCTTCTCCGGCGGCCTGCACGGCGTGGGCGTGTCGGTCACCAACGCGCTGTCCAAGCGCCTGGAGATCTCGGTCTGGCGCAAGGACGACAAGGGCAACGGCTTCCACCACCTGGTGTTCGAGCACGGCGAAGTGGTGGAGCCGCTGAACTCCATGCCCGCCCCCAAGGACGGCAAAAAGTCCGGCACCCGCGTCACCGCCTGGCCGGACGCCAAATACTTCGACTCCTCGCTGATCTCGCAGGTTGAGCTGCAGCGCCTGCTGCGCTCCAAGGCCGTGCTGCTGCCGGGCGTGACCGTCACGCTGAACAACGCCAAGACCGGCGACAGCCAGACCTGGAAATACGACGAAGGCCTGCGCGGCTACCTGACCGAAGCGCTGGCGCAAACCTCCGACGGCGAAACCCTGATCCCCCTGTTCGAAGGCGCGCAGTTCGCCGGCCCGGACACGGAAGGCTTTGCCGAGGGCGAAGGCGCGGCCTGGGTGGTGGCATGGACCGAAACCGGCGCCGTGGTGCGCGAATCCTACGTCAACCTGATCCCCACGCCGAACGGCGGCACCCACGAATCGGGCCTGCGCGACGGCCTGTTCGGCGCCGTGAAGAACTTCGCCGAGATGCACTCGCTGCTGCCGAAAGGCGTGAAGCTGCTGCCGGAAGACGTGTTCGCGCGCGTCTCCTTCGTGCTGTCGGCCAAGGTGCTGGACCCGCAGTTCCAGGGCCAGATCAAGGAACGCCTGAACTCGCGCGACGCGGTGCGCCTGGTGTCCACCTTCGCCAAGCCGCCGCTGGAGCTGTGGCTGAACCAGCACGTTGAATACGGCAAGAAGCTGGCCGAGCTGGTGATCAAGCAGGCCCAGTCGCGCCTGCGCTCGCTGCAGAAAGTGGAAAAGAAAAAATCGTCCGGCGTGGCCGTTTTGCCGGGCAAGCTGACCGACTGCGAATCGAGCGACGTCACCCGCACTGAAATCTTCCTGGTCGAGGGCGACTCGGCGGGCGGTTCGGCCAAGATGGGCCGTGACAAGGAATTCCAGGCCATCCTGCCGCTGCGCGGCAAGGTGCTCAACTCCTGGGAGACCGACAAGGACCGCCTGTTCGCCAACAACGAGATCCACGACATCTCGGTGGCCATCGGCGTCGATCCGCACGGCTTCGGCGACTCGCCCGACCTGTCCGGCCTGCGCTACGGAAAAATCTGCATCCTCTCCGATGCGGACGTGGACGGCTCGCACATCCAGGTGCTGCTGCTCACGCTGTTCTTCCGCCACTTCCCGGCGCTGATCAAGCATGGCCACATCTGCATCGCCCGTCCGCCGCTGTACCGCGTGGACGCGCCGGCGCGCGGCAAGAAGCCTATCCAGAAGCTGTACGCGCTGGACGACGGCGAGCTGGTGGCCATCGAGGACAAGCTGCGCAAGGACGGCCTGAAGGACGGCAGCTGGTCCATCTCCCGCTTCAAGGGTCTGGGCGAGATGAACGCCGAGCAGCTGTGGGAAACCACCATGAACCCGGACACGCGCCGTTTGCTGCCGGTAAAAGTGGGCCGTCCCGGCCACAGCACCTCCTCCGCGCGCTTCAACATGCTGATGGGTAAAGGCGAAGCCGCCGCCCGCCGCGCATGGATAGAGGAACACGGCAACGAAGTCGAAGCCGACATTTAATACAGCACACGTTATCTGACATGACTCATCAAGCAAATCTCTTTGACGAACCGGCGCCGGTGGAACCGGCCGCCACCCCGGCCACCGCCACCGCCGAAATCGACCTGACCGATGCGGCCGACGGCGCTGCAGACACCATTGAAACCATCGCGGACGTGATCGCCGCAAGCGGCGACGGCGACGGTGACGGCAATGGCGGCGACGGCGGCGACGGTGGTGATGACGGCGACGATGGCGATGGCGGCGACGGCGGCGAAACGCTGATCCTGTCCACCTTCGCCGAGCGCGCCTACCTCGACTACGCCATCTCCGTGGTCAAGGGCCGCGCCCTGCCGGACGTGTGCGACGGCCAGAAGCCGGTGCAGCGCCGCATCCTGTACTCGATGAATGAACTGGGCCTGGGCCACACCGCCAAGCCGCGCAAGTCCGCCACCGTGGTGGGCGACGTGCTGGGTAAATTGCACCCGCACGGCGACCAGTCGGTGTACGACGCGCTGGTGCGCATGGCGCAGGACTTCTCGCTGCGCTACCCGCTGATCGACGGCCAGGGCAACTTCGGCTCGCGCGACGGCGACGGCGCCGCCGCGATGCGCTACACCGAAGCCCGTTTGACGCCCATCTCGCGCCTGCTGCTCGACGAAATCGACCAGGGTACGGTGGACTTCCAGCCCAACTACGACGGCTCGTCCGAAGAACCGAGCCTGCTGCCGGCGCGCCTGCCCATGGTGCTGCTGAACGGCGCCTCCGGCATCGCCGTGGGCCTGGCCACCGAAATCCCGTCGCACAATCTGACCGAGGTGGCGCAGGCCGCCGTGGCCATGATACGCAACCCCAAGATCAGCCACGACGAACTGATGGCGCTCGTGCCGGGTCCGGACTTCCCGGGCGGCGGCCAGATCATCACCCCGCCTTCGCAGATCCGCGACATGTACGCCTCCGGGCGCGGCAGCATGAAAGTGCGCGCGCGCTGGAAGATAGAAGAACTGGCGCGCGGCCAGTGGCAGGCCGTGGTCACCGAACTGCCGCCGGGCACCTCCTCGCAGAAGGTGCTGGAGGAGATCGAAGAACTGACCAACCCCAAGGTCAAGCTGGGCAAGAAGGCGCTGTCGGCCGACCAGCTGGCGCTGAAACAGCTCATCCTCGGCTCGCTCGACACCATCCGCGACGAATCGGGCCGCGCCGCGCCGGTGCGCCTGGTGTTCGAACCGAAGTCCAAGAACCAGGACCAGACCGAGTTCATGCTGATGCTGCTGGCGCACACCTCGCTCGAATCGTCCGCCTCGATCAACCTGGTGATGATAGGCAGCGACGGCCGCCCGCGCCAGAAAGGCATCGGCGACATCATCAGCGAATGGATCGGCTTCCGCTTCGAGACCGTCACCCGCCGCACGCAGTTCAAGCTGAAGAAGGTGGACGACCGCATCCATATCATGGAAGGCCGCGAGACCGTCCTGCTGAATATAGATGAAGTCATCCACATCATCCGCAATTCGGACGAGCCGAAGGCGGCGCTGATCGAGCGTTTCAGGCTGTCCGACCGCCAGGCCGAAGACATCCTTGAGCTCCGCCTGCGCCAGCTGGCGCGCCTGGAAGCGATCAAGATCCAGCAGGAACTGGCCGAGCTGCGCAAGGACAAGCAGACCCTGATGGACCTGCTGGAAAACCCTTCGTCGATGAAGCGCCTGATCATCCGCGAAATCGAGTCCGACGCCAAAGCCTACGGCGACGCGCGCCGCACGCTGATCGAAGAAGCGCAGAAAGCCGTGGCCGAGCAGAAGGTGGTGGACGAACCGGTCACCGTCATCATCTCGGAAAAAGGCTGGATACGCGCCCGCACCGGCATAGGCCACGACAAGACCCAGTTCACCTTCAAGGTGGGCGACTCGCTGCACGACGCCTTTGAATGCCGCACCGTGGACACCCTGCTCGGCTTCGGCGACAACGGCAAGGTGTACTCGGTGCCGGTGGCCGCGCTGCCGAACGCGCGCGGCGACGGCGTGCCGATCACCACCCTGGTCGACCTGTCTAGCGGTGCCCGCATCAAGCACTACTTCACCGGTCCGGCCAGCACCCAGCTGCTGCTGTCCTCCAGCGCGGGCTTCGGCTTCATCGCCAAGGCCGGCGACATGGTCAGCCGCCTGAAGGGCGGCAAATCCTTTATCACGCTGGATGAAGGCGACCTGGTGCTGCCGCCGTCGGTGGTGGCGGAAGACGCCAGCGCGGTGGCCGCGCTGTCGGAAAAAGGCCGCCTGCTGGTGTTCGGCATGGCCGAGATGAAGACGCTGACCAACGGCGGACGCGGCGTGATCCTGATGGAGCTCGATCCGAAAGAGAAGCTGCTGTCGGCGGCCGCCATCAGCCAGAAAGGCGTGATCGTGCACGGCACCATGGCGGCCAAGCCGCGCGAGCTGGAAATGTCCGGCAACTTACTGGCGCCGCACTTCGGCAAGCGCGCCCGCAAAGGCAAAGAGCTGATCCAGCGCATCAAGGCATCCTCGCTGGCGCCGAAATAAGCTGCTGCAAAACGCATTGAGCCGCATTCGGGGTCTCCCCCGAATGCGGCTCAATTCATTGACGGACGCTTATTTGACGGTAGCTGCCTTGACGTCGGCGGCGGCTTTCGCTTTCACCTCGTTGGTCTTGGCGGCGGCGATGGCTTTGTCTTCCATCGCTTCGGCTTTTTCTTTCGCTACCTTGGCGTCGGCCTTGGCGGTAGTCTTGTCGACGTTGGCGTTGGCGGCGGCCATTTTCTTGTCGGCCTTGGCTTCGGCTTTCACCTTGTCTTCAGGGTCGGCCTTGGCGACCTTTTCTTCGCCCTTCATATGGGTCTTCTCGGCCTTGGCGTGCGCCTTGGCGACTTTTTCGTCAGCCTTGGCCTGGGCTTTGGCTACATCCTGGTCGGCCGCAGCGTCTTTTTTCATTTCCTTGGCTTCTGCTTTGGCAACCGTTTTTTCAGCCTTGGCCTGGGCCTTGGCAACGTCGGCGGCCGGGGCTGGGGTTTGCGCCATGGCGGCGCTAGCGAACAGACCTGCGATCAGGGTGGCAATCAGCTTATTCATGGTATGGACCTTTCAGTTGTTTTCTGGGATGTGCATATTTCTTGTCACGGATCCAGAATATGCCCACACGCCCTGCCCATCTGTACGCTAGCGCACTCAGTAGTTGTATCAATCGTTACCAAACGTTTTAGCGCTGCTTTCAGCGCGAGTCGCGCGAGTACAGGTCTATCGTGGCGCTGACCGCTTCGCTGCACACGGCGCAGAACTTCTCGCTGCGGTCGAACATCAGGCATTGCTGCGCCGGGCGGTAGTAGCCGGTGGCCTCGTAGTTGGCGCCTTCGAAGGCGCCCACTTCGTGCTTGTGCGGCGCGGCCGAGAACAGCTTGCTGGTGTAGGCCAGGTCTTCCTTGAACAGCGCGCTCATTTCGGACTCGGGACGGTTGGCCTTGCGCAGCGCGGCGCGCGTCTTCTGGTATTCGCGCGAATGCGCTTCGTATTCGGCCTTGGGCCACGGCGTGGGCAGCGGCGTGGCGGCGTTCACCAGGTGCTTCCATTTGAGCTTGGCCGGGTCGCGCAGCGCCGTGGCGTTGGGCTCCCACGGCTCCACCCGCTCGCCTGTGGACTGGTAGGCCACCGGCGAGGTGTAGTACTCGTCCGCCAGGCCGGCGAAGTGGTGGCCGAATTCGTGCACGAACAGGTAGTTGGCCCAGTCGCTATTGGCCGCCGCAGTGCTGAACTGGCCGTAGATGCCGCCGCCGCCGTAGGTGTCGTTGTTGACCAGGATTTCTATGAATTCATATGGCGCGTGCTGGGCGATGTCGCGCAGGGCGCGGTTGTCCAGCGCCAGCACATAGCGCTCGCTGCCGAAGATATCGTAGCGGGTGCCCAGCGGCGAGGCGTGGTGAACGCCGGTGGAGGGACGCGATACGCCGGACTCCTGGGTCGGCACGGCCAGGCCCCACACATTGAAGTCCCTGGCGCGCTCCTTGAACGGCGATACGCTGAACAGGTAGTCCGCCAGGCGGCGCGCGGTGGCTTCGAACTTGGCCATGTCGGCCTTGTTGTAGCCGTCGCCCAGTATCAGCAGGTCCACCTTGTCCGGCGACGGGCCGCTGACGCGGATGGGGATCGGCTTGGCGGGCGCGGGCTCCTGCTTGCGCACCACGTCCTGCGCGTCGGTGTCCACTTCCACGCTCCACACCACGGAGAAGGCGTTGCGCTCGTCGCGCTTGAGGATGCGCACTTTCACCGGGCGGTCCGGCTTGGGGAAACGCACGGATTCCTGGAAGCCCCGGCTGGTCTTCTGCGCTTCCTCGGTGCTGCGCCATTCGCCGAAGATGGTGGAGAAGCCGCGCGAATACAGCAGGTCGCCGGTCTTGGCGTCCACCACTTCCACGCGGTTCACGCCCCGGTCGGTGTCGTCCAGGTTGCGCGAGAGCTTGCCGGCCCACGGCAGCGGCTCGATCACCACGCGGTCCATGGCGTACTGCTCGTTCAGGGCGTTGCCTGTGTGGAGATAGTCCAGCCGCACGGTGGCGGGGGGCGCTGCGAACGCGGCGGATGAGAGCAGGAGCGCCGCGCCGAGCAATGCGGCGCGGGCCTTGGTGGTGAGGGTCATGGCTGGTCCTTGTACCGGGTTGTGTGCCGGTATTCTAAGGCAGCCCACGCCAAATTTAGTTCTTGTATTTGTACAGCGGACGTTGCACTTCTATGGGGCGGATGTCGAGCCGCAGGTTGAGGATGGAATACGCTTCCACCACCGACGACAGGTAGCCCGTGCTTTCCGGCGTCTTGGAGAAGCGGAACTCGAAGCCGATCTCCGGCGCCGTGCCGCGCGGGTCGCCGCTGGCGATGCCGATGGCGTCCTGCTGGTCGCTGTCGATCAGCTTTTCCATCAGGTCCACCACGGCGCTGTTGCCCAGGATGTCGTTGCTGAACACCGCCCCGCGCCGCACCGGCCGCGTGTTGTCCAGCCGCCCGTCGGCCTTGTCCGGCGCCGGCGTGAAGGTCTGGGTGGCGATGTTGAACTTGTCGCCCCTGTCCAGGTAGCTGATCAGGATGTTGCTGACGTTGAAGGCGCTCGATTCGGAATCCATGGTGGCGTGCGACAGGTCCAGCAGCATGGCGCCTCGGTAGCCGATGATCTCCACCTCGCGCTTGGCGTTGACCACCATGGCGCTGTTCTCGTCGATGCCCAGGCCGAGCTGGTAGCCCTTCTTGAGCATGGCCGGGATCATGCGCGCGAAGCGGCCGCGTATCAGCAGGTGCTGGTCGACGAAGATGTCGTCGCCGATGAAGCCCAGGCCGGGCGCGATGTCCTTGCCGTCCGCCACGCCCTCCTGCAGCGTGGCGAGCACGCGGCGCGCGTCGTAGAACATGGTGCTGCTCATGATGGCCGCGCCGGCGCTGGTGCCGGCGATGACGCCGCCGCGCCGGTAGATGTCCCAGATCGCGTCCAGCGCCGCCGTGCGGGTGCCGTCCGCGCGCACCAGTGCCTGCGTGATGCGGCCCTGGTCGCCGCCGGCGAAGTACACGCCGTCGGCGCGCCGCACGCGGTCGGCCAGGGTCATGTCGTCGGCCGCCTTGCGGTAGTCGCTATTGGCCAGCTTGACGGCGATGGGCACCAGGAAGGGGTCGGCGCCGTAGCGTTTCAAATAGCCGATGATGGCCTGGCCAGAACGCTCCGGCGTGCCTGCGGCCGAAGGAAATACCGCGATGCGAGCGCCCTTGCCGCCGGCCAGCTGCACGATGCGCTGCCAGATGTCGGCATTGTCGCCGCGCAGGCCGCCGCCGATGATGACGAGCGAACCCTTGGGCTGCGCCGGCTCGGCCGCATGGGCGTGCATCGGGGCGCCGAAGATGGCGTACCAGAGCAGGGAAAAGCGGCCTACGCTATGAATCAAAGTCTTGAGTACACCCATATCCGGTCCGTTTTGCGAGAAATTGCGTGGAGAAGCACCGGCACCGGTACCTCTTGCTTGCAAATATACATCAAATGAGCATAATCCCCCGATACCTTATCGATCGGGCCACCGCCATGCGAACCGCTAACCACACCATCAAG
The DNA here is from genome assembly GCF_020865585.1 of Pseudoduganella aquatica. Classification (NCBI taxonomy): domain Bacteria; kingdom Pseudomonadati; phylum Pseudomonadota; class Betaproteobacteria; order Burkholderiales; family Oxalobacteraceae; genus Pseudoduganella; species Pseudoduganella aquatica. The sequence continues at coordinate 6,265,758 of NZ_CP086370.1, forward strand.
CACCCCATTTCAGCCCCCCACAGCAGCGCCCAGTTCGAACTGACCAGCTACCGCTATGGCACGCCCGGCGCGGGCAAGAAGGTCTATATTCAGGCCGCGCTGCACGCGGACGAAGTGCCCGGCATGCTGGTGGCGCAATTCCTGCGCAAGCGGCTGGAGGCGCTGGACGCGGCGGGCAAGGTGCGGGGCGAGATCATCCTGGTGCCGGCGGCCAATCCCATCGGCCTGTCGCAGGCCATCCACGGCGCGCCCTTCGGCCGTTTCGACCTGACCACCGGCGTGAATTTCAACCGCGCCTACAAGCATGTGGCGGAGGAGCTGAAAACCTCGCTGGCGGGCTTGCTGGGGCCGGACGCGGACGCCAATGTGCGCACCATCCGCCAGCACGCGCTGGCATCGGTGGCGGCCTGGCAGCCCAAGTCCGACGGCGAGGCGCACAAAAAACTGCTGCTGGAGATGGCGATTGACGCCGATATCGTGCTCGATCTGCATTGCGACAACGAGGCCGTGCTGCACATCTACGCCGGCACGCCGCTGGCGGACGCGATTGCGCCGCTGGCACGCCTGATGGGCGCGCACGCGGTGCTGCTGGCCCTGGCGGCGGGCGGCGAGCCCTTCGACGAGGCCTGCAGCCGTTTGTGGTGGGACTTGCAAGCGCACTTCGGCGACGCATTCCCGATTCCGCCCGCCTGCCTGTCCACCACCGTGGAGCTGCGCGGCGAAATGGACGTGAGCTACGAGCTGGCGGAGCAGGACGCGGACGCGCTGGTGCGCTTCCTGGCCCACGCCGGCGTGCTCGATGCGGAAGTGGGCGAGCTGCCCGCGCCGCTGTGCGAGGCCACGCCGCTGGAAGGCGTGGAACCCATCCTGGCGCCGCATGCGGGGGTGCTGGTGTACAAGCGCGAGATGGGCGAGAAGCTCAAGGCGGGCGACGCGGTGGCGGACGTGATCGACGCGGCCAGCGGCGCCGTCACCACGGTGTGCTGCACGGTGGACGGCGTGCTGTTTGCGCGCACCGCGCACCGCCATGTGCTGCGCGGCTGGAACATCGGAAAAATCGCGGGCGCGCAGGCGTTCCGTTCCGGCGACCTGCTCAGCCAGTAACCCTTTCAAGGCCCACATGAAACTGCGCATCCCCAATACCTACGTCCTGGTCTTCGCCATCCTGGCGCTGATCGCCCTGGCCACCTGGCTTATCCCCGGCGGCAAGTACGACACCCACCTGGTCAACGGCAAGCAGCTGATCAATCCGGCCACCTTCCACTACATAGACAGCAAGCCGCAGGGCTTTGCGGCGCTGATGATGGCGCCCATCAAGGGTTTCGCGGAAGCGGGCCTGATCATCGGCTTCATCCTGATTGTGGGCGGCACGTTCCAGGTGCTGCACAAGACCGAGGCCATCGACGCGATGATCAAGTCCATCGCCAAGGCCTACACGCATTCCTCCTTCGTGCGCGCGGCGCTGATCCCGGTGTTCATCACGCTGTTCTCGCTGGGCGGGGCCACCTTCGGCATGAACGAGGAGGCCATCCCGTTTATTCTCATCTTCGTGCCGCTGGCGCTCGCGCTGGGCTACGACACCATCACCGGCGTATCCATCCCCTTCCTCGGCTCGCAGGTGGGCTTTGGCGCGGCCTTCCTGAATCCCTTCAACGTCGGCATCGCGCAGGGCATCGCCGGCATACCGGTGTTCTCCGGCATGAGCTACCGCCTGATCTGCTGGGTGGTGGCCACCGCCATCACCGCCGCCTTCATGATGTGGTACGCGGCGCGCATCAAGCGCAATCCGGAGCTGAGCCCGACCTATGTGCTGGACCAGGCCAAGCGCAAGGAAAGCCACCTGGACCTGAGCAGCTTCGAGGGCATGACGCTCAAGCACAAGGTGGTGCTGGCGATTTTCGCCGCCTCGCTGCTGGGCATGGTGGTGGGCGTGGTGAAGTTCGACTGGTATATCGAGCAGATCGCCGCGCTGTTCATGGTGATGGGCATCGTGATCGGCCTGATAGGCGGGCTTGATTCGGACGAGCTGGTGGGCGCCTTCATCCAGGGCGCAAAAGACCTGGTGGGCACGGCACTGGTGATCGCGCTGGCGCGCGGCACCATGATTTTGGCGCGCGACGCCAACATCATCGACACCATGCTGCATGGGCTGCTGCCGCTGGTGCAGTCGTCCAGCCCCGTGTTCGCGGCGCATAAGATGTTCGGCATCCAGACCGTGATCAACTTCTTCATCCACTCCGGCACCGGCCAGGCATCGCTGACCATGCCCATCATGGCGCCGCTGGCGGACCTGGTGGGCGTCACGCGCCAGACGGCGGTGCTGGCCTTCCAGTTCGGCGAGCTGACCACGCCCATGATCCCGACCTCCGGCATCACCGTGGGCGTGCTGGCCCTGGCCCGCGTGCCCTGGATTACCTGGGCCAAGTGGATGGTGCCGCTGCAGCTGATCTACGCGGTGATGGCGCTGCTGCTGCTGATTCCGCCCTGCCTGATGCATTGGCAATAATTGGCGGGTTACGGCTGCGCCCAACCCGCCCTACCCGTTCGGAAGCAACCCTTACACCGTAGGGCGGGTTAGCACGCAGTGCGTAACCCGCCGGAGCCGCCCGGGGCTCAACGCTGCAGATAGACGTCCGGAACGTAGCGCTCCATCAGCGTCTGCGGACGCCGCGGGGGCGCGAAGCCGAATTTGGCATACAGGCCGTGCGCATCGCTGGTGGCGAGACTGAAGCGCCGCAGCCCCTGCAGCTCGGGATGCGCCATGACGGCCGCCACCAGGCGCTTGCTGTGGCCCAGCCCACGGTGCTCCGGCAGCACGAACACATCCACCAGGTTGGCGAAGGTGGCGCCGTCCGTAATCACGCGGGCAAAGGCGATCTGCTTGCCGTCTTCATAGCCGCCGAAGCACAGCGAATTGGCGATCGCCTTTTCCAGCAGCGCCAGCGGCATGCCCACGGCCCAGGTGGAGCGCTCGCTCAGGAATCCATGTATCAGCGCGATGTCGAGCGCCGCCTTGTCCGTGCTGATAATCAATGCTTGCCCTTCAAGTAGCGCTCGGGGAGCGGGTTCTTGTCCGTTTCGGCCTGCCACACCAACGACTGTATCCACCAGCGCTGGCCGTCGTTGACCAGCTGGATGCTGTTCATGCCGCGCTGGAAGGGCTTGGCCTCGTCCGGCGCGTGGCGCGATTCGTAGGTGCTGAATATGTGGGCGATCTGGCCGAAGGCCTCGGTCGTGCGCGCCAGCTCCGTTTCGTAAAAGCCTTCCTTGGCGAATACCGGCGTCACGCGCGAGATGTAGTCGGAGACCGTGAGCACGCGGGTGGTGATCTCGCCGCTCTTGTTCACGCCGTGCACCACCATGCGGCCTTCGGGAGCGAACAGGCTGCGCAGGCGCTCCCAGTCGCGCGGCGCGCCGGCGGCGCCGGAAATGGTGCCGTACAGCGCGGACAGCATGCCGTCCAGCGTCTTCAGTTCGGGGGCGATCGCCTGGGCGGCGCCGTCGTCGGCCGCTGCTGCGGCGGAAGTGGCTGCGGCTGGAGCGGCGGCTGCGGTGGCCTCCCCGGCCGAGGCGGCCGCGCAGGACAGCGCGCCCGCCATTAAAACGCACAACAAGCTGGCTTTGGCTGGCTGTTTCATGTTCTGTTCTCCCCATTCTTCATGCCGCCATGATCGGCGATTTCGGCCCGCCTGTCACGCCCGTGGAAGCCCGGAATCGGTGGGATGGCCCAACCTTGTTTATAATCGTCGCAAATCCGCACGCCCACCCTCTCAAAAAAATCATGACTGATCAATTCTCCAAGAAGGGCGAAGCCTGGTCCGCCCGCTTCTCCGAACCAGTTTCCGACCTCGTCAAGCGCTATACCGCTTCTGTATTTTTTGACAACCGCCTGGCCAAGGCCGACATCCAGGGCTCGCTGGCGCACGCCGGCATGCTGGCTGCCCAGAAGATCATCAGCGCGGCCGACCTGGCCGACATCCAGCGCGGCATGGCGCAAATCAGCCAGGAAATCGAAGCCGGCCAGTTCGAATGGCTGCTGGACCTGGAAGACGTCCACCTGAACATCGAGAAACGCCTGACCGAGCTGGTAGGCGACGCGGGCAAGCGCCTGCACACCGGCCGTTCCCGCAACGACCAGGTGGCCACAGACATCCGCCTGTACGTGCGCTCCGCCATCGACGACGTGACCGGCCTGCTGAACCAGCTGCGCGGCGCCCTGACCGACCTGGCCGAACAGCACACCGACACCATCCTGCCCGGCTTCACCCACATGCAGGTGGCGCAGCCGATCACCTTCGGCCACCACATGCTGGCCTACGTTGAAATGTTCGGCCGCGACGCCGAGCGCATGGCCGACTGCCGCAAGCGCGTGAACCGCCTGCCGCTGGGCGCCGCCGCGCTGGCCGGCACCACCTTCCCCATCGACCGCCTGCAAGTGGCGAAAACGCTGGGCTTCGACGACGTGTGCCACAACTCGCTGGACGCCGTGTCGGACCGCGACTTCGCGATTGAATTCACGGCGGCGGCCTCGCTGATCATGACGCACGTGTCGCGCATGTCGGAAGAGCTGATCATCTGGATGAGCCCGCGCGTGGGCTTTATCGACATCGCCGACCGTTTCTGCACCGGCTCGTCCATCATGCCGCAGAAGAAAAACCCGGACGTGCCGGAACTGGCGCGCGGCAAGACCGGTCGCGTGTACGGCCACCTGATGGGCCTGTTGACCCTGATGAAAGGCCAGCCGCTGGCCTACAACAAGGACAACCAGGAAGACAAGGAACCGCTGTTCGACACCGTGGACACGCTGATGGACACGCTGCGCATCTTCGCCGACATGGCCGGCGGCATCACCGTCAAGCCGGAAGCGATGCGCGCGGCGGCCCTGCAGGGCTACGCCACCGCCACCGACCTGGCCGACTACCTGGTGAAGAAAGGCCTGCCTTTCCGCGACGCGCACGAAGCCGTGGCGCACGCGGTGCGCGCCTGCGTGGACCTGGGCATCGACCTGTCCGAGATGTCGCTGGAGCAGCTGCAAGCGTTCTCCAAGCTGATCGAGCAGGACATCTTCCAGGTGCTGACCCTGGAAGGCTCCGTGGCCGCGCGCGACCACGTGGGCGGCACCGCGCCGAACCAGGTGCGCGCAGCCATCGCCCGCGTGCGCGGACAGCTGGGCAACTAAGCGCCAGCATTGGCGGGTTACGGCTTCGCCTAACCCGCCCTACGCAGAGCATCCGTCCTCATTCCTTCGTAGGGCGGGTTAGCACGCAGTGCGTAACCCGCCATCACTGCGCCACCAGGCGCGACAGCACGGCAATGGCGGCGCCGGTCTGGCGCTGCTCCAGCAGTATGGTCAGCTCGGTGTGGGTGCAGATCATGTTCACCAGGTTGATCTTATCCCACGCCAGCTTCTTCAGTATGCCATGGTAAATCCCCGGCATATTGAAGGTCTCCGGATCCAGGTGCAGCGTCACCGCGTTCAGGCTTTCCAGCCGCGCCAGCTGGCGCTCGGTGACGAAGACTTCGTCTATGGCGCTCGTCAGCGAGCGGCTGCACACCACCATCACCTCATGGATGCCGCGCGTGACCGACACGAACGCGCCCTGCCTAGTCGCCACTTCCGCCAGCAGCCTGCGGTGGCATTCATAGGTGTTCTCCGAATAGCGGAAGGTGTACATGGTGAGGTCGGTGCGGGTGGTCAGCTCGCCCGTCTTGCGCGCCAGCGACAGCTCGCCGTGCGCGGCCGCCTCCTGCTGCGGCAGGCGCTCCGCCACGCGCCGCAGCGCCATCACCACGGCCGCCTGTCCCACAGGCTTCCACAGGTCCGTTTCCAGCTGCGGCTGCAGCTGCCGCGCGAGTTCCGACAGATTGATCAAGCCGCGTCCCAGCCCCTCCGTGAGGAAGGGAGACTCCATGACGATCCGCTCAACTTTGGTAGATATCGAGAGCATGGCAAACCACAAAAAAAAAGCTGTCCCTGCGCACCTGGCCACGGGTTGGGCGAAGGCGCGCGACGGCGCCGCGCTTGCCGGATTGCGGCAGGCGGCGTATGGATGTGCTGGATGAGGCTGCGGGGCTTTGTGCGGTCCGGTCTTGCCGGTCCATGCCCTCTCTTGCCCTGGGGATGTTGGCCTAAGTCGGCGGTGGTGGCGCTGTGCGTTTGCTCATGTTCTCTGCTCCCTGTGGTTCCCGGTGCGCGTCGTTTTTATCGGGCCTGGCCCTGCGCTTTGTGCTCCTAGTGTAGATCGCAACATTAAGACTTTGCAACCCGCGCGCGCTGCGGAAGCGGCCAATGTGTCGCGCAGGTGACGAAAATAGAGTGTTACATCTAGTTCGTTGTAAGCGCCACACAGTATCGGGCCAAAAGCCGCCTATCGTGCGCCATCACTAGCAATTGCCAAGCCAATTCAACGCCCGGCGGGCGTGCAACTTTGTCCCAAATTTAACAAATCCCGCCCGCGCGACTCATTTCTCAAGTTTTTTGACTTGCCCCCCGGCCCAGGAATAGTGTCGCAGCGCTGGCCCATGCCAGAACCACCTACGCCCTCTGGAGAGAAGATGAATCTACGTAAGAACCTGCTTGCCGCATCCATCGCCACCCTGCCGATGATGCTCGCCCACGCCGCCGGCCCGCAAATGATGGCCGCCCCCGTCGCACAGACCTCTCCACAAGAGAGCGCAGGCCTGGCTGCCAAGCTGGCCAACCGTCCCAGCTCGGCAGGCCTGGGCATGCAGCACGGCTTCGCCATCGCCGGCCAGCACCCCGGCGTGGCCGGCACCAAGATCACCCGCGCCCGGCACACCTACAACGGCCTGCGCGTGTTCGGCTCCGAGTCCGTGGTCGTCACCGACGCGGCCGACAACATCGTCAGCGAATCCGTGTCCGACCGCCGCGCCGGCCTGAACGCGGCGCGCGGCGTGGCCGCCAACGGCGCGCGCACCGGCGCGCCCGACCTTACCCCTGCACTGAGCGGGGCCGACGCCATCGCCGCCGTGGTGCGCAGCGTGGCGCCGAACGGCGTGCACCGCTGGGCGCCGCAGGCCGAACTGCTGATCTATCCGGTCATGAAATCGGTGCGCGTGGCTGCGGCCGTGAACAAGGCCGAAGCGGCCCTGAACGCCACCGACCTGGAAGACGTGGTGGACCACTACGAGCTGGCCTACCTGGTGAAAACCCGCATGGCCGACAGCCGCAAGCGCGTGCTCTACCACGACACCGTGGTCAACGCGAAAACCGGCGCCGTCATCGCGCAGTGGGAAGCGCTGCAAACCGTGGTCGGCTCGGGCAAGAGCCAGTACAACGGCACCGTGCCGATCAACACCACGCTGTCCGGCAGCACCTACCAGATGAAGGACGCCACGCGCGGCGTGGGCGGCACCTTCGGCGGCATGGCCATCACCAACGCCAACCACGCGCCGGAAAGCAATCCGACGCCCGGCACCATCTACACCAACAGCACCAACACCTGGGGCGACGGCCTGCAATACGTGAGCGGCGGCAGCACCACCAGCGCCAACGGCCAGACCGCCGCCGTGAACGCGCTGTGGGGCCTGATGAACACTTACGACACCATGAAGAACACGCTGGGCTGGCAGTCGCTGGACGGTAACAACACCGCCACCTACATCGCCGTCCACGTGGACAACAACTACGACAACGCCTTCTTCGACCCGAACTGCAAATGCATGTACATCGGCGACGGCGGCTCGTCCTTCAACAACCTGGGATCGATCGACGTGATCGGCCACGAGATGGGCCACGGCGTGATCGACGCCACCTCCAACCTGACCTACTCGGGCGAGTCCGGCGGCCTGAATGAATCGGGCGCCGACATCGCCGGCGAAATGACCGAGGCCTATGCGCGCGCGGGCGGCACCGGCAGCGTGATACCGGCCACCGGCAACGACTGGGTGATGGGCCAGGAGATCTCGAAGAGCGGCCAGCCGCTGCGCTGGATGTACAAGCCCAGCAAGGACGGCAGCAGCCCGAACGCGTGGAGCAGCACGCTGAAGAACCTGAACGTGCACTACAGCAGCGGCCCGAACAACCGCATGTTCTACTTCCTGTCGCAAGGCTCGAACGCAAGCTCCGGCAGCGACTACTACAGCTCCTACCTGACCAAGCAGCCGCTGGCCATGACCGGCGTGGGCAACGACAAGGCCTACCGCATCTGGTTCAAGGCCGTGACCACCAAGTTCACCTCGTCGACCAACTACGCCGACGCGCGCACCAAGATGATCGCCTCGGCCGAGGAACTGTACGGCGTGGGCAGCAAGGAAGCCACCGCCGTCAAGCGCGCCTACGCGGCCATCAACGTCGGCACCGACGTGGATGAAACCACCGGCGGCGGCGGCGGCACCAGCGTCGAGCGCATCACCAACGGCGGCTTCGAGTCGGGCGCCACCGGCTGGGCCGGCAGCACCGGCGCCATCGGCGCCTTCAGCGGCCAGACCGCCTATGAAGGCACGCGCTTCGCCTGGCTGGGCGGCAACGGCACCACCGCCACCGAAACGCTGACGCAGGCAGTCGCCATCCCGTCGGCCGCCACCGCCGCCACGCTGAGCTTCGCGCTGCATATCGACACCGCTGAAACGACCACCAGCACCGCCTACGACAAGCTGACGGTGACGGTGAAAAACAGCAGCGGCGCGGTGCTCGGCACGCTGGCCACCTACTCCAACCTGAACAAGGCCACCGGCTACCAGACCCGCAGCTTCAGCCTGCTGCCGTACAAGGGCCAGACGGTGACGCTGTCCTTCGCCATGACGGAAGACTCGTCCGCCCAGACCTCCTTCGTGGTGGACAAGGTCAGCGTACTCACCCAGTAAGCGCTCCCTCCTCCAGAACTGATATCATCGCCGCCATCAATTCTGGAGGACTCGGCATGACCATAGGCGTAGGCGGTAAAACAGCGGAGCAGGCACTGGCGAGCCTGTCGGACATGACGGCGGGCGCGGTCCCGATCGCCAAGGAGGAGCACCTGCAGCGCATCGCCCGCGCCCAGGCCTTCATGCGCGACCAGGGCATCGCCGCCATCTATATCAACGCGGGCGCCAACCTGCTCTACTTCACCGGCACGCGCTGGCACGCCAGCGAGCGCATGGTGGGCGCCATCCTGCCGGCGCAGGGCGCGCTGGAATACATCGCCCCCGCCTTCGAGGAAAGCACGCTGCTGGACTTCATGCTGGTGGAGGGCAAGGTCAACGGCTGGCAGGAGCACGAAAGCCCCTACCAGCTGTTCGTCGACACCCTGGCCGGCATGGGGATTGCGGCTGATGCCGGCCAGCCGCCGCGCGTGGGCATCTGCGAAAGCGCGGCCTTCTTCATCTACGACGGCATACGCCCGCTGGCCGCGGGCTACGCGCTGGAAAACGCGCGCACGGTGACGGCGCACTGCCGCACCCGCAAGTCCTCCGCCGAGATCGCGCTGATGCAGCGCGCCAAGGACATGACGCTGGCCGTGCACGTGGCCACCGCCAGCATGCTGCGCGAGGGGATCACCACCACCGAAGTGGAACAGTTCATCACCGCCGCGCACCGCAAGGTGGGCGCGCCCGGCTCGTATTTCGTCATCGTGCTGTTCGGCGAGGCCACGGCCTATCCGCACGGCGTGAGCTATGTGCAGACGCTCAAGCAGGGCGACACGGTGCTGATCGACACCGGCTGCAAGCTGCACAACTACATCTCCGACATCACGCGCACCTATGTGTACGGCGAGCCGAGCGCGCGCCAGCGCAGCGTGTGGGACAGCGAGAAGAAAGCCCAGGCGGCCGCCTTCGCCGCCGCGCAGCTGGGCGTGCCCTGCGAACAGGTGGACCAGGCGGCGCGCCGCTCGCTGGAGGCGGACGGCTACGGCCCGGGCTACAAGCTGCCCGGCCTGCCGCACCGCACCGGCCACGGCATCGGCCTGGACATCCATGAATGGCCCTACCTGGTGGGCGGCGACACCACCCCGCTGGCGCCGGGCATGTGCTTCTCGAACGAGCCCATGATCTGCATCCCCGGCGAATTCGGCGTGCGCCACGAGGACCACTTCTACATGACCGACGCCGGCCCGCGCTGGTTCACCGAGCCGGCGCACAGCATCGACGATCCCTTCGGCCTGAGGCGGGAAAACCACGCATCCCCCAGTTAGTGGATGTTTTATTGACAATCATGCCTTATCCTTGGCGGATGTCTGCGGCGACCAGCCGCCTTCTGCCCAAGGATACGCATGAAAGCCCTGACCCGCGCCGCGCGCTGCACCGTGGCGGCATTGCCGCTGCTGCTGGCCGCTTGTAACAATAGCCAGGACGACGGCAGCGCCGCCGCCCCCACCCTGCTGGCCAGCACCGGCCAGGTCACCGTCAAGGCCAGCAGCCCGGTGAGCCACTACGCGGCGGCCCGCTTCGCCGACCAGGTCAGTTTCGGCGCCACGCCGGCGCTGGTGGCAGAAATAGAAAAACTCGGCTTCGAGGCCTGGATAGACGCGCAGTTCGCGCTGCCGGTGCCGCACCACGACACCAGCCCCGTTGCCCACTACGACGACCAGGTGCGGGCGCAGGCCGAAGCGGCCAACCGCTACTTCGAAAACGCCAACCTCACGGCCATGATCGCGCGGCCGGACCAGCTGCGCCAGCGCGTGGTGTGGGCCATGTCGCAGTGGATCGTCGTATCGAGCAACAAGGTGCAGGAGTACGCCACCCTGACCTGGATCAATCTGCTCAACGACAACGCCTTCGGTAACTACGGCGCCCTGCTGCGCGCCGTGAGCACCAGCCCGCCGATGGGGGTCTACCTGGACAACCTCTCGAACCGGCCCAAGTCCGACGAATGCCCGTGGTGCGCGCCGAATGAAAACTACTCGCGCGAACTGATGCAGCTGTTTTCGCTGGGGGTGGTCAAGCTCAACCTCGACGGCAGCATCCAGCGCGACGCCAGCAACCGGCCGCTGGAAACCTACACCCAGCAGGACGTGGAGGCGATGACGCGCGCCATGACGGGCTGGCAGATGGCCAAGAACGTGCCCAGGGGCGACTACACCGGCTTCGACGGCGTGCTGATACCCGACCCGTGGACGGCCGCGCACGACCGCGAAGCCAAGACGCTGCTCGGCACCACCATTCCGGCCGGCCAGAGCACCACCCAGGACATGGAGGCGGCAATCGACGTCCTGATGGGGCACCAGAACATCGCCCCCTTCGTCAGCCTGCGCCTGATCCAGCACCTGGTCACCAGCAATCCCTCGCCGGCCTATCTGCGCCGCGTGGCCACCGTGTTCCGCGACAATGGCAAGGGCGTGGCCGGCGACATGAAGGCCGTGCTCAAGGCGGTGCTGCTCGACACCGAAGCGCGCAAGGGCGACACCCTGGGCGCGGACTCGCTCTCCTTCGGCAAGATGCGCGAACCGGTACTGTGGTACACCGGCATGCTGCGCGGCATGGGCTGCACCGCGCCGCTGCGCTGGGACGCCACGCCGGAGTACCCGCTGCCCGGCATCGCCAAGCCCAGCGTCCAGTCGCCCTTCATGCAGTCCAGCGTGTTCAGCTACTACATGCCGACCGACCGCGCCCCCGGCAGCAACCTGCTGGCGCCGGAGCAGCGCCTGCTCAACGCCGAGGAGCTGTCGGGCCGGATCGGCGGCTACGGCATGCAGACGGCTTCGCGCCTGAGCAATGCCGGCTGCCAGGTCGATCCCTTCATCAAGGCGCTGAGCAGCTCGCCGCGCGCCTTTATCGACCTGATGAGCGAACGCTATTTCAGGGGCGCCATGCCGCAGACGCTGCGCCAGAATCTGCAGGACCTGACCGCCACCCCCAACGGCAATACGCCGCTCGAGAAAACCATGCCGCTGCTGCAGTACGCGCTGGCCACCCCTTACTATGGAGTGATACGCTGATGGACCGCCGCCACTTCCTGCGCCTGAGCGCAGCCGCCCCCACCCTCGGCCTGATCGGCGGGGCCAGCCTGCTCGGCGCCAGCGCCAGCGCCGCCGCCGACGACTACCGCGCCGTGGTCTGCCTGTTCCTCACCGGCGGCAACGACGGCTTGAACAGCCTGGTGCCCACCGACGGCGCCTACAGCGACTATGCCACCGCCCGGCCCGCGCTGGCGCTGCCCAAGGACAGCCTGACCGCGCTGTCCGGCTCCACCGCCGGCCACAGCTTCGGCATGAATCCCGCGCTGGCGCCGCTGGCGCCGCTGTACAACCAGGGCCGCCTGGCCTGGATACTGAACGCCGGCCCGCTGGTCAAGCCGGCCACCGCGCGCCAGGTGCTGGATCACAGCGTGGCGGTGCCGTCCTTCCTGCTCTCGCACAGCGACCAGGTGATGTGGCAGCAGGGCTGGCTGGGCGACACCGACGGCAGCGGCTGGGCCGGACGCTCGCTCGAGCTGCTGCCCTCCTCGCTGCGCAACCCGGTCAACGCCATCACCATGAACACCGAGCGCACGCTGGTGCTGGGCCGCAATTCGCCGGTGTCCTACCTGAGCGCCTGGGATTCGCGCTGGTGGGGCACGGCCGACCTGGCGCAGCCGCAGCTGCCCGGCACGCAGGCGCTCAACCGCATGGCGCAGTGGCAGTTCGCCAACCAGTACGAGGCCGAGTACGCGCGCACCTTCGGGCGCAGCGTGTCCGAGTCCACCATCTTCACGCAGGCGGCGCTGAACGCGCCCGCCCCCTCGGCCAACTTCGACGACAACGACCTGGGACGCATGCTGCGCAAGCTCGCCACGCTGCTGCCGGTGTTCAAAAAGCGGGGCTACAAGCGCCAGGTCTTCCTGGTGCAGTGGGGCGGACTGGATACGCACAGCGGCCAGCGCGGCAGCGCGGCTACCAGCCAGGACGCGCAGCTGGCCGTGGTGGCGCGCGCGCTGGCCGCCTTCGACAAGGCCAACCAGGCCTCCGGCGTGGACCAGAGCGTGGCCACCGTCATGATGTCCGACTTCGGCCGCACCTTGCGCCAGGCCTCCGGCGGCGGCAGCGACCACGCCTGGGGCAACCACTGGTTCGTGATGGGCGGCCCGGTGGCCGGCGCCCAGGCCTACGGCACCCTGCCCACGCTGACCTTGGGCGGGCCGGACGACGGCGACGCCAACGGCGACGGCCGCTTCGTGCCCACCACCTCGACCGACCAGGTGGGCGCCACGCTGATGAAGTGGATGGGCGTGCCCGCCGCGCAGCTGACCAGCGCCTTTCCCAACCTCGCCAATTTCAGCACCCAGACCCTCAACTTCCTGCACGGCTGATACGCAATGGATATCAAACTCACCAACGGCAAGGACGTCTATACCCAGACCGACAAGGAAGCCTGGGACACCTACTGGGGCCTGGAGGGCGACGACACCATCAAGGTCTACCAGGGCGGCGTGGTGGGCGGCCCCGGCAACGACAGGATAGAACGCATCGCCACCGGCGACAGCTGGCGCAGCGTCGCCGTCAACTACTGGGACACCTGGCAGTCCATCTACGTGGACCTGACGGCCGGCTACGCCGACGACAACTGGGGCGGGCACGACACGCTGATCGGCATCGACAGCGTGAGCTTTGGCTGGGAAGGCGGCATCGGCATCGGCAACGCCAACCAGAACGTGTTCTACCTGGGCGGAGGCGGCCTGCACACCATAGACGGCCGCGCCGGCGACGACACCTTCTGGCTGCCCCAGTTCGACAACGGCAGCCGCGCCGACTTCATCTTCGACGTCGCCATCGACGGCAAGACCGCCACCATCACCAACACCGCGCAGCCGAAGTTCATGGCGGTGGTCAGCAATTTCGAGCGCTTCGGCTATGGCGGGGACTGGAACGTCACCTATGAACTGAGCAGCCTGATCAAGCCGTCGGACATGGCCACGAAAGGCTTGGTGGCGGCCGACGCCAACCGCTGGAACGCCGCCGGCGCGCTCGGCACCGCCGTGGAAGTGAGCTACAGCTTCGTCACCAAGGCGCCCGCCAGCGGCGTGGGTGCGAGCGGCTTCCGCACCTTCTCGGCCAGCGAGCGGGCCGCCGTCAAGGCCATCCTGGACGCGGCCGCAGCCGCCACCGGCTTGAGCTTCAAGGAAGTCGCCGAAGACGGGAGCGCGGTGGGGCAGCTGCGCTTTGGCGCCAGCCAGCAGGTGGCCACCAAGGGCCTGGGGACGCTGCCGGGCGTGGGCGGCGACAGCGCCGGCGACGTCTGGATCGACATCGAAACCCTGCTGCTGATGCAGCCCGGCCAGGAAGGCTACGCCGTGCTGCTGCATGAAATCGGCCATGCGCTGGGCCTGCGCCATCCGCGCAACGTGGAAGCGGGCGACAACTACGCGTCCCAGATGCTGGCCGCCAACGACGTCACCGGCCTGACCGTGATGTCGCAGACGGTCTCGCCGGACGGCCTGTACCCGGCCTCCTGGGGCGCGTACGACATCGCCGCGCTGCGCTATCTGTACGGCGCGAAGCAGGTCGCCACCGGCGACAATGTCTACCTGCTCGGCACGGCCGACTTCCAGTCCCAGCGCGGCCTGGTGGACGACGGCGGCATCGACACGCTGGACGCCTCGGCGGCCAGCACCGGCGCCACCATCGACCTGGTGGGCGGACACCTGAACAGCGTGGGCGTGACGGCCGGCGGCGTGGGCGCCAGCGGCAATCTGTCGATTGGCGTCGATACGCTGATCGAGAACGCCGTGGGCTCGCGCTACGACGACGTCCTGCTGGGCAATGCGCTGGCCAACCGCCTCACCGGCGGCAAAGGCAACGACTGGATCGACGGCGCCGGGGGCGAGGACGCGGCGGTCTTCGCCGGCCTGCGCGGCGACTACCTGATCAGCACCGGCTACGGCAAGGTCTTCGTCACCGCGCGCGACGGCGCCTCCGGCTTCGACACGCTGCTCAACACCGAAATCCTGGCCTTCGGCGACCAGACCATCACGCTGGGCAAAAGCGCGCTGGGCGCCGACCTGGCGCTGGCGCTGGACCAGAACACCAGCAGCAGCGGCCAGCTGCCCGACCCGAGCGACCAGGCCCGCGCCACGGTGTCCTATGCGCTGTCGAAAACCCCGGCCAACGGCACCGCCGTGGTGAAGGCGGACGGCAGCTTCACCTACACGCCCAAGGCCAACTTCAGCAGCACCGACAGCTTCGACTACATCCTCACCGACCAGCAGGGCGGCAACAATACCTACACCGTGTTCGTGACGGTGCGCGGCCTGGGCGGCCTGCAGGCCGGCGGCGAAGGCAACGACACGCTGGGCGGCCTGGCCACCAGCGACATCATCAACGGCGAAGGGGGCAACGACCGCATCGTCGCCAGCGCCGGCTATGACGAGATCGACGGCGGCGCCGGCACCGACAGCATCGTCTACGCCGGCAAGGTGGCCAGCCATGCGGTGGAACAGGACGGGCTGCGCTGGACCCTGCGCAAGCCGGACGGCCAGGGCACGGACACCCTCGCCAACGTGGAGCGCTTGATCTTCTCGGACGGCGCGCTGGCGCTCGACCTGGACGGCATGGCGGGACAGACCTACCGGCTATACCAGGCCGCCTTCGACCGCAAGCCCGATGTGGCGGGCCTGGGCTACTGGCTGGCGGTGCTGGACGGCGGCACCGGCATGCAGAGCGTGGCGCAGGGCTTCCTGCAGTCGGCCGAGGCGGTCAAGCTGTACGGGGCCAATCCCAGCAACGCGGCCTTCGTCGACAAGCTGTACCAGAACGTGCTGCACCGCCCGGCGGACGACAGCGGAAAGGCCTACTGGACCGGCGTGCTGGCCAATGGCTGGGCCACCCGCGAGACGGTGCTGACGGGATTTTCGGAGAGCCCGGAAAACCAGGCGCAGGTGATTGCCGCGATTTCGCACGGCATCGCCTATACACCCTTCGGCTAGCCTGCTCAGGCTTTCTTGGACACCAGCGTGAGGATGTCGTAGCTGGCCACCAGTTCCTCGTTCTGGTTGGTCACCTGCACGTCCCACGCCACCACGCCCTGGCCCAGGCCTTTGTCGTCGGTGCGGTTGCGGTCCACCTTGCGCTTGCAGGTCAGGCGCGCGCGGATGGTGTCGCCGATGGCCACCGGCGTGATGAAGCGCAGGTTGTCCAGGCCGTAGTTGGCCAGCACCGGTCCCGGCGCGGGCGACACGAACAGGCCCGCAGCGGCCGACAGCACGAAGTAGCCGTGCGCAATGCGCTTGCCGAACTGCGTGTCCTTGGCGGCGATATCGTCGAAGTGCATGTAGAAATAGTCGCCCGACACGCCGCCGAAGTTGACGATGTCCGCCTCGCTCACGGTGCGGCGATGCGTCAGCAGCGAGTCGCCGATTTTCAGGTCCTCGAAGTGGCGGCGGAACGGGTGCACTTCGCTTTCGTTCACGGCCGCGCCGCGCACGTATTCGCCCGTCACGGCGGCCAGCATGGTCGGCGAGCCTTGCACCGCTGCGCGCTGCAGGAAGTGGCGCACCGCGCGGATGCCGCCCAGCTCCTCGCCTCCGCCCGCGCGGCCGGGGCCGCCGTGCTTGAGCTGCGGCAGCGGCGAGCCGTGGCCGGTGGAATCCACCGCCGATTCGCGCTCCAGGATATGCACGCGGCCGTGCGAGGCTGCCGCCACCGGCACCGCGTACGCCGCCGTCTTCGGATCCTTCGTCACCAGGGTGCTCACCAGGCTGCCCTTGCCGCGCGCGGCCAGCTCCAGCGCCTCGTCTATGCCTTCGTAGGTCATCATGGTGCTGACCGGGCCGAAGGCTTCCACGTCGTGCACCGCGTCGTTGCTGCCGGCGTTGCGGCACAGGACCAGCGTGGGCGAGAAGAAGGCGCCTTCCGCCACGCCTTCGCCTATCAGCTTGTAGCCGTCCTTCTCGCCGAACACGATCTCGTTGCCCGCCGCGAGCAAGGCCACGCGCTCTGCGACATCCCTCTGCTGGTCTTTCGAGGCCAGCGCGCCCATGCGCACGCCTTCCACCGACGGGTCGCCGATGGTGACTTTGGACAGGCGTTCGCGCAGGCGTTCGGCCACCGCGTCCACGCGGTCTTTCGGCACGATGATGCGGCGGATGGCGGTGCACTTCTGGCCGGCCTTGCCGGTCATCTCGCGCGCCACTTCCTTCACGAACAGGTCGAACTCGGGATCGTCCGGCGTCACGTCCGGCGCCAGGATGGCGCAGTTCAGCGAATCGGCTTCGGCTGTGAACGGCACCGAGTTGGCGATCAGGTTGCGGTTGGTGCGCAGCTTGGCGGCGGTGTCGGCCGAGCCGGTGAAGGTCACCACGTCGGCGCCGCCCAGGCGGTCCAGCAGGTCGCCGGTGCTGCCGATCACCAGCTGCAGCGCGCCCTCCGGCAGCAGGCCGGATTCATGCGCCATGCGCACCACGGCTTCGGTCAGGTAGCTGGTGGCGGTGGCGGGTTTGCCGATGCAGGGCATCGCGGCCAGGAAGCTGGGCGCGAATTTCTCCAGCAGGCCCCAGATGGGGAAGTTGAAGGCGTTGATGTGCACCGCCAGGCCGCCGCGCGGCACCAGGATGTGGGTGCCGGCAAAGCCGCCGCGCTTGCCCAGCGCAATGGCCGGACCTTCATGCAGCACATTGGACGAAGGCAGCTCGCGGCTGCCCATGCTGGCGTAGGCGAACAGGGTGCCGATGCCGCCCTCCACGTCCACCCAGCTGTCGGCGCGGGTGGCGCCGGTGAGGTGGGAAATCTTGTACAGCTCTTCCTTGCGCTCCATCAGGTACATGGCCAGCGCCTTCAGGCGCTGCGCGCGCTGCTGGAAGTCCAGCTTCATCAGGCCCGGCACGCCGGTCTTGCGGGCATAGGCGACGGCTTCGCTGAAGTCGATGGCTTCGGCGTGGGTATGGTAGATCAGGCTGTTGTTCAGCGCGCTGTGCAGCGGGGTGGCCGCTTCCTTGCCGTGCCAGCGGCCGGCGATCAGGCTTTGCAGAGTTGGTGCCATTCGATTTCTCCAGTCTATTTATTCGGTTGCGTTCTTGTGCTGATGCAGCGGCAGCGAGGACTCCCACTGCATGCGCTGGCGGTCCGGCTCCACCTCGGTCAGCGCCACGGTCTCGCGCATGGTGGCGAGCGAGCGTACGCTCAGCTCCTGGTATTGGGCCGTGCCGGACGTCTTCCAGCTGATTTCGTTGTCGCTCACCTGGCGGATGATGCGCGCCGGCGTGCCCACCACCATGGAGCGCGGCGGCACCACCATATTGGCCTTCACGAAGCTCATCGCCGCGACGATGCTCTCGGCGCCGATGACGGCGTTGTCCATGATGACCGAGTTCATGCCCACCAGCGCGTTGCGGCCGATGCGGCAGCCGTGCAGCACGGCGCCGTGGCCGATATGGCCGTCCACTTCCACCACCGTGTCCTCGCCGGGGAAACCGTGCATAATGCAGCCGTCCTGCAGGTTGGAACCCTCCTCCAGGATCAGGCGCCCGAAGTCGCCGCGCATGGACGCGTGCGGCCCCACGTAGCAGCGCGGGCCGACGATGACGTCGCCGATCAGCACCGCGCTTGGATGCACATAGGCGGTGGGATGGACCACCGGCGTGATGCCGTTCATTTCATATACTTTGACCATGCTTGCTCCTTGTTCGGCGGGTTACGGCTGGCGCCTAACCCGCCCTACGAGTATTCGCAGATGTTCGGTACAACGTAGGGCGGGTTAGGCGGAGCCGTAACCCGCCATTACATCCCCAGATAGGCGCTTTGCACCTGTTCGTTCTTCAGCAGCTCCGGCCCGGGACCGGACAGGATGATGGCTCCCGTCTCGATCACATAGCCCACGTCCGCGATGGACAGCGCCGCGTGCGCGTTCTGCTCCACCAGGAAAATGGTGATGCCCTGGTCGCGCAGGCTGGCCACGATGCGGAAGATCTCCGCAATCAGCAGCGGCGCCAGGCCCATGCTGGGCTCATCCAGCAGCAGCACGGACGGCCTGCCCATCAGCGCGCGCGCCATGGCCAGCATCTGCTGCTGCCCGCCGGACAGCGTGCCCGCCAGCAGTGACCGTTTCTCCCGCAACACCGGGAACAGCTGGTACATGCGTTCCATGTCCGCCGCCACCTCGCCCTTGGGCCGCGTGTAAGCGCCCAGCAGCAGGTTGTCCTCCACCGACATGGGGCCGAACACCTGGCGCCCTTCCGGCACCTGGCAGATGCCGGCGCGCACGCGCTTGTCCGCGCTGGCGCGGCTCACGTCCTGGCCGCTGAAATGGATGCTGCCGCCGCTGATGGGCTGCACGCCGGAGATGGCGCGCAGCAGCGTGGTCTTGCCCGCGCCGTTGGCCCCCACCAGCGCCACCAGCTGCCCCTGGCGCACTTCGATGTCGATGCCGTGCAGCGCCTGGATGCGGCCATAGTGGCTGGTCAGCCCTTTGATTTCGAGCACCAGCGGCTTCACCGTCACGTCGGTATTGTTTGTCATGGCGTCCCTCATGCTGCCGCTCCCAGATAGGCCGCCACCACGTCCGGATTGGCGCGCACTTCGGCCGCCGTGCCTTCGGCCAGCTTCTTGCCGTAGTCCAGCACCAGGATATGGTCGGATAAATTCATCACCAGCTTCATGTCGTGCTCAACCAGCACCACCGTCACGCCGGACTGCGCCACCTTGCGGATCAGCGCTTCGATCTCGCCGGTCTCGGTGTGGTTCAGGCCTGCGGCCGGTTCGTCCAGCAGCAGCACTTTCGGCCGTGCCGCCAGCGCGCGCGCAATCTCCAGGCGCTTCAGGGCGCCATACGGCATCTGGCTCGAATCGGCGTCCACGTACTGGCCCACGCCGACGAATTCCATCAGCTGTGCCGCCTCGTCGCGGCACACCTGGTCGGCCTTGCGCACCGACGGCAGGCGCAGCATGGACGCGAACAGGTTCTGGTTCAGGCGCAGGTGCGCGCCCACCATCACGTTGGCTATGGCCGTCATGTTCAGGCAGATCTGCAGGTTCTGGAAGGTGCGGCTCATGCCGCGCCGGGCCAGCTGGTCCGGCGACAGGCCGGCCACGTTCTCGCCGCGCAGCAGGATCTCGCCCTTGCTGGGCGTGTAGACGCCGGTGATGAGGTTGAACAGCGTGGTCTTGCCCGCGCCGTTGGGACCGATCACCGAATGGATGGAGCCTTCCTTGATGGCGAAGCTCACGTCCTGCACGGCGTGCACGCCGCCGAAGCTCTTGCTCAGGTTGCGGATCTCAAGCATGGCCGCCTCCCGCCTTCTTCACCAGCTTGAGCGGCGCCGCGCCGCTGCCCGCTGCAGGCTTGCCGCGGCGGCGCGCCAGCGACGGCACCAGGCCGCGCGGCAGGAAGATCATGGTCAGCATCAGGATGGCGCCGAACACCACCACTTCCCAGCCCTCGAAAGCGGACAGCAGCTGCGGCAGCACGGTCAGCAGCGCGGCGCCGAGGATGGAGCCGAACACGGAAGCCATGCCGCCCACCACCACCATGGTCACCAGCTCGATGGAGTGGAAGAAGCCCGCCATATTCGGCGTGATGAAGCCGATGTAGTGCGCGCTGATGCTGCCCGCAATGCTGGCCACCACGGCGGACAGCACGAACACCCGCACTTTGAAGCGCGTGGTGTCGATGCCGGCCACGCGCGAGGCCACCTCGGAGCCGTGGATGGCCTGCAGCGCGCGGCCAACGGGCGAATCGATCAGGTTGAGCGCGAACCAGGTCACCAGCAGCAGCAAGGCCGCCGCCACCGCGTACCAGGATTTTTCTCCCGTGATTTCAAAGCCGAAGACGGCGAAGCCCGGCACAGCGATGCCGTCCGGACCGCCGGTCCACTGGCCTTCGTTGTTGATGACGATGGAGATGATAATGCCCAGCCCAAGCGTGGCCATCGCCAGCGTGTGGCCTTTGAGCTTGAGCACGGGCCGCGCCAGCACCAAGGCCAGCAGGCCGGTGGCGGCGGCGCCCGCAGCCAGGGCGGCCACCGGCGGCCAGTTGTAGTGCGTGGTCAGCACGGCGGACGCGTAGGCGCCCATGCCGAAGAAGCCGGCGTGGCCCAGGCTGATCTGGCCGGTATAGCCCATCAGCAGGTTCAGGCCGATCACCACCATCGCGTTCAGGGCGATGCGGATCGCCACGTCGTAGTAGTAGGAGTTGGGCAGCGCCAGCGGCAGCACGGCCAGCACCAGCGCCAGGATCAGCAGGCCGGAGTGTCGGGAAGCGAAGGTCTTCATACGCGCTCCGAAACCTTGGCGCCGAACAGGCCGCGCGGCATAAAGAACAGGATCAGCAGGATCAGCACGAAGGGCACCGCGTCCTTGTAGGCGGACGAGATGTAGCCCGCCGTCATGGCCTCGGCGATGCCCAGTATCAGTCCGCCCGCGATGGCGCCCACGCCGCCGCCCAGGCCGCCCAGCACCGCCGCCACGAAGCCCTTCAGGCCCAGCATGATGCCCGCATCGTAGGAGGTGTAGGTGATGGGTGCGAGCAGCGCGCCGCCGACGGCGCCCAGCAGCGCGGCCAGGCCGAAGGACAGCAGCAGCACGCGGCGCGTATTGATGCCCACCAGCTGCGCGGCCAGCTTGTTGTGCGAAGTAGCCAGCATGGCCTTGCCCAGCAGCGTGCGGCCGAAGAACCAGCCCAGCGCCGCCACGATGGCGATGGTCACGCCCAGCACCCACAGGCTTTGCGGCAGCAGGCTGGCGCCCAGGAACTGGATCGGCGTGTCGCCCGAGAACGCGGGCAGCGTGTGCGTGCCCTTGCCCAGCCAGATCTGCACCAGGCCGCGCACCACGAGCGAGGCGCCTATGGTAATGATGATGAGCGTGACCACCTGCGCGTTCTGCGCCGGTTCGATCACCGCCTTTTCCATCACCAGGCCCACGATGGCGGTGAGGATGACGGCGCCGATAATGGCCAGCGGCAGCGGCACGCCCGCCCCCGCCATCATCGCCGCCAGCATCCCGCCCAGCATGATGAATTCGCCCTGGGCGAAATTGATCACGCCGCTGGTGTTGTAGATGATGGTAAAGCCGAGCGCCGCCAGTGCATAGGCGGAACCGACCGTCATTCCCGAGTACAGGAATTGCAGGAATTGGGCGAGCATGATGGACTCCGCTTACTTGGACAGCTGCCAGTCGCCGTTCTTCACTTCAACCATGCGGAATGCCGACAGGTCGAGGCCCATGTGGTCCGTCGCGCTCATATTGAACACGCCGGTGGTGGACACGAAGCCCTTGGTCGTCTCCAGCGCGTTGCGCACTTTTTCCTTGTCGGTGCCGCCGGCGCGCTTGATGGCGTCCACCGACAGGTTCAGCGCGTCCAGCGCGTAGCCGCCAAAGGTGGACGGGTCGATCTTGTAGCGGTCCTTGTAGGCCTTGTCGTAGCCGACGACGATGGCTTTCTGCGGATCGCTGGCCGGCAGCATCTGGCCGATCAGCAGCGCAGGCGTAGGCAGGCGCACGCCTTCGGCAGCCTTGCCGGACAGCTTCAGGTACTCGTCCGACGCCACGCCGTGCGACTGGTACATCGGCAGCGCGGTCATGCCCAGCTGGCCGTAGTTCTTGGTCACGACCGCCGGGCCCTGGCCCAGGCCGAACACGAACACCGCCTGCACGCCGGCGGTGTTCTTGATGCGGGTCAGCTGCGCGGTGACGTCGGTGTCTTTCGGGCCGTAGGTTTCATCGGCCACCAGGGTAATGCCGTACTTGGACGCGACAGCCTGCGATTCCTTGCGGCCCGATGCGCCGAAGCCGCTGGTCTCGGACAGCAGGCCCACTTTGCTGATGCCGCGCTTCTTCATGTCCTCGAATACCTTTTCAGCGGCCATGCGGTCGGTGTGCGGAGTCTTGAAGACCCACTTTTTCACCGGGTCGATAATGACCACCGCGCCCGCCAGCGAAATAAAGGGCAGGCCCGCCTTGTCCACCAGCGGGGCCATGGCCATGGTGGCGCCGGTGGTGGTGCCGCCTATCAGCACATCCACCTTGTCGGACTCGATCAGGCGCTTGGTGAAGCCGTTGGCCTTGGCGGCGTCGCTGCCGTCGTCGTAATGCACCAGCTCCAGCTTGCGGCCCAATACGCCGCCCTCGGCGTTGATCTTCTCAACATACATCTGCAGCGTTTTCAGCTCGGGGTCGCCCAGGAAGGCGGCCGGGCCGGATACGGACAGCACGGAACCGATCTTGATGTTCTGCGCCATGGCGCTGCCGGCGGCGAGGACGAGGGATGCGGCAATAACGGTCTTCTTCAGGATATTCGCGAACATTTTTTGTCTCCGTAGTTTTAGGTGCCGGGGTCAGTCCCGTCGGGACCGACCCCAGTTTTTATACGCGTTCGATTACCAGTGCAATACCTTGCCCCACGCCGATGCACATGGTGCACAGGGCGTAGCGGCCGCCGGTGCGCTCCAGCTGGTTCAGCGCGGCCGTCACCAGGCGCGCGCCGGATGCGCCCAGCGGGTGGCCGATGGCGATGGCGCCGCCGTTCGGATTGACGTGGGCCGCGTCGTCCGCCAGGCCCAGGTCGCGCGTGACGGCCAGGCCCTGCGCGGCGAATGCCTCGTTCAGTTCAATCACGTCCATCTGTTCTATGGTCAGGCCCAGCTGCGCCAACACCTTCTTCGACGCGGGAGCCGGACCGAAGCCCATGATGCGCGGCGCCAGGCCTGCGGTGGCCATGCCCAGCACCTTGCCGCGCGGCTTGAGGCCGTATTTGTCCACTGCCGCGCCGGAGGCCAGCAGGATGGCGCAGGCGCCATCGTTCACGCCGGAGGCGTTGCCCGCCGTGACGCTGCCATCCGGCTTGACCACGCCCTTCAGCTTGGCCAGCATCTCCATGGTGGTGTCCGGACGCGGATGCTCGTCGGTGTCCACGATCTTGGGATCGCCTTTTTTCTGGGCGATGGTGACCGGCACGATCTCGCTCTTGAAATGGCCGGCCGCATGCGCGGCGGCCCAGCGCTGCTGGCTGCGCACGGCGAACGCGTCCTGGTCGGCGCGGCTGATGTTGAACTCATTGGCCACGTTCTCCGCCGTCTCCGGCATGGAGTCGATGCCGTACTGCTGCTTCATCAGCGGGTTGACGAAGCGCCAGCCTATGGTGGTGTCTTCCACTTTCGCGGCGCGCGAGAAGGCGCTGTCGGCCTTGCCCATGACGAAAGGCGCGCGCGTCATGCTTTCCACGCCGCCGGCAATCACCAGGTGCGCCTCGCCGGACTTGATGGCGCGCGCGGCGATGCCCACCGCGTCCAGGCTGGAGCCGCACAGGCGGTTGATGGTGTTGGCCGGCACTTCCACTGGCAGGCCAGCCAGCAGCACGGCCATGCGGCCGACGTTGCGGTTGTCCTCGCCGGCGCCGTTGGCGCAGCCGTAGTAGACGTCGTCCACTTCGGACCAGTCGACGCCGGGGTTGCGCTGCTTCAGCGCGGCGATAGGCGCGGCGGCAAGGTCATCGGCGCGCACGCCGGACAGGGCGCCGCCGTAGCGGCCGAAGGGAGTGCGTACGGCGTCGCAGATAAAAGCTTCGTTCATCATCGTTCCTCAAACTAACTTGGGTCGTTTATCGATTACACGCTTGGCCTTGCCAGTCATCGTGCGTTCGATGCTGTTGGCTGCCAGCAGGCTAACACGGGTGCTCACGCCCACATAGGTCTTGATGGCGTGTTCCAGCTCGCGCGCCAGCGCTTCCACTTCGTTGGAGGTGAGCTTGCCGGTCCACTCGGGGCGCACTTCGCCGATCACGTCCAGCTTGTCCAGGTGGCCGTCGCGGCTCACCACCAGCTGGTATTGCGGCGCCAGCTTGGGCATCTTGCAGATCAGCTCTTCGATCTGCGTGGGGAACACGTTCACGCCGCGGATAATCATCATGTCGTCCGAGCGGCCGGTGATCTTGCCGATGCGGCGCATGGAGCGCGAGGTGGGCGGCAGCAGGCGCGTGAGGTCGCGCGTGCGGTAGCGGATAATGGGCAGCGCTTCCTTCGACAGCGAAGTGAATACCAGTTCGCCGTCCGAACCGTCGGGCAGCACTTCGCCGGTTTCGGGGTCGATGATCTCGGGGTAGAAATGGTCTTCCCAGATCACCGGGCCGTCTTTCGACTCGATGCATTCGCTGGCCACGCCCGGCCCCATCACTTCGGACAGGCCATAGATGTCCACCGCGTCGATGCCGGCGCGCGCTTCGATCTCGCCGCGCATGGCGTCCGTCCACGGCTCGGCGCCGAAGATGCCCACTTTCAGCGAAGAATCGGCAGCGTCCATGCCCTGGCGCTGGAACTCCTCGATGATGTTCAGCATGTACGACGGCGTGACCATGATGATGGACGGCTTGAAGTCCTGGATCAGCTGCACCTGCTTCTCGGTCTGGCCGCCGGACATGGGGATGACGGTACAGCCCAGGCGCTCGGCGCCGTAGTGCGCCCCCAGGCCGCCGGTGAACAGGCCGTAGCCGTAGGAGATGTGCACCATGTCGCCTGCACGGCCGCCCGCTGCGCGGATGGAACGCGCCACCACATTGGCCCAGGTGTCGATGTCGTTCTGCGTGTAGCCCACCACGGTGGCCTTGCCGGTGGTGCCGCTGGACGCGTGGATGCGCACCACTTTCTCGCGCGGCACGGCGAACAGGCCGAAGGGATAGTTGTCGCGCAGGGTTTTCTTGTCGGTGAAGGGGAACTTGGCCAGGTCGGCCAGGGTCTTCAGGTCGTCCGGATGCACGCCTTTTTCGTCGAAAGCGGCGCGGTAGTGCGGCACGTTTTCATACGCATGCTTGAGCGTCCACTTCATGCGTTCCAGTTGCAGCGCCTGCAGCTCGTCCTTGCTGGCGCGTTCGATAGGCTCCAGGTCAGCTGGGGCGGGATTGCGTTGAACCATTGCTGTCTCCTCGTGTTCGAGTTCTGCTGATTTTTGCTTGATTATCTAGCCTTGTTGCGGCGCCACTTCACCGCTGACGCGGTGCGATTTGCCACGGAACAGGGCGATGATGCGTCCGTCCTGATTGCTGACCTTGACGTCGTAAATGCCGCTCTTGCCGGCCAGCGCCTGCTCCACGGCTTCCGCCGTCAGCAGGTCGTGATGGCGGCCGGGGGCCAGGTACTCTATCGTGCAGCCGGCGCCCACCGTGTTTTGGTTGTGGCTGTTGCACGCGAACGCGAAGGCGCTGTCCGCCAACGCGAAAATAAAGCCGCCGTGGCAGGTCTGGTGCCCGTTCAGCATGTCGTCCCGCACCGGCATGGTCATGCGCGCGTAGCCGGGCCGGATCTCGGCCAGCAGCATGCCCATGGCCTGGGTGGCGCGGTCGCGCGAGTACATCGCGTCGCCGGCGGCCTGGGCCAGCGCCTGCGCTTGGGCAGGATCATGGGCAGCGGATAAAACTGGTGCGTCTTTATGCATGAAATTTGGCTCCCGATGCCTGTTTGCGGCGCAGCAGCGGCGACACGCGGTAGCGGTCTTCGCCATATGCGGCTGCGAGGTTGGTCAATACGGTGGCGATGCGCTCGACGCCGACGGCGTCCGCCCATGCCAGCGGGCCGCGCGGATAGTTCACACCCTTCTGCATGGCGGTGTCCGCGCCTTGTGCGCTGCACACGCCCTGGTTGACGGCGTCCGCCGCCTCGTTGGCCAGCATGGCCACGGTACGCATCACGGCCAGGCCGGGCACGTCGTCCAGCTTCGTCACGGCAAAGCCGGCGGCCTGGAACAGGCCCACCACGGCGCTGTACGCTGCTGCGCTGCACTGGTCGGCGGCGGCGATGGCGATGCGGGTGGCTTTGCCGTAGTCCTGCGCCAGGTCGAACACCACCGTGTCCGGATGCTTGTTGTCGGCCGCGCGCTCGGTCGCCGTGCGGCCATCGGTAAGATAGATGGCGGCGCCGTTGCAGTGGAAGGCCGGAGCATGCTCCTGGCTTTGAGCGTGTGCGTGGGCTTCGCCGCTCTTGCGCAGCGTGACGGCAACGCCGCGCTCCTGGAAGCGCGCCAGCACCGCGTCCGTCACGGCCGATGCGCCGCTGGCGCCAGGTTCCACGCTGTAGCTCACGTACTCGGGCTTCGCTTGCGCAGCCTCGCTTTGCGCGGCTGGCGCCGAGGCGCCGTCGCCGTAAGCGAAGAAACCACGGCCCGACTTGCGGCCCAGGAAACCGGCGTTCACCAGCTCCTGCTGGATGACCGACGGCGTAAAGCGCGGATCGTTGTAGTAGGCGTTGAAGACGGACTGGGTGACGGAGTAGTTCACGTCGTGCCCTATCAGGTCCATCAGCTCGAATGGTCCCATGCGGAAGCCGCCCGCCTCGCGCATCACCGCGTCGATGGTGGCGGCGTCGGCGGCCTGCTCGTTCAGCAGGCGCAGGCCTTCGGCGTAGTAGGGGCGCGCCACGCGGTTGACGATAAAGCCAGGCGTGGACTTGGCGTGCACCGGGTTCTTGCCCCAGGCGATGGAAGTGTCGTACACCGTTTCGGCCACGGCCGCGTCGGTCGCCAGGCCGCTGATCACTTCCACCAGCGCCATCAGCGGCACCGGGTTAAAGAAATGCATGCCCACCAGGCGCTGCGGGCGGCGCAGTTTGGCGGCGATGGCGGTGACGGAAATCGAGGAGGTGTTGGTGGCCAGGATGCAGTCGTCGCCGACGATGCCTTCCAGGTCCGCGAACAGGGAGCGCTTCACGTCCAGGTTCTCGACGATGGCTTCCACCACCAGCGCGGCCCCGGCAACGCCGGCCAGGCCGTCGGCAGCCTGCAGGCGCGCGGTGGCGGCTTGCGCGTCCGCCGCCGTCATGCGTTCTTTGTCCACCAGCTTCTGGTAGACCTTGGCGATGTCGGCGATGGCCTTCTGCACCGCCTCGGCGCGCGTGTCGTACAGCTTGACGGTGTGGCCGGCGGCGGCCGCCACCTGTGCGATGCCCGCGCCCATGGCACCGCTGCCGATCACGGCGACGATGCTGGCTTTATCCAGAGCGGCCATGTTTATTCCCCCTTGAATTCAGGCGCGCGCTTGGCGATGAAAGCGGCCACGCCTTCGCGGTAGTCGTGGCTGTAGCCCAGCTCGCGCATCATTTCGCCTTCCAGCTTGAGCTGCTCGGGCAGCGAGTTGCAGTGGCTGATCTGCAGCGCCTTCTTGGTGTAGGCCAGGCCCTTGGTGGGCGCGGTGGCGAAGTGTTCGGCCATGGCCGTGGCTTCGGTCATGAGCAGTTCGTCCGGCACGGATTTCCAGATCAGGCCCCATTGCTCGGCGCGGTCTGCGGTGAGTTTTTCGCCCAGCATGGCCAGGCCGGTGGCGCGCGCCATGCCTATCAGGCGCGGCAAAATCCAGGTGCCGCCGGTGTCCGGGATCAGGCCGAGGCGGCAGAAGGCTTCCACGAAGCTGGCCGACTTGCCGGCGATGACGATGTCGCAGGCCAGCGCCAGGTTGGCGCCCGCGCCGGCCGCCACGCCGTTCACGGCGCAGATGACGGGCATGGGCAGGCTGCGCAGGGCCAGTACCAGCGGGGCGTAGAATTTCTCGACCGAGTCGCCCAGGTCCACGCCCTCGGCGCCGGGTTCCACGGCGCGGTCGCCCAGGTCCTGGCCGGCGCAGAAGCCGCGGCCGGCGCCGGTGAGCAGGAATACGCGCACCGATTTGTCGGCCTGCACCTTGGCCAGCGCATCGCGCACCTCCAGGTGCATGGCCTGGGTGAAGCTATTGAGTTTGTCCGGACGGTTCAGCGTCAGCTTGGCGATGCCGCCTTGGATTTCAAATAAAATATTCTCGTAACTCATGGCGTCTCCTCCGTTGATTCTTGTTGGCGGGTTACGGCTGCGCCTAACCCGCCCTACGATATTCCGTGTATTTCGCGTGCACGTAGGGCGGGTTAGGTGCGCAGCACCGTAACCCGCCATTGCTCACTCGGCCTGGTCGAAGTCGACCACCACTTTGTCCGTCACCGGGAAGCTCTGGCAGCTCAGCACGAAGCCGCGCGCGATCTCGTAGTCTTCCAGCGCGTAGTTCACGTCCATGTCCACTTTCCCGTCCAGCACCTTGCAGCGGCAGGTGGAGCACACGCCGCCCTTGCAGGAGTAGCGCATGTCGATGCCGGCGCGCAGGCCCGCGTCCAGGATGGACTCCTTGTCGCGGTCCATGGTGAACATGGTGTGGTTGCCGTCCATGACGACGGTCACTTCGGTCAGGCCCGCACCCGCGTCGGCTTGCGCGCGCGGCTTGTGCTGGTGCTTCGGTATGCTGGCCGCGAACAGCTCGATCTTGATGTTCGCCTTCGGCATGCCCGCTTCCTGCAGCGCGGCCGAGACGCCGTGCATCATGTCTTCAGGGCCGCAGATAAAGGCGTTGTCGTAGTCCTCCACGCGCACCCAGTGCTGCAGGAACTGCTGCGCCTTCTCTTTCGTGATGCGGCCGTTGAACAGCTCGATGTCCTGCTGCTCGCGGCTCATCACGTAGGCGATGTTCAGGCGGTCCGTGTAGATGTCCTTCAGGTCCGCCAGTTCGTTCTTGAAGATCACCGACGACGAGGCGCGGTTGCCGTAGAACAGGGTGAAGCGGCTGTTCGGCTCCGTCAGCAGCGTGGTCTTGATGATGGACAGGATGGGCGTGATGCCGCTGCCCGCCGCGAAGGCCATGTAGTTCTTGCGGTTGGCCGCGTCCAGCGCCACGTTGAAGTGGCCCATGGGCGGCATGACCTCGATCACGGCGCCGGCCTTCAGCGTGTCGTTGGCCCAGCTGGAGAACATGCCGCCAGGGGTGCGCTTGATGGCCACGCGCAGCGCGCCGTCCTGCACGGCGGAGCAGATGGAGTAGGAACGGCGCACGTCCTCGGCATTGATGTGGGTGCGCAGCGTGAGGTGCTGGCCTTGCTGGTACTTGAAGCTTTCTTCCAGTTCGGGCGGCACGGCGAAGGTGACGGCGATGCAGTCGCGCGTTTCGTTGCTCACCTTGGCGACGGACAGCGGATAGAATTTGCTCATAATGGTTATGCTCTCAGTGGCACTTGAAGTAGTCGAAAGGCTCGCGGCAATCGAGGCACTTGTACAGCGCCTTGCAAGGCGTGGAGCCGAACTGGCTGGTGTTTTCGGTATGGCTGGAGCCGCAATTCGGGCACACGACCGTGGGTTTGGCGACGGCGCCGCGCCGCACACCGGCTGCCAGGTCCTGCGCGCCGGACGCGCTGCGCCGCAAGCCGCTGATGTCGATCACCTGCTGCGCGGGCGGGGCGATGCCGTAGCCTTTCAGCTTGGCCTTGCCTTCCTCGCTCATCCAGTCCGTGGTCCAGGCGGGCGACAGCTGCGTGCGCAGCTCCACCTGCTCGATGCCGCGCTCGCGCAGCGCACCGGTGACGGCGTCCGCGATCACCTGCATGGCCGGGCAGCCCGAATAAGTCGGCGTGATGGTGACAACGCAGGCGCCGTCGTCCGCCACGGCCACCTCGCGCACGATGCCGAGGTCCACCACCGAGATCACGGGGATCTCGGGG
Organism: Pseudoduganella aquatica; assembly: GCF_020865585.1. Classification (NCBI taxonomy): domain Bacteria; kingdom Pseudomonadati; phylum Pseudomonadota; class Betaproteobacteria; order Burkholderiales; family Oxalobacteraceae; genus Pseudoduganella; species Pseudoduganella aquatica. The sequence continues at coordinate 6,296,089 of NZ_CP086370.1, forward strand.
TCGGCCACCTCGGCCAGCCAGGCCCAGACTTGCTCAGTGCTGATGGCAGCGGCGGCGTTCATTTACCACTCCGAACCGGGATAGGCGCGCTGCAGGAACTGCATCTCGGCCAGCAGGTAGCCCAGGTGCTCGCTGTGCACGCCCTGCTTGCCGCCCTTCTGCATCCACGCGTCCGGCGACGGCATCGTCAAGGTGGCTTCGCCGAAGATGTCGCTCACGTGGGCCAGCCACTGCGCGCGCAGCGGCTCGGAAGCCGGGGCCACGCCTGCGGCCACCATGGCCTCGTCCACCGCGTCGTACTTGAAGAACTCGCCCGTGTACATCCACAGCTGGTCGGCCGCCGCCTGCGTCTTGGCGTGGCTCACCGGCGTGCCGTCGCCCATGCGCACGATCAGGTCGCCGCTGCGGCGCAGGTGATAGGTCACTTCCTTCAACGACTTCTCGGCGATCTCGCGGATACGCTCGTCGCCGCACTTGGTCAGCGCGCCGATGAAGAAGTAGTGCCAGGTATCGAAGTAGAACTGGCGCATCATGGTGTCGGCGTAGTTGCCGTTCTTTTGCTCCACCAGCAGGCAGTTCTTGAAGTCGTGCGCGTCGCGGTGGTAGGCCAGCTTGTCCTCGTCGCGGCCCGCGCCTTCCAGCTCGGCGGCGTAGCTGTACCACATGCGGGTCTGGCCCAGCAGATCCAGCGCCACATTGGTCAGCGCCATGTCCTCCTCCAGCGCCGGGCCTTTGCCGCACAGCTCGGACAGGCGCTGGCTCAGGATCAGCGCGTTGTCGCCCTGGCGCAGCAGGTATGCAATCTTGTTGTCCATCGTCGCCTCGCGCTTACAGGTTCTTCACTTCTTCCGGCATCGGGAAGAAGGTGGGATGGCGGTAGACCTTGCTGTTGGACGGCTCGAACAGCGCGTCCTTGTCGCCCGGGCTGCTGGCCACGATGTCGGTGGCGCGCACCACCCAGATGCTCACGCCCTCGTTGCGGCGGGTGTACACGTCGCGCGCGTTGTTGACCGCCATGCCGGCGTCGGACGCGTGCAGGCTGCCCACGTGCTTGTGCGCCAGGCCGTGCTGGCTACGGATGAAAACTTCCCACAATGGCCATTCTTTGCTCATCTTATGTCTCCTCAGGCCGCAGCCTTGTCCTCTTGATGTTTGTCGGCATAGGCCACCAGCGCGTCGCGGAACCACTCGCCCTCTTCCCAGGCCTGCACGCGGGTGCGCAGGCGCTCGCGGTTGCACGGGCCGTTGCCCTTCAGGACGGCCTGGAACTCGCTCCAGTCGATTTCGCCGAATTCATAGTGGCCGGTCTCGGCGTTGAACTTCAGGTCGGGATCGGGCACGGTCAGGCCCAGGTATTCGGCTTGCGGCACGGTCTGGTCGACCATGCGCTGGCGCAGCTCGTCGTTCGAGAACAGCTTGATGCGCCATTGCGCGGACTGCGCGCTGTTGACCGACTCGGCGTCGGACGGGCCGAACATCATCAGCGACGGCCACCACCAGCGGTTCAGCGCGTCCTGCGCCATGGCTTTCTGTTCCGGCGTGCCCTTGGCCAGCGACATCATGATGTCGTAGCCCTGGCGCGCATGGAAGGACTCTTCCTTGCAGACGCGGATCATGGCGCGCGAATACGGGCCGTAGGAGCAGCGGCACAGCGGGATCTGGTTGATGATGGCCGAGCCGTCCACCAGCCAGCCGATGGCGCCCATGTCGGCCCAGCTCAGCGTGGGGTAGTTGAAGATGCTGGAATACTTGGCTTTGCCGCTGTGCAGCGCGGCCAGCAGCTCGTCGCGCGACACGCCCAGGGTCTCGGCGGCGCTGTACAGGTACAGGCCGTGGCCGGCCTCGTCCTGGATCTTGGCCAGCAGGATGGACTTGCGTTTCAGCGTGGGGGCGCGGGTTACCCAGTTGCCTTCAGGCAGCTGGCCGACGATTTCGGAATGGGCGTGCTGGGAGATCTGGCGTATCAGCGTCTTGCGGTACGCGTCCGGCATCCAGTCCTTGGCTTCGATCTTCACGCCGGCGTCGATACGGGCCTGGAATTCGCGCTCGTCGGCGCTCATGTCCTCGTTCGTCTGAACTTTCTTCAGGCCGGTTTCAACCATCTGTGCGTACATGTTTTGTCTCCTTGGTCAAGGGTGTGAAATCATCATACGATACAATAATTCGTTTGCATACTGATTTTTTGACTCAAATCAAAAAACCGTATCCCTTTGGGGCGAAACGGTGCCAAAATGCGCAGATACAAAAAAAATAATGCTGCGCCGAAGCCGCAGCAAAGTAAACTCCCGGCTTGAGAGAACATCACCCGTGCGCAAGATGAAGACCCTGAACAGCAACGAATGGATAGCCCACTTCCTGGCCAGCGACCCGCCGCGCTCGAAGTCGCTGGTAATGACCATCTTCGGCGACGCCATCGTGCCGCATGGCGGCACAGTTTGGCTGGGCAGCCTGATCGAGCTGCTGGCGCCCTTCGGCGTGAACGACAGGCTGCTGCGCACCGCCGTGTTCCGGCTGGCGCAGGAGGGCTGGCTGGTGTCGCAGCGCGACGGGCGGCGCTCGTCCTATTCCATCGCGCCCGAGGCGCAGGCCCGCTTTGCGCGCGCGCAGCGCCGCATCTACGCGCCGCTGCAGGTGCACTGGGACGGCGACTGGACTCTGGTCATGAGCGGCAACAGCCTGGGCGCGGCCGAGCGCACGCTGCTGCGCAAGGAGCTGGTATGGGAAGGGTACGGCCTGGTGTCGGCCGGCGTGTTCGGCCATCCGGCCGGCAATCCGGACACCTTGGACGAACTGCTGGCGCGCACCGGCATGCGCGACAAGCTGTTCATCTGCCACGCGGCGGAAATGCCGGGCGCGCGCAACGGGCGCCCGCTGCGGGAAATGATAGACGAGGGATGGGACCTGAGCGGCGTGAGCGGCGGCTACCTGCAGTTCATCGCCCAGTTCGAGCCGCTGCTGGCCCTGCTGCGCGGCGGCCACCAGCCTGAGCCGGAACAGGCCTTCGTGATCCGATCGCTGCTGATCCACGCCTGGCGCCGCGTGCAGCTGCACGATCCGCAGCTGCCGGTGGAACTGCTGCCCGAACCGTGGCCGGGCGCTTCAGCCTATGAGCTGGCGCGCGAGCTGTACCGGCTGGTGGCGGCGGCGGCCGAGCAGCACGTGCTGGCCGTGCTGCGCCGCGAGGACGACAGCGCCGCCGCAGCCGGCGGCGACTTCCGCCAGCGTTTCGGCGGACTGGATTAACGCCGGGCAAGGCGGGTTACGCGCTTTGCGCTAAGCCGCCCTACGCAACAACACCGCCAACACTGGAGAACCGTAGGGCGGGTTAGTGCGCAGCACGTAACCCGCCAGCGCCGTCGGCGGCCGCCACCGTACACATCCGGTACGGATAAGGCTCAGTGCCCACCGACGCCCGGTAAGCCACACAACTTGCTGGATCATACGCCAGCCCGATCAGGCCCAAACGGCGCGCCGCCTCCGCTTCCATGGCCCTGTCTTCCGGCGCCGTATCCTTGCGGTACTGCGCCTGCAAGGCCAGCGTGCACAGCTGGCCGGACGGCGCCGCCGCGCGGTCGACCTGGGCCTTCATCCGCACATGGCTGGTCAGCCATTCCAGCGCGCGGCAGCCCGTTTCGCTGCCGGTCAAGCCCAGCGAACCGGCGAGCTGCGCCTTGCGCTCCATGCCGGTGGCGCGCTTGTCGGTGGCGATCGGGAACATGATGTAATGCGGCCCGCCGCGCGTGGCGATGAGCTGCCGCATGCGCTCCCGGTAAGCCGGCGATTCCGGAAAGCCGGAACCCAGGCCAACCACCGCCGCATCCGGCGGCATAAACTGCGCCAGCCAGCCCATCGGGCTATCCGACGAAGCCTGGAACACCACGGCGCGCGCGGGCTGCGCGATGCGCGGCGTATCGGCCGCGAAGGCGCGTTCAGTCCAGCCCGCGTGTCCCCAGGTAGTAAAGGGCAGCACGGCCAGCGTGGCGGCCAGCAGCAGCCAGCCGCCCAAGCGGGCCGCCAGCGGCGGCGGCGCCATGGTCTGCAACAGCAGCCAGAACAGCAGCGGCGCCAGCAGCTCCATCGGCACCACATAGCGGTAGATGCTGAACAGGCGCACCCACACCACATACGAGACCGCAAAGAACACCAGCAGGAACAAGGCGCGCGGCGCCAGCACGGGCAGCGCGGCGAACTTGCCTTGCGCTCCCTGCACGCGGCGCAGCAGCGCCACCACGGTCCACGCCGCCACCGCCGTGTACAGCAGCGGCCAGATAATTTGCTGGATAGGCACCTCGGCGATGCGGCCGATATTGCGCGTGAAAACAAAGGGCCACAGCAGCGCTTCGAGCGGGCCGCGCGGCAAGTGCCCCTCGTCCAGCACGCCCAGTTCCGCCGCCATCGGGCTGTGGAAGATGTTGTTAAATTGCGGGAACAAGGGATTGCCGTAGCTGCTCCACATGCGGAGCATCCAGTAGCCCGACGTTGCCGCCATGCCAGCCAGCACGCCCACGCCATACAGGAAGGCGGCCAGCACGCGCTGCCGCAGCGGCGCGGCCAGGGCCAGCAGCGCAACGCAGGCGCCCACCGCAAAGCTCGCATTGGTCAGCTTCAGGCCGAGACCCAGGCCCATGACGGCGCCCGCACCCAGCAGCGCGCGCAAGCCGGCGCCGGTGCAGGACGGCAGCTGTTCCCAGCGGCGCAGCAGCCAGTACAGCGACCACAGCACCAGCAGCGCCGTCACATTGTCGCCCATGGAGTTGCCCAGCTCGGACAGGAAGGCCGCGCTCATCATGCCGGCGATGGCCAGCAGCAGCGCGGTGCGGCCGCTGGCGACGAACTGGCGCACGATGGCGGCCACCAGCACAAAGACCAGGCCGTGCAGCACGCCGAAGGCAAAGCCGGCCACCGGCGCCGGCAGCCATTGCGTGAGCAGGAAATACGGCACGTCGAGCAAGGGATTGAAATAGCTCTGGAAGCCGGCCGGCGACATGTCCAGCGCCATGCGCCCGTTCAGCAGCGCATGCACGTTGTAGAGATGGTAGTTGCGCATGTCCCAGCCGTCGTCCTGGCCCATGGCCAGGGACAGCAGGCCGCACAGCAGCGGCACGATGAAGGCGGCCCGCCGCGCCGCGCGCGGATGCGCCAGCGGCGCGGCCCAGCGCAGCAGCCTGGCTTCCAGGCGGCCCAGCAAACCCGCGCTCACGAAGCGTCCCGGCTGAACACCGGCACCGCCATGTAGGCGAAGCGTTTTTGCTCGATGCGGGCCTTGGTCACGGCGTCCAGTATCAGGCCGCAGACCAGCAGGATAATCCCCAGCAGCATGAGGGAGGCGCACAGCACGGCGGTCGGCAAACGGGGCACCAGGCCGGTTTGCAGATAGGTCGCCAGCAGCGGCACGGCCAGCCCGGCCGACAGCAGCGTGCACAGCAGGAAGCCGATGCCGAAGAAGGCCAGCGGCCGCTCCGATTTGAACAGGCGCAAGATGGTCATCAGGATGCGCGCGCCGTCGCGGTAGGTGTTGAGCTTGCTGAACGAGCCTTCCGGACGCGACTTGTAGACGGTCTCGACCTCGGCCACCGGCAGGCGCAGCTCCAGCGCGTGCACGGTCAGTTCGGTTTCGATTTCAAACCCGGCCGAATGCGCGGCGAAGGACTTGACGTAGCGGCGCGAGAACACGCGGTAGCCGGACAGGATGTCGTTGAAGGTGCGGCCGAACACGGCGGACAAGCAGCCCGTGAGCAGGCGGTTGCCGAAGCGGTGGCCGAAGCGGTAGGCGCTCTGCTCTTCGGTGACGCGGCTGCCCACCAGCATGTCCAGCCCTTCGTCGAGCAGGCGCTCGACCAGCACCGGCGCCACCGAGGCGTCGTAGGTGTCGTCGCCGTCCACCATCACGTAGGCGTCGGCCTCCACGTCGGCGAACATGCGGCGCACCACGCTGCCTTTGCCCTGCGCCGGCACGTGGCGCACGATGGCGCCCGCCTCGCGGGCAATGCGCACGGTGTCGTCGGTGGAGTTGTTGTCGAACACAAAAATCTGTGCCGACGGCAGGTAGCGCTTGAAGTCGCGGATAATCGCGGCGATGGTCGTGGCCTCGTTGTAGCAGGGAACGAGCACCGCAATACGCACAGGGGATGGATCAGGCATCGTAGCAGACAGGAATGACAATTGAGCATTATAGCTGCTCTCAATCAACATTCCCGCCGCAATGCCGCGCTGGATTAGCCTTTATAGATGCCGCAAATAATGACCAGGTCGCCGGTCTTTTCCACATAGGTGGATTTCTTCTCGATGGCCTTGCTGACCGGGTTGGGCCATTTGTAGTCCACCCAGCCGCTGCCCTTGGTGGCGGCCACGTCGAGGAAGGCCTTGATGAAGTGCTTGTCGTCCACGTCCTTCAGGTCGATCATGGATTTGCCGATCAGCTTGGGGTTGCCGCCGTGGGCCAGGGTCAGGCCGGTCTTGTCCAGCACGGCGATGTAGAGGTCGCGGTCCTTGAACTGGCCGCTGGGGTTGCTGATTTCGGCGAAGGCCTTGTCCTTGCCGTTGGCGGCGATATAGGCCGCCGCCTTCTTCACCATGGCCACCGCCTCGTCGGCCGTGCCCACATTGGCCGCCGACGCGCCCTGCACCAGCGAACAGGCCAGCAAGGCCGCAAAGACTACCCGAAACAGCTGCTTCATCTTGGTCCCCTTTTAATTTGAAAGTGCGCCGCACCGGCCCGGGCCGGCGGCCAAGGCAGTGTAGCGCACATTTTCCGCACTAAAAGGTTTTGTCAGCGCGACGCAACAAGGGGAAAGGCGGCAGGACCGCCCTCCCACTCAGCCCACTCGCCCAGCTTATTTGCGCCCGGCGTTGATCAGGTAATTCTGCATGGTGGCTTCGGCCACCGAGGCCCACTGGTTCTGGTCCTGGCGGAATTTCTTCCATGGCTCGTAGATCTTCTTGAACTTGGCATTCTTCGCGGCCTCCTCCTCCATCACCGCGGTGGACAGTTTGTAGGACGCGTCCATGATCTCCTTGGAGAAGGTGTGCAGCTTGGCGCCGTTCTTCAGCAGGCGCGCCAGCGCGGCCGGGTTCTTGGTGTCGTACTCGGCCTGCATGATGACGTGGCACTCGTAGCTGGCGCACTCCACCGCCGCCTGGTACTCCTTGGGCAGCTTTTCCCATTCCTTGATATTGATATAGAACGACAGCTGCGGCCCAGCCTCCCACCAGCCCGGCGCGTAGTAGTGCGGCGCCACGCGCTGCAGGCCCAGCTTCTCATCGTCGTAAGGGCCGACCCACTCGGCCGCGTCGATGGTGCCCTTCTCCAGCGCGCTGTACACGTCGCTGGCCGGGATCTGCTGCGGCACCGCGCCCATGCGCTCCATCACCCGCCCGGCGAAACCGGCGATGCGGATTTTCAGGCCCTTCATGTCCGCCACGGTCTTCAGTTCCTTGCGGTACCAGCCGCCCATCTGCGTGCCGGTGTTGCCGGCCATGAAGTTGATGATGCCGTAGCCCTTGTAGAACTCGCGCATCAGCTCGCGGCCGCCGCCCTGGTCGTACCACGCGGTCTGCTGGCGCGAGGTCAGGCCGAAGGGCACGGCGCAGTCGAAGCAGAAGGCCGGGTCCTTGCCGAAGTAGTAGTAGGAAGGCGTATGGCCCATTTCCACCGTGCCCGCCTGCACCGCGTCCATCACCTGCAGGCCGGGCACGATCTCGCCCGCCGCATGCTGGCGGATGGTGAACTTGCCGCCGGTCAGCTCGGCCACGCGCTTGCAGAAATGCTCGGCCGAACCGTAGATGGTGTCCAGGGTCTTGGGGAAGCTGGAAGCGAGGCGCCAGGTCACGGCGGGCTGCGCCTGGGCCAGCGCCGGGGCTACCGCCAGCGCGCCGGCGCCAGCGCCCAGGGTGGCATTCTTCAGGAAGGAACGACGCTGCATAGGTTCAGTCTCCGGTATTGTTTTCGTGAGGAATCCCGGCCTAGTGTATGACCGAATTGGCAAGCTTGCAATCCCAAGCTTGTGCATAAAACTAGTATCATGTCGGCACACCCGATTTTTTACCGTCAGGACCGAAGCAATGCCTATCAAAATCAGCCACCAATTCGATGCTGGCGCCATCGACGTTCTGCGCGCGGACGACCCTTCCGCGATCGACCTGAACATCCGCAAAGACTCCGCTGCCGACATCATCCAGTGGTTCTATTTCCGCGTGCAGGGCGCCAAGGCGACCCCGCTGACGATGAACTTCCTGAACGCCGGCCAGGCCGCCTATCCGGACGGCTGGAAGGACTACCAGGCCGTGGCCAGCTACGACCGCGACACCTGGTTCCGCGTGCCCACCTCGTATGACGGCAAGACCATGGTCATCGAGCACACGCCGGAATACGACAGCGTCTACTACGCCTACTTCGAGCCCTACTCGTGGGAACGCCACCTTGCCCTGCTGGACAACGCCCAGCTGAACGACTACGTGCGCCTGGAAGACCTGGGCAGCACCCTGGACGGCCACGACATGAATCTGCTGGTGATCGGCGAGCCGGAAGAAGGCAAGCCCAAGGTGTGGGTCATCGCGCGCCAGCATCCGGGCGAGACCATGGCGGAATGGTTTGTGGAAGGCATGGTCGACGCCCTGCTGGACGTGGCCAATCCCTTCGGCCGCCAGCTGCTGCAGGAAGCCGTGTTCTACGTGGTGCCGAATATGAACCCGGACGGATCCGTGCGCGGCAACCTGCGCACCAACGCCGCCGGCGCCAACCTGAACCGCGAATGGTTCAAGCCGAGCATGGAGCGCAGCCCGGAAGTGTTCCTGGTGCTGAACAAGATGAAGGAAGTGGGCTGCGACCTGTTCCTGGACATCCACGGCGACGAAGGCCTGCCCTATGTGTTCACGGCCGGCAGCGAAGCGCTGGAAACCTGGAGCAAGGCCGACGCCGAGCGCCAGCAGGACTTCATCGACGCCTTCAAGATCGCCAGCCCGGACTTCCAGGACGAATTCGGCTACGGCGAAAGCCCGCTGACGCCGGAAACCCTGTCCATGGGTTCGCCGCACATCTCGCACGCCTTCGGCTGCCTGTCGCTGACGCTGGAAATGCCGTTCAAGGACAACGCCAACGACCCCGACCCGGTCACCGGCTGGGACGGCGCCCGCAGCGCCCGCCTGGGCGCAGCCATCCTGCAGCCAGTGCTACTGTCGCTGCGCGCCAACGCCTGAGAAATTATTTTTCCCTCGGCGTGCAGGCGCCGATGGGGCCATATTCCGGCGAATAGCCGCAATATGCGCAAATAGGCGCCAACTGCACGCAATTGCAGTCCATGCTCGGCGAAATCGCCTTCTCGCCGCAGCATCTTGCAATTGAAAGCAGGCAACATTCCTATTACCATGCTAGCAAAGTGGAAAAGCCCGCCTTGAGCGGGCTTTTCCTTGTGTAACTTTTCCCTTATCGGCAACCACCATGACCCAACGGCTCCGCCCGTCCCCTACCCTGCTGCGCCTGCTGGCCGCCGCGCCTATCTTGATCAGCTCGGCCCACGTTTTTGCCGCCGAAGAACCCGTCAAGCCCGCCAAAGAACCGATGCAAAAGGTGGAGATCAAGGGCGCGGCGGAGACCTATGACGCGCGCCGCAACGATACCGCTACCAAGATCGTGGTGACGCAGGAAGAGATCCTGAAGAACGGCGACACCACCATCGCCGAGGTGCTCAAGCGCCTGCCCGGCATCACCGTGGGCGGCGTGCAGGGACGCGGCGGCGACATCCGCATGCGCGGGCTGGGCAGCGGCTACACCCAGATCATGCTGAACGGCGAACCGGCGCCGCCGGGCTTCTCGCTCGACTCGCTGTCGCCGGACATGATAGAACGCATCGAAGTGATGCGCGCGGCCACGGCCGAGTTCAGCACCCAGGCCATCGCCGGCGGCATCAACATCGTGCTGAAGAAAGCCATCGTCACGGCGCAGCGCGAAGTCAAGGTCGGCCTGCAGGACGACAACGGCAAGCTGGGCACCAACACCAACTTCCAGATCTCCGACCGCAAGGGCGCCATTTCCTACGCGGTGGGCGGCGGCGTCACCTACGGCAAGTTCAACCGTCCCGCCGAGATCGTCACCACCGGCACCAACCCGGCCGGCGTGCAGAACCTGTCGCGCCGCACCGAGCAGACCAGCAGCGGCTCGTTCGAGGCGCTGAACCTGTCGCCGCGCGTGAACATCAACCTCGGCCCGAACGATATCATCACCTCGCAAAGCTTCGTCAACGTGAACCGCTTCCGCGGCGACACGGACGAGCGCGTGAACACCCTGCAAGGCAGCCTGCCGCGCTACAGCGCCACCAGCGTGGACATCGATTCCGACGTGGCCCTGCTGCGCACCGACCTGACCTGGACCCGCAAGCTGGCCGGCGGCGCCAAGCTGGAAGTGAAAGGCGGCGCCAACTACAACAAGCGCTCCACCGAAGCGCCGTCGCTGCAATATTTCGCCAACAATGTGCTGGCCCTGAAGCGCACGGTGTCGTCCGACTCCACCGACAAGGGCTTCACCACCACAGGCAAATACTCCACGCCGCTGTTCGAAGGCCACGCGCTGGCCACCGGCTGGGACGCCGGCTACAGCAAGCGCGACGAAGACCGCATCCAGCGCGAAAGCAGCCCGGTGGGCGCGCCGGCCGTCAACCTGGACCAGATCTACGCCGCCGACGTGAAGCGCCTGGCGCTGTACGCGCAGGACGAATGGACCGTCACGGACCGCTGGTCGGTGTACTTCGGCCTGCGCTGGGAAGGCATCGAGACCACCAGCGAAGGCAACGACTACGCGCCGGTGAGCAACAAGTCCAGCGTGTGGAGCCCGCTGTTCCAGACGCTGTGGAAAATCCCCGGCAGCAAGGCCGACCAGGTGCGCCTGGGCGTGTCGCGCACCTACAAGGCGCCCGGCGTGAACAGCCTGATCCCGCGCCGCTTCGCCTCCAACAACAACACCGCCACCAGCCCGGACCAGACCGGCAATCCGCTGCTCAAGCCTGAACTGGCCTGGGGCCTGGACCTGGCCTTCGAGCACTACCTGCCGGGCGGCGGCCTGATGACGGCCAGCACCTTCGTGCGCCGCATCAAGGACATCACGCGTCAGCAGGTGGCCCTGATCGACGGCCTGTACGTGTCGCGCCCGGTCAACGCCGGCACCGCCAACACGCGCGGCATCGAGCTGGAAGCCAAGTTGCCGCTGCGCTCCATGTACCCGACGGCCCCGGCGATTGAAATGCGCGCCAACCTGTCGCGCAACTGGTCGGACCTGGACTCCGTGCCCGGCCCGAACAACCGCCTGGACCAGCAGACCCCGATCAGCGGCACCGTGGGCGCGGACTGGAAACTGGACACCCTGCCGCTGACCCTGGGCGGCAGCTTCAGCTTCCAGAGCGGCGGCCCGGTACGCATCTCGGACCGCCAGTACGCCTACTCGATTCCGAAGCGTTCGCTGGACCTGTACGGCCTGTGGAAGTTCACGCCCAAGACCCAGCTGCGCGTTGCCGTAGCCAACGCCCTGCACCAGGACAACTACAACGAATCGGCCTTCGTCGAGTCCACCGGCACCCTGCGCGACGGCACCATCACGCCAACCACCGCCGTGGTGCGCGCCCTGCTGGAAATGAAGTTCTGATGTAGCACAAAGCCGCCGCAGATTCCCCCTTGCGGCGGCGTCCTCTTGCGCAGATGATGGTTTCCAGCGCCCCGACTGGAGACCATCATGAAAAAGCTGCCGCTCATATCCCTGTTGTTCCTCAGCGCCTGCAGCATGCCCTACCGGCCGGCGCAGTTCATCGAGCCGGCTGCGGCTTTCCCCGGATTGGCCCACTTCCTTGCGCAGGCGCCCGGCCACCAGGTCGACGTGCTGCTGGTGCACGGCATGTGCACGCACGACGCGAGCTGGGCCACGGAGACCGTGCAGCAGCTGAGCAGCGCGCTGGCCGCCAACCTGCCGCCGCCCGCCCCTGCGGCCCGCGCCCAGGCCGGAACCGGCGCCCCGCAGATCGAGATCATTCCCGCTGTGGTGCCCACCGGGGACGGCGCCATCCGCTTCCAGTCGCTGATCTGGTCGCCGCTGACCACACCGCTCAAGCAGCAGCTGTGCTACGACCAGAGCGAAAAATCCCCCATCTGCCAGGGCAGCCCGCCCTACACGCCGCAGCGCGCCAGCATCAACGCCAAAGTGAAAGACCTGCTGATGGACGACTGCCTGCCGGACGCGCTGATCTACCAGGGCGTGGCGCGCGGCCAGATCCAGCAGCGCATGCGCGAGGCGGTGATGCGCGCCACGGCAGGCGCGGCGCCGGACGCGCCGCTGGTGGTGATCTCGGAAAGCCTGGGCAGCAAGATCCTGTTCGACACGCTGGGCAGCATGCTGGACGAGCGCAGCGCCACGCCGGACGCGCGGCGCGCATCCGAAGCCGCCCAGCAGACGCTGGACCGCATGGCTTATCTGGTGATGGCGGCCAACCAGATCCCCATACTGGGCCTGGCCGACCAGGATCTGCCGCTGGAAGTCGGCCGCCGCGCGCTGCCGCAGGACAGCCTGCAGCGCGTGCTGGGACGGCGCGGCGCGCGGCTTGCCGCCGCACCGGGCGCGGCGCCGGCGCTGTCCGGCCTGACGCTGGTCGCGTTTACCGACCCGAACGATCTGCTGTCTTATACGCTGCTGAAGGAGAAGTACGAACGCCCCGGGGTGGCGGTGCACAATGTGCTGGTGTCCAATGCGCGCAGCTGGTTCGGGGCGTTGGAAAACCCGGTCGATGCGCATGTGCGCTATCTGGACAATCCGGATGTGGGACGCCTTATTGCGTGCGGAGAGCCGAAAAGCCAGCTTTGCCGGTAAGGGGCGCTGGCGGCTCTGGCGGGTTACGCACTGGCGTGCTAACCCGCCCTACGGTTCCCGGGCGATTCAGGCCCCGGGCCGCCATGCCTGCTTACTTGCCCCGGCCCGCGCTGATGAGGAAGTTCTGCATCGTCGCTTCGGCCACCGAAGCCCACTGGTTCTGGTCCTGGCGGAACTTCTTCCACGGCTCGTAGATCTTGGCGAACTTGGCGTTCTTCGCGGCTTCCTCGTTCATGACATCGTTGGCGGCCTTGTAGCAGGCGTCCATCATGTCTTTCGGGAAGTTGCGCAGCTTCACGCCGCTCTTCAGCAGGCGCGCCAGCGCGGTCGGGTTGCGGAAGTCGTACTCGGCCTGCATCACCACGTGCGCTTCGTAGCTGGCCGCCTCGATCGCCGCCTGGTATTCCTTGGGCAGCTTTTCCCATTCCTTGATGCTCACGTAGAACGAGAACGAGGCGCCCGCTTCCCACCAGCCCGGCGCGTAGTAGAACGGCGCCACCTTGTGGAAGCCCAGCTTTTCATCGTCATACGGACCGACCCATTCGGCCGCGTCGATGGTGCCTTTTTCCAGCGCGGGATAGATGTCGCCGCCGGCCAGCTGCTGCGGCACCAGGCCCAGGCGCTCCAGCACCTTGCCCGCAAAGCCGCCCACGCGCATCTTGGTGCCTTTCAGGTCGGCCACGGATTTGACTTCCTTGCGGAACCAGCCGCCCATCTGCGTGCCGGAGTTCCCGCCCAGGAAGTTGATGATGCCGTAGCCCTTGAAGAACTCGCGGGTCAGCTCGCGGCCGCCGCCCTGGTCGTACCAGGCGGTGTGCTGGCGCGAGGTCAGGCCGAAGGGCACGGCGCAGTCGAAGGCGAAAGTGGCGTCCTTGCCGAAGTAGTAGTACGAGGCGCTGTGGCCGCACTCGACGGTGCCCGCTTGCACCGCGTCCATCACCTGCAGGCCGGGCACGATTTCGCCGCCGGCAAACGAGCGGATATTGAACTTGCCGCCGGTGAGCTGGGAGACGCGCTTGGTGAAGGTATCGGCTGCGCCGAAGATGGTGTCCAGCGATTTGGGGAAGCTGGACGCCAGGCGCCAGTTAATCGTGGGCAGGGACTGCGCCAGGGCCGGCGCGGCGATCACGCCTGCGGTGGCGCCGGCTGCGGCCTTGGTAATGAATGAACGGCGTTCCATACATTGTCTCCTTGGTTTTTTGATATGCCGAAGACAGTGTATGGAAACATGGCTATGCTTGCAACGAAAAAATTAGCCTCCCGCAACAACCATTTTTTCGATCAGGATGGAGCCGGTTTGCTTGGTGCCGCGCACCAGCACATCCGCGCCGATGCCGACGATTTGCTGGAACATTTCCTTCATATTGCCGGCTATGGTGATCTCCTCCACCGGGTACTGGATCACGCCGTTTTCCACCCAGTAGCCGGACGCGCCGCGCGAATAGTCGCCGGTGACGTAGTTGGTGCCCTGGCCCATCAGCTCGGTCACCAGCAGGCCGGTGCCCATCTTTTTGAGCATGGCCGCGAAATCGTCGTTTTTCTTCGTCAGCGAGGACGTCAGCGACAGGTTGTGCGAACCGCCCGCATTGCCGGTGGTTTTCATGCCCAGCTTGCGCGCCGAGTAGGTGGACAGGAAATAGCCCTGCACCACGCCGTCCTTGACCACGTCGCGGCGCTGGGTGCGCACGCCTTCCTCGTCGAAGGGCGCCGAGCCAACCGCGCCGATCACGTGCGGATCTTCGTCGATCTGGATATGGGACGGGAACACCGACTTGCCCAGGCTGTCGAGCAGGAAGGTGGACTTGCGGTACAGCGCGCCGCCGGAAGTGGCTTGCACGAAGGCGCCCAGCAGGCCGGCGGCCAGCGGCGCCTCGAACAGCACCGGGCAGGTGCGGGTGTCGAGCTTGCGCGCGTTCAGGCGGGCCAGCGCGCGTTCGGCGGCGTAGCGGCCGATGGCTTCCGGCGCGGCCATCTTGGCGGCGTCGCGCACGGAGCTGTACCAGTCGTCGCGCTGCATCTTGGCGCCTTTGCCGGCAATCGGCGCCACCGACAGGGTGTGGCGCGAATACGGGTAGCCGCCGATAAAGCCGCGCGAGTTGGCCGACACGAAGTGCGACTGCTGCACGTGCACGCCGGCGCCTTCGCTATTGGTGATGCGCGGATCCACCGCGAAGGCGGCCGCTTCGGCGCGCTGCGCCAGCGCCACCGCTTCTTCGGTGGAGATCAGCCACGGGTAGTACAGCTGCAGGTCGCGCGGGTTCTTTTCCAGCATGTCCTCGTCGGCCAGGCCGGCGCAGTCGTCGTCGGCCGTGAAGTTGGCGATGTTGTAGGCCGCGTCCACGGTGGCGCGCAACGAGGCGGCCGAAAAATCGGACGTGCTGGCGTTGCCGCGCTTCTTGCCGATGAACACGGTCACGCCCAGGCCCTTGTCGCGGTTCTGCTCGATGGTTTCGATTTTGGCCTTGCGCACAGAGACGGACAAGCCGCTGCCCTCGCTGATCTCGACGGCGGCATCGGTGCCGCCCTTTTCGCGCGCATACGCCAAAACGTCGCGTGCAAGCTGCTTCAATTGATCTTGGCTGTGGCTGAATGCGGAGTCGCTCATGTGGTGTTTTCTTCGGGTAGCCGGTAAAACAGTTATCATAGCAGTCGTTTACAGTTTTTACAGGCCGGGTTTAGCCCGGCCTCACAGTTATCATGCCAAATGCAAACCGGGGCGCCGTCGGCTTCAAATCCTCCGAATTCGAACAAGAATACGAGCGCCCGTCCAAAACCGAAATGAAGCGCCAGTCCGACGCCCTGCAGGCGCTCGGCGCCGAGCTGGTGGACGCCCCGCGCGACCGCGTCAAGCGCGTCCCTATGCCAGAGGACGTGAAAGAGGCCATCCTGACTTGCCAAAGTATCACTAATCACGAAGGCCGCCGCCGCGCGATGCAGTTCGTGGGCAAGAAGATGCGCACCCTGGACGAGGAAGAAGTGGCCATCATCCAGCGCACCATCGAGGGCTGGAAAGGCGCGTCCAAGGCCGATACGGCTGCGATGCACGCGCTGGAACGCCGCCGCGACAAGCTGCTGGCCGACGACAACGCGCTCACCACGCTGCTGTCGGAAAACCCGGAACTGGACGTGCAGCACCTGCGCACCCTGATCCGCAACGCCCGCAAAGAGCAGGCCGAGAACAAGCCGCCCAAGGCTTACCGCGAAATCTTCCAGATCCTGAAGCAGATCGACGCCAAAAACCGCAAGGCCAAGGCTGACGATGCTGAAGCCGAGGATGAGGACAGCGAAGAAGATGACGAGTGATGTCTTAGTCATTGGCCTGGTGTCGGTCTCGGACCGCGCCAGCGGCGGCGTCTATGAAGACAAGGGCCTGCCTGCGCTGCAGGAATGGCTGGCGTCCGCGCTGACTACGCCCTTCCGCGTCGAAACCCGCTTGATTCCGGACGAGCGCGCGCAGATCGAAGCCACGCTGGTGGAGCTGGTCGATACCGCGCGCTGCCACCTGGTGCTGACCACCGGCGGCACCGGTCCCTCGCGCCGCGACGTTACGCCGGAGGCCACGCTGGCCATCGGCACCAAGGAAATGCCCGGCTTCGGCGAGCAGATGCGCCAGATCAGCCTGGCCTTCGTGCCGACAGCCATCCTGTCGCGCCAGACCGCCGTGATCCGGGAAATCGCGGGTTTGGGTGAACCTCACGCCGCGCTGGTGATGAACCTCCCGGGCCAGCCGAAAGCCATCAAGGAAACCCTGGAAGGCCTGAAGGACGCCGACGGCAAGCAGCTGGTGGGCGGCATCTTCGCGGCCGTGCCCTACTGCGTGGACCTGATCGGCGGCCCCTACATGGAAACCAATCCGGCGGTATGCAAGGCATTCCGCCCCAAATCGGCTATCAAGCCTGCCTGAGGATCGCATTGATGACTGACATGACTGCACTGCTGGATAACATCGAAATCGAATCGGGCGCCAACCCGACCGTGTCCATCATCTGGATGCACGGCCTCGGCGCCGACGGCAACGACTTCGTGCCCATGGTGAATGAGCTGGACCTGGACGGCCTGCCCGCCATCCGCTTCATCTTCCCGCACGCGAACACCATGCCGGTGACCATCAACAACGGCTACGTGATGCGCGCCTGGTACGACATCGTCAACACCGACCTGGGCCGCCAGGAAGACGAAAAAGGCCTGCGCGCCTCGCAGCTGCAAGTGGAAGCGCTGATCGCGCGCGAAAAAGCGCGCGGCATTCCGGCCAGCCGCATTATCCTGGCCGGCTTCTCGCAAGGCTGCGCCATGACTCTGCAGACCGGCTTGCGCCATCCTGAAAAGCTGGCCGGTTTGATGTGCCTGTCGGGCTACGTGCCGCTGGCCGACAAGACCGAAGCCGAGCGCAGCGAAGCCAGCCTGGCCACGCCTGTCTTCATGGTACACGGCCGCATGGACCCGGTGATCCCGGTGGCGCGCGCCGAAGCCTCGCGCGACCTGCTGGTCAAGCTGGGCTACCAGGTGGAATGGCACGACTACTACATGCAGCATTCGCTGTGCCAGGAAGAAGTCACGCACATCAGCGCGTGGCTGAAGAAAGTGCTGGCCTGAGTTTAAAAGGGCCATGATGTTTGCGGGCATACGCTTACTGACGCTGCTGCCCGGCGCGGCCACGCTGCTGCTTGCAGTTTCCGCCACGGCCGCCACCGGCACGGCGGCGCCGAAAGCAGCAGCGCCGGCGCCCTGGTGCGACCGGCTGGCGGAGCGCCTGCCCAAAGTCTCGGCGGCTGCCTGCCGCGAGAGCGCCGTGGTACCCAGCGGCGCCAAATCCAATCTCGGCTTCCCCATACTTGAACGCGACATCGCCGCGAGCGCGCCTGCCGGCACGGGCGCGGCCCCGCTGCGCGTGCTGCTGCTGGGTGGCATCCACGGCGACGAACTCACCGCATCGGCCCTGGTGTTCCACTGGCTGAAGCAGATGGACACGCCGGCCGCGCAAAGCCTGCAATGGAAGGTGGCGCCGCTGGTCAATCCGGACGGCCTGCTGGCCGCCAAGCCGCAGCGCGTGAACGCGCGCGGCGTGGACCTGAACCGCAACTTCCCCACGCCCGGCTGGCAGCAGGAAGCGCCGCGCTACTGGGCCAAGGCCACGCGCAGCGACCCGCGCCGCTTCCCCGGCAAAAAGCCGCTGTCCGAGCCGGAAAGCCGCTGGGTCAACGACGCCATCGAGCGCTTCCAGCCGGACCTCATCGTCTCCGTGCACGCGCCCTACGGCGTGCTGGATTTCGACGGCAAGCCGGAACCGCCGCGCAGCTTCGGCCACCTGTCCTACCGCCCGGTGGGCGTCTATCCCGGCTCGCTGGGCAACTACAGCGGCCGGCACAAGCAGGTGCCGGTGATCACCATCGAGCTGCCGCACGCGCAGGCCCTGCCGCCGGACGCCGAAATCGAGCGCATCTGGCGCGACATGCTGCTCTGGATACAGCGCAACGTCACGCCTGCCTGACAGCCCTGCGCTACGGCAGCGGCGCCGCGCTGGACGGCGGCGCGGGCGTCTGCGCCGCATTCATCAGCATGGCCAGGAAAGTGTAGTAGCCGTTCAACCCCATCAGATCGACCACGCCGTGCTCGCCAAACAGCGCCAGCGCCGCGTTGTAGGTCGCGTCGCTCACGCGCTTGTTGCGCTGCAGCTCCACGCAGAAGTCGTGCACCAGCGCCTCCCCGTCCGTCATGGCGGCGGGACGCCGGCCTGCGGCGATGGCCTCCACCATGGCGGGGCTGATGCCCTCCGCCATGGCGATGGGCGCGTGTATCGCCCACTCCACCTGCTGGTCCCACTGCCGCGCCGTCACCAGGATGGCCAGCTCGGACAAGCGCGTGCCGATGGCGCTGCGGTAGCGCAGATACTCGCCCATCTGCTGCGCAGCGGACATCAGCTCGGGACTGCGTATCAAGGGCACGAAAGGGCCGTACAAGGCGCCGCGCGGGCCGTCTATCACGGCCTGCGCCACCGCTTGCTGGGCAGCGTTCAATTGCTCGAGAGGGATGGGAGGCAGGCGGTCGGTCATGGTGGCTGGGAGATCGTTGCGTTGGACAGAGTGTCCAGCAACTGCCATGGAAACGCAACCGGCGCGCCGCCTCCTGCGGATGCCTAGCGGCGTGCGCGGCGGCGCAGCAGGCCCGCGCCGGCCAGGCCCAGCGCCAGCAAGGCGGCGCTCGACGGCTCGGGCACAGTGCCGTACACGTCCAGCTTGGCCGAGATCAGGTTGAAGGTATCGGCGCCGGTACTCTGCTCGGCGAACCAGAGGTTGAAATTGTGGCTGCTGGAAATCAAGCTGAACACATCACTCTGTGCGCCGGAAATAATGAACGACTGGGTGGTGCTGCCATTGCCGCTGCCGGTATTGGTCATGTCGTACAGCGTGGCGCTACCCAGCGTGCCGGCGGCGGGGCGCATTCTCCAGTCTTCCGCCAGGATATTGCCGGTGTCGCTGAAGCTCAGCGTCAGGGTCAGGTGGTCGAGGCTCTTATAGCCCAGGTTGCTGAAGTTGAACAGGTCGCTGAAACGGTTGCAGCTGGACGGCGACGTGTCGCGCACCGTGATCGAGTTGGCATTGAGGGTGTCGCACGAACCTACCCCAGTGCTGGCGGCGGAACCGCCAGCCGAGCCGTAGGCTTTGGAAATACTGCCCAGCTGGATGACGGCAGCGTTGGCGCTCAATGCCGAGCAAGCCAGCAGCAGCGCTGGCAGGGAGAACTTCATGAATTTAAACATGTTGTCATCTTTCAATATTTTTAATGATCGGCCAAGGCCGGCAAATTGTTACTATTGCCTATAAAGCACTTTTCATGCCACTCCGGCAATATTAATTTCGCAAAGGGCATTTTTGTTTTTCTCAGGCACTTCTTGGCGGCCATGATAGGCCAGTGGTGTAAAGAATTCCGACAGTATCCCCGTGGGAACATTGTTAATTGCGCAGGGCAAGACAAAAATCAACAAGCCCGTACGCGCGGCGTTTTATCGTCGTCTTTCCTATCCACCGCGAGGACGACATGAGCCATATCATTCACCGCAGCCTGCGCCACACGCCCCCCATCGCCGTCAGCGGCAGCGGCATCACCATCCGCGACAACCGTGGCAACAGCTATATCGATGCCAGCGGCGGCGCCGCCGTGTCCTCGCTGGGCCACGGCCATCCGGACGTGACCGCCGCCATGCATGCGCAGATCGACCGCCTGGCCTACGCCCACACCGGCTTCTTTACCACCGAAGTGGCCGAGGAACTGGCGGCGCGCCTGGCCTACGACGCGCCAGGCGACCTGAATCACGTCTACCTGGTCTCCGGCGGCTCGGAAGCGATGGAGACGGCACTCAAGCTGGCGCGCCAGTACTTTGTTGAAAGCGGCCAGCCTCAGCGCAGCGTATTCATCGCGCGCCGCCAGAGCTACCACGGCAACACGCTGGGCGCGCTCGCCCTGGGCGGCAACGCGTTCCGGCGCAAGCACTTCGCGCCGCTGCTGATGGACGTACGGCGCGTGTCGCCCTGCTACGAGTACCGCGACCGGCTGCCGCAGCAGACGCTGGGCGACTACACCACGTCCCTGCTGTCGGAGCTGGAGGCGGAGATCCTGGCGGCCGGGCCGGAAAACGTGATCGGCTTTTGCGCAGAGCCGGTGGTGGGCGCCACGGGCGGCGCCATTCCGCCCACGCCGGGCTACTTCAAGGGCGTGCGCGCGCTGTGCGACAAGTACGGCATGCTGTTCATCGCGGACGAGGTGATGTGCGGCATGGGGCGCACTGGCACGCTGTACGCGGTTGAGCAGGAGAGCGTGCTGCCCGACCTGGTGGCGCTGGGCAAAGGCCTGGGTGCGGGCTACCAGCCCATCGGCGCGGTGCTGGCGCGCGAGCAGGTGGTGCAGCGCATACGCGACGGCAGCGGCGTGTTCCAGCATGGGCACACCTACATCGGCCATCCGGTGGCGGCGGCGGCGGCGCTGACCGTGCAGCGCATCATCCAGCGCGACTGCCTGCTGGGCGCGGTGACGGTGCGCGGCGCGGCCTTCAAGCGCATGCTCAAGGACGCGTTCGGGCAGCATCCGCACGTGGGCGATATCAGGGGGCGGGGGCTGTTCTGGGCGCTGGAGCTGGTAAAGGACAGGGACAGCAAGGAGCCCTTCCCGCCGGCGGCAAGGCTGCACGCGGCGGTGAAGGAGGCGGCCATGGGACGCGGGCTGATGGTGTACCCGATGGGCGGCACCATAGACGGCGAGCGCGGCGACCATGTGCTGCTGGCGCCGCCGTTTATCGCCACCGAGGCGGAGCTGGCCGAGATTGTGGGGCGGCTGCAGGAGGCGCTGGCGAGGGCGCTGGCGTGAGCGGCGGGTTACGCCCTTGCGGGCTAACCCGCCCTACGATAAGACCTGGGCTGGGTCGTCAACCGTAGGGCGGGTTAGGCGGCACGCCGTAACCCGCCACTGCCGCCGGCTCAATACTGCTGGTAGGCGATGACGTCCTGCTGCTGTTCGCCGAGGCCGGCGATGCCCAGGCGCAGGAAGTCGCCCTTCTTCAGGAAGCGCTTCGGCTTGCGGGCGTTGCCCACGCCTGGCGGCGTACCGGTGGCGATCACGTCGCCCGGTTCCAGCGTCATGTACTGCGACAGGTAGCTGACGATCTGCGCCACCGAGAAGATCATGTTTTCGGTGCTGCCGGTCTGCATGCGCTTGCCGTTCAGTTCCAGGTACAGGTCCAGCTTATTGACCTGGTAGACCTCGTCGCGCGTCACCAGCCACGGACCCACGGGACCGAAGGTGTCGCAGCCCTTGCCCTTGTCCCATTGCGAGCCCTGCTCGAACTGGTACTCGCGCTCGGACAGGTCGTTGATGACGCAGTAGCCGGCGATATGCTTCTCGGCGTCCTTCTCGCTCACGTAGCGCGCGCGGGTGCCGATGATGATGCCCAGCTCCACTTCCCAATCGGTCTTCTTCGACCCCTTGGGCAGCATCACCGGATCGTCCGCGCCGGACAGGCAGGTGGTGGCCTTCATGAAGACGATGGGTTCCTTCGGAATCGGCAGGCCCATTTCTTCTGCATGGTCGTAGTAGTTCAAACCGATGCCGATGAATTTGCCCACTTTCGCCACCGGCACACCCATGCGCGGATTGCCGCGCACCAGCGGCAGATCCGCATGCGGAATCTTGGACAGCTTCTTGATGGCCTTGTCGGACAGCTGCTCGGGACCGATGTCATCGATCACGCCGGACAGGTCGCGCAGCTTGCCTTCATCATCTATCAGGCCGGGCTTCTCTTTGCCGGGCCGGCCGTAACGAACCAGTTTCATAATCTTCCTTGGAGTTGATAGCCGCCATTTTACCGGATCGCGCGAGGCCACCCCGGCGGCGCATCAGGAAGCGTACCAGGCCCACGGTTTGCAGCAGCACCAGCACGCCGAACGCGGCCTGGTAGGCACTGGCCGGATAGTGCTGCAAGGCGTCCGGCCGCCACAGGCCGACGATGGCGCCGAAGCCCGCCTGCACGGCAAACGCGCCCAGGAAAATCAACAGGTTCAGGCAAGTGGAAGCGCGTCCCGTCAGTCCCGGCGGCATGGCCTGCGCGACGATGGCGTACTCGATGCCGGTGATGGTGCCCACCAGCGTAAACAACACCGACAGCAGCTGGTAGCTCGGTGCCCAGTTCAGCACAAAGCCGCACTGGATGGCGATGTAGACGGCGATGCCGGCGGCGGCAACGCTGAGCGGCGCAATGTTCCTGCGCGCGGCCCACTCGGTGATCATGCCGACCGAGATGGCGCCGAAGATCACCGCCGCCATGCCGAGGTAAAGCAGCCAGGCGATGGCCTGCTGGTCGAAGTGTGCCACGTCGTTCAGCCAGCGCGCTATCCACAGGCCCTGGATGCCGAAGAACACCGCGTGCGGAATCAGCACCAGTGCGGCCGTGTCGCGGAACACGGGATGGGCGTAGACCTCGGCCAGGATGCTGCGCAAGGGCAGGCGCTGCGGCTTGCGCGGCGCTTCGGGCGGCGTGGGCGCGAGCAGGTAGATCAGCAGCGCGATGACGGCGCAGCCCGCCGCCAGCGCAATGAACAGCCAGCGCCAGTCCACGTAGTGCAGCGCCAGCCGCACCGGCAAGGTGCCGCTGGCCGCGCCCAGGCCGCCGGCGGCGATCAGGTAGCCTTGCACCGACGGCAGCTTGGCGGGCGAGATCCAGATGGAGATGGACTTGACGGCGGCCATGAAGCAGCCCGCCAGGCCCACGCCCATCAGCGCGCGCGCCAGCAGCAGCTGGTTCAATTCGCGACTGCCCGCGAAGGCCAGCGCGCCGACGGCGGCCACGCACAGCATGGCGAACTGCACCCGGCGCGGACCGTAGCGGTCCAGCGCCACGCCCACCGGCAGCTGCACCAGCGCGAACGAAAAAAAGTACGCGCTGGTGAGCAGCCCCAATTGCGCCGGCGTGAGCGACAGCTCGGCCATCAGCTGCGGCGCCAGGATGGCGTTCACATTGCGCAGCAGGCTGGAGATGTAGTGGCCCAGCGCAAACGGCAGGAACACCAGGAAAAACACCTGCACGCCCGGCAGCGAACCGGGTGCACGCACCCGGCCAATAACGGCAGGCACCCCATACGCCAGCAAGGAGGCGCCGTCATTGGCGCCTCCACGGCGGGTTATCGAACATGCAGCTGGCGCGTAGGGCGGGTTAGGCGCGTGCGCCGTAACCCGCCGAAGGGGAGCGCCGCCAGCCGACTCGGCATCATCCATGGCGTCAAGCCGCGTTGCTGTGCGAGCCGCAGCCCGAGGGCGGCAGCACCGCTTCGCCGCGCGCCGTCGCCAGCCGGATAATCTTGCGCGGCGCAGGCTCGCCTTCCTCGAAGAAGAACTTGTCCTTGCCGAAGGCCGGCACCAGGTCATCCATCCACGTCGCGTCCGGATCGTACTTGGCGTAGAAGGGCTTCCGCACCCAGTCCGCATTGCGCGCCTGCAGGAACTGCAAGGCAAACACCTTCTCTCCCGCGATGGTGGCCACGCCGTCTATCACCACCTTGCCCGGGAAGGCGCTCATCGACGGCCCGCGCACCGTGCGCGACAGGCCGGACACCATCTGGTATGCCTGCTGGAAAATCTCGTGCGCGCGCGCCAGCGGCAGCTGGAAGTATTCGCGCGGTCCGGTGTCGCGCTCCACAAACATGTAGTACGGGATCGCACCCAGCCTCACGCCGGTGGTCCACAGCTCGGCCCAGCTTTTCGGATCCTCGTTGATATGCCTGATCAGCGGCCCCTGCATGCGCAAGGTGGCGCCGGTGCCGACGATGCGCTTGACGGCCTTCTGCGCAATCTCCTGGCGCAGCTCCACCGCGTGGTTGTAGTGCCCCATGATGGCCATGTTCTTGCCCGACGCGACCACGCGCTCGAACAGGCGCAGCAAGTCGTCCGCGTCCTTGTCGGACACGAAGCGCTGCGGCCAGTACGCCACCGACTTGGTGCCGATGCGGATGTTCTGGATGTGCGCCAGCTCCGGCGCCAGCAGCGGCTCGATGAACTCGGCCAGCGAGCGCGTGTTCATGATGAGGGGATCGCCGCCGGTGATCAGCACGTCCGTCACCTCCTTGTGCTCGCGCAGATAGGCCGCCAGCTGCGTGGTTTCCCTGGCGTCGAACTTCATGTCGTCCATGCCCACGAACTGCGGCCAGCGGAAGCAGAAAGTGCAGTAGGCGTGGCAGGTCTGCCCCGCGCTGGGGAAGAACAACACCGTCTCCTTGTACTTGTGCTGCAGGCCTTTCAGCGGCGCGTCGTTCACGCGCGGCACGTTGTGCGTCATCTGCCCTGCCGGGTGCGGGTTCATGCGCATGCGGATGCCGTGCACATACTTGGCGATGGCCGCGTCGTCCTTCTTCACCAGCACCAGGTCGCGCAGGTGGGCGTACTCCTCCGGCGGCAGCATATCGCGGTGCGGGAACACCAGCCGGTAGATAGGATCGTCCGGCACCTTGTTCCAGTCGATCAGCTGGTCCAGCACATATTCATTGGTGCGGAAGGGCAGCACGTGCGACACCACTTGCGTGGCCTCGCGCAATTCCTCGGGCATCCACTCCCACTGGCGGGCCTGCTTGATGGTCTGGCGGGTGTAAGGCTTGAACTTCACGGGCATGGCGTCTGCGGTCATTGCGATCTCCAGTCTGAAGTGGTTGGCGGCACTTCATCGTAGTTTTCATGCGGTCATTCGCGTTGCCTTACATCAATTTGCGACCGGCTATTTTCTAGAAAGTAAGAAATCTTTGATGCATCTGCATGGCGCGGACATGACTTGCAGCAAGCTTGCGTTATCGCAATTCGGACTCCGCCTGCCGAGCGTAAATTAATCCGACACACACAACCCTGGGAGTCAAGCCATGAAACGACTGATGAACACCGCCCTGCTCTGCCTGGGAATGGCCGCCGCGGCAGCGGCCTCGGCCAACAGCGAACCCACCGAAAAAGACGCCATCGCCATGGCCGAACGCGGCGCCGCCTTCATGAAGGCGAACGGCAAGGAAGAGATGATGAAAAAAATCAGCGGCAAGGATCCGGAGTTCCTGCAGGGCTCGCTGTACGTGGACATGCGCGACATAAACACCGGCATCGTGCTGGCGCACCCGGTCAACCCCGCCATCGTCGGCAAGGACCTGACCGACGTGCCGGACGCCAACGGCAAAAAATACCGCCGCGAGATCATCGAGCTGGCCGCGAAGAAGGGCAAGGGCTGGGTCGACTATATGTACAAAAACCCCACCACCGGCAAGATCGAACCCAAGACCACCTACATCCTGAGGGTGGGCGACGTGGTGCTCGAAGCGGGCATCTACAAAAAATAAGCCTTGGAGGCAGCCATGCTGAACAAAATGCGGATAGGACCGAAACTGCTGCTGGCGCCCGGCCTGGTGCTGGTGCTGCTGGTGGCCACGTCGGCCAGCGCCTGGTACGGCATGGTGCGCCAGAACACGGCCATGGAAAACCTGGTGCAGGTGCGCGCCGCGCGCCTGCAGGCCACCGCCAGCGTGATGGGCGACGCCCGGCTGGCGCACGCCAATATCTACCAGCTGCTGGCCTGGATCAACGGCAGCTTTGCCCAGGCGCGGCTGGACGCGCTGGGCGCGCAGATCAAGAGCCGCCACGCAGGCGTGGACAAGCAATTGGCCGCGCTGGCCGCCGTGGCCGATCCGGCCGAACGCGCCATTGTCGACGCGTCCTCGCAGGCGCTGGCGGCCTACCGCAAGCAGGTGCTGGAGACCATGGAGATCGCGGCCGTGGACCAGTCCATCGCCACCAACTCCATGGCCAAGGCCGAGGCCCAGTTCGTGCTGCTCAACGAGCAGCTGGGCAAGCTGGCCGCCCTGGAAAAGACGCTCAGCGTACAGGCCCACGCGGAGGCGCGCGCCGGCTTCCATGCGCTGGGCGCGACCATGGCCGGGCTGGTGCTGCTGTCGGTGGCGCTGTCGCTGCTGGCCACGGTGCGGGTGCGCGCGGCGCTGCTGCGCGACGTGCGCGCCATCGGCGAAGCGGTGCGGGAGCTGGCGGCGGGCCGGCTGGTGCTGGGCCGGCGCAACGAGGGCCGCGACGAGATCGCCGACACCGCGCGCGCGCTGGACCAGACCATCGCCAACCTGAACCAGACCCTGCTCACCGTGACGGGCGCGGTGCAGGCCATCGACACCGCCTCGCACGAAATCGCCAGTGGCAATCTGGACCTGTCCAACCGCACCGAGCGCCAGGCCGCCTCGCTGGAGGAAACCGCCAGCGCCATGCAGAACCTGACCCAGGCCGTACGGCAGAACGCCGACAACGCGCGCCTGGCCTGCGACCTGGCGGCCAGCGCCAGCGGCCTGGCCAGCAAGGGCGGCGAGGCGGTGGCGCAGGCGGTGCACAGCATGGACACGATACGGGCCAGCTCGCGCAAGATCGTCGAAATTATCGGCGTCATCGACGGCATCTCCTTCCAGACCAATATCCTGGCGCTGAACGCAGCGGTGGAGGCGGCGCGCGCCGGCGAATCCGGGCGCGGCTTCGCGGTGGTGGCGTCCGAAGTGCGCACGCTGGCGCAGCGCTCGGCCGGCGCGGCCAAGGAGATCAAGGCGCTGATCGCCGCGTCCGTGGCCACCATAGACAGCGGCAGCGCCTGCGTGAACCAGGCCGGCAGCAGCATGGACGACATCGTGGCTTCGGTGCGGCAGGTGAACGACATCATCACCCGCATCAGCGACGCCAGCGCGGAACAGGCGCAAGGCATCACGGAAGTGAACCAGGCCGTGGAGCGCATCGACGACGTGACGCAGCAAAACGCCGCGCTGGTGGAACAAGCCGCCGCAGCGGCGGCCAGCCTGCAGGAGCAGACCATGCACCTGTCGCAGGCCGTGGGCGTGTTCCAGCTGGACCAGGGCGGCGGGGCCGAACAGCCCGCGCCGGCACCGGCCGCGCAGCACGGTGAACGCCGCGCGGCCGCCAGCCCGATGCGCGGCGTGGCGGTCGTGCCTCCCGTGCCGCGTCGGCGCCCTGCCGGCGGGTTACGGGCTGCGCCCTAACCCGCCCTACGATCCGATCCGATCTGGCTCCACATGATGGGGAGCGTAGGGCGGGTTAGCGCAGCGTAACCCGCCATGTAAGCGGCACAGCGGCTCCGGCCAATTACCGGAACGGCTTGCTCAGAAACCGCGACCCGCCTCCCCAAAACGCCACGGCAGCTCCACCGCCTTGGAGATGCCGATGCGCGGCCCCACGGCCAGCGCCATCGGCCCGGCGGGCGGCAGCAGCGCGAACGGCGGCGCCGTCAGCGCCAGCCCGTTGTGCGCGCGCGTCACCGCCATCGCCTGGCACAGCTTGCCCGGCCCGGAGCACAGCATGCGCACATCCTCGCCGCCGCGCCGCACCCGCATCGCGTCCAGCCCCGCCAGCGGCTCGATGGCCCGTATCAGCACCCCGGCCCCGTGTCCCGGCTCCCGGCACACGAAATTCAGACACCAGTGGATGCCGTGCGACAGATACACATAAGCATGCCCCGGCGGCCCGAACATGGAGGCGTTGCGCGCGCTCGGCCCGTTGTAGGTGTGCGCAGCCGGCTCGCTCATATCATAGGCCTCGGTTTCCACGATGCGCCCGCCCACGCCGTTCACCAGCACCGTCACACCGATGAGCTGCGGCGCCACCTCGTGCGAAGGTGCGTTAAAATCTATCCCGGCTATGAAAGTAGTCATATCGGCAATGGTAGCGCGCCATGCTCAAGCCGCGAGCGCGGTGGCCGCCCGCCGTTCCCGACCAGATTGATGATGCGGGTGCTGTTGATCCAGCAGTTGTTCAATCTCAGCGACTAGCAGATGGAGTTCCAGTTGCTCGACCGCCTGATCTTCCAGCCAGTGCCAGCGAAAGCATCTTCAACGCGGCCAATCGTCAGTTGGCCAAACACAGGCACGTACGCGCGGTGGCCAGATAAATGACGCGAGCTTCGTGCAAGTCTCCCCGAAGCAATCGATGGGCAAGGACGAGAAAGTCCTCATGAAAGTCCTGCTTTGGCTAAAAGCTGTCTGCCAGTGTCGACAAGCGGATGAGGTCGCGCGCATGTCTGCTCGTACAATCCAATTATTATTGATATAACAATATTAGACTAGGGGCCGAGACCAGTGGGGATAGCCCCACAATGCCTGCGCAACGGCTCTTGCGACACTACGAGAAACGGGGAGCGTCCGTCGACCAGTACACCCATGCGCTATCCAAGTAACTCTGCGGGGCACGCACACTATCGTCGTTGCGTAGTACGGCAGTATTACCGCAGCAACGCAGAAACTGCCTCATTGCTCGCGTTATAAACAGTTTGGATACGCGGTGTCAACGCAGGCGTGCGATCAAGAGGCACTCTGCATAATTCGTTACTTCCATAGCACGAGCTAACGAACAAAAAACTCTCACAATGCAACATCCCAGTTATTTTTCTCTACTCGCATCCGCCCACCACCTATGTAACAATAACAATCCAAATTTTTTCAAAAATATCACTAAAATAACTTGACTCATATAATTTCCACCAATATGATTCAAAAAGGCAATGTTGCCATTTTAAAATTAATGTGAACTATGAAGCGCTTGACTGGTTTGGTGTTCCTGTTCTTTTCCGCTCTGGCTGGAAGCTATGCATTTGCAGACAATGGCGGTACGCTTTCACCAGAGATGCAATGTTTGGTAGACTGCATGGATAGCGGCCCCTACACTTTGCAAGGTTGCGTACGCATCTGCAAACTATAAGATTTTACGTGGCCGCAAGGGGACCACTTGCGGCTTTACAGATTTCCTATTGCGCAGCACTATCAAAATTATTAAATCTTTTTTAAATTTCAAAAAAGATAAGCAATTCATTTACTCCTACTATCATTAACGCGAAAGCCAATGAATTGATAAAAAAAACTAATAAATTAATTCTAAATTTTGCCGTCATTTTTTTGACGGTAGTCGTAGCCGTTGCGCTAGGTGCACTGTTACCAAAAATTGTGTATGAAGCACGAAAATCTTTTTCTAGCCGCAGTTATGCAGAACATGTTACCGGACTCCCCCACAGTTTAACTCTTTACGGAACTACGACTTGCGCTCACTGCGCAAATGCGCGAAAATTCTTGAATGAGGCAGGAATCCCCTTTAACGATCTTTTAATTGATCAATCTAAAACCGCAGAAATCTCCTATAACAAACTTGAAGAAAAATATGTGCCAATTCTCGTATCAAGAACTGGCTTGGTTGTAGGATTTGATGCGGAGAAATACAAGAAATTGAGTTACCCTGGGAAATAATTTAATATAAGATTTTTAAAACACTATGAAACAATTTAAAATTGCTTTTGCTGCAATATTTTTTTTAAAACTGACTATAGTCTACGCCCAGACCGCAACACCGCCGGCAGAGTGCCATCGTCGCTGCACTACTCTTGCCTTTGAAGAACCAGAATACACCAACGAGAAATTCAAAGCCAAGTTGAAAGCAATACAAGAGAGAAAAAAGGGCGAGACCAATCCGGAAAAACTGAAGGAACTGGAAGATATAGAAAAGAGTGAGATGGACGACCTGAAGGACTCGCTTGATCGCATGTGCAGGAAAATATGCAAGTACTGAGGTTTGGGCTTAAAAGCAAGATTGCTATTCACCTTGAGAAATACGGTTATTTATTGTTTTTTATCGTCTTGCCGGCTTATGCGGAAGAAGTTGAAAAGACTGCAGCCGTACCTGCCCAAGTTGTCGTCACGGGCGGGCTATCGGATTTAGAGGCATCACGCGATTTCGTCGCGGGCAAGATCTTGATAGGGAAGAAGCGTATCGCTGAAAGCGGGGCACGGAACGTCGCAGAGATCTTGCGGCGGGAGCCGGCAATCACTGTTGGTAAAAACGGCCAGTTGGGCCTGCTCGGACTACCCGGATATACGCAAGTTCTGATTGATGGTCTGCCGCCTCAGGGGGCAGACCCATTCGGTCTGGATCTGGTTCATGTAGAGAATATCGAAATTATCAAGTCGGCCACTGCGGCAACCGGACCGTTTGGCATTGCCGGAACGATCAACATCGTTCGCCGCAAGGCTGAGAGGAAGACGTTTATGCAGTTACGTGCTGACACCCTCTTCAGCGAAGGCAAGCATGGTGTAGACCTATCCTGGTCCAGCAATCGAGCCGCCGAGGACAGCCCTCTGATCTACAACTTGGCATTGAGCGCGGGACAACGAAACACCCCCAACCATGTGGAATACGCGCAGGTTTTGCGCCAGGCTAACGATCAACGCGAGACCCGGCTGAGCGGAGTGCGCAGCGGCGAAGATCGCCTTGACACCCTCATCATCAGCGGCGAGCTTTCGTGGAGCCTGAGTCCGGACCACAAACTTAGCTTTTCTCCGGACGCAGGCCGGGTTCAAAGTGTCAGCAGCAGCTCGGAAAGCCGCCGCTGGGATGGTGCGCAACTCCAGACTCTAGAGCAAAGGAATCGGCAGCCCTTCACCAGCCTCTCGCTTCCCCTGCAATGGAACTGGAAAGTCAATGCCGAGAGCCGTCTTAAATTGCGCCTCAATACAGGCTGGAATTCCATTGGCATCGACAACACACTGCTTGATGCGCGCGATGGAAGCGGCCGGCATATAGTGCAGAAAAGTGAGCAACGAGACGCCCGCAACCATTTTGTGGATCTTGACTACTACACGGAATATCCGGGTGGACATGAAGTTGCGACTGGTATCAAGCTGGCGCGCAATCGCCGCAGCACAGATTACGCGGACCTTGTTGATGGGCTGCCGGACAATAGCCTGAATTTGCTTGGCAATCAAATTTCTACCCTGTCAACTCGCTACCAGGCATTCATCCAGGATGATTGGCGCATTAACCGGAGCTGGGCGGCTGGCGCCGGACTGTCCACAGAATATCGCACCTACAAGACGCAAGAAGGCGCCGTTCACGACGAAAGCGATTTCATCATCTGGTCGCCAACCCTGCACGTTTCGCACCGGATAAACGGAGACCGCAAGCGCCAGGTCAGACTATCGCTTGCCCGGACCTTCCAAGCGCCCAACGTTGAGCAGATGCTGCTGCGTCCCCACATCAATGCCTTGGCACAGTGCTACGGATCTCAGCGATGCGGTGCAAACACTCCGGAGACAAATGATTCCTCAGGAAATCCCAATTTGCGTCCTGAACGTGCATTCGGGGCCAACCTGTCTTACACCCATGGCATTGGCAAGAGTAGCGAGGCGGTGATCGAATTATATTCGCGCACGATTCTGGACAAAATCAGTACCGAGCTTGCCTTGGAAAACGTGGTTTGGGCCAGCGTCCCGAGGTACGTATCGCGCCCCCGCAACATCGGCAGCGCAGAAGTGATTGGCGTCAATTTGGAAGGCCGGCTGGGCGCACGCGACTTGTGGCTGGACGCGCCTAACCTGGAGCTTCTGGGCAGCCTTGGATTTGCCCACTCCGAATTGACGGCGATACCCGCCCCGGACAACCGACTATCAGGCCAGTCCCCGTGGCGCGCGAAAGTCGCCTTGACATATACGTCGGTGAAATGGCCGCTCAAGCTGAACATGGACGCCAACTGGCTTCCTGCTGATTGGACGCGCAAGAGCCTGGCTGAACGTGTCTACCAGGGCAAACAATTCACGCTCAATGCCAACACCAGCTGGAGTCTGGGACCAGGCACGCGGCTAAAGGTCAATCTTGAGAACCTGCTCCAGCAGGATTCGAGCCGCATTGATGAATACACCGGCGCGCAACAATCACTGCTACGCCGCGCCAGTAGCTCTGCGTTCCGGCGCGTCGTCGTCGGTATCGATATGTCGCTTTGATACGCTTACCGGAACGGCTTGCTCAAAAACCGCGACCCCGCCTCCCCAAAGCGCCACGGCAGCTCCACCGCCTTGGAGATGCCGATGCGCGGCCCCACGGCCAGCGCCATCGGCCCGGCGGGCGGCAGCAGCGCGAACGGCGGCGCCGTCAGCGCCAGCCCGTTGTGCGCGCGCGTCACCGCCATCGCCTGGCACAGCTTGCCCGGCCCGGAGCACAGCATGCGCACATCCTCGCCGCCGCGCCGCACCCGCATCGCGTCCAGCCCCGCCAGCGGCTCGATGGCCCGTATCAGCACCCCGGCCCCGTGTCCCGGCTCCCGGCACACGAAATTCAGACACCAGTGGATGCCGTGCGACAGATACACATAAGCATGCCCCGGCGGCCCGAACATGGAGGCGTTGCGCGCGCTCGGCCCGTTGTAGGTGTGCGCAGCCGGCTCGCTCATATCATAGGCCTCGGTTTCCACGATGCGCCCGCCCACGCCGTTCACCAGCACCGTCACGCCGATCAGCTGCGGCGCCACCTCGTGCGAAGGTGCGTTAAAATCTATCCCGGCTATGAAAGTAGTCATATCGGCAATGGTAGCGCGCCACGCGGTGCTCAACTGCCAATATTTCAATGTAACAGCCCGCATTTACATTTTTTTCTTGGAATTTTGCGCTATAGCAACGCGGAACAAGCGATAATCGAAGATCCACGCCGACCCGCCTTTGTCCTAAACATCATGACCTCAGTTGCAGCCCCCGCCCCGGTAATCGAAACGACGGTAGAAGACGCGCTGCTGCGCTCCATCCGCATACCGCCGCGCCCCAGCCTGCTGGTCGACCTGCAACGGGAACTGGCCGAGGCGGACCCGTCGCCGCGCCGCATCGCCCGCATTATCGGCAACGACGTGGGCATGTCGGGCGCGCTGCTGAAGCTGGCCAACTCGCCCTACTTCGGCGCCGCGCGCAAGGCCAAGTCGGTCGAGCAGGCCATCAACTTCCTCGGCATCAACCAGTGCGCCGCGCTGCTGACCGGGCTGCTGGCGCGCCAGGCCATCGACGGCAAGGACGGCAACCTGGACAGCTTCTGGGAAGTCTCGGCGCGCCGCGCGCAGGCGCTGGTGTTCACCTCGCGCAAGCTGCGCATCGCCCCGCCGGACATCGCCCACACCTTCGGCCTGTTCTGCGACATCGGCGTGCCGCTGCTGATGGCGCGCTTCCCCGACTACAAAGACACTTTCGCCCTGGCCAGCCAGGACGCCGAGCGCAAGTTCACCGCCATCGAAGACGCCCGCCACAGCACCAACCACGCCGCCATCGGCTGCCTGCTGGCGCGCAACTGGGGCCTGTCGCCGGACGTGTCCTGGGCCATCCTGCACCACCACGACTACGCCGTCATGACGGACGACGCCACCGACGACGCGGTGCGCTCGCTGGTGGCGCTGTCGGTGCTGGCAGACAAGGGCATCCAGCGCTTCCACGGCAACAGCGGCTCGCTGGAATGGGACAAGGGCGGCGAGATCGCCTGCGCCCACCTCGGCCTGTCCGAAGACGAAGCCGCCGACCTGCTCGACGAGCTGCACGAAACCTTCCACATCGAACACTAAACACGCCTTTCGCGCACACATGCCTAAAAATAAGCGCCCCGCCCCCCGCAAGAACAGCACGCCCCCCGAAGACAAAGAAGAATTCCTGGCCGAGGCGCTGTGCGCCGCCGCCCTGGAACTGGCCGAACAGGAAGACAGCGAGCAGCTGAGCGCCGAGCTGCGCCAGAAGGCCGCCGAGTTCCCGCGCCAGGTGCGCAAATACGTGCAGCAGAAGAAGGACGAGCTGCTCTACAGCGCCATCGAACTGGCCCGCTTCGAGGACGTGGACGCCTACCGCCTGCTGCGCGACACGGTGGAGGAAGCGGCCGGCACCGTGCTGGTGCGGCGCGAAGGCCAGCCCGACGTCGAGATCAACGCCTTTGCCATCCCGGTGTTCGTGCGCAGCACGGGCGGCCTGGCGCAGGCGCAGGAATTCCAGGACGAGGCGGCCTTCGAGGCGCTGCTGCAGAGCTTCACCAAGGGCGGCCTGGAAAGCCCCAAGGCCAAGGTGGTGCTGGTGCAGCACGCCTACGACCTGGACGAGATCGACCGCGTCAGCTACAGCCAGCTCAACGCCATGGTGCGCGAAGCCACCACGTCCATGACGGACAAGAAAATGCACGCTGCGCCCGCGCTCGAGCGCAGCATGGGCGGCTGGGCCGCCACCGCCTTCGGCGCGGACGACACGGCGCTGGAGCTGCGCTTCCTGCTGGGCTTTGCCATGAAGCGCGCCGACGACCCGTTCTACCTGGCGCCGGAAGGCGAGCAGGAACAGGACGACTACTACGCCGCGCGCATGGAGCGCTACCGCCAGTGGACGGTGGACGCCGCGCCGCTGGTGCAGCGCTGCCTGGCCGGCGCGCGTCCGCTGGAGCTGAACTTCCTGTACCAGGACCTGTTCTACGGCGCCAAGGAACAGGCGCAGTCCGAATACGCGCTGCTGGACACCATGGCCAAGCTGGGCCGGGCGCTGGAAGCGCATCCCGGCGCCAGCGCCGTGATCGCCCCGGCCGACGTGCGCGGCAGCATGGTGCTGCGCGTAAACCTGTACAGCGCGCCCGGCGCGGCGCCGCTGCTGTCCTGCGACCAGCCGATCGACCTCGGCTGCGACCTGCAGCTGGAAGTGGACAATATCGCCGACGCGCTGGCCACCATAGGCCTGCAGGCGGTGTCCGTGGCACAGCGTTTCGACGCCCAGGGCCAGCCGGTGGACGCCCAGCCGCTGGGCTGATCCGCCCTGCGCGGCCATGACGCGCCGCCGCATAATTGCTGTTTGACAGTCACAATGCAGCCGAGGATACTTGTTTCATGGAGGTGTGCCATGAAACGCTTTGCTGCCCTGTTCCTGTCCGTGCTGCTTGCCGGCTGCGCCTCCCTGGCGCCGCCGCCCCCGCCTCCGCAGCTGTTCCACGACCAGCTATTCGGCCAGCCCGACGCCGATATCGGCCCCGACCAGATTTTCGCCCTCACGGACGAGATGAAGAAATATGCGCACTCGCTGATCAACTCGCGCGCCAAGCGCGAGCCGCAGCTGGTGCTGTTCGATGCGCTGTACAAGCGCGACCTGCTGCAGCTGGAATACGACTCCACCATGACGCGCAACGCCGCGCAGACCTTCGCGGCGCGGCAAGGCAACTGCCTGTCGCTGGTGGTGATGACGGCGGCCATGGCGCGCGAGATGGATATGACGGTGCAGTTCCAGGCCGTCACGACCGAGGAATCCTGGAGCCGCAGCGGCAATCTGTATTTCGCCAGCGGCCACGTCAACCTGGTGCTGGGCAAGCCGCGCATGCTGGACGTGCAAAGCGTGGAACCCAACCAGTACATGGTGGTGGACTTCGAGCCGCCCGCCGACACCAGGAACCTGGTGACGAAGGAAATATCGGAACGGCGCATTATTTCCATGTTCATGAACAACCGCGCCGCCGAATCGCTGTCGCGCCGCGAACTGAACCGGGCCTACTGGTGGGCGCGCAAGGCGGCCGAGGCCGACCCCACTTTCTTCAGTCCCTACAACACGCTGGCCATCGTCTACCAGCACCACGGCAACCTGCAGCAGGCCGAAGCGGCGCTGCGCTACGCCCATGTGCTGCAGCCCAATAACACCGTCGCCATGTTCAACCTGGTCCAGGTGCTCGACGGCCTGGGCCGCCCGCTCGAAGCGGCCGCCATGCGCGAAGAGCTGGCGCGGCTGGAACCCTATCCGCCCTTCCATTTCTTCAATCTTGGCCAGCAGGCCATGAAAGAAGGCGACTATAAAAAGGCGCGCAAGCTGTTCGCGCGCGAAGTGGACCGCGCCCCCTACTACCACGAGTTCCACTTCTGGCTGGCGGTGGCGTCCTATCAGCTGGGCGACCTGGCCACGGCCGACAAGCACATGAAGCTGGCGCGCGACAACAGCACCACGCGCAACGACCACGAGCTGTATGCGGCCAAGCTGGACAAGCTGCGCTTCCAGGAACGCCAGCGCAACGCCTATTCAAATTGACAAGGCAGGTCAGGGGCGGGTTACACTGTCTGGCTTAGTCCAGACCACGTAAACGCCCATGACCGCATTGCGCTCCCCCCTCTCCGCCCTGGCCCTCGGCCTGCTGCTGGCTTTCGGCAGTGCAGCCGCCGCTCCTGCGCCGGCCGCCGCCCCCGACGAATACTCGGTGCGCGAGCACTACACCAAATACGAATACCGCATCCCCATGCGCGACGGCGTGCGCCTGTTCACCGCCGTCTACGTGCCCAAGGACACGTCCAAACGCTATCCCTTCCTGGTGCAGCGCACGCCCTACAGCGCCGGAGTGACCGTGGACGAGAAGCTGCGCTACGGCGTGGACTTCTACCCCAAGCACGTGGGGCCGTCGCGCGAGTTCGAGACCAGCGGCTATATCTTCGTCAAGCAGGACGTGCGCGGCCGCTTCATGTCCGAAGGCAAATGGCAGGAGATGACGCCGCACGTCAATCCCGGCCGCAAGCCGGGCGAAGGCAATGAGAGCCAGGACATGCACGACACCGTGGAATGGCTGCTGAAGAACGTCCCCAACAACAACGGCAAGGTCGGCATCCACGGCATTTCGTATCCGGGCTTCTACACCTCGGCCAGCATCATCGATTCGCACCCGGCCATCAAGGCCGCCTCGCCGCAGGCGCCGGTGACGGACCTGTACATGAACGACGACTCCTACCACGGCGGCGCCTTCATGCTGGCCGCCAATTTCGACTTCTACGCCGCCTTCACCGAGGAACCGAACCCCACGCCGCTGCCGGCCACCTGGACCGATTTCGACTACGGCGGCAGCGACAGCTACGACTTCTTCCTCAAGCACCGCACGCTGGAAAAAATCGGCGCCACCATGACGGACAAGCAGCGCGCGCTGTTCTGGCCGAACGTGGAGCACAGCACCTACGACGCCTTCTGGCAAAGCCGCAATATCGCGCCGCACCTGAAGAATGTGCGCGCCGCCGTGCTCACCGTCGGCGGCTGGTTCGACGCGGAAGACCCGCAAGGCCCGTTCACCACCTACCAGTCCATCAAGCGCAACAACCCGGCCATCTACAACGGCCTGGTGATCGGACCGTGGGTGCATGGCGGCTGGGCGGCCGACGAGGGCAAGCGCCTGGGCCATGTGCGCTTCGACGCCAAGACCTCGGAATACTACCGCCAGCAGATCCTGCTGCCCTTCTTCGAGCAGCACCTGAAGGACGAAAAAGGCCCGGCCCCGGCCAATGTGCGCGTGTTCGAAACCGGCAGCAATGTGTGGCGCAGCTACAGCGCCTGGCCGCCGCAGCAGGCCAAGGCGCGCACGCTGTACTTCGGCGCCAACGGCACGCTGGGCTGGCAGCAGCCGGCCGCCGCCACCGGCGCGGGCTACGACGAATATGTGAGCGATCCGGCCAAGCCGGTGCCGTATATCGGCTACCCGGCCACCGGCGTGCCCAAGGAATACATGGTGTCGGACCAGCGCTTCGCCGCCTCGCGGCCGGACGTGCTGGTGTACCGCAGCGACGTGCTGGAGGAGGATGTGACGGTGGCGGGCACGGTGTCGCCCAAGCTGTTCGTGTCCACCAGCGGCACCGACGCGGACTGGGTGGTGAAGCTGATCGACGTGTATCCGGACGACTATCCGAAGCAGGAGGCGGGCAAGGACGAGGAGCACGACGTGGGGCCGCCGCAGGTGAATATGGCCGGCTACCAGCAGCTGGTGCGCGGCAATCCGCTGCGCGGAAAGTTCCGCCGCAGTTTTGAAAAGGCAGAGCCTTTCGTACCGGGGAAAGTGGAAGCGCTGGACTACAGCATCGGCGAAGTGAACCACACCTTCCGGCGCGGCCACCGCATCATGGTGCAGGTGCAGAGTTCATGGTTCCCGCTGGTGGACCTGAACCCGCAAACCTTCATGGAGATTCCGCGCGCGAAGCCGGAGGACTTCAAGAAAGGCACGCAGCGCGTCTACCACGCGCCAGGCATGGCGTCGGGTATCGCGCTGCAGGTAATGCCGTAACAGGGCGTTACGGTGAAGCTTGGCGGCTTAGCGGCGGCGCGGAAAGCTCTGCGTCGGCGCCGGGCCACGTTTTTCGATATGGCGGAAAATAATACGGCCCTTGGTCAGGTCGTACGGCGACAGTTCCAGCGTCACCTTGTCACCCGCCAGAATGCGGATGTGGTTCTTTTGCATTTTGCCCGAGGTGTAGGCGATCAGCTTGTGGCCGTTGTCCAGGTCCACGCGGAAACGCAGTTCCGGCAGCGCTTCGGACACCACGCCACTCATTTCGATCAGTTCTTCTTTAGCCATGCATTTACTCCTGTGTGGGCGCTGCTGCGCCAATTCGGGGACCAACGGGGGGAGGACGGGAGGTAGGAAAAAAAAAGCCCGCTTGCTGCGGGCTTCGTTTCAATGTATTGCCAATAATGCTACAATCGCTGCTTGGCCCGTGCTATCTGCGCGGTGCCGGAGCTTCGGACGCCCATGCTATCTGCATAGTGCCTCCAATGTGTAAACCGACTATCGTATCTTGAACTACAATCCCCTCCGGCCTGATGAGCTTCACTGCTTTACACATGCGGCACCGGCTGTCCCGTAGGGGGCGGCGGGGTTCAGAACTCCACCGAAGACACGAGTGTATCACACATTTGTGCGGCGCACAAAACTATTTCTCAGAAAAAATCATGGATCCCTCCAGCACCACCGAACTGCCCTTCCGGGCCACCACCGCCGAAGCCTGCGCCTGGCTGGCGCAGCAGACCGCCACCCCATGGACGCTGGCGCGGCTGATCGGGCACGGACTCACGCCCTACGTGTGGCTGGACTACGACGCCGCCTACCCCGAGCTGTTCGGCGACGCCAACGGCGGCTACGCCGCGCCGATCTTCTACGAAGGCGACGCGCAGCGCCTGGCGGCCGGCAGCGAGGACGTGCTCATCACCATCACCAAGGACGCCTACAAAATCGTCACGCGGCTGCCGGAGCCGGGCTTCCGCCGCGCCTTGCACGAACTGCGCTTCCTGAAGAAGGAAGTGGAGAAGCTGGCCGGGCGTATCAAGCACGAGGCCGAGGAAGCGGCCAAGCCGCCCAAGGTGGAGAGCGCGCGCGAATCGCAGTTCGGCATTCCCAAGGCCGAGGTGCTGGCCGCGTTCGGGCGCCTGGCCAAGCTGGATATGGACAAGGCGCTGGACGGCGCCATCGGCATCTTCGGCGACGACGGCGCGCGCGTGAAAGCCAGCGCCAGGAAGTCCAAGCGCAACGCCGTGTGGAACCCGGTCACGCTGGCGCTCGGCCTGCACGACGTGTACGGCGTGCCGATCGGCTCCCTGAAGCGCGCCTTCAAATCGCACGACTTCCTGTACGACTGGAGCGGCGACTGGGAACAGTCACTGGCCTTGCTGGGCAAGTAGGCGGCGCAGCTGGGCGGCCTGGTAGGCGCCGAAGGTATCGCTGAACAGGCAGCGTATCAGGGGGTCGTCGACCGCGTCCGCCTCCGCCAGGTCCTGCTCGGTGGCGGCATCGAACACGGCGTCGTTGATGCGCATATACATGGACGTCAGCGATTCGCCCAGCTCCAGCGCGGCGTACAGCTTGGCCGCCGGGATCTCCGTGGTCCAGCCCAGCGGCCCCGCGCTGCCGCCGGCCAGGGCCGCGCCGTCCGCCTGCAGCCGGTAGCGGAACTGCGCGCACTGGCCATCATGCCCGTAGACCGATAGCTGCCAGATGCGCGGCTGATCAAAGTATTCGGACGACGCTTCCACATCGCCGTATTTTTCCAGCAGCCCCACCCGGCAGTAATCCATCACCCGCGCGTGCTGCTCCGCCGTGAGCGGCGCGAAATGGCGCGCGATGTCGGCCGTGGCGGGCGGCGCGGCGTTGCCTTCATACTGGTAGTCCACGTCCTGCTCGCCCATCGGCGCAATCCACGGCAGCGGCGGCGCGGCCGTCAGCGAGGCCGCGTCCAGCAGCACGGACACCGAAGGATTGAGCCGCACCACCTGCGCCTGCGGCAGCGCCTCGCCCACCTCCCGCGTGAACTGGCGGTAGCTGATGGGGAAGAAGGCGCGGTTGTACCAGGACCAGGGCTCCTGCAGGAACTGGCAGGAACTCGGCACCACGTAGCGCGGGTTGAGCACCTTCAGCTGCGCGATCCACTCCTCGGGCAGCTCCGGCGGCGCGGCGCTGCTGCGCGACGGCTGCAGGACTTCGATCTCGCGCATGGTCTGGAACGGCCACAGCACCATGTCCCACGGGCCTTCCTGCGCCAGCTGGGCCAGCGTGGTCTCGTCTATCCACGAGTCGACCACGTTGAGCACATTCATGCCGGCCGCCTTCACCTGGAACATGGAATCCACATCCGCATCCATCGCCTCGCGCGGCACCACCTCGAACGGGCCGATGTGCACCGGCACGTTCAGCCGCAGCTGCTGCACATTGGTGAAGCCGAGCTGGCGCACCATGTCGAACAGCTCGTCGAAGATGCAGTAGATGTACAGCGGCGTGGCGCGGTCCAGCAGGTCCAGGCTCTCCAGCGAACAGTGGTCGTCGTGGAAGTGCGAGATGAACACGGCGGCGAATTTCTGGCGCCGGATCTGCTCGTGGTCGAAGCGCACGTCCGGGAAGGCGTGGCAGTTGCGGCTGAAGGGATTCTCGAAGATGGTGTCGAACGCGATCTGCGCGCCCTCGCACTCGAACACATAGCCCGCGTGCAGTATTCTCGAAATTTTCAGCATGCCACCCTCCTCAGTTGGCGGCATTCTACAGCCTCGCGCACCGCACAAAACCGCTTGACGCCGAATTCTTGCGCGCCTATATTAACCCTTATGGGTGAATATAAAACAAATCAGCTAGATGAACTGTTCGCGGCAGTGTCCGACGGCACGCGGCGCGCCATCCTGGCGCGGCTGGCGCAGTCCGACGCGCGCGTGACGGAGCTGGCGAGCGCATTTCCGATTTCGCTTAATTCCACCTCCAAGCACATCCGCATCCTCGAACGCGCAGGACTGGTCACGCGCAGGGTGCAGGGCCGCGAGCATGTGCTGTCGCTGAACGCCGCACCGATGGCGGAAGCCGCCGAGTGGATGGCGTTCTACCGCCGCTTCTGGGAAGGCCGCCTGGCCGCGCTGGAAGACTTTGTACTCAAAAAACGCAGCACCGACAAACCCGGGAGCACGCAATGAACCAAGCAGACAGCAGCACCATCGTGGTCAAACGCACCATCGCCGCCACCGTCGACGAGCTGTTCGACGCCTGGCTGGACCCGGACAGCCTCGCGCAATGGATGCATCCCGGCACAACCGCGCTGAGCACCGCCAGCGTGGATGCGCGCGTGGGCGGCGCCTTCGAGGTGCTGATGCACTACCCGGACAAGCCCCTGCGCCACCATGGCGTGTACCGCCAGATCGAGCGCAACCGGAAACTCAGCTTCACCTGGATTTCCGACGCCACGCAGCACAGCGAAACGCTGGTGACGGTGGAGTTCAACGTCGCCAGCGCCGGCACCGAGATCGTGCTCACGCACGAGCGCCTGCCCGGCCAGGTGGCCTGCGCCGAACATACGCAGGGATGGACGCTGGCGTTCGAACTGCTTGCTGACCTGGCCGCCAAGCCGCTGGTCCTCGTCACCTTCGACTGGGTGCCCGAAATGCCGAGGGGCTTCGTGCGCGACATCCGCGTGCGCTGGGCGCTGGAAGAGGCAGGGCTGCCCTACCGCGTGCAGAGCGTGCCCTTCAGCGACAGGAATGCCGATCACTTCTCGCACCAGCCCTTCGGCCAGGTACCGTGGCTGACCGACGGCGACCTCTCCATCTTCGAAACCGGCGCCATCCTGCTGCACCTGGGCGAACGCAGCGAGGCGCTGCTGCCGGCCGGCCCGCGCGGCCGCGCCGAGACCCTGGAGTGGCTGTTCGCCGCCCTCAATTCGGTCGAGATGGCCAGCCTGCCGTGGTCCCTCCTGCAATTCTCGGGCAACAATGACGGCACGCCGGGCTGGAACATGATGGACAGCTTCCTCAAGAAATCCCGGCTCGCGCACCTTGAGCCGCTGCTGGCCAAGCGCGAATGGCTGGCCGGCCCCTTCTCCATCGCCGACATCGTGATGGCCGACGTGCTGCGCCTGGTGGACCGTTTCGACGGCCTGGCCGACTATCCCGCCTGCCGCGCCTACGTCGCCCGCGCCACCGCCCGCCCCGCTTTCCTCAAAGCCCACGCGGACCAGATGGCGCATTTCGCGGCAGCGGATTAGCCCTGGCTTGCAGCTGGCACTTGCATGGTTGGACTCCTTGAAAAAGGGCTGCGATCCTTGTTAGTACAACTCAGAGCAACAGTTTCCAATGCTCCAGCTTTTGTACCAGCGTTAGCGAAGCATGGGCGGGCGACGTCGAGGGCAACACCAACGTGCGGTAGCCTTCGGCGGCAAACTGCGGCGCGAACTTGCCTGAAGTCTGGCCGTTGAAGCCGACCGTTTCCAGCAATGGGCACAGCTCGCGCAGCCGGGCGAAGTCGTTGGCGGCGGGCTTACGGATGGCGGAATCCAGGCTGCCTTCGCGCTCGC
The DNA here is from genome assembly GCF_020865585.1 of Pseudoduganella aquatica. NCBI lineage: Bacteria > Pseudomonadati > Pseudomonadota > Betaproteobacteria > Burkholderiales > Oxalobacteraceae > Pseudoduganella > Pseudoduganella aquatica. The sequence continues at coordinate 6,338,853 of NZ_CP086370.1, forward strand.
AGGCGCCCAATACATCCCACAGGCCGAAACCGTGCGCCAGCAGGCGCGGCAGGCGCTTGGCGTATGGCAGCCCGGCCAGATCCTCCCCCGTCAGCGCCGACAGGATGGGCCACAGCGCGTTGCGCGGGTGGGCGTAGTATTGCTGCGCCGCCAGCGAGGCGGCGCCCGGGAAACTCCCCAGTATCAGGATGCGCGTGCGGACGTCGATTACCGGGGCCAAGCCGGCCAGCGCCAGGGTTTCTTGTTTGTTCGTCATGACGTCTTGTGAGGGCGGGCTTACAGTGTAGAATCGAACGGTAGTACTGAACAATAACAATGCTGGAGATTCTGAGCATGAGTGAACCGCGTCCCATCGATGTCCTGCTGGCCAAGTATAGCGAAAGCCATCTGAACCACACCAACGAGATCATCCATTTCGTGTGCGTGCCCGCCATCGTGTTTTCCCTGCTGGGCCTGATCTGGAGCCTGCAACCCATGGCGGCGCTGGGCGTGGTGCTGCTGTCGCTGGCGTATTATGTGCGCCTGTCCATCCCCTTCGCCGCCGGCATGCTGGTGATGTCGCTGCTGATGCTGGGCGTGCTGTCGGTGCTGCCGCCGCCGGCCATCCTGCCGCTGTCGGTCGCCATCTTCGTGCTGGCCTGGGCCGGCCAGTTCATCGGCCACAAGATCGAGGGCAAAAAACCGTCCTTTTTCGACGATGTGCGCTTCCTGCTGATCGGCCCGCTGTTCGTGCTGGGCTTCCTGTACCGCCGCCTGAAATTGGCTTACTGACGCTATCCGCCGAGCAAGATGGTGCGAAAATCCGTATACTGCGCGGATGTCCTCGCCTATCCTCTTTGCCATCGCCTGCCTGATCTGGGGTTCTACCTTCTGGGCTATCACCTTGCAGCTGGGCGACGTCGCCCCGGCCGTTTCCATTGTTTACCGCTTCGGCCTGGCCTCGGCCACGCTGTTCGCCTGGTGCCTGCTGCGCGGCGACCGCCTGCGCATGCCGTGGAAGGTGCAGCGCTGGATGCTGCTGCAGGGCGTGGCCACCTTCGCCATCAGCTATGTGTGCACCTACACGTCGGAACAGTATTTGGTGTCCGCACTGGTGGCCGTGCTGTTCGTGCTGATGGTGTTCTGGACCCCGATCTGCAACCGCTTCATGTTCGGCACGCCGCTCACCTGGCGCATGTGGAGCGCGGCGGCGGTGTCGATCTGCGGCGTGATCCTGCTGTTCTATGACGCCATCCACCACGCCTGGAAAGACATCCTGTCCGGCGGCAGCGGCCACTTCCTGCTGGGCCTCGCGCTCGCGCTGTGCGCCACCATGGCCAGCACCATCGGCAACGTGGTGGTGGTGAAGGTGCGCGAGGAGTCCTCGAACGTATTCCTGACCATGGCCTGGGCCATGTTCTGGGGCACCCTGGCGGTGGCCTGCTGGGCGCTGCTCAACGGCCAGGAATTCCGCCTGCCGTCGCGCCCCAGCTACTGGGCCGGCCTGGTCTACCTGTCCGTGTTCGGCTCCGTGATCGCCTTCGGCGCCTATTTCACGCTGATCCACCGCATCGGTTCGCAAAAGGCGGTGTATATCGGCGTGGTGACGCCGGTGATCTCGGTGCTGCTGTCGATCCAGCTGGAGCACTACCGGCCCGGTGCCATGGAGTGGTTCGGCATGGTATTGTGCTTGTCCAGCGTGGTGTGGGCATTGAAGGCGCCCGCATCGTCCGTCAAATCCGCAAAATCCGTCCCTTTAGAAAACCAACTTGAAGCGCAATGAACTCTACTAGCCTGTCCATCCGCCCCGCCCTGCCTGAAGACGTGAATGCCATTTTCGGCATGATTTTTGAGCTGGCGGTGTTTGAAAAACTGGAGCACATGGTGGTGGCCAACGAGGCCAAGCTGCATGAGAGCCTGTTCGGCGACCATCCCGCCGCCGAGGCGATCGTAGGCGTGGAAAACGGCGAAGTGGTGACCTTCGCCCTGTTCTTCCATAACTTCTCCACCTTCCTGTGCCAGAAGGGCTTGTACCTGGAAGACTTGTACGTAAAGCAGAATTGCCGTGGCAAGGGCTATGGCAAGCAGATGCTGGTGGCGCTGGCGCAGCTGGCGGTGGAACGCAAGTGCGGCCGCTTCGAGTGGTCGGTGCTGGACTGGAACGAGAACGCGATCAAGTTCTACCAGGGCATGGGCGCTACCGTGATGCCGGACTGGCGCATCTGCCGCGTGACCGGCGACGCGCTGTCGCAGCTGGCCACGGATTGATTATCGGCCGGCCCGGCCCGCCGGCGCCGCCCAGCGTTCCAGCAGTTCAAACAGGCCTTGCGTCAGCAGGGCCAGCACAGCGGCGGGCAGCGCGCCCGCCAGCAGCATGTCGTTGTCGTTCAGCGCCAGGCCGATGGTGATGCGTTCGCCGTAGCCGCCTGCGCCGATGAAGGCCGCTATCGTGGCCGTGCCCACGCTCATCACCGCAGCCGTCTTCACGCCCGCCAGTATCACCGGCATGGCCAGCGGCAATTCCACATGCACCAGCTGGTGCCATCCTCTCAATCCCAATCCTTGCGCCGCCAGTTTCAGGCCGGGCGGAACCTGGCCTATGCCGGTGCAGGTGTTGCGCACGATGGGCAGCAAGGCGTACACGAACAGCGCCACCAGGGCTGGCGCCGTGCCTATGCTGCCCAGCAGCGGGATCATCATGGCCAGCAGGGCCAGCGAGGGGATGGTCTGCAGCACGCCGGTCAGCGCGAGCACTGTCTGGCGCAGGCGCGGCACGTAGGCGGCCAGCACGCCTAGCGGCACGCCCACGGCGCAGGCCAGCGCCACCGCCAGCAGCACCAGGGTGATGTGCTGGCGCGTGAGCGTCCACAGGCTGGCGTCGAAGATTTTCGCGAGCAGGCCGGGGCGCGCGGCTGGAGCCGGTGTCGCGGCGGCGGCGGCGGCGGCTGGCGCGGATGCGCGGGAGCTGGCCTGGGCTGCGAGCCAGGCGGCAGCGACCGAGGTGAAGTTCTTGCCCTCGACTTCGGCGGCGGCGTTCATGGCGATCATGCCGGCGGCGGAGATGCGGCCTTCGAGCTGCTGGATGGCGCGCCAGGCGGCGGGGAAGCGCTGCGCGGCGTCCAGGCGGTAGAGCAGCACGGCGTCGTAGCGGGGGAAGTAGCCTTTGTCGTCCTCCAGAACACGCAGGCCGTATTGGCCGATCTTGGCGTCCGTGGAGTAGATGTCGATCACGTCCACCTGCTTCTGCGCCAGCGCTTCGTAGGCGACGCCGTGATCCAGCCCCATCGGCTTCTGCGCCAGGCCGTAGCGCTGGGCGAGCCCGGGCCACCCGTCGGCGCGGCCGATGAATTCGTGCGACAGGCCGAACTTGTAGCCGCCCTGCCCCGCCAGCGCGCTCAGTGTGCGCGCGCCGCCGTCTCCGCGCGTGGCCAGCGCGTACGTGTTGTTGAAGCCCAGCGGCACCGCCACGCCCAGCCCCATCGGCGCCAGTTCGCGCCGCAGCTGCTCCAGTGGCGCAGGCGTGCTGCGCTTCAGGATTTCGAACGCGATGGTGCCCGTGTATTCGGGGTAGACGTCAATCGACCCAGCCTTGAGCGCGGCCAGCACAATCGCTGTGTTGCCCAGCCCCTGCTTGTGTTCCGCCCTGGCGTGCGGCGCGGCGGTCTGCAGCAGTATTTCTCCGAGGATGTAGGATTCGGTGAAACGCTTGGAGCCTATGCGCAGAACGCCGTCATCCGCCGCAGCCAGCGGCGGCGCGGCGAGCAGCGCAACGGCGAGCGAGAAAGCCAGCGGAAACGCGCCGGCCAAGCGCAGGAGCGCGCGCAGGCGGGCTTGCAGATAAGCCCGCAAATCAGGCGCCCGCGCGCATCATCGGCGCTTTCAGGGCCTGGCTCAGCGTTTCATAGCTTTCGGCCAGGTGGGCTCTCGCCTCGTTGCTGAGGGAGCCGGAACCAGTGTGGTTGCCAAATAAGGCGCCGCGTATATCGCGCTGCAGCGCCAGCGCCTGCTGCCGCTGCAGGCTGCGCGCGTCGGCCCGCGTACCGGGCGAAACGCGCAGCAGCGACGAGGCCACCCGCTTCAGGTGTTCGCGCTGCAGATTGCGCCGCATGCTGTTGATGTCCTTGCCGGTTTTGAGCTCGCTCCACACCGCCGACTGCACCGTGGTGTACAGCTCGTCCAGCGCCAGCGCCTTCTTCGGCTTGTCCACCTTTTCCTGCGAATCGAGCAGGCGGCCGGCCACCGGGTCCGACATCAGCTGGTCCAGCGCGGCCGATTGCAGCGACAGCACATAGCTGCCCACGGAAACGTCCGGCTTGAAACGCGCCATCAGCTGGTCGCCGCCCAGGCGGCTCACCATGTCCGGCGCGAACTTGAAGCTGTCGGCGCGGAACAGGTTGTTGGTCAGCAGCTTGAGCGCGGCGCGCTGGCGCTCCACAGACACCGGCGTGAACGTGGCGCGGCCGGTTCCCGCGTGGTCGCGCAGGTGCGTGACGCCGCCCACGTATTTCACCACCACCGGCATCACGCGCGCGAACTGCGAGAAGCCGTGTTCAAAGCTGCGGCGCAGCGACTCGTAGCTTTCGCCCGGCTTCAGGCGGCGGGTCTGCACGCGGTCCCACAGCTCGCGCGACATGGCCAGCCGGCGCTGGAAGTAGGCCAGCGGATCGTCGCCCAGGTCGAAGACATTCACGCCGGGGTCGGACACGCCTCCATACGCTTCCTGGTCGGTGCCGAACGCCAGTTGCGGTTCATTGGAGCGGCTGGCGATGCGCGCCAGTTCGTCCTTCTCCTGTTCCGGCGCGATAGGCTTGTAGGCGTATTCGATGGCCCAATAGTCGTATGGCCCCAGCACGGAGGTGACGTATTCGCCCTGCTGCTCGCCCTTCACGGCCAGGTTGAAGGGCGTATAGTCCATGACGGAGCCTGTCATGCCGTTCTTGGCGGTGAAGGCCTTGTCCTGCAGCTGCTTCAGGCTGTAGATGGTGGACGAGCGGAAGTTGTGCCGCAGGCCCAGCGTGTGGCCCACCTCGTGCATGATGATGGAGCGCACATAGGCTTGCGCCAGCGCCTCGGCTTGCGGGCTGTCCATTTCGAATTCGCCGCGCGCTTCCATCAGATCCATCGCGAAGCCCATTTCCTGTGCCGACGCCATGCCGTAGTCGCAGCGCGCTTCATTGTGTTCCAGGCCTAACTGCTCGGCGCCGAAGCGCGTGTCCTCGCTGGCCATGCGGCGCGCGCTGCGGGCGAAGGAATCGCTCATGCCGATGTCGGCATCGAGGATCTCGCCGCTGCGCGGGTCCACCTGGCTGGGGCCGATGGCGAAGCCCGCGTCCACGCCCGCATACCAGCGCACGGAAGCATGGCGCGCATCCATCGTGTCGAAGGTGTCCGTGGCTTCCTGCTGCCTGACCACGATGGCGTCCTTGAAGCCGATGCGCTCGAAGGCCGCGTTCCAGGCCAGCACGCCCTGCTTCACCGACTCGCGGTACTTCACGGGGATGTTCTTGTCCAGCCAGTAGACGATGGGCTGTTTGGGTTCGGACAGGGCCAGCGCCGGGTCCTTCTTCTCCAGGCGCCAGCGGTTCACCGCATGGCTGGTCTGCTCGGGCTTGAGGTCGTCCGTGAAATCGAAGCTGGTGCTGACGAAATGGCCGATGCGGTCATCCGCCGCGCGGGCCGGCATGGGCTGCTCGGGCAGCGGCATGAAGCTGTAGTAGAAGCCGAGGAACATGCTGCGCGGGTCCGGCAGCGTGAACGGCGGCGGCGCAAAGATCGCGGTGGGCAGGGCCACCAGCGGCGTGGCGGCCACGCGCGGCACAAAGTAGTGCGCGTTCACGTGCAGGCCGGTCATGCCGTCGTCGCTGCGGATGTTGCCGAAGCTGCTGTTGCGCGGGTCCAGCGTGTAGGCCATGCGGAAGGCCGATTCCAGACGGGTACTGTAGCCTGGAATGTCGGCGAACAGCAGCGCGTTCGCTTCCACCAGCACGCCCTTGCCTTGCGGGTTGGGCGCGCTGGCCACCGGCGCGGCGCTCAGCAGGCTGTCCGAGAAGCCCTGCGCCACGGCCAGCGCCTGCGGCGTGCCCAGCTTGGCGCGGTAGGTGGTGTTCAGGGCGATGAGCTGCACCAGGCTGCCGATCTTGCGGAACATGACGACCGCGCTGCGCGTCATCTGGCCGCCGTAGACACCGCGCTCGCCTATGCCGCTGGCCGTGTTGACGGACATGAAGAAGGGCTGGTCGAACTGCTCGGGCTTCAGCTCCAGCCAGACCTTCTCGTCCTTCTGGTACAGCGCGAAGAAGCCCGGCAGGCGCTGCGCGCCCTTGATGATTTCAGCGAAGGGCTTGGGGGCGGCGGCGTCCGGCCGGGGCGCGCCCGGCGCGGCGGCGGGCACGGTCGGTTGCGCGGGCGTGGTGGCCACCAGCGGCACATCGGGGACCGGCGGGGTTTGTGCGTAAGCGTGGGTGCTCAGGGCCAGCAGGACGGCAAGGCGGATCGGTCGCATGATGTGTGTGCCAATGGCGCAGATGGGATTGCATTAATGTACACGATCGGCAAAGTCCGGAAGGAAATTTACCGGCGGCGCATTGGCGGGTTACGCTACGCTAACCCGCCCTACGGAATGCCAATTCGACCACAAGCATACGCAATCGTAGGGCGGGTTAGCGGAACGCGTAACCCGCCAGAGCCGCCTGCGGCAAACGCCACACACCGCCATTGACCACGCCCCGGCACGGGTTGTAGCCAAAGGAATAGGACAAATCCGCAGGGCGCGCAATATCCCACAGCGCGAAATCCGCGCGCTTGCCCACTTCCAGCGTCCCGATCTCATCCTGCCGCCCCAGCGCGCGGGCGGCATGCACGGTGCAACCCGCCAGCGCTTCGAGCGGCGTCAACCGCCACAGCGTGCAGACCATATTCATCGCCAGCAGCAAGGACGTCATCGGCGACGTCCCGGGATTGTTGTCTGTAGCGACGGCCATCGGCACACCCGCCGCGCGCAATTCGGCCACGGGCGGCGGCACGGTGTCGCGCAGGAAGTAGTAAGCGCCCGGCAGCAGCACCGCCACCGTGCCGCCCTGCTTCATGGCGGCGATGCCTTCCGCGCTCAGGCGCTCAAGGTGGTCGGCGGACAAGCCGCCGTAATGCGCCACCAGCTCCGCGCCGCGCATGTCCGACAGCTGCTCGGCGTGCAGCTTGACCGGCAGGCCCAGCGCAGCGGCGGTGCGGAACACGCGCGCGGTCTGCTCGAGGTTGAAACCTATGCATTCGCAGAAGGCGTCCACCGCGTCCACCAGCCCCTGTTCGGCCAGCACCGGCATCATGGCGCAGACTGCGTCCACGTAGTCGTCCGCGCGGCCGGCGAATTCCGGCGGTACCGCGTGCGCGCCGAGGAAAGTGGTGGCCACGTTCACCGGCAGCAGCTCGCCCACGCGGCGCGCCACGCGCAGCATTTTCGCTTCCGATTCCAGCGTCAGCCCATAGCCGGATTTGATCTCCAGCGTGGTCACGCCCTCGGCCAGCAGGCTGGCGATGCGCGGCAGGCTTTGCGCATACAGTTCCTCGTCCGATGCGGCGCGCGTGGCGCGCACGGTGGACATGATGCCGCCGCCGGCCTTGGAAATATCCTCGTAGCTGGCGCCGTTCAGCCGGGCCTCGAATTCGTCGCTGCGGTTGCCCGCATGGACGATGTGCGTGTGGCAGTCGATCAGGCCGGGCGTGAGCCAGTGGCCGCCGCAGTCATGCACCGCTGCCGCAGTGCCTGCAGCGGCCGCATCGTCCGCCGCGCCCAGCCAGGCGATGCGCCCGTCCTTCACGGCGACGGCGCCGCAGCGCAGTTCGCCGTACCCCTCAACCATCGTGGCCAGATGCACGTTGGTGTACAACACGTCCCAGGCAGCGCTCATTTACTCGTCTTCTTCGTCATTGGGGATGATGTCGACGATGAACACCGTGGCGCTTGCCGCCTCCAGCGTCCACACGTCCTCGGTGCTCAGCACCACCGCGTCGTAGCGCACCATGGCTACGCGCTCGTCGGCGCTGATGATGGCCAGGCTTTCGCCTTCGGCCAGGAACACGATGGTGGTGGCGCTGCGCCGCTCCAGCGTGGAGAAACCGCGCACCACGCGCCGCTCCAGCTGGTGGCTGCAGCGCGCGCGCCGCGTCATCACGTTAAAGTCGGTGGTCGGGGCGTCGCCCACGGTCGCTGATACGGCAAGTTCGCCCGGGAAGGCCACCACCGGCTCGCGCTCGCTAAGCGCCACCTTGCGCTCGTTGCCCACGTCCAGCACCACGCACGGCCCGCTCACCAGCGTCAGCGTGCGGTCGATGCCGGGGAAGAGCGAGAACGGCCCGCTGTGCGCGATCGTCGCCAGGCTGATGCGCCAGTCGAAGTTGTCGAAGGTGGCGCCGTTGGGCGCGATGGCGATCTCGGTGGTGCTGCCGCCGCCGTTCTTCCATGGCGTGGCGTGCAGGCTTGCGTACTGTATCAGCTTGCTCATTACCGGAACTCCCGCAGTTCGGCCAGCGTCTGTTTGAAACGCGCGGCGATGGCCTGTTGCGCCGCGTGCTTCTGCTCGCGCACCACCCACTGGCCGCCAGCCAATACATGCTTCACCAGATTGTCGTTACCGCTGAATACCAGCGTGCCGAGGACTTCATCCACCGCCACGCCGTACAGATTGGGGTGGCCGTCGTCGAGCACGACGATGTCCGCCCGCTTGCCCGCCTCCAGCGCGCCCACCGCGCGCCCCGCCGCCTGCGCCCCGCCTTGCAGGGCCGACTGCCACAGGAAGTCGCCCACGTTGCGCTGCGTGGCCGACACCGCGATATTGCGGCGCTGCTGCATCAGGCGCTGGCCGTATTCCAGCCAGCGCAGTTCTTCCACGGCGCTCTGCGAAATATGGCTGTCGCTGCCGATGCCGAATCGCCCGCCGTGCGCCAGGAAGGGCTCCAGCGGAAACAGGCCGTCGCCCAGGTTGGCCTCGGTGGTCGGGCACAGGCCCGCCACGGCGCCGCTCCGGGCGATGGACTGCACTTCGCCGTCCACCAGATGGGTGGCGTGCACCAGGCACCAGCGGCTGTCCACCTGCACCTCATCATACAGGTATTGCACCGGGCGCCTGCCGCTGAATTCCAGCGACTGCCGCACTTCGCCCTGCTGCTCGGCGATATGGATGTGCACCGGGCGATTGTGCGGCAAGCTGGCCAGCACTTCCTTGATCTGGGACACGGAAGCGGCGCGCAGCGAATGCGGCGCCACGCCCACTTCGGTCTGCGCGTCGCGCAGGGTTTCCAGCCCGCCGATAATCTTCAGCACATCCTGCGCGTCCGTCTTGAAGCGCTGCTGCTCGGGCTTGAGCGGCTCGCTGCCGAAGCCGGCGTAGCTGTACAGCACCGGCAGCATGGTCATGCCGATGCCGGCCAGCCTGGCGCCTGCGATCACGCGCTCCGCCGTTTCGGCCGGGTTGGCGTACATGGCGCCGTCCGGCGCGCGCTGCACGTAGTGGAATTCGCACACCGAGGTGTAGCCGTGGCGCAGGCATTCGCTGAACAGCTGCGCGGCGATGGCTTCCATGTGCTCGGGCGTAATGTTGCGGGCAAAGCGGTACATGAGGTCGCGCCAGGTCCAGAAGCTGTCTGCGACGTTGCCGGCTGCGTCGCCGGCCTTCTCGGTCAGGCCGCCCAGGGCGCGCTGGAAGCTGTGCGAGTGCAGGTTGACCATGCCGGGAATGGCGTATTCAGCCAGTTCCACGCCGGCCGGGTGCAGGGCCTTGGGCGTGACATCGATCAGCTCGCCGCCCGCGTCCCACTGCAGCAGCACGTCCTGCGCCCAGCCGGACGGCAGCAAGGCGTTGCGGGCGAACAGCGCGCTGGCGGCTGCCCCGGATGCGGACGCGCCGCTCATTGCCCCTCCCCGCTTGCCCACGCCGCAGCGGCCTGCGTGAGCCGGCGCAGCAGCGGCTGCACTTGTTCAGCCAGGTCGGGACGGTAGCCGTAGGGCGCCGCCTCGTCCATATACGTGGACTGGCACATCTCCAGCTGGATCGCGTGCACGTTCTGCGCCGGCTTGCCGTAGTGGCGCGTGATGTGGCCACCCTTGAAGCGGCCGTTCACGGCCACGGTGTAGCCGCCGTGCGCCAGCGCCAGCGAGGCGATGGCGTCCGTCATGCCGGGCGCGCAGGAGGCGCCGTCGGCGGTGCCGAAGTTCAGGTCCGGCAGCTTGCCTTCAAAGAAGCGCGGCACCACGGAGGCGATGGAATGAGCGTCCCACAGCACCACGCGGCCGTGGATGGCCAGCAGCCGGTCCAGTTCCGCGCGCAGCTGGCCGTGGTAAGGCTGCCAGTACAGCGTCAGGCGGCGCTGCACTTCCGCCTCATCCGGCGCGCCGCCCTCGGGATACAAGGGCGCGCGGCCGAAGGTGTCCACCGGGCACAGGCCTGTGGTGTCCTGTCCCGGATACAGATTGGTGTTCTCGGGCGGACGGTTCAGATCGATCACATAGCGCGACCAGCGCGCCGACAGCGTGGACGCCCCCATCTCGCGCAGGAAACCGTACAGCTGCACCAGGTGCCAGTCGGTATCGGTCCTGACCGCAGCGGCGGGCGCGAAGCTGGCCGCGATATCGTCCGGGATGTCGGTGCCCACGTGCGGCATCGACACCAGCAAGGGCAGGCTGCCTGCCGTGAATTGATAGTCCATCTGATCGTCCTCCGCGTGGCCGGTGCAGCTTAAGGATGCAGCGGCGTGAACAGGTGCTTGCAGCTAGCGCTCAGCTCGCCCTTCAGCACCAGCTGCTTGGCCGCCTCGATGTCCGGCGCGAAGAAGCGGTCCGCGTCGAAGAACGGCACCTGTGCGCGCAGCTGCGCGTGCACATGCTCCAGCTGCGGCGAGGTCTTCAGCGGACGGTGGAAGTCGATGCCCTGCGCCGCCGCCAGCAGCTCGATGCCGAGGATGGCAGCCGTATTGTGCGCCATGTCGTCCAGGCGGCGCGCCGCGTAGGTGGCCATGGAGACGTGGTCTTCCTGGTTGGCCGAGGTCGGGATGGTGTCCACGCTGCCCGGATGGGCCAGCGACTTGTTCTCGGACGCCAGCGCGGCGGCGGTCACGTGGGCAATCATGAAGCCCGAGTTCACGCCAGGATCGCGCACCAGGAAGGGCGGCAGGCCGGACAGGGTGGCGTCGATCAGCAACGCGATGCGGCGCTCGGAAATGCTGCCGATTTCGGCGATGGCCAGCGCCAGCGTGTCGGCCGCGAAGGCCACCGGCTCGGCGTGGAAGTTGCCGCCCGAGACCACAACGGCGCTGTCGCCGTCCTTGAACAGCAGCGGATTGTCGGTGACGGCGTTGGCTTCGATCAGCAGGGTGCGGCTGGCGTTGGCGATGATGTCCATGCAGGCGCCCATCACTTGCGGCTGGCAGCGCAGGCAGTACGGGTCCTGCACGCGCTCGTCGCCCACCAGGTGGGAGGCGCGGATGGCGCTGTCCGTCACCAGTTCGCGGTAAATGGCGGCGGCGGCGATCTGGCCCGGCTGGCCGCGCACTTCATGCACGCGCGCGTCGAAGGGCGAATCGCTGCCCTTGGCGGCGTCCAGCGACAGCGAGCCGGTGACCATGCCCGCTTCCAGCAGGCGCTCGGCCATGAACAGGCCGTGCAGCGCCAGGGCGTTGGACACTTGCGTGCCGTTGATCAGCGCCAGGCCTTCCTTCGCGGCCAGCACCACCGGCGCGATGCCGGCGGCCTTCAGCGCGTCCAGCGCGGGCATCAGTTCGCCCTTGTAGCGCACTTCGCCCACGCCCAGCATGGCCAGCGTCATGTGCGACAGCGGCGCCAGGTCGCCCGATGCGCCGACCGAACCCTTGGCCGGGATGGCGGGCATCACGCCCTTGTTGTACAGCGCCAGCAGCGTGTCCACGATGAGCGGACGCACGCCGGAATAGCCGCGCGCCAGGCTGCCGATCTTCATCAGCAGGATCAGGCGCACCACGGCGTCCGACAGCAGCTCGCCGGTGCCGACCGAGTGCGACAGGATGAGGTTGCGCTGCAGCTGTTCCAGCTTCTCGTCCGGGATGCGGGTCTTGGCCAGCAGGCCGAAGCCGGTGTTGATGCCGTAGGCGGCGTCGCCCTTGGCCACGATGGCGCGCACGGCGGCGGCCGACGCTTCAATGACCGGATACGCTTCGGCGGCCAGCGCGACGGGGGCGTGCGCGGTCCATACGGCGCGCAGCTCGGCCAGGGTCATCTTGCCGGGGTTCAGGGTCCAGCTGCTGTTTTGTGCTTGAGTCATGGGGTGTTCCTTATTTGATCATAGGCAGGTTGAGGCCATTGCGCTTGGCGCAGGCGACTGCCGTTTCGTATCCCGCGTCGGCGTGGCGCATCACGCCCGAGCCGCTGTCGTTCACCAGCACGCGCGCCAGGCGCTTGGCGGCGGCGTCGGTGCCGTCGGCCACGATCACCACGCCGGAGTGCTGCGAATAGCCCATGCCCACGCCGCCGCCATGGTGCAGCGACACCCAGGTGGCGCCGCCGGCGGTGTTCAGCAGCGCGTTCAGCAGCGGCCAGTCGGACACCGCGTCGGTGCCGTCCTTCATGCTTTCGGTTTCGCGGTTGGGGCTGGCGACGGAGCCGGTGTCCAGGTGGTCGCGGCCGATGACGATGGGCGCTTTCAGCTCGCCGCTGCGCACCATCTCGTTGAAAGCCAGGCCGGCGATGTGGCGCTCGCCCAGTCCCAGCCAGCAGATGCGCGCAGGCAGGCCCTGGAAGGCGATGCGCTCGCGCGCCATGTCCAGCCAGCGGTGCACTTGCGCGTGGTGCGGGAACAGCTCCTTGATCTTGGCGTCGGTCTTGTAGATGTCTTCCGGGTCGCCGGACAGCGCCACCCAGCGGAACGGGCCGCGCCCCTCGCAGAACTGCGGACGGATGTAAGCGGGCACAAAGCCGGGGAAGTCGAACGCGTTTTCCACGCCGTGGTCGAAGGCCACCTGGCGGATGTTGTTGCCGTAGTCGACCACTTTCGCGCCCAGCTGCTGGAACTCCAGCATGGCTTGCACGTGGGCGGCGCAGGAATCGGCGGCGGCGGCCACCAGGCGCGGGTGGCGCTCGGGGTCCTGCTGCGCGGCCTTCCAGTCCGCCACGCTCCAGCCGCGCGGGAGGTAGCCGTTCACCAGGTCATGCGCCGAGGTCTGGTCGGTCACCATGTCCGGCACCAGGCCGCCCTCTTTCGCGCGCTTGACCAGCTCCGGCAGGATCTCGGCGGCGTTGCCCAGCAGGCCGATGGAAATGGCGTCCTTGCGTTCGGTGTGATGCTTGATCAGCTCCAGCGCCTCGTCGATGGAGCCGGCCTGCTTGTCCAGGTATTTGGTGCGCAGGCGGAAGTCGATGCTGCTCTGCTGGCATTCAATGTTCAGCGACACGGCGCCGGCGAAGGTGGCCGCCAGCGGCTGCGCGCCGCCCATGCCGCCCAGGCCCGCCGTCAGTATCCAGCGGCCAGCCAGGTCGCCGCCGAAGTGCTGGCGGCCGGCTTCGGCAAAGGTTTCATAGGTGCCCTGCACGATGCCCTGGGTGCCGATATAGATCCAGGAACCGGCCGTCATCTGGCCGTACATGAACAGGCCGGCGCGGTCGAGCTCATTGAAATGCTCCCAGTTGGCCCACTTGGGCACTAGGTTGGAGTTCGCGAGCAGCACGCGCGGCGCGTCCTCGTGGGTCTGGAACACGCCGACCGGCTTGCCGGACTGGATCAGCAGGGTCTGGTCCGCTTCCAGTTCCTTCAGCGACGCCAGGATCTGGTCATAGCACGCCCAGTTGCGGGCCGCGCGGCCGATGCCGCCGTACACCACCAGGTGCTGCGGGTTCTCGGCCACTTCGTTGTCGAGATTATTCTGCAGCATGCGATAGGCCGCTTCCGCGCCCCAGGTCTTGCAGACACGCTCAGGCCCGCGCGGTGCCCGGATATTGCGGCTGGCGTCGAAACGTGGATCGTTGGCGAGGGAAGTGCTCATATCGTCTCCTTGGTAGCAGGTGATGCAGAGGAGCATAGGATCGCCACGCGCCCTCCGCGCATCTTCCCAGCATAAGTTGTATAGACAACCAAGTCAACCCATTTCTGTGTCCCGAAGCGAGCTGAGCCGCATTCTGGGTCAACCCGAATGCGGCTCAGCTCGGCTTGGGCTTGGGGCAGGTTTGCTTATCGTTTGTAGACCTCCTTGCCGGCGACCCAGGTTTGCAGCACGGTGATCTTGCCGATATCCGCTGCTGGGACTTTGAACAGGTCGGCGTCGGTGACGATGAAGTCGGCCCATTTGCCTGCTTCCAGCGAGCCCACTTCTTTTTCCTGGCGCGCGGCGTAGGCGGCGTCCAGGGTGAAGCAGCGGAAGGCCTGGGTCAGGGTCATGGCTTCGTTCTTGTACCAGCCGCCGGCCGGCATGCCGCTGCCGTCCTGGCGCGTCACCGCCGCGTGGATGCCGGCCAGCGGGTTCGGCGATTCAATCGGGAAGTCCGAGCCGCAGGCAATCTTCGAGCCCTGCTTGAGGAAGGTGTGCCAGGCATACGCACCCTTGATGCGCTGCGGGCCGACGCGCTGCTCGGCCATGTTCTGGTCCGAGGTGGCGTGCGTGGGCTGCATGGACGGGATGATGCCCAGCTCCTTGAAGCGCGGGATGTCGGCCAGCGTCACCACCTGCGCATGCTCGATGCGGTGGCGCTGCGCGGCGGCGGCCGGGTATTTCTTCAGCAGCGCGGCGTAGGCGTCCAGGATCTGGTGGTTGCCCGCGTCGCCGATGGCGTGCACATTGACCTGGTAGCCCGCCTTCATGGCCTTTTCCATCTTGGCCAGCATTTCCTCGTTCTTGTAGAACAGCAGGCCGTGCGTGTGCGGCGCGTCGCTGTACGGGGCGATCAGCGCGGCGCCCCGGCTGCCCAGCGCGCCGTCCGAATACAGCTTCACCGCCGACAGCGCGTACAGGCCGTTGGCGTAGCTTTGCATCGGCCCCTGCTTCGACAGCTGGTCGAAGTCGGCCGTGGTGTCGCCTATCATGGCGTAGATGCGGGTGGTGAGCTTGCCGTGGTCGGCGTAGTCGCGGAACAACCGGTCTTCGCGCACTCCTATGCCAGCGTCGTGCGCGCCGGTCAGGCCCATTTTGGCCATCAGCGCCAGCGCGCCATCCAGCGCACCGCGCGACTCGGCCTCGGTGGGCGCGGGCAGCACTTTGTTCACCAGGTCCATGGCGCCATCGACCAGGATGCCGGTGGCGTTGCCTTGCGCGTCGCGCTCGATCTTGCCGCCTGCGGGGTCCGGCGTCTCGCGCGTCACGCCCGCCAGTTGCAGTGCCTTGCTGTTGACCCAGATGGCGTGGCCATCCACGCGCTCCATGACGGCGGGACGGTCGGCCACCACGGCGTCCAGTTCCGCAGCGGTGGGGAAGCGGCCCAGCTTCCAGATCTCCTGATTCCAGCCCTTGCCCATGACCCAGGCGCGCTGCGGATTGGCCTTGCTGAACGCGGCCACAGCCTGCAGCGCCGCCGCCAGCGTGGCGGGGCTGTACAGGTCCGCGCTGGTGGCGACTTCGCCCAGGCCGAACACATGGCCGTGCGCGTCGATCAGGCCGGGCAGCACGGTCTTGCCCTGCATGTCGATGCGCGCAGCGCCGGCCGGGGCCTTGGCCGCCACCGCCTTGCTGCTGCCCACTGCAATGATCCTGCCCGCGTCGTCATACGCCAGCGCTGTGAATTTCACCAGCTTGCCGGCCGCGTTGAGCGTGTAGCCGTTGGCATTATCGACGATGGCGGCGGCGTTGGCTGCGGCAGGCAGCGCGGCGGCGAGGGCAAGCATCAGGGTGGTCAGGCGCATCAGGGTCTCTCCAGTATAAAAACGAGATGGGGAGTGTAACGCACTTAAAACCATCGCCCACATCCTTGATTTCGGACAAGGCCCTATCAAGATCCCGGAGCAAGATAGTCATTCCTACTCACTATGGATTGGAGAAGACATGGCTATCGACGTCTATTTGAAAATTGACGGTATCAAAGGCGAGTCCGCCGATTCCGCACATTGCGGCTGGATCGAAATCAGCTCGGCGCACTGGGGCGTAACTCAGCCCAAGAGTGCAACAGCGTCAACAGGCGGCGGCCACACATCCGAGCGGTGTGAGCATCGCACTCTCTCCCTATCCAAGCTAGCGGACCTTTCATCGCCGATCCTGATGCAGACTTGTTCCATGGGCAGGACCTTGGCCAAGGCTAAGCTTGAATTCATGCGGGCCGATGGCAATGGCAATCCGGTCAAATATGACGAAGTCGAGTTGGAGAATGTTCTGATCGCCAGCATTGAGCAAGTGGCAACCGAAGGCAACATCCTGCATGACTCCATCGGACTTCGTTTTTCGAAAGTCCAATGGAAATATACACAGCAAAAAATTGGCGGTGGCGCAGGTGGAAACACCGCAGGCGGCTGGTGTCTTTCTACCAATCGGTGCATATAAAGGAGGCGCCATGAGCGAAGACGATCCGCTGCGCCCACCACTGGATTCCCGCCGCTTTTTCATGCTTCCACAATCCCCCATGGACTCGGGCTACTATGTCTACGGCAGGCTTCATGGTAAGCCTGCCAGAGGCGCATACCAGTACGCGCACCCAACTATGATGACCGCCATCCTTCGCGTGGCGCTTGAATGGCAAGCGATTGATCAGCGCCGAATGGGAGTTGGGGACATCAGCCTTGCAGGGGGAATACGCCCCCCAGATCATGACACGCACAGGACAGGCCTGGAAGTGGACGTCCGCCCACTCCGTAAAGACGGCCGAGAGCAGCCGGTGAGTTGGCAAGATCCACAGTACGACAGGGAAGGAACCATCAAGCTGATCGAGCTATTTCGAACTTTCGCGCCAGTTGGCAAAGTATTGTTCAACGGACCTGACGTTCCGTTTACGACACAGTATCCAGGCCACGACGACCATTTCCATCTAAAGCTGCGAGGCTGACTATGCGTAGTTACCCCCTAGTCTGGCAAACCTTGGCGGCAGGCTTGACCATCACACTCGTCCATGCCGCAGTTCCCGCAGACAGATGGCGGTCACTTCATGGCGCGTCCTATATTATCCATGGCGGATCGCTAGCCGATCAGCAAACCCCAACTGCGAACGATAAAAAGCTGTCCCTTGTGATTGATGGCGCACCTGCACGAGAAATCTTCAATTCGATAGGACCGGATCTATCTGAGACATGCTCGGACGAGAAAGGCGACAGGGCACGAATCAAAAAAGGAGTCAGCTGCACCTTTACAACTAAGGACAAGGGAGCGAAGGAAGGGCCTTACCGATGCTGGATCGGTATCAATCTCAAGACCGGAGACAGCGTGGCGACCATGAGTTGCTGACTTCAGGCAGCGTCGTGGAAGATGACGCCGAGGGTGTGGCGCGAGCCGCTGCGCAGGCGGGACACGCCGTGCCCCATGTTGACGCGGTAGCTGCCGCGCGTGCCGTTCACGGGGCGGTGGAAGACGGGGAAGATGACCATGCCGCCCTGCTCCAGCGGCACCACTTCGGCGCGCGACTGCATGCGCGGGCGCTGTTCGGTGAGCACGAATTCGCCGCCTTCGTAGTCCGTACCGGGCCGGGACAGCAGCACCGCCGCCTGCAGGGGGAAGACGTGCTCGCCGTACAGGTCCTGGTGCAGGCAGTTGTAGTCGCCGGCGCGGTATTGCAGCAGCAGGGGCGTGGGACGGAGCTGGCCGGCGGCGTGGCAGCGGGCGATGAAGTCTTCATGCGCCGGCGGAAAGCGCGGCTCCAGCTGCATGGCTTCGTACCAGCGGTTGGCGAGGTGCGCCAGCGGCGGGTACAGGGCGGCGCGCAGTTCGGCGATGGGGCCGGGCAGCGGGTAGGCGAAGTACTGGTATTCGCCTTTGCCGAAGCCGTGGCGCTCCATCACCACGCGGCTGCGGAACAGCTCGGGCTTGGCGTAGGCGCCGGCCAGGCGGACGCATTCTTCCGGGGTCAGCACGCCGGGCACGAGGGCGCAGCCGTGGGCGTCCAGGTCCTGGGCGATGCGCGGCCAGTCCAAGGCTGCGCAGCGCGCGCCCAGCGCCATGAAGGCGCGCGGCGCGGGGTCGCCGGCATGGCGGGTCAACGGACCCGCCCTACGGGGATCGGGCGGCGCGGCGGCGCCAGGCGCGGACGGGCGGGCGCTCACCGCGAGCCTTCGCGCTTGAGCAGTTCGGCCTTGCGCTCGACGCCCCAGCGGTAGCCGGAAATGCTGCCGTCGTTGCGCACCACGCGATGGCAGGGAATCGCCACCGCGATGGCGTTGGCGGCGCAGGCGCCCGCCACGGCGCGCGCGCCGCTCGGCACGCCCACCCGCTCGGCCAGTTCGGCGTAGCTGACGGTCTGCCCGGCCGGGATCTCGCGCAAGGCTTGCCACACGCGCTGCTGGAAGGCCGTGCCGCGCACGTCCAGCGGCAGGGCCAGGCCGATGCCCGGCGCCTCCACCAGACCTATCACCGCCGCCACCACCTGTTCGTAGTCCGGCTCGGCGCCGATCAGTTCCGCTTTCGGGAAGCGGTCCTGCAAGTCGCGCGCCAGCGCGTCCGGGTCGTCGCCGATCAGGATGGCGCAGATGCCCTTGTCCGTGCTGGCCACCAGGATGGCACCCAGCGAGCACTCGGCCACGGCGAAGCGGATCGCCGCGCCGCTGCCGCCGGCCTGGTAGGCGGTCGGCGTCATGCCCAGGGCGCCGGAGGACTGCGCGTAAAAGCGCCCGCTGGAGTTGAAGCCGGCCGCGTAGATGGCGTCCGTCACGCTGGCCTGCCCGGCAAGCCCGGCCTGGACCCGGCGCTGCTTCACGCCGGCCGCGTAGGCCTTGGGCGTGAGCCCGGTGTGGGCCTTGAAGATGCGGTGGAAATGGAAGCGGCTGATGCCGCCCGCTTCGGCCAGGCTGGCCAGGTCCGGCTCGCTCTCGGCCTCGTCGATCAGGCGGCACATCCGCGCCACCAGGGCGGCCTGGCGCTCGGCCAGCGGAGGCTGGTCCGGCTTGCAGCGCAGGCAGGGGCGGAAGCCGGCCGCCTCGGCTTCCTGCGCCGTGGCGTGGAAGCGCACATTGCCGCGCAGCGCGGGGCGCGAGCCGCACGAGGGGCGGCAGTAAATGCCGGTGGTGCGCACCGAATAGTAAAACTGGCCGTCGGCCTGGCCGTCGCGCTGCTGCACGGCGGCCCAGCGCTGTTCGTCATTGGTGAAGGTGGGTTTCATGGCCTGCTCCGTCATGGTGTCATTATGGGGCCATGCTATCGGGCCGCCAAGGCTGCCGCACTCCGGGTCTTGCTTTTGAATTCATGCCCTGATGCCCCTGCGCAATGCTAAAATCGCCACATGAACCAGCACACCAGCGAACCACAGGCAGCCGAAACCACTCCCATCTTCCAGCGCATCAAGGACCATTTGCTCGAGCAGATCGCCGCCGGCGTGTGGAAGGAGGGCGACGTGATCCCATCCGAACAGGCGCTGGTCAAGCAGTTCGGCGTGTCGCGCATGACGGTCAACCGCGCCGTGCGCGAACTGACCGCCGAACAGGTGCTCACGCGCCGCCAGGGCTCGGGCACCTATGTGGCGCAGCAAAAATACCAGGCCACGCTGCTGGAGATCAAAAGCATCGCCGACGAGGTGCGCGCGCGCGGCCATGCCCACCGCAGCAGCCTGCAGCTGCTGGAACAGAGCAAGGCCGGCGACCTGCTGGCCAAGCAGTTCGGGCTGCCGCCCGCTTCCGTGCTGTTCCATTCCGTGATCGTCCACTTTGAAAACGGCGTGCCCATCCAGGTGGAGGACCGCTGGGTCAACCCGGCCTGCGCGCCGCTCTACATGAGCCAGGACTTCGCCGCCATCACGCCCAACGAATACCTGATGGCCGCCGCGCCGCTGCAAGGGGCCACCTACAGCATCGAAGCGCTCAGCCCGCCGCGCGACATCGCCGACATGCTGGCCATCGACACCCGCCAGCCCTGCCTGGTGCTCAAGCGCCAGACCCGCTCGGCAGGCCAGGTGGCGTCCACCGCCACCATGTGGCACCCCGGCCACCGCTACCAGTTCGCCGGCAGTTTCGCCTGAGGCCGGAGGGCCGTCGCTTGCATGCTGCCAGCCGCGTGCAAGCCTGTGCCCGGAGGCCAAGAAGTAAACGCTTTTGTTAAAACTTCGATGCTATAGTTGACTGAACAAGATGGGGCTGCGGCCCCGTTCCATTGTGAAAGGGAAGCTCTTGCTGCACCGCCGTCTTCAGTCCAGTTTGCCGCCCGGCCGGCGCCGCCTGCGCTGGGCGGCCGCGCTGGCCTGCGCGCTGGCGGCGGGCGGCGCCGGGGCGGCCGAACCCATCACCGTGCAGCTGAAATGGCTGCACCAGTTCCAGTTCGCGGGCTACTACGCGGCGCAGGACAAGGGCTATTACCGCGACGCCGGACTGGACGTCACGCTGCGCGAGGCCCAGCCCGGCGCCGATCCGGTGCAGGCCGTGCTGGACGGCAAAGCCCAGTACGGCGTGGGCAATAGCACCCTGCTGCTCACGCGCGCGGCCGGCCAGCCGGTGGTGGTGCTGGCGTCCATCTTCCAGCACTCGGCGGCGGCGCTGCTGGTGCGGCGCGGCGAAGGCGGCAAGCCGCTGGACTGGCGCGGCAAGCGCCTGATGCTGGCGAACAACAACGACGAACTGCGCGCCTATCTGAAGCAGCAACAGGTCGACCTGGCCACGCTGCAAAACCTGCCGCACAGCTACAATCTGGATGACCTGATCAACGGCAAGGTGGACGCCATGTCGGGCTACACCTCGGAAGCGCCCTATCTGCTGGACCGCAGCAACCTGCGCTACGACATCGTGTCGCCGCGTTCGGCCGGCATCGATTTTTACGGCGACAACCTGTACACCACCGAGAGCGAGCTGCGCGAGCATCCCAAGCGCGCCGCCGCCATGCGCGCGGCCACCCTGCGCGGCTGGCAGTACGCCATGGCCCACCCGGGCGAAATCGCCGACCTGATACGCGCCCGCTACCCCAACAGCCACAGCCGCGAGCACCTGATGTTCGAGGCCCAGCAGACCAGCGCGCTGCTGGAGCAGCGCCTCATCGAGCTGGGCTACAGCAATCCGGCGCGCTGGCGCGCCATCGCCGACACCTACGCCAACCTGGGCATGATGCCGGCCGGCTTCCCGCTGGAAGGTTTTCTGTACCAGCCGCCGCCCAGCACGCTGGCCTGGCAGTACGGCGCCGGCGCGGCGCTGCTGGTGCTGCTGCTGGCGGTGGCCGGCTCGCTGCGCCTGCGCCGCCTGGGCCGGGAGCTGGCGGCGGCCCGCGAGCGCGCCCGCAAGGCCGAGCAGCTGACCAGTTTCGCGCTGGAAGGCACCGGCGACGGCGTATGGGACTGGCTGCCGCAGGCGGACGAGCTGACGCTGTCGCCGCGCTACTGCGAGATTCTGGGCCACGACCCGGCCGAGTTCAAGCCGGACACCCAGGGCGTGATGGCGCTGGTGCACCCGGACGACCTGGCCCGCGTGGGCAACGAATTCATGCTGCCGGCGGCCGAACCGGCGCCCGACGCGGCCGGGCGCACCGCGCTGTCCTGCGAGTTCCGCATCCGCTGCCGCGACGGCAGCTGGAAATGGGTGCTGGCGCGCGGCATGGTGGTGGCGCGCGACAGCACCGGGCGCGCGCTGCGCCTGACCGGCACGCTCGGCGACATCAGCGAGCGCACCGCCGCCGAGGAGGCGCGCGTGGCCGCCATCCTGGAAGCCACGCCGGCCGCCATGCTGCTGGCCGACCGCCGCGGCCATGTGCACCAGGCCAACACCGCCTGCGCCCAGTGCTTCGGCTACGCGCCGGAGCAGATGGCCGGCCTGTCGCTCGAGCAGCTGGTGCCCGACACCATGCGCAGCGCGCCGGGCCGTCCGCGCGAGCTGTTCAGCCGGCACGGCCTGCCGGGCCGCGTGCTGACCGCGCGCCGCCAGGACGGCAGCCACTTCCCCGCCATGGTGCAGCTGGCGCCGCTGCAGATGGCCGGCCAGGGCCTGGCCGTGCTGTCGCTGCGCGACATGACCCAGCGCCAGCGCGCCGAGGAGGCGCTGCAAGCCAATTCCGAACGCTACCGCCTGATCGTGCAGACCGCCGCCGAAGGCATCTGGATGACCGACGCCAGCGACCTGACCACCTTCGTCAATCCCACCATGGCGCGCATGCTGGGCTACGAGACCGAGGACATGGTGGGCCGGCCGATGAGCGCCTTCATGGACGAGGACGGCCAGGCCATGCTGCTGCGCCACCAGCGCCGGCGCAGCTCCGGCCAGGCCGAGCAGGGCGACGTGCGCTTCTTCCGCAAGGACCACACGCCGATGTGGGGCCTGCTGTCGACCACCCTGCTCAACGACGGCAGCGGCGCCTACGCCGGCACGCTGGCCATGATCACCGACATCAACGACCGCCGCCTGGCCGACCAGGCGCTGCGCAACTCCAGCCGCCGCATGGCCTCCGTCTTCAACGCCGTCACCAACGGCCTGGTGGTGCTCAACGGCGACGGCCTTATCCTGGAGAGCAACGCGGCCGCCGCGCGCATGCTGGGCGCGGCGGCCCACCCGGGCGCCGGCCTGTGGCCCGGCGTGCACGAGGACGGCCTGCCCTTCGCGCGCGACGAGCACCCGGTCTACCTGGCCCTGGTGTCGGGCCAGTCGGTGCGCGGCGTGGTGATGGGGGTGCGCCAGGCGGACGGCGGCCTGAGCTGGCTGTCCGTGAACGCCGAACCCATGCGCGACGAGCTGGGCGCCACGCCGATGGCGGTGGCCAGCCTGACCGACATCAGCTACCGCAAGCGCAGCGAGGACGCGCTGCGCCAGGGCGAGCAGCGGCTGCAGGAAATCATCAAGATGATGCCCACCGGCCTGTTCATCAAGGCGCCGGACGGCCGCTTCCTCTTGATGAACCCGGCCTGCGAGGCGCAGTTCGGCTACCGCTTCGACGAGCTGATGGACGGCGACGACAGCGCCTTCCATTCGCCCGACGAGCTGGCAGCCTTCCGCGCGCGCGACGCGGCCGCCTTCGCCGGCGGCGTGATGCTGGACTACGAGGAAACCGTGTGGAACCCCACGCTGCGCGACCAGCGCCACCTGCGCACCTTCAAGAATCCGGTGTTCGACGAGCGCGGCCAGCCGGCCTATCTGATCTGCATGTCGATCGACATCACCGACAGCAAGCACGCCGAGCAGGCGCTGCGCGAACTGAACGAACACCTGGAGGAGCGCGTGGCCCAGCGCACCGAGCAGCTCGACCAGGCCAAGCAGGTGGCCGAGGAGGCCAGCCTGGCCAAGGGCCAGTTCCTGGCCAATATGAGCCACGAGATCCGCACCCCGATGAACGGCGTGATCGGCATGGCCTACCTGGCGCTGAAAACCGACCTCGACCCGCGCCAGCGCGACTACCTGGAAAAAATCCGCTTCGCCGGCGAGCACCTGCTGGGCATCATCGACGACATCCTGGACATTTCCAAGATCGAGGCCGGCAAGCTGGAGATCGAGCAGGTCGACTTTGCGCTCGACCATGTGATCCAGACCCTGACCACGGTGGTGGCGCCCAAGGCGGCCGGCAAGGGCCTGAACCTGCTGTTCGAGCTGGACCCCACGCTGCCGCCGGTGCTGCGGGGCGACCCGCTGCGGCTGGGCCAGGTGCTGATCAACTACACCAATAACGCCATCAAGTTCAGCGAACAGGGCCACATCGTGGTGAAAGTGGTCAACGCGGTCAGCGACGCGGCGCACTGCCTGGTGCGTTTCGAGGTGCGCGACCACGGCATCGGCCTGTCGGAGGAGGAAATGGGCAAGCTGTTCCAGTCCTTCCAGCAGGCCGACACGTCCACCACGCGCGAATACGGCGGCACCGGCCTGGGCCTGGCCATCTGCAAGCAGCTGGCCCAGCTGATGGGCGGCGAGGTGGGCGTGCGCAGCGCGCCGGGCCAGGGCAGCACCTTCTGGTTCACGGCGCGGCTGGGCGTGTCGCCGCGCGCGGTGCCCGAGATTATCAACAGCGTGAGCGACGCCGCCGCCGAACTGGTGGCCAGCGCGCGCAGCGCCGCCGTCATGGCCACGCTGAAGGACGCCCGCATCCTGCTGGTGGAGGACAACACCTTCAACCAGCAGATCGCGCTGGAAATGCTGGAGGAGGTGGGCAGCGCGGTCTGCCTGGCCAACAACGGCGAGGAGGCGCTGGCCCTGCTGCGCCAGGCCAGTTTCGACTGCGTGCTGATGGATGTGCAGATGCCGCTGATGGACGGCCTGGAGGCCACCCGCCGCATCCGCGCCGACCCCGCGCTGGCCGAGCTGCGCGTGCTGGCCATGACGGCCACCGCCACCAGCGAGGACAGGGTGCGCTGCCTGGACGCCGGCATGGACGACTTCATCTCCAAGCCCATCCAGCCAGCGCTGATGTACCAGACCATCGCCAACTGGCTGCCGGCCCAGCGCGCCGAGGACGGCGATGCCCAGGCGGCCGGCGGCGCACCTGTCCCTGCTGTGCCGCCGCGCCCGCGCCCACCGGCCTTCCGCCCCACGCTGGCGGGCGACCCGGCGGTGATCGATTTGTCGGTGCTGGCCCAGCTGCTCGGCTACAATCCGCAGAAGATACGCAAGTTCGCCTTCAAGTTCCTGCAGACCACGCAGGCCGGCTTCGAGGAGATCGACGCGGCGCTGGCGCGCGGCGACGTGGCGCGCCTGCGCGAGCTGGGCCACCGCATCAAGTCCTCGGCGCGCACCGTGGGCGCCTTCGGCATGGCCGAGCTGTGCCTGGCGCTGGAGCAGCTGCCGTCCGTGCCGGGGCAAAGCCCGCAGGACGAACTGGCGCATGCGCGCGCGCTGTGCGCCGGCCTGTGGCCGCTGCTGGACCAGGTGACCGAAGTCATCATGAACAACACCACTTTCGCCAACGACAACTGAAAAGCGCGCAATGAGCAGTCAAGAAACAAGCCAAGAATCCCACTCCGCGCAAGCCACCCCGCTGCGCGTGCTGCTGCTGGACGACGACAGCTTCATGCTGGCCCTGCTGGAAGACATGCTCGACGAACTCGGCAGCTTCGATGTGGCCGGCGCCAGTTCCGCCAAGGCCGCGCTGGCGCTGCTGGCGCAGGCCCCGCCGGACCTGCTGATCTGCGACCTGTCCATGCCGGACATGGACGGCATTGAATTCCTGCGCCTGGCGGCCGAGGCCCGCTACCGGGGCGCGGTGGTGCTGCTGTCGGGCATGGACGCGGGCGTGCTGCGCGCCGCCGAGCGCCTGGCCATGGCGCAGGGACTGGTCATCCTGGGCGCGTGCAGCAAGCCGGTGGCGGCGACCGAACTGGGCCGCCTGGTGGCGCTGGCGGCCGCGCACCGGCAGTCCGCGCCGACGCCTTAAAAGCGTTGCGGTGCAACAACAGCAGCATTTTCCGCACAGGCGGCAAAAATGCGTTATTATTTGAGCTATCTCCCGCCTGTTATCCTCTTGCCATCTTTTAGGGCATCTGTTGAATTCATGGAATACGTCTCCATCTGCGGCCTGTAAGCCGGCAGCGTCCAGACGATATCCAGCGACAATGGCTAATCATCCAGGCGTAACTAACCCCTAGCTCCCATTGAGGGAAAAACATGAGCGAAAATATCAAACACATTTCCGATGCATCCTTTGAAGCCGACGTGCTGAAATCCGACCGCCCTGTGCTGGTCGATTTCTGGGCCGAATGGTGCGGTCCTTGCAAGAGCATCGCTCCCATCCTGGAAGAAGTCGCCAAGGAATACGACGGCAAGCTGACCATCGCCAAGCTGGACGTGGACTCCAACCAGGCCATTCCGGCCAAGTTCGGCATCCGCGGCATTCCAACGCTGATCCTGTTCAAGAACGGCGTGCCAGCGGCGCAAAAAGTCGGCGCGATGGCAAAAGGCCAGCTGACCTCTTTCATCGACAGCAATATTTAAGTAAGATAGGCGGCGCTGCGCCCGCAGCACCGCCTGCTTGGCCGGGAAATGGGCCACACCAGTTCCCTCTTTGATCAACCCCACGCAGTTCCCTCCCCTACCTTTTTCTTCCCGTCACGGGACACTCACACATATGCATCTATCTGAACTCAAGGCCTTACACGTCTCCGCTCTGCTGGAGATGGCGATCGGCCTGGACATCGACAACGCGGCCCGCCTGCGCAAGCAGGAACTGATGTTCGCCATCCTGAAGAAGCGCGCCAAATCCGGCGAGCAGATCTTCGGCGACGGCGCACTGGAAGTGCTGCCGGACGGCTTCGGCTTCCTGCGCTCGCCGGACGCGTCCTACATGGCGTCGACCGACGACATCTATATCTCGCCTTCGCAAATCCGCCGCTTCAATCTGCACACCGGCGATTCGATCGAAGGCGAAGTGCGCACGCCCAAAGACGGCGAGCGCTATTTCGCTCTGGTCAAGGTAGACAAGGTCAACGGCGAATCGCCGGAAGCCTCGAAGCACCGCATACTGTTTGAGAACCTGACGCCGCTGCACCCGAACGAGCCGCTGCGCCTGGAGCGCGAGATGAACGGCGCCGAGAACATCACCGGCCGCATCGTCGACCTGATCTCGCCGATCGGCAAGGGCCAGCGCGGCCTGCTGGTGGCTTCGCCGAAATCCGGTAAATCGGTCATGCTGCAGCACATTGCGCACGCCATCACCGCCAACCACCCTGACGTGACCCTGATCGTGCTGCTGATCGACGAACGCCCAGAGGAAGTGACGGAGATGCAGCGCTCGGTGCGCGGCGAAGTCGTGGCCTCCACCTTCGACGAACCGGCCACCCGCCACGTGCAGGTTGCCGAGATGGTGCTGGAAAAAGCCAAGCGCCTGGTCGAGATGAAAAAAGACGTGGTCATCCTGCTGGACTCGATCACCCGCCTGGCGCGCGCCTACAACACCGTGATCCCTGCCTCCGGCAAGGTGCTGACCGGCGGTGTGGACGCCAACGCGCTGCAGCGTCCCAAGCGTTTCTTCGGTGCCGCACGCAACATCGAAGAAGGCGGCTCGCTGACCATTATCGCCACCGCGCTGATCGAAACCGGCTCGCGCATGGACGACGTGATCTACGAGGAATTCAAGGGTACCGGCAATATGGAGGTGCACCTGGAGCGCCGCCTGGCCGAGAAGCGCGTCTACCCGGCGATCAATCTGAACAAGTCCGGCACCCGCCGCGAGGAACTGCTGATCAAGGCCGACCAGCTGCAGAAGATCTGGATCCTGCGCAAGCTGCTGTACTCGATGGACGAGATCGAAGCGATGGAGTTCATCCTCGACAAGATGAAGGCCACGAAGACCAATCTGGAATTCTTCGACATGATGCGCCGCGGCGGCTAAGGCCATGGCGGGTTACGCTTCGCTAACCCGCCCTACGGTCTCGCCATGCGTAGGGCGGGTTAGCGCGCAGCGCGTAACCCGCCAATACGGCACATGACAAAAAGTGGCACAGCCCTCCGGCTTGCCGCTTTTTTTTATCCGCTGTATAATCGACGGTTGTTTTTAACCACCGGCAAGTGAGCGGCAATCGGGTCAAGAAGCTGGACGACCGACGAAGTGCTGTTTGGCTACCAAACCACAGAGAGAAGCACATGAAACCAGAAATCCATCCAGACTACCGCGAAGTTGTGTTCCACGACCTGTCGTGCGACTTCAAATTCATCACCCGTTCGACCATCGGCACCCGTGACACCATCACGCACGAAGGCAAAGAATACCCACTGGTGAAGATCGAGGTTTCCTCGGAATCGCACCCATTCTTCACTGGCCAGCACAAGATCGTCGACACCGCCGGCCGCGTGGAAAAATTCCGCCAGAAATTCGGCAAAGTCGGTTCCAAGACCGCGATTGCAGCAGGCTAATCTGCCTCCATGCACGAAAAAAGGCAGCTACGGCTGCCTTTTTTTCATTCATACTCATTCCTTTTTGCGCCCCTGCCGATGAAGCCTGTCCGTCTGCCCGCCGCCGCCACGCTCGCCCTGCCCCGCTGGGCCATCTACGCCCTGTTCCTGCTCTACATCCTGCCGGGACTGATCGGGCGCGAGCCGTGGAAGAGCGACGACGCGGCCAGCTTCGGCATCATGTGGACCATGGCGCAAGGCGGCCTGCAGGACTGGCTGTGGCCCAATATCGCCGGCCTGCCCATGCCCGACGAAGGCCCGCTGGCGTTCTGGCTGGGCGCCGCCTGCATCAAGCTGTTCAGCTGGCTGCTCGGCGACGTGCTGGCCGCGCGCGTGTCCACCATCTTCGTCTTCCTGCTGGGCGTGCTGTCGCTGTGGTACGTCACCTTCGCGCTGGGCCGCCGCCAGGACGCCCAGCCCCTGAAACTGGCCTTCGGCGGCCAGCCGGCGCCGGACGACTTCGGCCGCACCCTGGCCGACGCGGCCAGCCTGATCTACCTGGGCTGCCTGGGCCTGCTGGTGCAGAGCCACGTCACCACCGCCGAACCGCTGCAGGTGGCCCTGCTGTCGCTGCTGCTGTACCGCTCGGTGCGCTACATGGAACTGCCTTCGCTGCGCAACGCCGCCCTGATCGGCCTGGCGCTCGGCCTGATGGTGCTGGCGCGCGGCTGGCTGGCCCCGGCTTTCCTGCTGCTGGCCCTGTTCCTGTGCGCGCAATTCCTGGCCATGCCGGCCCGCCGCACCCTGCGCGACCTGGCCGTGGCCGCCGCCGTGGGCGCGCTGGCCACCCTGCCGTGGCTGCTGCCCGCCGTGCTCAGCCACGGCAGCGCGCAGCTGGCCGCCTGGATGCAATGGAACTACGCGCAGATCAGCCTGCCGTCGCTGCAGTCGCTGGCCTATTTCCTGCGCGTGGGCGTGTGGTTCTTCTGGCCGGCCTGGCCCTTCGCCGCCTGGGCCGTGTACGCCTGGCGCCGCCAGACCCGCGTGCTGCACATCGTGGTGCCGGTCACCTTCGCCAGCATGGCCGCGCTGCTGGCCCTGTTCCACCCCGCGCCCGAGCAAGGCCAGCTGCTGCTGCTGCTGCCGCCGCTGGCCATCATGGCCGCCTTCGGCCTGCTGACCATGAAGCGCGGCGCCATCAACGCCATCGACTGGTTCTCCGTCATGGTGCTGACGCTGTGCGCCGCCATCCTGTGGGTGTTCTGGAGCGCCATGCTGACCGGCTGGCCCGCGAAGGCGGCCCACAACGCGCTCAAGCTGGTGCCCGGCTTCACGCCCGAATTCCACACGCCGGCCGTGCTGGTGGCCTTCTGCGCCACCGTGGGCTGGTTCCTGCTGGTGCACTGGCGCCTGTCGCGCCAGCCCGCCGTGCTGTGGCGCGCCGTGGTGCTGTCGTCCGGCGGCCTGATCCTGGTCTGGGTGCTGGCCATGACCTTGTTCCTGCCGGCCGCCAACTACAGCAAGAGCTACGCCACCGTGGCGCGCCAGGCCGCCGCCGCGCTGCCGGCCGGCGTCGGCTGCGTGGAAACCAATGTGGCCCCGGCCCAGCGCGCCGCCTTCGTCTACTTCGGCAAGCTGCCGTTCGGCAAGCCGGGCGTGGATTGCCCATTGTTGTTGCTGCAAGACAACATCCGTATCGAGGACAGCCAGGAGCTGGCGCCGCAGTACCGCGCGCCGCACTGGGAGCAGATCTGGGACGGCCGCCGCGCCTCCGACCGCCAGGAGCGGTTCAGGCTGTACCGCCGCGTGCAGTAAGGGATTGCGCGCGGGCAGCATGCTATGCTGTGCTCAATCACGAGAGTCTTCATGGCAATGAGAATTACTTTACTGGCAATGTTCTTCAGCGCGGCGCAGGCTTATGCAGGCCCGCCGGAAACGCTGTTCATTGCCGGCGAGCATAGCCCGCCCGCCAGCTGGAAGGAAGGCGAGCTGGTCACCGGCCGCGAAACGGACAAAGTGCGCGAGCTGCTGGCCCGCGCCGGCGTGCCTTACCAGATCGACATCCTGCCCTGGAAGCGCGCCTACACCATGGCGCAGCGCCAGCCCAACACCTGCGTCTACTCCACCTCCCGCACGCCCGAGCGCGAGCAGCAATTCAAATGGATAGGCCCGACCGACGAGGCCGAATGGGTGTTCATCGGCCGCACCGACCACAGCTTCCCGCTGCGCACGCTGGAGGACGCCCGCCCGCTGCGCATCGGCACCTACAACGGCGACGCGCGCGACGAGTTCCTGCGCGCGCGCGGCTTCAACGTGGAACCGGTGCAGAACGACGCCTCCAACCCCAAGAAACTGCTGCTCGGGCGCATAGACCTGTGGGCCATCGGCATGCGCGCCGGCAGCAATGTGCTGGCGCAATTCCCCGCCATCGAACGCGGCGAACTGGCCCCGCTGCTCAGCTTCCACAAGGTGAAAGTCTACCTGGCCTGCAACCCGGCCCTGCCAGACGCGCTGGCCGACAAGATGAATGCGGCCCTGGACAGCATGCGCCGCGACGGCACCTTCATCCGCCTGGAACGCAAGTACACCCAGTTGGAAAAACAAAAATAGTCCTTGTAATCAAGGCATTATCAAGCTGTCCACATGTCGCCGGGCAGAGTTTTTTCTCGCGCAAACTGCACACAAAACAGGCAGGGCACGCTATAGTGCTGGCTAGCAATGCTGGTTCCGCCCCACCCTGCGCCCAGCCCCATACGACATCCCGGCCCCAGCCCGCCGGCAGTCCGCAGAGTCCAACACCATGTTCAACATCTACAAGCTTCAGCTCGCGCTCAGGAACACCTGGGTCCGTGTCGCCCTGCTGGCCGTCATTGTGCTGGCCATCGCCATCGCCGCCTGGCGCAGCAATGTGGAGCAGGACGGCGCTCCGGTGCTGCGTTCGCAGAACATCGCCGAGATCACCGCGCTGGCCGGCCAGCGCGCGCGCCTGGACTACCTGCTGGTGGCCAAGCCGCTGTCGGAAGCGCCGCGCTACATCTACAAGTTCAAGGACGCGCCCGAGCTGCACGTGGTGAAAGTGCCCAGCACCTCCCACCTGAGCCTGGAGCGCGAAGTGCTGCTGCGCAACGCCATTCCCTACGGCATCGCGCAGGAGGACTGGCTGGCCAGCCACAAGGCGGTGCTGCAGGACGACGGCGGCACGCTCGCGCCCGCGCGCGACTTCCTGCAGCGCCACGCTTTCGACATCACCGTGGTGCTGCTGCTGTTGCTGGGGCTGAAGTTCGGCCTGCCCGGCATGGGTATGAACGCCAGCGTGATCACGCCGGACCAGCTGAAGGGCAGCCTGGACGACCTGATCGGCATGGACGACATCAAGCAGGAAGTGCTGCACCTGGAGGACATGATACGCAACCGCCGCGTCTACCAGTCGCACAACATCGACAAGCCTTTCAACGTGATGCTGACCGGCCCGGCGGGCACCGGCAAGACCAAGCTGGCCGGCTACCTGGCCAAGCGCCTCAACATGCCGCTGATCCAGGCCTCCGGCTCGGCGCTGGAATCGGGCTATATCGGCGGCGGCTCCAAGGCGCTCAACGCGCTGTACAAGAAAGCCTGCGCGCGCGGCTCCTGCATCATTTTCCTGGATGAAGCGCAGACCCTGTTCATGCCGCGCGGACGCGGCGAAAAGAAATGGGAAGACGACACCGCCAACACCCTGCTCGGCCTGCTGGACGGCGTGAAGAAGGAAGAAGGCGCGCACGTGATCTGGGTGGTGGCCTCCAACTTCGACGACAGCAGCTCGCAGATGGACGAGGCCATGCTGCGCCGCTTCTCGGTGAAGATCAACTTCCGCCTGCCGAACAAGAACGAGCGCGCGCAGCTGCTCGAGTCCTTCCTCAAACGCAAGCAGGAAGGCTGCGTGGACTGGCACAAGCTGGACCTGGACCAGGTGGCCGAGATCACCGCCAACCTCAGCCCGGCGCTGCTGGAAACGGTGGTGGAACGCGCCAGCATGATCGCCATCCAGGAAGGCAAGATCATCGACACGGACCTGATGTTCCGCGCCTTCGAGCGCGCCACCATAGGTCTGACCGACCGCGCCACCACGGCCGAGAAAACCCGCCAGCGCGAGCGCATCGCCTTGCACGAGCTGGGCCACTTCTTCATGCAGATCGACCCCTATTTGCGCCAGGGCCTGCCGCTGCACGAGGTGAAGGAAAAATCGCACCTGCTCAAGATCAGCACCGAGTCGGTGTCCAAGCTGGGCGCGCTGGGCTATGTGCTGTCGGCCGGCGACGACATGGCGCTGCGCACGCTGGAAGAACTGGAACAGGACGTGATCCAGCTGTACGGCGGCGTGGCGGCGGAAGAGCTGTTCTACGGCGCGCGCGGCATCTCCGTCGGCAGCCAGAACGACATCCAGAAAGCCACGCGCCTGCTCGACACCATGGTCAACCAGCTGTCGATGTACACGCGCTCCAAGCTGGACTACAGCCAGTTCAAGCGCGAAGGCGGCGAGCACACGCTGGTGCAGGTGGAAGCGAAAGCCGACCAGCTCTACAGCTACACGCTGGGCGCCATCGGCGACTACCGCGCCGCCATGGAATCCATCAAGGACGAGCTGCTGGAACGCTACGTGCTGTCGAAGGACGACATCTTCGCGCTGCTGGAAGAGCGGCTGGACACGGCGCCGCTGCAGCGCGCAGCGTAAGCCGGCAACGCTAGCGCGACGCCATCATCACCGTATCGGCCGGCAGCGCAACGCTGGTCACGAGCCGCTCGTAATTGCGTATCGTGATGGCGTTGCCCCGATCGCCGAACTCCATGCGCGCGCCGGAGAAGGTGGTGAATACCCCCTGCGCGCGCGGCAGTATTTCCATCCTCGGCTCGCCATCCAGGCGCACGAAATAGCGCTGCCCGCGCTGCGAGAACGCGATGCGCTGGCCGTTGCTCAACAGGTAGGAAGACGCGTACTCATCGAACTCGCCGGGCGCCAGCCGCATGGTCTGC
The DNA here is from genome assembly GCF_020865585.1 of Pseudoduganella aquatica. Classification (NCBI taxonomy): domain Bacteria; kingdom Pseudomonadati; phylum Pseudomonadota; class Betaproteobacteria; order Burkholderiales; family Oxalobacteraceae; genus Pseudoduganella; species Pseudoduganella aquatica. The sequence goes on from NZ_CP086370.1 coordinate 6,371,687, forward strand.
GGCGCCTTGATCTGGACGCTGTCCGCCTGCGGATCAGCATAAGCGCCGGGCATGCCCAGCCACAGGGCCGCGCAAACGGCGGCGCCAAAATAGACTCTCATGGTGCACTCCAATCAGCGGATAGGCCGCTGCCGCATCACTCCATACTAGCAGTCATGCGGCAGAGCGTAACTTGCAATTGCACTGATTATTTCTATCCCTGCACACCAGCTGATAGCCCTTAGGTAAAGGCGCGCTTTAACGGCGGGCGAGTACCGTCACACCGGTGGCGGGCATTTTGTGCGCCATCGGCAGGCGTTCCAGGTTGTCGATGGCAACCACGTCGCCGCCTTCGCGGAACTCGATGCGGGTGCCGGCGGCGGTCTTGAACACGCCCGGCGCCTGCGGATACATCTCGGTGCGCGACTCGCCCGGCACTTCGGCGTAGTAGCGATTCACGGTGCTGGAGAATTTGATCTTGCTGCCGCTGTCGAGCACAAACAGATTGGCGTACTCGTTAAACTCGGCAGGCGCCAGCTTGTAGCCGCTGCGCTTGATCTGCACGCTGTCGGCGTTGTCGCCAACGACCTGCGGGCCGGCGATGGCGCCGCTGGCGAAGATGGAAAGGGCGGCAGCTGCTGCCATTGCGACGAATGCTTTTTTCATGATGCTTCTCCGTATGCTGGTTGACCTGGTGGTCACCGCTGTTCTCGTTTTAGCGGGGACAGGTTCACAATAGCAAAGCGGATTTCGCGCCGCAGCCGGCGCGCGACAAACGGTGGATTTGCGGGGGCGAACTGCAGTCCGCACGGACAGGCGGTGAAGCGGCGGAGTAAGATAAGCGCATGCAGATCCGACCTTACCGGCGCGGCGAAGAAGCCCAGCTGCGCGCCATCTTCCACGCCTCCGTGCACGGCCTCGCCAGCCGCCACTACACGGCCGAGCAGCTGCGCGCGTGGGCGCCGGAGCAGTACGATGCCGCATTGTGGGAACAGCGCATGCGCGCCAACCAGAGCTGGGTGGTGGAGCTGGACGGCGCGCTGGCCGCCTTCGCCGACCTGCAGCCGTCCGGTTATATAGACATGTTCTTCGTGGCCCCGCCGTACGCAGGGCGCGGCATCGGCCAGGCGCTGCTGCGGCACCTGTTCGGGCTGGCGGCCGAGCGCCGCATCGCCGTGCTGCGCTCCGACGTCAGCCTGACCGCCGAGCCCTTCTTCGCCCGCCACGGCTTCACGATTGAAACCCGCAACGAAATCGCCACCCGCGGCGAACTGCTCTCCAACGCCACTATGCGCAAGCTGATGCCCGGCTTCTAGACCTTCATCGGCAAAATCACCATTTGCAAGCCCTCCAGGTGCAGGCGGCGCTGGATGGCGAGGGAGGCCTGGTTGTGCAGGGCGCGGGTGAACCAGTTGTCGGAGGAGAAAATGAGCTTGCTGGTAAAGAAGATCGCGTTCGGGAATTCATTGCTGATTTCTTCGCACATGCGCGTCACCTCTTCCACCGCCTCGGTGCCGAAGCCGAGATAGGACGAGGACGCCATGCCGTGGCTGTGGCAGAAGTCCACGAAGTATTCCAGCGTGGTTTCCGCGTCGCTGCGCATCTGCTCCAGCGCGCCTTCGCCGCCGTAGGCGTGCGAGTCGACCGTGCGCGCATTGATGAACAGGAAATTCTTGAAGTGGCCCGGGAACATGCGCTGCACCCACAGCAGCGCGTGCAAGCCGCCGCCGCGCGAATTGCCGACGATGAAAACCGCCGTCTGGTCCTGCGGGTCCGGCTCCACCGCTTCTGTGTTGCTGCCGAAAGGCTGGCTGGCGAACACCTCGTCCACCGAATGGATGGCGCGCTTGGTTTCACGGTAATGGTTGCGCACCACCACGCACATGGCGGCGATGGCGCCGATGATCAGCGCCGTCGCCCACCCGCCTTCGGCAAAGCGCTCGATCAGCAGCAGCGCCAGGATGCCCGCGCAGATCGTGAAGCCGACCAGCGACAGCAGGAAGCGCCCGAACCAGCGCCGGTTCTTCTTGCGGTTGCGCACCCAGTACAGGCACAGGCCGAACAGGGAAATGGCAAAGGTCAGGAACACGGAGATGGAATACAGCACCACCAGCAGGGTGACGCTGCCGCCGGTCCACCACAGGACGGCCAGCGCGGCCAGGCCCATCACCAGGATGCCGTTCTGCGTCACCAGCCGGGTCGACAGGTAGCGGAATTTGTGCGGCACCCAGGAGTCGGCCGCCATATTGGCCAGCACCGACGGGCCGCCCAGGAAGCCGGTGTTGGCCGCCACGAACAGCAGCCCCGCCTCGAAGGCCAGCACCACCGCCAGCAGCAGCTGGTTCAGCATCGGCCCGCCCAGCCCCATGTGGTTGATGATGCTCTTGAAGGTGGACGCGTTCAGCGTTTCGCCCGCGACCGGCTGCGCGTCCCACAGCAGGTAGAGCATGATGATGCCGCCCGCCGTCACCGCCAGCGAAAGCGCCATGTAGAGCATGGTCATTTTGCCGGTGCGCACGCGCGGCTCGGCCAACAGATTGACGTTGTTGGACACCGCCTCCAGCCCGGTATAGGTGCCCCCGCCCTGCGAGTAGGCCAGCAGCAGCATGCCGGCCACGCCGGTCCAGCCTATTCCCTGCGCCAGGCTGACGGTTTCGTTCAGCGTGCTGGGCACCAGGCCGGGCAGGTTTTCCGCGTGCGCGTAGACGCCGTACACGATCAGTATCAAATGGGTGATAACGAAGCCGACAAAGATGGGCAGCAGGATCTGGATCGCTTCCTTGAGGCCGCGCAGATTCATCACGATCAGCAGGCCGATGAAGAACACCTCGGCCCACAGCTTGTAGGGCTGGAAGCCGAGCGGCAGGAAGGACGCCAGCGCGTCCACGCCGGAGGCGATGGAGATGGCGATGGTGAGCACATAGTCGAGCACCAGCGCGCAGCCGGAAATGAGGCCCATGTAGGGCCCCACCAGCTTGGTGGCCACGCGGTAGCCGCCGCCCCCGGTCGGGAACAGTTCGATCACCTGGTTGTAGGCCAGCGCGATAATGAAGACGGTGATGGCGGTGGCGACGGCCATATACAGGCCGAGGTGGGTGTGCGCGCCCAGCGCGCGGAAGGTCTCTTCCGGACCGTAGGCGGACGAGGACAGGCCGTCGGCCCCCAGCCCCACCCATGCCAGGAAGGCCACCAGCGCCATCGAGTGGCGGGTCTCGCTGCGCATCGGGTCGAGCGCCTTGCCGAGGATAAGTTCGCGTATCTTCTTGTTTTTCATGCCTTTGGCGCCCGCTGGGGGCGGTTTGCATCGGTAGCCAGAATGATGACACAGCCGGACCATGCGCAGGCTTACAATTTCAGCGGGGCTGGACTATAATGCATGCCTTGCGCGTACCGTGCCGCCCTGGTGGTGGAACTGGTAGACACAGCAGACTCAAAATCTGCCGAAGAAATTCGTGCCGGTTCGATTCCGGCCCGGGGCACCATTACCGCATAGCTCACCGCAGCACCCACACTCAGAACCCGCATGTCTTCCAGGCAGTGCGGGTTTTTTGTTTCTTGCACTGCATCACTCTATACCATCCCATTGCGTCGAAATACCGTCATCTCGTACCTGTTCCACTTCCCGAACGGCAGCAAGCGTGACGCTATCATGGAAGGTCAGATACGTGGCTGAAGAAAGAAACGGATTAAGGCATGCCGTCAACGGGCCACGTAAGCTACAACGGCGGTACCATCGGCAATCAGGCCCATACTGCTGGGCATACTCAGTAAGTGAGTCGCATCGATACTGGATTGGTCATAAGGCAGCTGGGGCTGCACACATATATTGCAGTGCTCGCCTACCAGAGCCACAATCAGATTAAGGTGGCCTCCCCCTGAGGGAGGCCAAAGGCAAGCCCCCCCCTTCTGAGGTGCAGGACTAATCCATCCGTCGAAATTTTTTCGGCGATGGTTTATAAACGGAAAAGTCGAATTGCCCGGCAAGTCCGATGAGGAAAGTCTTCCATCATTGGAGACCATTAAAGCCTTTATTCAGCCCACTCGGCGAGGCCATAGAACGTGTCAAGCGCGCGGTTGGTCAATGAGCTTAACCGTATACGCGCGATACCTTGTCACGCAAGCCCGACACTGCGTCAACAGTCCTCTACGCGCTCAAACTGTGGCCGGCACTGCTGCGCTACTGCGATCGACTCGTTGATCGGCAGGGCCAAGCTGAACGCTATCGACCACGAAGCCTAGCGTCACCTGCTGACGCTTATCGCCGATCCCCGTCCACCGAGTTGATGAATTCTTGCCTTAAAACTACAACTTGCTAGCAGCTCCCCGATTTGACGCCCCCACCAGCAGGGGGATGCCAGCATCGATCAAATTTCCAAACCGCTCAAGACAGCGCTGGCGCGACGCTTACCTTCCTGGCGGAATACTCGCCTCATCTGAACCCACACGACATATCTGGGCGCACGTGGAAGGCAAGGTGTCACGTAAACTGGTGATCGACAAGGCCAACATGAAACGCTTGGCCATCAGTGCCTTGCGCAGCTTGCAAAACCCACCTGCAAAAGTAGCCCGCTTTTCAGGCCGCTTGAGTGCAGGCATATTGGCATGTAACTTCACCTTAGGAAGTTAATAACTAGCTAAATGGTATTGAGAAATATTTGAAAAAAGTGAATTTTTGATAGAATTGCAACATAATTCCCGTGATAACGTTGCTCAATTGGCAGCAATGAGAATCTCGCTCTTAAAATAAAAGGAAATAAAATGAAGAAAGAAATAGCTATTTGGATTTCTGCGATCAATTTCTTGAACCCTGCATTTGCGGCCCCTGTCAGAAATGATGATGGACAGATAGCACAGCGCACAGCAATGTGCAACTTTATCTACGCCCGCCTGTATGAGACGACTTCTGAATTGATAGATCAGAAAAAAAACGAAATAGACTTACAAGAAAAATCTATTACCAACAACGCAATCTCGTATAACACGGCAGCCATTCGAGTTAGATTTATAAGGAAAGAAAAAGGTCCAGTGATTATATCAGCAAAATATTCAAAGAATTATTTCGAAAAAAAAATACAAAAAAAGATATTTTTCTCAAAATTTTACTCAAGAACAGCTTTGACGTAAAAGATGAGATTAACGACGGGTGTGACACTAATGATATAAATATTAAATTTCTTAATAACGAAGTTCAAGAAGTTACAATTTCCTCACACTACCTGGACTAATTTATGCCACTATCGAACCCAACTGATACCTCTTACGGCCCAGGCGGTCAATTTCGCCCGACATCTGGCTATGGCACTCGCACTGACCCATTCCAGTCAAGTCGAGTGGAATACCATCCCGGACAAGATTATGCCGCCCCTGCCGGTACACTTATTTCTGCAGCAGCCACAGGTACGGTGGTTTATTCAGGCTACAACGCTGGTGGGTATGGAAATACAGTGGTAATCAAGTCGACAGGCGGCGATGGAAGCACGTTTTACACGCTCTACGCGCATCAGAACGGCAATTCCATGCCTGCTTTAGATTCTTGGGTGGGACGGGGTGAGGTAATTGGTGAGGTAGGTAATACTGGACGCAGCACCGGAGCGCATCTACACTTTGAAGTATTAAATGCTAATGCAACAATATCTCATGCATCCGGATGACCAATAGGAGTCATTTCGACAAACCAGTCTATTCGTTACGATCCAAACACTTTTAACAATTGGGGCGGATCGACTGGAAAAGCTTACGATGCCGGAAAAGCCATGCCAGGGCAGGATTTGAGGGTGGCGCCGACATCGCGACTGGCGGTAGCGAGTTTATTCTTGCCAACTATATTACAGAGACCGCTACTTATCACGTTGAGAGCCTAGTGCGCGCGGACAATCTTATTAGCATTTATGCAGCAGGCTACGGTGCTCAAATAAATTCGAATGACGCTATAGTCGCATTAACGCCGAATAGCTACGTCACGATTATCGGTTCGGGCAACGATATTTACGCTTTTGACGGCGCAAATGTTGTTTTTGCCGGAAATGCCAATTATGTTGAAATGGCGAATGGTGTTAGTGTGACAGGCACTGGCAGCGACACTTCTCTGTCACAAAAAGGACAAAGTGTTTATGCAAACATGAATAATGTCGAAATGTCGGCTCCCCCCTTCCATACTTACTTTTCAGCTGATGGCCGTTCAAATTCGCTTGGCGGACTTGGAGTAATTTTGGATGCCAACATGGGAAAAGAATATCTTTCCCCTACTCCTATCGACCCCCGACTTGTTATAGTTAATCCTCCTGAAGAAATTATGCTAGTAGGTACAAATAAAGGGGTAATCCAAGATATTCAGTAATTTTTCTAGTTTTGGGCCAATTCCTAATTCTTACCGCTAGCAATCTGCTGAAATACCGCCTCCGCAAGCCTGCCGAGGCGGCTCATCCAATGGTATCCTGATATCCGCCAAGCATGCGCAGTTTAGGCGACACGGACGGACCGAGGGCAAGCCAGCGCACTCATGCGATTGAGCACACCCACGCGAATACGCAAGTCGAGCGCCTGCGCAGTGGCTACAGCACAGCGCTATGTCGCAGCGCCCTCTCGCAGTGGGATCGCTGTGAGAGAGCGGCAATGGCTACGTGACAGGCTTCGGGCCGTACGCGCCGTCGCCGCTAACGATATTGATCCGCACGTCGGCCGGGATCTGGCCGAGCAGCGCAGGCAGAACTTCTAAAAAGTATCCATGCGAGATAGGGCTAGGAATCGATTCCGCCCCGGGCATCATTACCGCACAGCTCACCACAGCATTCCCACTCAGAATCCGCTTGTCGCACAGACAGAGTGGTTTTTGTTATCTGGATTGACATCTCTGCAATTAATCCATAAAGTACTCTGCACTACAGAGTATTTTATGGACATCATGGACCAGCAACTGGCTCAGGCGATGCTCGCGGAAGTCGAGCAGACACAACAACGTAGCGGACGCTTTCTCGGCTATTGGCGGCAGGGGCGTATCATCCAGATGTGGGGCTTGGTATGGATGGCCGCCCATCTGGCCACATTCTTCCTGCCTGCCCGCAGCGGCAGCATCTGGCTGGTGTGCGATGCCGTGGGCTTCGCTGCCACCATATGGCTGCGCCTGCGCAGCCGGGACGCCGCCAGCAGCAAGCACACTGATCGCCGCCTGCTGTGTGCGGCACTCATTCTGCTGTTGTTCGGCATGCTCGCCTCCCTGCTGATCGGACCGCACGGCCGCGCCATCGAGGTGCTGTGGACCTGCATGGCGATGACCGGCTACATGCTGTACGGCCTGTGGGCGGGACTGCGCTGGACCGTGCTCGGCGCTGCCGTCATGGCGGCCAGCCTTGCCGCCTACTTCTGTCTCGGGCCGTGGTACGACCTGGCGATGGCAGCGGCTGCCGGCGGTGGACTGCTGCTGGGCGGCACCTGGATCCGCAACGCACGCTGAGCAGGCCATCATGAGCAAGCTGGACGAAGTCATCCACCAAACCACCCGCCTGCGCATCATGACCGCCTTGCTCGCGCTGAAAAAAGACGAGTGGGTGGAATTTGTGCGCCTGAAATCCATGATCAACGCCAGCGACGGCAATCTCGGCTCGCACCTGGAAACGCTGTCGCGCGCAGCGTATCTGGAAATCGACAAGCAGATCGTCGGCAAGAAGCCTTTGACACGCATCCGCTCCACCCCGGCCGGGCGCGCAGCCTACCGCCACTACATTACCCAGCTGCGCTCCCTGCTGGATCTCTGACCCCACCTACTCCAAGAGGACAAACCATGCACCTGACTCTGACCGGATGGCTGCACACACTGGCCTGCAGCTACGCCCTGATCATCGGCGGCGCCATGCTGTGGCGGGCCAAAGGCGGCGCCGTACATCGGCGCGACGGCATGCGCTATATCTATGCCATGCTGCTGGCTAACCTGACCGCGCTGGGCGTCTACCAGCTGGGCGGCTTCAACGTCTTTCACATCCTGGCGCTGTGTACCTTGCTCAGTCTGGCGGTAGCCTTTGCCTCGGCCCGCTGGCGCAAGCCGGGGCGCTACTGGCTGCGCATCCACCTGAGCGCCATGCTGTTCAGCTATTACCAGCTCGTCGGAGGCCTGATCAACGAAGCGTTTGTGCGCATCCCGGCATTGCATGGCCAGAAGGCGATGGCCGGCCTTGCGCAAGGCGTGGCGATGATGGTGTTCCTGATGGTACTGTCGTATTTCTGGGGCAAGACCGCCCGCAGCAGCGCGGCGGCGATCGCGCTGGCGGCGCTGGCAAGCTCGGCGCAAGCCGGCACGCTGACGCTGGACCTCAAAGGCGTGCAGGCCGGCCAGGGTAACCTGGTGATTGCGCTCTACAACAGCAGCGAGGACTTCCTGAAAAAGCCGCTGCGCAAGCTGACCGTGCCGGCCGCCAACGCGGCCATGCGGGTCGACCTGACCGATGTGCCTGCAGGCGACTACGCCGTATCGCTGTTCCAGGACATCAACAGCGACGGCAAGCTCGACACCAGGATGTTCGGCATTCCCGCCGAGCCAACGGGCACCAGCAACAACGCCAAAGGCAGCTTCGGCCCGCCGAAATACGAGGCCGCCCGCTTTACCGTCTCCGCCGACGGCAAGGCCATCCCCATCGAACTGCACAAGTAAGGCCTGCTGTTGTTTGCCATGCGCGGCCGTCCCTCGCCCATTGGACAATAAGGCGCGGATGCCGCTATAGTCGGTCATCCGATTTCCTTGGGTGTTCCGTGCTCCGCTTATTGACCGCCAGCCTGTGCCTGATCGCCTGCAACGCTTCCGCGCTGACGGTGCGGCTGTGCACCTTCGACCGTCCGTTCGCGCCCTACACCATGCCCGACGGCAGCGGACAGACGCAGGAGCTGCTGCGCCGGGCCGCCAAGGGCGGCGACATCAAGATAGAGAACACCTTCGCGCCGCGCGCGCGCTGCCTGGCGCAGCTGGAGCATGGCGAGACGGATGCGCTGATCGCCGCCTATGCGCCGGAGCGGGTGGGCTACGGCGTGATTCCCATGCAGGGCGCGCAGCCGGACGACTCGTACGCGCTGGCCATCACGCGCTTCATGGTGTACCGCCGCAGCGGCAGCGCCGTGCAGTGGAACGGCAAGCAGTTCAAGGGACTGGGGCCGCAGCCGGTGGGCGTGCAGGCGGGCTTTATCCACGGGCCGCTGCTGCGCAAGCTCGGCGTGGCGGTGGACGACGGCGCCAAGAGCGCCGACCAGAACCTCAGCAAGCTGGCCTTCGACCGGCTCTCGGCCGCCATCGCGCAGGAGGCGGAAGCGGGGTTTTACATCAGCCAGGCCTACAAAGGCCGGATCGAGGCGCTGCCCACGCCCTTCCATCTCACGCCGCTGTTCCTGATGGTGAACCGCAGCTTCTACAACCGCAACCGCGCAGCCATCGACGCCTACTGGCAGGCCATCCGCACAACGCGGCAAACCCCTGAGTACCAAACGTATTTGCGGCAGTGGCGCTAGCGCGCAGCCCTCGGCAATAATGTGACTTATTTCCATGCGGAAATGTGATACTGTATGTAGCTATCCTTTTTGCAACAGAGATTATTCACCAGCCAACTGCCATGGACACTAGCTCGCTGCTGCAATTGTTCTCTCCGCCGTCCGATCCGGCCCTGCTCACGTATGGACAGTACGACCCCGCGCTGGTGGCGCTGTCCGTGCTGGTGGCGGTGTTTTCCTCGTGGATGGGGCTGCAGCTGGCCGGCCAGGCGCGCGGCGGCGGCAACCGCATGCTGCGCACCGTGGCGCTGCTGGCCGGCAGCCTCGCGCTGGGTTGCGGCGTGTGGTCCATGCACTTTATCGGCATGCTGGCGTTCAGCCTGTGCACCAGCGTCAGCTACGACCCCTCGCTCACCATCCTGTCCCTGCTGCCCAGCCTGGGCGCGTCCTGCGTGGCGCTGGCCCTGGTGCGCCGCCGCCGGATGACCGGCGCCACGCTAGCCTGCGGCGGCCTGCTGGTGGGCCTGGGCATCGCCGCCATGCACTACTCTGGCATGGCGGCCATGGAGTCCACGCTGGTGCTGCGCTACGATCCGCTGATGTCGGCCGTGTCCATCCTGGTGGCGGTGGCGCTGGGCACGGCGGCGCTGTGGGTGCGCTTCGGCCTGCGCGGCGCCACGCGCCTGAAAAGCGGCGGCCGCCTGGCGCTGAGCGGGCTGTTCATGGGCTGCGCCATCGCCGGCATGCACTACACCGGCATGGCGGCGGCGCGCTTCGTCGGCGTGCCGCCGCCCGGCTCGGCCGCCGGTCCCGGCAGCGGCTTCCTGGCGCTGGCCATCTCCATCATCACGGTGGCTTTCACGGTGTTCGTCGCGGGCGCCTACGGCCTGCTGCGCTACCGCGAACTGTACCGCACCCTGCGCCGCAGCGAGAGCTCGATGCGGGCGCTGCTGACCACCACGGTGGATGGCGTCATCACCGTCAACGGCGACGGCGTGATCCAGGAATTCAACGCCTCGGCCGAGCGCATCTTCGGCTGGCGGCGCAGCGAAATCATCGGCCTGAACGTGGCGGTGCTGGTGGCCGATCCCGTGCGCTCGGAACAGGACGGCCTGCTCTACCATCTGCGCCAGCGCAACGCGGTGGAGGCGCGCGCTGCGCACGCGGGCACCGAACTGGTGGGCGTGCGCAAGGACGGCAGCCTGGTGCCCATCCGGCGCGCGCTGGGCCACACCAGCACCGGCGGCGAGGACGTGTTCGTGCTCTTTATTACCGACATCTCGGAACGCCGCGCCATGATGCAGGCGCTGGGCGAAAGCGAGCAGCAATTCCGCTCGCTGATCGGGCATATCCCCGGCATCTCCTTCCGCTGCCTGGCGGGCGGCGAGCATCCGCTGGTGTTCCTGAGCGACGGCGTGGAGCTGGTGGCGGGCTATCCGGCGAGCGACTTCACCGGCCCCGGCGCCTGCCGCACGCTGACCAGCCTGATCGTCCCGGCCGACCGCCAGAGCGTGCTGGACGCGCTCGAACACACCATCGCCAGTGAGCAGCCCTACCTGATCGAATACGCCCTGCAGCACGCCGACGGCGGCCTGCGCTGGATCTGGGAGCACGGCGCCGTGGTGCGCGATGCGCAAGGCCAGGTGCGCTGGATAGACGGCGTGATGCTGGACATTACCGAGCGGCGCCAGATGGAGCAGGAGCTGCGGCGCGCCAAGGACAACGCGGAGCAGGCGGCCGCCGCGCGCGCCAGCTTCGTGGCCAATATGAGCCACGAGATCCGCACGCCGATGAATTCGATCCTGGGCTTCACCGACGTGCTGCTCGACAGCGACCTGCCGCCCGAGCAGCGCCGCCACCTGAACACGGTGCGCAACGCGGGCCGCTCGCTGCTACGCCTGCTCAACGAAATCCTGGACACGGCCAAGCTGGACAAAGGCGCGGTGGAGCTGGAGCAGGCCGACTACGACTTCCTGGCGCTGGTCGACGAGCTGACCTCCAGCTGCGGCGCCAGCGCGCGCGCGAAGGGGCTGGCGATGGAGGTCAGCTACGCGCAGCAGCTGCCGGCGCGCCTGCACGGCGACGAGCTGCGCATGCGGCAGATCCTCACCAATTTGCTGGACAACGCCATCAAGTTCACCGCCCACGGCTCGGTGGCGCTGCAGGCGGCGCTGCGCGAGGGCCAGCTGCACCTGGCGGTGCGCGACACCGGCATCGGCATTGCGCCGGACCGGCTGGAGGCCATTTTCGATCCCTTCACGCAGGCCGACCCGTCGATGACGCGGCGCTACGGCGGCACCGGCCTGGGCACCACCATCAGCAAGCAGCTGGTGGAACTGATGGGCGGGAAAATCTGGGCCGAGAGCACGCAGGGCGAGGGAACGGTGTTCCACGTGCTGCTGCCGCTGCGGCCCGCGCTGGAGCAGGCGTCGCAGGAGGAACAGCAGCCGGGCGCGCTGCCGCTGCCGCCGCTGAGAATACTGGCGGCGGACGACGTGGCGCAGAACCTGGAACTGCTGCGCCTGATGCTGGAAAAGCGCGGCCACAGCGTGGCCACCGCGGCAGACGGGGCGGCCGCCGCGCAACTGGCGGACAGCGAGGATTTCGACGTGATACTGATGGACGTGCAGATGCCGGTCATGGACGGCCTGGCCGCCACCCGCGCCATCCGCGTGCGGGAGGCGCAGGCAGGACGGCGGCGCGTGCCCATCATCGCCATGACGGCCAGCGTGCTGGAAGCGCACCGCCAGGCCAGTTCGGCGGCGGGCATGGACGGTTTCGCATCCAAGCCGGTGGACTGGCCGCAGCTCTCGCGCGAGCTGGCGCGCGTGCTGGCGCTGTCCCCGGCGCCGGCGCCCGCGCCGGCCGAATTGTACGAAGCGCGCGCAGCCCTGGGCCTGCATGTGCTGAACCGGGCCGCAGGCTTGCGGCGCTGGGACGGCAGCGAAGCGGCCTACCAGGCGGCGCTGGCCCATTTCATCGCCGAGCACAGCAACGACGCGCACCAGTTCGACGCCCTGTGCGCCAGCGGGGACTATCCCGCCATCCAGGCCCTGGCCCACCGCGCGCGCGGCGTGGCCGCCAACCTGGGGCTGGAGCAGCTGGCGCAGGCGCTGGCCGATATGGAGGAACAGGTCGAGCGCGTCGGCCACGGCGAGACGCCAGCCCCCGTGCTGGAACCTGTGCTCGCCAGCGTGGCGCTGCATCTGGCGGCTGCCCTGAAGGCGGTCCGCTCGCAGCTGAAGCAGCAGGGAAAACACGAGCAGCATGCGGCGGCGGATCCGGCCGCATTGGCCGCGATGGCGCTCGACATCGAGGCGGCGCGCAGCGATGCGCAACGGCTGCTGCAATCGCTGCGGCGCGGCGCGCTGGACGACGCGGCGCTGGCCAGCCTGTCGCAGCGCGTGCAGGCCCACGTTCCGCCCGCCACGCTGGACCAGCTGCACCAGGCCGTGGCCAATTTTGACTTCTCGCTGGCGCAGGATAAACTGGATGCCGTCATGGCCGATGCGCTTCCCCCAAAACCAGAAAGCACGCAATGAACCAAGCCCTTTCGCTGCCGCTGATCCTGGCGGTGGATGATGAAGCCAGCAACCTGCAACTGCTGCGCCACATCCTGCAAGACCATTACCGCCTGCTGTTCGCCAAGGACGCGGCGCGCGCCCTGGAGCTGGCGCGCCAGGAAACGCCCAACCTGATCCTGATGGACGTAATGATGCCCGGCATGACAGGCTACGAAGCCTGCCGCATCCTGAAAGCCGATCCGGCCACCGCCGCCATCCCCGTCATCTTCGCCACTGCCCTGAACGATCCGGACGACGAAGTCACCGGCTTCGAGGCCGGCGCGGTCGACTACATCACCAAGCCGCTCAGCCCTCCCATCGTGCGCGCGCGGGTACGCACGCATCTGTCGCTGGTGCGGGTGGACGAGCTGAAGGAAACGCGCTTGCAGATCGTGCAGCGCCTGGGCCTCGCGGCCGAATACAAGGACAACGAGACCGGCCTGCACGTGATCCGCATGAGCCACTACGCGCGCGTGCTGGGGCTGGCGGCTGGCCTGAGCGCCACCGCCGCCGAGGACCTGCTGCACGCGGCGCCCATGCACGACGTGGGCAAGATCGGCATACCGGACCGCATTTTGCAGAAGCCGGGCGCGCTGGACAAGGAAGAATGGGCCGTCATGCAGTCGCACGCCACCATAGGCGCGGACATCATCGGCGAGCACGCGCACGGCATGCTGGCACTGGCGCGCAATATCGCGCTCACCCACCATGAGAAGTGGGACGGCAGCGGCTATCCGCGCGGGCTGGCGGGGCTGGATATTCCGCTGGAGGGGCGCATCGTGGCCATTGCAGACGTGTTCGACGCGCTGACCTCGGCGCGCCCTTACAAGGCGCCATGGCCGGTGGAGGAAGCGGTGCAGTACCTGCGCCAGCAGCGCGGCCAGCATTTCGATCCGGAGCTGGTGGACCTGTTCCTGGCGCGCCTGCCGGAGATTGTGGAGATCAAGGAGCGCTGGGCGGAGGCCTGAGGCGGCTCCGGCGGGTTACGGCTTCGCCTAACCCGCCCTACGGTGCTACGGTGCTTCGTAGGGCGGGTTAGCGCGCAGCGCGTAACCCGCCAGCCGCCAGCTCGCGGTACAGCGCCAGATAGCTGTGCGCCATCGTCTCCGCGGTGAACAATTCCTCATAGCGCTCGGCCGCGCGGCGTCCCATGGCGGCGGCCAGTTCCGGCTGCTCCCACAAGGTGCGCATGGCCGCGCCGAAGGCTTGCGGGTCGCTGGGCGGCACCACCAGGCCCGTCACCTGGTCCACATTGATATAGGTCGTGCCGGTGCCGATCTCGCTCGAGATCATGGGCTTGCCGTACATGGCGCCTTCCAGCAGCGAGATGCCGAACGCCTCCGAGCGCAGATGCGAGGGGAAGGCCATGGCGTAGCACAGCTCCAGCAGCGCCACCTTGTCTTCCTCCTCCAGCGCACCCACAAACATCACATGCGTCAGCCCCAGGCGTTCGGCATGCGCCTTGAGCTCCTGCTCCAGCGGTCCGGCGCCGACGATCACCACCGGATAGTCGGTCCCCGCCAGCGCGTCGAGCAGGATGTGCAGGCCCTTGTAGTAGCGCAGCATGCCGATGAACAGGAAGAAGCGTTCACCGCAGCGCGCGCGCCATTTGTCCAGCACCGCCTGCGGCGGCTTGGGATAAATGCTCCGGTCCAGGCCATAAGTAATGGTACGGGTCTTGTTCTTGTAGCGGCCCAGCACCGGCGACGAGGCCAGGTAGTTGGGCGAGGTGGCCACGATGGCGTCCACGCTTTTCAGGAAGCGCTGCTTGAGCGGCGTGTACACGCGCAGCAGGGCTTTCTGGCGCACGATGTCCGAGTGGTAGGTCACCACGCTGGGCTTGTCGATGCCGGCCATGAAATGCGCCAGGTCCATGAACGGCCACGGGAAATGGTAGTGGATCACGTCCGCCTGCCTGGCCAGGTGCTTGAGCTTGCGGATGGCCGCGAACGACATGGCGTTGGAGGCGATCTCGAAGTTGAGCGGCACGCGGTGCACCGTGTGGCCTTCGATCTCCATCTGCGACGGGCCGCCGTTGCGGGTCAGCGTCAGCACTTCGTTGTGCACGCCCAGGCGCGTGGTGCCCACGCACATCTGGCGTATCACCTGCTCGATGCCGCCCCACGAATCGGGGTAATAGGTCTTGTAGAAATGAAGGACGCGCATAAGCTCAGGATAAAAGGGTGTGGTACACGGCGGCCGTCTTGCGGGCGGTTTCGGCCCAAGTCAGCTCGACGGCGCGCACGCGGCCGGCGGCCGCGCAGCGCGCGCGCAGCGCCTCGTCGCGCGCCAGTTCCAGCATGGCGGCGCTGATTTCCGGCACCGACAGCGGATCGACTTCCAGCGCCGCGCCGCGCGTCACTTCGGGCAGCGAACTGGTATTGGAGGCGACCACCGGCACGCCGGAGGCAAAGGCCTCCACCACCGGTATGCCGAAGCCCTCGTACAGCGATGGGAACACGAACACGCCCGCGCCGGCGTACACGTGGCGCAGCTGCTCTTCGTGGGTCAGGCGGTCCAGCCAGACGACGTTTTCGCCGTTCTGCACCGCCGCTTTCATTTGCGCCTGCTGCTCCTCGCTGCGCCAGCCCGGCGCGCCCACCACCACCAGTTGGCGCTTGGCGCGCACCACCGGCGGCAGGGCCAGGTAGGCCGCCAGCACGCGGCCCAGGTTCTTGCGCGGCTGCAGCGTGCCGACAAACAGGAAGTAGCCGGGTTTCAGGCCATACTGCGCCTGGGTGACGGCCACCGCTTCCGGCTCCGGCGCGTCCAGCCAGCGTTCGTCGACGCCGTTATGCACCACGCTGATGCGGCGCGGATCGATGCCGAAGCATTGTTCCAGCTCGCGCACGGCGAAGTGCGACACGGCGATTACGTGGTCGGCCTTGCGCGCGGCCTTGCGCTGCAGCCAGTTCTTCAGGCCGCGCAAGCGCGGGCTGCACCATTCGGGATGCGACAGCGGCAGCGCGTCGTGCAGCGTGGCCACCACCATGCAGTCCATGCGCACGGTGCGGTAGTCGGTGGAGTGGAACAGGTCCACGCTGGGCATGTGCTCGCGCACGGCGCCCGGCGTGCACAGGTCGCGCAGCGTGGTGACGGGGAAGGAATGCGACAGCGGCACGCCCACGCTGAGGGCAGCGGCGCCCTGGCCGAACGGCGCAAAGGACATGGGCTGCACAGAGCAGCCAGCGTGCGGCAGCTGGCGCAGCAGCGCCTGGCTATACACGCCGATGCCGTCGAGGCGTCCGCCGGTCAGGACCGGTTCAACAGTAGTGGTGGAAAGGCCAATGCGCAAGACACTCAAGCCTCGTACATCCAGCGCAGCGTTTGCTCCAGCGGCACCGGCACGATTTGCCCGACCACGGAGGCCAGGCGGGTGTTGTCGCCCACCAGGCGCACCACTTCATTGGCGCGCACGAAGGCGGGGTTCACATGCACGTTGATCTGGTAGCCGGCGATGCGGCCCATCATGTCCAGCGCTTCGCCCAGCGAGTAGCCGGTGCTGGAACAGATGTTGAAAGTTTGTCCGGCCGGGGCCAGCGCCAGCAGCTGGCGGTAGGCGGCGGCGACCATGCGCACGTCCGAGAAGTCGCGCCACACGTGCAGGTTGCCCAGCTCGATGTCGGCGGCCTTGCGGCGGAAATGCGCAACGATTTTCGGCAGCAGGAAGTTCTCGTGCTGGCCCACGCCCGTGTAGTTGAACGGACGCGTAATGATGATAGGCAGCTTGTCCATCCACAGCCGCGCCATGTATTCCATGGACAGCTTGGAGACGGCGTAGTCATTGGCCGGAGCCGGCGCCGTGTCCTCGCCCAGCATGGGCAGGTCGGCGTTGCCGTAGATATTGGCGCTCGATGCCACCAATACCGCGGACGGTTTCTTCGCCAGCGCGGCCAGGGCTTCCAGCAGATTGCGGGTGCCCACCACGTTGACGCGGTAAATCTGTTCGATGTCGGCATGCGCCACGAAGGCGATGGCCGCCAGGTGCACCACCACGTCCGGCTGCACCGCCTGCACCATGGCCGCCACGGCGGCGCGGTCGGTCAGGTCCACCGGCAGCATGTCCTCGGACACGTCCGCATGGCCCGGCACCGTGGTGCCGATCACGCGGTAGCCGGCGGCGCGCAGCTCGGCCGCCACATAGCGGCCGGTGAAGCCGGCCAGCCCCGTGACGAGCGCGCGCTTGCCGGCGCCCTCGGTGGCCGGGGACAGCAGCGGCAGCGTCGCGTGCGGTGGGTGCAGCGGCGCGTTCATCAGAACGAGAAGCCGATCTCGTTGCGGCGCAGGTCGGCGTCCACCATCAGCTGGCACAGCTCTTCCAGCGTGGTTTTCGGCGCCCAGCCCAGTTCCTTGGTGGCTTTGGCAGGGTTGCCGATCAGCAGTTCCACTTCGGCCGGACGGTAGAACTTCGGATTGACGCGCACCAGCACTTTGCCGGTCTTGGCGTCGTGGCCGGTTTCGTTCTCCGCTTCGCCCTTCCATTCGATGGCGATGCCGGCGGCCTTGAAGGCCATGGTGACGAAGTCGCGCACGGTTTCGGTGCGGTTGGTGGCCAGCACGTAGGTGCCTGGTTCGTCAGCCTGCAGAATGCGCCACATGCCTTCCACGTATTCCTTGGCAAAGCCCCAGTCGCGCTTGGCGTCCATATTGCCCAGTTCCAGCACGTCCAGCTTGCCCAGCTTGATCTTGGCGACCGAGTCGGTGATCTTGCGGGTGACGAACTCGCGGCCGCGCAGCGGCGACTCGTGGTTGAACAGGATGCCCGAGGAGCCGAAGATGCCGTAGGACTCGCGGTAGTTCACGGTCATCCAGTGGGCGTACAGCTTGGCCACGCCGTAAGGGCTGCGCGGGTAGAACGGGGTGTCTTCCACCTGCGGAATAGCTTGCACCTTGCCGAACATTTCCGAGGTCGAGGCCTGGTAGAAGCGGATCTTCGGATTGACGATGCGGATCGCTTCGAGCAGGTTGACCGGACCGACGCCGGTGATTTCGGCGGTGGTGATCGGCTGTTCGAAGGACACGCCGACAAAGCTCTGCGCCGCCAGGTTGTACACCTCGTCGAATTCGCCTTGCTGGATCAGGCGGATGCTCGAGCTCAGGTCGGTCAGGTCGTATTCGACCAGTTTCAGGTTGGGGTGATTCTGGATGCCCAGTTCTTCAATGCGCCAGAAATTGACGGAGCTGGTGCGGCGATAGGTGCCGGTGACAACATACCCCTTGCCCAGCAGCAGTTCCGCCAGATAGGCGCCATCCTGGCCGGTAATGCCCGTAACGAGCGCTTTTTTAGTCTTTTGCATGATATTCACGTTTTCCAACGAAACTTTGACAGCCGGGTATTGTAACAGAGACATGAGGCCCGCCCGATTTGCACCGGACGGGCCTTACACAACTTACACCTTGTTACACGGCAACTTTCGGAGGCTGGCCTCGCGTCAAGCTTTACGTTGCGCCACCGCGTCCACCACGCACAGCGCCGTCATGTTGACGATGCGGCGCACGGTGGCCGACGGGGTGAGGATGTGCACCGGCGCGGCGCAGCCCAGCAGGATGGGGCCGACCGCGATGCCGTTGCCGGCCGCCGTTTTCAGCAGGTTGTAGGCGATGTTGGCCGAGTCGATGTTCGGCATCACCAGCAGGTTGGCGTCCGCCGTCAGGAAGGAATCCGGCATGATTTTCTGGCGCAGCTTGGAGTCCAGCGCGGTATCGCCGTGCATTTCGCCGTCCACTTCCAGTTCCGGCGCCTGTTCCTTGACGATGGCCAGCGCGGCGCGCATCTTCTGCGCCGAGGCGCTGTTGGACGAGCCGAAGTTGGAGTGCGACAGCAGCGCGGCGCGCGGCTGCAGGCCGAAGCGCTTCATTTCCTCGGCGGCCATCATGGTGATGGCGGCCAGCTGGTTGGCGTCCGGGTTCTCGTTGACGTGGGTGTCCACGATGACCAGCTGGCGCTCAGGCAGCACCAGCACGTTCATGGCGGCGTACACGCAGGCGCCGGCGCGGCGGCCCAGCACCTGGTCGATATACTTCAGGTGCAGGTCGGTGGTGCCGAAGGTGCCGCAGATCATGCCGTCGGCGTCGCCCTTCTTGATCATCATGGCGCCGATCAGCGAGTGTCGGCGGCGCATTTCCAGCTTGGCGTATTCCTGCGTCACGCCGTTGCGCTTGGCCAGGTCGTAGTAGGCGGTCCAGTATTCGCGGTAGCGCTCGTCGAAGTCCGGATTGATGACGTCGTAGTCTATGCCCTGGCGCAGGCGCAGGCCGAATTTGGTGATGCGGGTTTCCAGCACGGCCGGACGGCCCACCAGGATGGGGCGCGCCAGGCGCTCGTCCACCACCACCTGCACGGCGCGCAGCACGCGCTCTTCTTCGCCTTCGGCGTAGACGATGCGTTTCAGCTCGGCCGGGGTCTGCTTGGCCACCGCGAACAGCGGCTTCATGAAGGTGCCGGAGCGGTACACGAACTGCTGCAGGCTGTCGGCGTAGGCTTCCAGGTCCTTGATCGGACGGGTGGCCACGCCGGAGTCGAAGGCCGCCTTGGCCACGGCCGGGGCGATCTTGGTCAGCAGGCGCGGGTCGAACGGCATCGGGATCAGGTATTCCGGGCCGAAGGACAGGTTGTTCACGCCATAGGTGGTGGCCACGATGTCGGACTGCTCGGCGTGCGCCAGCTCGGCGATCGCGTGCACCACGGCGATTTCCATTTCACGGGTAATCGTGGTGGCGCCGCAGTCGAGCGCGCCGCGGAAGATGTAGGGGAAGCACAGCACGTTGTTGACCTGGTTCGGATAGTCCGAACGGCCGGTGCAGATGATGGCGTCGCCGCGCACCGCCTTCACGTCTTCCGGCAGGATTTCCGGATTCGGGTTGGCCAGCGCCAGGATCAGCGGGTTCGGGGCCATCTGCTTGACCATGTCCTGCTTCAGCACGCCGCCGGCGGACACGCCCAGGAAGATGTCGGCGTCCGGTATCACTTCGGCCAGGGTGCGGGCCGTGGTGTCGCGCGCGAAGCGTTCCTTGTCCGGGTCCATCAGCTCGGTGCGGCCCTTGTAGACCACGCCGGCCAGGTCGGTGACGAAGATGTTTTCCAGCGGGAAGCCTAGATCGACGATCAGGTCCAGGCAGGCCAGCGCGGCCGCGCCGGCGCCGGACACCACCAGTTTGCATTCCTTGATGTTCTTGCCCACCAGCTGGATGCCGTTCAGCAGGGCCGCGCCCACGATGATGGCGGTGCCGTGCTGGTCGTCATGGAAGACCGGAATCTTCATGCGCTCGCGCAGCTGGCGCTCGATGGTGAAGCACTCGGGCGCCTTGATGTCTTCCAGGTTGACGCCGCCGAAGGTCGGCTCCAGGGAGGCGATGATGTCGCACAGCTTGTCCGGATCGGATTCGTTGATCTCGATGTCGAACACGTCGATGCCGGCGAATTTCTTGAACAGCACGCCCTTGCCTTCCATCACAGGCTTGGCCGCCAGCGGGCCGATATTGCCCAGGCCCAGCACGGCGGTGCCGTTGGTGATGACGGCGACCAGGTTGCCGCGCGCGGTGTACTTGTAGGAGTTGGCTGGGTCGGCGACGATTTCTTCGCACGGAGCGGCCACGCCCGGGGAGTAGGCCAGCGCCAGGTCGCGCTGATTGGTCAACTGCTTGGTGGGGGTAACACTGATTTTGCCGGGTTTCGGGCACTCGTGGTATTCGAGCGCGGCCAGGCGCAGTTGTTGTCTCAATTCCTCTTTTTTATCAGATGACGAATCCATGCTGTACAGCCTTCCTGTTTGTCTATCGGGAAAGCTTCCGATTCTATCAGACCAATTCTTTCAGTTAGCTAGGTATTTTCACGAATAGGACAGAATAACTATCGGATTTTTCAAAATTATCAATTTTTTCTATGGCCCTTGCACCTTTCAGATTGCAACTGTTGCGCATACTTTCTCTGAAAGCAATTCGTTGAAAAAACATGGACTTAGGCCTTTAGTTCTCCTAGACAATGTAACTTCCGCGTAATAGACTGGGTTGATTGTCATCCTGGAAAGAAAGGTACACGATGGACACCCAATTCTGGCACCACTGTTTCCGACTCTCCAGCATCGTCTTCCCGGCGGCCACGCTGCTGCTGTTTTTTGCCGAGCCAGGCACGGCGCAATCGGCCCTGCTGGCAGCCGTGGCCGTGGCGTCCACCGGCGTGTGGGGCTACAGCTTCAGCCGCCACAAGCGCCAGATGGCGCACGAAGACGAAATGACCGAGGGCGGCAACGCCTGAAGCCGGAGGCGCGGCACGCTAGTACAATGGCGGCATGCTCTCCGAATTCGACCTCATCGCAGAATACTTCAACCGCCCCCGTCCCGTCCGCGCCACGCTGGGCATAGGCGACGACTGCGCCTTGCTCACGCCCGGCGCCGGCATGCAGACCGCCATTTCCTCCGACATGCTGGTGGAAGGCCGCCACTTCTTCGCCGGGGCCGATCCGCGCCGGCTGGGCCATAAGAGCCTGGCGGTCAACCTGTCCGACCTGGCGGCCATGGGCGCGCGTCCGGTGGGCTTTACCCTGGCGCTGGCGCTGCCGTCGGCCGAGCGGGCCTGGCTGGCGGAGTTTTCCGCCGGCCTGTTCGCACTGGCCGATGCGCACGGCTGCGAACTGATAGGCGGCGACACCACCAAGGGGCCGCTCAACATCTGCATCACCATCTTCGGCGAACTGGCGCCCGGCGAAGCGCTGCGGCGCGACGCGGCGCAGCCCGGCGACGACATCTGGATCTCCGGCACGCTGGGCGACGCGCGCCTGGCGCTGGCGGCCTGCCTGCGCGAGCCGGGCGCGGGCGAGGAGCTGGCGCGCGGGGAGGATTTCGCGGCGGCGGCGGCGCGCCTGCATGCGCCCACGCCGCGCGTGGCGCTGGGGCGCCTGCTGGCCGAACGGCGCATCGCGCACGCGGCGATTGATATTTCGGACGGGCTGGTGGGGGATATCGGGCATATCCTCAAGCTGTCCAGGGTGGGCGCCACGCTGGACGTGGACGCGCTGCCGGCCGGGCCGGTGCTGTCCCGCTATGCACAGGAATGGCGGCGCGCCTACACGGCGGCGGGCGGGGATGATTATGAGCTGTGCTTTACGGCGCCCGCTACGCAGCGCGAGGCGGTGCTGGCGGCCGGCGTGCAAAGCGGCACGGCGGTCACGCGCGTGGGACGCATCGAGGCCGAGCCCGGGCTGCGGCTGGTGGACGCGCAGGGTGCGCCGCTGGCGCTCGCGCTGCAAGGATTCGACCATTTCGGGAGCGCGTAAGCGGCAACGCGGCAACGCGGCGGGCGAATGACCGTAGGGCGGGTTAGCGTAGCGTAACCCGCCGAATCAGGCCAGCGACGTATGATCCTCGCCCGGATCGCCCACGCGGCGCCCGGTGCCGTGCATCAGCCAATAATGGTGGAAGGCCAGGCGGATATTGTCGCGCAGCTGGATGTCGTCCCAGGGCTTGGTGTAGAAACGGTAAATCGCGCCCCGGTTGATCGAATCGAGTACCGCCTCCAGCCCGGTATATCCGGACAAAATAATCCGT
The DNA here is from genome assembly GCF_020865585.1 of Pseudoduganella aquatica. Lineage (NCBI taxonomy): Bacteria > Pseudomonadati > Pseudomonadota > Betaproteobacteria > Burkholderiales > Oxalobacteraceae > Pseudoduganella > Pseudoduganella aquatica. The sequence continues at coordinate 6,394,237 of NZ_CP086370.1, forward strand.
ATGGTATCCGGATACATCTCCTTCACCTTGCTCAGGAATTCCGTGCCGCTCATGATGGGCATGCGCTGGTCGCACACGATCACCTGCACCGGATACAGCGCAAGCAGCTCAAAGCCTTCGGCCGGCGTGGCCGCCGTCAGGATGCGGTAGCCGTCGCGCCGGAACAGCCGGTGCAGCGACGACAGCACGTTCACGTCGTCATCCACGATCAGCAGGGTCTGCGGCGGCTCGGCGGCCTGGTTCGGGTCCGGCGGCAGGCTGCGCCCGCCCTCCACCAACTGCCCCATCTCGTCCGCCGGCAAAGGACGGCTGAAGAAATAGCCCTGGATCTCGTCGCAGCGGTTGCGCCGCAGGTATTCCAGCTGCGGACGCGTCTCCACGCCCTCGGCGATCACCCGCAGCTTCAGGCTGTGCGCCATGCTGATAATGGCCAGCGCGATGGCCGCGTCGTTCGGATTGGTGGTGATGTCGCGCACGAAGGCGATGTCGATCTTCAGCTTGTCGATAGGGAAGCGCTGCAGATAGGCCAGCGAGGAATAGCCGGTGCCGAAATCGTCGATCGAGCACTTCACGCCCAGCTCCTTGAGCCGCTCCAGCACGCCGATGGTGCGCTCGGCGTTGGACATCAGCGCGGTCTCGGTCAGCTCCAGCTCCAGCAACTCCGGCGGCACCTTGTGGCGCGCCAGCGCGGCGCGCACCTCCCCTTCCAGGTCGCCCTCCACGAACTGGCGGCTCGACACGTTCACCGCCACCGTCACCGGCCCCACCATGGAACGCGCCCAGGCCGCGATCTGGCGGCAGGCCGCGTCGATGATCCAGGCGCCCACGCGCACGATCAGCCCCGTGTCCTCCAGCACCGGCACGAACTCGGCCGGGAACACCAGGCCGTAGTTGGGCCGCTGCCAGCGCAGCAGCGCCTCGGCGCCGCTGATGCGGCCCGTGGTCAGGTTCACCTTGGGCTGGTAGTACAGCAGCAGCTCGTTCTCGTCCAGCGCGCGGCGCAGCGCCAGCTCCAGGTCCAGCCGCGCCAGCACCTGCACGTTCATGCCGGCGGTGAAGAAGCGGTAGCCGTCGCGGCCGGCCTGCTTGGCGCGCTCCATGGCGGTGTCCGCGTACTTGACCAGGGTCTCGGGCTCGGTGGCGTCGTCCGGATACATGGCGATGCCGATGGAGGCCGTCAGCGCCGCTGGGTGGCCGTCCAGGTCGAACGGCGCGCGCAGCGCCTCGCGCACCTCGTTGGCCACCAGCACCGCGTCCTGCTGGTTGCGCGTCATGGTGAGGATGAGCGCGAATTCGTCGCCGCCCAGGCGGCCCACAGTGTCGCGGATGCGCACGCACTGCACCAGCCGGCTGCTGAACTGGCGCAGCAGCTCGTCGCCGGCCGCCGTGCCCAGCGAGTCGTTGACGTTCTTGAAACGGTCCAGCGCAATGAACAGCACCACGATGCGCCACTCCTTGTCCTGCGCCAGCTCGATCGATTCCGCCAGCGTCTGGAAGAACAGGGTGCGGTTGGGCAGGCCGGTCAGGCTGTCGTAGTGCGCCATGTGCAGCAGGCGCTCCTGGGCCTGGCGGCGCTCGCTGATATCGCGCGCCACGCAGATCAGCGTGGGCTGGGCGCTGCCCTGCTGCAGCTGCCAGTACAGCTCCACCGGCACCGCCGCCAGGTCCTGCCGCGTCAGTTCGGTCTCGAGCAGCTCGGGCGTGCGCACGGTGGCGGCCAGCACGGCGCGGCAGTGGGCCCGCAAATCGGCGCGCTGGCCCAGGCCGATGCGCTCGGGCTCCAGCGCCAGCAGCTGCGCGCGCTCGTAGCCCAGCATGCGGCAGGCGCCGTCGTTCACGTCCACCAGCGTCAGCGTGGCCACGTCGATCAGGAAAATGGCGTCGGCAGTGGCGTCCATGGCGCTGCGGAAGCGCTGCAGCTCGGCGGTGCGCTCGCGCACGGTCTGCTCCAGCACCGCGCTGTAGTTCTTCGACTCGCGGTGCATCAGCCGCACTTCGAGCATGTTGCGGATGCGGGTCAGCACCTCCACCGGGTCGAAGGGCTTGCTGACGAAGTCGCGCGCGCCCGCCTCCAGCGCGGCCAGCTTGTGGTCCGGCTGCGCGGTCACCACCAGCACCGGCAGGTAGGCGTCCGCCTCCAGCGGCTTGAGCGCGTTCATCACGTCGAAGCCGCTCATGCCGGGCATGTGCAGGTCCAAAATAATCAGGTCGTAGTTGTGCTGCTCGTGCCAGGGCGCCACCACGCGCGGATCGGTGGTGGAGCTGACGGCCAGGTAGCCGGTGGTGGTGAGCAGATAGTCCAGCAGCTGGACATTGACCGCCTGGTCGTCCACGATCAGGATCTTCGCGTTAAGGATGTCGGCCTGGGTAATCATGACGTTTCCTTGCTGGCGCGGCCCGCCTTGAGCGCCGCGCGTTCTGCAATATGGGCCAGCGTGCTGCTGATGGCCTCCGTGAATTCATCAATGTTGATCGGCTTGATGAGGTAACGGAAGAATCCTGCCGCAACTCCTTTTTCTATGTCGCGCGGCATGGCGTTGGCGGTCAGGGCGATCACAGGAATGTGCTGCGTGCGGCTGTCGCTGCGCAGCACGCGCATGGCCTCCAGCCCGCTCATGCCGGGCAGGTTGATGTCCATCAGGATGATGTCCGGCTGGTGCACGCGCGCCAGTTCGATGCCGAGATGGGCGTCCGGCGCCGGCAGCAGGCGCAGATCGGGCCGGAAGCTGATGATTTCCTCCACCAGCTTCAAATTGGCCGGATTGTCCTCCACATACAGGATGGAAGCCGGGGCTTCCGGGCCGCGCGCCCCGGCCGGCACGGCCAGCGCGCGCGCCGCCTCGCTGCCGGCCAGCGAGGGCAGCGGATCGATGGCGCGCAGCTCGATCCAGAACAGGCTGCCCACGCCCGGGCTGCTGGAGGCGCCGATCACGCCGCCCATCAGCTCCACCAGGCGCTTGGTCACCACCAGGCCGATGCCGGTGCCCTCCTCCGGGCCGCTCTCCTGGCCCAGGCGGTTGAAGGGCTGGAACAGCATGGCCACCTGCTCGGCCTTGAGGCCGGTGCCGGTGTCCTGCACCGACAGGCGCAGCAGGCCCGGGCCGCTGCCGCTGCAGTCCACCACCACCGCGCCGCCCTCGCGGTTGTACTTGATGGCGTTGGAGAGCAGGTTGAGCAGCACCTGCTTGAGGCGGGTGCGGTCGGCGTCCACGCTGAACGCGCAGGCGTCCGGGAACAGCATGCGGATGCCGCGCGCGGCCGCCAGCGGCTCGGTCATGCTCTGTACTTCCTGCAGCATCTCCTGCAGCGCCACCGGCTCCATCGACAGCGCCACCGCGCCCGACTCGATCTTGGCCAGGTCCAGTATCTCGTTGATCAGCGTGAGCAGGTGGCGGCCGGACTTCAGGATATGGTTGGCGAACTCTTTTTTCTGCGGCAGCGTGGAGGGCAGCTTGTCCGAGGTGAGTATCTGCGCGAAGCCGAGGATGGCGTTGAGCGGCGTGCGCAGCTCGTGGCTCATGGACGACAGGAAGGCCGACTTGGCCTGGTTGGCGCTCTTGGCCTCCTCCATGGCCATGGCCAGCTCGCCGTTGGTGGCCTCCAGCTGCAAGGTGCGCTCGTGCACGCGCTGCTCCAGCTCCTGGTTCAGCCGCATCACCTCCTGCTGCGCCTGGGCGCGCTGCTCGGCCTCGCGCGCCAGCTCGCCGTTCGACTGCGCCAGCGCGCGCTGCCGCGTCTCCACCTCGCTCAGCATGGAATTGAAGGACTCCACCAGCTGCGCCACCTCGTCCTCGCTGGTGCGGGCGGCGCGGCGCGAATAGTCGCCGGTCTGCACCACCTCGCGCGCCACGTCGCGAATATCGAGGATGGGGCGGGTGATGATGTAGTCGGCGCGGCGCATGATCAGGTAGGCCACGCCCATGGCCGGCAGCATCACCAGCAGCGCGATCACGCCGTAGTCCACGCCGCGCCCCAGCATCTCGTACTCGGCGCGCAGGTAGACGGTGCCCAGCAGCTCGCCATTGTCGACGATGGGCTTGAACAGCGTGAGCTTGCCGTTCTCGAAGCGCATGCCCTCGGCCTCGGCCCGCTGCGGGAAATGCACGTCCTGGCCCGGCGCCACATAGCTGGCGAACAGCTTGCCCCTGGCGTTGTAGATGGCGCCGGCGTTCACCTTGGGCCGCAGCCGCAGCAGCGACAGGGTCTGCTTGGCCAGCGCCTTGTCGTCAAAGGCCAGCGCGGCGCTGCTCATGTGGCCGATCAGTTCGGACTGCGTGCTCATGTCGCCGCTCACGCTCTGGTGGTAGGCGCGCAAATCGTAGGCCACGATCATGGCCAGCGACACCAGCAGCGCCACCAGCGTGGTGAGCATGACCACGCCGAGCAGCTTGCCGCGCAGGGAACGCATGCGGATGATGGGCTCCCGGCTCATATGGCCCCCGGCGCCACGCGGTAGGCGGCCGACAGCATGCGCGCGCTGATGCGGATGCGGGCGGCGGCGGCCGGCTTGAGCGCCACCTCGAAGCGCAGCCGCTCGTCGGCCAGCAGGAAATTGACGATGCTGCCCAGGGCGTGCGCCTCCTCGCTGTCGGAGACGGTGAGCAGGGGCTGGCTGCGGGTGGCGGCCAGCACGTCCTGCAGGCTGGCCTTGTCGAGCGCGCCGACGAACAGCATGTGCAATTGGCCGGGCTGCTCGCCCTTCTTCAGTTTTTTCACCTGCAGCGGGTGGCCGTTGGCGCTGTGGCCGGCCACGCTGCGCTCCAGCTGCTCGGCCAGCGCGTCCGCGCCCATGACGCCGATCAGCAGCGGGCTGTCCGGGCGCACAAAGCTGCCGTCCGGCCATTCCACGAAACCGGCGAACTTGACCAGGTAGGCGGCTTTCACCTGCCGCTCCAGGCTGGGGTCCGCCGTGCCGGATTGCGCCTGGGCCTGAATGCGCAGATGAGCCGCCAGTATCAGCAGCACGAAAAACAATTGCGGCAGCAGGCGTGGCAGGCTTGCAAACTGCATGTCTCCCCTCTCATCGGTAAAGGTACAGGCCAAACGAGTGTACGCATTTTTGGCATTGCTGAGCAGGTTTTTTTGACCTTGCGCAAGGCGCGGCGGGCTAGAATGTGCTCTCGCAAATCATATATGGACAAGGCTATGGGCGACACATTGGACAAGGACGCGCTCGGGAGGCTGGCGGCCGAGGTGGGCCGTGCCCTGCACAGCAAGGGCCTGCTGCTGGCCACGGCCGAATCGTGCACCGGCGGCGGCGCGGCGCAGGCGGTGACGGACATTGCCGGCTCGAGCGGCTGGTTCGAGCGCGGCTTTGTCACCTACTCCAACGAAGCCAAGAGCGAGCTGCTGGGCGTGCCGGCCGAACTGATCGCGCAGCACGGCGCCGTCAGCGAGGAAGTGGCGGCCGCGATGGCGGCCGGCGCGGTGGCGCACAGCGGCGCGCAAGTGGCGCTGTCCACGACAGGCATCGCCGGGCCGGGCGGCGCGGTGCCCGGCAAGCCGGTCGGCACGGTGTGCTTCGGCTGGTCCGGCCCGGGCGGCACGCGCACCGAGCGGCTGGTCTTCGGCGGCGACCGGCGCGCCGTGCGCGAACAGGCCGTGGCGCATTCGCTGCAAGGGCTGCTGCGCTTTTTGGTATAGTGCGAGCCGGGCTGGCCGACTAATCACGCGTAACTCACGAGAACTTCATGCAGAACACGGTACATTTCATCCTTCAGGGCAAAGGCGGCATCGGCAAGACGCTGGTTTCCACAATCTTGGCGCAATGGCTGGCGGCCAAGGACGAAACGCCGCTGCGCTGCTACGACACCGACCAGGAAAACGCCACCTTCTCGCGCTACAAGGCGATGGCCGTGAAACACGTGCCGGTGATGACGGACGCGCGCACCATCGACCCCAAGCGCTTCGACGCACTGATGATAGACATCCTCGAGGAAGACGGCAACTGCGTGATCGACAACGGCGCCAACACCTTCTCGCCGCTGGTGGCCTACCTGATCGAAAACGACTGCTTCTCGCTGCTGCAGGAATCGGGCCGCAAGGTCTACATCCACACCATCGTCGGCGGCGGCGACACCCTGCACGACACCGCCATGGGCTTTTTGTCGACCGCCAAATCGACCTCGGTGCCGCTGGTGCTGTGGGAGAACGAGCACTTCGGCCAGCTGGTGTCGGCCTCCGGCAAGTCCTTCATCGAATCGCAGACCTATGCCGACAACGCCGAGCGGGTGGCGGGCCGCGTGGTGCTCTCGCAGCGCAACGCCGACACCTTCGGCGCCGACATCAAGAAGATGAACACGGCGCGCCTGACGGCCGAGGAAGTGAAAGCCAGCGACAAGTTCAACGTCATGGAAAAACAGCGCATCAAGGTGGTGTTCCGCGACCTGTTCGAGCAGCTCGACAAAGTCAGCTGGTAAAAGGACGGCGCCATGGACCAGCACAAGCTGCGCAGCCTCGTATTTGAAAAGACCGGCGTCAAGGTCGACATCGACGACCCCATCTTCGCGCTGGTGGCGCTGAACGAGGCGGTGCTGGCCGAGTCGGTCGAGCGCCACGTCGCGCGCATCGACGCGGCCTCGCTGGAACTGGCCGAGCAGGTGCGCGCGGCGGGCGGCCTGCCGCCGGCCAAGGCGGCGGCCTATGAGCCCGCCCCGGCCGGCCCGGTCAAGCCCATCGCCACGCAATCCCCGCTGGTCACGCCGCGCGAACAGCGCCTGCTGGCCGCGGCGGCCGGCATTGCCGCCACGGCGGCCCTGCTGGCGGCGCTGCTGGTGGTCGGCCTGCAAGCCCTGTTCAGCAAACCCGCCGCGTTGGCGCCGGCTCCGGCGCTCACCCAGGAGCAAGCCGCCGCCCTGGCCCAGGCCGAAAAACTCACCCGCGCCATCGGCAAGCTGGACGCCAAAGCCCGCGACCAGATCCAGGCCGAACTGCAAAAGTAACCATGCCACACGATCACAACCACCACCACGGCCACGGCCAGCACAAGCACGCGCCGGCGCACAGCCACGGCGATGGCCTCGGCCATGATCACAGTCACGGCGAAGGCCACAACCATGGTCACGGCCATGGCCACGACCACAGCCACGGCGGCCATCACCACCACCACGGCGACCCGAACAGCCAGGGCCGCGCCTTCGCCATCGCCATTGCGCTCAACACGGTGTTTGTGGCCATCGAATTCGGCTACGGCTTCATGGCCAACTCCACCGCGCTGATGGCCGACGCCGGCCACAACCTGTCCGACGTGCTGGGCCTGATGCTGGCCTGGGGCGCTGCCATCCTGGCCAGGCGCGCGCCCAACCAGCGCTACACCTACGGCCTGCGCAGCAGCTCCATGCTGGCCGCGCTGTTCAACTCCCTGCTGCTGATGGCCGCCTGCGGCGCCATCGCCTGGGAAGCCGTGCAGCAGCTGATGAACCCCACGCCGGTGCACGGCCTGACGGTCTCGGTGGTGGCGGCGGTGGGCATCGCCGTCAACGGCTTCTCGGCCTGGCTGTTCATGGCCGGCGCCAAGGACGACATCAACATCCGCGGCGCCTACCTGCACCTGGCGGCCGACGCCGCCATCTCGCTGGGCGTGCTGCTGGCCGGCCTGGCCGTGATGTGGACCGGCTGGACCTGGCTGGACCCGCTGGTCAGCATCGCCATCGTGGTGATTATCCTGGTGAGCACCTGGGCGCTGCTGCGCGAGGCGCTCAAGCTGGTGCTGGCCGCCGTGCCGGACTCGGTGAACGCGCCCGAAGTGGCGCGCTTCCTGCGCGCCCGCCCCGGCGTGAACGACGTGCACGACCTGCACATCTGGGCCATGAGCACCACCGAAACGGCGCTCACCGCCCACCTGGTCATGCCCGATGGCCATCCCGGCGACGAAGCGCTGGACGACATCGCCGCGCGCCTGAAGGCCGACTTCTCGGTACACCACTGCACGCTGCAAGTGGAAATGGGCACCACCGACCACGCCTGCTGCCTGAAGGCGCCCTGAAGCGGCAGCTTCCTAGTCCGCCAGCCCCGAGAACAGCGCCGTGCTCAGGTAGCGCTCGCCGAACGAGGGGATGATGGTGACGATCAGCTTGCCCGCGTTCTCGGGCCGGCGCGCCACCTGGATCGCCGCCCACAGCGCGGCGCCGGAAGAAATCCCCACCATCAGGCCCTCCTGCGACGCCGCCGTGCGCGCGGTGGCGAAGGCGTCCTCGTTGGCCACCCGTATCACCTCCTGGTAGGCCTGCGTGTTCAGCACGCCCGGCACGAAGCCCGCGCCTATGCCCTGGATGGGATGCGGCCCCTTGACCCCGCCCGACAGCACGGGCGACGCCTCCGGCTCCACGGCGATGCACTGAAAGGACGGCTTGCGCGCCCGCAGCACCTCGCTCACGCCGGTGATGGTGCCGCCGGTGCCCACGCCGGCCACCAGGATATCGGCGCGGCCGTCGGTGTCGCGCCAGATCTCCTCGGCGGTGGTGCGGCGGTGCACGTCCGGATTGGCCGGGTTGTTGAACTGCTGCAGGATCAGGTAGCGCTTGTCCGCTTCGGCCATCTGTTCGGCGCGGCGGATGGCGCCCAGCATGCCTTCGCTGCCGGGGGTCAGTATCAGCTCGGCGCCATAGGCGCGCAGCAGCATGCGGCGCTCGCGGCTCATGGTGTCCGGCATGGTGAGCGCGCAGCGGTAGCCGCGCGCGGCGCACACCATGGCCAGCGCAATGCCGGTGTTGCCGCTGGTGGGCTCGAGGATGATGGTATCGGGGCGTATCAACCCGGCGGCTTCGGCGGCCTGGATCATGGCCAGGCCGATGCGGTCTTTCACGCTGTGCGCGGGGCTGTAGAACTCCAGCTTGGCAAGGATCTGGGCCGGCGCGCCGGCGGCCATCCGGTTGATGCGAACCAGCGGCGTGTTGCCGATGAGTTCAGTCACATCGTTGGCAATATTCATGGCGTAGCTCCGCTCTCGTGGCTCGGAGCTTCAGTCTACGCCCACTGCAAGCCGCGCGCCATAGGGGCGCACGGCCTGCCGCGCATTATTTCACGTCCAGCAGTTCCACTTCAAAGGTCAGCGCCGAATTCGGCGGGATCTCGCCGGCCGAACGCGGGCCGTAAGCCAGGTCCGCCGGGATGATCAGCACGCGCTTGCCGCCCACCTTCATGCCCTGCACGCCCTGGTCCCAGCCCTTGATGACCTGGCCTTTGCCCAGCGTAAACTCCAGCGGCTCGCGGCCGATGGAGCTGTCGAACTTCTTGCCGCGCTGGTTCTTGGCCAGCGGGCGGTACAGCCAGCCGGTGTAATTGACGCGCACGATGTTGCCGGCCGCGGCTTCCTTGCCGCCGCCCACCTTGACGTCGTTGATGATCAAGGCATCGGCGGCCGGGCCGGGCTGGGCCGAGCCCACCACCACCGGCGCCTCCGGCGCGGCGGCGGCTGCCGGCGCGGCGGCGGGCGCCTGGCCGGCGGCCTGCGCCACCGATGCGGCAGCGGCGAACAGGAAAGCGAACAAAACGGAACTACGGGTCATGATGTATTCTTTCGTTGAGGTTTCAAGCGACGCACATGATAACAAATCAGCCACCCGATGCAATTAATCAGCCGCCCGGGCGCAAGCTTTTTTTCGCGCTGTGGCCGGACGAAGACACGCGCGCCGCGCTGGCGCGGCTGCAGCCGCTGGCGCCCGGCCGCGCCATCGCCGCCGCCAAGCTGCACCTGACGCTGGCCTTCCTCGGCCAGCAGCCCGCAGCGGCCTTGGCGCCGCTGCTCGACATCCTGGCCGGCCTGGACGTGCCCGCGCTGCGGCTGCGGATAGACAGCCTGGGCTACTTCCACAAGCCGCGCATAGGCTGGGCCGGCATGTCGGATCCCCCCGCCGCGCTGCTGGCGATGCAAGCCGAGCTGATGGCAAGGCTGGAAGCGGCCGGCTTTTCCGCCGCCACGCACGGCCAGTTCAAGCCCCACGTCACGCTCGCCCGTGAAGCCAAAACAGCCCCGCCGCAGGCCGATTTCCCGCCGGTGCTATGGCACGCCAGCAACGTCGCCCTGGTCGAATCCCTGCCCAGCGGCGTCTACGTCCCCATTGCCACAAAACATGTCTAACCAAATCAATGGCTTACGCAAGCGAGCTAAGCCGCATTCCCCCACCCCGGGGTCAGACCCCGAGGTGGTGTGAATGCGGCTCAGGCCGCTTCGGCGGGGATGGGGGCGGGGGGGGCTTGGGCGGCGAGTTTGTTGAGCACGTGGCCGGCGGCGACCATGCCGAAGGTGGCGGTCACGACCACGGCCGAGCCGTAGCCGGCGCAGTTCAGGCCGGTGACGGCGCGCTCGTCGCCGTCGATCGAACAGGCTTCGCCGGTGTTCGGCAGCTGCAGCGGCTCCATCGAGAAGACGGCGTCGATGTTGTATTTGTTCTTCATACCGGGCGGGAAGCCGTAGTTGCTGCGCAGGCGGCGCCGCACTTTTTTCAGCAAGGGCTCCTGCTCGGTCTTGGACAGGTCGCGCACTTCGATCTTGGCCGGGTCGGTCTTGCCGCCGGCGCTGCCGATCACGATCAGCGGGATCTTCTTGCGGTGGCAGTAGGCCACCAGCGCGGTCTTGGCCTTGGCGCTGTCGATGGCGTCGACCACGTAGTCGTAGCCCTGCGCGCCCACCATCCGGTCCAAGTTGTCCTCGTCGATGAAGTCTTCGATCTGCGTGACCTGGCAGTAGGGGTTGATCAGCGCGATGCGCTCGGCCAGCGCGTGGATCTTGGCCTGGCCGACGGTGGAGGCCAGCGCCTGGATCTGGCGGTTGATGTTCGATTCGGCCACGTTGTCAAGGTCGATCAGGGTCAGGCGGCCGACCGCGCTGCGGGCCAGCGCTTCGACAATCCAGGAGCCGACGCCGCCGACGCCGATCACGCACACGTGGGCGTTGCGGAAGCGTTCCAGCGCCGCCTGGCCGTACAGCCGGCCGATGCCGCCGAAGCGGCGCTCGAAGTCGATGTCCGTATCGACGTCCGTGGCGAGGGGGGGGTAAGTTGGTTCATGCCGCCATTTTAGCGGACGCGGCGGCAAAGATTATTCTAGAATGACTGTCTGACCTGACTGATAACATTGTAGACCACCCCGACCAAGCCCACCATGAGCACCTCCCTGATCGACACCGCACCCGACTTCGGCCAGCCCATCGCCGTCCTGAAGCACTGCCACGACCGCATCCGCAAGCAGCTCGCCACGCTGCAGAAGCTGCTGGCCCACCTGCCCCAGTTCGGCGCCGACGACCAGGCGCGCCAGGCGGCGCACGCGGTGCTGAAATACTTCAACAACGCGGCCCATCTGCACCACGAGGACGAGGAGCACAATCTGCTGCCCATGCTGGACGGCACGGCCCAGGACGCGGACGCGGCCCTGCTGCATGAACTGATGCCGCGCATCCTTGCACAGCACCGGCAAATGGATGCGGATTGGCTTATAATCAAATCACAACTTGACAAAATTGCCATAGGGACAGATACGGCTTTGTCCGCCGACGCGGTGCAGCAGTTCGTGGCCGACTACACGGCCCATATGGAGCAGGAAGAGCAGCATATCGCGCCCATGGCCAAGCGCCTGTTCAGCCCGGCGCAGATGCGGGAACTGGGCGACGCCATGCAGGCGCGCCGCGGCTTGGCACCGGCAGCGGCGCCAGCGCCGGCGCAAGCCCCCGTGGCGGCCGGGGTGGACCTCGCCGACCTGCGGCTCGATTACGGCCGCGCCAGCCTGGACGAGGCCGACACGCTGGACCACCCGGTGGACCAGTTCGCCAAGTGGTTCGGCGAGGCCATGAAGGCCGAAGTATTCGAGGCCAACGCCATGAGCGTGGCCACCGTGGGCGCGGACGGCAAGCCGAGCTCGCGCATCGTGCTGATCAAGCAATACGACCAGCGCGGCTTCACCTGGTACACCAATTACGAGAGCCAGAAAGGCCGGCAGCTAGCGCAGAATCCGCATGCGGCCCTGCTGTTTTTCTGGCGCGAGCTGGAGCGCCAGGTGCGCATCGAGGGCCGCGTGGAGAAAACCTCGGCCGAGGACAGCGACACGTATTTTTACAGCCGTCCCGTGAAGAGCCAGCTGGCGGCGGTGGCCTCGCAGCAGAGCGAGCACATCGCCAGCCGGGCCGAGATGGAGGAGAAGTATGCGGCCGTGGAAGCGGCCAGCGGCGGCCAGCCGCAGCGCCCGCCGCACTGGGGCGGCTACCGCCTGGTGCCGGAGCGGGTGGAGTTCTGGCAGGGCCGCCGCTCGCGCTTCCATGACCGCATCGTATTTACGCTGCAAGCGGACGGCAGCTGGAAGAAGGAGCGCTTGCAGCCCTGATCATGTTCATGACCATGGGAGGCTACCTTGTTCGCGCAAAACCGACTGAGCGCCTGGATGGCGGATGTGCGGCACCAGATCGCCATGCCGCTGCGCATAGAATTGTGGAACGGCCAGCAGTTCGATTTTTCGGCCGAACCGCCGCGCGTCACCATCCGCCTGCCGCGCGCGTCGGCGGCGCGCTATCTGCTCACGCCGTCGCTGTCCAACCTGGGCTCGGCCTATGTCGAGGGCCTGATCGAGGTGCGCGGCGCGGCGCGCGACATGATCGCGGTGGTGAACGCGCTGGCGCGCTCCACCCTCAAGGAACAGGGGCGCTTCGCCCGCATCGCGCGCAATTTCACCCATGACCGCAAGCGGGACGCCGAGGCGATCCGCTACCACTACGACGTTTCCAACGAGTTCTACCAGCAGTTCCTGGACCCGGCCATGGTGTATTCATGCGCCTATTTCGAGCGCGGCGACGAGGACCTGGCCACGGCCCAGGCCAAGAAGATAGACCACATCCTGCGCAAGATCCGCCTGCAGCCGGGGCAGACGCTGCTCGACATCGGCTGCGGCTGGGGCGCGCTGGTGCTGCGCGCGGCGCAGCAGTATGGCGCGCGCTGCGTCGGCATTACGCTGTCGCAGAACCAGCTGGAGCTGGCGCGCGAGCGGGTGCGCGCGGCGGGGCTGGAGCACCTGGTGGAAATCCGCCTGCAGGACTACCGCGACGTGCGCGGCCAGTTCGACCGCATCACCAGCGTGGGCATGTTCGAGCACGTGGGCCTGAAGCATCTGCCGGAGTATTTCAACACCATCGGCAGCCTGCTGGCGGAGGACGGCGTGGCCATGAACCACGGCATCACCGGCACCGATCCGGACAACGGCGAAACGCCGTATGGCGGCGGGGAGTTCATCGACAAATACGTGTTCCCGCACGGCGAGCTGGTGCACCTGGGCCAGGTGCTCAAGGCCATGCAGCAGGGCGGCCTGGAGGCCTACGACGTGGAGAACCTGCGCCGCCACTACGCGCGCACCTGCTCGATCTGGACCGATAATTTTGAAGCCCAAGCGGAGCGCATCAAGACGCTGGCCGGGGACAAGCGCTTCCGCATCTGGCATGTGTACCTGGCGGGCTGCGTGTATGGCTTCGAGCAGGACTTGCTGAGCCTGTACCAGATTGTGTGCGGCAAGGCGGGCCGCAATCCGCGCGTGCTGCCCTGGTCGCGCGGCTATATGTATCCGGCCAGCGCGCCGTAGAGCTGCTGCAGCGCCGTTTCCATGGCGGCGATGGCGGCGCCGTCCACGCCGGTGCGCAGCTGCCCGGCGGCGGCGATGGCGCGCGCGGCGCCGAAGTTGACCAGCACGCCCTTCAGGCTGTGCAGGGCGCGCTGCGCGCCCTGCTCGTCGCGCGCGGCCAGCGCCCGCAGCACGTCGCGCCACAGCTGCGGCCCGTCGCGCACAAACAGCACCGCCAGCTCGCGCAGCAGGTCCTGGTCGCCGTCCAGGCGCTGCAGCGAACCCGGCCAGTCCAGCACCTGTTCGCCCGGCCCGGGCGCGCACTTGGCCAGCGCTTCGCGCAGGCGCGCCAGGCTGATGGGCTTGGACAGGTAGGCGTCCACGCCCGCTTCCAGGCAGCGCTCGCGGTCGCCCGCCATGGCGCGCGCGGTCATGGCGATGATGGGGAGGCGGCGCTGCGCCACGTTTTGCTCCCGGCTCTGTTCCCAGACGCGGATATGGCGCGTGGCCGACAGGCCGTCCAGGCCGGGCATCTGCACGTCCATCAGCACCACGTCGTAGCTGGCGTGGGTGGCGTATTCCAGCGCGGTCAGGCCGCTGTCGACCAGGGTGGCGCGGTGGCCCAGTTTTTCAAGCAGGCGCAGCGCCAGGCGCTGGTTGACCGGGTTGTCCTCCGCCAGCAGCACGCGCAGGCTGCCGTCGCGCCCTTCGGCCGGATAGCCGGGACGGCCTGCCGCCGCCATGTCGCGGCGGCGATCGCGCCCGCTGCGCAGATTGGCGACGCGCGCGGCGGCGGGCGGCGAGGCGGCCGCATCGCCCTCGCCCATCACCAGCCCCCGCGCTGGCGGCAGGCTGGACAGCGGCGGCAGCGGCGCGGCCGGCGCCAGGCTGGTGTGCCGCAGCGGCACCGTGAAGCTGAACACGCTGCCCTGCCCCGGCTCGCTGCGCACGCCGATCTGGCCCTGCATCAAAATCACCAGGCGGCGGCAGATGGTCAGGCCCAGGCCGGTGCCGCCGTATTCGCGCGTGGTGGAGCCGTCCACCTGCGCGAAGGCCTCGAAGATCAGCTTCTGCTTTTCCAGCGGGATGCCGATGCCGGTGTCCGCCACCGAGAAGCCGATGTCGCAGCGCTCGCCGTCTTCGCGCCCCAGCGCCACCGCCACGGCCACGCTGCCTTCGGCGGTGAACTTGATGGCGTTGCCGATCAGGTTGATCAGCACCTGGCGCAGCCGGCCGGGGTCGCCCTTCACATTGCGCGGCAGCTGCGCGGACAGTTCGCAGCGCAGCGCCAGCCCTTTCTGGCGCGCGCGCAGCGCCATCACGCGCACGCTGTCCTCCACCATCTGGCGCAGGTCGAAAGGCACGTCCTCGATATCGAGCTTGCCGGCTTCGATCTTGGAGAAGTCCAGGATGTCGTTGACGATGGCCAGCAAGGCGTCCGCCGAGGCGCGCACCAGGCCGATGTCGGCGCGCTGCTCCGGCGTGAGCTCGGACTCCAGCACCAGCTCCGTCATGCCCAGGATGCCGTTCATGGGCGTGCGCACCTCGTGGCTCATATTGGCCAGGAATTCGCTCTTGGCGCGGCTGGCCGCTTCGGCCGATTCCACCGCGCGCTGCATGGCGTCGCGCGCGGCGCGCTGCTCGCTGATGTCGATAAAGTAGCCCAGCATATAGCTGCGCCCGCCGCTGTTGATGACGTTGCGGCTGACCAGCACGTCGCGCGGCGGATCAAAGCTCATCAGGCGCCGCTCGCTGGTCACCATGCGGCCGCTGCTCCAGGCTAGGCCGTCCTCGGCGCGCGTGGCTTCGGCCCAGCGCGGCGAGGCGAAATGCTCGATGGTGCGGCCCAGGATCTCCTCGCGCGTGCGCTGCGTGAATTCCTCGAAGCGCTTGTTAAAGCGCAGGAAATGGCCGTCGCGGTCCTTCAGGAACACGGGGATGGGCAGCTGGTCCAGGATTTGTTCGGTCAGCTCCTGCCGGTGGCGCGCGTCGTCCTCCGGCTCGCGCTGCTGCGCCAGGCCGGCCAGCATGGCGGCCAGGCGCTGCGCCGTCTCTTCGCTGGCGCCGGCGTCGGCCTGCGCGCCCGCGCGGCGCTGCAGCTCCTGGCTCAGCAGCAGATTGTCGGCGCGCACCAGCGCCAGCTCGCGCTCCACCTCGCGCAGGCGCGGCGCCAGGCCGGGGTCGGCGCGCTCGCCCTCCTGCAGCAGCGCCTGCAGGCCGTTGGCCAGCGTGGTTTCGCCCAGGGCGCGCAAGGCCGCCAGCCGGTGCTCCACCTCGGCCTCGTCCAGCGCGCCGAGCGCGCGCCGCACCAGTTTTTTCAGGCGGGCGGATTGCATGCGCGGCGCGGCCGGGCCTCAGGCCGGCGTGCCCTCGTCGCGGTAGCGCGCGCTGATGGCCAGCACCTCGCCCCAGCGCGCCAGCAGCGCCTGCACGCAGCGCGCGTCGAAATGGCTGCCGCCGTTGTCCAGCAGGTACTGGCGCGCCGCGTCCATGCTCCAGGCCTGCTTGTAGGGCCGCACGCTGGTGAGCGCGTCGAACACGTCGGCCACGGCCACGATGCGGCCCACCAGCGGGATCTGCTCGCCGGCGTGGCCGTTCGGGTAGCCGCCGCCGTCCCAGCGCTCGTGGTGGCTCAGCGCGATCTCGGCGGCCAGCTGCAGCATGGGCGCCTGGCTGCCCTTCAGGATGTCGTAGCCCATGCGCGCGTGCTGGCGCATGACCACCATCTCCTCGTCGTTCAGGCGGCCGGGCTTGAGCAGGATGTGGTCCGGCGTGCCGACCTTGCCCACGTCGTGCATGGGGGCCGCGTTCAGGATGTCCTCCTGCTGCTGCTCGGACAGCCCCAGTTCGGCCGCGATCAGGCGCGAGTAGTGCGCCATGCGCAGGATGTGGGCGCCGGTTTCCGGGTCGCGGTATTCGGACGCGCGCGCCAGCAGCATGATGGTCTCCTGCTCGCGCGCGCGCAGTTCGGCGGTGGCCTTGCGCACCTCCCCGCGCAGGCCCACGGTGGCGCGCCGCAGCTGCAGCATGTTGCGCGTGCGGGCCAGGAATTCCACCTTGTCGATGGGCTTGATGAGGAAGTCGCTGGCGCCGTTTTCCAGCGCGCGGTGGCGCACCTCGACGTCGGTGCTGGCCGTCACCATCAGCACCGGCGGGCGCTCGCGCGGGTCGGCGTGCACGCCGTCGGCCAGCGCGGCGATCAGCGCCAGGCCGTCCATGTCCGGCATCATGTAGTCGATAATGAGCAGGTCCCAGGCATTGCTGTTGCACCAGTCCAGGGCCGCGCGCGCGGCCTGGAAACTGACGGTCTCCACGCCTTCGAGCTTGCCGATCAGGCGCGACATCAGCACCAGGTTGATGTGGGTATCGTCAACGATCACTACCTTCATGGGCAGCCACTTATTGTTATATGCGTTATGAGTACAGCGGGGTACAGCGGGGTGCAGCGCCGATTTATTTCAATTTACTGCTGTAGGTCTTGCGGAACTTGGCCACCTTGGGCGCCACCACGAAGGCGCAATAGCCCTGCAAAGGATGCTGCTCGAAATAGTTCTGGTGATAGGCCTCGGCCGGATAGAAGGGCTGCGCGGGCGACAGTTCGGTGACGATGGGCGCGTCCCACACCACCGCCATTTCCGCCATCACCTGGCGCGCGGTGGCCTCCTGCTCCGGCGACTGGTAATAGATCGCCGAGCGGTACTGGGTGCCGACGTCGTTGCCCTGGCGGTTCAGCGTGGTGGGGTCGTGGATGGTGAAGAAAATCTCCAGCAGGTCGCGGTAGCTGACCACGGCCGGATCGAATTCCAGCCGCACCACTTCGGCATGGCCGGTGGCGCCGGTGCACACCTGCTCGTAGCTGGGATCGGGCTGCTGCCCGCCGGTGTAGCCGGACACCACGCTGTGCACGCCGCGCACCTCCAGGTAGACGGCCTCCGTGCACCAGAAGCAGCCGCCGCCGAACACGGCTACGTCAGCCGCCCCCGCATTGCTAGTCATACCGCGCCTCCCGCTCAGAGTATGCTGTGATGATGGCTACTGTAACGCAAAGCGCAGGCGCATGCACCTTCAAATGATATGCGCTCCTATTCTTTGGCATAATGTTGGAAATTACAGGTTTCCAATGAATATTAGCTCCCCCCGCGCCGACTCGCGTGAATTCGATACGCCGCATTTCCGCCAGGCGTTGTCCCAGTTCGCCACCGGCGTCACCGTCATCACCACCCGCCTGGCCGACGGCAGCTTCCGCGGCCTGACCGCCAGCTCCTTCAATTCCGTCTCGCTCGACCCGCCGCTGGTGCTGTGGAGCCTGGCCAACGGCGCCAACAGCCTGCCCATCTTCACCGGCAACTCGCACTACGTGATCAATGTGCTCAACGCCGGCCAGGCCCACCTGGCCAAGCTGTTCTCCAGCCGCGGCGAGGACCCGTGGGCCAGCGCCGAGTACGAGCTGTCGCGCACCGGCCAGCCCATCCTGAAGGGCGCCGTGGCCTGGTTCGAATGCCACAACCGCAGCCGCTACCCGGAAGGCGACCACGTGATCTTCGTGGGCGAAGTGGAGCACTGCGAATTCTCGCCGCAGGCGCCGCTGGTGTTCCACGGCGGCGGCTTCCGCAGCCTGGGCTAAAAAACGGAAATTGGTGTCGCCATTTGAAAAGCCGGGCGCGGGCGGGCGTCTTAGAATGCTGGGATCATTCACATAACCCGAGACCAGGACACACCATGAGCCAAGCCCGCGCGCAATTCCACTGGGACGATCCCCTGCTGCTGAACGACCAGCTGACCAGCGAAGAACGCATGGTGCGCGACGCCGCCGCCGCCTACTGCCAGGACAAGCTGGCCCCGCGCATCCTGGAAGCGTTCCGCCACGAGCGCATGGACACCTCCATCTTCCGCGAAATGGGCGAACTGGGCCTGCTAGGCCCCACCATCCCCGACCAGTACGGCGGCCCCGGCCTGAACTACGTCAGCTACGGCCTGATCGCGCGCGAAGTCGAGCGCGTGGACTCCGGCTACCGCTCCATGATGAGCGTGCAATCGTCGCTGGTGATGGTGCCCATCTTCGAATTCGGCACCGAGGCGCAGAAGCAGAAATACCTGCCCAAGCTGGCCACCGGCGAATGGATAGGCTGCTTCGGCCTGACCGAGCCCAACCACGGCTCCGACCCCGGCTCCATGATCACCCGCGCCAAGAAAGTACCGGGCGGCTACGCCCTGTCCGGCGCCAAGATGTGGATCACCAACTCGCCGGTGGCGGACGTGTTCGTGGTGTGGGCCAAGGACGACGAAGGCGCGATCCGCGGCTTTGTGCTGGAAAAAGGCATGGCCGGCCTGAGCGCGCCCGCCATCCACGGCAAATTCGGCCTGCGCGCCTCGGTCACCGGCGAAATCGTGATGGACAATGTGTTCTGCCCGGAAGAAAACGCCTTCCCGGACGTGCGCGGCCTGAAAGGCCCGTTCACCTGCCTGAACTCGGCGCGCTACGGCATCGCCTGGGGCGCGCTGGGCGCGGCCGAAGCGTGCTGGCACACCGCGCGCCAGTACACCATGGACCGCCAGCAGTTCGGCCGTCCGCTGGCCGCCAACCAGCTGGTGCAGAAAAAGCTGGCCGACATGCAGACCGAGATCACGCTGGGCCTGCAAGGCTGCTTGCAGCTGGGCCGCATGAAGGACGCCGGCACGGCGGCGGTGGAGATCACCTCCATGATGAAGCGCAACTCCTGCGGCAAATCGCTGGACATCGCCCGCGTCGCGCGTGACATGCTCGGCGGCAACGGCATCTCCGACGAATTCGGCGTCATCCGCCACATGGTCAACCTGGAAGTGGTGAACACCTACGAAGGCACGCACGACATCCACGCCCTCATCCTCGGCCGCGCCCAAACCGGCATCCAGGCTTTCCAATAACAAAAAAAGGGGTCAGGGTTAATTAATTTAGTTGCTAAATTAATTAACCCTGACCCCTTTTTGGAGCAGAGAAACCGCCGCCTTGACGGCGGTTTTTTTACGCGCTTAGAAGCCGGAGAAGTGGTAGCCCACCGTGACGCCGACGGCCAGCGGGTCCAGCGCGGCGTCCATGGTCTGGCCGGTGGAGTAGCGCGCCGAGGTCTTCAGCTTGGTCTTGACCACGTTGATGTCGGCGAACCATTTTTCGTTGATGGCCATCGACACGCCCAGCTGGGCGCTGGCGGCCCATTTGTTTTTCATCGAGAACGTCGACGGCGGGCCGCCCGGGTTCAGCAGCGCGGTCAGCTGGCCGGAACCGGTTTCGCTGCGGAAGTAGGCGTAGGTCACGCCCAGGCCGGCGTAAGGACGGAACTTGGCGGTCGGCTCGAACAGGTGGTATTGCAGGAAGGCGGTCGGCGGCAGCACTTCCGACGTGGCCAGCTGGCCGGTGCCTTCCAGCGAACCCGAACCGTAGATCTTGTGCTTGTACGGCACGCCCAGGTCCAGCTCGACCGAGAAGTTGTCGGTCAACATGCGGCCGATGGTGAACACCGGCTGGGTGTCGGCGCCGATGTCGGCACGGCTTTCCGGCAGCGCCGGGGCGCTCACGTTGCCGCTCTTGACCTTGGGGGTGATCTTGTTCAGGCCGGCCTTCACAACCCACTCGCCTGCTGCCTGCGCCGACGCGCCCGATGCGGCGCCCATGGCGGCGGCCAGGGCCAGCGCTTTCACTGCGGTATTGATACGAATTTTCATCTTGTTATGTCTCCAGGAATGCAGTGATTACAGCCAGCCTTTTACAACCATCTTTTCGGCCACGAAGCGTGCCAGCAGCTGGTGCAGGAACGGCGTCGGATGGACGTTGTCGGCGTAGGCGTAGTGGCTGACGTCGCCAGCTTTGATGTTGGTGGCGTTGCATGCCAGCGAGCTGCCCAGCGGGTTCTTGGTCAGGTCGCAGGCGGTTTCCTTGACATTGGTCAGGCCGTACGGCGCAGGGTTGGTGGCCTGGTTGTGGTTCTCCGAGAAGGCGTCGATCAGCAGCACGGTGTCCATGCCGGCCAGGTCGGTGGCAATGACGTCGTTGAAGGCTTTCACCATGGCGTTGATCAGCGCGCGCGTCGATTCGGACTGCGCCAGGCCGGACGGCGTGTTGGCGATGTCGGGAATATTGTTGACCACCACGTATTTCGCGCCATTGGCCAGCAGCTGGTTCTTCACCAGCGCAACCACGTCCTTGGCGGCGGTGACCATTTGCGGCACCAGCGCAGGACCGTTGGCGGCGGCGTAGTCGGCGCCGGCCTTGGCGCCGGCGGCGGCGCCGTCAGCCTTGGCTTTGTCGACGATGGCGGCCTGGGTGGCCGGTACGGCAGCGCTCTTGTTGCCGGCCAGTACGGCGGCAGTCACGGCGGCGGTCACCACCGAGGTGTCGGTGTGGCCGGGACGTGCGCTCTCGGTCGCCAGGGCCAGGCCGATGGAGGCGGCGGCGGTCTGCGGATTGGTGGCGCCGGCGGCCAGCTGGCCGACCAGGCTGGTGCCGAAGGCGGTGTTGCCGGCGGCGTTGCCGGCGGCGGTGGCCGCTGCGGACAGCGCGCCCAGGTTGACCAGCAGGTCGTTATTGCCGCCCCACATGAAGATGATCTCGTCGCCCTTGAACTTGCCGCCTACGGCAGCCAGGTGGTTCTTGACCTGGGTGACGACCGGCACGGTCAGCGCGCCCAGTTCGCTGCCGGCGGCTTTGTTGCCTTCGCCGATAGGGTTGGTGACGCGCGCGCCGCCTTGGCCATAGGCGTAGCAGCCGGCACGGTTCACGACAGGCACGCTGAAGCCCTTGGCGGCGTTGCCGTCCAGGCCGGTCTGTGCCGCGCAAGGCGCCGGCAGGCCGAATTGCGCGGCCAGCAGTTCGATCCAGATCTTGCCGGTCAGCGCAGGGTTGGCCGCCGTGTTGTTGCCGTTGATGGTGAACTTGCCGCCGCCCAGTGCTTGCACGGTGCCGACGTTGTAGCTGCCCACGTCGGACAGGCTGTCGCCGAACGATACCTGGGATGCGAATTTGACTTTGAGGGTTTGATCGCCGCCGGCTGGGCTGCCGCTGCCGCAGGCGGCCAGGATTGCCGAGGCCATAACTGCCAGGGCGAGTTTGGTGTGACGCATTGTGTCTCCTGAAAAATAATGTTCTTGTTTTAAACGCACGGGCGTGCTATTCGCTACCCGACTAATATGCCAGCCTCAGCAGAGGATGTATAGCGCAATTTTGTAAATTAGGCAGTTTCGCCCAATGCAGCAAAACGCTATTTTCAGGCATTTTTAGCGGGCACGGAAGAAGTCGCGCGCGGCGCGCAGGCAGAACGGCGCCACCAGTCCGGCATGGTAGGCGTCGCGCACGGCGGCGTCGCCGGAGCCGCCGCTGATGGCGGCATTGGCCCGCACTGCGGTCTTGGCGGCGAGGAAGCCCAGTTTGGGCTGGGAGTAGTCGTCGCCGAACAGCGAGGGCGTGGAATCGACGTTAACCACGTGCAGCGTGCCGCCCGGATTTTTGGCGCGGAAATAGTCGGCCGCCGCGTTGGTGTTGTAGTAGGGAACCAGCGGATCGGCGTCGCCGCCACACAACAGTAGCGGCGCGGCCGGGGCGTAGCTGCGCAGATCGTTTTTTTTCAGCCACAGCCGCAGCGCATGCGCCGGCGTGCAGGCCAGCGGATCGCTGCCGGCCACGTCGCAGGGACGCAACTGCATGTCGGCGGTGTAGCCGTCGCGGTAGCTGGTGCGTATCAGGTTGCCGTCGTTGAAGAATTCCTTGCTGCCGGCCGCCTGCGGAACCGAGTTCCAGGCGAACAGCGCGCTGGCGGGCAGCTTGCCCAGGCTGGCCAGTTCGCCCAGCCCAACCGTGCCCGGCAGCAGGTTTTCGATGCCGCCGGCGTAGCGCGTTTCGTAGATGTCGGCGGGACTGGCGTACAGCGCCGCGCCGGCGTGCTGGCCGGCGTTGACCAGCATGGGCACGAAGGCGGTGGCGCCCAGGGTGGGCGCGCCGCCGAAGATGGCGTCGCCGAATTTGAGCAGCGCGTAGGGACCGGACAGGCCGGCCGCCGCCGTCACGCTGAATTCGGCGGCGTGGCGGGTCTGCATGGCGCGCTGGGTGGCCAGCGCCACGTAGCCGCCCTGCGAATAGCCGGTGACGTAGAGCTTGGCCGAGGCGCTGGCGCCAAGCTGGCTGAACACGGCGCGCGCGGCGCGCAGGCCGTCCACCATGTCGGCCGACTGCTGCTCGCCGTCCAGGTAGGCGTGGTAGGCCAGCGTGGAGCCGGCATAGCCCGCGTAGTTGGGCGCGACCACGATAAAGCCCTGGGCTGCGAAGATGGCGGCGATCAGGCGCGCTTCAGTGCCGTCGAGCTTGCTCATATCGTAGGACTTCAGCGGCGAGGTGCCGTGCGCGTACAGCAGCACCGGGCGCGGGCCGCTGCACGCCGGGTCGGCGCCGGAGGGCAGCATGACGGCGGTGCTGGCTTCGGTGTCTTCGCCGGCCGAGCCTATGGTGTGATAGCGCACGGTGTGCACGCCGACGGCGCACACGGGCGTACTGGTGATGCCGCTGGTGCCGCTTTGCGCGCTGTCGAGCAATTGCTTGAGGGCTTGCGGCTCGTAGGCGGCGACGGCGGCCGGGCCGCCCACCTGGTTGCCCCGCAGCGAAGGCGCCGGCGGGGGTGCGATCACCACCGGACTGGTGCTGCCGGGCGCCGTTACGCCGCCATTGCCGGCGCTGCCGCCGCCGCAACCGGCGGCCAGAACCGCCAGTACTAAAGAGATGATAACTTTCTGGTAAAACATCTGAACTCCGCTGATTCCGCCGTCAAATCAGCATAGCAGGTTCAGGGTATTGAAGACTGGAAAAAGCTGCGGGCGGCCATCAGGCAGTACTGCGCAGCGAGCCGGCTGTGGTAGCGATCGGACACTGCCTTGACAGCATCGCTACCCTTTTTGACAGCATCGGCCCGCATCGTGTCGCGTTCGTGCGCGAAAGCTTGCTTGAACGGCAAATACGCGTCGTCCGGCTGCGGGCTTTCCAGGTCGACCAGCACCGGCGCTGCGCCGTGGGCCTTGAAGTAGGCATAGGTGGCGGTGGCGTTGGAGAACGGCACCACCGGATCCTGCGCGCCGCCGCACAGCATCAGCGGCGACGTGGGCGTGTAGTTGCGCAGGTCGTTCTTGCGCATCCATTTGCGCAGCGTGTGCTGCGGCGCGCACGCCAGCGGCTGGGCCGGGTCCAGCTCGCAGGGGTTGCTGGCCATGTCCTGCAGGTAGGCGTTGCGGTAGCTGGTGCGCACCAGGTTGCGGTCGGCAAAGAAGGCGGAGGCGTCGGCCGCCTGCGGCTGCGAGTCGCGCGCGAACAGCGCGCCCTTGGGCAGCTTGCCTTTGCTGACCAGATCGTCCAGCCGCACCTTGTTGGGCAGCAGGCTTTCTATGCCGCTGGCGTAGCGCGCTTCGTACAGGTCTTCCGGCGCGCTGTACAGGGCGGCGCCGGCGCGCTGGCCGGAAGTGGTGAGCAGGGGCAGATAGGAGGTGACGCCGGTGTTGGGGCGGCCGCTGAAGATGTCGTCGGCCATGTGGGCCAGCGCGTAGGGGCCGGACAGCGCGGCCGTGGCGGTCACGCTGAATTCGCCGCTGTGCTGCTGCTGGATGGCGCGCTGCGTGGCCAGCGCCACGAAGCCGCCCTGCGAGTAGCCGGTGAGGAAGAGCTGCGGCGCGGCCTGCGCGCCCAGCATGGCGTAGGCGATGCGCGCGGCGCGCAGCGCGTCCACCATGTCGCTGGCTTGCTGGTCGGCGTTCAGGTAGGGGTGGTAGGGCAGGCTGGAACTGCCGTAGCCCGCGTAGTCGGGCGCCACCACGATGTAGCCCTGGGCGGCGAACATGGAGGCGATCAGGCGCGCTTCGCCGTTCAGGCGGGCCATGCTGAAGGTTTTGTCGAGCACGGTGCCGTGGGCGTACAGCAGCACCGGTCGGGGGCCGCTGCATTGCGCGCCGGGGCCGGAGGGGAGCATGATGACGGCGCCGGCGTCGGCCGGCTCGCCCTGCCCGCCCACGGTCTGGTAGCGCAGGCTGTGGATGGCGATGGCGCAGCGCGGCTCGCCGGTGACGGCCAGCAGGCCGTCGCGCCGTTTCAGCAGGCTGCGCAGCAGCGCTGGTTCGAGCTTGTCGACCACTTCGCTGATGATGTCGATGGGGACGGGGGTGGGGCCAGCGAGCAGCGCGCCGCGCGGGGGCAAGCCGGGCTCGGCCAAGGCCAAGGCCGGGGTTAAAGTCAAGGCCGAGGCCAGCGCGAACGCCAGCGTCAGCCAGGCATACAAGGTTCGGGTCATGGCGACCTCCTCTACCCCTTATGCGCGCCGGAGCAGCTCCGGCGTGGTTCCGTCAGGATTGCAGGAACGTCTCAACAATACCAGAAGAACCGAATGCTGCGCGCCGTAATCGATCGTTGACGCCAAGCCACGCGTCGTGCTGTGGCGGGGTTTCCACGAGGATGAGTTCGGCGCCGGTCTGGTCCATCGCGCGCAGCGCGGCGTACAGGCCGAAGGCGTAGCCGGCGGCGTCGGACGGCATGTGCTGGTGCGCTCCCGCCTTGGCCTGGGGCAAGGCCGAGTAGTGGATGACGGCGGCTTTGCGGCCCTTGGCGGCCAGCCTGGCCAGCGTGTCCGCCAGCGCGGCGCCGTCGCACAGGGCGACCGGGGCTTTGGGCGCGTAGTGCGATTCCAGCGTGCCGGAGGCGCGCGGGGCGGTCTGGTCCGGCAGGTTGGGCATGGCGCCGATGACGTCGGCAATGTCCTGCGCGCCGATGTGGCCGGGGCGCAGCAGCACCGGGCCGTGCGTGGCCAGGCGCGACAGGTCGAGGATGGTCGATTCGATGCCGACCTGGCTGGAACCGCCGTCGAGCACGGCCAGGCGCAACGCGGCGGCAGCCTGAGCGGAGCCTGCGCCAGCGGCGCCAGTCTCGGCCTCGGCCGGATCAGCCATGCGCGCGGTGATGGCGGCGGCATAGGCGTGGGCGGCGGCTTCGGCCGCTTCCGCCTCGTCCAGCACCATGGCGCCGAACTCGTCGCGCACGTGCTGCGCGGTGGTCGGGCTGACGTTTCCGAACTTGTTGGCCGACGGCGCCGCCACCCCGCCCTTGCCGCCCTTGAAGGCGCTCAGCAAGGCGATGGCAACCGGGTGCGACGGGCAGCGCATGCCCACCGTGTCCTGGCCGCCGGAGACGGCGTCGGGAATGTGGGCGTTGCGCTTGAGTATCATGGTCAGCGGGCCGGGCCAGAAGGCCTCGGCCAGCTTGTAGGCTTCGGCCGGGATGTCGCTGCACCAGTAGCCGATGTCGGCGCCCGGTGCGATATGCACGATGACGGGATGGTCCTGCGGCCGGCCCTTGGCGGCGTAGATGGCCGCCACGGCCTGCGGGTTTTCGGCGTCCGCCCCCAGGCCGTACACGGTCTCGGTGGGGAAAGCCACCAGCTTGCCCGCCTCCAGCAGCACGGCGGCCGCGCGGATGGCGGCCTGGCCGGGAACGGCGTCCATGCTGCCGCTCACGGCGCGATGCCCAGGATGGCGCAGGCGGCGTTCAGCTGCTGCTGCGCTTCCGCCAGCGTGGGCGCGACGAAGGTCAGGTGGCCCATCTTGCGCGCGCGGCGCGGGTCGTCCTTGCCGTACAGGTGCAGATTGGCGCCCGGCAGCGCCAGCACCTGGTCCCAGGCCGGTTCGCGCGTGGCGTCGGTCTCGTCGCTGAACCACACGTCGCCCAGGATGTTGAGCATGACGGCAGGCGAATGCTGGCGCACGTCGCCCAGCGGCAGGCGCGCCATGGCGCGCACCTGCTGCGCGAACTGGCTGGTGACGCAGGCGTCCATGGTGTAGTGCCCGCTGTTGTGCGGACGCGGCGCCATTTCATTGACCACCAGCGAACCGTCTTCCAGCACGAAGAACTCGATGCACAGCACGCCCACATAGCCCAGCTCGGCCACGATGGCCTGCGCCGCCGCCTGCGCCTTCTTCGCGCAGTCGTCCGACACATTGGGGCCGGGCACGGTGGTGGTGAACAGGATGCCGTCGCGGTGCACGTTCTCGGCGATCGGGTAGACCACCGACTGGCCGTCCGCGCCGCGCGCGGTCAGCACCGACACCTCATAGGCCAGCGGCAGCATCTTCTCCAGCAGACAGGCCACCTGGCCCATGCTGTCGAAGGCGGCGCGCACGTCCTCGCGGGAGCGCACGCGCACCTGGCCCTTGCCGTCGTAGCCCATGCGCACGGTTTTCAGGATGCCGGGCAGCAGCTCGTCGCCGATGGCGTCGATATCCGCTTGCGAGGCGATCACCTTGTGCGGCGCGGGCTGCACGCCGGACTTGGCGGCGCAGCCGACAAAAAAGCTTTTCTCGGCGATGCGGTCCTGCGCCACCGACACGCCATGCGCGTCCGGCGCCACGAACACGTGCTGCGACAGCCGGGACAGGCTGTCGGCGGGCACGTTCTCAAACTCGGTGGTGACGGCGAAGCACTGCGCCGCCAGCACATCCAGGCCCTGGCCGTCGCTGTAGCCGGCGTTGATGAGACGCTGTGCGACCTGCCCTGCCGGGCAATCGTCGGACGGCTCCAGCACGGCCACCTGGTAGCCCATGCTTTGCGCGGCTTGCGCGAACATGCGGCCCAGCTGGCCGCCGCCCATCACGCCCAGCCAGGCTTGCGGATTGGCGCTGGGCAGGAAGGGCGTAAATTGCTGCGGTGAAGATTTACTCATTTTCAAGCGGTAAAGTCATGGCCTTGGCGGCTGCGGTTTGCGTGGCGCGGAAGGCTTCCAGCTGTTCAGCCATAGCGTCGTCGGTGCCGGCGATGATGGCCACGGCCGTCAGCGCGGCGTTGGCGGCGCCCGCTTCGCCGATGGCGAAGGTGGACACCGGCACGCCCTTGGGCATCTGCACGATGGACAGCAGCGAGTCTTCGCCGCGCAGGTATTTGGACGGCACGGGCACGCCCAGCACCGGCACGATGGTCATCGCGGCCACCATGCCAGGCAGGTGGGCCGCGCCGCCGGCGCCGGCGATGATGGCGCGCAGGCCGCGCGCGCGGGCGCTCCTGGCGTAGGCGTACATCTCGTCGGGCATGCGGTGCGCGGAAATGACTTGCGCTTCAAACGGCACGTTGAACTGCTTGAGGATGGCAACCGCGTTCTGCATCACGTCCCAGTCCGAAGACGAGCCCATGATGACGCCGACCAGGGGTTTGTTCTGATCGGCCATGCTTATACCTTCAGCTTCTCGCCGGTCAGGCGTTCAATGGCTTCGAAGTACTTGGCTTGGGTCTTGTTGATCACGTCCGCCGGCAGCGCAGGCGCCGGTGCGGTTTTGCCCCAGGTCAGGGTTTCCAGGTAGTCGCGCACGAACTGCTTGTCGAACGACGGCGGCGACATGCCGGGCTGGTAGGAGTCCGCTGGCCAGAAGCGCGACGAGTCGGCGGTCAGCACTTCGTCCATCAGGTGCATGACGCCGTTTTCGTCCAGGCCGAACTCGAACTTGGTGTCGGCGATGATGATGCCCTTGGTGGCGGCGTATTCGGCCGCGGCCTTGTACAGCGCGATGCTGACGTCGCGCATCTTGGCGGCCAGTTCCGCGCCGATGCGGCTTTCCATGTCGGCAAAGCTGATGTTCTCGTCGTGCTCGCCCAGGTCGGCCTTGGCGGCCGGGGTGAACAGCGGCTCAGGCAGTTTCTCGGCCTGCTTCAGGCCTGCCGGCAGCTGGATGCCGCAGATGCTGCCGGTGTCCTGGTAGTCCTTCCAGCCCGAACCGATGATGTAGCCGCGCACCACCGCTTCCACCATGATGGGCTTGAGGCGCTTGGCCACCACGGCGCGGCCTTTGACCTGCTCCACCTCATCGGCGGCCACCAAGGACTCGGGCGCAACGCCGGTCAGGTGGTTAGGCACGATGTGGCCCAGTTTCTCGAACCAGAAGTCGCTCATCTGGTTCAGGACCATGCCCTTGCCGGGGATCGGTTCGTTCATGACGACGTCGAAGGCCGACAGGCGGTCGGTGGTGACGATCAAGATCTTGTCGTCGCCGACAGCGTAGTTATCGCGGACTTTGCCGTGGCCGAGCAGTGGCAGGGACTTGATGGAGGATTGGTAAAGGCTGTTCATAGCGGGGGGAGAGGAAAGATAACGCAAAGATAAAGCGAAACCGGCGCGCCGGGGAGTATCCCTTGGGTGCCCGCCGGTCAAGAAAATCGGGCCGAGACATAAGCTCGGCCCGTTCCAGACAGAATTTTACTTCACAATCTGCGCCAGGGCGCCGGCCTTGTAACGCTCGGCCATTTTGTCCAGCGCCAGCGGCTTGATCTTGCCGGCCTGGCCTTCGCAGCCGAACGCCAGGAAGCGCGCGCGCACCACTTCTTCCGCAGCGGCGCGGGCCGGCTTGAGGAAGTCGCGCGGGTCGAACTTGGATGGGTTCTCGAACATGTACTTGCGCACGGCGGCGGTCATGGCCAGGCGGATGTCGGTGTCGATGTTGATCTTGCGCACGCCGTGACGGATGCCTTCCTGGATCTCTTCCACCGGCACGCCGTAGGTTTCCTTCATGTCGCCGCCGAATTCGCGGATGATGGCCAGCAGTTCCTGCGGCACCGACGAGGAGCCGTGCATCACCAGGTGGGTGTTCGGGATGCGGGCGTGGATTTCCTTGATGCGGTCGATCGCCAGGATGTCGCCGGTCGGCTTGCGGGTGAACTTGTAGGCGCCGTGCGAGGTGCCGATGGCGATGGCCAGCGCGTCGCACTGGGTGCGCTGCACGAAGTCGGCGGCCTGGGCCACGTCGGTCAGCAGCATTTCGCGGGTCATGGTGCCTTCGGCGCCGTGGCCGTCTTCCTTGTCGCCCTTCATGGTTTCCAGCGAACCGAGCACGCCCAGTTCGGCTTCCACCGTCACGCCGATGGCGTGCGAGAACTTCACCACTTCTTTCGATACTTCGACGTTGTACTCGTAGGACGCGACGGATTTGCCGTCCGCTTCCAGCGAGCCGTCCATCATCACCGAGGTGAAGCCGGAGCGGATCGCGGCCATGCAGACCGCCGGCGACTGGCCGTGGTCCTGGTGCATGACGACAGGGATGTGCGGGTAGGCTTCGACGGCGGCGTCGATCAGGTGGCGCAGGAAGGCTTCGCCTGCGTATTTGCGGGCGCCGGCCGACGCTTGCATGATGACCGGGCTGTTCAGGGCATCGGCGGCGGCCATGATGGCCTGCACCTGCTCCAGGTTGTTGACGTTGAAGGCGGGGATGCCATAGCCGTTTTCGGCGGCATGGTCCAGCAGCTGACGCATGGATACGAGGGACATGGTATTACTCCAAACAATAAAAAAATCGGTACGGGAGGCCGGCGGGTCTTCAGGAAAACTCGCCTACCTTCACTATCTTCAATGCATTGGTGCCACCCACCTGGCCCATGGGTTCGCCCCAGGTGACCACGATCATGTCGCCCTTCTTGACGATGCCGTATTCCACCAGCAGGTCCTCGGCCTGTTTCAGCACCACCGAACTGTCGGCGCCCTGCGCCAGTTCGTAGGCGCGCACATTGCGGTACAGCGAGGCTTTGCGGGCGGTGGCCACGCTGGGCGTGAGGGCGAAAATCGGCGTGTCGATGCTGTGGCGGCTCATCCACAGGGCGGTGGAGCCGGACTCGGTCAGCGCCACGATGGCTTTCACGCGCAAATGGTGCGCGGTGAACAGCGCGCCGTAGGCGATGGACTGGTCGATGCGGGTGAAGCGGACGTTGAGGAAATCGGCGTCCAGTTTGTTGTATTCGGATTGCTCGGCCTCGACGCAGATCGCGGCCATCATTTCCACGGTCTCGATCGGGTATTTGCCGGAGGCGGTTTCGGCCGAGGTCATGACGGCGTCGGTGCCGTCCAGCACGGCGTTGGCCACGTCGGACACTTCGGCGCGGGTCGGCACCGCGTTGACGATCATGGACTCCATCATCTGGGTCGCGGTGATGGCCAGCTTGTTCGATTCGCGCGCCATCTTGATCATGCGCTTCTGCAGCGCCGGCACGGCGGCGTTGCCCACTTCCACGGCCAGGTCGCCGCGCGCCACCATGATGCCGTCGGACGCGTCCAGGATCTCCTGCAGCGCGGGGATCGCTTCGGCGCGCTCGATCTTGGCGATCATCATGGGCTTGTGGCGGTAAGGCTCGCCGGCGATATTGGCCAGCTGGCGCGCCATCGCCATGTCGGTGGCGTTTTTCGGGAAGGAGATGGCCAGGTAGTCGCACTGGAAGCTCATCGCGGTCTTGATGTCTTCCATGTCCTTGGCGGTCAGGGCCGGCGCGGTCAGGCCGCCGCCCTGGCGGTTGATGCCCTTGTTGTTGGACAGCTCGCCGCCGATTTTCACGGTGGTGTGGATTTCGCTGCCCGCGATGCGGTCCACGATCAGCACGATCAGGCCGTCGTTCAGCAGCAGCACGTCGCCGGAGCGCACATCGGTCGGCAGCGACTTGTAGTCCAGGCCCACGCGCTCCTGGTTGCCCAGTTCGCCGTTCTCGCCCCACTTCGCGTCCAGGATGAACTGGTCGCCGTTGGCCAGTTCGATCTTGCCGTGTTCAAACTTGCCGATGCGGATTTTCGGTCCCTGCATGTCCGCCATGATCGCCACCTCGCGGCCGCACTCGGCGGCGGCGCGGCGCACCAACGCGGCGCGGTCGATATGGTCCTGCGCCTTGCCGTGCGAGAAGTTCAGGCGCACCACATCCACGCCGGCCCGTATCATTTTGACCAGGATGCCGAAGTCGGTGGAAGCGGGGCCGATGGTGGCGACGATTTTGGTACCACGGGACATAAGTTTCCTTTGCGGAGTTGGCGGGTTACGCGCCTGCGGCGCTAACCCGCCCTACGAACAAATTAGCAAGTAGGGCGGGTCAGGCGCGCACCGCGCCGTAACCCGCCAAGGAGCCGTCGAGAACTCAAGCGGCCGCGCGTTGCGTCAGGATTTCCACCGCCGGCAGGGTTTTACCTTCCAGGAACTCCAGGAAAGCGCCGCCGCCGGTCGAGATATAGCCAATTTTATCGGTAATGTCATATTTTGCAATCGCCGCCAGCGTATCGCCGCCACCGGCGATCGAATAGGCCTTGGAACCGGCGATGGCCAGCGCCAGCGTCTTGGTGCCTTCGCCGAACTGGTCGAACTCGAACACGCCGACCGGGCCGTTCCACACCACGGTGCCGGCCGCGGCGATCTTGGCCGCCAGCAGCTGGGCGGTCTTGGGACCGATATCCAGGATCATGTCGTCGTCGGCCACGTCGGCCACATCCTTGATGGTGGGGGCGGCGGTCGGCGAGAACTCCTTGGCGCACACCACGTCCACCGGAATCGGCACTTCGGCGCCGCGCGCGGCCATGATATCGATAATGGCCTTGGCTTCGTCCACCAGGTCGTTCTCCACCAGCGACTTGCCGATGTTCAGGCCCACGGCCTTCATGAAGGTGTTGGCGATGCCGCCGCCGACGATCAGGCCGTCCACTTTCTCGGACAGGGCCTTCAGGATGGACAGCTTGGACGATACTTTGGAACCGGCCACGATAGCCAGCAGCGGACGGGCCGGCGCGCCCAGCGCCTTGCCCAGCGCGTCCAGCTCGGCCGCCAGCAGCGGGCCGGCGCAGGCCACCGGCGCGAACTTGGCGATGCCGTGGGTGGAGGCTTCGGCGCGGTGCGCGGTGCCGAATGCGTCATTGACGTAGACGTCGCACAGGGCGGCCATCTTCTGCGCCAGCTCGTCGGCGTTCTTCTTCTCGCCCTTGTTCACGCGCACATTTTCCAGCAGCACCACCTGGCCGGCCTGCAGGCCTTCCAGGCCAGCGCCGTCCACCCAGTTCTGTTTCAGTTCCACCGGCTGGCCCAGCAGCTCGGCCAGGCGCTTGGCGACCGGCGCCAGGCTGTCTTCCGGCTTGAACTCGCCCTCGGTGGGACGGCCCAGGTGCGAAGTAACCATGACCTTGGCGCCAGCGGCAACGGCGGCGCGGATGGCCGGCACGGAGGCGCGGATGCGGGTGTCTTCAGTGATGTTGCCGGCGTCGTCTTGCGGCACGTTCAAGTCGGCGCGGATGAACACGCGCTTGCCTTGCAGGGCTTGTTGGTCGATCAGATCTTGCAGACGAATGAAGTTCAGAACAGCTTGCATGGCTACCCAAAGGACGAAGGTTGGAAAGACCGCTATTCTACCGCAACGCCGGACGCGAATCCCTTAGAAAATATGCAACAGTCTCAGGGCGGTGAAGAAGGCCATGCCGAAAATGATGGTTTCCAGCATGTTACGGCGCACCAGGTAAAACGCGATCGCGACCACGCCGGACACCAGTTTCAGGTTGTCCAGGCCGATATGCACCTGGCCGCCCGGCGCCAGCAGCAGGTCGGGCGCGACGATGGCGGCCAGCGCGCAGGCCGGCGCGTAGCGCAGCACCTCGTGCACCCGTTTCGGGATATTGATATGGTGGCCGATCAGCCAGAACGAGGCGCGCGTGGCCGCCGTGGCCACCGCCAGCGCCACGATGGTGAGCCAGATTTCCCAGTCAGCCATGCTTGCCGTCCTTGTTGCGCGCCCGCTTTTCAGTCAGTTCCTCGGCCGCCATGGCCGTCAGCATGCCCAGCACGACGGCTGCCAGCAGGCCCAGCTTGTACGGCAGGCCGACGCCGGCCACCGCCACCGCGCCGGCCACGATCACGCCGCACACGGCGGGCCGGCTGGCCGTCAGCGGCACCATGATGCAGATAATGGCCAGCGTGCCGGCAAAGCCCAGGCCCCATTCGGCCGGCACCGTGCTGCCCAGCAGCACGCCGGTGATGGAGCCGATCTGCCAGGCTGCCCAGTTGGGGTACATCAGGCCTTTCAGGTAGGAGACCTTGCCGGCCACCGGCGCTTCGCTGGGGTAGCGCTGCAGGAAAAGCGCGGCCGTCATGTCGCCCGAACAATAGCCGAGCAGGAAACGCTGGCGCCACGGCAGGCCGGCGAAATGCGGCGCCAGCAGCACGGAGAAAATGACGAAACGCAGATTGACGGCGATGGCGGTCAGGAAGATCACCCAGATCGGCGCGCCGGCCGCGATCAGCGGCAGCGAGGCCAGCTGGGCCGAGCCGGCGAAGGCCATCAAGGTCATCCCCAGCGCCTGCGGCACCGTCAGACCGCTCTTGACCATGGCCACGCCCACCACCAGGCCCCAGGCGCCGATGCCGAACAAGGTGGGGATGCCGCTCCTTAGGCCTTCGCGCCAGGAGGCTTCATCGTGGCGTGCAACATCGACAGTGGCGGGGGCTGGAGTGGCTTCGTTCATGTGGTTTTCCTGCCACGCGCGCGTTGTTTTTGTGGAAACGAACGCAAGCGGCCGGTACTGTAGATCAGGCGCTATTCTACCGATGATTCTGGGAATTGCGCGAATCCGTTAAAATCGGTGTTTTCAGCCTACGTTACACGGAGATCGCCAAGATGAGCAACACCACCCAGCCAGCAGCCGCCAACGCAGTAGAACTCGACGGCAAAGACCTGCCGGCCCACTGCCCCAACCCGGCCATGCCGCTGTGGTCCTCGCACCCGCGCGTGTTCCTGGAATTCAATCACGACGGCGTGGCCAAATGCCCGTACTGCGGCACCGCCTACCGCCTCAAGCCAGGCGCCGTGGTTGCCCATCACTGATTATTCAGGCCCGGAGTCTGCCATGTCAAAAAAACAATTGAACGGTAGCGCCAGCGAAGTGGAAGCCGCCTTTTACGACGCGCTGAACCGGGCCGACGTGGACGCCCTGATGGCCCTGTGGGCCGACGACGAGGAAATCGCCTGCGTGCATCCGGGCGGTCCGCGCCTGGTGGGGCACCGCGCCATCCGCGAATCGTGGTCCATCATCCTGGAGCACGGCGGCCTGCACATCATGCCGGCCGTGCTGCACGAGACCCACAACCTGATGAGCTCGATTCATTCCGTGGTGGAGGGCGTGACCGCCGCCACCGGCGAGCCGGCCCACCTGGTGGCCAGCAACGTTTATATCAAAACGCCGAAAGGCTGGCGCATCGTGCTGCGCCATGTGTCCGTGGCGCCCGGCCCCGTGCCCGTGGACAATCCGGCGCAGGTGCTGCACTGAGCGGCCGGCGATGAAGTACACCGCGCCACGGTGGCTGCCCAGCGGCCATCTGCAAACCATCTATCCCGCCGTCTGCATCAGCAAGCCGGCGGTGGCCTTCCGCCGCGAGCGCTGGCAGACGCCGGACGGCGATTTCGTCGATGTCGATTTTGTCGACGGCCAGCCCGGCCAGCCTTTCGTGGTGCTGTTCCACGGCCTGGAAGGCTCGTCCGACAGCCACTACGCGCGCGCCCTGATGGCCGAAGTGCGGGCGCGCGGCTGGTCCGGCGCGGTGCCGCACTTCCGCGGCTGCTCGGGCGAGCCCAACCTGGCGCCGCGCTTCTACCATTCCGGCGACGCCGCCGAAATCGACTGGGTGATACGCCGCCTGCACGCGCGCGCCATGGACGCGGCCTGCAGCCGCTTCTACGCCACCGGCGTATCGCTGGGCGGCAACGCGCTGCTGCGCTGGCTGGGCGAGTCGCAGCACCAGGCCGAGATCGTCGATGCGGCCTGCGCCGTGTCCGCGCCGCTGGATCTGGCGCGCGGCGGGGAGTCGCTGTCGCGCGGCTTCAACCTGCTCTACACGCGCATGTTCCTGAACACGCTCAAGCCCAAGTGCGTGGCCAAGCTCAAGCAGTTCCCCGGCCTGTACGACCTGAACGCGCTGATGGCCGCCAAGGACTTGTACGCTTTCGACAACGTGGTCACCGCGCCGCTGCACGGCTACCGCAACACGGAAGACTACTGGGACCGCGCCAGCGCCAAGCATGTGCTGACCGACATCACGGTGCCGACGCTGGTGCTGAACGCCAAAAACGATCCCTTCCTGCCCGGCATCCACCTGCCGCGCAAAGCCGCGCCCGGCGTGCTGCTCGATTACCCGGAGCACGGCGGCCACGTGGGCTTTGCGGCCGGCGCGCCGCCGGGTTCGCTGAGCTGGCTGCCGCAGCGGCTGATCCATTTCCTGGAAGGCGAAAACGCCAGCCGCGCGGCGGGCAAGGGCCGGATGTGCGAAGCTTGAAGCATGGATGACATCGTAAAACAAGCACTGGCCAAATGGCCCAACGTGCCGCACTGCTACGGCTGGCTGGGCCTGGATGCGCGCGGCAACTGGCGCATGCGCGACGAGCGCGCGCAGCACCTCGGCCTGCCGGGCGACAAGCTGAGCAATGCGGCGCTGGTGGGTTTTATCGTGCGCAACTACGCCAGCGACGAGCGCGGCTGCTGGTATTTCCAGAACGGTCCGCAGCGCGTGTATTTGAACCTGGAGACCACGCCGTTTGTGGCGCGCACCGATCCGGCGCAGGGTTTTGTGCTGCATACCGGAGAGGCCCTTGGGCAGCCGGAGGCGGCGTATCTGACCGAGGCCGGCGAACTGCTCCTGCAGCGCGGCGCCGTGATCGCCCAGCTGGACGACCGCGACGTGGCGCAGGCCATGACGCTGCTGGAAATCGATGGCCGCGCCATGGATGACGAGGCGCTGATGGCCTGGCTGGAGGGCGGCAAAGGCGCGCTGACACTGCGTAGCGGTGATGGCGGCGCGATCGGCGTGCAGCGCGTGCGCAGTGACGGCATACCCGCGCAATTCGGTTTCATCCGCCAGCCGCAGCCGGACGCGCCGGCGTGACGCCCGGCGGGTTACGCACTCCGTGCTAACCCGCCCTACGCCCCCTCCAAATTCCGTAAATTTCGTAACTTCGTAGGGCGGGTTAGCGCGCGGCGCGCGCGTAACCCGCCAAGCGCCGCCTACGGCTCCTTGTACTTATCCCCCATCGCATCCTTGCGCCGCTGTTTGAGCTCGCGCTCCCTGGCGTCAATCTGCGCCTGGTCATAAAACGACGCATCGGTCGACTTGCGCGCCAGGTTGAGCTGATCCAGCGCCGCCAGCGTGCCGCCCTGCAAGGTGTAGGACTCCGCCAGCGCCATATGCTGCAAAGCCATCTTGCCCTGCTTGGAATAAGCCTTGGCCAGCAAGTCATGCACCTCCGGCTCCTCCTTGTAGAACTGCGCCTGCTCGCGCAGGAAGCGCGCCGCCTCCTCGAGCTGGCCGGACGCGATCATGGCCTCCGCGTACTGGTGCGCAATCCCGCGCGACAAGGGGAACTGCTGGTGCGCCGCCGACGCCTCCTTCAACGCCGCAGCAATCAGCGGCGCATTCGATTCCTGCGCCAGCTTGATATCCAGCGACAAGCTGGTGAACACCGTCGGCGCCGTATCGCGCTGGGCCATGCCGAACACGCCCTTCGGCATGGGCGCCTCGATGGTGGCGCGCGCCTTGTCCAGCCAGCGCTGCGCCGCCGCGTAGTCATTCTTCTTGAACATGGCAAACGCCATGCCGTACTGGCCCGCCGTCTTCTGCTGACGGTTGTCCTGCTCCATCAGGCTTTCAAAATACTGCATCGCCTCGGCCAGCCCCTGCGTGCTCATATCCTGCAGCACCCGCGCGCGCGAACGCACCAGGTAAAAGGCCAGGCTGTCGAGCCGCTGCTTGTAGGGCTGCTCGCGGATGCGGGCCTGGATGTCGGCGATGCGCTCGGTGGTCAGCGGGTGCGTCAGCAGGTAGGCGGGCACCAGGTCGCTGTAGTTGCGGCTGGCCGTCTGCATGCGCTGGAAAAAGGCCACCATGCCGCTGGTGTCGAAGCCCGCCTCGCCCATGATCTGGAAACCGACCCGGTCCGCCTCGCGCTCGGCGTCGCGGCCGAAATTGAGCTGCCGCTGGATGGCCAGGCCCTGCCCGCCCATCATCACGCCCATGGCCGCGTCCGGGCTGGACTTGGCCGCCAGGATGGCCAGTATCATGGCCGCCAGCGGTATCAGCGCGTCCTGCTTCTGCTGCCCCAGCTGGCGCGCAATGTGGCGCTGCGCCACGTGGCCGATCTCGTGTCCCAGCACCGAAGCCAGTTCGGACTCGGACTGCGCCGCCAGCAGCAGCGCCGAGTGCACGGCGATAAAACCGCCCGGCAGCGCGAAGGCGTTGAGCTGGCCGTCGCGCACGGCGAAGAAGAAGTAATTGAAGCTGGCCTCGCCGCGCGCGCCCGGATGGGCCGTCACCAGCGTGTTGCCCAGCGAGTTCAGGTATTCGAGGATGGGCGCATCATCGAGATAATCCTTGTTGCTGCGAATGTCATACATGATCTCCTCGCCCAGCTTGCGCTCGATCAGCGGGGAGAGCTCCTGGCGCTCGGTGTCGCCGAGGCTGGGCAGGTTCAGGGGCTTGGACGGCAGCAGCTGCGCCTCGGCCACGCCGATAGGCGCGGCGAACAGCAGGGATGCAGCCAGGGGGAGCAAGCGCGGCAAAAAACGTTTTGATTTCACAATGATATGATACCTGTCGATACCTGCAACTGACTAACTATACCCCAATGACCAGCACTCCCACCCCAGACCAGCTGACCCACTTCGACACCACAGGCCAGGCCCACATGGTCGACGTCGGCGCCAAACAGGAAAACCACCGCACGGCCGTCGCCAGCGGCAGCATCCGCATGAAGCCCGAGACGCTGGCAATCATTTTAGCGGGAAGCGCGAAGAAAGGTGACGTCCTGGGTATCGCGCGCATCGCCGCCATCATGGGCGCCAAGCGCACCAGCGACCTGGTGCCCCTGTGCCACCCGCTGGCGCTGACCCGCGTGACGGTCGACTTCAGCACCGACGAAGCCAATTCCAGCGTGCACTGCCGCGCGCAAGTGGAAACCTACGGCAAGACCGGCGTGGAAATGGAAGCGCTGACCGCCGTCCAGGTCGGCCTGCTGACCGTGTACGACATGTGCAAAGCCGTCGACCGCGGCATGGTGATGACGGACATCCGCGTGATGGAAAAACACGGCGGCAAGAGCGGCGACTGGAGCGTGACCAGCTAAACCCTTGTGGCAGCTGCCATCTGCCGCGCAGCTGCGCGAAGACCTGAATCAGGGCATATGTTTTGGACAAAGGCTGATTTATTGCAATAGTGTAAAACTTTTACTGCCGGTATATAATTAAATTTATAGACATAGGCACAACAAAAGGGCGCACGAATGAGCAGTGGTACTCCGCCGGGTGAAGTCAAGCCGCAGGAATACGAGTTCGAGCAGATGAACCTGCAGGTGGGTGGCAGGATACAGTTCATCACGCACCGGACCGTCAAGCCTGTACAGCACTTTTCCACGCTGATCGGCTGGGTGAAGGACGAGTATATGATCGTCAAGGTGCCGTTCGAGAATGGTGCGCCGATTGCCGTCAACGATGGCGACAAGCTGACCATACGCGTGTTTTCGGGCGTGAACGTGTGCTCGTTTTCCGCCATCGTACAGCGCGTGTTCGGGCGGCCGCTGTTCTACGCCCACCTGTCCTTCCCCGAAAAAATCCAGGGCACCAGCTTGCGCACCGCGATGCGGGTGAAGGTGGATATCCCTGCCCAGCTCACCTGCGATGCGACTGGCAGCGTGTCGGTGTTCCTGGTGAACCTGAGCGTGTCGGGCGCGCTGATCGAGTCGAAGCGGCCGCTGGAGTCCGGCGATGCGGTGGTGGGACTGTCGTTCACGCTGATCGCGCAGCCCGGCAACCGGCAGGTGCTGGTGAATACGCAGGCCAGCATCCGCAATATCAATGTGATCAAGCCCGCCACTGCGGACAAGGCCGAAGTGTTTACCTACGGCGTGCAGTTCATCAACCTCGATCCCACCCACTACACCTTGCTGCAAAACCTCACCTACGAGGCGCTGATCGCCGACCGGCAGAAGATTGTGTAAGGACGAAAAAAAAACCTGGCCAAGGCCAGGTTTTTTTTCGCCGGCGCCGTAGCGCCGTTAGTGAATAATGCGATATCAGCTTATGGCGTTGCTGGAGCAGCAGCTATGTTGTTCTTCTCCAGCGCCGCTTTGACTGCCGTGTGAGTAATGGCCGAAGCATCCACGGCCCAGGTAGTAGCCGACGAACCTGCCGCGACGTTTGGCGTGAACTTCACGGCCAGCTCGTCAACACCGGATGCGATACCCTTGGCGAAAGTCATGGTGATGATGCCAGCGCCAGACACGGTAGCGCTCTTAACTTCTTTGGTAGGCGTGAAAGCCGAGTCCAGAGGCACGCCGCCCTTGCCGGAATTGCAATCGGTCGCAATGCCACCAGCTTCTTGAGCGCACAGAGCAACTGCGGTTTTCAGCGAATCAATCGACGACAGCGCGTTTGCCGCTTTTGCTTTGGCGGTGTAGTCGCTGTAGGCTGGGATCGCTACAGCAGCCAGGATGCCGATAATGGCCACAACGATCATCAGTTCGATCAGGGTGAAACCGGCTTGTGCTTGTTTCTTCATCATTTTCATGGATTTCATTTTATTGCTCCTCAAGAGGTGAACTGGTTGTTTGGTGCCACACTTGAGTTAGAGCAATTGCTGTGCCAGGCCTGAAAACCGGCTTTTGGACCGGATTTCTGCCAATTTTCGTCACTTTTGCTTCCTGGAACTGACGATTTTTGTCAGCTCGGCTGTCAAAGTTTGGCAGCTGACGATTTTTGTCAGGCGAAATCTTGTTTGAATGCCATTTGCGTGCCGCTCAGGTCGAGCACGTCGCCGTCTTGCAGGCGCTGCGGCTGCTTGCCCAGCGGCGTGCCGTTGACCGTGGCGATGGCCTCGCCTTCGGCTTGCGCCACCGCATAGCCGTCCGGCGCGCGCGAAATGACGATGACCTGCACGCCGGGCCGGCCCAGCGTGGTGAGCGGCTTGGTCAGCGGCAGCTGCTTGCCGGCGTTGGCGCCGTTCAGCACTTCGATGCGGCCCAGCACGGCGGCCGGCTGGGGCATGGCAGCGGCTGCGGCCAGCGGCGCCGGCGCCGGGCGGCGCGGGGCGGCAACCGGGACCGTGGCGCCCTCGCTGGCCGGGACAGCCCCCGGGACCGGGCGCACGCCGTCCGCCAGGTATTCAATCCTGTACTTGGCAATCTTGATGCTGTCCTGGTGTTGCAGGAAATGCTTGCCCACGCGCTGGCCGTTGACAAAAGTGCCATTGGTGCTGCGCAGGTCTTCCAGGAAGGATTCGTCGAGGATGGTGGTGATGACGGCGTGCTCGCCGCTGACGGCGGCATGGTCCAGCACGATGTCGTTGCGGCTGCGGCGGCCTATGCTCATGCGCTCCCGGCTCAGCGGGACTTCCTGCTCAACCACGCCGTCGCGCGAAATGATGATCTTCCCCAAACCTACCCTCCGGACAATAAAAAACGGGGAGCCGTAGCTCCCCGTTATTATTCACTAAAAGAGTGAATTACAGCATTGCTTTCAGCAGACGCGCCATTTCGGACGGGTTCTTGGTGACGGTAATGCCGCAGGCTTCCATGATTTCCAGCTTGGCTTGCGCGGTGTCTGCGCCGCCGGAGATCAGCGCGCCGGCGTGGCCCATGCGCTTGCCCGGAGGAGCGGTAACACCAGCGATGAAGCCGACTACTGGCTTCTTCATGTTGTCCTTGATCCACAGAGCAGCGTTGGCTTCGTCTGGACCGCCGATTTCGCCGATCATGATGACCGCGTCGGTATCCGGATCGTCGTT
The DNA here is from genome assembly GCF_020865585.1 of Pseudoduganella aquatica. NCBI lineage: Bacteria > Pseudomonadati > Pseudomonadota > Betaproteobacteria > Burkholderiales > Oxalobacteraceae > Pseudoduganella > Pseudoduganella aquatica. The sequence goes on from NZ_CP086370.1 coordinate 6,435,346, forward strand.
GAAGGCCTTCATGATGTCGATGTGCTTCAGACCGTTGATCGGGTCGCCGCCGATACCAACTGCCGACGATTGGCCCAGGCCCAGAGCGGTCAGCTGTGCAACTGCTTCATAGGTCAGGGTGCCCGAACGGGAAACCACGCCGATGCGGCCCTTGCGGTGGATGTGGCCTGGCATGATGCCGATCTTGATTTCGTCTGGGGTGATCAGACCTGGGCAGTTAGGGCCCAGCAGCAGGGTTTTCGAGCCGGCTTTGGCCATGCGGTCCTTCAGGGCCATCATGTCGCGGACAGGAATGCCTTCGGTGATGCAAATGGCCAGATCCATTTCGGCTTCCACGGCTTCCCAGATGGCGGCAGCTGCGCCTGCTGGTGGGACGTAGATCACGGAAACGTTGGCGCCGGTTTCTTTTTTCGCTTCGGTAACGTTAGCGAAAATTGGAATGCCTTCGAAGTCTTCGCCGGCTTTCTTCGGGTTCACGCCTGCGACGAAGGCATTTTTGCCGTTCGCGTATTCGCGGCACATACGGGTGTGGAACTGGCCGGTCTTGCCGGTGATGCCTTGGGTGACGACTTTGGTGTCTTTATTGATCAGAATGGACATGTTGATTCCTTAATTAAGCTTGACCGGCTGCAGCGGCGACGACGCTCTTGGCTGCGTCTTCCATGGTGTCGGCGGCGATGATAGGCAGACCGGAATCGGCCAGCATCTTCTTGCCCAGGTCTTCGTTGGTGCCCTTCATGCGCACCACCAGAGGCACTTTCAGCGAAACGGCTTTCGATGCGGTGATCACGCCTTCGGCGATCACGTCGCAACGCATGATGCCGCCGAAGATGTTCACCAGGATAGCTTTCAGCTCTGGGTTCTTCAGCATGATCTTGAACGCTTCGGTGACTTTCTCGGCAGTTGCGCCGCCGCCCACGTCCAGGAAGTTGGCCGGCTCGCCGCCGAACAGCTTGATGGTGTCCATGGTGGCCATGGCCAGGCCGGCGCCGTTGACCAGGCAGCCGATGTTGCCGTCCAGGGAGATGTAGGCCAGGTCGAATTTCGAGGCTTCGACTTCAGCTGGATCTTCTTCGTCCAGGTCGCGGTAAGCGACGATTTCCGGCTGGCGGAACAGGGCGTTGGCGTCGAAGTTGAACTTGGCGTCCAGGGCGATGACTTTGCCCGAACCGGTCAGGATCAGCGGGTTGATTTCGGCCAGCGATGCGTCGGTTTCCCAGTAGGCTTTGTACAGGCCTTGCAGGTTGGTGACGGCGTCGGCGATCGAACCTTCCGGTACGCCGATTTTCGCGGCGATGCCGGCGGCTTCAGCGTCGGTCAGGCCGACGGCTGGGTCGATGGCGATGGTGTGGATCAGTTCTGGATGCGATTCAGCCACTTCTTCGATGTCCATGCCGCCTTCGGAGGAAGCCATCAGGACTACGCGCTGGGTAACACGGTCGGTCACCAGGGAAACGTACAGTTCCTTCTTGATGTCCGCGCCTTCTTCGATCAGCAGGCGGCGCACTTTCTGGCCTTCCGCGCTGGTCTGGTGGGTAACCAGCTGCATGCCCAGGATCTGGTCAGCGTATTCTTTGACTTGTTCCAGCGACTTGGCCACTTTCACGCCGCCGCCTTTGCCGCGGCCGCCAGCATGGATCTGCGCCTTGACTACCCAAACCGAACCGCCCAGCGTCTCGGCAGCTTTGACTGCTTCGTCTACGGACAGGCACGGGATACCGCGCGGAACCGTCACTCCGAATTTTCGGAGGATTTCTTTGCCTTGATACTCATGGATTTTCATGCTGGCTTCCCTTTTGATTAAAACTGATGTTGAAAGTTGATATGTATAAAACGAGGATGGTGCGTGCGCTAGGCCAACTCGGGCTTGCTCGCTACCCAGCGCGGGTAAAACCGGGCAACTGCCCCGCCATCGGTACGCAGGGCGTGGCACTTGTCGAGCTGGAAAGGCTTTTCATGCGGAACGTTGTCGCTAGCCGCATCATGCGTCGGCCAGACATCGTTAGCGAAGGCCTGGACTGCCGCCGTTGGCAGGATCTGGGCCAGTTCCGTCAGATGGGTGCACCCGGCGACGCCAGAGAGGCGCTGCTTGAGTTCATGCCGGAACCCCTTCATCAGGTTCAGTCCCACCAGGGCCGCGTACGCCGGGCCGATGGTGTTGCAGAAACCAGGATAGGGAACCGCGTCAGAAACGGCTTCGGCGGCAACGATGGTCAGTTGGCGGTCTACCGTAATGCGCAAGGAGAGGTCGTGCAGGGGCGTGCCGCCTTCGCGCATGCCGGAGGCGAGCTTGGTGGCGTTAACTTTGATGTCGGTGATACGGGCGTCAAGATCCCATAGGCCATCCTCGCGCGCGAACGCCTGGATGTCTATAGCGCGCGTGTGCCGCAGCGCACGTCGGGAGACTGGAGTTGACAGGGACATAAGACCGATGCCGCTTGCGCGGCAAAAATTAGTAAGCAGCCTTGCACTATTCTCTTAACAAGAATGCACGTTGCCGCAGCTTCTACGGACAACCACCGCACCCGCGGTGCTGCAAAAACCCCAAAAGTGTAGCACACCCCGGCGCGAGTTGCGACGTGGCATATGTTAATTAGCGACTTTTCATGAGCCCACGCGGGCCGCCGCCATGCTAGCCCCGGGGCTGTCCCCGGCCTTATTTCAGGCTCTCGTAGGGCGCGCTGGGGCCGCTCAGTTCCAGCGTCACCGGGCGCGGACCTGGCTGGTACATGGGCGACGCAAAACTGGCGCGCGCGTCGCTGCCCTGCCACGCCACGGCGCCCAGTTCCAGCACCGAGGCGAACATGCTGGCGTGGCCGACCGGCTTGGCGCGGTTGGCCTGCAAGGCGGCCACCACCGCCGGATAGGCCTGGCGGTAAGGCGCGTTCATCCACACCAGCAAGGGCACGTGGGTGTCGTAGCGGGTGGGGCCGGGCTGGGCGTGCATGAAGAGCTGACGCTGGTCGTCGAACAGGTTTTCGCCGTGGTCGGAGGTAAACACCAGCACGGCCGGGCGCTGCTCGGCCTGCAGCACCGCGATCATGCGGGCCAGGAAGCGGTCGGTCTCGACCACCGTGTTGTCATAGGAATTGATGGCCTCGGCCTTGTTCTTCGGCAGCGGATTGTCGACGCCGGCGTCACTCAAGGTGGGATGGAACACGCGCGAGGCGCCGCTGTAGCGTTCCTCGTACGGAATGTGGCTGCCTATCATATGCAGCACCAGGAACTGGCGCGGCCCGGCCTGGCGCACGAAGGAGGTGAACATCGGCAGCAGGTTGTCGTCGGTGCGCAGGTGGAAGTCCATGCTGTTGCGGGCATATTCCCGCACCTCGGCGCTGGCGCCGTAGACGGACACCTCCTGGTTGGACAGCCAGGCGGTACGGAAACCGGCTTCGCGGAAGGTGGGGACCAGCGTGGCGCGCTGCTTGCCCGTCGCATGGCTCACGATGGCAGGCATGGCATAGCCGGTCCAATTGGCGGTGGACGCCACGTCGGGGAAGGACAGCAATTGCGGCCCCAGCGCGGCCAATCCGGGCGTGGTGTTGCGCGCGTAGCCGTTGATGCCGAGATGGTCGCTGCGCAGGCTTTCGCCCACCACCAGCACCACCAGCATGGGCGCGTCGCCCACGCTGGAACGGCCCTGCACGCTGGCAAAACCGGCCCCGGCGATCGCGCGCTCGTAGCCGGTCACGCGCCACAGCGAGGCCGCCAGGCCGCTGGGGAAAGCCAGGTTGATGGTGGATTGTTCCAGCAGCGGCGGCAGGCGCACGGCGTGGCCCACGGCCTGGCGCGCCACCAGGGCCAGCATTACCGGCATCAGGCAGCAGGCCAGCAGGCGCTTGCGCGCGGCCGTGTCCAGCCGCCAGCCGGGGCTGATGGAAAAGGCCAGCCACAGGTAGAGCAGCAGGCTGAGCGGCACCAGCCACAGCTTCCAGCCAAAGGAGGCCAACACCTGCGCGCTCATGGCCAGCCCGGTGTTGAGCGCGGAGGACAGCAGCGCGTCGCCGGGCACGCTGCCGTAGGCCAGGGTCAGATAGCAATACGGGCCCACCAGCAGCGCCAGCGGCGTCCACAGCAGGAAATAGCGGCGCACGCCGGGCACCAGCACCAGGGGCGCGGCCAGCAGCAGAAGGGAGAAGGCCAGCAGGGCCAGCGCGTCGCTGGCGCCTTGGACGTGGTCGGTATTTAGAACGGCCCAGCTGGGCAGCCATAGCCAGGCCGCCAGCAGCAGGGCCTTCAGGGCGTCGCTACGCGCCGCCACCGAGGCCGTCCAGCTCATCGAGGTCCACGCCTTTCATGGCGGTCTGGATGGCGCGCTGGGAGAAGCCGCGCTGCAGCAGGAAGCGCATTTGCTTGCTGCGCTCCTGGGCGTCCTGCGGCAGAGCGCCGAATTTGCGGCGCCACACTTCGCAGCAGCGCGCCGTTTCGTCTTCGGCCAGGCCGGCCTTCAATTCGCTCAGCGCTTCGCCCTTGATGCCGTGCTGTTGCAGTTCGGCCACAATGCGGCTGTTGCCGTAGCGCGCGGCGCGGCGGTGGATCAGCGATTCGGAGAAGCGTTCTTCGGACAGCCAGTTGTTTTTTTCGAGGAAGTCGAGCAGGGCTTCGATGTCGTCGCCCTCCTCCGCATGGCGCGCCAGCTTGCGCGCCAGCTCCATGCGGCTGTGCTCGCGCGCGGACAACAGTCGCAGCGCGCGCGCTTTCAGGCTGATGGGAGGCAGAGGCATGATGGGAATTCGGTGGTTCGCCGGCTTGGCGGGTTACGCGGCCTTGCCGCTAACCCGCCCTACGCAACTACAACGTAGGGCGGGTTAGACGCGCAGCGGCGTAACCCGCCGCACAGCCAGCTTACTCGACGGCTTTGAGCTTGGGCGCCGGCTCGGCGCCCAGGGGTGGCAGCTCGCGCACGCCCAGGGAAGCGCGTACCTTGTTTTCGATTTCGTGCGCCAGTTCCGGACGCTCCACCAGGTAGGTGCGGGCGTTGTCCTTGCCCTGGCCGATGCGCTCGCCGTTGTAGCTATACCAGCTGCCGGACTTCTCGACGATTTTCGCTTCCACGCCCAGGTCGATGATCTCGCCTTCGCGCGAGGTGCCCGCGCCGTACAGGATGTCGAAGTGCGCTTCCTTGAACGGCGGCGCGATCTTGTTCTTGACGACCTTGACCTTGGTTTCGTTGCCGATCACCTCGTCACCCGACTTGATGGAGCCGGTGCGGCGAATGTCCAGGCGCACGGAGGCGTAGAACTTCAGCGCATTGCCGCCGGTGGTGGTTTCCGGCGAACCGAACATTACGCCGATCTTCATGCGGATCTGGTTGATGAAGATAACCAGGGTGTTGGTACGGTTGATGGAACCGGTCAGCTTGCGCAGCGCCTGGGACATCAAACGGGCTTGCAGGCCCGGCAGCGAGTCGCCCATGTCGCCTTCGATCTCGGCGCGCGGCGTCAGCGCGGCGACCGAGTCGACCACCACCATGTCCACGGAACCGGAGCGCACCAGCGCGTCGCAGATTTCCAGCGCCTGTTCGCCGGTGTCCGGCTGCGAAATGAGCAGCTCGTGCAGGTTCACGCCCAGCTTTTGCGCATAGCCCACGTCCAGCGCGTGCTCGGCGTCGATAAAGGCGCAGGTGCCGCCCAGTTTCTGCATCTCGGCGATGGTTTGCAGCGTCAGCGTGGTTTTACCCGACGATTCCGGACCGTAGATTTCCACCACGCGGCCACGCGGCAGGCCGCCTACGCCCAGCGCGATGTCCAGGCCCAGCGAGCCGGTGGAGACCACTTGCACTTCTTCGATCGGCGCGCTGGCGTCCATGCGCATGACCGAGCCCTTGCCGAACTGCTTTTCAATTTGTGCCAGTGCTGCGGCAAGCGCCTTGGCTTTTTCGCCTGCGGGTACTGCGCCTTTTTTGTCGTCCATGATGATCTTTCGGCAAGTGGTTTAGTCGATTCAGGTGGTACTGTATAAAAAACCAGTGCTTTTTGCAAGCATTGTTTTCAATCGCGTTTGAGGCGGATCAAAAACTGGCCCCCTTGAGTAAAATGAAACACAATGGGGGCTTCTGCAACCGGGTGACATTATGCGTATTTTACTTGCCGAAGACGACAGCGTCCTGGCCGACGGGCTGACCCGCTCGCTGCGCCAGTCCGGCTATGCGATCGATTATGTAAAGAACGGCCAGGAGGCGGACACCGCCCTGGCCACCCAGGAGTTCGACCTGCTGATACTGGACCTGGGCCTGCCCAAGCTGTCCGGGCTGGAGGTGCTGCGCCGCCTGCGCGCGCGCTCCTCGCTGCTGCCGGTGCTGATACTGACGGCGGCCGACTCCATCGAGCAGCGCGTGAACGGCCTGGACCTGGGCGCGGACGACTATATGGCCAAGCCCTTCGCGCTGTCCGAGCTGGAGGCGCGGGTGCGCGCACTGACCCGGCGCGGCCAGGGCGGCGGGTCGGCCATCATCAAGCACGGCCCGCTCAGCTACGACCAGGTGGGCCGCAGCGCCTATATCAACGACCAGATGCTGGACCTGTCGGCGCGCGAACTGGGCCTGCTGGAGGTGCTGCTGGCGCGCACCGGGCGGCTGGTGTCCAAGGAGCAGCTGGTGGACCACCTGTGCGAGTGGGGCGAGGAAGTGAGCAACAACGCCATCGAAGTCTATGTGCACCGGCTGCGCAAGAAGATCGAAGTGGGCGGCGTGCGCATCGCCACCGTGCGCGGGCTGGGCTACTGCCTGGAAAAGTTCAGCGACACGCCGCGCGGCGAAGCCAAGTAAGCCGTGGGCGAGCGCGAGGCCGCAGCAGCCAGCCAGCAGGACCAGGACGACCTGTCCTGGCAGGAGCCTGCCGGCGCCGTCAAGGAGGACGACATCCAGCACTCGCTGTTCGGCGAGATCCTGGACTGGATGCTGGCCCCGCTGCTGCTGCTGTGGCCGATGAGCATCGCCATCACCTACCTGGTGGCCAAGTCCATCGCCAACCAGCCCTTCGACCATGCGCTGGAAGACAGCGTGACCGTGCTGGCGCAGCAGATCCACGAAGTGAACGGCAAGCTGGCGCCGCGCCTGCCCGGCTCGGCCCGCGACATCCTGCGCGCGGACGACGTGGACAGCGTGTACTTCCAGATCGCCGGCCCCGACGGCGCCTACGTGGACGGCGACCGCGAGCTGGCCGCGCCGCAGGAGGAAGACCGGGCCAAGCCCGGCATGGTACAGTTCCGCAACGGCAATATGCACGGCACGCCCATCCGCATCGCCTACTCATGGGTGGCGCTGGAGGACCAGGGTGCCGAGGAGTCGCGCGTGGCGCTGGTGCAGGTGGCCGAGACGCTGGAAAAACGCGCCAAGCTGGCCAATGAAATCATCAAGGGCGTGATCCTGCCGCAGTTCATCGTGCTGCCCATCGTACTGGCCCTGGTGTGGTTCGCGCTGGCGCGGGGGCTGTCGCCGCTGGCCCAGCTGCAGGAACGCATCCGCGCGCGCAGCTCGGACGACCTGAGCCCCATCGATTCGCGCCAGGTGCCGGAAGAGATCACGCCGCTGGTGCGCTCGCTCAACGAGATGCTGGCCCGGCTGTCGCTGTCGATCGAGATGCAGAAGCGCTTCATCGCCGACGCCGCACACCAGATGAAAACCCCGCTGGCGGGCATGCGCATGCAGTCCGAGCTGGCGCTGCGCCAGACCGACCAGGGCGAAATCCACCGCTCGCTGGAGCAGCTGGCGAAGAGTTCGGAGTCGGCCACGCGGCTGGTGAACCAGCTGCTGGCCCTGGCGCGCGCCGAGAACCAGCCGCAGGCCGGCGCCGCGCTGCTGCCGGTGGACCTGGCCGAGCTGGCGCGCAGCGCCGTGCGCGACTGGGTGCCGGCCTCCTTCAACTACCGCATCGACCTGGGCTTCGAGGCCCCGGCCACGGGCGAGGTGCCGATCGAGGGCAACCCGACCATGCTGCGCGAGATGCTGTCCAACCTGATCGACAACGCGCTGCGCTACACGCCGGCCGGCGGCGCCGTCACCGTGCGCGTGCGGCGCTCCGAGCACGAGGGCGTGGTGGAGGTGGAGGACACCGGCCCCGGCATTCCGCCGGCCGAGCGCAGCCACGTGTTCGAGCGTTTCTACCGCATCCTCGGCAGCAGCGCCGAGGGCAGCGGCCTGGGGCTGGCCATCGTGCGCGAGATCGCGCAGCAGCACGGCGCCGACATCGACATTTTCAGCAACCCGCGCAGCAACAACGCCAAGCTGCCCGGCAGCTTGTTCCGCCTGATCTTCCCGCTGCGCGCGCCCGACGACGAACCGCCAGCAGACGAGCCCCATTATGGATGACACCACCAGCACCGCCGCCAGCACTGCGGCAGCGTCCCTGCGCGCGCGGCGCGAGCAGCACTGGCGCCGCACGCGCCGCCTCACCGCCGCCCTGCTGCTGCTATGGCTGGCCACCAGCTTCTGCGCCGTCTTCTTCGCGCGCGAGCTGACCGGGCTGATGCTGTTCGGCTGGCCGCTGTCCTTCTACCTGGCGGCGCAAGGCGCCTCGCTGGTCTACCTGGCCATCATAGGCGGCTACGCCTGGCGCATGCGCCGGCTCGACCAGCAGTTTGCCGCCGCCGCGCAGGGAGGGCAGGCATGAACGCCAAGCCCAGCTACTTCCGGCGCCTGTCGCGCTACTACCTGCTGTTCTCGGCCGGCTTCGCGGGCTTCCTGGTGGCGCTGTCCATGCTGGAGAAGGAAGGCATGCCGCGCGTCTGGATAGGCTACCTGTTCATGCTGGCCACCATCACGCTGTACGCCGCCATCGGCCTGGTCAGCCGCACCTCCAACGTGGCCGAATACTATGTCGCGGGGCGGCGCGTGCCGGCCATGTTCAACGGCATGGCCACCGCCGCCGACTGGATCTCGGCGGCCAGCTTCATCAGCCTGGCCGGCACGCTCTACCTGCACGGCTTCGACGGCCTGGCCTACGTCATGGGCTGGACCGGCGGCTACTGCCTGGTGGCGCTGCTGATCGCGCCCTATCTGCGCAAGTTCAGCCAGTACACCATCCCCGACTTCCTGGCCGCGCGCTACGGCGGCCCGCACCACGGGCGCTACGTGCGCATCATGGCGGTGGCGGCCACCATCATCATCTCCTTCATCTACGTGGTGGCGCAGATCTACGCGGTGGGCCTGATCGCCTCGCGCTTTACCGGCGTGGATTTCTCGGTCGGCATTTTCCTCGGCCTGGCCTCCATCCTGGTGTGTTCCTTCCTGGGCGGCATGCGCGCCATCACCTGGACCCAGGTGGCGCAGTACATCATCATTCTGGTGGCGTTCCTGCTGCCGGCCATGTGGCTGTCGGCCAAGCACAGCGGCAACCCCATCCCGCAGGTGGCCTACGGCAAGCTGCTGCCCACGCTGGGCGCGCGCGAAGCCAGCCTGGCGCACGACCCGAAGGAACAGGAGGTGCGCGCCATCTTCCGGCAGCGCGCCGACGACTACGGCCAGAAGCTCGACGCCCTGCCCGCCAGCTGGGACGCCGGCCGCATCGACGCGCAGCGCCGTCTGGACGCGGTCAAGCAGCGCAACGTCACGCTGCTGGACATCCGCGCGGCCGAAAAAGCCTTGATCAACTACCCGAAGACCGTGGAGGAAGCGGCCGCCGCCTGGGAGGCCGCGCGCGCCTACAACCTGCGCCGCGCCGCCGCGCCCGCGCCGCACGCCGAGCCCTTCGTGGCGCCGGACATCGCGCAGTCCGACCAGAAGCGCAACAACTTCCTGGCGCTGGTGTTCTGCCTGATGGTGGGCACGGCCGCCCTGCCTCACATCCTGATGCGCTCCTACACCACGCCGTCTGTGCATGAAACCCGGGTGTCGGTGTTCTGGACGCTGTTCTTCATCCTGCTGATCTACCTGACCATTCCGGCGCTGGCGGTGCTGGTGAAGTTCGACGTCTACACCGCGCTGGTGGGCAGCGACTTCTCGCGCCTGCCAACCTGGGTGTCGTACTGGGCCAATGTGGACAAGCTGCATCCGCTCATCAGCATCGTGGACGTGAACCACGACGGCCTGGTGCAGCTGGCGGAAATCGCCATCGACGGCGACGTGCTGGTGCTGGCCACGCCCGAGATCGCGGGCCTGCCCTATGTGATTTCCGGCCTGGTGGCGGCGGGCGGCCTGGCCGCCGCGCTGTCCACGGCGGACGGCCTGCTGCTGGCCATCTCCAACGCCCTGTCGCACGACATCTACTACCGCATCGTCGACCCCAGCGCCTCCACGCAAAAGCGCGTGACCATCTCCAAGCTGCTGCTGCTGGCGGTGGCCTTCATCGCCGCCTACGCCGCGTCCACCAAGCCGGCCGACATCCTGTCGCTGGTGAGCGCCGCCTTCTCGCTGGCCGGCTCCACGCTGTTCCCGGCGCTGGTGCTGGGCGTGTTCTGGCCGCGCGCCAACCGCCACGGCGCGGTGGCCGGCATGGTGGCCGGCTTCGGCGTGTGCCTGTATTACATGGTGCACGCCAACCCCATCCTGGGCGGCAGCGCGGCCGGGCAGTGGTTCCACATCGCGCCGGTCTCCGCGGGCATCTTCGGCGTGCCCGCTGGCATGCTGGTGATGGCGGTGGTCAGCCTGCTGACGCCCGCCCCGGGACGCGACACCACTGCGCTGCTGGCGCATGTGCGTGCGCCGGAGCAGGGCTAGGCAAACCTTCAGACAAATGTTATTGTAGGGAAATTGATTAATTTGCAATTGTTCTTTTCGCCTATTTAACATTGACCATGTCCACATCCCTGCCACTGCGTACCGCCCTCGCCTGCCTCGTTTCCGCCCTGATGGGGGCCGCCTCCATCGCGCCGGCTTATGCCGCCGCGCCGCCTGCCGAGCATTTCTTCGACAATCCCAGCTTCAGCAACCCCAAGCTGTCCCCGGACGGCAAGTACGTGGCCTTCAAGGGCAGCGTCGACGGCGGCCGCACCGCGCTGTATGCGCTGGACCTGGCCAGCCGCAGCATCAAGGGCGTGGCCAAGTTCGGCGACGTGGACATCGATAACTTCGAGTGGGTCAACCACGAACGCCTGGTGTTCGACACGCGCGACAGCAAGGCGCCCGTCGGCGACCGCACCAACGCCCCCGGCATGTTCGCGGCCAATGTGGACGGCAGCGGCTACCGCATGCTGGTGGACCGCAGCTACACGCCGGCTTCCGAAACGGGCAGCATGATCAAGCAGCGCGCGCTGCCCTACAACACCTTCCTGCTGGACCAGCAGGGCGCGCAGGACAGCGAGTCTATCTATGTGCGCCGCGCCGAATGGAACGAGGCCACCTGGGACCTGGAAAACTTCGACCTGCTGCGCCTGAACACCCTCACCGGCAAGGCGGACGTGGTGCCGCGTCCGGCCAAGGTGCTGGACTGGCTGCTGGACGCGGACGGCGCGCCGCGCCTGGCCATGTCGGACAAGGACGGCACCTCCAGCGTGCACCTGCTCGACCCGGCCAGCAAGGCCTGGCGCCAGCTCGCCAGCTTCCCCTCCTACGGCAACGCCCCCAAGGCCTTCTGGCCAGTGGGTATGAGCTCGGACAGCAAGCTGTACGTGAGCAGCCGCGCCGGCAAGGACAAGGACGCACTCTATCTGTACGACACGGCCAAGGGCGAACTCGCCGCCGAGCCGGTGGTGTCGCTGGCGGACTATGACTACGAGGGCCAGATGATCTACAGCGGCGGCAAGATCGTCGGCCTGGAGATCCTGTCGGATGCGCGCAGCACCGTGTGGCTGGACGAGCGCATGAAGGCGGCGCAGAAAACCATCGACGGCAAGCTGCAAGGCACGGTCAACCTGGTGCGCCCGGCGCTGCGCCCGGCCACGCCGTGGATGCTGGTGACGTCGTATTCGGACCGCCAGCCGAGAACCTACTACCTCTACAACGCGGACACGCAGGAACTGGGCAAGCTGGGTTCCGCGCACGCCAATATCGACCCGGCCGCCATGGGCCAGCAGGACATGGTGCAGATCAAGGCGCGCGACGGCCTCGCCATTCCCGCCTGGCTGACCTTGCCCAGCGGCGCCGGCAAGAAGCTGCCCATGGTGGTGCTGGTGCACGGCGGCCCCTTCCTGCGCGGTTCCGAATGGGGCTGGGACGCGCAGGCGCAGTTCCTGGCCTCGCGCGGCTACGCGGTGCTGGAGCCGGAGTTCCGCGGCAGCACCGGCTTTGGCTCGCGCCACTTCCGCGCCGGCTGGAAGCAATGGGGCCTGGCCATGCAGGACGATATCGCCGACGCAGCCAAATGGGCCATCGCGCAGGGCTACGCCGATCCGCAGCGCATCTGCATCGCCGGCGCCAGCTATGGCGGCTACGCCACGCTGATGGGCCTGGCGCGCAATCCGGAACTGTTCAAATGCGGCGTGGAATGGGTGGGCGTGACCGACCTCGCGCTGATGTACAAGGACCACTGGAGCTTCCAGTCCGACTTGAGTGCCCAGTGGAAGCAATATGGCCTGCCGCAGCTGGTGGGCGATCCGGTGCAGGACGCGCAGCAGCTGGCGGACACCTCCCCGGTCAACCTGGCCGCGCGCATCAAGCAGCCGCTGCTGATGGCCTACGGCGATGAAGACCGGCGCGTGCCCATCCCGCACGGGCGCAGCTTCCACGCGGCCGTCAAGGCCCACAATCCGGACGTGGAGCTGGTGGTCTACCAGGGCGAGGGGCACGGCTGGTCGCTGCCGAAGAACCGCGTCGACTTCTGGACCCGGGTGGAGAAGTTTCTGAACCGCCACATCGGCGCGCAACCGTAAGCCACTTCACTGGAGCCTCCATGCACGGACTGCAACGCATGATCGCCTCCGCCGTGGCACTGCTGGCAGCGCTGGCCCATCCCGGCGCGCACGCGGCCGACGCGGCGCCGGCCGCAACGCCCGCCACCACCCCGGCCGCGCTGCCGCCGGTGCAGGACTTCTTCAGCAATCCGCAATTCAGCACAGTGCAGCTGTCGCCCAGCGGACGCTACCTCGCGGCCAAGCTGACCAGCCCCAATGGGCGCGAGCGGCTGGCGGTGGTCGATCTGAGCAACAACTCGGCGCTGTCGGTGGCCAGCTTCCACGATACCGACGTGGGCCAGTTCGCCTGGGTCAACGACGAGCGCCTGCTGCTCGACACGGTCGACATGCAGGTCGGCGTGGGCGACGCGCGCTACGGCCCCGGCCTGTACGCGGTGAACCGCGACGGCAGCCAGTTCCGCCAGCTGGCCAGCCGCCGCGGCGACGCGCACGCGGTGCAGTCGCAGCGCCTGCTGCCCTGGCACACGTATATGCTGGGCCAGCGCGGCACGCAGGACAGCGACCAGGTCTACGTCCTCAGCAGAAAGATCACCGGCCCCGGCCAGATGGAATATGCCGACCTGCTCCAGCTCAACACCAAAACCGGCTACAGCACCACCCTCAAGCGGCCCGGCGATACGCACGACTGGCTACTCGACAGCAAGGGCGAACCGCGCCTGGCCACCGTGGTGGAGAACGGCCGCAGCTCGGTGCACTACCGCGACCCGGCCACCGGCGCCTGGCGCGAACTGGGGTCGTTCGGGCAGTTCACCGGCGGCAAGGGCTCCTTCCGTCCGCTGGCCTTCGCGCCGGACGGCACGCTGTACGTGGTGACCAGCGCCTACCGCGACAAGTCGGCCGTGCACAGCTACGACCTGGCGACCGGCAAGATCAATCCGCAGCCGCTGGTGGAGCTGGAGCACTACGACTTCAGCGGCCGCCTCATCATGAGCCAGGACAAGCTGCTGGGCGTGCGCTACCTGGCCGACGCGCAAGGCACGCGCTGGCTGGACCCGGCCATGCAGGCCATCCAGCAGGAGGTCGACAAGCTGCTGCCCAACACCCTCAACCTGCTGACGCCGCCGTCCCGGCCGGAAACGCCCAACCTGCTGGTGGAATCGTATTCGGACGTGCAGCCGCGCGTGTTCATGCTGTACAACAGCGCCAACAGGCAGCTCAGCAAAATCGGCGCGTCGCGTCCGCAGATCCGGCCCGGCCAGATGGGCAAGCAGGATCTGGTGACCTACGCCGCGCGCGACGGCTTGCAAATCCCTGCCTGGCTGACGCTGCCGCATGGCAAGGACAAAAACCTGCCCATGGTGGTGCTGGTGCATGGCGGCCCCTTTGTGCGCGGCGGCCAGTGGGGCTGGCGTCCGGATGTGCAATTCCTGGCCTCGCGCGGCTACGCCGTGCTGGAGCCGGAATACCGGGGCAGCACCGGCTTCGGCGAAGCGCACTTCAAGGCCGGCTGGAAGCAATGGGGCCTGAAGATGCAGGATGACATCGCCGACGGCACACGCTGGGCCATCGCGCAGGGCATCGCCGATGGCAAGCGGATCTGCATCGCCGGCGCCAGCTACGGCGGCTACGCCACGCTGATGGGGCTGGTCAACAATCCCGAGCTGTACCAGTGCGGCGTGGAGTGGGCCGGCGTGACCGACATCAAGCTGATGTACACCGGCCACTGGAGCTTCCAGTCCGATCTGCCGGACGCCTGGAAACAGTACGGCATGCCGCACCTGATAGGCGACCCGGAGAAGGACGCCGAGCAGCTCAAGGCCACCTCGCCGCTGGAGCAGGCGGCCCGCATCAGGCAGCCGCTGCTGCTGGCCTACGGCGGCTCGGACATGCGCGTGCCGCTCTACCACGGCAAGAAATTCCGCGACGCGGTGCAAAAGACCAACCGCCAGGTCGAATGGGTGGAATACGAGGAGGAAGGCCACGGCTGGGTGCTGCAGAAAAACCGCTACGACTTCTGGACCCGGGTGGAAGGTTTCCTCAATAAACATATCGGCTCATCTCAAGGAGAAAAATAATGCATCTGCGCCTGCGTGCCGTGGCGGCAATCTCACTCGGCCTGATGGCTGGCCTGGCCCAGGCGGCCCTGCCGGCGATAGGCAGCTTCTTTGGCAACCCCAACTTCAGCGCCGCCAAGCTGTCGCCCAACGGGCGCTTTCTGGCTGTGCGCATCAGCAACAACAATGAACGCGACGGTCTGGCCGTGGTGGACCTGGCCAGCAGCAGCGTCAGCGGCGTGGCGCGCTTCTCGGATACCGACATAGGCCATTTCCAGTGGGTGAACAACCGCCGCCTGGCCTTCGACACCGTGGACAACCAGGTGGCGCCGGGCGACCGCCGCTACGCGCCCGGCCTGTACGCGGCCAACCGCGACGGCAGCGACCTGCGGCAGTTGGCCGAGCGCGCCTGGTACGCGCGCGACACGTCGCAGACCAATATCAAGTCGCGCATCCTGCCGGCCAACACCTATATGCTGGAGCAGGAAGGTGCGCAGGACTCGGACTCCATCTATGTCGTGCGCGCCAACTGGAACGAGGTGCGCAATGAAACGCGCAGCTTCGACCTGCAAAAGCTGAACACGGTGACCGGCGCGGTGGGCACGCTGAACCGGCCGGGCGAAGTGCAGCACTGGGTGCTGGACCAGCGCGGCCTGCCGCGCGCGGCCTTGACACGGGAGGAAGACAAGCTGACCGTCCAGTATCTCGATCCGGACAAGGACAGCTGGCGCCCCCTGGTCACCTTCCCGGCCTACGCCAACGCGCCGGGCAACTTCATGCCGCTGGGCTTCGGTGCCGAAGGGCAGATGTATGTGAGCAGCCAGGGCCGCTCCGACAAGCGCAGCCTGTACGTCTTCAACCTGGCCAAAGGCGCGCTGGAGAAGGACGCCATGATAGGCCTGGCCGACTACGATTTTTCGGGCGAGCTGGTGTACCGCAACAACCGCCTGGCCGGCGTCGAGCTGCTGTCCGACGCCCGCGCCATGGTGTGGCTGGACCCGGCCATGGCGGCCGTGCAAAAGGCCGTGGACGCCCTGCTGCCCGACACGGCCAACCTGGTCACGCCGCCGCTGCGGCCTGAAGCGGCCTGGGTGCTGGTCACCTCCTATTCGGACAAGCAGCCCACCACCTACCTGGTCTACAACACCGAGACCAAAGCGCTGAGCAGGATCGGCAGCCGCAACCCGGCCATCGACCCCGCCCAGATGGCGCAGCTGGACCTGCACCGCTTCAAGGCGCGGGATGGCCTGACGGTGCCGGCGTGGCTGACGCTGCCCAAGGGCGGCGGCAAGCAACTGCCCATGGTGGTGCTGGTGCACGGCGGACCTTTCGTGCGCGGCGGCGAGTGGCGCTGGAACGCGGAAGCGCAATTCCTGGCCTCGCGCGGCTACGCCGTGCTGGAACCGGAATTCCGCGGCAGCAGCGGCTTCGGCGCGCGCCACGCCATGCGCGGCTGGAAGCAATGGGGTTTGGCCATGCAGGACGACGTGGCAGACGCCACCAAGTGGGCCATTGCGCAGGGCTATGCCGATCCGAAGCGTATCTGCATCGCCGGCGCCAGCTACGGCGGCTACGCCACACTGATGGGCCTGCTCAAGACGCCGGAACTCTACCGCTGCGGCGTGAGCTGGGCCGGCGTGTCGGACCTGACCTTGATGGCCACGGAAGGCAACAGCGCCATCTCCGACCAGTCCGACACCTACCGCCAGTACGGCATACCGGAACGGGTGGGCGACCCGGTCAAGGACGCCGCGCAATTCGCCGCCACGTCGCCGCTCAAGCAGGCTGCCCGCATCCACCAGCCCATACTGCTGGCGCACGGCAGCGCCGACAAGCGCGTTCCCATTCAGCACAGCAAGGACTTCTACAACGCCATCAAGCCCACGAATCCGAACGTGGAACTGGTGATCTACGACGATGAAGGCCACGGCTGGTCGCTGCCGAAAAACCGTGTTGATTTCTGGGGCCGGGTGGAAGTTTTCCTGGATCGCCACATCGGCCCCACGGCCAAATAAATCGGAGTAAGCTGGCGGCAGTCCACTCACGAGGAGATGCGCATGCCGTCGGGAAAAATTCTGGTCGCACAGGGAGGCGGTCCCACCGCCGTCATCAACCAGTCGCTGGTGGGCGTGGTGCTGGAGGCGCGCCGCTTCCGCCAGGTCACGCGGGTGTACGGCGCGCTGCACGGCGTGCGCGGCATTATCAACGAGGACTTCGTCGACCTGACCCAGGAGACCAGCCACAACCTGGAAATGGTGGCCGCCACGCCCTCGTCCGCGCTCGGCTCCACGCGCGACAAGCCGGACGCGGCCTACTGCGAGCAGATCTTCGAGGTGCTGCGCGCGCACGAGATCGAACACTTCTTCTATATCGGCGGCAACGACTCCTCCGACACGGTGCGCATCGTCAGCGATCGCGCCAAGGCGGCCGGCTATCCGCTGCGCTGCATCCATATTCCCAAGACCATAGACAACGATCTGGTGGGCAGCGACCACACGCCCGGCTTCCCGTCCGCCGCGCGCTTCGTGGCGCAGGCCTTCGCCGGGGCCAACCTGGACAACGCCTCCCTGCCCGGCGTGTACGTGGGCGTGGTGATGGGGCGGCACGCCGGCTTCCTCACCGCCGCCTCAGCGCTGGGCAAGAAGTTCCCCGACGACGGCCCGCACCTGATCTACCTGCCCGAGCGCGTGTTCTCGCTGGAGAGCTTCCTGGCGGACGTGAAGGCCGCGTACGCGCAACACGGGCGCTGCGTGATCGCCGTGTCCGAGGGCATCCACGACGCCTCCGGCGAGGCCATCGCCTCCCTGCTGGCGAAGGAGGTGGAGCGCGACGCGCACGGCAATGTCCAGCTGTCCGGCACCGGCGCGCTGGCCGACCTGCTGTGCGACGAGATCAAGGCCAAGCTGGGCATCAAGCGCGTGCGCGGCGACACCTTCGGCTATCTGCAGCGCTCCTTCATCGGCTGCGTGTCCGACGTGGACCAGCGCGAGGCGCGCGAGGTGGGGGAAAAGGCGGTGCAGTTCGCCATGTGGGGCGACCGCTGCGGCTCGGTGGCCATCAAGCGCACCGGCTACTACTCGGCCGACTACGAATTGCTGCCGCTGGACGCGGTGGCCGGCAAGACGCGCACCATGGAGGACGAGTTCATCACCGCCAGCGGCACCGGCGTGACGGACGCCTTCCGCATGTACCTGCGCCCCCTGCTCGGCTCCGGCATGCCGGACGCGTTCCGCCTGCGCCCGGCGCCGGTGGCCAAGATCCTCAAGAAGTGAGGTGGGAGAAGGTCTTGTTGACGATGCGCCACGCGCCGTCGGCCAGGCGCAAGGTCAGGTACAGGTGGTAGTTAAAGCCCAGCATGGGCGAATGCAGCCGCACAGTGGCGATGCTGCCCATGCTGTCCACCGACAGCACCCGCATGCGGTAGGGCTCGCCCAGCGACTGCGGGCTGGCGCGGCCGGCCACCCCTTCCAGGTAGGCGGCGATGGTCTTGAAGTAGGGCTGGCCGCCGATGTCGCCGTAGACCTGGGCCTCGGGCGCGAACAGCGCCGCCAGGGCGGCAGCGTCGCCCTGGTACACGCCGCGCAGGTAGGCTTCGGCTACGCCGGTGATCGCGGCGATATCGGCCGCTGCGGGCCGCGTGGATGGCTGCTTCATCTCGTGCTCCTGTCAAAAGGGGGAAGGCGCCGGCTGGCGCCCTCCCCATGCCGCAGCGCTATGCGGCGGCAGCCACGTGCTGCAAGGTTGCCTGCAATTGCTGCTCCAGCTTGTCGGCATGGGCGTAGCCGGGGCTGATCTCGTACAGGCCGTCGCCGGTGTCCAGCAGCAGCGCGGGGAAGCTGCGGATGCCCAGCGAACGCACATGCGAGAACTCGGCCGACGTCACGGCGATGGCCGCCGCGCTATGCCACTCCGCATGCAGGGCGGCGGCCGTCACCGCATGGCCGTCCTGTGCCAGCGCCGCCGACGCCACTTCGGCCAGCACCGCGCCGTCGGTCGTGTCCAACCCATCGACATAGAACGCATGCTGCAGGGCGCGGAACACGGCCAGCTGGTCGGCCTGCGGCGCCAAGCGCCGCACCGCTACCACGGCGCGGCAAATCGGCTCGGTGTCGTAGACGAAGTTCTCGCGCGCCAGGAGCGCGGCGCGGTTGAACGGCAGGCCGCTGGCTTCTTCCACCCTGGCCCAGTGGCCGAGGCGGAATTGCTTGCCGGTGTCGTCCAGCAGATCGGTGGCGCCGGCGCGCACGCCGCCCACCAGGATCTGCAGGTCCAGTTCCGGGTGGCGCTGCGTCAGGGCCGTCAGCTCCTTGCCGAAGCCGTAGCACCACGAGCACATCGGGTCGCCGGCGAAGACCAGTTTCATGACTTGTCTCCCAGCTTGGCCGCCGCGCGGGCTGCCGCTTCGCGCGCGCGCATGGTGACCACGTTCTCGCGGTTCACGCCCCAGCTGTCCATCTCCACTTCGTCGATGATGACGAAGGTGGTGGCCGGGTTCTTGTTCAGCACGCGCTGCAGCAGGTCGGTTGCGCCTTCGATCAGTTCCAGCTTCTGCGCAGGGGTGGCGCCTTCTTTGGTGATGCGGATATTTACGTATGGCATGGTGATTCTCCTTGAGCCAGGGTTGAGGTTTGCTTACCAGGTGCCGGCCGCTGCGCCGCCGTCGACCACGGCCACGGTGCCGCTGACGAAGGACGAGCCGGTCAGGTACAGCACGGCGTTGACGATGTCGTCGGTCTCGCCGATACGGTTGCTGGGCGACAGGCCTTTCAGGAAATTCTGCGTGCCTTCGTCGCTGCCGTGCATCGGGGTGCGGATGATGCCGGGCGCCACCGCATTGACTTGCACGTTGGCGCCAGCCAGCTCAATCGCCAGGCCGCGCGTGGCGTGGTTCAGGCCGCCCTTGATCAGGATGGGCAGCAGCGCGTTGACTTTGGCGTTGGGCTGCTCGGCGATGGAAGCGGTGATGGTGACGATGTGGCCGGCCTTGTTGGCGCTCATGTGGCGCGCAGCCTGCTGCGACGGGTAGAAGAAGCCCATCAGGTTGGTGCCGACGATGGTGTTGACTTCTTCCTCGGTGTAGTCGCCCACGGCCTTCGGCAGGAAGATGCCGGCGTTGTTGATCAGGATGTCCACTTTGCCGAAGGCCGCAATGGCTTGGTCGAACAGGGCGGCTGCGGTGGAGGCCAGCGCGATGTCGCCGGGCACTTGCAGGAAGTTGGCCGGGTTGCCCAGCTGGGCGGCGGCGGTCTGCAGGCCGTCGGCGCTGCGGGCGTTGCCGACCACGTTGTAGCCGCGTTCCAGGTAGGCCTTGGCGATGGCAAAGCCGATGCCGCTCGAGGCGCCGGTGACGATGACGGTTTTGTTGGTGTTCATGGTGTGCTCCAGTTCAGTTGTGTGGGTGACCGCTGGGTTTGTCTGCGGCATGGAACACACTTTACTTATTCCATTCGAGCCAATAAATAGCTAATATGGAACATGACTTAATACACGGTGTAATCTATGCAGCGGAACTTCGACGAAATGCAGCTCGGCACGATCGAGCTGTTCTGCCAGGCGGCGGAACTGGGCAGCTTCACGGCGGCGGCCAACCAGAGCGGCGTGACGCCGGCGGCGGTGAGCCGCTCGATCGCGCGGCTGGAGGAGCGGCTGGGGGTGCGGCTGTTCGTGCGCACCACGCGCCAGATCCGGCTGACGGACGGCGGCCAGCGCTACTACGAGCAGTGCCGCGAGGCGCTGGACCGGCTGCTGGAAGCGGAGCGCGAAGTGACCGGCGCGCAGAAGGCGCCGGCCGGGCCGCTGCGCATCAGCGTGCCCACGCCCTATGGCCACTACCGGCTGCTGCCCATGCTGCCCGAGTTCCGCGCGCTGTATCCCGAGGTGACGGTGCAGGTGCACATCAGCAACCGGAACATCGATTTCGCCGACGAAAGCTACGACATGGTGGTGCGCGGGCGCGACCCGGCCGATTCATCGCTGATCGCGCGCAAGCTGGAGGATGCGGAACTGGTGCTGGTGGCGGCGCCGGCGTATCTGAAGCGGGCCGGCGCGCCGAAGTCGCTGGAGGCGCTGAAACAGCACGAGTGCATCCAGTTCGACCTGCCCAGCAGCGGACGCAAGATCCCTTGGCAGTTCAAGGTGGACGGCAAGCAGATCGACGTGATGACCAGCGGCGGCTACACCTGCGCCGAGGACGTGCTCGGCATCGTGACGCTGGCGCGCGCCGGCGCCGGGCTGGCGCAGACCTACCGCTATATCGTCGAGCGCGACCTGGCGGACGGCTCGCTGGTGGAGCTGCTGCCGCAATTCGGCGGCACCTCGCGCCCCTTCATCCTGCTGTACCCGCACGCGCGCCACCTGTCGCTGCGGGTGCGCGCCTTTGTCGATTTCATGACGGCGCGGCTGGGGAAGCGAGGCTGACGCACTAGGCCGCCGCCTCAACCTTGGCTGATGCGTTCAGTTCGATTCGGAGAACCGACCGGGGGTCAATCTTCTTGCGTGCCTTGACCAAGCTGTGACTGGTCTGCATCGACATAGCACAGCTTTAAATATTCTCCAGGGTGCATAGTAATCACAGTTATCTCCCGTCTGGCGTTGCACCTTGCGCAACCTGCAATTCAAGGTAGGTAGCGTGATAGCGCATGTCAAGCTCATGCAAGGAGAACGTTGTGAGTATTCGAGCAAAGGATGAGGACATACTGAAGGGCTGGCAGTTGCAATTCGATCTCGACGATCCTGACAGTGGCGCTGTCAAGAACGTCGATATTGTGCAAATCCCCCTGAGACAACGTTAGGGCATTTTCCTGCTGCGGAGCCGGAGTCGCTTATTTGCGGTAGGCGGCCGTGGCGCGGCCCAGGTTGTCCTCGATGCCGCCGGGCTGCTGCAAGCCCTGCTCCACCAGCGTTTTCAGGCGCTGCTGGGTGGCCGGCCGCTTGACCGAGGCGATAAAGGCGTCCCAGCCTGGCTGCATTTCGGCGTCCGGCGGCAGGCTGGCCAGGTTCACCAGCGCCTTGGTGTCGACGATGGCGGCGCGCTCGAAGGAGGCGATGCGGCGCGCCATGGTATCGACGAAGCCGTCCAGCTCGGCGTCCGGCAGCGAGCGGTTGACGTAGCCGTAGCGCTCGGCCACGTCGCCGTTGATGTCGTCCGAGGCCACCAGGATTTCCAGCGCGCGGCCGCGTCCCACCAGGCGCGGCAGGCGCGCCATCGGGCCGCCGCCCGCCACCAGGCCGGCGCCCACTTCCCATTGCGACAGCACGGCTTTTTCGCGGCTGGCGAAGCGCATGTCGGTGGCCAGTATCAGCTCGCTGCCGATGCCGGTGGCGCGGCCCCGGATCGACGAGATGGTGACAATCGGCAGGCGGGCGATGCGCACCATCAGGTCCGGCACCGGGTGCATGCCGGTGGGGCCGGGCGCCATGCCGGTCGACTCTTCCAGCGGCGTGAGCAGGTCGTAGTGGGCGATGAAACTGCCCGGGATGGCGCTGTCGAACACCACCACCTGCACCTGCTGGTCGGCTTCGATCGCTTCCACGATACCGACCAGTTCGCGCACCTCCTTCGGCCCGACGATGTTCAGCGGCGCGTTGGCGAAAGTGACTTTCCAGTAGGCCGGGGTGACGCGGGTCAGGCGGATCTTGGCGTCCGGCGCTTCAGCGCCGATGGGCGCTGCGGCTGTAGGTGCCGCTGCCTGGGCGGCGCCGGCGAAGCTGGCGGCAAGGGCGGCGGCGGCGAAGGCCCCGGTCAGCGCGGCGGTCGCGCGTTTCATGGCGAAGTTCATGCTGGCTCTCCTCAAGCAAGACGCGCGGTGACTTGGCGGATGCGTTCGCCGAACAGGCGCGCGGTCTTCAGGTCGCCGGCGGGGATCTCGTCCACCGACGCGTCCGACGGCGTGGCGGTGGCCAGGCCGGCGAAGGAGGACAGGTAGTTCACATCGTCGCGGTGCGCGTTCTTGGCGTTGCTCGGCATCATGCCGGTGCCGGCCCACAGCATGCCGTGCTGCTGCGCCAGGGTGAACAGGGTGTACAGCGTGGTCTGCTTGTCGCCGGCCACCGAGGCCGAGTTGGTGAAACCGGCCGCCAGCTTGTCCTTCCAGCCCTGCTTGAACCATACCGACGAGGCGGTGTCGGCAAAGCGCTTGAACTGCCAGCTCACGTTGCCCATGTAGGTGGGCGAGCCGAAGATGATGGTTTGCGCCTTGGCCAGCAAGTCCCAGCCCGCTTCGGGCAGCTGGCCTTCGGCGTCGATAGCCAGCAAGGTTCCCTCACTGCCGGCGGCGACGGCCTCGGCGATCTTGGCGGTGTGGCCGTAGCCGCTGTGGTACACGATGACGATATTCGAATTCATGATTTTTCTCCGGATTGTGATGTTGGGATGGCGCTGCTGCCGTCGTTTCCGTTCGGCATGGAACTACTATAATTATTCTCAACGAGAACATAAACCACACAATCAGCAATTCATTTAATACACCATGTAATCAATAAGGACGTAAAAAAGGCATGCCGGGGCATGCCTTTGACGTTGCAGCGGCGCGGATCAGGTCCGCGCCTTGGGCATTACACCACCACGCACTGGTGTTCGCCTTCCGCCGAGGCGCGGATGGCGCCGATGCGGTAGACGGTCTCGCCGGCCGCTTGCAGCTGGGCCATCGCGGCGTCCGCGTTCTCGGCCGAGACGATCACCGTCATGCCGATGCCGCAGTTGAACACGCGGTGCATTTCAGCGTCGGCCACGCCGCCGTGCTGCTGCAGCCACTGGAACAGCGGCGGCAGGGTCCACGATTTGCCGTCCAGCTCGCAGGTCAGGCCGGGCTGCAGCACGCGCGGGATGTTCTCGACCAGGCCGCCGCCGGTGATGTGCACCAGGCCTTTGACTTCCATCGCGGCCATCAGCGCCAGCAGCGGCTTGACGTAGATGCGGGTCGGCTCCATCAGCACGTCGGCCAGCTTGCGGCCGTGGAAGTCGCCTTCCAGGTCCGGCTTGGCCACCTCGATGATCTTGCGCACCAGCGAATAGCCGTTCGAGTGCACGCCCGACGAGGCCAGGCCCAGCACCACGTCGCCCGGGGCGATCTTCTTGCCGTCGATGATATTGGCTTTCTCCACCACGCCCACCGCGAAACCGGCCAGGTCGTATTCGCCGGCCGGGTACATGCTCGGCATCTCGGCGGTTTCGCCGCCGATCAGCGCCGCGCCGGACTGCTCGCAGCCCAGGGCGATGCCCTTGATGACGTCGGTGGCCTGCGCCACGTCCAGCTTGCCGCAGGCGAAGTAGTCCAGGAAGAACAGCGGCTCGGCGCCCTGCACCAGGATGTCGTTCACGCTCATGGCCACCAGGTCGATGCCCACGGTGTCATGGCGGTTCAGCTCGAAAGCCAGCTTGAGCTTGGTGCCCACGCCGTCCGTGCCGGACACCAGCACCGGCTCTTTGTACTTCTTGCTGATCTCGAACAGCGCGCCGAAGCCGCCGATGCCGGCCATCACGCCTTCGCGCATGGTGCGCTTGGCGAACGGCTTGATCGCATCGACTAAAGCATCACCCGCGTCGATATCGACGCCGGCGTCACGGTAGGACAGGGAAACATTAGAAGTTTGGCTCATGGTGTATTTCGCAGCGGAGGCGGTAAAATAGAAGGCGGTGGCCGGAATTCGTGCAAATCTGACGCAAAACCCGGCAAGTCCGCTATTTTATCAAAATGCCCCGTCAACCTGCCGTTTTTAAGAAAAACATCTTCCCCACATGCCATTTCCCCTCTCGGTCGAACAAAAACAAACGGCATTCTGGGTAGCATTGTGGCTGGCATTGGGCGTGCTGCTGGTGGCGCTGGGCCCCATCCTCACGCCTTTCCTGGCGGCGGCCATCATCGCCTACGCGCTCAATCCGGGCGTGGACCGCATCGACCACCTGCGCCTGGGCCGCTTCGACGTGCCGCGCCCGCTGGCGGTGGTCATCGTGGTGCTGCTGTTCCTGTGCGCCATCCTGTCGCTGGTGCTGATCGTGGTGCCGGTGCTGCAGACCGAGATCCCGCTGCTGCAGGCGCAGATCCCCGCCTTCCTGGCCAAGGCCAACGACCTGCTGGGACCGCGCCTGCGCGAAATGGGCATCAAGGTGCAGCTCGACAGCGCCGGCATCAAGAAGCTGGTGTCGCAGCAGATGGTCAGCAGCGGCGACGAGATCTGGGCCGCCGTGCTGGCCTCGGCGAAGGTGGGCGGCACCGCCGTGCTGGGCTGGATCGCCACCGTGGTGCTGGTGCCGGTGCTGCTGTTCTACCTGCTGCTGGACTGGCACCCCATGCTGGCGCGCATCGCCGGCGCCGTGCCGCGCCGCTATATCGGCGCCACCGTGGCCATGGCCGAGGAGGTCGACACCCTGCTGGCGCAGTACCTGCGCGGCCAGCTGCTGGTGATGGTGGTGCTGGCGGTGTACTACTCGACCTGCCTGGCCATCGCCGGCTTCGACGTGGCGCTGCCGGTCGGCATCCTGACCGGCCTGCTGGTGTTCATTCCCTACCTGGGCTTCGGCCTGGGCCTGGCGCTGGCCCTGATCGCCGCCGTGCTGCAGTTCACCGACTGGAGCGGCGTGGTGGCGGTAGCCGTGATCTACGGCGCCGGCCAGGTGATCGAGGGCTTTTTCCTCACGCCGCGCCTGGTGGGCGAGCGCATCGGCCTCAATCCGCTGGCGGTGATCTTCGCGCTGCTGGCCTTCGGCCAGCTGTTCGGCTTTGTCGGCGTGCTGCTGGCCCTGCCCGCTTCGGCCATCCTGATGGTGGCCTTCAAGCATCTTCGCGGCCACTACTTGCGCAGCAGCTTTTATAATGCGTAGTGTGAAGACGAATTTGCAAACTGTGGGGCGCGAGCCATGAAGCAACTGGTGCTGGATTTAGGCGCCGAGCCTGTGCTCACCCTCGATTCCTTCGAAGTGGGTCAAAACGCCGAGGTGGCCGCGCTGATGCGCGAGTTCGCCGGCCGCACTTCGCGCGAACACTTCGCCTACCTGTGGGGCGACGGCGGCGCGGGCAAGAGCCATATCCTGAAGGCGCTGGGCGCGTGCGAGCGCGCGCGCTACATCTCGCCGTTCTCGATCGAATCGGAATTCGTGTACTCGCCAGAAGTGGACCTGTACCTGCTGGACGACTGCGAAAAGCTGTCGCCGCTGGCGCAGATCGACGCCTTCGCCCTGTTCAACGAGATCCGCGCCAACAACGCCTTCATGGTGTGCAGCGGCGCCGTGGCGCCGGCCGTGCTGCCGGTGCGCGAGGACCTGCGCACGCGCATGGGCTGGGGCCTGATCTACCGCCTGCACGGCCTGACCGACGATGAGAAGATTGCCGCTTTGACCACGGCGGCGGCGGCCCGCGGGTTGACGCTGTCGCCCGGCGTGTTACCCTATTTGCTGTCCCACTACCGGCGCGACATGCGCTCGCTGTCGGAAATGCTGGACGCGCTGGACCAGTATTCCCTTGAAACCCAACGTCCTATTACCCTGCCGCTGCTGCGTGAATGGCTGCAGGCGGAAGCGAAAGAATAATGAACCTGGCCCTGTTTGACCTCGACCATACCCTGCTGCCCATCGATTCGGATTACGAATGGGGCCAATTCCTGTGCCGCATCGGCGCCGTCGACGCGCAAGCCTTCGCGGCCCGCAACCAGGCCTTCTTCGCCCAGTACCAGGCCGGCACGCTGGACCCGGTCGAATACCTGGAGTTCTCGCTCGGCACGCTGGCCGGCTTCCCGCGCGCCAAGCTGGACGAGATGCACGCCCAGTTCATGCGCGAAGTGATCGCCCCGGCCATCCGCCCGTCGGCGCGCGCGCTGCTGCAAAAGCACCTGGACCAGGGCGACCTGGTGGCCATCGTCACGGCCACCAACCACTTCGTCACCGCGCCCATCGCCGCCGCGCTGGGCATCGAGCACCTGATCGCGGCCATGCCGGAAGTGGCGGCCGACGGCAGCATCACCGGCAAACTGGTGGGCACCCCCACCCAGGGCGCCGGCAAAGTGGTGCACACCAAGGCCTGGCTCGAAAAACTGGGCAAGCGCCTGGAAGACTTCGAGACGGTCCACTTCTACAGCGACTCGCACAACGACATTCCGCTGATGTCGGTCGTCACCCACCCGGTGGCCACCAATCCGAACGCCGCACTGACCAGCCACGCCGCCGAAAAAGGCTGGCCCACGATAAATATATTCAATGATTAAGAAATTGATCCGCAAAATCCTCGGCGTCAAAGAAGCTCCGGTACGCGACACCAGCGTGCCGGTCATCCTGGGCGCCCAGCAGCACGGCATCGAGCCGCGCCTGCTGTCCTCCAACGCCGTGCGCGTGACCAGCACCCTGCAGGACGCGGGCTACCAGGCCTTCGTGGTCGGCGGCGCCGTGCGCGACCTGCTGCTGGGCGTGAAGCCGAAAGACTTCGACATCGCCACCGACGCCACGCCCGAGCAGGTGAAGCGCCTGTTCCGGCGCGCCTTCATCATCGGCAAGCGCTTCCAGATCGTGCACGTGATGTTCGGCCAGGACCTGCTGGAGGTGACCACCTTCCGCGGCCCGTCGATCGAGAACGCGCCCAAGGATGAACACGGCCGCGTCCTGCGCGACAACACCTTCGGCACCATGGCGGAGGACGCCGAACGGCGCGACTTCACCATCAACGCCATGTACTACAACCCGGCCAGCGAGGAAGTGTGGGACTACCACGGCGGCATCGAGGACATCCGCGCCAAGACGCTGCGCATCATCGGCGTGCCGGAAGCGCGCTACCGTGAAGACCCGGTGCGCATGCTGCGCGTGACGCGCTTCGCCGCCAAGCTGGGCTTCCAGATCGAGCCCGGCACGCGCGAACCCATCACCGTGATGGCGCCGCTGATCGACAACGTGCCGCCTGCGCGCGTGTTCGACGAGATGCTCAAGCTGCTCATGTCCGGCCACGCGCTGGCCTGCTTGCAGCAGCTGCGCAAGGAAGGCCTGCACCACGGCCTGCTGCCGCTGCTGGACGTGGTGCTGGAACAGCCGCTGGGCGTGAAGTTCGTCACGCTGGCGCTGGATTCGACCGACCGCCGCATCCACGCCGGCAAGACCGTCTCGCCAGGCTTCCTGTTCGCGTCGCTGCTGTGGCACCAGGTGCTGGAGAAGTGGAACGCGTACAAGGCATCCGGCGAATTCCCGATTCCCGCGCTGCACCTGGCGGCGGACGAAGTGCTCGACTCGCAGACCGAGAAGCTGGCCTTGCAGCGCAAGATCGGCTCCGACATGCGCGACATCTGGTCGATGCAGCCGCGCTTCGAGCGCCGCACCGGCAAGAACCCGTACAAGCTGCTGGAGCACCTGCGCTTCCGCGCCGGCTACGACTTCCTGCTGCTGCGCTGCGCCTCGGGCGAGATCGACGCCGAGCTGGGCGAATGGTGGACCGCCTTCTACGACGGCGACGAAACCGAACGCGAACAGCTGGTTGCCGGCCTGAGCCAGAGCGGCGGCGCAGCGGGCGGCGCCAAGCGCAAGCGTCCACCGCGCCGCGGCGGCCGCAACAAGGGCGAAGCCGGCGGCGATGAAGGCGGCAGCGGCGACGCAGGCTACGGCGGCCAGGCAGACAGCGGCTACGCGGAAGCCGGCCACGCGGGCGGCCATGCAAGCGGCACCGAAGGTGCACCGGCGCCACGCGAACCGCGTCCGCCACGCGCGCGCGCGCCGCGCCCTCCCCGCAACCGCGCCCCTGCCGGCTCGGACTCGGGCAATGGCGGCGGCAATGGTGGTAATAGCGGCGAATGAACGCGGTATTGAGCACCATGAGCACCACAGCCTACATAGGCATCGGCGCCAACCTGGGTGATGCGCAGGCCAACGTGCAGGACGCCATCGCGCGCCTGCGCGCCCTGCCCGGCAGCACCGTGAGCGCCGTCTCCTCGCTGTACCGCACCGCCCCGATCGACTCCAGTGGCGACGACTACATCAACGCCGTGGCCTGCCTGGAAACGGAGCTGGGACCGGAAGAGCTGCTGCAAGCGCTGCAAGGCATCGAACTGGCGCACGGCCGCGAACGTCCCTACCGCAACGCCCCGCGCACGCTGGACCTCGACGTGCTGCTCTACGGCCAGCAGGAAATCAAAACCCCCGCGCTGCAAGTGCCGCACCCGCGCATGTGCGAGCGCGCCTTCGTCATCATCCCCCTGCTGGAAATCGACCGCAGCATCAACATCCCCGGCCGCCTGCGCGCCGCCTGCTTTGAATCCGCCGTCGCCGGCCAAGGCATCACCCGGCTCTAGACGCCGTATCCCAATCGGAGACAACCGTCTCCGATTGGGATACACTTGCAGGCATGCTCGCCGATTTCCTTTTAGGCCCGTTCCGTGCCCGCATTCTGTCGGCGCTATTGCTGCGCCCAGAAGACTCATGGCACGTGCGCGAACTGGCGCGCCAACTGGACGCCCTGCCTGGCAGCGTGAACCGCGAACTGATCAAACTCACCGAGGCTGGCATTCTGGTCCGCCAGCAAATCGGCAACCAAATCCACTACCGCGCCAATCCCGCGTGCCCGATCCTTGACGAGATCACCAGCCTGCTGCGCAAAACCTCCGGCCTGGCAGACCAGATTAGCTCCGCTCTCCAGCCTCTTTCGCCGCAAATCGAATGCGCCTTCATTTTCGGCTCCGTCGCGCGGGGAAAAGAGCAAGCCTTCTCAGATATCGATATCCTTGTGCTAGGCGATATCGGCTTCAACCAAATTGTGGCAACCTTGCATCCACTGCAAACTACTTTACGCCGCGAAATCAATCCGGTCACGTATCGCACCGAGGATTTCCAGCAAAAGCTCGCCAGCGGCAATACCTGGGCGAGCGAAGTAGCAAACAACCCCAAACTATTCGTGATAGGCAACGCCGATGACTTTGGAAAACTTATTGAAGATAGGCCGCCTGTCACTATTGGCCCCAAGCCGCGATGACATCCAGCGCCTGCTTGAAGCAGCCAAGCGCAATCTCGCGGACGCCAAAGTGGATGCAGTAAGCGAAGAGAGCCGATTCGACTCCGCCTACAAATGCATCATGCAGTGCGCCATGGCCACGCTGCGAGCAAGCGGATATCGCACATCCACGAACCAGCCTGGCCACCATCAGACGGCAATCCAGGCCCTGCCTCTGACCATAGGCCTCGACAGCAAAACGATGGTCCTGCTGGACACCTTCCGCAAACAACGCAACATCTCGGATTACAATGGCGATCCAATCAGCCCTTCGCTTCTCGAAGCATGCATCGCCGAAGCCGGGGCGATGCTGGTGCGCGTAGAAGCCTGGCTCACTGCGGCATACCCTGATCTGAAATAACGACACAATCCTATGCAAACACTCCTGCTCCTCGCCGCCTCCAACATTTTCATGACTGTCGCTTGGTACTGGCACTTGAAGGGCGGGATGAACAAGCCGCTGTTCATGGTCATCATGATCAGCTGGGCGATTGCGTTCGTGGAGTACTGCCTGGCGGTGCCGGCCAACCGGATCGGCTTTGCCAGCGGCTGGAGCGCCGGACAGCTGAAGGTGACGCAGGAAGCCATCGCGCTGATCGTGTTCGGCGTGTTCATGGTGACCGTGCTGGGCGAGCCGGTGAGCTGGCGGCACCTGGCGGCGTTCGGCTGCATCATGGCGGCCGTGGCCTTCCTGTTTGTCGGCAAATAGTGGCCGCCGTCTATTTCGGTTTCCCACGATGAAAAGAAAGTTCGTTCGCGGGTAGAATACGCGGTTTGGCGGCAGGGATTACACTGGCGCCACCGGGATTACACTACTTGAGGAACATCCATGTCTGGTTATTTGCAAGGTAACGAAATGGCGGGCAGCGCTCCTGTGCCGGCCGCTGGTGCGAACACTGCGGCTGCAGCTCCGGCTGCGGCGCCGGCAAAACCCGTGGCGCAAAAGGCGGTCACCATCCCCGCGCTGAACGCGCGTAAAGCCGCCGGCGACAAGATCACCATGCTGACCTGCTATGACGCCAGCTTCGCTTCGCTGATGGACCGCTGCGGCGTGGAAGTTCTGCTGATCGGCGATTCGCTGGGCATGGTGTGCAACGGCCTGGATTCGACGCTGCCGGTGACGCTGGACGAAGTGGCTTACCACACCAAGGCTGTCGCGCGCGGCAACAAGTCGGCACTGGTGCTGGCCGATATGCCGTTTGGCACCTACGCCAACCCGCAGCAGGCGTTCGACAACGCGGTCAAGCTGATGCAGGCCGGCGCGCACATGGTGAAGATCGAGGGCGGCGCGTGGCTGGCCGATACCGTGAAGTTCCTCACCGAGCGCTCGGTTCCTGTCTGCGCCCACCTGGGCCTGACGCCGCAGTCGGTGCACCAGCTGGGCGGCTACAAGGTGCAGGGCAAGACCACCGAGAGCGCGGATCTGCTGAAGGCCGATGCGCTGAAGCTGCAGGCCGCAGGCGCCGCCATGGTGGTGCTGGAGGCGATTCCTACGCAGCTAGGCAAGGAAGTGACCGAGCTGCTGACCATGCCGACCATCGGCATCGGCGCCGGTCCGGACTGCTCGGGCCAGGTGCTGGTGATGCACGACCTGCTGGGCGTGTTCCCGGGCCGCAAAGCACGCTTCGTGAAGAACTTCATGGACGGACAGACCAGCATTGATGCGGCAGTCAGCGCTTACGTGGCGGCAGTCAAGGACGGCTCTTTCCCGGCGCAGGAACACTGCTTCTGATTGCGGGCAATGGCGGGTTACGCACTGCGTGCCAACCCGCCCTACGCAACCTCCGCAACCTCCGCAACCTCCGCGCCCTCCGCGCCCTCCGTGCCCACGGACAGATCGTGGATTCGTAGGGCGGGTTAGCGCCGCCGGCGCGTAACCCGCCAAGCTTCAGCCTATCTGTATCCAGGTGGTTTTCAGCTCGGTGTACTTGTCGAACGCGTGCAGCGATTTGTCGCGGCCGTTGCCGGACTGTTTGTAGCCGCCAAAGGGCACTGTGATGTCGTCGCCGTCGTACTGGTTGACGTGCACCGTGCCCGCCCTTAGCGCCCGCGCCACCTGGATCGCCTTGCTCATATTGGCGCTCCATACCGCCGCCTGCAAGCCATACGGCGTGGCGTTGGCCTGCTTCACGGCGTCCTGCACGTCGGTGAAACCGAGCACCGACAGCACCGGCCCGAATATCTCCTCCTGCGCTATCTTCATGCTGCTGTCGACCTGGTCGAACAAGGTCGGCGCGACATAGTAGCCGCCGCTTTGCGCGCGCTCGCGCCCGCCGCCCGCCAACAGGCGCGCCCCGCCCTGCTGGCCCGCTTCGATATAGCCCAGCACCGTTCTCATCTGCACCTCGTCCACGATGGCGCCCATCACCGTGGCTTCGTCCAGCGGATCGCCCGGCTGGTAGCGCGGCATCATGGCCAGCGCTTTCTCGATGAAGCGCTCGCGGATGGACTCCTCCACAAACAGGCGCGACGGCGCGTTGCAGCTCTCGCCCTGGTTGAAATAGATGGAGCCGACCGCCGCTTCCACCGCCGCGTCCAGGTCCGGGCAGTCGGCGCAGACGATGTTGGCGGACTTGCCGCCCAGCTCAGTCCAGGCCCGCTTCAGGTTCGACTGTCCCGCCATCTGCATGATCTGCTTGCCCACGCGCGTGGAGCCGGTGAAGGCGATGCAGTCCACGTCCATGTGCAGCGCCAGCGCGCTGCCTGCCTCGTTGCCAAAGCCCGGCAGCACGCTGAACACGCCGGGCGGTATGCCCGCCGCCAGCGCCAGCTCGGCCAGCCGCAAGGAGGTCAGCGGCGCCTTCTCCGACGGCTTGAGCACCACGCTGTTGCCCGCCGCGAGCGCAGGGGCGATCTTCCACGCGGCCATGATCATGGGGTAGTTCCACGGGATGACCGCGCCCACCACGCCCACCGGCTCGCGCGTGATCAGCGCCAGGCTGTTGCTGGCGGTGGGGGCGATTTCGTCGTACACCTTGTCCACCGCTTCGCCGTACCAGCGGATGCAGTTGGCGGCGGCGCCCACGTCCACGCTCTGGCTGTATTTGATGGGCTTGCCCATGTCCAGCGTTTCCAGCAGCGCCAGCTCGGCGGCGTTCTGCTGGATCAGGTCCGCAAAGCGTATCAGCACGCGCTTGCGCTTGGCGGGCGCCATGCCGGACCAGCGGCCGTCCTCGAACGCGGCGCGCGCGCCCTGTACCGCCGCGTCCACGTCGGGCGCGCCGCAGCGGGCGACGGCGGCCAGCTTGCGGCCATCTATGGGGGAGTGTTTGTCGAACTGCTGTCCGGTGCGGGACCAGGCCCGCTCGCCGTTGATGAAGGCGCGGCCGTCGATGTTCAGCGCCAGTGCGCGCTCGTGCCAAAGTGCGTCTGCCATGCTGTGCTCCTTGTCGTGGGCCGGCTCGGCGCTTGGCGGGTTACGGCGCGGCGCGCCTAACCCGCCCTACGCATCTGCGCAGGGCGCGGCCGGGTGTTCCCCGATTCTACGCTTTACCTGCGCCGGAGACTTGCCTGATTCGTGCGCGCTGGGAGCGCGCCATGATGATGCTGGAGACGACCACCGCCACTGTCACCACCAGGATGGTGATGGCCGCAACGGCGTTCACGCGCGGGTCCAGGCCCAGGCGGGCGCGGGAGAAGATCACGAGCGGCATGGTGGACGAGCCGGGGCCGGACAGGAAGGCCGACAGCACCACGTCGTCCAGCGACAGCGTGAACGTGAGCAGCCAGGCCGAGGCCAGCGCCTGCTTGATGTTGGGCAGGGTGACCAGGAAGAACACCTGGTGCGGACGGCAGCCCAGGTCCATCGCCGCTTCTTCCAGCGACTTGCTCATCTCCTGCAGGCGTGACTGCACCACCACCGTGGCGTAGGCCATGCCCAGCAGCGTGTGGCCGATCCAGATCGTGCCCAGGCCGCGCTCGGGGAAGCCGAACATCTTCTGCACCGACACCAGCATGAGCAGCAGCGACAGGCCGATGATCACTTCCGGCATCACCAGCGGCGCGCTGGCCATGGCCGAGAACAGCGTGCGGCCGGCGAAGCGGCGGTAGCGGTTCAGCACAAAGGCGGCGAAGGTGCCCAGCACCACCGAGGAGCAGGCCGTCAGGAAGGCGATGCGCAGCGACAGTCCGAAGCCGGAAATGATCTCGGCATCGTTCATCAATTCGCCGTACCACTGGGTGGAGAAGCCGCTCCACACCATGTCCTGGCGCGAGCTGTTGAACGAGAACACCACCAGCACGATGATGGGCAGGTAGAGGAACAGGTAGCCGAGCGAAAGCCAGCCGCGGCCGAACCAGCGCGGGATCAGGGTGCCTTTCATGGTGTTGCTCATTTACGGCCTCCTTCGCTTTGTTCGGCCTGGTATTTATTCAGGATGGCCATGGGCACCAGGATCAGCAGGATGACCACCACGGTGACGGAGGACGCCATCGGCCAGTCGTTATTGGTAAAGAACTCGTCCCACAGCACGCGGCCTATCATCAGCGTTTCCGGACCGCCCAGCAGCTCGGGGATGACGTACTCGCCCACGGCGGGAATGAACACCAGCATGGAACCGGCGATGATGCCGGATTTCGACAGCGGCACCGTGATGCGCCAGAAGGCTTGCCACGGCGTGGCGCCCAGGTCGGCCGCAGCTTCCAGGAAGCGCAAGTCCATCTTGGCCAGGTTGGTGTAAAGCGGCAGTATCATGAACGGCAGGTAGGCGTACACCATGCCGATCACCAGCGAGAACGAGGTGTTCATCATGTGCAGCGGCTCGGCGATAAAACCCATGGACATGAGGAAGTGGTTCAGGATGCCCTGGTTGGCCAGGATGCCCTTCCAGGCGTAGATGCGCAGCAGGAAGGAGGTCCAGAACGGCAGCATCACCATCATCAGCAGCACCGGACGCAGCGACGGCCGGGCGCGCGCCATGAAGTAGGCGAAGGGGTAGCCGATCAGCAGGCAGCAGGCGGTGGTGATGGCGGCGTACTTGAGCGAACTGAGATAGGTCAGCACATACAGCTCGTCGGCCGCGATGAACAGGTAGTTCGATACCTTGATCTTGATGTCGACGATACCGTCGGCATAGGTGGCCAGCGTGCCGAAGGGGTTGCCGGCATCCACTTCGGTGAAGCTGATGCGCGCCACGATCAGGAAGGGGATCAGGAAGGCGCCGATCAGCCACACATAGGGCACGGAGATGACGGCGGTGCGGCCGTTCAGCCAGCGCAGCGTCAGCAGGTCTTTGAGGAATTTGGACATGGGGTGCGGTCTCTCAGGTTCGGCCGCTTAGCGGGTCAGCACGACGACGTCGCTGCCGTCCCACCATGCGTGCACGCGCTGGTCGCGCTGCAGGCTGGCCTCGGCGTGGCGGGCCGAGTTGGTGCGCGCCACCTTGATCTGCATGCCGCTGTCCAGCTTCACCAGGTAGTGGGTCTCGTTGCCGAAGTAGGAGATCGCCTTGATCACGCCCTGCACGCAGTTGTGGCCGTGCTCCTCCACCTTGGCGCGCTGCGACATGGTGGGCGCGTTCGGCTGCAGCACGATCTTCTCGGGGCGCACGGCCACCGTCACTTCCATATTGTCGGTGCCGGTGATGCCGTGGCTGACGTAGTGGCTGGTCTCGTCCGATTCTATGACAACGTAGCCCGGCTGGTCTTCGGTGACGCGGCCTTCGAACAGGTTGACCGAGCCGATGAAGTCGGCCACGAAGCGGCAGTTCGGGGTTTCGTAGATTTCGCCCGGCGCGCCCACCTGCAGGATGCGGCCTTCGCTCATGATGGCGATGCGGGTGGCCATGCTCATGGCTTCGTCCTGGTCATGCGTGACCATCACGCACGTCACGCCAACCTGCTCGATGATGTTCACCAGTTCGACCTGGGTGTGCTCGCGCAGCTTCTTGTCCAGCGCGCCCAGCGGCTCGTCAAGCAGCAGCAGCTGCGGGCGCTTGGCCAGGCTGCGCGCCAGCGCCACGCGCTGCTGCTGGCCGCCGGACAACTGGTGCGGCTTGCGCTTGCCATAGGCGGTGAGCTGGACCAGGGACAGCATGTGGTCCACGCGCGCGGCCACTTCGTGCGCCGGCAGGCCGTCGCGGCGCAGGCCGAAGGCGATGTTGTCCCAGACCGAGAGGTGCGGGAACAGCGCGTAGGACTGGAACATCATATTGATAGGACGCTCGTATGGCGGCGTGCTGACGATGTCCTTGCCGTCCAGCGTGATGCCGCCCGAAGTCGGCGTTTCAAAGCCGGCCAGCATGCGCAGCAGGGTCGACTTGCCGCAGCCCGAACTGCCCAGCAGGGCGAAAATCTCGCCCTTGTTGATCGACACCGTAACATCGTTCACGGCGCGCACGCCGTCAAAATCCTTGACCAGGTTGCGGATTAACAGGAAAGGCTGGCCAGCGTCGGCGGGTTGGGCTGTCGTCATATTGGCTAGTAAACAAACTTTATTAAAATGCACGCGCACGGCGAAGCCGCACGGCAAAAGACGTGATTATAAATGCAGCATATCCAGGAAGACTACCTAAATGCTGGCGGGTTACGCACTCCGTGCTAACCCGCCCTACGAAATGTGCAGCTTGTGACCAAAAGCGTAGGGCGGGTTAGGCGGGACGCCGTAACCCGCCATTCACAGCCAGCCGCGCCCGCGCACTTCCTCAAGGGTGAGATCCAGCGCGCGGCGGATCAGGGCCACCATCTCGTCGATCTGCGCGTGCGTCATGACGAGCGGCGGGGCGATGATCATGCGGTCACCCACGGCGCGCATGATGATGCCGGTGTTGAACATATGCGCGCGGCACAGCATGCCCACGCCCAGCGCGGGGTCGAAACGCACCTGGTAATGCACATTCTCCGCCTTGCGCTTGACGAGGTTCAGTCCCGCCACGAAGCCGCAGGTTTCGGCCGTGCCCACCAGCGCATGGTCCGCCAGCGCGCCGAAGGCATGCTTCAGATACGGCCCGGTGTCGTTCGCCACGCGTTCGACCAGGCCCTCGTCCTCGATAATGCGCAGGTTCTCCAGCGCCGCCGCGCAGGCCACCGGGTGGCCGGAATACGTGAAGCCGTGATTGAAGTCGCCGCCCTGCCCTATCAGCACGTCCGCCACGCGGCTGCCCACCAGCACCCCGCCCAGCGGCACATAACCTGAAGTGACACCCTTGGCGAAGGTGATCAGGTCCGGCTTGTAGGGCTCTGAGGCAAACCAGCGCCCCAGCCGCCCGAAGCCGGTGATCACCTCGTCGGCGATGAGCAGGATGCCGTACTTGTCGCAGATGCGGCGGATTTCGGGCCAGTAGCTGTCCGGCGGAATAATCACGCCGCCCGCGCCCTGCACAGGTTCGCCGATGAAGGCGGCCACCTTGTCCGGCCCCACTTCCAGTATCTTCGCCTCCAGCCAGGAGGCGGCGCGCAGGCCGAATTCGTCCGGCGTGAGGCCCACGCCGTCGTCGTAGTAATTGGGCTGGCCGATGTGGACGATGCCGGGTATGGGCAAGCCGCCCTGCTCGTGCATGCCGCTCATGCCGCCCAGCGAGGCGCCCGCCATGGTGCTGCCGTGGTAGGAGTTGTGGCGGCTGATGATGACGTGGCGCTCCTTGAAACCCATCAGGTCCCAGTAGCGGCGCACCATGCGCACATTGGTGTCGTTCGCCTCCGAGCCGGAGCCGGTGAAGAACACATGGTTGAAGCCTTCCGGCGCCAGCTGCGACAAACGCGCCGCCAGCCGCACCGCCGGCACGTTGGTGGTGTTGAAAAAGCTGTTGTAGAAGGGCAGCGTCTCCATCTGCTCGTACACGGCTTTGGAGATGCTGGTGCGGCCGTAGCCCACCGCCACGCACCACAGCCCGGACATGCCGTCCAGGATCTTGTTGCCTTCCGAGTCCCACAGGTAGATGCCCTCGCCGCGCACCATCACGCGCGCGCCCTTCCGGCCCAGCGCCTGGTGGTCGGTGAAGGGATGCAGATAGTGCGCGTGGTCCTGCTGCTGGATGGTCTTGGTGTCTGTCATGATGGTCTCCCGGTCAGACATGCAGCAGCAGGTGTTCGCGTTCCCAGGGGCTGATCACGGTCATGAATTCCTGGTGCTCCAGGTCCTTGATTGCCGCGTACACGTCGATAAAGCGGTCGCCCAGCACGGCGCGCAGCTTGTCCTCGCGGCGCAGCGCGGCCAGCGCTTCGGGCAGGCCTTGCGGCAGTTCGTAGCGCATGTCGTAGGCGCTGCCCGTGGTGGCCGGCGTGGGTTCGAGCTGCTCGGTCATGCCGAGGTAGCCGCAGGCCAGCGTGACGGCCAGCGCCAGGTAGGGATTGGCGTCCGCGCCGATGATGCGGTTTTCCACGCGCCGGTCCTGCACGCCGGACTCCGGCACGCGGAAGCCCACGGTGCGGTTGTCCACGCCCCACTGGATATTGATAGGCGCGGCGGTGTGCCGCACCAGGCGGCGGTAGGAATTCACATACGGCGCCACGATGGCCATCGCCGAAGGCATGTAGCGCTGCAGGCCGCCGATGTAGTGCTTGAACACGGCGGCCGGCGAGCCGTCCTCGTTGCTGAAGATATTGCGGCCGGTCTTCTCGTCGACCACGCTCTGGTGCACATGCATGGCCGATCCGGGCTCCCCCGCCATGGGCTTGGCCATGAAGGTGGCGTACATGTCGTGCTTCAGGGCCGCCTCGCGCAAGGTGCGCTTGAAGAAGAACACCTTGTCGGCCAGGCCCAGCGGATCACCGTGCAGGAAATTGATCTCCATCTGCCCCGCGCCGATTTCGTGGATCAGCGTGTCCACGTCCAGGCCCATCAGGTCGCAGTAGTCGTAGATGTCCTCGAACAGCGGATCGAACTCGTTCACCGCGTCGATGCTGTAGATCTGGCGGCTGGTCTCGGCGCGGCCGCTGCGGCCTATGGGCGCCTTCAGCGGCAGGTCCGGATCGATATTCTTGGCGGTCAGGTAGAACTCCAGCTCGGGCGCCACAACAGGCCTCCAGCCGCGCTCCGCGTACAGCTTGAGCACGCGCCGCAGCACGGTGCGCGGCGCAAAATCCACCAGCGCGCCGTCGGCGAAGTAGCAGTCGTGTATCACTTGCGCGGTGGGGTCCGTGGCCCACGGCACCATGGTGATGGTGGTGGGATCGGCGCGCAAGATCATGTCGCGGTCGGTGGAGGAGATGGCGCGGTCGTAGGCAGCGTCGTCGGTCGGGTAATTGCCGGTGACGGTCATGCCCAGCACCGCCTCGGGGATGCGCATGCCGCGCTCCTGCGTGAATTTCCCGCGCGGCAGGATCTTGCCGCGCGCAACGCCGGTCAAGTCGGGGACCAGGCATTCAATCTCTGTGACCCGTTTTTCATTGAGCCACAAATCCATATCGGTGTAGGTGAAGTTTTCGCGGATAGCCATAATGAGCTCTCTAAAAGTCTTGATCTGGCACGGCCAGTTGCGGGCCGTGCGCCATGCGACTGCAATGAGAGCGCAGCTAAGGAATGCGTTCCTGGTAAGTGCGGCAAGCCTGCCCGAAGGCCTTGAATATTTTCATGGAGTCCGGATTGGCGGCGAACTGCCATTCCGGATGCCATTGCACCGCCAGCGTAAAACCCGGCGCTGTGGAGACGGAACAGGCTTCCACCAGCCCGTCGTCGGCGGTGGCTTCCGCCACCAGCCCTGGCGCAAGACGGTCCACGCCCTGCCCATGCAGGGAGTTGACCATGATCTCGCCGGCGCCGCCGAGTATGCGCGCCAGCGTGCCGCCCGGCGCGATCTGCACGCGATGCGCCGGGCCGTACTGCTTTTCCAGCGGATCGAGCGGACTGTCGCGGTGGTCCATCATGCCCGGCACTTCCTGCA
The DNA here is from genome assembly GCF_020865585.1 of Pseudoduganella aquatica. Lineage (NCBI taxonomy): Bacteria > Pseudomonadati > Pseudomonadota > Betaproteobacteria > Burkholderiales > Oxalobacteraceae > Pseudoduganella > Pseudoduganella aquatica. The sequence continues at coordinate 6,474,895 of NZ_CP086370.1, forward strand.
CGGCCTGGTGCAGCGTGCCGCCCAGCGCCACATTGAGTTCCTGGAAGCCCCGGCAGATCGCCAGCAGCGGTATGCCGCGCTTGATGGCAGCGCGTATCAGCGGCAGCGTGGTGGCGTCGCGCGCGGCGTCCTGCGGGAGCTCCAGGTTGAGCACCTCCTGGCCATAAAGAATGGCTTGCACATTGGAGGCCGAGCCGGTCAGCATCACGCCGCCGGCGGCGGCCAGCACGGTTTCAAAGTCGGTTTTCGCGCCCAGTGCGGGCAGGATCAGCGGCATGCAGCCCGCCCCCTGTACAACGGCGTCGATGTACTTGGAATGCACGGCGTGGTCGGGATGCGCTCCGATATGCCGCGAGCAGGCGGGGACGATGACTAATGGCTGGCGCATGGCTTCAGTCTCTATGCAGAGGCCTCCGTTTAAGCGATAAGCCAATTTATCACATTTCGGGATTTGCTATCATCACGGCTAACACAGCATTGCGAAAATACATTGAAACATCTGCCCTGGCGCGACTTCTTCGCGCTCATCCTCAGCATAGGCGTGGTCGGACTCGGCCTCGGCGCCACCATTCCCCTCACCGCCCTCACGCTGGACCAGCGCGGCGCGGGCGCGCACGTCATCGGCCTGGTGACGGCGGCCAGCGCGCTCGGCATCCTCGGCTCGGCGCCTTTCGTCACCGGCTGGGTGGCGCGCTTCGGGCCGCGCGGCACCATGATAGGCGCGGTGTGGGTGGCCGCGCTGTCCACCGTCCTGATGCAGATCATGGACAACCTGTGGCTGTGGGGCGCGCTGCGCTTCGTGTTCGGCGCCACCATGGGCGTGCTGTTCACGGTGGGCGAGGCGTGGGTGAACCGGCTCGCGCCGGACAACTCGCGCGGCCGCGTAGTGGCCATCTACACCACCAGCTTCACGCTGTTTCAACTGGCCGGGCCTGCTCTGGTGGCGGCGCTGAACGGCAAGGTGGCGTGGAGTTTCGCGGCCTGCGGCGGCCTGTTCCTGCTGGCTTTGCCGGGGCTGGGGCTGATCAGCGCGGCGCGCGCCGCCGGCAGCGATGAGCCGCATCCGCCCTGGCAGAGCGTGCTGCCCAGGATGCCGATGATCGTGATGGGCGCAGCCTTCTTCGCCCTGTTCGATACGCTGATACTGAGCTTCCTGCCCGTGTATGCGATCCGCCAGGGCATCATGACGGAGCTGGCGCTGCTGTCGGCCACGGTGGTGCTGGTGGGCGATACGGCGCTGCAGTTCGCCATGGGATGGCTGGCGGACCGCTACGGCCGCCGGCGCGTGCACATTGCTTGCGGCGTGGCGGTGTGCCTGCTGCTGCCGCTGCTGCCTTTTGCAGCCGGCACGCCTTGGCTGTGGTGGACTTTGCTGGTGGCGCTGGGCGCGGCGGCGGGGGCGATCTATATGCTGTCGCTGGTGGCCTGCGGAGAGAAGTTCAGCGGGCCGTCGCTGACCACGGCCAGCGCGGTGGTCAACGCCTCCTGGGGCGTGGCCAGCGCGGGCGGGCCGCTGGTGACGGGGGTGCTGATGCAGAGCGCAGGGATACAGGCGCTGCCCGCCGTGCTGTTTGCGGGCTGCGCGCTGTTTCTCGCCAGCGCGTGGTGGGAGCGGCGCGCCTAGGCCGCAGGCGGCGCTTTGGCGGGTTACGGCGTACCGCCTAACCCGCCCTACGCGGCTCGCCATTTCGTGGATCCGTGGGTTCGTGGGTCCGTGGGTTCGTGGGTCTGCGGGTGCGTGGGTCCGTGGGTGCGTGCGTAGGGCGGGCTAGCGCGGGACGCGCGTAACCCGCCAAGGCGTCACGCCGGCGCGTGCGCTGCGATCTCCAGCCGCGTCTCGGCCAGCAGCTTCTTCAGCTCCGGCACGCAGGAACCGCAATTGCCGCCGGCTTTCAGGCAGGCCGTCACCTCCGGCACCGACTTCAGATCCTGGTCCCGTATCGCCGAGCAGATCGTATTGCGGCCAACGCCGAAGCACGAGCACACGGTCGGTCCCACATCCACACCCTTCTTCAGCGGGCGCCCGATCAGCAGGCTGGCGCGGTCCGCGTCGGCCAGCTGCGGCTCGGCGAACAGGCCCGCCAGCCAGCCGCGCGCCGGCAGGTCCAGGCGCGGCGACAGGAAAATGCACTGCTCGATGCGGTCGTCCACCACGTGCACGGCGCGGTACATGCCCTCGGTACGGTCGGCATATTCAAGCCAGTCCGCATCCGGGTCCTGCACGCCCAGCAGCTCGCGCGCCCACTCGCTGAAATCGCTGATGGTGTTGCGCCCGGCCAGTTCGTAGCGCGCGAAGTCCTTGCCCTGGATGCGGGTCCAGTGCGCCACACTGTCCAGATCCAGCTCGCTGCGGCTCAGGATAAAGGCATGCCAGCTCACGCGGAACTGCTCGATGCGCACCGGCGTGTGCTTGAACTCCGGCTCGCCCGACACCGGGTCCACCACCGGATTGACCACGCCGCCCACGCGCGCGTCCGACGAAGTCTGGCCGCTCCAGTGGATGGGAATGAACACGCCGCCGCGCGCGATGCCGCCGCCGTGCTGCACGCGCGCCACCATCGAACCCCACTGGCTGGTCACGCGCGCCAGCTCGCCCTCGCGCACGCCATGGATCAGCGCATCCTGCGGGTGCATGTCGATGAACGACTCCGGCACGTGGTCGGCCAGCTTGGCCGAGCGGCCGGTGCGCGTCATGGTGTGCCACTGGTCGCGCACGCGGCCGGTGTTCAGCGAGAGCGGGAAATCCTCGTCAACCGGGTGCACCGGCAGGCGCGGCACGGTGGCGATAAAACGCGCCTTGCCGTCCGGATGGGAGTAGCGGCCGTCCTCGAACAGGCGCGCGGTGCCGCCGTCCACACCCACATGCTGCAGAACCGGCCACTGCACCGGCGCCAAAGTGTCGAAGGCGCTGCGGTCCATGCGCGACAGGCCGCCGATATTGAACACGCGCGGCAAATCATCCGCGCTGTTGCGCCACGCGCTCAACTGCGCGTGCTCGTCGAACACCTCGTGCACGCCGGCGAAATCGAAACCGGCGTAGCCCATGCGCTGCGCGAACTGCGAAATAATCCACCAGTCGCCGCGCGCCTCGCCCGGCGCAGGCAGGAAGGGACGCTGGCGCGAAATGCGGCGCTCGGAATTGGTGACGGTGCCGTCCTTCTCGCCCCAGCCCAGCGCGGGCAGCAGCACGTCCGCGTAGGCATTGGTGTCGGTGTCCTGGATGATGTCCGAGGCCACCACCAGCTCGCACTTGGCCAGCGCGCGCTTGACCTGATCCGCGTTCGGCAGGCTCACCACCGGATTGGTGGCCATGATCCACACTGCCTTCACGCGGCCTGCTTCGATCGCCTCGAACAGGTCCACCGCTTTCAGGCCCGGCTTGTCCGCCATGCGCGGCGAGTCCCAGAAGGTCTGCACCGCGTCGCGGTGGGCGCAGTTGTCCAGATCCAGGTGGGCGGCCAGCATATTGGCCAGGCCGCCCACTTCGCGGCCGCCCATGGCGTTGGGCTGGCCGGTAATGGAGAACGGCCCCATGCCCGGCTTGCCGATGCGGCCTCCGATCAGGTGGCAGTTGATGATGCTGTTGGCCTTGTCGGTGCCGGCCGACGACTGGTTCACGCCCATGGAGAAGGCGGTGATGACCTTGGCCGTGCCGGCGAAGGACTCGTAGAATTCCATCAGCGCGGCCAGGCTGATCTTGCAGGCCTTGGCGACGGCGGCCGGGTCGGCGCAATCGACTTCGGCGGCGGCCAGCGCGGCCTCGAAGCCGCTGGTATGCGCCGCCAAGTATTCCGGATCCACCGCGCCGATGCGCGACAGATAGCTCAGCAGGCCGTTGAACAGCCACACGTCCGTGCCCGGCTTGACGGGCAGGTGCAGGTCGGCCAGTTCGCAGGTGGCGGTGCGGCGCGGATCGACTACCACCAGTTTCAGGTTGGGCCGCTTCTCGCGCTCGCGGGCGATGCGCTGGAACAGGATGGGATGGCACCACGCCATGTTCGAGCCCACCAGCACGATCATGTCCGCCAGCTCCAGGTCCTCATAGCAGACCGGCACCAGGTCCTCGCCGAAGGCGCGCTTGTGGCCGGCCACGGCGGACGACATGCACAGGCGCGAGTTGGTGTCGATGTTGGCGCTGCCGACGTAGCCCTTCATCAGCTTGTTGGCGGCGTAGTAGTCCTCGGTCAGCAGCTGGCCGGACACGTACAGCGCCACCGCGTCCGGGCCATGTTCGGCGATGACGGCCTTCCATTTGTCGGCCACCTGGCCCAGGGCCTCGTCCCAGGTCACGCGGCGCAGCGACCCGGAGCCGCGCGCATCGCGCACTTGCGGATACAGCAGGCGGCCCTCCAGGCCCACCGTCTCGCCCAGCGCCGAACCCTTGACGCACAGCTTGCCCAGGTTGGCCGGATGGTCCTTGTCGCCGGCCACGGCCACCGTGCCATCGCCCTTGGGCGTCGCCTTCACGCCGCAGCCAACGCCGCAATACGCGCAGGTGGTTTGTACCGACAGATTATCTTGAGACAGGTTCACGATGTTTCTCACTCAATTTTTACGCGGCGCATAGGGCTTGGCCGAACAGCAGGTGCTGGCGTATCGGGGTGATGTCGGTGCGGTTCTGGATCAGGTCGTAGTACCAGGGGCCGTCCTGCACGTCGCCGTACAGCACGGCGCCGGTGACGCAGCCGTCCTTCAGCACCAGGCGCTTGTAGACGCCGCGCCTGGCGTCGCGCAGCACCAGGTCTTCGCTGCCTTCGCCGCCGATGAAGTCGCCCACCGAGTACAGGTCCACGCCCGTCACTTTCAGGCGCGTAGGGGAGCTTTGCTGCACGTAGCGGCGGTGCCCTGCGCCGGCCAGGTGGGCGCCGCATACGCGCGCCTGCTCCCAGATCGGCGCCACCAGGCCAAACGTGGCGCTGCGGTGCTGCACGCATTCGCCCACGGCGTAGACGCGCGGGTCGTAGGTTTGCAGCGTGTCGTCCACCACAATGGCGCGGTCGCAGTGCAGGCCGGCTTCTTTCGCCAGCGCGATATTGGGACGCACGCCGGCCGTCATCACCACCAGGTCGGCAGGGATTTCGCTGCCGTCCTTGAAGCGCACCGCCGTTACGCGGTCCGGACCGGCGATTTCGGCGGTCTGCGCGTTGAGCAGGAAGTTCAGGCCTTTGTTTTCCAGCGCCTTCTGCAGCAGTTGCGCGGCCGGTTTGTCGAGCTGCTGGTTCATCAGGGTGTCGGTAACGTGCACCACCGTGACCTGCATGCCCTGGCGCAGCAGGCCGTTGGCGGCCTCCAGCCCAAGCAGGCCGCCGCCGATGACGACGGCGTGCTTGTGGTTGCGCGCCGCTTCGACCATCGTTTCCACGTCCTGGATGTCGCGGAAGGCGATCACGCCGGGCAGCTGGTGGCCGGGCACGGGGATGATGAAGGGCTTGGAGCCGGTCGCCAGCAGCAGGCGGTCGTAGCGCACTTCCTTGCCGGACTGCGCGCGCACGATGCGCTTGCGGCGGTCGATGTGCACCACCGGGTCGCCGGCGTGCAGCGTGATGTGGTGCTTCTCGTACCATTCGCGCGTGTGCAGCATGATGTCTTCAACCGTCTTTTCGCCCGCCAGCACCGGCGAGAGCAGGATGCGGTTGTAGTTGCCGTATGGTTCGGCGCCGAACACGGTGATGTCGTACAGGTCCGGCGCGAGCTTGTGCAGCTCTTCGACGGTGCGCATGCCCGCCATGCCGTTGCCGATGACGACCAGTGCGGGTTTCATTACGCACCCACCCAGACTTTGCCGCCGTCGATGCGCGCCGGGTAGGTGGCCACCGAGTGCTCGGGGGCTTCCAGGCACTCGCCGGTCTGCAGGTCGAAGTGGTGCTTGTAGATCGGCGAGGCGACCACGATGCGTTCGCCCAGGCTGCCGACCAGGCCGCGCGAGAGCACGGAGGCCTGCGAGTTGGGGTCGTAGTTGTGGATGGCGAACACGCGCTGCTCGCCGTCGTTCACGTGGAACACGGCCACGTGCTCGCCTTGCAGCAGCGCGCACACGCCGGTGTTGGGGACGATGTCGTCCAGCGCGCAAACTGCGGTCCAGCGGTCGTTTTGGATGTCGCGGTGCATGGTGGTTCTCCTCAAGCTACTTTGATCGGGATGACGACGGCTTTGCGCTCTTCGAGCGTGGCCGGGCGGATCTGGCCGCGCTCTTCCATGAAGATGACGTTCGGGTCGGCCTGCTCGCTGTTGACGAAGTGGCGGAAGCGCTTGCGCGTTTCCGGGTCGTTGACGGCGGCTTTCCATTCGCACTCGTAGGTGTCGACCACGCTTTGCATTTCGGCTTCCAGCTCGGCGGCGATGTTCAGCTTGTCCTTGATGACCACGTCCTTCAGGTAATCCAGGCCGCCTTCCAGGTTGTCGCGCCAGGTGCTGGTGCGCTGCAGGCGGTCGGCGGTGCGGGTGTAGAACATCAGGAAGCGGTCGATGTACTGCACCAGCGTGGCCTTGTCCAGGTCGGAGGCGATCAGCTCGGCGTGGCGCGGCTTCATGCCGCCGTTGCCGCACACGTAGAGGTTCCAGCCCTTTTCGGTGGCGATGATGCCGACGTCCTTGCCTTGCGCTTCGGCGCATTCGCGGGTGCAGCCGGAGACGCCGAACTTGATCTTGTGCGGCGTGCGCAGGCCCTTGTAGCGGTTTTCCAGTTCGATGGCCAGGCCGACGCTGTCGTCCACGCCGTAGCGGCACCAGGTGGAGCCGACGCAGGATTTCACGGTGCGCAGCGATTTGCCGTAGGCGTGGCCGGTTTCGAAGCCGGCCGCGATCAGCTCTTCCCAGATGACGGGCAGCTGCTCGACGCGCGCGCCGAACAGGTCGACCCGCTGGCCGCCGGTGATCTTGGTGTACAGGCCGTATTTCTTGGCCACGGTGCCGACGGCGATCAGGCCGTCGGCCGTGACTTCGCCGCCCGGCATGCGCGGCACCACGGAGTAGGTGCCGTCCTTCTGGATATTGCCCAGGAAGTAGTCGTTGGTGTCCTGCAGGCTGGCGTGTTCCTTCTTCAGCACGAAGTCGTTCCAGCAGGAGGCCAGGATGCTTGCGGCCAGCGGCTTGCAGACGTCGCAGCCCAGGCCCTTGCCGTGCTGCGCCAGCAGCGCGTCGAAGGTGCGGATCTGGCCGACGCGGATCAGGTGGTACAGCTCCTGGCGCGAGTAGGCGAAGTGTTCGCAGACGTGGTTGTTCACGTCCATGCCCTGCTTCTTCATTTCGGCTTTCATCACCTGCGTGACCAGCGGCACGCAGCCGCCGCAGGCGGTGCCGGCCTTGGTGCAGGATTTGACCGCGCCGATGCTGGTGGCGCCGTCGGCCACGGCGGCGCAGATGGCGCCCTTCGAGATGTCGTTGCAGGAGCAGATCTGGGCGCTGTCGGGCAGCGCGTCCACGCCCAGGCCGGGCTTGGCTTTGCCGTCCGACTGCGGCAGGATGAGGAACTCGGGCGAGTCCGGCAGCTCTATCTTGTTGAGCATCATTTGCAGCAGGGTGCCGTATTCGCTGGCGTCGCCCACCATCACGCCGCCCAGCAGGTAGCGGCCGCAGCTCGACACCACGATCTTCTTGTAGATCTGCTTGCGCTCGTCCATGAACTGGTACACGCGGCTGCCTTCTTCCTTGCCGTGCGGGTCGCCGATGGAGGCCACGTCCACGCCCATCAGTTTCAGCTTGGTGCTCATGTCGGCGCCGTTGAATTCGGCCGCTTCGCCCAGCAGGTGCTTGGCCGCCACGCGCGCCATTTCATAGCCGGGGGCCACCAGGCCGTAGACCATGCCGCCCCACAGCGCGCACTCGCCGATGGCGTAGATGTCGCGGTCCGAGGTCATGCAGTTGTTGTCGATGACGATGCCGCCGCGCGGGCCGACTTCCAGGCCGCTTTCCTTGGCCAGCATGTCGCGCGGGCGGATGCCGGCCGAGAACACGATCATGTCGGCGTCCAGGTGGGAGCCGTCGGCGAATTGCATGCGGTGGGTGCCGTCCACGCCGTCCACGATGGCGGTGGTGTTCTTCGCCGTGTGCACGGTCACGCCCAGCGCTTCGATCTTGGAGCGCAGCACGCGCGCGCCGCCGTCGTCCACCTGCACCGCCATCAGGCGCGGCGAGAATTCCACCACGTGGGTGTCCAGCTTCATGTCGCGCAGGGCCTTGGCGCATTCCAGGCCGAGCAGGCCGCCGCCGATCACCACGCCGGTCTTGGAGCGCTTGCCGCATTCGAGCATGGCTTCCAGGTCTTCTATGGTGCGGTAGACGAAGCAGTCCTTGCGGTCCTTGCCCGGCAGCGGCGGCACGAAGGGGAAGGAGCCGGTGGCCATCACCAGCTTGTCGTAGCTGAGCACATCGCCGTCGCTGGTGGTGACGGTCTTGGCGGCCGCGTCGATCGCCGTGGCGCGGGCGTTCAGGCGCAGCACCATGTCGTCGCGATCGAAGAAGCCCGGCTTGACCAGGGACAGGTCTTCCGCGCTTTTGCCGGCGAAGAATTCGGACAGGTGCACGCGGTCGTACGCGGGACGCGGTTCCTCGCACAGGATGGTGACGTTCAGCGCAGTACCGGCGCCGTGCGTGGCCAGGCTTTCAAGGAATTTGTGGCCTACCATGCCGTGGCCGATGACGATGATGTTCATTGCTTTGCTCCTAGATTCTTAAGCTGCGGCCAGGGCCGATTCTTCTTGCGCTGCGCTGCCGAAGCGCGCGGCGATGGCGCACAGCGCCGAGGCGCCGACCAGCACGCCGAGGATGCTCAGGGTTTGCTGCACGTCGCCGCCCATGCCCTTCATGAGGAAGCCCGCCGCCACCGCGCCGACGTTGCCGCCCGCGCCGATGATGCCGGCCACGCCGCCCAGGGCGCGCTTGTCGACGAAGGGCACCAGCGCGTAGGTGGCGCCGCAGGCCATGTGGGTGAACAGGCCGAACACCAGCATGGCGATCACCGCGAAGGCGACGCTTTCGGCGTGGGAGAACCACAGCAGGCCCAGGCCTTCGCCTATCATCATGATGAACAGCAGCGTGACGCGGCTGTTCAGGTTGCCGCGCAGCGCGGCCTTGTCCGAGATCCAGCCGCCCAGGGCACGGGCGAACAGCGCCAGCAGGCCGAAGCTGCCGGCGGCCATGCCGGCCTGGCCCAGCGACAGTTTGAAGTGGTCGGTGTAGTAGACGGCGGCGATGTTGTGGATGAAGATCTCCACGCCGAAGCAGGCGCCGTAGGTGACGAACAGCAGCCACACGCGGTAGTTGGTGGCGGCCAGCTTGAAGCTGTCCCAGCCGCCTTTTTTCCCTCCCTCGATGGCGATGCCGGCGGCGCGCAGATCGCTGTAATTGCCTTGCGGGCAGTCCTGGGTGAATTTGTAGTAGACCACGGCCATGATGAGCATCAGCACGCCCGGCACCACCAGGGCGGCGCGCCAGCCCAGCGTTTCGTTCACGCCCAGCATGACCATGGCGGCCATCAGCAGCGGCATCAGCGCTTGCGCGGCGCCGCCGCCGGCGTTACCCCAGCCTGCGGCGGCCGCGTTGGCGGTGCCCACCACGTTGGAGGCGAACATCACCGAGGTGTGGTACTGGGTGATGACGAAGCTGGCGCCCACCGCGCCGATCAGCAAACGGAAAAATAAAAAGCTTTCGTAGCTCTGCGACGCGGCCACGCCCAGCACGGGAATGGCGCCCAGCAGCAGCAGGCCGGTGTAGGCTTTGCGCGGGCCGAAATGGTCGCACAGCGGGCCGATGATCAGGCGCACGATGATGGTGATGGCCACCGCCGCGATGTTGATGTTGGCGACCTGCGCCATCGTCAGGCCGAATTCGCCTTTAATGACCGGCATCAGCGGCGCGCAGGCGAACCAGGCGAAGAAGCAGATGAAGAAGGCCATCCAGGTCAGGTGGAAGGCACGCATCGGCGGCGTGGAGATCGTGAAGAGCTTGATGCTGTTAGCTTTGCTGGCCATTTTTTTATCCCGTCTAGAAAACAAAAAAGCGTCCGCGCAGCCTTGATCTAACTCAAGCTGGGCGGACGCCGTTGTCCTGCCAGTCCGTCGTTAGACCAGCGCATTTGTTTGGGGGATCGCCATTGATCCTGTCCTTATCCTTTGCAAGAGGCGTGCCAGACAGGGCGCAGGCGGTTTGCCGGGCTAGAGGCCGATATTATTTCCTCAATGAAATTAATTCAGGGTGCCGGTGGCATATTGCGGTGCAGCAGCGCACAGCGATGGTGCACCATTGCGTGCATCGGCCGGCCAGGCGTCGGCGCAGCGCACCACGTCGCCCACCACGATGATGCTGGGGCTGCCCAGTCCGCTGGCGGCCAGCGCCTGCGGCAGCTCGCCCAGCGTGGTGACCAGCTGGCGCTGCGCCTCGCGCGTGGCCGACTGCACCACCGCCACCGGCGTGTCCGCGCGCGCGCCGCCCGCCAGCAGGCCGGCCTGGATGGCGGCGCAGCGCGCCACGCCCATATAGATCACCAGCGTCAGGCCGCTTTGCGCCAGCGCCGGCCAGTTCGGCTCGGCCCCGGCGTCCTTGCCGTGGCCGGTGACGAAGACCGCGCCCTGGCTCCAGGAGCGGTGCGTGAGCGGAATGCCGATGCTGGACGGCGCGGCCAGGCCACTGCTGATGCCGGGCACCACGTCCACTTCGATGCCGTGCGCCAGCAGCTGCGCGCGCTCCTCGCCGCCGCGCCCGAACAGATAGGGGTCGCCGCCTTTCAGGCGCACCACGCTGTGGCCGGCGCGCGCCTCGGCGATCATCAGGCGCTCGATGAATTCCTGCGGCGTGGACTGGCAGCCGCCGCGCTTGCCCACCTGGATCACGCGCGCCTGCGGCGAGGCGCAGGCCAGGATGTCCGAATTCACCAGGTCGTCCACCAGCAGCACGTCGGCGGCGGCGATGGCCTTGGCGGCCTTGATGGTGAGCAGGTCCGGGTCGCCGGGACCGGCGCCCACCAGGGTGACTTTGCCTTGCTTGTTCATACCGTTCTCCTATCCCCTATGCCCTATGCGTTGGCGGCGGTCAGCGCCGCTTTCACCATGTCGTCGATTTCGCCGGTGATGTTGGACAGCACGCCCGCCACCACGGCGAACTCGCGCCCCGCGAAGCCGGCCCGCGCCGCCACGATGCGGGCGTTGAAGGACACCATCTTGGCCTGCTTGGCGATGGTCTCGATTTCCGTGATCACGCCGCGCAGCTGCTTTTTCATCAGCAGCGCGTGCTTTTTGGACTGTTCTTCATAGATGGCGGTGATCTGGTTGAGCAGCGCCAGCACCGGCGTGGTCATTTCCACCAGCTGCGCCAGCTGGGCGGCAGCGCGGGGCGAACCGGGCGCGCTCTCGGCCGCCTCCAGGGTGCGCTCGGCCAGGCCCATGAAGTCCTGGATCTGGCGGTCGCCGCCGGTGCGGCCGAAATAGACTTCCTCCAGCTCCGGGCAGAAGATGCCGGGCACCGTGTCGCTGCCGTTCACCAGCGCGTGGTGCGCGCCGCGGAACAGCGCCAGCGCCTCGCGCGCAGTGGCGGCGGCGTTTTCCTGCCCCTGCCCCGCCAGCACCGCGTACAGCACCAGGCGCTGCGACGTGAAGCGGCGCCGGCCGGACAGGTTGATCAGTGCGCCGAATACTTCCCCGGACAGCGCGGGCGCCTCGTTTTTCATGGCCAGTGCGGCCGATCCGTAATTTGCCATCTGCACCCTCTTGGTATTGGTTTACAGCCTCGCTACTGCCTGATGCTGAAGGACGCCGCATAGCGTTCCGGGTTGCTGCCATCCCACTGCTTGCCATCCATCAGTGTGGAGCTGCGCAGAACGCCTTGCGGCACGGGTGTCTCCGTCATTTCCGCTGCTTCGCGGTATAGCTTTATCTGGTGGACTGCGCTGGCCACGGCCAGGTAGTCGGGATCGGCCTTGAGCAGGCCCCAGCGCCGTTGCTGGGTCATGAACCACATGCCGTCCGACAGGAAGGGGAAATTCACCGCGCCCTCGTGGTGGAAGCGCAGCGGATGCGGGTCTTCCCAGCTCTTGCCCAGGCCGTCCTGGTAGTGGCCGAGGATGCGGGCGCTGATCACGTCCTTGCTGGTGTTCACATAGGGCACGGCCGAAATAATCTCGGCCATGGCCATGCGGTTGGCGGCCGAGGCGTCTATCCAGCGGCTGGCCTCCAGCACGGCGGCGATCACCGCGCGGCAGGTGTTGGGGTGGGCGCGCGCGAACTCGGCCGAGGTGGCCAGCACTTTTTCCGGGTGCTCGGGCCAGATCTGCTGGCTGGTGGCGGCGGTGATGCCGATGCCGTCCATGACCGCGCGGTGGCCCCAGGGTTCGCCTGCGCAGAAGCCGTCCATATGGCCGGCGCCGAGGTTGGACACCATTTGTGCCGGCGGCACCGTGATCACGCGCGCATGGCGCATGGGGTCGATGCCGTGCGCCGCCATCCAGTAGTACAGCCACATGGCATGGGTGCCGGTGGGGAAGGTCTGGGCGAAGGTGTAGGTGCGCGGCGCGCTTTGCATCAGCGCGGCCAGCGTGGCGCCGTCCACCGCGCCCTGCTCGGCCAGGCGGCGCGACAGGGTGATGGCCTGGCCGTTGCGGTTCAGATTCATCAGGATGGCCATGTCGCGCTTTTGCCAGCCCACGCCCAGCTGGGTGCCGTACACCATGCCGTACAGCGAGTGGGCCGCGTCCAGCTCGCCGCTGAGCAGCTTGTCGCGCACGCCGGCCCAGGACGATTCCTTGCTCGGCACGATCTTGATGCCGTATTTTTCATCAAAGCCCAGCACCGCAGCCATGACGACGGAGGCGCAGTCGGTCAGCGGGTTGAACCCTATCCTGACCATTTGCTTTTCCGGTGCCGCATGCTTCGTCATCGCTCTTTTCCTCTAAAAAATGCACTGTCTTGGTGCGATGCACCAAATCAGCCTAGCAAATCCTCTACGTCGAGAATGCGCTGGGCGATCTCGGCGAGCTTCAAATTCTTGTTCATGGCCATGGTGCGCAGCTTCTGGTAGGCCGCGTCCTCGGTCATGCCGTGGCGCGTCATGAGCAGGCCCTTGGCGCGGTCGATGACCTTGCGCTCGGCCAGTTTGTGGCGGGTGTCGTCCAGTTCGGCGAGCAGCTTCTGCTCCTGCTTGAAGCGCGCCAGCGCCACGTTGAGCACCGGCTTGATGCGCTCGGCCTGCAGTCCCGCCACGATATAGGCGGACACGCCGGCCGCCATGGCGGCTTCCATGCTGGAAGTGGCGTCGTCCTCGGTAAACATGACGATGGGGCGGCGCTCGTCGCGGGTGGCGATGACGATGTGCTCGAGCACGTCGCGCGCGTCCGATTCGGCGTCGATGATGATCATGTCGGGCTGCAGCAGGGCGATCTGCTCGGGCAGATGCATGTCGGCCGGGAGCGAGGCCACGATCTCGTAGCCCGCTTCCTGCAGGCCCACGTTCAGCGCCTGCGCGCGCAGCGCCGCGTCGGCCGCCTGGACCACCACGATACGGAGGGGGCGCGCCGGGGGCGCTGATTGTCGCTTGGATGCCATCTTGGGGTGCTCTGATTCCATGCAGGGTAACTAGCAAGAATCAAACCACCCCCGAACGATCACTATTTTGACGGGAGTTTCGACGGCAACGCCGCGAGGGAGGGGGCGCGCTCTTTCTGCAGGCGGGCGGCGACCTGTTCGGCCTTGGCGAAGGCACGGATAAGATTGCCACCGGCCAACTTGGCGAGGTCGGCGTCCTCCCAGCCGCGCTGGATCAGCTCGGCGAACAGGGCCGGGTAGGTGGACACGTCCTGCAGGCCCTCGGTGGTGGCGCCGCCGTCGAAGTCGGCGGCCAGGCCCACATGGTCCACGCCGGCCACCTTGGCCACATGGTCGATATGGTCGGCCACCTGCTTCAGGGTGGCCTTGGGCGCGGCGCCGGCCTCCTTGATGTAGGCCGCCTCCACCACTTTATAGGCCGCGCTGCCGCGGTCCACGGTCTTGGTGCGGGCCGCCAGGCCGTCTTTCCAGCGCTTGTAGTCGTTGGAGACGAAGGCCGGCACGAAAGTCACCATCACCACGCCGCCGTTGGCCGCCACGCGGGCCAGCACGTCGTCCGGCACGTTGCGCGGGTGGTCCACCAGGGCGCGGGCGCTGGAATGGGAGAAGATGACGGGCGCCTCGCTGGTGTCGATCGCCTGGCGCATCACGTCCGGGCTGGTGTGGCTCAGGTCCACCAGCATGCCCAGGCGGTTCATCTCGCGCACCACTTCCTTGCCGAACGCGGTGAGGCCGCCGTTGCGCGGCTGGTCCAGGGCGGCGTCGGCCCAGTCCAGGGTCACGTTGTGGGTCAGCGTCATGTAGCGGGCGCCCAGGTCGTAATAGGCGCGCAGCGCGCCCAGGCTGTTCTCCAGCACGTGGCCGCCCTCCATGCCGAGGAAGCTGGCCACCTTGCCGGACTTGCGGGCCTTGGCGATGTCGCTGCTGCGGGTGGCCAGCACCAGGCGCTCGGGGTAGCGCGCGATCATGCGCTTGGCCAGGTCGATCTGCTCCAGCTGGGTGCGCGCCCAGCCCTGCTTCAATTCGCCCGGCACGTAGACGCTCCAGAACTGCACCGCCACGCGGCCTTCCTTCAGCCGCGGCAAGTCGGTCTGCTGGACGTTGGGCTTGCGCAGGTCGTAGGCGTCCACGTCCATGGGGTGGGCCTCGTCCTCGCGTATGGTCCACGGCAAGTCATTGTGGCCATCGACCAGCGGCGTCTTGTCCAGCAGCGCCTTGGCGTGCTTGAGCGCCGCCTCCGCCGGCACATCGGCGGCGTGGGCGGCGGCGGTGAATCCGAGGGCGAGCAGCAGGGCGCAAGCGTGACGCATAAGATGGCTTTCATTGGATGGCAGGACAGCCATCTTAACCATTTTTTGGGCCAGCATCACCTGCGGCGGCATCCCCGGCCGAATCGGGACGGCTTAAAACTCGGCCCATTCCTCGCTCTTGGCGGGCGCGGCGGCCTTGGCCGGCGCCAGCTGTTTCAGCGGGGCTGGGCGCTGCGCCTGGCGTGCCCCGGCCTGGCCAGGCTGGCTTGCCGTCCAAACGGCCGATGCCGGCGCAGGGTCGCGCTCGCCCAGCCGGAACACGCTGACGGCGCCCGACAAGGTCATCGCCTGGTCCTGCATGGCGCTGGAGGCAGCGGCAGCCTGTTCCACCAGCGCCGCATTTTGCTGGGTCACCTGGTCCATCTGTGCAATGGCCTCGTTGACCTGTTCAATGCCGGTTCGCTGCTCCTCGCTGGCGGCCGCGATGTCGCTGATGATGCTGTTGACGCGCTGCACGCTTTGCACCACTTCCTCCATGGTGGCGCCGGCCCGGTCGACCAGCTTGCTGCCCTGGTCGACCTTGGCGACGGAGTCGTCAATCAGGGTCTTGATCTCTTTCGCGGCGCCGGCCGAACGCTGGGCCAGGTTGCGCACTTCGGTGGCGACCACGGCAAAGCCGCGCCCCTGCTCGCCGGCGCGCGCCGCCTCGACGGCCGCGTTGAGCGCCAGGATATTGGTCTGGAAGGCGATCCCGTCGATGACACCGATGATGTCGACAATCTTGCGCGCCGATTCGTTGATCGAGGCCATGGTGTCCACAACTTCCGCCACCATGGCGCCGCCGCGCACCGCCACGCTGGAGGCGGAATCCGCCAGGTCACGGGCTTCCCGCGCGCTATCGGCATTCTGCTTCACGGTCGAGGTCAGCTCCTCCATCGACGAGGCGGTTTCCTCCAGCGAACTGGCCTGCTGTTCCGTGCGCGAGGACAAGTCCATATTCCCGGCCGAGATTTCTGCCGATGCCGTCGCGATCGTGTCCGTGCCGTTGCGGACGTTTTGCACGATGCCCACCAGCGCCGCAGTCATCTGGCTCAGGGCCAGCATCAGCGCGCCGGTTTCATCTTTGCTGCGGACGTCGATCTGGCCGCCCAGGTCGCCCTGCGCCACCCGCTGCGCCACCGCCACCGCCTGGTGCAGCGGGCGCGTGATATTCCTGGCCAGCAGCACAGCAAGCACTGCCGCCAGCAGCGCCGCCACCAGCCCGCCACCTATCATCACGATGTCGGTGCGCTGGCGCTGCTGCTCGGCGCTCTCGGAGCGATGTTTCAGCAGACCCTGCTCTTCCTGCTTGACCAGACGCAGCACGGCGCGCATGCCGTCCATGCCGGCCTTGCCCCTGTTCGACTGCTCCAGCGCGGCAACCGCAGCCATGGCCTCGGGGGCGTCGCCAGCGCTGCGCCGTCGCGCAATGGCCGGGTCAATGGCGTCGGCCAGCCATTTCCGCTGCGCCTCCGCCAGATCCTTCAGGCGTTGCTGCTGGGCGGGGTTGTCCGCTGTCAGCTCGCGCAGCTTGTCCAGATGCAGGCTGAAGTCCTTCTTGCCCTCCTGGTAGGGCTCGAGCGAGGCGTCTTTGCCGGTCAGCGCATAGCCGCGCTGCCCGGTCTCGATATTGATCAGGCTTTCAAGCACGGCGGCTGCTTCGCCCAGCACTTCATAGGTGTGCACGTTCAGCTTGTTGGCGGCACTGAGCCGGCCAAAATTGTTCTCGGCCAGCGTCACCAGTCCAACCAGCAGGACAACGATGACACCAAATGCCAGGTACAGCCGCGCACCGATTTTTAAGTTGGAGAGTGTCATAGGTCTATCTCGAATGTAGGCGTTGATAAAAACGCAGGCGCCGGACTTGCGACGCCGGTTGCCAGCTTTGCTGGCGGGAATTAATCCTTGAAGATTCTCAGCAGCGTGACCGCCGGCGACGCCGCGCCGATCTTGCGGTCCGTTTTGGCCGCGTCTATCACTTCCACCAGCTGGTCGTATTTGTCCGCCTGGCGGTCGTCCAGGTTGGTCATGTTCATGCTCCAGCGCGTAAAGGTGCGGAACTTGGCCGGCTCGTTGTAGAGAATGCGGGAATGCTTGTGGCGCGGGTCCTTTTCAATCTTCCTGTAGAGCGCATTGAGCGTCTCCAGCGGCCCCTCCAGCACCTGCAGAAACCAGCCACCGTTGTAGAACAGGCTACCGGTCACGTCCATGGTTTGATTGTTTTCCTTGGCGGTTTTGAGGATCTCGAGCAAGGCCTCGCTCGACATTTTTCGCGTCGCCTGGCTGATGTAGACCAACTGATTGATGGACATGTGTTTTCCTTTGATGGTGATGCTTCGAAATTGGTATTCCAACCGCAGGCGCTTGCTTACACCGCGACCCGTGACAGCGCCACCTGATGTGCCAGTCGGTACTTGTGCAGGGTGGCGCCAAGTTGATCGAGCGTTGCCATTAGCTTGATGCCGCGCGGCGAACGGTCCAGCCCGGCCACACCGGCGCCGCCGACCCAGATCTCCACCGCTTGCGGCACAGCGGCGCGCAGCGATTTCAAATATGGCGGGATGCGTCGCCTCGGAAAGGCGGCGCTAAAGGAAAGGCAGACGATATCGGCCCGGTAGTCGCGTATCGCATGCGGAATTTCTTCCAGCGGCGTCTGTGCGCCCAGCGAGATGCAGCAGGCCCCGTGCAGCGATGTCAGCGCCTCCGCCATGAGCAGGCCCATCGTATGCAGTTCCCCGGATGGCGTGGTGACCAGGATGCGCGGCAGCCCATCGGGCTTGCTGACCGCCGATAACTCTTCCCGTATCAGGTTCTGTATGACTTCCGTGTACACATGCTCATCGCGAATGCCGATCTCGCCGCGTTCCCAGGCCTGCCCCACTGCGACGTTCAGCGCGCACATCACTTCGAGCACGAATTTTTCCAGCCCGAGCAGACCGACTTCCTGCTTCAACCGTTGCGTCAAAGCGCTGCGGTCGCGGCAGCGCAGCAGGGCCATCAATTCCGCCATCACGCCTGTGTCCACCTCGGCGGAAACCGGCGCTTCTTCGTGTGCGAGGAGCAGCGATTGCAGACCTTCTTCATCCAGCGGCACCACTTGGGAGGGACGCATGCCGCGGTCGATCAGACGCTTGATGAGCTTCAGACGCAGCACCTGGTGTTGGGCATAAGTCCGGTGGCTACTGGCGTCACGCTCGGGTACCGGAAAACCGTAGCGCTCCTCCCATTTGCGCAGCACTTCCTTGGAGACGCCGGTCTCCAGTGAAATACTTGCAATTGTGAGCATATTTGCCATGAAAAACCATAAAATGTCGAAATGTCCTAGACAAATTATCGTTTAACGATGGACTGAGCGCAACGGTTTATTACTGAATGGCCATTTAAAATTCCTATCGGCAATATAGTTGGCGGCTAATTAACCGGTGGCGCCGGCTGCCGCCATGCGGCTGCGCAAACTACACAGTCAGCGCTGCATGCCCCAGCGGCGGATGGTGAGGCGCTCCAGCGTGCGGAAGACCAGGCTGTCCACCAGCAGGCCGATCAGGATGACGGCAGCGAGGCCGGCGAACACTTTGTCGGTGTAGAGCTCGTTGCGGTTCTGGAAGATGTACCAGCCCAGCCCGCCCTTGCCGGACGAGACGCCGAAGACCAGCTCGGCTGCGATCAGCGTGCGCCAGGCGAAGGCCCAGCCTATCTTCAGGCCGGAGACGATGGCGGGCAACGCGGCCGGCACCAGGATCTGCACCACCAGCGGCAGCCCGCGCAGGCCGTAGTTGCGGCCCGCCATGCGCAGCGTTTCAGGCACGCCCTGGAAGCCGGCGTAGGCGCCCAGCGCCAGCGGCCATAGCACCGCGTGCACGATCACAAACAGCAGGCTGCCGTTGCCCAGGCCGAACCACAGCAAGGCGAGCGGCAGCAGCGCGATGGCGGGCAAGGGATTGAACATGGCGACCAGCGCTTCCAGCAGGTCGCGGCCCAGGCGCGTGGTGACGGCCAGCGCCGTCAGCGCGAAGGCGGCGATCACGCCCAGCACATAGCCCTGCAGCAGCACCGCCAGCGAGATGCGCACGCGCTCCAGCAGTTCGCCGCTGGCGATGCCGTCCACGAAGGCGCGCGCGGTCTGCAGGAAGGTGGGCAGCAGCAGGTCATTGTTCTGCCAGCGCGCGATGAGCTCCCAGCCGGCGGCCAGCGCCAGCAGGATCAGCCCTTTGCGCAGCCAGTCCTGCTGCCAGGCGCGCTGCGCAAGCGGCAGGGGGCGGGTGACGCTCGCGGGGGCGGCCGGCGCGGCGGCGTATTCGAATTCCTGCCGGATCGGCGGTTCAAGCAGCAGACTCATAACGCCAGCCTCCTGCCGACGGCGCTTTCCGGCGCAGCGGCGGTGTCCTCGTCGAACAGCAAGCGGTGGATGCGATTGGCGGCGGACTGGAATTCCGGGCTGCCGGTGCTGTGCAGTCCGAACTGGTGGCTGTTCAGTTCCGCGCGTACGCGGCCCGGGTGCGGCGACAGCAGCAAGATGCGGTTGCCCACCACCAGCGCTTCCTCTATCGAGTGGGTGACGAAGAGCAGCGTAAAGCGCGCCTCCTCCCACAGGCGGCCCAGCTCCTCCTGCATCTTGCGGCGCGTGAGCGCATCCAGCGCGGCGAACGGTTCGTCCATCAGCAGCACCTCCGGCTGCATGGCGAGCGCGCGCGCAATGGCCACGCGCTGCTTCATGCCGCCGGACAGCGTGTGCGGATACGCGTCCGCAAACCCGGCCAGGCCGACTTTGCCTATCCAGTGCATGGCCCTTTCCTCGGCCTCGTTGCGCTTCAGCTTTTTGGAAGCCAGCAGCGGGAACATGACGTTCTGCTTCACGGTTTTCCAAGGCGGCAGCTGGTCGAATTCCTGGAACACGGCCACGCGGTCCGGTCCCGGCCCGTTCACCGCCTGCCCATTGATGCTGATGCGGCCCGCGCTGGGCGCAATGAATCCACCCGCCGCCTTCAGCAGCGAAGACTTGCCGCAGCCCGATGGCCCGAGCAGCACGAAACGGTCGCCGCGATACACGTCGAAGCTCACGTCGTGCGTGGCGCGCACCGTATGCGCCCGGCTGCGGTATTCGAGGCTGATGCCTTCCGCGCGCAGCAGCGGCTGCACGGCCGGTCGCGGCGCGGCGATGGACTGGGTGTGCCACTTCGGCACGGCATGCAATTGCGGCTGCTGGCTCATGGCTGTCCTATCCGCCCTGGCCGATGGCCGGGTCGTCAAAGAAGTAAACGCGCCAGCTCGCAGGCTGGTTCTTCAGCACGCCCACGCGGTGCAGGAACTGCGCCAGCCCGTAGGTGTTCTGCGGCGCCACCTTGAACTGCACCTGCGGGTTCTTGATAATCTTGAGCAGCAAAGCGCGATCCACTTTGCTCTTGCTCACGCGCAGATACGCGTCCGCCGCGCCCTCGGGATTGGCCGTTGCGAACTGCGCCGCCTCCGCCAGCGCGGCGGTGAAGGCGCGGTAGGTCTTGGGATTCTCGTTGCGGTACTTCTCGGTGGCGTACAGCACCGTCGACGAGCTTGGGCCGCCCAGCACATCATAGGAATTGAGCACGATGCGCGCGTTCGGATTTTGCGCCAGCTCCTGCTCCTGGTAAGGCGAATTGCCGAAGTGCGCGTTGATCTCCGTGCCGCCCGCGATCACCGCTGCGGCGGCGTCCGGATGCGGCAGCGTTTGCGTGAGCTTGTCCAGGCGGCTGAATTCCTTGTCGCCCCACTGCTTGGCCACCGCCATCTGCAGAATGCGCGACTGCACCGACACGCCCGCCGCCGGCAAGCCGATGCGGTCCTTCTCGGTGAAGTCGGCTATCGTCTTCACCTTGGGGTTGTTGCTGACCAGGTAGTAGGGGAAGTTGCCCAGCGAGGCCACGCCCTTCACGTTCTGCTTGCCGCTGGTGCGGTCCCATATCGTCAGCAGCGGGCCGACTCCCGCGCTGGCGATATCGATGTTCCCGGACAGCAGCGCGTCATTGATGGCGGGGCCGCCGGAGAGCTGGGTGCGCTCGACCACGATGTCGATGCCCTGCTGCTTGCCGTGTTTTTCGATCAGCTTCTGGTCCTGCGCAATGTTCAGCAGCAGATAGGTGACGCCGAACTGCTCGGCGATGCGGATGCGTCCTTCGGCCTGCGCCTGCGCGCTCAGGCCCAGCGTGGCGGCAGCAATGGCTGCGGCGATGAATTTCAGTTTGCTCATGCTTGCTCCGGAATGGGTTCAGAAAGGGACGTCGCCTTCGATGGTGGTGCGATAAAGCTTGCGGCGCATCTGCGGCGGACAGCCGGCCGCCAGGTGCATCAGCGAGCGGTTGTCCCAGAACACCATGTCGTGGGGGCGCCATTGGTGGCGGTAGATGTGTTCGGGCTTGACGCTGTGCGGAAAAAGTTCCGCCAGCAGCGCCTTGCTCTCGTCCTCCGGCAGGCCGGCGATGCGCGTGGTGAAATGCTCGCTGACGAAGAGCGCGCGGCGGCCGGTTTCCGGGTGCACGCGCACCACAGGCTGCAGCACCGGCTTCACTTCGTCGATTTGCGCCTGCGTCAGTGGCGGGCGGAAGGGATTGCGGCGGCGCAGCTCCTCGTACTGCGCCAAGTAGCTGTGCTCCGCGCGCAGCCCCTGCACCGCGCGGCGCAGCGCCACCGGCAGGGTTTCATAGGCCAGGTGCATATTGGCGAACAGCGTGTCGCCGCCCTCCTCCGGCAGCTCCTGCGCGTGCAGCATGGAGCCCAGGCTGGGCTTGTCCTTGTACGACAGGTCGGAATGCCAAAAATGGCCGGCGTCGCCCAGGCCGGTGGGCTGGCCGTTCTCGATGATGTTGGAGATGATCAGTACCTCGGGCGCCTCGGCCAGCTGGAAATTGCGCAGCACGTGGATTTGCAGGGGGCCGAAGCGGCGGCTGAACGCCACCTGCTGCTGGGGCGTGATGCGCTGGTCGCGGAACACCAGCACGTGGTGGTCCAGGTGCGCGCGGTGCAGGCGCTGGAAATCGCGGTTGCTTAAGGGCTGGGACAGGTCGAAATCCGTCACCTCCGCGCCCAGCGGGGCGTCGAACACCTTGATATCGAAAGTCCGGGCGGGACTGAGAACGGCAGACATGGGGCTGGTCCTTGCATTGAATATGCGCCCAGTCTATGCCGCTCCCTTCATGAAGAAAACGAAGCTTATCGGCTATTCATATGCGGTTTTCGCGCGCCTGCGGTTGGCGGGTTACGCAGCTGCGCTGCTAACCCGCCCTACGGATGCAAAGAATACCGTCGATACCTCAGATACGCCGTAGGGCGGGTTAGCGCGGAGCGCGTAACCCGCCATGCTCCGCCAGCGCCTGCGCGGTGCGCAGCGCCTCCACCATGGCGGCGAGGGCGCGGGCTTTTTCTGCTGCGCCGGGGACGCGCAGGATGTACGCGGGATGGTAGGTGGCGATGATCCAGCGCCCAGCGTGCTGCATCGGCGCGTCCATGTAGTCTTTCAGCGCGGCGTAGCTGTCTTCCAGCACGGCTTTCAGCGCGGTGCTGCCGAGCGCCACCACCACTTGCGGCGCCACCTGCTCCAGCTCTCCCTCCAGCCAATAGCGGCAGGCCAGTATCTCTTTCTGCGCCGGGGTCTTGTGCAGGCGGCGCTTGCCGCGCGGCTCCCATTTGAAGTGCTTGACCGCGTTGGTGATGTAGACGCTGTCTCGCTTTACACCGGCCTGCGCCAGCGCGCTATCGAGCAGCGCTCCAGCGGGGCCGACGAAGGGATGGCCTTGCAGATCTTCCTGGTCGCCCGGCTGTTCGCCGACCAGCATGATGCGCGCTTTCCTGTCGCCCTCGCCCGGCACCGCTTGCGTGGCGTGCTCCCACAGCTCGCAGCGGCGGCACTCATCCAGCGTGTGCGGCTGCTGGCGCTCCGGCTGGGCTTTCTCGGGCGCGATCGGAATCGTCGTGCCGCTGCGGCGGCCCACGGCGCTGGCCTGGCCCACGCGGCGCGCGCCGGCGGCAGCTTGCGACACCATCTCCGGCACCAGCGCGGCTTCGGGCATGTTCTTCCAGAAGCGCGCGCGGACGTGGCTGTGCATGACGTCCGGATTCAGGCGGGCGGGATTGAAGATGCTGCGGTAGTAGGTGAGCCATAGCGCTTCGCCCGCATCCTCGATATCGGCGGCGCTACGGGCGAGCGCGCCGGTGGCGTGCAGCGCGGCGCCGTCCCACACCACGGTGGCGTCCGGCGTGGCGATCAGCCAGGTGGCGCGGCCCATGCGGTCCGCGAAGTGCTGCGCCACTTGCGGCAGCACGTCGTGCGCGGGCTCGAACCAGGCCACGAAGCGCGGCGCGCCCTCGCCCGCCGGGCGTTCGCGGAAGCGCAGGTAGGCGTGCATGTCGTGCTCTTCGCGGCGCACAGCGCGAGCCATGGTTTGCAAGCGGTTGCCGTCTTCGTCCGCCATCGACATGACCTCCTGCTGCCCCTGCTGCCAGCGCCACAGGACTTTGTACAGGAAAGCCCAGCGGTCCCCGGCGCGGTAGCAGGATGCGGTTTGCAATAGCGCCATCAACTCGCGCGGCACGCGCAGGGCGGGAAGCGGTGCGGCGGCCGGGCCGGGCACAGATGGCGGGAACTCAGGCGATGCGCTGGCGAACAGGTCGCCGCCGCCGCCCGGCGCCATCCATTGTACGGAGCCGGGCGGCACGCGGCGCACGATCAGATCCCGCGCCGCCGCGCGCCAGCCGTCGAAGTCCGCGACGGCGACCAGCTCGCACGGCTCGTCCATCAGCCCGCCTGCAGTTCGGGCCACAGATTCATCTGTTGCGGGGCGTCGGCCATGGCGCGGCGCAGTGTCTCGGACGGGGTGGTGTCGCGCGCGGGCGCGTAGTCCGCCACGATGATGAAGGGGGCGACCTTCTTCATGCTGCAGCGCAGGCGCGACAGGTCGGCGTAGCGCACCCGCCGCATGCGCCGCAGCTCGACTATGCGCTGCGCGTTGCGCAGGCCTATGCCCGGCACGCGCGCGATCATGCCCGCGTCGGCGCGGTTCAGGTCCATGGGGAAATGCTCGCGGTTGGCCAGCGCCCAGGCCAGCTTGGGGTCGATGTCCAGGGCCAGGTTGCCGGGTTGCGTGCTGTCACCCGGCAGCAGTTCGCTGACCTGGAAGCCGTAGCTGCGCAGCAGGAAGTCGGCCTGGTACAGCCGGTGTTCGCGCTGCATGGGCGGCGGCGCCAGCGGCACGCTTTTCGGGCTGTCCGGTATCGGGCTGAAAGCGGAGTAGTACACGCGCTTGAGCTTGTAGCTGCTGTACAGGGTTTCGGCGGTGCCGAGGATGTGCTTGTCGTCGCTGGCGTCGGCGCCGACTATCATCTGCGTGCTCTGCCCGGCCGGGGCGAAGGCGGGGGCTTTCGGTTCTTCGGCCTTTTCGTCCAGCCGCAGCCGGATGGCGCCCATGGCCAGCTTGATGGTGTGGACGTTCTTCTCCGGCGCCAGGCGCGCGATGCTGGCCTGCGAGGGCAG
The DNA here is from genome assembly GCF_020865585.1 of Pseudoduganella aquatica. Classification (NCBI taxonomy): domain Bacteria; kingdom Pseudomonadati; phylum Pseudomonadota; class Betaproteobacteria; order Burkholderiales; family Oxalobacteraceae; genus Pseudoduganella; species Pseudoduganella aquatica. The sequence continues at coordinate 6,499,209 of NZ_CP086370.1, forward strand.
CTCGATGTTCACGCTGAGCCGGTCCGCATACAGGCCGGCGGCGGCGATCAGGGCGGGATCGGCGTCGGGGATGGTTTTCAGGTGGATGTAGCCACGGAACTGGTGCGTTTCGCGCAGCTCGCGGGCAATGGCGACCAGCTGCTCCATGGTGTAGTCGGCCGACTGGATAATGCCGCTGCTGAGGAACAGGCCGTCGATGTAGTTGCGCAGGTAGAAATCGACCGTGAGCTTGACCACTTCCTGCACCGTGAAGCGGGCGCGCGGCACGTTGGAAGTGCGGCGGTTGACGCAGTACTGGCAGTCGTAGATGCAGAAATTGGTGAGCAGGATTTTCAGCAGCGAGACGCAGCGCCCGTCCGGCGTGTAGCTGTGGCATATGCCCATGCCGGTGCTGGCGCCGAGGCCGTCCTTGCCGATGGAGTTGCGCTTGGGCGCGCCGCTGCTGGCGCAGGACGCGTCGTATTTCGCCGCGTCCGCCAGGATTTCAAGCTTGTCGGTGAGCTCCATTGCCGGCCTCGATACTGTACAAATAAACAGTATATCGCACTCCGGCGGTACGCTCGGCAGAACAGCGGGTCAAGACCGGGACAGGCGTAAAAATGGCCAGGCGCCGCCCCTGTAGATGGGAGCGGGGCCTGGCCTGGCGGACGCGCCGGCGCAGTGCTTACGCGATCGCGGCGTACTTTTCCAGGCGGTTCTTGATGCAGGCGGCCAGTTCGTGGCCGGCGCTCACGGTCATCTCCAGGTCATGCAGGTGGCCGTCCTTCAGGCCGTAGACCCAGCCATGCACGGTCAGCGGCTGGCCGCGGTCCCAGGCGTCCTGCACGATGGTGGTCTGGCAGACGTTGACCACCTGCTCCACCACGTTCAGTTCGCACATGCGCTCGGCGCGCTGGCCCTGCGGCAGCACGTCGCCCAGGTAGCGCTCGTGCTTCTGGTGCACGTCCTGCACATGGCGCAGCCAGTTGTCGACCAGGCCGACGCGGGTGCCGGTCATGGCCGCGTGCACGCCCTTGCAGCCATAGTGGCCGACGACGATCACGTGCTTGACCTTCAGCACTTCAATGGCGAACTGCAGCACCGACAGGCAGTTCAGGTCCGAGTGCACCACCACGTTGGCGATGTTGCGGTGGACGAAGACGTCGCCCGGCGCCAGGCCCAGCAGCTCATTGGCGGGCACGCGGCTGTCGGAGCAGCCTATCCACAGGTATTCCGGCGAGGCCTGCTGCTCCAGGCGCTTGAAGAATTCGGGGTCGCGCTGAACCATGGAATCGGCCCAGGCACGGTTGTTGACCAGCAGGTCCGCCAATGGGGAAACGCTGACGTTGTCGCTTACGGTTAGTTCACTCATATGTCCTCTCATACGTGCGAAGACCGCCCGTTTGCCGGGTTGGCAAGGGGCGGTCCGGGATGTTGCTATCTTACCTGATTTGCTGCGGCGCATCATCTCCAACGCGCTATGACGCTTATTCGAAGAAGTCCTTCACCTTGTCGCGCCAGGTCTTGCTTTGCGGGCTGTGCTTGGAGCCGCCCTCGACCGTGGCACGGTCGAATTCGCGCAGCAGTTCCTTCTGCTTGTCGGTCAGCTTGACCGGCGTTTCCACCGCCACGTGGCAGAACAGGTCGCCCGGATAGCCGGAACGCACGCCCTTGATGCCCTTGCCCTTCAGGCGGAAGGTCTTGCCCGACTGGGTGCCTTCCGGAATGGTGAACGACACCTTGCCCGACAGTGTAGGCACTTCGATTTCGCCGCCCAGGGCCGCGCGCGCAAACGAGATCGGCATTTCGCAATGCAGGTCGTCGCCCTCGCGCTGGAACACCGCGTGCTGCTTGATGTGGATTTCCACATACAGGTCGCCCGGCGGCCCGCCGTTGGTGCCCGGCTCGCCGTTGCCCGACGAGCGGATGCGCATGCCGTTGTCGATGCCGACCGGGATCTTCACTTCCAGCGTCTTGTTGCGCTTGATGCGGCCCGCGCCGCCGCAAGGCGAGCATGGATCGGTGATGATCTTGCCGGTGCCGTGGCATTTCGGGCAGGTCTGCTGGATGCTGAAGAAGCCCTGCTGCATGCGCACCTGGCCGTGGCCGCCGCAGGTCGAGCACGTCACCGGCGACGTGCCCGGCTTGGCGCCGGAACCGTGGCAGGTGTCGCACTTGTCCCAGGACGGCACGCGGATGGTGGTGTCGAAGCCGTGCGCGGCCTGCTCCAGCGTGATTTCCAGGTTGTAGCGCAAGTCGGCGCCGCGGTAGACCTGCGGACCGGCGCTGCGGCCACGGCCGCCGCCGCCGAAAATGTCGCCGAAGATGTCGCCGAAGGCATCGCCGAAGCCGCCCGCGCCGAAACCGCCGCCGCCTCCGCCGCCCATGTTCGGGTCCACGCCCGCATGGCCGTAGCGGTCATACGCTTCGCGTTTTTCCGGATTGGTGAGCATCTCGTAGGCCTCTTTGACCTCCTTGAATTTCTCTTCCGATTCCTTGCTGTCCGGATTGCGGTCCGGATGGTATTTCATCGCCAGCTTGCGATAGGACTTCTTGATCTCGTCTTCGGACGCATTCTTGGCGACCCCGAGGATCTCGTAAAAATCACGCTTTGCCATGTTCTAGGCACCTTGCTCTTTACTGGTACTGATTATGCGAAAAAGCCGAGCCGGCCCCTTTGCAGGGATGCACGGCTCGGCGTCAGTCTTGCGGCCGCAGCCGGTGGACTCTTACTTGCTGTCTTTGACTTCCTTGAAGTCGGCGTCCACCACGTCGTCCTGCTGCGGCTTGGCTTCCTGCTGGCCGCCTGCCTGCTGGCCGCCTTCGGCGCCGGCAGCGCCTTGCTGGGCCTGCATGTCAGCGTACATCTTCTCGCCCAGCTTCTGCGAAGCGGTCGACAGCGCCGCCACTTTGGCGTCGATGTCGGCCTTGTCGCCGGCCTTGATCGAGCCTTCCAGATCGGTGATGGCCGCTTCGATCTTCTCTTTCTCGCCCGCTTCCAGCTTGTCGCCGTATTCGGTCAGCGACTTGCGGGTGGAGTGCACCAGCGCGTCGGCCTGGTTGCGCGACTCGGCCAGTTCCTTGACCTTCTTGTCTTCTTCCGCGTTCAGCTCGGCGTCCTTCACCATCTTCTGGATCTCGTCCTCGGTCAGGCCCGAGTTCGCCTTGATGGTGATCTTGTTTTCTTTGCCGGTGGCCTTGTCCTTGGCGCCCACGTGCAGAATGCCGTTGGCGTCGATGTCGAAGGTCACTTCAATCTGCGGCGTGCCGCGCGATGCCGGCGGGATGCCTTCCAGGTTGAATTCGCCCAGGCCCTTGTTGCCGGCCGCGATTTCACGCTCGCCCTGGTAGACCTTGATGGTCACGGCAGGCTGGTTGTCGTCGGCGGTCGAGAACACTTGCGAGAACTTGGTCGGAATCGTGGTGTTCTTGTGGATCATCTTGGTCATCACGCCGCCCAGGGTTTCGATACCCAGCGACAGCGGGGTCACGTCCAGCAGCAGCAGGTCCTTGCGGTCGCCCGACAGCACGGAACCCTGGATCGCGGCACCGACGGCCACGGCTTCGTCCGGGTTCACGTCCTTGCGTGGATCCTTGCCGAAGAACTCCTTGACCTTTTCCTGCACTTTAGGCATACGGGTCATGCCGCCGACCAGGATGATGTCGTCGATGTCCGACACTTTCACGCCTGCATCCTTGATGGCGGTGCGGCATGGCTCGATGGTGGCGTTGATCAGCTCTTCCACCAGCGATTCCAGCTTGGCGCGGGTCATCTTCAGGGTCAGGTGGACCGGCGCGCCGTTCGCCATGGCGATGTAGGGCTCGTTGATCTCGGTCTGCTGCGAGGACGACAGTTCGATCTTCGCGCGCTCGGCCGAAGCCTTGATGCGCTGCAGGGCGATCGGATCTTTTTTCAGGTCCAGGCCGTTGATCTTCTTGAACTCGTCGATGATGTAGTCGATCACGCGCTGGTCGAAGTCTTCGCCGCCCAGGAAGGTGTCGCCGTTGGTCGACAGCACTTCGAACTGCTTCTCGCCGTCCACGTCCGCGATTTCAATGATGGACACGTCGAAGGTACCGCCGCCCAAGTCGTACACGGCGATCTTGCGGTCGCCCTTGTCGGTCTTGTCCAGGCCGAAAGCCAGTGCGGCTGCGGTTGGTTCGTTGATGATGCGCTTGACGTCCAGACCGGCGATGCGGCCGGCGTCCTTGGTCGCCTGGCGCTGCGAGTCGTTGAAGTACGCTGGCACGGTGATCACGGCTTCGGTGACTTCTTCACCGAGGTAGTCTTCCGCCGTTTTCTTCATTTTGCGCAGCACTTCAGCCGAGATCTGCGGCGGAGCCAGTTTCTTGTCGCGCACGCCGATCCACGCATCGCCGTTGTCGGCTTTGGTGATCTGGTAAGGCATCAGCGCGATGTCCTTCTGCACTTCTTTTTCTTCGAACTTGCGGCCGATCAGGCGCTTCACCGCGTACAGGGTGTTTTTAGGATTGGTGACCGCCTGGCGCTTCGCAGTCGCGCCAACCAGGATCTCGCCGTCTTCCTGATAAGCGATGATCGAAGGCGTGGTGCGCGCGCCTTCCGCGTTTTCAATGACCTTGGGTTGACCGTTTTCCATGACCGAAACGCAGGAGTTGGTGGTTCCCAGGTCGATACCGATGATTTTGCCCATGATTTATTTTCCTTGTGTTCTAAGTTTCAGATGCTGCTTATATGTGGGAAATGCTGTGTGATTTCAAGTGCTTGCGCGAAACGCTTTACTTCGCTTGCGCGGCCGTCACGATGGCCGGACGCAGCAGGCGGTCGGCGATCATGTAACCCTTTTGCAGCACGGACACCACGGTGTTGGCTTCCTGCTCGGCGGGCACCACGGCCACGGCCTGATGCTTGTTCGGGTCCAGCTTCTCGCCCTGCACCGGCATGATTTCCAGCAGGCGGTTCTTCTCGAAGGCGGAATTGAGCTGTTTCAGCGTCATTTCCACGCCTTCCTTCAGCGAGTCCAGCGACGGCGATTCCACTTTCAGCGCCATTTCCAGGCTGTCCTTCACCGGCACCATGGCCTCGGCGAAGCTCTCGACCGCAAACTTGTGCGCTTTTGCAACGTCTTCCTGGGCGCGGCGGCGGATGTTCTCGCCGTCGGCTTTGGCGCGCATAAAGGCGTCGTGCATCTCGGCCAGGCGGGCCTCGGTGCTGGCCAGCTGCTCTTCGAGCGAAGGCGCGCCGGCGTCGGCGGGAGTCGATGGCTGCGCTGGCGCTGCTTCCGCCTCGGGATTAGGGACTGCTTGATTTTCCTGATCTTGCATCTGAAAGACTCCTACAAATCGTATGTTAGACGTGACTCGGTACGGCACGGGCAGCAAGTGGGGCTATAACCTATCTTTTCAAGGGGTATAGGCGCGGCGTTGTTCGATATGTAACTGCGCCGTTACAAACTGCCTCACAAGAGATATATTTTTTTGCACCGCAACAGCTACTATGTAATGAAGACGGCGCCGCCGTCGCTCAGCGTACTGGAGCGCATCATGAAGTTGCCACTCATCGCAGCCTCCGTCGTGGCCTACATCCTTCTGGCCGTCGCCTGGATCTGCTATTCCGAGTTATTACGATAGTTTTGCCGCCCGAAGACCGGGTATTGTAACAGGCTGGCACTCACCACCGGCAAGTGCTGATTGTCACGTGGACAGCCCTCGCCCACCGACTGTCAGTTTTCCGCACCAAGCTTGAGGGCCGCCGCGCGGGCGGTTTCGCCGGCTTTTTTGAGCGCATCGCGCTGCGGCTGCGCCATCATGGTCGGCCAGCCTATCATGTGCTGCTCGGCGATCTCGGCCATCGCGGCTATCCATGCAGGCGTGTCGTTCAGGCAAGGAATATAGTGGAATTCCTTGCCGCCCGCCGCCATGAAGTCATGCCGCACCTCCATTGCGATTTCTTCCAGGGTTTCCAGGCAGTCGCTGGTGAAACCGGGGCAGATCACGTCCACGCGGCGCGCGCCGTCGCGCGCCAGTTGCTGCACGGTGGGCGCGGTGTAGGGCTGCAGCCACTCGGCCTTGCCGAAACGGGACTGGAAGGTGACCACATACTGCTCCGGCGCCAGCTTCAGCTTGGCGGCCAGCAGGCGCGCGGTTTTCAGGCATTCGCAGTGGTAGGGGTCGCCCAGCAGCAGGGTGCGCTTGGGCACGCCGTGGAAGCTCAGCACCAGCTTGTCCGGGCGGCCGTGCGCGTCCCAGTGCGCCAGGATGGACGCCTGCAGCGCCTCGATATAGCCTTCGTGGTCGTGGTAGTTGCGCACAAAGCGCAGCTCGGGCACGTTGCGGATCTGCTTGTAATGGGCGAACACCGCGTCGTAGATGGAGCCGGTGGTGGTGCCGGAATATTGCGGATAGGCGGGCAGGATGGCCACGCGTTCGCAGCCGTCCGCCTTCAGGCGCGCCAGCACATCCGGCAGGGACGGCGAACCGTAGCGCATGGCCATGGCCACGGTGACGTTGCCGTGGCCGCGCTCGCCCAGCGCGGCGCGCAGCAGCAGGGCCTGCTGCTGGGTGTTGACCTTGAGGGGGGAGCCTTCGCGGGTCCAGATCGACGCGTACTTCCTGGCCGATTTGCCGGAGCGGAATGGCAGGATGATGAGGTTGAGAATAAACCACCACACCAGGCGCGGAATCTCGACCACGCGCGGATCGGACAGGAATTGCTTCAGATAGCGCCGCACAGCCGAGCGCGTGGGCGCGTCCGGCGTGCCAAGATTCACCAGCACCACGGCGCTGCCGCCGGTGCTGCCGTGGGTGTAAGGGGGTTCTTTAAGGAAGGCCATGAATCTGCAATGACGGAATCGAAGCGCCATTATAGATTAGTTGGCATCCTCAAACTTTCAGAATGATTTTCATGGTGTGTACTCCGCTGCGTGTATGTGACTAAGGTAGGCCGGAACGCGCGGCCTGTCAATGCAAGTGGTGCACGGCAACGCTCCAGGCGGACCTGGCGTTGTCCAGCGCCATGCCCCAGCCGCGCATATTGGGGAACACGCGGCCCACCACGCCGTCGGCGCGCTGCGGGTAAAAGCCGATCGCGTCCGCGTGCGTCTTGAACAGCTCTATCATCAGATCCGTGCCGTTCTCCTGGAAGTCGATGCTGTACGGCCCGCTTCCGGCCGGCAGCGCGGGCGTGAAGAACAGGCACAGCTCGCGGTCGCCATTGCCCGCCTCGCGCGGCGCGCGCTGCATGGCCAGCTGCAGGAAGTCGGGCCGCTCGCCGCCGGGGCCAGTGACCGTGCAGCGCGCCGTTTCGCTGGAAAACGCGGCCTCGTCGGACTGCTCGGTCAGCCCTATGCTCAGGCAGTGCAGCGCTGCGGCGCCGGTGCGGATCTGCAGGTGGAACTGCACCAGGTCCGGTGCGCCGGCGTGCTGGTCGCCCACCGGCCGGCCGCCGTTGGTGTAGACGGTGAGGCGGCAGCTGTCGTAGAGCAGCAGGCCGCCGCGCAGCTTGTAGTAGAGCTCGCCCACGTCGCGCATCATGCGCACGGCGGTGGGATTGGTTTCCTTCCAGGGATTGGTAACCGCGCGCCGCCGGGCCAGCGTGATGCGGTTGATGTGCTCCTGCAGCTGCCGCGCCGTGTCCTCCTTGATGCGCTCGTACTCCGCCTCGAATTCGGGCGCCAGCGCCTGCTCGAAGCTGAAGGTGGTCAGCGAGGTCTGCACCTCGATCAGGTGGCCCTTGAAGGCCTCCTTGGTCAGCGCAATGGTGGAGGCCATGGCGGAATCGAGCAGGCTGGCGGAAAAGCTCAGGAAGCCGTCGGGCCGGCCGGTGGCGGCCTCGGCAAAAGTGATGGCCAGCATTTCACCGTAGGCGGGATCGGACACCGTCAGCAGCTTGGCCGGCAGATTGTTGGAGATGCCGCCGTCCACCACCGTGGGCGCCGTGCTGCCGGCCCAGATCCGGAAAAAGAAGGGCAGCGCGCAGGAATCGACCAGGGCGTCGGCCAGCGTTTCGCCCGGCTGGGCCAGCACCGTGTCGCGGCTGCCCAGGTCGGTCTTGGTGATTTTCAGGCGCACGCCCCTGCGCTCGACGTCGCCCACCTTGGCCAGCTTCTTCTGGGCGAATTTGTCGTTCAGCCAGCCGCGCAGGCCGGCCGTGTCGCGCAGCGATTTGCTTTTCACCAGCAGGCAGTAGGCGGCGGCCAGCTTGCCCGGCATGGTCATGCCGCGCATCAGCTGCGCGCCTTTGCCTGCGCGCAGTTCGGCCATGATGGACTGCGCGGAAATGCCCGCCGCGACAAAGCTGGCGACGATGGCGCCGGCCGAGGTGCCGGCCACCTGGGTCACTTCGATTTTATGGTCGGCCTTGAAATCCTGGATGGCCTCGGCAACCGCCAACAGCGCGGCGATGCGCGCGCCGCCGCCCTGGAATGCGAACTGCATCTTGACCGGCGTAGTCATGCGCCACCTCCGCAATGGATTGCCGCGCGCCCAAGCGCATGCCCGGCTCTTCCATGCTACTGCGGCGCCGCCCTCCCCGCGTTGAGGAAACGCAAACGAGCGCAAAGCCGCGCTAGGAGGCCAGCAGCTCGCGCGCATGCTTGCGCGTGGTGGCGGTGATTTCCAGGCCGCCCAGCATGCGCGCCACTTCCTCCACCCGCGCTTTGCTGTCGAGCACGTCGATGCGGGAGGCGGTCTTGCCGTTGTCCAGCGTGCCCTTGGCCACCTGGAAGTGCTGGCTGGCCTGGCTGGCCACCTGCGGCAAGTGGGTCACGCACAGCACCTGGCGCGCCTGGCCCAGGCGCTTGAGCAGCCGCCCCACCACTTCGGCCACGCCGCCGCCGATGCCGCTGTCGACCTCGTCGAAAATCAGCGTGGGCGTGGTGGTGGCGTTGGAGGTGATGACGGAAATGGCCAGCGCGATGCGCGCCAGCTCGCCGCCCGAGGCCACCTTGGCCAGCGGCCGCGGCGCCACGCCGGCGTGGCCGGCCACCAGGAATTCCACCTGTTCAAGGCCGCGCGCGCCCGGCTCGCAGGGGTTGAGCGCGATGTCGAACGCGCCGCCCGTCATGTTCAGTTCCTGCATGGCCTGCGTGACGGCCGTGGCCAGTCCCCGGGCGGCGGCGGCGCGGGTGGCGGACAGCTGGCGCGCCACGTCCATATACGCCGCTTTCAGCTTGGCCTCCTGCTGGCGCAGGCCGTCCAGGTCGCTGGCGTCGGCCAGCTGGCGCAGCTTGGCCGACAGCTGGGCGTGCTCGTCCGGCAGGTCGTCCGGCGCCACGCGGAATTTGCGCGCCGCCGAGTGCAGCGCCTCCATGCGCGCGTCCACCTGGCGCAGGCGCTCCGGGTCCAGCTCCACCCGGTCCAGATAGGTGTTCAGCGCGTACACCGCTTCCTGCAGCTGGATGCGGGCCGATTCGATCAGGTCCACCGTGGGCTGCAGCTCGGCGTCGATGCCGGCCAGCTTGCCCAGCTTCTGGCTCAGCGAACCGAGCTGCGACACAATCGGCTGGTCTTCCGATTCGGAAATGGCGGCAAGTGTTTCCTGCGCGCCTTCCAGCAGGCTGGCGGCGTGCGACAGGCGGCTGTGCTCGTTGGAGATGTCCTGCCACTCGCCGGGCTTGGCGGCCAGCTTGTCCAGCTCGCCCACCTGCCACTCCAGGCGCTCGCGCTCGTAGGCCAGGTTGGCGGCGTTGCTTTCGTATTCCTCCAGCTGCCTGGCCAGCGCGCGCCAGGCCTTGTGGGCGGCGGCCACGGCCTTCAGCTGGGCGGCCGCCTCGGCGTCCTTGATGGTGGACTGGCTGTCCAGCAGCTCGCGCTGCGCGTCCGCCTTCAGCAGCGACTGGTGGGCGTGCTGGCCGTGGATGTCCACCAGCATGTCGCCCAGCTCGCGCAGCTGCGCGGCGGTGGCGGCCACGCCGTTGATGTAGGCCTTGGAGCGGCCCGCGTTGTCGATCACGCGGCGCAGCAGCGCACCGCCCTCGTCGGCCGCGAACTCGTTGGCGGCCAGCCACTCGGCCGCCTGCGGCGTGACGGCGAAGTCGGCCGTGATGTCGGCCTTGGGCGCGCCTTCGCGCACCACACTGGCGTCGCCGCGGCCGCCCAGCGCCAGCGTCAGCGCGTCGATAAGGATGGATTTGCCGGCGCCGGTTTCGCCGGTGAACACTGTGAAGCCTGCGGAAAATTCCAGTTCGATGGTGTCGACGATGACGAAGTCGCGGATAGACAGAGTACGAAGCATAGGCGAGTGCGGAGGTGAGCGGAGTAAGGGTTAGACCAGTTTCCCGTCGCCGGACGGGTATTCGTTCCAGTGCAGCTTTTCGCGCAGGGTGTTGTAGTAGCTCCAGCCTTCCGGATGCAGGAAGGTGATGGCGTGCGGCGAACGCTTGATGACGATGCGGTCCTGCGCCTGCAGGCTGGCGAAGGTCTGCATGTCGAAATTGACGGTGATGTCGCGCCCGCGCACGATTTCAATCTGGATGGCGCTGGAGTCGGGCAGCACGATGGGGCGGTTCGACAGCGCATGCGGCGCGATGGGCACCAGCACGATGCCGCCCAGCGTGGGATGCAGCAGCGGGCCGCCGGCCGACAGCGCGTAGGCGGTGGAGCCGGTGGGCGTGGAGATGATCAGGCCGTCCGAACGCTGGTTGTACATGAAGTGGCCGTCCACGTCCACGCGCAGCTCGGCCATGCCGGCGCCGGCGCCGCGCGACACCACCACGTCGTTGACGGCCAGGCCCACATGGATTTCCTTGCCGTCGCGCCGCACGCTGCCTTCCAGCAGGGTGCGCCGTTCGGCCTGATAGCTGCCGGCCAGCATCTGCGCCAGCACCGGCAGCATGCCCTCGAGCGCGATATCGGTCATGAAGCCGAGCCGGCCCTGGTTGATGCCGATCAGCGGCACGTCATAGGGCGCCAGCTGGCGCGCCAGGCCCAGCATGGTGCCGTCGCCGCCCATCACGATGGCGGCGCTGGCGTGCTGGCCGATCTGGTCCGGCGTCATGGCCGGCAGGTCCGCCATGCCCAGGTGAGCCGCCGTTTCCGCCTCCAGCACCACGCTGTGGCCGCCCTCCTTCAGAAAAGCCAGCAGGCTGCGCACGGGGGCTTCGATGCCGGCCGTGTTCTGTCGGACGACCAGGGCGATGGTGTTGAATAAGGCGTGCTTGGCGGGCATAGATCTCTCGGTCTTGATTGGGGGTAGCAACACTAGTCAGAGTAACCGATAATGCAGCCTTCTGCCATGCATCAGCACGCGCTCAAATACTGTATATGCACCCAGTATAAATCGGCGGACGGCGGAGCGCAAGCGCAGGCAGCTAACCTACAGGAGAATGGCATGGCAAAAGTACTGGGCGTGGGCGGCATCTTTTTCAGATCGCGCAATCCGCAGGCGCTGATGGCGTGGTACCAGGCCCACCTGGGCTTCCCCGCCGAGTCCGGCGACTACGCCTCCTTCGCGCCCACCGCCATGCCGGCGGGCGGCAGCACCGTGTTCAGCCCCTTCAAGGACACCACCGGCTACTTCGCGCCGTCCAAGCGCGAGTTCATGTTCAACCTGGTGGTGGACGACCTGGACCAGGCCCTGGCCCAGGTGGTGGCCGGCGGCGCCGAACTGGTGGGCGATCCGCAGACCTTCGACTACGGCCGCTTCGGCTGGTTCATGGACCCGGACGGCAACAAGGTCGAGCTGTGGCAACCGGCCGTCGCCGCCAAATAATGCCTCAGTGCCCGCTGGCCGCGCCCGCCATCATGGCGCCCGCGATGGCCAGCGACAGCGAAATGCCGTGCGCCAGCATCAGCACCGACCAGCGCGCCACGGTGGCCAGCTTGCCGCCGCCGTACACGCGCTTCATGGCCCACGGCAGATAGCCCACCAGCCAGCACAGCAGCACCAGGTTGAGGAAGGAATGGTCGCTGATCTTGATGGCGGCGAACATCACAAAGGCGAACGAGCTCACGTGCAGCGCGAACAGCAGATGCTCGCCGTAGCGCCGCCCTGAACCGAGATAGAGCATCTTCAGGTAGAGCGCGAACAGCGGCATCAGCGCGAACATGGCGTAAGGGCCGTAGTGGAAGAAGCCGTCCGACAAGGCCTTGCTCTTGGCCTCCCTGGGCAGGCTGTCGAAATGGTCGATCCGTTCCGCCAGGCCCGGCAGCCTGGCGCGCATATCGTCGTCCAGCGCCACCACCGTGCCGTAGCTGTCTTTTACCTTGGCCTTGGACAGTATCTTGCTGCCGCGCTCCTTGCCCACCGCCTGCGCGCGCTCGGCAGCCTCCTCCACCTGCGGGTGGTCGTCGCCCAGGTTGATCACTTCCGTGTGGGTAAATTTCAGCAGCGCGAAAAACAGGATGCTCAGCGTCAGGTAGAGCCGCAGCGGCTCCACATAGCGCTTGCGGCGTCCCGCCAGGTACTCATTGGTCAGCGCGCCCGGGCGGAACAGCAAGCGCGTGAACGTGCCCCACAGTCTCCCCTCCAGCGCCACATAATGGCCGATGAATTCATGCGCGAATTCGGCCAGGCTGGGCGCGTGCGTGCGCGTTTCCTGACCGCAGTTGTGGCAGTAGTTACCGCTGACGGTGGCGTTGCAGTTCAGGCAGCTGGCGGGCGCTGCGTGGGAGTCGGCAAGTTCGGGCTTCACGGCTGGATTCTCTATGGAGGCGGCACAAGCGGGAATGTTACCTGAGTTCATGCCAAAGATGCACTATTTCAATAAAGTTCAATTGCGCGACTGCGCACCGTCCACGGCGCTAAGATGGCCACTCGATGCTGACAAGGGAGGCCGAACATGGTTACCGAAAGCAAGGACCGCCAGGTCAACACGGCTGTGCCCGTGCACAGCGACGGCGGCAAGCGCCTGCCGCACGAGCGCGACGAGTCGCCCGAAGGCCACCCGCCGCCGGCCCGCAGCGTAATTCGGCAAGCCGCCAGCGACCTGGAGCAGGGCCTGGTGGACACCGACCTGCACGGCGCACGCGGCGTGGAAAAAGTCCAGCCGCGTCCGCCCGGCAAGGCAGAACCGCAACCCGGCAGCAAGCGGGACTGACAGGTCCGCGCCCGGCAGCCGCAGATAAGCCGCAACCGAGCAACCACGCACACGAAAGGGAGTCCATGCGTCAACCCGTCCCACCGCGCACCGCTGCGCAGATTCCCGCCCCGTCTATCCGCCCCGCGCTCGCGGCCACCGCCTTTGCCGTCGCCGCGCTGGTGGTGATGGCCGGCGCGGCCGACGCGCAAAGCTATCCGCCCGGCTTCGGCCCGCAGCCGGCGCTGCCCGCGCCCGAGCGTTCGCTGGTGCCCACCGTCAATGTGGCGCCGGTGGCGCGCTGGCCTAACGGCGCCACGCCCGCCGCCGCGCCCGGCTTCACGGTGCACGCCTACGCCAGCGGCCTCGACCATCCGCGCTGGCTGCACGTGCTGCCGAACGGCGACGTGCTGGTGGTGGAGACCAACGCCCCGCCCAAGCCGGAGGACGGCAAGGGCATCAAGGGCATGATCATGAAGTCGCAGATGAAGAAGGCGGGCGCGGTCACACCGTCCGCCAACCGCATCACGCTGCTGCGCGGCCTGGACGCGAACGGCGCCGCCGCCACGCGCACCGTGTTCCTGAAAAACCTGAACTCGCCCTTCGGCGTGGCGCTGGTGGGCCAGGACCTGTACGTGGCGAATACCGACGCCGTGGTGAAGTTCCCCTACAAGGAAGGCCAGACCGAAATCACGGCCGCGCCCGTCAAGGTGATGGACCTGCCGGGCGGCCCGCTGAACCACCACTGGACCAAGAACATCATCGCCAGCGCGGACGGCAAATACCTGTACGCCACGGTGGGCTCGAACAGCAACGTGGCGGAAAACGGCATGGACAAGGAGGACGGCCGCGCCGCCATCTGGCAGCTGGAGCTGGCCACCAACAAGGCCAGGCTGTACGCCACCGGCCTGCGCAATCCGAACGGCATGGCCTGGCAGCCGCAATCGCAGGCGTTGTGGACCGTGGTGAACGAGCGCGACGAACTGGGCAACGACCTGGTGCCCGACTACCTGACCTCCGTCAAGGAAGGCGCCTTCTACGGCTGGCCCTACAGCTACTTCGGCCAGCACGTGGACGCGCGCGTCAAGCCGCCCAAGCCGGAACTGGTGGCCAAGGCCATCGCGCCGGACTACGCGCTGGGCGGCCACACCGCCTCGCTGGGCCTGGCCTTCTACGACGGCAAACTCTTCCCGGCCAGCTACCGCAACGGCGCCTTCATCGGCCAGCACGGTTCCTGGAACCGCAAGCCGCACAGCGGCTACAAGGTGGTGTACGTGCCGTTTGCCAACGGCCAGCCATCCGGCCCGCCGCAGGATTTCCTGGGCGGCTTTCTGACAGCGGACGGCAAAGCGCAAGGCCGTCCGGTAGGCGTAGCAGTGGACAAGAGCGGCGCGCTGCTGGTGGCCGACGACGTCGGCAACATCATCTGGCGCGTAACGCCGAAGGGCAACTGAAAGAGCGCGCACAACGGGCAAATCCGCCGGAGCAGCCCAGCCGGCCTTACACACTGGAGACGACAATGAGCTATCTGGACCGAGACACCTTTGGCATTTACCGCGACACCGACGCCGGCCCCGGCCCGCGCCTGATGGGGGCCGACACGCTGATGGGTGAAGACGTGTACAACCGCATGGACGAGGATCTGGGCGACATCAAGGAATTCATGCTCGACATGCAGACCGGGCAAGTGGCGTATGCGGTGCTGTCCTTCGGCGGCATCCTGGGCATGGGCAACAAGCTGTTCGCCGTGCCCTTCCAGGCGCTGGAGCTGGACACCGTGAACAAGCGCTTCATCCTGGACGTGAGCAAGGAGCGCCTGGAAAGCGCCCCCGGCTTCGACAAGGACAACTGGCCGGACATGGCCAGCGCCGAATTCAGCAGCGAGATCCACAGCTACTACGGCACCCAGCCGGGCGCCGGCTACCGCAGCTCGACCGGCAGCGTGATGGGCTCCGGCACCAGCACCATGCAGAGCGGCGACATCGGCAGCAGCAGTGGCAGCGTGGGCAGCAGCGGCTACAACCCCGGCAATAAATCCTGAACCCCAGCGGGATTTGAGCAAAGCGCATAAAATTCCTGCTTTACCCAACCGGCAAAGAAGGATTTTTATGCGCATACTACACACCATGCTGCGGGTCGGCGACCTGCAGCGCTCCATCGACTTCTACACCAAGGTGCTGGGCATGACGCTGCTGCGCACCAGCGACAATCCCGAATACAAGTACACGCTGGCCTTCGTCGGCTACGGCTCCAACCCGGACCATGCCGAGCTGGAACTGACCTATAACTACGGCGTGGACAGCTACGAGCAAGGCACGGCCTACGGCCACCTGGCGATCTCGGCGGACGACATCGTGGCCGCCTGCGCGGCGGTCAAGGCCAACGGCGGCAACGTCACGCGCGAGCCCGGCCCGGTCAAGGGCGGCAGCACCGTGATCGCCTTCGTCACCGATCCGGACGGCTACAAGATCGAACTGATCGAGCGCCAGTTCGACGGCCAGGGCGGCGGCCTGCGGTGACCTTGGCGGGTTACGGCGCCACGCATGCGCCAGAAATTTGCCGCCGACTGCGTAGGGCGGGTTAGCGCGGCGCAGCCGTGCGTAACCCGCCGTGCAAGCGGCCCTGCGGCGAAAAAAAACCGGGGACTGGCCCCGGTTCCTTTACTTCACCAGCAATTCATTGATCGGCACCAGGTCCGCTTCCTTCAGTGTGCCGGCCGCCGCTTTCAGGCGCAGGCCGTTCATGATGGTGTCGTAGCGGGCGCGGGACAGGTCGCGCTGGGTCGAGTACAGCTGGCGCTGCGCGTTCAGCACGTCGATGTTGATGCGCACGCCAACCTGGTAGCCCAGCTTGTTCGAATCCAGCGCCGACTTGCTCGACACCTCGGCCGCTTCCAGCGCGCGCACCTGCGCCAAGCCGCTGTTCATGCCCAGGTAGGCGGTGCGGGCGTTCTGCGCGGCGGCGCGGCGCGTCGCCTCCAGATCGTTGCGCGCCTTGTCTTCCAACGCGATCGATTCGCGCACCTTGCTGGTCACGGCAAAGCCGTTAAACAGCGGCACGTTCCACTGCACGCCGATGCTGTTGGTCTTTGTGATGCCGGAGGCGGTCACGCTGTCGCGGCCCTTGCTGGCCACCAGGTCCAGCGTCGGCAGGTGGCCGGCGCGGTTGCGGTTGATGTCGCGCTTGGCGATCTCCAGGTTCAGCTGCGCGCCCATCACCGAGTAGTTCTGCTGCTCGGCCGACGAGATCCACGGCTCGATGGCGGCCGGCTGCGGCGCGGCGATGGTCACGCCGCTGCGCAGCGTGGACAGCGAGGCCGGCGCGGCGCCGATGATCTGCTGCAGCGCGTTGCGCTTGACTTCCAGGTCGTTGATGGCGGCGAACTCCTGCGCCACCACCAGGTCATACGCCGCTTGCGCTTCGTGCGTGTCGGTGATGGTCTGCGTGCCCACCTCGAAGTTGCGCTTGGCCGAGGCCAGCTGTTCGGTGGTGGCCGATTTCTGCGCCTGGGTCGAGGACAGATTGTCCTGCGCCGTCAGCACGTCGAAGTAAGCCTGCGCCACGCGCGTGATCAGGTCCTGCTGGGCCTGTGCGAACACGGTCTCGCTGACGGCCTGCGACAGCTTGCTCTGCTGGTAGGATTCCCAGCGGTCCCAGCGGAACAGCGGCTGCGACAGCGACAGCGACCACTGGTTGCGCGAACTGTCGCGTGGGCCGCTTTCCGGGCCAAAGATCGCGTCGCTGGACTTGGTTTCGAAGTCGCCGGTGATCTTGGTGCTGGAACCGCCCAGGCCTATAACCGGCAGCAACTGGGAACGCCCTTGCGTCGTCCTTTCCTGACCCGCAGCAAGTGCAGCGCGTGCGCTGGCATACGTGGCGTCGTTGGCGAGCGCCTGCTGGTACACTTGGATGAGGTCGGCCGCCTGTGCGTTGATGGTCAACAGTGCGCTGCTGATCAGCAAGGCGATTAAGGGTTTCTGCATTGCGTTCTCCGTGGAATCATAACAATTAGTATTTTGGCATGGCGCTGTCGACCTGCACAGCCCAGGCATGGATGCCGCCCGTCAAATTCGTGATCTTGCCGAAACCGTTGCGCTCCAGGAAGGCAGCGACCTGCATGCTGCGCGCCCCGTGGTGGCAGATGCAGACGATGGCCGCGTCCTCATCGAGGTCGTCGATGCGGGCCGGAATCGAATTCATCGGCATTAGGGTCGAGCCGGCGATATGGCAGGTCTCGTATTCCCAGTTCTCGCGCACGTCCAGCAGAAACGGGCTGGGGCGCGCTTCGTCGGCCAGCCAGTCGGCCAGTTCCAGCGCAGTAATATGTTGCATGCGGCGCTCCCGTCCGGTTTAGAACGTGAACTGCGACGGCTTGGCGGCGTTTTGCAGCGGCTTGACGTCGGTTTCAAACAATTTCTTCTGCTCGTAGCCGTCCGAGGTGCGGGTCACCAGCACGCCCGACATGGAAGGCGCTTCGCCGATGATGGCGAACACGCGGCCGCCTACTTTCACTTGCTGCAGGAAGGCTTCCGGCAGCAGCGGCACCGAGCCCGACAGCACGATCAGGTCGAACGGCGCGCCATTGGCCCAGCCCTGCGAACCGTCGCCCAGCTCCACGGTGACGTTGGTGATGCCGGCGGCGGCCAGGTTCTGCTCGGCCTGCGCCTTCAGTTCCGGCGAAATCTCGACGGTGGTGACGTGGCGGCCCTTGTGCGCCAGCAGCGCGGCCATGTAGCCGCTGCCGGTGCCGATTTCCAGCACGTTTTCGTGTTTTTTCAGCTGCACGTCCTGCAGGATGCGCGCTTCCAGCTTGGGCGTGAGCATGGTGTAGCCGTTGCCCAGCGGGATTTCCGTGTCGACGAAGGCCAGGTTTTTATGGCTGGCGGGAACGAAGTTCTCGCGCTTGACCACGTTCAGCAGGTCCAGCACGTCCAGTTCCAGGACGTCCCATGGGCGGATTTGCTGTTCGATCATGTTGAAGCGGGCTTGTTCGATATTCATCTTTAAACTCGGTGAAGGATTAAATAATCCGTCATTTTATCGTTGAACTGGTCAGGACGGCATATTAACGACATCGGCGACGGACTGAGGGAAATTGCGACAGTCTGCAGATTCGGGGGGCTGAACGCGCAAAAACCGCCCCGGGCTGCTTAATTTTATGGCACGCCGGCGGCGCCGTCCGGGCGCAGGCCGCGCAAGGCCAGGTCGAGGAAGGCGGCCATATACTGGTCCGGGTCGATGCTGGCGCCGCCGCCGCAGGGCAGGAAGGCGTGGTTCCACATCATCAGCATCAGCACCGGGGCGCTCAGCACCGGCATCAGCACCTGCGGATCGTGCGGGCGGAACTCGCCGCGCGCCAGGCCGCGTTCGAGCACGCGCACGATCAGCGCATTGCCGCGCGCCACCACCTCGTCCTCGTAGAAGCGCACCAGTTCAGGGAAATTGCCCGATTCGGCCATCATCAGCTTGGTAATCCCGGCCAGCTTGGTGGCGCCCACCTGGCCCCACCAGCGCATCAGCATTTCGCTCAGCAGCACGCTGCTGTGGGCGTCCGAGGCGGCCAGGTCCAGCTCGGCCTGGACGATGGCCTGGCCGATGGTGGCGCGCACCACGGCCTTGAACAGTTCTTCCTTGTTCTCGAAATACAGATAGAGCGTGCCTTTGGAGACGCCGGCGCGGCGCGCCACGTCCTCCAGGCGGGTGGCGGCGAAGCCGCGCTCGACAAATTGCTCCAGCGCCGCCTCCAGCAATTCCTGGGGCCGGGCGTCCTTGCGCCGTTCCCAGCGCGGTTTGGTGTCAGTCGGGGCTTGCATAGGTCTGATAACTACTTACTTTTGAGTCATTAATCTTAGTCGTCAGACATCTGGCAGTCAAGACTTACCCTGCGTGTTACGTCGGAATAGAAGCTTGAACAGAGTAATAGAAACTTGAACAGGCAAGATCGCCGGAGTAATAGAAACTTGAATGAAATTCCGCACCCAGCAAGCGAAAAAATCCGACCACCCACTACGGGCGATTCCTAACGATTTTCGGGTTGACAAAGGAAAAATGATGTCCATAATAGTTCTATCACTAGTTGTTACTAGTTCCAAGAATAGTATATGAGTCCTTTCTCAACGGCATTTAGGGAGTTGCGCATATTTTGTGAGTTAAGGCAGGCCGATTTCGCGGCCAAGCTGGGTTACGAGCAAAGCTACATCTCCGCTATAGAACTTGGGACCAAGGGACCTCCGTCCGTCGAATTCATAGAGCGCCTTACAGAGCGCTTGCAACTCGACGAGCACTGGACAAGGCGATTACTGTCGGCACTCGACGAGTCGCAGCGAAAGATCACCTTGCCCAGCGAGTCGTCGGATGAGATGTACAAGATGTTTAATGAGCTGAGGCGACAGATCGATGCGCTGCATCCGGCCCAGGTGGAGTTGATACAGATGGCGTTGCAGATGCCGACGATGTTATCAACCGCGCCACCGAAGTCGGCACGGGTGCCAAGGCGCACATTTGAACCTGACTCGAGTGTGAGCGAGTAATCCTTGCAACCTCGGGCCTGCAGCGGATAGCCCCCCCTCTGCTGCCGGAAGCTTTTTTGCGCTCCATCGCCCCACCTTCGGAGCGACAGACATACTTGCGGCCACAAAAAATCTCCAATTAATGGAGTTACTATTTCTTAATTTTGATCTTTCTCGCCTCCTTCGGCGATTTCAGCACCTCTGAGCACCACTGCATGCGGCAACCATAACCAGAAATGGAGCGGTTCATGTCGGGAGCCTCACAAAACGTCGGCCATACCGGTCATGTTGATGACCTGTCAGATGCCGTTGCGCTGCCCACGGAGCCGGTGCCAAAGCCCCGTCAAAAGGGGATGACTTACGAAAAGCTGTGCGAGCGGATACTCCTTGGTCATGGCATGGGGCATGGCAACGGCTACTTGCCATGGCTGACCCTCCGTCGCAAAAATCCATCCCCCATATCAAATCAGGTTCCGTCATGGATGCCGCCGCTGGGCCGCCCCGCCCACTATTTCTCCAGGGGAGAGTTCCATACCGCGCTGCTGCTGATCTGGTTGGGCGTGAAAGATGTGAGGGAGCAGTTCCCACTTTGGCCGCTCCGCCATCCTCATCCCCTTGACGGTACTCACGGAGCCCCCGACGTCATACGACCTTGGGCGCCGGGATTGCTCGACATAGCCAAAGAGGCCGGTATTGATCATGGGTACGAGATTGGCACCGGACTGCCCTATGTTGCCAGCCTTGATCTCCTGGCCACGGCAGCGCTTCCTAGCGGGTATAAATTGGCGGCATTTTCTTCCAAGCCCTTCACGTCGGCGAACGATGACGTGAAATGGCGCACACTGGAGAGGCTGGAACTCGAACGCCGCTACACCGCACGCATCAACTGCTCCTACTTCGTCTCCAGCTCGGCATTGATTCCACTGGTCACAGCCGGACAGCTGGAATGGTGGCTGGATGCATCTACCTTGCATTGCGCCGCCCACTTGCTACCTAATGCGGTCCCATTCGCTCAAGAGATTAACGCCTGCCGACAGCTGCCCGCCAACGAGGCCGTTGCCATTACTGCGAGAAGACTGCAGCTGACGACAGACGAGGCATGGCTGCTGTTCCGGCATTGTGCCTGGACGCAAAGCATCGATATCGATCCGTCAGTACGCCACCTCAGCTCGTACCCAATACATCCAGGTGGCAGGGCCTTGCGCGACAACTTGCGCAGGCATTTTTTTGGGGAGACGTGGCTATGAATCCGACAGTAATCGAACCAGGCCTTGTGATTATCGGGACCTCCGATCAATCACCTCTAAACGGCTTACATCGGGTGCTGGAGGTGATGCCGCACTTAGACCAGGTCACGGTGATCCCCATTCCCGCCACACCAAGGGAAACGCCGGAGCGGAAACAGAAAAATTACTACGCCAAAGGCTTTTTCCTGGTGAAGCTCTCGCAGCTGCAGTTCTGGATCGAAACGGCCGCCGTAAAACAAACCGAACTGATACTGCCGAGCCACTGGCACCTCAGCGACGAAGAACTGCGTCGCTCACATCCTTCCATGCGCCTCACCAAAGACAGTACCGAAGAACTCAACAAGTCCCCCTCCGAATTGCGGCGCGATCGCAAATGGAAACTTATCGAGCAGCTTGTTCCCGCCCCTGCCGGCACTGGAAAGCGCCCTCCTGATCTTACTTGCCTGGACGCATTGGTAAGAGACCATGCAATAGCAGCGAACGTCAGCGCAGGCCAGGTATTTGACGCGTTACATCGCTATTACGCGTTCGGCTGCATGAAGAACGCCTTACTCCCCAATACCATCACCAGGTCCGGCGCTCCCGGCGTACCGCGACGCGGCAAGAACAACGTAAAGCTGGGCCGCAAGAACGCACTGGTCAAGGCCGGCGACATAGAAAAAGCAGGACTCATACTTACCGACACGGACGTCTTGAACATCCAGGATGGCTACGTGACATTCGTCCGACCAGGCACAACCATCACGCAAGCATTTCTATCCATGAGCGCTATGTACTACAGCAAGAGCCATGAGATGAAGCACGGGTATCTGACACCAATCCTTTTGGACAGTCACCAACGGCCTACGTATGAAAACTTTGCCTACCACGGCCCCTTAGCTCCCGACGCGGCCGGCGCAGCGCAGCGCCTAATGGGAGAGGGAGAGTGGGCTCGCAACTATCGGCCGCTGGTCGGCACCGCACGCGACGGCATCTTCACTATCGGCCAGGTGGGCTCGCTGGATGCCTCGCCAGTTGACGTCAATTTTGTCGCCTGCGGAAATCCACTTCAGCCGATTGGTGTAGGCCGTGGTCTTTTCGTCCGTGACGCATGGCTCGGACTATATCTGGGATGGCATATCGGTATAGGAGGCATAGGGACCGACGATGCAAAAATGGCGATACTCCGGGCCGCGACAGATAAAAGCTCTCTGCTCAGCCGGTACGGGCTAGATCTTCCACCGGAAGACTTTCCATCCATGTTCTTCTCCAAATACCTCTCAGACAACGGCGAGTTGCGCAGCAAAGATGGGATTGAAACCCTGGTCGACCAACTGACGTCTCGCATAGAGTTCATCGCCAGCGGGAGAGCCGACCGGAATAGTCCATCGGAGTCAGGCCACCATACGCGCCATCGCCGTTTCGACCATCACATTACCGGCAGTACCAAAGGGAAGCAGGCCAAGCGTGGGGAGCCACTGGCGATCAGCAAAGCCTTGATTTCTCGATTCGCCTACACTCGCCTGCTGCTGCTCTGGATACACTGGGTCAACACCAAACAGGAGCTGCCGCTCCATATGGTGCCAACAGAAATGCAGCGCGAGTTTGCATCGCTTGGAAAGATCGTTCCGCGCACCAGAATCGCCATCTATCGCTGGGCGAAGTTAAATGGCTACGTCGCAGGAAAGCCGGTTGAGCCCACCTTCCTGCGAGCTCACCTGCTGCCGCGCTTTACTGCCAGCATCCAACGCGGCGGCTTGCTGCTGCATCGACCAAACACCGGCAATGCCGTGGAGCTCCTGCACGGTGCACGCTTCAATCACGAGTACCTCGCTCACTCGGGGCTGATTCGCGATGCCTTGACCAGCGGAAAAATCCATATCGACGTCCGTGCCGATCCTGACGATCTTTCACACATCATTTTGCTCGACAAAGCCGGCGCGCACGTCATACCCAACATCAAAGACGACGTGATTCTCATCAATGAAGGGGGAATAGCGGATCTGTGCGGTCTCAACGATGCCGAACGACTACATGGGGTAAGCAAGGCATCCCAACGCGACCAAGACGGCGTTGATCAGCAATCATTTCGGCAAGAAGAAGAGGCTGATGCGAAAGAAAAACAAAAACGTGCTCGGGCAGAGCTCGGCAACCAGAAGGCGCCCAGCGCAAAAGCATCCAGTGTCCGCGCGGCGCAAGCACAGGAAAAACGAGATCAGCTCGATGATGCCGCACGACGCGCAGCCGAACCAGAGTGCTCGCCCCCAACTTGTCCAGCGCAGCAGCCGCCAGTAGCACCGCCTGTTATGCCTGCGGCAGGACATTCGCGGCCAGCCGTCTCTCGCATGATTCAAATTCGCATAGATCGCCTCGCTCGTTTCAACGCTGAAAGGAAATTCTGATGCACGAATCCCCAGAAAAAGCCACATCGGCTGCCAATGACAATCCATTTTTGGAACCGCTGGAGGCTTATTTATCTGACGAAGGCCTTGAACGACGCTTATCGAATTGGCCGCTGGCAGGTGTCGACGTCAAGAATCTCAACATGCAGGCCCGGCACGACCTGCTTGACCGCCTTCAGGATCAGATGTTCGAGCCGACGCTTTCGGCGATCGATACGACGACTCGGCTGTATCGCATGATTCGCCGTGGCTACACAGCAAGGAATCCTGCATCAATTTCGTATAAGCAGAAAACGATGTCATTGGCCCGCTGGGCCGGTAAAGAACTGGATCAGCTGCCTTGGCTTGCGAACTACGCGAAGGGAATACGAATCTGCGGAATCACCGGGTCGGGGAAGACCTACGAAATCTTGCGGGCACTTACCCGCATACCTCAATGCATAGTGCACGGGAAGTCACTTAGTGCGGATTGGAACCACATGGTACAAGCGCCATGGCTCTACGTCGCCATGAGCCATGATGGCTCACTTGGCGGCTTGCTGCTCCAAATTCTTACTACTCTCGACGCAGCTATTGGCACAACCTATGCCCGTGATCGCGGCATCACTGGGTTGAGCAACGAAAAGCTCGCGGTGCAGGTGGGCATCATCCTGATTAATCACGGCGTTGGCGTGCTGGTGATAGACGAGCTGCAAGGGCGAAACTTTGCTGGCGGTGCGCGCGGCGGCCTGGCCGCGACATTCTTTCTGCGGCTGCTCAATTTCGGCATCCCGCTGGTACTAATGGGCAATCCCTTTGGCATGGACGCACTGGATTCATTTTCGCAAGACATGCGACGTGTCGGCTCTGGAGGAAGTATTGAAATGCATCCTTTGGAATCTTACGAGACCGACTTTACGGACACGCTTGCTCCCGCGCTATGGCGTTACAACGTGATGCCTGAGCCGTCTCCAATCCAGGATGAGGATGGTGCCATCCTGTTCAAGTACTGCGGTGGCATCCGAGACTATGCCGCACGCATCCGCGCCTGTTCGCAACGCATCGCTCTGGATGAGGAAAGCCCCTTCGTCACGGAAGAACATATGGAGCAAGCTTTCAACGGCCCGGATTTCAGCACCAAGGAGCGCGATTTGATCGCCGGCTTTCGAGATAAAAATCCCATCCTTCTTCAGCAATTTGACGATATCCCTTGGCGACGCTACGCCTCGCGGTGGGGACTGCATGCGGCTGCACCCAATGCGTCAGCGCCAGCTTCACCAGAGCCGGCGCAGCCTTCACCAGAGCCAGAAAAACCACGCAAGCCTGCATCGCAAAAGGCAAGAGAAGCCGCGCTGGGCAAGCGAACGCGTAAAGCGAATGAGAAGGCCGAGAACGCAGCTTCGCGCGCAGACCTCGATCCGGAGGACATGCGCAAACAAGGCCTGCAAAACCATCTGATCAGTGGATTGGCGCAGTTACAGAGTAACAGCCAGCCGCAAAAGAGCTTCGCCCCCAAAGGAGTATGACCATGCACGCGATGCCCCAAAAATCGGAAGCCCAACTTCCATTCTTCCCTGCAGGCTTCCCCGACGAAACCATAGGCTCGCGCGTCAGCCGATACCATATCCGCCGCGGCCAGCCGACAATGTACGCGACGTACAAGCAGCTCTTTGGCAAACTCCCTTTCAGCTTGACAGGTCTGGTACAACAAAACCTCGACAAGCTGGCTGAAAAATTACCAGGCTCAGCCCAGGAAAATCTATTGGAGATGCAAAGAAGCAGTACGCTCTTACCGCTCTTTCAGCAGTTCTTTGGCCCTAAAACCGCCACGAAGCATGCTGATCGTCAAGGTATCCCGTTGGTCGAACTGTCCCGCCGAATCACCGGCGATAGCCGGCTCACCCACATGTGCGCACAATGCCTGATTGATGATGAGAGGGAGCACGGCTGTCCCTATATCCATCGCGCGCACCAGATCCCTGGCGTGACGGCTTGCTGGAGACATTCCACGCAGCTTATCGATTGCTGCCCGTCATGCGGGTGTCCATTCGCGCAACCGAATCAACTGATCCTTTCCGCTTGGATGGGATGCGAATGCGGCTATTCGATCGCCGATCATGCACAATCTGGCCAGCGAGCGGCTTCCAACGTCGAAATCGAATTCGCGCAATTTGCGCAAGCGCTTTTGGCCGCCAGTCCACGCCGGCTGAGTATCCAACAGTTGATCAACATCTATAAGGATCGTGCGATTGAAATCGGTTGCCAATGGGGCAATTCGCGTGTCAATCACAAAATGTTGTTTGGGAAAATCGAGGCGCATTTCGGGAAGGAGTTACTCGCTACAATCGACCCTGCGTACAAGGCTGGCAAAACAGGACACTGGCTCAACATTTTCTGCGCCCATTCTGCCGTGGAAGCCCCGCTCACTCGCCACTTGATGGCAGCATATTTTTTGTTTCGGAACGCCACGCTGTTCCTCGCTCGAGCCGACGCAATCATCAACACCAAACCAGAGCTCGGTGATCCGCCTCACGTCCTAAACAGCGTCCCAGCATCTTCCGACAAAACCGAACCGGAAAAGCAACCTGAGGACGAACTGCTCGAGGAACTGGTAAGCCTGGCGCTGCGCGACAACTATGACGTACAGCAATTGTGGCGCCACTACTTCGGCAGCATGAAGCGGCTGGTAAAGCTGCGCCCAGACGCTGGCGAAGTGATAGAAAAGAGGCTGGCCAACGCAGCTGCAAAGAAACGGCAGGATGAGGCAAGAGCAGTTCGTCTGCGGGAGCGCAGCCATCGCATCGACGTCGAGTGGTCTCAGGCGATCAACAAAGCCTCATTGGCTCTCTACGGAGAGAATGGAAGGCCTGTTCGTGTTACCCAAAATCAGTTGTTAAAGACGGCGGAGGCGCTTACCGGTAGCTGCCGCAGTTACCCGACAGAGCCTGCGTTTCCTTTGACGGTCGCCGCACTCAAAACCCACGAGGAAGGCCTGTGGCATTTTTATGCCAGGCGCCTGCTATGGACGTTGCAATGCCTTCACGATCCGCAAACGCCAATTTACAAGATAGTCGTCCACTCGAAGCTTGAAACGTACAAAGCCAAGGCTGTGCTGGAGTATTTTTCGGACTTCACGCCTTGTGGCGGCGGGTCGATCCAGGTCATCAAATCTATCCTTAGGGAGCGCGGCATTGAAAAAGGCTGGCAAGGACCTTGTCCAGAACGTGAGTTCTACAGGGCCGGCCGGGCATATCGGCTGCGCACAGATCGACGGGGGCCTATCGGCGGACTCGCCGGCGAATCAAACCTGCCGACTGATGTGTAAGCTGTATATCGAACGTTTCGGGGCGCTGCGATGGAGATCCATACTTTCCCCATCGCGCGCCCCGACGAAACCCTTTACAGCGTCGCCGCCCGGATACGACTAGCGAATGCGGCAAAAAACGACCGCGATGCCTGCCGGAGCCTGTTTGGCCTTTGGCCCAATATGCGGGTATCAGATTTCCCTGTCCACTTGCCACACTTCTGCGCCGCTACGCAGAATATCTTCGGCGATCCGCCAACTGTTCTCCAGGACACGACAATGGCGCTGTTCTTTGAACGCATTGGCTGCCCTCCCTGGCGAAAAGGTTCCCGCCCTGACCCCATTGATCATGCTGGATATGGCCTTGCCACGCTCTCGAATGGATCGACGGGAAGATGGCGTATCTGTCAGCGCTGCATGAAGAACGATCTGGCGTCCCATGCAACTTCAATCTGGCGCCGCGCGCACCATCTGCCAACAAGCTTCGTCTGCCCCATTCACGGCTCCCTTCTCACAATCGCCATGCCATCCCACCTCGAACTGGGCAAGCGCTTCGTACTACCGGAGCAGACCATCGGCCTCACCGCCATTGGCGGCAAAGAACTGACCTCAAACCAAATGGACCTGGTACGGCTGACAACGCTCGGCATCGATGTTCTTGAAGATAGACACCCTCCGGCGACAACTGGAACCAATCGGTCCGCGCTGTTTAGCGGCTTAGCGAACAGGGGACTATTAACTGCAACTGGCAAGCTAAGAAGGGTTCAGTTCGTTGAGGAAATCAACCACCGCTATGGTTTCCTGGCACGCCACCCGGACTACGCCGCAGCGTTATCCTCCAAAGGAATTGATATCTTGCAGCGAAACCTGCTCCATCCTGAAGGCCCGCTTTCAGCAGTTCACAACTTGCTTTTGATAGACTGGCTGTTCGGCACCTGGGAAGCCTTTCAGCAGCGATGCATGTGGGAGACCACCATGAATGACTTCACACCATTCGACGGGACGCTACAGCAAAACGCTATAAGGGATCATCATCGCCAGACCTGCCTGGACTTCATCTCAGCCGAATCTGTGGCCACCCGTAGCCGCTTCTTCCGCGCAGCCCCAACATCGCTTCGATGGTTGCTTCGTTATGACGAAGACTGGTTCAACTCCTGCTTGCCTATCATGCGGAAGCGACGCGCCCAAAGCAAATTGTTCTGACTAGCACTGGCCTACTATAAGATCACATCTTCACTTCTTCACTTCACCCGGAGGCCTCGATGGACGCATCACTAAGCATAGGTGAACTGGCGCGCGCCACATCGACTAACAGCGAAACGATCAGGTATTACGAGAAGATCGGACTGCTGAAGGCGCCGCCCAGGTCATCAGGAAACTACCGCAAGTATGGCGCGGCCGATGTGGCGCGATTGGGCTTTGTGCGCCGGGCGCGCGAGTTGGGATTCCCTATTGAACAGGTACGCTCACTCCTGGCGCTCACCGAACAGCGCGAGCGCGACTGCAGCACCGTTGATCTGCTCACCGACCAGCACCTTGCCGAAATCGAAGCAAAGATCGCCGACTTGATTGCGCTCAAAGCGCAACTGGTATCGTTACGTACCTCCTGCAAGGGGGGGATGGTGGCCGATTGTCGAATCCTGGACGGACTATTTCCTTCTGCACGTGACCGCGCCCATGAATAATTCGCTTGACCTTGTAGTAGCTACAAGGTGTCAAATGGGGGAACGAACAAAGGAGAAGTGACCATGTCAAATTGTTGCGGTAGCGTTTGCGCATCCAATAAGCCGCCGGTGAATTCGCGCTACCGACGTGTTTTATGGATAGCCTTGCTGGTCAACGGCACGATGTTCGGTGTCGAGTTGGTGGGTGGCCTATCGGCCGACTCGGTTTCCCTGCTGGCCGATTCAGTCGACTTCTTCGGTGATGCCGCCAACTACGCACTCTCGCTATTCGTGCTCGGCATGGCAACGATTTGGCGCTCGCGCGCGGCAATGCTCAAGGGTGCCATGATGGGCGCGTACGGCATCTTCGTACTGGCAAAGGCGGCCTGGAGTATCACGGCCGGCACCGCCCCAGAGCCAGCGACGATGGGCATGATCGGCTTTGCCGCCCTAGTAGCGAATGGCACCGTGGCGCTACTGTTGTATGCGTTCCGCGACGGTGATGCCAATATGCGTTCGGTTTGGATCTGCTCGCGCAACGACGCAATCGGCAACGTCGCGGTCATGCTCGCCGCGTTGGGGGTGTTCGGAACCGGCACAAATTGGCCCGACCTGGTCGTCGCTGCTGTAATGGCTGGCTTGGGACTTACAGCCGCACGCACCGTGATCGCTCAGTCCAGACAAGAACTCCACAACGAGTCCGTAAAACAAGTTCAGTCGGGATAAGGCCAGAAGTAGTATGCGATCAGAAAAAGTAATAAAAAGGTCACCCATATGTGTGCTTAGCATACCCAAGCAGTACTGCCAGAGCCCGACTATGCTCTTGTCTGGTGGCCTCGTCAGTAGCTTCGCGAGCAAATGGCAGTGGGTTATGTGACAACTTGCACGGCCATGTACGCGCCGTTAGAATGGCCTCTAATGTAGCGGCAGCGATGGTTAGTGGAGAAGAATGTTATGGCGGTAGGAAATATATATGACGAGCTAACGACTATCCTGGTTTGGGGCTCTATCGTCATCACTGTCGCCATAGGATCTTTGCCTTGGGTGTTGAAAAAAACAATTCGCCCTCAGAAACGGAGCGAATCCGGCAAGACCTGGGAAGCACGTAAGGCCAGACGCCAAAAAGCGAAGTAGCCATCCGGCACCTCTAACCATGTCGATACGTGGACACTACTCTGAAGTTTTAGATGTATAATTTTCCCCATGGTTAAACGGCTCATCTATATGTTGACGATTGCATTCGCCCTCCAGCTGAGCTGGGGAGTGGTGAGCGCCTATTGCCAGCATGAAACTGGAAAAGCCAGC
The DNA here is from genome assembly GCF_020865585.1 of Pseudoduganella aquatica. Classification (NCBI taxonomy): domain Bacteria; kingdom Pseudomonadati; phylum Pseudomonadota; class Betaproteobacteria; order Burkholderiales; family Oxalobacteraceae; genus Pseudoduganella; species Pseudoduganella aquatica. The sequence continues at coordinate 6,528,572 of NZ_CP086370.1, forward strand.
CGCCACTTCGGCCACCATCAGCACGAACACAAGCCTGGCAACGTTGTCGCGGATGCAGAGAAATCCACTCCCGCCAAGAAAGTCACGGCTCATCCCGATTGCGCATCGTGCAATCATCATGGTTCGTTCGCTTTGGCATCATGGAACCCTGAACCATCGCCATTGCCATTGGCAGTGATGCACCATCAGTCTACTGTGTTCGAACTTCCCCTGCCTTACCTCGGCCTTCCCGAGCGCCCTCAGTGGCAACGCGTCGCTTAATTCCGGCGCCGTTTCCTCTCCGAGTTTTCTCATTACAGTGAGTTAGCGTGCAGGCGTAACGTCGCCGGATTCTTCCATTTTCATTACGGAGAATTCCATGCGATTGTTTTACTTATCGTGCTGCGCTGCGTTGGCCTTGAGCCAGGCTGCGCACGCACAGGCGCCCGTGCCGGGCGCCCCAGCAACGGTCCTGACAGCAGAAGCAACGCCCTCGACGGCGTCAATGTCGCTCGCCCAGGCGATTAAACTGGCATTTCAATTCAACCCGGAGCTGGCTGCAGCTGAGCGGGAAATCGATGTTGCCGAGGGCGGCGTCTTGCAGGCTCAGGCGCGCCCCAATCCAGAACTATCTTGGCTTCAGGAAGGCGCACGACAGGACGGACGGACCACCACGCTCCAGTTAAGCCAACCGCTCGAATTGGGTGGAAAGCGTGCAGCACGGGTTAATGCTGCCGAGCGTGACCGTGCTATAGCGGTGGCCGATCTGGCTATCCGTCGCGCTACCATACGCGCTGCTGTCATCGCCGCTTATTTCGAAGCGTTGACGGCGCAAGAACGGCTCACCCTGGCACAGGCCTCTCAACAGGTTGCACAACTCGGCACCAGCGCTGCATCACGCCGCGTCCAAGCCGGCAAAATTTCGCCTGTCGAAGAAACCCGCGCAAAAGTAGCTGAAGCGAGCGTGCGCATCGAGCTTGGCCAAGCCGCCAGTGCGTTGGCATTGGCCCGGCGCAAACTGGCCGGGATATGGGGTGCGACCTCCTTATCTGCTGCGCGTTTGATCATGCCGACTGAAACCCTGTCAGTGTCCTCACTGCCAGAATTGCTGACGCATATTGAAAGCAGTCCGGAATTGCAGCGGGCTAAGTTGCAGGTGGAACGTCAACAGGCACAAGTGGCTGTTGAGCGCAGCCGGCGTGTACCGGACCTTACGCTCAATGTTGGGCGCAAACGCGACAACACCCAGGAGAGCCGTTCCCAAACCATCATTGGCTTCTCTGTACCGCTGCCGCTGTTCGATCGGAATCAGGGCAACGTCTTAAGCGCACTACGACGGACAGACAAAGCTCAGAATGAACTCACTGCGGAACAAAACCGACTAACGCTGGCCTTGTCGGAATCATTCTCGCAGCAGGATGCGGCCAAAGCCGAACTTCAGGCGTTGCGAGAAGAAATCCTGCCTGGAGCGCAGAGCGCTGTCGACGCAGCCACCAAGGGATTTGAGCTTGGCAAATTCAATTTCCTGGATGTACTCGACGCGCAGCGCACGCTATTCCAAAGCAAAACCCAATATTTCCGGGCTCTGTCCGATTTTTACCGCGCCAGCGCGGAGATCGAACGCATTGTCGGCGAACAGCAGCCACAGCTGCATAGCGCCTCGCCCTTGGAACAACAATAGGATATGCCATGAAGCTTCCCAATCTTGATAGTAAATCGCGTCGCGGTGTCCTGACCGTACTGGTGGCCGGTGTGGCCCTGGCTACCGCCCTCCTGTTCTGGAAACATGATGACACCAGCGTGAAAACGGCCGCAGAAAGCGGCGAAAAGCGTACTGAAGGCAAGGCGGCAGGCAAAGATAAAGCCACTGGTGATAAAGGTGAATCCAAAGCCGATGGCGACCACGCTGACGAGGAAGTCGTCAAATTTACTGACGCGCAGTTGAAAACCGCTGGCATCTTTATCGAAAAGGCAGCGTCTGCCACGATTGGCACCGCAACGCAGTTGCCTGGCGAAATTCGGTTCAACGAAGACCGCACCGCCCACATAGTCCCGCGCGTCGATGGCGTCGTTGAAAGTGTTCCCGCCGACCTCGGGTCCCGAGTGAAAAAGGGACAGGTTCTGGCCGTCATCGCCAGCACTGGACTGGCTGAGATGCGCAGCGAGTTGCTGACGGCGCAAAAGCGACTCAATCTGGCGCAGGTAACGCACGACCGCGAAAAGAAACTATGGCAGGACAAGATCTCCGCCGAACAGGACTATCTCCAAGCACAGCAGGCGCTGCGTGAAGCAGAGATCACGTTGCAGAACGCTAAGCAAAAGCTCAATGCATTAGGTGCCAGCGTGGCGGACATCGGTTCGTTGAACAGCTATACGCTCCGTGCGCCGTTCGATGGCGTTATCGTTGAGAAGCACATCACCTTGGGCGAAGCCATCAAAGGCGATACGAATGTCTTTACTATTTCCGACCTGTCCGCTGTATGGGCGGAAATCATCGTGTCAGCCAAGGATCTTGAAACGGTACGCGTCGGTGAAAAGGCAACCATCAAAGCCACTTCGCTCGATTCCAAAGCGACGGGCACTGTCGCCTATGTCGGCTCTTTGCTGGGTGAGCAAACCCGTGCTGCCAAAGCCCGCGTCACCTTGCAAAACCCGAATATGGCTTGGCGCCCGGGCCTGTTTGTGAACGTGGAACTGGTGCGCGGCACTAAACAGGTGCCGGTAGCGGTTCGCGCCGATGCGTTGCAAACCGTCGAGGGCAAGACAACGGTATTTGTGAAAACTGCGGAAGGGTTCAAGGCGCAAGCCGTCACAACCGGACTGAATGATGGCAAGTACGTCGAAATTCTTACCGGAATGTCGGCCCAAACGCCATACGCTGCTACCGGAAGCTTCGTCATCAAGGCGGAGCAAGGTAAAGGCGGCGTCGATCATGATCATTAAGCGGGAGATCAACCATGTTTGAACGCATTATCCGCTTCTCCATCGAACATCGATGGCTCGTCATGCTTGCCGTATTGGCGATGATCGGCGCCGGGATCTTCAGCTATAAAAAGCTGCCGATCGACGCTGTACCCGATATCACCAACGTACAGGTACAAATCAACACCTCCGCTGCCGGTTATTCTCCGCTGGAGGTGGAGCAGCGCGTCACGTTCCCTATCGAGACCGTAATGGCCGGCCTGCCTAACCTGGAGCAGACTCGTTCGCTGTCGCGCTATGGATTGTCCCAGGTGACGGTGATTTTCAAGGACGGAACCGATATTTATTTTGCGCGTCAGCTGGTCAATCAGCGTATCCAGGAAGCCCGCGAGCGTCTTCCCGATGGCATCACCCCCACCATGGGGCCGATTTCGACCGGCCTAGGCGAGATTTATCTGTGGACGGTGGAGAGCACACCTGGCGCCAAAAAGGCCGATGGCTCACCTTATACGCCAACCGATTTGCGGGAAATCCAGGACTGGATCATCAAACCGCAATTGCGCAACGTGGTCGGTGTCACAGAAATTAATTCGATTGGCGGCTACGCCAAGGAATATCACGTGACGCCGGATCCAGCCAAACTGTCCTCATACAACCTGACCCTCAAGGACATCGTCACGGCAGTAGACCGCAACAATAATAACGTCGGGGCCGGCTACATCGAGCGACGCGGAGAACAGTTCCTGATCCGCGCCCCGGGTCAGGTCGGTTCACTGGACGACATTCGCAACACCATTGTCACCAATGTGCAAAGCGTGCCGATTCGGGTACGCGACATCGCCGAAGTGGAAATCGGCCGCGAGCTACGGACAGGAGCCGCGACGGAAGACGGGCGTGAAGTGGTACTGGGCACGGTCTTCATGTTGATCGGCCAAAACAGCCGTATCGTCTCGCAAGCGGTCGACAAAAAAATGGTCGAAATCAATCGGACGTTGCCGACTGGCGTCAAGGCGGTGACGGTCTATGACCGCACGGTGCTGGTCGACAAGGCCATCAACACGGTCAAGAAAAACCTGCTGGAAGGGGCGATTCTCGTGATCGTCATTCTGTTCCTATTCCTTGGCAACATCCGCGCCGCGATCATCACCGCAACTGTGATTCCGTTGTCGATGCTGTTTACATTCACGGGCATGGTCAGCTACCACGTCAGCGCTAATCTGATGAGCCTGGGGGCACTGGACTTCGGCATCATCATTGATGGCGCGGTGGTTATTGTGGAGAACTGCGTACGGCGTCTGGCGCATGCGCAAGAACACCATGGCCGGCCGCTAACCCGGACTGAGCGCTTCCATGAAGTCTTTGCCGCGGCAAAGGAAGCGCGCCGCCCGCTGCTGTTCGGCCAGTTCATCATCATGATTGTCTATCTCCCCATCTTTGCGCTGACCGGCGTAGAAGGGAAGATGTTCCATCCGATGGCATTTACCGTGGTCGCCGCCCTAGTGGGCGCCATGATCCTGTCGATGACGTTTATCCCGGCTGCCGTAGCGCTGTTTATCGGTGAGCGGGTGGCCGAAAAGGAAAATCGCATCATGGGCGCGGCCAAGCGGATCTATGCGCCGTTGCTGGAAAAGGTGATGCGCAACGGTGCCGTTACGGTGACCGCCGCCGTGGTACTTATTGCACTTTCGGGACTGCTGGCAAGTCGCATGGGCAGTGAATTCGTACCGAGCCTGAATGAGGGTGACTTCGCCATCCAGGCCTTGCGTATCCCTGGCACGAGCCTGACTCAATCGGTCGAAATGCAGAAACAGGTTGAGCGCAGCCTCAAGCAGAAATTCCCTGAAATTGACCGCGTGTTCGCGCGTACCGGCACAGCGGAAATCGCGTCCGATCCGATGCCGCCAAATATCTCGGACGGCTACATCATGCTTAAACCTGAGTCCGACTGGCCGAAGCCAAAGCGTACGCGTGACGAGTTGCTGCAAGCGATCCAGGAAGAAGCGGACAACTATCCTGGCAATGCGTACGAGTTCTCGCAGCCGATCCAGCTTCGATTTAACGAATTGATTTCCGGTGTACGCAGTGACGTCGCGGTCAAGATCTTCGGTGATGATATGGCGGTGCTAAACACCACGGCCAATCGCGTTGCCGAAGTATTGAAGAAAATTCCGGGCGCGACGGAAATCAAGGTGGAGCAAACCGTTGGTTTGCCTATGTTGACCGTCAACATCGACCGGGAGAAGACCGCGCGCTACGGTTTGAACATCAGCGATGTGCAAGAGACTATCGCCATCGCTACCGGTGGTAAGCAAGCCGGCACGGTATTCGAGGGTGACCGGCGCTTTGAAATCCTGGTTCGGTTGCCGGAAAACCTGCGTTCGGACATTGAGGCGTTGAAGCGTTTGCCGATTCCATTGTCCCAAGGTGCCAATGGGGCAGGCAACAAGGCCAGCTACATTCCGCTGGGTGAAGTGGCCACCCTCGACTTCGCCCCAGGCCCCAACCAGATCAGCCGGGAAAGCGGCAAACGCCGTATCGTCGTCAGCGCCAATGTGCGCGGCCGCGATATCGGCAGCTTTGTCCCCGACGCCGAGCGCGCCATTAACCAGACAGTCAAACTGCAGCCAGGCTACTGGATCAGCTGGGGCGGTACGTTTGAGCAGCTGCAATCGGCACGCGAGCGCCTGCTGATCGTGGTCCCCCTGGCGTTAATCCTGGTGTTCACCTTGCTGTTCGTTATGTTCAACAACGTCAAAGATGGCTTGCTGGTCTTTACCGGTATTCCGTTTGCACTGACCGGTGGCATCATCGCCCTGATGTTGCGCGGCATCCCCATGTCCATTTCCGCCGCAATCGGCTTCATTGCGCTGTCGGGCGTGGCCGTTCTCAACGGCTTGGTGATGATCTCGTTCATCCGTACTCTACGTGAGGAAGGCATGTCACTGGACCAGGCGATTTCCACGGGTGCCCTGACCAGGCTGCGCCCCGTGCTCATGACCGCACTGGTGGCGTCGCTCGGCTTTATTCCGATGGCCATCGCCACGGGGACCGGTGCAGAAGTTCAACGCCCGCTTGCTACAGTGGTCATCGGCGGCATCCTGTCATCCACGGTACTAACGCTATTGGTCCTGCCATTGCTGTACCGCATTGCGCATGGCAAGGACAAGGAAGAGGAGTCGTTCATCGCTGAAGAGGCCGTGACGACAATCCAATAATCCACCAGCGCCGCGGTCCGTTGGATCGCGGCGTCCCTTGCAAAGGAGTTTTTATGGCAGGGAATTCATCATTGGTGGGGTATCGACGCGGTGCGATCCGACTGGCGTGGATGCTAACAGCTATGGTCACGCTGGCAGAGATGGTGGCTTGGGTTGTCACGGATAGCTTGGCCATGCTGGCCGGCGCCGTCCATTTGTCACTCGACCTCGTTTTGTCGCTGCGCTCAATGCGGGTGCCACGAGCCATTAAAGCTAGCGGCTCGTTACATGCACGCTGCTACAACGCGATCAAAGCCGTGTTCTCGTTCACCTTATTTGGACTGCTGCTATTGGCTTTCTTCGCAGTGCTTCTGCGCGGTCCTCATCGCTTGCTACATCCGTTCGCAGTCGAAGGGGAGGCATTGCTGTGGGTTGCAGCGGGCGGTTTGGTCGCATCGCTGATCTGCGCGTACTGTACTGCCACCAGCTCACGATATGCAGCATGGTCCCTGTGGTTGGGCAATATTTGTGCACTTGCCCTGTGCGTTTTGGCACTCCTGCTGATCACGGTACATCCACATTGGCTCGACGCGGCTGTTGCCATTCTGACGATGGTTTTGCTGTTTCCGCGTCTTTTTTTAGCTGCTTACCACCACTGAATTTTGTATCGAAGGAAGTCGTCAGCACGATTTGTATTACCCATCAAAGGAGAAGGCAGATCCATGAATACGTCTACGAAAATACGCATCGATTTACCATTGGTTCTGCCTGATGTGCAAGGCGACCACGACCATTGTATTGCCCGTCTTAATGCAGCGCTGCTTGGCCGTCCAGGCATCGAACAGGTTCACATTAAGAGCGGGGAAGCCAACACCCCTGTGCTCTGCGTACATTATCAGCCTGAGACCATCTCGTTGCAGCGCGTGCGTGAACTGGTCCAAGCGGCCGGCGCCGAACTGACAGCCAAATACGGACACTTGTCAACCAGGATTGAACGCGCACTGCACGCGCGATCGGCCAGAGCGTTGGCCGATCGACTGCGTGCAGTACCTGGCGTACACGAGGCCGAAGTGTCGCCATCCGGCGCTGTGACGGTGGAGTATGAGCGAGCACTGGTTTCGGAGGAAGCTCTAAGGAGTGTGCTATCCGAACCTGGCGCTGTGCCGTCCGCAGGGGCGAGCAGCGGCACGAACACTGCGGCGCCTGCGCAGCACATAGTAGTCCCCAACAAAGCCGAAAGGCATGACGATCATGATCACGCTGGACATGATCATGGAGAAAGGTTTCCCCATCCAGAGGGCAAGGAAGGCGATCACGAACACGCTCACGGCGGCATCTTTGGCGAAAATTCCGAGCTCATTTTTGCTTCTGTGGCAGGTGCCCTATTGGCGGTGGGATGGCTGATCGGCAGATATGGTTCGGGGCCGGACTGGCTGCCGCTGGGGTGTTATATCGCCGCATACGGCTTTGGCGGCTTTTACACGACCAAAGAGGCCGTGGAAAATATACTAGCCCGTCGCTTTGAAATCGACACACTAATGCTGGTGGCAGCCGTAGGCGCCGCTGCATTGGGTCAATGGGCAGAAGGGGCGCTGTTGCTGTTCCTGTTCAGCCTGGGGCACTCGCTGGAGCACTATGCTATGGGACGTGCGCGCCGCGCCATCGAGGCGCTGGCCAAGCTTGCTCCCGAGACCGCCAACGTACGCAGGGACGGACAACTGGTTGAAGTGCCGGTGGGCGAACTGCAACCAGGCGATATTGTTGCAGTTCGCCCCAACGAGCGCTTGCCAGCCGATGGCGTGGTAACAGTCGGCACCAGCAGCGTCAATCAGGCCCCGGTGACCGGTGAAAGTGTTCCCATTGATAAGCAACCCGTGCCTGATCCGCAGGCTGCGATTGCATCTTTTGACCGCGTGCCGGCGGAACATAGGGTGTTTGCCGGCACCATCAATGGTGGCGGTGCCATCGATGTGATGGTTGCCCGCCGAGCGGAACAGTCGACCATGGCGCGTGTCGTGAAAATGGTAACCGACGCCGAAGCCCAGCGCTCGCCGACCCAGCATTTCACCGACCGCTTTGAAAAGCTGTTTGTGCCGTCGGTGCTGGGATTGGTGGCATTGCTGCTGTTCGCGTGGGTGGTAATTGACGAGCCCTTCGTCGACAGCTTCTACCGCGCCATGGCGGTGCTGGTCGCTGCCAGCCCATGCGCGCTGGCTATCTCGGTGCCCAGTGCCGTACTCAGCGGCGTGGCGCGTGCCGCACGGGGAGGTGTACTGGTCAAAGGCGGGGCTCCATTGGAAAACCTGGGGACACTGAGTTCAATTGCATTCGATAAAACCGGCACACTGACCGAGGGCAAGCCGAAGCTGACCGACGTTGTAACGGCAACCGGCGCCTCTGAACCTGACCTTCTGGCGGTCGCGCTCGCTGTCGAGGAACACAGCGATCATCCGCTGGCTGCAGCTGTCATAGCGGGCGCCAAGGAGCGTCTGGGCAACCAACCCAAAGCAGTCGCCTCTCACGTTAAAAGCATCACCGGTCGCGGTGTGCAGGCAATGGTCGATGGTGAGCAGGTCCATATTGCCAAACCCGTCTACTTCACGGAGAACGCGAACGCTGCCTTACCCAAGGACGTGGACGACGCCAACCGCAACCTGGTCGAACAGGGGCGCACCACCATGATTGTGCGCAAGGGAGCGAAATTTTTGGGCGTTATTGGCGTGATGGACACGCCGCGCCCGGTCGCAGGTGAAGTGATGGCGGCGCTGCGTGGGCTCGGCATCGAACGCCTAATCATGATTTCCGGCGACAACCAGCAGGTTGCCGATGCCGTCGCCAAGTCCGTTGGTTTGACCGAAGCAAAAGGCGACCTGATGCCTGAACAGAAAGTAGTGGCAATCAAAGAGCTGCGCACCAAACACGGCAAGGTGGCCATGGTCGGGGATGGTGTCAACGATGCCCCCGCAATGGCCAATGCCACAGTGGGCATCGCTATGGGGGCCGCTGGCTCTGATGTCGCCCTGGAAACGGCGGATGTGGCCCTGATGGCTGACGACCTCTCCCAGTTGCCATTTGCCGTGGGTCTTTCGCGCAGTACCAGCCGCGTCATCAAGCAGAACCTGTGGGTCAGCCTGGGCGTCGTCGCTGTCCTCATACCGGCCACCATTATGGGACTGAACATTGGCACCGCCGTTCTATTCCACGAAGGCTCCACGCTACTGGTGGTGGTGAATGCGCTGCGCCTGCTGGCCTATAACGACAAATTGGGAGGCAAGACAACAGCGTCTGATTCGGCTCAGGTTAAGTCCTGATTTATGACCTCGCCCGAGGGCTCGCCGGAATTTCTGATGAGCTTTCAGGGTATTGCTCTATTGGGTGGGAATATGAACAAACTTGCAAACCAAAATGGATTGATGGGCACGACTGCAAATAAAGATATTTTTTGGGAACAAGCCCTCAAGCTGTCAGAGCAGAGGCTCGCGGTGCTGGCATCGAATATAGCGAATGCGGACACCCCGAATTTCAAGGCCCGGGATATTGATTTCGGTGCGGCATTAAAGCAAGCGCTCAAAGCCGAGAGAAGCGAGGGTGCGCGTAACCAGAGCAAACCAGGCGGCACCAGGGAGCTTGCTTTTGCAGCGCCACTGCTATACCGCATGCCGGAACAGCATTCAGTCGACGGCAACACGGTTGAGATCGACAAGGAATTGTCCACATTCTCGGAGCAGGCGATCAAGCATGAATTTATATTACAGGGCGCGCTCGATGAATATAAAGAGATGTCATCGCTATTCAAAAATTTAGCGGAGTAGTGGCAACGCCAAACTATCCGCTACGGTGATTCTACAAGGGGCGGTTTCAAATACCAAGCGCAACACTGGGTTAATTAACAGTGTCAGTTGGATGTTGTAGCAGTTCGATGTGTTGAGTATAAACGACGAGTGGCGATTCGTAATTGAGCCTTGCTCTGGGGCGCGTATTGAGCGATAAGGCGATGGCGTCGAGCTCGTCCTGCGAGTAGATCGACAGGTCGGACCCCTTCGGCATGTATTGGCGCAGCAGCCCATTGGTGTTCTCGTTCGAGCCGCGCTGCCAAGGGCTGTGCGGGTCGGCGAAATAGATCTGGACACCGGTGCGCGCGGTAAGGATTTTATGGCCGTGCATCTCGCGGCCCTGGTCGTAAGTCATGGTCTTGCGCATCGCCGCCGGCTCGCGGTTGAGCACAGCGGAGAAGCTGTCGATGACCGCCTTGGTGGTGGCGTTGTCCATCTTGGCGAGCACCACAAAGCCGGTCGTGCGTTCGACCAGCGTGCCGACCGACGAGCGGTTGGCGGCGCCTTTGATGAGGTCGCCCTCCCAGTGGCCAGGGATGAGCCTGTCCTCAACCTCTGCTGGACGGATATGGATGCTTTGCATATCCGGGATTTGGCCGCGCCGGTCAGTGCCCCGGCTGCGGGGTTTGCGGATTTGATTGTGGTGGCGCAGACAGGCGATCAACTCGCGCTTGAGTTCACCGCGCGGATGCACGTAGATGGCGTTGTAGATAGTCTCGTGGGACACGGTCGCGGTAGGGTCGTCTGGCCAAAGGGCCTTGAGTTTGCGCGCTATTTGCTGCGGTGACCAGAAAAGATTCAGGTGATGCCGGACCACCTGGAATAACACGCCGTCCGGATGCAGTTTCGGCAGGCGGCGTGGCAGCACGCGCCGGGCTTGACACTGCGCATGGGCGGCGTCGGCGTCATAGACTCCGACGCCGCTGGTGCGCTTGAGTTCGCGGCTGATCGTGCTGGCAGAACGACAAAGGCGTTTAGCAATGGATCGGGTGGAGCACTGGTCGTCGCGCATGGTCATGACGACAGCGCGCTCCTGGGTTGTCAAATGTTTGTAGATTCTCGCCATGGCGGCACCTTACAGCAAAAGGTGTTGCACTTGGTCTTTGAGAACACCAGGCCATTTACGCAGAGAATTACATGAAAAATGCGAACCAAGGCTTGCGCGCGTCCCGATATATTGGCGGGCGGGCACTGGCTATGTTGCTGCTCGCGAGTACTCATCTCCTCGTCGGATGTGCATTGTTGCCGTCCCCTGCCTATGAGGCTGGTTGGCGTTACGGCAGAGTGCTGCAAATAGGCGGTGCCGACGCAACATTTCCGCGTGCCGCGCTCGATTGTCGCGACTTGTCTGCATCTGGCCAGGCTTATGCCTTGGTGAAGTTGGGTGCATCTGTTGCGCAAAGCCGACGCACCACATTTGGCTCATCTTCTCTCCGGTATGCAATTGTGCGGGTTGCATCCGGCGCGACCATTCGAGTAGATGACATCGTCCAGGTCAATATTGGTCAATGCGATAAGCACATGGTGCGCGTTTCGTAAACGGGTTTACCTCGTGTCCCTATGCGCAGTTACCCGATCTTCACATGTGATTTGCTTTAAGGAACATCCTGACGCGAATCCACAAGGGGCCGCGCGCTAAGCTTGCAAGTAAGCGGCGAGACGACGATGACAAGCAGGCTGATGCAGAAAAGTGACTATTGAATAGATTTCAGTGCTCACCCTTAGTCGATAATGGTCCGATCAGTGGCGATTTTTTAACTATTCTTGAGCGGAGACAACTATGTCCGGATCTGGTGGTAGCGGTGGGGGCGGTGGCAGTTTTGGTGGTCCGGACACGATCACGTGCGATCGTTTGGTCATCAACACGCAGTTGAGCTCTCCAAAGCCGGACGTGGTGGCCGAACTGGACAAGGGGGTTGAATTAGACATCAGCCTGGAATCCCTTCCGGGAACAACCGTTGTCGTGGCTAAGTTCAACGGTGCCGTCGCCGGCGGCTTAGCGTCGCCGGAAACAGCCCGACTGCGCCAGTGTATCGCGCAGGGCACGGACTATAGCGCAACCGTAATCGACATCACCGGCGGACAAGTCCGCGTCCGTGTCCATCCAGTACAAGCACATGGATAACACCTGTATCCATGTCGTCGGCGGGCTGTACAGGGAAGAGTGCATGCGCCCAGGCTGGCGTGAAATCTACGGATCCGCCGGCCGCGCCGCCTCGGCAATCGCTGCGGCAGGCGGCAAGGCATGTCTCCATGGATATGCCGATACCCTGGCGTCCGATAACTTTCTGCAGCGTGCTGCGCTTGAGCAATACAAGGTCAATCTGACGGATGTCGCCGATGCGACAACCTTCCAGTATGTCCACGGCCTTGGCACGCCGACCATCACAACGCAAGCAGCCTCTCATCCAAGCCTGACTATTTCGCAAGAGCGGGTCGTCCGTTTTGGCATGCTCGAGGGCGATGCGGTGGTGCACGCCAACTTCGCGGTTTATGATCCGCAGAACGTCTCTAATCCACGGCATTTCGCTGAAAACGGATCGACGGCAACGCACCTTGCCTTGGTGCTGAACCGCTACGAAGCGGCTGTGTTGTCGGGCATCGACGGCTCGCCGCTTGAAATGGCGCAGGCACTGGTCAGCGCATCTCGCGCCCAGGTCGTCATCATCAAACTTGGCCCGCAAGGCGCACTCGTGTATGCAGATGGCCAGGAAGCGCAAGTCCCGGCCTTCCGCACGGACAAGGTATGGAAAATAGGATCCGGCGACACCTTCGTTGCCAACTTTGCTCACCACTGGATGTCGGGCCAGCCTGCCGGCCAAGCGGCCATTCTGGCGTCCCGCGCGACGGCCTACTACTGCCAGTTTCGGGGATTCGCAACGCCCGGGCAACTGGCAGCTTATTGGCCGACACCGGTTGAACTTTCAGCGCGTTGCCTGAAAGGCTACCGCCCCAAGGTATATCTGGCCGGTCCCTTTTTTACGCTCGCACAGCTTTGGCTGGTCGAGCAGGCACGCGAGCAATTGCACGCGCTCGGGCTCGATGTCTTCTCGCCCTATCACGACGTAGGCCACGCGTCCGCGAACGATGTGGCGGCCAAGGACTTGGCTGCGATCGACAACTGCGACGTCTTGTTCGCCATCGCCGACGGTCTTGACTCCGGGACCATGTATGAAATCGGCCACGCTCAGGCAAGGCAGAAATCCGTCGTCATCTACTGCGAGAATGAAGCCGACAACCATCTGAAAATGATGGTCGGCGCCGGCTGCATCGTCAGCAAGGACTACGTCAGTGCGATATACCAAACTTTATGGACTGCGATCGAACTATGAAAACTGCGCTGCTACTGTCGGGAGGAATGGATTCACTGGCGCTGGCCTGGTGGAAGAAGCCGGACATTGCATTTACCGTCGACTACGGCCAGATGGCGGCGGAAGCGGAAATCGCGGCATCTACCCAAGTTTGCAAAACCCTGGGAATCGAACACCATGTTCTGCGCATCGATTGCCGCACGCTAGGCTCAGGTGACATGGCTGGTGCGAAAGAGGATGCGCTTGCGCCGGCCAGTGACTGGTGGCCCTACCGCAATCAATTGCTGCTTACCTTGGTGGCCATGAAAGCGGTGGCATTGGGCGTGAAACAGCTCTGGATTGGCACGGTGAAAGCGGACGGCACGCACCGTGACGGCACGCCGGAATTTGTTGACCTGATCAGCAAGCTGCTGGCCTACCAGGAGGGTGGTATCCAGATCAGTGCACCGGCGATCACGCTGTCGACGAGCGAGCTGATCCGCGAGGCAAAGGTTCCACGCTCGCTGCTGGCTTGGGCACATAGCTGCCACAAGGCGAACGTCGCCTGCGGCCAATGCCGGGGGTGCAACAAGTACATCGAGGTGTACCGGGAGTTAGACCATGATTTGGATGCAACCGCCTGAGCCTCGGCCGCGCAGCCAGGTACAGCCGTACCACCCGTTCGCTTGGCCTTCAGGCCCTAGCGTAGGCCTAGTGCCCCCTGAAGACATTGCGCAATCGTTCTGCGATGTCGTTGCGGCCAGGCGATCCGCCCGCACGTTTGGTCCGCTCACGATGACCGACTTGTCATCGCTACTCTGGTACTCCAGCCGGGTACTGGCGCGACAGGGGTCAGCCCTGGGTTTCGATCTTAGCCAACGCCCGGCGCCATCGGCAGGCGCCATTCATCCGATACACCTGCTGGCGTGCTCATCGGCGCACGACTCCTGGCAGCGCTACGATCCCGACCGGCACTGCCTCACGGAAGTCCCCCATGGCTTGCTCGCGCCGCGCGACGCAATGGCCCAGGTTGCGCCGGCAGTGGATCCGCAACAAGGAACGCTGCTTTGGCTCGCTGCGGAAGTGGGGAAGACCGCATCAAAATACGAGAATCCTGAATCGCTTATATGGCGGGATGCCGGCGCCCTGATCGCACACCTCGGCATAGTAGCGTCCTACCTTGGACTGCACTTTTGCGCACTGGGCGCAACAGGCGCCACCTGGGGAGCCGAACTAGATGAGGCGCAGCTGATCTGCGGAGTTGGCGCCGCGCTTGTTGGCGCGCCCCCGTGCACCGACGTAAGCGGGCACGACGTCAAGCTGTAAGTCGTCGAAAATTCGTGTCACCGTACCGCTGGAGGACATCATTTCCCACCAGATGACGGCGTCCAGTTCGGATGCACGCACACCCAACCCTTCGCTGAAGGCAAGGAACATCGACTCAAGCTGCAAATAGTGGCGCTCCACCGTCAGATCCTGAGGGAAGAATCCTGCCAGCAGCCCCGCACGCAGAAGGTGGATATCAAGGATCGCGACGTCATCGGCATCGAGCCAGTTCCGCGCCACCCAGGATGCAGTCTTAAAGCCTATGCCTGGGATTCCGAGCAGCCAGTCGCGCAGTGTCCGCCCGCTTTGTGCCGGCGGTGTCTCTTCGGCGATTCTGGCCAGCGCAGCAGCCAGATACTTGGCCTTCTGCCGCGCAAACCGGTAACGCACCGTGCGGTCACCGACGGGCATGGGAACACTGAGCCAATCGAATAGCGTCGCTTCATCATGCGCCTCACCAGCAAACGCACCACGAGCACGAAGGCTTTCGAACGCCGCCAATCCAACGCTGGCCGGAATGCCATGTCCCCCCAACAAGCAGGCGCCAATTTCTTCGCGCAGCGTCGCACCCAGCTTGGGATTGATGCGCGTGCCCTGGGCTCGCCGGGCAAGCACCTGGTATGCCCAATATGCCGGACTAGGAAAGGCTTCGATGGCCCCCCATAGGACACCCGGCATAACTTCCTGGCTGGCGGCCGGCAACTCAATCTGAATCGTGGCCGCGCCTAACATCACTGCACCATACTGCATCATCGCGCCCTCGCTTCACCAAATTTCGCCGTCATCCATGCCATCAGTTCGTGCCGTTCTACGGGATCGAGCCCTTCGATGCGCTCGTGGAGCCGCTCGCGCCGGCGCTTGATCGTCTGGCGCTCCCTGAAGTTCGCGCCGAGGTGACTCACATCGTGCAAAACACTGGGCGGCTCGAAGTTAAACCACACACTCTCTTCCCGCAAACCCACCTGCGAATTGGCCATAAAGTTCACTTTGTTCCAATCGCGAAGGCGGGTGCCGTACAAGTCGCTGGCGTAGCCCGAGATCATCACCATGCAGGGGAGCGTCGTCGCCGTCGCAAGCAAGCGCTCATGCTGCGCATCGCTGAAGTCGTGGCGATAAACACGCTCCTGTCGCCGGGTAGACGACAGGTACGGCGGATCGAGGTACACCAATTCCTGCCCGGTGAAATCGAAGGCCTCCAGATAATCGATGGCGTCCCCCTGAATCAGCTCGATGTCGTCTGCAGAGCTTTGCCATGCCTCGATCACAGCCGGATCGATATCGATTCCGATCGTGCGTTGCGCTGGCCGCTTGTTACGCAGGAC
This sequence comes from Pseudoduganella aquatica, assembly GCF_020865585.1. NCBI lineage: Bacteria > Pseudomonadati > Pseudomonadota > Betaproteobacteria > Burkholderiales > Oxalobacteraceae > Pseudoduganella > Pseudoduganella aquatica. The sequence goes on from NZ_CP086370.1 coordinate 6,544,438, forward strand.
CGAGCCGCCACCCAGGAACGCCTCGATGTAGGTCGCATGGGGAGGCATCAGGTTGATCAACTGATGAAAGCACTTTCCTTTTCCGCCGGGATATCTCATACCTACATCATCGTCAATTTTGACGATGATTGCAAGCGATTTCGGTTTCGGCTGATCGCAAATCCGAGGCTGTTTTGATACGGAATGTCATTTCAGAATACTCTTATTTGTTGTTCACGCAATAAGTGCCTATACTGAATTGTCGGTGTGTATAAATACTGTATTAGCATCGCTTTGGTTACATTGCGTGAGTATTGACTAAGCATCGCCTGTTATAATCCGCAGATTGCCCAAACATTTTCTTCTGCCAACTTATCATGACGACAGTATGCTGACCTCTCGCTGCAACGTCGATATCGGCCACGTCAAGGCATTGGCTGTCCGGCGATCCCGTCAGGAATCGCCCAGTACGGTAGCTGTTGCCCAAGCGATTACCGGCCTCGGTTTGTCCGAGGACATGCACTCGGATCCCCTGTCTCTGCGCCAGATTTTGCTGGTGGGGGAAGGTGCCTACAAAGACCTGGGCTTGCCGCCCTTGGCTCTGCGTGAAAACATTCTTCTCGATTTCGATACCGCGAACTTAAGCTCAGGCACGGTGCTGCGCATCGGCCAGGACGTACTGCTGTGGTTGACGTTCCAGTGCGAAGCATGTGGCCACCTGAACTCGCATCATGATGGCCTGTCGAAGGTCATAGGTACGCGCCGCGGCATGCTGGCTCGCGTTATCAACGGTGGCTTGATCCGCGCTGGCGATGCTGTTCGGGACTTGGGGCAGCTGCTGCCTAAGTGGTCCGACGATTGGAGAGAGCGAGTGCGTATGGTGCTCGACGCAGTCCCATCGACCGACGTAATCGAGTACAAGCAACTTGCCCGCTTGGCTGGCGTGCCGTCCAGCTATTGCCGAGTCTTCCCACGCGTAACCAGGGAGTTTGGCAAGAGCTATTCGAACAAAGCCGTATCGGTCCAAAGCAAGACCCCAAAATCCAGGTGGCAGGGCGCATCGCTGTTTGATCTGTCACTCTCGGACTATGTGAGCGCTGAGACCTCACTCCCGGCTCACAACCTTATGAACGTCAATTCGTCTTCACTCTGCGGAAAATCCATGACCACTGTCGCACAAAATAACTTAAAAGAGCAGATCGTCAGCATGCTAAGCCAGGGAGACACGAAACAGACTCAGGTTCTTCAACTTGCAGGAACCAAAGTGCTGTTTACGAAAGGCCGGATGTTCAAGGGTGATGCGATGCCAGAGTCGGAGCCAAAGCCTTATCCTGAGATTGCTTGCACCCTTCCTGACGACTACGATAGCTGGCTGAGCTAATTGAATAAACCGGAAAAACAACTACAACGCGCTACGCGTGATGTTGTCCGTCAGATGGGCGACACCTCTCGTGCATATCCATCATTTGACAGCTTGGCCGCATGGGCCGCTTCTCAAGGGCACGCTGAAAGCGTAGAAGCAGTTAGGCAGGAGCACAAAGAACTCTGGCCAGAGCTGCTTTACGAATGGTACAAGACCAACCAGATCGCATGCCTATTCGCGGTGCACTTAGCCCGCAGATGGGAGGAAGCGAAATGGTATTCGGCGGTGATCGAGGACGCATGGGACGCCGACGTGCTCACTGCCATCGTTGACGCCCATTTCGAATTGGGTACGGAAGGGCTGCAGATTTTACTGCCTGGCGATGGCACTGCAGAAGAAGCACTGCGGATTGTTACCTTGCTAGCAGCGCACCCGCGCTGGAGTTGCGAAGATACCGGCTGGCTGCCAGGTGAAGAAGGTGATTCCATCCACATCGGTCTGCGTTGGATAGCACCGGACAGTTCCTTTGAATCCTGGGCACTAGGTATCGCTCCATTCGTTCCCATGCCATTTACCCGGCGGTTCGACAAGGCGCCGTTTATTGCGTTGGTCCTTCGTCCTTCCGCTCCAGCGGACCAACGCGCCCGCACACCGAAAGGGTGCACCGGCTTACCCGCTTCGCATCTCGCCCATATGGACGATGACCTTGGCGACAATAACGCCACGCGTGAAAAATGGACGACCGAAACTAAACGAGGCAAACATGCACTTATCCAGCCTGAACCGCTGTCGCGAGCCAGGGCAAAGGTAACGTTTAGCTTTTCGGGCGACTACCGCGAGAAGTTGGCGCCTGCCCTGCGACAGCCCGGCGAGGCGGCGCCAATCGCATCTACCGCCGACAGCAAGTAGTCAATGCACCGTATTCTGAAGCGCTCCGTCTCCACAAAGGCGGAGCGCTGATCTGTAAGTCCCCCCGGTTAGCCACCACCCCTGCGTCGGCGCAGCAGCAAATACACGGCCGGCACCACGAACATCGACAGCAGCGGCGCGGTGATCATCCCGCCGACCATCGGCGCGGCGATCCGCTGCATCACCTCGGAACCGGTGCCTGCGCCGATCATCACCGGCACCAGGCCGGCGATGATGACGGCCACCGTCATGGCCTTTGGACGCACGCGCAGCACCGCGCCTTCGCGGATCGCATCGAACAGATCGCCTTCGGTATCCTTCCCGGCATCAAGCCGCGCCTGCCAGGCGTGCTTTAGGTACAGCAGCATGATGACGCCGAACTCAGCCGACACTCCGGCCAGTGCGATAAAACCCACGCCACTGGCGACCGACAAGTGATGTCCCAGCAGCCACAGCAGCCAGACACCACCGGCCAGCGCGAACGGCAGCGTGGCCATGATCAGCAGCGCCTCGTCGAAACGCTTGAATGTCATGTATAGCAGGACGAAGATGATCAGCAGGGTGGCCGGCACCACGATCTTCAGCTTGGCGCTGGCGCGCTCCAGATACTCGAACTGGCCAGACCAGGAGATCGAGTAGCCGGCGGGCAGCACGACCTCCCTGGCGACGGCCTGCTGCATCTCGCGCACCGCCGAACTCAGGTCGCGGTCGCGGATATCGACATAGACCCAGCCCGACAGCCGCGCGTTTTCGCTCTTGAGCATGGGCGGCCCGTCCTCGATGCGGATCGCGGCGACGTCCCCCAGCCGGATCTGCGCACCGCGTTCGGTCTGCACCGGCAGTTCGCGCAGCTTTTCCACCGAATCGCGCACCTCACGCGGATAACGCACGTTGATCGGGAAGCGCTGCAGACCCTCCACCGTTTCACCGATGTTGTCCCCGCCGATGGCGCTGGATACGACGCTCTGGACGTCGGCCACGTTCAGGCCATAGCGGGCCGCCGCCTGGCGGTCGATCTGCACGTCGATGTAGCGCCCGCCATTGAGGCGCTCCGCCAGCGCCGACGACACGCCGGCCACCTTCTTGACGGCGCGTTCGATTTCGCCGGTGACGCGGTCGATCTCCTTCAGGCTGCTCCCCGCCACTTTCACGCCCACCGGGCTTTTAATCCCGGTCGCCAGCATGTCGATGCGGTTGCGGATCGGCGGCACCCAGATATTGGACAGGCCGGGGACCTTGACGATGCGGTCCAGCTCTTCGACCAGCTTGTCCGGCGTCATGCCCTGCCGCCATTGGTCGCGCGGCTTGAACTGAATCGTGGTCTCGAACATCTCCAGCGGCGCCGGATCGGTCGCAGATTCGGCCCGTCCGGCTTTCCCGAACACGCTCTGCACTTCCGGCACGGTCTTGATCAGCCGGTCGGTCTGCTGCAGTAGTTGGGCCACTTTACCGGCGCCGATGCCAGGCAGCGCCGATGGCATGTAGAGCAGGTCGCCCTCATCGAGCGGCGGCATAAACTCGCCGCCCAGGCGTGACGCCGGCCAGGCGGTGGCCAGCGCAACGACGGCCGCCACCACCAGCGTGGACTTGGGGTGGCGCAGCACCATTTCCAGAAGGGGCCGGTATATCGCGATCAGCGCCCGGTTAAGCGGATTGCGGTGTTCCTCGGGAATGCGGCCGCGTATCAAATAGCCCATCAGCACGGGGATCAGCGTCACCGCTAGGCCGGCGGCAGCGGCCATTGCGTAGGTCTTGGTGAAGGCCAGCGGCGCGAACAGCCGGCCTTCCTGCGCTTCCAGCGTAAAGACTGGAATGAAGGACAGCACGATGATCAGCAGCGAGAAAAATAGCGCCGGCCCCACCTCTGAGGCGGCGTCGCCGATCACCCGCCAGTGCTCCTCGCCTTCCAGCTTGCGCTCCGGGTGCGCATGGTTCCAGGCCTCGATGTGCTTGTGGGCGTTCTCTATCATCACCACCGCCGCGTCGACCATCGCGCCGATCGCGATCGCAATGCCGCCCAGCGACATGATGTTCGCATTCACACCCTGGTAGTGCATGACGATGTAGGCGGCGAGAATACCCAGCGGCAGCGACACGATGGCGACCAGCGCCGAGCGGATATGGAACAGGAAAATGGCGCACACCACCGCCACCACGATGAATTCCTCAATCAGCTTGTGCTGCAGGTTGTCTACCGCGCGCCGGATCAGGTGCGAGCGGTCATATACCGGCACCACCTCCACGCCGGCCGGCAGGCTGGGCTTGAGCACTTCCAGCTTGGCCTTGACGGCCGCGATGGTTTCCAGAGCGTTCTTCCCCGACCGCATCACGATCACGCCACCAGCCACTTCGCCCTCGCCGTTGAGTTCCGCGATGCCGCGCCTCATCTCCGGGCCGAGCTGGATGTTCGCCACATCGCCCAGGCGCACCGGCACGCCGGCATCGCTGGCCGTCAGCGGAATTTGCCGGAAATCCTCCAGCGACTGCAGATAGCCGGATGAGCGCACCATATACTCGGCTTCGCCCAGCTCCAGTACCGACCCGCCGCTCTCCTGGTTGGCCCGCTGGACAGCTTCGATCACCTTCCCGTGCGGAATGCGGTAGGCGCGCAACTGGTCCGGATTCAACACGATCTGGTACTGCCGCACCATGCCCCCCACGCTGGCCACCTCGGAGACATTGGCCACCGCCTTCAGCTCGTACTTGAGGAACCAGTCCTGCAGCGCGCGCAGCTGCGACAAGTCCATCTTGCCGGTGCGGTCCACTAGGGCATACTCGTAAATCCAGCCGACGCCGGTGGCGTCCGGTCCGAGGGCAGGCTTGGCCTGCGCCGGCAGCCGGGCCTGCACCTGGTTCAAGTACTCCAGCACCCGCGAGCGCGCCCAGTACGGGTCGGTACCGTCTTCGAACAGCACATAGACGAAGGAGTCGCCGAAGAAGGAGTAGCCGCGCACCGTCTTTGCACCCGGCACCGACAGCATGGTGGTGGTCAGCGGATAGGTCACCTGGTTCTCGACGATCTGCGGCGCTTGGCCCGGGTAGCTGGTGCGAATGATCACCTGGACATCGGACAGGTCGGGAATCGCGTCGACCGGCGTGCGCAGCAGCGACCAAACGCCCCAACCGGTCAGCATCACCGTGGCCAGCAGCACGAGGAAACGGTTGGTGATCGACCAGCGGATCAGTCGGGCGATCATTTCTTCACCTGCGGAGTCGGCGTCGCGCGGGGCGCTGCGCTGGTGGGCGAAATAGCGGAGATTTGGAAGCCGCCGCCGCTGCCCTGAACGAAGTCGAACGTCACGCTGTCGCCAACGGCAACGTTGCGCGGCAGGCCGGCGGCGGGCAGGTCGAAGTCCATCGTCATCGGCCCCCAGTCTAGTGACGCGACCGGGCCGTGGGAAATGGTGACCTTGCCGCCCGCAAGGCGCTCAACCTTGCCTTCCGCGTGATGCGCCGGGGCCGGTGCGGCTTTTGGTGCCGCGCTGGGGGCGTCGGCCATGTGGCCGGCCACGCCCTTCAGGCTTGCTTCTGAATCGATCAGGAACTGGCCGGAGACGACGACCTTCTGTCCCGGTTGCAATCCTTTGCGGATCTCAATCATGCCGTTCGCCGCGCCGCCCGTGTCGACGTCGGTTGCCAGGAACTTGCCGCCAGGCTGCGCTACCATGACCACGCTGCGCGTGCCGGTGCGGATCACCGCTTCGGCCGGCACCTGCAGCACATTGGCGCCAGCCGCAGCTGCGAACTTCAGTGTCGTGAACATGCCCGGCACCAGTTGTCCCGCTGGATTGGCCAGCTCGATGCGCGCCTTGAGCGTGCGGGTGGTAGCATCGACCTGGGGCAGCACCGCGCCGACTTTGCCCTTGAACACCGAGCCCGGTAGCGCCGCCGCACTGGCTTCTACCGCGACGCCTGGCCGTATTTGCGCGGCCGCCGCCTCCGGGATGTCTGCCAGCACCCACACCGTCGTTACGCCATTAATGCGAAACAGCGGTGCGCCAGGCGCCACGGTCATGCCTTCACGCGCTCCCAGTTCGGCGATCACGCCGCTGGCGGGCGCAGTGACCGTCATGCGGGCGTGGACCTTACCCGTCGTTTCTACCTGTTTCACTTGCGCGTCCGACATGCCGGCCAGGCGCATGCGCTGGCGTGCGGCGTCGGCCAGGCCTGCCATCCCCTCGTTCTGCATCCGCTTCGCCGCCAAAAACTCCTCCTGCGCTGCAATCCAGTCCGGAACGTAAAGTTCAAGCAGCGGCTGGCCCTGCCGAACGGGGTCGAGTGGCGCGCGGACGTATTGGCGTTCGATGTAGCCGGCGCTGCGCGCTTGCACCAGGTGCACATCGCGATCGTTGTAGGCAACGCTGCCTACGGCGAGCAGCTCGGAAGCCAGTTTGCCTTGCGTGACCTCAGCCGTGCGCACGCCCAGGCTCTGCTGCATGCGGGCGCTGACCGCCACACCGGCGTCGCTGTTGCTGTCCTCCCCATATACGGGAACCAGTTGCATGTCCATGAAGGGCGATTTGCCGGGCTTGTCGAACTTTTGAGTCGGATACATCGGGTCATGCCAGTACAACGGCTTTTTTTCTGCAGTACCGGGCGCTTGGCTTGGAGCGGAGGACGCCGGGTCGGCCGCGGCGCCATGGCGCATGCCGAGACGGTATAGGCCATAGCCGCCCGCTGAGACGAGGATTGCGCCGGCGACCGCCGCTACGATGATGCGTTGGCGATTCATTTGGCCTCCTGAATCGAATTGCGTGCGCCCGACGGGAACAGGTAGTTGAGTTGCGCCCAAAGCCGGGCCGTCTGCGCCTGCAATTGCAGGGCCTGCAGGCCAGCATCGGTTTCTGCGCGGTGCGCGCCCAGCAAGTCCGCCAGTGTCGCCTTGCCCCCGCGATATGCGGCAAGTGTGGCTTCTGTCCGCTGCCGGGCAAAAGGCAGCAGTTCCTCCGCATAGCGTCGATGACGCTCGCGGCCGCTTTCCCATTCTGTGAGCATGGTACGCACTTCGGCCAGGTGGCCACGCTGGGTTTCCTCGCGTTCCGCCTTCGCCACCTCGGCCAGCGCCAGTTTGGCGCCTAGCTCCCTGTCCTGGCGCTTGGCCCTGTCCCACTGAAGCGGCACGGAAACGCCGACCGACACCATGTTCGAGTAGCCAGAGCCGCGCTGCTGGAACGCGACTTCCACGCTCCAGTCGGGCGTTCTGCTCGCTTCCGCCAGGTTGGCCTCAGCCTTGGCGATACGCTCTTGCTGGGTGAGCACCGCGATGTCGGGATGGTGGGGCAGCACCGTTTCGAGAGATGCGGAATCGATCCGCACGGTGTCCATGGACGGCGGCTCGGCAAGCGGATCGCCAGATTCCGCACCGGTCCAGCGCGCCAGTAAAAGTGCCGCGCTGCGGCTGCGCTGAGCAGCCTCGCTCGCGCGGTCCTGGACTGCTGCCAGAAGGCCGCGCGCGGTGGCGATGTCCGCGAGACTACCGCGCCCACCACGGTAAGCGGCCTCTGCGGCCTCGACCTCGTTGCGGGCCTGTGTCATCTGCTCGCCGACCAATCTTTCCGCTTTGCGGGCGAAGTGGCATTCAAGCCAGGCCAGCGCGGTTTCGCGTTCGATCTTGGCAACTGCGGCGTCCCTTGCCACCAGCGCCTTGCCCGCCTCCTCGCCATACAGCTCGGCGCGGCGCCGGCGCTTGTCGGCGCTGGTCAACTCCTGGGAAATGCCGATGCGCCGCATCGTCATGAAGTCAGCGCCGAGGCTGAAGCGGTCGCCGCCGCTGACCGGAAGATTGTCTATCCCAGCCTTTAGGACGGGATCGGGCAGCTGGCCGGCAGCCACCGCCATCTGGCGCGCGGCATCGGCTGAAAGATCAAGGGCGGCCAGTTGGTGTGTACGCTGCAGGGCAAGCTGCTGCGCCTCGGGCAGCGTCAGTGGCGTGCCGGCGGAACAGATGGAAGCGGCCAGCGAGAAGGCGGCGGCGACGAAGCTTATTTGGCGACGGCGTGGCACTGCCGGTGCGCGCACAGGCGCCGGTGTCGAGAGAATTGCGGACATGAGAACTCCAGAGTGCAAAATGAAACAGCGCGCCCGGCATGGGGCGCGATGACGAACTCAGCAGTCTGGAAGGTCAAATACGGAAACAGCAGTGCCGTATCGCCAAAGGAGGTGCAGTCGAGCGCGCAAGAAGCGTGGAGCTGACAAGCGTGGGGAGTTCAGAATCGAAGACGACACGAATGGGGATCACCGCCACCATGCCGGTGGCGATGAAGGCACCGATATGGGGTGTTGCCGGCGCATCAAGCGACTGATGGCCGCTGGCACAATGCGCCTGGCACAGGCCTGGCTTGCCCACATTCATCTCGGTGCAGCCCGGCATGGCATCTTGCATGACCTTGGCGGCCATCGCCTCCATCACGAGATCCGGGCAAGCGTACGCAGCGACAGCGAGCTGGGTGAACAGTAGGCTGAGCACAGTGAGAAGCGCTGCGAAGACGCGCTGGGTACGAGGCAGTTTCATTGTTTGTGGATCATAGCATGGCATCTACGAAGCAGCTCCCTGAGCGCTGCGCCAAATTGCCGACTGGGCCGATGTCATCATTCTGTCAAATTAATTTGATATTATTCGAATTGTCGAATTATCTGAGACTATCATGTAATATTTCGACAATCGTATAACTATCGAATCGAATGAGAAAGATGGAAACCAAAGACGTTTTGGCTGCACTGGCCGCGCTGGCGCAGGAATCGCGGTTAAAGGCATTCCGGTTGCTGGTGCAAACCGGTCCGGACGGGCTGGCGGCCAGCAAGATCGCTGAGCACTTGGATACGGCACCTTCCTCGCTGTCGTTCCATCTGAAGGAACTAGCTCACGCTGGACTGGTCACTTCACGCCAGGATGGCCGATTTGTTATCTATAGCGCCAACTTCGACACCATGAACGGCTTGCTTGCTTTCTTGACCGACAACTGTTGCGGCGGCACCAGCTGCACACCCGCCTCGGTTGCCGCTTGTGTGCCACAGAAGACCCTGGCGTAACAGCCAGCCTGTCAAATTTACACCAATAGGACCCCACATGAACGTACTGATCCTTTGCACCGGAAATTCCTGCCGCTCCATCCTGGGCGAAGCCACCTTCAACCACCTGGCCCCTGAAGGCTGGCACGCCATGAGTGCCGGCAGCAAACCGGCCGGCTACATCCATCCGCGTTCGCTGGCTTTGCTGGCGCGCGAGGGAATCTCCACCGAGGGCTACCACAGCAAGTCGTGGGACAACCTGCCAGTCACGCCGGACATCGTCATCACCGTGTGCGGCAGCGCCGCCGGTGAAGAGTGCCCGGCCTACCTGGGGCCGGTCATGCGCGCACACTGGGGCGTTGAAGATCCTGGCCACGTGACCGGTACCGAGGAAGTGATCGAAGCCTCCTTCATGCACGCCTACCGCACGCTGCGCGCCCGCATCGAAGCGTTCTTCGCGCTGCCGCTGGAAGAACTGAAGAAGGATCCAGCGCGCATGAAGGTTGAGCTGGACCGCATCGGCACCCTGCAAGCCTAAGCCTGGAGCACACCATGAGCGAGAAGACCTACAACGTGCTGTTCCTGTGCACCGGCAATTCGGCGCGCAGCATCATGGCCGAAGCATTATTGAACGGTGCCGACGTCGGCCGCTTCCGCGCTTTCAGTGCGGGCAGCCATCCCGCCGGCGCGGTCAATCCTTTTGCGCTGGAGCAGATCGCCGCGATCGGCTACACCCCGGGCGACTTGCGCAGCAAATCCTGGGACGAGTTCGCCACAGCCGACGCGCCGGTGATGGACTTCGTGATCACGGTGTGCGACAAGGCGGCCGGCGAAGTCTGCCCGTTCTGGCCCGGCCAGCCGGTCACCGCGCACTGGGGCTTCCGCGATCCCGCTGCGGCCTTGGGCTCAACCTCTGACATCCGCCACGAATTCGCCACCGTCTGCCGCGAGATCAAGACGCGCCTGGACATCTTCCGCAGCCTGCCGCTGGAGAAGCTGGACAAGCTGGCCCTGAAGCGCGAGATGGACAAGATCGGCGAGGTACAGCCATGAGCCTGGCCCGGCGTCTGGTGGCCGAAGGTCTGGGCACGGCGCTGCTGCTGGCGGTGGTGGTCGGATCAGGCATCATGGCCGAACGGCTCGCCGGCGGCAACGTTGCGATTGCGCTGCTGGCCAACACCATCGCCACCGGCGCCGGGCTGGTGGCGCTAATCCTGATGTTCGGCACCATCTCCGGCGCGCACTTCAATCCGGCCGTGACCTTGTCCGAAGCTTGGCAGAAAAATGTCCCTGCGCGCGAGGTGCTGCCCTACATCGCGGTGCAGGTGCTTGGCGCCTTCACCGGCGTGGCCGCCGCGCACGGCATGTTCGGCGAGGCGCTGTTCTTCGCGTCCGAGCACGCCCGCACCGGGCCGTCGCAGTGGTGGAGCGAATTCGTGGCGACCTTCGGGCTGATCGGCGTGATCATCGGCTGCTCGCGCAGCCGCCCGGCCATCACGCCGTTCGCGGTGGCCGCCTACATCACGGCCGCGTACTGGTTCACCGCCTCGACCTCTTTCGCCAATCCAGCCGTGACGCTTGCGCGCAGCGCCAGCAACACCTTCGCCGGCATCCGTCCCACGGACGCGCCAGGCTTTATCCTGGCCCAGCTGGCCGGCGCTGCAGCGGCGACACTGGTATTCTGCTGGCTGTACCCTGCGGCACCGGCCAACGCCACGGTGGCCGGTACGGTAGCACCCGGCGATTTTGCCCCGGCCCTGGAGGACCAACAAGCATGACCATGCCTGACCTGCCCAACATCAAGACCGAACTGCTGGACCTGCCGAGCATGGACAAGCTCGCGCCGGTCGGCGACCTGGATCACCCGCCGCGCATCCTGATGCTGTACGGCTCGCTGCGCGAGCGCTCGTTCAGCCGCTTTCTGACCGAGGAGGCGGCGCGCATCCTGCAGCACTTTGGTGCCGAAGTGAAGATCTTCGATCCGATGGAACTGCCGATGGCCGGCAGCGTGCCGGAAGACCACCCCAAGGTAGTGGAACTGCGCGAGCTGTGTCTCTGGTCGGAAGGCCAGGTGTGGTGCAGCCCCGAGCGCCATGGCGCGGTGACCGCCGTTTTGAAGAACCAGATCGACTGGATCCCGTTGGAGCAAGGGGCTGTCCGTCCCAGCCAGGGGCGCACGCTGGCGGTGATGCAGGTATGCGGCGGTTCGCAGTCGTTCAACGTCGTCAACACACTGCGGCTGCTTGGCCGCTGGATGCGCATGTTCACAATACCGAACCAGTCGTCGGTGCCGATGGCCTACAAGGAATTCGACGACGCCGGCCGCATGCGCCCGTCGGCGTATTACGACCGCGTGGTGGATGTAATGGAAGAGCTGTTCAAGATGACGCTGCTGCTGCGTGGCCGCACCGATTACCTGACCGACCGCTACAGCGAACGCAATGAACGCCAGATGAAAGCCATCAGCGCGACGATCAAAAAGATCTGAGCATCTTTATTGGGATGCAATGTAGCACGGGCAATCTATTGAAATCAGCGGTACATAGAGAGCGGACCAAGGAACAACGAGGTCGGCCCCGTAAGCCGGCCTCCCAACTCTTGTCTCCAGCTCGCTGAATAAAGCACCGGCGACGGGTAGTGGAAATCTGTCACAAGATTCGGGTCTTTCAAAAGATCGCCAATCAGATACCATGCGTGTTGGGCTCGATCCCGTCCACCGTACAACCATATTTGGCCGAGGTTTCGCGGAATCCGTAGTTCAGCAGGCCGGAGGTCCTTGATGTCCCGGTTGATGTGAATCGCCACCACCAGATCCTTCGAGTCGGTCAACTTCGCATCAAGTTTGTCCAAGATGTGCTGCAGTTCAGCACGGGAATTTACTTCTACTGGCGGAAGTTCCTTAAGCTGGACTGGCACAAATCGGGTCGCTCCGCCATCCTCATACCTCGCCACAATATCGAAATCGGCGGACTCAAAGAGAGCGAAAGATACCTCCCGTCCGATCCGCGCGCTCATCCCGTGGCAAAACAGAGCCGCCTGGCGCCCCTCCAGATAGAGTTTGAGTTTGTGCGTGCGTAGCGAGGCAACCTTATACGGCAGCCCGTTTAGGTGACCGCTCTGCTCGATCCTCCTAAGCCCATCCAGGATCCGCCTCGGGCGGAAATAGGTGAGGCCAATCCACTCGCGTGGCACTTTACTCATCGTCTTCACCTTGGGAAATCGCTGCCTTGACCATCCTGATTATGATATGGCCAAACTCAAATCTTCCCGGCAATGACATCTTGGACGAATCGCCGGCCGAACATGCGCTGCTCGTCGACGGTGCCTCGTGAAATCCCCGGGTACCTGGCCTCCAATCCCTGAGCACAGGCGTGGTCCGAAAAATCCGGCTCGGTGGCCATGAACCAGGCGTTATAAGCTTGGACGAGTCGCGGCGTTTGGGCAGTGAGTAAGGCAGAACAGTCATAGGCCGCCAAAAAGAGCATCAGCTTATTGTCCTTGTCGCTCAGCTCAATTTCGGCGGCCAGATCGCCATCGGCATCCGGATGCTTGAAGAAGTTGCGTGCATGGTTAAGCGCGTCAAAGATTTCTTTCTGCCGCATTTCAGGATAGGTCGCAGCGATGTGGTCGTAGAAACGAGGTATCCCTGCCATGGAGCAATGCTTCTCGTAGATCCCGCGGGCGGCGCAGGCCAAAGTGTGGATCGCCACCACGTCGCCGCCGTCCAGGTACATGCGGATCGCAACCTCAAGCTGCCGGTTCGCAGCCTCACGCTTCGAAATTCCTTGCCCAGTTCCGGTCATCGCAAATCCCCCGTTTGGTACGGCCGCCGAAAGGCGTTCCTTTGCACCACCAAGCATACAGTGATTGGTGTCTTCAAGGAATTGCTCATCATGACGCTGCTGCCGCGCCGGTGAACTGAAGGCTTGTTCGGCCTCTACAAGCCGTGCAGTTGAAGTTCCCAGTAGCCGACGTCAATCCATTGTTCAAACTTGCGCCCCACGCGTTTGAAGTGAGCCACCTTCTCAAACCCCAGGTTCTCATGCAGCGCGACGCTAGCAGGGTTGGGCTGAGCAATCCCGCCCAGTACCACTTGAATTCCTCTGCCGCGCAACGCGTCGATCAATACTGAATACAGCTGCAAGCCAATCCCCTGCCGCGCACAGTCCGGTGCGACGTACACGGTGGTTTCCACTGAAAAACGATAAGCGCTTCGTACTCGCCATGGCGTCGCATACGCATAGCCGGTGACTACTCCGTCGCGCTCGTAGACATACCAGGGTAACTGCGCACTAATACTCTCGATGCGCGACGCCATGTCAGCCGGAGTGACGGCTTCTTCTTCGAAGGTGATGGTCGTGCTCGTGACGTAGTGGTTATAGATTGCGGCGATGGCGCCGGCGTCAGCGGTTGTGGCGGGTCGTATCATGAATGTGGCTTCGGTTATTAGGATAGGGAACGACGGATGTACAGCTTCATGGCGATCGCACTGGCGGGGCAGGCCCCTTGAAACTCGCGGGACCGAATCAGTTGCTCGGGAATGTGGTCCCGGTGCACGAGCAAGAATCCCAGTCTCGAAAAGTAAGATTCGGCAGTGGTCGTCAACAAATACAGGGTGGCGACATTTAACTGCAAGGCCTGTTCCGTCAACCGCGCCAGTACTTGTTCGGCCCATCGTTTGCCCCGCGATTCGGCGTCTACGACGATGGAGCGCAGCAAGGCGTCGGCGCCATACACTTCTAGTCCCCCTGCGCACACGATTTTGCCCGCAGCCTCGCCGACAACAAAGTGCGCCAGGTGTTCTTGTGCCCCTTCAAGTGGAAGCCCGGCAGCCAGCAACATGCGCTTGATCGCCGGCCAGTCCTGGCTGGCCGCAGGGCGCACCGCCAGTGCGCTGCATTCGGCTCGGCTCGATGGCCCTGCGGACAATGCGTTCAGCAACAATTGCAGCGACTCTTGTACTTGCACGTGCTGTTCCTGGGGAACATGCTTCAGCAGCTGTGCCGCATGATTGTTCAGCTCCTGCTCCAGCTCTCGGGCACGGGCACGGCCCTCTGGAGTCAGGAATAACATGACGCTTCGGCGATCCTGGTCGCTGGGGAGCTTGGAGATGCAACCTTCCTTCACCAGCGTGTCGACTGCGCGGCTGATCCAGCCTTTGTCGAGGCCCAGCTTCTCAGCCAAGGCCTGCTGCGGCACGCCTTCGGCCCGCAGCAACTCCGTCAACACATGACACTGTACCGTCGAGGTGCCGTCGCCGCATTTAGCGTGCGTACGCTGGCCACGCACGTAGAGGCGGACCATCTCACGCAGAAGCACATCGGCGCCCGAAGCAGGCATAGTCCATCCGTTGGGGTGTTGAAGACAGCCCGATAGTGCACCGTTGGATTTTAGTTGTCAACAACAACCATATTGCAGTGAGGATGACCTCAGGTATGTGAACGCCGGCAATTTTTCTGCGGTTCAGATACCGACAGAGTCAAAACGGTTGGCTAGACTGGGAGCACTTCATCACTTCACAGACTCGCTATGACATCTCACCCAGCCGACAATTCGAAACAGATTTGCGAACAGATCCTTCTCGACGAAAAACAGTACAACATCAATAACCACATCTTGCCCAGCGAGACCGTCATCGTGGACCGATTGCTTGGTCGCGGGTTGGAACTGAAGGATGTATATCAAGAGCTGCACGGAAAACTTGCGCATCACCCTGGTGCGTTGCAGACTTTTCTCGGACAAGTCCTGACCACCGCTGCATTCTGGAATCCTGAGAAAATCAGGGAGGCACGCAGCGCACGCGATGACCTCGAGGAGACCAATCGCAAGATCGCGAGCAAAGCTGCTGAGCTAGCCGACTTGTTTCAGCGGCGAAAAAATCTTCACAACACTTCCGGCTTCACCAGTGATACGCATTACCACGTTTGCGAAGTGCTCAAGGCAGCGGCGGGAGATAACCACCTGTTCACGTCGCGCGTTCAAAAACGCTTCGAAGAATTGCATACCCAGTTCGACCTGAAGTACTGGCCAACACTAAGCGACTTTATGCACGAACTAGCTTCGGATGCGGATGCCGCAGCCCCGGAAGCCTCGGACCCGCTCACGGAGGTAGCCACTTCGGCGCGTCGTTCCTCGCTGGGTGATTTTTTTAAGGCGCTTTTCGTTGCGATCAGCGAGAACAGCGCGCGTAACCACGGCCGGTTGCCCGACGACTTCCGGTTGACCGATGCCACGCTCGCCACTATTGTGAACTGCGCGCTGGATCTTGGTCCTGAAGAGTTAGTGGATTCGATATATGTAAAGGGGCTTCGCCAGCGTGAGCGCGGGAGAAGCCAGTAGCAGCGGCTCAGAACAGCGGTCCTTGCTGATTGACCGATACCATCTCCTGCCGGGGCCGAGTGTCCCGGTAAGAGAGCGCCTGTCCGGATTGAGATGCAATTTACTGTCCGGATTGGAATGCCACTGTGTGTCCGGCTTGGCGTGAGAATCGGTGTCCGCCTTGATGAGAATACTCATAAGCGAAGTAGAACGAGGGATCCGCAATGTATCAATTGACAACATGGGGCTTCTGGTAGAAGCCATTGGCGTGCCGCTTAAGCAGTTCGTCGATCCGGAGATGTTTGCCTCGCTTGATGACGAACTGAACTAAGATCCAAGCACACCATACGACTGATCGGCGCCAGCGACGGGGTCAACCCGAGGTCTTCCTTAGGTTGGCATTCAAGAATATATTAAAATTGCGCATCAAAATGATGCTCTGAACAGTAGCTGTTCAAGACTTTAGACTCTCTGCAAAAGCTGTTTAAGGAAGCACTGATTAATTCATCGGACGCCGTTCCCTGCGGCAGTCCAACCTGAGACAATAACGGCACCCCCACTGTCCGCCATCGACCATGCAAAAGAGCTTTTCCGACCTTGAATATGCTGCCAAGAAGAAGCTGACGCGGCGCGACCGCTTCCTGGCAGAGATCGACAGCGTGACCCCTTGGGGCAAGTTGCATAAAGCGGTCGAACCGTTCTATCCGAGGGTCGAAGGTGCCGGCCGTCCACCAATCGGACTGGCCCGCATGCTGCGCATGTACGTGGCCCAGCAATGCTTTGGTTTGTCTGATGAAGGCATCGAAGACGCGATCTACGACAGCCAGTCCATTCGTGCTTTCGTCGGTATCGACTTGGGCCGCGAGTCGGCGCCGGACGCAACGACCTTGTTGAAGTTCCGTCACCTGCTTGAGGCCAATGGACTGACGCGCCAGATCTTCGACACGATCAACGGACACCTGGCCGAGAAAGGCCTGATGATGCGCGAAGGCACCATCGTCGACGCCACGCTGATCGCCGCGCCACCGTCGACCAAGAACAAGGATGGCAAGCGTGATCCGGAAATGCACCAGTCCAAGAAAGGCAACGACTGGCACTTTGGCATGAAGGCGCATGTTGGCGTGGACGCCGCGTCGGGCCTGGTTCACACCGTCATCGGCACGGCCGGCAATGTCGCCGACGTGACTCAAGCGCATGCCTTGCTGCACGGCGACGAGACCGCCGCCCTCGGTGACGCTGGCTACCAAGGCGTGGAAAAGCGGCCAGAAAATATCGGCACATCGGTGACGTGGCACGTGGCCATGAAGCGCTCTAAACGCAAGGCGCTGCCCAATAACAAACTGGGACGCTTGAAGGAAAAGTTGGAGCATCTGAAGGCCAGCGTGCGAGCGAAAGTCGAGCATCCGTTTCATGTCATCAAAAACCTGTTCCGTCATCGTAAGACGCGCTATCGCGGCCTGGCCAAGAACACGGCACAGCTGTTTACCTTGTTCGCCTTTGCCAATCTGGTGCTGGCCGGAAGGCGCTTTACGATCACCGAATCCCGTAGTCCGTCCTGATTACAGAAAGACGTGAAGCATCGCGTGAAATCGGACGAAAAATGGGCTTGAACGGCTCGCCAGTGGACCATTCGGCACGCTGGCCTTGCCAGGAAAGCGAATAGATCAGCGCTTCCTTAACGCTGTTAGGTCCTTGATTTATAAGGGGGCTCATTCAAGTTTCTTTTCCGACGTAACACTGCGCTTACCCTGTCTGTTACGCCCGAATGAAAACCGGAACAGTATAGCCCAAGGCCATTCTCCTACGGGCTGCGCGCCCGGACGCCTACAAGCTGCACGGTTTGGCCACCCTAAGATGGTCTCGCTTCCACATTCTTCGGAGCGCTAAACTACACAGGAGATCACCATGGCATCGAATCAACATACCGGCTCGTCGGGCAAATCCAGCAAAGACGGCGACACCGGCTCAGGCAAGCAAGGTAGCAAATCCGAATCCGGCAAAGGCAGCAGCGGCGGCGGAAGCGGCGGCAACAGCCAAAGCGGCGACACCAGCAATCGCGGCTTCGCCTCCATGGATCCGGAGCAGCAGCGCGAGATTGCGGCAGAAGGCGGCCGCGCCGCCCACGCTTCCGGCAACGCGCACGAATTCACGCCGGAAGAAGCGCGCAAGGCCGGCGCGATGAGCCACAAGAACGACGGCAACCAGCAGAGCGATTCGGGCCAAAGCGGCTCGCGCTCGGGATCCGGCGGGAATCAATCCGGCGGGAATCAATCCAGCAACAAGCAGTCCGCCAGCAAGGATACCGATAGCGGTTCGGGCAGCAAGTCTTCGGCCTCGAAATCCGGCAGCGACTCCGGCTCCCGTTCCAAATAACCATCCCATTCCGGCGCCGCAAGGCGCTGCTCAACGCTTAACCAAGGAGCCACCATGAAAGCCACTGACAAGGCAGAGGCAGCCATGCCCCAAAAAATCCCCACCGCGCAGGGCGAAATCGACGCGATCTCGTTGCTGACGCAGGACCACGCCAACGTGAAAGCCATGTTTGAGCAGTACGAAGAACTCGGCGACCGCGCCCTCGCTTCAAAGAAAAAACTGGCGCAAAAAATCTGCATCGAACTGACCAAGCACGCTACGGCCGAGGAGGAAATTTTCTATCCCGCCGTGCGCCAGGCCAGCGGCGAGAATGAAGACCTGATCGACGAGGCGACAGTGGAGCATGCCTCTGCCAAAGAGCTGATCGTGCAGATCCTGTCCATGGAACCCGGCGACGAGCTGTACGACGCAAAGATCAAAGTTCTGTCCGAGCAGATCGAACACCATGTGAAGGAGGAAGAAGGCGAGATGTTCCCCAAAGCGCGCAAGGCAAAGCTGGATCTGGTGGCGCTGGGCGAAGCGATCGAGGACCGCAAGGCCGAGATCGAGGCGCCGGCGATGCCTCAATAAGGCCACGGGAGGCAAGGTCGCCGCCGGCCATACCAAGGCCGGCAGCGACAAGGGCGCCGGAGGCGGCGCCAAGCCCCCCCCAAGCACTAAGGGCGGAGCACAATCTTCCGGCAGTTGTCTTCCTTCTTGTCGAACATCTTGTAGCCCTGGGCGGCTTCCGCCAGGGGCAGGCGATGAGAAATGATCACTTCCGGACTCAGCTTGCCCTCTTCGATAAAGGCCAGCAGCTCGGGCATAAAGCGCTGCACATGGGTTTGCCCCGCCTTGAATCCTATCCCCTTTTCAAACGCGTCGCCGAACAGGAATCCATGGATGAAGCCGGCGTACAGCCCCGGCACGCTCACCATCCCGCCGCGCCGCACGGCGGCGATGCACTGGCGCAAGGCTTTGCCGCTGCTGCCTTCCAGTTTCAGCGCCGTCAGCGTGGTCTCCACCGCACTGCCCTTGGCTTCAAACCCCACCGCATCGATGGCTGCATCCACGCCCCGGAAATGGGTGTTTTCGATGATGACTTCGGCCGGATCCACTTCGTCGAAATTAATGGGGATGACGCCATACGTGGCACGGGCAAATTCCAGGCGGTAAGGATGGTGATCCACCATGAAGATCTGCTCCACGCCCAGCATGCGCGCGCTCGCCGCAGCCATCTGTCCCACCGGACCTGCGCCGAAGATAGCCAGCGACGACCCCTTGCCCACGCCTGCGTTAAGCACCGCCTGATAGCCGGTGGGTAAGATATCGCTCAGGAAGAGCACCTTCTCATCCTCAAGCGTGGCCGGGATCTTGATCGGGCCGACGTTCGCCTTGGGCACGCGCACATATTCCGCCTGGCCGCCGGGCACGCCGCCATACATGTGGCTGAAGCCGAACAGCGCGGCGCCGGAGCGCAGGGACTTCTTGTTCATAATGGTGCCGCGATCGGGGTTGGTGGTCTCGCATGCCGAATACAAGCTCATATCGCAGAAGAAGCAGCTGCCGCAGGCAATGACGAAGGGCACGACGACGCGGTCGCCCTTTTGCAGCGCGGTCACAGCGGGGCCGGCCTCCACCACCACGCCCATGAACTCGTGGCCCATGATGTCGCCCTCCTTCATGCCCGGCACCTTGCCGCGATAGAGGTGCAGATCGGAGCCGCAGATGGCGGTGGCGGTAATCTGGATAATGATGTCGTCGGGCTCCTGGATCACGGGGTCCGGAACGGTGTCGACTTTAACGTCGTGGGCGGAATGGTAAACAAGGGCACGCATCTGGGTCTCCGATCATGGTTTGGCGGGCGCACTTGCGCCCTACGGACTTCGATCTTGCATGAGCTGTCCGCACCGCCATATCAGCGCTTGCGCCGCACACAGGTAGGACTGGGCTGAGTTCCTGGATGACGCACGCGGCGCCGTTTCACTGTGCCCACTGCGCGCGTTTGCCTGACCTTGCCCAAGCGCAGCGGATTAGCCCAGCAGGGATTCCAGCTCGGCGCCCGCTTTGGCGAAGCGTTCGGTCAGGAAATCCAGCAGGGCGCGCACGCGCGGCGCCATGTAGCGGGTTTGCTGGTATAGCGCATGCACCGGCGCGTCCGGCGTGCGCCACTCGGGCATCAGCACTTGCAGCCGGCCGGCCTGCAAGTCGGCGCCGATGTCCCAGACCGACTTCATGGCGATGCCCTGGCCCTTGATCGCCCACTCGCGTGCGACGGCGCCGTCATTGGTTTCGCGCGCGCCTGCGGCCGGCACGATAAACGATTCCACCTCTCCATCGCGCTCGAAGTGCCATTCATTCACCATGCCCGGCGCGGTGACCAGCGCGATGCAGTCGAAGCGGTGCAGGTCGGCCGGATGCGCTGGCGTGCCGTGGGCCGCCAGGTAGGCGGGGGCCGCGCACAGCACGCGGCGGTTGAACGCCAGCGGCCGCGCCACCATGGAGCTGTTCTGCGGCACGCCGAAGCGTATGGCGAGGTCCAGGTCGTCCTGCAGCAAATTGGCAACCGCATCGCCAAGGATCAAGGCCAGCGTGATCTGGGGATAGAGCAGGTTGAACTCTTCCAGCCATCCTTGCAGCACATGGCGGCCAAAATCGGATGTGGCGGCGATGCGCAGCTTGCCGCTGACGGCGCTGCGGCCGGCCTGCAGCGCGGCGTGGGCGTCGTCCAGCGCGCCAAGGGCATGGCGGCAGTGCTCCAGGTAGAGGGCGCCTTCGGCGGTCAGGCGCAGCTGGCGCGTGGTGCGCTCGAACAGCCGCGTGTTCAGCGCCGCTTCGAGTTTCAGCAAACGGGCGCTGGCGGCGGCGGGCGACAGCCCCAGCTTGCGCCCGGCGGCCGACAGCCCGCCCAGGCTGGCAGCCTCGACAAACAGGCGGATGTCACCGAGATTGTCCATCATTATTCCAAAATTTTTGATAATTGTTCAAATGTTAGCCCAATTATCAATTCGTTGCCCCGTCCGCATAATGAATCCAGTCAAAACCTCTCTGGAGTCTTCCATGCAATCGATCCCGCAGCTTTCCGCTCCCCTCACCCTGGGCGACATCACCCTGCCGCACCGCATCGTGATGGCGCCCATGACGCGCGCCCGCAGCTCCCAGCCCGGCGATGTGCCCAACGCCCTGAACGCGGCTTACTACGCGCAGCGCGCCTCGGCAGCCCTGATCGTCTCCGAGGCCTCGCAAGTTTCGCCGCAGGGCAAGGGCTATTCCTTTACGCCGGGGATCTACAGCAAGGAGCAGGTGCGCGGCTGGCGCCTGGTGACCAATGCCGTCCACAAGGCCGGCGGCCGCATCTTCTTGCAGCTGTGGCACGTGGGCCGCATGTCCCATCCCGACTTCCACGGCGGCGCGCTGCCGGTGGCGCCGTCCGCCGTGCCGTTCCAAGGCCAGATCTGGAAGGTTGATGCGGACACGGGGATCGGCGCCATGGTGGACTGCCCCACCCCGCGCGAGCTGGAGCGCGCCGAGATTGCCGCCATCGTCAACGACTTCCGCATCGGGGCGCGCAACGCCATCGAGGCCGGCTTCGACGGTGTCGAAATTCACGGCGCCAACGGCTACCTGATCGACCAGTTCCTGCGCACCACGTCCAACGTGCGCACCGACGAATACGGCGGCACGCGCGAGAACCGCCTGCGCTTCCTGAAAGAAGTGGTCGACGCCGTCGCGGACGAAGTCGGCGCGCAGCGCACGGCGATCCGTCTGGCGCCCTTCCTCACCGCGCGCGGCATGGACTGCCCGGACATCCTGCCGACCATCCTGGACGCGGCCGCCTTCCTGCAAGAGCGCGGCATCGCCTACCTGCACCTGGTGGAAGCGGACTGGGACGACGCGCCCGAATTCACCGAGACCTTCCGGCAGGAGCTGCGCGCGCGCTTTGCCCGCCCCATCATCGTCGCGGGCAATTACGACAAGGCGCGCGCCGAGTGGGTGCTCGGTCACGGCTATGCCGACCTGGTCGCATTTGGCCGCCCCTTCGTCGCCAATCCCGACTATCCGCGCCGCCTGCTGCAAGACCTGCCGCTGGCCGAATTCGACGGCGCCACGCTGTTCGGCGGCACGGAGCGCGGCTATACGGATTACCCATCGCTGCCGCTGGCGGCAGCAGCCTGAACTGAGGAGAGCAATCATGAAAAACACGACTGTAGTAGTCATCGGCGGTTTGTCCGGCATAGGCCGCGCAGTGGCGGAGCAGGCTGCAGCGGAAGGCGCGCGCGTCATCGCCGCCGGCCGCCGCGCGGCGCCCGCCGATTTTCCAACATCGATAAGCACCGCCCACGTCGACATCAGCGACGACGCATCGGTGGCCCGCCTGTTCGACAGCATCGGCCCCTTCGACCACCTGGTCGTCACGGCAGGCCCGGTGATCGCGTCGGCCAAGCTGGCGGACTTGAATGTGGCCGACGCCATCGCCGCCTTCAACGTTAAGTTCTTTGGCCAGATGCGCGTTGCGCAGCGCGCCCTGGGCAGCATCAACCGCGCCGGTTCCATCACGCTGACTTCCGGCCTGCTGTCGCGCAAGGCGGTGCCCGGCGGCCTGGTGAAGGCCGCCATGAACGCCGCCACCGACATCATGGCCAAAACGCTGGCCAAGGAACTGGCGCCGCTGCGCGTCAACGCCGTCAGTCCCGGCATGGTGGAAACCGGCATGTGGGGAGATTTGAGCGAGGCGGACCGCAAGGCCATGGCGGCGCGCGCCGGCGCCAGCATACCGGTGGGCCGCGTCGGCCAGGGCAGCGATCTGGCGCAGGCCTACCTGATGCTGATGCAGAACGGCTTCATGACCGGCAGCGTGGTCGATGTGGACGGCGGCGGCTTGCTGTAAATCCGCCATGCAGCTCGATCACGTCACCATCGTCGCGCCGGACTGCGCGCCATTGCGCCGCTTCTTCGTCCATGTGGCCGGCATGGAAGAGGGCGCGCGGCCGGCCTTCGGCGTAGGCGGCCACTGGCTGTATCTGGATGGCCGGCCGGTGCTGCACCTGATCGAGCGGCCCGATGCGCAGTCCGGCCCGCGCACGGCCATCGCGCGGGCGCCGGCCCGCATTGACCACCTGGCGCTGCGCTTGGACAGCGCAGCCGAGTGGCAGGCCTTGCTGCGGCGCCTGGATGAATACCAGGTGCCGTATCAGCTGTCCGATATGAGGGCGCTGCGGGAGCAGCAGCTGTTCGTCGCGCTGGGGCCGGAAATCACGGTGGAGTTCGTGATAGCGGCTCAGCATTTGGGTTAGCTTCAGAATCGTGCTACTTTCGCATGGCGTGAAAAAGCATTTTCCTGAAAATAGCCCAATCAGAGGAACCGGTATGTCTCCAATCAAGCTTTCCGTCATGATTTTCGCCGCTGCCGCCGGGGCATGCGCGCCGGCCCTGGCCAACGAACAACGCGACGCGGCGCTGTTCGCCAAGGTGGACGCGATCTTTGCCGACTATGCGCTGGACCAGCACGTCCCGGGCCTGGTGTACGGCATCGTCGCCGACGGCAAGCTGGCTTATGTGCGCGGCATGGGCGTGCAGGACCTGGACAGCAAGCGCCCGGTCACGCCCGATACGCTGTTCCGCATCGCCTCCATGACCAAGGCCTTCACCGCGCTCACGGTGCTCAAGCTGCGCGACGACGGCAAACTGCAGCTCGACGCGCCGGCCGAAAACTATATCCCTGAGCTGAAGGCCTGGAAGTATCCCACCCAGGACTCGCCCCGCATCCGCGTGCGCGACCTGCTGAACCACACGGCCGGCCTGGTCACTGACGATCCCTGGGGCGACCGCCAGACGCCGCTGCCCGAAGCCGAGTTCACCAAACTGCTGCGCGGCGGCGTCCCGTTCAGCAATGCGCCCGGCATCACCATGGAGTATTCCAACCTGGGCTACGCCATGCTGGGCCGCATCATCGGCAACGTCTCCGGCAAGCCGTATGCGGACACCATCTCCGCCACTTTGATGCGCCCGCTGGGCATGACATCGACCGGCTTCGTGGCCGACGCCGCCCCGCGCGAGCGCCGCGCGCAAGGCTACCACTGGGCGGACAATGCGTGGACGCTGGAGCCCACCATGGCCCACGGCGCGTTCGGCGCCATGGGCGGCGTGCAGACCAGCGCCGTGGACTATTCGAAATGGGTGGCCTATCTGCTGTCGGCGTGGCCGCCGCGCGACGGCGCCGACGCCGGCCCGGTGCAGCGCGCCACGGTGCGCGAGCTGGCGCAGGGCTCCAACTTCCCGCACGCGAACGCGCGCCAGGGCCATACCGGCGCGGACAGCTGCCGCCAGGCGTCGGCCTACGGCATGGGCATGATCGCGGCCACCGACTGCGAACTGGGCACGGCGCTCAGCCATGGGGGCGGCTATCCCGGCTACGGCTCGCACGTGCTGCTGCTGCCGGAACAGGGCGTGGGCATTTTCGCCTTCACCAACCGCAGCTACTCGGGTTCGTCGGTGCCGGTATGGGATGCGGCGATGGTGCTCAGCAAGGGCGGTTTCCTCAAGCGCCGCAGCACGGCAGCCAGCGCGGACCTGGCCGCCGCCTACCGCAGCGCCGGCGACATCTACCAGCAGGGCGACGTCAGCGCCGCCGCAGGCCAACTGGCCATGAACTTCCTGATGGACGCCGACGCGGCAAGCTGGCGCCGCGAACTGGCCAGCCTGAAGGCCAAGGTCGGCAACTGCGACACCTCGGCCCCGATCGGCGCCAGCGGCGCCCTGGCCGGCGAGTTCGTCTGGCGCTGCGAGCATGGCAGGGTGGCCGGCAGCGTGCTGCTCACGCCCACCTCGCCGCCGCGCATCCAGGCTTTGTCGCTGCAGCAGAAGAAGCCATGACGGTAGCGCCGGCCCCAGCGCCCGTCAGCTTCGGCGAGGCGCTCCGTTTCTGGCTCAAGCTGGGTTTCATCAGCTTCGGCGGGCCGGCCGGGCAGATCGCCATCATGCACCAGGAGCTGGTCGAGCGCCGCCGCTGGATTTCGGAGCGGCGCTTCCTGCACGCGCTGAACTACTGCATGCTGCTGCCCGGCCCGGAAGCGCAGCAGCTGGCCACCTATATCGGCTGGCTGATGCACCGCACCCGGGGCGGCGTGGCGGCGGGCGCGCTGTTCGTGCTGCCGTCGCTGCTCATCCTCATCGGCCTGTCCTGGATCTATATGGCCTTCGGCGACCTGCCGCTGGTGGCTGGCCTGTTCTACGGTATCAAGCCCGCGGTCACCGCCATCGTGCTGCAGGCGGCGCACCGCATCGGCGGCCGGACGCTGAAGAACGGCTGGCTGTGGGGTATCGCGGCCGCGTCCTTCACCGCCGTTTTCGCCGCCGGCGTGCCCTTCCCCGCCATCGTGCTGGCGGCGGCGCTGGCCGGCTACGCGGGCGGACGCTATTTGCCAAAGCAGTTCCAGGCCGGCGGAGGCCACGGCGCGGCGCAGCAGTCCTATGGCCCGGCGCTGATCGACGACCACACGCCCACGCCGGCGCACGCGCGCTTCCGCTGGCGCGCGCTGGCCGGCATCGCTGCCACCGGCGCGGCGCTGTGGGCCGTGCCCATGGCGCTGCTGGCGGCCTGTTTCGGCTGGCAGCACACGCTGACGCAAATGAGCTGGTTCTTCACCAAGGCCGCCCTGCTCACCTTCGGCGGCGCCTACGCGGTGCTGCCCTATGTCTACCAGGGGGCGGTGGACCACTACGGCTGGCTCAGCGCCGCGCAGATGATGGACGGTCTGGCGCTGGGCGAAACCACGCCCGGCCCGCTGATCATGGTGGTGGCCTTCGTCGCCTTCGTGGGCGGCTACGCCAAGGCCGCGCTCGGGCCGGGCTTGCTGTTCCTGGCCGGCGCCGCAGCGGCCGCGCTGGTGACCTGGTTCACCTTCCTGCCGTCCTTCCTGTTCATCCTGGCCGGCGGCCCGCTGGTCGAATCCACGCACGGCGACCTGAAGTTCACCGCGCCGCTGACGGCCATCACCGCCGCCGTGGTGGGCGTGATCGTCAACCTGGCGCTGTTCTTCGGCTACCACGTGCTCTGGCCGCCGGGCTTTGCCGGCCGCCTGGACTGGCCGGCCGCGTTGATCGCGCTGGGCGCGGCGGTGGCGCTGCTGCGCTACAAGGCCGGCGTCATGCCGGTCATCGGCGCCTGCGCGCTGGCCGGGCTGGCGCTGCGCCTGGCGGGCTGGGCGTAAACCTCCGTCCGCTGCCGCAGCGGCAGCGTGATGCGGAAGCGGCTACCCGCCCCGGGCGCGGTCTCGACATCGATGCGGCCGTGGTGGTTCTGCACAATGCCGTAGGACAGCGACAAGCCCAGCCCCGTTCCCTTGCCGATGGGCTTGGTGGTGAAGAAGGGATCGAAGATGCGCGGCAGCACCTCGTCCGAGATGCCGCAGCCGTTGTCGCCCACTTCGATCCAGGCCTGCTGGTCCGCCACGCCGGTGCGGATGGTGATCAGGCCGCGCAGCGGCCCCACTGCGTGGCTGGCATTCACCAGCAAATTCATGAACACCTGGTTGAGCTGGGACGGCATGCATTCAATCTCCGGCAGCGCGCCGTATTCCTTGCGCACATCGGCCACCTTGCGCACTTCGCTGGCGATGATGTTGAGCGTGGAGTCGATGCAGCGGTGCAGGTCGGCCCATTCCCACTGTTGCAGCGAGTCGGTGCGCGAAAAGTCCTTCAGCGACTGCACGATCTTGCTCACGCGGCCCATGCCATCGCGCGATTCGGCCATCATCACGGGAATGTCGGCGCGCAGATAGTCCAGCTCCAGCCGCACCCGCTGCGCCCGCATGCGCGCCGCCAGTCCGGGCACGGGCGCCATGGCCGGTTCCGCGTCCTGGTAGATGGACAGCATTTCGAATATGCGCTCCAGGTACTGCTCCAGCATGTCGGCATTGGAGGCCAGGAAGCCGAGCGGGTTGTTGATCTCGTGCGCCACGCCGGCCGCCAGCTGGCCGATGGAGGCCAGCTTTTCCGACTGCACCAGCCGTCCCTCCAGCTGCTTGCGCTCGGCCATCTCGCTTTGCAGCTGGCCGTAGGCGCCCTCCAGTTCGGCGGTGCGCTCGTGCACCGCCGCCTCCAGCCCCTCGTTGGCCTGCCGCAGCTGGCCGTTGACGCTGTTGATGATGGCGTGGCTGCGGATCAGGCGCCAGGCCGCGTACAACAGCAGCGCCGCCAGCGCGGCCGACAGCAGCAGCAGGTAGCGCCTGTGCTGCTGCATCTGCAGCGCATTGCGCTCCTGACCTCGGTTGAGCAGGGTGCTGATGCGGTCCATGTGCGCGGCGGTGGGCACGGCGGCGATGCGGTCCAGCAGATCCTGCACTTTCTGGCATTCGCGCAGCACCGTGCGCACGTGCACCACGAACAGGCGCAGGGCGCCGGCCAGGTCCGCCGGAAGCGTGTCCTGGCTGGCCATCATGCCGGCCAGCGCGCGCTCAAAGCCTGCCTGGTCAAAGCGGGCGCCGTCCTCGAACATGAGCACCTGCAGCAGCACCTTGCGGACCCCGGCCTCGGTGCGCATGAAACGCAGCGTGCCCCCCCGGCCCGGCTGGCTGTAACGCTCGGCCAGCGCGGCAATATCGTCGGCTGCGACCGGCAGGAAAGCCATGGAGTTGCGCAGGACGGCATTGTGCGACTTGAACGACTCGATCAACGCAGCCTTGCGCCCCAATTCGCGTTCCAGCGCCGCCACGCCGGCGGCCAGCTCCGCGCCGCCGTCCCGGTCCGGCGCGCCCGGCCGCGCATTGAGCTGGTGCGGCAAGGCGTCCAACTGCGGCAGCGGTTCGGCCAGCGCATCGTAGCTCTGGTTGATGCCCAGCTTGGACTTCATCGCATCGAGTTCCCATTGCGCGTCCAGTTGCCTGATCTGGCGCAGCCGCGCCACGTTCTCGAAGTAGGCCGGCGCGTCGTTGCCCGGCGCCTGCCGGTACAGGAACAGCAGCGCGCCGGACAGCACCAGCCCCAGTGCCGCGAGAGGCAGGGCGGCTTTCATGGCTGGCCCGCCGGCTGCGCGTTCAGCGTGGCGAGGAACTGCGCGATGAGCGCCTTGTCCTCGGGACTGCCGGGCCGTCCCAGCTGGTACTTGAACATGATGTCGATGGCTTGTTCCAGGGTGGCGGCCGAGCCGTCGTGAAAATAGGGCGCGGTGCGCGCCACGTTGCGCAGGCTGGGCACCTTGAACACATAGCGGTCCTCCTCGCTGCCGGTCAGTGCGTAGCGGCCACTGTCCTGCCGGGCGGCGGCGCCGCGCCGTCCCGCGTAGTCCTCCATCACGCCGAACTTCTGGAACATATTGCCGCCCACATTCACGCCCTGGTGGCAGGCCACGCAGCCGTACTGCTTGAAGCGCGCATAGCCGGCCCGCTCAGCCGCGCTGAGCGCGCCGTGCTCGCCGCGCAGGTAGCGGTCGAAGCGAGAATTGGGGGTGATCAGGGTGCGCTCGAACGAGGCCAGCGCGTGCTCGATGTTGGCGCGCGTGACGCCGTCCTTGTAGGCGGCGGCGAAACCGCTGCGGTAGCCCGCGTCCTGCTGCACCTTGCGCACCACGTCCGGCCAGCGCGATCCCATTTCCGCCGGGTTCTCCACCACCAGGCCGATCTGCGCCTCCAGCGTGTCGGCGCGGCCGTTCCAGAACTGCTTGAAATTGAGCGCCGCGTTGAGCACCGTGGGCGCGTTCAGCGCGGCCGGCTTGCCATCCAGGCCGAGCGACACGCCACGGCTGTCGGCGCCGCCGCGCGCCAGGTCGTGGCAGCTGGCGCAGGACACCCGGCCGTTGACGGACAGGCGCGGATCGCTGAACAGGCGGCGCCCCAGCGCGGCCTGGGCCGGGTTCTGGCGCAGCGACTGCGGCACCGGCTGGATCGGCTCGCCGGACGGGCCGGCCAGCGCCGGCGCGCACACCAAAGCCAGCGCGGCGGATAGGAAACGAGAGGCAAAACGGCTGGCGGACATGGCGGTCTCACGTGGCCTGGGCTCAGGCGCACAGCGCGTCGCCGGCGCTCGACAGCCCATGCAGCTGCCAGTAGTGGCGGAAAGCGGCGCGGATATTCTCGCGCAGCATATTGTTGTCCCAGGGCTTGGTGTAGAAGCGGTACAGCGAGCCCCGGTTGATCGAGTCCATGATGGTGGCCAGGTCGGTGTAGCCGGACAGGATGATGCGGAAGGTGTCCGGATACATGCCCTTGATCTTGTCGAGCAGCTCGGTGCCGCTCATCTCCTCCATGCGCTGGTCGCACATCACCAGCTGCACCTCGTGGCGCGCCAGCATTTCAAAGGCCTGGGCCGCGCCATTGGCCGTCAGCACGCGGTAGCCGTCCTGGCGCAGCAGGCGCTGAAGGGCCGACAGCACATGCGCCTCGTCGTCGATCAGCAGCAGGGTGCGCACGGGCGCGCCGCCCGCGGCCGGTGCGGGCAAGCCGGCCGCGCTCAGCAGCAGGTGCTGGAACTGCATGGCAGGCAGCGGGCGGCTGAAGACATAGCCCTGGATCTGGTCGCAGCGGCGGCGCGCCAGGTAGGCCAGCTGCGCCTCGGTCTCCACCCCCTCGGCCACCACCTCCAGGCCCAGGCTGTGCGCCATGGCGATGATGGCGTCCACCAGCGCGGCGGCGCCCGGGTCCACCGTGACCTCGCGGATAAAGGCGATGTCGATCTTGAGCACGTCCACCGGGAAGCGCTTCAAGTAGGCCAGGCTGGAATAGCCGGTGCCGAAATCGTCGATGGCCACCTTGACGCCCATGGTCCGCAGCGCGGCAAGGCTGGTGGCGGTGCGCTCGGTGTCGTCCATCAGCGCGCTCTCGGTCACCTCCAGGGACAGCAGCCCGGGCGCAATGCCGTGCGCCGCGATGGCTTCCGCCACCGTGTGCTGCAGCTGGTTGTCGGAGAACTGGCGGCTGGCCACGTTGACGGCCACCGGCACCGGTCCCTCGGGGCGGGCCGACCACAGCGCGATCTGGCGGCAGGCCGTGTCGATGATCCAGGCGCCCACTTCCACGATCAGGCCGGTCTCCTCCAGCAGCGGGATGAAGGCCGACGGCGCCACCGCGCCATGGCCAGGACGGTTCCAGCGCAGCAGCGCCTCGGCGCCGGCCATGCGGCCGCTGGCCACGTCCACCTTGGGCTGGTAGTACAGTTCGAATTCGCCGTTGACCACCGCCTGCCGCAGCGCGCGCTCGAACTCGAAGCGGCGCTGCGCCTGCACGTCCATGGCGTCGGTGAAGAAGCGGCAGTTGCCCTCGCCGCCCTGCTTGGCGTGGTGCAGCGCGGTGCTGGCGTATTTCATGAGGGTGGCGGCGTCGGCGGCGTCGGCTGGATGCAGCGCGATGCCGATACTGGTCGTCAGCCGCGCCTCTCCTTGCGCCAGCTGGAAGGGCTGGGTGCAGCAGTGGCGCACCTGCTCGGCCACCTGCTGCGCGTCGAGCGGCGTGGCCAGGCCGCCCAGCGCGATGGCGAATTCGTCGTTGCCGAATCGGCTCACTACGCTGCCGGCCGGCGCGGCTTGCTGCAGGCGCTGGGCGAACTGGCTCAGCAGCCCATCGCCCGCCGCGTGGCCCAGGGTGTCGTTGACGCGCGCAAAACCGTCCAGGTCCAGCATCAGTACGGCGCTGGCCCGGCCACCAATAGCCGCCAGCATCTGCTCGAGCGAACGCTGGAACAGGGCGCGGTTGGGCAGGCCGGTCAGCGCATCGTAGCAGGCCAGGCGGGCGCCCTGGTCGCGCGTGCCGGTGTACAGCAGGCGCACTTCCAGCAGGTTGCGGATGCGCGCCAGGATCTCGCCATGGTCGAAGGGCTTGCAGACGAAGTCCATCACGCCGGCGTCCAGCGCGCGCTGCTTGTGCTCGGGGGCGGCCGTCACCGCCAGCACCGGCAGATACTCGCCCGCCTCCACCTCTTTCAGTCCCGCCAGCACTTCGAAGCCATTCATGAAGGGCATGTTCAGGTCCAGCAGGATCAGGTCGTAGCGGTGCAGGCGGTGCAGCGCCACCACTTCGCGCGGGTCGTTGGTGGAGGCAACGCGGGTGTAGCCCGCGTACTCCAGCATGGCCTTCAACAGCAGCACGTTGGCGGGACGGTCGTCGACGATCAGGATGCCGGCCTGCTGCAATTCGGACAAGCTTGCCATGATGTTCTCCAGTGTTGTTGTTTTATTCCCAGCCGCTGCGGGCGGCGGCTATCGCCTCCAGCAGTTCCAGGTCGTTCATCGGCTTGAGCATGTAGGCCAGCGCGCTGCCGCGCTGTACGCGCGCCTGGATCTCCGGCGAGTGCTGGCCGGTGACGGCAATGACGCCGGTGCGTGGCGCCACTTCCGCCAGGTGCTGCTGCACTTCGAAGCCGGACATGTCCGGCATGTGCAGATCCAGCACTACGCAGTAAGGGGCGCCGGCGCCGTCGTCGCGCAGCGCCGCCAGCAGCGCGGCGCCGCCGTCGTAGCCGCAGGCCGGAATGCCGGCCGCGCGCAGCAGCCGCAGCAGCGCCCGGCGGATGGCGGCTTCGTCGTCCACGACGGCTACCCAGGGATGTATTTTGGTGTCCATGAGTAGCAAGATAACGCGCCGGCGGGCGGCGCGATATTGGACCTTGGCCCAACGCGGCCGGTTTCCGGTCTCAGTCCTGCGCGCCGCGCAGCCTGTCGGCCAGGCGCACCAGCGCGGTCAGCGAGCGCACCTGCATCTTCGCCATCACGCGCGCGCGGTGCACCTTGACGGTCTTTTCCACCGTCCCCAGTTCGGCCGCCACCTGCTTGTTGAGCAGGCCCTCGATCAGCAGCGCCATCACCTCGCGCTCGCGTGGGGTCAGGCTGTCGTAGCGGGCGCGCAGCTCGCCGCGTTCGGCGTCCTCCGCGCACCGCTGGGCATTGAGCACCAGCGCGGCCTGCACCGCCGCCACCAGCTTGTCGCCGTCCACCGGTTTGGTCAGGAAGTCGAAGGCGCCGTGCTTCATGGCGAGCACGCCGCTGGCGATGTCGCCGTGGCCGGTCAGGAAGACCAGCGGCAGCAGGCTGCCCTGCCCGGCCAGCGCCTGCTGCAAGGCCATGCCGTCCATCTCCGGCATGGCCAGGTCCAGCACCAGGCAGCCGGGCGCCGCCGCGCTGCCGCTGGCGAGGAAGGCCTGGGCCGACTCATAGGGCGCCACGTCGAAGCCGGCCGAGGCCAGCAAGCGCGCCAGCGCCTTCAGAATGGCGGGCTGGTCGTCGACCAGGAATACCCGGGGCGGAGGGGCACTCATGGCGCCGCCGTTTCCGCAGCCGCCGCCAACGGCAGGCGCACATGGAAGCTGGCGCCGCCGTCCGGATTGTTCTCGGCCCACAGCTGGCCGCCGTGCGCCGCCACGATGCTGCGGCAGATCGACAAACCCAGGCCCATGCCGCTGTCCTTGGTGGTGTAGAACGGCGCGAACACCTGGTCCAGCGCGTCATTCGGGATGCCGCTGCCGCAGTCGGCGATGCTGATACGCAACCAGCCCTCGTCATCCAGTCCGGTGCGCACGCCGATCGCCCTGGCGCCGGCGTCCGTCATGGCCATGGCGTCGACGGCGTTCATGAGCAGATTGATCAGCACCTGCTGCAGTTGCACGCTGTCGGCCAGCACGTGCGCATCCTCCGCACCCAGTACCGTCGACAGCGCCACGCCGTGGCTGAGCAGATCGTTGCGCAGCAGGCGCAGCACCTCGATCACCAGCGGGTTCACGGCGGCCGGCTGCAGCGGCGTCTCGCGCTTGTCGAACAGGCGCCGCAGCCGGCGGATAATCTCGCCGGCGCGCTGGTCCTCGGCCACGATGTCGGCCAGGATGTCGCCCACCTCGTCCAGGTCCGGCGTGGCCTGGCGCAGGAAGCGCTGCGCCGCCTGGGCGTTGCTCAGGATGGCCGTCAGCGGCTGGTTCAGCTCATGGGCCAGCGCGCCGGACAGCTCGCCCAGCGTGGCCACGCGCGCCAGGTGCGTCACTTCGCGCTGCTTTTGCTGCATCGCCAGCTCGGCCAGCTTGCGCTGCGTGATGTCGAGGGCCACGCCGCGCACCAGCCGCGGCTTGCCGTCGCCGCCGGTCTCGCAGCTGCCGCGCGAAGCCACCCAGCGCAGGCCGCCCTGCGGCAGCGCGACGCGGTACTCGATTTCATAGCGTTCGCCGGTGTCGGCCAGCGCCAGCACGCGCCGCACGGCGGCGCAGTCGTCCGTGTGCACGCGCTGCAGCAGCGCCGCCACCGAGATTTGTTCGGACGGGAGGAAACCGAACAGCTCGCGCCAGGACGACGACACCCAGACCTTGCCCTGCACCAGGTCGCGCACCCAGATGCCCAGGCGCGCCGCCTCGGCCGCCAGCGCCAGCTGCTGCTCGCTCTCGCGCCGCTCGGCCTGGGCGGTGCGCACCGAGGCGGCTGCCTGCTGCAGGGCCAGGCCCAGTTCATTGGCCTCGCGCAGCGCCAGCGGCGGTATCTCCGGCACCACGCCGGCCGCCACCGCCGCCGCCGGCCCTGCCAGCGCCTGCACCGAGCGCGCAATACCGCCGCCGATGCGCCAGGCCAGCCCCAGACCGGCCGCCAGCGCGGCCAGGGTGGCCACGATCAGCCAGGCCAGCGAGCGGCGCAAGCCGGCCGTCAGCTCGTCCAGCGGAATGCCCAGCGCCACGCTCCAGCGGCTGGTGGCCGAGCGGCTGAACACGCTGTACACCGGGATGCCGTCCAGCGTGGTGGTCTCGAAGCCGCCCTCGTCGGCCAGCGCCAGCTGGCGCTGCAAGGCCGATGTGGTGGGACGGCCAACAAAACGTTCGATGTCGTGGCTGCGCGCGGCGATCTTGCCGCTGCCGTCGACGATGGCGACCCGCCAGGTGCGAGGGAGCGAGCGCTCCGCCAGCAGCCCCGCCAGACGGGCCGGCGTAGCGGTGGCGTTCAAGGTCATGGCGGCGTCTGCGCCGCGCCGGATTGGCACGCCGATGGTGTAGATCAGTTGCCCGTCCACCGGGGAGGGGAACAGATCGGACACGCCGGGCCGGCCGGTGGCCAGGATGCGCTTGAGCAGCGGCGCGCTGGCCAGCTTGGGCAGCCGCTCGCCGTAGGGCCGACGGGTGGACAGCAGCAGGCGGCCGTCCGGGTCGATCAACACGATGCCGTCGGCGTGCATATCGGCCTGCGCCTCGACGGCGCGGCTGTGGAAGCCGGCCAGGTCGCCGCGCTGCAACTGGTGGGAGGTGCCGAGCGCCAGCAGCGCGGCCTCGGTGCGGGCAAAGCCGCTGTCGACAGCGGCCATGATGGCGCGCGCCTGGGTAACCGTGCTGGCCAGAAGCTGCGCGCGTTCGCGGGTGTAGAAATCGACTATCAAGAATGCAGCCACTACGGCCATGGGCAAAATGCAGCCAATGACAAGCAAAGCGAGGCTGGCGCGCACGCCGATAGCTTGCCTGCGGGGAGAACGCTGCTTGCGCGAGCGCATGGGTGGTGCACCTCCTGCTGGCGAAGACGACGCTACGATTCTATTGCAGAACCAGCGCCGCGTGGCTATATTTCGCCGCTCCGCCGTAGCGGCAATGAAACGCGGAAGGTGCTGCCCTTGCCCGGTTCGGACTGCACGTCGATGCGGCCCTGGTGCTGCTGCACGATGCCGTAGGTGAGCGCCAGGCCCAGGCCCGTGCCCTGGCCTATGTCCCTGGTGGTAAAGAAGGGATCGAAAATGCGCGGCAGCACCTCGGCCGCCATGCCGCAGCCGTCGTCCGCCACCTCGAGCCAGGCCTGGCCGCCCACAGTCCCGGTGCGCAGCGTGATGCGGCCGCGCTGCGTCCCCATGGCCTGGCTGGCGTTGAGCAGCAGATTCACCACCACCTGGTTAAGCTGCGCTGGCATGCATTCGACCGGCGGCGGCGCGCCGTAGTGTTTGTCCACGACAGCGGCCTTGTCCACGTCGGCCGCGACGGAGTGCAGCGCGGCGTCGACGCAGCCGTTCAGGTCCGCCAGCTCCCAGCGCTGCTGCGCGGCGCTGCTGGCGAACTCCTTGAGCGCCAGCACGATCTTGCTGACCCGCCCCATGCCCTCGCGCGATTCGTCCAGCATGGCCGGAATGTCCTCGCGCAGATAGGCCAGCTCCAGCCGCTCGCGCTTTTCCTTCAGGCGCGCCGCCACGTCGGCCGATCCGGCCATGGCCAGCTCGGCCTCCTCGTAGGCGGCCAGCATGTCGAACATGCGTTCCAGGTAGCGCTCCAGCATGGCCGAATTGGCCGCCAGGAAGGCCAGCGGATTGTTGATCTCGTGCGCCACGCCCGCCGCCAGCTGGCCTACGGAGGCCAGCTTCTCCGACTGCACCAGCCGCCCTTCCAGCTGCTTGCGCTCGGCGATCTCGGTGTGCAGCTGGCCGTTGGCGCGCAGCAGTTCGCCGGTGCGTTCGCGCACCGCCGCCTCCAGTCCCTCGTTGGCCTGGCGCAGCTGCTGGTTCACGCGCTGGATGATGGCGTGGCTGCGCACCAGGCGCAGCGCCGCGTACAGCAGCAGCGCCGCCAGCGCGGCCGAGAGCAGCAGCAGATACAGGCGGTGCCGCTGCATCTGCACCGTGTCGCTCTGCTGCCGCGCGCTCAGCAGGTCGCCGATGCGGTCCAGGTGCTGCTCCACCGGCGCGGCCACGATGGCCGCCAGCAGATCACGCACGGCGCGCTGTTCGCGCAGCACCGTGCGCGCATGCACGCCCAGCAGCTCCAGGCGCTGCGCCAGCTGCGGCGGCAGGCCGCGCGTGCCGGCCGACAGCACGGCCAGCGCAAGTTCCATGTCGAACAGGGTTTCGTCGCTGGCGTTCTCGTTGTGCACCAGCGTGGCCAGCAGCACCTTGTTGGCGGCCACGCCCGCCTGCCGCAGTCCGCCCCGGCCGGCGCCGGATGCGCCAAGCTCCACGATGTCGCCGGTGGCGGCCGGCAGATAGGCCAGCGAATTGCGCAGCACCGCGTTGTGCGACTTGAACAGCTCTATCATGGCCGCCTTGCCCGCCAGCTCACGCCGCAGCGCCGCCACGCCGGCGGCCAGCGCTTCGGTGGAGGCGTCGCCGGACCGGAGCGGCGGCAGGCGGACCTGCTGCGGCAGCGCTTCAAGCTCGCGCTGGGTGGCCACCAGCGCATCGTAATTCTGGTTCATGCCCATGCGGGACTTCATCACGTCCAGCTCCCAGGTCGCATCCAGCTCCTTGATCTGGCGCAGCAGCGCCACGTTGCCGGCATAGCTGGACGCGTCGTAGTCCCTGGCATCCTGGTACAGATACAGCAGCGCGCCGGCCAGCAGCGCGGCCAACAAGGCAAACGGCAGCCAGCCGCGCGCCGCGCGCCGCCAGCCCTTCATGGCTGCGCTCCGGGCGGCGCGGACAGCGTGGCGAGGAACTGGGCGATCAGTGCCTGGTCCTCCTTGCTGCCGGGGCGGCCCAGCTGGTAGCGGAACATGATGCCGATCGCCTGCTCCAGCGTGGCGGCCGAACCGTCGTGCAGATAGGGCGCGGTGCGCGCCACGTTGCGCAGGCTGGGCACCTTGAAGCGCCTGGCGGCGACGTCCCGGTCCGGGTAGGCCTCCATCACGCCCAGCTGCTGGTACATATTGCCGCCCACGTTCACGCCCTGATGGCAGGCGACGCAGCCGGCCTGCTTGAAGCGCGCATAGCCTTCGCGCTCGGCGGCGCTGATGGCGCCGTAGTCGCCGCGCAGGTAACGGTCGAAACGCGAACCGGGCGTGGTCAGCGTGCGCTCATACGC
Organism: Pseudoduganella aquatica; assembly: GCF_020865585.1. Classification (NCBI taxonomy): domain Bacteria; kingdom Pseudomonadati; phylum Pseudomonadota; class Betaproteobacteria; order Burkholderiales; family Oxalobacteraceae; genus Pseudoduganella; species Pseudoduganella aquatica. Next base: position 6,581,087 of record NZ_CP086370.1, read on the forward strand.
GGCGATGGCCTGCTCGATATTGGCCCGCGTTACGCCGTCGCGGAAGGCGGCGGAAAAGCCGCGCCGGTAGTCCGCGTCCTGCTCCACGGTGCGCAGCACATCGGCCCAGCGCGCCGCCATTTCCGCGGGGTTCTCGATGGCGCTGCCGGCCTGCTGCTCCAGCGTGGCGGCGCGGCCGTCCCAGTAAAGGCGGAAGTTGAAGGCGGCATTGAAGACGGTGGGCGCATCGAGCATGCCGGGACGGGGCTGCGCCTGCGTCCGCGTCTGCGCTGCGGCGGGATTGTGGCAGGCGGCGCAGGACTGCCGCTTGTCACCGGACAGGCGCGCATCGCTGAACAGGCGCCGCCCCAGCGCGACCTTGGCCGGATCCTGCCGCGCGGCCTGGGGCAAAGGCAGGATCGCCTCGCCTGCGGGCGCCGCCAGCGCGCCATGCAGCCCCGCAAACACGCAGCACACCGCCAGGCCGGCACGGACACGGCTGGCTGGCTTGCGTTTGGAAAGCTGCTCTGATGGGCGCATATGCGAACCGCCTCCTTGCTGCCGGATCATCCGACCTCGATTGTATTAAACAAAATGCACCATGTCGCAGATTAATTTCACAATTTTTGAATCCGATCCGCTCCCCTCTCCGTATATGCCTGTGCAGCACTTCGAAGACCACCTACATAAAGGGGAATTAGCATGGCAACTAACCAGAAGTACCCGCTGCGGGCTGCCTTGATCGGCAGCCTGATGGCCATTGCACTAGCGCCTGCAGCGTTCGCATCCAGCCACCGGGAAGCGCCCTTCATCACCAAGAATCCCAAAGTGGACGCCACCGATTTCTATATGTTCCGCAGCTATGAGCCGGGACGAGAGAAATTCGTCACCCTGATCGCCAACTACGTGCCGCTGCAGGATGCCTACGGCGGCCCGAACTACTTCGCCATGGATCCGGACGCGTTGTACGAGATCCACATCGACAACAACGGCGACGCCAAAGAGGATCTCAGCTTCCAGTTCCGCTTCAGCAGCACCAACAAGGACACGCAGCTCACCGTGGGCGGCAAGAAAGTGTCCATCCCGCTGGTCATCAATGGCGGCGCGGTGAACGACGTCAATCCGGCCGGCCTGAATGTGCGCGAGACCTACACCGTGGCCGTGGTGCGCGGCGACCGCCGCAGCGGCGCCCGATCCTCGGTGACCAACGCGTCCGGCGGCAGCGCCACCTTCGACAAGCCGGTTGACAATATCGGCAACAAATCAATACCCGACTACGCCGCCTACTCGGCCAAGCATATGTACGCGGTGAATATCCCCGGCTGCGCCACCCCGGCCCGCATGTTCGTCGGCCAGCGCAAGGATCCCTTCGTGGTCAACCTGGGCGAGACCTTCGACCTGATCAACATCAAGGCGCCCGCCGTCGAGTTCCTGGCCAGCGCCGAAAAGAACGCCAGGGACGACCTGGCGCTCAAAAACGTCACGTCGATCGAACTGGAAGTGGCGGCCGACTGCCTGACCGCATCGGCCACCGGCGGCGACCCCGTCATCGGCGGCTGGACCACCGCCAGCATGCGCCAGGGCCGCCTGCTGAACCCCACGCCGGGCAGCGCTGTCGGATCATCCAGGGAAGGCGGCGCGTGGACGCAGGTGTCGCGCCTGGGCGCGCCGCTGGTGAACGAGGTGGTGATCGGCCTGAAGGACAAGGACCGCTTCAACCACAGCAAGCCTTCCGGCGACAGCCAGTTCGCCGACTACGTCACCAACCCCACCCTGCCCGCGCTGGTGGAAATCCTGTACGGCAGCGCCGGCGCCAAGGCGCCGACCAACTTCCCGCGCAACGACCTGGTGGCGGCCTTCCTCACCGGCGTGAAAGGCCTGAACCAGCCCGCCACCGTCACCGCCTCCGAAATGCTGCGGCTGAACACCTCCATCGCTCCCACGCCCAGCGGTGCACAGAAGCGGCTGGGCGTAATCGACGGCGACAACGCGGGCTTCCCCAATGGCCGCCGCCCCGGCGACGACGTGGTGGATATCGCGCTGCGCGTCATGATGGGCAAGCTGTGCACGCTCAACCTGGGCTGCACGCCGGCCGACGCCCCGGCCGGCGCCTTGCGCTTCACCGACGGCGCCTACCTCGACGAGACCTTCGTCACGGCCGGCTTCCCCTACCTGAAGACGCCGCTGGCCGGCTCGCCGCAGAAGTAAGGAGAGCATGATGAAAACACTGACCCGTATCACGCCTTGCGCGCTGGCGCTGACGCTATTGCTGGCCGGCTGCGGCAGCGGCGGCGGCGACTCCGGCAGCGTCACCACGCCGCCCCCGGCGCCGCCGCCCGTCGCCATGCTGGACGCGTTCTATTCGGCGGTGCTGGCCATTATCGCCACGTCCCCGGAAGACAAGGAGCCGGTGGAGATCGACAGCGTGGCCGTTACCACGCCGGACAACACCGATCCGGTGGCCAACTAGGCAAGCAGTCCTCCCCGCGCCGTGCCCAAACCCTGCACGGCGCGGGGCTTACACAGAAATGGCAAGATCATGACCAGCATCCCCCTATTCCTGGGCGCCGCCCTCGCCGCCACGCTCTCGCTGCAAGCGCCGCCGGCACGGGCCACGCCCCACCTCCCCAGCGCCGGGACCGACGTCATCGAAGCGCTGCCGCGCCGCAGCGACCCGCAGCAACTCGAACTGCGCCGCCTGCGGCTGCAGCTGATGGCCGCGCCGCGCAACGCGGAGCTGGCTGCGGCGCTGGCGCAGCGCTATATCGGCATCGGCCGCAGCGAGTCCGATCCGCGCTACTTCGGCTACGCGCAGGCTGCGCTGGCGCCGTGGTGGAAGGAGGCGGCGCCGCCGGCCGCCATACGCCTGTTGCGCGCCACGCTGCTGCAAAACATCCACCAGTTCCCTGCAGCCATGGCGGACCTCGACGGCGTGACGGCGGCCGAGCCGTCCAACGCCCAAGCCTGGCTCACCCGCGCCACCGTGCAGACCGTGCTAGGCCAGTACAGCGCGGCCACGGCCAGCTGCGCGCGCCTGTCCACGCTGGCGGACCAGTTGTCCAGCATCACTTGCCTGACCAATGTGTCGGGCCTGACCGGCCGCCTGCTCAAAAGCGACATGCTGCTGGCCACCACTTTGCAGCGCAGCACGAACGCGGAGCCGGGCATGCAAGCCTGGTCACTGACGCAGCTGGCGGAAATGGCGGCGCGGCGCGGCGACGCTCCGCTGGCCGAAACGCGCTACCAGGCCGCGCTGAAACTGGCGCCGCGCGACAGCTACCTGCTGGGCGCCTACGCCGACTTTCTGCTCGACCGGCAGCGCGCCGCCGACGCTGCGGCGCTGACCAAAGAGCACCGCCGCATCGACGGCCTGCTGCTGCGCCATGCGCTGGCGCTCAAGCAGCAGCAAGCGCAGCGGCAGCGCCAAGGACAGCGTCCCTCGTCCGAGCTCCAGGAACAGCTGGCGGCGGACACCCATGAACTCCAGGCGCGCTTCGACGCCGCCGCCCTGCGCGGGGACAGCGTGCACCAGCGCGAGCAGGCCCGCTACGAACTGCATTTGAGCGGCAATGCGAAGGCCGCGCTTTCGCTGGCGCAGCGCAACTGGGCGGTGCAGAAGGAACCGGCCGATCTGCGCATCCTGCTTGAGGCGGCGCTGCAGGCCGGCGACCGCGCCGCCGCCGCCCCCGCGCTGGCGTGGATGGCGCAAACCGCGCTGGAAGACGCCGCCATCCAGCCGCTCGCTGCGCAGCTCAGGCCAGCCGCAGCCACAACGCCTGCCAGCCGGCCGGACGTGCCGCGCCTGGCCGCGAGGATGCAGCCATGATGCGCCTGCTTATGGCCTGCCTGCTGCTGTGCTGCGCCGCCGGCCCGGCCGCCGCCCACAAGCCCAGCGACAGCTACCTGGTGCTGCGCGCGGGCGGCCAGCATATCGACGGCCAGTGGGACATCGCCCTGCGCGACCTGGACTACGCGATAGGCCTCGACAGCGACGGCGACGGCCAGCTGACCTGGGACGAGATCCGCGACCACCACAGCCAGATCGCTGCCTATGCGCTGTCCCGGCTGTCGCTGGCGGCGGATGGAGAGACGCAGGCCGCATGCACCATCACCGCCGGCGATCAGCTGATCGACCGCCACAGCGACGGCGCCTACACCGTGCTGCGCTTCCGCGCCTACTGCCCCACGGCGCCCGCCGCGCTGCGTATCCGCTACAGCCTGTTCGCCGACACCGACCCGCAGCACAAAGGCCTGCTGCGCCTGGAGCACTCGGGCGCGGCGGATGCGGCATCCGCCGACACCACCAGCGCCATCTTCGGCAGCGGCCAGCAAGAGCAGGTGATACAGCTGGTCCAGCCCGCGCGGCTGGCCCAATTCGCCGCCTATGTGAAGCACGGCGTGTGGCATATCTGGATAGGCCTGGACCACATTCTGTTCCTGCTGTCGCTGCTGCTGCCCGCTGTACTGGTGTGGAAAGACCATTCCTGGCGCGCCGCGCCTGAATTGCGCGGCACCGTCATCGACGTACTGAAGACCGTCAGCGCCTTCACGCTGGCGCATTCCATCACGCTCAGCCTCGCCGCGCTGGACCTGGTAACGCTGCCTTCGCGCCTGGTGGAATCCGTCATCGCGGCTTCCGTCATCGCGGCTGCGTTGAACAACCTGGCGCCCATCGTGCGTTCCAAGCGCTGGGTGGGCGCGTTCGCCTTCGGCCTGATACATGGATTCGGTTTCGCCAGCGTGCTGGCGGACCTCGGCCTGCCGCAAGGCTCGCTGCTGCTGTCGCTGCTGGGCTTCAACGCCGGCGTGGAGCTGGGACAGCTGGCCATTGTGGCCGCCTTCCTGCCGCTGGCCTTCCTGTTGCGCGCCACCTGGTTCTACCGCCAGGTGGTATTCGTGGGCGGTTCCGCGCTGATCGTGCTGACCGCCAGCATGTGGCTCAGCGAACGCGCTTTCGACATCAAACTGGCCGCCCTTTGAACATGGCGGCAGCACAAACGGAGCATCTCATGCACACAACCCGGCATGGCGCCGTCCGCGCGGCGGGACGGTTGGCCGCTTTGCTTGCCGCACAGCTGGCGGCGCAGCTTGGCTTCAGCGGCGCACAGGCCGCGCCTGGCGACGAAGCCCCCGGCGCGGCAAGTGCCCCGCAAGTGGTCGCCGTCATCGGCCACTACGACAACGCCATCGGCACTTCCGACGCGGCCAGCCAGGGCCGCATCACCTCCAGCCTCATTGCCAGCCGCCCCGCGCTGCGCACCGGCGAGCTGCTCGAATTCGTGCCCGGAATGATCGTCACGCAGCACAGCGGCGACGGCAAAGCCAACCAGTACTTCCTGCGCGGCTTCAATCTGGACCACGGCACCGACTTCGCCACCTTCGTGGACGGCATGCCGGTCAACATGCGCAGCCACGCGCACGGCCAGGGCTATTCCGACCTGAACTTCCTGATCCCCGAGCTGGTGCAGCGCATCGACTACCAGAAAGGCGCCTACTTCGCCGACACGGGCGACTTCGCCTCGGCCGGCGCGGCGCGCATCCGCCTGGCGGACACGCTGCCGGGCATGGCCAGCATCACACTGGGCGGCAACGGCTACCGCCGCGCCGTGGTGGCGAACAGCAGCGGCTACGCCGGCGGCAATCTGCTGTACGCGCTGGAGGCCAACCACAACGACGGCCCCTGGGACGTGCCGGAAGGCGTGCGCAAATACAGCGCCGTGCTGCGCTACAGCGCGGGCGGCGCGGACCAGGGCTACAGCATCACCGGCATGGCCTACCGCAACCGCTGGCGCGCCACAGACCAGGTGCCGCAGCGCGCGCTCGATTCCGGCCTGATAAGCCGCTTCGGCACGCTGGACGCCAGCGACGGCGGCATCAGCAGCCGCTACAGCCTGTCCTACGCGCTGCACCGCAGGAACGCGGACAGCCGCTTCGAATTCAGCGCCTACGCGCTGCATTCCAGCCTGGACCTGTACAGCAACTTCAGCTATCTGCTGGAGAACCCCGAACAGGGCGACCAGTTCCAGCAAAGCGAACGCCGCAACGTAATGGGCGCGGACGCCAGCAACACCTGGCTGCATGAAGCCGGCGGCATTGCCATGCGCAGCAAGCTAGGCCTGCAGGTCCGCTACGACAAGGTGTCCCCGCTTGGCCTGTACACCACCACCGCACGCGCGCGCACCGGCACCATACGCGAAGACCGGCTCGACGAGGGCAGCGCCGCGCTGTATGCCGAGAACGTGGCCAACTGGCTGCCGACCTTCCGCACCGTGGCCGGCCTGCGCTACGACGCCTACCGGTTCAAGGTCGGCAGCGACATGGCCGGCAACAGCGGCAAAGCCAGCAGCGGCATCGTGTCGCCCAAGCTGTCGCTGATCTTTGGGCCGTGGGCGCGGACGGAATATTTCCTCAACTTCGGCAAAGGCTTCCACAGCAACGACGCACGCGGCGTTACGCAAACGCGGCTGGCGGACGGCGCGGCTGCGCAGCCGGTCACGCCGCTGGCGGCCACGCGCGGCTACGAGGCGGGCCTGCGCAGCGAACTGCTGCCCGGGCTGCAAAGCTCGCTGGCGCTGTGGAAAATGGATAGCGCGTCGGAGCTGGTGTACGTCGGCGACGCGGGGGAAACCGAAGCCAGCGGCGCGAGCCGCCGCAGCGGCATTGAATGGAACAACCACTACATCGCCCGTCCCTGGCTGCTGTTCGACCTGGACCTGGCCACCTCCCGCGCGCGCTACCGCGACGCCCCCGCAACGGAGAACCGCATCAGCGGCGCGCTGGAACGGGCTGCCTCTTTCGGCGTGACGGTGACGGATCTGCAGCGCTGGTCCGGCGGCCTGCAGGTGCGCTACTTTGGTCCGCGTCCGCTCACTGCGGACAACAGCGTGCGCTCGGCATCGACCGCGCTGGCCTACGCGCGCCTGGCCTACAAGCTGGCTCCAAGCACCGCTTTAACGCTGGATGTATTCAATCTGCTGGACAAGAAAGCCAGCGATATCGAGTACTACTATGCCTCCCGCCTGCGCGGCGAAGCGGCCGGCGGGGTGGAAGACCGGCATATCCACCCGGTCGAACCACGCACCGTCCGGCTCACGCTCACGCACCGCTTTTAAAGCAGCCGGACCCAGTTGCCCTTGTAGAGGACCGGCCCGGTCGGGCCGTTGGGATTCGGCGAGCCACCTTTCGGCTCCAGGCTGATGGCCAGCAGCTGCACGTCGCTGCCGATGGCGCGCTCGGACAGCGCCAGCCTGGCGCTGCGGTTATCCGGCAGGATGCCCAGCGAGCGCGGATTGCCCTGCTTGGGTATCGCCCACAGCTGCAGCGTCTTGTCGTCCGCCACGGCCACGCCGTTCACCACCCGCACCTCCATCACCTGGCGGCGGCTGTCGCCGGTCAGCAGGATGGCGGTTTGCGATTGCTCGTCCGTCAGCGTGGCGGCGTAGTTGATGGCCGCCGCCTGTTCGGACGGCGGCGCCAGCGTCAGCGTCAACGCGACGGCAATGGCCAGCGCCGCCACCGCGCCCGAAGCCATGCTCAGGCCGCGCCAGTATCTCAGCGACTCCTGGCGCCAGAACTGCCAGGCAGGCGCGGGCGCAACCAGGCGCAGGCGCCGCTCAATGCCGCGCCACACTTCGGCGCGCGGTTTCTGCTCGCCGGCGAACTCGGACAGCGGCAACAGGCGGTCCTGCCATTCGGCCACGGTGCGGCGCAGCGCCGCGTCGTTATGCATATAGCCTTCAAAGCGGCGCCGCGCGCCACCGCGCAGCGTGCCCAGCACATATTCGGCCGCCAGCTTCTCGCGCAGGCCTGGATTGCCCCGGATATTCATGGCCGCTCCCCTTTCGCCAGGCAGGTCTTCAGGCGTTCCAGGCTGCGCCGTATCCAGGTTTTCACCGTGCCGATGGGGATGGCCATCTGCTGCGCCACTTCGCTGTGCGACAGGTCGTGATAAAACGCCATGCCGATCACCTGACGGTGCAAGCCCTCCAGCATGGACATGCAATAGGCCAGCGCCTTGGCGTCGCTGCTGATCTGCAGCGCCTCGATCGGCGTCGCACCGGGGTCATGCAGGGCATTCAGTATGGTGCTGTCAAAAGTATCCACGTCGATCTCCAGGGTGCCGTCCACGCGGCGCAGCGCATCGAGCGCCTTGTTGCGCACGATGGCTGCCATCCACGTCATGGGCGCGGCCAGCTGGCTTTGGTAACTGCGGGCGCTATTCCATATGGAGACGAAACTCTCCTGCAGCACTTCCTCGGCCAGCTCGCGCTTATGCAATATACGCAGCGCGTAGCCGAACAGTTTCGGCGAAGTTGCGTCATACAGGGATCGGAATGCTTTGGCGTCGCGCGCGGCGGCGGCGGCCAGCCAGGCGCGGAGCTGCTGGGGGTCGTTGATGGGCGCTAATGCCACGGGAGTCCTCGTTGAAGCGAGCTGTTAAACGGCGACGAAAGACAGCGCCGGCAGCTTGCAAGGATACCGTAAATTCAGGGCGCCAGGCGCACGCAGTTGCGGCCCGCGCGCTTGGCCTCATACAGCGCCTCGTCGGCGCGCAGGTAGGCGGTGTCGAACGAGGTGCCGCAGGGATTCCAGCTGATGCCCACGCTGGCCGTCACCGGACGGTTGATGGGGGCGGCGAACACTTCGCGCGCGATGGCGTGGCAAACGCGCTCCCCGAGCAGGGCCGCCTCGGCGCCGTGGCGCGTGGGCCAGGCCACGGAGAATTCCTCGCCGCCCACGCGGCCTATGGCCACCTGGTCGCCCAGCAGGGACACCAGGCAGCGCACCACGGCCTGGATCACGGCGTCGCCGGCCGGGTGGCCGAAGTCGTCGTTGACCTGCTTGAAGTGGTCGATGTCGAGCACGATCAGGGCCAGGTCGCCCTGCTCCAGCAGGCGGCTGGCGTGCTCGATCAGGGCGGCGCGGTTCAGCGCCCCGGTCAGCGGATCGTGCGTGGCGCGGTATTCCAGCTGGCCGGCCAGCTCGTGCAGCTGGCGGTTCAGCTGGTTCATGTCGCGCTCGGCGCGGTCGCTGCGCCGTATCAGGCGGCGCGTTTCGCGCATCAGGCGCTCGTAGTGCGCCATCATCTCGCCCAGCACGCGGCGGTACTCGGCCGCGTCGGCGCTGTCGTCCTCGTGCGCCGCGCGCGCGGCGGCCAGCACCGCGCTCTCGGCGGCGAACAGGTCCGGTTCAGCCATAAGATCAGTTATGCGCCACCGGATGGTTGCTGAAGTCCAGCGCGCCGAAATCGTCCTGCAGCTCCTGGCCGAATTCGAGGATGGTGTCGTCGTCCTCGTCGTAGTACCAGTTCAGGCGCACCGCGCTGCCGTCCATGGCGGCCTGGTTCAGCGCCTCGAACAGCGTGAACAGCATCTTGGTGCTGGAGCTGTTGAAGTAGGCCAGCGACACGTTGACGGTGATGTCGGCCTGGCCGCAGCCGGCCAGGTAGGCGCGCACCTGTTCGATCACCGGGCCGTAGAACAGCGCGGCGTTTTCGGGGTAGGACTCGCCCTTGATCGACAGCGTGTGCTGGTCGAAGCGGAAGTCGATCTCGGGCGAAGTGGGCGAAGCGGAGATGTAGTAGGGTTCCATGACGTTGGTTTCTTTTTCAGATGATGGCCTTGATGCAGAACACCGTGGTGTCCGGGTCGTGCGTCTCCTTGACGAACTCGAACTCCAGCGGCGCGCTGGCGTCGCGCGCCATGGTCAGGAAGCCGAGACCTGCACCCTTGCTGTCGGCAGGGGTTTCGTCGCGCAGCGCCTTCTTGTAGGCGGATTTGATTTCCTCCATGGTCATACTGTGCAGCGGCTCCAGGCGCGCGCGGATGGCGTTCACGCTTTCGGTGGAGACCGGGTTGGCGCAAAGCAGGAAGAAGCTGTCCTCGCGCATGCCGATGCAGAACGAGCCGCGCCGCATCTGGCTGGCCTGCGCGTGGTCCGGCGTCAGCGTGTCCGACGAGTAGTGCATGATGTTCTGCGACATTTCGACAAAGGACGAGAAGATGCGGCGCCGCGTCGGCCCCGCCGCGCCGGCCGTGTCCAGCCGTGCCTTGATGGTTTCGGCGATGGCGGCCACCACGTGCTGCGAGAAATAGCCCGCGTAGAAAAAAATGATGTTGCGCTTGCGCGCCACGTCCCAAAACTCGTTGAATTCTTCGTAGAGCAAAATCGTTCCTTCCTTAGGGACGGCAGCAGAAAAAAGTGAGGTCGTCGCGGCGCGGCTGCGCGCCTTGCCAGGCCTGGAAATCGTCCAGCAAGGCCTGGCTGAGCTGCGCGGCCGGTGCGCGGCGCTGGGCCAGCAGCACGTCGCGGATGCGGCGCTTGCCGTAGGCGATCTCGCGCGGGCCGCCGATCTGGTCGACCAGGCCGTCGGTGGTGATGAACAGCAGGCTGCCCGGCGCCACGTCCACCGTCCTGGCGCTCCAGCTGAAGCCGAACGGCGTGTCCACGTAGCCCACGCCCATGCGGTCGCTGTCCAGCGTCTGCACGGCCGCCTCCATGCCATCCTGGTCCGGCGGCAGCAGGTGCAGCGCCAGGCGGGCGCCGGCGAAACTGAGCTGGCGGCTGGCGGAGTCGAACCACAGGAAGGCGGCGTCCATGCCGTCGTCCGATTCGGTGGCGCCGCCCTGCCCTTCCATCTGGCCCAGCATGGATTTCACGCCCCGGCTCACCTCCGCCAGCAGCGCGGCCGGATCGCGCGGACCCAGCGCCTGCAAGGCCTGCGTCAGGATCGACGAGGAGATCAGCGTCATGAAGGCGCCCGGCACGCCGTGGCCGGTGCAGTCGGCGATGGCGGCGAACCAGCCGTCCTCATATTTGACGAAATAATAGAAGTCGCCGCCGACCACGTCGCGCGGCTGCCAGACCAGGTGCGCGTCCGGCAGCGTTTCGGCCAGCGCCGCGCGCGAGGTGCGCAGCATGGCGCGCTGGATCACGCTGGCGTAGTCGATGCTGTGCATGATCTGGCGGTTTTTCTCGGCCTGCATATTGGCCACCACGTTCATCAGCTGCAGGCCGAAGCCCACACCGCCCAGCGCACCGCCGCGCGTGATGATGAAGCCGTCCGCCAGCGCCTTCTCGCCCGACTCCACGGCGCGGAAGGTCAGCGCCTCGATGCTCATGGCCGCGTCCACGATCAGCGGCTCCTTGTCCATAAAGGCGATGCAGCTTTTTTTGCCGTACACCTCGTGGTAGAAGGGCTTGGACATCTGCGACATGAAGATGTTGCGGCTGATCAGGCCGATGGGCCGCTCGTTCTCGATCACCGGAAGGCTCATCAGGTCGCGCCGCTCGGTGAACAGCTCCAGCACGCCGAAATTGCTCATGTCCGACTGCACCGACACGGTTTCAATGCACAGGTCGGCCGCCGTCGAGAGGCGGAAGCGGGGCAGATCCAGTCGCGATGCGTTGAACTCCACAGCCGGTTCCTTTAGAAAAAAACGGCCCGCACCGGGGAGTGTGCGGGCCTAAACATCCATAGTGGGAGAGAGACGAACAGGTGGCATCTTGCCATTCCTTTGTGACATCAGTGTGACGTCAGGGAAACATTGAGGGCTGGAAAGCGAGGCGGCTTGGAGGCGGCGGGGGTTATACTATCGGCCTCGAATTCGGCCCGCCGCGTGGTCAGCGGCACAACAGTACAGTCATGACAACAGCAGAAACCGCAGTGCAGTGCCGGCCCGGATGCGGTGCCTGCTGCACCGCCCCTCCATCACTCGCCCATCCCCGGCATACCGAAGGGCAAGCCGGTTGCCAAAAAAAGAGATGCCATGAACTGCCGTGACCACTGCGGTGCGTGCTGCATCGCCCCTTCGATTACGAGTCCCATACCAGGCATGCCAAGCGGAAAACCTGCGGGTGTCAGGTGTGTTCAACTGGCGGATGACAACCGCTGCCGCATCTTCGGCAAGCCGGAGCGGCCGGCGTTCTGTGGCGGGCTACAACCGTCGGAAGAAATGTGCGGTTCCAGGCGGGAACAGGCTATTCGCTGGCTGGATGAGCTGGAGCGCGCAACAGCACCGGAATGTTTAGCTCGCACAACGACTGAGTACGCTAATCTTTAGGCCCTGCGTCGCCCCTGATAGGGGCACATAAACTCGATTATTCACATCAGAGAGTTATCATTCAAGACATACCGATAAAAATCGGCAGGACTAAAGTGACGTACCTTCTTGACTCATCGACGAGCGAGTTCCAAAGCTCTTTCGAACCGAACCCGAGTTGCGGCACGGACTCTCTGAAGCCCTAGTTCGCGTGCCATTGCAGTGATGACGCCATCGCTGGTCCGTCCAGCCACACTGACCTTTTGAACTAATGACCTTAGCTCGGCGATGCAAATTTCATCAACGTTTCGGCCATCATCCGCTCCGCCCCTAAAGACGACAGGGACCTCTGGACCTCTTCCCTTAGCCCAGAAGAACAGACCAATATCCTCATCCGTGGAAGTCGCGAACGAGCGAGCTAACGAAGAGACCCGCTCCTGAATGCGGGCACCGGTACGCTGCCAGCCGTGGGCGCGCGCAATGCGACGTGCAAGCACCGTGTCGAGGATAGGGCCTTCGATATTCACGACGTATTCAATCATTTGACGAAGAGTAAGGTCATAGGTGCTATCGAAAAACTCCTCCGGATTTAGAGACGCAACTACCTCTCGCGGGTCCGATTCAACGAACAAGGGAGGCTCCAAAGCGGCGCTCGCAGCTGCATTTTCAGCGTACGCGACTTCGGCCGTCTCCTCCCTAGCGATGGTTAGCTGGTCGTTGGTCTGAGTTGAACCTTGCACATACTGGACGTTCTCCCCCTCAAACACCGTAGTAGGGGTTGCCGTTCCATCCCTTGCATGAGCAATCGCCGTCTCAGCTTCGATTTTCGCGTCGTCCTGCTCTTGCCGCCAGGCGCGCGTGGCGCGACTTTGCTCGAGCAATCTCTCCAGCGCTTGATGAACCTTCTCGAAAGTTCCTTTACGGTCTATCCACCAATCCGTAGACCAAATGCGCAAAATTTCCCAGCCAAGGCCGCGAAGGACCTGTTCGCGCAACATGTCGCGGTCGCGTGCCGTCGCCGAGCGGTGATACGTCGCTCCGTCGCATTCAACTCCGCACAAATAGGTTCCCGGCGCGTCAGGATGAACAATCCCAAGGTCGATGCGGAAAGACGATGCTCCGATTTGCGTATGAACTTGCCACCCCTTGGAGGCTAACGCGGCGGCCACAGCTTCTTCAAATGGGCTTTCAAAACCACCGAGACTTCCCTTGGTTGCCTCCGCCAAGGCGCTGGGCCCTCGTTCAGCGAATTCCAGGAAGTGCTTCAAATCCCGAACGCCTGCGGCTTGAGTGCGCGACAAGTCGATTTGCTCCCCCTTCAAACTTGAAAACACGCGGAGCTCGTGCCGTGCTCGCGTGATGGCGACATTCAGGCGTCGCTCTCCGCCGTCACGGTTCATGGGCCCAAAATTCATCGACACCGCGCCGGTAAGGTCCGGCCCGAAGGTCATGGAGAAATACATGATGTCTCGCTCATCACCTTGGACCGACTCCAGGTTCTTGACGAACAAAGGCTCCAGCTCCATCTCAGAAAAGTATGGTTCCAGTGAAGGGTCTTTGCGCCGCTCCTCATCGAGCAAATCCTCGATGAGATTCATTTGCTCGGTGTTGAAGGTCACGACACCAATTGTGAGCTTCGACTCTCTGAAGCTCGGCAACTTCAATCTCGCGACAACGTCTGCGACCAGGGCTTTAGCTTCCGCCTTGTTGATACGGGCACCACCTTTTTCGTAAACACCCTTGATGTGGTGGAAGCTAACCGCGCGGTCCTCGGTCACCGGCGATGGGAAGGTCACCAAGCCGCCGCCGTAATACCGATGATTGGAAAAGGCGATAAGTGATTCATTGCGGCTACGGTAATGCCAAGCCAAATTCATTGTCGGCAGGTTGGCGCCCATGCACTCGTCAAGGATGCTTTCGAGGTCGGATTCGACGTCTTCATCATCCGCCCCGGATTCTGCCCGGTCGAAGAAGGCCGTAGGTGGAAGCTGTTTCGGGTCCCCCACCATGACAACCTGCTTGCCACGCGCGATAGCACCAATGGCGTCCCAGACTGGTATCTGTGAGGCTTCGTCAAAGACAACCACATCGAAAGCTTCGGCATCTGCTGAGAGATACTGAGCAATCGAGAGAGGACTCATCAAAAGACACGGCGTCAACTTGGTCAGCGCGGTCGGGATGTTTTTCATGAGTGTCCGTAGCGGCAAGTGCTGTTTCTTCTTGCTCATCTCGTGGCGCAAAATCCCCCACTCGGAATTTCGTGTGACCGTGTCCGCCTTGGGGAGGTCGGCACACATAGTGGCTCGCACCCAAGAGCGCGTCAGTTCAGTAAATCGCTTATCCAGTGTTCGAAAGTCGTCAATTCGCTTTTCATGTTCGGCGGAGACGAAACCTCGGATGACGGGCTCGTTGTCCACCACAGCATTGAGCCACCACCGGCTGTAATTCGTCTCAAAAACCCGTGCGGTGACTTTTGCGCCGACAGCACCGCCTTCCATCGCGATTACCAGCGGCGCCAAGCCAACACTCATAGCCTCCACGCGGACCTTGCGCCATGCGCACCAGGCATGTAGTCGATTCTCTGCAATGACGATAGCCTGGCAACGCGTAATCAGGTCGGGAAGCGATGCGTCGTTGAATTCGGATGCGTTGTCGCCAGTGAATGAGCCAACCGTAGCAAGCTTTTCCAGCACCGCCGACATCGCCGAATCAGCCTCCACATACTTAGCGCCAGTCGCGGCAATCCGCCCTGATGCATCGAGCATCGCATTACCGTCAACTACCAGGCGCTGCAAGGCCGAGTTCAGGGATATCGCCATCTCCGGGGATTCAGCCAGGTTTGCTATGGCCGCTGCGACGTCGGTCCGGAATGCATTAACCTGTTCGATACTTTCGAGCGTGGTACGCAGGCCGGCCCACGTCCCTTCGGTCAGGGAACGCAGGTCGTCATAGCTACTCAGCTTTTCCTCCAGTGCAGTTCGCTGATGCAGTCGTTGGTAGTCATCGGCGAGTAGAGCACCGCAATCCCCCGACGCTATTTCATCGTGCTGCCCCTGCAAGGCGCCCCATTCTTGTACAGCCCGGTGGGCAAGTGTGAACTGCATCGCCGCGCTCAGGAGGTTTTGCCGCGTCTCATAGCCCGCCCAAAGTCCATTCGTGTCGCTCGATAGCGGCGCCATGACCATTATCTCGGCATCACGTGCTTGAAGCTCCCTCGCGCGCGACAAATCGGATGCCAGACGAGCACCACAACGACCGTTCGCGATGGCTTCGAAGCCTTGGTCAATCCATGTCTCGCGTGCGTGTGCCGCGGCCAGTACTGCTTGAAATTTTAATGCCGCAATGGCGAATTCCGGCCGGGTCTTCAGACCCGCCCATATACCTTCCGCCAAGGGGCCAATCTCGATTTTTCCGACCTCAGCCCTAATGTCACGAATTGCGACCAACAACAGAAGGTCACTCTCAACCTGAGGCTGGCCTTCGCCAGTGATGGTGGCTTCAAGCGTTTTCTCTATTTTCCGCTTGCGTAGCCATGAAAGCGGCCAGATGCTTTGCTTCGCCAGTGCATACTCTCGTTGAAGTTGATGGACATTGAGCTGCTCAATCTGCTCGCCATATTTCACAGACAGCCGCCTGTGATTTTCCGAAAGCGCCTCCAACAGCTCCAGGCCTTTGCCCAGCTCTTCAACTACGTCCAATGGCCAGGGATGGCCAAGCTCGGAGCGAATGCGTTCGTACTCGGCGAGCAGCGCAAGTCCCTTCCTGCATCGTGCGTGGATGGCATCCGTCCATGGTTGGCTCATCTGAGCGTTCAGCGCGCGATGATGGACAACGAGTTGGAAACCCTGTTGCAGTCGCACAAGCAGGTCGCGGGCATCGCTGCGGAAACTGAATCCCCAGTTCTTGCCAGCGGCGGCTGGCAACGTATGCGCCAACGAAACAAGCGCGGCCCGCGCACGAAAGTTAGTGGGCAGCTCAGGCAATGATGCCGCCTCCTGAAACGCCGCCACGCCGTGTTGAGCCCGTTCCGCTGCAGGAATGACGTCACGGGCAGCATCAATGAGAATCTTCTGCCATGACGGCGTCCAGTCGCTGCATCCGACAAATGCAAACGGTCCGCTAATCAATTGGTCGGCACCGACTTCCAAGGCATTTACACCTAGTCGCTCAACGAGTTCTCGCATAGCATCGAGTTGCTGCGCATCATGGAAGGCCGGACCAGGCCAGGAAAGGCCGAGTTCAGCGATACCTTCGCCGTCCACTACCCGGCCAATGGCTCTGTAGATGGTCAACCCGTTGCGATGCTTCTGGTGCAGGCGTTCAACATATTGGTTTAGCTCATCGCGGTATCGCTTGAGTTTATCCGCCTGAGCCCGCCATTCCTCGGGGTCGATATCCCCCTGGGCCTCCCATGCTCTCTGCAGTTGGCTTAAGACATCCAGCTTGCGCGCTTTGCTTGAATGAAGCTCAAGACAAAATTCACCCAGACCGACCTCCCGGAGACGCCGGTACACGACGTCAAGGGCGGCAATTTTTTCGGAAACGAACAGGACACGTTTGCCTTCCGCCAGGCATTGGGCGATGAGGTTGGAAATCGTCTGGCTCTTGCCTGTCCCAGGAGGGCCGACCAATACGAAATCCTTTCCCCTGACAGCGGCCATGACTGCCGACAGCTGCGATGAATCGGCCGGCAGCGGACAAAAAGTCTTGTCCGGGGTGAAATCAATATCCAACCGCTTGGGTTCCGGGAAAGCCACCGTGCTCGGATAAGGGTCTCGCGGCGTATCGAGCAGGTGCTTGACCACAGGATTTTCACGCAGTTGGTCAGTACGCTGCGTCAAGTCGACCCACATCAGGTACTTGGCAAATGAGAACATGGCCAAGACAACCTCTTCCGATACTTCCCAGCCTTTGATGTCGCGCACCGCGTGGGACACGGTCTTCCAAATTAGCGCTACATCCAGGCCTGCATCGTCATGGGGAAGTTCGCCATCGGCTACGCCCAAGTTCAACTTGAAGTCCTGGCGTAGCATTTCCACCAGCGTAGGGTTGAATCGCGGCTCGTCTTCGTGCAGAACCACCGTGAAGCCAGACCGGGCGCTCTTTCGATGCAGCGACACCGGAATCAGAATGAGCGGCGCCTTGTACTTTTGTCCGCCTTTATCGTCTCGTGTCCAATTCAAGAAACCCAGTGCCAAAAAGAGCGTATTCGCTCCACCTTCCTGCATCGTCGTTCGCGCCGTCCGGTATAAATCGACCAGGCGTGTTTCCAACTCCTTCTCGTCAACACTCACGAATACTTCGCGCCGTTTGAGGGCATCAAGCGCATGCTCACGGCGAACATCTTCACGTGAACGCCGCTCGTGAATAGCCTGGTCACGCGGGTCAGCGCCATCCATCAGGTCTGGGCGAGCAAGAAGGCGAATGGGGCTGCCATCAGAGAGAATGTCCTCCAGTGCACTCGGCTCGGGCGCTTCTAGACGCAAGGATTTTTTTGCACCTCGGAAATTGAGCAGATTGTTTCGGAGTGAGAGGTCGAGCAGCTTGCGCTGCCACCTTGCCAGCCGGTCCTTGGGGTCGAGCGTTGCGGCATCGGGTTCGGCTATGTCCGCCTCGGGCAGGTCAGGCGCTTCATCAAAGGTCGCCTCGTGCGCCTCGTCGGTCACTCTCGGTGGTGGACTAATGGCTTGACTCTCTGCACTTGCGAGAGGCTTGATGCGCTGCATGCGGGCGCGCCGAATGTCGACGGCGAGTTCGAATTCTTCGCCTTTTTCCTCGGCGATTCTGGCAGCGGCATGCTCAGTCGCATACGTAAAGGACGGAGTCGGCCTTTGCGTGATGAGGGTGGTCTCGAAAAGCACCAGCTCCTTTAGCTTTACGCGTTTTCGGATAGCGGTTACGTCATCGACCACGACCGTCGAGAATTCTTCTTGCCGCAGCCAGACGCCAGCGAAAGCATGGCCCTTGGTGAACACGACGATGGGGTTGAGGCCAGCTTGCTCGAGCGCGGCGCAGAACAAGAGCGTCAGGTCGAGGCATGTGCCGATGCGGGCATCTAAGACTTGTGCGGGACTGCGAACCTTTTGGCCCTTATGCTCGAAGCTGGCTGGCGGAAGAGCATAGTCCAGTCCAAGCCCGGCAACCGCACTCCAAAGCCCCGATGTTAGTTCCCAGGCGCGCTTTGCGCCTCCGGCATATCCGTCGATGGCTGGGCTCTTTCCCGCTTGGCGCAGAACCTCAGCGGTTTGTTTGAGCAGCCGGTCAACCGCCAATTCATTCGGCTGTACGAACGCCGCGACCAAATCTGGCAGATGGGAGAGCCCACCCCATTGGTTACGAGGCAGGAGCTCCACTTTGCGCTCCGAGGTCGTGAGCACCTTTTCATCCGGCGTCCCAGCCTTCTCGACAATGATGAAGACAACCGTGGCTGTTTCAGCCTCGGTGAGCTTGCTTAGCAACGCGCCATCAAGCTGGACATCGCAATCTTTGATTTCATAGCGAGACTTCGGGGCGCAAGCATCTATTAAGCAGCTTTTCGGCTTGAGGAACGGCGGGACAGACTCCAACCGTAGCTGCAAACTCAAGAGCTCGCGGTCACTGTCATTTACGATGCAGAGCTCTCGCAGAAGTGGCACCGAGTTCTGAAAATCGGCCAGGTTTAACTTGGCCGCATTTGAAATATGCAGCGAATACTCGATGACTGCCACCGCATGAGCGGCAGGTACTTCTCCCAATTGTTCCACAATCCTCTCCCTGTTCGCCTGCGCAGTTTACCCTTTGTTTAATAGGGAAAACTCGCAGCTAGGGGACCCTATCATATTTCACACCGACAATTAATCACCAATTGTCACTTTGACGTCAAACTATGCTGCGCCAAGTACTAACGACTCGACGTTTCGTTGAAACATCACACAGGAATGCGCTTTGGTTCGCTCTTGTGGCGATTCCGACGGTCTCGTTGGTTGCAACAATTCAGGGGGGGGGAAACATGGCGTATTGACCATGTTGTATGGGCCCTAAGGGGCACCAATACAGAAAACAGAGTTTATATCGTCCCTGTTCACAGTATGATTATTGGCATCCCTTTAGGTGCCACACACTCCGACCGCCAAGCCGGTTGCCAACTAACGGGATGCCATGACTGCCGTGACCACTGCGGTGCGTGCTGCATCTCCCCTTCGATTACGAGTCCCATACCAGGCATGCCAGGCGCAAAACCTGCGGGTGTCAGGTGTGTTCAGCTGGTGGATAACAACCGCTGCCGCATCTTTGGCAAGCCTGAGCGGCCGGCGTTTTGTGGCGGGTTGCAACCATCGGAAGATATGTGTGGTTCCAGCCGGGAACAGGCTAACGCTGGCTGGATGAGCTGGAGCGCGCGACAGCGCCGGCAAATTTAGCTCGCCACGACTGGGCAGGCTAATCCTTCAGGCCCTGCGCCGACCGCACTCGTAGGAGCACATGCACACGGTACCGCATTCGGTGCAAAGCGTATAAACGACGCCCCCAAATTACGGTGGGTTCACCGGAGACAGCGAGGCAACGTTGCTGCCCGTTGGGGGTACGAAAGTAGGCAATATAGCGGATTTCGTTCATTAGCCAGCCCCCCCATTTAGCCCCTCAGAAAAAAATCAAAGCTTCCCTCGGCTTACTCCTGCTCCTCAGCAAGTTCTTCGAATTTGTCCAATACTTCTGGCTTCAAATACTCGAGATTTGGATTTTCCGCCAGTTCCTGCACTCCCTCATATGGCAGGTATGTGCACAGCTTCGATAGGGGCCCCTGTGGGAATATAGAGAAGGCTGGACGCATCAGTTCCTGAAATACCTTCTTTCGCCGCTCATCCGGCGCCACAATGTGCAGCTTCGTATGGAAATTCGGTTGCAATGCGAGCAGGTCCGCCATACGCAGGATGCCCGAATAAACTGCAGTGGTGTGCTCAACCTCAAAAGCACGCACAATGGTTTTCTTCTGCAACCAGAGCACGTCTATCTGCTCAACCGTTTTAAGAGCCGGCTCGGAGAACTGGGTGTAAGGCAGGGTAACCAGCAATTCAGGGTTACTCATCTCCGATGAGACCGCATCTTTATCCGCCTTGGGAATCCAGACTTGAAATCCCATCGCTACACCAATCTCGGCAAGGAGTGCCTGCATCTTATGGGATGTCCTAACCGTCGGCACTTCTCCAATAGTTGTGCTGCATGTGTGGGCAAATGCAGCCTCAGTACTAGGCTCCGAATCAAGTTCAGGTATCTGCACTGCAACGGTCTCGCCCTGGCTGGTCGTAATCTTGAAGCTCTGGTGCTGGCTCCAAGCTTCGTTAGTTATCTCATCGGGGACCAGCTTCTGGAGCTGTTCCTGCATTAAAACTTCCACCGCCTTGCCATCCTCTTCAAGCAGGCGGACACCGCTACTACGTAAGACCGCATTCCAGCCACCGGCGCCAGGCGTTATGTCCTTAGTAAAAGAAAGGGCCGCCCAAACCTCAGGCCGCTTGATGGGAATGAGCGTCCCTTTATCTAACCAGACCAAGGGCGTCACCGCAAATTCGAGGGAGTAGCCGCTGATGACTTCATTGCCTGGAGTCACCTCCGTCATCGGTCCCACAACCTCCAGCATCCCTACCCAGCAAGACAATCCCTTGAGGTAACAAAGAATTTTGTCACCTGGTTTAATTTTCGTGATCCAAGCTTTCCGTTTTGGATGGAAGCCTGCGATGGTCTTTGATGTCTTCGAGAACGCCTCGTAGGTCTCGACGGAGAAAATGTCGATAAAATAGGTCATGTATGCGCTTAAAGGTTGTTGTTCTTGTGGGATACGGATTCTTCGAATTCTGCGACGCATTCCGCTATCTAAGGACGTTGGCCAAGCTGCACGTTGGCCTAGTCAATGGGTTGTTATCCCCATTCGTCGAAAGATATATCAGTCGTCATCCTCGTCCGGGTCGCTGGCGTCATCTTGAGCGGCCTGTTCACCAACCTCGCTCTCCGCCTCTATCTCCGCAACGCGTTCACGCTCGGCTGCAATAGCGTCACTCATTGCTTCAACCAAGGGCGCTAACTGCTCAACCCCAGCGCGATATTCGTCTTCACGCAGAAAATGGCGTTTCTCCGTGAAGGTTTGAACAGTGCAGTCCTGCGGGGGCGTCCAGTCGGACGGCACAGATTCATTTGCAATAAAAATCTGCTCTGCTTCCGCATGGTTGTAGACCGCGCTGAGGAGCCGCCCTGTATTCGGGTCATCCAATCCTTGCTGACGAGGGGTATCGACAATAAAGGGGAAGCGCGGCCCGCTGCCGTACTTTGCGTTGGTCTCCAGCATTGCCATGTGCATCGCTAGGTAGACTCGAGGGCCCGAGCTACCAGCCCCCATCGCTGGCCGCGCTCCGATTTTGACGGAAGCAATTTCCGCCTTGTCGATGCCGAGGCGGTCAGCACATGATTTCACCGCGGCCTTGTAAAAGGCCCGCACCTCTTTCAGCCGCTCAGCATCCGTCAACCCGTCCAGTTCAGCCTGGAGCTCGGTTCGGCTTTCATCGAGTTCATCAATGGAATCTGCAAGTTGCTGGCGTGTCTGCCCATATGCCTCTTCAATGGTAGCCAAGCTTTTTGCGGCGATGATTTCGGCGATGCCACCCTGCCCCGGTTGCCTCTCCGTTGAAACGCGGAGGCTCTCCATTTGTTTGGTGACGCTAGCGAGCTTGTTGCGCAAGCCTTCCTCACGTTTACTCAACTTGTCCAGCTGGCCGCGTACGTTTAAGAACAGTTGATGTGCGTCGTTCGCGTCTGAGGCCAGTTCTACTTTCGCTCGGAAGGACAAGCCGTGCGCCTGGCCGCACGTTGGGCAGCTCAACTGCTCGTCATCGGGATATTTGGACAGATACGCCAAGTCCTCTACCAAGTCTTGCTCTGCCCGGGCCGCGAGCTGGAGTTGACCAGTGAGCTCCTGCCGCTCTTGGGCGATAGCGAATAAATCACTGCGGACCTGGTTCTCGTCATCGACAAGGGCCTCAACCTGGCTGGCAACCTGCTGCAGCTCTTCTGCAAACACGCTTTCGTCGAGCATCGCATCAGACGCAGGCAGCATTGCTTTAACGTGCTTGTAGGCGGTCTCCTGCACCTTGGTCTGCAGACGCAGTTCGCGCAACTTAAAGACGAGTTCATCACGCGTGAGCTGAGCATCAAAGTACCGCTGCGGCCGCAGGCCAAGGAAGGATTCGAAAACAACTGGCTCCCACCGTGCAAACTGGGACAACCGCAAGAAGTTTCCCCATTTCCTTGCCCAGCCGCCCTCTTGGTCGATGTAGAACGGCAGCAGCGCATACTCAGGCCCGGCCAACGCGAACGCCCCCTCCTGATGGCGCTGCAACTTCAAGGGGAACTCGAATGTGTCAGCAAAAAACCTCGCCCAAGTTTGGGCATTTTCCGTAGCGAGCAAGAGCTTGCCTTCAGCGTTGAAGGCGGCGCGCTGGTCACGTCCCATACGCAGGAACGTGAACCGCTTCTGTCCGAGACTAAGGACTACGCTTGCAGCGACATTGACATCCCAGTTCCCAGCGATGCGCGTGGATGGTTCGCCGCCGAGCGCCCAAACGAGGTGCTTCAGGATGCGAGACTTACCTGTTTCATTCGTTCCCGCCAGCAGGTTCTTGCGGGGATTGAACTTCAGGAATCGGCCGCTCTCGTCCCTTTCGGATACCAGCCAGAGTTCGTGATAGGTGACGGTTTGCCTCATTGCGAGTCCTCAGGTTGCGGACTAGCCGGAACAAATGGTAGTTGTTTTGTGGGGTTTGCATTTTGAATAATCATGGACATTAGACAGTAAATGTACTCGCGGCTGTAAGGGCGAGCCTCGCTTAACTGCAGCAGCTGGAAGTCCTCGTACCAAGCGGAGAATATATTAGTGACCTGTGGTAGAGAGTTGTACTCCGAATTCAATTCGTATAGCGCTTTAAGATGCGCAGTTACGACCGGCACCGGGCCTGCACGGTTCGTGATTTCCATACATGCCCGCACTACCTGCCTCTTCATGTTTTTGACCAGCGCGAACGGTGCCGCCTCGATGTTCAGCCGCTCGATAATTTCTTCCACCAGCTCTCGCGCTGACACTGATTCTTCGTCGGCGGCAGCCAGATAAAGGTCAATATCCCCTCGCGTGACCGCACGGTTCAACAGCTCTGCGAAATTTTTTGCGTGTCGAGTGCTGCCGGCCCTGAGGTTTACGTACGAAGCGATTATTAGCACCGCGAGAATGGTAGCGGAGCCGCTGAGGTTCAACTCCGAATCGAGCTGCATTTCAGCGAGCTCACCGGCCAAATATTTGTGTGGCTCGTTAACCGGGCAATCGCTTACTACCAGAGCGAAATCGGAGAAGTCCACTGGCTCAGCCGGGTCAAGGCCCAGCTGTTCTCTCAGCTTCGCTTCGATGGCCTGTTGAACTGACGAATCGGCGTCCGAAAGCTCAACAATACTATGCAGCGAGTGTGTACCCGTGCCATCTGGCATTTCAAACTGCGCGTCAGAGGAGAACTCCAGACGCGACTTTCCTAAGGCTTTAAAGCGACGGCGATGTGCGTAGAGCTTAGCCAAGATTGACGGCTTCGGCTTCTTGGGCGCCTTTGCCTTCGCCGCCTTCCCGTTTTTGGCTAGCTCAAGGGTGGGCGCCGTCGCGGCACCACTGGACCCGGAGGTATCGGCGTCATCTGCCTCAGTTTGCACATCCCCGTCCTTACCTTTCGGAGAGGCAATGAGGTGATTGAGCTTCCAATGGGTCGATGCCTCGTGTTTCTTCAGCTGCACGAACCGAACCCCAGTCGGCTCTAAAGATGAGTCCAGAATGGCGACGTCCTGCTGCCATTCAAGTACGACTGCGTAGTCGTCACCGGTGCGGTGCGCGCGAAGTGCCTCCAGCACCGCATGCCAGACCTGAAAGCTGAAACCACGGATGGCATGCCGGCCGCCTATTTCATCTCCTTTAAAGTCCCGGAACAAGTCAGACGCAACTTGCTGGAGAGGAGGTTCAGTTGGCGCCGTAATCATGAAGTCGATATAGTCGATTTGAGAATTAGCGACTGTCATACCCCAAGTCGCAACGTGACTAGCTTTTAATGGAAAACCAGAAAAGTACCCAGGGGAATTGTTGTCGCATATAAATCATTGTGCCACAAGTGGTTCCTAAAGGGAGGTGACCAATACAGAAAACGGAGTCTATATCGTCCCTGTTATCAGTATCGCTATTGGTATCCCTTTAGGTGCCACACACTCCGACCACTAAGCCGGCTGGCGTGCGCTGCATCCAGCTGGCCGACGATATGCGCTGCAAGATTTTCGGCCAGCCCGAGCGCCCCGCCTTCTGCGCCGGCCTGCAGCCGGCCGCCGACATGTGCGGCGGCAGCCGCGAGCACGCCATGGTATGGCTGGCCGACCTGGAGCGCGCTACCGCGCCCTGAGCGGGATTACTGGCCGCGCGGGCCTTTGTCGGCGCCCTTGTGGTCCTTCTGGCCGTCGTTCTTGTGGCGGCCCGCCACTTCGGCTTCCTCGGCGCGCTGCTGGTTCTTGGCCGCTTCCTGCTGCGCTTGCTGCGCCTCGCGCTGCTGCTGTTCGCGCGGATCGTTGCTGTGCTTGCTCATGACTATCTCCTCTGGTGAGTGAACAACCACCTTACGCCCCCGCCGCCAGGCACACCGTGCGCTGGCGAACAGAGGCGGAGACAGCGCCGCGCCTCAGCTGAAGCCCGCCACCGGATGCGGCACATAGGCCGATTCCAGCAGCGCCAGCTCCTCCTTGGTGAGCCGCACTTTCAGCGCCTGCACTGCGTCGTCCACGTGCGAGAACTTGGCGGCGCCGATGATGGGCGCGGTCACCACGGACTTCTGCAGCACCCACGCCAGCGCCACCTGCGCGCGCGGGATGCCGCGCGCCTCGGCCACCTGCTTCACGCGCTCGGCCACGAGCCGGTCCGACGCTTCGGTGGCGGTGTACATCTCCTTGGCCACCAGGTCGGTGTCGGAACGCTTGCTGGCTTCGGCCCAGTCGCGCGTGAGACGCCCGCGCGCCATCGGGCTCCACGGGATCACGCCTATGCCTTCGGCTGCGCACAGCGGCAGCATCTCGCGCTCCTCCTCGCGGTTGATCAGGTTGAGCTGGTTCTGCATGGTGGCGAAGCGCGTCCAGCCGTGCCGCTCTGCCGTGTACAGCGCCTTGGCGAACTGCCAGGCATACATGGACGACGCGCCGATGTAGCGCGCCTTGCCGGCCTTGACGATGTCGTGCAGCGCCTCCAGCGTTTCCTCGATGGGCGTGCCGTAGTCCCAGCGGTGGATCTGGTACAGGTCCACATAGTCCGTGCCCAGGCGGCGCAGGCTGTTGTCGATTTCGGCCATCAGCGCCTTGCGCGACAGTCCACGCTGGTTCGGGCCTTTACCTTGCGGGAAGTAGACCTTGGTGGCGATGACCACTTCTTCGCGGCGGGCGAAGTCGCGCAGCGCGCGGCCGACGATTTCCTCGCTGGTGCCGTCCGAATAGGAATTGGCCGTGTCGAAGAAGTTGATGCCCGCTTCCAGCGCGTGGCGGATCACGGGGCGGCTCTGTTCCTCGTCCAGCGTCCACTCATGGCTGCCCCGGTCGGGTACGCCGTAAGTCATGCAGCCCAGCGCCAGGCGCGATACTTTCAGGCCGGTGCGGCCGAGATTCACATAGTCCATCAAGTTCTCCCATGATCTGAAGGGACACTATAGCGCGGCAAACCCATTGTATCTATATCATGCATGGTAAAACAGAAACCACCATGAGTTGTAAGTGAGGACGTATGAGAGGAATCGAACTTCGGCAACTGCGCTATTTCTCGCTGGTGGCGAAAGAGCTGCACTTCCGGCGCGCGGCGGAACTGGCCTTCGTCACCCAGCCAGCACTAAGCCAGCAGATCGCCAAGCTGGAGCAGACCGTGGGCGTGGAACTGCTGCGCCGCGACCGGCGCGGCGTGGAGCTGACCCCGGCCGGCGTGGTGCTGCGCGATGAACTCGACACCATGTTCGACCAGATGGAGCGCGCCCTGCGCCTCACGCGCGAGGCCGGCCATTACCGCAGCTGCGCCTTGTCCATCGGCCTGGTGGAATACACCAACCTGGTGTTCATTCCGCCCGCGCTGATACGGCTGCAGGCGCTGTACCCCAATATGCGCGTGCAGCGCCACGAGATGAGCTCCGTGCTGCAGGCGGACGCGCTGCAGAAGCACAGCATCGACGTGGGCTTCGGCGTGCAGGTGGCGCCGCTGCCGGAGGACGGCAGCCTGCTGGCCCAGCCCATCTTCGATTCCAGCTGGGCCGTGCTGGTGCGCGAGGACGCGCCGCTGGCCGCGCGCGCCAGCGTGACGGTGGACGACTTGCGCAGCGAGCGCCTCATCATGTTCGAGCGCGGCGTGAACACGGTGCTGTACGACCGCATGGTGGACGCCTGCCGCGAGCGCGGCTTTACGCCCAACTTCGTGTACCAGACTTCGCAGGCCCAGATGGGCATGTCGCTAGTGAGCCAGGGCATGGGCACCATGGTGGGCACCACCTATGTGTTCTCGGCGCCGCCGGCCGGGCTGGTGGTGCTGCCGGTGGCGGACATGCCGCCGCTGCAGGTTCAGGTGTTTTCCCGCAGCGGCGAGGACCGTCCGCTGATCCTGGAGTTTATCGAGCTGGTTGCGGCTGAAGCCCGCCGCGCCCAGCTTGATCTTGCTGCGCGAAGCTGACCGCCACCGCCAGCACGGTCGCCGCGATGCCCAGCGCGGACACGCCATGCCACGCCCACAAGCTCCACACCCAGGCCGTGAGGCCGGACATGACCGCCGCGCCGATGAAGATGCCGAGGATGTAGATGGTGCTGACGCGGCCGCGGATATCCTGTCCCAGATGGTAAATCATGGTCTGGTTGGACACGTGGGACGCCGTCACTCCCAGGTCCAGCAGCAGCACGCCCACCACCAGTCCCGCCAGGTGCTGGCCGAACAGCGCCATCACCACCCACGCCAACAGCGCCGAGCCGGTGCCCAGGCGCACCGCGAAGACCGGGCCGCGCTTGTCCGCCACCTTGCCGAAGAGGGGCGCGGCAAAGGCGCCGGCCGCGCCGATCACGCCGAACAGGCCCGCCACGTCGCTGCCCATGTGGAAGCGCGGCGTCTCCAGGTAAAACACCAGCGAAATCCAGAAGGCGTTGAAAGCGCCGAACACCAGGCCCTGGCGCGCCGCCGCGTAGCGCACCACCGGCTGCTGGCGGAACACGGTCCAGATGGACGCCAGCAGGCGCGGATAGCTCAAATCGCTGCGCGGCACGGTGGGCGGCAGGCGCCAGGCCAGCAGCGCCGTCATGAACAGCATCAGCGCGGCGGCGATCCAGTACACCGTGCGCCAGTCCGTGTAATGCCCAATATAGCCGCTGGCCGTGCGCGCCAACAGGATGCCAGCGAAGATACCGCGCGCCAGCAGCCCAGTGACGTGGCCGCGCTGCTCATGGCTCACGATCTTGGCCGCGTAAGCCGGCAGCAGATAAGGCGTAATGGTGGTCACGCCCATCAGCGCGCTGGCCCAAGTGAGCGAGGGCGCGGACGGCGCCAGCGCCACCAGCACCAGCGCGCCCACATGCGCGCTGATCATGGCGAGTATCAGCTTGCGGTCATTGACAATATCGCCCAGCGGCAGGAACAGCAGCGCGCCGATGGCGATGCCGATCTGCGTGAACATGGGCAGCGCGCCCGCATGGGCTTCCGACACGCCCAGCGAGCGGCCGATGTCGCCCAGCAGCGGCTGCGCGTAGTAGCCGCTGGCGATGGACACGCCGCACACCAGCGCCAGCAGCGTAATCAAACCTTTCGGTACTTCCTTGGTATTCATGACGACCTCCTGCTTTGTTGATGGCAGGAGTATGGAATTGCCGCAGGTTTACATCCAATTCGTCTTTCCCCGCCCTGTGATAAGCCATGCTTATCAGCCGCAAGGTACAATGCGCACCGCGCCCGATTCGGGCCATGGCGAACGCGGCCGGGCGTGGTAAGCTTCGACGCCCTTTCCCCATCACTTGCTATTACGACAAACATGGACATCACACTCGCGTTGCAGGCCTTCATCATGGGCCTGGTTGAAGGCTTTACCGAATTCCTGCCGATTTCCTCCACCGGCCACCTGATCCTGGCCGGCAGCCTGCTCAACTTCGTGGGCGAAAAAGTGAAAGTGTTCGAGATCGTGATCCAGACCGGCGCCATCGTCGCCGTCATGTGGGAATACCGGGTGCGCCTGGCCACGGTATTGAGCGGCATGTTCAGCGACGCCAAGGCGCAGCGCTTCATCATCAACCTGATCATCGGCTTCCTGCCGGCCGCCATCCTCGGCTTCCTGTTCAACAAAGCCATCAAGGCGCATCTGTTCTCGCCCATCCCGGTGGCCAGCGCCTTCATCGTGGGCGGCTTCATCATCCTGTGGGTGGAAAAGCGTGCCAAGGCCAATCCGGCCGCCGTGCGGGTGGAAAGCGTGGACGACATGAGCGCGCTGGACGCGCTGAAAGTGGGCTGCGCCCAGGCCTTCGCGCTCATCCCCGGCACCAGCCGCTCCGGCGCCACCATCATCGGCGGCATGATGTTCGGCCTGTCGCGCAAGGCGGCCACGGAATTTTCCTTCTTCCTCGCCATTCCCCTGCTGCTCTCGGCCACGGTATACTCGCTGTACAAGGAACGCGCGCTGCTGTCGGCGGCCGACTTGCCGATGTTCGGCGTCGGCATGCTGGCCGCCTTCGTGTCGGCCTTCCTCTGCGTGCGCTGGTTGTTGCGCTATATCAGTTCGCACGACTTCACAATTTTTGCGTGGTACCGCATCATATTCGGGTTGGTGGTCATTGCCACCGCCTATTCCGGCCTCGTAGTGTGGGCCGACTAAGTTAATAAATGACCAATCAGGACACCAGCGAACGCGCCCTCAACCTCCTCCAGACCGTCTTCGGCTACCCAGCCTTTCGCGGCCAGCAGGGGGAAATTGTCGACCATGTCAGCAAGGGCGGCGACGCGCTGGTCCTGATGCCCACCGGCGGCGGCAAGTCGCTGTGCTACCAGATTCCCGCGCTGGTGCGCGACGGCGTGGGCGTGGTGATCTCGCCGCTGATCGCCTTGATGCAGGACCAGGTGGACGCGCTGGCCGAAGTCGGCGTGCGCGCCGCCTTCCTGAACTCCACCCAGACCTACGAAGAGGCCAGCCGCATCGAGCGCCTGGTGCGCACCGGCCAGATCGACCTGGTCTACGTGGCGCCGGAACGGCTGATGACGCAGCGCTGCTTCGAGCTGCTGCAGGCGTCCAATATCGCGCTGTTCGCCATCGACGAAGCGCACTGCGTATCGCAATGGGGCCACGATTTCCGGCCCGAGTACATCAAGCTGTCCATCCTGCACGAGCAGTTCCCCAACGTGCCGCGCATCGCGCTCACGGCCACGGCGGACCACCAGACCCGCGCCGAGATCGTGCAACGCCTGCAGCTGGAGGACGCGGCGCAGTTCGTGTCCTCCTTCGACCGTCCCAACATCCGCTACCAGATCGTGGAAAAGGCCAACGGCCGCAAGCAGCTGCTGGACTTCATCACCGCAGAACACGGCAACGACTCCGGCATCGTCTACTGCCTGTCGCGCAAAAAGGTCGAAGAAACGGCCGAGATGCTCAACGAGAACGGCGTGCGCGCCATGGCCTACCACGCCGGCATGGAACACGCCAAGCGCGCCGCCAACCAGGCCCGCTTCCTGCGCGAGGACAACATCGTCATGGTCGCCACCATCGCCTTCGGCATGGGCATCGACAAGCCGGACGTGCGCTTCGTATGCCACCTGGACCTGCCCAAATCGATCGAAGGCTACTACCAGGAGACCGGCCGCGCCGGCCGCGACGGCCTGCCCGCCAGCGCCTGGATGGCCTACGGCCTGCAGGACGTGGTGCTGCAGCGGCGCATGATAGACGAATCGGAGGCCGACGAAACCTTCAAGCGCGTGCTCGGCACCAAGCTGGACGCCATGCTCGGCCTGTGCGAAACGCTGAGCTGCCGGCGCGTGCGGCTGCTCGAATATTTCGGCGAACAGGCCACGCCCTGCGGCAACTGCGACACCTGTTTGATCCCACCGGTGAGCTTCGACGGCACGGTGCCGGTGCAAAAGCTGCTGTCGGCCATCTACCGCGTCGACCAGCGTTTCGCGGCAGGGCACGTGATCGAAGTGCTGCGCGGCGTGGAAACGGAACGCATCAAGACCTGGCACCACGACAGCCTGTCCGTGTTCGGCATAGGCGCCGACCGCAGCGAGCAGGAATGGCGCGCCATCCTGCGCCAAGTGATCGCGCTCGGGCTGGTGACGGTGGACCACGAACAGTACAGCTCCCTCAAGCTGACCGACGCCGCGCGGCCGGTGCTCAAGGGCGGGCAGAAAGTGCAGCTGCGGCAGTACCAGAAGCCGGTCAAGCAGAAACGTTCCACGGCGGCGGCGGCCAAGGGCTATGCCGAGACCGAGCTGTCCGGCAAAGAGCAGACCATCTTCGACAAGCTGCGCTGGTGGCGGGTGGAGACGGCGCGCGCGCACAGCGTGCCGGCGTATGTGATCTTCGTCGACGCCACCCTGCGCGAAATCGCCAAGGCGCAGCCGACGTCGCTGGACGACCTGCGCGGAATCAGTGGCGTGGGCGAGAAAAAGCTCGCCTCCTACGGCGAAGAGATCGTCGCGCTGATCGCAGAAATGCTATAGGAAAGGTAGGGCGGGTTAGCGCAGCGTAACCCGCCAAGCTGGCGGCGCGGTGGCGCCGGCGGGTTACGCTGCGCTAACCCGCCCTACGCCGCGACGATCTGGCGGTAACGCCCGGGTGGCGCGCCCACCGCCGCACGGAAGCGGTGGCTGAAATGGCTCAGATCCGCGTACCCGCAAGCATCGGCCACCTGCTGCAAAGGCAGGCCGGTTGATTTGAGCATGCTGCGCGCCCGGTCCAGGCGGCGCTGCGCCACCCAGGCCGACGGCGGTATGCCGAAGGACAGCTTGAACATGCGCGCCAGGTGGAACTCGGACATGCAAGCCACCTGCGCCAGCATGCCCAGCGTGATCGGCTCGGCCAGATGCGCATCGATAAACTCCGCCAGCCTGCGCCGCACCACAGGCGCCAGCCCGCCGCGCAGGCGCGCGCCCGGGTCTATCATCGACTGCGACTTCAGCAGCTCGCTCAAGGTGGCGTGCGTGATCTCGTTCGCACGCAGCAGCGCATCGGCGCCCTCCCACGGCGCGGCCACCAGCTGCTCGCACAGCTGCACCAGGCGCGGGTCCTCGAAATAGGTGCGGTCGGCCAGGGTCAGCTCGCGCGGTTCGCGGTCCAGCTCCATCACCGCCCGCTGCGTAAAATGCTCCGGCATGAAATACACATGCAGCAAGCGCAGCTTATCGCGCACCAGCCAGTGCGACTCATGCCAGTCCGGCAGCGTGCAAAGCCGCTTCGGCGCCCCATACTGCCCCGGCGCCACGCCCGCCCCGCCGCGTTCGGTGCGATAGCCCCCTCCCAGATAGCACGAGAACGTATGGTGCCCCGGCTGCAAGTAAGCGGTCACCGCCTCATCCGTCTCCCGCTGCCAGATCGCCGCCGCCAGGCCATCCCCCAGCCAGGCGAAACGCTCCAGGGTCGCATCGGTATGCGACATGGTCTTGAACACCGCGTGAGAAAAAGTAGCCATCCGAAAAGTCTAGCACGCCCCCGCCATCCGCCCCCGCCCCCTCACAAAAATGCGCAAGATCAGACAATTCCCACAAGCGACCTGAGCCGCATTCACCCCACTTCGGGGTCTGACCCCAAATTGGGTGGAATGCGGCTCAGGTCGCTTGAATTTTGCGCAAGCGAAGACAAGCGGCGGGGGCGCGCTGGCGGCATGATGCATACTCGTTTTCAACCGGGCTTTGCCATGAACGCTATTCTGTATCTGCTGACCGTCCTGATCTGGGGCACTACCTGGATCGCCATCAAATTCCAGCTCGGCGTGGTGCCGGCGCCGGTGTCCATCGCTTACCGCTTCTGGATCGCGGCGGCGGTGCTGCTGCTGGTGCTGTTTGCCATGCGCAAGAAGGTGTGGCCGCCGCGCGCGGCCTGGCGCTACCTAGCGGCGCAGGGCGTGGCGCTGTTTTGCTGTAATTTCCTGTGCTTTTATTACGCCAGCCAGTGGGTGCCCAGCGGCCTGGTGGCCGTGGTGTTTTCCACCGCGCCGATCTGGAACGCGCTCAACGGCCGCCTCTTCCTCGGCCGCGCGCTGCGCCAGCAGGTGGTGGGCGGCGCGCTGCTGGGATTGTGCGGCATCGCCCTGCTGTTCCTGCCGCAGATGCAGGGCCACTGGCGCGACGGCGGCATGCTGGCCGGCCTGGGTCTGGCCCTGCTGGGCACGCTCTGCTTTTCCACCGGCAACCTGCTGTCCAGCCGCATGCAGGCGCTCGGCCTGGCGCCGTGGCTGACCAATGTGTGGGCCATGATGATAGGCGCCGCCATCCTCACCCTGGGCTCGCTGGCCTTGGGCATGCCGTTCACCTGGGAGCCGGGCGCGCGCTACACGGCCTCGCTGCTTTACCTCGCCATTCCCGGCTCGGTCATCGCCTTCACCGCCTACCTGATGCTGGTCGGCCGCATCGGACCTGACCGCGCGGCCTATTCCACAGTATTATTCCCCATCGTGGCGCTGAGCGCGTCCACCATCTTTGAGGGCTACCACTGGACCGCGCTGGCGTTGTGCGGCCTGGCGCTGGTCCTGGCGGGCAACTTGCTGGCCTTCATGCCGTCCTGGCCTGCGCTGGGGCGCACGGAGGCCCGCGCTAAATAGGCAGACTAGGAGAACACATGCATGCGACCGGATTCGCCCTGATTTGTTTGCTGCTGCCGGCATGGGCGCACGCCGCCCCGGCGGACACGGTCTACCGCAACGGCTACATCTACACGGTGGATGCGCAGGACAGCGTGCAGCAGGCGCTGGCCGTGCGCGATGGCCGTATCGTCTACGTCGGCGACAACGCCGGCGCGCAAGCCCACACCGGCGGCCAGACCCGCGTGATCGACCTGCAGGGCCGCATGGTGATGCCCGGCCTGGTGGACGGCCATATGCACCCGCAGTCCGGCGGCTCGCGCCTGCTCAACTGCAGCCTCGATTACATGCCGCTGACGGTGCCGCAGTTCCAGGCCCGCATCCAGGCCTGCCTGGACAAGGAAAAGAACGCGAGCCCCAAGCGCTGGCTGCGGGTGGTGAACTGGTTCCAGCAAGGCATGCTGCCGGACGGCGTGGACATGAGCAGCGCCGCGCTGGACAGCCTGAAAACCAGCCGCCCCATCGTCGTGCGCTCGTCCTTCGGCCACTCAGCCCTGCTCAACTCGCGCGCCATGGCGCTGGCCGGCGTCACCCGCCGCACGCCCGATCCCGAGGGCGGCAAGATCGCGCGCGACGCCGCCGGCAAGGCCACCGGCATCCTGGAAGACGCGGCGCAGGACATGGTGAGCAAGTTCATGCCCGTGCTCACGCCCAAGGAAAACCTGGCCGCCTCCACCGCCGCACTGGACGCCATGCGCAAGCAGGGCATCACCACCTTCCTCGACGCCTATACCGATCCCGAAACACTGACCGCCTTCTCGCAGCTGCAAAAACAGGGCAAGCTCACCGCGCGCGCCCACTTCGCAGTGCTGATCGATCCGAAGGACGCCATATCCGGCAAGGCTTTCAAGGAACTGCGCCAGCTGGCCAAACAGTTCGACCAGGGCGCCACCCGCATCGAGCCGTCCATGCAGGTACGCCACGCCAAGCTGTTCATGGACGGCGTGATCGCCGCACCCGCGCTCACCGGCGCCATGCTGGCGCCCTACTACACCAACCAGGGAACGCCGCAGCAGCCGCACTGGGCGCCGGGTCCGAGCAAGGGACCGGACAGCTACTTCACGCCCGCGCTGCTGCGCTCCACGCTGTCCAGACTGGCCAAGGCCCACGTCGATCCCCACATCCACGTGGACGGCGACGGCGCCGTGCGCGACACGCTCAACGCGCTGCAAGCACTGCGCGCCACGCCGGAGGGCAAGGATGTCCGTCCCGCCCTGGCCCACGACGAGATCGTGGACCCGGCCGACTTCCCGCGCTTCAAGCAGCTCGACGCCACGGCGGTGCTGTCCTTCCAGTGGGCCAAGCCCGCGCCGGACACGGTGGGCGCGCTGAAGGAGTACATGGGCAAGGAGCGCTACGCCATCGTCGAGCCGCAGTCGCTGCTGCTGGACGCGGGCGCGCGCATCGCCTACGGCAGCGACTGGCCGGTCGATCCATTGGACATGTGGTTCGCGCTGAAAGTAGGCGTGACCCGCACCGCCGCAAAGGACGCAGGCCCCGAATACGCAGGCCGCCTGGGCGACGCGCCCGGCATGCCGCGCGCAGCGGTACTGCGCGCCATCACCATGAACGCGGCGTACACCCTGAGGCAGGAAAAGGAGGTGGGATCGCTGGAGGTGGGCAAGCTGGCCGACCTCATCGTCCTGGACCGGAACTTCATGGAAGTCCCGGCCGAGGACATCGCCAACACCAGGGTATTGCAAACCGTGGTGGGCGGGAAGATAGTGTACGGGCTTACTTCTTGGTGAAGACCAGGTCCCATACGCCGTGGCCCAGCTTCAGGCCGCGGTTTTCAAACTTGGTCAGCGGGCGGTAGGCCGGCTGCGGCGCGTAGCCTTCGGCCGTGTTCTGCAGGCCGGGCTCGGCGCTCAGCACTTCCAGCATCTGCACCGCATAGTCTTCCCAGTCGGTGGCCAGGTGGAGATAACCGCCCACTTCCAGCTTTTGCACCAGGTGCTGCACAAACGGCGACTGGATCAGGCGGCGCTTGTTGTGGCGCGCCTTGTGCCATGGGTCCGGGAAGTAGATATGCACGCCATGCAGCGAGCCGTCCGGGATCATGTGGTTCAGCACTTCCACCGCATCGTGCTGGATCGCCTTCAGGTTGCTCAGCTGCTGCTCGCCGATCAGCTTGAGCAAGCTGCCCACGCCCGGCGTATGGACTTCCACGCCGATGAAATCCTTCTCCGGCATCACGCCGGCGATGTGCGCCGTGGTGCCGCCCATGCCGAAGCCGATCTCCAGCACCACCGGCGCCTTGCGGCCGAAGACCTGCGCATAGTCCAGCGGCGCCTTGCTGTACTCGATCAGGAATTTCGGACCCAGCTCCTCCAGCGCGCGCGCTTGCGCGGTGGACAGGCGGCCGGCGCGCGTAACGAAGCTGCGGATGCGGTGTTCGGTCGGGTCATACAGCATGGCGCGTGCCGGGCTGCCCGGATTGTCGTTTGGAGTATCGGAAGACATGTAAAAGTAAGTAAAGAGGCCAAGCTGCTGGCAAATTCTAAGGACGATCCGCCATTATACGTGACCTCCACCCGCGCGCCCCAGCCTGCGATAATACGGCTTTGACCGACTAGCCACCTCCGACGATGACCGACGCAATCCTTCTTGCCATCATGGCACTGTCCCTGGCCGCCATGTATCTGCTGCTGAAAAAAGGCTTCCGTCCCGCCGCGCCGCCCGCAGCCAGGGCGCCCGGCCCGGCCTACGTCCCCGCGCAGCCGGGCGCGCCGGTCAAGCACTGGTCCGACGGTGGCCGCATGCTGACCGAAGTGCTGGCCGAATCGCGCTACCAGGCCACGGTGCGCGAGCTGGCGGGAGAACATGGCGACCAGGGCGCCGACACCCGCTTGCAGGCCGTGCTGGCGGTGGACCCGCTCAACCCCTACGACGACAAGCCGGTGGCGGTGTTCGTGGCCGGCCGCATGACGGGCTATCTGTCGCCCAAGGACGCGCAAACCTTCCGCGAAATCCAGCGCCGCGAGGAAATCGACGGCCAGCCGGTCTCATGCGATGCAGCAATACGCGGCGGCTCAGTTTGGCAGGGCAAGCATTTGGCGTATGCTGTGTGGCTGGACATGGACCTGTCCCGTTGAACGAATTCTTATCAGAGTGACACGCAATGACTACCGTTACCATTAATTTCAGCCAGGCTACGCTCAGCACGCTGGAAACCTATCGCGCCACGCATACGCCGCTGACGCTGGCGGGCGAGTTCGACAAGCTCATCAAGGCCGGCTACAACTTCAGCTCCACCCACGCCGTCTACACCGGCGGCTCGCTGGCGGGGCCGGACGGCTACCTCGACTATCCGGACGGCAGCTTCCAGACCTTCTCCGGCCTGGTCAACACCACGCCCGGCGCGGCCAGCGGCACCTTCTCGGCCGGCTCGCTGGAAGACCACATCTCGGGCAACTACCGCCTGGTGTACGACGGCCAGCTCAATTTCGGCTACAGCACCTCCGCCAGCAACGGCCTGCTGCTCAGCAACAAGGGCGGCACCATCAACACGCTCACGCTGCAGCAGCTCATCACCGCCGGCACAGCCGGCTACGACAACACCATCGGCAACACCGTGCTGAAAGCGCACGGCAGCGTGACCAGCAGCGACGGCAACCTGTTCTCCGGCGTGGTGGACACCCTCACGCGCACCACCGAACTGTTTGAAGAAGGCGGCCGCATCACGGGCGACTTCACCGTGTCCGGCAACTCCACCGCCATCGGCCAGGGCAGCGCCAGCACCGCATTCGGCGGCACGCTCAGCTCCTACGCCCAGTACTACACCGACGGCAGCTCGGCCCAGATCAGCGCGGCGGCCATCGCAGTCACCGGCAGCACGGTCGCCAACGAACAGCAGCTGCTGGCCAACGCCGCCAACTTCGGCGGCGACGACTCCATCGCCGTGACCCTGCCCGCCATCGTCAACACCAACTGGCTGATCGCCTCCGGCGCCGGCGACGACCGCATCAGCATCACCGGCGGCGGCGCGCGCCTGTCGGTCGACGCGGGCAACGGCAAAGACATCATCGTCATGAACGACTACGGCCACGCCATCGACGGCGGCGCCGGCATCGACACGGCCGTCTTCGCAGGCAACCGCGCCACCTACGCCGTCACCGGCGCGGGCGGCGGCTTCAGCGTGAGCGCAGCAGCCGGCGGCAGCGCCAACACCCTGATCAACGTCGAACGCATCCAGTTCGCCGACGGCGGCCTCGCGCTGGACGTCAACGGCAGCGCGGGCCAGCTTTACCGCCTGTACCAGAGCGCCTTCAACCGCGCCCCGGACGCCGCCGGCGCCGGCTTCTGGCTCACCGCCCTGGACAACGGCACCACGCTGAAACAGATCATCGGCGGCTTTTCCACCGCCCAGGAGTTCATCAATCTGTACGGCGTCAACACCAATTTCGACACGCTGGTCACCGCGCTCTACGTCAACGCCCTGGACCGCCAGCCGGAAGCGGCAGGCAAAGCATATTGGATCAATGCGCTGGAACACGGATTGAGCGTGGTGGATATGGTGTTGGAGTTTTCCGAGAGCCCGGAAAGCCATACGCTGAACGCAGGCCTGATCGCCAACGGCTTTGCGTACACGCCGTATGGCTAGGAGAGTGTGGAGCGGGTGAAGATATCTTACGCAGCGCTCCATGCTTGCAGGCGCATTGCACACTCGGCTTTAGGCAGCCTTGCATTTGCTGCCAACATGGCCGTCAGGCTCGCATGCGCCTGATGGGGTGATATCAGATCAAGCTCAACCAATTGATCAAGCAGCCACATCGCACCATGCACCTGCAAGCCATCTTTTTCCGCCTGCTTACGCAGTTGGCCATCGCCCGTCAGCAACGGAAAACCGGTCTGCTTTGCCAAGTGGTAGCAAGAGACATCGGCTAAAGAGCTATTGTTGTGCAAAGCCTTTAATGCTGTCAGCCCAACAATGGAGACCTCGTCCAATTCAACAACCTGCAGGCCGCTAGCGACCAGATCGCCATGGTCAAAGTCGTTCAGTTCATTCAGCACAAAGTCCGTGCAGCACAATGAAAATGGAAGCGTGAACAACGCTTCCAGCAGCCCAGCGTGGCGAAAATCAATCCAGATATTCGTATCGCTGATGTAGACGGCGTTCATCCGAGCACTTGCGCTCCGTAGCCTTTGGCATCAAGCGCACTGATAGGTAGCTGAAGGAATTCAGCTGCTCTTGATAACGTGAAGAATTCTTCTGCCAGCCCCCGGTACACCAGCGATTCAAACCGTCTTGGGCGTTCGGCCTCCAGCGCTTCCGGTTCGTTCTTCCGCCAGCCGTTTGCGTTGATCGTAATCACCAAGGCTCTATATCCCGCCTCGCTCAACAAGCCGAGGTCTTTCATGCGATACATCGCGACTTGCATCGAAACGCCGTACAGTGCTTTCGCATTCAGCAATTCCTGCGGATGCACTCTCGAACGCTGAACATCGCCGAACTCAGCACGAACCTGAGCGGCGGGGAACAAAAAGGCCCCCGCAAAGCGATGGCAGCAACGCTCCTTGGTTTTTTCAGGCATGGATGACGGCAGATCCATCACCCAGTGGCCCAACTCATGCGCCGCAGTAAAACGCATTCTTTCGCCTGG
Source organism: Pseudoduganella aquatica (assembly GCF_020865585.1). NCBI lineage: Bacteria > Pseudomonadati > Pseudomonadota > Betaproteobacteria > Burkholderiales > Oxalobacteraceae > Pseudoduganella > Pseudoduganella aquatica. The sequence goes on from NZ_CP086370.1 coordinate 6,619,581, forward strand.
ACGCGACGCATTCAAGGAGATGAGCACATGCTGCTCATCATTGGTAGCAGCGCACGCCCCATCAAAATCGTCCGCGCCGTCCAGGAGCACAATTTTGAATCCATTGTTCTCTAGCAAATCGACAAGGTTGGCTATTGCATCCCCTCCGACCCGCCACTCTTGCCTCAGCTGCTCCGCAGCCTGCTCTGCCTCCTCCACCGAAGTGACGAGGATGGATTGAGCAGACGCGACCCCAATCTTGAGCGAACCGCCGAAACAGTCCTCCAGCGAAATGTACCGCTCCAAATGATCGCGCATCTGTTCGCGAACTTGTTCCTGACGGTATTTAGGCATTTTCGCCAGTTTCCTGAACTCCAGCGGAGCAAGAGCGAATGACTCCAGCCGGAAGAAGTATTCCGGTTTCACCTCCAATGCCTTGGCCAGTTTCAGAAGCCTAGCTGAGTTCGGTGCACTTTGCCCGCTTTCAAACTTGCTCAGCGCCTGTTTGCTGATGTCGCCCATCCGCTCAGCAACAGCGTCCAAGCTGAGCCCTCGCGACACACGCGCCCGGCGAATTCGTTCGTTGATTTTTGCTTGGCTCATGGTTGACAAATTACGTAAACAATCCATGGTTGTCAACCAACCTCACACGCGGGCGCAGGACGAACTATGACAAACACCACGCGCTGCGGCGATAACGTTCGGATTGCAAAGCGATCTACGCCAACCGGCGAAGGCTTTTTCAATGAGCGAAATGGGAAAGGCAAAACAAGACAGGGGTTACGAAGTAGCGGAGATGATTGAAAGCACTCTTTTTCCCTATGGAGCGGGTGAAGGGGATCGAACCCTCGTCGTAAGCTTGGGAAGCTTCTGCTCTACCATTGAGCTACACCCGCATGCCGTGCATTCTACGCGGCTTGGCCAGCAGTTGGCAAATCCGCAAGCGGCCCCGTGTGATGAGATGCCGTCGCTGCGGTTTTACCTTACTGCTTTATCCAGGGTTTGCACTATCGCTTGCTGAAATTTTTCCGGCTCGTCGTGATGGATCTGATGGCCTGAATTTTCAAATGCGAACAGCCCCTTCTTCGGCGCCCGCAGAATCTCGAAGTACTCTTTCGTGATCCTGGTGGACGTCTGGATGTCGTTCTTGCCTACGAAAAAATAGACCGGGCAATCGACCTGCTTCAAGGTCCGGGGCAAGTCAACGGCCATGACCTGGTTCCACACCGGCGACCAGACTTTGGACCACTGCAGGAAGCCGTTTCTGAACTCGTTGCTGGTCACGTACTTTTTGCCTTCCTTGTAGAACAGCCACTTCCTCAAGTAGAACAGATCTTCATCCGTCTTAAATGGGATGTTGACGCTGGCCAGCTCTTTGCTCGCATCGGCGTTGTCGGCGAAAGTCACCTTCAGCGCTTGCAGCAGTTCCTGCTCGCTGGCCAGCTGGCTGACTACGGGGTTCACCGCAAAATACGCATGCAGGAGACCAGGGTGTTTGCGGACGATGTCAAATCCTAGAACGTTGCCCCAGGAGCTGCCCAGCAGGTAGATTTTTTCCTGCTTCAACTCTTTTCGGACGAACTCGATCACCTCGTAGGTGTCGCTCTCCATCTGCGCCAAAGTGGGTTGGGTGGGCGATGGATTCAGTTTCAAGGTCTTGCCGGCGTCCCGCTGGTCCCATTGGACAAGGGTGAATCTGTCTTTCAGGATGTTGGTGAAAGCGCTGGAGGTGTTCATCATGGAACTTCCAGGGCCGCCGGACAAGAACAGCAGCACCGGCTTGCTCGTATCGTTCGTCTTGATTTCCACAACCTGCTTGATACCGCCAATTTCCGGGGTGAGCAGCGTAGCCGCGCTTTGCGCGTGGCAGGCATGGAATGGAAGTAGGACCGCAAACAGAAATGCGGCGACGCTGCTTTTTTTCATCGTGGAATCCCAAATTGACAATCGCTGCATTCTACTCGGCTTTTTGCACCTTGTTGCCAATTTCACAATGATTCTGTGCTCATCATCACATTCTCTCTCAGCACTGCAACCTATACTGCCCCAGTTCTCGCGGTGCCGCGCGGCGTCATCGCTGAGTCATAAGGGGAAGCCATGTACGCAGCAAACATAGGGATCGCGATAGGACTGGCATGTGCACTGGCGGGTTGCGGCGGCGGCCAGTCCGCCTCCGCGCCGCCGCCCGCGCCGGCCAATATCGCACCAACAGCAAGTGCCGGCCCCGCGCAGGCCGTCGGGCTCGGCACTACCGTCAAGCTCGACGGCAGCGGCAGCAGCGACGCCAATGGCGACGCCCTCACCTTTAACTGGACGCTGAGCGCGAAACCCGCCGGCAGCAGTGCCGTGCTGGCCGCAGCCACCACCGCGCTGCCGACGCTGACGCCGGATATCGGCGGCAGCTACAGCGTCAGCCTGGTCGTCAGCGACGGCAAGGCCAGCAGCAGCGCGGCCACGGTGACGATTACCGCCACGCCGCCAACAGATCCCACCTACCGCCTGGCCGGCGGCGCTGCCAGCACCGTCTCCAGCGGCGCCGCCATCAGCCTCGGCCTGCCATCCTGGCGCCTGGCCAACGGCGACAAGCTCAGCTATTCTTGGACGCTCGGCAGCAAGCCGGCCGGCAGCAACGCTACGCTGGCGTCGGCCAACGCGGCGCAGGCGAGTCTCACGCCCGACGTACCCGGCGCCTACACCGCCAGCCTGGTTGTCTCGGACGGCAAGCGCCTGAGCGTGCCGGCGACGACGACCATCACTGCAATGGATGCCGCCGCGTTCACGGGTTTTGTCAAAACGGTGAACCGGGGTCCCTGCAACAACTTCGCGAGCGACCTCTACCTGGTCGATGGCAAGTATGTGTTCTCCAATGTCGCCGGTAGCTGCAGCGACGCGAGCTATGCCGCTGCATTGCACGGCCTCACACCCGAGCAGCTCCTGTGCAGCGCGGCAGACTCTATTGGCGGAGTGTATCGCCGCTGTCCCGACGCCAGCATTGCGCCCCTTTTCGACACCCTGTTCGCCAATCGCAACGCCCGCAGCCTGGGCCTCGACAGCACCCACCAGGTCAGCAAATTCATCAAGCCCGAGCCGGTGCCGGACGGCGCCAAGGACGTCCCCTTCACCGTCATCGACGAGGGCCAGTCGCAGCGGCGCGAGTCTGCCCCTGCCAGCGCCGTCGCGCGCAGCGATGCGGAGTGGACCGCGCTATGGCAGGCCCACATGGGCAGCGCAGGCCCCGCTACCCCGCCGCCCGTAGACTTCAGCAAGAAGACCGTGCTGGCGCTGTATTACCAGCAGCTCGGGTCTTGCCTGGCAACCAGCATCACCAGCGTGTATTTACTTGGCAATACGCTCGTGGTTGAATACGCGACCAAGTACATTTCGGCTCCCGGTGATCCCTGCCTCGCTTACGCCTATTCCGCAGCAGAGCTGGTCTCCATCGACAAGCCCGCCGATCCGAATGTGCAAATCGTGTTTCAGCAAAAAAAGCTGGCCTTCTAAGGCCCCAGAGCATCCGAGTAATCTTCAGCCAAGGATTTTGAATGACACCGCTTTCGCTCCGTAGCGCCGCCCTGGCACTGTCCATCTCCTGCGCCTTCGCCGCACCGCACGCCGCCGCCCAGCAGGCCGCAGCAGCCGACCCGGTGGCGCAGCTGGTCAATCAGCTGGAGCTGGAGAAGTACAAGGCCACCATCAAGAGCCTGACCCGCTTCGGCGACCGGCGCCAGGGCACGGAGCGCAACCGTCAGGCGCTGGACTGGATCGAGGCGCAGCTGAAGTCCTACGGCTGCAGCAACACCGAGCGCCTGCAGTACCAGTTCACCGAGCCGGCGGTGCGCGGCAAGCCGGCCGTGCAGGCGGGCGGCGGCGCGGGCGGGCCGCCCGGCCAGGGCGGCAGCACGCTGTTCGGCAAGCGCGCGCCCACCGGCGTGAACAACGATCCCCTGCTGCAGCCGGACGAGCGCCTGCGCGCGCTCAACGCCGAGCAGACCCCAATCGGCACCTCGCTGCGCGAGAACGTCTATTGCACCAAGGTGGGCAGCACCCATCCGGAGGAAATGTATATCGTCAGCGCCCACATGGATGGCATCGGCTTCGGCGAGGCGGCCAATGACGACGGCTCCGGCACCGCGCTGGTGATGGAACTGGCGCGCATCTTCAGTGCGCCCGGCGTGGAGACCGGCCGCTCGATCCGCTTCGTGCTGTGGAATAACGAGGAAACCGGCCTGAACGGCGCTGCGGCCTATGTCGCCCAGCGCCAGCATTTGCAGGGCGTGGAGTCGCCCAAGGGTTCGGGCCGCTATCCCGAGCCCAAGTGGCTGGGCATGATCCAGCACGACATGATGCTGTTCGACCACGGCATGCCGGTGCCCAAGCTGGACGCGGCGGGCAAGCCGGTGCTGGACGCCAAGGGCCAGCCGGTGTACGCGCCGCCCAAGGAGCAGCGCGCCGAGGCCGACGTGAATATCGAGTACCAGGCACAGTCCAGGCAGGCGGAGGCATCGGCCAAGCTGGCCTGGGCCTTCCGTGCCGCCAACGACAAGTACGCCAGCCACTACCCGGCCGCCGTCGGCTTCCACATGACCAATACCGACTCAACGCCCTTCATGGATGTGGCGCCGTCGATTTCGCTGCGCGAGAACGAGCGCGGCCAGCAGATCGGCGCGGGTTGGAATCCGCACTGGCACCAGCCCACCGACCTGTACGCCAACTATTCGGACAAGGATTTCCTGCTCGGCCTGAACGCGGCGCAAACCACGCTGGCCGGGGTGGCGCAGCTGGCCGGGGTGCAGATCCGCAAGCCCTGAGTGGTCCCCGGGGCGCAGACCGTATTTTATGCGCGACAAACTCGGCCTCATCCGCCCCGGATCATGCATTTTGGAAATAAGTTTATAGCTAAATCAGGTAGTATTCCTGCCACCTTTTAACTTGATGCACAGGAATGTCATGCGCAGCACATCCCAAGCGGACGCCCGCGAAACCGTCCTTGAAGACGGCAAGCCCATCGTCACCACCACCGACCTGAAGGGTGGCCTGACTTACGCCAATTCGACCTTCATCGACGCCAGCGGCTACGCGGGCGAGGAACTGGCAGGGCGCGCGCAGAATTCGCTATACCATCCCGACATGCCGCCCGAGGTGGATGCCGACATGTGGCGCACGGTGCTGTCCGGCCAGCCGTGGCGCGGCCTGGTGAAGTACGCCCGCAAGGACGGCGGCTACTTCTGGTGCATCGCCAACGCCACGCCCGTCATCGAGAAGAACAAGACCACCGGCTTCATGTCGGTGTGCACCAAGCCCAAGCGCGAACAGATCCAGGAAGCCGAACAGCTGTACCGCACCGTGCGGGGCGGCAATCCGGACGGCGTGCGCATCGTGCGCGGCGCCGCCGCGCCGCGCGGCTGGCGCAAGGTCAGCAACGCGCTGCGCGACATCACGCTGTCGCAGCGCCTGGCGCTGTACTTCGGCGCCATGCTGGTGCTGGCGCTGGCCATGGCGGCCCACAGCTGGTTCCCCTACCGCGACAGCGTGCAGCTCCTGCTGGCGGTCCTGATGATCGCGGTGGCCGGATACGGCTGGCGCAATCTGCACGGCGCCGTGGTGGCGCCCATCCAGGCCAGCATCCACGCCACGCGCATCCTGGCCGGGGGCGACCTGACCACCCGCATGGCGGTGGACCGCCACGATGAAATCGGCCAGCTGCAGGCCTTTATCCGCCAGCTGAACCTGAACCTGGCGTCCATCCTGGTCGACATACGCGGCAACTTCGCGCTCACCCGCAGCACCACCACCCAGGTGCGCAGCGCCAATGCCGACCTGTCGGCCCGCACCGAGGCGCAGGCCTCCAACCTGGAGCAGACTTCCGCCCACATGGGCCAGATCACCGGCACCGTGAGCCAGACCGCCGACAACGTCACCACCGCCAGCGGCGTGGCCAGCGAAGCAACCGCGTTGGCCGAGCGCACCGGCGTGGCCGTGGCGCAGGTGGTGACGGCGATGAACGACATCAGCGCCTCGTCGCGCCAGATCGTGGACATCATCAGCCTGATCGACGGCATCGCCTTCCAGACCAACATCCTGTCGCTCAACGCGGCGGTGGAAGCGGCGCGCGCCGGCGAGAGCGGACGCGGTTTCGCCGTGGTGGCCAGCGAGGTGCGCAACCTGGCGCAGCGCAGCGCGGCGGCGGCCAAGGACATCAAGGCCCTGATCGACGCCTCGGCCGGCAAGATCGCCGCCGGCGCGGGCATGGCCAGCACCGCCGGGCAGGATATGGACGCGGTGATCGCGGCCATCGGCCAGGTGGCGGCCATCATGGGCGAAATCAGCGGTTCCACGCGCGAGCAGACCAGCGGCGTGAGCCAGGTGAAGGACGCCATCATGCAGCTGGACGAAGTCACGCGCCAGAACGCGCAGATGGTGGAAGAGGCTTCGCACGCCACCGGCGTGCTGGACCTGCAGGCGCAGGCCGTGGCCAAGGCGCTGGAGGTGTTCAAGCTGCCGCCGCAAGCTGGCGCGAAGGACAAGGCGCAGGTCAGCCTGGTGCACAGCGCGCCGCGCAAAGCCCCATCGGCGCAGGGACGCGGCGTGGCCGTGCAGGCCCGCCGCGCATAAGGCCAACCGGAGCCTGGACCGCCCCGCTGCAGGCACTAGGGGCGGACCTGCTGCCCGAGCAGCGCGCGGGCAGCCTCCTCGAACAGCTTGACGACGGCGCCGCCGGCGAACGGCGACGGCTCGCTGCTCAGCGTCAGCAGATACATCCCGATAGGCAGCGCCGGTTCCAGCACCCGCGCCTGGATGCGCGCGTTGGGCGCGGCCGCCGTCACCGGGTCCACGACGGCGTAGCCGTGGCCCGCCTCCACCATGGCCGACGCCATGTGGGCCGAATGCACCACGGTGAGAAATTGCTGCTCGTGGCCGCACAGCGCCAGGCAGCGCGCCACCTGCGAGCCCACCGGGGAACTTTCATCGAAACCAATCAGCTGGTCCGGCAGCGCGGCGATCGGCAGCGGCTTGGCGCATTCGGCCGCGCTCCAGGTGCCGGCAGGGGCGATCACCATCAGCGCGCTGCTGGCCAGCAGGCGGGCCGAGATGGAAGGATGGGCGGGATCGTTCAGCGTCAGGCCCACCTGGGCCGTGCGCAGCAGCAGCGACTCCACCACGCCCTGGGTCTGCGTGGAACTGAGGCGCAGGCGCAGCGCCGGGAATTGCCGGCGCAGATGGCCGCACAGCACCGGCGCGAAGTTGAGCGCCATGGTGGCGGTGGCGGCGATGTCCAGCGCGGCCAGCTCCGGCGTGCGCAGATTGGCGGCCAGGCGCTGTATCTTCTGCAGGCCGTGGTTCAGCATATCGGTTTCCACGAACAGGCGCTGCGCGTCGTCGGTTGCCACCAGGCGCCCGCCCACGCGCTGGAACAGCGCCACGCCCAGGCTGCGCTCCACGCTTTGCAGCAGCTTGGTGGCGGCCGGCTGCGAAATCGACAAGGCCTTGGCCGCCGCGCTGATCGAGCCGTGCTGCATCACGGCCTGGAATATCTCTATATGGCGCAAACGCATGCTTAGCGCGCCGCGTAGAAGGCTTTCATGAAGCGGTAGAAGTTCCACACGTCCACCTTGCTGGACATCTCGAACGTGGAGTGCATGCTAATCAGCGGCACGCCCATGTCGATCACTTCCATCTCCTGCTGCGACATGAAGCGGCCTATGGTGCCGCCGGTGCCCACGTCCACCTTGGGCGTGTGGGTCTGCCATGGAATCGAGGCCTGGTCCAGGATGGCGCGGATCCTGGCGGTGTATTCCGAGTTGGCGTCGAAGCCGCCGCCGTAGCGCTTGATGGTCACGCCGAAACCGATCTTGGCCGCGTTGGTGGCCTCGGTCGCTTCGGGGAAGATAGGCGAGATGCCGTCGTTGGTGTCGGCGCTCACCACTTGCGCGTGGCGCAGCGCGGTGCGCAGGTCAAGCTCGCTGTACTGCGCGCCCTTCTGGCCGCCGACCAGGCGCGCATACGCCGTGTTGAGCAGCTGCGACGATGCACCGGTGTTGTTGACCGAACCCACTTCCTCGAAGTTGGACAGGTAGGCAATCGCGGTCTGCGCCGGGGTGCCTTCCAGGTCCATCAGGGCGCGCAGCGCGCAGTAGGTGCTCAGGCGGTCGTCCTGGCCGTGCGAGCCCACCAGGCCGCGATCCAGGCCCACGTCGCGCGGCTGCGTGGCCGGCACCAGGTGCAGGTCGGCGCTGACGAAGTCTTCTTCCGTGATGCGGTATTTGTCTTTCAGCGCGCGCAGCACTTCGGCCACTACCGAGGATTTCTCGCCGGGGATGCTGCCGGCCACGGGGTCGAGTTCCTCGCCCTTGAATACTTCGGTGTAGCTGCGGTTGCGCAGGTCCTTGTCGGCGTGGGGCGCGGCGTCGCCGATGACGAACACCGGGTCGGCCGGGTTGAAGCCGATGGAGACCGGAATGGTGCGGCCGTCGGTGGTGTCGATGCGGCCGGTCAGCGCCAGCGGCACATTGGCCCACTGGTACTTCTTGATGCCGCCGTAGTACACGGTGTTGAACAGCGCCAGGCCGTCGCGCGCGGCGCCGTTCACGGGGCGCGCCTTGAGCGCGATGTGCGGGCTGTCGTGGTGGGTGCCCACCACGTGCGAGCCGGCCACCAGCGGCTGCTGGCCGATCACGGCCAGGATCACGGCGCGGTCGCGCGCCGGCAGGAACAGGCGCGCGCCCGGCTTCACCTGCTCGGGGCGGGTCAGCTCGGTGAAGCCGGCGGCCTTGGCCAGGCGGATCGCTTCGGCGGTGGCGGTGTAGGGGCTGCGCGCCACGGCCAGGTATTCCTTGTACTGCTCGGCAAAGCGGAACACTTCATCGCGCTGGCCGCCTTGCAGCGCCAGCCAGGACGACTTCTTGCCCGCCCAGACGCTGGCCGGAGCAGCATTATCCTGAGCCTGCGCCGGCGCGCCCGCGCATGCCCACGCCGCCATCACCATGAAGGCCAGCTTGCCGTATTGTTTCATTCACATCCCCTTGTCTTTATTCTTAAGCGGCGCCCTTGCCGCTAAAGGCGCTATGCTAAGGCGATGCCGCCGCGTTGGCAATCCTGGCGTATTAATCCGGGTTTTCCACGGTGTAGCCCTTGGCCTTCAGCGCGGCCAGGTAGCCGTCCGGCTTGAGTATGTCGGACAGGCGCAGCGTGGCGAAGCTGCTGGTATTGGCGGCCAGCGCTTTTTCGGCGGCGCCCACCCAGGAGGCCAGGATGCGCTCCTTCACGTTCTGGAAACCGGGCCTGTCCTTGGTGAATTCGGCGTTGCGCATGGCGTCGCCGCATTCGGTTTCCTGGTCCGGGTAGCTCAGTTTCTGGATCGCTTCCAGGTCGCCCTTGGCCCAGGCGTTGGCGCGCACGCGCATGGCGTCGATGTCGCTTTCCAGGCGCTCCAGCGTCTTGGCGAAGCAGGTGGCGTCGGCCAGCTGCGACTTCTTGAAATCCTTGATCAGTTTGGACGGTTCGTCCAGCGGCAGTTCGATGCCGGTGCCGGTGACCTTGATCTTGTGCTGCTTGACGATGCCGTCGATCTTGCGGTGCACCTCGTAGCCCTTGGACAGGCCGGCCTGCTGCATGCCTGCGGTGAACAGGGTCTCGGCGGCGAAGATGGGGCGCTCGCGTTCAATGCCGTCGTTGTCGCCGATGTATTTGGCTTTCAGCGGCAGCCAGCGCGCGTACACGTCGGCGGGCAGCACATCCTTCAGCGTGGCGCCGTCCGGATTTTTCTTCGCGCCGATCAGGTGGGGCAGCGAGGGCAGCAAGGCCAGGCCGCGGAAGAAACCCACCGAGACGGAGGCGCCCGGCGGCGCCAGGTATTCCTGCGACTGGGCCAGGATGGTTTCCACCTGCTGCGAACGCCATTCCATTTTCTGCGGCAGCGGCGAGTAGGTGCCGAACACCCACAGCACGTGGCCGTCCTTGCTCACCTTCCACAGGCCCGGTCCGGGCTTCTGGCCCACCACCAGGATTTTCTCCGGCACCGGCGCAGCGTCTTCCGGCGCCGACGGTTCGGCTTGAGCCCAAGCGGAGGCCAAAGGCAAAAACAGGCTCAGCGCCGGGAAAACGCGTTTCAGCATGGCAGGCATCCTTTCAATGTGAGATCCTCAAGGTTACTATTCTTGTATTTGTTGCGTGGCAATTTTTCAGGATGTTACAAAATGCCTAAACTCTTCCGCAAAATCGGTCCTGCGCTGCTGGCAGGCTTGCTGACACTGCCCGCCGGCGCGCAGGATTACCAGCGCGCCGGCGTGGCCGACAATATGCCGGTGTTCCAGCAGGCGCTCAAAGCCAGGCTGACCTTCCCCATGGCCTGGACGCCCCAGGTCAAGGACTTGCCGGCCTGGCGCAGCGCCGGCCGCGCCAAGCTGTGGGAGCTGACCTTGCAGGCGCCCGACACCACGCCTTTCCAGCCGCAGGTGATCGCCGAAATCGACCGGGGCAGCTATGTGGCGCGCCAGGTGGTGTTCAACCTGAGCGCGGACAGCCGCGTGCGCGCGCTGCTGCTGGTGCCGAAAGCCGCCGGCCGCCATCCCGCCGCGCTGATGCTGCACGACCACGGCGGCAAGTTCGACATCGGCAAGGAAAAAGCCATCCAGCCCTGGGGCGATACCGCGCTGGACGCGGCGCGCCTGGCCTCCTCGCAAGCTTGGGCCGACAAGCACTTCTCCGGCCGCTATCCGGGCGACGCGCTGGCAAAGCGCGGCTACGTGGTGCTGGCGGTGGACGCGCTGGGCTGGGGCGACCGGGGCCAGCTGACGGGCGACACGCAGCAGGCGCTGGCCGCCAACGCCTTCAACCTGGGCAGCTCGCTGGCCGGCATCATGGCGCTGGAGGACACGCGCGCGGCGGCCTTCCTGGCCTCGCTGCCGGAGGTGGATGCGCGCAAGGTGGCCGCCGTCGGCTTCTCCATGGGCGCCTTCCGCGCCTGGCAGGTGGCGGCGCTGTCGGACGATGTGAAGGCGGTGGTGGCGGCCAACTGGATGGCCACCACCGAAGGCCTGATGGTGCCGGGGAATAACCAGCTGCGCGGCAGTTCGGCATTCAATATGCTGCACCCCGGGCTGCTGCGGCACATGGACTACCCGGACGTGGCCAGCCTGGCGGCGCCCAAGCCGGCGCTGTTTTTCGCGGGCGCCGAGGACAGGCTGTTCCCGGCCGCGTCGGTGCAAACGGCTTACGGCAAGATGGCCAAGGTGTGGCGGGCCTGGGGCGCGCAGGACAAGTTCGACGCGCGCCTGCTGCCCGGCGGCCACGTCTTCCCGCAAGCGGAGCAGGACGCAGCCTACGACTGGCTGGAGCGCCAGTTTGCGCAAACGCCGGCAGACGGCGGGTTACGCGCTCCGCGCTAACCCGCCCTACGAATGTTGCGGAGGCGCTGCAAACGCGTAGGGCGGGTTAGGCGCCAGCCGTAACCCGCCAATGAGCCGCCACTCAACGCAGCAGCGCCAGCACCTGCGACGGGCTGCTGTGCGCCTGGGCGATCATGGCCATGCCGGCCTGCTGCAAAATCTGGTTGCGCGTGAGCTGCATGGTCTCGCTGGCGTAGTCCGTGTCCAGGATCCGCGAACGCGCGGCGGCCTGGTTGATGGCGCCGCCCTGCAAATCCTGCTGGCTGGCCGTGAGCCGGTTCTCGGTGGCCCCCAGCTTGGCGCGCAGCGCGTTGATGTCGTCCAGCTTGCCGTCCAGGTAATCCAGCGCCGCCGTCGCCGCCGCCGCAGTGCTCACGTCCACCGGCGGATCGCCCGAACTCACCGCCCGCTTCACGATCACGGTCTGCCCCGTGTCCTGCGGCGCGACCAGGCCCGCCCCAAACCCCGCCGCCCCCGGGCTCTTCCCGCCCACCAGCAAGCCTTTCGCGTCATGCGCGGCCACGCCGGTGATGGTGACCTCCTTCCGCAAGCTCGCATTGCCCAGCCCCAGCGAGGCGCCGGTGAAGCTGATGTCCGCGCCGTCCGCCGCCGTCAGCGTCAGCGTGCCGCCGCTGGCCGAGGCGCTCACGCCCGCTCCCGCCCCGCTGATGGCCGCCGCCGCGCTGGCGGCGAAGGCGCTGGCCGTGGCGCCGTTGATGGCGCCTATGGGCACGCCGTTGATCTCCATGGCGCCCGCCGCAATCCCCCCGCCCCCGCCCACCGTGCCGGTCAGCGTGGTGGCGGCGGTGGCGTTCAGCCCCGGCACGGCGGCCAGGTTGATGGCGGCGGCCACCGCATAGGCGCTGATACGCGAACGCCCCGTCCCCACTCCGTCCACGGTGGCGCCCACCGGCTGGCCGTTGAGCGTCAGGTCGCCCGCCCCCAGGCCGCCGGTCACATTGCCCACCGCGTTCAGCTGCAGCACCGGCACCTCGGCCGGGCGGACCATGGTCAGCCCCACCGGCAGCACCGCCGGCAGCGCCAGCGACAACGCCTGCCCGGCGTGCGCGCCGACCTGCAGCTGCTCGCGGAAATTGCCGTCCAATAGCTTGTGGCCGTTGAAAGTGGACTGGTCCAGGATCTGGTAATTGGCCTTCATCAGCGTATCGACCTCGCCCTGCAAGGCTTGGCGGTCGCCGATGCCGTAGGTGCCGTTGGCCGCCTGCACCGCCAGCTCGCGGATGCGCTGGAAATTCTCGCTGACCTGCCCGGCCGCTCCTTGCGCCACCTGCAACATTGATATGCTGTCATTGGCGTTCTGCGCGGCGCGCTGCATGCCCCGGATGGTGGCCGTCATGCGCTGCGTGATGGCCAGGCCCGCCGCGTCGTCCTTCGCCGAGTTCACCCGCTGCCCGCTGGAGAGCCGCTCCATGCTGCCGCCCACGGCCGACGCCGCGCGCTGCAGGCTATGCTGCGCGTTCAGTGAGGCCAGGTTGGAGTTGATTTGCATGATCGATGGGTAGACGGTTCTCCATCGGGTTAACGGCATTGAGCCGATGCAACTTTAGTTCAGGCGGGCAGCAGGGCGGGCAGTGTGGGCAGCGCCGGCAGCGATTCGGCGCGTTCGCGCAGCAGCGCCAGCTGGGGCGGGTCCATGCGCCCGGCGGCGCTTTGCAGATAGCGAGCGGCGCCGCTTACGCCGCCGCGTTCGGCCATGGTCAGCCACAGCCAGGCTTGCGCCATGTCCGCCGCCACGCCCTGGCCGCTGAAATACATCAGCCCCACATTGAACTGGGCGCGCGCATGACCCTGGGCCGCGGCTTTCTGGTACCAGGCCAGCGCCTCGCCGTAGTCGCGCAGCTGGCCGTGGCCGGTGTCGTAGCGCAGCGCCAGCGCGAACTGGGCCAGCGCGTGGCCCTGCTCGGCCGCCTTGCGGTACCACAGGCCGGCCTGCACGCTGTCCGGCGCCGGGCTGTCGTCGCTGTCGAGCAGCTGGCCCAGGCTGTATTGCGCGGCGGCGTAGTCCTGCTCGGCCGCCTTGCGGTACCAGGCGATGGCCTTGCGGCCGTCCTGCGGCACGCCGCGCCCGGTTTCATAGCGCAGGCCGAGGTCGAACTGCGCGCGCAGATGGCCCTGGTCGGCCGCCTTGCGGTACCAGAACACGGCTTCCTGCGCGTCCTGCACCACGCCGTGGCCGTTGTCGTACAGCAGACCCAGGTGGTATTGCGCGGCCGGATAGCCCTGCTCGGCCGCCATGCGGTACCAGTGCTGCGCCTGTTCGTGGTCCTGCTCCACGCCCTGGCCGTGGTCATAGCGCAGGCCCAGGTTGTTCTGCGCGGCCGCGTGGCCCAGCGCGGCGGCCTTGCGGTACCAGTGCAGCGCCTTCTGCTCGTCGCGCGGCACGCCGCCGCTGCCGTCGTCGTAGATCAGGCCGAGATTGAACTGGGAGCTGGCGTGGTCCTGCTCGGCGGCGCAGCGGTACCACTGGATGGCCTGCTGGCAGTCCTGCGGCACGCCGTCGCCCTTGTCGTAGCGCAGCGCCAGGTTGAACTGGGCCGGCGCATAGCCCTGGTTGGCCGCCTTGCGGTACCAGGACATGGCCTGGTGCGCGTCCTTGGCCACGCCCTGCCCGTTGTCGTAGCGCAGGCCGAGGTTGAACTGCGCGCGCGCATAGCCCTGCTCGGCCGCCTTGCGGTACCAGGCGATGGCCTGCTTGAAGTCCTGCGGCACGCCCTTGCCGGTGTCGTACATCATGCCCAGGTTGTTCTGCGCGCCGGCGTCGCCCTGCTCGGCCGCCTTGCTGAACCAGTGCATGGCCTGCTGCGTGTCCTGCTGCAAGCCCTGGCCCTTGGCGTACATCCAGCCCAGGTTGTACTGCGCCGCCGCATAGCCCTGCTCGGCCGATAGCTGGTACCAGCGCGCCGCTTCCGCCAGGTCCTGCTTCAGGCCCTGGCCTTTCTGGCACATCACGCCCAGGTTGTACTGCGCGTGTTCCAGGCCGGCGGTGGCGGCCTGGCGGTACCAGGCCACGGCCAGCTCGTAGCTCTGCGCCACGCCCTGCCCGTTGAAGTACATAAAGCCCAGGCTGTGCTGGGCATTGGCCACGCCGCGCTCGGCTAGGTCTTTGATGCGCAGGAATTCGGCGGTGTAGTTCTCCGGCCCCGGACCGGCAGCCGGCGCGTGCGCTTCGGATGCGGAGAATTTCTGCATGGCCGGTTCCGCCGCGTCAGGCCTGGAAGGCCGCCAGCACGGGCGGCGCCAGTTCGGTGCGCAGATGCTCCGGCGCCTGCTGCTGCAGCACGCCGATAAAGCTGGTCAGCGAAATCGGGCGATGGTACAGATAGCCCTGCATGGTGCTGCAGCCGTTGGCCTGCAGGTAGCGCGCCTGGATCTCGGTCTCCACGCCTTCCGCCACCAGGTGCAGGCCCAGGCCGCGCGCGATCGAGATAATGGCCAGGATCACCGGATAGTGGCCCTGCTCGTCGTGGATCTCCTTGACGAAGCTCTGGTCGATCTTGATGGTGTGGATGGGGAAGCGGTGCAGATAGGACAGCGACGAGTAGCCGGTGCCGAAATCATCGATCGCCACGGACACGCCCAGCTGGCACAGCTTGTTCAGCTGCTCGATGGCGTACAGCGGATTGCGGATGCAGATGTTCTCGGTGATCTCCACCTCGATCTGCGCCGGCGAAATGCCGTAGCGCGTGAGCGCGCCGCGCATCTTCTCGAAGAAGTCGCCCCGGTCCAGGTATTGCGGCGACAGGTTCAGCGACAGGCGGATGGCCTCGCCGCCGGCCGCGTTCCACTGCAGCAGGTCGCGGCACAGCGCGCCCAGCATCCAGTCCGAGATCGGCAGCATCAGGCCGTTCTCTTCGGCGAAGGGCAGGAACTCGCCGGCCGACAGCAGGCCGCGCTGCGGATGGTTCCAGCGCATCAGGCCTTCGGCGCCGATGATGCGGCCGGTGGCCACGTCGATCTGCGGCTGGTAGTACATTTCCAGTTCGTTCTGCTCCAGCGCGCGGCGCAGCGCCTGCTCCAGCGCGATCTTCTGGTGCGACATGTCCAGCATGGAGTTGTGATAGAAGCTGTGGCCGTTCTTGCCCAGCGCCTTCACCTGATACATGGCGATGTCCGCGTGGCGCAGCAGCTCGTCTATGCTCTCGCCGTCGCTCGGATACACGGCGATGCCGATCGAGGCCGAGATGTGCACCTGATGGCCGTCCAGGTCGAACGGCTTCTGCAGGCTTTCCAGGAATTTTTCGGCGATCACCTTGGCGTCGGTGCGGTCGCGCAGCTCCGGCAGCACGATGGTGAATTCGTCGCCGCCCTGGCGCGCCAGCGTGTCGCCCTTGCGCAGGCATTCCTTCAGGCGCAGCGCGGCCTGCTGCAGCAGCTCGTCGCCCTTGACGTGGCCCAGCGTGTCGTTGACCAGCTTGAAGCGGTCCAGGTCCACGAACATCACGGCCAGCTCGGTGAGCTTGCGCTTGGCCTGGATCACGGCCAGGCCCAGGCGGTCCTTGAACAGCATGCGGTTCGGCAGGTCGGTCAGGATGTCGTGGTAGGCCTGGTAGGAAATCACTTCCTCGGCGCGCTTGCGGTCGGTGATGTCGCGCGCCACGCCGTAGATGCCGTAGTGCGCCTGCGCGGACTGCTCCGGCAGGTGCACGCCGATGGCGTTCATCGGCATCGTCAGCAGGGTGTTGCTGAAGGTGCGCTCGATGCCGTTACCCTTGCACTTCAGGCGCAGCTCCACGTGGCGCGAGGTGCGCTCGTCCACGCGGCGTTCATTGAACACATAGCGCGCGCGCTCCAGGTCCTCGTCGTGTATCAGCACCGAATAGTGCTTGCCCAGCAGCTCTTCGCGCGTGAAGCCCAGCAGCTGGTAGGCGCGGTCGTTGACGAAGGTGAACTGGCCTTCCTGGTTCAGGGTGTAGATGATGTCCGGCGAGCTATCCACCAGGCTGCGGTACATGCGCTCCGAGGTTTCCAGGCGCTGCGCAATGCGTTCGTTGTCCACCGCCAGGCGGCGCTGCGCCAGCGCGTTTTCCACCGTCTTGAGCAGCTCCTCGCGGCTGTAAGGCTTGCGCAGGTAGTCGTAGGCGCCGCGCTTGAGCGCGCCGATGGCCGCCTCGATGCCGACGTCGCCGCTCATCACGATCACGTCGCTGTCGATGCCGCGCCCGTTCATGAAGTCCATGATCTCGTGGCCGCTCATGTCCGGCAGGCGCAGGTCCAGCAGCACCAGGTCGAACTTCACCTTGGTCAGCTGGGCCAGGGCCTCGCTGCCGCAGGTGGCGGTCACCAGGTGGTAGTCGCGGTCGCGCAGCAGCTCGTACAGGGAGGACAGGAGGCGCGGCTCATCGTCCACCAGCAGCAGCCGGGGACAGAATTCGCTCGCCGTGGAGACTGGGGCGCTTACACTCGTTGCGTCGGTTGCCGGATGCGGGGTTTGCGCGTTCATTATACGGAGTCCATCGCCCGCGCTTGCGCGCCGGCGGTGAGGGTGGTGCTGCCCCGTGCGGGCAGCAGGATTTCAAAAGTGGTGCCGGTCTTGCCGCTGCGGCAGGTGATCATGCCGTTCAGCTTCTTGACCAGGCTGTGGACGATGGACAAGCCCAGCCCGTGGTGCTTGCCTTCCTTGCTGCTGCGTACCGGCGTAAACAAATTGGCCAGCACTTCGGTCGACAGGCCGGGGCCATTGTCGGCGATCACCAGCTCCAGGTAAAGCTTGCGCTCGCGGTTCACATGGCCACGGTTGGCCACTTCGATGCGGCCGCCGTCGGGCAAGGCCTCGACCGCATTCTTGACCAGGTTGACCAGGATCTGTTTCAGGATGTCGGCGTCGCCGTCGATCTCGGCCGGCTCGTCCTGCATGCGCACCAGGATCTGCACCGAGGCCGGCACGAAGTCGGTGGCGCGGAACAGGCGCAGCACGTCGTCCACCACGCGCGCCACGTCGGTCACGCGGTTGCCCTCGGTGGGCTGCAGGTCGGCCAGGCCGTTGATCAGGGAGCCGACGCGGTCGATCTCCTCGTTCAGGATGGACATCTCGCCCACCACCGGCTCGCGCCGCGCCAGCTTGGTGTCCAGCACCGACAGGTAGTTCTTGATGATGGACAGCGGGTTGTTCACCTCGTGCACCACGCGGCGCGAGGCCTCGCGGTATTCCTCGGCCACGTGGGCAATCTGGCGGCGCGCATGCCCGCGTTCGGAGAGCTGGGTCTCCAGCGCGGCGGCGGCCTGGTTGCCGAAGGCCTGCAGGAAGCGCTCGCGCTTGTGGTAGGAAGGCAGCTGCCAGGCGGCCGCGCCGCCCACCAGCACGCCCAGGCAGCGCTGCCCGGCCACCAGCGGCACGCACACAAAACTCTCGGTGCCGAGGATGCGGAACAGCTGCTCCTCGGAGATGCCGACCGGCGCCGCGCCCTGCCCCGCCTTGCTCAGGTAGGCCACGCGGCGTTCACGCGCGGCGTCCGCCACGGTGCCGCCCTTGGCCAGCGGGATGGAGAATTCGGCCAGGCGCTGCTGCTGCTCGCCGGCCGCCATGCCCACTAGCGCGTGCCCGGTGGGGTTCTCCAGCAGGATCACGGTGTTGTCGAAGTCGAACAGGATGCGCGCCGAGCGCGTCATCGCTTCCAGCATGCCGGTCTCGCCGGTCTGGCGCGCGAAGGTCTGGCCCATTTCGGACACCAGCACCATATTGCGCACTTCCTCGGACAGGCGCTGCTGCACCGGGTCCACCGGCGGCGGCGGCGCGTAGGCGGTGGGCGCGACGATGTCGTCCGCCCCGGCCAGCTCGATGCCCAGATAGGCTGCCGATTTCTCCACCTGGCGCGCGGCCGCGTGGCAGATCACGTGCAGCGCGTCGCTGTCGATGGCGCACAGGCCGGCGGCCGCTTCGATGGCCTCGTCCTCGTCTTCGTGGCAGCACAGCAGGTGCGCCAGGCGCACGATGCGTATCAGGGGATGGGCCGCTTCCAGGCGCGCCACCGGCTCGTGGTGGTACAGCACGGAATCGGCCAGGAAGGAGTCCAGGTTCCAGCGCTCGATCAGCCAGGCGCCCGCTTCGGAGTGCGTGATCTGCAGCGTGCGCTGCTCCACGGCGCACAGGTCCTCGTCGTCGCGCGCGGTGAAGTTGAAGGCGTATTCCTTGGGCGCGGTGGCCAGCAGCGCCAGGCGGCCCACGTTGTGCAGCAGGCCGGCCAGATAGGCCTCCTCCACGTGCGGGTAGTCGAGCTGCTTGGCGATGTCGCGCGCGATGACGGCGGTGGTGAGCGAACCTTTCCAGAAGCTGCGCAGATCGGTGCTGCCGGAATGCGGGAAGCTGTTAAAGGTCTGGAACACGGATTCGCTGATCACCAGCGTCTTGATCATGTCGGTGCCGAGCGACACCAGCGACTGCTCCAGCCCCACGGCGCGGTTGTTGCGGTGGTAGGCGGAGCTGTTGGCGACCGACAGGATTTTGCTGGTCATGCCGGCATCCTTGGCGATCAGGGCGGCCAACTCCGGCATGCCGGCGTCGTCGGCCTGCAAGTGCTCTATCAACTTGATGAGTATCTGCGGCATGGCCGGCAGACGGGCAATCAGCAAGCGATTGCGAATATCATGGTCTGATTGATGCATCGTATCAAGCATTGCCGCCAAGGAACTTCGTCGAGGAGTGGACGGCGCTCAACGGCAAGGCGCGCCCGCATTAATATTTAAACCAACTGTCGTAAAACAAGGCACCAAAAAAAGTGATAGTAGCATAAACAACTAAGATAACTTATCGGCAAGATAAATTTCTCGCTAAACTTATCACACTTTCCAGCCGATAACTACCACCCGCTTATTGCGTCAGAAGCATGCTCCGGTAATGCCGCGCCGTCAACCAGAATGCAAGCGCCGTCACGGTAAAGGCCAGCTGCCCGTAGGCCAACCACAACACTGAGTCCGACAGCACCGGCGCGATGGCGCCGGCCACCACCGCGCCCAGCAGCGTGGTGGCGAAAGACTGGCAGGAAGCGACCGTGCCGCGGATGTGGGGAAACAGGTCCAGGCCCAGCAACGTGGCGGCCGGCGCCACCACCGACATGCCGAAGGTGTAGAAGAACAGCGGCGCCACGCTCCACGGCAGCGACGGCGGCAGAAACAAATGGTAAGCCACGTTGAAGGTGGCGGCCGTGATCAGGAAGCAGAAGCCGACGCCGATCTGGCGCGCGAAACTCATCTTGCCCGCGATGCGGTTGGCCGCCAGCGCGCCGAGGAAAATGCCGCTCACGGCCGGGATGAACAGCCAGCCGAACTGGTCCGGCCCGAGGCCGAGGTGGCGCGGCAGCATCACCGGCGCCGCCGTGATGTAGACGAACAGGCCGGCGAAATTGAAGGCCACCACGCCGGACTTCAGGTGGAACAGCGGCGAGGACAGGATGGTGCGATAGCTGTGCACCAGGTAGCGCGGGTTGAAAGGCTGGCGCCGGGACGGCGGCAGCGTTTCCGGCAGGCGGCGCCAGCACACCACGAACAGGCCCACCGTGTAGACGAACAGGAACAGGAAGATGGCGCGCCACTCCAGGTACTTCACGATGACGCCGCCCAGCACCGGCGCCACGGCGGGCGCGATGGAGAAGATCATGGTGACCATGGACAGCAGGCGCGCGGCGTGCGCGTCCGCATACAGGTCGCGGATGATGGCGCGGCCCACCACCACGCCGGCGCCGGCCGACACGCCTTGCAGCACGCGGAAGAACCACAGGTAATGCACCGAATGCGCGGCGGCGCAGCCCATGGTGCCGATGGCGAACAGCACCAGCGACACCAGCACCACGTTGCGCCGTCCGAAAGCGTCGGCCAGCGCGCCGTGCCACAGCACCATGCCGGCGAAGGCCAGCATGTAGGCCGTCAGCGTCTGCTGCACTTCCAGCGGCGTGGCGTGCAGCGAGGCCTGGATGTTGGGGAAGGCCGGCAGATAGGCGTCGATGGAGAACGGCCCCAGCATGGACAGCGAGGCCAGCACGATGGCCAGCGCGAAGGCGCTCAGCGGTTTGGCGTGGCTGGGTTCAGGCGGGGGGATCTCGGCGACCGGATCGGGCGGGAGATTGGCGGGCGGAGTGGGGAACATTGACGGTCTCGCGGCGGAGGTTGGCGGGTTACGCGGGGCTGCGCCCCGCTAACCCGCCCTACGCGGATTCACGGATTTCGCTAATTGCGTAGATACTGTTATGCCGGTCAAGCGTTTTGAAGCTCCTGATTGAATGGTTTGCCAGATTTTAAGACGCCGAAAGCAACGTGGACGAGCTTGCGCATCATGGCGCCGATCACCAGCTTGGCCGGCTTGCCTGCTGCTTGTAGGCGGGTGCGGAACTGGCGCCCCCAGTCGGTGCGGTACAGCGCCACCATAGCCGGCATGTACAGATTTTTGCGCAGATGCGCGTGGCCGATCTTGGACATCCGGGGCCGCTGCTTCACGCTTGATCCGGACTCATGTTGGCGCGGATCGAGGCCTGCAAAGGCGGCAGCCTGCCGACCGTTGTCGAAGCGCCCGGCATGCATGCCATAGGCCAGCAGTAACGCAATGGTATTGTCCCCGACACCGGGAATGGTATCGAGTAAGTCGCGTCTGCCGCGCATGTCGGGATCGTCGTTGATGTGATCACGTACGCGCTTGCGCAGCTGTTTAATCTGCTCGCCGAGCCAGGCAATATGCTGTTCGATATCGGCCCGGACCGATTCGCGCGCCACGTCCAGGCGGTTCGTTTCCTGCGTCTGCATGGCCAGCAGCGCATCCAGGCGCAGCACCATCGCTTTCAATTCCTGTTCGCTCAGCGGCGGCGGCTGCCATGCTTCCGGACCATGCTTGGCGCAGAACTCGGCAATGACCTTGGCGTCGACCTGGTCGGTCTTGGTGCGCACCAGCTGCGCCTGGGAAAACGCCTTGATCTGGGCCGGATTGACGACACTGACGCGGTAGCCCCGACGGGCAAAGAACTCCGCGATCGCCTCCCAATAGACGCCAGTGGCCTCCATGCAGATATGGGGCAACCCGTCCGTATGACTCTGCAGCCACGCTTCCAGTTTGGCAAAGCCAGCCTGGGTGTTTTCTACAACTTTCGCACGGTGTTTGCCCGTTTCCAGGCGCAGTGCGCAATCGACCTTCAATTTGGCGACATCTATACCAAGACACAACATTACTCTTCTCCTGATCAACCTTGCAAATGCGGGCTCACGGCACGCCGGGCCAAAGATACTGTTCGATCTTTAATGGAATAAGAGCAACTGCTGCGAAATCTACATCACGATCTTGGCGACCAAGGGCGGGTACGGCATCCAGTTGCTCTGCCCCGACGTTCCGTTTTCGGGGCAGATGGAATAATACAAGGGCGGGTTAGGCGGCACGCCGTAACCCGCCAGGACGGGCCGGCGGCCGCCTTTGCATCAGCCTTTCGGCTTGGCTTCTTCGCGGCGGTTGTAGCCCGCCACCATATCGAAGCGGAACAAACGGCATTCCAGCGCGCCGTTGAAGAACGGCGTCTTGCGCGCTTCCTTCAGGCGCAGCAGCTTGGGCAGGCCCAGGTCCGCCGTGAACAGGAAGGCGGTCCAGCCGGCGAAGCGCTGCTTGAGCGTGGTGCCGAAGGCCGAGTAGAACGAAGTCGCCAGTTCATCTTCCGGCAGCGTGCTGTCGCCGCGCACGCCGATACGCTCGCCATACGGCGGATTGGTCAGCAGGATGCCCGGCTGCTCGGTCGGCGCCTTCACTTCCTGCGCCTCGATCTGCTTGAGCGGAATGTCGAACATGATGCCGGCGCACTTCAGGTTGTGGCGCGTCATGGCCACCATGTCGCCCGAGATGTCGGAACCGAAAATGGTCGGCTCGGACGGCAGCGGATTCGGCTTGATGGCGTTTTTCATGTCCATCCATGCGCCCTGCTCGAAGTCGTGGAACTTCTCGAAGGCGAAACGGCGGCGCGCGCCGGGCGGAATGCCCTGCACCATCTGCGCCGCTTCGCACAGGATGGTGCCGGAACCGCACATGGGGTCGAACAGCGGCGTGCCCGGCTTCCAGCCCGACACGCGCAGCAGGCCGGCGGCCAGGTTTTCGCGCAGCGGCGCGTCGCCCGTTTCATCGCGCCAGCCGCGCTTGAACAGCGCTTCGCCCGAGGTGTCCAGGTAGACGATGTACTGGTGCGCGTCCAGGAAGCCGACAATGCGCATGTCCGGCTCGCGGGTGTTCACCGACGGGCGCGAACCGTACATGTCGCGGAAGCGGTCGCAGATCGCGTCCTTGATCTTCAGCGTGGTGAACTCCAGGCTTTTCAGCGGCGACTTCACCGCCGTCACATCCACGCGGATGGTGTGGTCCACGCCGAACCACTCTTCCCACGGCTGCTCCAGGGTCAAGTCGTAGATGTCGTTCTCGTTCTTGTAGCCGCCGGCGGCCATGCGCATCAGCACGCGCGAAGCAATGCGCGAGTGCAGGTTGACGCGGTAGGAATCCTCCAGCGAACCGGAGCAGTGCACGCCGCCCGGCACCTGGTTGTGCACCTTGAGCGTGCTGCCGGGCAGCTGCGTGATTTCAGTCAGTTCTTCGGCCAGCGCCGCTTCCATGCCGCGCGGGCATGGGCAAAAATAGGAAGCCATAGGGGTACCTTTTATCCGTTAAAAAAAACGCTGCGCCTGCGCGCAGCGCGTACATCACGAGGCCAGCGCCCGCTCGAGGAAATCGAGACGGTCCTGGCCCCAGAAACTTTCGCCATCGAGCACATACCACGGCGAGCCGAAAATATTGGCGGCCGTGGCGGCTTCGGTGTTCTTGTCGTATTCGGCCTGCACACTGGCCGTCTGCGACGATTTGGTCAGCGCGCGGCCGTCCAGGCCGCAGCTGTTTGCGATCTGCACCAGCGTCTCTTCGTCGCCGATGTTGCGCTCCTCCGCCCACAGGCCGCGCATGATGGCGCCGGACAGCTGCAGCGCCGTGTCCACGCCGTGCGTCAGGCGCGCGGCGATGATGAGCCGGGCCGCCGCATCCGGCGACACCGGGAAGAACTTCGGCTGCAAGGTCAGCGGCACGCCGAGGAATGCCGACCAGCGCGCCAGCTCCACCAGGCGGTAAGCCTGGCGCTGCGGCGCGCGCTTGGCCAGCGGCAGCCCGCCGGACACGCCAAACACCTTGCCCAGATCGAAGGGACGGATGTCGATCTGCGCGCCGTGCGCCTTGGCCAGCGCCACGAAACGCTCGTGGCCCAGGTAGCTCCACGGCGAATGCGGGGCAAAGTAGTATTGGCAGGTCTTGCTCATGCGCTGCTCGCTTTCTCAGAAAGGTTTCACAACTACGAGGATGATAATCGCCAGCAGCATCAGCACCGGCACTTCATTAAACCAGCGGTACCACGTATGGCTGCGCGTGTTCGCGCCGCGCTCGAACTTCTTCAGGATGGCGCCACAGGCGTGCGAATAGCCTATCGCCAGGATGACCAGCGCGAGCTTGGCGTGCATCCAGCCCGGCATCTTGAAGCTGCCATTGCCGCCATACTGCAGCCACAGCAGCCACGCGCCCAGCAGCACCGCCGGCACCGACAGCATCATCATGAAGCGGTACAGCTTGCGCGCCATCAGCAGCAGGCGCTCGCGGCTCACGCTCTCCTTCTCCAGCGCCAGGTTCACGAAAATGCGCGGCAGGTAGAACAGCCCGGAGAACCAGGACACGACGAACAGGATGTGGAACGCTTTTACCCAGAGCATGGAGATCTTTCTATTTGCGCACTTCGCCGTGGCCGAAGACCACGTACTTCATCGACGTCAGGCCTTCCAGGCCCACCGGTCCGCGCGCGTGCAGCTTGTCGTTCGAGATGCCGATTTCGGCGCCCAGGCCGTATTCAAAGCCGTCCGCGAAACGGGTGGACGCGTTCACCATCACGGAAGCGGAATCGACTTCGCGCAGGAAGCGCATGGCGTCGCTGTAGTCTTCGGTGATGATGGACTCGGTGTGCTTGGACGACCAGGTGCTGATGTGGTCCATCGCCTCATCGATGCCTTCCACCACGCGCACCGCCAGAATAGGCGCCAGGTATTCGGTCGCCCAGTCTTCCTCGGTGGCGCGCACCAGCTGCGGGTAGCCTTCCAGGATCTTGTAGGATTCCGGATCGCAGCGCAGCTCCACCTTCTCGGCCGCGTACAGCTTGGCCAGTTCCGGCAGCACCCGCGGCGCAATGGCGCGCGCCACCAGCAGCGTTTCCATGGTGTTGCACGGGCTGTAGCGCTGGCACTTGGCGTTGAAGGCCACGTCCAGCGCCTTCTTCATGTCGGCCATGGCGTCGATGTAGACGTGGCAGATGCCGTCCAGGTGCTTGATCATCGGCACCGTGGCTTCCTTCATCAGGCGCGAGATCAGGCCCTTGCCGCCGCGCGGCACGATGACGTCCACGTACTGCGGCATGGTGATCAGGGCGCCGACGGCGGCGCGGTCGGTGGTGTCCACCACCTGCACGCCGTCCGCAGGCAGGCCGGCGCCTTGCAGGCCTTCCATCACCAGCTTGGCCAGCGCGCGGTTGCAGTGGATGGCTTCGGAGCCGCCGCGCAAAATGGTGGCGTTGCCGCTCTTGATGCACAGGCCGGCCGCGTCCACCGTGACGTTGGGGCGGGCTTCGTAGATGATGCCGATGACGCCCAGCGGCACGCGCATCTGGCCCACCTGGATGCCGCTCGGACGGAATTTCAGGCCGCTGATTTCGCCGATGGGGTCCGGCAGCGCCACGATCTGGCGCAGGCCTTCGACCATGGTGGCGATGGCTTTGTCGGACAGCGTGAGGCGGTCCAGCAGGGCCGGCGCCAGGCCGGCGGCGGCGGCCGCGTCCAGGTCCAGCTGGTTGGCGGCGCGCAGGGCGGCCGCGTCGCGTTCGATCGCGTCGGCGATCAGCAGCAGCGCGCGGTTGCGCTGCGCGCTGTCGGCGCGGGCCATGGCGCGCGATGCAAGGCGCGCCTGCCGGCCCACTTGTTCCATGTACTGCGTGATGTCCATTTCAGTCCCGTTCAGTTCCGGCGGGTTACGGCGCTGCGCGCCTGACCCGCCCTGCGTGTTAGCGTGCTCCATGCCGGATCGTAGGGCGGGTTAGCGCGCAGCGCGTAACCCGCCAACCCGGCCGCCACAACTAGCCGCGCGCCACCTTCAGCGCCAGCTGCAGCATTGCGTCCCATGCGTCGCCCGCGTATGCCTTGGCGCGCAGGCCCTTGATCATCTTATCGATTTGCGCCGCTTCCTGCAGCGCAGCTTCCAGCAGCTGCAGCGACACGCGCCGCAGCGCCGGTTCCATCATGCGTTCCTTCGGCCCCCAGATGCGGTACTCCTTGAGCAGCGCGCCCAGCGGCCGTCCCTGCGCCATCCCGGCCTTGAGCTTGAGCAGCGTGCGGATTTCTTCCGACACCGCCCACAGCACCAGCGGCAGCGCTTCGCCTTCGCCCTTCAAGCCTTCGAGCATCCGCACCAGCCGCGCGGGATCGCCGGACAGCATCGCTTCACTCAATTTGAACACATCATAGCGCGCCACGTTCAGCACCGCGTCATGCACTTGTTCGTATGCCAGCTTGCCCGCTTCGTGCAGCAGGCCCAGTTTCTGTATCTCCTGATGCGCCGCCAGCAGATTGCCTTCAACGCGGTCGGCGATGAAGTCTATGCTCTGGCGGTCCGCGCTCTGGCCTTGCGCGGCCAGGCGCGATCCTATCCAGCCCGGCAG
The DNA here is from genome assembly GCF_020865585.1 of Pseudoduganella aquatica. Lineage (NCBI taxonomy): Bacteria > Pseudomonadati > Pseudomonadota > Betaproteobacteria > Burkholderiales > Oxalobacteraceae > Pseudoduganella > Pseudoduganella aquatica. Next base: position 6,645,646 of record NZ_CP086370.1, read on the forward strand.
CTGCGCGCGCTCGACATTCGGAATGTCGATGTACACGGCGGCCTGCTGCAGGCTGGCCACCCAGGCCGCCTTCTGCGTCTGCCAGTCCAGCTTGGGCAGGGTGATCAGCGTCAGGTTGTCCGGGCTTAAATCCTTCACGTAATTCTGCAGCGCCGCGCCGCCGTCCTTGCCCGGCTTGCCGGTCGGGATGCGCAGCTCGATCAGCTTCTTGTCGCCGAACAGGGACAAGGCCTGGTTCGCCGCCAGCAGCTCGCCCCACTTGAAGCTGCGCTCCACGGTGAGCACGTCGCGCTCGGAATAGCCCTGCGCGCGCGCGCTGCGGCGGATTTTGTCCGCCGCTTCCAGCGCCAGCAGGTGCTCGTCGCTGGTGATGACGTAGAGCTGCGCCAGCGGCTTGCTCAAATGCCCGTCCAGCGCTTCCAGCCTCAGTTGCATACGTTGTTACTCATCCGTTTATTCCTTGGGCGCCGCCACCGGCACCGCAGGCGCCAGCGACAATGCCGCCACCGGCTTGATGGCCGCCATGCGGCGCATCATCTGCTGCACCAGGTCGGTCTGCATGTCCTTGTACAGCAGCGCCTCTTCCTGCTCCTTCGCCAGCAGCTGGGTTTCGTCGAAGGTGATGGGACGATTCAAGCTGATGCTGGTCGGCGCAAGCAGCTCGTTGCCGAGCTTGTCCCGCACGCGGAACACGATGGTGTAGGCCAGCAGGTACTCGCGCACGCGGCCATTTTTGTTCAGGGACAGAATGGTCTTGGTGCGGGTTTTTTCCGGGTCGGTCAGCACCTCGATCACGCCGTCGGCCTGGGCCGGGTCGGACACCACCACCGTATTGCCGTTGACGCGGATATTGCGCTTGAGGTCAATCGCCAGCGGCGACGACTCCGGCAGGCCCACATACATGGCCGGGAAAGGCAGCGTGTAGTGCCCGCCCGAGCCGCGCAGATGGAAGCCGCAAGCCGACAGCGAACCGGCCAGCGCCGCCGCCACCAGCAGCGCGCCGGCGCCGCGTTTCAGAACATGGGTGGTGGTCTTCATGCTTACACCACGATGTTGACGAGTTTGCCCGGCACCACGATGACCTTCTTCGGCGTGCCTTCGATGAACTTCTGCACGCTTTCCTCGGCCAGCGCGGCGGCTTCAATGGCGGCCTTGTCGGCGCCCTTGGCCACTTTCACCGAACCGCGCAGCTTGCCGTTCACCTGTATCATCATCTCGATCTCGGACTGCTCCAGCGCGGCGGCGTCCACTTGCGGCCACGGCGCGTTCAGCAGGTCGCCCATCGCCTTGCCGTAGCCCAGCTCTTCCCACAGCACGTGGGTGATGTGCGGCGCCACTGGGTTCAGCAGGCGCAGGAAGATGGCGTAGCCTTCGGAGACGACGGCGTTCGATTCCGCGCTGTCGTCCAGCTTGGCCGACTCCATGGTGTTGAGCATCTTCATGCAGGCCGACACCACGGTGTTGTACTGGATGCGCTTCAGGTCATAGTCGGCCTGCTGCAGGATCTTGTGCAGTTCGCGGCGCAGGGTTTTCTGCGCGTCGCCCGCCACGGCCGCCGACACGGCGCCGGTGGAGCCCGCCGCTTCGATGCGGGCCTTCTGCGCGTAGCCGTACGCCCACACGCGGCGCAGGAAGCGGTTCGCGCCTTCCACGCCGGAGCCGGACCATTCCAGCGTCTGCTCGGGCGGCGAGGCGAACATCGTGAACAAACGGGCCGTGTCGGCGCCGTACTGCTCGATCTGCGCGGCCGGGTCGATGCCGTTGTTCTTCGACTTGGACATCTTTTCCGTGCCGCCGATGTTCACCGGCTGGCCGTCGTCCTTCAGCAGCGCGCTTTGCGGGCGGCCCTTGTCGTCGGTGGTCAGATTGATGTCGGCCGGGTTGTACCAGGTCTTCTTGCCTGCCGCGTCTTCGCGGTAGTAGGTCTCGTTCAGCACCATGCCCTGGGTCAGCAGGTTGACGAAAGGCTCGTCAAACTTCACCAGGCCGAAATCGCGCATGATCTTGGTCCAGAAGCGCGCGTACAGCAAGTGCATCACGGCGTGCTCGATGCCGCCGATGTACTGGTCCATCGGCATCCAGTAGTCGTTGCGCTCGTCAACCATGGCGTTCGCGCCCGGCGAGGTATAGCGCATGTAGTACCACGACGAATCGACGAAGGTGTCCATGGTGTCGGTTTCGCGGCGCGCAGGCTTGCCGCACTGCGGGCAGTCGCACTTCAGGAAGGCTTCGTATTTGTTCAGCGGGTTGCCGGTGCCGTCCGGCACGCAGTCTTCCGGCAGCACGACAGGCAGGTCTTTTTCCGGCACAGGCACCGAACCGCAGTCGGCGCAGTGGATCATCGGGATCGGCGTGCCCCAGTAGCGCTGGCGCGAAATGCCCCAGTCGCGCAGGCGGAAGGTGATCTTCTTCTCGCCCAGGCCCTTGGCTTCCATGTCGGCGGCAACCGCATCGACAGCGGCGGCGTAGTTCAGGCCGTCGTACTTGCCCGAGTTGGTGACGATGGACACTTCCTTGTCGCCATACCATTCCTGCCACTCGGTGCTGGAGAACGCCGGGTTGGCGGCGGTGGTGATGACCTGCTTGATCGGCAGATTGTATTTGTTGGCGAAGGCGAAATCGCGCTCGTCATGCGCAGGCACGCCCATCACGGCGCCGTCGCCGTAGGTGATCAGCACATAGTTGCCGACCCAGACTTCGACCTGCGCGCCGGTCAGCGGATGGGTGACGAACAGGCCGGTCGGCATGCCCTTCTTCTCCATCGTGGCCATGTCGGCTTCGATCACGGAGCCCATCTTGCACTCGGCGATGAAGGCCTGCAGTTCAGGGTTGTTCTGCGCGGCGTGCGTGGCCAGCGGGTGCTCGGCGGCGACGGCGCAGAAGGTCACGCCCATGATAGTGTCCGGACGGGTGGTGAAGACGAACATCTTGCCGTCCTGGATCAAGTTGCCGTCGGCGTCCTTGATCTCGTGCGGGAAGGCGAAGCGCACGCCGGTCGATTTGCCGATCCAGTTGGTCTGCATGGTGCGCACGCGCTCGGGCCAGCCCGGCAGCTTGGTGTCCACGTATTCCAGCAGCTCGTCGGCGTAGTCGGTGATGCGGGCGTAGTACATCGGGATTTCGCGCTTTTCAATCAGCGCGCCGGAACGCCAGCCGCGGCCGTCCACCACCTGCTCGTTGGCCAGCACGGTCTGGTCGATCGGGTCCCAGTTCACGGTGCCGGTCTTTTTGTAGATGATGCCTTTTTCCAGCATCTTCAGGAACATCCACTGGTTCCACTTGTAGTACTCGGGCTTGCACGCGGTCATTTCGCGCGACCAGTCAATGGCCAGGCCCATGGATTCCATCTGCTCGCGCATATGGGCGATATTGGAATACGTCCACTGCGCCGGCGGCACGTTGTTGGCCATGGCCGCGTTTTCCGCAGGCATGCCGAACGCGTCCCAGCCCATGGGCATGAGCACGTTGTAGCCGTTCATGCGCAGGTAGCGGTACATCACGTCGTTGATTGTATAGTTGCGCACGTGGCCCATGTGCAGCTTGCCCGAAGGGTAAGGCAGCATCGAGCAAGCGTAGTACTTGCCTTTAGGGAAACGTGGGTCGTTTTCTACCGCTTTGTAGGCATCAATCGCCTTCCAGTGGGATTGGGCGGCTTTTTCAACGTCGGCGGGACTATATTTATCTTGCATGATGTGTGCGGCCAGTATGAAATATTGGTGGATATGAACCGGTCATTATAACAGCATGCACTATAAGGAATTTCCGCCCCACCCAGCCTTGCGCCCGTATGTCGCGTGCCTGTGGGCAAGCGCGTCCGGCGGGGTGGCGCGGGACGGCCGCCCGGTCTCGCACCGCGTCCTGCCGGACAACTGCATCGACATCCTGTGGCAGGACACCGGCGCGCCGGCCTTTGCCGTCGGCATGATGACGCGCGCCATCCACGTGGCGTCCGGGCAGACCGTGCGCACGGTGGCGGTGCGCTTCAGGCCCGGCGCGGCCGGCCTGTTCCTGCAGCCCGCCCTGCCCCTGCACCAGTTGGCCGACCGGCGCACCGAACTGGACCTGTTGTGGGGCCGCAGCGACGCCGACCGCCTGGCCGACGGCCTGTGGGGCGGCGCGCTGGACGAAGGGCGGCGCATAGCCCTGATAGAACGCCATCTGATGGCGCGCCTGGCCGGGCTAGGCGGCGCGGCGGCCTCTCCGGCCGGCGCCCTGGTGGCCGCGGCGCTGCACGCCATCGACGGCAGCGGCGGCGCCCTGCGCATCGAGGCCCTGGCCGATGGCCTGGGCGTGTCGCGCCAGCACCTGGCGGCGCAGTTCCGCGCCAGGGTGGGCCTGACGCCGAAAATGTACGCCCGCATCTGCCGCTTCCGCCGCGCCACCGGCGCGCTGGCGCAGGCCGCAGCGCCGGACTGGGCCGGGCTGGCCCTGGACTGCGGCTATTTCGACCAGTCCCATCTGATCCACGACTTCCAGGAGTTTTCCGGCGGCGCGCCGGAAAGCTTCCTGCGCTGATTCCATTTTTCCAATCGCGGCCGCTGCGGGCATGGCAAGATGCAGCCATCGCCAACATTTCAAGGAGAACAAGATGATCAAAGGACTGCGCACCGCCATCTATCCGGTGCCGGACATGGAGCGGGGCAAGGCCTGGTACAGCAGCGTGTTCGGCGCGGCGCCGTATTTCGACCAGCCCTTCTACGCGGGCTACGCCGTCGGCGGCTTCGAACTGGGCCTGGTGCCGGACGGCGTGCCCGGCACGGCGGGCAGCCGCGTGTACTGGGGCGTGGACAATATCGAGGCCGACGTGGCGCGCATCCTGGCGCTGGGCGCCACCGAGCACTCGGCCATCCAGGACGTGGGCGAAGGCATCAAGGTGGCCGAGCTGAACGATCCCTTCGGCAATATGCTGGGCCTGATCTACAACCCCGTCTTCAAGCTCGAGGACGTGCGCTAGGCAGGAGGGCGCCATCCATGATAATATACGTTTCATATACAAACCATATATGAAAGTATGCCTCATGGGTATCGTAAAAATTTCAGACCAGATGCATGAAAACCTGCGTGTGGCGAGCGGCGCGCTGAGCCGCTCCATCAACGCGCAGGCCGAGCACTGGCTGCGCATCGGCATGCTGGCCGAAACCAATCCCGACCTGCGCTACAGCGACATCTGCCAGATGCTGCTGCGCGCCGCGCAGGACGGCCCCTCGCTGGCCGACGCGGTCGCCACCACGCCGATTGCGCAGCGGAGGCACCATGCGTAAGAAGCGCGACGAAATCCTCATCAAGAGCCCGGAGCAGATCGCCCAGGCGCGCGTGGCCGCCCAGCTGGCCGCCGACGTGCTGACCATGATAGGCCCGCACGTGAAAGCCGGCGTCACCACCGAGTACCTGGACAAGATCTGCAACGACTACATCGTCAAAGTGCAGCAGGTGATCCCGGCCAATGTGGGCTACGGCGGCTTCCCGGCCACCGTCTGCACCTCGGTCAACGAAGTCATCTGCCACGGCATCCCCTCGCCCAAGCGCGTGCTGCGCGACGGCGACATCATCAACATCGACGTGGCGGTGATCAAGGACGGCTGGCACGGCGACACCAGCCGCATGTACTACGTGGGCCAGCCCTCCAAGCAGGCCGAGCGCCTGGTGGACGTGACCTACCAGTCCATGTGGGCCGGCATACGCGCGGTGAAACCGGGCGCCACCCTGGGCGACGTGGGCCACGCCATCCAGACGGTGGCCGAAGCGGCCGGCTTCAGCGTGGTGCGCGATTATTGCGGACACGGCATCGGCCTGGTGTACCACGAATCGATGGAAGTGCGGCACTACGGCAAGCCCGGCACCGGCATGGTGCTGCAGCCCGGCATGCTGTTCACCATCGAGCCGATGATCAACGCGGGCAAGCCGCAGTCGCGCGAAATGCCGGACGGCTGGACCGTGGTAACGGCGGACCGTTCGCTGTCCGCGCAGTGGGAGCACATGGTGGCGGTCACCGAGACCGGTTATGACGTGCTGACGCTGGCGCCTGGAGAGCAGGGCTAGCGGCGGCGCCCGGCGGGTTACGCGCCTGCGGCGCTAACCCGCCCTACGGAACGCGCAGGGCGCATACCATGCGTAACCCGGCGGGTTGCGGAACTCGCAAGCCCGGCGGGTTGCGGACTCGCAGGCGCAAGCCATGCGTAGGGCGGGTTAGCACGCAGTGCGTAACCCGCCGAGCTCCGCCATCAGCGCAGCGTGAGCTTGAGGGCCGGCTTTTCGCCGTAGTCTTCGTAGCGCTCGTTGATGCCGCCCACGCAGAAGGTGATTTCTTCCAGCAGGTCGGGCACGGCCGCTTTCATGGCGGCGGAATCCTTGATGACGATGTCGAGCACTTCGTTCGGCTTGAGGTGGAACTTGGTCATGCCGTCTTCGTCGCGCACATAGCTCAGGCAGTCGATCCAGGCGTCGATGGTATTGCCGTAGGTATCGGGAAAGCCAAAGGCGGCCTTGCATTCGGCGTGGAAGCTGTCGAAATCCTTGATCGCTGCGCCGTTCAGTTCTGCGGTAGCCATTATTTGTTTTCCTTCGGGTCGGTAACGAAACCCATCTTGCTCAGGCCGCGCGTCTGCGCGGCCGCCATCACTTGCGCCACGATTTCGTAGCGGGTGTCCTTGTCTGCGCGCAGCTGCAGTTCAGGCTGCACCTCCAGCCGCGCCGCTTCGGCCAGGCGCTGCTCGAGCACGGCCTGCGTGACCGCTTCATTGTTCCAGTACATCTTGCCCGCGCCGTCGATGGCCACCGTCACCGTGGCGGCCGGCTGCTGCGGCTGCGCCGCCTGCGCCTTGGGCAAGTCCAGCTTGACCGCGCTGGTGAAGGCCGGCGCGCCGAGGATGAAGATCACCAGCAGCACCAGCATCACGTCCACCATGGGCGTGACGTTGATGTCGGACATCGCTTCTTTCTGGCGGTGGTGGTTGAATGCGCCGAAGGCCATGCGGATTCCTCGATCAGCTCAACCGCGGGCGCGCTCGGCGCTGGTCAGGTAGGCGTGCAGGTCGTGCGCGAACGCGTCCAGTTCGGACAGCGTCAGGCGGTTCACGCGGTTGAATCCATTGTAGGCCAGCACCGCCGGGATCGCCACCATGAGGCCGATGCCGGTCATGATCAGCGCCTCGCCCACGGGGCCGGCGATCTTGTCGATCTGCACCGTGCCGTGGCTGGAAACGGCCGACAGCGCGTGGTAGATGCCCCATACGGTGCCCAGCAGGCCGACGAAGGGCGCCGTGGAGCCGATGGAGGCCAGCAGCGTGAGGCCGCTTTCCAGCTTGATGGTGGAGCGGTGGATGGCGCCGCGCAGCACGCGCGTCACCTGCTCCGCATGGTCCATGCCGCCCGCCAGCGTGCGCTTGCTGACCATATCCACCTGCGCCGCGCCCTGCTGCGCCAGCGGCAGGTAGACGCGCTCCGGATCGGCCGCATCCAGCAGGGCCACGCCGTCGCCCATGGTGGGCGCGTTCCAGAACGCCTCCACCGCGTCCGCGCTGCGCCGCACCCGCCACGAGGCAAAGGCCTTGGACAGGATGAAGTACCAGCTCACCAGCGACATCGCCAGCAGCACATAAGCCACCGCGTGGCTCAGCGCGTCGCCCTGCGCCCAATAGCGCCCCAGGCTGAAGTGGTTCTCCAGGTCGTCCATCGTCAGTTCAGCGACAGCACGTCATTCATGTCGAACAAGCCCACGGACTTGTCGGCCAGGAAGCGCGCGGCGCGCACCGAACCGTTGGCGTAGGACACGCGGCTGCTGGACTTGTGGCTGATCTCGATGCGCTCGCCGTCCGCCGCGAACAGCACGGTATGGTCGCCGATGATGTCGCCGCCGCGGACGGTGGCAAAACCGATCGAGGACGGATCGCGCGGACCGGTCACGCCTTCGCGGGCGTACACGGCGCAGTCCTTCAGGTCGCGGCCCAGGGCCTCGGCCACCACTTCGCCCATCTTCAGCGCTGTGCCGGACGGCGCGTCCACCTTGTGGCGGTGATGCGCTTCGATGATCTCGATGTCGTAGCCCATGTTCAGGTTCTTGGCGGCCAGCTGCAGCAGCTTGAGCGTGACGTTCACGCCCACGCTCATATTCGGCGCGAACACGATGGCGGTCTTCTTGGCCGCTTCGGCGATGGCGGCCTTGCCGGCCTCGTCGAAGCCGGTGGTGCCGATCACCATCTTGATGCCGTGCTCGGCGCAGTAGGCCAGGTGCTCCAGCGTGCCTTCGGGACGGGTGAAGTCAATCAGCACGTCCGCGCCGGCCAGGCCCTTGGCCAGGTCGGATACGATGGCCACGCCGGCCGGCTTGCCGGAGAAGGCGGCGGCGTCCTGGCCCAGGCTGGGCGAGTCCGCCCGGTCCAGCGCGCCGGACAGGCGCACTTCCGGCGTGCCCTGCACGGCTTCGATCAGCATGCGGCCCATGCGGCCGCTCGCGCCCACGATTGCAATGTTCAGTTCAGTCATCAATAGCCCTAACTTCTGTCCTTATTTCGATTCGATTTTCGGCGTTACCGGCACGGGTGCGCCGGCGCCGGAGTCGGTGCCGGCCGGCAGCGGCGCCGAGCTTGGCGACACGCCCTTGTTCTGGTCCTTCAACGCCTGCTTGGCGTTCTTGGCAGGGCCGGCGATCAGCGCGATGTATTCCTGTTCGGTGGGCAGGTTGCCGCCTTCGAAGCGGTCGACCTTGCCGTCCTTGAAATACACCACCACGGTGCTGTCTATGGTCTCGCCATTGCCGCGCGCCAGGCGGAAGGGGTAGTCCCAGCGGTCCGCGTGGAAGATGTCCTGCAGCAGCGGCGTGCCGAGGATGAAGCGCACCTGGTCGCGGGTCTGGCCCGGCTTGAGCTGCTGCAGCATTTCCTGGGAAATGAAGTTGCCCTGCTGAATGTCCGGACGGTAAGGCGAGAAGAACCACATGAACTTCTGCAGTTGCGAAATGCTGCGGACCTGGGCGCCTTTGCCGGCCACGACCGCGTTATCTTCGACTTTGAGGTCGGCCTTCTTCTCGCCCAGCGTGCTGAGCGAGGCGCAACCGGAAACGGACAGCGCGAGGCAAATCGCACCCGCCACGAGGGGCGTGCGGCGTTTCATACTGTGCAACAGGGACTGCGGTATAGCCTGGGTGATGCGCATAAATGACCTCAAATCGATTGAGCGGAAGTGCCAAAACACTATATGATAAAGCACATTGTCCCACACACGAGTAAGAAACATGAGCAACAACCCAACCGACCTGAAGGCAAGCGGCCTGAAAGCGACTTTACCGCGCCTGAAGATCCTCGACATTTTCCAGAATAGCCCGGTGCGCCACCTGACCGCGGAGGATGTTTACAAGATCCTGCTGGCCGATAATATGGATGTTGGCCTGGCAACGGTTTACCGTGTGCTGACCCAATTCGAGCAGGCCGGCCTGCTGAACCGCAACCATTTCGAGACCGGCAAGGCCATCTTCGAACTGAACGCCGGCTCGCACCACGACCACCTGGTGTGCCTGGACTGCGGCCGCGTGGAAGAATTTTTCGACGAGGAAATCGAGCACCGCCAGCAAAGCATCGCCGAAGCGCGCGGCTTCAAGATCGCCGAACACGCGCTGGCCATCTACGGCAACTGCGTCAAGACCGAGTGCCCGCACAAGCAATAAAATTTGGCGGGTTACGGCGTGCCGCCTAACCCGCCCTACGCAATCCCAAGCTGCCCGTAGGGCGGGTTAGCGCGCAGCGCGTAACCCGCCAATCAATGGTTGCTCAGCGCATTCGAGAGCAATTTGGCGGTAATATCCACGATCGGTATCACGCGTTCATACGCCATGCGCGTCGGCCCGATCACGCCCAGGGTGCCGACGATCTTGCCGTTGGCCTCGTAAGGCGCAGTCACCACGCTCATCTCATCCATCGGCACCAGGTTGGACTCGCCGCCGATGTAAATCTGCACGCCGGAAGCCTTGCTGGACACGTCCAGCAGCTGCATCAGCCCGGTTTTCTGCTCGAACATGTCGAACATCTGGCGCAGCGAACTCATGTTCGAGGACAGGTCGCTCACCGACAGCAGGTTGCGCTCGCCGGAAATGACCATGTCGTCGGTGCTGCCGGCCATGGCCTCGCTGCCGGCCTCCACCGCCGCCTGCATCAGGCGCCCCATATCGGTCTGCAGCTGGCGCAGCTCGCCCTGCATGCGGCCGCGCACGTCCTCCAGCGCCAGGCCGCTGTAGTGCTGGTTGATGTAGTTGGCCGACTGCACCAGCTGGGCCGGCGTGTAGTCCACGTCGGTGAGCAGCATGCGGTTCTGCACGTCGCCCGCCGGGCTGACGATGACCAGCAGGATGCGCTTTTCCGACAGGCGCAGGAATTCAATCTGCTGGAACACCGACTCGTGGCGCGGCGCCATCACCACCCCGGCAAACTGGGACAGCGATGACAGCATCTGCGCCGCGTTGGCGATCAGTTTTTGCGGCTGCTGGCTGGGCAGGCGCATGCGCGCCTCCACCGAGCTTTCGTCGATATGCTGCACGGTCAGCAGCGTGTCGACGAAGATGCGGTAGCCGCGCGGCGTGGGGATGCGCCCGGCCGAGGTATGCGGACTGGACACATAGCCCAGCTCCTCCAGGTCCGCCATGATGTTGCGGATGGTGGCCGGCGACAGGTCCAGCCCTGAAATTTTCGACAGCGCGCGCGAGCCTACCGGCTGGCCGTCGGCGATGTAACGCTCCACGAGCGCTTTGAGCAGGGTTTGGGCACGGATATCGAGTTGCATGGTCTTATTATGCACGCAGACGCGCGCAGGCAGGGCATCAATATGCCAGCTGGTTTTCCAGCCAGTCCAGAAGTTCGTCAAATGTGGCGCAGATGGCGTCCGGCGCGATGCCGGCGGCCAGGTGGGCGTCGCTGCCGCTGCGGTTCATCCACACCGCGCGCAGGCCGGCGCGCTGCGCCCCTTCCACGTCCAGTTTCAAATCGTCGCCCACGTAAACCGCCTCGGCCGGGGCCACATTCAGCGCCGCGCAGGCGGCCAGGAAAATGTCCGGGGCCGGCTTGGCGCGGCCGAAATGCGCGGCCGCCAGCGACACCTTGAAATGGTGTGCCATGCCGACCACTTCAAGGTCCGCGTTGCCGTTGGTGATGGTGCCCAGCACCAGGCGCTGCTTCAGCTTGAGCAGGCCGGGCAGCACGTCGTCGTACAGCTTGACGGCGTTGCGCGCGGCCGAGAAGTGGCGCATGGCGCCGTCCAGGTGGCGCTCGTCCTCGCCCAGCTCGGCAAACGCGGCCTGCAGGCCGGCGCGGCGCAGGCTGGCCAGGTCCACGTGCAGCTCGGGGCGGGAGGCCAGCAGCGCCATGCGGCGCGCGCGCAGCTCCTCGATGGAGAATTGCTGCGCCACGCGCGGAGCGTGCTCGGCCAGCCAGGCGTGCAGCGTCACTTCGGCCTGGGCGATCACGGGCGCGATCGGCCACAAGGTATCGTCCAGATCGAACAGAATGGCTTTCAGGGGCGGGCGGGCTGTCATGCCGATATTGTCGCACGGCTGCGGCGGCTGGGGGAGCATGTTAAATTAATGGATTGTCCACACGGAGCGCCCCTTGTCCAAACTGTCCGCCCCCTTCTCATTGGCGCCCCTGGCCTTGCTGGCCGCCTGCGCCGGCCCCCTGGTCCAGCGCCCGGACAAGGCCCCGCAGGCCCTGCCGGACGGCTTTGCCGCCTATGTGCTGATGGGCGACGGCGGCGCCGTGGCGCGCGTGGTGCTGGACGCGCCCGCCTGCCCCGCTCTCGTGGTGGACGGCGCCAGCCGCCCCATGGCGCTGCGCGCCGCGCCCGCCACGCTGCCGCTGCGCGCCAACTCGGCCAAAGAGGACGCCCAGCCCTCGGCCTTCCCGCTGCGCGTGTGCGAGGCGGCGCTGCCGCCCGGCGCCGCCACCGCCAGCGTCACCAGCGGGGGCGCACCCGCGCCGGCCTACTCCGTGTCCCTGCCGCTGCCGCGCGACCAGCCGCGCCGCATCGTCGTCATCGGCGACACCGGCTGCCGCCTGAAGAAAAGCGGCAATGAATACCAGGACTGCAACGACCCGCAAGCCTATCCCTTCGCCGCCGTGGCCGCCGCCGCCGCCGCGTGGAAGCCCGACCTGGTGGTGCACGTGGGCGACTACCACTACCGCGAATCGCCCTGCCCTGCCAGCCAGGCCGGCTGCGCCGGCAGCCCGCACGGCTACGGCTGGGACACCTGGCGCGAGGACTTCTTCCGCCCCGGCGCGGCGCTGCTGGCCGCCGCGCCCTGGGTGGTGGCGCGCGGCAACCACGAAAGCTGCGAGCGCGCCGGCCAGGGCTGGTGGCGTTTGCTGGACCCGCGTCCCCTGCAAAGCGGCCGCGACTGCGTCGACCCGGCGCGCGACAACGCCGGCGACGCGCCCGGCAACTACAGCGATCCCTACGCCGTGCCCCTGGGCGGCGGCGCGCAGCTGCTGGTGGCCGACACCGCCGCCACCACCTGGAAGGGCCTGAAGCCGGGCGACGCCGGCTACGAACAGTACCGCGCCACCTACCGCCGCCTGGACGCGCTGTCGCGGCAGGCGCCGTGGAACCTGGCCGTGACCCACCACCCCATCCTGGGCGTGGGCGCCGAACTCAAGCCGGACGGCCAGCTCGACTGGCACCTGGGCGACGCCGGCCTGCAGCAAAGCTTCGGCTCGCTCAATCCCCTGCTGCTGCCCGAGCGCGTGCAGGTGCTGCTGTCGGGCCATGTGCACCTGTGGCAGCAGCTCAGCTTTTCCAGCCCGCATCCCAGCCAGTTCGTGGCCGGCTTCTCCGGCACGGCCGAGGACATGGCGCCGCTGCCGGCCCGGCTGCCGGCCGGCGTCAGCCCGGCGCCGGGCGCCGTGGCCGAGCAATTCAGCAGCTGGATAGGCGGCTTCGGCTTCATGGCCATGGAGCGCGGCGGCCCCGGCGAGTGGACCGTTACCGTGCACGACCGGCACGGCGCAATAAAAAACCGCTGCCAGATCAGCGGCAAGCGCTCCGTGTGCAGCGTGACGCAAGTACAATAGCCGGTTTCGCCATGCCAAAGTCACAAGCTGTTACAAGTTGCCGCTGGCGGATGCACTAAAATAGGCGCCGCATGCGCCTTACGCATCCGCCGCCGCAAGGCCCGGCCTTCCTTACCTTAGTACTTATTTAGTATCTGGAGAGTTTTATGAATAGTTTGACCTCGCGTTGCGGCGCAGCCTTGGTGTTGGCCAGTGCACTGGCCGCTTGCGGCGGCAGCGACAGCGGCAGCCTGCCAGTCAGCGGCAGCATCCTCGGCCTGAACCGTGCCGGCCTGATCCTGAGCAATGGCGGCAAGCAGCTGGTCATCGACGGCACGCCGAGCAACTTCGCCTTCCCCGACCTGCTGGCCCCGGACACGCCGTTTGAAGTGAAGGTCGACAAGAGCCCGGTGGGCCAGGTCTGCACCCCGAGCAGCAACAAGAACAAGATCAACTACTACACCTACAGCACCACGGTGATCAGCTGCACCACCGACCCGTATCCGCTGGGCGGCTCGATCAGCGGCCTGACCGGCAGCGGCCTGGTGCTGGCCAACGGCGACGCCACCGTGGCCCCGCTGCCCGGCACCACCGATTTCACCTTCGTTGCCCAGGTAGCGAACGGCGCGCCCTACGGCGTCAGCGTGCTCAAGCAGCCAACCGGCCAGACTTGCACCGTCGCCAACGGCAACGGCATCATGCCGATCGGCGCCAAACACGACGTCGCCGTCACCTGCAAATAAGCCTGGAGCATAAAATGAAAGTATTTCCTGTACGCACTACCGCCGCGGCGGCCCTGCTGCTGGCCTTGAGCGCCTGCGGCGGCAAGGCGTCGTTCGACGTGACCGGCGTGTTCGTCACCAGCCAAGGCGTGCCGCAACCGGTGGCCAACAGCGGCCTGGTGCTGCAAAACGGCAGCGACACCCTGACGATCCCGGTGGGCGCCACCACGTTCAAGTTCAACAACAGCATTTCCTACGGCACCGAGTACGACATCAAGGTGCTGACCCCGCCCGCCAATATGGATTGCAGCGTGGTCAACGGCGCCGGCTCGGCAGGCCGCACCGCCACCATCTCGGCCAGCGTGATCTGCACCCAGAAGACCTACACCATAGGCGGCACCATCACGGCCGGCAGCATCCTGAACGACACCGTGGTCACGCTGACCAACGGCAGCACGGGCGGCACCGTGGTGCTGACCAAGGACAGCCTCAACTTCACCTTCCCGGCAGCCATCCCGACCGGCCAGCCCTACGGCGTAACGGTGCTTGATATCTCTCCCAAGCCGGAAACCATCCGCTGCACGGTCACCAACGGCAGCGACCTGATGGGCACGGCTCCGCGCGCCAACATCGTGCTGACCTGCGTGCCGAAGTAAGGCGTCATTCAGGAGGAGAATAACTGGTATCGCCAAAATAAATTGGCGATATATTCTGCGGCGCAGCATAATGCACCTGTCTCCTCCATTTCTTCCCAAAGAATTGGATTTAGCCCGCTCCCTGAGCGGGCTTTTTTTTGCCCGCAAAAAACAATGCCAAAACCCCAAAAAGGGGTGGGGACTTGGGGCTTAGGCGGGCTTGAGGAGGTTGGCCAGGGCGACGTACTGCTCCAGCGCGACGGTTTCCGGGCGCACCGTGGGGTCGATGCCGGCTTCCTTGATCTGCTCTTCGGTGAACATGCCGGACAGGCAGTTGCGGATCACCTTGCGGCGCTGCGAGAAGGCTTTCTGCACCACCGCTTCCAGCGTCTCGCGGTCGCAGGCCAGCGGATGGGCCACCGGGATCATGCGCACGATGGCGGACTCCACCTTCGGCGGCGGGTCGAACGCTTCCGGCGGCACCACGAACAGCAGGTCCATCTGGTAGCGCCACTGCAGCATCACCGACAGGCGGCCGTAGACCTTGCTGCCGGGCTCGGCCACCATGCGCTCCACCACTTCCTTTTGCAGCATGAAATGCTGGTCCTGCACCTGCGGCGCGAAGTCCGCCAGGTGGAACAGCAGCGGGCTGGAGATGTTGTACGGCAGGTTGCCGACCACGCGCAGCTTCTGCCCTTCCGGCACCGGGATGCTGCCGAAGTCGAACTTGAGCGCGTCGCCGGAGTGGATGGTCAGCTTCTCGCGCGGGTATTTCTTTTCCAGCCGCGCCACCAGGTCGCGGTCCAGCTCCACCACGTGCATATGCGGCAGGGAGCGCAGCAGCTGGTCCGTCATGGCGGCCAGGCCGGGGCCGATTTCCACCATGGCGTCTCCGGCGCGCGGATTGATCGATTCGGTGATGCTGGACAGGACGTTGTCGTCGTGCAGGAAGTTTTGGCCGAAGCGTTTGCGTGCGATGTGTTTCATGTTTTTCTTTTCAGTGATTAGGCGCGGACGCCGCTGTTGGGCAAGCCGGCTTGCACCGCGTCCGCCATGCGGCGCGCGGTGGCGATGGCCTCCTCCATGCTGCCGCAGTCGGCGCGGCCCAGGCCTTGCGCGGCCAGGTCGAGCGCGGTGCCGTGGTCGACCGAGGTGCGTATCAGCGGCAGGCCGAGCGTGATGTTGACGCCGCGCCCGAAGGTGGCGTACTTGAGCACCGGCAAGCCCTGGTCGTGGTACATGGCCAGCACGCAGTCGGCGTGCTGCAGGTATTTGGGCTGGAACAGGGTGTCGGCCGGATAGGGGCCGGTGGCGGCGATGCCGCGCGCCTGCGCCGCCGCGATGGCCGGGGCCACCACGTCGAGGTCTTCGCGCCCCAGGTAGCCGTTCTCGCCCGCGTGCGGGTTCAGGCCGGCCACCAGGATGCGCGGCGCGGCGATGCCGAACTTGGTCTTCAGGTCGTGCGCGATGATGTCCAGCGTGGCGCCCAGGCCTTCCACCGTGAGCGCGCCGGCCACGTCCTTCAGCGGCAGATGGGTGGTGGCCAGGGCCACGCGCAGCGGCGGCGGAGCCGGCGGCGCGGCCTCGCCGGCGGGCGGCATCGCCTGCAGCGGCTGGCCGGCCAGCAGCATCACCACTTGCGCGGCGCCGGTCTTGCCGGCGAAGTATTCGGTGTGGCCGGAGAAGGGCACGCCGGCGTCGTTGATGGTGCTCTTTTGCAGCGGGGCGGTGGCCACCGCTTCGAACCAGCCGGCGGCGACGCCTTCGATGGCGGCGTCCAGCGTGGCCAGCACGGCGCGGCCGTTTTCCTTGTCCAGCGTGCCGGGCGCCACGTGGGCCGCCAGCGGCACGTCGATCACGCTGATGGCGCCGGGGCCGAAGTGCGGCAGGCCGCCGTTGCGCACCGCCTGCAGCGACAGGGCGGACAGGCGGATGGCGGGGTCGATGTAGCTGGCCGTCATGGCCAGGAAGGCGGCGTCGCCCAGCAGCACGCAATTGACTTCGTTGCGCATGGCCCAGGCGGCGCGGATGGAGATTTCCGGGCCGATGCCGGCCGGCTCGCCTACCGTGACGGCAATGGCGGGCCGGGTTCCCGATGGGCGCACCCGCGGGCGCCAGGATTGCAGAGTGGCGCTCATCGAGTCTGCCCCTTTCTTATTTCAGGTCGTCGCCGCGGTACTCGACGTAGGCGCGGTCGCGCACCTGGCGCTGCCAGTCTTCCGCCGCTTCCTCGGTCTTGCGTTCGCGGATGGCGTTGCGGGCTGCGGTGCGCTGCTTCTCTTTCGACAGGTCGTCGGTCTTGCGCTCCAGGACTTCGATCAGGTGGTAGCCGAAGCTGGTTTCCACCGGCGTGCTCACTTCGCCTATCTTCAGGCCGTTCATGGCCGCTTCGAATTCCGGCAGCGTGTCGCCCGGCATCAGCCAGCCCAGGTCGCCGCCCTTGGCGGCCGAGGTGTCGTTCGACTGCAGGCGCGCCAGGTCTTCAAACTTGGCGGCCTTGTTGTCCAGGCGTTCCTTCAGGTCTTCCAGCTTGCGCTTGGCGTCGGCCGCGCTGGTGGTGGGCGTGACCTTGATCAGGATGTGGCGCGCGCGCGTCTGCGTGACGGCGGCCGCGGCCTGCGCTTCGGCCATGCTGCGCTTTTCGGTCAGCTTCAGGATGTGGAAGGCGCCCACGCTTTTCATCACCGGCGTAACCTGGCCCGGCTTCAGCTTTTCCAGCGCTTCGGCGAACAGCGGCGGCAGGCGGTCGGCGCTGCGCCAGCCCACTTCGCCGCCCTTGAGCGCGTCGCCGGCGTCGGAGTAGGTGGCGGCCATCTTGGCGAAATCGGCGCCGGTGCGCAGCTGGCGCATCACTTCGTCGGCGCGCGCTTTCTTCTGCGCGATCACTTCCGGCGAGGCGTTTTCCGGGATGCGTATCATGATCTGCGAGATGTTCATCTCGAACTGCTCGGCCGCCATGGCCGCTTCGGCGGCCAGCTGGGCGTCCACTTCGGCGTCCGAGATCTGCACCTTGTTGTCCACCTCATGCTCGCGCAGGCGCTGCATGATGATCTCTTCGCGGATCTCCTCGCGGAAGGCGGCGAAGGTGATGCCTTCTTTTTCCATCTGGTTGCGCATGTCCTGCACGGTCAGCTTCTGCTGCTCGGCGATGCGGGCGATGGCGCGGTCGAGCTGGTTGTCGTCCACCCGCACGCCCATCTCCTTGGCCAGTTGCAGCTGGGCGCGTTCGACGATCATGCGCTCCAGGATCTGGCGCTGCAGGTCGGCGTCGCCGGGCAGCTGCACGTTCTGCGCCTTCATGCGCTGCACCACGGTCTTCACGCGCTCGGTCAGTTCGCGGCGGGTGATGACGTCTTCGTTGACGACCACGGCGATCGAGTCGATCGGCGTGTTGCTGGTCTGGCCTACCGGGACCGGCGGCGTGAAACCTTTCGGCTTGGCGTCCTGCGCCAGGGCTTGGCCGCCGGCGGTGATGGCGCACAGCAGCAGGGCTGCGATCTTGAGTTGGTGCATACGGGCATTACGCATAGATGTGACGCTCATGAGTCAGTGGTGATGGATAACGCCGGGTTAGCGGCGGACATTCTCGTTCAGGCGCTGGTAGCCGGGGATGCTGTTGCGCAGCGCCTCCAGCGGATTGCCGACGCCGAACTTGGACAAACCGTCCAGCTCAAGCTGGAAGAAGATGGGGGTGGACGCTTCCTTGGCGGTGGTCACGAAGCGCTGCGCGCCCATGCGGAACACCCAGCAGTCGCCCTTGTATTCCAGGCCCAGCAGGCCTTCCAGGATCTTCTTGTCCTCCAGGGAGTAGCTGATGCGGCCGACGCCGAACCAGCGCGACGACAGCGGCCACTGGCTCGACAGGTCGACGTTCTTGAACACGGTCTTGTTGCTGACCGTGTCGCGCAGGTAGCGGTAGCCCAGGTTCAGCACCTTCTTCGCGCCCGGGATCCAGCGCACCGCGTGGTTGGAACTGACCACGCGGCTGTCGGCCGGATTGTACTGCAGCGCGCTGTCGAGCACCCAGCTTTCCGAGATCACGCCGCTGGCCGCCAGCAGGATGTCGGACTTGGCGTCGCGCGTGGGCGTGCTCGCGTCCAGCTGCACACGCTGGTCGCTGAAGTAGAAGCGCTGGCCGAAGGCCAGGCGCAATCGCTCGGCGCCGCTCGCTTCCAGGAAGCGCGACACCACGGCCGCCGTGATCTGGTTGGCGTCGCCCACCCGGTCCGAGCCGACGAAGCGGTTCTCGTTGAAGATCTGCGAGAAGTTGAAGGTGGCCGCCGCCGTGTCGAAGTTGGGGAATTCCTTCTGGTCGCGGTACGGCGTCTTCACGTAGAACAGGCGCGGCTCCAGCGTCTGCGTGGCCTCGCGGCCGAACAGCTTGGTGTCGCGTTCGAACACCAGGCCCGAATCGAGCGACATGGTGGGCACGGCGCGCGTGAGGGACTTGCTGTCGCTGCCGTCGTGCGCGTCGAGCTGGTAGGCCGCCGCGTTGAGCATCAGCTTGGGCGTGATGAAGTAGCTGGCGCCGATGATGGGGTAGCTCACCTGCGGCAGCGCCACCAGGCGGTTGCCGCGCGTCAGGGTCGGGTGCCAGAAGCTGGTCAGTTCGCTGTTCAGCTGCCAGTCGAAGCCGGCCACGTCGTAGCGCGCCGCCTGGAAGTTGATCGCCGGCAGGCGGTCGTAGGGGCGCGACACGAACAGCGCGGGATCGGTCTCGGCGGCCGGATCCTGCAGCACCTGGTATTTCTGCACCCGCGCCGACAAGCTCCAGTACTCGCCGCGGTAGTCGGTGCGCAGCTCGCGCAGCAGCTGGCGCTCGGCCGAGCCGGACACGGTCTTGGAGAAGTCGCTCGGGTAGTTGTTGTCCGATGCGGCGCGCACGTTCCAGCCGTAGGTCCAGTCCTTGGCGATGGCCTGCGTGTGGTTGGACGTGATCATCCAGCGGTCGGCATTGGCCAGCTTGTCGTTCGGCAGATACTCGATGAAGGTGTCGCCGGCGTAGCTGCCCGCGTCGGTTTCGCCGATGTAGCGCGCGTGCGCGCCGAGCTGGATGCCGCGCTGGGCGATCAGGCGCGGGAACAGCGTCAGGTCGCGGTTGGGAGCGATATTGAAGTAGTACGGCACCGTCAGTTCGGCGCGGCCCTTGGAGCCGAAGCCCGGGATCGGCGGCAGCCAGCCGGAGCGGCGCGCGCCCGACAGCGAGAACGACATGGCCGGGGTGCCGATGATGGGCACGTTCTTGAAGTAGACGATGGTCTTGCCGGCCACGCCCACGTCGCGCCCGGAGTCCAGGTTCAGCGTGCTCGATTTCAGATACCAGTCCGGATCCGGTCCCTGGCAGGTGCTGTAGGTGCCGTCGATGACCAGCGCCTCGTCCTCGCCCAGGAAGTTGATGCGCCGCGCCTTGCCCTGCGCCGCGTTCAGCTCCAGCTTGTAGGTCGGGTTGAGCATATAGCCCTTGCCCGATTCCAGGTTCAGTTTCAGCTCGTCGCCGGTGTAGTAGTCGCCGTAGCGCCAGATCTTCACGCCGCCGCGCGCCTCGACCTCGTCCTCGACCTGGCGGAAGCAGGCCGTGTCGGCCGTCACGCGGGTCTTGTCGCGCACGATCTCGACGTCGCGCGCCAGATTCAGTTCCCGGTCCGGGCGGCCATCGAATTCCTCGGCACGGATAATGGTCGGCGCGTCCGGGTCGGCCACGTGCGTGCGTTTGGGGGCGGTCTGGGCGTAGCCGGGCACCGCTGTGGCGGTAACGAGGGCCGTGAGCGCGAACGCCCAGCTGTGGGGGCTAGGAGGGACTGAGAACCGGCTCATGAAATGAAGGGGCGAAACACCATTGACAGGCGATTTTTTAACTTTAATCCCTTATTATATGGGAATTGTTCACACCAACCGGATTCCACAGGCTGTTTCATGTCTTTATTGTCTAATTCACCATCCAACGGCGCCCAAGACGGCGCCGACACCCGCCTGATCCTGTTGAAAGATTGGCTCGCTTCCCTCAACCTGGTCGACCCGGCGTCCGCGCGCCCCGCTTCGGCCGACGCCAGCTTCCGCCGCTATTTCCGCGTCGACGTGCTGCCCGCGCACCAGCAGGCCCACGGCGCCACCCTGATCGTGATGGACGCGCCGCCCGAACGCGAGAACGTGCCGGCCTTCGTCAAGGTTGACGCGCTGTTCGCCGCCGCCGGCGTGTCCGTGCCCGCCATCGTGGCGCAGGACGTCGAGCGCGGCTTCCTGCTGCTGCAGGACCTGGGCGTGAGCACCTATCTGCAGGTGCTGGACCCGGACAACGCCTCCACCATGTACGCCGAGGCGCTGGAAGCGCTGGTGCAGATCCAGAAGGCCAGCCAGCCCGGCGTGCTGCCCGAATTCGACCGCGCCTTCATGCTGCGCGAGATGAACCTGTTCCCGGAATGGTACATCGGCAAACACCTGGGCGCCGTGCTGACCGAAGCCCAGGCGGCCGAGCTGCAGAAGGTGTTCGACGCCATCATCGCCAACTGCCTGGCGCAGCAGCAGGTCTATATGCACCGCGATTTCCACTCCCGTAACCTGATGTGGATGGACGAGAAAAACCCCGGCATCCTGGACTTCCAGGACGCCGTCTACGGCCCCATCACCTACGACGTGGCCTCGCTGCTGCGCGACGCCTACATTTCGTGGGACGAGGAGCTGGTGCTGGACTGGGCCATCCGCTACTGGCAGCACGCCAAGGCCGAAGGCCTGCCGGTGAACAAGGACATCGACTCCTTCTACAAGGACTTCGAATACATGGCGCTGCAGCGCCACCTGAAAATCCTCGGCATCTTCTGCCGCCTGAACTACCGCGACGGCAAGCCGATGTACCTGGGCGACCTGCCCACCGTGCTGGATTACGTGCGCAAGACGGCGGGCCGCTACAAGGACCTCAAGCCGCTGGTGCGCCTGCTGGACGCGCTGGAAAACAAGCAGCCCCAAGTCGGCTACACCTTCTGAGGGCGGCGCCATGAAAGCTATGATCTTCGCCGCCGGACGCGGCGAGCGCATGCGCCCGCTCACCGACGCATGCCCCAAGCCGCTGCTGAAGGTGCGCGGCCGGCCGCTGATCGTGTGGCACATCCTGAACCTGGTGCGCGGCGGGATCACGGACATCGTGATCAACCACGCCCACCTGGGCCACATGATAGAGGACGCGCTGGGCGACGGCGGCCAGTTCGGCGCGCAGATCCGCTATTCGCCCGAGCCGGCGGACTCGCCGCTGGAAACGGCGGGCGGCATTGCGCAGGCGCGCCACCTGCTGGGCGAGGAACCCTTCCTGGCCATCTCGGGCGACATCTACTGCCCCTACTTCGACTTCGAGCAGGTCACGGACGTGCTGCACGATAAGGACATGTGGGGCAACCCCTATCCCAAGGACAAGCGCGACGTGGCCTGGGTGTGGCTGACCAAGAACCCGTGGCACAACCCCAAGGGCGACTTCGCGCTGAATATGTACTCGGTGGCCAACGAGGGCGACACGCTGTGGAACTTCGGCAACATCGGCGTGTACCGTCCCGAGATGTTCGACGGCATAGCGCCCGGCCAGCACGCGGGCCTGGGCAAGCTGATACGCAAGTACGCGGACCTGGGCCAGGTGGGCGGCGAGCTGTATGAAGGCGACTGGGTCAACGTCGGCACGGTGGACCAGCTCAATGAACTGAACGGCGTAAAGGCCGCGCCATGAACACCCATGCCCTGCGCCGCAAGCGCCTGCTGGCGCTGATGGAGCCGGGCAGCGTGGCCGTGCTGGCCACCGCGCCCGAAGTGCCGCGCAACAGCGACAGCGACTATCCCTACCGTCACGACAGCCACTTCTACTACCTGACCGGCTTCACCGAGCCGGAGGCGGTGCTGGTGCTGGTGGCGCCGCGCCACGACGAAGCGCCGCAAGCGCTGCTGTTCTGCCGCGAGAAAAACGCCGAGCGCGAAATCTGGGAAGGCTACCGCCACGGCCCGGACGCGGCGCGCGAGGCCTTCGGCTTCGACGCCGCCTTCCCCGTCGCCGCGCTGGACGCCGAAATGGCGCGCCTGCTGGCCAATGTGCCTACCCTGTACGCGCCGCAAGGCCGCGCTGCGCAGCACGCGCAGCTGGAAACCCAGATCAAGCGCTGGGTGGACGCCGTGCGCGGCCAGTCGCGCAGCGGCGTGACGGCGCCGGAAACGCACCACAACCTGCTGCCGCTGATAGACGAAATGCGGCTGATCAAGGACGAGAGCGAGCAGGCCACCATGCTGCGCGCGGCCACCATTTCCGGCCAGGCCCACGCGCGCGCCATGCGCGCATCGCGGCCCGGCATGCATGAATACGAAATCGAAGCGGAGCTGCTGTACGAGTTCCGCCGCAACGGCGCGCAGGCGCCCGCCTACAACTCCATCGTCGCCAGCGGCGCCAACGCCTGCGTGCTGCACTACAACGCCAACAACGCGCAGACGCGCGACGGCGACCTGGTGCTGATCGACGCCGGCTGCGAGCTTGACGGCTACGCCTCCGACATCACGCGCACCTATCCGGTGAACGGCCGCTTCAGCGCACCGCAGCGCGCGCTGTACGAACTGGTGCTGGCGGCGCAGGACGCGGCGCTGCAGGCGATCCGTCCCGGCCAGCCCTACCAGTCGGTGCACGACGCCGCCGTGCGGGTGCTGGTGCAAGGCATGCTGGACCTGGGCCTGCTGGACAAGTCCGGCTATCCCACGCTGGACGCGGCCATCGCCGGCAAGGACTACACGCGCTTCTACATGCACGGCACCGGCCACTGGCTGGGCATGGACGTGCACGACGTGGGCCTGTACCGCGACGTGCGCACCACCGGCACCCCATCGCGCCCGCTGCATGCGGGCATGGTGCTGACGGTGGAGCCGGGCATCTATGTGCGCCCTGCGCCGGACGTGCCGGAGCAGTACTGGAACATTGGCATCCGCATCGAGGACGACGTGCTGGTGACCAACGACGGCTACACCATCCTGAGCGCCGCCGCGCCCAAGACCGTGGACGAGATAGAACAACTGATGCAGCAGCCATGAGCCATATCGAAAACGGCGCGCCCGGCTACGACATCGCCATCTGCGGCGCAGGCCCGGCCGGCATGGCGCTGGCGGCGCTGCTGGCGAAACGCGGCGTGGCGCCGCAGCGCATTGCGCTGGTCGACGCGCGCACCCTGCAGCAAGCCGGCAACGACCCGCGCTCGCTGGCCCTGTCCTACGGCAGCCGCCAGATCCTGGAAGACATCGGCTGCTGGCCCGTGCCCGCCACCGCCATCCACCAGATCCACGTCTCGCGCCGCGGCCAGTTCGGCCGCAGCATGATAGACCGCGGGGAGCACAAGCTGGAAGCGCTGGGCTATGTGAGCCGCTACGGCGCGCTGGTGACGGAACTGGGCGCGGCCTGCGAACGCGCAGGCATCGCCGCGCTGCGTCCCGCGCTGGTGACGGGTATGGAAGAACAGCCCGGCCACGTCGCCATCGCCATCGAGGAAGACGGCCAGCCGCGCACGCTGACGGCCTCCATCGTGGTGCAGGCCGAGGGCGGCCTGTTCGGCGAGCAGCAAGCCAAGGCCCGGCAGCGCGACTACGGCCAGACCGCCATCATCGCGCAGGTGCGCAGCAGCGCGCCGGTGGCGCACCGCGCTTACGAACGGTTTACCGAACAAGGCCCGCTGGCGCTGCTGCCGCAGGATGGGGAATATTCGCTGGTGTGGTGCGTGCGTCCGGACAGCGCTCAGGCGCTGCTTGCGCTGGACGATGCGGCCTTCCTGGAGCAGCTGGGAACAGCCTTCGGCACGCGCGTGGGCAGCTTCACCCACACCTCGCGCCGCGTGGCGTTTCCGCTCGGGCTCAATGCCGGCAAGGCCGGCGGCGATGGCAGGCTGCGCATGGCCGCCATCGGCAACGCGGCGCAGACTTTGCATCCGGTAGCGGGCCAGGGCCTGAACCTCGGCCTGCGCGACGCCGCCGTGCTGGCGCGCCTGCTGGCGCAAGGCGCCACGCCGGCCATGCTGGCGCAGTACGAAGCGCAGCGCAGCGCCGACCGCAGCCTGACCGTGCACTTGACCGACACCATGGCGCGCGTGTTCGCCAACGACTCGCCGGCGCAAGCGCTGCTGGGCGCCTCGCTCGCCGCCATCGACCTGTTCGGCCCCGCGCGCGGCATGCTGGCCGAACTGATGATGTTCGGCCGCCGCTAACCTGCCCACAGCACAGCCATGCCAGCCCATACCGCCGCCCACACTACCCGCAGGCACGCGGCATGGCGCACTGTATCGGCCGCCGCTTGCGCGCTGGCCATCGCGGCGGGACTGGCGCCCGGCGCGGCGCAGGCCAAAGACGTGATGACCTGGGTGATGCCCGACTTCCCGCCCGCAGCCATTCCGGTCAACGGCAAACCCGGCAACGGCGTCGCCGACCAGGCCGTCAACTTCATCACCGCCCGCTGGCCCGAAGCCGAGCACCGCTACATCTACGCCAACGCCAGGCGCACCTGGGAAATCCTTGAACGCGGCGAAGCGGTCTGCTTTCCCGCCGCGCTGCGCACGCCGGAGCGCGAGCGCATCGCCTACTTCAGCAACACCAACCTCTTGCCGCCGCCGGTGCTCATCGTGCGCGGCGCCTCGCTGCCCTCGGTGCCGCTGAACAGCGCCGGCGAAGCCGACCTGGCCGCCCTGCTGGAACGCGCCAAGCTGCACGGCATCGTGGTCGACAAGCGCAGCTACGGCGCCGCAGCCGATGGCGCCATTGCGCGCCGGCCCAGGCATTCCAGCTTGCAGATCATTCCGGTCAGCAGCTACGGCGGCAACATCCTCAGGATGATCGCCGCCAAGCGCGCCGACTACACGCTGGACTACGACTTCGCGCTGGCCTACGAAATGTCGCGCGCACCGGAACTGGCAACGCTCAAAACCGTGGCGGTGGCTGGCGGCAGCGCTCCGGTCACCGTCGGCGTGGCCTGTCCGCGCACGCCCTGGGGCCGGGCCGCAATACGGAGGATAGACCGCCTGCTCGGCACACGCGAAGGGGCAGCCGCGCTGATGCAGGCGCAGACCCGCTGGCAAACGGAAGCCAGCCGCCAGCGCCACGCTGCCGCGCTGGCGGAGTTCACCCGCCAGCGCGGCAAACCCAGCCCCGCTTCGGACTACGAATGAAAGAACAGCCGGCTTACTCGACTGCCTTCACCATATCCTCAATCACCTTCTTCGCATCGCCGAACACCATCATGGTATTGGCCTGGTAGAACAGGTCATTGTCCAGGCCCGCATAGCCGGATGCCATGGAACGCTTGTTGACGATGATGCTCTTGGCCTTGTAGGCCTCCAGGATGGGCATGCCCGCGATAGGCGATTTCGGATCTTTCGCGGCCGGGTTCACCACGTCGTTCGCGCCCAGCACCAGCACCACGTCGGTCTGGCCGAATTCGCCGTTGATGTCCTCCATCTCGAACACCTGGTCGTACGGCACCTCGGCTTCGGCCAGCAGCACGTTCATGTGGCCCGGCATGCGGCCCGCCACCGGATGGATGGCGTACTTCACGGTCACGCCCTTGTGCGTGAGCTTTTCCACCAGCTCTTTCAGCGAGTGCTGCGCGCGCGCCACCGCCAGGCCGTAGCCCGGAACGATGATCACGGTTTCCGCATTGGCCATGATGAAGGCCGCATCGTCCGCCGAACCGGATTTCACCGGACGCGCAGGCTGCGAGCCGCCGCCCGACGAAGCCGCCGCCGCGTCGCCGCCGAAGCCGCCCAGGATCACGTTGAAGAAGGAGCGGTTCATGGCCTTGCACATGATGTAGGACAGGATGGCGCCGCTCGAACCCACCAGCGAACCGGCAATGATCAGCATGGAGTTGTTCAGCGAGAAGCCGATGCCGGCAGCGGCCCAGCCGGAGTAGGAGTTCAGCATCGACACCACCACCGGCATGTCCGCGCCGCCGATGGGGATGATGATGAGCACACCCAGCACGAAGGCGATGGCGGTCATGATAATGAACGGCGTCCACGCCGGCTCCACGCCGCCCGCGAACACGAAGGCCAGGCCCAGGCCCACCATGACGATGGCCAGCACCAGGTTCAGCATGTGCTGGCCGGCGAACACCACCGGCGCGCCCTGGAACAGGCGGAACTTGTATTTGCCCGCCAGCTTGCCGAAAGCGATCACCGAACCGGAGAAGGTGATGGCGCCCACGAAGGTGCCGATGAACAGTTCGATGCGGTTACCGACCGGCAGCGCCTGGCCCGCCTGGGCGATGTTGAAGGCGTGCGGCTCGGACACGGCGGCCACCGCGATGCACACTGCGGCCAGGCCGATCAGCGAGTGCATGGCCGCCACCAGTTCCGGCATCTTGGTCATCTCGACCGTCTTGGCGAGATAGGCGCCGATGCCGCCGCCCACCACCACGCCCAACGCCACCAGGCCCAGGCCCAGGCCGTTGCCCGCGCCGGCGCTGGCCGCTTCGGCCCGCAGTTTGAGGATCAGCGCCACCGTGGTGACGGCTGCGATGGCCATGCCGGTCATGCCGAAGGCATTGCCCCGGCGCGCGTTGGCCGGCGACGACAAGCCCTTGAGCGCCTGGATGAAGCACACCGAGGCGATCAAATACATCATCGTGACAAGATTCAGGCTGATGAAGCTCATGCTTTGTCTCCCGCCGCAGGTTTGGCCTTGGGCTCTTTTTTCTTGAACATCTCCAGCATGCGCTGGGTGACCAGGAATCCGCCGAACACATTGACTGCGGCCAGCGCGACGGCGATGGTGCCGGCAACCTGGCCGGTCAGGCCTTCGGTCAGGCCCGCCGCCAGCATGGCGCCGACGATGATGATGGCCGATACCGCATTGGTCACCGCCATCAGCGGCGTATGCAGCGCGGGCGTGACGCCCCAGACCACGTGGTAGCCGACGTAGATCGCCAGCACGAAGATAATGAGATTGGTGATGGTGTGGCTAACTTCCATTTTTATTCTCCTTATTTGCGCAAGACCACGCTGTCGGCGCACACCAGAGTGGCCTTCAGGATTTCGTCTTCGCGGTCGATCACCAGCTTGTCTTCTTTGTCGATGATCAGTTTGAGGAAGTCCAGCACGTTGCGCGCATACAGGGCGGACGCGTCGGCCGCAACGTGGCAGGCCAGGTCCGGCTCGCCGACGATGTGCACGCCGTGCTTGATGACAGTCTTGTTCAGTTCCGACAGCGGGCAGTTGCCGCCCTGGCTCACCGCCAGGTCGACAATCACGGAGCCCGGCTTCATGGCTTTCACGGTCTCTTCCGAGATCAGCACCGGCGCGGCGCGGCCCGGGATCAGCGCGGTGGTGATGATGATGTCGGCCAGCTTGGCGCGTTCATGCACCAGTTCCGCCTGGCGCTTCATCCAGTCCGCCGGCATGGAACGGGCATAGCCGCCCACGCCTTGCGCGATCTCTTTTTCTTCATCGGTGAGGAAAGGCACGTCGATGAACTTGGCGCCCAGCGATTCCACCTGCTCCTTCACCGGCGGCCGCACGTCGGAGGCCTCGATCACCGCGCCCAGGCGCTTGGCCGTGGCGATGGCCTGCAGGCCCGCCACGCCCACGCCCATGATCAGCACGCGGGCCGCTTTCACGGTGCCGGCGGCGGTCATCAGCATGGGCATGAAGCGCTGGTAGGTATTGGCGCCCACCAGCACCGCCTTGTAGCCGGCGATGTTGGCCTGCGAGGACAGCACGTCCATCGACTGCGCGCGCGTAATGCGCGGCACCGCTTCCAGCGCAAAGGCCTGCAGCCCGGCGGCGGCCATGGCGGCGATGTTCTCGGCGTCGAATGGGTTGAGCATGCCGATGAGGACGGTGCCGGCCTTCATCAGCGCGCGCTCCTCCGCGTTCGGGGCGCGCACCTTGAGCACCACGTCGGCGCCGTAGGCGTCCGCCGCTGTGCCTATGGTGGCGCCGGCCGCGGCGTAAGCCTCGTCCGTCACCGAGGCCGTCAAGCCGGCCCCCGCCTGCACGATGATCTGATGCTTGGCAGCGAGTTTTTTTACAGTTTCAGGCGTCGCCGCAACCCGGGTTTCCCCTGGCCGTGTCTCCGCCGGTATGCCTATTCTCATGTAGCCTCCAGAAGTTGCAAAATAGTGTTGCTCTTTGTAGAACATAGCACGGTTTTCCTGAAAGCTAACCTTTTTAGCCCGGCAACAACCATCGCCTGTCGCGCATAAGACACCCCCGGTTTCACACCGTGGAAACGCCATCCCATGTGGTGCAAAACAAGCCCCTGGAAACCGGTTTTAATCGAACTTTCCCTCTATTTAGGCGACATCGGAACGCAACGCATCGGAACAAGCTAAAATGGCGGCTCTTTCAAGGAAGAGACACATGCCGCGAACCTGGAGACCCTCTGTAACCGTTGCCGCCGTCATTGAGCGCGATGGCAAATTCCTATTGATCGAGGAGGAGACCAGCGATGGCATACGGCTGAACCAGCCCGCGGGCCACCTGGATCCGTTTGAATCGCTGGAGCAGGCCGTGGTGCGCGAAGTGCTGGAGGAAACCGCCTACGATTTCACGCCTACCGGACTGGTGGGCATGTATATGTCGCGCTACCGTTCGGCACGCACCGGCGAGGCCGTGCAGTACCTGCGCTTCGCCTTTTGCGGCGTGGCCGGCGCCCTGCATGAGGGCCGTCCGCTGGACGACGGCATCCTGCGCACCATGTGGCTCACGCGCGACGAAATTGCCGCCTGCGCGGAGCGCCACCGCAGTCCTTTGCTGCTCACCTGCGTGGACGAGTACCTGGCGGGCAAGCGCGCGCCCTTGGAGCTTTTGCACACACATGACTCCGTGTTCGGCGAAGTTTAAGCGAAGTTATAAGAAGTTTGACGGAAATCAAGAATGAGTAAGAAAAAAGTCGTTATCGGCATGTCGGGCGGGGTGGACTCCTCGGTCGCGGCGTGGATGCTCAAAGAACAGGGTTACGAGGTGATCGGCCTGTTCATGAAGAACTGGGAAGATGACGACGACTCCGAATACTGCTCCACCCGCCAGGACTGGATAGACGCGGCCAGCGTGGCCGACGTGGTGGGCGTGGACATCGAGGCCGTCAACTTCGCCGCCGAATACAAGGACCGCGTGTTCGCCGA
This sequence comes from Pseudoduganella aquatica, assembly GCF_020865585.1. Classification (NCBI taxonomy): domain Bacteria; kingdom Pseudomonadati; phylum Pseudomonadota; class Betaproteobacteria; order Burkholderiales; family Oxalobacteraceae; genus Pseudoduganella; species Pseudoduganella aquatica. Next base: position 6,675,140 of record NZ_CP086370.1, read on the forward strand.
GTTCCTGCGCGAATACCAGGCCGGCCGCACGCCCAATCCGGACGTGCTGTGCAACGCCGAGATCAAGTTCAAGGCCTTCCTCGACCACGCCATGCACCTGGGCGCGGACCTGATCGCCACCGGCCACTATGCGCGCGTGCGCCACAACACGCTGAATGATCGCTTCGAGCTGCTGAAGGCCTTCGACCACACCAAGGACCAGAGCTATTTCCTGCACCGCCTGAACCAGGCGCAGTTGTCCAAGACCCTGTTCCCGCTGGGCGAAATCCCGAAAACCGAAGTGCGCAAGATTGCAGAGAAGCTGCAGCTGCCGAACGCCGCCAAGAAGGATTCGACCGGCATCTGCTTTATCGGCGAACGCCCGTTCCGCGAGTTCCTGGGCCGCTACCTGCAGCACAAGCCGGGTCCGATGAAGACGCCGGACGGCAAGGTGGTGGGCGAGCACGTGGGCCTGTCCTTCTACACGCTGGGACAGCGCAAGGGCATAGGCATAGGCGGCGTGAAGACCTACCAGAACGCCGACGGCTCCAGCGACGCGTGGTATGTGGCGCGCAAGGACATCGAGAGCAATACGCTGTGGGTGGTGCAGGGACACGACCATCCGTGGCTGCTGTCGTCCGCGCTGACGGCGGACCAGGCCAGCTGGATCGCGGGCGTGGCGCCCGAGGCCGGCCGCATCTCGGCCAAGACCCGCTATCGCCAGGCCGACGTGCCGTGCGACGTGGCGGCGGACGGCATGCTCAACTTCTCGCTCGGTTTCCCGGACGCGCAGTGGGCGGTCACGCCCGGCCAGTCGGCCGTGCTGTACGACGGCGACGTGTGCCTGGGCGGCGGCATCATCGCCGCCTCGACGTTCGAATAATCAGGCCTCGCCGGCGCCGTTTTCGGCCGCGCCGTTCTGATCCGCCAGCGCTTTCTGCTGGCGTTTTACCATGGCGATCACGGTATTGCGGATGGTGTTGAGCACCGTGCCGGCGTTGAAGGGCTTGACGATAAAACCGTTCACGCCCATGGCGTGGGCCTTCTGCACGGTGGCCGCGTCAAACTCGCTCGAGACCATGAAGATCAGCGACTTCGGCCAGCCCTTGCGCAGCTCGGCCACGGAGGCCTCGTCGGCGTCGAACACGTCGCGCGCAATGCAGACGAGCTGCGGCTGGTATTTCACCATCAGCGCGATGGCGCTGGCGCCGGTATGGCCCTGGCCCACCACGTCGTAGCCGCCGTCCAGCAGCACCGTATTCAGCAAGCCGCGCGCCACCGCACTGGTGTCGACTATCACAGCTTTTAACATCTCTCACCCCACTTGTTTATCTTTACGCGGATTCCCAGGCCAGCATATTCCAGCTCACGCCGACCCGCACATCCGTCTTCAATTGCACCAGCTGACGAGAAAGATACAGCATCTCGCGCTCTTTTCGTAAGGTTTCCCCCAGCGTGTCCTTGAGGATGCCGGCGCCAGCCATGATGGCGTCCAGACTGCCGTATGTGCGCAACAGTTTGGCCGCCGTCTTCAGGCCCACCTTGGACACGCCGGGAATGCTGTCGGTGGCGTCGCCCATCAGCGCCAGCAGGTCCGGCAGCTGCTCGGGCGGCACGCCCCATTTCTTCTCGCACCAGGCATGGTCGTGCCACTCGCTCTTGAAATGGTCCCACACCAGCGCGCCCTGGGCAACCAGGCAATGCAGGTCCTTGTCGGTGGTGGCCACCACGGCGGCGCCGCGGTCCTCGGCCAGCCAGCGCAGCACGACGGTGCCGATCACGTCGTCCGCCTCCACGTCCGGCAGGCTGACCACGCGCAGGCCGAAGCGGCCCAGGCTCTGGTAGAACTCCGGCAGCGCCTCGCGCAGCACGCCGGGCATGGGCGCGCGGCCCTCGCGGTAGCCGGCGTAGAGCTGGTGGCGCCAGGTGGCGCCGCCATAGTCGAAGGCCGGCAGCACGTGCGTGGGCTGGTGGTCGGTGATCAGGTTGCGGAACGAGGACAGCGCATGGCGCAGCGCGATTTCGGCCTTCAGGTCCGAATCGGGTTCGGGGCTGGCTTCATACACGCGGCGCACAATGTTCAAGCCGTCGATGGCGAGGAGTCTACCCATGAAAAATCTGCGTCTGGTTCAGTGGCGCCATTCTAGCACTGGCGCCACAGCCCGGCGCCTCAGCGCAGCAGTTCGTAAGGGCCGCCTTTTTCCAACGCGCGCTGGTAGGCCGGGCGGGCGTGGATGCGCTCCAGGAAGGCCATCAGGCGGGGCCGGCTGCGCGCAAGGCCGCCGCGCGCGGCCGCCGCTTCGAGCGGGAAGCTCATCTGCACGTCGGCCGCGCTGAACTCGGCGCCGGCGAACCATTCGGTCTTGCCCAGCTCCCCTTCCAGGTAGTCCAGGTGGCGCTCGATCTGCGGCAGGATGTAGCTGCCCTTGACCTTGGCCGCGATGGCCTTGGCGATGGGCTTGACGAAGAACGGCGCCGGGCCGCTCTCGACCCGGTCGAACACCAGCTTCATCAGCAGCGGCGCCATGGCCGAGCCTTCGGCGTAGTGCAGGAAATAGGTCCAGCGCCGCTTGTCGGCCGTGCCGGCGGGCGGCACCAGCCTGCCGTTGCCGTACTTCTCCACCAGGTATTCGATGATGGCGCCCGACTCGGCCACGGTGGCGTCGCCGTCGGTGATGACGGGCGACTTGCCCAGCGGATGGATGGCGCTCAGCTCCGGCGGCGCCAGCATGGTCTTGGCGTCGCGCTGGTAGCGCACGATCTGGTACTCCAGCCCCAGTTCCTCGAGCAGCCACAGCACGCGCTGCGAACGTGAATTGTTCAGGTGGTGGACCACAATCATGACGCTTCCCTCATACAGTGCCCGGGCATGGCCCGCAATCCGCCAGCTTAGCATTTCCACCATCTTCCCGGTGTATCGCTTCCCAGTGCGAATAGTAATCGAAATGGGAATGATAACAATTCTCGTTTACATAAACGCATACAGTTGCTATCATCTTGCTCGATCTTTACAAACTTTTACCGAGAAGACACACCATGGCAATCACAAGCCGCAAGCACGCAACCCCAGCTTTCACTCCCATGAACACGCTCCTGGCCGCCATGCTGCTGCCGATGGCTGCCACCGGCCACGCGGCCGACGCCGCGCCTGCCGCAGCAAGCGCAACCGCCGCGGCGGCAGCGCCCGCGACCATGCAGGAAGTGCGCGTGGAAGGCGCGAAAGAGAACGACTTCAAGGCCGACCGCGCCGCCTCTGCCAAGTACAGCGAACTGCTGGTGAACACGCCGCAGACCATCACCGTCATCAAGCGCGAGCTGATCGAGCAGCAAGGCGCCGCCACGCTGACCGAGGCGCTGGCCAACACCCCGGGCGTGGGCGCCTTCTTCCTGGGCGAGAACGGCAACACCAACACCGGCGACGCCATCTTCATGCGCGGCTTCGACGCCTCCAGCAGCATCTACGTGGACGGCGTGCGCGACATGGGCTCGATCTCGCGCGACGTGTTCAACGTTGAACAGATCGACATCCTGAAAGGCCCCGCCGGCACCGACAGCGGCCGCGGCGCGCCCACCGGCTCGATCAACCTGAGCTCCAAGCAAGCCCACATGCAGGACGCCTACTCGGGCCGCGTGACCTTCGGCAGCGCCGAACAGAAGCGCGCCACCGCCGACGTGAACCAGGTGATCAGCGCCGAGAAAGGCATCGCCTTCCGCTTCAACGCGCTGGCGCAGGACAGCGGCAAGCCGGGCCGCGACGTGGTCAAGAACAAGCGCTGGGCCATCGCGCCGACCGTCGCCTTCGGCATCGGCAGCCCCACCCGTTTGACGCTGAGCTATCTGCACGTGGACCAGGACAACGTCCCCGACGGCGGCGTGCCCACCATCGGCCTGCCAGGCTACACCAGCCCTGGCACCGCAGCCGCGCCGCGTCCGGAACTGAACACCGCCGCCATGGTCAATCCGAAAGGCTTCTACGGCTCCAGCAGCGACTACGACAAAGTGAAAGCCGACATGGCCACCGTGCGCGTGGACCACGACTTCTCGTCCACCGTCAAGCTGCAGAACACCTCGCGCTTCGGCAAGACCGACCAGGACTACCTGCTGACCGCCTTCATGGGCACCGCCGCCAACCTGGTCACGCGCGCCAACAACAACACCGGCGCCGTGCTGGACCCGTCGGCCTGGCTGCTGAAACGCACCACCCGCACCATCAAGGACCAGCGCAACGAAATCCTGACCAACCAGACCAACCTGACCGCCGAATTCGACGCCGCCGGCATGAAGCACACCGCCATCGCCGGCCTGGAATTCACCAACGAGAAGCAAGTCAGCTACAGCTACCTGGCCGCCAGCCTGGGCACCCTGGCCGACACGCCGCTGTACAACCCGGACTCCTCGATCAAACCGGTCGGCCTGAACCCGGTGCGCAACGGCGCCATGACCGACGGCAGCACCAACACCCAGAGCCTGTACCTGTTCGACACGGCCAAGCTGGGCGAGCAGTGGATGTTCAGCGGCGGCATCCGCGCCGACCACTTCCGCACCACCTACAACGCCATCACGCTGTCGACCGCCGCCGCCAATCCAACGCTGCCGGTCGGCACCCTGCTGCCGGCCAATATGAACCTGTCCGACACCCTGGTGAACGGCAAGCTGTCGGCGCTGTACAAGCCGACCCCGGACAGCAGCGTGTACGCCACCGTGGCCACGTCCAAGCAGCCGCCGGGCGGCTCCAACTTCTCGTTGTCGGCCAGCGCCAGCAGCGCGGCCAATCCGAAGTTCGACCCGCAGGAAACCACCACCCAGGAAATCGGCGGCAAGTGGGACCTGCTGAAACAGAAACTGGCCCTGACCGGCGCCATCTACCGCACCACCGTGAAGAACGAGGTTGAGCAGGACCCGATCGACCTGCAGTACTACCAGACCGGCAAGAAGCGCGTGGAAGGCGTCGAGATCGGCGTGACCGGCGAGCTGGCCAAGAACTGGCTGATCAGCGCAGGCTATGCCCACATGAAGACCGAAGTCCTGGCCGGCAAGACCATCACCGCCAATGGCCAGAACCAGCTGACCTACACGCCCAAGGACTCCTTCACAGCGTGGACCTCGTACACGCTGCCCTTCGGCCTGAAAGTGGGCGGCGGCCTGCGCTACTCCGGCAAGCTGCTGCGCGGCACCGACGGCGCGGTCGGCACCCCGGCCTACGCCGACGGCTACTGGGTGGCCAACGCCATGGCGGCCTACACCGTCAACAAGAACGTGGACCTGCAGCTGAACGTGAATAACATCACCGGCGAAGAGTACGTTGCGGCGATCAACAAGTCCGGCTACCGCTACACCCCGGGCGTGCCGCGCTCGGCCAGCCTGACCGCCAACATCCGCTTCTAAGATTGATCAACCACACCCCTTAGCACCTCCCTACGGCCTCCCTCGCGGGAGGCAATGTGTGCCCGCCACCGGCCTCTCCCCAGAGCCCCGGTGGCGTTTTTTTTGCTTCCGTCCTACAATCGGCCCACGCCACCGATACAGGACCGTTCATGACCATGTTGCGCTATTCCGCGTTCGCCGGCGCCGCCGCCGCCCTGCCGCTGTCGCTGGCCATGGGGGCGCCGCTGTGGGTGGCCGCCGCCGCAGCCGCACTCACCGTGGTCGGCATCGCCGACGTGCTGCAGACCAAGCGCGCGCTGCGCCGCAACTACCCCATCCTGGCGCACTTCCGCTTCATGTTCGAAGCCATCCGGCCCGAGATCCGCCAATACCTGCTGGAGGACGACCAGTCCGCCGCGCCGTTCTCGCGCAACCAGCGCAGCATCGTCTACCAGCGCGCCAAGCTCGACACCGACAAGCGCCCCTTCGGCACCCAGCTCGACGTTTACCAGGCCGGCTACGAATGGATCAACCACTCGATCCAGCCGGCGCCGGTGAACGGCCACGACTTCCGCATCGAGATCGGCAACCATCCGGACTGCCCGCGCGCGCAGCCCTACTCGGCCAGCGTGTTCAATGTCTCGGCGATGAGTTTCGGCGCGCTGTCGGCCAACGCCATCCTGGCGCTGAACGGCGGCGCGCGCACCGGCGGCTTCATGCACGACACGGGCGAAGGCAGCATCAGCCCCTACCACCGCGAAAACGGCGGCGACCTGGTATGGGAAATCGGCTCGGGCTACTTCGGCTGCCGCAACGAGGACGGCAGCTTCTCGGAAAAGAACTTCGCCGCCAACGCCTGCACCGCGCAGGTCAAGATGATAGAACTGAAGCTCTCGCAAGGGGCCAAGCCGGGACACGGCGGCGTGCTGCCCGGCCCCAAGGTCAGCCTGGAAATCGCCGCCACGCGCGGCGTGATGGCGGGCGTGGACTGCATCTCCCCGGCCAACCACTCGGCCTTTTCCACGCCGCTGGAAATGCTGGCCTTTATCGACAAGCTGCGCAATCTGTCCGGCGGCAAGCCGACCGGCTTCAAGCTGGCCATCGGCCATCCCTGGGAATTTTTCGGCATCGTCAAAGCCATGCTGGCCTCCGGCATCACGCCCGACTTCATCGTGGTCGACGGCAGCGAAGGCGGCACCGGCGCCGCGCCGGTGGAATTCACCGACCACGTGGGCACGCCGCTGCAGGAGGCGCTGCTACTGGTGCACAACACGCTGGTGGGCGCGGGGCTGCGCGAGCGCATCAAGATAGGCGCGTCCGGCAAGATCATCACCGCCTTCGACATCGCGCGGACTTTGGCGCTGGGCGCCGACTGGTGCAACTCCGCGCGCGGCTTCATGTTCGCGCTGGGCTGCATCCAGTCGCAGAGCTGCCACACCGACCGCTGCCCGACCGGCGTGGCCACGCAGGACAAGCTGCGCCAGCGCGCGCTGGTGGTGCCGGACAAGACCAGCCGCGTGGCCCACTTCCACCAGAACACCATGAAAACGCTGGCCGAGCTGATCGCCGCCGCCGGGCTGACGCACCCCTCGCAGCTCAAGCCGCACCACATTGTGCGGCGCATCTCGCCCAACCAGGTCAAGCTCGCCTCGGCGCTGCTGCCCTACCTCGAACCCGGCCAGCTGCTCGACCCCACGCTGCTGTCCAAGCTCCCGCCCGTGTTCGGCCTCTACTGGCCGGTCGCCCAAGCCGAGTCCTTCCACCCGCTACAGTAGCGCGCGGTGGCATGGCGGGTTACGCTTCGCTAACCCGCCCTACGGATACGGGGCCTGGAAATTGTAGGGCGGGTTAGCGGCGCAGCCGCGTAACCCGCCAAGATCAGCGCTGGACGTGGAGCTTGATGACGCGGCGGGCGGCGGGCGGCGATGGGGGCGCGGAGGAATCGGCGCCGGGGCCGCAGGAGCCGCAGCTGCCGCAGCCGGAACCGCAGCTGTCCTGCACCTTGAAGAACTTGGCCAGCTTGTCTTCGTCCAGGCCGCGCCGGGCCAGCGCGTAGACGATGCGGCGGCGCCAGCCAGCCGGCAGGTATTTGGTGCTGGCGTGCAGCAGCGCCGCTGCGACGATCAGGCCCACGATAATCTGCTGCCACATATCAGGCTCCCAGCATCAGTGCGACGCGGTAGGTAATAAAGGAGGCGCCGTAGGCCAGCGCAAACATATAGCCGGCCATGATGAAGGAGTAGCGCACGCTGCCCGTCTCGCGGCGCACCACGGACAGGGTGGACAGGCACTGCGGCGCAAACACGTACCACGCCAGCAGCGACAGCGCCGTGGCCATCGACCAGGTCTGCGACAGGATGGGTTCGAGCTGCGAGGCCAGCGCGTCGCCGGTCTGGGACAGCGCGTACACCGTGCCCAGCGCGCCCACCGCCACTTCGCGCGCGGCCATGCCCGGCACCAGCGCGATGCAGATCTGCCAGTTGAAGCCGATGGGCGCGAACACGAATTCCAGCCCGCGCCCCAGCAGGCCCGCCAGGCTGTAGTAGATGGCCGGATGCGTGGCGCCTTCCGGCGCGCCGGGGAAGCTGCTCAGCGCCCACAGCAGCACCATCAAGGTCAGGATCACGGTACCCACGCGGGTCAGGAAGATCTTGGCGCGCTCCCACAGGCCGATGGCCAGGTTGCGCATATGCGGCCAGTGGTAGCTGGGCAGTTCCAGCATCAGCGGCTGCTTGCTCTTGCCGCCCATGGTGCGCTTCATGAACCAGGCCACCGCCATGGCGGACACGATGCCGGCAAAGTACAGCACGAACAGCACCAGCCCTTGCAGGCTGAGCACGCCCCACACTTCGCGTTCGGGGATAAAGGCGGCGATCACCAGCGCATACACCGGCAGGCGCGCCGAGCAGGTCATCAGCGGCGCGATCATGATGGTGACCAGGCGGTCGCGCGGGTTCTGGATGGTGCGCGCCGCCATCACGCCCGGAATGGCGCAGGCAAAGCTGGACAGCAGCGGGATGAAGGCGCGGCCGGACAGGCCCACGCCGCCCATCAGGCGGTCTAGCAGGAAGGCCGCGCGCGGCAGGTAGCCGCAGTCTTCCAGTATCAGGATGAAGAAGAACAGGATCAGGATCTGCGGCAGGAACACCAGCACGCTGCCCACGCCGCTGATCACGCCGTCCACCAGCAGGCTGCGCAGCACGCCGTCGGCCATGTGCTCCTTGAGCAGGCCGCCGCCGCCGTCCACCGTGTCCTTGATCCATTCCATCACCGGCGCGGCCCAGGTGAACACGGCCTGGAACACCAGGAACATCAGCACCGCCAGGATGATGGGGCCGAGCACCGGGTGCAGCACCACGTCGTCGATTTTTTCGCTCAGGTTGCCCTTGTCGCGGCTGTCGTTGCTGACCACGGACAGGATGCGGCGCACTTCGCGCTGGGTCTCTTCCACCGATACGGCGTCGATGGCGGCCAGCGGACGGGCCTGGGTGGCGGCCAGCGGCCACATGCCGTCGAGCGCGCGCAGCAGCGATTTTTCGCCGCCCGCCGTCACCGCCACGGTTTCCACCACGGCCATGCCCAGCTCCTGGGACAGCTTGGCGGCGTCGATCTCGATGCCGCGCTTCCTGGCCACGTCCACCATGTTCAGCGCCAGCAGCATCGGCAAGCCCAGGCGCTGGATCTCCAGCACCAGGCGCAGGTTCAGGCGCAGGTTGGTGGCGTCCACCACGCACACCACCACGTCCGGCGACGCTTCGCCGGCGCGCAGGCCGGCCACCACGTCGCGCGTGATGGCCTCGTCCGGCGTATGGGCCTTGAGCGAGTAGGCGCCCGGCAGGTCCAGCAGGCGGAAGGCGTGGCCGTCCGGCGAGGTGAACTGGCCTTCCTTGCGTTCTATGGTCACGCCGGCGTAGTTGGCCACCTTCTGGCGCGCGCCGGTCAGGCGGTTGAACAGCGCCGTCTTGCCGCAGTTGGGATTGCCCAGCAGCGCCACCATCGGCGCCTGCGCTACGGCCTGCGCCGGTTTGTCTACTGCACCCATTATTTATTCCGGTTGGATAGAGATCAGCGCGGCCTCGAAGCGGCGCAATGCGAACGTGGAGTTGCCTACTTTAATGGCCAGCGGCTCGCCGCCCGGCATGCCGCGCTTCAGCATGCGGATGCGCTCGCCCGGCACAAAGCCCAGCTCCATCAGGCGCCGCGCCAGGTCGGCGCCGTCCTCCACCTGCTCTGGGTCGCCCGGCGCCACATGCACCACCACCGCGCTGCGGCCGGTCTCCAGCGTGTCGAGTTGGGTCAGGGGGGGCGCTTGCGTCATGGGGCTTCCAGTCGGGTCGGTGATGAATTTCTGTGCGGCCATTATAAGGCTAAATGCGAATGAGTTGGATTTGCAGGAACTGCTTGCATTGTACGCCGGACTGCGGCAGAATGGGAACCGTAGTGATAATGATTCTCATTAAGAAACTATTAAAAATGACGGATCAACATCGAAATCCAGCCAGAAGGTAACGCAATGATTGTTTGTATCTGCAACAACATCTCAGACCGCGAAATCCGTCAAGCCATAGAACTGGGCATCACCTCCATGGACGAACTGCGCGCCGACCTGGGCCTGGCCACGTGCTGCGGCCAGTGCGCCTCGACCGCCGAGGAGATCCTGCTCGAACACGTGGGCCGTATCAACGAAACAGTTTTGAAGCGGCCCTCCTTGACCACTTAAGGAGCGCGATGAATGCGATGACGATGGATGCCCCCCAAGCACTGGGGCTGGCAAAGCTGGGAAAATTTTCGGCGATCGTCGCCATTCACGCAGGGCTGTTCTACCTGCTGCAAACAGGCATGCTGCGCGACGCCGTGCATGCCGTGCTGCCGCAAGTCGTGACGGTATCGTTCGTCACCCCTCCCCCGCCGCCCCCGGCGCCGCCTGCCAAGACCGTTCCCGTACTGCAGCAAGCCCCGGCCATCACGCCGCCGCCTTTGCCGCTGCTCAATATCACCGTCGACAACACCATCACGCTGCCGCCGGCCCAGCCGCGCAGCAATGACAAGGCCAGCGAGCCGGCCAGCGCGCAGCCGCAGCAGGCCGCGCCCGCGCCGCCGGCTCCGCCTTCGGCGCCAAGGCTGGTGCAGGGCGTGGAATATGTGCGACCGCCGGCGCCGGTCTACCCCACCATCTCGCGCCGCCTGGGCGAATCGGGCGTGGTCATGCTGCGCGTGCTGATCAGCGAAAAAGGGTTGCCCGAGCAGGCCACCATCCAGAAATCGTCCGGCTCCGGCAACCTGGACGAAGCCGGACGCAGCGCCGCCATGCGCACCCTGTTCAAGCCCTATATGGAAGACGGCAAGCCGGTCGCCGTCTACGTCCTCGTTCCCATCAACTTCCAGCTTTCCTGACCTACAGCTCGGCCCACATGCGCAGCAGGTTGTGGTAGTGGCCGGTGAGGCCGACCACGGCTTCGCTGTCGCCGTGCTGGGCGCGCAGTTTCTGGATGTTCTGGTCCAGCTCGAACAGCATGGCGCGTTTGGCGTCGTCGCGCACCATGCTCTGGCTCCACAGGAAGGACGCCACCCGCTCTCCGCGCGTCACCGGCATCACGCGGTGCACGCTGCTGGACGGGTAGACGATGGCGTCGCCGGCCGGCAGCTTCACTTCGTGCGCGCCATAGGAATCCATCACCACCAGTTCGCCGCCTTCGTATTCCTCTGGATCGCTGAGGAAGACCGTGGTGGAGACGTCGGCGCGCAAGGTTTGCAGCGTGCGCCCGTCGGTGCGCACGGCGCCGTCGATGTGCAGGCCGTACTGCTCGCCGCCGGCGTAGCTGTTGAAGTAGGGCGGCAGCACGCGCAGCGGCAGCGCGGACGCGAAGAACAGCGGGCTGGCCGTCAGCGCGCGCGCCACGATGTCGCCCAGCTCCTTGGCCAGCGGCGAGCCTTCGGCCAGCTGGCGGTTGCGCTTGACCTGCGCACCCTGGGCACCCACGCTTTCGCGCCCGTCCACCCAGTCGGTCTGCGCCAGGCGCTGGCGAAATTGGCGTACTTGGTCCGGCGTCAGCACGCCGGGGATGTGCAGCATCATGGCTAGGTCCTTGCTGGGGCAAAGCCGGTATTATCCGCCCTGTGCGCATTTAATGTAAATGATTATTGTTCGCACTTCCAACAGCGTTTTCACCACCACTATTATCTGATCGTTTTTTCATGTTTTACTTACAGATATGGGGGCGTTCGTGGCAGAATGGCGGCATTTCCCGCACCAACAACCAGATAAGAAGAGGCTTCCCATGAAGGGTGATACCGAAGTAATCCGTCTGCTGAACGCACAGCTGACCAACGAACTGACCGCCATCAACCAGTACTTCCTGCATGCGCGCATGTACCGCCACTGGGGCTTCGAGAAGATCGCGAAGAAAGAGTACGAAGAATCGATCGGCGAGATGAAGCACGCCGACAAACTGATCGACCGCATCCTGATGCTGGAAGGCCTGCCCAACCTGCAAGCCCTGCACAAGGTGATGATAGGCGAGAACACCGAGGAAATGCTGGCGCTGGACCTGAAGCTGGAAGTGGGCGCGCACAAGACCGTGAAGGAAGGCATCGCCCACAGCGAGAAGGTGGGCGACTATGTTTCGCGCGACCTGCTGCTGATGATTTTGGACGACACCGAAGAACATATCGAGTGGCTGGAAACCCAGATCGACCTGATCGCCAAGATCGGCATCCAGAACTATCTGCAGAGCCAGATGGCTGAGTAAGCTCTCAGCTCCGGCTGAACACGCCGCCGTTCATGTGGACGGCGGCAAACGCTTCCTGGTCGGAGGCGTCCACGCCAGGCGCCGCCTGCCGCGCGCCGTCCGCGCCGATATGCAGCGCGCCGCGCGCGCCCAGCGCGACGATCATTCCGCGCAAAGAAAAATTCCCTATCAGCTCGGCGCAAGCCTGCGCCGTTTCCAGTTCCAAGTCCGGCCCCAGCTCCGGCACGGCCTCCGGCGCCACGTGCGCGTACCACGCGAACAGCTGCAGCAATTCCTGCTCGTCCACCAGCACCGTATCGGCCTGCCGCAGCGCGTTGAACACGGCGGGCTCGTCTTCGTCTCCGCGCCAGTTCAGGACCTGGTAGTGCTGCGCCGGGCCGCTGAAGACGATGGCCATTACTGCGGCACGGTGTCGCGGAAGGAAGGCCGCTCGGACAGCTTGTCGTACAGGCGCGCCAGGTTGGGATGGGCGCCGCGCCAGTCGATCTCGGGGAAGCGGAAGGCCAGCCAGCCCAGGCAGCAGCCCACGGCCACGTCCGCCAGCGAGTAGTGGATGCCGGCGCAATAGGGCGACTCGTCCAGCTTGCGCGCCATCTCGGCCAGGCCCAGCTCCACTTTTTTCCTCTGGCGCGCGATCCATTCCTCGCTCTGCTGCTCGGGCGGGCGCTGGGCGCGCTCCAGGCGCATCAGCACGCCGGCGTCGGTCACGCCGTCGGCCAGGGCTTCCCAGCATTTGATGTCGGCGCGGTCGCGGCCGTTGGGCGGCAGCAGCTTGCACACCGGCGTCAGCGTGTCGAGGTATTCCACCATCACGCGCGAGTCGATCATGGCCTGGCCGTCTTCCATGATCAGGCAAGGCACTTTGCCCAGCGGATTCACCTCATTGATGCGGGTTTCGGCCACCCACACGTTTTCCAGCTCGAATTGGTAATCCAGCTTTTTTTCTGCAAACACAACGCGCACTTTGCGCACATACGGACTGGCAAGGGAACCAATAAGTTTCATAGGGGCCAACAAGGAAGAAGGTGGGGCCAGTATAACATTGCCGCCTGCGGGCGGGCGCCGGCGGCGTGGCAGCGCGCGCCGGTGGTAAAATGGCAGACTGCACCGTCTTCCTTAACCTTGCTTCCCGCCTCCATGACTACTACGCCTTATTCCACTTTGTCGGCCCTGTCCCCGCTCGATGGCCGCTACGCCTCCAAGACCGACAAGCTGCGCCCCATCCTGTCCGAGTCCGGCTTCATGCACAACCGCGTGAAGGTCGAGATCAACTGGCTGCAAGCGCTGTCGCAAGCCGGTTTTGCCGAGATCAAGCCCTTCTCCGCCGCCGCCACCGCGCTGCTGGACAAGCTGGTGTCGGACTTCACGGAAGCCGACGCCGCCCGCATCAAGGAAATCGAAGCGGTCACCAACCACGACGTGAAAGCCGTCGAGTACTGGCTCAAGGAGCAAGTGAAGGACGTGCCGGAACTGGTGGCCGCCTCCGAGTTCATCCACTTCGCCTGCACCTCCGAAGACATCAACAACACCTCGCACGGCATGATGCTGAAGGACGCCCGCGACAGCGTGATGCTGCCGTCGCTGAAGGCCGTGATCGCCAAGCTGACCGAGATCGCCCACGTCAACGCCGAGCTGCCCATGCTGTCGCGCACCCACGGCCAGACCGCGTCGCCGACCACGCTGGGCAAGGAGTTCGCCAACGTGGTGGCCCGCCTGCAGCGCGCCGTGAAGCGCATCGAGCAGGTTGAAATGCTGGGCAAGATGAACGGCGCCGTGGGCAACTACAACGCCCACCTGTCGGCCTACCCGTCGTTCGACTGGGCGGCGTTCTCGCAGAACGTGATCGAGCAGCGCCTGGGCCTGGTGTTCAATCCCTACACCATCCAGATCGAGCCGCACGACTACATGGCCGAGCTGTTCGACGCCTTCGCGCGCGTGAACACCATCCTGCTGGACCTGAACCGCGACATCTGGACCTACGTCTCGCTGGGCTACTTCAAGCAGAAGCTGAAGGCCGGCGAAATCGGTTCCTCGACCATGCCGCACAAGGTCAACCCGATCGACTTCGAGAACTCGGAAGGCAACCTGGGCCTGGCCAACGCCGTGCTCAAGCACCTGTCCGAGAAGCTGCCGGTGTCGCGCATGCAGCGCGACCTGACCGACTCGACCGTGCTGCGCAACATCGGCGTGGGCTTCGGCTACACCCTGCTGGCCTACGACAGCTGCCTGCGCGGCCTGAACAAGCTGGAAGTCAATCCAGCCCGCCTGGCGGCCGACCTGGACGCGAGCTGGGAAGTGCTGGCCGAGCCGGTGCAGACCGTGATGCGCCGCTACGCCATCGAGAACCCGTACGAGCAGCTGAAAGAGCTGACCCGCGGCAAAGGCATCTCGAAAGAAGCGCTGCGCGACTTCATCACCGGCCTGGCGATCCCGCAGGACGCCAAGGACCTGCTGCTGGCCATGACGCCGTCCAACTACATCGGCATCGCGGACAAGCTGGCCAAAGCCATCTAAACGCCGGCAGTGGCGGGTTACGGCGCTGCGCGCCTAACCCGCCCTACGGACCTCGACGCCTCATGAATGGAATTCCGTCAACGCGGTGCCACCGCGCACCGGCCGGTTCATCGGGCCTCGGCGCCACCGGAATGAATTCCTCAATGAGGCGTAGGGCGGGTTAGCGGCAACGCCGCGTAACCCGCCGCTTCCGCAACATCCCCCAATCTAAGGTAGTCTTAAGCGCGATTCAGTTTTCTTTGGTATATTAGTCCTAACACGTACTAATTTCTGAAAGACACCGATGGAACGCTACTCAAAAACCGCAATGCTGTTGCACTGGCTGGTTGCCATCCTGATCATCGCCGCCTTCTTCCTGGGGCTGACGATGGTGGATATCAAAGGCTTCTCGCCGACCAAACTCAAGTACTACTCCTGGCACAAGTGGATGGGCGTGACCGTCCTGCTGCTCGCTGCCGTGCGCATCCTGTGGCGCAAAGCCAATGTGCCGCCGCCGCACCCGGCCGGCATGCCGCAATGGCAGGTCATGGCGGCGGACACTATGCACTACGCGCTGTACTTCTTCATGTTCGCCGTGCCCGTCTCCGGCTACCTGTACACCACGGCCGCCAACGTGCCGGTGGTCTACCTCGGCCTGTGGCAGATCCCCGCCCTGTTCGAAGGCACGCCCGAGCTGAAGGAACTGTTCAAGCCCATCCACTACTGGCTGAACATGGCCATGGCCGCCGCCGTGCTGGCCCACGCCGGCGCCGCCCTCAAGCACCATTTCATCGACCGCGACGACGTGCTCAAGCGCATGCTGCCGGCCCTGCGCAAATAAGCACCTTAACCTTCCACCTACCCAGGAGTCACCATGAACACCACGCAACGCGCCGTACTCGTTTCCCTGCTGGGCCTGTCGCTGGCCGCCAGCGCCGCCGTCCTCAAGACCGACGCCGCCAAGTCCACCGTGTCGGCCACCTTCAAGCAGATGAACGTGCCGATCGAGTCCAAATTCAAGAAGCACAACATCGTCATCGACTACAGCGCGGCCACGCCGGAAGCCTCCAAGGCTACGGTGGAAATCGACACCGCCAGCATGGACCTGGGCGACGCCGACATGAACAAGGAAGTGGCGAAGAAGGAATGGTTCAACTCGGCCCAGTTCCCGAAAGCCACCTTCACCTCCACCGCCATCAAGAGCGCCGGCGCCGGCAAGCTGACCGTCAGCGGCAAGCTGACCATCAAGGGCAAGTCGGCCGACGTGAGCTTCCCGCTGACCGTGAAGGCCGACGGCAAGAACCAGGTCTTCGACGGCTCCCTGCCGATCAAGCGCCTGGCCTTCAATATCGGCGAAGGCGAGTGGAAGGACACCGGCATGGTGGCCGATGATGTTACGATCAAGTTCCATGTAGTGGCAGCACCGTAATTCGCACTAGCAGCCCCCCCATCCATCCAGACGGAGACACAATGAAATTCAAGTTCCTGATTGCCGCCCTGATTGCCGCCAGCGCCACCTCGGCCATGGCCGACACCTTCAACATCGACCCGAACCACACCTACCCAAGCTTCGAGGCTGACCACATGGGCCTGTCCGTCTGGCGCGGCAAGTTCGGCAAGACCACCGGCACGGTGCAGCTGGACCGCGCCGCCAAGAAGGGCAGCCTGGACATCGTGATCGACGCCAAGTCCATCGACTTCGGCCTGGAAGCCATGAACACGCACGCGCGCAAGCCGGAAATGTTCAACGTCGAGCAGTTCCCGCAGGTGACCTACAAGAGCAGCTCGCTCAAGTTCGACGGCGACAAGCTGGTGGCGGTGGAAGGCAATCTGACGCTGCTGGGCGTGACCAAGCCGGTCACCCTGAACGTGAGCAAATTCAAGTGCATCATGCACCCGCGCCTGAAGCGTGAAGTGTGCGGCGCCGACGCCACCGCCGAATTCAAGCGCAGCGATTTCGGCCTGAACTACGGCCTGCCCAACTTCTCGCCGGAAGTGAAGCTGGCCATCCAGGTGGAAGCGATCAAGGCCGAATAAGCCGCGCTGCCGCTGTTGTGCCCGCCCCCGCCGCCGCAAGGCCGCGGGGGCTAGTCGTTTTTGGACGGCCGGTAATGGCTGGGCGGCGCGCCAGCCCAGGAAACAAATGCGCGCCGGAAATTGGTGGCGTCGCTATAACCCAGCCGCGCCGCGATCTCATTATTACTCAGGCCGCTGGTCTTTAAATAACTGAGCGCCAGCTGCATGCGGTGGCGCGACAGGATTTCACTGTAAGTGGTGCCCTCCGCCTCCAGCCGCCGGCGCAGCGTGCGCGCGTTGACGGCCAGTTCCTGCGCAATCTCGTCTATATTCGGAAACGCCCCCGCGCAGCCCAGCAATATCGTCTGCACCGCCCCGGCGGCGGTGGCGTTGCGCGTCATCTTCTGCAAGGACTGCTCGCACAATTCCAGCAGCATGGCGTGGGTAATGGCGTCCGCTTCGGGACGCTGTTTTACCGTCTGTATTTCGTTGAAAACGATTTCATTTCTTTCCTGCTCAAAGAATATATCGCAGTTAAATAACTCCATATAATCACAGGCATGCGGCGGCGCGGAAAAGCGCAAGCGGATACTATTAAATTCAAACCCCTCGCCATATAAATCCCGCGTCATGGATTTAAAACACGACATCTTCAATTCAATAATAAACTGGTATAAGGGATCGGTCGGCGCGCAAGCCAGGTTGGGCTCGAATTCCCATTTGGCCCAGCCGCCGCTGCCGGCATAGCGCATGGTGGTCAGCGGATCAATCAGGCGGTTGTATTTGAGGACGGTCTGCAGCAGCGCGATGCGGCTGGGGCTGCTCAGCAGGGCGAAGCCGAAAATGCCGCAGGCGGAGGCGTTGAAGCAAGTGCCCACTTGCAGCGAAATGCTCGGCGCGTAAGCGATGGCGTTGCGCAGCACGGCCTGCATCTGGAGCACGGAAAAGCGGGTGGACGCCACCCGGATCTCCTCTGTGCCTATGCCGCTGCCGGCCAGCGCCAGCCTTGCCGGCACGCCGCGCCGCTCCAGCTCGCCGAGCAGGAATACCACCAGGTGGGCGGGGTAGCAGCGCACGCCGTGGCTGTAGGGCGCGGGCGGCGGGGGAGGCGTGGATGGGCTGGGTACTGACTGATTCATCTCTCTGTTGACCTGTCCTGAATTGACCTGAAGAATGTCCGGCATAGACCTATGAGTATTTCCAAAAAGGAAGTATATTGGTCTTTCGTACAATTCAGCGCCAACTGAACCAGCTAAAAATTATAGCATTGCATATCAAAAGACTTAACAATTTGTATCCTGTATTTTACAAATATCATTAAATAACCCGGCCGGCATTGCCGGCCGGTTTCGCAATTGATCAATTCGATGATTGTTATCCGAGCCTGCCTTTGGGGCTTGCTCGTGATCGCCTTGATACTGATCTGACGCGATTGAAAGATGCCGGACATGCTCAAGAAAATCACGCGCGAACAAGCCCGCATCGGCATGTACGTCCATCAGCTGTGCGGCAGCTGGTACGCCCATCCGTTCTGGCAGCGCGCCTTCCTGATACGCGACGCGGCCATGCTGGCCCGGATCCACGGCGGCGAAGTGAAGGAAATGTGGATAGACACCAGCAAGGGCATCGGCATCGGCGACGGCCACGCGGAAGCCGTCGAGCTGGTGGCGCGTTCGCGCGCAGCGGTCAGCCGCTTGTTCGAAGCGGCCAGCCAGGCCGCCGCCCAGCTGCCGGACTCGCTCCCCTCGGCATTGCCCGATGCGGTATCTTCCGCGCTGCCCGTGGTGGAGGACATCATCGGTTCCATCACCCACCACCCCGGCGCCATGCTGAGCCTGGTGCGCCTGCGCAGCAGCGACGATTACACCTATATGCACTCGGTGGCAGTGTGCGCCCTGATGGTAGCGCTAGCGAAGCATATGGGCATGGAGGCCGGCGCGGTGCGCGAATGCGGCCTGGGCGGCCTGCTGCACGACATCGGCAAGGCGGTGGTGCCGTCCGAAATCCTGAACAAGCCGGACCGGCTGAGCAAGGCAGAGTTTGAAGCGGTGAAGCTGCACCCGGTGGCGGGCCATGCGTTGCTGTGCGCGGCGGGCGGCCTGCCGGCCGTGGTCAACGATATCTGCCTGCACCACCACGAGCGCTA
The DNA here is from genome assembly GCF_020865585.1 of Pseudoduganella aquatica. NCBI lineage: Bacteria > Pseudomonadati > Pseudomonadota > Betaproteobacteria > Burkholderiales > Oxalobacteraceae > Pseudoduganella > Pseudoduganella aquatica. The sequence goes on from NZ_CP086370.1 coordinate 6,693,887, forward strand.
CGACGGCCAGGGCTACCCGTCCGGCCAGGCCGGCGCCGCCATCAGCCTGGAGGCGCGCATGGGCGCCGTGTGCGACGTGTACGACGCCATCACCTCGCACCGGCCCTACAAGGCGCCGTGGAGTCCGCCGGACGCGCTGCGCCGCATGGCGGACTGGACCCGCGACGGCCATTTCGATCCGGCCGTGTTCGCCGCCTTCGTGCGCTGCCTCGGCATCACGCCGGCCGCGCACTTCACCTGCGCCAGCGAACCGCAGGGAGCTTGAACGGTTTCAGGGCAGCAGCAGCGAGTGCTGGCTGGCGGTGTGGAAGTCGCGCCAGACGCGGTTGATTTCGCTGCCCTCATGGGCCGCGTACAGGCCGCAGTAGGGATAGAGTTCATCCACCGCCTGGCGCGACACGGCCACCAGCGCCAGCGACGCCGCCTGCAGCGAGCCGGCGCCTTCAGCATCCAGCTGCGCGCCCGCCGCCACCTGCGCCCATGCATCGTCCAGCAGTTGATAGAAATGAGCGCGCGCCGCGCCGTAGGCCTGCTCCTTGCTGCTCAGCAGTTCCGCCACGCCGGGCGCCTCCAGCAGCGGCAGGCCGGACATGGAATGCTTGCGGCGGCTCATGGCGGGCCGGGCCAGCTGCATGAAGTGCGCGGCCATGCCCGCCACGTTGGCCGCCAAGGTGACAAAAGCCAGCGAATAGAAGGGAAAACGGTACAGCGGCCCGGGCGACGTGGCCGCTTCCGGGCGGATGGCGAAGCCGTGGTCGCGGTGCAGCCACTGGCCGTCGACGCGGTAGCTGTGCGAGGCGCTGGCGCGCATGCCTATGCTGCCCCACGACGGCTCCATCCGCACCAGCGCCGCCGGGATGATGAAGGCGCGGATGCGCGGCGCGCCGTGCTCGTCGAGCAGGGGCCGGCCGTGTTCGCGCAGCACCGCGTTCAGGGTGAAATGGGTGGCCATGGGCGCGCCGCTAGCGTAGTCCCAGCGGCCGGTGATGCGGTAGCCCTCGCCTTCCAGCTCGGCATGCCCGGTGGGCGCGCCGCTGCCGCCCACGCACACGCGCCGCGTGCCGATGATGGCGCGCGCCGTCTGCGGCGGCAGGAAGCCGGCGAACCAGCCGGCGCCGGCGCATAGCGTGAGCACCCAGCCCATGCTGCCGTCGACGGCGGCCACCGCTTCTTCCAGCCGCACGGCGTCCGGCAGGGCCAGCTCGGCGCCGCCGCAGCTGCGCGGCGCCAGCATCTTCAGCCAGCCGCGCCGGTGCAGCAAGGCTTGCTGGACGGGGTGCAGGAAGCGCGCCGCGTCGGCGGCGGCGGCATGGCGCAGGATGCGCTGCGCGTCGCGCCCGGCCAGCGGCGCAGCAAAGGGATGGCGGGAAGGTGCGGCGGTATCGGTCATGCTGGGCTAGGCGCAGTGGCTAAGCCCAGCATTCTCGCATTATTTCTGCTCAGGCGGCGTGCCGGCCTGATTGCGCTTGGCCACTTCGTTGCCGATGTAGCCGCCGCCGATGGCGCCCGCCACCGTGGCCAGCGTGCGGCCTTTGCCGCCGCCCACCTGGTTGCCCACCAGGCCGCCCACCACCGCGCCGATGCCGATGCCGAGCGCGCTGTTCTGCGGCGCCGGAGCAGGGGCCGGGGCCGGCGCAGGCTGCTGGGCTACCTGCTGGCTTGCCTGTTCCTGCGGCGCAGGCTTGGCGTATTCATGATGCACCACGGTCTTGTGATGCACCACTTCCTTGACCGCCGGTGCGGGGACTGCTGCTGGTGCCGGTGCAGCAGCCGGCTGCGCAGCCAGCGCGCCCGGCGCAGCCGTGCTCAGCTCGGCCGGCGAACCTGCTTGCACCGCCGCCGTGACGGGCGCGGTCTCCACACTGTGTTTTGTGCCGGGCAGCAAGCCGGCGAAGGCGGCGGCGCCGACCAGGCTGGCGATGGTGACCGAGGCGGCGGCAACAGCCATCAGCGGGTGGATGCGGGTGGTGGTCGAGGTGTTTTCCATTTTTATTCTCCGTAGGACAGGCGCACAATCGCGCCGATACGGTGATAACGCGCCAGAAACGAAGCCGGCTGTTGGAAAAATGTTTCCCAAGTAATCAAATGTAAGCGCCAAACCAACGCGGCCTGTGTACGTTGGCGCACGGACCAACGGCCCCTTCCCACCGAGAATAGCCCCAAGGGCCAGACCCGGCCGGGCTGGCCCGTCAGTCAACCGTGAAGGGGATCAACATGAACTTTATAATCTGGATCGTAATCGGCGGCATTATCGGCTGGCTTGCCAGCATGGTCATGAAGACCGACGCGCAGCAGGGCATCTTCCTCAATATGGTGGTGGGGATAGTCGGCGCGCTGCTGGGCGGCTGGCTGCTGGCGCCGATGTTCGGCAGCGGCACCATCAACGCCGACGACTTCAGCGCCTTGTCGCTGCTGGTTTCCTTCCTGGGCGCGGTCATCCTGCTCGGCATTGTCAACCTGATATTCCGGGGCCGCCTGCGCTAGTCCCCCCCGCCGGCATGCACAAAAGCCAACACAACCGTTGGCTTTTTGTGCACAGCAACCAAGAATGTCGTTGACGGAATAGCACTCCATAAGGATACTCGGCATTTTTCCGCCCCTTGAGTGTCCTATTCAATGAATAAAACCCTGATCGCGCTCGCCATCCTGAGCACCGCAGCCCACGCCGACGAAGGCATGTGGATGCCGCAACAGCTGCCACAAGTAGCCAAGCAACTGAAAGCCGCCGGCCTGAAGCTGGACCCGTCCAAACTGACCCAGCTGACCGAGTTCCCTATGGGCGCCATCGTCAGCCTGGGCGGCTGCTCGGCCTCCTTCGTGTCGCCGCAAGGCCTGGTTGCCACCAACCACCACTGCGTCTACAACAGCGTGGCGCACAACTCCACTCCGCAGAACGACCTGCTGGCCAACGGTTTCCTGGCCAAGTCCTTCGCCGATGAAGTGCCGGCCGTGCCGGGCACCCGCATCTTCGTGACCAAGGAAGTGGTGGACGTGACCTCCAAGATCATCACGCCTGAAGTGGCCAAGCTGAGCGGCAAGAAGCGCAGCGACGCGATCGAGAAGAACCAGAAGGCCATGGTGGCCGAGTGCGAAAAAGACGAGGGCCACCGCTGCACCGTCGCCGCCTACTACGGCAGCCTGGAATACTACAAGATCAAGCAACTGGAAATCCGCGACGTGCGCCTGGTGCACGCGCCGCCGGCCGGCGTGGGCAAGTTCGGCGGCGACACCGACAACTGGATGTGGCCGCGCCACACCGGCGACTACGGCTTCTACCGCGCCTACGTGAGCAAGGACGGCAAGGCCGCCGACTTCAGCAAGGACAACGTGCCTTACGTGCCCAAGCACGTGCTGAAGCTGGCCAAGGAAGGCGTGAAAGAAGGCGACTTCATCATGGTGGCCGGCTACCCAGGCCGCACCAACCGCCACCGCCTGCCGTCGGAAGTGGACTTCACCTTCGGCTGGAACTATCCGCAGTTCGTGAAAGCGTCGGGCGACAACCTGGCCATCATCGCCGCTGAAACCAAGGACAACAAGGACAGCGCGCTGAAATACGCAGGCCAGGTGGCCGGCATCAACAACTACTACAAGAACCGCCAGGGCATGCTGGACTCCTACGCCGGTAGCGACTTCCTGGCCCGCAAGACCAAGGAGCACGAAGAGCTGAAAGCCTGGGTCAACAGCGACGCCAAGCGCAAGGCTGAATACGCGGCCGGCATCGCCCAGGTGGAAGAGCTGATCACCAAGCGCGACGCCAACGTGAAGCGCGAATTCGAACTGAGCTACTCGCAGCCTCGCCTGCTGAGCACGGCCCGTTCGCTGTACCGCCTGGCGCAGGAATCGCAAAAGCCGAACGCCGACCGCAAGGCCGGCTTCCAGGAACGCGACCTGAAGCGCTTCGAAGCATCGGTCTCGGCACTGGTGCGCAGCTACGACGAGAAAGTGGACAAGGCGCTGGTGCTGCACCACCTGGCCAAGTACGCCGCCATGCCGAAAGCCGAGCGCAACGCCAACTGGGACGCCGCCATCGGCATCGTGGACGGCATGGACGCCGCCGCGCTGAAAGCCGCCATCGACAAGCTGTACGCCGGCAGCAAGCTGGGCGACGCCGCCGAGCGCAAAGCATGGCTGGGCAAGAAGCCGGCCGACTTCCAGGCATCGAACGACAGCTTCATCAAAGCCGCCGTCGCCATGTACGACGTGGCGATGAAGGAAGAAGCCGAAGAAGAAGAGCTGGCAGGCAGCCTGCAGCAAGCCTACTCGAGCTACATGAAGGCCAAGATCGCCTACATGAAGACCAAGGGCCAGGCCGTCTACCCTGACGCCAACAGCACCCTGCGCGTGACCTTCGGCAAGATCGCCGGCCGCCCATGGGGCACGGCCGACGGCACCGCCTGGACCGCGTTCACCACCGTCAAAGGCGTGGCCGCCAAAGCCACCGGCGAAGGCGAGTTCAACGCGCCGAAAGCCCAGCTGGACGCGATCAAGAACAAGGACTTCGGCAAGTTTGTCGATCCTGCGCTGAAATCGGTGCCGGTCAACTACCTGGCCACGCTGGACATCACCGGCGGCAACTCCGGTTCGGCCGCGCTGAATGCCAAGGGCGAGTTCATCGGCCTGGCCTTCGACGGCACGCTGGACTCCATCATTTCGGACTGGGACTTCAACAACGCCAACACGCGCGACATCCAGGTCGACCTGCGCTACATGCTGTGGAACATGAAGCACGTGGACAAGGCCGACAACCTGCTGAAAGAAATGGGCGCCGAGTAAGCACAGGCGTCTGCCCCGGGGCGGCCACCCGCCCCTTGAAAGCCACGCGCGCCCGACTGCCCGCGTGGCTTTTTTTCGTCCGCACGGTTGATGCGGATCAGGCCGGGGCGAGTTTCAGGCCGGCGATGCAGGCGATGATGGCGGCGATCAACAACAGGCGCAGGGGGCTGGCGCTTTCGCCGAAGGCGGCGATGCCGATCAGCGCGGCGCCGGCCGCGCCCAGGCCGGTGAACACCGCGAAGGCCGTCCCCACCGGCAGCTGCCTGAGCGATATCGCCAGCAGCGCGATGGCGCCGTTGGCGAACACCAGGCCCGCCACGCTGGGCCAGAAACGGGTCCAGCCTTCGGCGTATTTCAGGGCCACCGCCATCGCGATATCGACCAGCGCGGCGGCCAGCAGGATGGTCCAGGCCATGTCACTCCCCTTTCGCCTGCGCCATGCCGCGCTGCGTGGCGGGACGCTGCGCAATGCGTTCCAGCCACGTCGACACCGCCGGATACCCGGCCATGTCCAGCCCCAGCTCGTGGTGCGACGCCAGCCACGGCCAGGTGGCGATGTCGGCGATACTATAGCTGGCGCCCGCCAGCCAGGCGCTGGAAGCCAGCCGCTGCTCGTACACGCCGTACAGGCGGTGCACCTCGCGCCCATAGCGCTCCAGCGCCTGCTCATTGCGCGGCCCGGCGACGGCGCCATGGCGGAACCACCACAGCTGTCCCAGCATCGGCCCCACGCTGGCCACTTGCAGGAACAGCCATTGCAGCACCGTGCTGCGCGCCGCGCCGTCCCTGGGCAGCAGGCGCCCTGCCTTGTCGGCAAGGTGGATCAGGATGGCGCCGGATTCGAAGATGGCCTCGCCCTCGTCCACCAGCAGGGGAATCTTGTGGTTGGGGCTCATGGCCGCGAACTCGGGCTGGTGCTGCTGGCCTGCGTTCAGGTGCGCGCTGTCCAGCGCCATCTACGCCTCGCACAGCTATCTGAAGGCCGCCGCAAAGCGCGGCATCGCCCCGGACGACTGGGCCGCGCACGACTGGATCGGCCTGGACGACACGCTGGCCCACCTGGAGCAGGCCCGCTGGCTGGCGCAGAACGTGCCGCCCGGGCGCGTGCGCATGCGCGTGGACAGCCTGCTGGCCATGGTGGACGCGGCGCGCGACGGCATGGGCATGGCGCCGCTACTGTGCCACCTGGCCGGCGCCGAGCGCCGCCTGCAGCGCCTTGCCGACCCGGACCCGTGCTTCGACACCGGCCTGTGGCTGCTGACCCACCGCGACCTGAAAGACACCGCGCGCATCAAGGCGCTGACCCGGTTCCTCTACGAAGACCTGGGCGCAGCGCTGGGCTAAATTAACTTACTTGAGGCGGGCCTTGAGTTCCTGCGACGCCTGGCTCATCGCTGCGCGCACCCCGTCCACGCCGCTCAGGGGATTGAGCAGGCCGAAGTCGTGGATCATGCCGTTGTAGCGCACCGCGGTCACGGTGACGCCGGCGGCGTCCAGCTTGCGGCCGTAGGCCTCGCCTTCGTCGCGCAGCACGTCGAATTCAGCGGTCTGGATCAGCGCAGGCGGCAGGCCTTGCAGCTGCGGCAGCGTGGCTTGCAGCGGCGACGCGTAGATCTCTTTGCGCTTGGCGGCGTCCTTGGTGTAGCTGTCCCAGAACCAGACCATCATATTCCTGGTCAGGAAGTGGTTGTCGGCGAACTGCTGGTAGGACGGGGTATCGAAATTGGCGTCCGTTACGGGCCACAGCAGCAATTGCGAGCGCAGCTTGGGTTCGCCCTTGTCCTTGGACATCAGGGCCACCACGGCGGCCATATTGCCGCCCACGCTGTTGCCCGCCACCGCCAGGCGGCTGCCGTCCACCTGGATTTCCTTGCCGTGCGCTGCCACCCACTTGGTGGCGGCGTAAGCCTGCTTGATGGCGACGCCGTAGCCGGCCTCCGGCGAGCGGGTGTAGTCCACGTAGACCGCCACCGCGCCGGAACCGGACACCAGGTCGCGGATCAGGCGTTCATGGGTGGGGAAGTCGCCCAGCACCCAGCCGCCGCCGTGGAAGAACATGAACGCGGGCAGCGTGCCTTTGCTGCCGGCTGGGCGCACAATCACCAGCTTGATCTCTTCGCCGTCCACCGTGATGGTCTTGCGCGACACGTCGGCCGCGGGCAGGGCGGCCCCCTTCTGCGCTCCTTCCAGCACGGCGCGGGCGGCGGCCGGCGTCATGGTTTCCAGCGGCTGGCCGCCTTCCAGCGCGGTCAGGAACTTGGCGGTCTTGGACTCCACGCCCGGCAGGCCGCCGGCGAAGGCGCTGGTAGCGATCAGGGTGGCCAGGGATGCTGCGATCAGGGTTTTGATGGTGCGCATGATTTATCCTATCGTTGGTTATTTAATAGTGCACTACTTATTTGAGAGAGACCGGCAACGTTGTTGCCGCTGCATGGGACGAATAATACATAGTGCGCTATTTAATTGCAAGCTATTTTTATCGTTCGCCGGGCGAGCGGCACTTGCGCTACAGTCAGGCTTGCCCATACACCAACACAGGAGAACCACATGTCCGCCAAAAAAATCGCCGTGCTGATCGGCAGCCTGCGCAAGGATTCCATCAACCGCAAATTCGCCCACGAGCTGATCGCCCTGGCGCCCGCCTCGCTGGCATTCGAGTTCGTCGACATCGGCGGCCTGGCGCTCTACAACCAGGACCTGGACGACGAAGGCCAGCCCCCAGCCGCCTGGACCGCCTTCCGCGACACGCTGGCCAAGGTGGACGGCGTGCTGATCGTCTCGCCCGAATACAACCGCTCCATGCCGGCCGCCGTCAAGAACGCGCTCGACGTGGGCTCGCGCCCGGCGGGCAAGAGCATCTGGGGCGGCAAGGCCGGCGGCGTGGTGACGGTGTCGCCGGGCGGCGTGGGCGGCTTCGGCGCCAACCACGCCATCCGCCAGTCGCTGGTGGCGCTCAACGTGGCCACCATGCCCGCGCCGGAAGCCTATATCGGCGGCGCCACCAAGATGCTGGGCGAGGACGGCAAGGTGAATAACGACCAGACCCGCGAAGTGCTGCGCAAATTCATCACCGCCTACGCCGCCTGGGTGGACAAGAACGGCCCGCAGTAAGCGGCCCGGCACGGGGGAGGCGGCTCCCCCAATGCTACAATTCGGCTCTGATTCAGCGCCTACCCGGTGCGCTTTCACCACCATACCTCTGAGATCCAGACGCCATGCACCCAGAAATGCTCACGCCCTACGAAAAGGGCAACCGTAACCAGACCACCCTTTGGACCGACTGCATCGCCTTCTACGAGGAGCTGGCGCGCCGCTTCCCGCAGGTGCTGCGCTTTGAACAGATAGGCGTGTCGGACGGCGGCATTCCGGTGCATCGCGGCGTGGTGAGCGCCGACGGCGTGTTCGGCCGCGACGAGATCAAGGCCGCCGGCCGCACCGTCTTCTTCAACAACAACGGCATCCACCCCGGCGAGCCGGAAGGCGTGGACGGCTGCATGGCCCTGGTGCGCGACTTCTGCTACGACCCGGCCAGGCTGGCCGCGCTGGGCGAAACCGTGTTCCTGTTCATCCCCGTGTACAACGTGGACGGCTGCCTGAACCGCGCCAACACCTCGCGCGTGAACCAGGACGGCCCCGAGCAATTCGGCTTCCGAGGCAACAGCCGCCACCTGGACCTGAACCGCGACTTCGTCAAGTGCGACACCCTGAACGCCAGGCTGTTCAACCAGCTGATCGCATCGTGGCAGCCGGACGTGATGGTGGACACCCACACCTCCAACGGCGCCGACTACAGCTACACCATGACGCTGATCCACACCCAGGCCGACAAGCTGGGTTACGGCCTCGGCCCCTTCCTGCGCAACACCATGCTGCCCGCGATCTACGCGGAGATGGAGCAGCGCGGCTGGCCCACCTGCCCCTATGTAAACCCGGTGCAGGACACGCCGGACGACGGCATCGCCGAATTCCTGGAAGTGCCGCGCTTCTCCACCGGCTTCGCGGCGATGCACCACGTGATCGGCTTCATGCCCGAAACGCATATGCTCAAGCCCTTCGCGGACCGCTACGAATCCATGCGCGCACTGGTGGAAACCACGCTGGCCTTCACCGTGCGGCACGGCGCCGAGATCAAGCGCCTGCGCGCCGAAGCCAAGGCCGCAGGCCGCAAGCAGACTGCCTGGCCGGTGATGTGGCAGATGGACGAGAACAATCCATCCACCTTCCGCTTCAAGGGCTACGCCGCCAAGCGCCACCCCAGCGTGATCGGCAACTACACCCGTTTGTCCTACGACCGCAGCCAGCCGTGGGAAAAGGACATCGCCTACTACAACAGCTTCCCCGCCAGCGTGACCGTGCGCGCACCGAAAGCCTATGTGGTGCCGCAGCAGTGGCGCGAAGCCATCGAGCGCCTGCAATGGAACGGCGTGCGGATGACGCGCGTTGAGCAAGCGGAAACGGTGGACGCGCAGTACTACCACATCGCCTCCGTGCAATCGCGCCCCACCGCCTACGAGGGCCATATGTTCCACGACGGCGTAGAAGTGGAAGCGCGCACCGGCAGCTTCCAGCTCAATGTGGGCGACTACATCGTCTCCCTGGACCAGGACAACGCCCGCTACGCGGTCGAGACGCTGGAGCCGCAAGGCCACGACAGCTTCTTCCGCTGGGGCTTCTTCAACAGCGTGCTGGAAAAGAAGGAAGCCTTCTCGGACTACGTCTTCGAAGACCTGGCGCTGGAGATGCTGGAGACCGAGCCTGAGCTGAAAGCCAAGTTCGAAGCGTGGAAGCTGGCCAATCCGGCGCTGCTGTCCGACCAGGACGCGGTGCTGCACTTCATCTTCCATCACGGTAAACGGCACGCCGAGCCGGAATGGCGCCGCTACCCTGTGCTGTCGATCCTGTAAGAGATCGATGCACTACGCACTCAACCTGCGGACCTTCTTCTACAGCCACTACTTCCACCTGGGCCTGCGCTTCGCGGCAGGCCTGGTCGGCGTCACCATCATCGCGCAGCAGTTCGCCGGCATGGCCGTCGCCATGACGGTGTGCATAGGCGCGCTGTGCACGGCGCTGATGGACATGCCCAGTCCGTTGAAGCACAAGTTCAACGAGATGCTGGCGTCGGTGCTGCTGTGTACCGCCGTGACCCTGCTCATCAGCCTGTGCGGCCCCGTGCCGTGGCTGCTGATGACCATGCTGGTGCTGGTGAGCTTCTTCGCCAGCATGATGGTGGTGTACGGGAAGAAGTCCATGCCCCTGCAGCTCGCCACGCTGTTCATCATGACCATGTCCATGGAACATCAGATGACGGCGCGCGAGTCCTTCCGCCACGCCGGCCTGTTCCTGCTGGGCAGCGTGGCCTATCTCGGCTATGCCATGGCGCTGGCCTGGCTGCTGCGCCACCGCATCAAGCAGCAGGTGCTGGCCGAGGCGCTGTTCGAGCTGGCGGCCTATATCGACATCAAGGCCGACTTCTACGACACGCGCTACAACCTCACCGAGCAGTTCAACAAGCTGGTGCGGCACCAGGCCCTGTTGGCGGACCGCCAGCAGGCCTCGCGCGACCTGATACTGCGCAGCCACCAGAACCGCAAGGACGCCATCGTGGTGCAGATCCACGTCTGCATGCTGGACCTGTACGAGCAGATCCTGTCCACCCACACCGACTACGCGCTGCTGCGCACCCACCTGGCCGACGCGCCGGTGCTGGCAACGCTGCACGACCTGGCCTACAAGGCCGCGCGCGATATTGAGTCGGTGGGCTATGCGGTCACGCGCAAGCTGCCGTCGCACGCCGTCATCAGCTACGCGCCGGAGATGGAGGCGCTGGAAGCGGCCATCGCGCAGCTGCAGGCGGACGCCAATGCAGGCAAGCCCGCAGGCGAAGCGCTGGCCGTGCTGCGCGCTCAGCGCAACAAGATCCGCGCCATCATCCGCATGATAGGCGAGCTGCATGTGGCCAGCCAGAAGGAGTACGAAGGCACGCCGTTCTGGGTGGACGCGGACATGCAGCCCTTCCTGTCGCAGCAGAAGTACGAGCTGCAGCTGATGCTGTCGCACTTCCGCATGGACTCGCCCATCTTCCGCTTCTCGCTGCGGGTGGCGATGGCGATTGCCGCCGGGCTGGCGGTGGGCCATGTGCTGCCGTACGCGGCGCACAGCTACTGGATCGTGCTCACCATCGTCATCATCCTCAAGCCCAGCTTCAGCATGACCAAGCAGCGGCGCAGCGACCGCATCGTCGGCACCATTATCGGCTGCGTCATCACGGCGCTGATACTGAAGTTTGTGGAGGCGCAGGCCGTCATCATCGGCATCCTGATTTTGGCGACAGTGGCCACGCCCACCTTCATCTACGTGCGCTACCGCTACGCGGCGATTGCGGTGTCCATCATGATACTGCTGCAGATGCACCTGATCGCGCCGGGCAACACGAGCCTGATCACCGAGCGCCTGGTGGACACCTTCATCGGCGCGGCGGTGGCCACCGTGTTCAGCTTCGTGCTGGCGAACTGGGAGTACCAGACCTTGCCGCGCCTGATACGGCAGGTGCTGGACGTGAACCTGCGCTACATGCAGGCCTCGTTCGATCTGCTGCAAGGGAAAAGCCGCAACGACTTCCCCTACCGCATCGAGCGCAAGCGGCTGATGGACAGTCTGGCGGGCCTGAGCGCGGCGCTGGTGCGCATGATGGACGAACCGGCCAGCAAGCAGCGCGCGGCCGAGGACATCAACCTGTTCATCGTGCAGAACTACCTGCTGGTGGCGCACGTGGCGGCGCTGCGCGCCATCCTGCGGCGGCATGTGAAGGACATCCCGGCGGACGCGGTGAACGCCATGCTGGCGCAGAGCCACGCGCAGGTGTTCCAGACCCTGTCGCGCGCGCTGGCGCAGCACGGCCAGCCGATGCCGCCGCAGCCCGCGCCTACGTCAGCTATGGCCGCCGCGCCGGAGCCGGCAACGGAGCCCGGCGCGCATGCCGACGTCGCCTGGTCCGGCTGGCCGGTGGTGCAGCGGCGCATCCGGCTGCTGCAGGCGGATGCGGACAAAATCATCGTTCACAGCGAGGCGATCGTCCGCAACGTCTCCATCAGCGCCATGTGATGTGTAGCGCACATAGCGCGCGGAAAGACGGGCCTACAATCAGGTAATCCCAACCTGAACGGAAGCCACCCCATGAAACAGCTGATGCTAGTTTGCAGCGGCCTGCACGCCATGATCGCGCTGCTGTTCGGGGCTGGGGCGCTGTTCCTGGTCGCCATTGCCGCCCGCATGGGCTGGCACGCGGCGGGCGGCGACTTCGGGCTCTCGGCGGCGCAGGAAGTGATCGAAGCGATCGGCATCCTGGCCGCCGCCGTGGTGGCGCTGCAGATCGCCGAAACCATCATCGAAGAAGAAGTGGTGCGCGACGCAGACATCAGCGCCCCCACCCGCGTGCGGCGCTTCCTGTCGCGCTTCTTCGTGGTGGTGGTGGTCGCGCTGGCCATCGAAGGCCTGGTCGCCACCTTCCGCGCCGTCCATGATGACGCTGGCGACCTGCTCTACGTCGCCGCCCTGATCGCCAGCGTAGGCGTGCTGCTGGCCTCCTGGGGCATCTTCATCCACCTGAACCGCTCAGCCGAAGAACTCGAACCCGCCGCCATGGAAGAAGCCCAGGCCGAAGACCACAAGGTCCAGCCCTGATTTGGTTTATCGCCTAGTCCCGGCCGTGCCTAGCGCTACGCGGGCGGCGGCGAGGTCCCAGGCGGCGCAGCCGACGGTTTTGAAGAGCACCGCTTCCGTGTCGGCCATCGGGGCCGCGCCGAGCGCCTGGGCGATGCCTTGCACCTGGGACCAGTCGGCGCCGGCTTGCAGCAGGTCGCCGGCTTCGTGGCGGGCGCCTTCGGGGTCGTCGACGTAGATGCGGCTGCCCAGCACGGTGGCGCGGGCGATTTCGGCGGCGTCGGGCTTGAAGGCGCCGACGGCGATGATCAGCCGCCCGGCGCGCGCGGGGTGCAGGTAGACCGGCTGCTTGCTGGTGGTGCCGGTGATGACCACATCGATGTCGTCCGCCAACTCGGCGACATCGGCCGCTGCGGGCCGGTGCGCGGCGTGCAGGTGCTCGGCGATGAAGCGCTCGGCGGAGGCGCCACTGCGGCCGCCTATGCTGATGGCCGCGTGCGGGTAGATGACGGACAGCGCCTGCGCATGCTTCAGCGCCTGCGTGCCGGTGCCGACCAGCAGCACATGGCGCGGCGCGCGGCCCAGCAACGTGGCGATGCCCAGCATGGACAGCGCGGCCGTGCGGCGGCCCGTGACGGTGGCGCCGTCCAGCGTGAGGACGATGGCGCCGGTGGCGGCGTCCAGCACGCTGACCTGGCCTGCAATGGTGGGCAGGCCGCGCACGCCGTTGCCCGGCACGACGGTGATCAGCTTGTGCACGGCGATGTCGGGCGCGGTGGCGACCATGGACAAGATCACGCCGCCGTCGGCCAGCGGCACCACCTGCCGCGCCGGACAGGCTATGATGCCTTGCGCGGCTTGCGCCACGGCGATGCGCAGCGCGTCCACCAGCACGGGGAACGGGATCAGCGCGGCGGTGTCTGCGGCGCCGAGCGCGGACTGCGGAGGGAGGGGTTGCGGCATGGCGTCTCCAGGTGCGGCGCACGCTTGATCGCGTGCGGCGTCCTGATTATCATAACAGCCAGTATTGTTACCTTGCTATGGAAGATGTCGTCATTCTGTCAGAGCTGTGGCGCATGCTGCGCCAAATTCCGCGTGTCGTTCTATTGGGGTGAAACGGATGCGCATCCAGGCGGCACCGTGCCGCAGCGCATGGTGATTCCGATCTCGCCGCACCTGGTGGCGATGCGCGGCACCGAGCACCGGCCTTCGCGCTGTTCGGCGCTGGAAGGCGAAGTCGGCCAGCAGGTCGGCTGTTCCATTTATCCCCTGCGTTCCAGCACCTGCCGCGAGTTCGAGGCGGGCACGCCGGCCTGCAACGCGGCGCGCGCCCACTACGGCCTGGCCGAGATCGAGCCCGAACCTGCTTAAGCGTGGCAGACGCGGTTGCGGCCCGTCTCCTTGGCCTGGTACAGCAGCGCGTCGGCCTTTTGCAGCATGGCTTCGGCGGTGCCCACCGCGTAGTCGGCGAACACGCCCATGCTCATGGTGACTTTCAGGCCGGGCTCCACTTCGTGCCACGGGTGCTGTTCGATGATCTGGCGCAGCTTGTCGCACAGCGCGGCGGCTTGCGGCAGGTCGGTTTCGGGCAGCGCCAGCACAAACTCCTCGCCGCCGTAGCGCGCCACCAGATCGCTCAGCCGCACGTGCTGGCGCAGGATGGCGCCCACCTGGCGCAGCACCGCGTCGCCGGTGGCGTGCGAGTAGTTGTCGTTGATCTTCTTGAAGAAGTCGATATCGCCGATCACCAGGCTCAGTGGCCGCTTGTGGCGCACGGCCTGGTTGTACAGGCTGTTGGCCTGCTCGTCGAAGTGGCGGCGGTTGTACAGGTTGGTGAGCGCGTCGCGGATGCTCAGTTCACGCAGCTGGCCGGCTTGCTCCAGGATGGTCTGGTGCGACGCTTGCAGTTCTTCGTGGCTGCGCGCCAGCTGTTCGCTCATTTCATTGAAGGCGCTGGCCAGCGTGGCCACTTCGTCCTTGCCCTGCACCGGCACTTGCTGGCGCAGCGAGCCGCCGTGCATGGCGCGCACCGCGCTGGTGAGGCGGCTCAGGCGGCTGCTCAAACCACGGCCGAGCGCCAAGCCGAGGCCCAGCGCCAGCACTGCTGCGCCAGCCGCGCCGGCGGCCAGCGAGGAACGCATGGCGCCCAGGAATTCCAGCTCTTGCCGGCTGGGCGTGACCACGCCTTCGGTGGAAACATAGGCCGCGACCTTGCCGTTCACTTCGATAGGCCGGGCTTTGGCGCGGGCGTCCGTGGGCAGAATGGAGTCGCGGCCGTATTGGCCGGCGCCCAGCAGGACTTTGTAATCCGGGTCGGTCAGGACGAAGCGGAATGGCGGCTGACGCTGGCGGTCAGGGCCACCAGCGTCGCGCTCGCGGTCCCCGTCGCCTTCGGGGCCGCGCGGGCGATCGTCGGGGCCGGGGCTGGTTTGCCGGGCATTGTCCGCTGACGGTGCAGCCTGGCGTGAGACGGTGCGCCAGATGCGCGGCGCGGCCTGCCCGCCGTCCGCCTGTGTGGAGCGCTCGGCCGGTGGCGGCTGGCGGCCATCCGGCGGGCCACGGCGGTCATCAAATTCCGGGCGGCGGCCATCGGGCGGACCACGGCGGTCGTCGAACTCGGGGCGGGCGCCATCCGGCGGACCACGGCGGTCATCAGGGTCGGGGCGGCGGCCGTCAGGAGGACCACGACGATCGTCGAACTCGGGGCGGGCGCCGTCCGGCGGGCCTCGGCGGTCATCAAATTCGGGGCGGCGGCCGTCGGGCGGGCCACGGCGGCCGGCGGGTTCCTGGCGGCGGCCATTCTGCTCATCACGCGGCTCGCCGGGGCGGGCGCCGTCTTCGGCCGGGGGGCCGTCTGCGCGCGGGGCGCGCGACTGCTGGTCGATATTCGGCGGCATGCGCTCCAGCAGCTCGCTCGGGCGCTCGCCGTCCGGCGGCCCCTGGCGGCGCTCGGTGCGCTGCACAAAGTGGTCGAACGATTCGGTGGAGATGGCGGTCTTCCAGTCGCCATACTCGGTCAGGTAGGCCGTCATGAACGTATGGAAGTGTTCGGCGGCCTGCTTGCTCCGGATCGTGTCGAACTTCCTGTCGACGCTGGCATAAGTCAGCCCGCCCACCACCGCCACGGACGCAAGTCCGGTCAGCAGCAGCGCAAGCATCATTTTGATACGCAAAGACATTCCCTATCCCCTGTTTTTAATTGCTTTTAAGCCATTAATGATACAGCAGAGCCACACCCCTGCGTCTCCCTCTTGTGGAGAGTTATATGGATTTTTTATAGGCCACATCACAAATGAAAAGTTTATTTATGGGCGTGCGGCATTTATACTGCACTGCAACATCGCAAACATTGGAGCACATTATGAGCACCGCTAGCAATCTGACTTTCGACAGCTTCCCGCAAAATAGCTATTTCACCAACGTTGGCCGCGCAGCACGCGGTCTGGTCGCCGCCCTGCTGGCGCAAAAGCCAGCCGCCGCTCCAGCGCAGCGCAGCATGCCGCAGCCGACCCTGTTCGAGCTGGCCAGTCGTCCGCAAGCGAACATGCCCAACCTGATGAACGAGCTGCACTTCATGGCTTCGCGGGGTTAAGAATGGAACTGATCGCACTGTTCACCACCGTCGTTGGCGCCGCCGTTGTGGCCGCCCGTATCTGCCTGCAGCCTGCGCTGGACCGCTCGCTGGAAGAGCTGGAAACGCTGGCCAAGGCGCAATAAGCGCGCAAAGCCAAGCTGCCGCACCCCAAGAAAAAACCGGCCGAGGCCGGTTTTTGTCATTTCAGGTAGCGGTCGAACCAGCCTATGGTGCGACGGCGGATGTCGCGCTGGTTGTCCGGTTTGCGGATGGCGTGGCCCTCGCCTTCGTATATCGTCAGCGAGGTCGGCACGCCCATGGCGCGCAGGCCGTGCCAGAATTCCTGCGACTGCACGGCCGGCGTTTCCACGTCGCGCTCGCCCACATACATCATGGTCGGGGTCCTGGCCGCCTTGATCGATTCGATCGGCGAGGCGGCGCGGTAGATGGCCGGGTCGTCATAGGCGGTGGCGCCGAAGAACGGCACCATCCACTGGTCGATGCCGTTCTGGCCGTAGTAGCTGATCCAGTTGGCGATGCCGGCGCCGGCCACGGCCGCCTTGAAGCGCTGGCTGTGCGTGACGGTCCACATGGTCATGAAGCCGCCGTAGGAATGGCCCACCATGCCGAGGCGCTCGCCGTCCACCGGCGCAGCCTTGGTCACCGCGTCCACGCCGGACAGGATGTCGCGCAGGTCGCCGCCGCCGAAGTCGCGCCGGTTGGCGCGCGTGAATTCCTGGCCCTGGCCGTAGCTGCCGCGCGGATTCGGCAGGAAGACGTAGTAGCCTTTGGCGGTCAGTTCGCGTATCAGCGGATTGGCCTGCTCGCCGCCCGCCACGTAGCGCGGCGACGCGGCGGCGGAAGGGCCGCCGTGCACCTGCACCACCATGGGATACTTCTTGCCCGGCTCGGTCTTCTCCGGTCCCAGCAGCCAGCCCTGCACGCGGAAAGCGTCGCTGCTCCAGCTGATGCTCTGCACCGATACCTGCGGCGTGAAGGCCGCGTTGTCCTGCGTAACGGCTTTCAGCTGCGGCAGGCGGCCTGCAACAATGTGCGGCGCGGTGCGGAAGTCTTCCACCGCCGCCGCAGCCATCGTGCCGTCCGCGCTGAAGGACATGCGCCCGTCCGCGCCCGAGGTGCTGGCCGGGGCCGACCACAGCACCGCGTGCTTGCCGCCGCTGGTGCTCAGTTCCAGCGCCGCGTGGTCCGCGCCGATCAGCGCGGTGGCCAGCAGGCGCTTGCCGCGCCAGGCCAGGCCGTTGAAGCTGCCCGCGTAGCCGGGCGTGATGTTGACCGGCTCGCCGCCCGCCAGCGGCACGGTGTACACGTCGCCGCCGATGGAGCCGAAGTCGCTCATCAAGCCGCCGATGTAGGCCACGGTCTTGCCGTCTTCCGACACGTGCGGCAGGTTGAGCTGCGTGTTCGGCGCGGCGATCACGCGCTCCTTGCCGGCCGCGTCGATATGCAGCAGCTTGGCCACCCACCAGTTGTTGTCGCCGTTGCCCTTGGCGCCGGTGGCCACAAAGCCCTGCCCGTCCGGCGTCCAGTCGTATTCGTAGATGTAGCTGTCGGCGGGCGACAGCAGCTTCAATGCGCCGCCGGCGGCAGGCACGGTGGCGATGCGCTGCGCGTCTTCCACTTCGCCGATCTCGCCCACTTGCGGCGCACCCGCCTCCACCGCGCCCACCTGCTTGCGCGCGTTCAGCGTGGCCAGCAGCGCCAGGCGCTGGCCGTCCGGCGACCAGCGCGCGGTGTTGGCCACGCCCTTGATGGTCAGCAGCTGCCTGGCTTTGCCCTGCTGCGCCACGAACAGCATGGCGGTGCCGGCCTTGCTGTCGGATGCGATGAAGGCCAGACTGCGGCCATCCGGCGCCCAGCTTGGACGGTCGTAGGAGCAGGTGGCGCAAGGGTCGTACTCGTTCAGCACCTTGCCGCTGGCGGCGTCGCGCACCACCACCGTGGAATGCGGACGCCTGGGCAGGCCGCCCGGATCATTGGCTTCCAGCGCCACCACGCGGTCGCCCGCGCCGGACAAGGCCAGCGAGCGGTAGTCGCGCAGGGCCGGCCCCTCGGCGTGGGCCATGGCCCCGGACAGCGCGGCCGTGGCCAGAAAGACTGCCTGCGCAGCGACCTTTACCTTTGCTTTCACCTGCATGGGCTTATCCTTTTTTGAGACGCGAGTTGTGGATGCTGTATCCGAAGTAAGTCACCACCGCCACCACCATCCAGACGGTGAAGATCACCTTGGTGGCGTGCGACAGGTTGATCATCAGGTAGGCGCAGGCGGCGATGCTCAGCGCAGGCACCAGGTAGGCGCCGAACGGCACGCGGAAGCCGCCCTTGGTCGGGATGCCCGCAGCGCGGTCTTTGCGGCGCAGCACCGGCACGGCCACCGAGACGATAATGAAGGCGGTCAGCGTACCCATGGAGACCATGTCCCACAGGAAGGTGGAGTCCACCAGGCCGGCCACCACGCCCACCACCAGGCTCACGATCAGCGTATTGCTGACCGGGGAATGGGTTTTCGCGTTCACGGTCTGGAAGGTCTTCGGCACCAGGCCGTCCTTGGAGATGGCGTACAGGATGCGGGTCTGGCCGTAGATGGTCACCAGGGTCACGGAGAACACCGAAATCACGGCGCCTGCCGAGAGCACCAGCGCTGGCCAGGCCTTGCCCGTCACGTCCTGCAGGATCACCGACAGGCCCGCAGCCTGGCCCTCGAATTTGTGCGCGGGCTGCGCGCCCATGGCCGCCATGGCCACCAGCAGATAGAACACGGTAACGATCACCAGCGCGGCCAGGATGCCGATGGGGACGTTGCGCTTGGGGTTGCGCACTTCCTCGCCGGCGGTGGCGATGGTGTCGAGGCCGATAAAGGAGAAGAACACCGTGCCCGCAGCGGCGGCAATGCCGGTGGCGCCCGGCACCCACTCGCCCGGCGTGGCCTTGATGAAGGGGGTGAAGTTGCTGGCGTCGAAGCCGCTGAAGGCGATGGCCACGAAGAAGATCAGGATGGCCAGCTTGACCATCACCATGATGGCGTTGGTGGTGGCCGATTCCTTGGTGCCGCGCACCAGCAGCACGCAGCACATGGCCACCAGCACCATGGGCGGCAGGTTGAAGTGGCCGGCGTTCCATGCCCAGCCCGTGGGCGTGGCCAGTATCATCGGCGTGCGCAGGGTCTCGGGGATCTGCCAGCCGATGGCGTTGACGAGGAAGTTGTTCAGATAGTCCGACCACCCTATCGCCGTGGCGCTGGCGGCAAGCCCATATTCCAGCAGCAGGCAGAAGGCGACGATAAAGGCCAGGAACTCGCCCACCGTGCTGTAGGCGAAGGAATAGGCGGAGCCGGAAGCGGGAATGCGGAAGGACAGTTCGGCGTAGCACAGCGCCGTCAGGCCCGCGGTAAGCGCCGCCAGCAGAAAGGACAGCACCACCGAAGGACCGGCCTTGGGCACCGCTTCCACCATGGTGAAGAAAATGCCGGTGCCGATGGTGGCGCCCACACCTATCATGGTCAGCGAGAACAAGCCCATGGACCGGCTCAGGCCTCCGGGAAGCGAGTCGCCCTGTTCGGCATGCAGACCTACCGGTTTGGTACGGGTCAGTTTCTGGACCAGCGTTTGATTCACAGGCATTCCTTGGTGATGGGTACGGTAAAAAACAAGCGATTATAGGGCTTTACGCGGCGCGCGCCACGATGAATTTTGTACAAGAATGGCAACAATGTTGTTGGGCTGGGACGCTTTCGGCCCACGCCGCCGTCAGCGCTGGCCGAGGCGGGTGGAGCCGAACAAATCCTTCAGTTCGCGCGGCTGCGAGCGCCAGTACTGCGGCGGCGCCTGCACCTGCGCGCCCAGCTTGGCCGCCGCGTGCCAGGGCCAGCGCGGGTCGTACAGCATGGCGCGCGCCAGGGCCACCACGTCCGCGTCCTCCTGCGCCACGATGGATTCGGCGTGCTCGGCTTCCGTCACCAGGCCCACGCCTATGGTGGGCAGGCCGGTGGCGTGCTTGATGCGGCGCGCGAAGTGGATCTGGTAGCCCGGCCCCAGCGGAATCTGCTGCAGCGGCGACACGCCGCCGCTCGACACGTGGATGAAGTGCGCGCCCGCCTGCTGCAATTCGCGCGCGAAGGCCACGCTCTGCTCGATGTCCCAGCCGCCCTGCACCCAGTCCGAGGCCGAAATGCGCATGCCTACACACACCGATTCCGGCACCGCAGCCCGCACCGCGCGCAGCACCTCCAGAGGGAAGCGCATGCGGTTCTCCAGCGAGCCGCCGTATTCGTCCGTGCGCTGGTTGGACAGCGGCGAGAGGAACTGGTGCAGCAGGTAGCCGTGCGCGCCGTGCAGCTCGATGCCTTCGATGCCCAGCGCATGCACGCGGCGCGCGGCGGCCACGAAGTCGTCCTTCACTTTCCGCAGGCCGGCCGCGTCCAGCGCCAGCGGCGGGTGCTCGCCGGCGGCATGCGGCACGGCGGACGGCGCCACGGTCTGCCAGCCGCCCTGCGACGGCGGCACGCTGGCGCCGCCTTCCCACGGCCGCTGGCTGGAGGCCTTGCGGCCCGCATGCCCCAGCTGCACCGCCAGCGGCATGGACGAATACTTGCGGATGGCCTGCACCACCGGCGCCAGCGCGGCCTGGTGCGCGTCCGACCACAGGCCCAGGTCCCAGGCCGAGATGCGGCCCTCGGGCGAGACGGCGGTGGCCTCCGTCATCAGCAGGCCCGCGCCGGACAGGGCCAGCTGGCCCAGGTGGATCATGTGCCAGTCCGTGGCCAGGCCGTCGTCGGCCGAGTACTGGCACATAGGTGCGATGGCGATGCGGTTGGCCAGCTTCAGCGGGCCGAGTGCGTAAGGGGTGAACAGCTGGCTCATGGCGGCCTCCAGGGAGAGCAAAAGCAGCCAGTGTAACGCCAGTTCAAGGCCGTGGTTACAGTTGCTTACTTTTGATACAGGGCCATGTATAGCTTGGGGCGTGCCGGATAGCTAATCTTGAGTCTCAGCAAAAAAATAAAGGGAGATCATCATGGCGATCATCAAAAAAATTCCAACCGTCAGCAGCAGCTACTCGGCGCTGGGTGTCATTGCGGCGATCTCCGTCATCGCCCTGTGCATGGCCGGCACCGCCGCCATTGCCGGCTGGCTGCCGGGCCAGCACCGCGCGGCCGACGGCGGCGATGATCTGCCACAGGTTTCCTCCGCCCCGCAGGCGACTCCGATTGCGGCTCCGGTTGCAGCACCCGCTGCTGCCCCGGCGCCCGACCGCTCCATGCAGCCGCGCGCACGCCGCGCCGCGCACGTGACTTCCACAACCTAAGTCACAAAAACAACAGCAGCCACGGTGCGCCCGCGCGGCGCCGCCGCCCGAAAAGGGGACCTTCCATAGGGAAGCGTCCCCTTTTTTACGTCCGGCCGCGACCGCCTCATTTTTACACATTGTTTTACCTGTGAAACGCTGATTTTTATTTGAGACAAAACGCTGGATTTGTGAAAAATGTCTGCTATATTTCAATCACATTACAACCCACATACGAAGCACTGTTTTATATGTGGAACACATGAATTGTGAGAGAAATGATGATCGAAATCGAATTCCGCAACGTCGGCAAGAGTTTCATCGACCGGCAAACCTCACAGCCGCGTTCCGCGGTTACCAACGTCAACATTTCTATCCGCAGCGGGGAAGTCGTCTCCATCATCGGCCCGTCCGGCTGCGGCAAAAGCACACTGCTGAACATGGGCGCCGGCCTGTACCTGCCCACGGTGGGCGAGGTCTACGTGAGCGGCGAGCTGGTGACCAAGCCGGTGAAGAAGGTGGCCTTCATGCTGCAGAAGGATTTGCTGATGCCCTGGCGTACCATCCGCGCCAACGTGGCGCTGGGCCTGGAGATCGACGGCGTGTCCGCCAAGGAGCGCGACCAGGTGGCCAATGCGCTGCTGGCCAAGTGCCACTTGAAAGGCTTTGAAGGCCACTATCCCTACCAGCTGTCCGGCGGCATGCGCCAGCGCGCCGCGCTGGCCCGCACCCTGGCGGTGGACCCGCACGTGCTGCTGCTGGACGAGCCCTTCTCCGCGCTGGACGCGCAAACCAAGATGATCCTCCAGCAGGACCTGGCGCAGATGCTGTACGAGAAGCAGCGCACCGCGCTGTTCATCACCCACGACCTGATCGAAGCGATTGCCCTGTCGGACCGCCTGCTGGTGATGAGCGAACGCCCCGGCACCGTGATCGAGGAAATCATCGTCGATCTGCCGCACCGCAACGATCCGCTGGCGCGCCGCAAGCTGCCCGAAATCGGCCCCCTGGCGGGACGCCTGATGGAGCTGCTGAAAGTGGGCAAGGACCAGGAAGCCGAACTGCACTAACTTTTCACGAAATCAGGAGCGTATATGAGCATGCATAAAATCCTCGCCTCGGCCGCCTGCGCCGTAGCCATGGCCTTCGCCGCCGCACCAGCCATGGCGGCGCCTGAAGAAGTCACCTACCTGCTGCCGGCGCCGCCGAACACCCCGGCCTTCGCGCCGTGGATGATCGCGCAGCAGAAGGGCTACTACGCGGAAGAAAACCTGAAGGTGACCTTCGTGGCGGCCAAGGGCGGCGTGGACGTGGCCAAGCAGATCGGCGCGGGCAACGCGGTGATCGGCGGCGCCATCGGCGACACCCCCATCATCGTGCGCGCCAACGGCGTGCCGGTGAAAGCCATCGCGGTGCTGGGCGCGGGCTCGCTGACCATGGTGGGCGTCCACCAGGGCGGCGGCATCAAGTCGCTGGCCGACCTGAAAGGCAAGACCATCACCGTCATGTCCTACACCGACACCACCTACTACGCGCTGCTGGGCAATATGAAGCACGTGGACCTGGGCAAGAGCGACGCCGCCATCCAGGCCGCCGGCCCTTCCGGCGTGTGGCAGGTGTTCGCGGCCGGCAAGGCGCAGGCGCTGGCCGGGGTGCCGGACTGGATCGTCAGCGCCACCGACGCCGGCGCCAAGGTGGACATTATCGAAACCAACGGCTTCAAGTCCATGGCGCAGGCCATCCTCGCTTCCGACGACACCATCAAGAACAAGCCGGAGCTGCTCAAGCGCCTGGTGCGCGCCACGCTGCGCGGCATGGAAGACATCATGAAAGATCCTAAGGCCGCCACCGCCGCCTACGTGGAAGCCATTCCTTCCTACAAGGGCAAGGAAGCCAGCATCGAGCAGATCTTCAATATGTACCGCAAATACGTGTACGCCAACCAGAAGCCACTGGGCCAGATCGACGCGGCGCGCATGGACACGGTGCAGAAGTTCTACGTCAGCGAAGGCATCGTCTCCAAGGCGGCCGCCGTCAACGACCTGTTCACCAACCAGTTCATCGGGACGGCGCGCTAAATGGACACCGCAACCTCTATCGCCCCTGCCATGAGCACGCCCGCCAAAGCCGCCCCGCTGCTGAGCGAGAAAACGCGCACCGTGCTGGGCAGCCTGCTGGTGCTGGCCATCTTCCTGGCGGCCTGGGAATGGGGTCCGGGCGCGCTGGGCATGCCTGAGTTCATCCTGCCGCGCTTCTCGCGCGTGCTGCAGGAATCGCTCTTCATGTGGAAGAACAGCGACCTGCTGGGCCACTTCGGCATCACCGCCATGGAAGTGGTGATCGGCTTCGCGCTCGGCTCCCTGCTCGGCCTCGCGGTCGGCGTGGCGCTGGGCCTGTCGCCGCGCGCCGAGGCCATGCTGTCGCCCTACATCCTGGCGCTGCAGATCGCGCCCAAGGTCGCCTTCGCGCCGCTGTTCGTCATGTGGCTGGGCTACACCATCTACCCCAAGATCATCGTCGCGGTGCTGATCGTGTTCTTCCCGGTGATGATCAACGTGCTGTCGGCCATCCGCACGGTGGACCCGGACATGGTGAACCTGGTGCGCACGCTGAACGCCTCGCGCTGGCAGATCTTCTGCCTGGTGGAGTTCCGCTCCGCCATGCCGGCCCTGTTCTCCGGCCTGCGCATCGCCTCCACGCTGGCCGTCATCGGCGTGACCGTGGGCGAACTGGTGGGCGGCAACCAGGGCCTGGGCTTCCTGCTGGTGGACGGCGAAGGCCAGGGCAACACGGCCGCCGTCTTCGTCGCCATCTGCGCGCTGACCTTGACCGGCATCGTCACCTACGGCGCAGTGGTATGGGCTGAGCGGCGCGTGCTGCACTACCTGCCTAAAGCCGCCACCAGCACCAAGTAAAGGAGCCACAGATGACTACGACCCAACTCCTGGCCGGCCGCAAGGTGCTCGTCACCGGCGCGGCGCGCGGCCTGGGCCTGGCCTTCGCCACCGCCATCGCCGAAGCCGGCGCCAGCGTGGCCCTGGCCGACATCCTGCACGACACGCTGGCCGCCTCGGTGGCGGCGCTGCGCGCACGCGGCCTGCAGGTGCATGGCCTGCCGCTCGACATGGCGGATCCGGCATCGATCGAGGCCTGCGCCGCAGCGGCCGTGGCCCAGCTGGGCGGGCTCGATGGCCTGGTCAACAACGCCGCCATCACCAACTCCGGCGGCAAGTCGTCCGAGCAGATCGACATCGCCATGTGGGACAAGGTGATGGACGTGAACGTGCGCGGCACCTGGCTGATGACCAACGCCTGCCTGCCCGCGCTGCGCGCCTCCGGCAGCGGCGCCATCGTCAACCTGGCGTCGGACACGCCGCTGTGGGGCGCGCCCAACCTGATGGCCTACGTGGCCAGCAAGGGCGCCATCATCGGCATGACCCGTTCGCTGGCGCGCGAGGAAGGCGCCCACAACATCACCGTCAACGCGGTGGCGCCGGGGCTGACGAAAGTGGAAGCCACCGAATACGTGCCGGCCCAGCGCTACCAGACTTACCAGGACGGCCGCGCCCTGCAGCGCCTGCAGTTGCCGGAAGACGTGACCGGCGCGGTGCTGTTCGCGCTGTCCGGCCTGTCCCGCTTCGTCACAGGCCAAGTCCTTGCCGTCAATGGCGGCTTCGTAATGAACTAAATCAGGAGCATATCAATGAGCGACGTATCCGAACAAAAGCAGATCCAGCGCAGCTGGGACCAGCCGCAAGGCGCCTCCTTCGAGGAGTGGATGAACACCCGCGTGGCGCGCTTCTCCACCCGCAAGTACGACTGGAACGCGCTGAAGTTCCAGGCCGACTACGATCCGAAGTACCGCCGCGCGCAGATGCGCTACATCGGCACCGGCGGCACCGGCGTGGCCAATGACAGCAGCGTGATCCCGTCCGAGCACTTCACCTTCTCCACCATGATCATCCCGGCCGGCCACGAAGGCCCGCCGCACCTGCACGTGGACGTGGAAGAAGTGTTCTTCGTCCTGCGCGGCAAGCTGAAACTGGTGCTGGAAAAGGACGGCGAGCGTTTCGAGACCATCCTGACCGACCGCGACGTGGTGTCGATTCCGCCCGGCGTGTACCGCGAAGAGATCAACATCGGCGAGGAAGACGCGCTGATGTGCGTGATGCTGGGCGCGCAGAAGCCCGTCACGCCAACCTATCCGCCAGAGCACCCGCTGGCCAGCATCAAGCGAGGCTGAGATGAACTTTGCCGGCATCAGCGCCAAGGCACCGGAAGCGGACGGCTTGCAGTACGCCCTGTCCCTGCTGGAGCGCCATTTCGCGGAGCAGACCGTGGCCGTCGAAGGCGGCGCCGTGAGCTACCGCGAGATCGCTCCGGCGCCGGGCGTGCCGCCTGCGCCAGCCACGCAGTCTGCCATTGTGCTCTTGCACGGCATAGGCTCGGGCGCCGCCTCCTGGCTGCCTTGCGCGCTGGAGCTGGCAGCCGCCGCGCCGGGCGCGCGCATCATCGCCTGGAACGCACCCGGCTACGGCGCTTCCACGCCGCTGCCCGCCGCACGTCCCGGCGCGGACGCCTACGCAGCCCGCCTGCGCCAGATGCTGCAGGCCCTGGGCGTGCTGGGCGCGCACGACAGCGGCCGCATCACGCTGGTGGGCCATTCGCTGGGCGCCATGATGGCGTCCGCCTACGCGGCGGCCCATCCGGCCACGCTGGACAAGCTGGTGCTGCTCAGCCCAGCGCGCGGCTACGGCCAGGCGGCGCGGCTGGAGCAAGGTGCGCAAGTGGCCCGCGAACGCCTGTCCACCGTGGGCGAGCTGGGCGTGCATGGCATGGCCACGCAGCGCTCGGCCCGCCTCCTGTCCGGCAACGCCACCACCGCGCAGCGCGACTGGGTGCGCTGGAATATGGCGCAGCTGAACCTGGCCGGCTACACGCAGGCGGTGCATCTGCTGTGCGGCGACGCCATCGAGAACTACGCGCTGTCCGGCGCCGTGTGCGCAGTGGCCTCGGTCCACTGCGGCAGCGCCGACAACGTCACCACGCCGGACGACTGCCGCCTGGTGGCGGAGCGCCACGGCCTGCCCTTCGCACTGATAGACCAGGCCGGCCACGCCTGCTACGTGGAGCAGCCATCCGCTGCCATGGCCGCCATCCTGAACTGACCACTACAACATAACGGGACAAACAATGAACAACAAGCCTGAACAAGCGGAAGACGACAGCGCCGACAAATACACGGTGCCCGGCCTGGAACGCGGCCTGCGCCTGCTGTGCGAATTCAGCCGCAACGAGAAGACCTTGTCCGCGCCGGAACTGGCCAAGCGCCTGGACGTGCCGCGTTCCACCGTGTTCCGCCTGCTGACCACACTGGAGCGCATGGGCTTCGTCGAACGCGCCGAGGGCGGCCGCGACTACCGCCTCGGCATGGCCGTGCTGCGCATGGGCTTTGAATACCTGGCCTCGCTGGAGCTGACCGAAATCGGCCGCCCGCTGCTCGAGCGCCTGCGCGACGAAATCGGCTACTCCACCACGCTGGTGGTGCGCGACGCGCGCAACATCGTCTACGTGGCCAAGTCCAGCACCCCGGCGCCGTTCGTCAGCACCGTCAACGTCGGCACCCGCCTGCCGGCCCATGCCACGGTGCTGGGCCGCGTGCTGCTGCAGGACCTGACCCTGCCGCAGTTGCGCGAGCTGTATCCGGAAGAGCACCTGAAGGTGTATTCGGACAGCACGCCGCACACCGTGCTGGACCTGTTCAACCTGCTGCAGCAGGACCGCGAGCGCGGCTACGTGTGGGAGCAGGGCTTCTTCGAGCGCGGCATTTCCACCATGGCCGCGCCGGTGCGCGACCACAGCGGCAAGGTCGTCGCCGCGCTGGGCGCCACCATCCCCGACCAGAACATCGGCGGCGAACAGCTGGAGCGCATCGTGGCCCAGGTGCGCGGCAGCGCAGGCGAGCTTTCGCGCCTGCTGGACCACGCGCCGACCGAGACCGCGCAAATCGTCAACCTCTGGCAGCGTTGATCTGCCTCACGCAGCGCTGATTTTACGGAGCACATAATGAGCATGACCAATCTTGCAGGCCGGGTGGCGGTGGTGACGGGCGGCTCGTCCGGCATCGGCTACGCCACCGTGGAACTGCTGCTCGAAGCCGGCGCCGCCGTGGCCCTGTGCGGCCGCGACGCCGCCCGCCTCGACACGGCCGTGGCCAAACTGCGCGAGCGCTTCCCCGCCGCGCGCCTGCTGGCGCAAAGCTGCGACGTGCTGGCGCCGGAACAGGTGGCCGCCTTCGCCGCCCGCGTGGAGCAGGAACTGGGCGCCGCGTCCATCCTGGTCAACAACGCCGGCCAGGGCCGCGTGTCGACCTTCGCCGACACCGCCGACGAAGCGTGGATGGAAGAACTGCGCTTGAAATTCTTCTCCATCATCCACCCCACCCGCGCCTTCCTGCCGCAGCTGAAAAACTCGGCCGACGCCGCCGTGGTCTGCGTCAACTCGCTGCTGGCGGTGCAGCCGGAACCGCACATGGTGGCCACGTCCGCCGCGCGTGCCGGCGTGCACAACCTGGTGCGCTCGCTGGCCACCGAGTTCGCGCCGGACGGCGTGCGCGTGAACGGCATCCTGATCGGCCTGGTGGAATCGGGCCAGTGGAAGCGCCGCTTCGACGCCCGCCCCGAAGAAGACCAGCACCTGGACTGGGCCGCGTGGACGCGCCGCCTGGCACAGAAAAAACAGATTCAAATCGGCCGTCTCGGCCTCCCCGAAGAAGCAGCGCGCGCCATCGTGTTCCTGGCCTCTCCGCTCTCTTCCTACACTACCGGCAGCCATATCGACGTCTCTGGAGGACTTTCACGCCATGTCTAATACCAAACAAATCACCGTCGGCGGCGCCATCGCCGCTTTCCTCGAACAGTGCGGCGTGAAAGCTGCCTTCGGCGTGATCTCCATCCACAACATGCCCATCCTGGACGCCTTCGGCGAACGCGGACAGATCCGCTTCATCCCGGCGCGCGGCGAAGCGGGCGGCGCCAATATGGCCGACTCGTATGCACGCAGCACCGGCGGCCTGGGCGTATGCCTGACCTCGACCGGCACCGCGGCGGGCAACGCCGCCGGCGCCATGGTGGAAGCGCTGACCGCAGGCACGCCGCTGCTGCACCTGACCGGCCAGATTGAAACGCCCTACCTGGACCAGAGCCTGTCCTATATCCACGAAGCGCCGGACCAGCTGACCATGCTGAAGGCCGTGTCGAAAGCCGCCTTCCGCATCCGCAGCACGGACACCGCGCTGAGCACCGTCAAGCAGGCCGTCCAGATCGCGCTGACGCCGCCCATGGGTCCCGTCAGCGTTGAGATCCCGATCGACATCCAGGCCGCGCTGATCGACATGCCGTCCGACTTCAAGCCGCTGCCCATCCAGCGCAACGAACCGTCCGTGCACGCGCTGGACGAACTGGCCGCGCAGCTGAAAAACGCCAAGCGCCCCATGCTGTGGCTGGGCGGCGGCAGCCGTGGCGCGGCCAGGCAGGTGCAGCGCCTGCTGGACATGGGCTTCGGCGTGGTCACCACCACCCAGGGCCGTGGCGTGGTGGCGGAAGACGACCCGCGTTCGCTGGGCGCCTTCAACCTGCACAAGCCTGTCGAGAACTTCTACCAGACCTGCGACGCCATGCTGGTGGTGGGCTCCCGCCTGCGCGGCAATGAGACGCTGAAGTACGAACTGAAACTGCCGCGCGCGCTGTACCGCATCGACGCCGACCCCGCCGCCGAAGGCCGCTGCTACAAGAGCGACTACTTCGTCTGCGGCGACGCCGAGCTGGCGCTGGAGGCGCTGGCAGACCGCCTGGAAGGCAAGATGCAAGTGGACCCGGGCTTCATCGGCGACCTGCAAAAAGCGCGCGACAGCGCCGTGGCGGGACTGGTTGACGGCCTTGGCCCTTACAGCGCGCTGGTGGACCAGCTGCAGCAAGCCGCAGGCCGCCGCTTCAACTGGGTGCGCGACGTGACGGTGTCCAACTCCACCTGGGGCAACCGCTACCTGCGCATCTTCGACCCGCTGGCAGGTGTGCACGCGCTGGGCGGCGGCATCGGCCAGGGCCTGGCCATGGGCATAGGCGCGGCCATCGGCGCGGCCGTCACCAACTCGGGCAAGAAGACCTTCACGCTGGCCGGCGACGGCGGCTTCATCCTGAACCTGGGCGAGCTGGCGACCGCCGTGCAGGAGAAGGCGGACATGGTCATCGTGCTGATGAACGACAAGGGCTACGGCGTGATCAAGAACATCCAGGACGTGCAGTACGGCGGCCGCCGCCACTACGTGGACCTGCACACGCCGGACTACGCCGAGCTGTCGCATTCGTTGCAGCTGCGCCACGCCCGCGTGAGCAAGCTGGCCGACGCAGGCGAGGCATTGCGCACCGCGCTGGCCGAACCGGGCCCCTTCCTGCTGGAGATCGACATGCTGTCGATCGGCAGCTTCAAGACCGCCTTCGCCGGTCCTCCGGTGAAAACCGAAACGCCTGCCGAAGCCACCGCTTAAGGAACCGCCATGCTGCATGTATCGATGATAGGTTGCGGCGCCATCGGCGTCGGCGTGATGGAGCTGCTCAAGACGGATCCCGAGGTGGTGTTCGACCTGGTGATCGTGCCGCAGTCCGGCCTGGAACACGCCGGCGCCACGGTGCGCGAACTGTGCCCGCACACCCGGGTGGACGTGGGCCTGAACGGCAGCCGTCCCGACCTGCTGATCGAATGCGCGGGCCACCTCGCCATCGAGGAGCACATCATCCCTGCGCTGGAAAGCGGCATTCCGTGCATGGTGGTGTCGGTGGGCGCGCTGTCCGAATACGGCCTGGCTGACAAGCTGGAACAGGCGGCGCAGCGCGGCAAGACCCAGGTGCAGCTGCTGTCCGGCGCCATCGGCGCCATCGACGCGCTGTCGGCGGCCCGCATCGGCGGCCTCGATTCGGTGGTGTACACCGGCCGCAAGCCGCCCGGCGCGTGGAAGGACACCCCTGCGGAAAAAGTGGTGGACCTGGACGCGCTGACGCAGGCCACCGTGATCTTCGAAGGCACGGCGCGCGAAGCGGCGCGCCTGTATCCGAAGAACGCCAACGTGGCGGCCACGCTGTCGCTGGCGGGCCTGGGCCTGGACCACACGCAGGTGCGCCTGCTGGCCGACCCCGGCGTGACGGAGAACGTGCACCACGTGGAAGCCAGCGGCGCCTTCGGCGGCTTCGAGCTGACCATGCGCGGCAAGCCGCTGGCGGCCAATCCCAAGACTTCCGCGCTGACGGTATTCAGCGTGGTGCGCGCACTGAACAACCGCGCGCACGCCCTCTCGATCTAAGGGAAGACAGATGAACCCGAACATCACTCAACAAATCTGCGTCGCAGGCGAATGGCGCCTCGGCGGCGGCGACAAGTACGCCACGCTGTATCCGGCCACCGGCGAACCGGTGGCCTACCTGAACGCCGCCAGCGTGGACGACGTGAACGAAGCCATCGAGCGCGCCGACCATGCCTTCCGCACCAGCGGCTGGGCGCAGCGCAAGCCGCACGAGCGCGCCGCCGTGCTGAACAAGGTGGCGCAGCTGATACGCGAACGCGGCGAGGAACTGGCGCAGATGCAGCGCCTGGACAACGGCAAGCCGATCACCGAAACGCGCAACCTGGTGGCCAGCGCCGCCGCCACCTTCCAGTTCTTCGCCGCAGCCTGCGAAACGCTGGAGGAAACCATCACCCCGGCGCGCGGAGACAACCTCACCATGAGCGTGTATGAGCCCATGGGCGTGGTGGCCGCCATCACGCCGTGGAACTCGCCCATCGCCAGTGAAGCGCAGAAGATGGCGCCCGCACTGGCGGCCGGCAACGCTGTGGTGGTGAAGCCTGCCGAATTGACGCCGCTGGCCGCGCTGGAACTGGCGCGCATCTGCATCGAAGCCGGCGTGCCGGCCGGCCTGATCAGCGTGTTGCCCGGCAAAGGCTCGGTCATCGGCGACGCCATCACCCTGCATCCGCTGGTCAAGCGCGTGTCCTTCACCGGCGGCACCAGCACCGGCAAGCACATCGCCCATATCGCGGCGGACAAGATGATGCCGGTATCGCTGGAACTGGGCGGCAAGTCGCCCACCATCGTGTTCGAAGACGCGGACCTGGACCACGCCGTGGCCGGCGTGCTGTACGGGATCTTCAGCAGCTCGGGCGAATCGTGCATCGCCGGCTCGCGCCTGTTCGTGGCGCACAGCATCTACGACAGCTTCATGGAACGCCTGGCCGCAGGCGCCGCCGCGCTGCGCGTGGGCGACCCGGCCGACGAGAAAACCCAGCTCGGCCCGCTGATCACCGCGCGCCACCGCGACAGCATCGAGTCCTATGTGGCGCTGGGCGTGGCCGAGGGCGGCCGCATCCGCGTGGGCGGCATGCGTCCGCAAGGCGCCCCTTTCGACAAGGGCAATTACTACCTGCCCACCATTATCGAAGGCGTGAAGAACGACTGGCGCATCTGCCAGGAGGAGATCTTCGGCCCGGTGCTGGTGGCCATGCCCTTCAGCGACGAGGAAGACCTGATCAAGCAGGCCAACGACAGCGTGTATGCGCTGGCGGCCGGCATCTGGACCCAGGACTACAAGAAGGCCTGGCGCTACGCCCGCGCGGTGCAGGCCGGGAACGTGTGGATCAACACCTATAAGCAGTTTTCGATTTCGACCCCGTTCGGCGGCTGGCGCGACAGCGGCCTGGGACGCGAAAAGGGCCGTCTCGGCATTCTGCAATACATGGAACAGAAAAGCGTCTACTGGGGCATGAACGACATGCCGCTGCCGTGGGCGCAGGGAGCGAAATAATGGATGTCCTTGGCATTGATGAAATCACCTACGGCGCGGACGACCTGCCCGCCTGCAAAACCTTCTTCTCCGACTGGGGCCTGAAGCTGGTGGAGGAAAACGAAGGCCTGCTGGCATTCGAAACGCTGAACGGCTGCCGCGTGCTGGTGCGCCGCTCGGACGACCCGGCGCTGCCGCCCGCCATCGAAGCCGGCCCGACGCTGCGCGAAGTGGTGTGGGGCGTGTCCTCGGCTGAAGTGATGGACCGCTTCGGCGCCATCGTGCGCGGCCTGCACGGCGCCTACGAAAACGCCGCCGCCGGCCGTATCGGCTGCACCGACCCGAACGGCCTGGCCGTACGCTTCCAGGTGACCCGCAAGCAGGACGTGGACGTGGAATGCGCCGAGATGAACACCTGGTCGCACCGCCCGCGCGTGAACCAGCGCAGCCCGGCCTACGAGCGCGCCACGCCTATCGAAGTGGGCCACGTGGTGTTCTTCGTGAAGGACGTGGCGGCCTGCGAAGCCTTCTACCGCAAGCACTTCGGCTTTGTGCAGTCGGACAGCTACCCTGGCCGCGGCGCCTTCCTGCGCTGCGCCGACGTGGGCGGCCACCACGACATCTTCCTGCTGCAAACGCCGGACCCGAAGGCGGGCCTGAACCACGTGGCCTTCACCGTGCGCGACATCCACGAAGTGTTCGGCGGCGGCATGCACATGTCGCGCCGGGGCTGGGACACGCAGCTGGGACCGGGACGCCATCCGATTTCGTCGGCCTACTTCTGGTACTTCAAGAATCCGGCCGGCGGCCTGATCGAGTACTACGCCGACGAAGACCAGCTGGACGAGCACTGGGAACCGCGCGAATTCGAACCCGGCCCCACGGTGTTCGCCGAGTGGGCCATCGAAGGCGGCCTGGATGGCAACACGCGCAGGCAACGCAACGCGAAAGCCCCAGAAGGCAAATTCCTGACCGACAAACCAAAGTCCTGAACGGAGAATCATCATGCAAGAACGTTATCTCACCGTGCACCAGACCCGCCGCCGTGAACCCACCGGCTACGAGGACCTGCTGGGCGATTCCATCGAACGCGCTTTCGCGTCCGGCATCGCCGACCTCGCCGCGCTGGTGGCGCACTTGAACCGCACCGGCCCCGGCTTCCCCGGCGGCGGCGCGTGGACCGAAGAAGGATACCAGGCCGAAGTTGCGCGCCTGGCCGCTGAATGCTGATCAGGAAGGACAAGCCATGAGAACCGTAGCCAACGACCCAGTAGACGCCGTCCTCGCAGCCGGCCTGAAAGACCTGTGGTACCCCATCTGCCCGTCGGGCTTTGTCGCCGAACGTCCCGTCTCGCTGCGCCGCCTGGGCCGCAAATTCGTGCTGTGGCGCGAAGCGAGCGGCAAGCTGCACGCGCTGGAAGACCACTGCCCGCACCGTGGCGCGCCGCTGTCGAAAGGCATCGTGCTGGGCGACCGTATCGCCTGCGGCTACCACGGCGTACAAGTGCGCTTCGACGGCGTGGTGACCAGCGTGCCGGGCAGCCCCGGATGCAAGCTGGAAGGCGCAAAAGCCACCCGCTCCTTCCACGTGCAGGAAGCAGCCGGCGCCATCTTCCTCTACAACGCCAGCAAGGACGTGGACCAGCCGCCGCCGCTCGAACTGCCGCCTGAACTGACCGCGCCCGAGTACTCCAACTTCCTGTGCTACGCCGAGTGGAACGGCGACTACCGCTACGTGCTGGACAACGTGCTCGACCCGATGCACGGCACCTTCCTGCACAAGCAGTCGCACTCCATGGCCGAAGGCGAATCGACCGCCGCCTTCCGCGTGCGCGACACCGACACCGGCTTCGTCTTCGAGAAGGAAGGCCAGCGCGGCGTGAACTTCGACTGGACCGAATACGCCGAAACCGGCATCCAGTGGATGCGCCTGGAAATCCCGTATCCGAAGACCGGCGGCCCGGGCGGCAACTTCATCATCATCGGCGGCTATGCGCCGATGGAGGAAGGCGCCACCGCCGTGTTCTTCTGGCGCGTGCGCAAGGTGGAAGGCTGGCAGCGCGACACCTGGCGCTTCCTGTACAAGAACCGCCTGGAAGCGCGCCACTGGCACGTGCTGGAACAGGATCGCGAGATCCTGGAGGCGATGGAGCCGGACGCCAACCAGCGCGAGATGCTGTACCAGCACGACATGGGCATCGTGCGCCTGCGCCGCCACCTGCGCGGCCTGGCCAAGGCGCAGATCGCCGCCGCTGAAGAAAAGACTGCCTAAGACTTACGAGAGTATCGGGAGCAACCGCCATGAGTAACACCCAACAAATCACCGTGCGCGTGCAGGCCATGCGCTTCGAAGCGCAGGGCATCGTCAGCGTGGAGCTGGTGTCGCCGGAAGGCGCCGAACTGCCAGCCTTCGCGGCCGGTTCGCACATCGACCTGCACCTGCCGAACGGCGTGGTGCGCAGCTACTCGCTGTCGAACTCTCCGCTGGAGCGGCGCCGCTACGTGATCGGCGTGCTGCAAGACCGTAACTCGCGCGGCGGCTCGCGCTATGTGCACGAGCAGCTGCGGGTGGGCTCCACGATACAGATAGGCGCGCCGCGCAACAACTTCCCGCTCGACGAGACGGCCGCGCACACAGTGCTGATCGCCGGCGGCATCGGCATCACGCCCATCTACAGCATGCTCAATGAGCTGCGCCGCATGGGCAAGTCGGTGGAGCTGCTGTATTGCGCGCGCAGCCGCAAGGAGGCGGCCTTTGTCGACCAGCTGGTGGCCGAAGGCCGCGCGCAAACCCACTTCGACCAGGAAGCGGGCGGCCCGCCGGACCTGCGCGGCTATCTGGCCAGCAAGTCCGCAGCGGCGCACTTCTACTGCTGCGGCCCCACGCCGATGCTCAATGCCTTTGAAAGCATCTGCGCGGAGCTGAAGCTGCCCAATGTGCACATCGAGCGCTTTGCCCCGGCCGAGCCGGTGGTGGCCATGCAGGGCAGCGAGTACGAATGCCAGCTGGCCAAGTCGCAGAAGATGGTGATGGTCCCGGCCGGGAAGTCGCTGCTCGACGCGCTGCTGGAAGCAGGCATCGACGTGGACCACAGCTGCCGCGAAGGCGTGTGCGGCTCGTGCGAAACGGCGGTGCTGGACGGCGTGCCGGAACACCGCGACGGCGTGCTGACCAAGGCCGAACGCGAGTCGGGCAAGACCATGATGGTCTGCGTGTCCGGCTGCAAGGGGAACCGGCTTGTGCTCGGCCTGTGATGGCGGGTTACGCCGCTGCGCGGCTAACCCGCCCTACGCACATGTCCACGCACAGGCCCCGTAGGGCGGGTTAGCGCGCAGCGCGTAACCCGCCAAAGCCCGCCACCGGCATCCGTCCGGTTTTTTTTGCGCCCAATTCAAGTTTGAAACGACGTTTTATCCATGAAACGCGGCTCATGCCGCCCATAACAAAAGGGGAGTTCCGATGAAGAAGCACATCTACGCAGCAGCAGCAACCGTCGCCGCCATCACCGGCGGCGCGGCCCAGGCGCAAAGCAATGTCACCGTCTACGGCAGCCTGGATGCAGGCGTGGCCTACGTGAGCAACCTGAATGGCCAGTCCACCGTGCGCGTGGACCAGGGCACCATGCAGCCGGACCGCTTCGGCTTCCGCGGCGTGGAAGACCTGGGCGGCGGCCTGAAAGCCGTGTTCCAGCTGGAAGGCGGCTTCGCCACCGACACCGGCGCCAGCATCAACGCCAGCAAGATCTTCAACCGCACTTCCATGGTCGGCCTGTCCGGCAATTTCGGCAGCGTCACCCTGGGCAATATGCCGGACATCGTGTTCGACTACGCGGGCAAATTGAGCAACGGCTTCCAGCTGACGAACTTCTACCTTTTCCACCCCGGTAACCTGGACACGCTGGCCAACACCTACCAGTTCACCAACGCCGTGCGCTACACCTCGCCGTCGATGAACGGCCTGACCGTGAGCGCCATGGTGGGCATGGGCGAACAGCCGGGCGACAGCAGCAAGGGCCGCAACACCAGCGCCGGCGCCAGCTACGTGAACGGCCCGCTGCGCCTGGCGCTGGCCTACAGCAAACAGAACGACCGCGCGGCTGGCTACGCCGGCACCTTCCTCGGCACGCTGGGCCTGGGCAATGCGGGAACGGTGTTCAACAGCCTGACCACCTGGGCGGCCGGCGGCGGCTACAAGGTTGGCGACTGGCGCCTGAACGCGCTGTACACGCAGAACACGGTGGACCTGCCGGCGTCCAGCTTCAAGCAGAAGAACGCGGACCTGGGCGCGGCCTGGAACTACAACCCGCTCAACACGCTGAACCTCGGCTTCACCAACTCCAAGCTGGGCGGCGCCAAGTACAACCAGTTCAGCATCGGCAACGCCTACGCGCTGTCCAAGCGCAGCGAGTTCTATGTGCAGACGGCTTACCAGAAGGCCAGCGGCACGGCGCGCTTCGCGCTGCAGAACAACACCGGCGCGGCTGACGGCAAGAACCAGCTGGTGACCACGGTGGGCGTGCACCACTCGTTCTGATCCCGTTCGCAGCAACACGCCGCGCCGTCCGGGCTTAGCCAGGGACCGCGCGGCGTTCTCCATGGAGTTACACATGTTTGCAAATCTCAAAATCGGCACCCGGCTGGCGGCTGGCTTTGGCGCCATCATCGTGCTGCTGGGCGGCATAGTCCTGATGGCGGTGCAAAGCCTGGCCAGCCTGCACCAGGCCACCAGCGAGATCGTCGACGACCGCTATCCGCAAGTGGTGCTGACCACCAGCCTGCTGATGCAGGTGAACGAAAACGCCATCTCCATGCGCAATATGCTGCTGGCCGATAATCCGGACATGCTGAAAGCGGAAACCGCCTCCATCGCGGCGGGCGAGAAAGCCATTGCCGATGGGCTCAACAAGCTGGAAGGCATGCTGTCCAGCGACGCGGGCCGCAAGGCCTACGCGGACATGCAGGCGCTGCGCGCCAAGTACCAGGCGGGCCAGGCCGAGTTCATGAAACTGGCGGGCAGCGGCGGCACCATAGACGCGTCCACGCTGCTCATGACCACGCTGCGCGAAGACCAGCTGGCCTACACCGCGCGCATGAAGGGCTTCCTGGCCGGCGGCGGCAAGCTGATGGAAAAGAGCGGACGCGAAGCGGCGGAGCTGTACCAGCGCAAGCGCCTGCACATCCTGCTGCTGGCCGGCGCGGCGTGCGCGCTGGCGGTGGGCTTCGGGCTGTGGATCACGCGCTCCATCACCGGCCCGCTGCACGAAGCGGTGCGGGTGGCGCGCACCGTGGCCAGCGGAGACCTGAGCAGCGATATCGAAGTGCGCTCGCAGGACGAAGTGGGCCAGCTGCTGCAGGCGCTCAAGGAGATGAACGGCAGCTTGCGCAACATCGTCAGCGAAGTGCGCAGCGGGACCGACGCCATCGCCGGCGCGGCCAGCGAGATCGCACAGGGCAACCTGGACCTGTCCGGCCGCACCGAGCAGCAGGCCAGCGCGCTGGAGGAAACCGCGTCCGCCATGGAGGAGCTGTCCGCCACGGTGAGCCAGAACGCGGAGCATGCGCGGCAGGCGCGCGAGCGCGCGCACGGCGCATCCGGCATCGCGACGGGCAGCAGCTCGGTGGTGGAGCAGGTGGTGGCGACGATGGACGCCATCAGCGCGTCCTCGCGCCAGATTGGCGATATCATCGGGGTCATCGACGGCATCGCGTTCCAGACCAATATCCTGGCGCTCAACGCCGCCGTGGAAGCGGCGCGCGCGGGCGAACAGGGACGCGGCTTCGCGGTGGTGGCGTCCGAAGTGCGCACGCTGGCGCAGCGTTCGGCGGCGGCGGCGAAGGACATCAAGCACCTGATCGACGCCTCCACCGCCAGCGTGACCACCGGCGGCAAACTGGCGCAGCAGGCCGGCGCGACGATGCATAATGTGGTCAGCAGCGTGGCGCAGGTGGCCGATTCGATCAGCGAGATTGCATCGGCCAGCGCCGAGCAAAGCAGCGGCCTGGCGCAGGTGAACCAGGCGGTGGTGCAGATGGATGAAACCACGCAGCAGAACGCGGCGCTGGTGGAGCAGGCAGCGGCGGCGGCGCAGGCGCTGCAGGACCGGGCAGCCGAACTGGCGCGGCTGGTGAGCGTATTCCGGCTGAACGCGGGCGACGGGGTGCATGGGCTGGTGCCGCGTGCGGCGGGTTACGCCGCTGCGCGGCTAACCCGCCCTACGGTGGCCCTGCTGTAACGTAGGGCGGGGTAGTGCGCAGCACGTAACCCGCCAAAGGAGAAGCGTATGGAACAGATCAGCGTCAGCAACTGGAACGAGTTCATGGCCCTCAGCGCGGAGCTGGACGGCTGGGCGTTCCGTGGCCAGCAGGACGTGCGCTGGCCGCTGATGACGTCATTGTCGCGCTACCTGAGCGCCTACATCCCCGACCGCGCCAGCTGGCGCGCACGGGAGGAACGCGCCATCCGCATCTTCCGCCGCAAGGCGCACAACTACCTCACCGATCCGTCCGTGCTGGACAACGCGCTGCGCTGCCTGGCGCTGATGCAGCACCACGGCGCGCCCACCCGTTTGCTGGACTTCACCAAGTCGCCCTTCGTGGCGGCCTTCTTCGCGCTGGAACGCGCCACCGGCGACGCCGCCGTGTACGCGCTGAACACGCCGCGCCTGTGGACCGCCGCGCCGCACACCGATCCCGGCATGGACCGCGACCATATCGACCCGCGCGAGAGCGGCAACTTCACGCGCTTCTATCTGCCCAACAGCCACGCCATCATCTGGATCGGCGAGCCGACCGAGATGGACCGGCGCCTGGTGGCGCAGTCCGGCACGCTGGTGGTGCCGGGCATGCTGGACAAGCCGCTGGACGAGATCCTGCCCGCCTACGGCGACAGCGGCGCCCTGCTCAAGCAGATCGTGCTGCCGCAGTCCATGCGCGACGAGGCCATGAAAGCCCTGTACCGCATGAACATCACCAACGCCACGCTGTTCCCGGACCTGGACGGCCTGGCGCGCTCCATCGGCATGGAACTGGAGATGGTGTGGCCGGTGGCAGCAGGCAGCTGAATCAGAAAGGCCCGAGGTAATCCAGCTTGCCGATCTTCACGCCCTGCGCGCGCAGAATGCCGTGGGCGGTGGTGATGTGGAAGTAGAAGTTCGGCAGCGCGAAGGTGAGCAGATAGCCCTGGCCGGTGAAGGACTGGCTGAAGGCGCCGAAGGTTAGCGTCACGTCCCTCCCGTCCGCGCCGTCGAACTGCGCCTGCGGCACGCTTTCCATATACGCGATGGTCTTGGCGATGCGCTCCTGCAGTTGCTGGAAGCTGGCCTCGTTGTCTTCGAACTTGGGCGCATCCACGCCGCACAGGCGCGCCACGCACAGCTTGGACGCGTCGCTGGCGCGCTGCACCTGTGCTGACAGCGGCAGCATGTCTTCGGCCAGGCGCGCGCCCAGCAGCATGTCCGGCACCATGCCACTTGCATCGGCATGCTCCTCGCCCTTCTTCAGCAGCGTGGACAGCACTTTGAGGCCGCGCACAAACACCGGAACCGACACCTGGTACATGGATAGGGACATGGCTTTTCCTTCGATAGTAGTGAGCGGGAAATCATACGTGTATTATCTGGTTTTCGCTCGCAGCAGCGTAATTATAGGACTGACAATGAAGTTTGCATCGATATTCAAGGCAGCCGCCATGTCGGCAACTGCGGTTGCCGCCGCCACCCTGGCCATGAACGCGCAGGCCGACAGCTTCGCTTCGTCCGCATCGAGCGCCGGTTCCGCATCCAGCGGCAGCATCTCCACCTCGCTGAACGGTTCGAGCAACAGCTCCAGCGGCGACAAGAAGACCGCCGGCGGCCCTTACCACATCATCCAGATGGCGGCAGCACCGGGCAAGGCCAACACCACCCGCCTGACCATGCAGCACGACGCAAACGGACAGCAGCTGGTGCTGGACCTGCCTGCGGCCATCGCCGCCAAGGAAGGCCTGGAGCTGGGCGGCGTGGTGCTGACGCAGCCGCGTTCCTACGGCTTCGAGTTCGCGCACGCGGACACGCAGAAGGCCTTCTTCCTGGTGCTGGAAGACGACTGGCACAGCGAGCTGGCGGCGCGCCCCGTCAATCTGTGAGCTTTTCCCGCCTGGCGGCACGCGCGCGCGGACTGACCGCCGCGCTGCCGCTGGCCGCTTCGGTGCTGGCCACGTTGGCGCCGGCCTCCGGCGCGCAGGCCGCCACCTTCTGCGACCGCGCCAACGCCCTCACCGCCGCAGAGCAGGACCGCCTGCTGCGCTTTGCCGCCGTGGTGCGCGAGGAACTGGGCCAGCCCGGCGGCAGCGCCGCGCTGGTGAGCCGTTCAGGACTTGACCTGTCCCGCTTCGACATCCGCTACTCCCACGCCTCGATAGGCTGGCGCGGCGACAGCGGCGCCTGGACCACGCGCCAGCTCTACTACTCCTGCGACGAAAGCCGTCCGCGCATCTTCGACCAGGGCGTGGCGGGCTTCGTCATGGGCACGGACGATCCCAAGCTGGGCTACATCTCCGTGGTGCGCCTGCCTGCGGAAGCGGCCAACGCGGCGCGCCTGGCGTCGCTGGACGGGCAGATAGCACTTGGCCTGCTGGCGGGCACCTACAGCGCGAATGCCTACGCCTTCGGCCTGCAATACCAGAACTGCAATCAATGGGTGGCCGAGCTGCTGGCGGCCGCGTGGGGCAACCTCGCCACCGGCGACGACGTGCGCATGCGCGCGCAGGCGTGGCTGCGCGAGTCGGGCTATGCGCCGCAGGGCGTGGATGTGAACTCGCCCTTCCTCATGCTGGCCTCGTACTTCGTGCCGCATGTGCACCTGGACGACCATCCGCCGCAAGACCGCTATGAAATGAAATTGAAGGTGAGCCTGCCGTCCACGCTGGAGGCCTTTGTGCAGCAGCGCTACCCTGCCAGCGAACGCACGGAGATCTGCCACAATACGCGGCAGGTAGTGGTGCACAAGGGATGGACGCCGACCGCCGCAGGATGCGAAGCCGGACCGGGCGACCGCGTGATTATGTTGAACTGAGCTGGACTAAACCGCGTTAAGAGAGCCGCACCACCATCAGGCCTGCGCGCAGGCCGATGCGGACATCGGGATTGGGGAAGACCACCATCTCTTCCGGGTGCTGCACGGTGTAGACCGTGTCGCCGTCGCGCGCGATTTCGTCGCCCTGCTTGAGCGGCGTGAAATTCCAGGTGTCCTTGCCAAACGCCATTTGGAACTGGTCGCTCAGCTTGATGATCTGGCGCGCGGTGGCGTACACGTGGGGCGCCTGTTTCGCGTGCTTCGGCTCCGCACCGCGCAGCAGATCGTCCAGCGCCTGCGAGGCCTCTGCAAACTGCTCCAGGTTGTTCTCGCCCAGCGTGCCGATGCGGCCCAGTTCTATGGTGGTTCCGGCCGCCGCGTGGTGCTCGGCCGAGTAGTAGCTATACGTTCCCACCGATGCAGGATTCATGATGACGGCGCCTATCGCCGCCTGCCCCAGCCAGCCGATCAGCTTTTGCCTCGCACCGTCCTCGATGATTTCGGGGACGATGGCGAAGGTCGGGTAGACCGACGGGCGGATGGCGGTGTGCAGGTCCAGGTGCCAGCGCACCGGGCCTGCATGCTTGAAGAAGGCGCTGGTGGCGGCCACCATCACGTCGGCGCGCGCAGCTTCGGCCGTACCTTCCAGCGTGCCCCTCTCGGCGCGGAACATGCGGTTCAGGTCCGCGTCGATAAAGCGCTTGCCGGCGCGGATGGCGCCGATGTTGCCGACGCAGAGCATCAGGTCCACCGCCAGCGCGGAAGGCTGACGTGACAAGGCGTCCAGCAAATACGCCACCACTTCGATCGGGCCGGTCTCGTCGCCATGCACGCCGACGGAGACCAGCACCGCCGGGCGGGCGGCGCCAGCTTCCGGACGCGTTACCGTGAGGATGCCGTCGGCCGGCTGCGCCACCGCAAAACCGGCCGCCGCGAAGCGGGCCGCGACGGCGCTGAAGTCCGCCTCGGCCAGCGCCCGCACTGCTTCAGGCAACATCGCCA
The DNA here is from genome assembly GCF_020865585.1 of Pseudoduganella aquatica. Lineage (NCBI taxonomy): Bacteria > Pseudomonadati > Pseudomonadota > Betaproteobacteria > Burkholderiales > Oxalobacteraceae > Pseudoduganella > Pseudoduganella aquatica. The sequence goes on from NZ_CP086370.1 coordinate 6,736,076, forward strand.
TGCGCTTACGCCGCCAGCGGAACGGCGTTCGCCGCTTCGGACAGCGCCCACACGTCCAGCATCGCCTGCTCCAGGTCCGCCGAGGTGGCGTAGCCGGACAGGCCCAGCGTGTTGGTCACGACTTCTACGGCTTCGGTGGCGTCGTGGCCGTTGGTGGCGCGGGCCAGCACTTGCGTCAGCAGGCGCTGCTGGGTACGGCGCAGGGCGTGCTGGGCGTAGCTGCGCAGCTGCTCTTGCGAGCGGGTTTGCGCAGGCAGCTTCAGGCCGCGTTCCAGCGTATCGATGCCGGCCTGGCTGCGCAGGGCCATGCCCACTTGCAGGAAGGCCGGCAGGTCCATGCCGCCCGGACGCTTGACCGACAGCGCCGCGAACACGAAGGCCGCCACGGCTTCCACCGCGTCCACCGCTTTCCACGCGTGGACAAACGCTGGGCGCAGGCCCGGCGTGGTGTCGGCTTCGGACTGGCCATCGGCCGGCACCAGTTTCTTCAGCATGTCCGGCTGGGCGAACAAGCGGGTCAGCTCGTCCACGCCGCCGGCTGCGCGCAGCTGCTCGCCTGGCACCGACAGCACGCCCTGGATCACGGCGCGCTGCAGGCTGCGGGTGCGGCCGTCAACCTTGATCGACACCGCGCGCGGCACGCTCAGCGCATCCGCATCCAGCGCCTCGAACACCGGCGCCAGGTTCAGCGCGGACCATGCCTGGCCCCAGGCCAGGATCACGTCCGCCTCGCCGGCGCTGTGTTCAGCGGCCAGTTCGCGCAGCATCAGCGGACCGCAGCGGTTCACCGATTCGTTGGCCAGCACGGTGGCCAGGATGGCGTTGGCCAGCGGGTGCGCCAGCGCAGGACGGGTGGCCACCAGCAGGTCCGGGAAGTAAGGCTTCAGCACCGCCTCGGCCCAGCTCTCCTCCGTCAGCGGCAGCGCGGACAGCATGCGCTTGTAGCGGTTCTTCACGTTGGCGATCACCACCGCCAGTTCCGGCGTGGTCAGGCCACGGCCATCGAGCTTGCGGCGCGCCAGTTCGGCCACGCTGGGCAGCTGCTCGAGTTCGCGCGACAGCGCGCCCTCTTCTTCCAGGCTGGCGATCAGCGCGGCATAGCCGTCCTGCACCGCAGCTTCGGACTGGGCCTGCTGCTCGCGCACCAGCAAGTGGGTTTGCAGCGTGTTGTCGCGCAGGACCAGGCGTTCGATGTCGCCGGTCATTTCGTTCAGGATGCGGTTGCGGTCCGTTTCGGACAACTGGCCGGCATTCATTTCCACGTCCAGCCACATCTTCGCGTTCACTTCGTGGTCCGAGCAGTCCACGCCTGCCGAGTTGTCGATCGCATCGGTGAAGATGCGGCCGCCGGACAGCGCGAACTCGATACGGCCGGCCTGGGTCGCGCCCAGGTTGCCGCCTTCGGCCACGATCTTGCAGCGCAGCTCGTTGCCGTTGACGCGGATGTTGTCGTTGGCGCGGTCCTTCACTTGCGCATGCGACTCGGTGGACGACTTGATGTAGGTGCCGATGCCGCCGTTGTAGAACAGGTCCACCGGCGCCAGCAGGATGCGGTGCATCAGCTCTTCAGGCGACAGCGCGGTCTCTTCGATGTCCAGCGCGGCGCGGATCTGCGGCGACAGTTCGATGGAACGGGCGCTGCGCGGGAACACGCCGCCGCCCTGCGAGATCAGTTCCTTGTTGTAGTCTTCCCACGAGGAGCGCGGCAGCGCGAACATGCGCTGGCGTTCGGCGAAGGAAACGGCGGTGTCCGGATTCGGGTCCAGGAAGATGTGGCGGTGGTCGAACGCGGCCAGCAGCTTGATCTGGTTCGACAGCAGCACGCCGTTGCCGAACACGTCGCCCGACATGTCGCCCACGCCCACCAGGGTGAACGGCGTGGTCTCCATGTTGTGGTCCATTTCGTAGAAGTGGCGCTTGACCGCTTCGAACGCACCCTTGGCGGTAATGCCCATCTTCTTGTGGTCGTAGCCGTTCGAGCCGCCCGAGGCGAAGGCGTCGCCCAGCCAGAAGCCGCGCTGCACGGCGATGCCGTTGGCGATGTCGGAGAAGGTCGCGGTGCCCTTGTCGGCGGCCACCACCAGGTAAGGATCGTTGCCGTCGTAGCAGATGGTGTCGGCAGGCGACACGATCTTGCCCAGCACGCGGTTGTCGGTCACTTCCAGCAGGCTGGAAATGAACAGGCGGTACACTGCTTCGCCTTCAGCGGCAATGGTTTCGCGCACGGCGTCCTTCGGCATCATCTTGCAGACGAAGCCGCCCTTGGCGCCGGCCGGCACGATGACGGCGTTCTTCACCATCTGCGCTTTCACCAGGCCCAGCACCTCGGTGCGGTAGTCTTCCATGCGGTCAGACCAGCGCAGGCCGCCGCGCGCCACAGGGCCGCCGCGCAGATGCACGCCTTCGAAGCGGCGCGAGAACACGAAGATCTCGCGGAACGGACGCGGCTCCGGCACCAGCGCCAGGTTGCTGGTGTCGAACTTGAAGATGATCTTGTCGCCCTGCTGCTTGTTCTGGTAGTAGTTGGTGCGCAGCGTGGCGGCCACCAGGTCCACCATGGCGGCCATGATTTCCTCGGTGTCCGCGTGGTTCACGGACGGCAGGCGCGACTTGATGGCGGCCAGCTTGTCCAGCACCGCCGCGCGCTCGCTTTCCGGCAGCGCGGGATTGAAGCGCTGCTCGAAGGCGTCCACCAGCTCCTTCACCAGCAAGGGCTGCTTGCGCAGCGTTTCGGCCACATAGCGCACGGAGAAGCGGCTGCCCGCCTGGCGCCAGTAGCTCGCGTAGGCGCGCACCAGCTGCACCTGGCGGGTGCTCAAGCCGCCTTCGATGACCAGGCCGTTCAGGCGGCCGTCTTCGGCTTCATTGTTGAACAGCGAAGTGACAAGGTCCTGCACCACTTCGGCCACGCCGGGCTGCGCCAGCTTGGCGGCGCTGTCCGCGTCCACCAGCAGGCTGGTGACGAAGTGGCGCTTGCCGTCGGCGGCGTGGATGGCGTAGGTCTGCTCGCGGTCGATCGCCACGCCTGCGTTATGCAGCGCCGGCAGGATGTTGGACAGCGACGGCACGCGCTCCACCGAATACAGGCGGATGGTGGTGGCGGCACTGTCGGCCGACGCCAGTTCCACGCGCGCGGCCACGCGGCCCGCTTCGCCCTGGCGCAGCATGGCGCCCAGGTCATGGAAGGCCACGGCGGGCGCGGTGGCGTTCACGTAGTCCACCGGCAGCGTGGCGCACAGCTTGCGCAGGCTGGCGCGGGTGGTTTCTTCAAACACGGCGTCTGCCAGCGCGGAGAAGCTGTTGTGCCAGCCGTCCAGGATGGAGAGCAGCGGACGCTGGATGTCGGATTCCAGGTCCAGCGGGTAGCGCGCGGCATGCGCAATCAGGTAGACGCGGGCCAGCGGGCCGTCGGCTACCAGGGTCTGCGAGCTGACATGCGAAGCGCCCGAGCTTTGCTGCAGGGCCTTGGCCAGCGCGTGCGCCACCGAGGCGCTGTAACGTTCGCGCGGCAGGTAGACCAGCACGTTCAGGTGGCGCGCGTACACGTCGCGGCGGGCGAACACCTTGGTGCGCGGCTGCTTGTACAGCGACACCACGGCGCCGCACACATCGGCCAGCCATTGCGGTTCCGCTTCCAGCGCTTCGGTGCGCGGCAGCGATTCCAGGATCTCGACGAATTTCTCGGCGCGGAAGCCTTCCTTGCGCACGCCTGCAATCTGCAGCACTTGCGCAATGCGGCCGCGCGCGAAGGGCATGCGGGTCAGCGGGGTAATGGTGGCGGCGCGGGTGAACAGGCCCACGAAGCAGTGCTCGCCCAGGATGGCGCCGTTGGCGTCGGTGTTGCGCACGCCGATGAAGTCCAGCTGCTGGTCGCGGTGCAGCGTGCCTTCCACGTCGGCCTTGACGATGGACAGGGTGTGCGGGCGCTTGGACAGCGTGTCGAAGTCGCCGGGAATGCTGGCCAGGCAGGTGCCGTAGACCGGATGCGAGGTGTCCTGCAGCACGCCGATGCGGCTGGGGATGTCGCGTTCCAGTTCGCGCACGCCCGGCTTCACCTGGTAGTAGGCGTAGCCGAATGGCTCGAAGCCTTCGGTGCGCGCCCAGTCCAGGAAGGCGGCCACTTCCTGCCCTTGCTCGCCGCCGTTGGCGGCAGCGGCCGCGCCCACGCTGGTGAAGCGCTCTTTCATGGCGTCCAGGTCGCGGCGCACCACGGCGGCGTCGCGCGCCACCATTTCCAGGCGCGCCACCAGGGCCGCCAGGTCGCCTTCGGCGAGGTCGTCGGCCAGCAGCACCAGCACGTAGGATTCGAGTTTGTCTCCAGCACCGCCCACAGCCGTCGCCACGCCGTCGGCGCCGCGCGCCACAGGCAGCACGGCGTTCAGCACGCCATTGGCGATCAGGCGCTGCTTGCGCAGGGCCATGACGATGGAGTCCACCAGGTAAGGCATGTCGTCGTTCAGTATCAGCAACGCGGTCGCCTTGCCGCCACGGCCGTCGGCGTAGCGCAATTTGGCGATCTGCACACCTGCCGCGCTGCGCTTGGCCGCCTGCGTGAACCCTTCCCATAGCACCGGCACCAGGCTGTCCGGCGCAACGCCGGCCAGGTCTTCTTCGTCTATGGCCGCGAGCCAGGCGCCGATCAGGGCGGAGACTTGTCCGCTGTCGGCCGATTTGTTCGCGTTGATCAGGTCCAGCGTCTGTTTGCGCAGGTCTTGTGGCATTTGTGTCATCGTTGCTTCTCCAATACGTTGTAAGTATCCGTCTCACCGTGGGGCTTGTGGCTGGACGGCGGGCGACGCTTTTGTTCGGTGGCGGGGGTTGGCCCCGGCACCATATGGGGATGAATCCGGTTTTCTACAACTTACAGATCATACAGCCCTGGCAGGCCGAGGATGCGGCTCAGCTCCTCCAGCGCGGCGTGCACTTCCAGCGCCAGCGCGGGGTCGGCCAGGTCTTTCGGTTCCAGCTGGTCGCGGTAGTGTTTCTCCACCCACGCCACCAGCGTATGGTACAGCGCCTCGGTCATGATCACACCCTGGTGCATGGCCGACGATTCCTCGTCCGTCAGCGCCACGCGCAGGCGCAGGCACGCGGGGCCGCCGCCGTTGCGCATGGACTGGCGCAAATCGAAGTGGATCAGTTCATTCACCGGGCCGCCGCTGGCCACCAGGCTTTCCAGGTAGCGCGCCACGGCGGCGTTTTCCTGGCACTCCTGCGGTATCACCAGCGCCATCTTGCCGTCGTGCTTGGACAGCAGTTGGGAGTTGAACAGATAGCTGTGCACGGCGTCCGCCACGGCCACGGCGCCGGTGTCCACGCGCACCGCCTGCAGGTCCGCGCCCACATCGGCCATGGCCGCGCGCAGCGACGCCAGCGTGGCCGCTTCGTCGGCGAAGGCCTGCTCGTGGTAGAACAGCACGTTGCCGTTGCCGACCGCGATCACGTCGTTATGGAACACGCCCTGGTCGATCACGTCTGGATTCTGCTGGATGTAGACGGTGCGCTCCGCAGCCAGGCCGTGCAGGCGCGCCACGGCTTGCGATGCCTCCAGCGTCTGGCGCGCGGGGAAGCGCTTGGGCGCAGGCGCGGCAGCGTCGAACTCCACGCGGCCGTAGACGAACATCTCGACTGCTTCGGCCCCGTGCGCGGCGCACAGGCGGGTGTGGTTGGCCGCGCCTTCATCGCCAAAGGCCGGCGTGCCGGGCAGCGCATCATGCACGGCGAAGTAACGCGGGTTGTTGAAGATGGCGCGCAGGCTGCGTGCCGACTGCGCGTGTTCGAAAGCGCGGTGCAGCTTGTTGTTCAGATTGGCGGGCGTGAAATGCACGCGGCCGTCGCCGGTGTCCGCAGACGGGCTGACGGTGGCGGCGTTGGCGGTCCACATCGGCGAGGCCGAGTAGGCGCAGGCCAGGATCACCGGCGCTTCCTTGTAGGCCTTGGCCAGCACATCGGCGTCGCTGCCGGTGAAGCCCAGGCTGCGCAGCAGGCGGAAATTCGGACGGTCCTGCGGCGGCAGCAGCGCTTGCGCAAAGCCGCGCTGCGCCAGCGCGCGCATCTTCGCCAGTCCCTGCAAGGCGGCCTGCTTCGGGTTCGACGCGCTCTTGACGTTGTTGAACGAAGCCACGTTGCCGAAGGACAGGCCGGCGTAGTTGTGGGATGGGCCTACCAGGCCGTCGAAGTTGAATTCACGTGCTTGCCGCATGGTGTCGTTTCCTTAGAAGTTCATGCCTGGAGACAGCTTGGCCGGCATTTCAAGCACGCTGTTCTCGATCGATGCGACTGGATAGGCGCAGTAGTCCGCCGCGTAGTAGGCGCTCGGACGGTGGTTGCCCGACTTGCCCACGCCGCCGAACGGCGCGCTGCTGGCCGCGCCCGTGGTGGGACGGTTCCAGTTGACGATACCGGCACGCGCCAGCACCTGGAACTTGTTCCACAGCGCTTCGTTGTTCGAGACCAGCGCGGCGGCCAGGCCGTATTCGGTGGCGTTGGCCACCTTGATGGCGCTGTCGAAATCGTCCACGCGGATGATCTGCAGCAGCGGGCCAAACCACTCCTCGTCCGGGATGCCCTTGGCATTGGTGGTGTCCACGATACCGGCCGAAACAAAGCCCGTGCCTTCCTGCAGCTGCTTCATTTCCAGCAGCAGCTTGCCGCCCTTGGCCACCATGTCGTGCTGAGCCTGCACCAGGCGCGCGGCGATGGGCGCCGACACAACGGGACCCATGAAAGGCTGCGGCTCGGCGTTCGACGCGCCCACCACCAGCTTGGACGCCACGTCCACCAGACGCGCCACGAAGGCGTCGCCCGCCGGACCGGCCTGCACCACCAGGCGGCGCGCGCAGGTGCAGCGCTGGCCGGCCGAGATGAAGGCGGACGACACGGCCATGAACACGGCGGCGTCCACGTCCTTGATGTCCCACACCACCAGCGGATTGTTGCCGCCCATTTCCAGCGCCAGCAGCTTGCCGGTCTGGCCCGCGAACTGGCGGTGCAGCGCGGCGCCGGTCTGGCTGCTGCCGGTGAACAGCACGCCGTCGATATCCTTGTTCTGGCCCAGGGCGATGCCGGTGTCGCGGCCGCCGTTCACCAGGTTCAGCACACCGGCAGGCAGGCCTGCCTGCTCCCACAGCTGCACGGTTTTCACGGCGGTGCGCGGCGCGTATTCACTAGGTTTGAACACCACGGTGTTGCCCGCGATGAGGGCCGGCACGATGTGGCCGTTGGGCAGATGGCCGGGGAAGTTGTAAGGGCCGAACACGCCGAACACGCCATGCGGACGGTGGCGCAGCACGGCTTCGCCGTCCGCCACCTTGCTGCGCGTTTCGCCAGTGCGCGCGCCGTAGGCCTGGAGGGAGATGTCCACCTTGTTGGCCATGGTGGTCACTTCGGTGCGCGCCTCCCACAGCGGCTTGCCCACCTCCTCGGCGATCAGCAGCGCCAGCGCTTCGGCGTTTTCCTTCAGCAGGTCGCGGAAGCGGGTGACGACGGCCACGCGCTGCTCCAGCGGCGCGAGCGCCCAGCCTTCAAAGGCGGCGCGCGCTGCGCCGGCGGCGGCGGCCACGTCTTCGGCGGTGGCTTCGCGGCTGGCCCAGGTCTGCTTGCCGTTCGATGGGTCGATGGTCACCAGTTCGGCGCCGTGGCCGGCGGACCACTGGCCGTTGATGAAGTTACTGAGTGTGTTGCTGGATGCGTCAGACATGGGTGTTCTTCCTCACGTTGAGAGTCAGGGTGCGCACGACGTCGCCGGCGTGCACGCGCAGCAGCTTCTGGTCGTCGGCGGACAGGTCGATCTTGCCGTTCACCGCAGCGGCTTCGGACAGGACCATGCGGAAATCCTTCAGGTTGGTGTTCGACACCAGCACCGGCTCCATCTGCGGCGCGCAGGCGTGCGTCATGTCGGTGTCCACATCGACCACGGCCAGGGCGCTGTCGCGCACCGCCCGCAGTTCGGACACGCGGCCCTGCAGCACCGGCCCCGCGTCGAAGATGTCGACATAGCCTTCAAAGTGCATGCCCTCCTGCTCGAGCAGGCGGCGCGCCGGCACGGTGGACGTGTGCACCTTGCCCACCACGTCCTGCGCGTCCTGCGGCAGATAGGCCACGTACAGCGGCTGGCGCGGCATCAGCTCGGCGATGAAGGACTTCTTGCCCTGCGCGGTGAGCGCATCGACATGGTCGAACTCCATCTTGAAGAAGTGGCGGCCCAGGCCTTCGTAGAACGGCGAGCGCCCGCTGGACTCCTGGTAGCCGCGCATTTCCGCTATCAGCTTTTCGGTGAACAGGTGCGGGAACTGGGCGATGAACAGGAAGCGGCACTTGGACAGGAACTTGCCGTTGTTGCCGTGGCGGTAGTCCGGGTTCAGGAACAGCGAGCACAGTTCGGTGCTGCCGGTCAGGTCGTTCGACAGGTACAGCGTTTCCATGCGCGTGAACACTTTCAGCTCGCGGCTGGAATGCACCAGGGTGCCGATGCGGTAATTGTAGAACGGCTCGTCCAGGCCCACCGAGCCCTTGATGGCGCACACGCCGGCCAGGCGGCCGCTGTCGGTGTCTTCCATCACGAACATGTAGTCGCGCTTTTCGGGCGGGATGGTTTCGGCAAAGGAGGCGACGGCGATTTCCACGCGGTCGCCCAGCATCTTCATGTCCGGCTTGAGCGTGGTCATGCCGGAGCCGACCTGGCTGGCCATGTCATACAGGGCGTCCAGGTCGGTGGCTTGTATGGCGCGTACTACTAGCATAAAGGTCTCTTTTTCAGATGCGTACACAAATCACGTTGCCGCCTTCGGCAACCTGCAGCACTTCCTGCACTTCCACCGGCAGGGCTATGGTGGCGCTGCCTTCAATGGCAGGCACGGCCACCACCACGGCGCGGAACTCCTGCCCCGCGTTGGCGGCCACCGCGTAAGGCACCACCGGCTCGCCGGAGCGCGAAGGACGCGGCGTGGCCACGGTGCGCTGGAGCGACGAGGTGCAGGTGCGCAGCGCGTGCTTGTGCGCCTGCAGGATAGGGCCGCCGTCGAAGATGTCGATATAGTCGTCGGCCTCGAAGCCTTCGGCCGTCAGCAGGCTGAAAGCCAGCTCGCCGGACGGGTGGATCTGGCCCATGACGGCCTGCGCGTCGCCCGGCAGCAGCGGCACATAGACCGGGTAGTGCGGCATGAGCTCGACGATGAGCGTGCGGTTGCGGGCGCCGCCTATGGTGCGTTCGGCGTCGAGGAAATCCATCTGGAAGAATTTGCGGCCCACGGCGTCCCAGAACGGCGACTCGCCGTTTGCGCCGGTGGCGCCGGCCAGGGGCACGAAGAAGCGGTCCGCAAAGCGCTGCGGCGCCATGGCGGCAAACAGCAGGCGCGCGCGCGACAGCAGCGCCGCTTCGGGGCGGTTCTGCACCGCTTCGTTGACGTAGAAACTGGACAGCTGCGAATACGCGGTCAGCTCGGAGCACAGCGTCAGGGCGTGCACGCTATGGCTGATGTTCAGGTCGCGCGAGACCTGCTGGATCACGTCGTTCCGGAAGGAGAAGTACGTGCCGTTGGAACCGGCCGACGCGAAAATGGCGGCGGTGCCCACGATGCCGTGGTCCGCCAGGGACTCCAGCACGAACAGGTAGGACTCCTCGCTGGGGATGTCCACGTGGGCGCTGAAGGATGCGATCGAAGCCTCGACCGCCTGCGCGATCTTGTCGCGCGTCTTGGGCAAGGTATGGACACCCGGCATGCTTACCGCAGCCAGCTTTTCCAGCGCTGCGATATCCGCAAGTTCTACCGGACGGACAACATACATGTGAACTCCTTTGTTTTTATACTTACGGGTGCTGCGGGCATGGCGGGTTGCGGCGTGCCGCCTAACCCGCCCTACGCGCCATAAAGCGGGCGTAGGGCGGGTTAGCGCAGCGTAACCCGCCGGTATTACGCAGCCAGGCTGTCCAGCGCTGCGCGCAGCAGGCGGCCGGCTTCGGCGATCTGCTCGTCGGTCACGACCAGCGCCGGTGCGAAACGCACCACATCGGTGCCGGCGATCAGCACCATCAGGCCTTGCGCTTCGGCTGCCTTCTGGATGTCCTTGGAGCGGCCTTTCCACGCGTCGGCCACCACCACGCCCAGCAGCAGGCCGCTGCCGCGCACCGTCGACAGGATGGCCGGGTAGTCCTTGGCCAGGCCTTCGAGCAGCGCCACCATCTTGGCCGACGCTTCGCGCACGCGCGCCAGGAAGGCCGGCTGGTTGATCACATTGACCACGGCCAGCGCCACGGTGGCGGCCAGCGGGTTGCCGCCGTAGGTGGTGCCGTGCGAGCCGACGCCCAGCGAAGCGGCCAGCTCGTTGGTGGTCAGCATGGCCGCCACCGGGTAACCGTTGCCCAGCGCCTTGGCCGAGGTCAGGATGTCCGGGGTGATGCCGTAGCCCTGGTAGGCGAACAGGTGGCCGGTGCGGCCCATGCCCGACTGTACTTCATCGAAGATCAGCACGGCGCCGGTCTTGTCGCACAGGTCGCGCAGCTCTTGCAGGAAGGCTTTGTCGCCCGGCAGCACGCCGCCTTCGCCCTGGATCGGTTCCACGATCACGGCGCAGACGTCGTCGCCGATGGCGGCGCGCGCCGCAGCGATGTCGTTGTATTCAATGTGGTCGATGGCCGGCGGCAGCGGCTCGAAGCCTTCGGTGTACTTGGACTGGCCGCCTACGGACACGGTGAACAGCGTGCGGCCGTGGAAGGAGCTGAAGCACGAGATGATGCGCGACTTGTGCGCGCCGAACTTGGCGTGCGCGTGCTTGCGGGCCAGCTTCAGGGCCGCTTCGTTGGCTTCGGCGCCGGAGTTGCAGAAGAAGGCGCGGTCGGCGAAGGTGGCTTCGGTCAGGGCCAGGCCCAGGCGCAGCACCGGCTCGTTGGTGTAGCCGTTACCCAGGTGCCACAGGGTGTTGGCCTGCCGGGTCAGCGCTTCGACGATGACAGGGTTGCAATGGCCCAGCGCCGTCACGGCGATGCCGGAGGTGAAGTCCAGGTAATGCTTGCCGTTCTGGTCCCACAGGTCCAGGCCCGATGCGCGTACCGGCACCATCGCGGCTGGCGCGTAGGTTGGAACCAGTACTTCGTCAAAAGTCTGCCGGGTGACAGGGCGAGTGGTTACAGTCGAATCAAGCTTTGCGTTCATGGCATTCCCTATCAATGTATAGAGGTACGGCCGCAACCAGGCGGCTACGGGTGGTACGACATTATAAAAAGCGGGATGCTAAAACTCTTTTGCGGATGCGACAAGGATTTTCATAATTCAGAAGGTATGCAGGATGCCCGCTTGCGCGCCCCGGATGTCCCCGCCGGGCAGCGGCGAGCGTACCTGGGCCGCCGGCGCCACCACGGCGGCGCCCAGCAGCGCGAAGCTGCTGCGGCCCTGGTCCTGGCGCAGCTGCGCCAGCGCGCCGTACAGCGTGGTGCGGGACGACAGCCAGTAGCGATATAGCAAGCCCAGCTGCCGGGCGTCGCCGTGGCCAGGTAATTTCCTGGAATCAACCTTGTCATGCAGGCCGGCCCAGCCGAAGCCGAGCGCGGCCTGGGGGCTGAAGCGGTACTGGGCCGACAATTGCAGCAGGCGCGTGCTTTGCGTGCCGTCGGCGCGGCTTTCGCGGCCCGCCGACGCGTACAGCGTCCAGCCCCGGCTGGCCCCGGCGCCGGCCAGCGCATAGGAGCCGCCCGCGCTGGCGCGGCGGGCCACCGTGCCCGAGGCCGCCGTGCGCACCGTCTGCCAGTTGGCGCCCAGGTACAGGCCCTGCCCCTCGTACTCGGCGGCCAGGTGGAGGTTGCGGTTGGCGGCGGCCTCGTCCAGCGGCGCGGCCCCGCCGGTGGCGCCGCGCGCCAGCAGCGCCTGCAGGCGCACGCCGCCCATGCTGGGCGAAAACAGGCCGACCGCATTGTCCGCGCGCGGCGGCGCGCCGAACAGATTGTTCCAGCCGGACGCGTAGGTGCCGCTGGTGAAAGCGTCAAACTTGCCGTTCATATAAAACTGCGGGGTGTTCTGCCGTCCCAGGCGCAGCTCGCCCCACGGCCCGGACAGCCCGGCCCAGGCCTGCCGGTTGAACAGGCGGTTGCCGTCGGCCTGGCTGCCGTCGTCGCTGTTCAGGCCGGCCTCCAGCAGGAAATTGGCGGCCAGTCCGCCGCCCAGGTCTTCCCGCCCCCGCAGGCCGATGCGGCTGGCCAGCAGGCCGCTGGCGTCGGCCCGGTTGGCGGCGGCCAGGCCGTCGGCCCGCACCTGCGCCACATAGGTGTCCGCCACGCCGAACACGGTGACGGCCTGCTGGGCGCAGGCCAGGCTGGGCATGCATGAAAGCAATAACAGATACCGCATTGTGCACTCCCGGATACGATTCTGCGACGGGCCTTGTTTCCGTCCTGCATACTCGGCTATGCTGTCCAGACGGCGTCTGCCCAAGGTTACTCCAATGCGAACTGGTCGAACACATTTTGCTGGCTGGCTATACGGCTTGTGGCTGCTGGCAGTTGCCAGTGTGCTACACGCCGCGCCTGCGCACGCGCAGCTGGTCGCGCTGACGCCCGAGGAACAGGCCTGGATGCAAGCCCATCCACAGCTGACGCTGGCGCTGGACCAGTACAACGCCCCGCTCAACTTCCGCCGCGAAGACGGCGGCGCAAGCTCCTTCGCCGGCGCCTCCATCGAATACGCGCAGCTGGTGGCGCGCAACACCGGCCTGAAGTTCCAGTTCGCCGGCTCCACCTGGGACGAGGCGCTGCGCAAAGGCATGGCGCACGAGGTGGACGGCGTGCTGTGCGCGCGCGAACGGCCCGAACGCAAGACCCGGCTCAATTTCTCCACGCCCTATTTGGAACTGCCCATCGCGCTGGCCACCCGGCCCGACCACCCGGCCGCGCGCACCCTGTCCGCCTTCGCCGGGCAGCGCATCGCCGTGGTGAGGAACACGGTGCGGGTGCCTGTGCTGCGCGAACGCTGCCCGGCCTGCAAGCTGGTGGAGGTGGCGGACGTGCAGGAAGGCGCGGCGCGCGTGCTCAAGGGCGAGGCCGACGGCCTGTTCGACGACCTGCCCGTGATCCAGCGCATGCTGGGCAGCGCCGGCCAGCTCAAGATCAGCCTGCTGTACTACTACTCGGAAGCGGCCACGGTGCGCTTCGCCCTGCGCAACGACGCGCCCGAACTGCTGTCCATCGTTAACAAGGGGCTGGCCGCCATCACCCCGGCCGAGCACGAACTGATACGCTCGCGCTGGCTGGCAGCGGCCGACGGCGTGCACGTGCAGCGCGAGCTGCCGCTCACACCGGCCCAGCGCGACTGGCTGGCCGCCCATCCGGTGCTGCGCGTGGCCATGGACGGCGGCCGCGCCCCCATCGAATGGCGCGGCGAGGACGGCAAGCAACGCGGCATCTCGCTCGATTTCCTGCACCGCATGGAGGAAATGCTGGGCGTGCGCTTCGAGCTGGTGCCCAGCAAGAGCGTGGCCGAGCAGCTGGCCAGGCTGCAGAACAAGGAAGTGGACATCGTCTCGGCCATCACCCAGGCGCCCGAGCGGCGCGCCTACCTGAACGTGACGCAGCCCTTCATGACCACGCCCATCGTGATCTTCAACCGGGTCGGCACGCCGCCGCCGGGCGGACTGGGCGGGCTGACCGGCAAGCCGGTGGGCGTGTCGGCCCGCACCAGCGTGGCGGGCCTGCTGCGGCATGACTGGCCCGGCATCCAGGCTGTGCCCACGGACAATTTCCAGCAGGCCGCAGACCTGCTGCGCAGCGGCAAGATCGAAGCCTTTGTCGGCCCGCTGATCACCGGCACCCACCAGCTGGTGGAACAAGGCGCGAGCGACATCCGCGTGGCCGGCGAAACGGATTACCAGTACCACATCGGCTACGGCGTGCGGGCCGACTGGCCGGAGCTGCTGCCGATACTGGACCTGGCGCTCGACGCCATTCCACGCACCGAGCGCGACGCCATCCGCCAGAAATGGGCCACGGTGCAATACGCGCACGAGATCGACTACCGCCCGCTGGGCGCGCTGCTGGTGGCGGTGCTGGTGGCGGTGGTGTTCATCGTGCAGCTGCGCGTGATGGTCAAACGCCGCACCGCCGAGCTGCAGCAGGAAGTGTCGATGCGGCGCGCGCGCGAGGACGAGATCCAGCTGCTGAACGCGGCGCTGGAACTGCGCGTGGAGCAGCGCACCATGCAGCTGAGCCGCGCCAACGACGAACTGCGCCTGGCCGCCGAGCAGCTGGTGCAGACCGAGAAAGTGGCCTCACTGGGACGGCTGGTGGCCGGCATGGCGCACGAACTGAACACGCCGCTGGGCAGCACCTTGACCGCCGCCACCTCGCTGCACGACCTGGTGCGCGAGTTCGGCGGCGCCCTGGCCAGCGGCGGGCTGCGCCGCTCGCAGGCCGACCAGTTTGTGCAGCAGTGCCAGCAGGCCTGCGGCATTATCGAGCGCAACGCCTACCGCGCCTCGGCGCTGATCGACAACTTCAAGGAAATCGCGGTGGACCAGGCCAGCGTGCGGCGGCGCCGCTTCGGCCTGGCGCACATCGTGCGCGAAGTGGTGGCCACCCACCACAACGCCTGGAAGGGCACGCCGCACCGCATCGTGGTCGAGATCGCCGCCGATATCGAGCTGGACAGCTTCCCCGGGCCGCTGGCACAAGTACTGTCCAACCTGCTGGAGAACACGCTGGTGCACGGCTTCGCAAACCATCCGGGCGGCACCGTGCGGATTACGGCCACGCCGGCCGGCGAGCGCGTGCAGCTCAGCTATATGGACGACGGCGCCGGCATTCCGGCCGAGCACCGCAACAAGGTGTACGACCCCTTCTTCACCACCCGCATGGGCCAGGGGGGCTCGGGACTGGGGCTGTACATTGTGCAGACGCTGGTGTCGGGCGTGCTGGGCGGCGCCATCGCGCTGCACAGCGAGGACGGCAAGGGCACGCGCTTCGAGCTGACCCTGCCGCTGGTGGCGCCGGAACCCACCGCAGGCACGGCCAGCGCCACGCATGGCATCGTGGCGCTGCCCGCGACGGCATCGGCGGGTTACGGCTCCGCCTAACCCGCCCTCCGCTATAACGACGTCCCATCGCATGAAAACCGTAGGGCGGGTTAGCCGCAACGCGGCGTAACCCGCCGGTTCAGCCGTTGAGCTTGCGCTGCCGCTCCTCGCGCGGAGTGTTGCCGAACAGGGTGCCGAAGGCGGTGGAGAAATGCGAGCCGGACGAGAAGCCGCACATCAGCCCCACCTGCACGATGGACGAATTGGTTTCCAGCAGCAGCTGGCGCGCGCGCTGCAGCCGCAGCTCCAGGTAGTAGCGCGAGGGCAAGCTGCCCAGGTATTGCTTGAACAGCCGCTCCAGCTGCCTGCGCGACAGGCCCACCAGGTTGGCGATGTCGTCGGTGGACAGCGGCTCCTCGATATTGGCCTCCATCAGCGTCACCGCCTCCGACAGCTTGGGCTGCAAGGCGCCGAAGCGCGCCTGCAAGGCCACCCGCTGGCGCTCCTCGTGGCTGCGCACGCGGTCTATGCACAGCGCCTCCTTCACCTCGGCCTGCACATTGGCGCCGTACAGCGCGTCGATCAAGGTCAGCGCGAAGTCGGCGCTGGCCGAGCCGCCGCAGCAGCTCAGGTGCGGCCCGTCGATCTCGAACAGGTGCGGGGTCAGGATGGCGCGCTCGGTGATGCCCTCGGTGTCCGCATACAAGGCCCACGGCAGCGCAATGCGCACGCCGCCCATCATGCCCGCCTCGGCCAGCCACAGCACGCCCGCGCCCACTCCGCCCCAGTAGGGCGCGCTGCGCAGGCGCTCGGCCACCAGGCGCAGCTGCGCCGGCGGGGACTCGGCCTGCTGCTCGTCGGCCACCAGCAGCGCCACGTGCCAGCCGCCCGGCGGCGCCTCGGCCACCTGCTGCGGACTGCGGATATCAAGCTCGAACCGCACGCCCACGCTGCGCGCGGCCAGGCGCAACGGCTGGACCAGGCCGGCCCAGGTGAGCGTGTCCGCCTCGCCGGCAAGGACCAGCAGCATGCGCAGCGGCTGCTCCCGGGACAGGCGGGACAAATTGGAAAACGGCATCGGCGGATCTAAGCTGGGTGGTTGATTACTCGGGCGCCAGCGCGGTCGGTGGCCGGGCAACGCTCCATTGGCTCACTATCATACCGGAGATCAACAATATCGCGCCGAGCAGGCCCGTCCACGCCAGCGTTTCGCCCAGCCACAGATAGCCGAAAATGGCCGCGCAGCCCGGCTCGAAGGCGTAGATCACGGCCGCCTCGTTGGCCGAGCTGTGGCTCTGGCCCCAGGTTTGCAGCGAAATAATCAGGGCCGTGGCCACCACGCCCAGGTAAATCAGGTTCCAGCGGTACAGCTTCAGGCCCTGCCAGATGTATTCCCAATAGTCGCCCATGTCCTGCGGCGCCGCCACCGGGCCGCGCGGCACTTCGCGGAAGGCAATCCACAGCGCAGCGCACACGGCCACGGTGAGGATTTGCGCGGCGGTCAGGCTCATCAGACGCTCGGTCTTGCGGGTGAACACCTCCATCAGCTTGATGTAGCAGCCGAAGCACAGCGCGGCCAGCAGCGCCAGCGTGTCGCCCTTGCCCCAGACGAAGGCGCCGTCCCAGCACAGCGCGAACAGGCCCACCAGCGCCAGCACCAGGGCGGCCACGATGCGGCGTTCCGGCAGCTTGCCCAGGAACACGCCCAGCAGCGGCGGCACCAGCACGTTCAGGCCGCAGACGAAGGCGTTGCGGTTGGACGTGGTCAGCGCCAGGCCCTCCACCTGGAACAGATAGCAGAAGAACAGCACCAGGCCGCTGGCCAGGCCGTAGCGGCAGTCCGCCCATTTGGCGCGCAACAGGAAGGGCGACAGGATCAGGCTGGCCATGGCAAAGCGCGACACCACGATCCAGTTGGTGGACAGGTAGTCGGTCATGTCCTTCATGGCGGGGAAGGTCGTGCCCCAGACCAGGGTGACGAGCAGCAGGGCGGCGATGCCCCGGAGGTGGTTAGGCAGGGACGGCATGTCGGTTTGGTAATATTGGCTAGCCGCGTAGTGTACCGCGATTGCCGCCGCGCAGCAGGCGCTATAATCATGGTCTATGGGTGAACGATATTTGAAAAGCATCCGGCTGCTGGCCGAGTGCATGCAGGGCTTTGAACGCCTGTCCGGCGAGCACGTGCGCGAGTGCGGGCTGACCCATGCGCAATTCGATATCATCGCCACGCTGGGCAACACCGAAGGCATGTCCTACAAAGAACTCGGCGACAAAACCCTGATCACCAAAGGCACCATGACGGGCGTGATCGAGCGCCTGGAACAGAAAGGCCTGGTGGAACGCCAGCGCAGCCTGGACGACAAGCGCTCGTGGTTCATCCGTCTCACACCGCAAGGAGAGCAGGTGTTCCGCGACGTGTTTCCCAAGGTCATAAGCCGTGGCGGCGACGTGTTCGCCAACTACAGCGACGACGATTTCGCCGCCCTTGAAAAAGTCCTGTCCGGCCTCAAACAGGTCATATCGGCCGGCGGCGCCTGAGATCCGGCCCTGCGCCCAACGCGCCCATCCCCCCAACAACCAAGGAACGACATTGAAAACCTCTCTGCTCGAAGGCAAAAAGCCTGCGAAATTCGACAAGCACATCATCGGCAACCTGTTGCTCAACGTGGACACGCCCGATGAAGTGCGCAAGGAAAAGCTGCTGATCGGCGTGCGCAATGAAGAAGGCGAAATCTACCGCCTGATCGGCGCCACCAAGCACAACAGCTTCATGAACGCCATCGAGGAGCTGTTCGACCTCGGCCTGGTGGACGAACTGCAAGACAGCGAAGGCACCAGCGAAGGATGCGACGCCATCTTCAGCGAAGCCGACTAAAATAGAGAGGGAGCGCGCTGCGGCGCACTCCCTTTCCCGGCAGAACGTGTCGCAAATAAATTCCACAAGGCAATAATTTGCGTATAATTTCCTGATGGACAGACTGGACGCCTTCAAGCATATCGCTGCTCAAGCGAGCCGGGGGGACCTTGCGTTCCCGACCAATGTGAACGCATCGATCCGGCTGCAGGAGGCGCTCAGCGATCCCAACTGCCATGTCGAGGCGGCGGCCAAGCTGATACAGGCCGACCCATTGCTGGCGGCCCGCACCGTGGCAATCGCCAATTCGGTCGCTTACAACCGTTCAGGTACCGAAATTTCCAGCGTGCGCTCGGCCGTCCAGCGACTCGGCGTGCGGACCTTGCAGTCGCTGGTGGCCGCGCTCATCGTGCGCCAGCTCGGCAGCAAGATCGTCGATCCGGCCCTGCAGGCCATGTCGGCCCAGCTGTGGGAGCATACCGCCCACGTGGCGGCCCTGGCCCAGGTGATTGCACGCCGCGTGACCCATGTTGATCCCGATACGGCGCTGTTTACCGGCATTATCCACGAGGTTGGCGCGTTTTACATGCTGGCGCAGGCCGACGCCTACCCCGGCATCATGCAGGGCGAGCCGGAGGACTGGGTGGAGCATGGCGAGGTGGAAATCGGGCGCGGCGTGCTGCGCAAGCTGGTGGTGCCCGAGGCCGTGATGCAGTCCGTGGAGGCCATGTGGGACGGCCTGCGCGCGCTGCCGCCGGAAAACCTGGGCGACACCCTGCTGCTGGCCAACGACCTGGCGCCGGTGCCCTCCCCCATGCACCAGCGCCCCGGCGCCACCACCCCGGCCGCCGCCCGCACCCTCGATTTCGCCGTGGGCGACGGCACGCTGGATACTATCCTGCGTGAATCGGCCAGCGACGTGCAATCCCTGTTCGCGGTGCTGATGCTGTAGGTTCGGGGCAGTTTAGCGCTGTTTGCGCTATAGTTGTAGCAACATTAACTACAACTCAAGCTTCCCATGTTCTCGCCGCCCACCGTAGACAGCATCAACTCCCTCCTCCCGTCCGAACCGCTGCTGATGATGGGCGCCGGTCCGGTGCCGATTCCGCACAGCGTGGCGCAGGCCAATTCCATCGTCATCAACCACCTCGGCGGCACGATGGCGAAGATCATCCACCAGATGAAGGAAATGGCGCGCTATGTGTTCCAGACCGAGTCGCGCTGGATACTGGGCGTGGCCGGCCCCGGCTCGGCGGCGATGGAGATGAGCGTGTGCAACCTGGTCTTCCCCGGCACCCGCGTACTGAGCGTGTGCAACGGCTACTTCGGCCGCCGCTTCGCCGAGATGGCCACCCGCGTGGGCGGCCAGGTGGAATGCCTGAACGTGCCGGACGGCGAGGCAGCCCAGGTGGCGGCCGTGCGCGAGCACCTCGAGCGCTTCCGTCCCGAAGTGCTGACCATCGCCCAGGGCGAAACCTCGTCCACCGTGTTCAACATCCACCTGCCGCAGATTACCCGGCTGGCGCGCGAGTACGGCTGCTACGTGATCGTGGACGCGGTCTGCACGCTGAGCACCATGCCGTGCGAGATGGACAACTGGAAGATAGACGCGGTGGTGACCGGCGGCCAGAAGGGCCTGTCGTCGATACCCGGCGTGTCGCTGATCGCGTTTTCGGAGCGCGCCTGGGAGCGCATCAACGCGCGCCCGGTGCAGCCGCCGCACTGGTGCCTGGACGCCAAACTGGCGGAGCAGTTCTGGCACAACGCGTCCTACCACTACACGGCGCCGGTATCCGGCATCCTGGCGCTGCACGAGGCGCTGCACCTGATCTGCCAGGAGACGCTGGAGCAGCGCTTCGCGCGCCACCTGCGCTGCTCGCTGGGCCTGCAGCGCGGCGTGGAGGCGATGGGGCTGCGGCTGTACGGCCAGCCGGAGTCGCGCCTGAATTCGGTGGTGGGCATCGTGGTGCCGGAGGGGATCAACCGCGCCGAGATCTGCGAGCAGATTTCGCTGAAATACCGGGTGGAGATTTCCGGCTCCTTCGGCCTGAACATCGTGCGCATCGGCCAGATGGGCGAGCAGTGCCGCGCCCATCACTTGTTCCGCACGCTGCACGCGCTGGGTTCGACCATGAAGGACCTGGGCGCGGACGTGGACGTGGCGGCCGGCGTGGCCGCGCTGGAGCGCCAGTTGCAGGGCGCGTTGTAAGGTCCGCTTAGCTGCGGCTTGCGCCGCTGCCCCAGGCGGTTTCGCCGTAGCGGAATTTCGGCCGCAGCTCGCGGGCGAACTGCTGCAGCTCCAGCGTGAAGCCGCCCAGCGACAACTCGCCGTTCATGTAGCGGCCGACCAGCGAAGGCAGGTCCAGGCCGTCGCGGTAGTCAATCTCCTTGGTGTCGATAAAGCCGCCGCGCCGCAGGTCCGCTTCCAGCGCTTCGGCGCGCTGGGCGTCCGCCTCGGCGTGCTGGCGCGCGGCCAGCGCGCGTTCGTAGTCGCGCCGGCTGCAGGCCAGCTTGTCCTGCAGGTTCACCACTTCCAGCACCAGCTTGTCGTCCTCCGGGCTGGGCGTGGCGCGTGCCTGCGCGATCAGCTCCGCGATCGGCAGCGACTTCAGGCTGGCGGCCTGCAGTTCCTGCGCGCGCAGGTAGCGCGGGTCGCGCCGCGCAGCGTAGTCGGCCAGGCTGGCGCGCACGCGGCGCAGGCGTTCATCCGCTTGCGCGACAGCCGCCTCCAGCGGCGCCACGGCTTGCGCGATGCGTTCGGCGATGGTGGGCGGCGGCGGCGCGAAGGACAGCCGGTCCAGCTCCGCGCGCGCCTCGGCCAGGGCCTGCGCGCTGCGCTCGGCGCGCAGCGGCAAGGCTTCCTGCATGGCGAGCAGGATGTTCTCGTTGCGGCGGTTGTTCGCGAAATTGCACAGGCCCGCAATCCACTCGTCTTTCGCAGGATCGCCGTCCTCGCTGCGGTAGGACGGCGTGCCGTAGCCTGCGGCCTTCAGGTAGGCGTACAGTTCGTCGCTGCTGTAGCGCGCCAGCTTGGCGCTGATCTCGGCTTCCAGCTCGGCGTTCATGGCCAGCTGCGCCTCGTGCGCCGATTCGGCGCGCTGGTAGGCCTCACGCGCGGCCTGCAAAATCTGCGCAGCGTCCATCTGCGCGCCGGGGCGCAGCGCGGCCTCGCGGATCTCCGCGCCGCGCTGGCGGATGGCCGCCACGTGGTTGGCGATGTCGCTGCTCACCGTTTGCAGCTCGGCGCGCAGGGCCTGTTCCTCGTCGGCCCGGAAGGCCAGCTCGCGCTCCGCTTCGGCGGCGATGCTGTCGTTCTCGGCCAGGTGCAGTCCGGCCACCTGGCGCAGCAAGCCGCCTATCTTCTGCTCCAGCGCCAGTTCGTCGCGGCCCGCCTCGGCGGCGCGCGCGTCGCAGCTTTCCAGCTTGCCCTTATAGATGCGGGTGTTTTCGCCGATGGCGGCGGTGAATTCCGTTGCAAGCATATTATTTCACGAGCCCCGACAGCCAACGGCGCCAGCCCGACGGGCGGCCCTGGCCGGCGCGCCGGGCGGCGATGTATTGCAGCGCCTTTTCACGCTCGCCGGCATCGCCGGGACCGGGCTCGAATTCCAGGCGCTGTGCGAAGTAGGCGCGCACGCCCTCGGCAATCAGCTCGTCGTCCACGGCAAGGCCGTTGGCGGCGTAATACTCGCGGATGCGCGCGCCCACTTCCTCGCGCCGCCGGGGCAGGTCGAGGTGCTCGTCCACCACCATCTGCTTGTGGCGCAGCTCGTCGATGATGGCCATCGCGCCGAGCTGCTCGGACAACGCTCCCGCCACGATCGCCACCCTTACGCGGCGCCTTTGTTCAGCAGGGCGATGAAGCGCTGCTTGCTGTCCTCGGTGGCCGCTTCGATTTCCTTCGAGGTGCGGGTCGATTCTTCGCGCAGCTCCTGGATCAGCTTCAGGCTGCTGCCCTGGAATTCGACGATGGCGGTGGCCAGCGCACCCACCGAGCTGGCTTTCAGCGTGGAGCCGTAGCCCGCGCGCAGGCCGGCTTCCAGCTGCTGTCCGCCGGCCTTGGCCAGCGTCTCCAGGCCCTGGTTGATGCCGTCGGTCATGGCGTCCATGGTGGCGGTGGTTTCGGCCAGGCCGGCCATGGAGGTGAACGACGCGGCCAGGCCGGTGAACACCACTTCATTGGTGGCGAAGAAGGTCACGGCGCGCTGGTAGATGCGCTCCTTGATGGTGTGGGTCTGCTGCAGGCGGGCGAACACCAGTTCGGCCGTGTTGTACGAGGTCTTCAGGTCGTCGGCGATGTCCTTCACGATCTGGTAGGACTTGTCCTCGTCCTGCACGGCGCGCAGCGCTTCGTCGCGCACCAGTTCCAGGCGGGCGCGCTCGACGGCGTCGGCCACGTTCTCGGTGGCCTTGTTGGCCACGTCCAGCGCCAGCTTGCGCTCTTCCAGCGCCTTGGTGGCCACTTCCAGCACCTGCTGCGCTTCCACTTCGGACGCTTTCAGCGCCATGCGGAAGTCGCGGTAGGCTTCCAGGATGGCGCTCTCGCGCTGGATCTGTTCGTTGGCCGACTTGGCCACGTCCAGATAGGTGGCGCGGATGTCGTTGAAGCGGTCCGGAATCGAGCCGCGCCGCATTTTCATCCAGCCCATCTGGATGCGTTCCTGGAAGTCCAGCTTGCCGTCCGCCATCCAGCCGGCCATCTTCTCGGCGTCCTCGCGGATGGAGTTGAAGCCGGTGGTGATGTCGGCGTAGCGGGTGGAGATGTCCATGCCCTGGATCTGCTCGCGCACGGCGGCATTGAAGGTGGACGAGTACTGCAGCGTGGTGGCGATGGACGTGATTTTCACCGCGTCATATTTCGACACTTTTTCCAGCAGCGGAATGACGGGCGCATCCTCGCGGTTGCCCAGGTTGACGCCTATGGTGCGCAGCGCATTGACGGCGCGGTCGAGGTAGCTGATTTGGTTCATTCGAGACTCGCAAGTGATGGGTTTGCTATAAAGAAAGTAGCCTGCTACGCATCTTATAACAAAAACATCCTTGCGAAAATCTCAGCCCGCGGGAATGGCATTCCTGGGCGGCGGCGGAGGAGGAAGCCGGGGCGGGGCCGGCGTCCTGGCCGCCAGCCGCTGGCGCGACTTGCGCGCCGTTTCGCATAGCAGGCACATGGCGTCAGGCCTCCGCGGTTTGCCGCCACGCGGGCAGCTGCTGCATGCGGCCGAACCAGGCCGTCAGATTGGCATAGCCGTCCAGCGGCAGCGCGGCACGCTCGGTGTACATGAGCGGCGCGGCCAGCGCCAGGTCGGCCAGGGTCAGGCTGTCGCCCACCACCCACTGGCGGCCCGCCAGGTGCTTGTCCAGCACGGTGGCGTAGTCGGCCAGGTCGCTCTCGCCGCGCTCTTCCTCGCGCGCATCCGGTCCCTGGCCGGTGACGATGCCCTTCCACACCCGCTCCCAGGTCAGCACGCCGATGGCGGGCGCGAAATGCTGGCAGGCCCAGAACAGCCAGCGGTTGATGTCGGCGCGCACACGCATGTCCTGCGGGTAGACGGTCTGGCCCGGCGTCTTGTCGGCCAGGTATTGCATGATGGCGCAGGACTCCCACAGCACGAAGCCGTCGTCCTCCAGTACCGGGATCTTGCTGTTGGGATTGAGTTCGCCCAGGCGGCGGCGGTCTTCCGCGCTCATCAGGTTCACTTCGACGAATTCCACATCCGCGTTCAGATGGGCTGCCACCATGGCGACGCGGCGGGCGTTGGACGAGATCGGGTGGTGGTAAATGCGCATTGCTGTCTCCGTAAGTGATGTGCGATAAAGCTATCTTAGGAGACGGCTGCGACAGTTTCTGTCAGTAGCCTTTGATAAGTTTGTTAAATTTCCTTGTTAAAAAAATGCCCGCCGGTAAGGGCGGGCGAAGTCCAAAACTAGGGATGTCCTGAAAGAGACAGTTCCACTATATTCCCCCGCGCCGCCCGCCTCTGTGCGTTGTTTAACGTAGTGCCTAGCTCTCCTCGCTGATGCCGTTTTCCGCGCGCCAGGTCTTGAGCAGCGCATGCCGCGCCGTGGGATAGCGCTCGGCGATGGTCTCGGCGGACCGGATGCGGTCCATGCGGAAATGGCGCAGCGCGCCGCGCATTTCGCAGAAGGCGGCCAGCAGGCGCTTGCCCTCGAAATAGGCCAGCGCGAACGGCCACACCACGCGCTCGGAGGCGCGGCCCTGTTCGTCGCTGTAGCAGATGCGCAGCTTGTGCTGGCGCCGTATGGCCCGGCGCGCCGGCGGGATATGCGGGTCGTCGTGATCGTTGAAACCTATCGGCACCCACAGGCTGGTCTCGGCCATGTCGTCGCGCAAGTCTTTGGGGGTGGCGGTGGCGATCTTGGCCAGCGCGCTGGCGGCGGCCTTCGCCAGCTCGGCGTCGCCCTGGCGCTTGACCCAGCGCGCGCCCAGCACCAGCGCTTCCAGCTCGTCGGCGCCGAACATCAGCGGCGGCAGGAAGAAGCCGGCCCGCAGCAGGTAGCCCACGCCGGCCTCGCCTTCCAGCGGCGCGCCCAGCTCGGCCAGGGTCTGCATGTCGCGGTAGATGGTGCGCTCGGACACGCCCAGCTGCTCGGCCAGCGCGGCCGCCGTGACGGGGCGGCGGCTGCCGCGCATGGCGTCCATCAGCTGGAATAATCGTCCGGTACGGCTCATGTGCTTCCTCGTGTATAAAAAATGCCGCCAGGCTTGCGCGTGGCGGCATTCTCGGGGACCGGTGGCTTACACCACGGCGCCGTCGGTTTCGTCTTTCTCTTTGACCGGCTTGATCAGGTCTTCGCGCTTCACGCCCAGCCACATGGCCACGGCCGCAGCCACGAACACGGACGAGTAAATGCCGAAGCAGATACCGATGGTCAGCGCCACCGCGAAGTAGTGCAGCGTCGGGCCGCCGAACAGCAGCATGGACAGCACCATCATCTGCGTGCAGCCGTGGGTGATGATGGTACGCGAGATGGTGGAGGTGATCGCGTTGTCGATCACTTCATGCACCGAAGCCTTGCGCTGCTTGCGGAAGTTTTCGCGGATACGGTCGAAAATAACCACCGACTCGTTGACCGAGTAGCCCAGCACCGCCAGCACCGCCGCCAGCACCGTCAGCGAGAATTCCCAGCCGAAGTAGGCGAAGAAGCCCAGGATGATGACCACGTCGTGCAAGTTCGCGATAATCGCCGCCACCGCGTACTTCCACTCGAAGCGCACGGCCAGGTAGATCATCACGCCGATGATCACCATCACCAGCGCGTTCAGGCCGTTCTGGGCCAGCTCGTCGCCCACCTGCGGGCCGACGAACTCCACCTTGTTCAGCTGCACGGTCTCGGCGCCGGCCGCGTCCACGCAGGCGTTCTTGGCGATTTGCTCGCCCTTGGCGGAGACCAGCTCCATGCGCTTGACGCTGCCGCCGTCGGCCTTGCACAGCGCGTCGAACACTTTCTGCGAGGCGTTGGCCGAGTCCTTGCCCGCCGCCGCGTGGGCGATAGGCAGTTTCAGCATCACGTCGCGCGCGGTGCCGAAGCTGGTCACTTCAGGATGCTCGTAGCCCAGGCCCTGCACGGTGGCGCGCACGCCTTCCAGGTTGGCCGCGTGCGGGTATTTCACCTCCATCACGGTGCCGCCCTTGAACTCGATCGACAGGTTCAGGCCCTTGTGCAGCAGGAAGAAGACAGCCGCCACGAAGGTCAGCGCCGACACCACGTTGAAGATCAACGCGTGGCGCATGAACGGGATGTCTTTTCTAATGCGGAAAAATTCCATGTTGTTCTACCTTCTGTACGGTTATTTCGACTGGCCTGGAACCCAGACCGTGCCGATGGCGATGGACTGCAGCTTTTTCTTGCGGCCGTACCACAGGTTAACGACGCCGCGCGACACGAAGACGGCGGAGAACATCGAGGTCAGAATGCCCAGGCAGTGCACCACGGCGAAGCCGCGCACGGCGCCCGAACCGAACACCAGCAGCGCCAGGCCGACGATCAGCGTGGTGACGTTGGAGTCCAGGATGGTGGCGAAGGCGCGGTCGAAGCCGGCCGCAATGGCCGCCTGCGGCGAGTTGCCGGCGCGCAGTTCCTCGCGGATGCGCTCGTTGATCAGCACGTTGGCGTCAATCGCCATGCCCAGCGCCAGCGCGATAGCGGCGATGCCCGGCAGGGTCAGCGTGGCCTGCATGGTCGACAGCAGCGCGATCAGCAGCAGCAGGTTGACGCCCAGCGCCAGCACACTGAAGAAGCCGAACATCATGTAGTAGATGATCATGAACACGGCGATGGCGGCAAAGCCGTACACCATGGACAGCTGGCCCTTCTTGATGTTCTCGGCGCCCAGAGCGGGACCGACGGTGCGTTCCTCGATCACGGTCATCGGGGCGTACAGCGCGCCGGAGCGCAGCAGCAGCGCCAGCTCGGCCGAGTTCTCGGCATTGCCCATGCCGGTGATGTTGAAGCTGCTACCCAGTTCGCTCTGGATGGTGGCCACCGACAGCACTTCCGGCTTGCCCTTCTGTTCGTACAGCACGATGGCCATTTTCTTGCCCACGCGTTCGCGGGTGGCTTCGCGCATCTTGCGGCCGCCGTCGCCGTTCAGGTCGATCGACACGGCAGGCTGCTGGTTCTGGTCGAAGCTGGCGGTGGCGCGCGAGATGTAGTCGCCGGTCAGCACGATGTCCTTCAGCAGGACCACAGGCACGCCTTTGCCGACGGTGAACAGCTCGGAGTTGAACGGCACGGCCGCCTGCAGCTCGGTGCCGGGGGTGACGGTTTCGTCGACCATGCGCACTTCCAGGGTGGCGGTGCGGCCGATAATGGCCTTGGCGCGCGCCACGTCCTGCACGCCGGGCAGCTGGACCACGATGCGGTCCGGGCCTTGCTGCTGGATCACCGGCTCGGACACGCCCAGTTCATTGACGCGCTTGGACAGCGTGGCGATGTTCTGGCGTACGCCGTTGTCCATGGCTTCCTTCAGCGCGGCCGGCTTCAGGCTCAGCGTGAGCAGCAGGTCGGCGCCGTCGGCGCTATCGGCCATGGTCAGGTCGGGCTGCTGGTCGGCGATGACGGTGCGGGCGGCGCTGCGGGTGGCGGCGTCGCGGAACTTCACCTCGACGGTGTTGCCCTTGCGCTCGATGCCGGCGTGGCGCACGCTCTTGTCGCGCAGCTGGCTGCGCACGGCGGTCTGGATGCCCTGCACGCGCTTGTCCAGCGCGGCCTGCACGTCCACCTGCATCAGGAAGTGCACGCCGCCGCGCAAGTCCAGGCCCAGGTACATCGGCAGCGCGCGGATGCTCTGCATCCAGCGCGGCGTGTTGGCCGTGAGGTTGTTGGTGACGATGTAGGCCGGGTCTTCCGCATCCGGATTGAGGGCGCGTTCCAGCGCCAGCTTGGCCTTGAATTGGGTGTCGGTGTCGGCAAAGCGCACGCGCACCGAGCTGTGGGTGCCGGTGCCGTCCAGGGTCACGGCCTCATGGGCCAGTTTCTCCTGCTTGAGCAGGCTGTCCACGCGGCCGCTCAGCTCGCTGCTGACCTTGACGGTGGACTTGCCGCTGGTGACCTGCAGCGCCGGCGACTCGCCGAAATAGTTGGGCGCCGTATACAGTGCGCCCAGCAGCACGGTAATGGCGATGACGATGTACTTCCAGACAGGATAGCGATTCATATATTCTGCGTTCCAGAGAGACTGAAACGGGCCGCGTATGCTGGATAGGCGGCCCGGTGTGGTTTACAGCGCTTTCAGCGTGCCCTTAGGCAGCAGCGTGGTGACCGATGGCTTTTGCACCACGATCTCGGTGCCGGCGGCCACTTCCAGGGTCACGTAGACATCGGTCACTTTGGAGACCTTGCCCAGGATGCCGCCGGCGGTGACGACTTCGTCGCCCTTGGCCAGCGCGTCCATCATCGCCTTCTGTTCCTTGGCGCGTTTTTGCTGAGGACGGATCATCAGGAAGTACATGACCACGAACATCAGGACCAGCGGCAGGAAGCTGGTGAGATTGCCACCCAGGCCGAGCATGTCGGTAGGGGCTTGAGCGTAGGCATTGGAAATGAACACAGGGACTCCAGTAATATATTAGTTTGAAAAAATAGCGCTGTATTCTAGCACTGGCCGGTCCTGGCTAGACGTTTGGGCTATGTTGGGCCTATAAATGTTTTTACAAGTTTGCAGCTTCCGCGCCACGTCACACGCCACGGGCGCGGTCGGCGTGGAATTGCGCCACCCAGGCCGGGAAGCGGTCCTCGTCCAGCGCCTCGCGCATCTGGCGCATGATGTCGAGGTAGTAATGCAGGTTGTGGATGGTGTTCAGGCGCGCGCCCAGGATCTCCTGCGAGCGGTGCAGATGGTGCAGATAGGCGCGCGAGAAGTTGCGGCAGGCGTAGCAGGAGCAGGTTTCGTCCAGCGGCTGCGTGTCTTCTTTATAACGCGCGTTCTTGATCTTGATGTCGCCGAAGCGGGTGAAGATCCAGCCGTTGCGCGCATTCCGGGTCGGCATCACGCAGTCGAACATGTCGATGCCGTTCGAGACGCCTGCCACCAGGTCTTCCGGCGTGCCCACGCCCATCAGGTAGTGCGGCTTGTTGGCCGGCAGGCGCGGGCCGACGTGGGCCAGCACGCGCATCATGTCTTCCTTGGGCTCGCCCACTGACAGGCCGCCGATGGCCAGGCCGGGGAAGTCGATCTCTTCCAGCTTGGCCAGCGACTCGTCGCGCAGGTTCTCGAACATGCCGCCCTGGACGATGCCGAACAGCGCGTTCGGGTTCTCGCCGCGCTTGAACTCGTCCATGGAGCGCTGCGCCCAGCGCAGCGACATGCGCATGGACTTGGCCGCCTCGTCCACCGTGGCCGGACGGCCGTCGATTTCATACGGCGTGCATTCGTCGAACTGCATCACGATGTCCGAGTTCAGCACGCGCTGGATCTGCATCGAGATTTCCGGCGACAGGAACAGCTTGTCGCCGTTGATGGGCGAATTGAAGTGCACGCCCTCTTCCGTGATCTTGCGCATATCGCCCAGCGAGAACACCTGGAAGCCGCCCGAGTCGGTCAGGATGGGCTTGTCCCAGCCCATGAAGCCGTGCAAGCCGCCGAACTTGGACATCACGTCGTTGCCGGGGCGCAGCCACAGGTGGAAGGTATTGCCCAGGATGATCTGGGCGCCGATTTCCTTCAGCTCCAGCGGCGACATGGCTTTCACCGAGCCGTAGGTGCCGACCGGCATGAAAATCGGGGTCTGCACCTCGCCGTGGTTCAGTTTCACGGTGCCGCGGCGGGCCTTGGTCAAGCCGGTGGTGTCGGTCTTGATGAGTTTAAATTCCAGCATAGTAATCCTTAGTGTGCTCGGGCTTGCGTGGTCAGCAGCATCGCATCGCCGTAGCTGAAGAAGCGGTATTCGTTGGCGATCGCGTGGGCGTAGGCCAGGCGGATCTCGTCAAAACCGGCGAAAGCCGACACCAGCATCAGCAGGGTCGATTTCGGCAGGTGGAAATTGGTAATCAGCCGGGTCACCGTCTTGAACTGGTAGCCGGGCGTGATGAACAGGTTGGTGTCGCCGCTGCCCGCTTCCAGCGCGCCGCCCTGCGAGGCCGATTCCAGTGCGCGCAGGCTGGTGGTGCCCACGGCAACCACGTCCCGGCCGGCGGCGCGGGCGGCGCGGGCCGCGTCCACCGTGGCTTGCGGCATGGTGTACCACTCCGTGTGCATCTTGTGCTCGGCCAGGTTCTCGGTGCGCACCGGCTGGAAGGTGCCGGCGCCCACGTGCAGGGTGACGTAGGCGAAGTTCACGCCCTTGTCCCTGAGCTTTTGCAGCAGCGCTTCGTCGAAGTGCAGGCCGGCCGTGGGCGCGGCGACGGCGCCCGGCACCTTGTTGAACACGGTCTGGTAGCGGGTTTCGTCGAATTCGTCGGCGGCGTGCTCGATGTAGGGCGGCAGCGGCAGGCGGCCGTGCGCTTCGATCAGCTCGAACACGTCGTCTTCAAAGTGCAGGGTGTAGAACTCGCCGGCGCGCTCGCCGACGGTGACGTCGAAAGCGTCCGCCAGGCGTATCTTCACGCCGGGGCCGGGCGACTTGGAGGCGCGCACCTGGGCCAGCACGGTGCGGGTGTCCAGCACGCGCTCAACCAGGGCCTCGACCTTGCCGCCGCTGTCCTTGACGCCGAAGAAACGGGCTTTCAGCACGCGGGTGTCGTTCATCACCAGCAGGTCGCCGGCCTGGAGCTGGTCCAGGATATCGGTGAACTGGCGGTCGTGCAGCGCGAAGGCTGCGCCTTGTCCGTCCACGTGCAGCAGGCGCGATGCGCTGCGGTCCGGCAGCGGAAATTGCGCTATGCGCTCCTGTGGCAAGTTAAAATCGAAATCTGATAGAGAATACATGACGCACTTCTGAAACTGTTGGGCAACCCTCTATTTTACGCTAGTAGCCCGCAAAGCATCTGAAATATGCCCGTACCGACGCAAAAACCTGTCAAAAAACCACCAGCTAACGTACGCAAAAGCGGCGGCAAGCTCACCGCCGCCAACGCCGAAGCCAAGCTCGCCAAACTGGGCCTGCGCACCGATATGGACCTGGTGCTGCACCTGCCCATGCGCTACGAGGACGAAACGCAGGTCTTCACCATCGCCGACGCCTGCCTGCGCGGCGGGCAGACCTGGCAGGTGGAAGGCGTGGTCACGAAGAACGAAATCGGCTTCAAGCCGCGCCGCCAGCTGCTGGTGCACATCGCAGACGAAACGGGCGACATCCAGCTGCGCTTCATGAATTTCTACGGCAGCCAGGTCAAGCAGCTGGCCGAGGGCACGCGGATACGGGCGCGCGGCGAAGTGAAGCATGGCTTCTTCGGCGCCGAGATGGTGCACCCGGTTTATAAAGTCATCAACGAAGGCGCGCCGCTACCCGCCTCCCTCACGCCGGTCTACCCGTCCGGCGAAGGCCTGCCGCAGTACATCCTGCGGCGCGCCATCACCGACGCCATGAAGCGCGTGGACTGGACCGACACCCTGCCTGCGGAGCTGGTGCGGCGCATGCACCTGAGCGACTTTGAACCCGCCGTGCGCCTGCTGCACTACCCCACGCCGGAAGTGGACGAGCACGCGCTGATGGACCGCTCGCATCCTGCCTGGACGCGGGTGAAGTTCGACGAACTGCTGGCGCAGCAGCTGTCCTTGAAGCGCGCGCAGCAGGCGCGCCGCTCCAAGGGCGCGGCCGCGCTAAAGAAAGTGGGCCAGCTGTCGAAAGCCTTCCAGGCCGCGCTGCCCTTCAAGCTGACCAATGCGCAGCAGCGTGTGCTGGACGAGATACGCGCCGACCTGCGCCAGCAGTACCCGATGCAGCGCCTGCTGCAGGGCGACGTGGGCGCGGGCAAGACCGTGGTGGCCGCGCTGGCGGCAGCGCAAGCCATCGACAGCGGCTACCAGGCCGCGCTGATGGCGCCCACCGAGATCCTGGCCGACCAGCACTTCCGCAAGATCGCCGCGTGGATGGAACCGCTGGGCGTGAAGGTGGTGTGGCTGACGGGCAGCCTGAAGAAAAAGGAAAAGACGCTGGCCACCGAACTGGTGGAATCCGGCGAGGCGCGGCTGGTAATCGGCACCCACGCGCTGATACAGGACACGGTGCGGTTCGAGAACCTGGGCCTGGTGATCGTGGACGAGCAGCACCGCTTCGGCGTGGGCCAGCGCCTCACGCTGCGCAACAAGGGCAACGAGGGCGCCATTCCGCACCAGCTGATGATGTCCGCCACACCCATCCCGCGCACGCTGGCGATGACTTATTACGCCGACCTGGAAGTGTCCGTGATCGACGAGCTGCCGCCGGGCCGCACGCCCATCGTCACGCGCGCCATCGACCAGAACCGGCGCGACGAGGTGGTGGCCCGCGTGCACGCGGCGGCGCAGGAGGGGCGGCAAGTGTACTGGGTCTGCCCGCTGATCGAGGAATCCGAAGCGCTGCAATTGCAGACCGCCACCGAGACCCACCAGCTGCTGGCCGAAGCGCTGCCGGACCTGAACGTGGGCCTGGTGCACGGCCGCCTCAAGCCCGCCGAGAAGCAGGCCATCATGGACGCCTTCAGCGCCAACGAGATGCAGGTGCTGGTGGCCACCACCGTGATCGAGGTGGGCGTGGACGTGCCGAACGCCTCGCTGATGGTGATCGAGCACGCCGAGCGCTTCGGCCTGTCGCAGCTGCACCAGCTGCGCGGGCGCGTGGGCCGGGGCTCGGCGGCCAGCGTGTGCCTGCTGCTGTATCAAAGCCCGCTGGGCCAGATCGCCAAGCAGCGCTTGATGACCATGCGCGAAACCACGGACGGCTTCGAGATCGCACGGCGCGACCTGGAGATACGCGGTCCGGGCGAATTCCTGGGCTCACGCCAGAGCGGCCAGGCCATGCTGCGCTTCGCCGACCTGGAAACCGACGGCTGGCTGGTGGACCAGGCGCGCGACACCGCCCACGCCCTGCTGCACGACCCGGGCAGCGCGGAAATCGTGGAAACCCACCTGGAACGGTGGCTGGGCGGACGGGAAGAATTCCTGAAAGTGTAAAACTTGTAAAAAGTTGCAAGCGGGAACAGGCTGTGCGAAACTCGCCCACCTTATGCGCAAAATTTCCACTTCCCTCCTGTCCCTGGCCGTAGCCGCAGCCTGCCTGCAGCTGGCCCAGTCCGCACACGCAGAGCAGCAGGCCGCAGGCGCGGCAACGGCGGCCATGACAACGGCGGCGGCCACGCCGTCGGCAGCCCCCGCCGGCGCAGCGGCCCCTGCCGCCGTGCCTGTGCCCGTGACGGCGCCAACTCCGGCGCCGGCAGCGGCGGACAAGTCGGCCAAGTCGAAATGGCTCTGGCCCCTGGAAAGCGCGAAAGCGCGCGTGAGCAGCTTCTTCGGCGCGTTGCGCGGCCGCCGCGCCCATGGCGGCGTGGACATCTCCACCCCGGTCGGCACGCCCGTGAAGGCGACCGACAGCGGCGTGGTGGTGGCCTCCACCAACCGCTACGAAGGCGACAAGAAATACGGCGAAGTGGTGGTGATTGAACACCTGAACGGCTTCAAATCGCTGTACGCGCACCTGAACACGCGCGACGTGAAAGTGGGCGACGAAGTGGTGGCAGGCCAATCCATCGGCCAGTCCGGCAAGACCGGGCACTCAACCGGCCCGCACCTGCACCTGGAAGCGTTCTACAACGGCGCCCGCACCGATCCGAAAAACCTGCTGGCCGGCCTGGAAGAAACCGCACTGCCCTCCGCGCTGAGCGCAAAGCAGTACACCTCCACCGACGGCAGCTTTGTCACCAAAGCGCCCTACGTGGCGCCGGCCAAAGCCGGCAAGGCAGGTAAATCGGGCAAAGGCGCCAAAACGGAAAAAACCGGCAAGACCGGCAAATCCGACAAAGCCAAATCCTCCAAGGCCTCGTCTCAGAAGCACATCACGAACCGCGCGCCCAAGTCCAGCAAGAAGTCCGGCCGCAAATAAGCCAGGAACACAAGCGCAAGCGCGCCCGCCACCGCCGCCCGTATCAGCCAGGTTTTCATCAGGCTACGCGGGCTTGAGCGCACCGCGCGCCAGAGCGCGTTCGTCCACCGGCAGATTCGCCAGCCCCGCCATCACGCCCAGCGCGATCGCAATCCCCCACACCACGTTGTAATTGCCCTGCAAGGCAAACAGATAGCCGCCCAGCCACACGCCGAGGAAGCTGCCTATCTGGTGCGAGAAGAACACCACGCCCGCCAGCATGGACATATGCTTGACGCCGAAAATGCCCGCGATGATGCCGTTCGTGAGCGGCACCGTGGACAGCCAGATAAAGCCCATCGCAGCCGCGAACAAGTACACCGATATGGACGACAGGGGCGCCAGCAGGAACAGCGTGATCACGATGGAACGGATGAAGTAGATCCCGGACAGCAGGTAGCGCTTGGGCACCATGCCGCCCCACTTGCCAGCGTAGAAGGAGCCGAAAATATTGAACAGGCCGATCAGCGCCAGCGCCATCACGGCGATCCTGGGATCGGTCACGCCCTTGTCCTTCAGGTAGGCCGGCAGGTGCACCGCGATGAACACCACCTGGAAGCCGCACACGAAATAGCCCGCCACCAGGAACAGGAAGGAGCGGTTGCGCAGCGCCTCGCCGAAAGCCTCGCCTATGCTCTGCTGCGCGCTGCCCGCGTGGACCACCGGCGGCTCGCGCAGGAAGAAGGCCATCGGCACCATGGCGATAATCACCGCCGCCGCCAGCAGGTAGAAGGCGCTCTGCCAGCCCACCGAGGAAATCAGGTACTGCTCCAGCGGCATCATGAGGAACTGGCCGAAGGAGCTGGCCGCGCCGGACACGCCGAAAGCCCATGAGCGCCGCTCCACCGGCGCCACGCGGCCGATGATGCCGCTGACCGCGCCAAACGCCGTGCAGGCCAGTCCCAGGCCGATGAACACGCCTGAGCCGACGATGAACAGCGTGGGCTGCGTAACGAGCGCCATCCACACCAGGCCCGCCATATAGCTGACCGCGCCGGCCAGCACCACGCGCATGGTGCCGAAGCGGTCCGCCGCCATGCCGGCAAAGGGACCGAAGGCGCCCCACATCAGGTTCTGCAAGGCCAGCGCCAGCGAATAGGTCTCGCGGGTCCAGCCGTTGGCCTCCGAGATGGGCTGCATCCAGAAGCCGAAGCCGTGGCGCACGCCCATGGCCAGCGTCAGCACGACGCCGCTGGCAAGCAGCACGGATTTGAGCGACGGCGCGCGGTCGGATGTGAACATGGCTGGTCCCCTGGTTGTTTTTTGTTGTGCTACCTGTTGTGCTTAGCGCTGCGAGTCGGCGCTGTAACGCACGCCGATCTGGGCACGCATGGTGTCGAGTATGCCCATCAGCGCTACGCTTTCGTCCAGCGGCATGACCGGGCTTTCCAGCAGGCCTGCGCGCAGACAGCGCACCACCTCGGCCGCTTCATGCGGGTAGCCGTTGCCGCTGCGCGGAATATGCAATTCGGTCTTGCTGCCGTCCAGCAACCCCACGGTGATGGAGTTGGTGTAGTGGAAGCGGGAGTTCAGGCGCACATAGCCCTTGTCGCCGGAGATGGTCAGTTCGCACGGCGAGGCGGCGCGCAGGCTGGAGAGGCAGGACGAAACCGCGCCGCTTTCGTGCTGCAGCGTGAACGAGGCCTGCACGTCCACGCCGGTGGCGCCCAGTTCGCCCACTGCCTGCACCGAGGCCACGGGGCCGAGGAAGAAGGCCGACAGCGACAGCGGGTAGATGCCCAGGTCGAGCAGCGAGCCGCCGCCCAGCTCGGGGTTGAACAGGCGGTGCTCGGGACCGGCGCTGGCGGCAAAGCCGAAGTCCGCCGTCACGCCGGCGGGCTTGCCGATCTCGCCGCTGTCGACGATGCGCTTGGCTTCCACGATGGCGGGCATGAAGCGGCTCCACATCGCTTCCATCATGAACAGTTTTTTGGCGCGCGCCAGGGCGACGATTTCCTCGGCCTGCCAGCGCGTGATGGTGAACGATTTTTCCACCAGCAGGGCCTTGCCCGCGTTCAGGCACATGATGGCGTTCTCGTAGTGCATGGGGTGCGGCGTGGCGATGTAGATGACGTCCACGTCCGGGTCGTCGGCCAGCGCCTGGTAGCTGCCGTGGCAGCGCGGCACGCCGTATGCGGCGCCGAACTGCTGCGCGCCCTCCATGGTGCGCGATGCTACCGCTACCAATTCGGCGCCATCGGTGTCGCGCAGGCCTTCAGCCATCGCCTTGGCGATTTTGCCCGTGCCCAGAATGCCCCAGCGGATTACCTTGTCCATTGTCTTTTCACTTTCTGCCGCTCGGGCGGCGCTTGGCGGGTTACGCGCTGCGCGCTAACCCGCCCTACGGTGTTGGTACGGTTTTGACGCCGTGTTCGTTCGGTTTTCGTTTCGGGCGGAAGACCGCCGCGTCGCTATAAAATTCTTCGTCCTGCTGCGGCCACCATCCGGGCACGCCGAGCACCGGCAGCGGCGTGAAGCCCGTTTTGCTCAGCCCTTCCTGCGCCAGCGCTTGCGCCACTTGCGCGTCCAGCCAGGCTTGCTGGCCGGCGCGGTCCAGCGCGAAGTAGCCGTCGTCCGCCATCACGATGCGCGTGTGGGCGGTGATGGCCTTGTACGGCGCCACCAGCTTTTCCATCAGCGCATGGCCGAACAGCCAGACCTGCGCGTCCGTGCCGAACAGCGCGCGCAGCTCGACGAAGGCCGCGCGCCATTCGTGGCCGCGCAGCGCCTGCACCAGCGCCCTGCCCTGCTCGCAGTCGCGCACCACCAGCAGCGCGGCGTTCTCGTCGAACAGCGTGGCGGCGTCGCGGGCCGGGCCGCGCGATTTGCCGACGCCGTCCTGCGCGATCTGCGCGGCCTGCAGGGCGTTCAGCTGGCGCTTGATGAGCGGGAAGCTGAGCCACACCAGCGCGTTGAAGAAGTCGTGCAGGTTTTCGCGCGTGGGTACGCCGCCCGTGGCGCCGATGAACTCCTCGTAGGCCACGCCTTCCGGCAGCGCACTCTGCGGCACGAAGGCCAGCGGCAGCCCTTGATGATTGCACAATTTTCGCGCGCTTGCTTGCGCGCTGAAGAAGGGGATGATGCTGGCCGCGCCGGAGTCCGATTCAAAATCCGTATCGACGCCCGCCGCCGCAGCGGCGGCGCGCACCGAATGCAGCCAGGGGCGCGCCCAGTCGATTGCTGAAAACACGCTGGCTACAGGCCTCAGGCCATCTTCCAGTTGATGGTTTCGCCCGCGTTCAGCGGCACCACTTCCAGGTCGCCCAGCGGCAGCGTGGCAGGCAGCGTCCATTGTTCGCGGCGCAGGGTGATGGTGCCTGCGTTCGGCTCCAGGTTGTAGAAGGCAGGGCCGTTCAGGCTGGCGAAGGCTTCCAGCTTGTCCAGCGCGCCGGCGCGCTCGAAGGCTTCGGCGTACAGCTCCATCGCGTGCAGCGCGGTGTAGCAGCCGGCGCAGCCGCAGGCGTGCTCTTTCAGGCCTTGCGGGTGCGGCGCGGAGTCGGTGCCCAGGAAGAAGCGCTCGTCGCCGCTGGTGGCGGCCGTCATCAGCGCCAGGCGGTGCTCTTCGCGCTTCAGGATAGGCAGGCAGTAGTAGTGCGGACGGATGCCGCCCTTGAAGATCTCGTTGCGGTTGTACAGCAGATGGTGCGCGGTGATGGTGGCGGCGATAGGGCCTTCCGCTTCGGCCACGTACTCGGCGGCCTGGCGCGTGGTGATGTGCTCGAACACCACTTTCAGTTCCGGGAAGTCCTTGCGCAGCGGACGCATGACGCGTTCGATGAAGACGGCCTCGCGGTCGAACACGTCCACGTCCGGATCGGTCACTTCGCCGTGCACCAGGAAAGGCAGATCCAGTTCCTGCATCACTTCCAGCGTCTTGTAGCAGTTTTTCAGGTCGGTCACGCCGGCGTCCGAGTTGGTGGTGGCGCCTGCCGGGTACAGCTTCACGGCGTGCACAAAGCCGCTGTCGACGGCGCGGCGGATTTCGTCCGGCTCGGTGTTATTGGTCAGGTACAGCGTCATCAGCGGCTCGAACTGCACGCCAGCCGGCAGCGCGGCCAGGATGCGGCTGCGGTAGGCTTCGGCGGCGGCCACGGTGGTGACCGGCGGCTTCAGGTTGGGCATGACGATGGCGCGGCCGAACTGGCGCGCGCTGTGCGGCAGCACGCTGGCCATGGTGGCGCCGTCGCGCAGGTGCAAATGCCAGTCGTCTGGGCGGATGATGGTGATGCTGTCTGGGGTTGCAATGTTGGACATGGCGGCTGCTCTCAGTGAGGAATGCCGCCATTTTACCCGTTCATGGCGTGAAATACCCGCCGCAGCTTATGGCTGCGCAGCCACCCAGGCTTTCACATCGGCCAGCATCTTGTCGAGCGCGGCGCGGTCGTAGGGGGCGCCGCGGCTGACCACCATGCGGATCCGGCGGGTGGCGGCGATGTCTTGCAGCGGGTCCGCGTCCAGCACCAGCAGGTCGGCGGCTTTGCCTTCGGCCACGCTGCCGTAGCGGTCCAGCTTGCCCAGGAAACGCGGACCGGCGACGACGGCGCTTTGCAGCGCTTGCGCCGGCGTGAGGCCGTATTTCACGTACAGGCCGATTTCGTCATGCAGCGCCTGGCCGGGGTAGTCGAAGGAGTTCAGGAAGCCCGCGTCCGTGCCGGCGACGATGCTGACGCCCTCCTGCGCCAGTATCGGCAGCAGCGAGGCGGACTTTTCAAAGATGGCGTGGCGCAGGGCGATGGCTTCCGGACCATCCTTGGCGGCGCGCTGCACGCGCCAGTCGTAGGTGGCGCGCAGGCCTTTGCCGATGTATTGCAGGTAGGCGTCCTTGCTATGGTCGTTCTTGTCCAGGTAGGCGGTGACGTAGGAGCCGTAGAGCGTGGGCACCACGGCGGTGCCTGCGGCGGCCATGCGCTTGAAGGCGGCGCGCGCGGTAGCTTCGTCGTAGCTTTCCAGGCTCAGTTTCACGGCTTCGCGGCCGGTCAGCTTGCCGTCGGCCACCTGCGCGGTCAGCTCGGCTTCGCGCGGCGTGGCGGCGCGCAGCAGGTAGGACTGGTGCTCCACCGTGCCCAGGCCCGCGTCGAACATGGTGCCCAGCGTGAGCTGCACGGGGATGTGGCCGGACGTGCGCATGCCGCGGTCCCTGGCCTGCTTCAGCGCTTCCAGGTACATGGCCGGCGCGAGGGTGTTTTCGGTGATCTTCACGAAGTCCACTTTCTGGCCCTGCAGCTTGTCCAGCGCGGCGCTCACTTCGGCCGGCGTGCCGACTTCGATGGTGCCCTTCCACAGCGGCTTGTAGCCTTCCAGCTTCTGGCCGGACGTGAAGATGGTGGGGCCGCTCATCTTGCCCGACGCCACCTGCGCGCGCCAGTCCAGCACCGTGTCCGCCAGGTCGCCCGCGCAGTCGCGCACCGCCGTGATGCCGTGCGCCAGGTACAGCGGCATGAGCTGTTTGTTTTCTTCGATCAGCTCGGGGCCGCCGCCGAAGTGCATATGCGTGTCCCACAGGCCGGGCATCAGGTATTTGCCGGGCAGGCGTATGGTCTTTTTCGGCGCGTAGTTTTTCAGCGCCTTGTCGTCCACCACGGCCAGGATGGTGTCGCCCTTGAGCACCACGGACTTGCCCTTGACGGCCTTGCCGGCGGCAACGTCGATCAGCGTGGCCTGGGTCAGCACCAGGTCGGCGGCGATCTTGTCGGCGGCGTGCGCGCTGGCGAGCAGGCCAAGCGCGAGCAGCGCGGCGGAGAGGGTTTTCATCGATGGCATGGCGGCTCCCTAAAAATTCAAGTGCGCGCATATTACCGGATGATGGCCACTTTGCGATGCAAGCGGCGCACCAGCCAGGACAGGGCGCTGCAGGCCACGAAATACACCACCGCCACGAACAGATACATTTCCACCAGCCGCCCGTCGCGCTGCGCCACCTTGCTGGCGGCGCCGACGAAGTCCGCCACCGACAGCACGTACACCAGCGACACGTCCTGGAACAGCACAATGGTTTGAGTGAGCAACACCGGCAGCATATTGCGGAAGGCCTGCGGCAGGATCACGTGGCCCATCACCTGCCAGTAGCCCATGCCCAGCGCCTGCGCCGCCAGCATCTGCCCGCGCGCCACGGACTGTATGCCGCCGCGCATAATCTCGCAGTAGTAGGCGGCCTGGAACAGGATGAAGGTGATCAGCGCGGACCAGAACGCGCCCACCTTCACCGGCTCGGGCGAGCCGATAATCCAGGCGCCGATATAGGGCACCAGGAAGTAGAACCAGAAGATCACCAGCACCAGCGGCACCGCGCGCATCAGGTTCACATAGCCTGCGGCCAGCAGGGACAACGCGCGGATGGACGACAGGCGCCCCAACGCCAGCAGGGTGCCCAGCACCACGCCGCCCAGCATGGCGAATACGGTGAGCTCCAGCGTGAACAGCATGCCGACCTGGAACAGGTAGGCCCAGGAGCGGCCGATGACGTCGAAGTCAAAGCCGGCGAACATCTCAACGTCCCCCGCCGGACTGCAAGGTGCCGGGCAGCGCCAGCTTGCGTTCGACCAGGTGCATCAGCCCCACCACGATGATGTTCACGGTGACGTAGATCAGCGTGGCTGCGGAAAACGCCTCGAACACCTGGAAGGAGAATTCCTGGATGGCGCGCGCGCTGGCGGTAAGCTCGATCAGGCCGATGGTGAGCGCGATGGAACTGTTCTTGATAATGTTGAGGAATTCGCTGGTGAGCGGCGGCAGGATGATGCGGAAAGCCAGCGGCAGCAGCACGTAGCGGTAGGCCTGCCAGCGCGACAGGCCCAGCGCCAGCGCCGCCGTGCCCTGCCCGCCGGACAAGGCCTCGATGCCGGCCGTAACCTGCACAGCCACCCGCGCCGAGGTGTAGAAGCCGAGCGAAATCACGGCGGTGACGAAGGGCGCGTTCGGCAGCGACTTGAGCCAGGCGCCGGTATCGGCCGGCACCAGCTCGGGCATGACGAAGTACCACAGGAACATCTGCACCAGCAGCGGCACGTTGCGGAACAGTTCAATGTAGGCGGTGCCGAGGCGGCGCAGCAGCGCGCCGCTGCGCGTGGGCGGCAAGGTGCGCGCGGTGCCGATCAATACGCCCAGCGCCAGCGCCATGATCCAGCCGCACAGCGACGCGGCCAGCGTCCATTGCAGGCCGTCCACCAGCGTCTCCCAGTAGGTGTGGACGCCGTCCGGCGAGTCCTCCCAGAAGATGCGCCAGTTCCAGTGATAGTTCATGCTGTGGACGCCCGCGCCGGCTTATTTCTTCTTCTTGGCGGCGGCTTGCTGCGCGGCCGGCACCGCCGCCGCACTGGCCACATAGGCGGCCGGATCGGGCGAATCCGTCGGCTTGGCCAGCACGGCCTGCAACTGCGGCGGCATGGGGAAATTCAGGTTGATGCCCTTGGGCGGGATGGGCGACATGAACCACTTGTCGTACAGCTTCTTGAAGTCCTCGCTCTGGTAGAAGCGCGTCAGCGTGGCGTCCACCAGCTGCTTGAAGGCGGGGTCGTCGCGGCGCAGCATGATGCCGTAGGGCTCGACCGACAGCGCCTCCTTGGTGATCTCGTAGTCGCCGGGATTCTTGGACGCGGCCACCTGCGCGGCCAGCAGGATATCGTCGTTGGCCTGCGCGGCGGCGCGGCCGGTTTCCAGCATCAGGAAGGACTCGGGATGGTCCTTGCCTATCATGATGGTCATGCCCAGGTTCATCTCGCTGTTCAGGATGGTCATCTGCTTGAGCGTGGTGGTGCCGGCGGTGGCCACTAGGGTCTTGCCCTTCATGTCGGCCAGGCTGCGGATGCCGGAGCCCTTCTTGACCAGCAGCTTGTTGGCCACCACGAACATGGTGGGCGCGAAGGCCACCTGCTTCTGGCGCTCGGCGTTGTTGGTGGCGGAGCCGCATTCAAGGTCGATGGTGCCGTTGGCCATGAGGGGAATGCGGTTGGCGGGCGTGACCGGGTTCATGGTCACCTTCACCGACGTCAGGCCCAGCTGCTTCTGCGCGGCGGTGACGATTTTCATGCACAGGTCGACCGAGTAGCCCAGGTATTGCTGCTTGTCGTCCAGGTAGGAAAACGGCACCGACGCGTCGCGCACGCCCAGTGTGATGGCGCCGGTGCGCTTGATCTTGGCCAGGGTGCCGGTGAGTTCTTGCGCTGCGGCCGAAACGGAAGCCGCGCATGTCAGGATAGCCAGCAGTGTTTTCAACGTCATGATTCCTCCGGTAAGAAGTTCAACAACGTGAGGCGCCACAATGGCGGGTTACGCGCTGCGCGCTAACCCGCCCTACAAGATGTCGGCCCGTAGGGCGGGTTAGCGCAGAGCGCGTAACCCGCCAGCGCCGCCTAATGAATAATGCGCGCCAAAAAGTCCCTGGCGCGCTCGGAACGCGGCGCGCCGAAGAAGTCGTCTTTCGAACAGTCCTCCAGGATGCGCCCCTGGTCCATGAACACCACGCGGTTGGCCACCTTCTTCGCGAAGCCCATTTCGTGGGTAACCACCATCATGGTCATGCCTTCCTGCGCCAGGCCCACCATCACATCCAGCACTTCATTGATCATTTCCGGGTCCAGCGCCGACGTCGGCTCGTCAAACAGCATGGCGATCGGGTCCATGGACAGCGCGCGCGCAATGGCCACCCGCTGCTGCTGGCCACCGGACAGCTGGCTGGGGAATTTGTCCTGCTGCGCCAGCAGGCCCACGCGGTCCAGGTATTTCAGGCCGCGCTCATTGGCCTCGTCCTTGCTGCGGCCCAGCACCTTGATCTGGCCCAGCGTGAGGTTATCGCGCACCGACAGATGCGGGAACAGCTCGAAATTCTGGAACACCA
Source organism: Pseudoduganella aquatica (assembly GCF_020865585.1). NCBI lineage: Bacteria > Pseudomonadati > Pseudomonadota > Betaproteobacteria > Burkholderiales > Oxalobacteraceae > Pseudoduganella > Pseudoduganella aquatica. Next base: position 6,778,275 of record NZ_CP086370.1, read on the forward strand.
TGCCGATGCGCGCGCGCAGCGCCGGCAGGTCCGTGCCCTTGGCGCCGACCGAGGTGCCGTCGACGATGATTTCGCCCTGCTGGAACGGTTCCAGGCCGTTGACGGTCTTGATCAAAGTGGACTTTCCCGAGCCGGACGGGCCGCAAATCACCATGACGTCGCCCCTGGCCACGTCGGTGCTGCAGTCGGTGAGCACCTGGAACTGGCCATACCATTTGTTGAGATTTTTTATGGCTATCATTTTTTGCGTTTAAAATTCGCCCCCGCAGGCAGTATTGCGCGCGATGTACTCCGCGCGACACAGTTGCCTTGACACGCATCAGGCGCGCAAGGATACTGCGACACTTGCACAGTTATTAATCAGACCAACAACATTCTACCGGCCATTTACCCAATGGCGCGCAGTTTAGAGACACTACCACAGGAAACCCCGCCTATGAAAACACGCAATAATTTGACAACCTACATCATGGTAAGCCTGGTGCTGGGCATCGTCGTGGGGTATTTCGCCAATGTCAGCCTGGCCAATCCCGGCGCCTTTGCCGAGTATATGTCCTATCTGACCACCATCTTCCTGCGTTTGATCAAGATGATCATCGCTCCGCTGGTATTTGCCACGCTGGTGGTCGGCATTGCGCGCATGGGCGACGCCAAGGAAGTGGGCCGCATCGGCCTGAAAACCCTGGGCTGGTTCTTCATCGCCTCCGTCATGTCGCTGCTGCTGGGCCTCGTCATGGTCAACCTGTTCCGTCCGGGCGACGCGCTGGTGGGCCACCTGCCTGCGGTGACCACACCTTCCGGCATCGCCGCTTCCGGCCTGTCGCTGAAGGAATTCATCACCCACCTGGTGCCGGCCTCCATCGTGGACGGCATGGCCAAGAATGAAATCCTGCAGATCGTGATCTTCTCGCTGTTCTTCGGCACCGCCGCCGCTGCGGTGGGCGTCAAGGCCGAACCGCTGATCGACGCGGTGGACGGCATCGCCCACATCATGCTGAAAGTCACCGGCTACGTGATGAGCTTTGCGCCGGTGGCCGTGTTCGCGGCCGTGGCAGGCACCATCGCCAAAAGCGGTGTCGGCGTGCTGGGCACCTACGGCGTGTTCATGGCCGAGTTCTACCTGAGCATAGGCGTGCTGTGGGGCCTGCTGATCATGGCCGGCTTCATCTTCCTGGGCCGCCGCATCTTTGCCCTGATGGGCGAACTGAAAGGCCCGGCGCTGCTGGCCTTCTCCACCGCGTCGAGCGAAGCGGCCTATCCGAAAACGCTGGAAGGCCTGGAGCGTTTCGGCGTGCGCAACCGCATCGCCTCCTTCGTGCTGCCGATCGGCTATTCCTTCAACCTGGATGGCTCGATGATGTACTGCACCTTCGCCACCGTGTTCATCGCCCAGGCCTACGGCATTGAAATGCCGCTCGGCACCCAGCTGGCCATGATGGCCGTGCTGATGCTGACCTCCAAGGGCATCGCCGGCGTGCCGCGCGCGTCGCTGGTGGTGATTGCCGCCACCCTGGGCCAGTTCAACATTCCGGAAGCGGGCCTGCTGCTGCTGCTCGGCATCGATCACTTCCTGGACATGGCGCGCTCCGCCACCAACGTCATCGGCAACGGCGTAGCCGCCGCCGTGGTGGCCAAGTGGGAGGGCGAGCTGGTTGCCCCGCTGGACAAGGATCTGTCGGATTCGCCGCTGCCGTAACACGGCGCCGGCTCCGCCCAGGCCATGACGGCCCGGACGCGATTGCGTCCGGGCCGTTTTTCATTGGGGCGCGCGGATTCGCTGCGCCCTGCTAGCATGGCGGCGTCAGCACAACGGGAGCCCCCCATGCGATACCTGCCACTTGGAGCACTACTGATACTCGCCGCCTGCTCGAAGGCGCCGCAGCCTGCCGCGCCATCCGCTGGCGCCGCGCCGGTGCTGTCTTTCGAGGGCTACGGCCCGGTGCATTTCGGCGCGCAGCTGCCGGACGTGGAACAGAAGCTGGGCGCGAAGAGCGTAGCGCTGGGGGCCAACGACCCGGCGTGCAGCATGGTGCGCTTCCCCGGCATCCAGGGCGTGCGCTTCATGGTTGAACAGGGCAAGATCACGCGCGCCGACGCGGACGCCGGCGTCGCAAACAGCCTGGGTATCGCCAGCGGCGACACGCTGGACGCGGCGAAGAAAAAGGCGCCCGCGCTGGCGGTGGGACCGCACAAATACCTGCCCGAAGGCCACTATCTCACCGCCAGCAGTGGCGACGGCAAGGCGGCCATCATCATGGAGGAAGACGGCAAGGCCATCACCAAGATCCGCGCCGGCATGCAGCCTGCGGTGGCTTACGTGGAGACCTGCCTGTAAGCCTTACTCCACTTCCTCTTCCACCTTGGCCTGCTGCCGCTGCCACATCTGGGCGTACAGCCCATCGGCGGCCAGCAGCGACTGGTGCGTGCCGCGCTCCACGATGCGGCCGTGGTCGAGCACGATGATCTGCTCCGCATCCACCACCGTGGAAAGTCGGTGCGCAATCACCATGGTGGTGCGGTGCTTGGCGATCTCCTTGAGCTGCGCCTGGATGGCCTGCTCGGCCTTCGAGTCCAGCGCCGACGTGGCTTCGTCGAAGATCAGGATGGCGGGGTTCTTGAGCAGCGTGCGCGCAATCGCCACGCGCTGCTTCTCGCCGCCGGACAGCTTCAGCCCCCGCTCGCCCACCATGGTGGCGTAGCCGTCCGGCAGGCTGGCGATAAAGTCGTGGATGGACGCCGCCTTGGCTGCCGCCACGATGTCCTCCTTGCTGGAACCGGGCTTGCCGTAGGCGATGTTGTACTCGATGGTGTCGTTGAACAGCACCGTATCCTGCGGCACGATGCCGATGGCGTGGCGCAGCGAGTCCTGCGTGATCGCGCGCAGATCCTGGCCGTCGATGGTGATCGCGCCCTGGTTCACCTCATAGAAGCGGTACAGCAGGCGCGACAGGGTGGACTTGCCGGAGCCGCTGTGTCCCACCACCGCCGTGGTGGTGCCGGCCGCGATGGTGAAGTCCACGTCGAACAGGATCTGGCGCTTGGACTCGTAGCTGAAGTCCACGTGCGAGAAGCGCACCTGCGCGCCCTGCGTGTGCAGCGCCTTCGCGTCCGGCGCATCCGCCACTTCGCGGTTCTGGTCCAGCAGCGAGAACAAACGCTCCATGTCCGCCAGGCTTTGCTTGATCTCGCGGTAGATCACGCCCAGGAAGTTGAGCGGAATGTAGAGCTGGATCATGAAGGCGTTCACCAGCACCAGGTCGCCCAGGGTCATCTTGCCGTCGATAACGCCCTGCGTGGCGCGCCACAGTATCAGCGTGACGGCGGTGGCGATAATCAGCGACTGGCCCGTGTTCAGCAGGGACAGCGAAGTCTGCGACTTCACCGCCGCCGACTCGTAGCGCTGCAGGCCCTCGTCGTAGCGCTTGGCCTCGTAGTCCTCGTTGCCGAAGTACTTCACGGTTTCATAGTTGATGAGCGAGTCGATGGCCTTGGTGTTGGCCTTGGAATCGAGGTCGTTCATGGTGCGGCGGAAGTGGGTGCGCCAGTCGGTCACGGTGATGGTGAACACGATGTAGGACACCAGCGCCACAAAGGTGATGGCGCTGAACCAGATGTCGTAATGCGTGACCAGGTAGCCCAGCACCAGCGTAATCTCCACCAGCGTGGGCAGGATGTTGAACAGCGTGTACGAGATCAGCGAACCGACGCCGCGCGTGCCGCGCTCGATGTCGCGCGTCATGCCGCCGGTCTGGCGGTTCAGGTGGAAGCGCAGCGACAGCGAATGCAGATGGCGGAACACCTTGAGCGCAATGGTGCGCACGGCGCGCTGCGTCACGCGCGCGAACAGGAATTCGCGCAGCTCGGTGAACACCGTGGTGGACAGGCGCAGCAGGCCGTAAGCCACCAGCGCGCCCAGCGGCAGCACCAGCAGCGCCTGCGGGTGGGACGGCGTGATGGTCATGTCGTCCACCAGCTTTTTCAGCACCACCGGCACGCCGACGTTGGCCAGCTTGGCGCCGATCAGGCAAAGCAGCGCCAGCAGCACGCGCCATTTGTACACCCACAGATAGGGGATCAGGGTTTTCAGGGTGGCCATATCGCTGCGCGGCGGCTTGCCGGCGGCGTCTGGCGGAGGTGGGGTAGAGGTGGCTGAGCGGCGCATGGTGGAACGAGGCTTCCGTGGTTTACAATCAATCCCAATTGTAGCCCTTAGCGAGACTTCACGATGACCACGCCTGAAAACACCACAGTCCCCTCCGCCACGCAGCAGCAGCAAGCGCTGCGGGCCCCCGAGCGGCGCGGCCTGCCGCCGGGGAAAATGCCCGAACTGCGCGTGATGCCCGCCCCTTCCGACGCCAACGTCTACGGCGACGTGTTCGGCGGCTGGATCATGGCCCAGGTGGACATCGCCGGCTCCCTGCCCGCCACCCGGCGCGCCAACGGCCGCGTGGCCACCGTGGCGGTGAATTCCTTCGTATTCAAAAATCCGGTCTTCGTCGGCGATCTGCTGTCCTTTTACGCCGATATCATCAAGGTCGGCAACACCTCCATCACCGTCAACGTGGAAGTGTACGCCGAGCGCAACCGCCTACAGGCCTGCACCGTCAAGGTGACCGAAGCCACGCTGACCTACGTCGCCACCGGCCCGGACCGCAAGCCGCGCCAGGTGCCGCCGCTGGAATCGCTGCTCTAAGCCGCATGCAGCCGGGGCGCCGCATCCTGCTGCTGGGCGGCGCCCGGCTGTCGGCGCTGGCGGCCATGACGGCGGCCGGCGCCACGCTGGCCCGCAGCGCGCCCGAACGCGGCCCGCAGCAAGCCGGCTATCCCTTCTCCCTCGGCGTGGCCTCCGGCTCGCCGCTGCCCACCGCCGTGGTGCTGTGGACCCGCATCCTGTACGACCCGTTCAACGCCGCCGCCATGCCGCCGCTGGCCTTCAGCGTGCGCTGGGAAGTGGCGCGCGACGAAGCCTTCCGCAGCATCGCCGCCAAGGGCACGGCGCTGGCCGCGCCCGAACTGGCGCACAGCGTGCACGTGGACGCGGCGGGCCTGGAACCGGACCGCTGGTACTGGTACCGCTTCATGCTGGGCGACGCCGTCAGTCCCGTGGGCCGCACCCGCACCGCGCCCGCGCCGGACAGCATGCCGTCCGCGCTCAAGCTGGCCGTAGCCTCCTGCCAGCACTGGGAATTCGGCAGCTACGCCGCGCACCGCCACATCGCCGCCGCCGCGCCCGATCTGGTGGCCTTCCTCGGCGACTACATCTACGAATGGGGCCCCTACCAGCGCCAGCATCCGCAGAGCGCAAAGCGGGTGGACGAAAGCTTTACGCTGGAGCAGTACCGCGCCCGCTACGCCCAATACAAGAGCGACCCCGACCTGCAAACGGCCCACCATGCCGCGCCGTGGGTACTCACCTGGGACGACCACGAAGTGGCCAACGACTACGCGGGCGAGCGCGACGAACGCCTGTCCCCGAGCTTCGCCGCGCGCCGCGCCGCCGCCTACCAGGCCTACTACGAGCACCAGCCCATCCGGCTCGACCTGCAAAACGGCGGCTACGGCTCGCTGCGCATGCACCAGCGCTACGACTGGGGCCGGCTGGCGCGCTTCCACGTGCTCGACAACCGCCAGTACCGCACGCCGCAAGCCTGCACCGTGGGGCGAGGCGGCTCGAGTTCCGTCTACTGGCGCGAGTGCGCCGAGCTGCGCGACCCCGCGCGCGAGATGCTGGGCGCCGGCCAGCAGCGCTGGCTGGAGCAGGGGCTGAAGGAATCGAAAGCGCGCTGGAACATCCTGGCGCAGCAGACGCTGATGGCGGGCAGCAGCCAGGTGGCGCTGGAAAAAGACGGCGACGGCCGCTACTGGACCGACGGCTGGGACGGCTATCCAGCCGCGCGCCAGCGCCTGTACGACGCGCTCGAAGCGAGCGGCGCGGCCAACCCGCTGGTGCTCTCCGGCGACGTGCACACTTTCTACGCCGCCGAGCTCACGCGCGACGCGCGCCGCCCGGCCGGCCCCGGCAACCCGGTGCTGGCCAGCGAGTTCTGCGGCACCTCCATCACCTCCAGCTCGCGGCCGCAGGCGCGCACCCAGCAATACGTCGACATGAACCCGCAGCTCAAATACGGCCGCAGCGACAAGCGCGGCTACATGCTGTTCGACATCCGCCCCGAGCGCAGCGGCGTGCTGTTCCAGGGCCTGGCCGACGTCCGCAACCCCGCCAGCCCCATCGCCCCCCTCGCCTCCTTCACCGTTTCCGCAAAAGAAAAAGGAAAAAGGGGTCAGGGTTAATTAAAAGTTGCACTTTTAATTAACCCTGACCCCTTTTTGTTTTTTCAAAAACTAGGCGGCTTGCTTTTCGTCGCGCAGCTGGCGGCGGAGGATTTTGCCGACGTTGGTCTTCGGCAGCTCGTCGCGGAACTCGATGTATTTGGGCTTTTTGTAGGCCGTCAGTTCGTGCTTGCAGAATTCCTGGATGTCTTCGGCAGTCAGGTTCGGGTCCTTGCGCACCACGAACAGCTTGACCGCTTCACCGGAATTCTTGTCCGGCACGCCGATGCACGCCACTTCCAGCACGCCCGGATGCGCCGCCACCACGCCTTCAACTTCATTCGGGTAGACGTTGAAACCGGACACCAGGATCATGTCCTTCTTGCGGTCCACGATGCGGGTGTAGCCGCGCTCGTCCATGATGCCGACGTCGCCGGTCTTGAAGAAGCCGTCCGCCGTCATGGTCTTGGCGGTTTCTTCCGGACGCTGCCAGTAGCCCGCCATCACCTGCGGGCCGCGGATGGCGATTTCGCCCGGCTGGCCCAGCGCCACTTCCACGCCGTCGTCGTCCAGGATCTTGATTTCGGTCGAGGGGATAGGCAGGCCGATGGTGCCGGTGAATTCCTTGATGTCGACCCGGTTGGCGGTGGCCACCGGCGAGGTCTCGGACAGGCCGTAGCCTTCGATGATCGGCGTGCCGGTGAGCTTGAGCCAGCGGTCCGCCACGGCCTGCTGCACGGCCATGCCGCCGCCATTGCACACCTTGTAGCTGGAGAAGTCCAGCTTGGCGAAGTCGGGGTTGTTGAGCAGCGCGTTGTACAGCGTGTTCACGGCCGGGAACACCACCACCGGATACTTGGCCAGCTCCTTGACGAAGCCGGGAATGTCGCGCGGGTTCGGCACCAGGATGTTCAGGCCGCCGAAGCGCATGCCCATGAAGGCGCTGATGGTGAGCGAGTAGATGTGGTACAGCGGCAGCGCGCACACGAACACCACCTGCTTGCCGCTGGTGTCCAGGCCCAGCCAGGCTTCGTTCTGCAGCACATTGGAGATCACATTACGGTGCAGCAGCACGGCGCCTTTGGAAACGCCGGTGGTGCCGCCGGTGTACTGCAGGAAGGCGATGTCTTCATGGCCCAGCTGCACCGGCTGCAGCGTCATGCGCGAGCCTTCGGCCAGCACTTTCTTGAAGCTGACCGCGCTCGGCAGCGAGTAGGCCGGCACCATCTTCTTCACATTGCGCACCACGAAATTGACGATGGCGCCTTTCAGCCCGCCCAGCAGGTCGCCCATGCTGCCCACGATCACGTGCTTGACCTTGGTGTTCGCCAGCACCTGCTCCACCGTGGTGGCGAAGTTCTCCAACACGATGATGGCTTCGGCGCCGGAGTCATTCAGCTGGTGCTGCAGCTCGCGCGGCGTGTACAGCGGGTTGACGTTGACCACCGTGTAGCCGGCGCGCAGGATGCCGGCCATGGCCACCGGATATTGCAGCACATTGGGCAGCATGATGGCCACGCGCGCGCCTTTTTGCAGGCCCTTGCTTTGCAGCCAGGCGCCCAGCTGGCGGGACATCTGGTCCACTTCGCGGTAGGTCAGGAACTTGTCCATGCAGACATAGGCGTTGCGGTCGGCGTACTGACGGAAAGACTCCTCCAGCAAATGCGTCACCGAGCTGTATTGCGTGTTGTCGATTTCCGCAGGTACGCCTTCGGGGTAGGAATTCAACCAAATCTTGTCCATCTGTAGCCTCGTTCAATCATTATTCGATAAAAAAACCGCCTGGCCTGCAGGCGGTTGCACCTGCAGGCCGGCAGTGTTAAGCAGCCTTCTTCTGGCCCACGACTTCGTCGCGCAGCACGCGGCGCAGGATTTTGCCGACGTTGGTCTTCGGCAGCTCGTCGCGGAACTCGATGTATTTCGGCTTCTTGTAACCGGTCAGGTTTTCTTTGCAGTAGGCCATCAGCGTGTCCACGGTCAGGTTCGGGTCCTTGCGCACCACGAACACCTTCACCGCCTCGCCGGAATGCTCGTCCGGCACGCCGACGCAGGCGCACTCCATCACGCCGGGATGAGCGGCGATGACGCCTTCCACTTCGTTCGGGTAGACGTTGAAGCCGGACACCAGCACCATGTCCTTCTTGCGGTCCACAATCTTCACATAGCCGCGCGCGTCCATCACGCCCACGTCGCCGGACTTGAAGTAGCCGTCCGGCGTCATGACCTTGGCGGTTTCGTCCGGGCGGTTCCAATAGCCCGCCATCACCTGCGGGCCGCGGATGGCGATCTCGCCCGGCTGGCCCAGCGCCACTTCCTTGCCGTCGTCGTCCAGGATGGCGATGTCGGTCGACGGCACAGGCAGGCCGATGGTGGCGGTGAACTCGGTGCCGTCGGCGCGGTTGCAGGTGGCCGTGGGCGAGGTCTCGGACAGGCCGTAGCCTTCGATTATCGGCACGCCGGTCACCTTCAGCCACTTGTCGTTGACGGCCTGCTGCACCGCCATGCCGCCGCCATTGCAGATCACCACGCCGGAGAAGTCCAGCTTGGCGAACTCGGGGTGGTTCACCAGCGCGTTGTACAGCGTGTTCACGGCCGGCAGCATATTGAACTTGTACTTGGACAGTTCCTTGATGAAGCCGCCGATGTCGCGCGGATTAGGTATCAGGATGTTCATCGCGCCCATGCGCATGCCCCACATGGCGCACGCCGTCAGCGCGAAGATGTGGTACAGCGGCAGCGCGCAGACGATGGTGAGCGGCTCGCTGGCCGGCAGCGTCTTCAGGCGCGGCTGCGCCCAGGCTTCGTTCTGCAGCAGGTTGCCCACGATGTTGCGGTGGGTCAGCGTGGCGCCCTTGGACACGCCGGTGGTGCCGCCCGTGTACTGCAGGAAGGCCACGTCGGAAGCCTGCAGGTCCACCGGCACGAACTTCATGCCCGCACCCTGCGACAGCGCGTCCTTGAAGCGCACCGCGTTCGGCAGCGAGAAGGCCGGCACCATTTTCTTCACGTTGCGCACCACGAAGTTGACGATCACGCCCTTCAGGCCGCCCAGCATTTCGCCCATGCTGGCCACCACGATATGCTTGACCTTGGTGCGCGGCAGCACCTGCTCCAGCGTAGTGGCAAAGTTTTCGAGGATGAGGATGGCTTCGGCGCCGGAGTCGTTCAGCTGGTGCTCCAGCTCGCGCGGCGTGTACAGCGGATTGACGTTGACCACGGTATAGCCGGCGCGCAGGATGGCCGCGATGGCGATCGGGTACTGCAGCACATTGGGCATCATCACCGCCACGCGCGCGCCCTTTTTCAGGCTGCGGCTTTGCAGCCAGGCCGCCAGGCGCTTCGAGTAGCTGTCCAGCTCGGCATACGTGAGGAATTTATCCATGCACACGTAAGCGTTGCGGTCCGCATACTTCTGGAAAGACTCCTCCAGCAGATGCACCAGCGAGCGGTATTGGTTCGGATCAATCTCCGCCGGCACGCCGGGGGGGTACGACTGCAGCCAAATTTTCTCCATCCTGTGCCTCGTCTCTTAATATGTTTTTTTGGGTGGCAAACAAAAATAGTACGCTCGTACACAAACTGAGTAAGATGCTATCGGGCGCAACGCTAGTATGCAAGCGCTTTTGCAGATTTCGAACCCCTGCTCTATCGATGACTGCCCCGGCCAGATCTGCTGCGGCGCAGCAAATTTCACCGTTCCGGCGAAGCTATCGATTGCGTAGCGACCGTATCGGGCTGGGGTGGCGGCGGCTGCCCCAGATGCAGCAGGCGAGCCTGCCGTTCGGACAAGCTCAGAGTAGACATGCCTTGCACCGCAGCATAAAAACGCGGGAAGGTTTTTTCCTGCACCAGCAAGGCGCGGAAGCCCGGTAAAAAATCATTATAGGTTGCAACAGATGCAAGATGGGCGTTGTTGAGCGGCTCGGCGAAGAAGCGATCATAGCCCGTGTAGCCGCCCCAGCTGTTGATCTTCATCAGCCGGTATTCCTCTTTCAGCGCGGCGAAGATGCGCAGCTTCTCCTCGTGCTTTTTCTTGTCGCTGACCTTGCGCGCATAGTTCGACGCCAGCAGCGCGCGGTGCCGCACCAGCAGGTCCAGGAAGTCGCGCCGGCGCGCGCTGTAGCGGTCATAGGCCTCGCGCATGGCCGGGTTGCCGTACATGTCCAGCCAGCGCTGCACGCCGGCCTCCTCCACCGCCGTGGCGAAGGCTTCGTTGAAACGCGAGTCGCCCTGCATATAGGCCACCTGGTGCGCCAGCTCGTGGAACACCATGCGCGCCAGTTCGGCGTCCGAATAATTGATGAAGGAGGACAGCAGCGGGTCGCTGAACCAGCCCAGTGTGGAATAGGCCGGCACGCCGCCCAGCTGCACGTCGTTGCCCTCCTTGCGCAGTTCGTCGGCGTAGGCTTCCGCATCCTCCTTGCTGTAGTAGCCGCGGTAGCTGACGCAGCCCGCCACCGGGAAGCACCACTGGATGGGGCGCAGCGACAGCGAGGGCGTGGCCACCACGTTCCACAGCACGTAGGGGCGGTTCAGGGCGGCGTAGTTGCGGTAGCTGGCATTGTCCGGCAGGCCCAGTTCCTTGACGGCGAAGCGGCGTATCAGCAGCGCCTTTTCCAGGCGCGCCTTGAGTTTGGGGTCGGTAGTGGGGTCGCCCAGCCAGTCTTCGATGGGGCGGGCTTCGGACCAGAGCGCGTACTGGCCCTGGGCCGCCTGGAAGTAGTACTTAAACTGGGCGCAGCCGGCCAGCATCAATGCGCACGCCCCCGCCGCCAGCCAGAATCTGGCGCGCATTAACTGTCGGGCAAATTTGCGCATTGTTCACTCTCAAGCGGCTTTCTCCACTTGGACCAGTGTATCGTAAAAAGTCGGCGCGCGGCCCATATCGGTAAGGCGCTGGCTGGTCACTTCGTTGGCGTTCTTGCCGTCGCCGGCGAGCTTCTTCCACCATACGGACAGGCCCACCACGAGGCCCGCGCGGGCCTTGTCGGTGACCCGCAATTTACATACGAATGAGCCACGATCGTTGTATATGCGCACCATTTCACCGTGCGCCACGCCGCGCGCGGCCGCGTCGTCCGGGTGCATGTCCAGCTGCGGCTCGCCCTCGGTGGCGCGCAAGCTGGTCACATTGACAAAAGTGGAGTTCAGGAAGTTGCGCTGCGGCGGGGAGATCATCGCCAGCGGGTAGCGCGCGGCCAGTTCCGGATTGCTGGCGCGCGATTCGTAGGGCGCGATATAGGCCGGCACCGGATCCAGGCCGTCGGCCAGCATCTGCGCCGAATAGAACTCGCATTTGCCGGACGGCGTGGGGAAGCCGCCCTGCGCGAACGGCGCGGACGGCATGTTCAGGCGCTGCCAGCCCTTGCGCTTGAGCGACTCCCAGTCGAAGTGGATGGCGCGGCTGTCTTTCGCGTCGAAGCTCTGCGCCGCCAGTTCCTCGTCGCTCTCGCGGAAGCAGGGGTCGTCCAGCCCCATGCGCGCGGCCAGCAGGCGGAAGATCTCCGTGTTCGGCTTGGCCTCGCCCATGGGGGCGACGGCTGCGTTATTGGCCATTATGTACAGGTGGCCGTAGGAGGTGTGCACGTCCACGTGTTCCAGCTGCGTGGTGGCGGGCAGCACGATGTCGGCGTAGTCGGCGGTGTCGGTCTGGAAGTGCTCCAGCACCACCGTGAACAGGTCCTCGCGCGCAAAACCGGCCGCCACCTTGGGCGAATCCGGCGCCACCGCCACCGGGTTGGAGTTGTACACGATAACCGCCTCGATCTGCGGGCCGAACTCCGGCGACGCGGGGCGCAGCAAGTCGTCGCCTATGGTGGACATATTGATGGTGCGCGGCATGCGGGCGTGCTGGCGCAGCATGTCCGTGCCTTGCAACAGCGCCTTGTTGGACGGGAAGGAACCGCTGGAGGACAGCTGCACGCCGCCGGCCGCATGGCGCCAGGCGCCCACCAGCGCAGGCAGGCAGGCGATATTGCGCACCGCCATGCCGCCACCGCGCACGCGCTGCACGCCGTAGTTGGTGCGGATGGCGACCGGTTCGCCCTGCTTTGCCATGCCGCCGTACAAACGCGCCAGCTCCACCACTTCCTGCACCGTGATGCCGCAGGTTTCGGCGGTGCGCTCCGGCGTCCATTCCGCCGCGCGCGCCTTCAGCTGCTCGAAGCCCAACGTGTATTGCGCAATGTAATCGTGGTCCAGCAGGTCTTCGGCGATCAGCACATGCATCATGCCCAAGGCCAGCGCCGCGTCGGTGCCCGGCAGCAGGGCGATGTGCTGGTGGCACTTCTCGGCCGTCAGCGAGCGGTAGGGGTCGATGGCGATCAGCTTGGCGCCGTTGCGCTTGGCCGCTTGCGCGCGGGTCCAGAAATGCAGGTTGGAAGCGATGGGATTGCCGCCCCAGATAATGATCAGCTTGGCGTCCTGGAAATGCTCCAGGTCGGTGCCGATGGAGCCGCCCACCGTGTATTTGTAGCCGGTGGCGCCGGCCGTGGCGCAAATGGTGCGGTCCAGCAGCGAGGCGCCCAGCTTGTGGAAGAAGCGGCCCGACATGGCCTCGCCCTGCAGCAGCCCCATGGTGCCGGCGTAGCTGTACGGCAGCAGCGCTTCCGGCGCGCGGGCAACGATGGGCTTCAGCCTGGCGGCGATGGTGTCCAGCGCCTCGTCCCAGCTGATGCGCTCGAACTTGCCCTCGCCCTTCTTGCCCACGCGGCGCAGCGGGTGCAGCAGGCGGTCCGCATGGTAGGTGCGCTCGGCGTAGCGCGCCACTTTCGTGCACAGCACGCCGCCGGTGGGCGGGTGGTCCGGGTCGCCCTTCACTTCGGTGGCGACGCCGTCCTCCACGGTGACGATGAGGGCGCAGGTGTCGGGACAATCGTGCGGGCAGGCGGCACGGACGTGGCTGGTAGTGGTGGTCATGGCGTAGGCTGGCGGGTCCGGAAAAACAAACGTCGAAAGCGCTATCGTAAACGATTCCGGGCGCCCCCATCCGGCAGCGGCTAAGGCTACAATGGCTATACCGCTATGTGGCATAACGTCTTATCAAGACGTGCAGCAAGAACATAATACTGGAGAGCCCAGAATGAAACTTGTAGAACCGATTATTGCGTTCCAATCCGAGCTGCAGCAGATCCGGCGCGATCTGCACGCGCACCCGGAACTTTGCTATGAGGAAGTACGCACTTCCGACGTGGTGGCCGCCAAGCTGGCCGAATGGGGCATCCCCGTGGTGCGCGGGCTGGGCCTGACCGGCGTGGTCGGCATCATCAAGAACGGCACCTCGGAGCGCGCCATCGGCCTGCGCGCCGACATGGACGCCTTGCCCATGCAGGAGATCAACACCTTCGCGCATGCCTCCAGGCACCCCGGCAAGATGCACGCCTGCGGCCACGACGGCCACACCGCCATGCTGCTGGGCGCGGCGCACCACCTGGCGCAACAGCGTGATTTCGACGGCACGGTCTACCTGATCTTCCAGCCGGCCGAAGAAGGCGGCGCCGGCGCGCGCCGCATGATAGAGGACGGCCTGTTCGAGCGCTTCCCCATGGAGGCGGTGTACGGCATGCACAACTGGCCCGGCATGCCGGCCGGCGCCTTCGGCGTGTGCGAAGGCCCGATGATGGCGTCCAGCAATGAATTCCATGTGACCATACGCGGCAAGGGCGCGCACGCAGCCCAGCCGCACAAGGGCATCGATCCCATCATGGTGGCGGTGCAGATTGCGCAAGCCTGGCAAACCATTATCACGCGCAATAAGAGCCCGCTCGATACGGCGGTGCTGTCCATCACGCAGATCCACGCGGGCAGCGCAACCAATGTCATCCCCGACGACGCCAAGATGGTGGGCACGGTGCGCACCTTCACCACCGGCGTGCTGGACCTGGTGGAGCAGCGCATGCGCGTGCTGGCCGAGAACATCGCAGCGGGCTTCGACGCCGAGGTGGATTTCGCCTTCAAACGGAACTATCCGCCGCTGGTGAACCACGCCAAGGAAACGCAGTTCGCGGTGGAAGTGATGAAGGCCGTGGCCGGCGCAGACAAGGTGGACAGCCAGGTCGAGCCGACCATGGGCGCGGAGGACTTCGCCTTCTTCCTGCAGGAAAAGCCGGGCTGCTACATCTTCCTGGGCAACGGCGACGGCGACCACCGCGACGGCGGCCACGGCCTGGGTCCCTGCGTGCTGCACAACGGCAGCTACGACTTCAACGACAACCTGCTGCCCATAGGCGCCAGCTTCTGGGTGCGGCTGGCGGAAACGGCGCTGCCGCTTGCACGCTGAGCCTGGCGGGTTACGGCGCCCCCAGCTCGGCGCCCCCACCAAACCCGCCCCACGGTCCTCAACGCGGCCGGGCGCGTAGGGCGGGTTAGCGGCAACGCCGCGTAACCCGCCGTCACGGCAGCTGATCCGCCCCCTCCCCCACGCGGTGCCCGGTATTGAGCTGCTCCAAAGCCAGCAGCGCCGCCGAGTGATCCGCGTGCGGAAACACATCCGCAATCGCCTCATAGCGCCGCGTCACCAGCTCCGTCACCGGAAGCTGCACGCCCGCCGCAGCCGCTGCAGCCAGGATGTTGTTCTGGTCCTTGAGCTGGGTGCGCACCTGTCCGCCCGGCATGAAATTGCGCTCCAGCATGCGCTGGCCATGTACTTCCAGTATCTTGCTCTCTGCAAAACCCCCCCGTATCGCCGACCGCACGGCAGCAGGGTCCGCGCCAGCCGCCTGCGCCAGCAGCAGCGCCTCCGCAATGATGTTCAGCGTGCCGCCCACGATCAGCTGGTTGCACAGTTTCGCCACCTGCCCGCTGCCCGCCGGCCCCACCAGCGTGGCGCGGCCCATGGCGGCGAACACCGGCTCGGCGCGCGCAAAATCCTCCGCATCGCCGCCCGCCATGATGGCCAGCGTGCCCGCCTGCGCACCGCCCACGCCGCCCGACACCGGCGCGTCCACAAAGCGGCAGCCGCCCGCCGTCAGCCGCGCGTGGAAGGCCTGCGCCTCGGACTGGCGCGTGGAACTCATGTCTATCCACAGCGCGCCGGGCCGCAGCGCCGGCAGGGCGGCGTCGATTACCAGGCCCACCACCGGCCCGGCCTCCAGCATGGAAATCACGATGTCCGCCGAACTCACGGCATCGTCCAGATCGGCCACCGGCATGGCGCCGAATTCAGCCAGCGGCTCGGCCTTGCTGGCCGTGCGGTTCCAGACCGTGACGGCGAAACCGGCGCGCAGCAAACAGCGCACCATGGGCTCTCCCATCAAGCCGATACCAAGAAATGAAATTTGCGTTGACAATGTGTTGACTCCTGAGTGAACAATATTGAGCATGTACTAACAATATTAGCGCCTCCAGAACGATTTTGTGAATCTCGGTAAAATGAAGGACTGCTATATAACTCGACATATAGCATTGACACTGAAAGTAGCCATGCAAATCAAAAAACTCCTCGCGGCCACCGCCGCACTTCTGGCAACGCAAGCAGCGTTTGCCGGCGACAAACTGGTCGACACATCCTACGTCGAATACGCCAGCGCCTCCAAAATCCAGATGGCGCGTATCGGCGCCACCTCGGACTGGAACAAGCAGTGGTTCCCGTCCAACGGCAGCAGCCTGAGCGGCTACTGGGACGCCAGCTTCGGCGCCTGGCACGGTACCAAGGCCAACAATGTTCCAGGCGCGACCCAGAACCTGGTCGACATCGGCCTGACGCCGGTGTTCCGCTACGGCGCGGACAACAAGAAGGGCTTCTATGTCGAAGGCGGCATCGGCGTGCATGTGTTGTCCAAGCTGTACAACAACAACGACGACAAGCTGGCCACGGCCTTCCAGTTCGGCGACCACATCGGCGTGGGCTATGTGTTCAACAACAACTGGGAAGTGGCCGCCAAGATCCAGCACTTCTCGAACGGCGGCATCAAGAAGCCGAACAGCGGCGTCGATTACGCCGTGGTGAAGCTGGCCTACCGCTACTAAGCATGGTCAGGGAGCCTCCGCTGCGGCGGAGGTTTTTTTTCGTGCGCGCAAATGCAAAAAAGCCCACCAAGATCACTTGGTGGGCTTTTTCTTTATAACTAGCCTGACGATAACCTACTTTCACACTGGTTGCAGCACTATCATCGGCGCAAAATCGTTTCACGGTCCTGTTCGGGATGGGAAGGGGTGGGACCGATTTGCTATGGTCATCAGGCTTTGACTTGTACGCTGCGTGCTATGGCACGCAGCTGCAATCTGGAAGAAGTAAATTCGGGTAGTAATTCAAACACAGGCAAATGCGATATAACCGTCAAGGTTATAGGGACAAGCCTTACGGGCAATTAGTACTGGTTAGCTTAATGCATTACTGCACTTCCACACCCAGCCTATCAACGTCCTGGTCTCGAACGACCCTTCAAGGAGCTTAAAGCTCCGGGAAATCTCATCTCAAGGCAAGTTTCCCGCTTAGATGCTTTCAGCGGTTATCTCTTCCGAACTTAGCTACCCGGCAATGCCACTGGCGTGACAACCGGTACACCAGAGGTTCGTCCACTCCGGTCCTCTCGTACTAGGAGCAGCCCCCTTCAAATTTCCAACGCCCACGGCAGATAGGGACCAAACTGTCTCACGACGTTTTAAACCCAGCTCACGTACCACTTTAAATGGCGAACAGCCATACCCTTGGGACCGGCTACAGCCCCAGGATGTGATGAGCCGACATCGAGGTGCCAAACTCCCCCGTCGATATGAACTCTTGGGAGGAATCAGCCTGTTATCCCCAGAGTACCTTTTATCCGTTGAGCGATGGCCCTTCCATACAGAACCACCGGATCACTATGTCCTACTTTCGTACCTGCTCGACTTGTCGGTCTCGCAGTTAAGCACGCTTATGCCATTGCACTATCATCACGATGTCCGACCGTAATTAGCGTACCTTCGAACTCCTCCGTTACACTTTAGGAGGAGACCGCCCCAGTCAAACTGCCTACCATGCACTGTCCCCGATCCGGATTACGGACCAAGGTTAGAACCTCAAACAAACCAGGGTGGTATTTCAAGGTTGGCTCCACGAGAACTGGCGTCCCCGCTTCAAAGCCTCCCACCTATCCTACACAGATTGGTTCAAAGTCCAATGCAAAGCTACAGTAAAGGTTCATGGGGTCTTTCCGTCTAGCCGCGGGTAGATTGCATCATCACAAACACTTCAACTTCGCTGAGTCTCGGGAGGAGACAGTGTGGCCATCGTTACGCCATTCGTGCAGGTCGGAACTTACCCGACAAGGAATTTCGCTACCTTAGGACCGTTATAGTTACGGCCGCCGTTTACTGGGACTTCAATCAAGAGCTTGCACCCCATCATTTAATCTTCCAGCACCGGGCAGGCGTCACACCCTATACGTCCACTTTCGTGTTTGCAGAGTGCTGTGTTTTTATTAAACAGTCGCAGCCACCAGTTTATTGCAACCCTTTCGCCCTACTGAAGTAAATCAGCCAAGCTACCGGGGCGTACCTTTTCCCGAAGTTACGGTACCAATTTGCCGAGTTCCTTCTCCCGAGTTCTCTCAAGCGCCTTAGAATACTCATCTCGCCCACCTGTGTCGGTTTGCGGTACGGTCTCGTATGACTGAAGCTTAGAGGCTTTTCTTGGAACCACTTCCGATTGCTACGTGCACAAGTGCACTCGTCCCACTCCCTTGAATTACGCGCCCGGATTTGCCTAAGCGCCTTCTATGAAGCAGAAACTGACTATTCCAACAGTCAGACAACCTTCCGCGATCCGTCCCCCCATCGCATCATACGACGGTGCAGGAATATTAACCTGCTTCCCATCAGCTACGCATCTCTGCCTCGCCTTAGGGGCCGACTCACCCTGCTCCGATGAACGTTGAACAGGAAACCTTGGGCTTACGGCGTGGGGGCTTTTCACCCCCATTATCGCTACTCATGTCAGCATTCGCACTTCTGATACCTCCAGCATCCTTTACAAGACACCTTCGCAGGCTTACAGAACGCTCTCCTACCATATCCTTGCGGATATCCGCAGCTTCGGTGACTGGCTTAGCCCCGTTACATCTTCCGCGCAGGACGACTCGATCAGTGAGCTATTACGCTTTCTTTAAATGATGGCTGCTTCTAAGCCAACATCCTGACTGTTTTAGCCTTCCCACTTCGTTTTCCACTTAGCCAATCTTTGGGACCTTAGCTGGCGGTCTGGGTTGTTTCCCTCTTGACGCCGGACGTTAGCACCCGACGTCTGTCTCCCAAGCTCGCACTCATCGGTATTCGGAGTTTGCAATGGTTTGGTAAGTCGCGATGACCCCCTAGCCATAACAGTGCTCTACCCCCGATGGTGATACTTGAGGCACTACCTAAATAGTTTTCGGAGAGAACCAGCTATTTCCAAGTTTGTTTAGCCTTTCACCCCTACCCACAGCTCATCCCCTAATTTTTCAACATTAGTGGGTTCGGTCCTCCAGTGCGTGTTACCGCACCTTCAACCTGGCCATGGGTAGATCACTTGGTTTCGGGTCTACACCCAGCGACTGGCGCCCTGTTCGGACTCGATTTCTCTACGGCTCCCCAATCTGGTTAACCTTGCCACTGAATGTAAGTCGCTGACCCATTATACAAAAGGTACGCAGTCACGGAACAAGTCCGCTCCTACTGTTTGTATGCACACGGTTTCAGGATCTATTTCACTCCCCTCCCGGGGTTCTTTTCGCCTTTCCCTCACGGTACTGGTTCACTATCGGTCGATTACGAGTATTTAGCCTTGGAGGATGGTCCCCCCATATTCAGACAGGATTTCTCGTGTCCCGCCCTACTTGTCGCATACTTAGTTCCACACATCGCATTTCGTGTACGGGGCTATCACCCGCTATGGCCGCCATTTCCAGAGCGTTCCACTATGCGTCATGCTAAATCATGCAGGCTCATCCCATTTCGCTCGCCACTACTTTGGGAATCTCGGTTGATTTATTTTCCTGCAGCTACTTAGATGTTTCAGTTCGCCGCGTTCGCTTTGCATGCCTATGTATTCAGCATGCAATGACCTAAAAGGCCGGGTTTCCCCATTCGGAAATCCTCGGATCAAAGCTTGTTTGTCAGCTCCCCGAGGCTTATCGCAGACTTCTACGTCCTTCATCGCCTGTAATCGCCAAGGCATCCACCATGTGCACTTATTCACTTGTCCCTATAACCTTGACGGCTATCGGTATCAAGCATTTACTACTGTGTTTGATGATTTATCTACTACCCTGAATATCTTGCGATATTCAATAAATCTTTACTTCTTCCAAATTGTTAAAGAACGATACTACTTAAACCTAAACGTCTGATCGCTTACGTTTAAACAGTAAAACTGGTAGGGCTGGTTGGACTCGAACCAACGACCCCCGCGTTATCAACACGGTGCTCTAACCAGCTGAGCTACAGCCCCAGAAAACGTTCTCTTTAAAAACAGCCGATAAGTGTGAGCGTTTGGCGTGGCGCCATACTCTAGAAAGGAGGTGATCCAGCCGCACCTTCCGATACGGCTACCTTGTTACGACTTCACCCCAGTCACGAATCCTACCGTGGTAAGCGCCCTCCTTGCGGTTAAGCTACCTACTTCTGGTAAAACCCGCTCCCATGGTGTGACGGGCGGTGTGTACAAGACCCGGGAACGTATTCACCGCGACATGCTGATCCGCGATTACTAGCGATTCCAACTTCATGCAGTCGAGTTGCAGACTACAATCCGGACTACGATACACTTTCTGGGATTAGCTCCCCCTCGCGGGTTGGCGGCCCTCTGTATGTACCATTGTATGACGTGTGAAGCCCTACCCATAAGGGCCATGAGGACTTGACGTCATCCCCACCTTCCTCCGGTTTGTCACCGGCAGTCTCATTAGAGTGCCCTTTCGTAGCAACTAATGACAAGGGTTGCGCTCGTTGCGGGACTTAACCCAACATCTCACGACACGAGCTGACGACAGCCATGCAGCACCTGTGTGAAGGTTCCCTTTCGGGCACTCCCCAATCTCTCGGGGATTCCTTCCATGTCAAGGGTAGGTAAGGTTTTTCGCGTTGCATCGAATTAATCCACATCATCCACCGCTTGTGCGGGTCCCCGTCAATTCCTTTGAGTTTTAATCTTGCGACCGTACTCCCCAGGCGGTCTACTTCACGCGTTAGCTGCGTTACCAAGTCAATTAAGACCCGACAACTAGTAGACATCGTTTAGGGCGTGGACTACCAGGGTATCTAATCCTGTTTGCTCCCCACGCTTTCGTGCATGAGCGTCAATCTTGACCCAGGGGGCTGCCTTCGCCATCGGTGTTCCTCCACATCTCTACGCATTTCACTGCTACACGTGGAATTCTACCCCCCTCTGCCAGATTCTAGCCTTGCAGTCTCCATCGCCATTCCCAGGTTGAGCCCGGGGATTTCACGACAGACTTACAAAACCGCCTGCGCACGCTTTACGCCCAGTAATTCCGATTAACGCTTGCACCCTACGTATTACCGCGGCTGCTGGCACGTAGTTAGCCGGTGCTTATTCTTCAGGTACCGTCATTAGCTCCGGATATTAGCCGAAACCGTTTCTTCCCTGACAAAAGAGCTTTACAACCCGAAGGCCTTCTTCACTCACGCGGCATTGCTGGATCAGGCTTGCGCCCATTGTCCAAAATTCCCCACTGCTGCCTCCCGTAGGAGTCTGGACCGTGTCTCAGTTCCAGTGTGGCTGGTCGTCCTCTCAGACCAGCTACTGATCGATGCCTTGGTAGGCCTTTACCCTACCAACTAGCTAATCAGATATCGGCCGCTCCAGGAGCACAAGGCCTTGCGGTCCCCTGCTTTCATCCGTAGATCGTATGCGGTATTAGCGTAACTTTCGCTACGTTATCCCCCACTCTTGGGTACGTTCCGATATATTACTCACCCGTTCGCCACTCGTCAGCGGAGCAAGCTCCCTGTTACCGTTCGACTTGCATGTGTAAAGCATGCCGCCAGCGTTCAATCTGAGCCAGGATCAAACTCTTCAGTTCAATCTCTGTTTAAAGTCATTGCTGACTTGGTCGCCCTTCAAAATAACTGACGATTCCTCTTGCGAGGTCACGTTTATTTCTTTTGTTGAGCGTTTAATAATTTGAGCTAAGAGGCTTGCGCCTCCGGCATCATCATCAAACGCCCACACTTATCGACTGTTAATTTTTAAAGAATTCTGCGTTACTTGCTGAAGCGTCTTGTTCAGCAGCAGAGAGGCGATATTATGAGGCTTGTCGTTTATTCCGTCAACCCTCTTTTCTCTTCTCTCCTGCGCTGCGTGTGTTCAGCAGCGCGGGGACAGAACTATAGCAAAGCCTGCCCTCACTTGCAACAGTGTTTTTGGAATATACTTTCCTTAGCAGCTATTCAACAGGAGTCAGGATGGTCCCCCACGAACTGCCGTCAGGAAGCCCTCCCACCATACTGGTGGTCGACGATTCCCCCTCCTTCCTGACCGCGCTGCTCGACCATCTGTCCTCCCGTGGCTTTCTGGTGCTGATAGGCCGCCATGCGGAAGAAGGCCTGATGCGCGCCGAGTTCGGCCTGCCCGACCTGATCCTCATGGACGTGGTATTGCCCGGCATGGATGGCTTCGAAGCCTGCCGCCGCCTGAAGGCCAACGAAGCCACCAAGGATATTCCCGTCATCTTCATGACCAGCCTGGCCGACGCGCGCCAGAAAGTCAGCGGCTTTGCCGCCGGCGGGGTCGACTACATCACCAAGCCCTTCCAGATTGAAGAAGTACTGGCCCGCATCAACACCCACCTGGATTTGCGCAAAGCCAACCGCGACCTGCAGCAGATGTTCGAGCAGCTGAACCGCGCCAAGG
The DNA here is from genome assembly GCF_020865585.1 of Pseudoduganella aquatica. Lineage (NCBI taxonomy): Bacteria > Pseudomonadati > Pseudomonadota > Betaproteobacteria > Burkholderiales > Oxalobacteraceae > Pseudoduganella > Pseudoduganella aquatica. The sequence continues at coordinate 6,800,374 of NZ_CP086370.1, forward strand.
AGGAGCTGGTGCACAACGAAAAGCTGGCTGCGTTGGGCGCCTTGGTGGCCGGCATCTCGCACGAACTGAACACGCCGATCGGCAACAGCCTGATGATCGCCAGCGCTTTCGAGGACCAGACCAGCGAAATCCGCGCGCAGTTCAACCAGGGCGCGCCCATGAAACGCTCGGTGCTGGACAGCTATCTGGAAAATGCCAATACGGCGGTGGAGGTACTGGTGCGCAATCTGCACCGGGCGGCGGACATGGTATCCAACTTCAAGCAGGTGGCGGTGGACCAGACCAGCGCGCAGCGCCGCACCTTTCTGCTGGCCGAAGTCGTGTCAGGCAATGTGCTGACCCTGCTGCCCACCATACGCCGCACGCCCTACACCGTGACGCAGGACATTCCCCCCGCGCTGATGATGGACAGCTATCCCGGCCCGCTGGGCCAGGTCATCACCAACCTGGTGACCAACGCCATTACGCACGGACTCGATGGCCGCGACTACGGCACCATCGCCATCAGCTCCGGCAACGAGGAGCAGGACAGCGTGGTGCTGACCATCTCCGACGACGGCAAAGGCATCAGCGCGGACAACCTGCTGCACATCTACGAGCCTTTCTTTACCACCAAGCTGGGCGTCGGCGGCTCCGGCCTCGGGCTGCACATCGTGCATAACATCGTGAGCGACATCCTGGGCGGCCGCATCGACGTGCGCAGCACGCCTGGCGCCGGCACCACCTTCACGCTGACCCTGCCGATTACGGCGCCGATGCGCTAGCCAGCTCCTTCAGGCGCCTGCGGTTGTTCTTGATCCAGGCGGCCAGCGCGTTGCCGGGCATAGGCGCGGCCACCAGCGCGCCTTGCGCCATTTCGCAGCCCAGGCCGCGCAGCAAGGCCAGATCCTCCGTCAGCTCCACGCCTTCGGCCACGGCCGCCATGCGCATCTGGTGCGCGGCGCTGACCGACGCCCGCAACAGCGTCTGGCGCGGCGGGTATTGCGAGGCCTCGTGCACGATGACAGGATCGATGCGCAGTTCGGTCAGCGGGCAGCGCGCCAGCTGCTGCTGCGTGGTGTGCCCGGCCCGGTAGCCGCCCACCGCCAGCCCGAAGCCGCGCACGGCGAGGTGCGCCAGGTTGGCGATGCTGAGCGGCGCGCCGCCGGCGAGCACCGGTTCCGGGCACTCCCAGGTAATGGTGCGCGGCGCCAGGTCCAGCTCGCGCGCGAGGGCGCTGAGCTGGTCCACCTGCGCGCGGTCGGCCAGGGTTTCGGCCGGCAGCTTGATGGACACGCCCAGCGAAATCAGGCCGATCTCGTGCCAGGCGTGCAGCTGGTGCAGCGCCTGCCCGGCGATGGCGGCCGTGAGCGGCGCGATCCAGTCCGTGCCCTGCACCGCAGGCATGAAGCGCGCGGCGCGTATCAGGCCACGCTCCGGATGCATCCAGCACGGCAGCACATCCAACCCGCGCAGCATGCCGCTGGCAATCTCGATGCGCGGCTCGTAGTACGGCAGGAACTGGCCGTCCTCCAGCCCCGCCCGTACTTCCTCCGCCTGCGGCATACCGGTGGCTGAGGCCTGGCACAGCTGGTCCATGTCGGCGCGTTCCAGGATGTCGGCCAGGGCCTCGAAGTGCACCGGCTTGAGGGCGGTGCCCAGCAGGGCCAGGCGCGCCGGGCGCTGCGCCAGGCTGGCCTGCGCTTCGCGCAGGCGCTCCTCGCGCGCGCTGGCCACCAGCAGGCTGGCCGCCAGTTCCAGCTCGCAGATGTGGCGTATCAGCTCTATGCCCTCCATGCCGGGCATGTCCATGTCGGTGAGCACCAGCTGCACAGGCACGCCGCGCGCATTGAGCTTGCGCAGCGCGTCGATACCGTCGCAGGCCAGCAGCACTTCGCCGAAGCCGGCCTGGCGCAGCAGGCCGGCCATATGGTCGCGCTGGACGGGACTGTCCTCCACCACCATGGCCGTGCAGCCGCTCCAGTCAGCCATGGGACGCCTCAGGCCAGGAAGGAATTCATCTGCTGCACGATCTCGCGGCCTATCATCTCCAGCGTGACCGTGCGTTCCACGCCGCCGCGCTTGACCGCCTCTTTCGGCATGCCGTACACCACGCAGCTGGCCTCGTCCTGCGCCACCGTGTAGGCGCCGGCGTTGCGCATTTCGAGCAGGCCCGCCGCGCCGTCGTCGCCCATGCCGGTCATGATGACGCCCAGCGCATTCGAGCCGGCGCACTTGGCCACGGAGCGGAACAGCACGTCGACCGAAGGACGGTGCCGGTTCACCAGGGGACCGTCCATCACCTCCACGAAATACTGGGCGCCATTGCGGCGCAAGAGCATGTGCTTGCCGCCCGGCGCGATCAGCGCGCGGCCGGGCGCCACGCGGTCGCCGGTCTGCGCTTCCTTGACGGTGATCTCGCACACGGAATTGAGGCGCTCCGCAAACGCCGCCGTGAACTTCTCCGGCATGTGCTGCACGATGACGATGCCGGGCGAGACGCGCGGCAGCGAAGTCAGCACCACTTCCAGCGCCTGCGTGCCGCCGGTGGAGGTGCCGATGGCCACCACGCGCTCGGTGGTCTGGGTCATCGCGCGGCCGTCGCTGGCGGGGAGGATGGCGTCGGCGGTGAGCTTGGCCACCGGCTGCAGGGGCGTGGCGCGGCCGGCCAGGCGCCGCACATTGGCCACGGCGGCGGCGCGCACCGCCGCCACCAGTTCGTCCGAGCTGTCGTTCAGGAACTGCTTCAGCTCCAGCTTGGGCTTGGTGATGATGGATACCGCGCCGGCCGCCATGGCCTCCATGGTGGTCTTGGCCGCTTTTGCCGTCAGCGTGGAGCAGATCACCACCGGCGTGGGGCGCTCGGCCATGATCTTGCGCAGGAAGGTAATGCCGTCCATGCGCGGCATCTCCACGTCCAGCACGATCACGTCCGGCCAGACGGTCTTCATGCGCTCCATCGCCAGGATGGGGTCGGCCACCGCGTGCAGCACCTGGATATCCGGCGCCTTGTTGAGCAGGCCTGTGACGACCTGGCGCACCACCGCCGAATCGTCCACCACCATCACATTGATTTTCTTCATAAACGCTCCTTCAACGTCCTGCCGCGAAACGCGCCGGGCGGCCCTTGCCGCACCCACACATCGCCGGTTCCGACGTTGAAAATAATGTGGCGGTGGCCGATGCCGAACAGGCTTTCGGACACCACCGGTATCTGATGCATCCGCAACAGGCGTTCGGCTGTTTCGCCGTTGCGCCGTCCTATTCCCCCGTTGTCGCTGCGCTCTATGCCCGGGAACATCATACCGCCGCCAAAGATCTTGGCCTGGCATTCCGCCGGATTGATGCCGGCCTGCTCCAGTTCCCCCAGCATCAGCTCCAGCGCCCCTTCGCAATAACGCCCGTTCAGGCGCCCCGCTCCTGGCTTGCCGTCCGCAGTCAGCAAAAAATGCGACATGGCGCCAAAGCGCGCCAGTGGATGCCAAAGCGTAATCGATACGCAGGAACCGAGCAAGGTTCGTATCCTGTGCCGTGCGTCGCCGACAAAGTGTTCGCCGGGCAGCAGGAAGACGTCGATGACAGCCATGCCGGCCTCACACCTTGCGGTAGACCGACGGCGCCATCACCTGCAGCGGGCCGGCCATGTCGTGCAGGCTTTCGGAATGGCCTATCAGCAGGTGGCCACCGGGGCGCAGGGCACCCAGCAGGCGCCCCACTACCTGGTGCTTGGTTTCGGGGCTGAAGTAGATCAGCACATTGCGCAGGAAGATCACGTCGAACTGCCCGAACTTGGGCGGCGTGGTCGAATTCAGGTTCACCTGGTGGAACTGCACGCGCTGGCGCAATTCGCGCGCCACCAGCAGCGTGCCGTCCTGGTCACCGATGCCGCGCAGGCAGTAGCGCTTCAGGTAGGCGGGAGGAATATGGCTGGTGCGCTCGCGTACATAATGTCCGGTGCGCGCCGCCGCCAGCACGCGGGTGCTGATGTCGGACGCGTACAGCTCCCATTCCTGCGCTCCCAGCACGTCGTCCAGCACCATGGCGATGCTGTACGGTTCCTCGCCGGTGGAACAGGCCGCGCTCCACACGCGGAAGGGGCGCCGCTCCGCGCGGGCCTCGCCAGCCAGCTTGCGCAGCAGATCGAAGTGCTTGGACTCGCGGAAGAAGTAGGTCTCGTTGGTGGTCAGCAGGTCGATGGCGGTCTGGGTTTCCGCCGGCGACTGGCCGCTCGCTATCATATTGAAATAGGCGCCGTAGGTGGCGAGCTTGTGGTGCGCCAGGCGCTTGGCCAGGCGCCCGCTGACCAGCGCCTTCTTTCCGGGCGCCAGCGTAATGCCGGCCACCTCGAAAATGAAACGCTGGAACTGGGTGAACTCCCGTTCGGAGATCGGCTCGGCGCTCATCGCTGCATCCCGCATTCCCTCTCCCTGTCAAAAGCGCGTGAACTGCGATTCGTCCGGTTCGCCGTCCGCAGCGTGCACCTTGCGCGGCGCTATACGCGAAGGAACTGCGCCGCGCGGCGGGGCCTTGCGGACAACGGCGCGGCCGCGCGCGGGCGCGCTGGCCGCCACCATGCCCACATTGAAGAAGGACATGGTGTGCTGCAGTTCTTCGGCCTGGCTGCTCATCTCCTCGGCCGTCGAAGCCAGCTCCTCGGAGCCGGCCGCGTTCTGCTGCGTGGTCTGGCTGAGCTGGCCCATCGCCATATTGATCTGGCTGACACCGGAAGCCTGCTCCTCGGATGCGGCCGTGATTTCCTGCACCAGGTCGGAAGTCTTTTTAATGTTCGGCACCATGGAATCAAGCAGTGTGCCCGCCTTCTCCGCCAGGTTCACGCTGCTGCCGGCAACCGCGCCGATTTCCTGCGCCGCTACTTGCGCGCGCTCTGCCAGCTTGCGCACTTCGGCCGCCACCACCGCGAAGCCTTTGCCGTGTTCGCCGGCGCGCGCCGCTTCGATGGCGGCATTCAGTGCCAGCAGATTGGTCTGGTAGGCGATATCGTCGATGATGACGATCTTGGTGGCGATCTGCTTCATGGCCGACACGGTTTCCTTCACCGCCGATCCACCCTCAGTGGCCTCCACCGCAGCCTTGCTGGCCATGGCGTCGGTAACCTTGGCATTCTCCGTGTTCTGGCTGATGGATGCGGTCATCTGCTCCATCGAAGCGCTGCTTTCCTCCACGCTCGCAGCCTGTTCGCTGGCGGCCTGCGACAGCGACTGCGCCGTCGCGCTGACCTGTTCGGAAGCGGCGGCCAGCGCGGCCGCGCTGTCGTTCACTTCGGACACTACCTGCGACAGCTTGGCCACCGCCGCATTGGCGAAGCCCATCATCTCGCCGAAAGCGCCTTCGTATTTCTTGTCTATGGTGCGCGTCAGGTCACCGCCGGCGATGGCCTCCATCATGCCCACCATATCGTCGATGCCGCCCTGGGTGGTGGCCACCAGCTGGTTCAGGCCTTCGCCCATCTCCTTCTGGAAGCCCTGCAGCCCTTGCAGCTCGATGCGGGTGCTGAAATTGCCCTTGTTGGCCGCCTGCACCGCAGCGCGCTGGCCGTCGATCACCTGTTTCAGCTTGTCCACCATATTGCCCATGGCGCGCAGCAGCTGGCCGGTTTCATCTTTCGCTTCGGACTGCAGCGACACGGCCAAGTCGCCGTCGGCCAGGCGGTTGGCGGCCAGCACCGCGTTATTCAGCGGCAGCGTAATACTGCGCGTGATGAACACCGCGCCCAGCACCGACAGTATCACCAGCAGCACCAGCGCCGAGGCGATAAGCTGGCGCGCGCGGGCGCTCACGGCGGTCATTTTCTCGTCGGCGGCCTTGGTGGTCTGGGCGGTAATTTTGCGCAGCTGGTCGAAAGCATCGGCCAGCGGCTTGTCGGCGCCGCTGACGGATTTGTCGAGCGTTTCGGCGTCGTTGACCTTATTTGCGCGAAGTTCAACGATTTTATTAAGAGCGTTGCGGTACAGGATGGTGTCCTGACGCACCTTGGCGAGGATGCGTTCCTCCTCCTGCGTCATGTGGCCGGTGGCCTTGTATTCATCGTCCACATTGTCGATGATCTCCAGCTGGGCGATCAGTTTCTTGTCATAATCTTCGCCGCGGAGCACATAGTTCTTGAACATCTGGACTGCGCTGCCCAGTGCCACCGAGCCCTTGGTGGTGGCGTTGGATTTGGCGATTGCATCTTCCTTGACGGTCTGCCACTGGCTGTTCATGGCAGAGATTTCGCTGTAGGCCATCAGGCCGAACAGCAGGGACAGGAGCGTGAGCAGTCCAAACGCAAAACCAAGTCGCTTCCCGATCGAGAATTTTCCCAGCATGGTCATCCCCCAAGTCTAGTTGTGACTCTCCATGCTAGGCCCAGGGCTGCATACAAGCAATAGCGGGTGGGGAAAAAGCACACTGCAAGCCACAAACGCAAAAAACCCCCACCGGATCACCGGAGGGGGTTCTTTATATAACTAGCCTGACGATAACCTACTTTCACACTGGTTGCAGCACTATCATCGGCGCAAAATCGTTTCACGGTCCTGTTCGGGATGGGAAGGGGTGGGACCGATTTGCTATGGTCATCAGGCTTTGACTTGTAAGCTTTGCAGCGCTTTGGCGCCGCAACAGCTTTAAAACTTGGAAGAATTCAGATTTATTATGTAGCGATTGCGTATCAACATACGCACAACATGCGCACTTCTCGCCTATAACCAATCAATGTTATAGGGACAAGCCTTACGGGCAATTAGTACTGGTTAGCTTAATGCATTACTGCACTTCCACACCCAGCCTATCAACGTCCTGGTCTCGAACGACCCTTCAAGGAGCTTAAAGCTCCGGGAAATCTCATCTCAAGGCAAGTTTCCCGCTTAGATGCTTTCAGCGGTTATCTCTTCCGAACTTAGCTACCCGGCAATGCCACTGGCGTGACAACCGGTACACCAGAGGTTCGTCCACTCCGGTCCTCTCGTACTAGGAGCAGCCCCCTTCAAATTTCCAACGCCCACGGCAGATAGGGACCAAACTGTCTCACGACGTTTTAAACCCAGCTCACGTACCACTTTAAATGGCGAACAGCCATACCCTTGGGACCGGCTACAGCCCCAGGATGTGATGAGCCGACATCGAGGTGCCAAACTCCCCCGTCGATATGAACTCTTGGGAGGAATCAGCCTGTTATCCCCAGAGTACCTTTTATCCGTTGAGCGATGGCCCTTCCATACAGAACCACCGGATCACTATGTCCTACTTTCGTACCTGCTCGACTTGTCGGTCTCGCAGTTAAGCACGCTTATGCCATTGCACTATCATCACGATGTCCGACCGTAATTAGCGTACCTTCGAACTCCTCCGTTACACTTTAGGAGGAGACCGCCCCAGTCAAACTGCCTACCATGCACTGTCCCCGATCCGGATCACGGACCAAGGTTAGAACCTCAAACAAACCAGGGTGGTATTTCAAGGTTGGCTCCACGAGAACTGGCGTCCCCGCTTCAAAGCCTCCCACCTATCCTACACAGATTGGTTCAAAGTCCAATGCAAAGCTACAGTAAAGGTTCATGGGGTCTTTCCGTCTAGCCGCGGGTAGATTGCATCATCACAAACACTTCAACTTCGCTGAGTCTCGGGAGGAGACAGTGTGGCCATCGTTACGCCATTCGTGCAGGTCGGAACTTACCCGACAAGGAATTTCGCTACCTTAGGACCGTTATAGTTACGGCCGCCGTTTACTGGGACTTCAATCAAGAGCTTGCACCCCATCATTTAATCTTCCAGCACCGGGCAGGCGTCACACCCTATACGTCCACTTTCGTGTTTGCAGAGTGCTGTGTTTTTATTAAACAGTCGCAGCCACCAGTTTATTGCAACCCTTTCGCCCTACTGAAGTAAATCAGCCAAGCTACCGGGGCGTACCTTTTCCCGAAGTTACGGTACCAATTTGCCGAGTTCCTTCTCCCGAGTTCTCTCAAGCGCCTTAGAATACTCATCTCGCCCACCTGTGTCGGTTTGCGGTACGGTCTCGTATGACTGAAGCTTAGAGGCTTTTCTTGGAACCACTTCCGATTGCTACGTGAACAAGTTCACTCGTCCCACTCCCTTGAATTACGCGCCCGGATTTGCCTAAGCGCCTTCTATGAAGCAGAAACTGACTATTCCAACAGTCAGACAACCTTCCGCGATCCGTCCCCCCATCGCATCATACGACGGTGCAGGAATATTAACCTGCTTCCCATCAGCTACGCATCTCTGCCTCGCCTTAGGGGCCGACTCACCCTGCTCCGATGAACGTTGAACAGGAAACCTTGGGCTTACGGCGTGGGGGCTTTTCACCCCCATTATCGCTACTCATGTCAGCATTCGCACTTCTGATACCTCCAGCATCCTTTACAAGACACCTTCGCAGGCTTACAGAACGCTCTCCTACCATATCCTTGCGGATATCCGCAGCTTCGGTGACTGGCTTAGCCCCGTTACATCTTCCGCGCAGGACGACTCGATCAGTGAGCTATTACGCTTTCTTTAAATGATGGCTGCTTCTAAGCCAACATCCTGACTGTTTTAGCCTTCCCACTTCGTTTTCCACTTAGCCAATCTTTGGGACCTTAGCTGGCGGTCTGGGTTGTTTCCCTCTTGACGCCGGACGTTAGCACCCGACGTCTGTCTCCCAAGCTCGCACTCATCGGTATTCGGAGTTTGCAATGGTTTGGTAAGTCGCGATGACCCCCTAGCCATAACAGTGCTCTACCCCCGATGGTGATACTTGAGGCACTACCTAAATAGTTTTCGGAGAGAACCAGCTATTTCCAAGTTTGTTTAGCCTTTCACCCCTACCCACAGCTCATCCCCTAATTTTTCAACATTAGTGGGTTCGGTCCTCCAGTGCGTGTTACCGCACCTTCAACCTGGCCATGGGTAGATCACTTGGTTTCGGGTCTACACCCAGCGACTGGCGCCCTGTTCGGACTCGATTTCTCTACGGCTCCCCAATCTGGTTAACCTTGCCACTGAATGTAAGTCGCTGACCCATTATACAAAAGGTACGCAGTCACGGAACAAGTCCGCTCCTACTGTTTGTATGCACACGGTTTCAGGATCTATTTCACTCCCCTCCCGGGGTTCTTTTCGCCTTTCCCTCACGGTACTGGTTCACTATCGGTCGATTACGAGTATTTAGCCTTGGAGGATGGTCCCCCCATATTCAGACAGGATTTCTCGTGTCCCGCCCTACTTGTCGCATACTTAGTTCCACACATCGCATTTCGTGTACGGGGCTATCACCCGCTATGGCCGCCATTTCCAGAGCGTTCCACTATGCGTCATGCTAAATCATGCAGGCTCATCCCATTTCGCTCGCCACTACTTTGGGAATCTCGGTTGATTTATTTTCCTGCAGCTACTTAGATGTTTCAGTTCGCCGCGTTCGCTTTGCATGCCTATGTATTCAGCATGCAATGACCTAAAAGGCCGGGTTTCCCCATTCGGAAATCCTCGGATCAAAGCTTGTTTGTCAGCTCCCCGAGGCTTATCGCAGACTTCTACGTCCTTCATCGCCTGTAATCGCCAAGGCATCCACCATGTGCACTTATTCACTTGTCCCTATAACATTGATTCCTTGCGACTAACAAAGAACCGTTACAAAGCAAGAAGTACTACGTTGTTGCGTTTGTTGATACATACAATCACTACCCTCGTTCAATCTTGCGATCAAACGAAAATAATAAATCTTTACTTCTTCCAAATTTTTAAAGAACGGTACAACTCAAACCTAAACCACAGAGGCTTACGTTTGAACTGTAATGGTGGAGGATGACGGGATCGAACCGACGACCCCCTGCTTGCAAAGCAGGTGCTCTCCCAGCTGAGCTAATCCCCCTGAGTTCTTCAATCTTCAACAGCCGATAAGTGTGAGCGTTTGGCGTGGCGCCATACTCTAGAAAGGAGGTGATCCAGCCGCACCTTCCGATACGGCTACCTTGTTACGACTTCACCCCAGTCACGAATCCTACCGTGGTAAGCGCCCTCCTTGCGGTTAAGCTACCTACTTCTGGTAAAACCCGCTCCCATGGTGTGACGGGCGGTGTGTACAAGACCCGGGAACGTATTCACCGCGACATGCTGATCCGCGATTACTAGCGATTCCAACTTCATGCAGTCGAGTTGCAGACTACAATCCGGACTACGATACACTTTCTGGGATTAGCTCCCCCTCGCGGGTTGGCGGCCCTCTGTATGTACCATTGTATGACGTGTGAAGCCCTACCCATAAGGGCCATGAGGACTTGACGTCATCCCCACCTTCCTCCGGTTTGTCACCGGCAGTCTCATTAGAGTGCCCTTTCGTAGCAACTAATGACAAGGGTTGCGCTCGTTGCGGGACTTAACCCAACATCTCACGACACGAGCTGACGACAGCCATGCAGCACCTGTGTGAAGGTTCCCTTTCGGGCACTCCCCAATCTCTCGGGGATTCCTTCCATGTCAAGGGTAGGTAAGGTTTTTCGCGTTGCATCGAATTAATCCACATCATCCACCGCTTGTGCGGGTCCCCGTCAATTCCTTTGAGTTTTAATCTTGCGACCGTACTCCCCAGGCGGTCTACTTCACGCGTTAGCTGCGTTACCAAGTCAATTAAGACCCGACAACTAGTAGACATCGTTTAGGGCGTGGACTACCAGGGTATCTAATCCTGTTTGCTCCCCACGCTTTCGTGCATGAGCGTCAATCTTGACCCAGGGGGCTGCCTTCGCCATCGGTGTTCCTCCACATCTCTACGCATTTCACTGCTACACGTGGAATTCTACCCCCCTCTGCCAGATTCTAGCCTTGCAGTCTCCATCGCCATTCCCAGGTTGAGCCCGGGGATTTCACGACAGACTTACAAAACCGCCTGCGCACGCTTTACGCCCAGTAATTCCGATTAACGCTTGCACCCTACGTATTACCGCGGCTGCTGGCACGTAGTTAGCCGGTGCTTATTCTTCAGGTACCGTCATTAGCTCCGGATATTAGCCGAAACCGTTTCTTCCCTGACAAAAGAGCTTTACAACCCGAAGGCCTTCTTCACTCACGCGGCATTGCTGGATCAGGCTTGCGCCCATTGTCCAAAATTCCCCACTGCTGCCTCCCGTAGGAGTCTGGACCGTGTCTCAGTTCCAGTGTGGCTGGTCGTCCTCTCAGACCAGCTACTGATCGATGCCTTGGTAGGCCTTTACCCTACCAACTAGCTAATCAGATATCGGCCGCTCCAGGAGCACAAGGCCTTGCGGTCCCCTGCTTTCATCCTTAGATCGTATGCGGTATTAGCGTAACTTTCGCTACGTTATCCCCCACTCTTGGGTACGTTCCGATATATTACTCACCCGTTCGCCACTCGTCAGCGGAGCAAGCTCCCTGTTACCGTTCGACTTGCATGTGTAAAGCATGCCGCCAGCGTTCAATCTGAGCCAGGATCAAACTCTTCAGTTCAATCTCTGTTTAACGTCGTTGCCGACGTGGTCGCCCTTCAAAATAACTGACGATTCCTTCTCTCGAAGGTCACGTTTAATTTTTTCGTTGAGCGTTTAATAATTTGAGCTAAGAGGCTTGCGCCTCCGGCATCATCATCAAACGCCCACACTTATCGACTGTTAATTTTTAAAGAATTCTGCGTTACTTGCTGAAGCGTTTTGTTCAGCAGCAGAGAGGCAAGATTATGAGGCGTTTCGTTTAAACCGTCAACCCCTCATTTTCCTACTTTCCTACGCTGCGTATGTTCAGCAGCGCGGGGACAGAACTATAGCAAAGCTACTCGCGTTCCGCAAGGCCAAGCTGTACCATCGCATCTCGTTTCCTTCTCTCAGCAATATATGACCATCTCCCCTACCGCCAATCCCGACCTGTCCGCCGCGCTGGAGCGCGCTGTCAACAACAAGACCAAGCCGCTCGGCAGCCTGGGCGTGCTGGAGACGCTGGCCAAACAAATCGGCCTGATCCAGGGCACGACGGCACTCTCTATAGTAGAACCTGCCATCCTGGTTTTCGCGGGCGATCACGGCGTGGTGGCGGAAGGCGTGTCCGCCTATCCGCAGGACGTGACCTGGCAGATGGTGGAGAACTTCCTGGCCGAGGGCGCGGCGATCAATGTGTTTGCAAAACAGATGGGCTGCGCGCTGCACGTGGTGGACGCGGGCGTGAACCATGACTTCGGCCCGCGCGGCGGCCTGCACGACCGCAAGGTGGCGCACGGCACGCGCAACTTTGCGCAGGAGCCGGCCATGACGGCGGAGCAATGCGCCATCGCGCTGGAGCACGGCAAAGCGCTCGCTGCGGGCCTGCCGGGCAATGTGCTGGGCTTCGGGGAGATGGGCATAGGGAACACCACTGCCGCCGCCGCGCTGATGCACAGGCTGACCGGCATCCCTGCGGCGCAATGCGTGGGCGCGGGCACGGGCTTGTCCGCCGGCGGCGTACTGCACAAGCAGCGCGTTATCGAAGCGGCGGCCGAAAAACATGCCGGCACCACCGCGCCGCTGGAAGCGCTGGCGGCGTTTGGGGGATTCGAGATCGCCATGATGGCGGGCGCCATGCTGAAGGCGGCCGAGCTGCGCAAGGTACTGCTGATCGACGGCTTTATCGTCACCAGCGCGCTGCTGGTTGCGGCGCGCCTGCAGCCTGCGATTCTCGACTACTGCGTGTTCGCGCACTGCTCCGACGAAAGCGGCCATAAGCTGATGCTGGAGAACCTGGGCGCGCGTCCGCTGCTGAACCTGGGCCTGCGCCTGGGCGAAGGCACCGGCAGCGCGCTGGCCCTGCCGCTGCTGCATGCGGCGGTGAATTTCGTGAACCAGATGGCGACCTTTGAGTCGGCTCAGGTCAGCGAGAAGTCAGAGTAAATCCGCGCCGCCATGCATCAGCTCCGCCTGTTCTTTATCGCGCTGCAGTTCTTCACGCGCCTGCCCATTCCGCGCTGGGTGGGCTTTGAGCCATCCTGGCTGCACCATGCGTCGCGCTACTTCCCGCTCGTGGGGCTGGTGGTGGCGGCCATCGCTGCGGCGGTGTATGCGGCGGCGGCTTGGGTCTTTCCCGCTCCGGTGGCGGTGCTGCTGGCGACGGCGGCCGGCATCTACGCCACCGGCGCCTTCCATGAAGACGGCTTTGCCGATATGTGCGACGGCTTTGGCGGCGGCATGACGCCCGAGCGCGTGCTTGAGATCATGAAGGACTCGCGCATAGGCGCTTATGGCGCCATCGGCACCATCTGCCTGCTGGCGGTGAAGTGCACGGCGCTGGCCATGCTGCCGCCCGCCGTGGCGGTGGCCGCGCTGTTCCTTGCGCATCCGCTTTCCCGGCTAGCCGCCACCTCGCTGATCTGGCGCATGGAATACGCGCGCGCCGAGGGCAAGGCCAAGCCCATGGCGCAGGAAATGAGCGGTGCGGAATTCAGCATTGCGTGCGCCTGCGCCGCGCTGCCTGCGGCGCTCATCGGCTGGATGGGATGGCTGCCCTGGCTTTCCATAGGCGCGGCAACGCTGGCGGCGCTGGCCGCCGCCGTCTGGCTGGGCCGCAAATTCAAGCGCCGCATCGGCGGCTATACGGGCGACTGCCTGGGCGCGGTGCAGCAACTTGCCGAAGTGCTGATCTATCTCTGCGTGCTGGCCGGGCTGGGCCACGGCGGATGGCAAGCTTGATGCGCCTGATCCTGGTACGCCATCCGCAACCGCTGGTGGCGCCGGGCGTTTGCTACGGCAGCAGCGACCTGCCAGCAGCGCCGGACGATATCGTGCGCGTGCACACCGCGCTGCTGGCCAGCGCCAGCATTCCTCCCGGGACGCCTGTCTACGCCAGTCCTTTGCAGCGCTGCGCTGTGCTGGCAGGCCGCCTTGGCGCCCATACGCTGGACGCGCGCCTGGCCGAAATGGATTTCGGCGCCTGGGAGCTGCGCAGCTGGGACGATATTCCGCGCGCCGAGGTGGATGCCTGGGCGGCGGACCTCGCGAACTACCGTCCCGGTGGCGGGGAAAACGTGCTGCAAGTGGCGGCGCGCGTGGCGGCGTTCAGGGCGGAGCTGCTGGACCAGCGCCAGCACGAGGACCAGCATCCGCAATCCGCCATCATCTGCCATGCCGGCACCATCCGCGTGCTGATGGCGCTTGAAGCGGGCCTGAAAGCCGGCCTCCCTCTCGACGAAATCGCGCTGCGGGCCGCCGCCGCGCCGCACAAAATCGCTTACGGCGAAACTGTCATTTTGGAAGCTGTCGCCTGAAGCCGATATAATGGCGGCGTTTTGGTGCCCGCGCGCATGTCCATGCGCGCAGTTAAACGGGAAACACGACGCCGCTCCCCACAAGGAAAACGGCCAACGTGTGCTGCCCCCGCAACGGTAAACAAGTGTCGCCCACAGCGACAAGCTGCCTCCTTAAGACCACTGTGCTTTGCATGGGAAGGTGAGACAGTTCAACTTGCGAGCCCGGATACCGGCCAAAGCAGGTGGATGCGCTGCGCGCATCTGTTCAATCCAGCCCACGGGGAAGTAGGCTGGTTGCATACTATACAAAGAAATAATATGAGCTCTCCTGTAATCCGGCATGCGGCCGCCACGTCGCTTGCGCTGGCTATTCCTATGGCCGCCTCGATGACTGTTGCCGCGCCTGCCCACGCCCAGACCATCACCCCAGACAGCGTGATCGTCACCGCCACCCGCTCGCCGCAGCTGCAGCGCGACGTGCTGAGCGACATCGTCACCCTGGGCGCGGAAGAAATCGCGCGCTCCGGCGCCGGCTCCATCACCGACCTGCTGCAGCGCCAGCGCGGCATCGAGATCTCCCGCAACGGCGGCCCCGGCACCAATTCCAGCGTGTTCCTGCGCGGCGCCAACGCCAACCAGACCGTGGTGCTGGTGGACGGCGTGCGCATCGGCTCCCTGTCGTCCGGCACGGCCAGCTGGTCCGGCATTCCGCTGCAGGCGATCGACCGCGTTGAAATCGTCTACGGCCCCATGAGCTCCCTGTATGGCGCCGACGCCATAGGCGGCGTCATACAGATCTTCACGAAAAAGGGCGCAGGCCCGCAGACCGTGTCGGCCTCGCTCGGCGCCGGCAGCGACAAGACGCGCAAATTTGACGCCAGCATCTTCGGCGCCACCGCAGGCGACAACAGCTTCAGCTACGCGCTCAGCGCCGGCAAGGAAAAATCGGACGGCTTCTCCGCCACCAAGCCTGGCAGCACCAGCTACAACGCCGACGACGATGGCTACGACCGCGTAAGCACCTCCGGCCAGTTCGGCTTCCAGGTCGCCAAGGGCCATGACCTGGGCCTGGTTTTCCTGAACAGCCGCACCGACGGCCAGTTCGACAGCGGCGCCAGCCGCTACGACACGCGCAGCCAGACCAAGCTGTCCAACATCGGCGTGTTCAGCAAGAACCAGCTGGCAGCCAACTGGCACAGCACCGTGCAAGTGGCCAAGGCAGAAGACACCTCGGTCTCCGACACCGGCGTGGCCAGCGCCTACAGCCGCATCGAAAGCAAGCAGACCGACGCCACCTGGCAGAATGACATCCGCATCGGCGAAGACACCCTGCAAGTGCTGTTCGGCCACCGCGAAGAAGAGGTGGTGTCCGGTACCACGCCTGCGCTGGGCAAGGTCCGCAAGACCGATTCCTACGCCGGCGCCTACAGCCTGAAGCGCGGCGCGCACCTGGCCACGTTCGGCCTGCGCGCGGACGACAGCTCGCAGTACGGCACCAAGACCACCGGCTCGGCCGGCTACGGCTATCGCTTCAGCAACGCGCTGCGCGCCAGCGCCAGCTACGCCACCAGCTTCCGCGCGCCGACCTTCAATGAGCTTTACTACCCGGGCTTCGGCTACGAGAACAACAAGCCGGAACAAGGCCGCAACGCCGAAGCGGGCCTGCATTACGACGACGGCGTGACCGAGTTCGGCGCCAGCATCTACCGCAACAAGCTGACCGACATGCTGGTGACCACCACGCCATGCCCGGACCCGGCACGCAAGGGCAGCTGCGCCTACAACGTCAACCACGCCATGCTGGAAGGCGTGTCGCTGAGCGCAAGCCGCCGCCTGGGCGCGTTCACCGTGGCAGGCAACGCCGACTGGCAGGACCCGAAAGACGAGACCACCGGCAAATCGCTGGCGCGCCGCGCGAAAAAACACGGCAACGCCAGCGTAGAATACGCCAGCGGTGCAGTGGCCGCCGGCGCCGAGCTGCAAGTGTCCGGCAACCGCTTCGACGACGCGGCCAACGCCCGCCGCCTGGGCGGCTACAGCCTGCTGAACCTGTACGCCACCTGGCAGTTCACGCGCGACTGGTCCGTGCTGGCGCGCTGGAACAACGTCACCGACAAAAACTACGAAGTGGCGCGCAACTACGCCACGCCAGGCGCCAAGTTCTTTGCCGCTCTGCGTTACGGCATTAAATAAAGGTACGAAAAAGGCCCATGCATCCACACTCCCGCAACCTGCGCACGCGAGCAGCCGCCATCACCGGCGGGCTGCTGCTGTTCGTCATCGCCAGCCTGCTGTTTTCCGGCGTGACCGGCTCGGTTCACATTCCGCTGTCCGACATTCCGGGCGCGCTGGGTCAGCTGTGGAACGGCCAGGCCAACAGCCTGGCCGCCACCCTGCTCGACCTGCGCGGCAGCCGCGCGCTGACGGCGTTTGTCACCGGCGCGGCGCTGTCCCTGGCGGGCGTGATGATGCAGGCATTGCTGCGCAATCCGCTGGCCGACCCCTACGTGCTGGGCATTTCGTCCGGTGCAGCGGTGGGCGCGCTGGCGGCCATGCTGTTCATGTGCGCGGCCTGGGTGGTGGATGCGGCGGCCTTCGGCGGCGCCGTGGCGGTGTCCATGATGCTGTACTTCCTGGCGCGGCGCGACATGCGCAGCGGCGCGGCGGCCGAAGGCGGCACCGCCCTGCTGCTGCTGACCGGCGTGATCCTGACGGCGGCCTGCACGGCGCTGATTACGCTGATGCTGTCGATCGCCCCCGAAAGCCGCTTGCGCACCATGGTGTTCTGGCTGATCGGCGACCTGGCAGGCGCGCCGATGCGCTGGATACCCTGGATCGTGCTGGCCGGCGGCACCCTGTTCGCACTGCGCAGCGCGCGCGCCATCAACGTGATGGCGCTGCACGCCGAGGCGGCCGTAACGCTGGGTGTCAACGTGAGTGCGCTGCGCAAAGGACTCTTCTTCGTGTCCGCCCTGCTGACCGCCAGCGCCGTCACCAATGCGGGCAGCGTGGGCTTTGTGGGCCTGATCGTGCCGCACGCCTGCCGCTTCGCATTCGGCCCCGACCACCGCGTGCTGATCCCGGCTGCGATGCTGACCGGCGGCGGCTACCTGGTGCTGGCCGACACCCTGGCCCGCACCCTGTTCGCGCCGCTTCAGCTGCCGGTGGGCGTGGTGACCGCGCTGATCGGCACACCGGTCTTCCTGTACCAACTTCACAGGCTGCAAAAATGATCGCCACCCATCAACTGACGCTGCGCATCGGCGCGCGCATGCTGGTCGACCGGCTGGACTGGCAGGTGCGCGACGGCGAATGCTGGAGCGTGATCGGCCGCAACGGCGCCGGCAAGAGCACCCTGCTGCGCACGCTGGCGGGGCTGATCCCGGCCGATGAAGGCGGCGTGTCCATCCAGGGCCGCAGCCTGCCGGACTGGCCGCTGGCCGAACTGGCGCGCGAGCGCGCCTTCCTGGCCCAGTCGCGCAACGACGCTTTTGCCTACAGCGTGATTGAGACCGTGCTGTCGGCGCGCCACCCCTACCACGGCGACCGCTATTGGGAAAACACCGGTGACCACCGCCTGGCCATGGACGCGCTGGCGGCCATGGAAGTGGCGGAGCTGGCGGAGCGCAATGTGCGCACGCTGTCCGGCGGCGAGCGCCAGCGCGTGGCCATTGCCGCCATGCTGGCGCAGGACACGCCGCTGCTGCTGCTGGACGAACCGGCCAACGCGCTGGACCTGGCGCACCAGGTCAGCGTGATGCGCCTGCTGTCCCAGCTGTGCCGCGAACAACATAAAACCGTGGTGATGGTCGGCCATGACTTGACGCTGGCGCACAGCGTCTCCACCCACGCCCTGCTGCTGATGGGCGACGGCCGCTGGCTGGCCGGGCCGGTGGCGGACGTGATGCAGCCGGACATCCTGAGCGACTACCTGGGCCACCCGATCGACGTGATCCGGCACGGCCAGCGCCACATCTTCATACCGAAAGAAGCAATCGCATGAGCGACAATACCGGCAACACCGATAACACCAGCAACGACCTGGACGCACTGAACGAACGCCACCGCGTGCGCATGGAGCGCAAGAAGGCCATCATCGACGCCAAGATCGCGGCGGCGGACAAGCAGATCGGCATCATCATCGTCAACACCGGCAACGGCAAGGGCAAGAGCTCGTCCGGCTTCGGCATGGCGGTGCGCGCCATGGGCCACGGCATGAAAGTGGGCGTGGTCCAGTTCATCAAGGGCGCGATGCAGACCGGCGAGGAGATGTTCCTGCGCCGCTTCCCGGAAGAAGTGAGCTTCCACTCCATGGGCGAGGGCTATACCTGGGAAACCCAGAACCGCGAGCGCGACATCGAAAAAGCGGAGCAGGCGTGGGAGCAGGCCAAGCGCTTCCTGGCAGATCCCGCAGTGGGCCTGGTGGTGCTGGATGAACTGAACATCGCACTGAAGTACCGCTACCTGGACGTGAACACCGTCATCGCCGATCTGCTGGAGCGGCCGGCCATGCAGCACGTCGTCATCACCGGGCGCGGTGCGCCGCAGGAACTGATCGACGTGGCGGACACCGTCACCGAGATGAACGTGGTGAAGCATGCCTTCAAGGCGGGCATAGGCGCGCAGGCGGGCACGGAATGGTAACGTCGTCCCACATCAACGCGGCCGTGGTGCTGGTGGCCGCAGTGGCCTCCGGCCAGGGCAAGACTACCGCCACGGCGGCGCTGGCGCGCAAGCTGACCAAAATGGGCCGCACCGTGCGCGTGTTCAAATGCGGGCCTGACTTTATCGACCCCATGCTGCTGGAGCGCGCGAGCGGCGCGCCCGTAAAGTCGCTGGACTTGTGGATCGTGGGCCGCGAAGCGTGCCGCGCGCAACTGGCGCAGGCTGCTCTGGAGGCGGACGTGATCCTGATCGAAGGCGTGATGGGTTTGTACGACGGCTCGCCGTCATCGGCCGACCTGGCGCGCGAATTCGGCGTGCCGGTAATGGCGGTGATCGACGCCGGCTCCATGGCGCAGACCGCCGGCGCGCTGGTGCACGGCTTGCGCGACTACGGACCGGTGGACATGGCGGGCGTGATCGCCAACCGCGTCGCCAGCCCGGGCCACGCGGCCATGGTGGCGGCGTCGCTGCGCGACATTCCGCTGTTCGCCACGCTGCCCAAGCAGGCGCGTTCGCTGCCGGAGCGCCATCTGGGCCTGGTGCTGCCGTCCGAAGTGGAAGGCATCGACGAGATGCTGGACCAGCTGGCGGACCAGCTCAGTTTTGACGAGGCGGCGTGGAGCAACCTGCGCAGCACGCGCCTGGAACTGGGCGACGCGCTCGCCGCAAGCGAGGCGCCGGCGCCGGACGCGCGCCCGCTGGCAGGCCGCAAGGTAGCCATCGCGCGCGATGCCGCCTTCATGTTCCTGTATCCGGCCAACCTGGAAACCCTCGCAGAACTGGGCGCCACGCTGGAATTCTTCTCCCCGCTGGCGGACGAACCTGTGCCTGCCGACGCGGACGCGGTCTACCTGCCCGGCGGCTATCCCGAGCTGCATGCGGAAAAGCTGGCCTATGCGCAACGCTGGCAGGAATCGATACGCGCCGCGCACCGCGACGGCACGCCCATCGTGGCGGAGTGCGGCGGCATGATGGCGCTGGCCGAGACGCTGGGCGACAAGGCGGGCGCGGTATGGAATATGGCGGCGCTGCTGCCGGGCCGCGTCGCCATGCAGGCGCGCCTGGCCGGCCTGGGCTCGCAAGGCATGCCAACGCCGCACGGCGTACTGCGCGGCCACACCTTCCATTACTCGTCCATGGAAACCCCGCTGCCGCCGGCCGCGCGCACGGTCAAGCATCCGTCCGGCGTGGATGGCGAGGCCGTCTACCAACTCGGTTCGCTGACGGCGTCCTACTTCCACGCCTACTTCCCGTCCAACCCAGCCGCAGTGGCGGCCATGTTCACGCGGAGCGCAGCATGACGTGCACGCTGGTGTTAGGCGGCGCGCGCTCCGGCAAGAGCGCGTATGCGGAGCAGCTTGCCATCGGCTCCGGCAAGGAAGTGGTGTATATCGCCACGGCCCGCGCCGGGGACGGCGAAATGGCGGTCCGCATCGCCCACCACCAGCGCCAGCGTCCTGCTATATGGACCACCGTCGAAGAGCCGCTGGCCCTCGCCGCAGCACTGCGGCAGTGGTGCGCGCCGCACCGCCTGGTGCTGGTCGACTGCCTGACGCTGTGGCTCAGCAACCTGATGTTCGACGGCGGCACGGAGTATCCGGACGTGGGCCAGATAACGCTGCCCGAGCGCTTCCACACCGAGCGCGCCGCGCTGCTGGCCGTGCTGGAGCAGGCAGCGGGCGACATCGTGCTGGTGTCGAACGAAGTAGGCATGGGCATTGTTCCCTACGGCGCCGTTTCGCGCGCCTTCACCGACGAAGCCGGACGCCTGAACCAGGCCGTGGCCGCCGCATGCGGCCTCGCCGTGTTCGTGGCCGCCGGGCTGCCGCTGGTGCTGAAAGGCGCGCCATGCTGATGGGCCTGGGCGCCGCCGCCATCGCACTGCTGCTCGCGGCGGGCGTGGCGCTCGACCTGCTGCTGGGTGAAACGCCGCGCTGGCATCCGCTGGTCGGCTTCGGCAAACTGGCGAACACCATTGAACGCCGCCTGAACCGGGGCGGCTTGCGCTTCCCGCGCGGCGTGCTGGCCTGGCTGCTGGCGGTGGTGCCGCTCACGCTGCTGGCCTGGGGCGCCACCCGGATTCCCGCTGCCGGCGGCATCGCCCTGATGCTGCACGCATTGATGCTGTACTTCTGCATAGGCCTGCGCAGCCTGCGCGACCACAATCTGCCTATCGCCGCAGCACTTGCGGCAGGCGACCTGCCAACCGCGCGCCACCTCACCTCGCGCATCGTCAGCCGCGACACGGCCAACGCCACGCCGGCCGACCTGGCCAAGGCCAGCACCGAATCGCTGCTCGAAAATGGCAACGACGCGGTGTTCGGCACGCTGTTCTGGTTCGCTGTCGCCGGCGGCCCCGGCGCGGTGCTGTTCCGCCTTGCGAACACGCTGGACGCCATGTGGGGCTACCGCAATGCGCGCTTCCTGCAATTCGGCTGTGCCGCCGCACGCATAGACGATGCGCTGAACTACATCCCTGCGCGCCTTACCGCTCTGTCCTATGTGCTGCTGGCGCCTACGCTGGCGGGCAAGCGCCTGGCCTGGCGCTGCTGGCGCACGCAGGCGCCGGCATGGAGCAGCCCGAACGCAGGCCCTGTCATGTCCAGCGGTGCAGGCGCGCTTGGACTCGCGCTCGGCGGTGCGGCGGTGTATGACGGCGAAACGGAACAGCGTCCGCCGCTGGGCAGCGGCGCCGCAGCGCAAGGCGCGGACATCCAGCGCGCCTGGCAACTGGTTGCGCGCACCACCGCGCTCTGGCTGGCCGTGGCTGCAGCCATTGCCATGGCTATCTCTCTTGCAGGAGGCCAGCATGCTTGAACACGGCGGCAATCTGCGCGAGGCCGCTCAGCGCTACGGACGCGACGACTGGCTCGACCTCTCCACCGGCATCAATCCCGAGTGGTATCCAGCGCCAGCCATCGCCAACAATGCGTGGCACCGCCTTCCCGAGCCGGATCCCGCGCTCGCGCTGGCGGCGCAAGCCTATTACGGCGCGCCGCAAATGCAGCCCGTGGCCGGCACGCAAGCGGCAATCCAGGCCCTGCCCCGCCTGCGCCTTCCCTCTCGCGTTGTGGTGACGGCCCCCTCCTACGCGGAGCACGCCCACCATTGGGCGCAGCACGGCCACACGCTGCGGCAAGTGCCATACGATGCCCTGGACGCCGCCGTGGCCGAATGCGACGTGATGGTGGTCGTCAACCCGAACAACCCAACCGGCGCCACCGTACCGCGCGGGCAGCTGCTGGACTGGGCCGCCCGGCTCTCCGCGCGTGGCGGCTGGCTGATAGTGGACGAAGCCTTTGGCGACACCGGGGCGCAAGCCAGCGCCGCCAGCCAGGGCGCGGGCTCCGCCACGCCGGAAGGCCTGATCGTGCTGCGCTCGGTCGGAAAATTCTTCGGCCTGGCCGGGCTGCGGCTCGGCTTTGTGGCAGCCCAGCCTGCGCTGCTGGACGCGCTGGCCAATCTGCTTGGCCCCTGGACCGTCAGCGGCCCCGCCCAGCAAGTGGCCCTCGCCGCCTTGCAGGACAGCGCCTGGCAGGAACGCATGCGCGAGCAGCTGCGCGCCGGCGGCCAGCGTTTGCAAAACCTGCTGGCCGCGCACGGCATCCGCTCCAGCGGCAGCGCGCTGTTCCAGTGGTGGCCCGAAGCGCGCGCGGAAGACTTTCACGAACACATGGCGCGGCAAGGCATCTGGGTGCGCCTCTTTAGCAAAGCAGCGCGCGGCATCCGCCTCGGCCTGCCGCCGGACGAAGCAGGCTGGCAGCGCCTCGAACTGGCACTCACCTTATGGACCAAGGAAAAACCATGAATAAACTCCTGAGCACACTGGCCGGCCTGGCGTTCGCGTCCGCCGCCGCGTTGACCGCACTTCCAGCTTTCGCCGCCATCACCGTCAACGACGACGACGGAAAGCCCGTCACCCTGCAAAAGCCCGCACAGCGCGTGATCGCAATGGCGCCGCACGTCACCGAGCTGCTGTTCGCGGCGGGAGGCGGCGACAAGATCGTCGGCACCGTCACCTATAGCGACTACCCCGAGGCGGCCAAGAAGATCCCCAACATCGGCGATAACCGCCAGGTGGACATGGAACGCATCGCGTCGCTGAAGCCGGACCTGATCGTGATCTGGATGCACGGCAGCTCCGAGCGTCAGATCGAAACCCTGCGACAGCTCGGCATACCGCTGTTCCACAGCGAACCGAAAAAGCTGGCTGACATTCCAGACAATATCGAGCGCATGGGCAAACTGCTCGGCACCGAAGCCGTGGCCGGGAAAGTCGCCGCCGAATGGCGCGACAAGCTCGGTGCCCTCACCGCGCAATACGCGAAACGCCCGCCCGTGCGCGTGTTCTACCAGGTGTGGGACAAGCCGCTGTACACCCTGAGCGGCAGCCATATCGTTTCCGACGCCATGCGCGTATGCAGCGGCGTGAACATTTTCGCCGGTCTGAAAATCACCGCCCCGGTGGTCGACATCGAAGGCGTGCTGCGCGAAGACCCGGAAGCAGTATTTGCCACCGCCGAAAAGAACTACGGCGGCGTGAACCTGTGGCGCCCCTACAAAACCCTGTTGGCGGTGAAGAACGACAACCTGTTCACCGTCGACGGCCACCTGCTGAACCGCTCGGGTCCGCGCATGATCCAGGGCACGGCCATGCTGTGCGAAAAGCTGGAACAGGCGCGCCAGCACAGGCCGAAGTGATGGATGAACCTCTGATGGTCTTCCCTTACAAAACCCTGATGGTGCAGGGCTGCACCTCGGACGCCGGCAAAAGCACCGTGGTGGCGGCCCTGTGCCGCCTGCTGAAACAGGACGGCGTGCGCGTGGCGCCGTTCAAGCCGCAGAACATGGCGCTCAACAGCGCCGTCACGGCGGACGGCGGCGAGATCGGCCGCGCGCAGGCGCTGCAAGCCATCGCCGCCGGCCTGGCGCCGCACACCGATATGAACCCGGTGCTGCTCAAGCCCTCCAGCGACACCGGCGCGCAAGTGGTCATCCACGGCAAGGTGCGCGCGGAGATGAATGCGCGCGACTACCACCAGTACAAAACCATCGCCATGAGCGCTGTGCTGGAATCGCACGCGCGGCTGTCGGAACAGTACGAGGCGGTGGTGGTGGAAGGCGCGGGCAGCCCGGCCGAGATCAACCTGCGCGACCGCGACATTGCCAACATGGGTTTTGCAGAAGCGGTGGACTGCCCCGTGGTGCTGGTGGCCGACATCGACCGGGGCGGCGTATTCGCCCACATCGTCGGCACGCTGTCCTGCCTGTCGCAGAGCGAGCGTGACCGCACTATAGGCTTCGTCATCAACCGCTTCCGGGGTGACATCAAATTGCTGGAGCCGGGCCTGGACTGGCTGGAGCAGCAAACCGGCAAGCCGGTGCTGGCCGTGCTGCCCTATCTGCATGGCCTGTTCCTGGACGCCGAGGATGCGGTTCAGCCGGTGCAAGCCTCGCGCGGCGCCTTCCGCATCGTGGTGCCCAGCCTGCCCCGCATGAGCAACCACACGGACTTCGACGCGCTACGCGCCCATCCGGACGTGGACCTGCGCTTCGTGCGCCAGGGCGAAGAGATACCGCCGGCGGACCTGATCATTATCCCTGGCAGCAAAAACACCCGTGCCGACCTGGAATGGCTGCGCGCGCAAGGCTGGCCGGCCGTGATCGAACGCCATTTGCGCTACGGCGGCAAGGTGATCGGCATTTGCGGCGGCTTCCAGATGCTGGGGCAAGACGTCAGCGACGCGCTGGGCATCGAGGGCGCACCCGGACGCTCGCCTGGCCTGGGCCTGCTCGCCATGCATACCAGCCTGACGGCGGACAAGCGCCTGGTGCAAGTAACAGGCACTTGCGCCTTCGCGCAAGAAGCGATGCACGACGCCGTAAGCGGCTACGAAATCCACATGGGCGTGTCCGACGGGCCTGCGCTCTCCCGTCCCGCCTTCCGCATCGACGGCCGGCCGGAAGGCGCGTGCTCACCGGACGGCCAGATACTCGGCACCTATCTGCACGGCCTGTTCGACGCGCCGCAGGCTTGCGCCGCCCTGCTGAAATGGGCCGGCCTGCAAAGCGAGCACCGCGTGGACACGTCCGCGCTGCGCGAAGCAAGCCTGGACCGCATCGCCGCCGCCAGCCGGCCGCTGCTGGACGCCCTGGTGGCGCTGGCAGAGCAGCCCAAGCAGGATGCCAAATGAACGAGGAGATACAGTCCGCCAGTCCGCACGCCTTCCCGCAAGCGCAGATCGACGGCGTCTACCGCGCCATCCGCGAGCGGCGCGACGTGCGCCATTTCAAACCGGGGCCGCTGGAAGCGGGCCAGCTGGAGCGCTTTATCGCGGCGGCCCACAACGGCCCCAGCGTAGGCCTGATGCAGCCGTGGCGCTTCATCCGCATCGCCTCCCCCGCGCTGCGCGCGCAGATCCACCAGCTGGTGGACGACGAGCGCAAGCTCACTGCCGAAGCGCTGGGCCAGCGCGCCGAGGAATTCATGCGGCTCAAGGTGGAAGGCATCCTGGCCTGCGCGGAAGTGCTGGTGGTGGGCCTGATCGACCGGCGCGAGCGCTTTGTGTTCGGCCGCCGCACCATGCCGGAGATGGACCTGGCGTCCGCCTCCTGCGCCATCCAGAACTTCTGGCTGGCCGCGCGCGCCGAAGGCATAGGCGCGGGCTGGGTGTCGCTGTTCGACCCGCAGCGCCTGCGCGAAGTGTGCGGCATGCCGGAGGGCAGCCAGCCCATCGCCGTGCTGTGCGTGGGCCGGGTGGAGGAGTTTTACCGCGCCCCCATGCTGGAACTGGAGCGCTGGGACCAGCGCATGCCCGTGCAGCAGATCCTGTATGAGGACAGCTGGGGCGCGCAACAGCAGATTGTGTGACAATCAGGCGTATGACCAGTTCCGCCAGCTCCTCGACCAAACGCTATCTGCCCTGGGTGGTGGCGACCACGCTGTTCATGGAGCAGCTCGACTCCACCATCGTCAACACCGCCATTCCCAGCATGGCGGCCAGCCTGCACGTGACGCCGCTCAGCCTCAAGGCGGTGGTCACCAGCTACATCCTCAGCCTGGCGGTGGCCATACCCATCAGCGGGTGGATGGCGGACCGCTACGGCACCCGGCGCGTGTTCATGAGCGCCATCACCATCTTCACCATCGCCTCGGTGCTGTGCGGCCTGTCCGTCAATTCGCCCATGCTGGTGGCGGCGCGGCTGCTGCAAGGACTGGGCGCGGCGATGATGATGCCGGTCGGCCGCATTGCCATTATCCGCACCTTCCCCAAGGCCGAGCTGCTGGCGGCCATGAACTTCGTCATCATCCCCGCACTGATCGGTCCCCTGCTCGGCCCCACGGTGGGCGGGTTGATCGTGCACTGGCTGTCGTGGCGCGAAATCTTCTTCATCAACGTGCCGGTGGGCCTGGCCGCCGTCTACCTGGCGTGGCGCCATCTGCCCGACTACCGCGCGGAAGTTCAGCGCCCCCTCGACCTGATAGGCCTGGTGCTGTTCGGCACCGGCGTGGCGCTGCTGTCATGGCTGCTGGAGGTGTTCGGCGAACACAAGATCGACCCCACCTCGGCGGCGGTGCTGCTGCTTATTTCATGCAGCCTGCTGGCCGCCTACGGCTGGCACGCCAGCCAGGCGCCCTATCCCCTGCTGCGCCTGGCGCTGCTGCGCGTGCGCACCTTCCGCGTGTCGGTGCTGGGCGGCTTCGTCACGCGCCTGGGCATAGGCGGCCTGCCTTTCCTGCTGCCGCTGCTGTACCAGCTTGGCCTGGGCCTGCCGGCCTGGCAATCGGGCTTGCTGATGATGCCGTCCGCCGCCGCCGCCATGGGCATGAAGTTTATTTCCACGCGCGTGCTGGCGCGCTTCGGCTACCGCCATGTGCTGATCGTGAACACGCTGCTGATCGGCTGCACCATCGCCATGTACACATTCGTGGGACCGGGCACGCCGCTGTACGCCATCGTGGCCATCGGCCTGTGCCTGGGCTTTTTCAATTCGCTGCAGTTCTCCAGCATGAACAGCATTGCCTATGCCGACATCGAAGGCGCCGACAGCAGCATGGCCAGCACCATCGCCAGTTCGCTGCAGCAGTTGTCGATGAGTTTTGGCCTGGCCTGCGGATCGCTGATCGCGGGCTGGTATCTGGGAGACTTGCCGCAGACGGACAAGGTGGCGCTGACCAGCGCCCTGCATCACGCCTTCTTTACGCTGGCGGTGCTGACGGCGCTGTCCTCGCTCACGTTCTGGACTTTGCGCCGCAGCGACGGCGAGGGGCTGGCGAAAAACGCGGCCTGATTACAGCACGGATTCGGAAACGATCTTCCACTGCGCGCCTTCGCGCGCCCAGTACTGGCGCAGGCGCACCGAGTGGTGGAATTTGCCGACTGCGGTCTGCTGCGTAAACGTGCTGATGATGATTTCTTCGTGGCTGGGCTGGCGGAAGTGGCTGGTGTCCTGCAAAGCCACATGTACGCGCTTGGCGCCGGGAAGGAATTGCTGGCGCGTGATCCAGGCGTCCGCGTTCTCGTCGTTGATGGACTTGAAGCGCGCCGAATAGTGGGTGCGCAGCTGGTCGCTGTCGCGGCGTTCGGCGTCGCGGCGCCAGGCTTCCAGCAGCGAGTCGGCCAGCTTGCGGTCGTCTTCGCGCACGCTGGGCTTGACGAATTCCACCTGGTCGCCGATCAGGATGGGGGTCTTGCCCACCTCCACAATGCGGCTCAGCTTTTGCAGGTCGTCGTTGCTGACCACCACGCAACCGTCGGTCGACAGCGGCGCGCGGCTGAAAGTCTCCGGCGGCACGCCGTGTATCCAGATGCCCGAACCGCTGCGGCCGTTCAGCCTGTCCCAGGAATTCGGGTAATCCAGCGGCAGCGCGCCCTTGCCGTAGAAGTCCGGCAGCTTGGCGCCGGACAGGCGGCCCGAGATGTAGTACACCCCCACCGGCGTGCGCATATCGCCTTCCTTGACCTTGTTCACGCCCAGCTTGCCCTGGCTGAAATAGTAGTCGTTGACGTAGCGGATTTCGCCGTTGCGGTTTTCATAGAGATAGACCCGGGAACGCTTGGCGTCCACGATCAGCGCGTGGCGCTGGTCCTTGCGCAGCTGGAGCAGCGCGCGCGGCTGCAGCTGTTCGGCGGGCTTGGTTTCGGCGCGCAGACGCGCAGCGGCTTCGCGGCGCAGGTCCTGCAGGCGCGCTTCCGCTTCCTTGCTGGAGGCAACGCCCAGGTTGACGACCGGGCGCGTGTGCATCAGCAGCAGGTCGCCGCGCACCAGATGGCCGAGGTGGAAGGTGGGATAGGCCGCCACCAGCGCATCGGCCTTGGCTTGCGCGTCGCGCAGATGGTTTTCAGCCAGGTCCTTGTAGATCTCGACCAGCATCTGCTCGGGTTCGGGTTTGGCCGCAGGCGCGGCCTGCTGCTTTCGGGCGGCGCTGCTCCCACCCGATGCCAACATCAGAGCGGCGCAAAACAATCCGCGCGCCAACCGGCCCAACCTGACTTCAAAATAAGACATCAGCTACCCGACGATTCCTGCTTGATCTGCCATTTGCCGCCGTGCTTCACCATGACCAGGGTCTTGCGGCTATTCGCCGACAGGCGGTCCGACTCGTACACCTGGCGGAAAGTGACCTTGGCCGTGTCACCGGTAATGACCACTTGCGGCGCGTTGACTTCAACGCGGATGCGGCCCTTGCCTTCGATACGCGCGCGGCGTTCATCCGCCCACGCCTTGCGCGATGCGCCTTTTGGCGGCGTGAACTCATTGCTATAGTAACCGAGATAGCCGTTCACATCCTGCGTGGCCCAGGCCTTGGCCCAGCCATTCACGCGGCTCAGCACTTCGTCGCGTTCGGCGTTGCCGGCGGCCGGTTTGGCTGCTGCGGCAGCTGCCACAGTCGCAGCCGCCACCGGAGCAGGCGCTGGTGCAGGTTTCGCAGGCGCGGCGGCTACAACAGGCGCAGGTACAGGCTTGGCCGGCGCGGCAGCAACGACAGGGGCCGGAGCCGGAGCTTTTGCCGGTGCGGCAATGGCTGGAGCCGGAGCGGGGACAGGCTTGGCCGGCACTGCGGCGACAGCCACTGGCGATGGTGCAGCGACGGGAGCCGGCGCCGGCTTCGCGGCCGCCGGTGCGGTCTGCGGCGCCACCGCCATCGACGGAATGCGCTGCAGGGGTGCAGTTTTTGGCTGTTCAGGTATTTGCGATACCAGCTTGACGCTGCTCGCGGGCGCCGCGGCGGCGGCCACCGCAGGCGGCGCAGTGCGCGCCGCAGCAACGGCCGGTGCGTCCGGCACGCTCACACTGACCTTGCTGCCGGTGCTGCTCGAGAACGTGCGCAGCAGCGTGAGTTTGGACGTGGCCGGCGGCGCGCCGTTGCCCAGTGCCAGCGCCTTGTCATACGCCTGGCTGGCCAGCTTGCCGTAGACGTCGCCCAGGTTTTCATAGGCCGTCATATAACTTGGATTGGTGCGGATCGCCTTCTCCAGCGCCACGCGCGCCTTGTCGTACTGGCCGCTGGCGGCATACAGCACGGCCAGGTTGTTGTACGGTTCCGGCAGGTCCTTGTAGTCCTCGGTGAGCTTGGTGAAGATGGCGATCGCCTCGTCCGACTTGTTCTGCTCAGTCAGCAGCACGCCCTTCATAAAGCGCATCTGCGGATCGGCCGGATTCTTGGCCAGGAAGGCGTTGGTGCGGGCCAGCGCCTCGCTCGCCTTGCCAGCACGCAGCAGCTTGGTCACGTCGGCCAGTTCGTCGGCAAAGGCGGGCGTTGCCAGCAGCGCGGCAAGCAGACCAGCGCCGGCGCAGACGTTACCTACGGCACGGCGGAGCGTGTTGGGGGCGGTCTTCACTATCATCGAAGTCTCGGAGAGGAAAGCGAACATGGTACACCGAATGTTGCCGCAACTCAAAACCGTTGGTTACCAACTTGCCACACGCAACGGACTGGAAAAGCAAAAAACCCCGCCAAGATCACTTAGCGGGGTTTTTCTTATAACTAGCCTGACGATAACCTACTTTCACACTGGTTGCAGCACTATCATCGGCGCAAAATCGTTTCACGGTCCTGTTCGGGATGGGAAGGGGTGGGAAGGGGTGGGACCGATTTGCTATGGTCATCAGGCTTTGACTTGTACAAGCTACAGTTCCCAACGGGGCAACTGCTGCTCTAAAATTCAGAAGAAGTATTTTAATTTATTAGGTAGGGATTGTCAATCAACAATTCACATTACAACTGAGCACTTCTCGCTATAACCAATCAATGTTATAGGGACAAGCCTTACGGGCAATTAGTACTGGTTAGCTTAATGCATTACTGCACTTCCACACCCAGCCTATCAACGTCCTGGTCTCGAACGACCCTTCAAGGAGCTTAAAGCTCCGGGAAATCTCATCTCAAGGCAAGTTTCCCGCTTAGATGCTTTCAGCGGTTATCTCTTCCGAACTTAGCTACCCGGCAATGCCACTGGCGTGACAACCGGTACACCAGAGGTTCGTCCACTCCGGTCCTCTCGTACTAGGAGCAGCCCCCTTCAAATTTCCAACGCCCACGGCAGATAGGGACCAAACTGTCTCACGACGTTTTAAACCCAGCTCACGTACCACTTTAAATGGCGAACAGCCATACCCTTGGGACCGGCTACAGCCCCAGGATGTGATGAGCCGACATCGAGGTGCCAAACTCCCCCGTCGATATGAACTCTTGGGAGGAATCAGCCTGTTATCCCCAGAGTACCTTTTATCCGTTGAGCGATGGCCCTTCCATACAGAACCACCGGATCACTATGTCCTACTTTCGTACCTGCTCGACTTGTCGGTCTCGCAGTTAAGCACGCTTATGCCATTGCACTATCATCACGATGTCCGACCGTAATTAGCGTACCTTCGAACTCCTCCGTTACACTTTAGGAGGAGACCGCCCCAGTCAAACTGCCTACCATGCACTGTCCCCGATCCGGATCACGGACCAAGGTTAGAACCTCAAACAAACCAGGGTGGTATTTCAAGGTTGGCTCCACGAGAACTGGCGTCCCCGCTTCAAAGCCTCCCACCTATCCTACACAGATTGGTTCAAAGTCCAATGCAAAGCTACAGTAAAGGTTCATGGGGTCTTTCCGTCTAGCCGCGGGTAGATTGCATCATCACAAACACTTCAACTTCGCTGAGTCTCGGGAGGAGACAGTGTGGCCATCGTTACGCCATTCGTGCAGGTCGGAACTTACCCGACAAGGAATTTCGCTACCTTAGGACCGTTATAGTTACGGCCGCCGTTTACTGGGACTTCAATCAAGAGCTTGCACCCCATCATTTAATCTTCCAGCACCGGGCAGGCGTCACACCCTATACGTCCACTTTCGTGTTTGCAGAGTGCTGTGTTTTTATTAAACAGTCGCAGCCACCAGTTTATTGCAACCCTTTCGCCCTACTGAAGTAAATCAGCCAAGCTACCGGGGCGTACCTTTTCCCGAAGTTACGGTACCAATTTGCCGAGTTCCTTCTCCCGAGTTCTCTCAAGCGCCTTAGAATACTCATCTCGCCCACCTGTGTCGGTTTGCGGTACGGTCTCGTATGACTGAAGCTTAGAGGCTTTTCTTGGAACCACTTCCGATTGCTACGTGAACAAGTTCACTCGTCCCACTCCCTTGAATTACGCGCCCGGATTTGCCTAAGCGCCTTCTATGAAGCAGAAACTGACTATTCCAACAGTCAGACAACCTTCCGCGATCCGTCCCCCCATCGCATCATACGACGGTGCAGGAATATTAACCTGCTTCCCATCAGCTACGCATCTCTGCCTCGCCTTAGGGGCCGACTCACCCTGCTCCGATGAACGTTGAACAGGAAACCTTGGGCTTACGGCGTGGGGGCTTTTCACCCCCATTATCGCTACTCATGTCAGCATTCGCACTTCTGATACCTCCAGCATCCTTTACAAGACACCTTCGCAGGCTTACAGAACGCTCTCCTACCATATCCTTGCGGATATCCGCAGCTTCGGTGACTGGCTTAGCCCCGTTACATCTTCCGCGCAGGACGACTCGATCAGTGAGCTATTACGCTTTCTTTAAATGATGGCTGCTTCTAAGCCAACATCCTGACTGTTTTAGCCTTCCCACTTCGTTTTCCACTTAGCCAATCTTTGGGACCTTAGCTGGCGGTCTGGGTTGTTTCCCTCTTGACGCCGGACGTTAGCACCCGACGTCTGTCTCCCAAGCTCGCACTCATCGGTATTCGGAGTTTGCAATGGTTTGGTAAGTCGCGATGACCCCCTAGCCATAACAGTGCTCTACCCCCGATGGTGATACTTGAGGCACTACCTAAATAGTTTTCGGAGAGAACCAGCTATTTCCAAGTTTGTTTAGCCTTTCACCCCTACCCACAGCTCATCCCCTAATTTTTCAACATTAGTGGGTTCGGTCCTCCAGTGCGTGTTACCGCACCTTCAACCTGGCCATGGGTAGATCACTTGGTTTCGGGTCTACACCCAGCGACTGGCGCCCTGTTCGGACTCGATTTCTCTACGGCTCCCCAATCTGGTTAACCTTGCCACTGAATGTAAGTCGCTGACCCATTATACAAAAGGTACGCAGTCACGGAACAAGTCCGCTCCTACTGTTTGTATGCACACGGTTTCAGGATCTATTTCACTCCCCTCCCGGGGTTCTTTTCGCCTTTCCCTCACGGTACTGGTTCACTATCGGTCGATTACGAGTATTTAGCCTTGGAGGATGGTCCCCCCATATTCAGACAGGATTTCTCGTGTCCCGCCCTACTTGTCGTATGCTTAGTACCACTGGTCCAATTTCGTGTAAGGGGCTATCACCCTCTATGGCCAACATTTCCAGGTTGTTCCACTATCAGTCCAGCTATCACATACAGGCTGTTCCCATTTCGCTCGCCACTACTTTGGGAATCTCGGTTGATTTATTTTCCTGCAGCTACTTAGATGTTTCAGTTCGCCGCGTTCGCTTTGCATGCCTATGTATTCAGCATGCAATGACCTAAAAGGCCGGGTTTCCCCATTCGGAAATCCTCGGATCAAAGCTTGTTTGTCAGCTCCCCGAGGCTTATCGCAGACTTCTACGTCCTTCATCGCCTGTAATCGCCAAGGCATCCACCATGTGCACTTATTCACTTGTCCCTATAACATTGATTCCTTGCGACTAACAAAGAATCGTCATAAAGCAAGAAGTACTACGTTGTTGCGTTTGTTGATACATACAATCACTACCCTCGTTCAATCTTGCGATCAAACGAAAATAATAAATCTTTACTTCTTCCAAATTTTTAAAGAACGGTACTACTTTTATTTAAGGTTCGGACCTTAGATAAAAGCAGTGGTGGAGGATGACGGGATCGAACCGACGACCCCCTGCTTGCAAAGCAGGTGCTCTCCCAGCTGAGCTAATCCCCCGGGGTAAGACTGGTAGGGCTGGTTGGACTCGAACCAACGACCCCCGCGTTATCAACACGGTGCTCTAACCAGCTGAGCTACAGCCCCAGAAAACGTTCTCTTTAAAAACAGCCGATAAGTGTGAGCGTTTGGCGTGGCGCCATACTCTAGAAAGGAGGTGATCCAGCCGCACCTTCCGATACGGCTACCTTGTTACGACTTCACCCCAGTCACGAATCCTACCGTGGTAAGCGCCCTCCTTGCGGTTAAGCTACCTACTTCTGGTAAAACCCGCTCCCATGGTGTGACGGGCGGTGTGTACAAGACCCGGGAACGTATTCACCGCGACATGCTGATCCGCGATTACTAGCGATTCCAACTTCATGCAGTCGAGTTGCAGACTACAATCCGGACTACGATACACTTTCTGGGATTAGCTCCCCCTCGCGGGTTGGCGGCCCTCTGTATGTACCATTGTATGACGTGTGAAGCCCTACCCATAAGGGCCATGAGGACTTGACGTCATCCCCACCTTCCTCCGGTTTGTCACCGGCAGTCTCATTAGAGTGCCCTTTCGTAGCAACTAATGACAAGGGTTGCGCTCGTTGCGGGACTTAACCCAACATCTCACGACACGAGCTGACGACAGCCATGCAGCACCTGTGTGAAGGTTCCCTTTCGGGCACTCCCCAATCTCTCGGGGATTCCTTCCATGTCAAGGGTAGGTAAGGTTTTTCGCGTTGCATCGAATTAATCCACATCATCCACCGCTTGTGCGGGTCCCCGTCAATTCCTTTGAGTTTTAATCTTGCGACCGTACTCCCCAGGCGGTCTACTTCACGCGTTAGCTGCGTTACCAAGTCAATTAAGACCCGACAACTAGTAGACATCGTTTAGGGCGTGGACTACCAGGGTATCTAATCCTGTTTGCTCCCCACGCTTTCGTGCATGAGCGTCAATCTTGACCCAGGGGGCTGCCTTCGCCATCGGTGTTCCTCCACATCTCTACGCATTTCACTGCTACACGTGGAATTCTACCCCCCTCTGCCAGATTCTAGCCTTGCAGTCTCCATCGCCATTCCCAGGTTGAGCCCGGGGATTTCACGACAGACTTACAAAACCGCCTGCGCACGCTTTACGCCCAGTAATTCCGATTAACGCTTGCACCCTACGTATTACCGCGGCTGCTGGCACGTAGTTAGCCGGTGCTTATTCTTCAGGTACCGTCATTAGATCTGGATATTAGCCAAACCCGTTTCTTCCCTGACAAAAGAGCTTTACAACCCGAAGGCCTTCTTCACTCACGCGGCATTGCTGGATCAGGCTTGCGCCCATTGTCCAAAATTCCCCACTGCTGCCTCCCGTAGGAGTCTGGACCGTGTCTCAGTTCCAGTGTGGCTGGTCGTCCTCTCAGACCAGCTACTGATCGATGCCTTGGTAGGCCTTTACCCTACCAACTAGCTAATCAGATATCGGCCGCTCCAGGAGCACAAGGCCTTGCGGTCCCCTGCTTTCATCCTTAGATCGTATGCGGTATTAGCGTAACTTTCGCTACGTTATCCCCCACTCTTGGGTACGTTCCGATATATTACTCACCCGTTCGCCACTCGTCAGCGGAGCAAGCTCCCTGTTACCGTTCGACTTGCATGTGTAAAGCATGCCGCCAGCGTTCAATCTGAGCCAGGATCAAACTCTTCAGTTCAATCTCTGTTTAACGTCGTTGCCGACGTGGTCGCTCTTCAAAATAACTGACGATTCCTTCTTTCGAAGGTCACGTTTAATTTTTTCGTTGAGCGTTTAATAATTTGAGCTAAGAGGCTTGCGCCTCCGGCATCATCATCAAACGCCCACACTTATCGACTGTTAATTTTTAAAGAATTCTGCGTTACTTGCTGAAGCGTTTTGTTCAGCAGCAGAGAGGCGAGATTATGCGGTGTTTCGTGCAGCTCGTCAACCCCTGTTTTTCCTACCCTGCGCAGCTTGCATTTGCATGCAGCGCGTCGGGAGGCAGAACTATATAGAAGCCCCCGGGGCTTGGCAAGGGTAAAATGCTTGCTTTGCCGCTTTATTCTTCGCTTGCCTCCATGACCATCCTGCTCTCTACCCTCAACGCGCGCTACACCCATGCTTCCCTGGGGCTGCGCTACCTGCTTGCCAATATGGGAGAGCTGCAGGAACAGACCAAGATCCAGGAGTTCGTCATCGGTGCGAAGACCACCGAGATCGTGGAGCGCATCCTGGCGCACAAGCCGCGCATTGTGGGCTTCGGCATCTATATATGGAATGTGGAGGAGACCAACAAGGTGGTGGGCATGCTGAAACGCGTGGCGCCGGAAGTGGTGGTGGTGCTGGGCGGGCCGGAAGTGTCTTATGAGACGAACGAGCAGGAGATCGTGCGCCTGGCGGACTATGTGATCACCGGCTGGGGCGACGTGACCTTCCCCAAGGTTTGCAGCGATATCCTGAACGGCCCCAAGCCCATCATGAAAGTACACGCCGGCCACCAGCCGCCGATGGCGGAACTGAAGCTGCCCTACTCGCTGTATTCGGACGACGATATCAAGAACCGCACCATCTATGTGGAGGCTTCGCGCGGCTGCCCGTTCAAGTGCGAGTTCTGCCTGTCGGCGCTGGACAAGACGGCGTGGCCCTTCAATATCGACCTGTTCCTGGCGGAGATGGAGGGGCTGCACGCGCGCGGCGCGCGCCTGTTCAAGTTTGTGGACCGCACCTTCAACCTGAACATCAAGACCAGCCTGAAGATCATGCAGTTCTTCCTCGATAAGATAGAGGCCAATCCGGACGACCCGGTCTACGCCCACTTCGAGCTGGTGCCGGACCATTTGCCGGATGCGCTGAAAGAGGGTATTTCCAAGTTCCCGCACGGCGCGCTGCAATTCGAGATCGGCATCCAGAGCTTCAACCCGGAGGTGCAGACGCTGGTGAGCCGCAAGCAGGACAACCAGAAGGCGGCCGACAATATCCGCTGGCTGTGCGACCACTCCACCGCCCACATGCACGTGGACCTGATCGCCGGCCTGCCGGGGGAGACGGTGGAGAGCTTCGCCGAGGGCTTCAACAAGCTGTGGGCGCTGGGGCCGCACGAGATCCAGTTCGGCATCTTGAAGCGGCTGCGCGGCACGCCCATCATCCGGCACACGGCGCCCTTCGGGCTGGTGTTCGATCCGCATCCGCCGTACACCATCCTGGCAAACAGGCATATCGATTTCCAGACCATGCAGCGCCTGGTGCGGTTTGCGCGCTATTGGGACCTGGTGGCCAACTCGGGACGCTTCACGCACACCCTGCCCGTACTTCTGGGAGAGACGCCATTCCAGAGTTTTATGGCATTCTCGGACTGGCTGTACGCGAACACCGACGCCACCCACCGCATTGCGCTGGACCGCCTGGCCGGCATGGTGCAGCGCTGGCTGGCGCACACCGGCATGGAGGCGGAAGCGGCGGCGCAGCTGCTGGCCAGCGATTTCGCGCCCAAGGGCAAAACAGCGCACGCGCACCATCCGGCGCCGCAGCGCCAGGCGCGGCATTTGGCGGCGTAGCACCGGCGGGTTACGGCTGGCCGGTGATGCCGTAGGGCGGGTTAGCGCAGCGTAACCCGCCGGAGCCGCTGTCCTACCGGGTGGCGCAGTAGTAGAAAGTCACTTACACTTGAGCCATGCCAACTAACCCCGCGCCCACCCTCACCATCAGCTCCGGCAGCGCGTCGGAGGCTACGGTCACGGCTGGGGGCACCTGGCAGGTGCATGCGCTGGCGCACCGCCACCCCATGCACGCCATTACCGCCTCGCTGAAACAGCTCAAGGGCAAGCGCGCGCAGTGGGACTTGCGCGCCGTCGAGGCGATGGATCATATCGGCGCCCAGCTTTTATGGAATGCCTGGGGCAAGACCCGCCCCGCATCCCTGCAAATGGCGCCCGAACACGAGGAATTCTTCAAACGCCTGGAAGCCACCGGCACGCTGCAGCTCCAGCAACACCGCCAGCACCGCCTGACGTCCGTGATGAAGCTGGGCTTCACCATCATGGGCTTTGCCGAGCACATGGCCGGCTTCATCAAGCTGATAGGCCAAGTCACGCAGGACTCCTGGCGCTTCCTGCGCAACCCCATGCGCGGCCCCTGGCGCGAGATTTCCGCCAATGTCTACCACGCCGGCTTCCAGGCGCTGGGCATCACCGCGCTGGTGGGCTTCCTGATCGGCGTGGTGCTGTCCTTCCTGTCGGCGCAGCAGCTGCGCACCTTCGGCGGCGACATCTACCTGGTCAACCTGCTCGGCATGAGCGTGATCCGCGAACTGGGGCCGCTGCTGGCCGCCATCCTGGTGGCGGGCCGCTCCGGCTCGTCCATTACGGCGCAGCTGGGCGTGATGCGCGTGACCGAGGAACTCGACGCGATGCTGGTGATGGGCATTTCGCACGGCTTCCGCCTGATCCTGCCCAAAGTGATTGCGCTGGCCATTTCCATGCCATTGCTGGTGATCTGGACCGATACCATGGCGCTGATAGGCGGCATGGTATCGGCCAAGGTGGAGCTGAACCTGTCGGCGCGCTACTTTATCCAGAAGCTGCCGGACGCTGTGCCGCTGGCGAACTATCTGATCGGCCTGCTCAAAGGCGTGGTGTTCGGCACCCTGATTGCGCTGGTATCCTGCCACTTCGGCCTGCGCATCCAGCCCAACACGGAAAGCCTGGGGCGCGGCACCACCACCTCGGTGGTGACGGCCATTACGGTGGTGATCCTGGCCGACGCGGTGTTCGCCATCGTCTTCAACGGAGTGGGCTACTGATGGACGAGACCCTGCCGCCCGAAGAAAATTGCGGCTGCCCGGAGACGCCGGGCATGCTGACGCTGGACGGCAGCGTGCCGGTGGTGGAGATCACCAACCTGCAAACCCGTTTCGGCCGCACCGTGGTGCACCAGGATCTGAACCTGGAGATCGAGCAGGGCGAGATCCTGTCCATCGTGGGCGGTTCGGGCACAGGCAAGACCGTGCTGCTGCGGCAGATGCTGGGCCTGGAGCGGCCCACCAAGGGCTGCGTGCGCATCTTCGGCGAGGACATCACGCAGGCCAACGCCGAGCACCTGCAACAGCTGCGCAACCACTGGGGCATGCTGTTCCAGGAAGGCGCGCTGTATTCGGCGCTGACGGTGTTCGAGAATATCGCCCAGCCCATGCGCGAGCTGCGCGTGCTGCCGCCGGACCTGATACGCGACGCAGTGCTGCTGAAGATGAATATGGTGGACCTCGGCCCCGAGCACGCCAACAAGATGCCCTCCGACCTGTCCGGCGGCATGGTCAAGCGGGTGGCGCTGGCGCGCGCGCTGGTGCTGGAGCCCAAGCTGCTGTTCCTGGACGAGCCCACCGCCGGCCTGGACCCGGACCGTTCGGAAAGCTTTGTGTCGCTGATCAAATCGCTGCATCGGGAACTGGGCCTGACCG
Source organism: Pseudoduganella aquatica (assembly GCF_020865585.1). Taxonomy (NCBI): domain Bacteria; kingdom Pseudomonadati; phylum Pseudomonadota; class Betaproteobacteria; order Burkholderiales; family Oxalobacteraceae; genus Pseudoduganella; species Pseudoduganella aquatica. The sequence goes on from NZ_CP086370.1 coordinate 6,839,083, forward strand.
TGGTGATGGTGACGCACGACCTGGACACGCTGTTCGCGCTGTCCACCCGCATCGCGGTGCTGGCGGAAAAACATGTGATCGCCGTCGCGCCCACGCGCGAAGTGATCAAGGTGGACCACCCCTTCATCAAGGAATTCTTCCTCGGCGCGCGCGGCAAGCGCGCGCTGGCGGCCCTTGATGATAGAAAAATTCAGGAGTAGCTATGGAAAACAGATCGCACGCATTAATGACGGGCTTCTTCACGATATCGCTGCTGATCGCGGCGGTGCTGTTCGGGATCTGGTTCAACCGCGACCGCGTGGAGCGCGAACCCTACCTGATCGCCACCTCGCTTTCCGTGCCCGGCCTGAACCCGCAGGCGGCGGTGCGCTATCGTGGCCTGGAGGTGGGCAAGGTGGACGACATCGGTTTCGATGCCAAGGTGGCGGGACAGATCCTGGTGCATCTGAGCGTGGACCCGGATACGCCCATCACCAAGACCACCTTTGCCACGCTGGGCTACCAGGGCGTGACCGGCATTGCCTACATCCAGCTGGACGACGAGTCGGTGGGCTCGGAGCGCCTGCGCACCAGCGCCGGCAACCCCACCCGCATTCCGCTGCACCCCGGCCTGTTCGACCAGCTGGAGAAACGCGGCAAGGCCATCCTGTCCAAGGCTGAAAAAGTGACCGACTCGCTCGACACGCTGCTCAGCCCCGCCAACCAGAAAACCATGCTGGGCGCCTTTGCCGACGTGAGTGAGACCGCGCGCGAGTTCCGCAGCGTGCCCGCGCAGCTCGGCCCCACGCTGGACAAGCTGCCGAAGCTGGTGGAGCAGGCGCAAGGCAGCCTGGCGGCCGTGAACCGTCTTGCGGACGACGCCACCAAGCTGTCGGCCAGCCTGCAGGGGCCGAACGGCGCCATTTCGCGCCTGAACAGCACGGTGGACCGCGTTGGCCTGTCGCTGGAAACGGTGGCCGGCGGCGTGGAGCTGGAGACCCTGCCCAACATCAACGCGCTGACCGATGAAACGCGTTCGTCGATGCGGGCCGTGCGCCGCACCATGAACACCCTGAACGACAAGCCGCAGAGCATCCTGTTCGGCACGCCCGACGCCACGCCGGGTCCGGGCGAGGCGGGCTTCACGCCGCCGGCCGCCAAATAAAGGAAAAATATGGAATCGACCCTCAGCAAACTGGCCTGCATCGCATTGCTGGCCGCACTGGGCGGCTGCGCCACCAAGGGCGCGCCGACCACCGTGTACGACTTCGGCCCGCTGACGCCGGCCGCCGCGCCAGCCGCCACGGCGGCGGCAGCGCTGCCCGCGCTGGTGGTGGCGGACGTGAACGGGCCGGCCTCGCTGGACAGCAACCGCATGTATTACCGCCTGCTGTACGCGGATGCGCAGCAAGCCCGCCCCTACGCGCAGAACGCCTGGAGCGTCACGCCGCTGCAATTGCTCACCCAGCGCCTGCGCGCGCGCCTGGCGCAGGCCGGCGTGAAAGTGCTGGCCACCACCGACGCCGCCGTGGGCATGCCCGTGCTGCGCCTGGAGGCGGACGACTTCTCGCAGAACTTCGACAGCCAGGCCAGCAGCAGCGGCCAGGTGTCGCTGCGCGCCTCGCTGTTCCGCGCCCACAAGCTGGTGGACCAGAAGACCTTCACCCGCAGCACCGCCGCGCGCAGCGCCGACGCGGCCGGCGGCGCGCGCGCCCTGGCCGATTCGTCGGACGCCATCGCCGCCGACATCCTGGCGTGGCTGAACACCTTGCCAGCCGCGCTGCCGCAGTAACAGCGTGAGCATGACGGAAACCACAGTCCAGCCCCGCATGCCGTCGCCGGTGGCGCGCGCGGCGCTGCTGGCCTATCTGCTGCTGATCGTGTATGCGAGCTGGTTCCCCTTTTCCGGCTGGCAGAACCAGGGCCTGTCGCCGCTGATCTTCCTCGAGCACACGGCCATGCCGCGCTACTGGACCAAGTTCGACGCCATCATCAACGTGGTGGGCTATATGCCCTTCGGCGCGCTGGTGGTGTACGCGCTGTATCCGCGCCTGCGCGGCGTGGCGGCCTTCGTCATCGCCGCCGCCTGCGGCGTGCTGGTGTCCGGCACCATGGAGGCGGTGCAGACCTATCTGCCCAGCCGCGTGTCGTCCAACCTGGACTTCTACACCAACGCCGCCGGCGCCGCCGTGGGCGCGCTGTTCGGCACCCTGAGCGCCACCGCGCTGCTGGACGGCAGCCCCCTGTACCGCCTGCGCCAGCGCTGGTTCGTGCAGCACACCAGCCAGGGCCTGGTGCTGATGGCCTTGTGGCCGCTGGCGCAGATCTATCCGCAGGGCTTTTTGTTCGGCCACGGCCAGCTGCTGCCCATCCTGTCCGACTGGCTGTCCGAGCTGCTCGACACCAGCATCGACCTGGTGGAACTGGTGCGCCCCGGCGCCGAGCTGACGGTGGAGCAGTACTGGCTGTCCGAAACCATCATCACCGCCTGCGGCATGGTGGGCGCGGGGCTGACGCTGCTGTGCCTGATGCGCAAGCACGCGCCGCGCGCCGGCCTGCTGATCGGCCTGGCGGGCGCCGCCATCGTGGTGAAGTCGCTGGCGACGGCGCTGCTGTTCTCGCCGGAGAACGCCTTCGTGTGGATTACGCCGGGCGCGCAGGGCGGCTTCCTGATCGGCGCCATCATGCTGGCCGGGCTGGCGTTCGCGCCGCACATGGCGCAGCGCCGCCTGGCCGCGCTGACCTTGCTGCTCAGCCTGCTTATTGTGAACACCACGCCGGTCAACCCTTATTTCCTGTCCACGCTGCAGGGCTGGGTGCAGGGCAAATTCCTCAACTTTAACGGCGCGGCGCAGTTCCTGTCGCTGCTGTGGCCGTTTTTCGCGCTGTGGTTTTTGCTGCTGCCGTCCCACAAGCTCAACCGTCCGTAATGGCGGGTTACGTCGCTCCGCGCCTAACCCGCCCTACGATCCACCAACGACCTGGGCGATGCGTAGGGCGGGTTAGGCGGAGCCGTAACCCGCCATTACAGGTATCATTGCGCCTGAAACGACAAGCGAGGCCCAATATGAGCGACAACAAACAATTTTTCGAACGCCACGTGTTCTTCTGCATGAACAAGCGTGACGACGGCCGCAACAGCTGCGGCGACCACGGCGCCGAAGTGGCGCAAAAGCACGCCAAGAAGCGCTGCAAGGAACTGGGCATCAACGGCCCCGGCAAGGTGCGCGTCAACCAGGCCGGCTGCATGGACCGCTGCGAAGAAGGCCCGGTGATGGTGGTGTATCCGGAAGGCACCTGGTACACCTACGTGGACACCACGGATATCGATGAGATCGTCGACAGCCACCTGGTCGGCGGCAAGGTCGTGGAGCGCCTGAAGATATGATGAACAAGAGCTCGGAAAAATTCACCCTGCCCGGCAACGCCGGCGTGATGGAAGGCCTGATCGACATGCCGGCCGGCGATGCGCCGCCGCGCGGCGTGGCCCTGGTGGCGCACCCGCATCCGCTGTACGGCGGCACCATGGACAACAAGGTGGCCGTCACGCTGATGCGCACCTTCGTCGGCCTGGGCTACGTGGTGGCGCGCATCAACTTCCGCGGCGTGGGCGCCTCGGAAGGCGTGCATGACCACGGCCACGGCGAAACCGACGACATGGGCCTGCTGTACCAGCACATGACGCAGAAATTCCCCGGCCTGCCGGTGGCCCTGAGCGGCTTCTCCTTCGGCACCTATGTGCAGTCGCAGCTGGCCAAGCGCCTGGCCGAGGCCGGCACGCCTGCCGAGCGCCTGGTACTGGTGGGTACGGCTGCCAAAAAATGGGAGCTGGCCGACGTGCCGGCGGACACCATCCTGATCCACGGCGAGAACGACGACACCATCCCGCTGCAGGACGTGTTCAACTGGGCGCGCCCGCAGGACATCCCGGTGCTGGTCATTCCCGGCGCCGACCACTTCTTCCACCGCAAGCTCGGCCATATCAAGACCTGGGTCACGGCGCTGTGGCTGGGCGGGCAGAAGGACACCGGCGAAGCGGCCTGAGGCCCTATAATGTTCCGCATCCGTTTTTAACACCACTGCATTAAGACCCATGAAAAAATACCTCGCGGCACTCGCTACCAGCGTGCTGTTCATTACCTCCGCCGTGGCGCAGACCCTGCCCGCGCCCACCATCGCTGCCAAGTCCTGGCTGCTGCTGGACATGACCAGCGGCCAGATCATCGCCTCGCAAGATCCGAACATGCGCATCGAGCCGGCCTCGCTGACCAAGATCATGACGGCCTACCTGACCTTCCAGGCCCTGCGCGACAAGAAGATCGACATCAACCAGAAGGTGAACGTGTCGGTGCGCGCCTGGAAAGTGGATTCGAGCAGCTCGAAGATGTTTATCGACCCTGCCGTGCCGGTGTCCATCAACGACCTGCTGCACGGCCTGATGGTGCAGTCCGGCAATGACGCCGCCGTGGCGCTGGCCGAGGCCGTGGCCGGCGACGAAGCCACCTTCGTCACGCTGATGAACCGCGAAGCGCAGCGCATGGGCCTGACCCAGACCCGCTTCGCCAACCCGCACGGCCTGCCCAGCCCGGAAAACTATTCCACCGCGCAAGACCTGTCGGTGCTGGCCAAGCGCGTGATCGCCGACTACCCCGAGTTCTACAAGATCGACTCGGTGAAGAGCTTCACCTACAACAAGATCACCCAGCCCAACCGCAACCGCCTGCTGTGGCTGGACCCGACCGTGGACGGCATGAAAACCGGCCACACCGAAGCGGCCGGCTACTGCATGATCGCGTCGGCGCACCGCCCTAACGGCAACTTCGGCGAACGCCGCCTGATTTCCGTGGTGCTGGGCACCGCCTCCGACGGCGCGCGCACCGCCGAAAGCCAGAAGCTGCTGAACTGGGGCTTCCAGAACTTCGATACGGTACGCCTGTACAGCAAGGGGCAAGCCATCGATACGCCGGAAATCTGGAAAGGCTCGTCGAACAAGCTGAAGATCGGCTTTGCGCAGGACGTGCTGGTGACGGTGCCGAAAGGCGTGGCCGGCAAGATGAAGCCTGTGCTCGAGCGCAAGGACCCGCTGGTGGCCCCTATCGCCGAGAACACCCGCGTCGGCTCGCTGAAGATGGTGGTGGACGGCAAGCCGCTGCTGGAACTGCCGGTGGTGGCGCTGGAAGGCGTGCCGCAAGCGTCCATCTTCGGCCGCGCATGGGACTCCGTGCGCCTGTGGCTGAAATGATGACGGCGCGCGCAGACGCATTGCAGCTGTCGCGCATCGTGGCGGGCATGTGGCGCATGACGGAATGGAATATGGCGCCGCAGCAGCGCCTGGCCTTTATCGAACAATGCCTGGAACTGGGCGTGAGCAGCTTCGACCATGCGGACATCTATGGCGGCTACGGCGTGGAAGCGCTGTTCGGCGAAGCGCTGGCGCTGAAGCCGGCGCTGCGCGGGCAGATGCAGATCGTGAGCAAATGCGGCATCAAGCTGCTCTCGCCGAGCCGCCCCGAGCACACCATTCAGCATTACGACACCACGGCCGCGCACATCACCGCCTCGGTGGAGCAGTCGCTGCGCGCGCTGCGCACCGATTACCTGGACCTGCTGCTGATACACCGCCCGGACCCGCTAATGGACTTCGACGAGATGGCGGCCACCTTCACGCGCCTGCGCGCCGAAGGCAAGGTGCGGCATTTCGGCGTGTCCAACTTCAGCCGCCACCAGTTCGAGGCGCTGAACCGGCGCATTCCCCTCGCCACCAACCAGGTGGAGTTTTCGCCGCTGCACCTGGCGCCGATGTTCGACGAAACCTTCGACGGCCTGCAGGACCTGGGCGTGCCGCCGATGATCTGGTCGCCGCTGGGCGGCGGACGCCTGTTCAGCGGCGGCGACGCGGCCGGCGAGCGCCTGCGCGCCTGCATCCAGCAAGTGGCGGACGAAGTGCGGCAGCCGTTCGCGTCGGTGGTGTTCGCGTGGATTATGCAGCTGCCGTGCAAGCCGGTGCCGCTGACCGGCTCCGGGCGCATCGCGGCGATCCAGGAAGCGGTGCAGGCCACGCAGTTCACGCTCAGCCGCCAGCAGTGGTTCGAGATCCTGCGCGCGGCACGGGGACACGAGGTGGCCTGACTAGTAAGGCGGGTTAGCGCGAAGCGCGTAACCCGCCAGGCTCAGTCGCCGTCGTTATAAACGGCTGGCGGCGCAATGCCTGTCCAGCCGTATTTCCAGGCCAGGTTCAAGCCCAGCGTGAAGGCCACGTAGACGGCAAAGAACAGCGCGAAGAAGCCCGTGGTCAGCCACACCAGCAAGCCTATGCACACCGCCAGCCCCACCAGCGCACCCACGCTTTTCTTCTGCTTGGAGCTGGGGAAGCGGATGGTGGACACCATCAGCCCGCCGACCACGAACAGCAGCACCACCACCAGGCCCGCGTGCTGCAGCGTGCGCGCCGGTTCCGGCCACGCCACCACCACGGACGCCACGCACGCCGCCCCCGCCGTAATCGGCATGCCGACGAAATAGCGCGGATCGGTGCGGCCCACGTTCACATTGAAGCGCGCCAGGCGCAGCGCGCCGCAGGCCACAAAGATAAAACTGGCGATGCCGCCCATGCGCAGCAAAGTGCCGTGTTCATGGCCCAGCAGCACGAAGCCGTAGCAATACAGCAGCACCGCCGGCGCGCAGCCGAAATTCATCACGTCCGCAATCGAATCGAGCTGCACGCCGAACTCTGAGCTGGTGCCGGTGGCGCGCGCCACGAAGCCGTCCAGCGCGTCGAACACCCCGGCCAGCACCAGCAGCACGGCAGCCATCTGGTAGTCCTGCGCGCTGCCGATATAGGCGTTGTCCACTGAAATGACGATGCTGCCGAAACCGCAGGCGATCGACAACAGCGTGACAAAGCTGGGCAGGGCGAATTTGGCGCGCCGCAGGCGCTGCTTGGTTGGGGTCATGTGGGAAGTGCCTGGCTAGATTGCGTAAACGGCTATTTTACCGTGCTTGCAGCGATATTCTGACATGCATCAACATCCGCGGCGCCACGGTGGCGTCAGCGCGGCGGCGTTTCGCCTAGAATCAAAAGATTGCAAGGGGAGCCACCATGAAACATCCGACCGCCAGTACAGCATTCCTGCCCGCCCCGCTCACGGCGGCCATCGCGGCGGCAGCCCTGGCCGCCATGCTGGCCGCCTGCGGCGGCGGCGGGGGCGGCTCGAACAACAGCGCCGCTACCCCGGCCACCGTCACCCAGCCCACGGAGCCCGGCGCGCCCACCCTGAGCGGCGACACCGCGCTGGACGGCTACAACTGGATCAACTACCGCCGCCAGCAGGCCGGCCTGCCGGCGCTGACGCGCAACGCCCTGATCGACGCCTCGGCGCTGGGCCATTCCAATTACCAGCGCCTGAACAATACCGTCAGCCACACGCAGACCGCCGGCCAGCCCGGCTTTACCGGCGCCACGCTGTCGGACCGCCTGCGCAGCGCCGGCTACCGCTCCGGCGGCCTGGTGGGGGAAGTGATTTCCGCCGCCTCCGACAAATCCGGCTTCTACCATGCGGAGGAGCTGATCGGCGCCATCTACCACCGCTACCTGATACTGGAACCCATCTTCCGCGAAACGGGCACCGGCGCCGCGACCGGCAGCGTCTATACCTACTTCACGGCCGAGTTCGGCACCGGCGGCAGCACCAGCGCGGGCGTGGGGCGCGGCAACCTGGTGGTCTACCCGTCCGCCAACCAGACGCGGGTGCCGGTCAATTTCTTCAGCGACACCGAGTCGCCCGACCCGGTCCCGGAGCAGAACGAAGTGGGCTATCCCATCAGCGTGCAGGGCGACAATTCCGCCACCGTGAATGTGCTGACCTTCACCGTGCGCCCGCGCGGCGGCGCCGACCTGCCCGTGCGGCTGATGACGCGCCTGTCCGACCGCGAAACGCCGCTCGCGGCCGCTGCCATCATCCCGCTCAGCGTGCTCAAGGCCGCCACCGTCTACGATGTGAGCTTCACCGGCACCGTGGACGGCGTGACGGCGAACCGCAGCTGGTCCTTTACAACTAAATAAAACTTGTTGCAAGAAACCAACTATCACAAGCTCTGCTATTGTGATGTATTGGACATCATAATCAGCACGGGCGATGACAGCGACACAGCACATCCTCAACACCAGCGATGGGCTGGAACGGCTTATGGGCGACACCAGCCTGTACCGCAAGCTACTGCTGCGCTTCCGCAAGGACCACGAGCAGGCCGTGGCGCAGCTGCGCCAGCTGCTGGCCGACGGCGAACTGGCCGCGGCGCAGCGCAAGGCGCACAGCCTGAAAGGCGCGGCCGGCATGGTAGGCGCGCAGGAGCTGCACCATCTGGCGGGCGTGACGGAAGCGGGACTGGTGGCGTCCGGCGCCGCGCCGCACGCCGGGCTGGACGTGCTGCAGGCGGCGTTGTCCAGCCTGCTGTGCGCGATAGCCGCCTACCTGGACGGCACCGACGCGGCAGCCTGCGCCTCTGCGGCGTCCGCCTCCGCTGCGGCGGACGCCGGAGCTGCGGACGCGGCAACGCGCGCGCTGGTCGAACGGCTGGCGCAGCTGCTGGACGAGGGGAATGGCAAGGCGATCGATGTGCTGGAACAGTCGGCCACGGTGCTGGCGGCCAGTCTGGGAGTCGCGGTATTTCAGGAAGTGGCCGCAGCGGCCCACGAATTCGATTTTGAAGCGGCGCTGGCGGCGCTGGCGCGCTTTGACGCCACGCTCAGCGCGTGAATTCGGCTTCTTCGTCGAAGGCGTCGTGGCATTCCTTGCCGCAGAAGCGGCGCACGCTGTCGAGCGGTTTTTCGCAATACCAGCACGAGCCTTTCGGCGGCAGCGTTTGCCTGGTGTAGGCAGGCGGCGCGGCGGGCGGCAGGCCGCTCGCTTCCTCAGGTAGTTGGTTCTGTAACGATTCCACGGCATCCCCTTTCCAGGCAACACTTTACGGCGTACAACCAGCATACTTGCGCGCAACTTTCCCGGCATGAGCGGGATCAACAACCAGGTTGTTGTGCCGCACTTTCGGGCACTGCGCGCAACAATAATAGCAGGATTGCCGAGCCGCCACTGTCGGGTTTACGTGCGCTGGCGCACGCAAAAACACAAAAAAACCACGTGCCCAGAGCGAGGAAAAATTTTTAAATGGAAACGCTTGTGGCGATAGCGTGTAAAGTTATTTTCCGATACAGAAGCGTCCAAAGATTACGCCCAGCAGGTCGTCCGACGAGAAGGCGCCGGTGATGCTGGAGAGCTGGGCCTGGGCCAGGCGCAGCTCTTCGGCGAACAGGTCCAGCGACTGGTCGCTGACGGCGGCGTGCTCGCCCGCCAGGCCCAGGTGCTGGCCGGCCGACTTGAGCGCGATCAGGTGGCGTTCGCGCGCCAGGTAGAGCGATTCGCCGGTCTGCTGCCAGCCGGCGATGCGCAGCAGCTCGGCGCGCAGCAGGTCGATGCCGAGGTGCTCGTGCGCCGACAGATAAACATGGGTGGCGTCCTCCATCGCGTCCACGCCGGGCTTGTGGCCGGACAGGTCGATCTTGTTCCAGATGCGCAGCACCGGCACGCCGGCCGGGAAGTTGGCGACGATGGCTTCGTCCGCGCGCGAGGGGCCGTGGTCGGCGTCCAGCAGGTGCAGGATGACGTCGGCCTTTTCCACTTCGCCCCAGGTGCGCTCGATGCCGATGCGCTCGACCACGTCCACGTCCTCGTCCTTGCGGCGGATGCCGGCGGTGTCGATGATGTTGAGCGGGATGCCTTCGATCTGGATAGTCTCGCTGACCTTGTCGCGCGTGGTGCCGGCGATGGGCGTGACGATGGCCACGTCGGAGCCGGCCAGCGCGTTCAGCAGCGAGGACTTGCCCACGTTGGGCTGGCCCACCAGCACCACGTTCAGGCCTTCGCGCAGCAGCGCGCCCTGCGCGGCCTGGCGGAACACGGTGTCCAGCGCTTCCACGATGCCGCTGAGCTGGCCGCGCGCGTCGGATTTTTCCAGGAAGTCGATTTCTTCTTCCGGGAAGTCCAGCGTGGCTTCCACCAGCATGCGCAGATTCGTGACCCGTTCGACCAGCGCATGGATGGTTTTCGAGAACGCGCCGGACAGCGACTGCGAGGCGGACTTGGCGGCCGCCTCGGTGGAGGCGTCGATCAGGTCGGCCACGGCTTCGGCTTGCGCCAGGTCCAGCTTGTCGTTCAGGTAGGCGCGGCGCGTGAATTCGCCGGGCTCGGCCAGGCGCAGGCCGAAGGGCTGGCCGGCCTCCAGCACGCGCGCCAGCAGCATCTGCAGCACCACGGGGCCGCCGTGGCCCTGCAGCTCGAGCACGTCCTCGCCGGTGTAGGAATGCGGTCCCTTGAAGTGGATGGCGATGCCCTGGTCTATCACCGTGCCGTCGGCCTGCTTGAAGGGGATGTAGGTGGCGTGGCGCGGCTGCAACGCCGTGGCGCCGAACAGGGCTTCGATCAGGCCGGACAGGTTCTTGCCGGAGGCGCGTACCACGCCGATGCCGCCGCGGCCAGGGGCGGTGGCGATGGCGGCGATAGGGGAAGTGTCGAGTTTCATGGGGTGATTGTAGTAAAAAAAAGCCCGTGCATGGCACGGGCCTTTGGTACAGCTTGCTAGCCTGGCCTTATTTTGCTTCGGCAGGCGCGAATTTTTTGGTGATCAGGTACTGTTGGCAGATCGACAGCACGTTGTTCACCACCCAGTACAGCACCAGGCCGGACGGGAAGAAGAAGAACATCACCGAGAAGGCCAGCGGCATGAACAGCATCATTTTCGCTTGCATCGGATCGGCTGGCGCCGGGTTCAGCTTGGTGGTGATGTACATGGAAATCGCGTACAGCACCGGCAGGATGAACCATGGATCCGGCTGGGTCAGGTCGGTAATCCAGCCCACCCACGGCGCGCCGCGCATTTCCACCGAGGCGTTCAGCACCCAGTACAGGGCGATAAAGACCGGCATCTGCACCAGGATAGGCAGGCAGCCGCCCAGCGGGTTGATCTTTTCGGTCTTGTACAGCTCCATCATGGCCTGGTTCATCTTCTGCGGATCGCCTTTGTGGCGCTCGCGGATGGCGGTCATTTTAGGCGTGACCACCTTCATGCGCGCCATGCTGCGGTAGCCGGCGGCCGACAGCGGGAAGAACAGCAGCTTGATCAGGATGGTGAAGACGATAATGGTCCAGCCCCAGTTGTGCAGGATGGCGAACAGCTGTTCCATGACCCAGTACATCGGCTTGGCCAGGATGGTCAGCATGCCGTAGTCTTTCACCAGGTCCAGGCCGGGCGAGACTTTTTCCAGCGCTTTCTCGTCCTGCGGGCCCGAGTACAGCTTGGCGCTGTTGGAGATGGTGGCGCCCGGCGCCAGCGTACCCAGCGGCTGCACCACGCCGATGGCGTAGGTATTGGTGTCGATCTTCTTGGTGAAGATGTCGCGCGCCAGCTTGTCCTGCGGCACGAAGGCCGACACGAAGAAGTGCTGCGAAATGGCAACCCAGCCGTTGTCGGCTTTCTCGGCGTGGCCGGCATCCAGTTTCACGGACGGGTTTTCCTTCTGCTTGGCGTCGTGCTTCTCGATGCCTTCGAAGGTCAGCTTCTTGTACTTGTCGGCCGCCGTGTACATGGTCGGGCCGGTGAAGCTGCTGTTGAACCAGGTGTCGCCTTCCGGCTTGTTGCCGTCGTGGACCAGCTGCAGGTACAGCTCAGGCGCAATCGGCGCGGCGCCGGTGTTGGTGACGTCGTGGCGCACGTCGACGGTGTAGTCGCCGCGCTTGAAGGTGAAGGTCTTCACCAGCTTGACGCCGCCCTGCTCCGCTTCCAGCACCAGTTGCACCTGGTTGCCGTCGGCCAGCGCGCGCACGCCCGGCTTGGCGGTGAAGCCGGTGGTGTGGTTGGGCGCGCCCGCTACGCCGACCAGGCCGGTCTGCGCCAGATAGGTGTTCTTGCCGCCCTTCTGGAACAGCACCTGGTTCTTCTTGGCGTCGATCTTGTCGTGGTGCTTGAGCAGCTCCAGGCGCACCAGTTCGCCGCCCAGGGTGTCGATGTCGGCTTTCACCACGTCGGTGGTGATGGTGATGGTCTCGCGCTTGAACGGCGCGGCGCCTTCCGCTGCGCCCGGCTGGGCGGCGGCGGCCGCGGCGGCCACGGCTTGCGCCGAAGCGGGCACGACGGCCTTGGCCGAAGCGGATGCGGCCGGCGGCGCCGGCGCGAACATCGACGGCTTGCCGGTCGAGACCATCCAGTTATTCCACAGGATGACCAGCGAGACGGCGAACACGATCCACAAAATGGTACGTTTATTGATATCCATTACGGTATTTATCAGGTGTGGTTGCAACCGCAAGCGGTCGAGGAATTCTTGGCTGGGACGGGATCAAGCCCGCCCGCATTCCAGGGATGGCAGCGGCAAACGCGGCGCGCCGCCAGCCAGCTGCCGCGCGCGGCGCCGTGGACGCGCAGCGCTTCCAGGGCGTAATTCGAGCAGCTGGGATAGAAACGGCAACGCGGCCCCAGCATGGGACTGATGGCCAGCTGGTAAAAGCGCAGCAGCAGGGTCAGCAGTTTGCTCATGGCAGCGTGCTCATTTGGCGGGCCGGGCCTTGTTCTGCGATGCGAACAGGCGCGTAAGCTCCTGGCGCAGTTCCGCCTTGAGCTGGGCCGTGGTGGCCGGGCCGTCCTTGCTGTTGACCGGGCGGGACAAGCGCACCACGCAGTCGATAGCAGGCAGGCCGGTCACGCGGAACAGTTCGCGGGTGACGCGTTTGATGGTGTTGCGCGTGACGGCGCGCGGCGCAAAACGCTTGGCCACCACGACGCCCAGCCGCGCATGCGGCAACTGGTTGGGTCGGGTGTACAGCACGAAGTGCGCACTCTTTTGTGCAGGGCGCAAACGAAAAACGGATGAAAATTCATCCGTTTTAACGATGCGCCGAGCGCGTGCGAAGTCGTGTGAACCTTCGCCTGTCGAGCCGTTTGAAGTACAGCTTTCCACGCGATCAGCTAACAAGCGGATGGCTTATACAGCCAGACGCTTGCGGCCTTTGCCGCGGCGTGCATTCAGAACTGCGCGGCCACCACGGGTAGCCATACGTGCGCGGAAGCCGTGGGTACGCTTACGGCGTACAACGGAAGGTTGGTAAGTACGTTTCATGTTGGTCTCGCTGAAAAAGCAAAAAAATACAAAATCGGGAAAAACGTCCCGTCTTTATTGGTGCCAATGACATTTCGCGCACCTATGCCGTCCGGCACAGCTGGGTCCATCTCATCGCCCGCTTTAATCCACGCTTACTCCATATTGTGGTTTAAACACGGCATACGGGCGGGGAACCCTGAATTATCAGCATTTCACCCCCGCTTGTCAACCTCCGGCTCAGCCTTTTGCCGCCGCCGGCGGCCGCCCGCATGCAAAAATTCGCGTCATGCCTGTGGATAACTTCGGACTTCGGGGTTAGAATAGCGTGTTACGCGCAGCGCATAAGCGCCCTTGCGCACCCTTACAGATAGACGATTA